>NZ_PYGC01000004.1 GCF_003014495.1 Prolixibacter denitrificans | reverse complement strand
CTGAAGAAAGCCATTCTTCCTACCGGACTGATAGCTGCCGGACTGGTGACCATGGCAGTTCCAAAGCAAACAGTCCTTAGCAAATACCGCATTCACAACACCATGCATGGCTGGAACCCGACTTTTCACACCTCGGCCGACAATTACCTGCAGTTTGCACCGGCTGTTGTGACGTTGGGACTGGGAGCGATGGGCGTAAAAGGACGCAACGATTTTCTGAACCAAAGCCTGCTTTTTACCAAAGCCGAACTGCTGATGTCGGTCGTGGTGTATGGCATTAAGCATGCTACGCGGGTGGAGCGGCCCTATGGCGGTGTGTTCACCTCCTTCCCGTCGGGGCATACGGCACAGGCGTTCCTGTCGGCTACCTTCCTGGCCAAGGAATACGGGCATGTTTCGCCCTGGATTAGTGTGGCCGGGTATGCAATGGCTACTGGTGTGGGTGTGTTGCGCATGATGAATAACAAACACTGGATTTCGGATGTGCTGGCCGGTGCAGGCGTTGGTATTCTCTCGGTGGAGTTCGTTTATCTAACGCATCAGCACCGCTGGGGGAAGAAACGCAACATGATGTTTGCCCCAACGTTGTATCAAAAAGGCGGTGGCGTTTCCATGGCGATGACGTTTTAGCGGCGTATACTTCGGCAAGATTGGATTCGCCCTGCGGCACAAAAAACGCCGGCGTTCTCTGCTGCCCTGGCTCCAGGGGACGAAAAAATCACGCGACATTTTGCTGCCCTGGCTTCGGGGGATGAAAAAATCACGCAACATTTTGCTGCCCTGGCTTCGGGGGACGAAAAAATCACGCAACATTTTGCTGCCCTGGCTCCGGGGGACGAAAAAATCACGCAACATTTTGTTGCCCTGGCTCCGGGCGACGAAAAAATCACGCGACATTCTGCAGCCCTGGCTCCGGGGGACGAAAAATATTCGCGTATTTTTCCGGCAGCAGCTATTGTTTAAAACAGAAGAAGCCGGGGATGATTCCCGTTTTCAGTGTGTCAACAGGAACTCCTTTTGCGGTTAACCGGTACACCAGTCCGCGCTGCAGGTAGTCGATGGCATCGCTTACATAAATGTCCGAGTTATCCGGATCGACCCCGAGGCTGTAGTAGATGGTCCCGGGGTTTTTTAATACCGGCGCTGCCGGAAGTTGCGATGCGGTGACGGGCATTTGCCACACATCGTTGTTGATGAAGCAGAGCGTGTCGCGCGCAGCGTTGATGGTCAAATCGGAAGCAATATTGTCGGAGTTAAGTGCGAACGACTTCTCAATCTGCCCGGTTTCCGGATTCACCTGCTGCAGTTCGGCCTGGCCGCCCGATGTGGTTCCGCCAAAGCTGCCGTCGCACAGTACCCAAAGCTGGTTGTTCTTGTCTTTCACCATGCTTTTGGGCTGCGTGCCTACCTTTATTTCCCCGGTAACGGAATCATTCTCCGTATCGATTTTCAGGATGGTGTTGTCCGCCGACCAGCAGGTGACATACAGTGTGTGGCCAATCTGCACCATCTGTTCGGTCGATGCATGACCGGGGGTTGGAATGTTTCCGGTAACTTGAAAGGTAACCGGGTTGAAGATGGTGATGGCCGATGCATACAAGTCGGTTACATAGGCTTTTTGTTTGCTCACGAAGTGGATATACCGCGGCGAGGTGAGCCCGGTGATCTTCCCGGAATATTTTCCCGTTTCGGTATTGATGACATAAATTTTTCCCGAGTTATTAATGGCAATGTATCCCAGCGAATCGAGGATACTCATCGATTCGCCCACATCGCCCAGGGGAAGACCGTTGGTGGAGTAAAACAGGTTGTTGCTGGTTTTTCCGGTGGCTTTATCGTAAAAGGAGAGGGTGGCATTGCCCGACATGAAATTCCCTTCGTTCACAATAAACACACCGGCATCGGAGAGCAACTGGTCAGACTGTCCCTGCCGGTGGGCGTCTATCCAGGCATTGTCGTTCATGCATCCCGTCAGGAACAGACTTAACAGGAAAAAGGCCGCTGATATGTGGAGAACATTTCTCTTCATTTCTCGCTTTTTAAAAGTCAAACCGGACCAACAGTGAATAATTCCGTCGCGGCATGGGCCGTTGCAACACGGTCCGGTACTCCTCGTTGAACAGGTTGAATATTTTCAACTCGACTCCTAACCGGTACGTTTTCCAGTTCCAGTCCTTGCCGGCAAACAGGTCGTTCATAAAGTAGGGATAGAGGTAATCGAGCGACGTGGTTTTCTCGTTGCTGGTAGTCGTGTAGCGCTCGCTGTAATAGTTCCACTGGTAAGTGAGGTGGTATCCTTGCCGGGAAAGATTGGCCGACAGGTTGGCTGAGTGTTTCGGAATAAAAGGCAGCTGCTTGCCGATGGATTGGTCGGCCCAGTTCACCGGGTCGTCGCGATTGATGGAGCGAGTGTAAGCATAGTTCCCATTGAGGTGCCAGTGCCACGGTCCTTCGTCGCCTTCCAGCGAAAGCTGGTACTCCAGGCCGCTGGCGTCGACCTTCTTCATATTCGAAGGCTCCCAGTAACCTTTGTTGGTGGGCAGCCAGATAATCCAGTTGTCGATTTTGGAGGAATAAGCTGTAAGGGTGGTGTAGAGATGCAGATGCGTGTAGCTCTTCTCCCAGGTCAGTCCTAAATCGCCGGTGTAACCTTCTTCTGGTTTCAGGTCGGGATTTCCTCCCGGGATGTAGTACAAATCATTCAGCGAAGGCTGGTGGTAGTTACGTGCCACATTTCCTTTCAGGTAGAGGTTTCCGTTGGCCAGTAGCTTGTATTCCAGTCCCAGCAACGGCATGATGGGCGCTGCCTGGCTATCGTAAAAATCCTGTCTTACCAGGAAGGTGGAGGTGAACCGTTTTCCGAATTTCTTACTCACTTGCAGGTGGGCCGAGCTTTCGAGCCGTGTTTTATGGTAACCATAGTTGTTGGCCAGCGGGGCGTAATTTTGCGAACGCACCTGGTACCGGTCGACATCGATTCCGGCTGTGGCAGAAAAATCCTCGCTTTCCCGGTAGGTGAACAGTGCCTTGTTGAACCAGCTTTGGGCATTCGACCACGAGTCGACGACAACTTGTCCCGATGTGCCGTTGACGTTGGCCCTGAGCCAGTAGTTCATCTTGTCGAAGTTCAGTCCGCTGCTGACCTTCAGGGTGGTTTTATTGCTGTAGTGGTTCCATTCGGCCACCGCCCGGTGAATCTGGTCGGTTTGCCGGTTGACGCCGCCATCACCCGATGTTTCGTTGGTCATGAGTTGCGGTATGCTGCGCGAATTATGCTGGTACCAGTAGTGCCCCGAAATAACGTCCTTGTCGTCGGGGCGGATGTAGATTTCCTGCAGTATGCCGTAGTTGCGGTAATCGGCGTTTTTGTTGCGCTGTTTCGGGTAGATGTATTTCCCGGTTTTGGGGTCGATAGTGGCGATGAACTTATTCCGGTAGGGAAAATCGTTGGCCGACTGACTGAGAAATGCCTTGGTCTTCGACTGGATTTTCCGGTTTCCGGCTTTTACCTGGAAGAATTCGTCGTACGACCGATAGCTGCCCACACCTGAGAGAACGCTCCCGGAGAAGTGATTGCTCCAGTCGACATCGCTTTGCAGGTTGATGGTGCCGCCCAGCGCCCCGCTCTTTTCGGTGAGCGAACCGGAGCCATGCAGGATGCTCACTTTGTCGATGAAATAAACCGGGATGGTGGAGAAATCGACCATCCCCAGCATGGGCGAGTTCAGGCTGATGCCGTTCCATTCTACCTGTGTGTGCGATGGTGCGGTTCCCCGGAAGGAAGCGGTTGCCAGGGCCCCGCGCCCGTAGGTTTTGATGAAGATGGGGGTGTTTTCGGAGATGAGCTCCGAGAGGGTGGCGTTGAGCGCTTTGATCATGGCAATCGAATCGACGTCTGAGCGGATCAGGCCTGCCTCTTCCTTTTTCTGCAGGTGCTTGCTCACCACCCTGACCTCTTTTATTTTCAGGGTGTCGGAGAGTGATTGTGCCCGCAGCTCCTGACAAAAAGGAATGAGTAGCAGCAATAACAACGGCAGGCGCTTCATAAAACCGATGCAAAAACGGGGTGCCTGTATGTCGGGCTCCGGCTTAGTTGGCATTGTTCAGCATATTCAGGTCGACAGCGCCGCTCACTTCGGAGGATACTTCGTTCAGCCAACCGGCAATCTGAAAGACACTGCTCTGCACTTTGATGAAATCGATGCCATCGATATTGGCCGGCGAGCCGTCGGCATTCACCGCGTCGGAAATGTCGAACCGGTTTGCTTTTAAGTTGGTGTCGTAATCCTGGTTGTTGTAGGTTTCTGCATATCCCCGGGTGAACAAGCCATCGCGCAGCGCCCAGCTTTCGGTGCTGCTGTCGGTACTGGTATTCACGTAGGCATCAGGAAGGCGTTCGCCATCAAAGGTCACTTTTGTTTTATCGCCGTAACCAGACCACCACCAACTGCCGGTGCTGTAGTTGGGAACCAGCTCGCCGCTGTTGCCCTGGTTGTCTTTCCAGGTTACATTATCACTGTCGGTGGCCGGTTTGTAGTAAGTTACTTCGTAGTTATGAATCGTTTCTGTGTTGTTGTATTCGCTGCCCTTCAGCTGTAGCCACAGGCCGTCGTCGGGCTTGCCGTTTCCGTTGGTGTCCTTCATAATATACACCACGCCCGGTTCGGAGGAAGCGCCCGGCTGTGCATAGACAGCAAAGTCATATCCATCGCGGTTTTTCACGGTATGGTCGAAACCGGCAACGATGTAGCCGCCCCAGCCGCCCAGGTGTACAAAGCTTTTGCCGTCGGCCCACGGTTCCCCGACGAAATTGCTGCTTTCATTGCCGGTGATACTGTCAGCATGCTGGCCCGGACCGTATTGGTAATCGAATACTTTGGTGATGTAAGGTGAGGAGGTTACCGTTACGTTGAATTGCGTTGAGGCTTTGCCCTGCGTCG
The DNA here is from genome assembly GCF_003014495.1 of Prolixibacter denitrificans. Classification (GTDB taxonomy): domain Bacteria; phylum Bacteroidota; class Bacteroidia; order Bacteroidales; family Prolixibacteraceae; genus Prolixibacter; species Prolixibacter denitrificans. The sequence continues at coordinate 411,185 of NZ_PYGC01000004.1, read as the reverse complement.
TAGCAACCGTCAACCCGATTTGATAAACGCCCGGTACCTCCGAAACGAAGTTGTACGTCTGTTCCTGCGAAACCGGTGTCCCCTGGTTGGTCCAGGTGTAGGATGCCCCATCGGCATTAGAGGCTTGCGCTATCAGTGAAAGCTGTGCTCCGGCAACTACTTCATAGCCCTGAGCGGGGATGTTCATGGTAATTTCCGGTGGAAGAGGAGATTCGGTCTTGCTGCAGGAAACCAGGAACAAAAGTCCTGCAAGCAGCATGTAGCTTAAAAGAATTAGTTTTTTCATAAAACTTAAAATCAATTGGTTGATGTTGAATAATTGATTTTAAGCTAAGGGGAAGAAAAACAAACTGTCGATGGTTGTTTTCACGCTTTTGATCCCGAAAGCTTAAACCAACCTGGCAGGTCTTCTGACTTATTCCGATTTCCGGTTGCCTTCCCGTTTTTCAACAGTGGCTTTGTAACCGAAAACTTACTATTCTGCTGAACGCAGAATCGGAAATTACAGCAGCGGGTACTGTTCCGGATTCTCACCGGATTCCCTTTTTATTCCCAACAATATGGGAACCAAGTTGACGCAAAATTAGTAAATAATTTAGTGGAAGGAAGTAAAAGGGAGCGTATTATTTTGGTGATTTCAATTTAAAACGGCTCTCAATTTATTTGCTCTACAGGGAATTCAACCATGAAGGTCGAACCTTTTCCCGTCTCGCTTTCCACCTCAATTTTTCCATTGAGCAAATTGACCGCCTGACGGGCAATGGCCAGTCCGACACCCGAACCTTCGATATTCTCGGTAGTTTTGGCACGGTAGAAGTACTCGAAAAGTTTCTCCTGGTCTTCTTTTGAAATTCCAACTCCTTCGTCACGAACTAAAATTTTCAGTTTTCCTTCGGAATATTCAGCAGCTAATTCAACTGTCTTTCCTTTATCGGAATACTTTATTGCATTGGAAATGAAATTACCGGCAATTTCGCGCAGCAGTTTTTGGTCGATAAGTAGTTCTTTCGGTAACGAGTTGTGAGTGAACTGAACCCGGTGATGGTTGCCTACTCCCGATTGATAGAACTGAACCATTTTATCCAGAAAGTCAATAATTTCAGTCGGTTCCGGATGCGTTTCGTTCAGTGTTTCGTATTCACGGAACTTCAGGATATCGGATAAGTGGCTGCTTAAAAGGTTAACTGATTCTTTTATCAGTGAAAAGTGGCGCGGTGTTTTTGCTCGCAATTTTTCATTGTCCATATACCTTTCGAGTAGTTCTGTCGAGCTGAAAATGGTGGTTAACGGCGTTTTGAATTCATGCGAGATGGTTGTGACAATCTTTGAGCGGAACTCATTGATTTCCTTTTCTTTCTCCAGTGCTTTTTCGAGTAGTATGTTTTTTTGTCTCAGTTCTTCTGTTCTTCGGGCTACTTTTTCCTCCAGTATGCGGTTCATGTTTTTCAGTTCATTTTCCGCTTTTTTGATAAGAGAAATGTCCCGAAAGGAAAAAATGTAACCACGAAACTCGTTCTTGTCATCCCGGATAGGAGCTAGGCTGTAAGAAATGGGAAGCAGATTGTTGTTTTTGCAAATGAAGATACCTTCTCCATAGATTGGATTTAGCAACTGGTCGCCTTCTTTTTCTTCAGGAAAAAGCGGAGCGCCTGTTTCGTTTCTCAGGTTGAGTGCCTGCCGAAAGTTGATGTTTTGCACTTCACTCAATTGAAGACCGGTGAGTTTTTCAGCGGCAGCATTAAAAAACACAATGTTTCCGTTCTCATCGGTTGAAACCACGCCGTCGGCGATGCTTTTCATCGTAACTGACAGAAGTTCCTCATTTGTCCGCAGCTTTTCGGTCATAGTGTGCCTGAAAATAGCCATCTCGAGGACCATGATCAGGTTGTCAGCCTGGAACGGTTTGATGATATACCCGGTGGGGTTGGTTTGCAGCGCTCTTGAAAAGGTTCGTTGATCATCGTCGCCGGTGATGTAAACCACCGGAATGTTCAATTCTTGCTGGATCAATGTTCCGGCATCAATTCCATCCAGCTCTCCAGGCATCTGAATGTCCATGAAAATGATGTCAGGATGCAGCTCTGACGCAATTTTTATGCCTTCCTTGCCGTTATTTGCTATAGGAAGAACATCGTAATCGTTCTGACGCAGAATATTTTGTAAAAGCCGTGCCGAAATTATGTCATCATCAACGATAAGAATTGAGTGCCGCATATCTTTTACTTCTATAATTTTCTGTAAATTTAACTAACGATTTGCAAGTTGTTGATTCCTCAAGAACCGAAACCAAAGCTAAAAATAGATACTTTGATTGACCCTATGAGCAACCCCTTTAAAAACATAATCCCACTCACATTATTGTGTTTGTTTGCCAGTTTTTCTCAGCAATCTTCTGCGCAATCAGATGATTCTGATTTCGTTGAGCCGGCTGTTGTCAATATCGACAAGGGGTTTCCCGGATATGCTCATATTGTTGCTTATGCCGATTCCATGCTGACTATGCATTATCAGTTGCACGATGTATATAGCGAAGCATACGATACCAGTCAAGTGAATCAACTTTACTCCCTTCATTTTTTATCTGACAGTCTGAAAGAAAGTTTCGATTCCTTCTATAACTTCCGGATAAAGCGGTTAAAACAGGACTATGGTTTCCGGATTTCAGGATATTACAACTATAATTTTAAACCCGGCTTTGCCGACGAGGAGGATGTGTACTATAAGCAGCGGTTTTACCTGGGACTAGACTGGAACTTGTTAGGAAACGGTGGTTTTTTGGCTAATCAGATGCAGGCCAAGGAGCTGGAGTCGGCTTTGAAGGTCGAACAGTTCGATCGTTCCCAGCAAGTAGCGCGCGATAACTTTCTGTACCGGTATAACTACCTGATTTATGTTTTTAACAGTGAAAAGCTTCGCTTGATCGCCGATAGGATTCAACTATTGCAAGGGTTGGAGAAAATTTACCGGGAGCTTTTCTATATCCGGCGTGTTGGCTGGGAAGAGGTGCTGAAAGTAAGAGGTTTGGAATCGCGAATGAAAGCTATTCAGCGTGGTTATAACGACTACAATTATCAACTGGCTCATCAGTTGCCAGCCTACGAAGAACTTCCGGCCGAAAAAGACAGTCTTCCTTTTCTGGATGTAGACCCCGTGAAGATGATGGCACTGTACGAAACACATTCGGTCGACAGCTTGAAGGATGCGGTTTATCTGGCCAACATCAGGACTAAGTACAAAAGCCTGGAGGGATGGATGATTCGCCCTTTTATCCGGTATAATTTTCAGCAGGGCGTAAATGATAACTGGCGCAAATATGGTTCGGCCGGTTTGTCTGCTGCAGTTCCCCTTCGTTTTGGTCCTTCGCACAACCGAATAGCTGAGGCCGCAGAGGTGTTGTATGAAGCCAAAGAGAAGAACAAGGTCTCGCAACGTAAGCTCGATTTATTCAATTATTTCTACGATCATCAGTACAAAAAATATCAGTTGTTTGAGTTCTATTTCAAACGAGCCCAGATTGAGGAGCGGATTCGAAAACAGCGGGCTTTTTTACTCCTGAAGAGTCCGGCTTTCAGCCCGGTTCAGTTGCTGACAGATATTGATCAGAAGCTGGCCGTAGAAACTGAGTTGACTGACCTGAAGAAGGAGATGTATCTCGATATTCTGAAAATTCAATCGGTTCTGAACGATGTACCGGTTACCTCGTTTACTAAGCCGATGGAAATGGATGAATATGTGAAGCGGTTTGCCGGCAAACGTTCTGTTTACATTTGGTCGAAAACGTTCTGCCAGATGGATATGCAAACGTTGATTGCCGATCTGGACATGAATGAGATCCGTGAAGTGCTTCTGTCTCCCGGGAAATCATGTCCCGATGCTAAGCTGTCTGCTTTTCTGAAACAGGCAAAAGCTGAAGGAATCGAAGTGCATGATTTAATTGGTAACAACCAGTTGTTGTTTGATTCGACGGAACAAATAAATAAGCGGTTGCAGGAAGCGGTTGACAAGGGGTTCGATGGAATTCACCTTGACGTGGAACCACAGGCATTGCCGCAATGGGATTCGTTGAAGGAAGAATACCTGGCCCGGTTGGTCGATCTGTATTCCAAAGCACACGCGTTTGCTGATTCCCAGCATCTGAAGCTATCCGTCTCCATTCCGGTATTTTTCCCCGAAAATTATCTGAAAGAGATATATCGCAATGCCGATCAGGTTTTTCTGATGGCGTATGGATCTAATAGGCCTTCCACTATTATCAGACGAATTTCGGAGGAAACAACTATTGATCCGCAAAAAACGGTTTTGGCTGTCAGACCGGGTGATTTCGTTAATCGTTTGCAGATGGAAGCGGTTATTGAGAAGGTACTCGACTCGACTCGTGTCAGAAGAGTAGCGATTCACGATTTAAAAGCGATACATCTGATGGCTAATGTACAATCTTTGGGCGATACGAACGTTGTAAAAGAGTACTTGGCATCGAATAAGCCGAAAGAGAAATCGGTGTATCATCTCCAGGTTTTTTCTGCTGACTACAAGTTGGATCCGGAGAAAGTGAAAAAAGAACTGGATCTGGACGAAAGTCTGATCGTTGTTCATAAAAACGGGTATTACAAATATTGTATACGAACCTTCGATAGCCTGCAAAAAGGACTCGAAGTCATGAAGAAGTTTCGCAAAATACCGCGTTTTTCAGGTGTGTTCTTGGTGAAGACTGATGTTGGAAGACAGTCTGTGAATTGAAGAAAAGTGTTTACTAACTAATCTGTAGCATCTTGAAATCGTTTCGATACAATAAGAATGAAAAAGTAATCAGGGGTTACAAAGAGGAGCCTCTGCCGAAGCGCCGGGTCAACTGGGATCGGATTATTTACCTGATCATCTTCTTCATTATTCTGGCCAGCTTGATAATTTACGTCTTTCGCCGGACTTACTTTGTTTCTTCTTATGGGGAAGTAATCACCAGCAAGTTTGAAGTGAAATTTGCTGATGACGTGAAAGTAGTGGATTATCTGGTCGATGAAAATGAGAAAGTGAAACGAGGCGATACCCTGATGATTGTTCGCCCGGAAATTCCGCCCAAAGACACGCTTGGGTTGGTGAGCCAGGAAAATAATACCAATACGGATTGGATTGAGAAAGAAAAGATTTCGACGCAGAAGAGCATAAGTCTGAAGCATATCGAACTACAGCGTACCAAAGATGAAATCAAAGAGGTTCAGCAGCAGATAAGCAATCAACGCAATGAAGTATATCTTGGACTGAACACAGCCGGAATATTGACAGCAACGGAAAGTAAAGCTCAGAATTTGAAGGCTGACCAAAAGATGCAGCAGGAAGAGATTCGCTATCTGAGAACTTATTACGCTAAGTTGCTGAGAATGGAGAGGGAAATGAGCCGGGTAACCCGACAGGTTTTTGTGATTCCCCGGAATGTGCCTTTTATTTCTCCGATTGATGGTATTGTTAGCCAGATTTTCGCCCGGAAAGATGAGGTGAATTACCGTCAGGAGGTGGCCATGGACCTTATCAATTTCAATAAGGTTTACATCATGGCGTATCTCGATCAGGAGTATTTTCAATACTTCAAAGTGGGCGATACGGTTGGAGTAAAATTTGGAAACGGAATGAAAAGCCTTGGCGTAATTAGCAATATTTATATGAATACTGCCGAGTTACCCAGCGAATTTCATAAAACCTATCAGAAAACACCACGGACCGTTTTGGCCCGGATTGACCCTGTCAATGCAGAAAATGTGAGTGAATGGAAGCCCTATTATAAGATGGGGGTGACCGTTTATCGTCCGAAAATGTTCTACCATTGGTGGTTGAACTACAGAGAGAAGCACGTTGATAATGAATCATCGAATTAACCGGAAAGTCACTAACTAACGGGCAGTAGTCTATTTAAAAAGAATGCTTATGATTCCCGGAGGGAAAAAAATACAAAATGCGGGTAACTTCGAAATCTATCTGATTACGGATTACCAGGAGCAGGATATCCGGCATTTTGCGCTGGCCGATGCATTGGTGCTCGACTGGCAGCAGCCGGAGTATGCTACGGCTTTGCTTAAGGAAATTCGAGCATCATTTATTGAATCGATTTATCTCTTGCCAGTATTTATTTTTAATGCGGATGGCGTTGTTAGTGATACACAGAAGTCGCTTTCCGATGGAGAATTGTCTGTTGTGCAGGAAGAACCTATCGGGAAAATGATCCGACAGGTTAAAAAGAGGAGAGAGGATTTCACGCCGCATGAAACCAACAGTTCTGAGAACCGCATTTTGACGAAGCTGTTCCGGTACTTGTACACCCGCGACAAAACATTGAATCCCGAGGTGGATGTGCATGCTCATATGGGATATGAATATCCGCTTATCAGACTTCATTATCCGGCGGGTGAATCGATGGAAATGCTGAAGATCCTCAGACGGGGAACCGAGAACGACTTTTTTAAGGGGACTTTCGTCGATAAAACTCATGTTTGTCCGAAATGCCATTCCGGTCACCTGAATTTAAGGGAGGTTTGTACCAAGTGTGCTTCAGCTCATATTTCATCCGAGAATCTGATTCATCACTTTGTTTGTGCCTATATGGGACCTGAAGGTGATTTTGTCACCAAACAGGGATTGGTTTGCCCAAAATGTAACCGGCAACTGAGGCACATTGGCGTCGACTACGATAAACCTTCGGTTATCTATCGCTGCCACGATTGCCGTCACGAGTTTCAGGAACCGGATATTACTGCTTTGTGTTTGAATTGTAAAACGGTTACCCCGGTTGAAAATCTTCTGGAAATTACTCTTGACAAATATTCGCTGACGGATTTGGGCCGCGATGCAGCGCGCACCGGAATTAAAGTAGCCGGCGAAGAGCGCGAATTTACGATTCCTGGCTTTGTGAATTTCAGCACATTTTTGACTTTCCTCCGTTTTGAAATCGAGCGTGTTAAGGTTTCCGGCAAAGAGAGTCAAATGGGAAGTATCAGTTTGAATTTACCGGCCCGTTTGCGTTCAAATCGTCAGCAATTCGAGCGGTTGGTGCTCGATATCAGTGATTTTGTCAGGAATAATACCGATTCCAGCGATATTCTCTCGTTCGCAAATGACAATACCTTCTTCATGATCTTCCCCGAGAAGGGAGCTACGTCAGTGGAGAAAATGCTGAACGATTTCAGGTCATCTATTGAGAAATTGCTCAGCAATACATTCGAAGATGAGCCGGAATGGAATCTGGCTGCCCAATATGAAACACTCAACGCTGAAACGGAATACAACGCACTGATTAATCAGGTGAAAACCATCTAACCCGTTTTAAATGATTGATTTCTGGCAACGGTTTTTTGACTTTTGGCTGAATGTCCCCCCCGAACGGATCGTCAGGCTTTTCTGGTATTTCTTCTTACTGGAGGTGCCCCGGTATCTGCTTTTCGACCTGGTTGTGGTGGTCCTTTTCAGCCTAAAACGGTTGTGGAATTCAGATACCTATCAGGCGGCCAATAATCAGTTGTTTGCCGAAAAACCGTTGATTACCATTATCGTTCCCGGGAAAAATGAAGGCCGGCACATCCCGAAACTGGTGCAGAGTCTGACAGAACAGACATACCAGAATTTTCAGCTCATTATTGTCGACGATGGGTCGGATGATAATACTCCCATCATTTGCCGTAAGTTGGAGAAAGAAGGAAAGATTGACCTTTTTCTTCGGAATGAAGAACGGGGAGGAAAGGCAAGCGCAGCGAATCTGGCTTTGCGTTTTGCCAAAGGAAAATATATTGTCCATCTCGATGCAGATACTTCTTTTGACCGGGATGCCATTGAGAAAATACTGATACCGTTTTATACCGATTCGGAAATTGGCGCCGTCGGTGGAAATGTAAAAGTCAGAAACTCCAAAGAGGCTGTCATCGCCGGTTTTCAGGCTGTTGAATATCTGCAGACTATAACCATGGGACGTATGGTAGCGTCTTATTTGGGGATTTATAAGATTGTATCCGGAGCATTTGGTGCTTTTCGCAGAGACCTGGTCGAGCGCGTTGGGGGCTGGGATATTGGTCCCGGGCTCGATGGTGATATCACCGTAAAAATCCGGAAAATGGGATATCGCATCGTTTTTGAGCCACGCGCTGTTTCACTGACCAACGTTCCGACTTCCTTAAAAAAACTATCGAATCAACGGTTTCGCTGGTCTCGTTCCATGGTTCGTTTTCGTTTGAGAAAACATGCCGATATTTTTGTGCCGGACCAGAACTTTCAGTTTCGCAATTTCTTCTCCAGTGTAGAAAACCTATTCTACAATGTAGTTCTCGATGCTTTATGGTTTTACTATGTTATCAGGTTGGCGATTAATAACCCGGATATCATCTTCCTGATGATTGTGATGAAGATGTTCTTGTATGGGATGAGTAATTTTGTTCAGGTGATCCTGGTAAGTCTAATGTCGGAGCGGGGAAGACAGGAGATCAAACTCCTGATGTACATTCCGTTTATGTCGATCTACGACGGTTATTACCTTCGCCTGGTCAGAACAATCGCTTATTTCAGGGAATGGCTGGCATCATCATCGTACGACGACGTCTGGAATCCAAGAAAATCTTCGGTACAGGCAAAAGAGCACCACCTCTGATTACACCAGAGGCAGGCTAATTTTTATAATTGTTCCCTGGTTGGGAGCAGAGTTAATCTTAAAAGTACCGTCGAACAACTCGACAACCCGTTTGGCATTGTGTAAGCCTAATCCTAAGCCGCTTTCACTACCTTCACGTTGTTCGTAGTCGACAAATGCACCGGCTTTCAGAATTTGCTCGTCACTCATTCCAATGCCTTCGTCCTCGATGGAAAGACGATAAACACTGCCATCGACAGTTGCCACCAGTTTTACATCCGTTTTCCGGGTCGAAAATTTGAATGCATTCTCAACCAGTTCGCTGATGGCCATCTCCATCAGGTCTCTTGGAATTCGAACCGACGCATCAACAAGTGCCAGGCGCAAATCACTTTCGCGCTTCGCTTCTTTGGCAACCGAATGAGCAGCCTGCTCAACAACTTCATAGACATTCTGAGTCGCCGATTCTTTCAGCGTATTTAACTCGTCAGCTTTGTTCGATAAGGCTTCGAGGCGGTAGAATACCAATGTTTTGGAAACGGTTTTCCGGAGTTTAATTCCGGCTTTCAATATCATGTTGACGAAATCGACAATCTCCTGTTTCTCCATGTTGGGATATCCGGTAGCAATTAATTCTGAAAATCCCACAATGGCTTTCATCGGATCCTGAAGCTCTGACGCGAAAGGTAAGCCAATCCGGTTGGTCAGGTTTTTGACGGTCTCGTCGGCTTTTTTCTTCATCGCGCCGATGCGCTCCAGACGGGTGTTAACCGCATCCAGAAGCTGCTCAATCGTAAACGGTTTTGGAATGTAATCATCGGCTCCCAGCAACATACCTTCGCGAATATTTTCTACTGCACTTTTTGCCGTCAGAAAGATAAAGGGAGTGGTAGCTGTAATCTCATTCTCCCGAAGTTTTCTAATCACTTCGTATCCATCCATTCCGGGCATCATAATGTCGCAGAGAATTAAGTCGGGTTGAATCTTACGGGCCATTTCCACACCTATCTCCCCGTTTTCTGCGGTATGTGATTCGAAATTCTCAGCTTCCAGTATCTCTGCAATATTTTCGCGTACGCTCTCGGTATCTTCGATAATCAGAATTTTTGCTTTCATCTGTGTTGTGTTTGTGTTTTATCGCCAGATGTAACTCCTGAAGTCATCTATCAAGGTGTTGCATTGGGAAGTTAAGTTTGATGTTTTTTATAACACTAAGTGATTTAGTTGATTAACGCTTTCCTAATATTAACGACAAAATAGCGAATTTATTGGGAATACATCCATCGAAAATTCACAGTTTCTTTACTTCAGCGAAAGGCGGTTCATCAACGCAAAACATCTTCATCAAAACATCATACAGCCCGAAATTAGTCGTCACAAAATCAAAAGGTGAACTAAAGTTTGATTTTATACGCCATCACCCGGTTATCGGCAAATGTAGGAACCAGTAAAACATCCTTGGACGGTATGTACTCCAGGTCGGCTGCATTGATTTTTTTATCGGTTGTATCGAATAACACGGATTGGCCGGTAGCCGATACGACCTGTACTTTTCCTTTCCAATCGGAAACAATGTACTTTCCATTTCCAACCGCTTTTAAACCGTCAATTCCCCCGGAAAGTGCGACCAGTTTCTCAACTTTTCCACTAACCGGATCTGCGGAAAAAATACCGTCGTTAGTGCCGATTAACAAGTGGCCTTTTTCGCATAACAATCCATTGGGACCAGCAAGTGGTGCTACCTTTCCCCAAATCCCGAAAACGCCGTTTTCCAGTTTGTAAATTCTACCGGTTCCTGAGTCGGAAACATACACCACTCCGTTTTGACTAATGGCAACATCATTCAGGAACTGCGCTTTTGGTGCCTCGTAGAACTTGATTTTTTTCGGATTTGTCAATGATATTTCTGCAAGGCGGTCGATATCGCTTACATACAATTTGTTTTGGTAGATGGCCATTCCTTTAGGTGCATTCAATCCTGAGGCAAACTTCAAGTCGACGACCTTACCCTCGGGAGATATCTTGGAAATAAAACCCTTACCATTTTTATCTGTGGGATTTCCATTAACATTGGATACGAACAAACAATTCTGGTTGGCATCGTATAGTACCGATTCAGGCACTTTTAGTACCCTTTCGGTTTGCCATATGGGACTGACAATTTGTGCATTTGAAGTAAAAGCTGTTAGTAGCAGGAAAAGCAAGAATCCGGGAAGTGATTTCATCGTTTTATAATTTGGTTTTATGAATATCAATCGAGTTTGCTGTACCGACTTTGTCGTCTGGCTCTTTGCACTCGTTGCGGAATGAACTAAACTGAACTTTAAAGTTACGATAGCTTTCAGTAAAAATCAGGCCGCGGGCTTCTTTTTTCGTGAAAACGTTGCCAGGAAGGTGATGATAACACCAACTGCAAATAATAAAACAACTGCCGGAATGTTTAGTTTGTAATCCGGAAGAATAATTCCCGCTTTATGCAGGTTGGTCAGATAGTAAACCGTCAGGAATACCAGCCCGTTGTGCATGGCATGTCCGGTGATAGCTGCCAGGATTGAACCAGTCCGGATACGTACCCAACCCAAAATGAGGCCGAGTAAGAATGTTGCCGGGAATTGCCATGGATTAAGATGAAACAAGGCAAAGAGCAGTGCGGTGTAAAATATGGCCATGGATTTTGGGTAATTCCGGATGAACCCCCGCATGATTAAACCGCGAAAAATTAATTCTTCCACAATCGGAGCGATGATGACCACCCGGAGAATTCCTCCCCAAACGCCTAAGTCGGAGTCGAAGAGCCGCGAAAACATTTCGATAAACCATCCGGGCGGTGGAAGCAAGGTTTCGAAAGCAGCATTGATTTTTCCCAGCGAAATCTGGAGTGCTGCCAACATCAATAATAATCCGGGAATGACAAAAATATTGAAAAGCTTGAATGGAAAAACACTGCCAATTTTTAGTCCGGTCTTTCGGTATCCCCAGTATAAAATGAAAAGTGTTGAACCAAAGAAAACCGGGACTTTTACCCAAGGTTCATATAACCAGTCGGTACCGTGATAATAATCGTATAGAGCAAGAGGAAAATCAACCAGGGTCTGTATAAAAGTATACAGTACAACCAAGTGGACTGCCGCCCAAAAAGTAGGGTAGTATCGCGTTTGTCTTTTGCTCAAATTCGGGAGAATTATAATCGAATATAACTAAAAATGTACGATCTGATGTACTTAACCATAAAAAAGGAGGAGCCTTTTGGCTTCCTCCTAATAAAACATTGATTTCATAGTTAAGTTTAGATGTTCTTTTTTGCCAGATAAAAGTCCACCATTTCGAAGTCCGACTTTTCGCGTTCTTCCATTGCCTCTACCGAAGTAGGAGGCGGAACGATTACTTTTTCGCCCGGCTGCCAGTTCAGCGGCAGGGCTACTTTGTGCTTGTCGGCAGTCTGAAGGGCTTTCAGTGCGCGAACGATTTCGTCCATATTCCGGCCCACATTCAGCGGATAGTACATAATCAGCCTGATAATCCCATTCGGATCGATAATAAAGACGGCCCTCACTGCGGCAGTGGTTGCTTCACCCGGCATAATCATACCATATTTCATGGCAACGTGCATATCCAGGTCGGCAATAATCGGGAAATCGAAAAGTACACCAGTATTCTTTTTTACGTTATTCACCCAGGCAACATGGGCGTGAATACTGTCGATACTTAATCCGATCAATTTACAGTTCATATCCTTGAACTCATTATGGCGGGTGGCAAAACCACTCATTTCGGTGGTACAAACCGGTGTAAAGTCAGCCGGATGGGAAAACAGGATAACCCAGCTTCCTTTGTTGTATTCCGAGAATACCAAATCGCCATAAGTAGTGGTAGCTTTGAAATCAGGAGCCTTATCACCAATGCGGGGCATGGGATTTTCAATATGTTCTTCCATAATAGATTTTTTTGAAATTAATTTGAATTTTAACGAGTAACTTAAAATTACGAGGATAAGCGGGAAAAGTCAAGGTGATTTGCACTTCTTAACTTCCAGTTGGCTAGTTAATTGTATTTAACCGATAGTTATGAGTGCTTACCCTGGAAATGGAATGAGGACCTGAAACGATCGGGAGTGAAATTTTTTGTAGTCAATTACATAGGCCGAAAATGATTCATTCAGCTATTGACAAAAACGTTTTTTCGTACTTTATTTGTTTCTGAAACCTTTAGGTACAGTCGTTTGTGCACGGGTATTTCCTTTTTCGGTTTCCTGCGTAAAAAAACATATAACTGTTTGATATTTTAATCAAAAAGTAGTTACTTTGCGAACTGTTTGAAAAATGTAACGGACGGAAGTAAAAAATACTGAAATGTCAAGAGTTTGTCAGATAACCGGAAAAAAGGTGATGGTGGGTAACAATGTTTCTCACTCAAAGCGCAGAACTAAGAGAAAGTTCCAAGTGAACCTCTTCCACAAGCGGTTTTACCTTCCCGAGGATGATCGTTGGATTAACCTGAATGTTTCTGCTGCCGGGTTGCGCATCATCAATAAAAAAGGATTGAATGCAGCCCTGAAGGATGCGAAAGCAAAAGGTTATATTGATAACATCTAAAAAGGAGCTTGAGAAATGGCAAAGAAAGGTAATCGTGTACAGGTAATTCTGGAGTGCACCGAACATAAAGAAAGTGGAATGCCCGGGACTTCCCGCTATATTTCTACTAAAAACCGGAAAAACACTCCTGATCGTCTGGAGTTGAAAAAATACAACCCGATTCTTAAACGTGTAACCGTTCACCGGGAAATAAAATAATTTGAATCATGGCTAAGAAAGCAGTTGCAACACTTCAGAAAGGTGCCGGAAAAGCATATTCCAAAGTAATCAAAATGGTGAAATCGGAAAAAACCGGTGCTTACACATTCGTTGAGGAAATGGTTCCTAACGATATGGTTAATGACTACTTCAAAAAGTAAATCATATTTCCGTACTAAAGAGAAAGCTTTCGTCAATCACTGATGAAGGCTTTCTTTTTTTATATACACCAACAAGTTGAACCGGGGCTTTTTAACGGCAATTTTGTATCTTCGCCCTGCAATAATCTGATACCATGGGGATATTTAATTTTACCAGGAATAAAAAAGAGAACCTGGATAAAGGTCTCGCCAAAACCAAGGAGAGTGTATTTTCCAAACTCTCGCGTGCCGTGGTTGGCAAATCGAAGGTCGATGACGAGGTACTCGACAACCTTGAGGAAGTTTTGATTACTTCGGATGTGGGCGTCGATACAACCTTGAAGATCATCGAGCGCATCGAGGAGCGGGTGTTGAGAGACAAGTACCTTGGCGTTGATGAATTAAATACGATCCTGAAGGAAGAAATTGCTGCATTGCTCGAGGAGAATAATTCGGTCGATGTGTCGGATTTCGAATTGCCTGATCGTCCGGAACCATACGTGATTATGGTCGTAGGTGTGAATGGAGTAGGGAAGACCACAACCATTGGCAAATTAGCTCATAAGTTTAAAGCGGCCGGCAAGAAAGTCTATTTGGGGGCGGCCGATACGTTCCGTGCTGCAGCCATCGACCAGTTGCAGATTTGGGCCGATCGTGTAGATGTTCCCCTGGTGAAACAAAAAATGGGTTCCGATCCGGCTTCCGTAGCTTTCGATACGCTTCAGTCGGCCAAATCCAACGGGGCCGATGTGGTTATCATCGATACCGCCGGACGTTTACACAATAAGATAAACCTGATGAATGAGCTTTCTAAAATCAAGAAAGTGATGCAGAAGGTTTATCCCGGTGCTCCGGATGAGGTTCTGTTGATTCTGGATGGTTCAACCGGACAGAATGCATTTGAGCAGGCCAAGCAGTTTACAAAAGCGACGGAAGTTACTGCCATGGCGTTGACTAAACTGGATGGTACTGCCAAAGGTGGTGTCGTCATCGGTATTTCCGACCAGTTTAAAATTCCGGTGAAATACATTGGTATTGGCGAAGGAATGGAAGATTTGCAGATATTTAACCGAACTGAATTTGTCGATTCGTTGTTTAGCTAACGGATTCGGTAAATCGATATAACACTGGATGCCGGTTGTGCATCCTTTTTTTGTATATAGGGAAACCATTCAGTAAACAGGATATAGTGATGAAGAAAAAAGTGAATGTGGTGACCATGGGGTGCTCGAAGAATCTGGTCGATTCAGAACTGTTTCTGAACCAGCTTCAGCACAACGGGTATGATGTGGTGCATGATTCGAATGATACAGATGCCCGGATTGTGGCGGTGAATACGTGTGGGTTCATTCTGGATGCGAAAGAGGAATCGGTGGAAGCGATCATGAATTTTGTCGATGCCAAGAATAAAGGAATGGTCGACAAGCTCTTTGTTTTCGGATGTTTGTCTGCTCGCTACCGCGATGAGTTGATTAACGAAATTCCCGAAGTGGACGGGTTTTACGGGAAGTTCGAGGTAAAGAAAATGATTAGCGATTTGAAGGCTAATTATTATATGAGTCTCAGCAACG
The DNA here is from genome assembly GCF_003014495.1 of Prolixibacter denitrificans. Classification (GTDB taxonomy): domain Bacteria; phylum Bacteroidota; class Bacteroidia; order Bacteroidales; family Prolixibacteraceae; genus Prolixibacter; species Prolixibacter denitrificans. The sequence continues at coordinate 396,085 of NZ_PYGC01000004.1, read as the reverse complement.
AACGGTATCTGACGACTCCGTCTCACTACGCTTTTCTGAAAATATCCGAAGGTTGCGATCGAACCTGTTCCTACTGTGCTATTCCCCGCATGACCGGAAAGCACATCTCCAAACCGATGGAGGATATAATTGAGGAAGCAACGCTGTTGGCTAAGAAAGGTGTGAAAGAGTTGCTCATCATTGCGCAGGATTTGTCCTTTTACGGAATGGACCGATACAAGAAAAGTATGCTCGACGAATTGCTGAACAAGCTGTCCGATATTCCTGGCATCGAATGGATAAAGCTGCATTACGCTTATCCGGCCGGTTTTCCTTACAAGATTCTTCCTGTGATGCGGGAGCAAAAAAATATGGCGCGCTATCTCGACATTGCGCTGCAGCATTCCAGCAACCATATGCTGAAAATTATGCGCCGGAATATCACCAGGGAAAAAACGATTGAACTGTTAAACCGTATCCGGAAAGAGGTTCCCGGTATTCATATCCGCACGACGATGCTGGTGGGACATCCCGGCGAGACGGAAGAGGATTTTGAAGATCTGAAGGCGTTTGTTCGTGAGATGCGCTTCGAGCGGTTAGGTGTTTTCCCTTATTCTTTCGAAGAAGATACGTATGCAGGGGAAAACTACAAAGATGACGTTCCGCAGGAGGTAAAAGAAGCCCGGGCTGCCGAATTGATGCAAATACAGCAGGAAATTGCCGCTGAAATTACCGCTGAAAAAGTGGGAACAGAAATGAAAGTGCTCATCGACCGTAAGGACGAAGATTTTTACGTTGGGCGCACCGAATTCGACTCGCCCGAAGTGGATGGGGAAGTTTATATCGACAGCCAGGGTAAAGAACTGGAAGTCGGGAGCTTTTGCCAGGTGGAAATTACCCACACAAACGATTACGATCTCTACGGAGTTGTAAAATAAGAGACCCAATTGAAAAGGTATAAATATGCATATTTATACCTTTTTTGTTTCCCGTCTTTAGCCCTTTGGTTTATCACTTCTGACCTAAAGCATTAGAATTTAAGCTTTTTTAGTAAACATATTTGTCTGTTAGCTGTTCTGTTTAATGAGTTAATCACTAAAAATTTTAAGCTATGGATAAATTTGGATACGGACTTCTCGGAACATTTGTTATCGGAGCAGTCGTTGGAGCATCGGTAGGTTTGCTGTTTGCTCCGCAGAAAGGTGAAGACACCCGCAAATGGATTGGCGACAAACTGAACGACCTCGAAGGTGAAGTTGAAGCCATGGGTAGAAAGCTAAAAACGCAGGAATCAAAAGCTGAAGAGACATTAAACAAGAAAATTCAGGATCTGGAGAAACAGCTGGGTGACTTGTTGAAAAAGTCAAAAACAGCTGAATCCAAGTAACTTATCCGGCAGATAAAATTAAAGCTTATGAAAGATAGCCTGACAGAAGACACCGAAAAGCTGAGCCAAAACCTGAAAGAGTACGTTTCGGCCAGAATAGAATTACAAAAGCTGACATTGGTGGAAGAAAGCACGCGGGTATTGTCGCGGTTTTTCTCGACGACAATTGTCTGGCTGCTGGGTGTTCTGGTACTGTTTTTTGCTTCTATCGGATTAGCTATTCTTATCGGTCAGTGGCTTCAAAATCTGGCTCTTGGATTTCTTATTCTGGCCGCAGGCCTGTTGGTTTTTGGACTACTGTTTTACTTGTTAAGCAAGAAGTGGATAGAACGATCGGTTTTATCCAATATTTACAACATGGTTTTCTCTCAGAAAAAAATGCAACAGGATGAAGATGAAGAAGAATAGAACCATACGAAGTTTAAAAGATGTAGAGATGGAACGTCTCCGGATGGAGTACGAAGTATTAATGGCTGAACATCGGCTGAATATCAGTTGGTTATCTCTTCGTAATGAAATCAATCCTGAAAACATTGTTCGAAGCCTGGCGGCGAAGGCTTTGGTCCCGCTTATTGCAGGCCTTAGGCAATGGTTGTTAAACCGGAATAAATAGCATTTGATTCTTTATTAGATGAAGATAAGCAAGGGGGCACTTTACGATGCTCCCTTGTTTACTATTTACCCATCCTTATTCCCGAAAGATCGTGTGATGGTGCGGTTATACCCCGGTTAACAAATTTCACATCATTGATGGAATAAAACGCGTTGGGATTGTATTGTTTGATGATTTCGGCTACGTTGCTTAAATCGTTCCGCTTTACGATGCTGTAAATAACACTGACCCATTTTCCGGTAGCTCCTTCTGCATTGTGATGAGTAATACCATATCCTGCATTTTTCAGCGCATTAATTAATTTCGTCGAGTCTTTTCGGGTGATAATCTGAAGCTGTACAATACCTACAGCCAGCCTTTCCTCAATCATTAAACCAATGAAGTTACCGGCCGCAAAACCTCCGGCGTAAAATATGTAGCAGACCCAGTTGTCGAGGTTTTGCACAATCTTACTCATCGCCAATATCCAGATAAATACTTCGAAGAAGCCCAGTAGCGGAGCGAGATTCTTTTGCCCTTTCGACACCATCACAATACGAATGGTTCCTATGGTTACGTCCAAAATCCGGGCAAAGAATATTATTAGGGGAAGAACCAGGTAGTTGAACAGGTTCGAGTCCATGAAGGTAGCGTCCATCGGTTTGTTAGTTTTAGTTTTTCGGAAAAATATGAAAAAACCCGGGAAGTTGTCCCGGGTTGTATCTTTAAAACTCTGATTTAAAATGGAAGCTTAACTCCGGAAAATCACGTTGAGCCATATCCAATATAAATGGCGAATCGGCCATGAAGACGTCACGCCCGTGTTTGTCCTTGGCCATTTTGTTGTGTTTCCGTTTTTTGAAATCAGCCAGTTTCTCTTTGTCGTTACTTTCAATCCAGCAGGCTTTGTACATCGAAAGGTTTTCCCACCGACACTTCGCATTGTATTCGTGTTCCAGCCGGTATTCAATAACCTCAAACTGAAGAGCACCCACGGTTCCGATGATTTTTCGACCGTTCAACTCGCTGGTGAACAACTGTGCAACACCTTCGTCCATCAACTGGTCAACACCTTTGTTTAGCTGCTTGGATTTCATCGGGTCGGCATTTTCAATGTATCGGAAGATTTCAGGTGAGAATGAAGGAATGCCTTTGAAATGCAAATCTTCACCTTCGGTAATGGTATCACCGATGATGAAATTGCCCGTATCGGGAATACCTACAATATCACCGGGATAGGCTTCTTCGATAATCTCTTTCTTTGAAGCCATGAAAGCAGTCGGACTGGAATACTTGAAATTCTTTCCCAACCGCATGTGTTTGTAGTTGGTATTCCGTTTGAATGTACCTGAGCATATTTTCACGAAAGCGATACGGCTACGGTGATTCGGGTCGATGTTGGCGTGAATCTTAAACACGAAGCCGGTAAATTTCTCCTCCGTGGGGTCCACGTTACGCTCTTCTGCATCTTTTGGGCGTGGATGCGGAGCGATGCGTACGAATGTGTTCAGTAACTCATGTACACCGAAGTTATACAAGGCACTTCCGAAGAAAACCGGCGCCAAATCACCGGCACGGTAATCTTCTACATTAAATTCAGGGTACACGCCTTCTACCAACTCCAACTCTTCACGCAATACATCGGCATCGTTTCCAATGTAATTTTCCAAATCCGAAGAATCGAGATCTTCAAAGCTAATGCCTTCTTCAATCTCTGTAATACTGGGATTGAAAAGTCTCAGGTTCTTGTCGAAGATGTTGTAAACTCCCTTGAAATCGGGACCGTTGTTGATGGGCCAGCTCAGTGGACGAACCTTGATTTTCAGTTGTTCTTCAATTTCGTCCAGCAGGTCGAAAGAGTCCTTTGTTGGGCGGTCCATTTTGTTGATAAAGACAATCACCGGCGTTTTGCGCATCCGGCAGACATTCATCAGCTTTTCGGTCTGCGGCTCAACACCTTTGGCAGCATCAATTACAATAATCACGCTATCGACAGCAGTCAACGTACGGAACGTGTCTTCCTGGAAATCCTGGTGACCGGGCGTATCCAAAATGTTGACTTTGTACCCCTCGTATTCGAACCCCATTACCGAGGTAGCCACGGAAATTCCACGCTGACGTTCAATTTCCATGAAGTCAGACGTAGCACTCTTCTTGATTTTATTGCTTTTTACCGCTCCTGCCGTATGAATGGCACCACCAAAAAGCAACAGCTTCTCGGTCAATGTGGTTTTACCAGCATCCGGGTGACTCACAATTCCAAAGGTCCTGCGGCGTTTAATTTCTTCCTTAAAACCCATAACTAACTTTTGAGTGGGCAAAGATAGCCTTTTTCGGACATCAGAGAAACCATGTGTCATGAAAACAAATGGGTTACCAGAAGCCTGTTCTGGGTTTGTTTATAGGCTCCTTTATTTGGGAATCAGGCTGGTTGGTAAAAGTTGAGAGCGATGGTTCCTCCTGCGAAGTTCCGGGAAGAATGATGTTTCATGGGGAGGCCATCGATAATACTGGTCAATTCGCCGTTCCTCCTGTAATATCGGAAATTACGGTAATGGTCGCCACCAACCATGAATTCAGCGAACGAAACTGCTTTGTCGGCAATCCATTTTCGGTTTTCGGTAAAGTGATAGTCAACGATGATTAAATAGCCATCGGGTTTTACCACACGAAGCATTTCCTTCAGAATAAGACGACCTTCTTCCGGGCTTTTCTCGTGCAATGCCAGTGAAATCATTGCTGCCTGGTATTGCTGGTCGCGAAAGGGTAATGCGGTGGCATCGGCTTGGATGTATTCGATCCCGGACGATTTCTTACGAGCGACTCTCAGCATGCCATCCGAACGGTCGACTCCTGTGCACCTAATTCCTTTCGTAGCAAGCCGACGAAGTTGGCTACCGGTTCCGCAGCCGACATCCAGTATGTTTTCGATTTTTAAATTGACAAGTGATTCTGTTAAGTTTTCTCTCAGTCCGGTTAAAACCGGTTCCACTAAGGGATCATAAATTCGGGCAAACCAATACGACTCCATTCTTCACGATTTCATTTCTTCAAAAATTTCTTCCAGCACATTTAGCGGAAATTCTTCCGGATGCGTGTAGCGAATACAACTACGTCCGATGCTGGCATTGGCAAAACGGTCACGGTATTTCTCAATTTTTCGTCCGTCAAACAAATAAAACGTCAGGTACTTTTTTTGTGAGGCCATGGCGCAAAACGGCTTGTAAGTGGGCATTCCGTATTCCATTGTCTCTTCGATGTCAGGGAAATACTTTTGAATCATTAAACGAATTTTGGCAATAACCTGTGCCCGTTCTTCGGGAATCATCGTCAGATACTCATCAACGTTAATGGCTTCTGTTTTCATGACGTTCGTATTAGTGTTTGACTTATGTGCGGCCGATGTACCAAATTAACAAAATATCATGATATGTGACTGTTTTAATTTATGAAACATATATGAGTGGGACATAGTTCGGATGCTGTTGGGCATCCATATCGCGGGGAAAGAGCATAAAAAAGAGGAGAGTGGCCTCTCCTCTGTATATTTTAGTTGGTTTGAATCGTTTGGGATGATCGAATCGTTTGACTAATCATCGTCCTCCTCGTCGTAGAAATCTTCTTCGTCATCATCATACCGATTATAACTTTTAATTTCTTCCCAATCTTCCAGATCCTCATTCAGTTCTTCTTCGCTCAAAAGAAATGCGTTTTTCTCTTTTCTGCGAATCTTTTTTGGGCGGAGTGAATCATCTCTGCCATCCATTACATCCCGGTTCTTTTTAAAATTCTTTTTTTTCATAACGTGATGATTAATATCCGTTTCGGTTTACGATATTGGAATAAATCTATCAAATTTTGATATTAATTTCAATTTTAAACTACATGTAAATCAAGGAAAAGTATGTTTTTCTTCAACTCAATCCGGTTGGACATCGTGTGGTTGTATTCCGCTATTGGCGGAATATCGCCTTTTCATCGTTTGGCGGTTTTTGGCTGTGGATGCTTATTTCTTCTCTTAATTTTTAATTTGTTGGTTGTTAGAGTTTTGTATTCTTGTGTGCGACTAAGTTTATTTATCGGTAATTATACAAATCTTTTTAATTAGTTTGCAACCATAAAACGAAAAATTGATCGTTTATTTCAATGTAACGCTCTCTATCATAACGAAAAGAATCTTTATACATTATATGCGACGCCTATTTTTTATGCTATTTTTTGCTTTGTGCTTTTCTGTTCAGGGGGTGGGACAATCGCAGAAAAACGTAGATCCCCGGCTTCAGCGGGAGTTTAACGAAGCAAAACAACTGTTTCAGCAAGGAAAAAGCAACGAAGCTATTAACAAGCTTCAGCATGTTCTGCGGCTGGATGAGCATTTCGCCTTGGCGCATTTCGCCCTGGCTGATATCTACCATTGGAAGAAGAAATCGGAGCAGGAGGAGATACATCTAAAAGCGGGTTTGAAGACGGACTCGCTCAGTTATCCTCAGGGCTTTTACTTTTTGGCTTCACTCCAATATAAAAAGGGCGTGTACGACTCGGCTGTTGTCAATCTAAAACGGTATTTCAGGCTTTCGCCGAAGAAGGAAAATGATGCGAAGCATTTGCTGAAAGCAGCCGAATTTGCCAGCTACGCAATAAAGCACTCGGTTCCGTTTCACCCGGAAAATCTCGGTCCGAATATCAATACGAAGGAAAATGAATATTGGCCCAGTTTGAATGCGGAGGCAAATCAGCTTGTTTTTACGCGCTTGATAACGGTTGATTCTACCGGGAGGCCGTTGCGTTTTCCACAGGAGGATTTCTATTCATCACATCTTGATAGTACCGGTTGGTCAGTTGCCAGGGCCTTGGGGCCGCCCGTGAACACGCCGGATAATGAGGGAGCACAGTGCATTTCAGCTAGCGGGAATTTATTATTTTTCACCGCTTGCAACCGAAAGGACGGTTATGGTAGTTGCGATATTTATTTTACCATGAAGCGTAACGGGAAATGGATGAAGCCGCTCAACCTGATGGCACCGGTGAACACAAAAGGCTGGGAGTCTCAGCCATCGGTCACAGCTGACGGTCGCTATCTTTATTTTGCCAGCAATCGCAAAGGAGGGAAGGGGAAAATGGATATCTGGCGAGCTGAACGTACTAGTATCACCCCTTCGGGACTGCCGGTTTACGGAAAGGTGACCAACGTGGAAGCGGTTAACACGCCTGGCAATGAGTCGTCGCCTTTTATTCATGCCGATGGTAAAACGCTCTACTTTGCTTCGGATTACTGGCCTGGCCTGGGGGGAAATGATCTATTCGTTTCAAGAAATGGAGGCGATGGATTCTCGGTACCGGAAAATCTGGGTTACCCGATTAATACGAATGAGGACGATGAAGGCCTGATTGTCGATGTAACAGGTGAGAATGCCTATTTCGCCTCCAATCGGGAAGGGTATGGCGGAAAAGATATTTTTCATTTCGTTCTGCCCGAAGCATTGCGGCCTGATGCGGTTAGTTACGCAGCAGGAAAAGTGTTCGATGCTGAAACATCGCAGCCACTTTCACCTATGGTGCAAATTATTAATCTGAAGAATGATAGTGTTTTCGAAGAAACCCGGCCCGATGCGTTGAACGGGAAATTCCTCTTGTGCCTTCCGGCAGGAGAGAATTACGGATTAAATATAGAAACTCCTGGCTACCTGTTTTATTCCGAGCATTTTGATTTACGGGATTCGTATGAGAAATCGAAGCCATATCAGCTAGCAATTGCTTTGCAGCCTATAAAGGCTGGGAGTGTAACGACCCTTCGGAATGTGTTTTTCGATACCGATTCGGCAACGCTAAAGCCGGAGTCTTTCCCACAATTGAATCAGGTCGTGGCATTTATGAAGAAAAATCCGGAATGGATAGTGGAAATTTCGGGGCACACCGACAATACCGGAACAAAAGCTCATAACCTCGAGCTTTCAAAACAAAGGGCGAAGTCTGTTGTCAGCTTTTTGGAGGAAAAAGGTATTTCCGCTCAGCGATTGGTGGCGAAAGGCTATGGTGCCACTCAGCCGGTTGCCAGCAACACCACTGCCGACGGACGTGCTCGTAACCGTAGAACGGAATTTCGACTTCTGAAGAAAAACGAAGATAATCGATAATAAAAAAGCCGGAATCTCCGGCTTTCATTTATTGTAGTTGATTTAACTGTTCGAGCATGATGTCGGCCAGTCGGGATTTTCGTTCGATATGATCCAGAATTTCCCGAACAAATTGATTGTTTTCAAAGGTTCCTCTTACCACCTCAAAGTCTTGTGAACGTGTTTCTTCATTTCCGTCCGAACCGAAACCGGTTTGTGATTTTAGTGTGAATTCCTTCCTGGCATCGTCGTAAAGCATGCGGTCGAGTGAAACAACACTTTCTTTCCAGCGTTCTACCATTCCCTTGATGTCGCTGATGGTCATCTCGGAAATCGATTTTCCAAGCCTTTTTTCCAGTAGGTGAGAAGCCCACGTCCATTCATATTCGTAATAGTTGCTGTGGAGACGCGCAAACCATTCACGTGCTTCTGTTAACTCCGTGATTTCTCCTGCCTCAATCTTGTTCATCAGTGATGAAACCTCTTTTTTGGGAGCAATCAATCCGCCCAGGTCAATCCATTCTCCCTCACCGATTTCGGTACCAGGAGTGAGACGCTGACGCATCTCTTCTTCAGTTTTTATTCCCGAGTCCTTTAATCGGGTGATCACCGAGTTACCTAAAAACTTGGTGATTCCCATATTATACAATTGCCAACCTTTCTGAAGCGAGGAGTTCTTGATAATGGTTGAACTGTAGGAGTAGGTCTGGGATGTTTTTCCTGAAATATTTTGTAAGTCTTCGAGAACCTGCTGGCCTCGCAACATCTTCTGAATGGTAAACGGGCTAAGCAGGTTGAAGTTAATAAAGTCGAGCATATCGGGGTCGGTTCGTCGGTCTCTTCGTGGCCATTTGATGGCGTCACGAATGGTACCAACGCTCCGGAGGTTGATTCCAGGCATCAGGTAACTCTCGTCTTTGTTCTCGATCATATAGGAGAAAGGTAAATCCGACGTATCAGAATTCTTGTAGTGACGTCCCATAACTAAAGTGAAGGGACCGATTTTAGCGGGCCACAATAAGTAAGAGTCACTGGCTGTTTTCGAACCGCGTTGTACAATACCGTGGTGAATCGGCCCAAGTTTGTACATGTGGTTACTTTGGTTCGAACCGGAACCTGCATTCAGAAATGAGAACATTCCGGCAATCAACAAAGTCGATTTATGGTGGGTGACGGTGTATGGGCCGGCAAATATGGAGCATGCTTCCCCGTGAAAACCCTGGCAGTTGGCAAAGAACAGCGAGTTCTCAGCCGAGTATTGTTTGCTTAACTGGCAGCCCTGCCCGATGAAGCAATTTTCTACAATGGCTCCGTCGGAGATTTCAGAACCGGAACTGACGATAAAATTGCGGCCAATAACTCCGGCTCCCAAAACAACGGGTGATTCCATTTTGCTGTTTAGGGTCGCATTCTCCAGCCGGTGAACGCCTTCCGCCAGTGTGTAAGGGCCAAAATATACATTGATAATGGAGTGACAATTCAGTATTCGCGTGCCTTTTCCAATGAATCCTCTTTCCGCCCGGCGACTCTCGGCATATTGTTCCACCCAGGCAAATAGTTTTTCCTGTAAATCGCGTCGGTGACGATAGAGTGTCATCATGTATGCGAGGTGTGCCGAAAGATGGTCGTAAATCGGGATTGAGCGTCCGCCGGATTCATCGAGAACAGCCACCATCGTACCGTTACCAAAAGTAGAAGATTCGGTTACGACAACCTGGTCGGTATTTTTAATCACTACATCTTCTTCAATGTCGTAATTGGCGATAAGATGTTGTACGCCGCGAATGAGCACATTATCGCCGATGGTGCAGTTGTGCAATGAGGCATCGTATATCCCGGTCGGTTTTTCTATTCCGTTGAAAAACTTAATTTTTTTGTCGAAGCGGCCCAGTACGTTGGTCCCATAAAAGTGCACGTTTCGGAGGTTTCGGATATCGAAATCATGTGGAACAGTAATCTGATTCCAGTCTTCCGCCGTGCAATGTCGTTGTTCCAGTTTTTCAATTTCATCGGATGTCAGTTTTCTGTTGGTGTGAGCCATTTCAAATTTTTTTTAATACTGAAAGGTAATCATGATGGGAACCTTCTATCATATCGACTACCTGTAATTTATTTTTTTGCGCTGTCAATGTGAGTGTTTCCTGGTCAACAAAAAGCCAATTGAAAGGAATGCCTTCTACATCCCGGTAACTTAAACGGTACTCAACCTGTCCATAGTATTTGTCTGAATTTAAATCTATCCAGGCTTCACCGTTTTCGTCGGTAAACAGATGGAGTAAATCAGCTGAATCAGCCAAAATTTGTCCGCCAGGTTTGAGTAATGTGCCCAGATGATTTAGTAAAAGATCAAGTCCTTGTGGTGTGCCAGAAATTCCCAGTCCATTCATTAACAGTAAAATGGTGTCGAATTGTTCGTCCTTCATCTGCATGACATCGAGTAAACGAACATCCTGAACGCCTCTTTCTTTCATCGTTTGGCAGGCAAAAGGAGAAATATCCAGGGCGGTTACTTTTAATCCTTTTTCCTGAAGCCAAAGTGCATGTGAACCGGCACCGGCACCTACGTCAAGTACGTGGCCGATGGTTTTATCCAGTGCCGATTGCTCAATCTCCGGCATCTGGTCGAAATCTCTGAAAAGATAGGCGGGGGATAACTCCTCGTCTTCCGCAATGTCTGTCTTTACTGTAATTTGATGGTCTTTGGCAGCTGTGTAATAATCCCATATGGCAGCTCCCATCGGATCATGTTCTCTGGTTAAAACTCCCATGGTATACGATTGACCCCGCAAAGTAAGAAAATTACCTATACAGTTACTGCGGTGCTCTCGTATTTATAGAAGACATTTTCCCGTTCCGAAAAGAAATATAGTCCTTTATAGTCTCCCGATGGGATGATAACATTTTGAATATTACCCAACAAGCGATAAATCGCTTTAATCTGGTCGAGGTTCACCTTTTCGTGGTGTAACCAGAATTTTGCATCAAAATCGGAGAGATGAAGAGTCTTTCCACTCCGGGAGGACTGGAGGATGTATTCCTTAATATGGGCATAATTTATTTTACGGAAATGCTCCATTTTCGATCTATTTGAACTTAATTTACAAAAAGGGGCAGCGAGAAAAAAGTTTTGTTAATAAACGTTGAAAACTTTCTGACGAACGTACGGATCTGTTCATCGAATGAAAAATGGGAAAGACTATTTTAAAATATTATGTTCTATCTGAAATGGGCATTGTAATCCAAAAATGACTGCCTTTGCCTGGTTCACTGGTGACGCCGATTTTCCCTCCGTTTTTTTTGACAAATTCCTGACAAACAAGTAATCCAAGTCCTGAGCCTTCTTCGCTGTCGGTGCCTGTCTTTTTCAGGTGCCTGTCGATGCGGAATAATTTGCCCTGTTCTTCCGGTGTGAGTCCTACACCGGTATCAAATACCGAGATTTTAATAAAGTTGCTTTCGGGTTCCAGCTCCGATTTTACCCGGACAGCACCTCCTCTGGGAGTGAATTTGATTCCGTTGGTAATAAGGTTTTTTATTACCGTTTCCAGCATCAAGGCATCGGCATAAACCTGATGTTGTCGCCGAATGTCAAACGAAAGAAATATGTCCTTTTGGTGAGCTTGGGTGATGGTATTCTCGTACAACTCCTCTGCAAATTCACTCAGATTGATGTATTCCGGATTGTATTCAATTTGGTTGGTCTGTGTGCGGGCCCATGCCAACAGGTTTTCGAGCATCTGGAATATCTTAATACTGGTCTGGTTGATTTCGCCCGCAAAATTGACCCGCTCATGGTCCGTCAGTTTGGGATAATCTTCTTTTAATAAGAACGATAAACCCAGTAGTGCGTGAAAAGGATTCTTTAAATCGTGAGCAATGATGGAGAAGAACGTATCTTTTTCTGAATTCAGGGTACGCAACTCCTTGTTCATTTCCCGGTAGGCGTGGTTGAGATCCTCCAGTTCTGCTTTTTGAATTTCAATCTCTTTGTTCTTCGACTCAAGTAGCCGGTTAGCCTGTCGGTTTTCCAGAAAACGATTCAATAAAATGATTAGAATGATAAGAAAGATGCCGGCCAGACCATAGGCAATTTTGTTTTCCAGGATATTTCTTTTCAGCCTGCTTTCTTTCAGCTCATTTTCGAGTTTTAGATTCTGAACTTCACGGGCATTTTTTTCCGTTTCGTACTGTGTTTGTATTTTGGCCAACTGGTCTGCTTTCTCCTTGTTGAAGAGGCTGTCTTTCAGCTGGGTGTACATGACATGATACTTCAGCGCTTTTTTATACTCGTTTCTATCGTTATGGAACTCGTACAGGTTCTTATAGGTGTCCCTGATGAGCAACGGGAGATCGTGTTCTTTGGCAAGACTTAATGCTTCGAGGTAGTCTTTTTCAGCCTGATTATACAGCTTTAGTTTGGACATAGCTGTTCCCATTCCGTGCAGAACATAAGCTTCGCCCATAATGTCTCCCTCTTCTTTAAACAGCTCTTTTGCCTTGCGGAGATAGGGAAGCGAACGTTGATATTCGTTTTTCTTCTGAAAAATCATGCCCAGATTATGCAACACCGAAGCTTCCCGCGAAACCTGTCCCAGTCGGTGAAAAATGTCTTTTGCCCGGTTAAGGTATTGTGATGCGAGGTCGAGACTATCTCGGTCCATATTTAACAAGCCAATACCGTTTGAAATAATCGCGATGCTGGAGCTGTCTCCCAGTTCTTCTTCCACCGCCAATGCGTCGACATAATTTTTCATTGCCTTTGCATTGTCACCGGTTTCTTTTTGGATCATGGCGATATTGGTAAGCATATCAGCCATGTCGCTTTTTTGTTTGAGCTCAGAATAAAGATTGTAGGCATTGATAAATTCCTGAATTGCCTTGTTGAACTCTCCTGTATAATAATAAGTGAGGCCAATGCAGTTTTTGGTCTCGGCGCAAAGTGAAGTATCGCCTATCGTCTGAAACATACTGCATGCTTTTTCATAATAAGGGCGGGCCGTTTTAAAATCACTTTCGTAGTAATACGATTCTCCGATAACGTAATTTGCTTTGGCGATAAGCTTGGGATGATCCTTTTCTGTCTGTTCCAGCTTTGTTAGAGCTTCATTACAGAGAAAACGTGCCAATTCGGATTTGGCGGGTAGAAATGAAGTAGAGTTATTAATCAGTGTTTGGGCCTGTTCTGACTCAGACAGACCTTGTAACTTTTGTTTTAGCGTGTCGGGAACAGACAACGGCTGGCATTGAGCTGTCAGGCCGACAAAAAGGAAAATAACAGTTACAAAAACAGATTTGAGGCTCATTTAGCTCTGCTTGATTAGAGATACATCGTCAATACTCATCATAAAGTTAGTAAACTTTGAGGGAATATCAGATGGTGGGAAAAAGAAAAGGAGCCAGACTATAGAGCCGGCTCCTGTTATTTTATTGCTGCTGATTTTCAATCCATTTCCTCGCGTTGACGAATGCCTCAATCCACGGAGTCACTTTGTCGTCTTTGTGAGCTGAGGGATAAGTTCCCCATTGCCATGGATAAATAGCCCGTTCCAGGTGCGGCATCATGGCCAGGTGGCGACCATTTTTCGAACAAACAGCAGCGGTGTTGAATACCGAACCGTTCGGGTTACCCGGATACCCTTCGTGGGTGTATTTCATTGGGATGTGATAGTCATTTTCCTCCAGCGGCAGGCTGAATTTGCCTTCTCCGTGAGCTACCCAAATTCCCAACCGCTTTCCAGCCATATTTTTCAACATTACTGAATCGTTTTCCTGAATATCCACATTGATGAAGCCGGATTCGAATTTATGTGATTCGTTGTGCAGCATTTTACCTTTCTCTGCATGCTCCGGATAAATCAAATCCAACTCAATCATCAACTGGCAACCGTTACAAACACCCAAACTCAGTGTGTCTTCGCGACGGTAAAAGTTCTCCAGTGCTGTACGTGCTTTTTCGTTGTAACGGAAAGCTCCGGCCCAACCTTTGGCCGAACCCAGTACATCGGAGTTGGAGAAGCCGCCAACGAAAACTATCATGTTGATCTCTTCCAGCGTCTCTCTTCCACTAATGAGGTCGGTCATGTGAACGTCTTTTACATCGAAACCGGCGAGGTAAAGACTCCAGGCCATTTCGCGATCGCCGTTTACACCTTTCTCGCGGATGATAGCCGCTTTCACGCCGCACGGTTGGCGACGTTTGGGATCGATGCCCAGACTGGCAAATTCTCCGTCGAATGACTGGAAGTCGAACTCAAGAGCCTGTTTCTTGTAGTTCTGATAACGTTCCAACGCCAGCTTGCTTCCGCTCTGTTTCCGGTCGAGCAGGTATGAAGGTTTGTACCACAGTTCACGGAGCGAATCTATATCGAAGTTTAATTCTGTTCCTTGGTTGGTAACAGCGATTTCGCGTTTCACAGAAGGCTGTCCAATCTTAATCAAGTCGACACCTTTTTCGTTCATCAGTGCCTCAAGCTTTTCTGCATCATTGGCCTGAAGCAATAATCCCGGGTTTTCACTGAAAAGCAGTTTTACGGAATCAGCTTCATTCAGCGCACTCAGGTCAGTTTCAATACCTCCCTTGTTCTGCGCGAAACACATTTCCAGCAGAGCGGTAATCATTCCGCCGGCAGATATGTCGTGGCCAGCAGCTACTAAACCATTATCGATGGCGTCCTGAACGGCATTAAACGCTTTCACGAAAGCAGCAGGCTCTTTTACGGTAGGAGCTTCATCTCCCAGCTTGTTCACAATCTGGGCAAACGAACTTCCGCCAAGTGTCTTCGGTACTCCCGATAAATCGAGATAATATAGTGGTTTTGATGCGTCGTTGACGAGCACTGGTTCCACTACTTTGCGGATATCGGAAACTTCGCCGGATGCGGAAATGATAACTGTTCCGGGAGCAAGGACGACATCATCCTTGTATTTCTGTGTCATCGAAAGAGAATCTTTCCCGGTAGGAATGTTGATGCCCAGTTCGCAGGCAAAATCGGAAGCGGCTTCCACTGCGTTGTACAGGCGGGCATTCTCGCCCGGGTTACGGGCCGGCCACATCCAGTTGGCGGAAAGCGAAACGCCCTTAATACGGTGCGTTAATGGTGCCCAAACGATGTTGGTCAGCGACTCGGCGATGGAGAGGATGGAGCCTTTCGGCGCGTCAACCAATCCGGCTACCGGTGCGTGACCGATGGAAGTGGCAATACCATATTTCCCCTGGTAATCGATAGCAATTACACCGAGGTTATTCAGCGGAAGCTGTAGCTCGCCGGCGCATTGCTGTTTGGCTATTTTTCCAGTTACCGAACGGTCCACTTTGTTGGTCAGCCAATCCTTGCTACCAACTGATTCCAATTGCAGCACTTGTTCCAGGTAACTGGTAATTTTTTCGTTCTCGTAAGCAATCGGCGCAAATTTTTCTTCAACGGTCGTGTCCTCCAATACCGTAACCGGTGGTTTTCCGAACATATCGGCCAAATCGAGGTCGATGGGTTTTTCGCCGGTTTTGAAATCTTCAAAGGTGAATCGGTGATCGCCTGTGGTTTCACCAACGTCGTACATCGGCGACCGCTCACGATCGGCAATGCGACGGATGAGTTCGAGGTTTTCTTCCCGGACAACCAGCCCCATTCGTTCTTGCGATTCGTTTCCTACGATTTCCTTGGCGGAAAGTGTTGGGTCACCAACCGGAAGTTTGTCCAGATGGATTTTTCCACCGGTTTCTTCTACCAGCTCAGAGAGGCAGTTCAGGTGACCACCCGCACCGTGATCGTGGATGGAAACAATCGGGTTTTTGCCCGATTCCGCTAAAGCGCGGATGGTGTTGTAGGCACGCTTCTGCATTTCGGGGTTGGCGCGCTGTACAGCGTTCAGCTCAATGTGGCTTTCGAACTCACCGGTATCGACCGATGAAACAGCGCCACCGCCCATTCCGATGCGGTAGTTATCACCGCCAAGCAACACCACTTTGTCGCCGGTCGAAGGTGTATCTTTGAGACTGTCTTCACTGCGGCCGTAACCGATGCCGCCGGCCAGCATGATGACTTTGTCGTAACCATATTTTTTGAAGTTCTCGGTATGCTCGAAAGTGAGTAGAGAACCGTTAATGAGAGGTTGTCCGAATTTGTTTCCGAAATCAGACGCCCCGTTGGATGCTTTAATCAGAATCTGCTCTGGTGTTTGGTATAACCAGGGACGTTCTTCCATCGCTTCTTCCCATTCACGGCCGTCTTCTGTGCGCGAATAGCTGGTCATATAAACTGCTGTTCCAGCTATGGGATAGCTGCCTTTTCCGCCCGCAATCCGGTCGCGAATTTCTCCACCAGTTCCGGTAGCCGCACCGTTGAATGGCTCAACAGTAGTTGGGAAGTTATGTGTTTCCGCTTTCAGCGAAAGCACGGTGTCAATATCTTCAACAACGAAATAATCGGGTTTATCCTGTGTGGCCGGTGCAAACTGTTCAACTTTAGGACCTTTGCTGAAGGAGCAATTGTCTTTGTACGCGGAAACGATGGTGTTGGGATTGGTTTGGGTGGTCTTTTTGATGAGGTGGAAGAGGGTGGAAGGTTGTTCTTTGCCGTCGATTATGAAATTTCCGTTAAAAATTTTGTGGCGGCAGTGCTCCGAGTTGACCTGCGAAAATCCGAATACTTCGCTGTCGGTTAGTTTGCGGCCGATTCGTTTTGCTACACCTTCCAGGTAATCAATTTCTTCAGTGCTTAAGGCCAGCCCTTCTTTTTGGTTGTAATCGGCAATGTTATCGATGTAAATAATGGGCTCGGGTTTCCGATCGATGGTGAACACATGCTGATCGAGTCCTTTGTAAAAAGCCTGCAACATCGGGTCGAATTGCGGGGAATCGGTGTCGACCGGGAAAAACTCCTCGATGCGGGCAATGCCGCTAATTCCCATATTTTGTGTGATTTCGACTGCGTTGGTGCTCCAGGGAGTAATCATCTCTTTGCGCGGGCCAACAAAATTGCCTTCCAGATGGTCGGCGTCGATAGGTTGCGCCTGGTCAAAGAGCCAGATTAGTTTTTCGAGGTTTTGCTGGTTAATTTCCTCGTGTGCATCAACGGCAATCAAGTTGGATTTGCCTCTAAAGAACAGGATCATTGTGTGGGTTGTTTTCGTTTACGAAATCAGATAATTCGGATGCCACAAATATAAGGAAATTCGCTTTATGGATTCGGTTGATACATGTTGCTGACCGATGTCGTTCCATGAAGTTCACAATTCCTTTTGGCAACAAAAAACCGCAGAGAGAATTGCTCAATCTGCGGCTTGTATTTTATGATTTTTCGCTTTGTAATTCGAGCGGCTTCCAGGCCCAGCTTTTTATCTTATCAGGAAAAGCTTCGGGTTTGAAGATGGAGCGTTTGTTGAATACCCGGAAACATTCCTGTATTCCTTCCGTCACACTCGGGTGAGGATGAATACTTCGAAGTACTTCATTCATCCCGCTTTCGGAATTCATCAGGTACGAAACGGAGACGATGAAAGCGGATGCCTGTGGACCGGCAGCCTGCATTCCTAAAATCCGGTCACGCCCATCGTCGCTGACCAATACTTTCACAAAGCCGTTGGTGTTCCGCATGGCGATGGTCCGGTTCACCATTTCGTTGGAATAGAATGCTGCTTTGTAAGGAATCTTCTTCTCCTGTAGAATCTTTTCGTTGACGCCAACCGAAGCGACTTCCGGTTTGAAGAACATGAGCGTAGGCATGTGCGAGTAATCGGTGGGATACTCCAGTTCGCCGAAGATGGCCTCGACAATAAAACGTCCCTGTTCTTCAGCTACACAGTAGAGTGCTTTGTGCCCTGTGACGTCTCCCGCAGCAAAGATGTTGCAGTTGTCGAAATCGCCGGTAGCACACTCTTCATTTACTTTCAGGTAGCCGTGCGGCGTTGTTTGTATATTAACGTTTTCCAGTCCCAGGCCTTTGGTGTTGGGATCGCGGCCAATCGAAACCAGAACGACATCTACTTCGATTACTGTGCTGTGCCCGTCCTCATAGTCGAGCACGACTTCCAGGTAGTCTTTCTTTTTATTAACGGTACGCAAGTTGGCGGTGTGGTGAATGACGACCCCGTTCTTCTGGAGGTTTCCGGATACGAAATCACTGACGTCATTGTCGGCAAAGGGAATTACACGGTGTGCGCGGTCGAGAAGGTGAACCTCAGTGTGTCCAAAATTGGAAAAGATAGTGGCGAACTCACAGCCGATAATTCCGGAACCGATGATCATCATTCGCTCGGGGAATTTTTTGAGGTTGAGAATACCGTCCGAGTTGATGATGCGTTTTTGGTCAACCTTCAAATCGGGAAGTTCCCGCGGGCTCGAACCAGTGGCAATAATAATATAATCTGCTTCAATGGTCTCCTTATCTTCTTTCTTCCCGCGGTCAATTTCCAGTGTATTCCGGTCTTTGAAACTGGCGAAACCGTATTTAATGGTTAAACTTCCTTTCTGTCCGGGCTTTTGGGAGTAGGTTTCGATTTGCGAAAGAATCTGATATTGCTTGGTTTTGGCGGCTTTCATCACCGATTTCTTGACTTTCGTGAAATCAACCTGAAGCCCTGAAGCCCGGTATCCCCGGTCTACTGCCGCGGCAACTGCATAATCGTGCGACAACTCCCACATGGTTTTCGAAGTCAGTGCTCCATTCATGACGCCTGCCCCTCCAACATGTCCGGCTTCGATCAAACAAACATCCTTTCCAAAATCCAGGGCACGGACAGCAGCGGAGAAGCCTCCCGGCCCGCTTCCAATGACCGCTAAATCGTATTTTTCCATAGTTTGTTATTGGTATCTTATCGTAAAACAGACTACTTGGGTAATGGTTTCATGCCCCGAAAATAAAAAGCGTTTCAAACATTTTACTCATTTATTTTGATTTTTAATAAATAAGCGTGTTGAGCACATAAATCTTTCCTACAGACTGTAATATGTTTTACATTTGCACTGACTTTGAAAACAGAAAATTTTTCTACATGAAACAAGCCTAGAAGAATATCTCACAGAGGATCGTGATTATCGGTAGCGAGTTCCGTGTGGAAAATTTAAATGCAAATGATAAGCACATGAAATCGATCAAGTATGTAACCGCAGGTGACGCTGTAAAAGTAATTAAATCTGGTGATCGAGTACATTTGAGTAGTGTGGCCGTAACCCCGCACAAACTCATTCGCGCTATGGTTGACCGGGGTCGTGCAGGGGAGTTGTACGATGTGAAAATTCAGCATATTCACATTGAAGGGGAAGTTGAATATGCCAATCCCGAATTTGAAGGTATTTTCGTTGCTGAACAGTTTTTTGTCGGCTCTAATCTTCGCAAGCAAACCCAGGCCGGGTATGCCGATTATATCCCCGTATTCCTAAGTGAGACACAGAAATTAATCCGCGAAGGCTACCTGAAAGTGAACGTAGCCATGGTGTTGGTTTCTCCTCCCGATAAACATGGTTTTGTATCGTTGGGGACTTCAGTAGATGCTACACTGGCCGCCATTGAGTGTGCTGATGTTGTTATTGCTGCTGTTAACCCGAACGTGCCAAGAGCCTGGGGAGATGCCATGATTAGCATCAACGAGATTGACTATTTCGTCGAGGATGACAGTCCTCTGTTTGCTCACGATTGTGCGCCATTGACCGACACAGACATCCAGATTGGGAAAAATGTGGCCGCACTCGTCGAAGATGGCGCCTGTCTCCAGATGGGTATCGGCGGTATTCCGAATGCTGTTCTTGCTCAACTCGAAAACCACAAGGATTTGGGTGTACACACCGAAATGTTTGCTGACGGAATCCTTCCGTTGGTTGAAAAAGGTGTGGTAAACGGAAAACGCAAGTCCATCGACCGGGGCAAAATGGTTGCCTCCTTCCTGATGGGGTCGCAAAAGTTGTATGACTTCATCGATGACAACCCGATGGTTGCCATGATGGATGTGGCCCATACCAACAGTGTAAATGTCATTAGAAAACTGGACAACGTTACCGCAATTAACTCAGCTTTGGCTATTGATCTCACCGGCCAGGTTTGCGCCGATTCTATCGGTATCAGACATTATTCCGGTGTAGGTGGTCAGATTGACTTCATTCGCGGAGCCGGATATTCCCGGGGTGGTAAACCTATCATTGCCATGCCATCGGTAACAGCCAAAGGAATGTCGAAAATCTCGCCGACGTTATTGCCGGGCTCGGGCGTAGTAAGTACCCGCGCCAACATGCACTGGGTAGTAACCGAGTTTGGTGCTGTGAACCTTTACGGGAAAACACTGCAGGAACGCGCACGTTTGCTGATTTCGGTTGCTCATCCCGATCATCAGGAAGAGCTTGATAAAGCAGCATTTGATCGCTTCGGATCGCACTATAAATTTATTTCCTCGAAATAAATAGGAACTCATAAAGGAAGTAAGGTGGGGCTAACGTTCTGCCTTCTTCCTGATCTTTTATATTTCGGTCAATTAGGAGCGAAATATCGGCTTTTCGATCATAAACGTGTTGTTTGACAGTGTGGTATCAGTACTCTTGCCATTTGGTGAGAGTTTTCGCACATGTATAATTATCATGAAAATCCGTTTCTGTTTCTGAATGATCTCATTATTCAGTAAATTATATTTCCTTTTATTTACATATAAGCTTAAAGGACAGGTATCATAGGACCTCTGTCAAAAATTTATCATTATTCCTTAACCATTAGGATGTAACCTAAAACATTAATCACAATGAGCGTATCACATATTGAACACATCGGAATTGCAGTCCAGAGTTTGGAAGAAACTATTCCTTACTATGAAAAACTGCTGGGTACAAAATGTTATGCGGTGGAAGAAGTAGCCGATCAGAAAGTGAAAACGGCCTTCTTCAAAGTAGGACAAACCAAAATTGAACTGTTGGAATCAACCGATCCGGAAGGACCGATTGGTAAATTTATCGAGAAAAAAGGACCGGGCATTCATCATGTTGCCTTTGCCGTTGATAATGTAGACCAGGCGCTGAATGAGGCAGAAGAAAACGGCATCCGTTTGATTGACAAACAAGGACGCAAAGGAGCCGAAGGTTTGAACATTGGTTTCTTACACCCGAAATCCACTTTCGGCGTGCTGACCGAACTTTGCAGTGACTAATCATTTTTTAACTCACTATCTATAGTATAAACACAATGAGCAATCAGGATAAAATCAACAAACTAATTGACCTTCGTGCTGAAGCTAAACTGGGAGGCGGTGAAAAACGCATGGAAGCCCAGCACAAAAAAGGCAAATTTACAGCACGCGAACGCATCGAGATGCTGCTGGATGACGGTAGCTTCGAGGAGTTTGACATGTTCGTAACACACCGTTGTACCAACTTCGGTATGGAGAAAAAGAAATTTTTGGGAGACGGTGTGGTAACCGGTCGGGGTACCATCGACGGTCGGACCATTTTTGTTTTCTCACAGGACTTTACCGTTTTTGGTGGTTCACTGTCCGAAACCTTTGCACAGAAAATCTGCAAAGTGATGGATATGGCTATGAAAGCGGGCGCTCCGGTTATCGGAATTAACGATTCGGGAGGTGCACGTATCCAGGAGGGAGTGACTTCACTCGCTGGTTATGCTGAGATTTTCGAACGGAACATTCTGGCTTCGGGAGTTATCCCGCAGATTTCAGCCATCTTCGGTCCTTGTGCCGGTGGTGCTGTTTATTCTCCGGCGCTTACCGACTTTATCATGATGACCGAGGACAACTCGTACATGTTTGTGACGGGTCCGAAAGTGGTGAAAACCGTTACCGGTGAAGATATCTCAGTTGATGACCTGGGGGGTGGAAAAGTGCACGCGCAGAAATCGGGTGTGGCTCACTTCCTGGTAGAGAACGAAGAGGAAGGTATTTTGCTACTTCGCAAATTGCTGGAGTACCTGCCGCAGAACAACCTGGAAGAACCGCCAATCACCGAATGTTATGACCCAATTGACCGGTTGGAAGATGGCTTGAACGAGATTATTCCCGATAATCCGAACCAGCCTTATGATGTGAAGGACGTCATTCACGGTGTTGTGGATTCAGGCGAATTTCTCGAAGTTCACAGGAACTATGCTAAAAACATCGTGACAGGTTTTGCCAAATTCGACGGGCAGCCGGTTGGTATCGTGGCTAACCAGCCCAACTATCTGGCCGGTGTACTCGACGTGGATGCTTCGCGTAAAGCAGCTCGCTTTGTTCGCTTCCTCGATGCTTTTAACATTCCGATTATCACGTTAGTGGATGTTCCCGGATTCCTTCCCGGTTCCGGACAGGAATATGCCGGTATCATTACGCACGGTGCCAAATTGATGTTCGCTTACGGTGAAGCCACCGTGCCGAAAATCACTGTTACGCTTCGTAAATCCTATGGTGGTGCACACGATGTGATGTCGTGTAAGCAATTGCGTGGTGACCTGAATTACGCATGGCCTTCTGCCGAAATCGCTGTGATGGGTGCGTCGGGTGCTGTTGAGGTGTTGCATGGTCGTAAGCTGGCTGAAATTACCGATCCAGAGGAACGGGCTGCATTTGTTCAGAAGCACGAGGATGAATACAAAGCCAACTTCGCGAATCCTTACCAGGCAGCTGCTTATGGTTACATCGATGATGTGATCGAGCCCCGTAATACCCGTTTCCGCATTATTCGCGGATTACAGGCACTGGGAACGAAAAAGTTGACCAATCCGCCGAAAAAACATTCGAATATACCATTGTAAAAACTGAACGAATGAACATAGCAAGCATATTACTAACGGATGTTCAGGGACTGGGATTGACCATTGCATTGGTTGGTTTTGGAATTGTTATCACTGCTTTGTCAGTCCTGGTACTGGTATTCCTTTATGCTCCGAAACTCATGAAACTCCGGCGCCCTTGCCGAAGAAAGAAGGAGGATTGTGGAGATGGAGAGGAAGAAGAAGTTCAACTGGAGGGTAACGTTAACGCGGCCATTGCATTGGCTATTCATTTGTATCTGAATGAAGCGCACGACGAAGAAAGTAACGTGGTGACGATTAAGCGGGTAAGAAGACGTTATTCTCCTTGGAGTTCGAAAATTTACGGAGTATACGACCGCTGGGCTCGATAATCCGTGGACTAGTCAAAATCAAATCATAACTGACGCAAAATGAAAAAGTTCAAATTTACCATAAGCGGAAACCAGTACGACGTTCAGATCAATGATATCGAAGATAATATCGCCGATTTGGAGGTAAACGGTACCCAATATAAAGTGGAAATTCATCAGGAGGCGAAGAAAATCGCCAAAACTCCTAAGCTGGTTAGGAAACCTGTTCAAAAAGCGCCGGGCGAAGGCGAGATTCAGAAAAGAAGTTCGAAAGCCAAAGCAATTAAAGCTCCGCTGCCCGGAACTATTCTCAGTATAGCCGTGAAGGAAGGGGATACTGTGACGAAAGGACAAACCCTCATGGTGATGGAGGCCATGAAAATGGAGAACTCGATTATGGCGGAAGCCGATGGTACAGTAGCTGCCATCAAAGTTTCTGCTGGTCAGAGTGTTCTTCAGGATGATGTTTTGGTCGAAATTGCATAACCCGGAAAAGACTTGCAGAAATGAATAAATTACTATTAACAATTATAAGCCTGTTTCTCGCGGTTTCCGGTCTTTTCGCTCAGAATCAACTGAAACCTTCAGATTTGACGGAAGGAAAGTGGGTGAACCGGTCGGGCGGCTACATTGCCAACCCGATCATCAACCCCGATACGGTGACGGCCCGGTCCGGCGTAGACAAGGTGGAACGATTTAAAACCCTTGAATTCAATGGTGATGGTTCGTTTAACATGGACTCAGCCAAAGAACGTTATACGGGAAAATGGAGAATAGCCGATGAGCATCTTATCATGGACTTCAATGCCAAGAAACTGATGCATCTTCGGAAAAACACCAACCCGAATCAGCGCTCAGGGTATTCAACTCAGAATTTTACACTGCAACTTCCTCAGCGCGTTCTGTCATTTCAGAACGGTGAACTGGTTGGACAGCCCGGCGATAGCGGTCAGGTATATAAAAATGTGGACGGTGCGCTTTCCGGATTGTTTAATTTTTGGGAATTTACCGGTTTTGCCAACTTTACCTGGGGACACTTCGTCATGCTCATCGTGGGATTGCTCTTTATCTTTTTGGCGATCCGTTACGACTTCGAGCCGATGCTGTTGATTCCTATTGGTACCGGTATCCTTATCGGGAATATTCCGATGTTCCAGGTAACTGATTTCAACCTGCAGCTGGGAATCTACGAGCCGGGATCGGTACTCAACTACCTTTATCAGGGAGTGGTACAGGGATGGTATCCGCCGCTCATCTTCCTGGGAATTGGGGCCATGACCGACTTCTCGTCGCTGATTTCCAATCCGAAGCTGATGCTGTTGGGGGCTGCTGCTCAGGTCGGTATCTTCCTTACTCTGATTGGAGCCCTGATGCTGGGATTTGCTCCGCCGGAAGCTGGTGCTATCGGTATCATCGGTGGTGCTGACGGCCCGACGGCTATCTTTATATCATCCAAACTGGCCAACGGTATCAATGTGATGGCGAACGGGCAGGTGGTGAAAAACCTGATTGGTCCTATTGCGATTGCAGCCTACTCCTATATGGCTTTGGTTCCGGTGATTCAACCACCGGTGATCAAATTGCTGACCAGCAAAAAAGAGCGTCTCATCAGAATGAAACCTCCGCGTGCGGTGACCAAGTTGGAGAAAGTACTTTTCCCGATTGTGGGACTGTTGTTGACTGCCTACATTGCGCCGACGGCACTTCCGTTGCTGGGAATGCTCTTCTTCGGTAACCTGCTGAAAGAATCGGGTGTAACCAAGCGACTGGCTGTAACAGCATCTAATGCGTTGATCGACATCATTACCATGTTGCTGGGAATCACCGTGGGTGCTTCTACACAGGCAGACGTTTTCCTGACTCCTTCCTCCATTAAAATCTTCATTCTTGGAGCGGCCTCATTTGTTGTGGCAACAGCAGGGGGAGTAATTGGAGCAAAAATTATGAACCTATTTTTCAAGAAAGGGAATAAGATTAACCCGATGGTTGGAGCGGCCGGTGTTTCGGCTGTGCCTGACTCGGCCCGTGTGGTACAACAGATGGGACTGAAGGAAGATCCGTCGAACCACTTGCTGATGCACGCCATGGCACCGAACGTCGCTGGTGTGATCGGTTCAGCGGTGGCTGCCGGTGTCTTGCTTAGTTTCTTGATGTAAGAAAAAGAGAACTGATATAATCAGGGGTAGTCTGTTTTCAGACTACCTTTTTTTTATTACCGTCATTACGAGCGTAGCGAAGTAATCTCACGTAAGTTAGAGTCATTAGTTCGGAGCGGGTTCGGTGTGTTGGATTGATGAGATTGCTTTCCCGAAGGATCGGGACTCCCTTCGGTCGCGTCGTCGTTCCTCCTTCTTCGCAATGACGATAAAATGAAGCCTTCTTTTAAAACTCTAACTTCAACTGCCGGATAGCAGGGAGCCTTTTCTTTTCCTCGTCAATCAGCTCCTGAATGCGCGAACGGCACCGGCCACACCCTGTGCCGGCTCCGGTGGCTTCCGAAACGGCCGGAACAAAATAGAGCTCTCCCTTCCGGATCGCTTTCTTTACTTCCGATTCTTCCACTTCGTTACACAAACAGAATAGCTTACGGGGCATAGGCTAACGACTTTCAATGAGGGTAACTACAATCGAACGGTCGTCGCGCGGACCGTCGAATTCACAAAGAAAAATGTTTTGCCAGGTCGACAATCCCATTTTACCTTCAATAATCGGAATGGTTTCGGATGGCCCGACAATTCCTGCTTTCAGGTGCGCATCGCCATTGTTGTCCTGGGCGTCGTGTTCCCAAACGCCAGGGGGAACGAGCTTCCAAAGTAAAGTGATGACATCGTTCTGAACCGAGTTATCCCAGTTTTCCTGAATCATAATACCAGCGGTAGCGCCTTGTACATATACGTTGACCATCCCACTCCCAATATTTGCTTGCTTCACGATGTTGGCGATTTGCGAGGTAATATCGTACAGCCCGTTGTGTTTGTCTGTTTTGAGGTGGACGATCTGTTGCATTATCAGAAAAGTTGGTTCTCGATGTGTATGCGTGCTTTCCGGTATATGTCGATGATGTTATCGTTTTTTGGCAGCGCGTCGTACAACCGCTTAACGTACCCCCGCTGGTTCAAGAGCAGGTAGGTTTTCCGGTAGGTTAAATCGAAAACCCACGAGAGCTGCAGCAGAACGTAGTCGTTATACGTAACCATGTCCTCTTTCTTCGGCATCATGTCGTTGATGATGGCTTTGCAGATGCTATCCGAAATGGCCGGACTTTTCGACAGATGCAAGGTGTCGGCCGGGCTGACTTTCACATCACGGTAGGTGAGGAACTCGGCCGTCAAACGGAGGGTATCCAGTTTATCGGCATCGCGCAGTAATTTGAGGTAATACACTACAAACTCGTTTTCCTTTTTGGGAAGCTCCGGTTTGTTATGAAAGATCGTCACCTTTTGCAGTATCTCTTGTTTCGCCGCTTCCAGCTGTTTGAAGGGGGGAAGTAACGACAACAATTCGGCGCCTGCTTCGGCATGATCCGTTTTGGTTAATTTCGAAAAATGGGGCGAAGACGAAACTTCGCGGAAACGGGCAATATCGTGAAACAGCGCCAGGATTTCCGCCATGCGCATCTCGCCGTCCTCCATATCCAGTGCCTGCCCCAACAACAGGCTGTTTTCCACCACTTTTTCATTGTGCGTCTTCCATTGCTCAAAAGCCTGCTGCTCAGCAAAACCTTTGGTTTCAACAGAACTAAGAATTTGGTTGTATTCCTCGCGGAATTGTTCAAGTGTCTCTTGCGAAATCATAATTTCGTGTTAAACAATATTTACCAAAATTATGGTTTTCTTGTATATAATATGCCATCCCTGATTTATTTAATTATTTGTTGAAATAGCCCCACTGATTTTCAGGTTTTTCGGCAGGAGAGTTAACCTGCAGTCTGAATAATTTCGGGGATTCTGAGAAAAATCCGGAACACACGATTTTGCGTTTGAAGAATATTGCTATTTTTGTGTTCGCAAAATCACGGTGCACCGTGAATATCGCACATAAGGTTTGGTCCCGTAGTTTAACTGGATAGAACGAGGGATTCCGGTTCCCTTGGTGGGGGTTCGAGTCCTCCCGGGATCACATTGAAAACTGCAAGTTCTGCATCAATAGGAGCTTGCAGTTTTTGTTTTATCCACCTACCCAACGACATCGTACATCAACTAATTCATTTTGAAAATACGCTTGAAGGGTTTTCCATACCTGGCTATTCTTATTGTTTCAAAATTTGCTAATATTGACGCCGTTCCAGAGTTGTGTAATTTATGAAGTTGAAACTGTTTTATATTCTGGTCATCGGCCTGGCGCTTATTTCATCGGGGGTAAAAGCGGCCAATCTGAACGGAGAGATAAAGTCAAATATCGAATGTCTGATACGTGAACAGACATTAGTCGGGGGAGGAAAAGTTTTTAATATATCCGAATTACAGAAAGCATATCTTCACGACCATTATGCACCTTATTGGGTAAAACCGAAACAGATCAATGGGTTTGTGTCGCAACTGGAACATTGCGATGCTGACGGGCTACAGCCAACCGATTATCACCTGAAACGGATAAAAACATTACTTTCAAGTCGCAATGTGCATGATCGCGCCAGACTGGACATCTTGCTCAGTGATGCTTTCCTGTTGTACGTTAGTCATATTCAGACGGGGAAAACGGATCCGGTAAAAATTGATCCGCAATGGCATGTTATTCTTAACGAGAAAAATCCGCTAAACTACCTGTACCGTTTATCCCGAACGACGATAAAAGAGGTTTATGCTGAATTGATTTCGATGTTACCATATTACCATGGATTGAAATACCAGCTGCAGCGTTACCGCGATATGGAAGCAAATGGCGGTTGGAAGCGCATTCCGGATGGGAAAATGCTTACACCCGGGATGAGTGATGACCGAGTGGCCATGGTCAGGAGGCGGTTGATGGTTACCGGAGATTATTCCGGAATACCAGATGCAGATTCAACTTTTTATGATAATACGTTAAAAGCCGCTGTCATCAACTATCAGAAGCGGAATGGCCTGGAGGATTTGGGCAATATCGGACCTCAAACTCTGGGCGAGATGAATGTGCCGGTGGAGGAAAGGATTAAGCAGATTCAGATTAATATGGAGCGTTTGCGATGGCTGCCACAACGGTTGCCTTCTTATTACCTGCTGGTTACGATCTATGATTTTTCGCTGTCTGTTTTCGATAATTATAAAGAAGTGGGAACCTACCCGGTAATTGTGGGACGTTCGTACCGGCAAACGCCTGTGTTTCATTCCACCATGCGCTATTTGGTTTTCAATCCGGTTTGGACGATTCCGTCTACCGTTTTGAAAAACGATATTCTTCCGGAAGTTAAGAAAAATACCGATTATTTAAATGAGAAACATATTACCGTTTCTGACGCGGCGGGAAAAGTGCTGGATCCCAAACATATTGACTGGAACGATGAAAAGGTATCAAGGTATGTATATCGCCAGGCACCCGGAGTCGATAATTCGCTGGGGGCGGTCAAATTTATATTCCCGAATCCATATGACGTTTACCTTCATGATACACCCCATCGGGAGTTATTTGAACGTAGTCAACGCACTTTTAGCTCGGGTTGTATCCGGGTGGAACATCCGTTGGCTTTGGCAGCTTACTTGTTACGCAATCAGGACGATTGGAATCAGGAAAAAATTGACCAGACAGTTGCTTCCGGCCAAACAACCAAAGTCGTTTTAAAAAAGCAGCCGGAGGTTTATCTGCTGTATTTAACCGCCTGGACGGATACAAAGGGGAACATGCAATTCCGGGACGATATTTATCAACGCGATACCCGGGTATACCAGGGCTTAACGACGAGGCCACAAAGTGAATAGCGGAAGGTTTCCCTGAAAATTATTCAGTTTTCAATAATTTACTAGCAACTTGCTAACTCCGACCGCAATATACTCGGCGGCCGATTTTTTAGATAATATTGTCCTAATGAAAC
This sequence comes from Prolixibacter denitrificans, assembly GCF_003014495.1. Classification (GTDB taxonomy): domain Bacteria; phylum Bacteroidota; class Bacteroidia; order Bacteroidales; family Prolixibacteraceae; genus Prolixibacter; species Prolixibacter denitrificans. Next base: position 366,940 of record NZ_PYGC01000004.1, on the reverse strand, counting down.
AGTAAACGAGATGCCCGGCAGGTAGAGCAGAACTAAAAATGATCTAACCTGTTTTAACTGCAGATGGCGATGTATCAGGATAACCTCATGTTCCGGATATATCCCCAAAAGGACCAGGTCAGTTGTTGGTGTCGAATTTAAATGGATAATATGATTTCGAGTAGATTAGCGAAAAAAATCTATGCTGTTTTGTTTTCCGTATTCTTATGGGGGCCGGTAGCTATTCTGCCGGAAATGGCTGATGCTCAGATATTGGATGTGGATCAGCTGACGCTGCATATCGACAGTATTCATCAACATCAGTTGTATGGAAATATCAAAGCCGGCCTCGACCTGAATGAATCACAGACACATGTTTTGCATTTTACGTCGAGTTCGTCTGCATCCTATTTCATGAAAAAAGATGTTTTGATGCTTCTCGCGCAGTTTGGCCTGACACGAACCGGAAAAACCAACGTGTGGGATGCCGGCTATACCCACCTGCGCTATCGAATGGATTATAACCAGAAAATATCTCCGGAATTTTATGCACAATATCAATACGATGGTATTTTGGGTATGAAAAGCCGGTGGCTAGCGGGCTCCAATCTGCGTTTCGAGTTGAAAAGAGACAGTCTGACCATGATTTATCTATCAGGAGGTATTTTTTATGAAAGGGAAAAATGGAATACGGGCGTTGTCAATACTGCGGTTAATCCGGCTGACCAATATATCCTGCGGAACAAAATTAAAATCAACAGTAGTTTTAAATTCACCAGACGCATTACCGACAACTCGGACTTCGTGTTCATCAATTATTTGCAGTTTGTTCCTGATAAAGACATTATCTATCCGCGAATTGCTCCGTCGATGCAGTTGGATATCCAAATGTCCAAACACCTTCAGTTTCAGGTAGCCTTCGATGGTTTATACGATTTTCGGCCGGTCATTCCTATCGACCGTTTTTACTACAGTATTACCAATCAGTTAGTTTATAATTTGTGAGAATGGAGAACTGTGCAGAATTGAGGCCGGTGCTTTTTAGTCATTTTAGGGTATTGGCTTGTTGGAATGTACCTGATTTCCTATATGTTTTGATTTAAAACCGCTGACTTAATCCCCAATACATCCGGTGGAAGACGTTGCTCTTTTCGATAGTGGCTTCGTAGTTCATCGATAGTTGCAGCTTTTTCATGATATACCACGCAAACGAGCAACCGGCCAGGTTTTGATTGATGCCGGAGTTGGAATTGAGAAAGCTATAATCGATGATGCGGTAGGAGAGCGACCCGTACAATTTCCCATTCAGCAGGTATTTCGACAGGTTGCCTCCGTATTGCAGACCGTCGAGGTAACTCGTTTTTAGCTTGGTCACGTTCAAGGTCATCGACGACTCCAACCAGGGAATTTTGCTGTGCGTAATGAAGAAGTTATAATTGGTTGATGGATCGGGGTCGCCTTTCCGGGAACGGTAACCGGCCTGCGCCGAAACAATGAGGTAATTGATGGGTCGCACCATCACACGAAAGCGAACGCCTTGCCGCGTGGCATTATCGGTAATCAGGTCGACCAGTGTTTTATAGGTTTCGTAGTAAATCACATTCTTCCGCGCATCGTACGATGCATAAAACGACACCTTGCGCGAAGCCCGGTAGCGCGCCGAAATGTAGAAACTGGTCAGGTCGAGCGTGTTGGTCGGAACGCTGTCTTTCACCTGGTACAAATCCATTTCAACCGAAGTGAACAAATTGAAATCTTTCAGCAGTGAATTGCTGTGCTGGAAGTAGACAAACCGGCGGTCGGTATGGGAACCGTTCATCTGCTCGAATACGGCCAGCGAGCTCTGCACCATTCCCTCTTTTCCCTTCGCTTCATGACTGACATATGCGCCGAACTGCGGCAGGTTGGTATTGATGCCGTAATCCATGTAATCGGGACGCGCACCTCCGACAACGCCAAAGGTGAAATTCCTGACGCGGGTCTCGAACTGCAGTCCGTCGATGGCCCCGATATTCGAAATCTTCCTGTTCATTCTCCGCCCAAACCACAGGCTGGTATTGGGGCTGAAATTATAGCCTACAGCCATGCTGTATATCTTCAGGCTGTTGAAAATACTTTGATTATCGGTATTCCAGCCATCCGTTCGATGATTGTACGTGATGTAGCTGTCGAATGAGAGATGTGAATTGCCGATATTCTCCTGGTTCAGCGAAAGCGAATAACGCATCCGTTGCTGATTCTTCGCATCGGTGTTGGAGAAGTTCGAGTACGAAGCCAATTTGACACGCCCGTACAACCGCGATTTTTCCTGTATCAGCTTCGGCTGTGGCTTTGCCGGTTGTGGCGTAACAGCAACGGGTTTCCGGGGAACCGGAACAGGCTTTTTCTCCTCGGTGATGGTTGTTTTGGGTTCGAGCACGGCCCGAATTGAATCATTCATTTTTGGCGAGTAACTACCAACAACGGTCGTCACACACGAGATGGAGGAGCGCTGTACAACCACCAGCCCCGGAGTTCGCTTTCCTTTTGATTCGACGTACAGGGTATCACCCACGTTGATGCCCTCGGTAGAGGTAAAACGAACGTAAACATGTTGCGCGCTGATGTATGAGACTTTTCCGGTCAGCTGTTTCGCTTCCTGCGCTTTCGCGAAGAATCCGGCCAGTATCAGGACCATGAAAGGGATGATTGCTTTTCTCATCATCAGTGAGTTTTTTCGGTTACTTTTCTTTAATCTTCAGCTCTTCCGTTGGGGTGACATTCGTAGCAATTTACACTGTTATACACATAGTTATTCACGTTCGTGTGATGCTCATCCGTCGTGGTTTTATCATGTGTATGGCAATCGATACATGAGAAATCGGCATAATTGCTTGCATTGGTGTGACAATCGCTGCATGAGGTCCAGGCCTGGGCGTGCGTTCCGCTATAGATGGGGAAATACTGACCATCGTGGTCGAATGTCGCCGGCTTCCATGCTACATTGGTGTGACAGTCGTCGCAGGTTGTCGGGAAATTCGCCGCCAGGTGGTTCGGATCGGTGGTGTTGTCGTAATCGGTTTTGTGACAGCCGTAGCAATCGGTGGGTGTATTGCTGTATCCGTTGGCGTGGCATTTCAGGCAATCATTAGCGATGTCGGCATGTGCACCGGTCAGCGGATAAAAATCGTCGTGGTTAAAAGTCGCGGGACTCCAGCCCGGATGCGTCGTGTGACAATCCTGGCACTGTTGTGAGAACCCGGCCGTGACGTGATTCGGGTCGGTAGCGTTGTTGTAATCTTGCGCGTGACAGGAATAGCATTCAGGCGATAAGCCGGTAAACACTCCATTCTGGTGACAGGCCGCACAGTCGCTAATAGCGTGCCCTTCCGTCAGCGGGAAGAAATCGTGGTTGAAGCCTTCGGAGGCCCAATTAACGGCGTTGATGAAGTGACAATCGGTACACTCGGTCGAAAAGCCGCTGGCGATATGGTCAGGATTTTTAGCTGCCATGAAATCTTCTTTGTGGCAGTCGTAACATTCTACACCGATCGGGTCGAACCTCATAAGCGATATTGATTTGTGGCAGTCATAGCAATCGGCCATGGTATGCGCACCGGTCAGCGGGAACCGGCTCCGCAGGTGTATTTCCATGATGTCGGTTACGGCCCACGTTGTGGTGTTGTGGCATTGGTCGCAATCCGGTCCTACTGTATTTTCATGAATATCGTTGTGGCAGGCGTTGCAATTGGCTGGTGCCTGCGAAAAGACCAGCGATACATGGCATTGCCGGCAGGCCACACTTTTGTGGGTACCGGTCAGAGCAAAGCTGGTGGTATCGTGGTCAAATTTTGGATGTTCAATCAGATTCCATCCTTCGGGAGAATGGCACACTTCACATTTCACGTTAAAGTTGTCTCCATGTGGTGACTGTGCCCATAACTGGACGGGTAACAGCAGTATCAGTATTAGTTGTGACAGGTAGCGCATTCGATGGATTTATAGGTGTATTTTGTATATGAACCGTCTTTCGATTTTACTTGCGGATGACAGGAGACACAACTGACTGAAGCGTGCGCACCTTCCAGTTTGAACCGCGACTGGTTATGATCGAATTTCGATGCACTCCAGTCGTCAAATCCGTGACAATGTGAACAACCCTCTTTGCCGTATTTGGCGAATTGTTCGTGATGCACATCCTTGTGACATTCGGTGCACGAAGGATTTAATTGGGCAAATCGTTGTACGGTTTTTCCGTTGTCTCCTTTGGTGTAGTGACAAGCTCCGCAACTGGTTTGGGCGTGAACTCCTGATAAGGCAAATCCGGTTTTACTGTGGTCGAAAGATACTTCCGACCACGCGTTTTCATCGTGACAGGAGTTGCAGCCGTCCTTCAGCGTGTACTGGTCATCCATGAATCCACTATGCACGTTCTGATGACAATCGATGCAATTGCTGCCAATATTCCGGAAACGCCACCGATCTTCTTTCTTGTGACAGGAAAAGCAGGGAGTAGCCATATGGGCACCGTTCAGCTTAAAGTTACTCAAATTATGCTTTTCTATAGTATAATTGGTGAATTGAAATCCTTTAACCGTGTGACAGTCTTTGCAATCGGAGGTCGGATTCGTTCGTTTGAAGTCGCCTTTGTGGTAATCGGCATGGCAGTCGCTACAACGGTTGTGGGCTAACGGAGCGGCATAATTATTTTTGTGGCATTGCTGGCAAGCGACTTTCGAATGAAGGCCCTGCAACGGGAATCCGGTTTTGTTGTGGTCGAAGTTGGCCATGCCTTTGATTTGTGCCCACGATTGTTCACTGTGACACTGGGTACAGTTTTGCCCGAATTTGTTGTCGTGAACATCCTTGTGACAACTGGTACAATTGGCATGCGGTACCTCAGCAAAGTGCTGGAATGGTTGGCCGTCGATGGTTTCCTTTCTATGGCAATCGACGCAGGTTACTTCTGCGTGTTTTCCTTTCAGAGGAAAATCGGTTTGATTGTGATGGAAGTTCGGAACCGTTTTGAAACTCTCGAAATTATGGCATTCCGTACAGTTATCCGAAAGGGTTTGCCGGTGGTAGTCCTGGTGGCATGAAAGGCATTGCTGCGAGAGTCCCAGGTAAGTCAGCTTTTTATCTTTCAGTTTGGGGTTGGTGATGAACTCTTTTTTGTGGCAGGCCTGACAATCGATTTGCTTGTGTTTCCCCTCCAGTTGAAAGCCAGTGAGATTGTGATTGAAAGTGGCTTTGTCGAGGTTGAGCATGTCGAAATCGCGGCCATGATGTTCGTTGTGACAGCTGGAGCAATCTTTTCCTTGCACTTCCGACGAGGCGTGATAACCTTCGTGTTGTTGGATGCGAGTGGCAATTTCGGTGTGGCACGCGAGGCATTTTTCGTTGGTTACCTTGTCGCCCAGCTCATGGCATTTCACACAGTTCCGGATGCCTTCGAGGTTCGCATGTGCTTTCGACAGTTCGCCGGGCGATATCTGTCCCCAAACGGCGGGAACCGATACAATCAGGACGATTATGCACATGAGCACCTTCTTCATATGGGCTTTATCAGGTTGTTAGTGTTTCATCATCACATCACCGAATTTGCGGGTGATGGTAATACCGGTTTTCTTTAAAAATTCCGTGGGCAGTTCACCCCCGGCGAAAATGTAAATAAGATCGTTTGGAATGATCTCCTCCTCGTTGGTTTCACTATTCCTGAGGATGATTTGCTCCGCTTGAATCTCCGTTACATTCGTATGATACTTGACGGTCAGTTTTTGTTCGGCAACAGCTGCTTCCAGTTTGGTTGCATTTCCCGGCTTTATCCGGTTGAAGCTTCCGCTGCGGTATGATAAAGTTACTTCATTTTGCTCGGCCAGCATCATGGCCGATTCGACAGCTGAGTCACCTCCACCCACAACGATTATCTGTTGGTTTTGTATGATTTCGGGGTCGAGCAACCGGTAACGTACTTTTGGCAAGTTCTCTCCGGGAATACCCAGCTTTCGCGGAGTTCCCCGGCGTCCGATGGACAGCAGTATCCGGGCAGCTGTCAGGCTTTCGTTTTGCGAAGTTGTTACTTTGAAGTGGTCACCTTCCTTTTCGATGCTTTCTACTTTTGTGGTTTCCCGGATCGGAATATTGTTTTTATTTAAAACGGAAGTCCAAAGGTTCAGCAGTTCAGCTTTCGAGGTATTCGACAGTTTTACCTTTCCGTGAAGGGGCAGATCCATCGGCGCTGTCATCACGACTTTAGCACGAGGATAGGTGAAAACGGCTCCTCCGAGCGTGTCCTGGTCAAGCGTAACGAAATTCAGCTGGTGTTTCCTGGCGGTCAGCGAAGCAGATATTCCGGCCGGACCGGCACCAATAATGATGAGATCGTACGTGGCATCGTGCTTTTTCGGCAGGTGACGGACCATGTTGTCGATGGCCTGTCGTCCCTGTTCTACCGCGTTTTTAATCAATCCCATGCCACCCAGTTCGCCGGCGATGAAAATCCCTTTCACGTTGGTTTCGAAGGTTTGGCTCACATGGGGAAGGTCCACGCCGCGCGTTTCCGTTCCGATGTTCAGGGTGATAGCTTCCACCGGGCAGGCATGGAAACAAGCTCCGTGACCTATGCAGTGTGAGGCGTTGATGACGGTTCCGCGGCCCGACCGGATGCCCAGGACATCGGTTTCGGGACAGGCCTTAACGCATGCACCACTTTTGATGCAATTATTGACGTGAATGACGGGATGCAACGAAACCGGCTCATACAAGCCGCTTTTCTTTGCCAGCGCAATTTTTGATTCGGCACGCCGTGTTTCCCGCCTCAGCTTCAGTAAATAGATGCCCAAGACAATGGCAATGATGAGGAAAACCCCGCCATAAATCATCAGTTTCTCTAACCATATGTCTGCCACTAAAAAATCCATCGGTATCCGAATAATATCGTGACGGTTACGTGAATAACCATAATAATCAGCATGATCAGCGCAAAAGGCTGGTGTGCAATGTGCCAGTACCGGAACAGGTTTTGCATCTTTTCCAGCCGTTTGATCCGGCCGGTCAGTTTATCCTCTGTTTTCAGTAACCTGATGGCTTTGCGCATCTCTTTTCCACGCATTCCTTTTTTTCGCGACTCTTTTTTCAGCAACCGGATGGCAGCACGCCGGTTTTCCTTCAATGATGCGAAAACCTGTTCCTCCACGCCGTAATCGGTCCGGAGCTTGCGTTCGATTCCCTCCTGCAAGGAGTGTACTTCATGCAGGTTCATTTCGCGACCTTCGATGGTATGTGGGATTTGGATATAGATGTACCGTCCGATGACACCACTGATGACAACGGCGACCATGCTCCAGAAACTGGCGGAAACAATGCCTCCGAACTTGAAGGAAGTGTGGAATAGAATCAGAATGGCTCCGAGAGTGCACAGAAAGATATGAAATTCAAGCCAATGTTTCAAACGTCCCCACCGCGAGAACATCCGCATCCGTTTGCGCATCATGTAGGTTGCTATGCCGGCGATGATGAGCAAGGTGCCCACAATACCGTATCCGTGTCCCAGAATGCCACTTGGTTTCAGTAGGTTATAGTCGGGGTGATGGAACCGGTCGACGATGGGTGTGGTGTAGTAGGAATAGCCCACGATGGTCAGTGCCGCGGTGATGACCACTACGATGACGACAAATGTTCCGATGTATACTTTGTGTGCTTTTGGCGACATAAATTCGTTTTTTAGTTACTCACTCAATCGGGTTAAGGGCGAATTCTTTTCCTTCACGTAAGCAGCTACCATCATCCCCAGGATGACAACAACGGTGATGTATACGGCGTTGGGAACCGGCGGTGCTTCTCCCTGTGCGTACGAATGCAGTCCGGACAGGTAGTAGTTCACTCCGACAAACGTCATCAGTACGGAGCCAAAACTCAATACCGACAGACCGTTGAATATCGCGTTGTTCTTCATTCCCGGAATTTTCCGCAAGTGTAACACCACGGCATAGACCAGGACGGTGACCAGCGACCAGGTTTCTTTCGGGTCCCAGCCCCAGTAACGTCCCCACGATTCGTTAGCCCAGATTCCGCCCAGAAACGAACCGGCTGTGAGCAGAATCACTCCAACAATCAAGGTAATCTCGTTCACTACCGTGATTTCACGGATGTGCAGGCTCAATCGTTGATTATTCTTCTGATTTCGGATGATAATAAGGAACAGGTTCAGGAATCCCAGCAGTGCGCCGATGGAGAGGAAACCGTAGCTGGAGGTAATTACGGCCACATGAACAATCAGCCAGTAGGATTTCAGTACCGGAACCAGCGGTGTAATTTCCGGGTTGAGCCAGCTCATTCCCGCTACCAGCAGCATGATACCGGCCAACAGGTTGGTGACGGCTAAGGTGATGCCCGACTGGCGTGCCAGGAACAGTCCGGCGAGGGCTGTTGCCCAGCCCACGAAAATCATGGTTTCGTAGCCGTTGCTCCAGGGGGCATGCCCCGAGATGTACCAACGCAAAATCAAACCGAAAGTGTAGACGGCGAAGATGAAGATGAGCATCGAAAGCACCATGCCGGTCAGGTTAATGCGGCTTGTTTTCATTTGCGGGCGGAAGAAGATAACGAGTTGAATGATGAGCAGCAGCGAGCCGAGCAGGGCGTAAACGATTGCCAGTTTTCCAAAGAGGTTGGCCCGGTTGTAAAAATTCTCCATCCTGATTTTCGATTGGGATGGAATGATGCTTCCACCATTGGTCAGCTGATATTGTTTCAGGGCCAGGAGTAATTGGTCGGGTTGTCTCCAGTTACCATTGGTTTGCGCCTGCTGTACCGCTTGCAGATAGTTGGTGTAAATCGTCAGCGGTTCGGTCGTATGTTCGTTGCTTCCGATTTGCTTCAGCGTCTGTTCGGTTACCCAGCTATCGCCATGATTTCCCGGCAAGGGGAAGAGCTTTAAAAAGGAGTGATTGAACAGCTGGTAGCAAATATTCACCCGTTCGTCGAGGTTGATGACTTCCTTGTCGAACTGGTTCCGCTGGCCGGGCTCTTTGTGGTAGGCATTGTTGGCGAGTTCCCGCAACTTGTACCGGCCGTTTTCAAACAACTGCTGAAAGCTGATGTATTCGCCTGAGCTTCCCAGTTGCGAAGCCAGTTCTTTGTTGTAGACCTTAATGAATCTTTCCTGTTGCCATTGTGCCGGATTGGAGAGCATGCCCAGTATCACTTCCGTGGAAGACATGTCGCGGTAGCTCTCACTTTTATGAATCTTTCGCATTAGCGCGGAAGAGATAGTCGAAAATGGTTCGACACGTCCGTTGCGGTTTTGTACCAGCAACAAGTTGAGTTCTTTGATGTGTTGCGCTTTGCTACCGGAAAGGGTTTGTGCGTTGAGTGAGGTTGGTAAAGCAGAAGTCAACAGCACAAAAACGGTGATGAGCCCCAATGAGCTGCGCTTGAGCTTCCTGATTTCGGCGCCTTGCCGGATAAGGGTACGCACGCGACTGTTCCGGTTCATCAGCGATAGGACCATCCCGATGCCCATGAGCAGGTAGCCCAGGTAAGTGAAAAATGTTCCCCAATAGTCGTGACTGACGGAAAGAATGGTGCCCCGCTCATCACGGTCGTAGGAGGCCTGGAAAAAGCGGTAGCCTTTGTATTTCAGGATGTGATTCATGAAAATGCGGTAGGGAAACGACGAACCGTCGGAATTCAGAACCGTTACCTCGCTGGCATAAGAAGATGGGCTTTGTGAACCGGGATAACGTTCCAGGATGAAATCATTCAGCTTAATCGAGAATGGCAGCTCCACGGATTTGGCTCCGAAAGAAGCCGTGAGGTTAAGGTCGCCCAGTTGTGTTTGTACCGGAACGGCTTCACCGTCACGATTCAGCAGGTTGAGCCTTTTCGTTTGGTTGTCGGTTGAAAGGGAAACCACCAGTCCCTGCATGCCGCTGTTATTTTCGGCTACGCTGGTCATGCTTTTTTGTGCCGAAGGAAGAAATGATTTGATAACGAACACTTGTCCGCCCATGCGATAGATGGTCTTTTCCTTCGCCAGATGCAGGATGCCGGGCAGCAGTACGGTCGTGTCCCGGGTCATCATACCGGTCATTAGCACCGTATCAGTACTGGTGAATGCCGGTTGATTGTTTTGGGTACTGAACGTGATGTTACCCGGTCGTCCGGAATGGAACGAGTAGGTTTGGTTTTCGACGGTAGTTTCTTCTCCCTGCAACAGCTCACTCTCGTGTCCGCCTTTGCGGTTGTCCATGATGAAGAGGGATATGCCGGGAATGCCATTCGTCGTGGGCACCAGTTTTTCGGCGGCATTGGGAATGTACAGCTCGGTTTCTATCCGGACTTTGATGCCGCCAATTTCCAGTGATTCAGTGTACTGATTGTTACCCCGCGGCGTCAGACTAATGGCTTTGGATACCGATTTTTTTACGCCCATGTAATCGGCTTGCAGGGTGAGGTAGGTCTCATTCAGTTGCAGCTGGTTGGAGGACGCCCCTTCACGGATGTGCATCATTCCTTCGTAGCCGAAATAGCTGGTAGTGGCTCCTCCGGCCAGGATGAAGAGAAAGGCGATGTGAAACAGCAGGATGGTCCATTTTTTCCGGTTGACCAGCTTGTATTTGACTACGTTGCCGGAGATGTTGACGGCGACCAGTCACAAAACGATTTGAAACCAAACGGCGTTGTACACCAGTTTATGTGCCGTAGCCGTTCCATAATCGCGCTCAATAAAAGTGGCCCATGCAATAGCAACAGCGAAAACCGTCATAAGGATGACGGCTGTAGCCATGGAGAAAAGGAGATTTCCTGCCTTCTTCATAAGTCTGGTTTTAGTGGGGGAACCACTCATTTCACATGCACATAGTCATTTATTAAAATGAATGGATGTTGTGAAAATAGTTGGAGTTATTCAAAATAGGAAATGTTGGATGTGATTTATAATGCTTTCAGATAGGGGATTAAGGTTTCAGTGATGAAATAGTCTGATTGATAAGTTTCATTTTCGGAGGGTAAATTCCATTTGTCATCCTTACCCTTATTTAGTAAATTTTCGGGTAGAACTTAAAAAAGGACCATTATGCCCATTATGCCATTAGACGGACAGCGATTTGACGAAGAACCCTATGCTTTGGATCGGACTCTTTGTGGTTTCAATGCATTGATTGACTATTTGAACCTGGACATGAAGAAAGCGAACGAATCGACATCGGCTGAAGTGGCGCGGATGATTCGTGAGTTGACCAATGAAGAATTGGATCCCGGCATCGGCATCGGAGAGCAAAGTAAGCAACTTCAACAACTGATTGACAGCTGCGTAAAAGGACCAGAAGAACAAAAAAGGGTTATCGAGCTGGCTGATGAGAAGTTTGAGAAATTGCGCGTGCACGGAGAGTGGAGTTGAAACTGAGAGTAGGCGAAGGCAGAGAAAAAGGTTAAAGTGAAAAGTTGAGCGAAGCGAAATCCCGACCTTGCGTCGGGGTCAAATTCCGAACGTCATTGCGAGGCCGACAAAGGAGGCCGCGGCAATCTGTTGATGTAAAGGTTGAGCGAAGCGAAATCCAGCCTCTAATGGGAGATTGCCACGGTCGCTCATGCTTCGCTTCCTCGCAATGACGGCGTTTCGTGGTTTTTCTTAACACTTAACACCTAACACTAATATTCAACCTGTAACCGGAACACGAAAACTACTCACCCCAACCCCTCTCTGACACAAAGAGGGGCTTTGGCCGGTGATGATAATAAACGTCGAACGTCTTTCTTAAAACTTAACACCTAAAACTTAAAACTAATCTAACAACAGTAACCATAGTAACTACAGGAACTACAGGAACCACAGTAACCACAGTAACCGCGTAGCGCAACCTGTAACATGAAACCTGAAATCCAATAACCATATTAACCGCAGCCCAACCTGTCACTTCGTTCCCGCTTCCGATTTGCAGTTTCGGGCGGATGGATTATTTTTGCATTCCGTTATTAAGATTGATTCTTAATTTTTCGAGACATGCAGCAAGTAGTGGAGAATTTCTGGACCCGGTTTGAGGAGCCTGTATTTTGCCTGGCTCCGATGGAGGATGTGACCGAAACGGTTTTTCGGGAAGTGGTGATGAGAATGACTGATCCGGGGAAGTTGCATGTGATTTTCACTGAATTTACTTCTGTTGAAGGCCTGAACCATCCGGTAGGACGGGAACGGGTAGGCGAGCGACTAATTGTGAATGAATCGGAACGGGAGTTACTGCGCAAGCTCAACATCAAGCTGGTGGCCCAGATTTGGGGGAAAACGCCGGAGATTTACTGCAACATGGCGCAGTTCATTACCGAAAACTACGATTTCGATGGTCTCGACATCAACATGGGCTGCCCGGTGAAGAATATTGTGAAACAGGGCGCCTGCAGTGCCTTAATCGACCAACCCGATTTGGCGAAGGAGATTGTGTTGGCGACCAAAGAAGGAACGCATCTGCCGGTGAGTGTCAAAACCCGGACCGGCATTCGTCAGCATGAAACGGAGCGTTGGATCGACCAATTGCTTGATACCCGGCCGGCGGCTCTTACCCTGCATGGCCGTACGCAAAAACAACAATCCGATGGCGAGGCCGACTGGAACGAAATAGCCAAAGCCGTTCAGGTACGGAACGAGCGGAACGTGAATATTCCCGTGTTGGGAAACGGAGATGTGAATTCATGGCAGGAAGGAATGGATCGTGTAGCGCAAACCGGTGTGGATGGTGTGATGATTGGACGTGGCATCTTTCATGATCCCTGGTTTTTTCAACCCGGAAGAACAGTACCGACACCTTCCGAACGGGTGGACATGCTCCTGTTTCATACCCGACTTTTTGAGCAAACCTGGGGCGGGAAGAAGAACTTCAATATCCTGAAGCGTTTCTATAAAATCTACTTAAATCATTTTCCCAATGCGTCACACATGCGGGCGGCACTGATGGAAACCAAAGACTATGACGAGGTATATCGTTATTTCGAAGAGCACCCGGTAGCTGAATTTCTCTGATCCTTTTGGTAGCATTGCTCTTTATGCTTTGTCTTGATTAGCAAAGGACAAGGTAAACCTTTCCTGTGTTTTTGTTGTTCATACATGTTGAAGTCTCCGGTGAGAAATAAAAGAGAGCAACCGAGGTATGATGATGAAGAGACTTATCCTGTCAGCCTGAACTCGGACGGCTCTAATTCCCGGAATGTAGCTTAACTAGTCTTTGCAAGAAAACGCCGGATACTGCGTTATTCTCGTTTTTGAATCGGTCATTTACCATTAGTAAACTCCCTGAATTCAAAAACTTCGAAAGCCTTGTCTTTGACATTTTCTTATCAAAGACCTGAAAAATGTAGTTTTCTTGCAGCTACTAACTAACATTGTTCAAAAACACCTTAAACTTGTTTATGATGGCAGCAAAATCAACTAAAAACATTTCCCGCCGCCGTTTTATCCGCACTTCAGCAACAGCCGCTTTCGGTATTTCCATGATTCCCTATATCAGTCGGGGCAGTCTGGCTGTCGAGAATCCGATGAAGCGGGTATTTGGCCGTACGGGCTTTGAAGTTACCACCCTCGGTCTGGGCGGTCAGGCATCCATTCAGTGGACGCCATCGGATGTCGATCCGGTCGCTATTATTCTGAAAGCACACAAACTGGGCGTGAATTATTACGATACATCGAATGTATATGGCCCAAGTCAGATGAATTATGGAAAAGCTTTCCGCAAGCTGGATATGGTTCCCGGTTTGCCCGGATACCGCGAAAGGGCCCGACGGAATATATTCCTGACCTCGAAAACACATCTTCGCTATGCCAAAGGTGGCGATAATGTGGAAGGGGTCCGGAGTGGTACCAACGGTCCCGATGGTTCCAAAACACTGGATGATGTTCGTCGTTCGCTTTCGCAGATGTTTGGCGATGGAAAAGGAAACTATCCGAAAGGTGCCTATCTCGATATGGTGTTGATTCACAGTTTGTCGACCTGGCAGGAGCTGGATGCGGTTTATGAAGGTCTGGATCATCCGGACCCGAATGCAGAACGGATTGGAGCATTAGCCGCCCTGCGTGATGTACGTGACGGAACTAATCTCACGGGGCTGAACCCGAAAGAAGAGCGGTTGATTCGTCACATCGGTTTCTCCGGCCACTATGATGCCGCTTTGATGATGGCCATGATTCAGCGCGATAAATACGAACTGCTCGACGGTATGCTGGTGGCTATCAATGCCAACGATAAGTTGAATTTCAACATGCAAAACAATGTGATTCCGGTGGCGGCCGCTAAAAATATGGGTGTGATTGCCATGAAGGTTTTTGCCGATGGTGCTATGTATACCAAGCCGGCCACCTGGTCGAACAAACCGGAACATGTGGTTCGAACGGTTGGAAGTGCGTCGCTGCCCAGCACTCCGCTGGTTCAGTATTCGCTCACAACACCCGGCATTCACACAGCCATTATCGGAATTGGTCACATCAGTGATGAGCACCGCGATTGTCAGTTGACGCAAAATCTGGCTTCTGCCCAGGTCGAGCCGGACAGCTTGTCGGCATCCGATCGGGAAAAGATTGAGAAGATGGCGAATGTGGTGAAAAATGGTGAAACTAACTATTTCCAGATGAATCATAAGCCACTTTCGGCTCCGCGTGAAGTGGCTCTTCAGCAACAGATTGAAGGAAGTACCAGAAAGGCGGTTTTAACCTGGCAAACAGCTTATGCCGGTGCGTCACCGCTCGATCGGTATGAAATATGGCGCGATGGTGAAAAAGTGGGACAAATGCCTTTCCGTCCGCAAACTACCATGGAACCTTTTGTTTATGAAGACGTAGTAGAAGATAATGCAGCGCATAGTTATATCATGAAGAGCGTTGATAAGCATGGAGAATCAGCTTCGTCCGAAGCGGTTACCATGCAAGCAGTCTGAAGGAGTTAAGTAGTCATTTTGTTAGATTGTGAAAAGCAATTATTTCGAATCCGGAATAATTGCTTTTTTGCTTCCGTGTAAATGAAATAATTTTTCATGGAGAACGGAAAACAATGATTTTCTGTTATTTTAGTCTGTAACTAACCAATTAACTAACAAACCAAACACATGAGAACACGTATTTTTTTCTTCCTGCTTTTTTGTCTGGTGATTACTTCTGCTTTTGCCGGAAACGGTCAATGGCAGAATCTTTTCAATGGTAACAATCTATCTGGTTGGAAACAGATAAACGGAACAGCTCCCTTTGAAATCGCCGACGGGGAAATTATCGGAACCACGATTACCGGTTCCCCTAACTCTTTTCTGGCTACGCAAAAAGATTACGGCGATTTCATCCTCGAATATGAAATGAAAATGGATGAAGGCCTGAATTCGGGGGTTCAGATTCGCAGTTTGAGTACACCCGATTATCAGAATGACCGGGTACATGGCTACCAGGTAGAGTGCGATGATTCGGAACGGGCGTGGTCGGCTGGTATCTATGACGAGGCTCGTCGCGGCTGGCTCTATCCGATGGAATATAATCCGAAAGGAAAAACAGCATTCAAAAAGGGTGGGTGGAACCATTACCGGGTCGAAGCCATTGGCAACACCATCCGGACCTGGTTGAACGGTGTGCCTTGTGCCAACCTGGTGGACGACATGACTCCCGAAGGTTTTATCGCCTTGCAGGTACATTCGATTGGGGATGACAAGACGCATGCCGGCAAGCAAATCCGGTGGCGGAATATCCGCATTATGACCGATAACCTGGAAGCGGAACGAAAACCGATGCCCGATGTACAACAGGTGAGCTATCTGAATAATCAGCTCACCGAGTGGGAAAAAGAGCATGGCTGGCAATTGTTGTGGGATGGTAAGTCCACGGATGGATGGCGAAGTGCACGTGGGAGAGATTTTCCCGACAAGGGCTGGACCATTGCCGACGGGGTATTGACGGTGAAAGCATCCGAAGGTAAAGAATCAGCTAATGGCGGCGATATTATTACGAGCCAACGTTATCGTAATTTTGTACTGGAAGTGGATTTCAAACTTACCGAAGGAGCCAATTCCGGCATCAAGTATTTTGTGCAGACCGGTTTGAATAAAGGGCCGGGCTCTTCTATCGGTTGTGAGTATCAACTGCTGGATGACCAGCGGCATCCCGATGCCAAACTGGGTGTGGATGGCAACCGGACACTGGCTTCGTTGTACGATTTGATTCCGGCCAATGCCCAGTGTTTTGACCCGGCTCAGATGGTGAAGCGTTTCAACGGAATTGGTTCCTGGAACCGGGCCCGGATTGAAGTCCGTGGTGATACCGTCATACATTTCCTGAATGGGGTAAAAGAAGTGGAATATGTCCGGAATAACCAGATGTGGAATGCGTTGGTCGCCTACAGCAAATATAAAAAATACAAGAACTTCGGGAACTTCACGGATGGACACATCCTGCTGCAGGATCATGGAAATGAGGTTCATTTCCGGAATATAAAGATCAAGCCGTTGTAATCAGTTTTTGGTTTCCGGAACAAGTCTTGGACCGGCGGGGTGAATCAACCCGGGATCGTCTGCCTGAGGATTTTTAATGGTAGGAGCGATTGGATAGGCATTCATGTGCTCGGCCGGAAAGGGTTGTAACATGGCCATTATTTCGGTTAACGGAGTGGATGGATTGAGCCATGCTTTTTCCTGTTCCTCGAGAAGGATGACGGGAGAGCGGTCGCAAGGTAATTTTCTGAGTAACTCATTGGCCGTTGTGGTGATGACAGCGAATGAACGAATCAGTTCACCCGTTATCTCATCCAGCCGGGTGTCATGTATTCCCGCGAAAGCGAAAGGACGAGCCTTCTTCCGGAGATAAACCAGAAATGGTTTGCTCAAACCATGTCCCTTAGTTCCCTGGATATAAGCATCGGCTGGAACGAGGCAGCGTTGTTGCTGAATGAGGTATCGGATGGAGGTAGTCGGAGTAGGCAATTCCAAATCTTTTGCGTCAATATGGCTGACGAATAGGTTTTTGTCTTCGGTGGGAAACGGCATAGAGCCCCAAATGTAGTGTAGTAGCGTTTCCGGTTGCTGAGAAGTGATGACCGGGGCGTACTTTCCGGGAGCGATATTGTAGGATGGTATCCATTGGATATTCCCGGGGACGAAAACCTGAAACCGTTTCCGGATAACGCTTGCTTTTTGCACGAAAACATATCGGTCGCACATGGTTTGGATTTGAGATGATAATATAAGTTACAAAAATTATAAACAGAAGACTATCAGGGAATATGATTCCGGGATTGATTGGAACTTGTTCTTTTTTATGATAATTTTATGAAACTCATCTCCGGCGATATCATTCCGGAAACAATACTAACAACCGAATTGTAACTAAACCTGATACAATGAAAAGAAATGTTTTTAAATGGATTGGAGTAGCTGCTTTGGTGGCGTTGTATGCCTGTGGTGGCTCCGGACAAAAAGAGAAGAAACAGGAAAGTGCCTTTACCGGTGCTGCCGGTGAAGTGAAGCTTTTAGTACTCGATCCCGGCCACTTCCATGCCGGCCTGGTACAAAAGACCATGTATAAGCAGATCTCGCCCGACGTTCATGTTTTTGCACCTGCAGGGAGCGATGTTCAGGCATATCTGGCTCAGGTGGAAGGCTACAATAACCGGAAGGAGAATCCGACTTCCTGGAATGAGATCGTTTTCACCGGATCGGACTTTCTGCAGAAAATGCTGGCAGAAAAACCGGGAAATGTGGTTGTTCTGGCCGGGAATAATCAGGCAAAAACAGAGTACATCAGCCAGTCGGTGGGTGCCGGTTTAAATGTACTGGCCGACAAACCGATGGTCATCTCGCCGCAGAAATTTTCGGAGTTAAAAGCTGCTTTCAAAAAAGCAGAAGAGAATGGAGTGTTGTTATACGATATCATGACCGAGCGTTACGAAGTTACTACCCGGTTGCAAAAAGAGCTGTCGCGCCTTCCCGATATTTTCGGAGAACTGCAAAAAGGTACACCCGATGAACCTGCTGTGGTGGAAGAGAGCGTTCATCATTTTTATAAGCTTGTTTCCGGGAAACCGGTACAACGGCCAGCCTGGTTTTTTGATGTGGAACAGCAGGGCGAAGGCTTGGTTGATGTGGGAACGCATTTAGTCGATTTGGTACAGTGGAATTGTTTCCCCAATCAGGCATTGCAACCCGAAGATGTGCAGATTCTGAAAGCCAGTCACTGGTCTACCCAGCTTACCGCAGATGAATTCGAAAAAGTTACTGGCATGCCGGATTTTCCTTCTTACCTCGAAAAGTACATGGTGGAGAACCAATTGGAGGTAATGGCCAACGGCGAAATGACCTATCAGCTGAAAGGCGTCAACGTGCGGGTGAAAGTGGAATGGAACTACGAGGCGCCCGAAGGAGGAGGTGACACGCATTATTCGTTTATGCGGGGTAAGCTTTGCGATTTGGTCATTCGGCAGGGTGAAGAAGAAAATTATCAGCCAACCTTGTATGTTGAGGCTCACGCAGATGTCGACTTAGGAACGTTTACCGGTAATCTGGAAAAAGCGGTTATTCAGGATATGCCGATAACCGGATTGTCGCTGGAGAAAACAGGGGACCGGGCCTGGAAAGTGGTTATTCCGGATCAATATCGTGTTGGGCATGAAGCTCATTTTGCCCAGGTAACCCAAAAATATCTGCAGTATCTGGTGAAGGGAAAGTTACCTTCATGGGAAGTTCCTAATATGATTACAAAGTATTACACAACAACGGAAGGACTGAAAAAGGCCAGAGAAGTTGAATAGTGATTTTTTGAAGAAAAGAACAGAGGGCATCCGAAACGGTGCCCTTTTTTAATTGTTATCGGATTTCACCAGGAAACGGACCAATTTGGCATAGAGTTCTGCCGGATTGATAGGTTTCGTCATAAAGTCATTCATCCCGACACTCTGTGCTTTTCGACGGGTTTCGTCCATCGTAGCGGCTGACAAAGCGATAATCGGAATCTTCTGAATTTTTTCGTCTGATAGTTTCCGGATGTGCAGTGTTGCTTCCAGACCATCCATTTCCGGCATTTGGATGTCCATCAAAATCAAATCGTATGTATTTCGACTGATCTTTTTCAGTGCCACCAGGCCGTTCTCTGCCCGATCGATGGTGAGGTTCCATTTTTTGAAAAGCTGAGTGGTGAGGTAATAATTAATGTCATTGTCTTCCACCATCAACACTCTTTTATCTGAAAAATCAACTGCTTCTGCTGTGTCCGCCTGGCGTTTCTTTCGTTTATCCTGCATGACGAGTTCCGGCGGCACTTTTTCGAATCGTAGTGTGAACTGGAAGTCCGAACCTTCGCCTTCTTTGCTTTTGACAGCTATATTGCCACCCATTAAATCGACTAAGCGCTTGCAAATGGTTAAGCCCAGTCCTGTACCTCCGTAATTTCTCTGCGTGCTGACATCGGCCTGGGTGTACAGTTTGAATATTTCCCTTATTTTATTTTCCGGAATACCGATACCGGTGTCCTTCACCGAAAAGTTCAGATGAACATAGTGTTCGCTCTGTTTTTCGGTTGTAATCGAAATTTGGACCGCCCCTTGTTCGGTGAATTTTACTGCATTGCTGGTCAGGTTATTCAGTACCTGCGTCAACCGGGTTTTATCACCTTTGATCCAGCGGGGAACATCCTCACCGATTTCGGATAGTAGTTCTACCTCTTTGGGTTTGGCCGATGGGCCGAAGGCACCCGTCAAATCTTCCACCAGACCCGGAAGGTCGATAATGGTTTTTTCCAGTTTAATTTTTCCTGCCTCTATTTTGTTGAAATCAAGAAGGTCGTTAATGAGGAAAAGGAGATTTTCGGCTGAGAATTTGAGTGTATGCAGGTTCTTTAGCTGTGATTTGTTGGGCTTTTGGTCGAGAAGTAAATCGGTTAACCCGATGACTGAAGTGAGCGGCGTACGTATTTCGTGTCCCATGATGGACATGAACTCTGCTTTTTCCCGCATGGCTTGTTCCGCCTGTTGCTTGGCAATCCGAAGATGCTCGTTCAGTGTCAACTGCTGTAAGATGATACTGGCCTGGTGTAACAACGGTTCTACAAGTTCTCTTTCGAGCGGTGCTGCTCCTTCCTGTTTCAGAAAGTGAATGCCGCCATAAATAGAGCCTTGCTGTACGATTCCTGCCGAGAATACATCGGTGATTGACAGCTTTTGTTCCAGCTTTCGGGCTAATTCTTCCGGCAAATTCTTTCGGGTAATAGATGACCAACCATCTTTGTGTTTTTGTACCCGGCTATGTGATAGGAAGTTCTGTATGTCGTGTGTCAAGTCAAATTCCTTATGAAAAAGATTTTCCCCCAGCTCTTCGTTCACTTTGTCAATTACCCCGTCAGGGATGCCGGTAATGGCATGTACGTTATAATTTTTGTCTTTCTGGTCAACTTTTAAATATACAGCGATATATCCCGGAAGGTGAGGTTTCAGCATACTCTCCAGGTAATTGAAAACTTCATCAGTGTTGTTCAACCGGATGAAATGCATCGCCGTACGTGCCAGTACAGTTATCTTTTCGCGGATAGCACCAACGCGGCGTTCACTCTTTTTCTGGTAAGAAATATCGAACAGGATACTCAGGAAATTTCCTTTTTCCCCGGAGGCTTCGGTTAGCAAATGAGAATGGGCCAGCACAGGAACGATTCCTCCGTTTTGGTGAACAAATTCCAACTCTGCCGGACGGATTTCCTGACCTTTGGCCATCGCTTTTAAGCGGCAGTGGAGTTTTTGCTTGCTTTTATCGGTTAGCAGATTGAATACATTCAGCTGCTGTATAGGATAATCCGGGGATAATCCAAGCTTTTTGTATCCCATCTTATTCAAATGAACCAGCTTTCCTTCAGTCGTATATTGCATGTAGATCTCCGGAAAATCTTCCAGCAAATCATGAATCGACAACTCTGAACCTGCATTGGCCGATTTTGAAGTAAATGGTTCCAGGCTCAGAAGATTGATGTCGTTATACCTGATGGCCTGGATAAGCAACATTTTGTTGTCGACGGAGCGGATGAGCTGCTTTGCTTTGCCATCATCTTCCAACTGATTGGAAAAATGCTCGTAATCAGCCGGAGTGGCAAAAAAAAGGTTGACTTTTTCGGGAATTTCTCCAAAGAGTTTTTGGACTTGCGGTGTATATTCAACAATCTCTCCCTGCCGGGTTTCAATCAGCAAGCCGATTTGCGTATGCGGGGTGCCGTTTACTCTATGTCCGGGGGAGACTTTTTCCTGTTGATTTTTCATCGCTACTTAGTTCGGTATAATAATTTACAAAATGTTTCCGACCTGTAAATGCGGCAGTTACAGAATTATCCGGACAAGTGTGTTGATAACCTTTATCCCCGGATAGTTGAAATTTGAAGAGGTGGTTGGTAATGGGTTGATATTCAGAAGAAAGAAGGAGAGGGGGATATCTGGAAACGCAATGAAAACAGAATTCGACCTGTTTAAAAAAAAGCAGATCAAGAGAGACTTATTATTCTCTTGATCTGCGTGGAAAAGCTTTTATTGTTCACTATCCGGATACATGACATTCTGGATCTGATGCCATGTAACCAGCTTGATATTGTTTTCTTCGAGAAGCGATTTCATTTTATCGCTCGTCATCAGATCGTAATCGTTTTGTCTCCACTTCGCACCAAAGTCATCATGATGGATCATGACTGCCCGGCTCTCATCGTTGTTGTATGCCAGATGGACGATGATTTGATTGAGGCCCGGCTGCATATTTTCAATAAATTCCCGGTAAGGTTGTATCCAGTTGCCTTCTGCGGGCGCTTGATTCAGCATGAACAAATGGTCGACCATGATATTTTCTTTGGCAATCTGTTCCAGAAATTGCGGAGCTGCTGCCTGTAGCATATCTTTGGGAATCAGCACAGGAATTCGGTATTCGTGTCCCAGCTTAATTAGTATCTGATAAAAAGCAGGGTTTACCATAACTGAACCCATATGATTATCGAGATGAGTAGGAGTGATACCAAATGCGATGGCCCGGTCAATTTGAGCACGCATTTCTTTCTCTACTTCTGCTGGTTTGGCATTTGCTCCAAAAGCTTCAACCGTTGGATAAAAATAGCCTTCGTTGTTTTGCAATGACCGTACCTGATCCGCAGAAGTGACAGGACCAAATTTGTAGTTTTCCCATTCAGACGTTAATGTGAGATGGATGCCAATATCTGCTTTGGGATTGTTTTTCGCGAAAGCGGCTATTTCCGGGAACCACGGACAGGGAACCATAATACTTCCCGAGGTGATTCCTTTCTTTTCAAACGCACTGATGACAGCCGCATCGGTACTGTGCGACAAGCCCAGGTCATCTGCATGGATGATTAGCAATTTGGCATTTTTGTCGTAGCCCAGTTTTTCGGCCAGATTTGGAGTTGATTGTGCGAAGCTCCCGGATACGCTCATGAAAAGCATAAGTATTCCGGTTCGTAGTGTAGTCAGTTTCATGATCTTGTTCGTTAGTTTTCGGTTCTGAAATTACAAAAAGGGAAAGGAATTTTGACAGGATTTATGGAGAAACCAGCATGTTTGTTTTCCATAGGTACAGTGATTTTACATCTGGTCACGGCTCTCGTACGGAAGATCGAAAAAGAATAAGGCGCCATCCTCTTTATTCCTTTCCAACCCAATCTCTCCGCCAAGCATTTCAACATATGCTTTCGATATGGCCAGTCCCAGCCCGGCTCCTTCGTGGTTTTTGGTACGGGTTTGTTCAGCCTGGATGAAGCGTTCAAAAATTTCGTCCTGCATTTCTTTTGGAATACCAATGCCGGTGTCCTTCACGTAGAAAAGTATCCGCTTGTCTTTAATGGTGTAACCAAAGTTAATTTCGCCCTCATGAGTAAATTTAAGGGCGTTTTTAATCAGGTTGGTTAAAATCTGGTATAACTTCAATTTATCGGTGTTAATTTGAACGGAAGAATCATTTTCCCGGTGGCTGGTATAATTGATTTTCAAACCCTTCTTTTCCGCTTCCAGCACAAAGAAATCGAGCAGCTCTTTCATCAACTCTTCTACGTCGACCTGCTGTTTGTATAGGGTCACCTCTCCGGCTTCGATTTTGGAGATATCGATCAGGTCACTGATGATGGTCATCAGGCGGGTTCCACTTTCGTGGATAATCCGAATGTATTCGAGGCGTTCGTTGTTGGTTTCCGATTCCTG
The DNA here is from genome assembly GCF_003014495.1 of Prolixibacter denitrificans. Lineage (GTDB taxonomy): Bacteria > Bacteroidota > Bacteroidia > Bacteroidales > Prolixibacteraceae > Prolixibacter > Prolixibacter denitrificans. The sequence continues at coordinate 343,805 of NZ_PYGC01000004.1, read as the reverse complement.
CAACAGCTCCGAAAATCCGAGAATCCCGTTCATGGGAGTCCGAATTTCATGAGACATATTCGCCAGGAAGGCGCTTTTCAGTCGGTCGCTTTCTTCGGCTTTTTCCTTTGCCAGCTTGAGATCGCGGTTATATTGTTCAATTTGTTTGTGGCTGCGGGCCAGTTCCAGTTCGGCTTGTTTGCGCTGCGTTATGTCGATAATTGTTCCGATGTAACCCACCAGTTTTTGGTGCATGTTGTATTCCGGGATGGTCATTCCCATTACCCAAACGATCGTGCCATCAGGTCTGACGAAGCGGTATTCTGCCTGTGAGGGTTGTTGGTTTTCAACACTGATATTCCAGTTGTATTTAACCGTTTGAATATCCTCAGACATAACCGCCTTCAACCAGCCGTATCCTAATGCCGATTGCTTGTCGATACCGGAAAGTTGGCACCATTGTGGATTGACATAGATGGTTTTTCCCTCTGCATCGGTGCGAAAAATACCTACCGGCGAATGATTGACCAGTGTATGGAATAGTCGTTCGCTTTCCAGCAGTTTCACCTCCATTTCCAGATGTTCGGTAATATCGTTAGCGAGAATCAGTTCTGACGGACGATGCGAAAACTCGATTCTTCGTGTGAAGGTTTCCATAAAAGCCACTTGGCCGCTTTTCAGCAAGAAAGGACGGATGTGCACATGGTGAAATTTCGAATACTTTTTCGAGGTTTCTTCCATAATGCCTGCCGAATTGTCCTTCGGTTCCAGGTCCGCTATCGTAAGTTGAGAAAATTCCTTTTTGGAATAGCCGAATGTTTTGATGGCAGCATCGTTGGCAGCTGTAATTTTTTGAGTCTCGAGGTCGTACAGAAATACCGGTTGCGGGTTTTCTTCAAACAGTAGCTGGTAATTGTTCCCGATTTCTGCGAGTTGTTCCTGGGTCTCTTTAAGCTGGGTGACATTTGTGGCGGTTACCAAAATGGCTGATTTTTCATCCCAGGTAAAATCACTTAGCGACAATTCCAGCCAGACTTGCTTTCCCGATTTGCTGATGCTCTTGACAATCGTCCGCGTTTCGATGTCATTTTTGTCGAAGTTTTCTACAATATCCGACAAACACCGGTATTCAGCTTGCTCCTTTCGGGCTACCTTAATGCACTCGGTTTTCGACATCAATTGTTTCCGGGAGAACCCCAGGACTTCTTCCAGTGCATGGTTGGCATAAACCACTCGTTCACCGGCGATGATGATAATTCCGGATGTTGTGGTTTCCAATAACGCAACGAAACGCTTTTCCGATTCCTGCAGTTTCCGGGTACGCTGGTTGACCCTTATTTTCAGGAATATGGAAATGAGCAAAACAATGACGCCCAGGCCTGAAACCAATAACAGAATATTGAGATAGAAGTCGGCATTGTGTTGAACGATTTGGATATCGCTGTTACTTCGCACCCATATTTCATAGTTTTGGTCTTGAAGAGGACTGTCGTCCCGTTGGGCCACAATACCGGTAATCTCGATAACGTCGCCTTTTCTGAAGTGTTCGACCAGCGATTTGTTGAAGTCGCTGCTGAATACCTTTATCTGTTGTTTCCCGTTGTCGTATTCCAGTATCAAAAAATCTCCCCGGTTGCCTCGTCCTTCGTTGACGATACGAGCTTTCAGGTTGACCAGCCTCCCCTCCATTTGTTCGAGTGACTGAGTTACCAGTTTCATCGGCTGTACGATTCTTCGATGTAGCGAATCGAGCATGGTAACTTTGGCTGAATCTATCTCGGTTAGTCCCCAATAATGACCTATTTTTCCATACACAGCAATGCTGTCGCCTTCTTTTACCGGAAAATCAGGGAAGTTGCGGTTGTAGACAACTATTCCCCCGGTGGAGTCCTGGAGGGCAATGATCATCTGGCTTTTCATGAGTAGTCCGGAAGGAATAGTAACGCGCCCCCTTACTTCGACCCACTGTCCGAGACGATCAGGGATGAAGTTGCTGTCTCGGTCGGCCCTGGCTTCATTAATGGACATAGCTTTTTGTTCAGTTTGTGAAACTGCCGGCTCAGGGTAGACGGTGAATGTCAAAAGCAGATAAACTAATATCAGAAGCCTGTTTTTCAAGTAATAATGGAATTTCGGTAGAGGTTTGCTATTGTTTTCCCGCTTCGTTAACGGGTAATGGCTTTTAAATGTTTAGTTCCAGTGATTTTTGTACCAATGGTTGTGCTTCGCTTTTCTGGTTATGTTTTATAAGTTATGTATAATAACGGAATGTCAAAGTAGTTTATTATCCGTTGTAACGACAATTTGTCTTAAAAAATAAGGGTTACAGCGCGCAATGGCTACTGCAACCCTTTGTTCAATTTTGTTGAGGTTGTTATTTATTTTCCGGCACGTTCTTCCAACTGTTTTCTCTTCAGTGTGATGAGATGACCGATGGGTTTTTCGTTCCGGTAGGTGACTACCCGCAAAGTAATCGGGCCATCCGGTAGTTCAACGGGACCGGTATATTTCGGACAGAAATTGTCAGGCATGGTATCGTCGATGGTGTAGTAGATTACCAGGTCTGGTATTTCAGTGCTCATCACCAACATCAATTTGCCGTTTTCCTTTTTGGTAGTGATTTCGGCATCGTAAACGGCTTTGGAATAATTCACTTCTGCAACATCGGAACGCGAAAACTGGTTTTCCATGCGTCGGGCAAAATCGTTCCAGTTTTTGGCTGATTTGGGTGACCAGAATACCTCTGAAAGTGCCCAGGCACGTGGATAGGTCATGTAGTCCACATACCGGAAGGTTGGGGTTTGTTCGGTCCATAAGTTTCCCTGACCTCCGAGAATGTATTTGGGATCGACTCCATCAGGTACTGGCTCGAAGCTGTATGCTTTCGATACACGCAAATTGGCGTAAATAGGCGGGTCAACAGTCGGGTCTCCTTGGCAGTAATCAAGATAGGCGTAGGTGGTAGGAGTCATCACCACTTCGTGTCCCATTTTGGCTGCTTCGATGCCGCCTTTCATTCCGCGCCAGCTCATTACGGTAGCATTGGGGGTAATTCCGCCTTCGAGGATTTCGTCCCAACCTAACAGACGTTTTCCTTTCGATTCGAGGATTTTCTCGACACGGTTCATGAAATACCCCTGAAGTTTCTCCACATCGGTAATCTTCAGCTTTTTCATGAGTGCCTGACAGCCCGGATCTTTTTCCCAGAATCCTTTGTAACACTCGTCGCCACCGACATGAATGTATTGGTTGGGAAAGAGTGCGGCTACTTCGGTGAAAACCTTATCAAGGAATTTGTAAACATCTTCGTTTGCCGGATCCAGTGTATTGTCGACAAACATTTTGAACGTTCCGTCATCGTACCATTTGGCAAAACTTGAGCCCGGATTTACTTTAACGCTGGTGTCTTTTGTACAGGAAAGTTCCGGATAGGAAGCAATGGCCGCCATACTGTGGCCGGGGACATCAATCTCAGGAATAATGGTCACGTAGCGGTCTTTGGCATATTGGATGATGTCACGGATATCATCCTGGGTATAAAAACCGCCTTCGGTTGCTTTTTCTCCGGGTTTGGGAGCTTCACGATCGCCAAAGTGTCCGTAGCGTTTTACCCGCCAGGCGCCCACTTCGGTGAGTTTGGGCAGCGATTTGATCTCGATGCGCCATCCGTTGTCATCGGTGAGGTGCCAGTGAAACGTGTTGTATTTGAACCGGGCCATCTGGTCGATATATTCTTCCACTTCCTTCTTGGTAAAGAAATGACGGCTGACATCGAGCATTAAACCACGCCAGGCAAAACGCGGGTAGTCGGTAATCGAAACAGCCGGAACATTCCAGTCGGCATCGGTTTTTGCTTTGCTTTCAACTTCTTTCGGGAAGAGTTGCAGCAGGGTTTGCATTCCATAGAACAGTCCGGCCGGTTTATTGGCGGAAATGACTATATCTTTAGGGGTTACATTCAACGTGTAACCTTCATCACCCAATGTTTTATCTGCTTTTTTATTCAGATTGAATTGGATGGTCCCTTTGTTGCCTTTTTCTTCTTTCAGGTCGAAACCGGTTGGAGTGTTTAGTTTTGATACCAACATGTTGGCTACATGTTTTGCATCATCGGCATTGTAGGAAACGGAAGAACCGGGTGTTAGGGCATAAAATCCGTCCGCAGGAACCACGTCAACCGGTTCCGGAATCAGATTCAGGCTGTTAGTCTGTCCGTTGACTGTCGCAACAGTCCAGACAAGCACCAGGAAAAGCAAGTTTTTCATCGTTTTTATTTAATGGATTAATATTCAGTTAAAGATTAGGTTTGCGTTGCCGAAACGTGACAACGTTGCCGATAAATATAGAAAATGTTCATAACGATCATAAAGGTTTTAGAAAGGTTCTTGTTATTCCGACAATTTTCAAAAAAAGCAATTGACGCAAATGGTTCTAATGGTTTGGCCTTAAATCTTTCCTAAATTTTTAACAGGGTAACTCATCTTTTCGTCCAGTTTTGTATTTTAGGCGCCGTTTGGATGGTTTTCCATTTGGTAAGCTGTTTTTTTCGGTCAACCGGAAATATTCACTAATAAAAAATTTCGTTTTCCATGACAGATATTATTAAATCCATTATCCTCGGAATCATTGAAGGGATTACCGAATTTCTGCCAATCTCGTCTACCGGGCATCTCATTATTGCGAATCAGTTCGTAACATTCGAGGAGAGTTTCACCAACATGTTCGATGTGGTGATTCAGTTGGGAGCCATCCTCTCAGTTATCTACTATTTCAGGAAGGAGATTATTCCCAAAAGCCTAAATATAGCTGAAAACAAACGCATTTTTGATATTTGGTTCCGGGCTGTTGCCGGCGTGGTGCCAGCGCTGATTTTGGGTGCCGCATTTGGTTCCTACCTCGAAGAAAAGTTGTTCAATCCGGTCGTGGTTTCAACGATGTTGATCATCGGGGGTCTGGTCCTGATTTTCATTGACCGGAAAGACCGGCCTTCGCGTTTTCATGACGTTGCCAGCATGGATTACAAAACGGTTTTACTCATTGGTTTGATTCAGTGTATGGCCATGATTCCCGGAACATCCCGTTCGGCGGCCACCATCATTGGTGCCATGTTGCTGGGAGCCGACCGGAAAACGGCAGCCGAATTCTCCTTTTTCCTGGCCATCCCGACCATGATTGCTGCTTCCGGTTACTCGTTGCTGAAGCATCACGCTTCGTTGAATAGCCATGATTTGCTTGTACTGGGAGTTGGTTTTGTTGTTTCTTTTATTGTGGCATTGCTGGTCATCGCTTTTCTGATGAACTTTATCCGGAAACACACTTTCCAGAGTTTCGGTTACTACCGGATTGTGCTCGGAGTTGTCATCCTGGCCTGGATATTTCTCTGGTAAAAGAGTCTTCATTTTCAACTAAGATATTTGCCCCGTTTCCTTTTCATTTTTGATGGAGGATTCGGGGTATTTTATTTCTTTTTCGTTGCTTCAATTTTTATTGGAATTTGGTTCCAATTGGCCCGAAAATCCTCTGATTTTTGAAAAAATTTCAATTCCGGTAACCCGCTAACAACGATACCGCTACAGCAATTTCCCACCTTGTCAAACGGCGCCTCTTATGGCTAACTGCCGAATTATTAGTAAATTTGCATTGATTTTATTCGATCGTCCGGTTAAAAATCGACCAAATTGCCGGATTCAAAATTGCCTTTCATCAGTGCATGAGTATTGCATTCAGAAATAAGAAAATCTAAAATTTATGATCAAAAGGAAAAAGCCTCTGATTCTGTTTAAGTACGGCGGAAATGCTATGACCGATGATGAACTGAAGAAGCAGGTGCTGGAGCACATGTGTTCGTTGACGAAAAAGGGATATCATGTGGTCATCGTTCACGGCGGAGGACCTTTTATTAAAGACATTCTGGGTAAAGTGGGCGTTGAGTCGGAGTTCATCGACGGTCACCGAAAAACCACTCCCGAAGCCCTGAGATATGTTGAAATGGCTTTGAAGGGCGAAGTGAACGGCAGCCTGGTCAGTTTAGTTAATCGTTTGGGATACAAAGCGGTTGGCCTCTCCGGCAAGGACGGAAAGATGGCCATTGCGGCCAAACGGCTTCATCGGAAGATGGTTGACGGGAAATGGAAGAGTTTCGATTTGGGGCAAGTGGGAGATGTCAAACATATTAATCCGCAGTTGCCTGAACAGTTACTGAATGAAGGATATATTCCGGTTGTTACCTGTATTGCGTCGGATGAAGAGGGAAATGACTACAACATCAACGCCGATATGTTTGCCGGTCACCTGGCCGGGGCATTACATGCTGAGCAGTATATTGTGTTGACTGACGTGGACGGTTTACGGATGGACAAAGACAAACCCGAAACGCTCATCGATAAGCTACATGTGGCGGAAATTCCGTCATTGGTTGAGGCAGGCGTTATTCAGGGAGGAATGCTACCGAAAATGGATGCCTGCCGCATTGCGTTGGCTGACGGCGCTGGTTCAGCCCGCATTATTAACGGAACCCAACCCGAGCAGATATCAGACCTAATCGGGAAAAACCCGGTTGGCACAACTATAATCAAATAATCATGACTTTAAAAAACAATCAGGCGTATCACGACGTCGATCAGAAGTATTATCTACAAACTTTCAGACGATATCCGATTGTTCTTGAGAAAGGAGACGGGGCAACCGTTTGGGACGTGGAAGGTAACCGCTATGTGGATGCTTTGGCTGGTATTGCGGTGAACAACGTGGGACACAATCATCCCAACGTGGTGAATGCCATTCGCGAACAGGCCGGGAAACTCATTCACATCTCTAATTTCTACCTGAGCCGGCCGCAAGCGGAACTTTCGCAGAAGCTGGTCGAAATGTCCGGTCTCGATCGCGTGTTTTTCAGTAACAGCGGTGCCGAGTCGGTAGAAGGAGCGATTAAAATTGCCCGAAAATATGCTCATAGCAAGGGACATGGCGGAACAGTCATTTCCATGAGCGGTTCTTTCCATGGCCGGACACTGGCTACCATCGCCACGGGTAAAAAGGCAACGCAGGAAGGATTCGAGCCCATTCCGCAAGGCTTTACTCAGGCCACTTTCAATGATATTGAGTCGGTTAAAAAGCTGGTGAATAATGAAACTGCTGCGATTATCGTCGAACCCATCCAGGGAGAAGGCGGAATCAACGTAGCCGAAAAACAGTTTATAACGGATTTGCGCGCCTTGTGTGACGAAAAAGATCTGGTACTCATCTTCGATGAAATCCAGTGTGGAATGGGACGGACAGGCCGTTGGTTCACGAAAGACTATTTTGGCGTACAGCCCGATATTATGACACTGGCCAAAGGACTTGGCGGCGGTGTTCCGGTAGGAGCCATCCTCTCGAATGAAAAAGTGAGCCAGGCGCTGAACTATGGTGACCACGGAACCACGTTCGGTGGAAACCCGTTGGCTTGTGCCGCTGCCCTGGCGACCATTCAGACCATCGAAGAAGAGAACCTGTTGAAAGCAGCCGTGGAAAAAGGAAAATGGCTGAACGATAAACTGTCGGAATTGAATGAACCTTCTATTAAACAAATCAAAGGCAAAGGATTGATGGTTGGTGTTGAATTTGATTTCGAAACGAAGCCACTGGTGGCTGAAATGCTGAAGAATGGTGTGCTGGCGAACGCCACCGCCGGAAATATTCTGCGTTTGGTACCGCCGTTGAACATTACTTATCCCGAGCTCGAAGAGGTGCTCAGGGGGTTGAAGATTTCGTTACAAAACTTGAGAGAGCATGGGTAAGAAAAAAATAGGCATCATAGGAGCCACCGGATATACAGGCTCCGAACTCGTCCGCATTCTCGTTAACCATCCGGAGGTTGAGATTGCATTAATTACTTCCGAAAGCCGCGCCGGCGAAAAATTCTCTGATATTCACACCTCCTTTCGGGGAATTGTTGACATTGTACTGCAGCCGGCTTCACAGGTAGAAAAAACTGACCTTGACCTGGTTTTTCTGGCATTACCGCATGGTGTTTCCATGGATTTTGTCAAAAAATATCATCAGAAGCCTTTCAAAATCGTAGACCTGTCAGGTGACTTCCGGCTCGATTCCCCGGAGGTGTACCATGAATGGTACCAGAAGGAGCATGTTTATCATGAGGGCTTCGACAGTGCCGTATTCGGTTTGCCGGAATTGAACCGCGAAAATATTAAACAATCCGAATTGGTGGCCAACCCGGGATGTTTCCCGACGACGGCCATTTTGGGATTGGCACCGTTGCTAAGCGAAGGTTTGGTTGAAAGTCGCGGAATTATTGTCGATTCCAAGACCGGAGTCACCGGAGCGGGAGTGAAGCCCAAAGAGGTAACGCACTTCCCGAATGTAAACGATAATTTCAAGGCTTATGGCCTGAAGAAACATCGCCACACCATTGAGATTCAGGATACACTGAATAAACTTTCTTCGGAAGAGGTAAGTCTGCAGTTCACGCCGCACCTGCTACCGGTCGATCGGGGAATTTTGTCGACCATTTACGCACGTCCGGTTAAGGAGCTGACGACGGCCGATCTGAATGCATTGTATCTGCGATATTACGAAGGTCATCCTTTTGTGCGGATTACACCGGAAGCACCGTCCATTAAAGATGTACGGGCATCGAATTATTGCAATATTTTCATAACTTTCGATGAGCGAACCGGCAACATCATTGTTTTAAGTGCGATTGATAATCTGGTGAAAGGAGCTGCTGGCCAGGCAATCCAAAACATGAACCTCATGTTGGGACTGGACGAAACTACTGGACTGAAGCAAGTTCCTGTAAATCCGTAATGAATCTTTTAAATCAATTAATCTAAAATCTTTTCAGGCACCTGCTGAAAACTAGTGCCAAAAGAAAAAACATAAGATGGAGTCAAAACAACGAAACACAATGATTAAGAATATTACGAATGTAAGGGGAATCAAGTGTTGGGGGGCGCACATCGGTGTGAAGTCGATGCGGCGCGACCTGGCCCTTATTTATTCGGAGGTTCCTGCCAGCGCAGCTGCTGTTTTTACGCAGAACCAGGTGGTTGCCGAGCCGATTAAGGTATCGCGTAAGCATGTTGCCGACGGCAAGGCGCAAGCCATTGTGGTCAATGCTGGAAATGCCAATGCTTGTACCGGCGAACAAGGCTTAGCGGGTGCTGAAGCCATGGCTGAAACCTATGCCAATGAATTGGGAATTGACAAGGATTTGGTGCTGGTAGCATCAACGGGGATTATCGGCGAACCTTTCCCTACCGATGACATTGTGGAAGGGATCAAGGAGAATGTCGATAAGCTGACGAATAAGTCGAATGCCGGCTCTTTTGTGGCCAATGCTATTCTGACAACGGACACCTTTGCTAAAGAGGGTTTTATAGAGTTCGATGTGAATGGCTATGAAGTCAATCTGGGCGGTATCGCCAAAGGTTCGGGTATGATTCATCCGAACATGGGAACCATGCTGGCGTTTTTGGTAACCGATGTGGCTATCGAACCCAAGTTATTGAAGCGCCTGGTGAAAAAAGCGGTCGATCGTTCATTTAATATGATCACTGTTGATGGCGATACTTCGACTAATGACATGGTCGCCGTATTGGCCAATGGAATGGCCGGAAATGAGATGCTGACCAAAGAGAAAGATCCGGGATGCAAGGTATTTTACGAACATTTGGAAAACATGATGATTCACCTTGCCAAGTTGATAGTTTCAGATGGTGAAGGCTCATCGAAGTTTGTTCAGTACCAGGTTACGCATGCTCCCGATGAGTTGACAGCCCGGAAGCTGGTTCGGACGATTTCGGATTCATCCCTGGTGAAAGCTGCAATGTTTGGCCGTGACCCAAACTGGGGACGGATTATTTGCGCAGCCGGAAATGCAGGTGTTCCTTTCGATTATGAGAAAGTGGATCTTTACCTGGGAGACGAAGAAACGCAGATTAAGGTATTGGAGAAAGGCGCTCCACAGGATTATGATCGCCATTATATGAAGAAACTTCTGCGGGAATCACACATCTATGTGAAGCTTGACCTGAACAACGGACGTGCTATCGCAACCGGTTGGGGAAGTGATTTGACCACAGATTACGTATTATTCAACTCAGTATATACAACCTGATTGAGAAAAGGCAATCCGTTACATAATAACAAGACTTTCCCTCTGGCATTTTCTGTCAGGGGGATTTTTTTAACTGGTTTGTACCTGGATGGTCAGCATCAATATTCCTAATACAAAATAGACGATACTCATCAGTCTCGACAAGGATTTTTCGCTGATTTTACTTGCCTGACGGGCGCAGAAGATGCCTGTGAAGATAGCGGCCATCGCAATGGTCATCCCTGCGGAAATATTAACGTTACCCATGCTGGCATGACCAATAACTCCTGAGGCAGCCGTTAATGACATAATCAGAATGGACGTTCCCAGTGCTTTGTGAATTGGAAATCTGTTGACAAACAGAAGTATCAGTAAAATGTTTGTTCCGCCGCCTGCACCCATAAAACCCGTCATGAAACCGCTACCACCCGCCAGTAAAACTCCTGCTATGCTTCGCCAAAGCGGAATGTCAGGAATTTCGGAATCTTGTCCGTCACTGTCGTCGTGGTGACGATCGCGACGAATGCCATTGATCCAAATAACGATAGCAAGAATAATCAACAGGGACGCAAAAGAGGAACCTAACCCATGGTCAGGGATTTTATCGGAGAAACGTGCCCCTACCAATGCCATGATAATGGAAGCCAGTGCTACAAAACCACCCGACTTCATATCGATATTACCATTCTTGTAAAAAGTGTAAGCAATGGCCAATGGTGTCAGCACATCTACCACGAGACTGGTACCAATCGCTTCGTGGATGGTAAATTTCAAAAGGAGGTGGATGAGAGGAACCACAACCATAACGCCTGAGGCTCCGGTGAGGCCGGTAACAAGGCCGGTAAAAATGCCGATGATGATCAGAAAAACAATATCCATCAGATACTTATAGGTCAAAGAGACATTGGTGTGCTCTGTAAACATAAGCATTCTGTCAGGTAAATAAAAATCGGAATGATGGATTGTATGGCTAAAACCTTGAGCCTTACCCAATGAATGCTTAAATTTGACGAAAACGGATTGTTATGAAGCTTCGGGAATTAATGATGAGGAATCGCAGCTACCGGCGATTTGTTGAGGAGTTCAGGATCGACCGGAAGGTATTGCTCGATCTGGTTGAGCTAACACGGTATGCCGCTTCCGGAAGGAATGCACAGCCATTGAAGTATAAGCTTTGCCATGAGCCTGAAGTGAACGAAAAGGTTTTCGAACACCTGGCATGGGCGAGTTATCTGACGGATTGGCCTGGCCCAAAGAAAGGGGAACGTCCTTCAGCTTATATTATCGTGTTACTCGACCGGGAAATTGCAGAGCAGTGTTTTTGTGATGATGGCATTGCCATGCAGAATATTCTGCTCGGTGCTGTCGATAAAGGATTGGGCGGATGTATCCTAAGAGCTGTTCACAAACCGGCTTTGCGCGAACTCTTTCGAATTCCCGAACGGTATGACATCATGGATGTGGTTGCACTTGGAAAGCCGGCGGAGGTGATACAGATTGAAGAAGTCGGAGGAGATAACGATACACGTTACTACCGTGATGAAGACGGAGTACACCACGTTCCGAAACGTTCGCTGGCGGACTTGGTAATCGACTAGCCAGTGAAATTCTATTTCAGTTTATCCTTGAAAACTTTCCGAAACTTCTCCAGTTTGGGAGTAATAACGAGTTGGCAATAAGGTTGATTGGTGTTGTTTTCGTAATAATCCTGGTGATAATTCTCCGCAGGGTAAAATGCCTCGAACTTTGTGATTTCTGTAACGATTGGGTTGTTCCAAATACCGGCACTGTTCAGCTTTTGCTTATATTCTTCGGCTAACTCTTTTTGTCTTTCATTATGATAGAAAATGACCGATCGGTATTGCGTTCCCACATCGTGCCCCTGGCGATTCAACGTAGTTGGATCATGTGTTTGCCAGAAGACCTTCAGTAATTCCGGGTACGAAATGCTCTTCGGATTGTAAATAACCTGAACACATTCTGCATGCCCGGTTTTCCCGGTACAAACTTCCCGGTAACTTGGGTTCTTAACCGTGCCCCCGGAATAGCCGGAAATGGCTTTCTTCACACCTTTCAGTTCGCTGAAAATTGCTTCGCTACACCAAAAACAACCTTCACCAAATGTCGCAGTATCGTATTCAGCTTTTTCATTCATATCCGATGCTTTTTTTTTGGGCTGTTTGCTATGATTTCCATTTTTCGGAAATGAAAATGAAGCAGTGATTCCCGCTAAAACGATAACGGGAATAAAGAGTATGTAACGTGAAGTTTTCATGTACCGGCTTTTACGATGCTTCAGTTTGAAAGTTTCCGGTTACTGTTATGAAAATAGGCATCGAGAATGGCCAGGTAACGCTGTTTTTCTTCCGGAAGGAGGAACGCGGACTCAAAAGAATTTCGTGCCAAACGGTACAAATGGTCCTTGTTCAGCTCAAGTGCTTTGGTAACGGCCAGGTAATTCTCGTTGACGTATCCTCCGAAATAAGCCGGATCATCTGAGTTAACAGTCACCTTCAGTCCTTTGTCCAGCATGGTTTTTAGCGGATGATCGGCCATGTCTTTTACGACCTGCAACTTCAGGTTCGACAATGGACAAATGGTTAACGGAACTTGTTCTTCCGAAAGCAGCGCAACCAAATCATTGTCCTCCAGACTCCGGTTACCATGATCAATGCGGGAAACGCTCAATCCCTGGAGAGCGCCCCATACATATTCCGCAGGACCTTCTTCTCCAGCATGGGCAACCGTCAGAAATCCCATTTTCCGGGCCTTGTCAAATACCCGTTCGAATTTCTCGGGCGGGTTACCTTTTTCCGATGAATCGAGACCAACAGCGATAATTTTATCCCGGTAGGGAAGCGCTTCGTTTAGTGTTTCGAAAGCTGATTCCTCCGAAAGATGACGCAGAAAACTCATGATAAGATTGGACGAAACGCCAAGCTCTTTCCGGCCATCGGTCAGCGCATCCATAATTCCTTCAACAACCAGTTGAAAAGGAACTCCACGGGAAGTATGCGTTTGTGGATCGAAGAATATCTCGGTGTGAAGTATTTTATTGTCATATGCCTTTTGCAGGTATGCCCAGGTCAGGTCGTAAAAATCCTGACGGGTTTGTAAAACATTGGCTCCTGCATAATAAATGTCAAGGAAATCCTGCAGTTGAGTAAACTGATATGCATTCCGCAACTCTTCAACTGAGGCGTAAGGTAATTTCAGTTGATTACGCTCAGCAATTTTAAACATAAGCTCAGGCTCAAAACTACCCTCAATATGCAGGTGTAGCTCGGCTTTTGGGAGATTTTTAATAAACTGTTCCATCCGTAAAATTAACGATTCTTGACTAACTCGGTCTGGTTGGTCATTCATCATAACGTATAACCGCGCAAGAGGTTTCAATGCTGCATGCAGAAAATTCTCAAATGGAAGCTATTTGCTTCATCTTTTGCGTGTTTTCGTTGACTTTGTTGAATGCTTGCCGTAAATTTAAGAACTAACTGACAAAATCAGGTTATTAATTAGCGTTCTTTCGTATAGACCAGATTAAATAGAAGGGTGACGAAACCCCGGAGGCGTTCGTTTTTTTATTCAACTGTATGATGCGATAAGTTTTGGGCAATTTATTACTTCCTGTAGTTAATTGAAACAGTTTACTCACTGTTTGCAGCTTAATTAAGTTATTGGCGATTACGTCCCCAGGTCTTTCGTTCCCTTTTATTTTATGTACATATAAATACTCGTTTTCAGTGAAACTGAATATTTTTTGATTGTACTCAAGGCAGACAATCTTTTTTGTTGATTCTTCATTCTATTCCGGCATAAATCCTGTCAGATTTCTTTTTGAAAACGAATGGAGATGGAGTGTGTTAGATAGGCTTCGTTTCTCTTCCGGGGAGAGGAGAGTTTTTTCCGGTAGCCTGTCTGTATTTTAATAGTATGTGAAAAACTAACGATTACTTGTGATGACGCGATTGAAGTATCAATTTACGCTGGATGATATGCCCCTGGTAGCTGAGTATATTTATCAGACTTATCAGCGGGACCATGATGACTTCGAGCATTATTCGTCCGATTTTAATCAGGAGTTTGAGGAAGCACTTGAAGAAAGGATTAATGCCATTCGGGAGTTGCCGGATTTGGATCTGTTTGACAGAAAAGTGGCTGAAAAGCAGAAGAAGTTATTGATAATGACGGGACACCTTCGTCCGTTGCTTAATATTACAGAGATGTATTTGCGTTCATCAAATGATGTTAGCAAAGAGCACGATGACGAATATGGTAACATCAGTTTATTACGTGACGGAATATCTGAGAAACGTTTTTGGGAAGTTCAATCAGGAATTTCCCGGTTGATTCGGTATATCAATCAGCATTTGCCTGAATTAACAGAACGCGGATTCCCGGCCCGGATTGTTGACGACTTTCGGTTGTTGTCAGAAAACCTGCAACGTATGGAGGTCGATTTGGCCGAAACCATTCATGAAAAAGAGGTTAGTACAAACGAAAGCGTTCGTGCCGAAAACGATTTATGGGAGGCGTTGGAGGATATTTGGAATGCTTGCCCTGAGGTGTTTGCGAAAGTTCATCCCGAAAAGGCGAGAGATTATCTGCCGGAAGAGATCAAGCGTCACATTCATCCCAGATCATCGCGGAAGATTATACAATAAAGGCTTTAAGAATAACAACGAGCGAGGCTGTCTGGAAAGGCGGCCTTTTTTATACTTTCAGTTCTTCTCCTTCCGATTTGGCGATAATGACCGCACCGCACGAGTCACTCCAAACATTGGTTGCGGTTCGGAACATATCCAGTATCCGGTCGACCGGAAGAACCAACGCAATCAGTTCAAATGGTAGTCCCAGCACATTGAGTAAAATGGTGATGATAACGAGACTGCCCATGGGAATGGCGGCCGTGCCAATGCTGGCCAGCAGAGCCGTGATTAGAATAATGAACTGTTCTTTTAAGCCCATGGCGGCTCCCTGTGCCTGCGCGATAAACATCACGACGGCGGCTATGTAGATGGCGGTGCCATCCATATTGACCGTAGCACCAATCGGCAGCGTGAAATTGGTAATCTTTTCCGAAACACCTGAATTTTCGTGGGTGTCATTCATATTCAAAGGCAGTGCAGCAGCCGATGAAGCAGTGGAAAAAGCAGTTAACAGTGGTGTCGTTACATTTTTCATGTGTTTAAACGGCTTTGCCCGACCTACAAACTTGACCAGCAGCGGCAGCGTGATAAAAGCGTGAATGAACAATGCGACGAGAACGGTTAGCATAAAGGCTCCGAGCCGGTATACCAAATCGCCAAAATCTTTTTGGTCAGCAACCACTTTCACAATCAAACCAAACACTCCGTAAGGGGCCAGCTTAATGATGAACATGGTAATCTTCATGAACAGTTCGAAGCCGGAAGTAAACAGATCGACCAACAGCTGACGGTGCTGACTTCCCAGTTTGGCCAGGAATATCCCAATGATGATGGCAACAAAAATGATGGACAACAATTCGTTGTCGACCATTGCTTTGAAAATATTGTCGGGAACAATATCGATGAGCGTTTCGCTGAAACTTTTGTGCTGAATCTGCAGCTTGTCAACATTCTCAATCGCTGTAATATCGACACCGATACCCGGTTTAACCAGATTGACCAGGATTAAACCGGTCGAAATAGCCAACATACTTGTTACTACATAATATGCGATGGTTTTTAACCCGAGACGACCAAAATTTCCGTGTCCACCGATACTGGATATCCCCGAAATAATGGAGGTGAGAATGAGTGGGATGACAATCATTTTCAGCAACCTGAGAAAGATATCACCCATCCAGCTCACATAGGGAACTACAGGTTTGAAAAATATACCAACGATAACCGCGAGTACAAGAGCAATCAGAATTTGCCAGTGGAGGTCTATCTTTATTTTTTTCATAAACTTACAGGTTATGCACAGCGATAGGCGCGGCACCGAATATAGCGAGAATTATAGAATCAGCAAAAATCAATGAATCCCGGACTGGAAGGTCATTTTAATACGCGTTTGACTCAATTGCTAAATCCACTTTTTCTTTCGGAAGTACCAGGTGAGAAGAACGACAATACTTATCATGATGGCCCACAGAACAAAATAGGCGTACTTCCAGTGAAGTTCAGGCATGTTTTCGAAATTCATTCCGTAAACACCTACCAGGAATGTGAGCGGGATGAAGATGGTAGCAATAATGGTGAGCACCTGCATCACTTTGTTCATCCGATAACTGATGCTTGACAGATACAAATCTTTTAGCCCGGAAACAACTTCCCGGTAGGACTCAATGGTTTCGATAATTTGAACGATGTGCTCGTAAATGTCGGTGAAATATTTGCGGGTTTTGTCTTCAATTAAATCAATATCATCGTTTTCCAGCTTTCGCATCGATTCGCGAATCGGATAGGTTATTTTCCTGAGCTGTAGTAAATCGCTCTTGATGCGATGAATTTCCTGCAGTGCATCTTCTCCCGGGTGGTTAAAAATTCGCTCTTCCAGTTTTTCCAACTGGTTCCCGATATTCTCAATAATGGTGAAATAGTTGTCGACAATTACGTCGGTTAGCGCATAAAACAGGTAATCAGCTCCGCGCGAACGGATGCTTCCTTTGGAAGATGAAAGGCGGTTGATGATTGGTTCAAAAATATTGTCGGGCTTTTCTCTGAAACTAATAACATAATTTTTCCCAAGAATGAGGCTGACCTGGTCAGTTGTTAGATTGTCAGTTTGTTCTTCGTATTGAAGCATTTTCAAACTCAGCATCACATACTCATCTTCGTCTTCCACTTTCGGACGTAAATCCGTATTCAGGATGTCTTCCATTAAAAGAGGATGTATCTCATAATGGCTACCCAATTTTTCCATCAGTTCCACATCGTGCAGTTGGTCGATGTTGATCCAGCTAATTGGGGCGGTTTCTTTCCGCCTCAATGCATCTTGTAAGGTAGCTTTGGTATTCACTTCAAACTTTGAAGTGTCGTAATCGATGATGGTTAGTTCGGGGGCTTCTTCGTGTTTGTCGCCAATAAAAACCATGCTGCCAGGTGGAAGACCTGCTTTTTGAGAGACTTTCTTTTTTCGGGTATTGCGCTTTTTGATGTGTGGATTTTTCATACGTGTTGGCTCTTAAACTTCTGTCGATGTCAGAAACAATGAATAATCGAAGTGGTTTAACTGCTTATGACTGCAAGTCTGTAATTTGGATGTGCTTGCTTTTGCAGTTTCCGATTTATTATTCACCTAAATTAAGCAAAACATTTAGTATGACTATCATGATACTGAGGGGAGAGGACCGGCAATTTTTTCCCAATGCAGCTATTTTAATTTGCTGTAATCAGTCTACATAAGCCTGAACTCTTGTATTGTTATGCTAAATTTTTTAACTTTTAATTCAATTGTTTCTGAACCTAACAACCCTCTTCCTTATTTGATTTGTTTAATTGAGTAGTTGAAACTTGACCAAACAAATGCCTGTAATGAAAGAATTTTGCCTGAAATTAAAGCAAATCAGGAAGGTGGTTTTTAGCGATGAACTATTTGTTTGCGCCACAGGAACTCCAAAATGTAAATTATTAATTTTTTATTGACTGTATTTGTTTTCAGTTGTTTGGCATGAAAGATGCAAATATGAAGACATTTATATGTATGGTTTTGACTGAAACTAGACTTTAACCTAAAACTGCAATGAGGTCTGATAGAATCAGCTCTCATAACCAAAGGCTGCTTGTTGGCTTGATTTCTTTTCCGGAAGCTAACTCTGATAGCGACAAGTTGAAGAAGATGAAAGTTTCGTCAAAGCAGCCGAATAATTGTTTGTGAAATTAGCCTAACAGATGTTCCTATGCTTGATAGAATTATTGAATTTTCCATCAGAAACAAGTTGGTCATCGGATTATTGACACTTGCTCTGATTGGATTGGGGATTTACAACTTTACCAAATTACCCATAGACGCCGTTCCTGACATCACCAATAACCAGGTGCAGGTGACGACGGTTTCTCCCTCATTGGCACCCCAGGAGGTTGAGCAATTCATCACGTTTCCCATCGAGGTGGTGATGGCTAACATTCAGGGCGTGAAAGAGATTCGTTCCATTTCGCGTTTTGGCCTTTCGGTGGTAACCATCGTATTCGAAGATCGAATCAATACGCACATTGCACGCCAGATGGTGAGTGAGCAAATTAAAAGGGCCGAGCAGGATATTCCTGCCGGATATGGCACCCCGGAGATGATGCCCATTACCACCGGACTCGGTGAGATATTTCAGTATGTTTTGGTTCCTGAAAAAGGGTATGAGAAGGCATTTGATCCGATGAAAATCCGTACAGTTCAGGATTGGATCGTGAAACGGCAACTGGCCGGAATTCCCGGAATTGTCGAAATCAGTAGTTTCGGCGGTGAGGTAAAACAGTATGAGGTCGCCGTGAAGCCTCGCGATTTGGTGGGAATGGATGTAACCATCACCGAGATTTACAACGCGCTGGTGCGGAATAACGAAAATACAGGTGGAAGTTATATCGAGAAGGGACCGCACCGGTATTACATTCGTGCCGAGGGGCTGGTGCGCGACGAGAAAGACATTGGCAATATTCTTATTAAGAATGTTAATGGTTATCCGCTGTTTATTAAGGATGTTGCCACGGTGAAACTTTCTTCACCTCCGCGCTTTGGTGCCATGACCAAAGACGGGAAGGGCGAAACGGTTGGCGGAATCACGTTGATGCTCAAGGGAGCCAATACTTCCCAGGTAATCAAAGAGGTTCGGAAACGAATAACCCAGGTTCAGAAAAGCCTTCCCGAAGGATTGAAAATCGAGCCATATCTCGACCGTTCGCAATTTATTGCCAAAACGATTGATACCGTCAAGCAAAATCTGTTGGAAGGAGGTATCATCGTCATATTCATTCTGATTTTATTGCTTGGAAATTACCGTTCCGGACTTATCGTGGCGTCGGTTATCCCACTTTCCATGTTATTTGCGTTCATTATGATGAATATTTTCGGGGTAACAGCTAACCTGATGAGTTTGGGTGCCATCGACTTTGGTCTCATTGTCGACGGTGCCGTTATTGTGGTGGAGGGAATTGTCTACTTACTACATCAGCGATTTAATGGCAAAATACTCAAGGCCGCCGAAATGGACGATACTGTTTCGACGGCCACGCACCGGGTGGGACGTTCAGCGGCTTTTGGCGTTTTCATTATTCTGATTGTTTACCTGCCGATTCTTGCTTTTACCGGCATTGAAGGAAAGAACTTTAAGCCGATGGCGCAAACGGTCAGTTTTGCGTTGCTGGGAGCATTGATATTGTCGTTGACTTATGTGCCGATGATTAGCGCTGTTTTTCTTTCCCGGAAGGTTAAAGAAGAACATAGCCTGGCCGACCGGATCATTGATTTTCTGAACCGTTCACATCAGCCGGTATTGAAATGGGCCTTGAGACACAAAGTGTTGGTTTTGCTGGTAACGATCGTTTTGTTCGTGGCAACCATGTTCTCATTTTCACGGTTAGGTGGTGAATTTATGCCTACGCTGGAGGAGGGGGATTTGGCCTGTCAGATGGTCATAGCGCCGGGGGCTTCACTGGGGCAGAGTATCAAAACCACTACGCAGGTTGAAAAGATTCTTATGAGTCAGTTCCCGGAGGTAAAAACGGTAGTGTCGAAAATCGGAACGGCAGAAATTCCTACTGACCCAATGGCAGTGGAAGATGCCGATATCATGATCATTTTAAAGGATAAGAAGGAGTGGGTGAGTGCTGACAATCGGGAGGAATTAGTTGCTAAAATGAAAAAAGCATTGGATGTGATTCCCGGAGCCTCATTCGATTTTACGCAGCCGATTCAGTTGAGATTTAACGAATTGATGACTGGTGTAAAAGCCGATGTGGCGGTGAAAATCTACGGAGACGACATGAATCTGCTTTTCGAGAAAGCGAACGAAGCTGCGACGATAATTCAGAATGTTCAGGGAGCCGGCGATGTGCGTGTCGAACAAGTGACAGGCCTCCCGCAAATGATGGTTCGTTTTGATCGGGATAAACTGGCCCGTTACAACCTCGATATTACAGATGTTAACAATGTTATTCGGACAGCGTTTGCAGGAGAGAAGGCTGGTTTGGTATTTGAAGGCGAACGAAGGTTTGACCTGGTTATTCGTTTAGACGAAGCTTACCGGAAAGATATCCGGGCCCTGGAGCGTTTGCGGATTAATAAGCCGGGGGGCGAATTGATTCTGCTTAGTCAGGTGGCAACCGTAACTATGGAAAATGGTCCGATGCAAATTAGTCGTGATAACACTCATCGCCGGATTGTGATTGGAATTAATGTCCGGAACCGTGATGTGGAATCGTTTGTGAACGAAATTAACGATAAACTGCAGGCCAGCGTTAAGCTGCCGCCGGGCTATTATTTCAGTTATGGTGGTCAGTTCGAAAACCTGCAGTCGGCAAAGAAAAGCTCATCGATTGCTGTGCCGGTAGCACTGGTCCTGATTTTCATTCTACTCTATTTTGCCTTTAGCTCCTTAAAGCAGGCAACCTTGATTTTTACAGCCATTCCGTTGGCAATTATGGGAGGCGTTTGGACACTATTCCTTCGTGGAATGCCTTTCAGTATTTCGGCTGGTGTCGGCTTTATTGCCCTGTTCGGAATTGTTGTGTTAAACGGTATCGTGTTGATATCCTACTACAACCAATTGGAACAGGAAGGCGTAACCGATATTTACGAACGGGTACTGAAAGGAACGAGTATGCGTTTGCGTCCGGTATTGCTGACGGCTTCGACTGACGCGTTGGGTTTCCTCCCGATGGCTGTCTCTACGGCTGCGGGTGCCGAAGTTCAAAGGCCACTGGCTACCGTTGTAATCGGAGGATTGATCACATCGACCTTCCTGACGTTGGTGATTCTGCCGGTTCTCTATTACCTGTTCCATTCAGGCGAGTGGAAGAAGCTTTTAAAACGGAAAAAGAAACCGGTGGCTACGGTTGTTTTGCTGCTATTACTTTTCCCGGTAGGTAAAAGCTGGGCGCAGGAATCGCCCAGGACAGTCACTCTGGACGAGGCAGTGGAGTTGGCACTTAATAATAACCTTTCGGTGAAAGCTCGTTCGTTAATGGTGGAACGGGAGCAGGCTTTGAAGAAATCGTCTTTTTCACTAGATCCGGTTATGCTTCAGTATGACAAGGGAAAGATAAATACCAATTATAACGACTACAATTTTCAGGTGCGGCAACGCTTTGAATTTCCAACGATGTATGGAGCGAATGCCCGCCTGGCAAATGAGAATATCCGCCAAAGCGAACTGGCGCTCGGAAGAGAAAAATCGATGCTGACAATCCAGGTTAAGATGTTGTATTCCCGCAGTCAGATTGCAGGTGAGAGACTTCGGTTGCTTCGCCGACGTGACAGCTTGTTTGGGGCGCTGGAGAAAGCTGCTGACAGGCAATTGAAAAGTGGCGCCATTGGTCTTAGCGAGTATAACCTGTTAAAAGCCGAAGCGCTGCGGTACCGGCAAGAGCTGTTGGCCGCCGAAACAAATTTCGAAACGCAGCTGGGACAGTTGCAGGTCTTGTTGTATTCCGAAGAACGGATTTTGCCTGTAACTGCTGAATTGGAACACTTTCAGCCTGTTGTCTTGGTGCCCGATACGACTTCCGCATCATGGAATTATCGCATGATGTTGCAGAATGTCGCTATGAAAAATGCAGAAGTCAAGGTTGCTGGGAACAACTGGGCTCCGGCATTTTCTGTCGGGTATTTCGATCAGAGTTTCGATGGAAACAAAGGATATGACGGCTGGAGTGTCGGTCTCGAGGTTCCCATCTGGTTTTGGTCGCATACTTCGAAGACCAAAGCGCTGAAACTGGAGCGTGAGTCACTGACTTATCAGGCAGCCCAGCAACGGCAACAGGACTGGACGCTTCAGAAGCAATTGATTATGCAGCTGCAGCAGCTGTCTAAAAGTGTGGATATGTATGAATCGGAAATTATTCCCCGAGCCCGGGAACTGCTAAAAGCTGCTGTCAAGAGCCGGGAGTTGGGGCAAACCGATTACATCGGATTTTCTAAAATGGCCGGCGAAGCTTTCTTGTCGCATTTTAATTATCTCGATATCCTTCAGCAATATAATGAGACGGTTTTACAATTGAATTTAGTAATGGGTTCCCCGGAAACAAAATAGCCATGAGAAATCAACTTTTTATCATCCTTGCCACAGTCGTGCTGATTCTTACCGCCTGTGGCCGAAATAAAAACGGTAACAACGAGGAAGCCGCAGCTTCCGGACAGTTGCAACTGAGTCGTGAGCAGATTGCACATACCAATATAACGTTCGGTCAGCCGATGGAGAAAAATATGTCGGACGTGATTCCGGCCAGAGGAATGGTGGCTTTGCCTCCTGATGGACAGGCACGAATCAATTCCTTTTCATCGGGCATCGTGAAACGCATTCATGTAAAAATGGGACAGAAAGTTAAGCGTGGACAGGTGTTGGCGATGCTGACCGGCCCGGAGTTGATCACGATGCAGGAGAATTACCTGAAAAGTGTTTACGCCCTGGAGATGCTGGAGAAAGAATATCAGCGTTTGCAACAGCTGGAGGTCGATAATATTTCTTCGCGGAAGCAGTTGGAACAGGCGAAAGCTGCTTATCTGTCGGAAAAGGCAACCGCCCAATCGCTGTATGAGCGTTTACGTCTGCTACACATTGAACCAGAGAAATTGACGAGAGACGGCATCCAAAGTGAAATTCCTGTTATCAGTCCACTTGATGGAATGATCAACAAGATTAATTTTTCGGTCGGCCAGATTCTTTCTCCCGACCAGATGCTTTTCGAAGTGCTGGATTTAAGCAGGTTAGTGTTGAATATTTCGGTTTTGGAGAAGGATATTCCCCAAATCTCGGTGGGACAGAATGTCATGTTCATTCCATCCAATCTGGGTGACAAGCCTTATCCTGCAAAAGTGACGGCAATTGGCGGGATGGTGGAACAAACAGCCAAGGTTGTCAATGTGGTACTGAAACCCGTCGAGCTGCCGGATAAACTTTTGCCGGGCATGTTTGTCGCTGCGATGATTCGGGTGGACGCTCATATGGCGAAATGTGTTCCGGAGGCTGCTTTGATTTATGACGAAAGCAACAATTCCATCCTGTTTTATACTGAAGATGATCCGGAAAAGTCTGGGAGTGTTACTTTCCGGCACATTCAGGTTGAACCGGGGTATCGTAACAATGGTTTTGTTGAGGTTGCAGGCCTCGATCAGTTACCTGCTAATGCGCATGTTGTTTTCGACGGTGGGTATTATCTCTATTCAGAAGTCTTAAAAATGCAGGAATAAAAAGCTGAAAAGCTTCTGTTTTTAATGTCCCTAAGAATTTTTGTTAAAAAAAATAATTGTCAGTAGCATTAAAAATGCCCGGGAGAGTTGATTTCTCGGGTATTATTTTGTTATTTTGGAATGATTTAGAGCGCATTGAGGCATTTAGGATGTGAACATATTTGGCATGATAAATGTATTAATGTAGATATATAAAACAATATTGGAAGCGATTGAGACGTTTCTGGATCAGAAGGTAATAAGATATTAAGTTCGAAGTATTATGAAGAAAATTTTTGTGATCGTTGCGTTGGTTGCCTTTGTGGCTCAGGGAGTGATGGCAGCAGTACCCGGTAATGGGAAGGGAGACGCAGATGTTCAGCCGGTTAAGCTGACAAAAGCCATGTTCCTGCAGAAGGTGATGAATTATGAGAAAAATCCGAATGAATGGAAATACGAAGGAAGCAAACCTTGCATCATCGATTTTTACGCCGATTGGTGTGGACCGTGTAAGCAAGCTTCTCCGATTCTGGATGAACTGGCAAAAAAATATGCCGGTAAAGTACAGTTTTACAAAGTCGACACTCAGGTAGAACAGGAGTTGGCTGCTGTATTTGGTATCCGTGGTATTCCCGCATTTTTGTGGGTTCCGATGGATGGTAAACCGACCATGACCAGTGGAATTGCACGCAGCAAAGAGGAAACTAAGGCTATGTTCGAGAAATTGATCAACCAGATTTTATTGGGAAACAAACCAGCTGAGTAACAAAATAGCATATAGAGATAATAGAAAGAGGCTTTCCAAATGCGGAAAGCCTCTTCTTGTTTCATCTATGACCTTTTTCAGATTTCCATGACGAGAATAGTGTCGTAAGGTTTTCTTTTGTCTTGTGGAATGTTGAGGGTTGTTCCGAATTTGTTCTGCTGAAAGTTTACCGGCGTGTTGTCATCGAAGAAATAGGCTTTTTTCACCTTCTTACCAAAATCCGGGAGCAAGAGGTTGGTATCCTGCAAATCGAGAACGTGTACAAAAACCTTGTTGCCTTTCACGGTAGTTACGCCCCAGTTATGAGGCGAAACAGGGCCTCCCCGGGTTCCGTATATCGTTTTACCGTAGCGGTCCATCCATTTCCCGATTTCACCAAGTGTTTTTACAAATTCCGGCTGTATTTTCCCGTTAGGCATCGGGCCGACATTTAACAGGAAGTTGGAATTGTATCCGGCAGCTTTTACCAGGTAATGAACGAGATCTTTCGTTGATTTATAATTCTTGTCCTGCAGGTTGAATCCCCAGGAATGATTCATCGTCTCGCAAGTCTCCAATGGTAATTGTCCAACTTCCGATTCGCCGCTAAAACCAGTTGTGTTGTGACCGGGTAAATCTTTTTCGAACATCTGAAAATCTTCTCCCGGTTTGGGCGCCTGGTGGTGATTGCTTCCAATGAGACATGACGGTTGTAGCTTGTGAATGAGGCTGTACGTTTTATTTAGCCGCCAGTCAGCATCCTTTTTATCCCACCATCCATCGAACCAAATACCGGCAATGTCACCGTAATTGGTCAGCAATTCGGTCAACTGACCATCCATGTAATCGAGGTAAGCATACCAATCGCCTTTTTCCGGCCGACCGGAATAGTGACCGGTATTACCCCTCGGATAATAGTTGTTTTGGTACCAGTCGAGCTGGGAATAGTAGAAGAAAAGTTTAATGCCCTGTTTGTGGCATTCATCTGCCAGTTGCTTTAGTACATCTTTTCCGTATGGTGTTCGGTCAACGATGTTCCAATCGGTCAGCTTCGTGTTCCACATGCAGAATCCGTCGTGGTGCTTGGACGTGATAGTGATGTACTTCATCCCGGCTTCTTTGGCTGTTCTTACCCATTCGGCAGCATCGAAGGCGATGGGATTGAAAAAAGCCGGAAGCTTTTCGTACGTCTTCTTATCGATGTGCTGGTTGTTCATCACCCATTCGCCGTCACCCAATACGGAATAAACGCCCCAATGGATGAACATTCCGAATTTGGCATCCTGAAACCATTGACGGGCTTCCAGGTTGCCGGGCGTGGGTTGATAGTCTTTTTGTGCCATAACGAATGACGAAAACAATGAGAACAGAACAACGCCTGCCATTTTTCTGAAATGCATGGTGTATTGGTTTAGTTATGATGAGACTAAGTTAGTCGAAACTTTCCGGAAATGCTGTGAGAATATCACAGCTCTCCGCGAAGTCCGAGCGATTCGGCTTCTTTTTGCATTCCGGCAATGGTTTCGGCCATCAGTTCTTCCAGCGGAATGCCCAGCATTTCGGCTCCCTGCATGATGACTTCACGATTGGCACCGGCAGCAAACGATTTGGTTTTCCACTTTTTCTTCACCGATTTGACGGTCAAATCGAGGATGCTGCGTGATGGGCGAACGTAAACTGCTGCGGTAATCAGACCAGTCAGTTCATCGGTGGCGTACAGCACTTTTTCCATTGGGAGTTCCGGTTTATCATCGGTGCACATTCCCCAGGCATGGCTCATGATGGCTCGAATGTAATCTTCCGGCCATTCATGTTCTTCCAGTATTTGGCGGGTCATGGTGCAATGTTGCTCCGGATACTTTTCGTAGTCCAAATCGTGGACTAAGCCAATGATGCCCCATTTTTCCTGGTCTTCACCCATCTTTTCGGCAAAATGTTTCATCACGGCTTCTACCGCCATTCCATGCCGGACGAGGCTGTCCGAATCGTTGTATTGCTTCAGCAACTCCAGTGCTTCATCGCGTGTAGGTATTTTCGACATCTGCTTTTGTTTTTGATCAGCTCTAAATTTAACAAGAGATTATCGTTCACCCAAGATTCGATACAGTTTTTACGATTAGTGATTTTTCATTAGAAAAAAGGTGGGAGAATGTCAGCTTTTTACCTGTAAAGAGGCTGTTTAGAAACAGACGAAAATCCTTTACGGGAATGGTGAATCAGCTAATTTAGCATATTATGATGCACATCGATTTACAGGCTATATTGAACGAAATTGCCCAAGAAGTAGAACCGTTTTATGGCAAGGGCAACGTAGCCGATTATATTCCGGCATTGGCTAAAGTTCCTGCCCGGCAGTTTGGCATGTCGGTTTCGTTGTTGAACGGCCAGGAATATGTAGTCGGTGATGCAGATGTGCCGTTTTCCATTCAGAGTATTTCCAAGGTATTTACGCTGGTCATGGCTTTCCGCGAAAAAGGCGATGAGGTATGGAAACGGGTGGGACGTGAGCCTTCCGGGACACCGTTTAACTCGCTTACCCAGCTGGAAACTACCGGCGGTTATCCCCGTAATCCGTTCATCAATGCAGGGGCACATGTCGTGTCAGATATGCTGATGGATTTTCTGCCCAATCCACGCCAGTCGCTGCTCGGGTTTGTGCGCATGTTAACGCTGAATGAAACGATCGATTACGATGCCGAAGTGGCCGAGTCGGAGCGGATTCACGGTGACCGGAACCGGGCGTTGGCCTACTACATGAAAAGCTTCGGGAATATTCACCACGAGGTGGATCAACTGCTGGATGTTTATTTTCACCAGTGCGCACTGTCGATGAGTTGTCGTGACCTTTCGCGCAGCTTGTTGTTTTTGGCCAATCATGGTATTGTTCCTCACTCGGGCGAACAAATATTGAACGAAAGTCGCTCCAAACGTTTGGCATCCTTAATGCTCACCTGCGGTTTGTACGACGAGGCCGGAGAGTTTGCATTTCGTGTAGGTCTTCCTGGTAAAAGTGGCGTAGGCGGAGGAATTGTCGGCATCATTCCCGGGTTGCTGAGTGTTGCCGTTTGGAGTCCCGAACTGGATGTATCGGGAAATTCGGTGCTGGCGATGGAAGCGTTGGAACGTTTTACTACCAAGTTGGGAATCTCAGTTTTCTGATTCCTGTTTCTCATTTTAGTTTTTATTCAAGAAGACGAGTCTGGTTGGTGGTCCGCTGTAGCGAAAATTCGTTATTTTCGTTATAAAATATCATCTCTATGGGCATCCAACGTAAAGACTTTCTGGTGCGCCAGTTCGAAGAACTGGGGCGGGTAATTGCTGCTTTGCTGGGATTTCGCGAAAAAGGCGAATCAGAAAGAGCACTGGATTACGCGACCGATTCGTTGAAAGGCATGCTGGATAACGATCCGGATTACTATCTCTCTTTTTCGGATGATGATTTTCGAAAGAATCTTCAGGAGCTGTGGAAGCCTGGTATCGCCGGAATGGAAATCCTGTCGGAGATGTTATATCAGCTTGGCTGGATTTATGATGATTTGGGAAAACCGGACGTTGCTTCCAATTGTTTCCGAAAAGTGAAGATTACCTGGGAGGTGCTGGAAGAAGATCAGGGAACGTTCAATATGGAGCGTAATATGAAACTGGAAGTGCTGGATAAGTATATCTCGAGTCATGCCTAGAACGATGTAAATCACCTCAGCAGATCAGTTTGTAGTTTTATAAAAGAGATTCCTATGTCACTAAATATCAGAAAGAATTACCGCGAACGAAAACTCAGGGAAGCCTGGCAGTTGTATCACGATGGCAAACGCGAGGAGGCTTTCAGTAAAGTTCGCCTGTTGCTCAAATCGACCAACAAGGAAGTTCGACTGGAAGCTTTACAGGTTGCCGGAATGGCGATGTATAAACTGAAGCGGTTTGATCAGGCGATCAATTATTTTCAGAAAGCCTGTAAGCTGGCCAATGCCCGTCACGACTGGTTCAACCTGGCCATGGCCTATGCCAAATCCAAACACGTATTGGAAGCAGAAGCGGCCTTTAATATGATTAACGGGGCGTCGACGAAACATTCTTACCAATACGCCATTTCGCAGCCACAGATGTTGTACCAGTATTTCCGCGTATTGCGTGATTCAGGTTTTATGCGTGAAGCTTTTGGTCGAATTAACGAACTGAAAGCGATGTATTGTGCATTGTATAAATCAGAAGAGGATTACCTGGCTTCGAAGGGAATGCCCGGACTTTCGTTAATGATGCGGGAAGCTCTTCCTGTATTGCAATCACTAGCGGCTGAGAGAGACATGGTTTCCTGGCTCGAAGATTTCGGAAAAAGAATAAAAGAACCCGGTAGTCAGGTTTTGAAGGATTATGTGACTTTGTTGGACGTCTGATTTTCTCGTGCTGCCTGGTATTAAAGAATATTCAGTGAAAACTATTATCGGAATTATGGGGCCCGGCGAATCGGCCGGAGAAGAAGTCTGTGCTTTCGCAGAATCAACTGGTGCTGCTTTGGCCAAAGCCGGTTTTGTTGTATTGTCCGGTGGCCGGGCGGAAGGAGTCATGGAAGCAGCTATGAAAGGCGCCGCCAATGCAGGAGGACTGACCATTGGTATCCTTCCGGGAAGTGATAAAAAGGGGATGTCGGAATATGTTGAGATTCCTGTTTTTACCGGTATCGGTCACGCAAGGAATGCTGTTAACGTGCTTTCGTCGGAAATGGTTGTTGCTATCGGACTAGGCCCCGGAACGGCGTCGGAAGTCAGCATGGCTATCAAAATGAAAAAGCCCGTTATTCTCGCTTGTATGGATGAGCTGGATGTGCAGTTTTTTAGTCGTTTAGGAGAAGTGGTTGCAGCCAGCACGCCTGAAGATATTGTAACTATTATCAGGCATAAGTATAACCAAAATGCTCATATTTAATATTGTTCCAATTAAAAATTATTCTATCTTCGGAGCCGGATAAATAAATATGGGCGACCTAATCTCATGTTCCCATTTGGGTAAAAGATTAGGTGAAAAAATCCATTCCGGACCTAACCAAGTATATGGGGCTGTGCACACCTACAGCCCCACTACTTAATCAGCTTATTCCCGCTTTTTACTCTGTTCCCTTTTTTCAACAAATAATAGCCTGTCGCCAGTGACAGTATTATAAAACCAATTCCCAGCATGGTCAGGCCTTCTGTATCTGAATAATCGAGCAACACGACTTTCCGGGCAACCGCGATGATAGCTACCAGCAAGATAATCTCGGCGTGGAAAATATTGTCTTTTAAGTAAACCTTAACTGTTTCAAATAATTCCAGTCCAATCAGGATGCTGAAAAATAAGCCAAAAACTGAATCGAGATGGTTGATGTCGAAAGCGATAGCATTCTCATGTGGTTCGATAAAAATTACTTTGAAAATCAGGACCGCGAACTCGAATACCGAAACGATGACGACGATTCCGAGAAGAAGAAGCATCGCCCAGATGACGAATCGTTCAAATTTTTCAATCAGTTGATTCATATTCAGTTTGTTTTCAGATGGGGTAGACATCGTTCACACAACAATTTTGGATAATTGGTAACTACATCGGTAAAGATAATGTTTTTAAACTGAGCTTTTTCTCCCTAAATATAGGTTTATACAACCTGTTCGGTAAAAAACATGCCCAATCCACAAGTGAAGAGCCATACGCCGTAAAGCGAATGCTCAATAACGCTGGCAACCAATGATTTGGTTTCGATATAGCGTTTGGTGAAGAGAATGCCGCCGATAAACGTGAGAATAACGGCCAACCAGTTGTGGAAGATGATGTGGCCAAAGGCAAACATGGCGGCACTGGCCAGAATAATGGTGCTGTTGCTTTGAAACAGTTTCCGGTAGCGGTGAACAAAGAAAGCGCGGAAAGCAATATTTTGCGGAATGACAGAGAAAAGCGGGTAGGACACGAGTAGCCCCAACCAGAGCCACGGGTGATTTCTCGGTAGGTAAAACAGGTGATCCGGCTCCCAGAAATAGACGACCAACGTCATGAGTAATGCCACCGGAACAAAGTAGAGAAATATGCGTCCGATAGATTTTCTGGCTTTTCCCCAGTTCCATAGTCGCTTAAGACGGAAAGAGGGATCGCGGATGAGTTGAATCAGAAAAATAATTGCTCCGAGAAGAAGTATGGGGAAGAAGGAGACGTCGATGACCTTTGTAAACAACAAAATCGGAACAATCAAAAAAATTACCAGGAACTCTGTTATCCTGAGAATGCGCTTGCGGTAAAATGAAATGAATCCTCTCATAAGTGAATATTGTAACGTGGATTTTTGAAGGGGGTACTATTATATATACGTTACAATGAGAGATATAGTTCAAAATAAACTGAAATTTCCGGATTTGGACGTTCGTTTTTTTGCCTGTCAAAATTGTTCAAGACCAGAAAAGTCCTTTAAAAAATAGGAAAAACATCGTGCCTGAAATCAGAATTTTGATGAAAGTGGCCACCAGGAATCCGATGAACGAACCAAATCCTGCCCGAAACATTTCTTTGGAGCGCTTTCCTGCGTACATTTCGCCGACGATGGCTCCGGCAAATGGACCGAGAATGAATCCGATTGGTGGGAAAAATAGTCCACCCAACAGTCCGATGATGCTGCCCCAGACCCCGTATTTACTGCCGCCGAATCGTTTGGTTCCCCAGATAGGAATCACATAGTCGAGAATGGTAACCACCAGGGCAACAATTCCCCAGATGATGAAAAACCGGGTGGAAAAGGTTACCCTGTCGGAAAAACTGAGGACAACCAGGCCCAGATAGGAAAGGGTGGGACCGGGTAATGCAGGCAGAATGCAACCTATCAGGCCAACCAACATCAGGATGGCACTGATAGTGATAAGAACATAGTCCATTAATCGGGCGTATTAGTTCAGGGAATTGTAATAATTAACCAGCTTTATCAAATCCTCTTTGTCTTTGGGCGACAGTTTGTTGGATTTGTAATATTCTGCAACTTCTTTCTTGTGTTTCGGGAAAGCTCCCAGCAAATTCTTTTTCTTGGTGACATGTTGAGCCGGAAAAGCGCCTACCTGGATATAAAAATCCTCCATAGGCCAGTCAAAACGGGCTGGTTTTGGATCAACGTAGGGTTTCTCTTTTTCTTTGTCGAAGAACTTGATGGTGTGCTGTGCCAGGAGTCTGACATTGCCGTCGGCCAAAATCTCGAAGTATCCCTCTTTTGTTTTATTACCAGTGAACTGGTAACTGGTATATGTGAATGTTCTGTCACCAAATTCGGCTCTTTTTACGATACTCTTTGGAGAAAATGTCATTGGCTTTCCGTTCTTCTCAAACTGGAGTTCATCCTGGTATTGGTCATATCGCATCGGTACGTCAACGTATTTGTCTCCTTTGGTTGTGACGACAGTCCCCTTTACAAACTGGTCGTTTAGAAAGGGAGAGCCCTGAATGTCTTTCAATGAAAGATTCTGAAGACCGAAACGTTCTCCGTGTATCATTTTTGAAAAACGTACATCGTCGATAGTTTTCAATACTACGTTTTGTGATTTGCCAATCAGTGGTAATATAACAAGGAGTGCAATAATCAGTCGTTTTAATTGTTTCATGGATTTCAGGTTTGAGTTTGTTTTAATTGTCTGAAAATAGAAAAAATCGAAGGATTATGCATGGTTCTTTTGAAGTTTTCCCAAGCTCGGTTTTTCACTTTCGTTGAAGTTTTCGCCATGGAAAAATTTTTAGGTCCCAGGTGCAAATTTCATGCTAATCTATAAACATTTTCACCCCCGTTACGTTACAGAGAATGAGTACAGTAGTTTTTTCTATGGTTTGTTTAGTTAAGTTAGGTTAGTTGGTTTAATTCTTGATTGATTTCCTTTGCGTTGGTGTTTTAAGGGTTACAACCCCGGTTCGATGGAACCGGGGTTTTTTAAATTTGCATTCATATGAGTTCACATCATCATAGCCATCATCACCATGAGCATGCTTCGGTTGATAATATGACCGGAAAGAAGCTTTTTTTAACGATTATTTTGAATTTCCTCATAACAGCTGCCCAAATTGTGGGAGGAATTCTTTCGAACAGTTTGGCGCTGATTTCGGACGCATTACACAATTTGAGTGATGGTGTGGCTGTGTTGCTTGCATGGATTGCTTACCGACTTGGAAAAAAGCCGGGTACTCCCCGTCAGACGTTTGGCTTTCGCCGAAGCGAGATTTTGGCAGCGTTCATCAATTCGGTCGCCTTGATTGCCATTTCGGTTTACCTGATAGTGGAAGCAGCTCAGCGTTTTGCTGACACGACTCCTGTGGATGGTGGCATTATGTTGTGGCTCGGAATTATTGGATTGGTAGCGAATACCATTTCGGTGCTTCTTCTGCAAAAAGACAAGGGAAATAATATCAACGTTCGGGCTGCTTATTTGCATTTGTTAGGCGATGCGCTTACCTCGCTGGCTGTTATTATTGGTGCCATTGTGATTGAGGTTTGGCAGATTTACTGGATTGACCCGTTGGTTACGGTGATTATCAGCCTGTACATTCTGTATCATACAATTGGTCTGCTGAAAGAGTCGACCTCCGTGCTGATGCAGTTTACGCCTTCGGAAGTTGATTTGGTGGAAGCAAAGCAGAAACTGGAAACGTTGCCGGAAATAAATAACGTGCATCATCTTCATTCATGGGCGTTATCCGAAGGCAGTCTGTATTTTGAAGCGCATGTCAATCTGCAAAATGATCTTCCAACCAGCCAAACCATTGAAGTACGACATACAATCGAAGAACTGCTGCATCATGAATATGGCATTGAGCATGTCACATTGCAGTTTGAATACAACAGCCATCACCATCCGGGCGTATTGGCAGATGGAAATGGCTGTTGCTAGTTCTGGTTGTGACTGTTTCGCCGGCTTATTTTACCTCCACAACAAATTCCTTCGGTTCGGTTAAAACTCCGAATGATTCCAGCTGCATTCCATATCGTGCGGTCACTTCGTGGAATTTATCCCGGTGGGCCGGATCAACCGCTACTAAAAGTCCTCCGCTGGTTTGAGGATCGCACAACACTACTTTTTGTTCTTCCGTGAGGGGCGAAATTTTGTGTCCGTAGCTATCGAAATTCCGGAATGTTCCTCCCGGGAAGGTTTTGTGTTCGATATAGAAATCAAGATTGTTCAGCACCGGAACTTTAGCCAATTCTACAGTGGCACTCAGATTACTTCCTTCACAAATTTCAGAGAGGTGTCCCAGCAATCCAAATCCGGTTACGTCGGTAATGGCCGAAACTCCCTCTAATTCTCCCAGTTCCTGACCAATTTTGTTCAGCGTAATCATGGAATTGCGGGCGACATTCAAATCTTCTTCTTTCAGAAGGCCTTGTTTTTGTGCGGTCGTTAAAATGCCAACACCCAATGGCTTGGTAAGGTACAGTTCACATCCGGCTTTCGCTGAACTGTTCTTTTTAACGTGATCACGCGAAGCGATTCCGGTTACGGCCAATCCAAAGACAGGCTCCGGGCCGTCGATGCTGTGCCCGCCTGCAATGGCGATACCAGCTTGTGCACAGGCTCGTTTGGCTCCTTCGAGAACTTTGCCTGCTGTTTCGGCAGGAAGCTTATCTACCGGCCAAACCAAAATGGCAATAGCCATCAATGGTTTGCCACCCATAGCATAAATGTCGCTGATAGCATTCACCGATGCAATGCCGCCAAAATCATAAGGATCGTCAACAATAGGCGTAAAGAAATCGGTGGTAGATATGAGCACTTTTTCATCATCGATGGCATACACCGCCGCATCATCAAGCGTTCCGTTGCCAACCAAAAGATTGGGATCGTCAACTTCCGTTTTTGTTTCAGCTAAAATGTTCCGAAGAACCTTTGGCGAAATCTTGCAACCACATCC
This sequence comes from Prolixibacter denitrificans, assembly GCF_003014495.1. Classification (GTDB taxonomy): domain Bacteria; phylum Bacteroidota; class Bacteroidia; order Bacteroidales; family Prolixibacteraceae; genus Prolixibacter; species Prolixibacter denitrificans. The sequence continues at coordinate 309,744 of NZ_PYGC01000004.1, read as the reverse complement.
CGCTCCATGCGAATATTGAGTGAGCCTAAGGGGTTCAACAGGTATTTTGTTATCTGAACCTTTTTCCATTTTCCTTCTATAATTTTAATTCGTTTGCTTTCTTAACCAGCTTCACTGCATCTTCACGAATATCCTTTCCGCTCAAATCGATGCTTGCGTAGCTCTTTTTGTATTTATCACGACTGTATCGGTAGGCTTTATCGTAATAACTCAGCAGTAATTCTGCAACCTGTTCCAACTCATTGTTTTGGTATAAATCAAGAATCAGGTTGGTTCGCTGTTCTCCAAGGCGTTTGTGCAACGACATAATGGCGTCTGTCATTCTGGACCTTTCCAATTGTCCGTAGTCTTTGACAACTCGTTTAACGCGCTGTTCAACAGGAACCTCTATTTCGATGATTCGGGCCTGGTTCATGGCTTTCCAGAAAGGATCAGGCAAGAAAACATGACCAATGCTTTTGCTTTCCCCTTCGACCCAAATGCGTTTTTCCTTGTCGAGTTTTCGTAAAGCTGCCAAAAGGATATTCTGGAATTGCTGAGTAGTAGGCTGGTCACCTTGCCCAACACCACCAAACACTGAACCCCGATGATTCGCCAAGCCTTCCAGATCAAGAATCTGCTCTCCCTGGCGGGCCAGTTCCTGTATAATTTCTGTTTTTCCACTACCGGTAAAGCCTTCCAACACAATTAAGTTTGGAATTGAGGCGAATTCTTCCAGCAGTAAATTGCGGTAGGCCTTGTAGCCTCCTTTAAGCGTGAAGCACCGGATGCCGACACGCTCAAACAGCCAGGCCATACTTTCCGAACGCATGCCGCCGCGCCAGCAATGAACCAATAATTCTCCATTTCCCGCCAACGCTTGCGCCTCCTTCACAAATCGGGACATCTTCGGACCGATAATGTCCAAACCGCGCTCGATGGCTTCCGTTCTCCCTTGTTGCTTGTATATCGTCCCGATTTCTGCCCGCTCTTCATTTGAAAAGAGAGCAATGTTTACCGCCTCCGGAATATGGCCTTCGGTGTATTCGGCTGGAGAGCGAACATCAACTACCGGAGTATTTTCTGCTTTGCTAAGAAATTCGTTGGGAGACAGTATTTGCATCGAGTGAAATTTGGCACAAAATTATGCTTTTCGGAGTGGAAAACAAGGGGATGATGTATGAAGAGAAACCAAAATGTGTTAAAAGGGAAGACGATGATTTTTGTTTGCTAAAGTTTATAGTTGCTTCTAACAGGTGGTAGAAGAGCGACAAACAAAATGATGACAGCATAAAGCATATAAAAAGTGTGTAACCAATGAACAGACTGCATGATGACCATTTCGACCTGTATCCATATGATGAGTGTAAAGCCGATATAAATGCAGAATGACCATGTCCAGTGCATGTCGGTGAAGAAATTGATTTTAGAGGCCAGGGGCGATTTAGGTTTTTTAGCCAAAGCAAAGGCGAGCAAAAGTGGAAAGATTCCAAGTACGGTAAATAGTATGATTCAGGGGATTAAAAAGCTGTTAAAAGGTGAATTTTCTATGAGAGAAACCGACATTCCAAGAGCTTCACCCGATGGTGAAATAATCAGTCCTAAACCACCGGCGACGGCACCAATGCCCAGGAATATCATTAGTGAAATGAGCAGATTTCGCATGGTTTTCATGACCAGAAGTTCGTGTAAAAGTCTATTATTAAACTAAGGTAGAACGTTGATTTGTAAACATCAAGGTAGTGTATACTTCCTATTTCTCGATAATGTGATGAATTGAAGCTTTGTAGCTTCTTCCGATAGGAACTTTCAAGATATCTGTTTCGATATGATGATAGGTCATTGCCCTGATGTGCCGAATGTTAATGATGAAGGAGCGATGGCAGCGAACGAAAATACCGGAAGGTAAACGATCTTCCAGTTGACTGATGCTTTGATAAACCAGGTGATTCTCTTTTGCTGTGTAGATCTTCACATAGTGCCCCTGGCTTTCGGCCGCGACGATGTCGGACAGCATAAGACGAACCATTTTGTTTTCGACTTTGAAATAGGCAAAGCTCTCGTCTGCTTGTACGGCAGATTCTCTTATCTCTTCCATCTCCTTCAAACTATTATCATTCTTGGAAAGCCATTTGGTAGCTTTATTGACTGCACGAACAAAACGATTGAAGGTAATGGGTTTAACGAGGTAATCGACGGCATCCAGCTCAAAACCTTCCAATGCATGTTCTGAATAAGCCGTCGTAAAAATCAGCGCTGGCATTTCCTTGATTTGTTTGGCCAATTCAATCCCTGACATGAGAGGCATATTGATGTCGAGAAAGACCAGATCGATTCCTCCCTTCAGTATTTCGGTATTAGCTTCCAGCGCATTTCTGCACTCACCAACGAGTTCGAGAGAATCAATTTTCCCGATGTGATCACGGAGCACCGTTCGGGCCAGTGGTTCGTCATCTACTATGAGGCATTTGATCTTCATTCAATGGTAATTTACATTTTCGTTTGGGGATGAGAAAGCGCTTTATCAAAAATGGTTAGCGTAGCATAGTGAACTTCATCTTCATTCTTTAGCGAAAGTTCATAGTGATTTGGGTAAAGCAATTCCAGTCTTTTCTTCAGGTTACTGATACCGATACCACCATTTCTTTTTTGTCTAGAAGTATCCCCCGAACTGTTTTCGACCAGAAGCTTCATTCGTTCGTTGCTTAACTCCATTTGGACAACAATCCAGGGTTTCTCTGCTCCAAAAGCTTTTAAATGTTTGAAGGCATTTTCGATGAGTGGGATAAAGAGGAGAGGAGGAATTGTGCCATTGCGATGGTTTACCAGGGAGAAGGAAATATCAACTTCTTCGTTTAACCTGATTTTTTCAAACTCGATATAACTTTTGATGAATTCCACTTCGTTGTCAATGCTCACTTTCGGGGCGTCTGCTTCATAAATTAGGTAACGCATAATTTCCGATAGCCGGGCAATCGTATCTGAAGTCAGTTCTGATTTCATCAGCGAAAGCGCATAAATACTGTTTAAGGAATTGAACAGGAAATGAGGATTGACCTGTGTCCTCAGAAATTTCAACTCTGCCTGGAGCTTTTCTTTTTCCAGTTGATTGCTTTTCTGTTGCTGAAACAGCCAGTATTCAGTCAATTTTATTCCAAAGGGAATCACCATTGCCGTGTTGAGGGTCAGAATGATGTTCAACTGATCGGTCAACCGGATTAAGCTGTGTGGGCGGTCCGGGAAATAAATGGATTCGATGAAGAAGTACCAGGTGAATTTTACCAGGATGCTTAAGAAGGCCAAAATCAGCAGGTAATAAAAAATGAAAAGCACGTAGCGCTGACGTTCCAGGAAAACGGGCATGAAATAATAGAGAATGCTGTAAACGAAGATAAGTTTGTAGGGAAGTTCCAGCAGCTGGATATAGAAAGTCTTTTCGTAATTGTTGTCGAAGGTGCCCCACATAACACCCCAGAAACAAACCCACAGCACCCAGTAAATGACATGCAGTCCCCATCGGGGAATTCCGGTTCTTCGGGCAATATTTTGAGTAATTGAGTAAAATTTCATTGACTCAGTTTTCAGAATGATAAAATTAGGCAAAAAGGTCAGTGTGTCTTTCTGTTTTTCACGAACAACAGGAATATTGCATAAATAACCGGTTTTTAGGCCTGATTGTCGTTCAGGTTGTGAGGATGGTTGTCTGTGAAAATGAGTTCATTTTGTTCTTTGGTTGTCGTTTATTCGTATTTGAGAACTGCAGATCAGTAGCAGGATTGAATTCAATAAAAATGAATAACGAATTCCAAATTTTAAACCAATGAAAAGAACAGCACTGTTTTTCGTTTTCTTATTTTCTTCGTTTGTCCTTTTTGCCCAACAGGCACGAGTCGATAAAATTGAGCCGCCTTTCTGGTGGACAGGCATGCATGATCCGACACTGCAATTACTGGTTTACGGAAAAGATATCGCTTCAGCGTCGGTCACTATCAATAAGCCCGGAGTTGAGCTGGTTACTGTAAAACCGATGCCGAACAAAGATTACCTGGTTATCAACCTGAAGGTATCAAAGGCGGCTGAGCCTGGTAAGTTTCCCATTGTGTTTCGAACAAAAAGCGGGAATATTGAACGAACGTATGAACTGAAAAAACGTCGTGAGCATGCTGACGTTAAGACTCCCTTTCGGGAAAATGATGCCATTTACCTGCTCACACCCGATAGGTTCGCGAATGGCGATACAACGAATGATACGATGGCCGGATATGCCGAAAAAGCCAATCGTTCGATCAATTACGGCCGTCATGGTGGCGACTTGAAAGGAATGACTGAACATCTCGATTACATCAAGAAATTGGGGATGACAGCCATTTGGCCTATGCCTTTGTTGGAGAACAACCAGGCGGCTTATACGTACCATGGTTATGCCATTTCGAATTTTTACCAGACGGATAAACGTTATGGCTCTAATGACGATTACAAAGCGTTTGTCAACGCAGCTCATCAGAAGGGATTGAAAGTCATCATGGATCAGGTGTTTAATCACTGTGGTTCGGCACATTACTGGATGAAAGATATGCCTTCTCCAAACTGGATTAACAGTATGGACAGCATCGGACGATGCATTTTCAGCAATGCTACAATTTCCGATCCTTACGCCTCTAAATCGGATATGAAAAGGCAGGTTCGTGGTTACTTTGACACCAATATGCCTGATTTGAATATGGACGATCCAATTCTGGCAAAATACATGATTCAGAATTCGATTTGGTGGGTGGAATACGCCAATTTGGATGGTCTGCGAATCGATACTTATCCTTATTTTTCCAAAACATTTTCTGCCCAATGGAAACAACGTATTGACCAAGAATATCACGGAATGTTTGTTGTTGGAGAGGTTTGGGCGACGGATGTTTCGCACGAAATTTACTGGAACAGAAAAGGAACGAATCCGGATGGGTATCAGTCGCATTTGGAAAGTATCATCGACTTTCCTATTTACTATGCTACCCTTCGTGCTTTTAAAAAAGGAGGCAATGTAAGTGAGGTTTTTAATACGTTGACGAAGGATTATTTATACGGCCACCCCGAATTGAACATGATTTTTCCGGATAACCATGATGTTGACCGGATTTTAGGAGACTTGAATGGTGATTACAACCGGTTAAAACTGGCGCTGAGTTTTATGGCGACCACACGCGGCATCCTGCAGTGGTATTACGGTACCGAGATTTTGATGAAGGGATTGAAACCCGACGGAGTTATCAGAGAAGATATGCCCGGAGGATGGGCCAGCGATACTGTGAATGTTTTTAAAGATATGAACTTGTCACCTGAACAGCAGAATGCGCTGGACTTTTCAACGCGGTTACTGAACTGGCGGAGAAACAGCAAAGCCATCGCATTGGGAAAGCTGGTGCATTTTGTTCCGGAGAATAATGTATACGTTTATTTCCGAATTGCCGGAAATGAAAAGGTGATGGTCGTTCTAAACAACAATACGGAAGCTCAGTCACTGGACGTAACGCGGTTTGATGAAGTTCTGAAAGGAGTGCGGACGGGAACGAACATCTTAACAGGAAACAAAATTGATTTTGAGTCTTCGTTGAATATTCCTGCATTAACTCCGTACATTATTAAGTTGTAAATGAGATGAAAAATAACATTGTTGTTTTACTTTTTGTGTTCCTAATAGTCGGCTGTAAAGCCAAAGGCACTTCAGATCCGATGCCCAAAGTTTGCAGTGGACAAGTGGAACGGGTCGCAAAGTTTCCATCAAAGTATATTGCAGCCCGCAATGTCGATATTTGGCTTCCGAAAGGATACAACAAGCATCAAAAGTACGCCGTGCTATATATGCACGATGGTCAGATGCTGTTCGATTCGACAACGACCTGGAATAAACAAGCGTGGTGCGTTGACGAGGTTGTGAGCAAGCTGATGAGTGAGAAAAAGATAGAACCATGCATCGTGGTGGGTATTTGGAATACAGGACAGGACCGTCACGGTGATTATTTTCCGCAGAAACCTTTTGAGTCTTTACCGGTTTCTTTCCAGGATTCATTGCTTCATAAAGTGTGGCAGGCAAAAAACATACCCTTATTCCCGATCGGATTACAGTCAGATAACTACCTGAAATTTCTGGTTAAGGAGCTGAAACCGTACATCGACGGTACGTATTCTACTTATACCGATCCACAACATACTTTCGTGATGGGATCTAGCATGGGAGGGCTTATTTCGATGTATGCAATTTGTGAGTACCCGGATGTGTTTGGTGGGGCAGCTTGTATGTCGACACATTGGCCTGGAACATTTTCGTTGAAAGATAATCCCATTCCCGATGCGTTTGTTGACTACATGAGACAGCATCTGCCATCGCCGGATTCACATCGTATTTATTTCGATTATGGTACTGAAACCCTCGATGCGATGTATGGACCTCTTCAACAGAAAGTGGATAGTGTCATGCGGGAGCGGGGATATTCCAAATCGAATTGGGAGACGTTGAAATTTGATGGTGCAGATCATTCGGAACGTTCCTGGCACAAACGACTGGATGTTCCGGTTACATTTTTATTGGGAAGGTAGAAATGGCTTGACTGAATAATATTTTTTTCCAAAGATAGACTTCAGAGTTGTTTGGGCCGGATGTTAATCCGGATCAAACAACTCTGGTCTTTTTTATTCATTTTATCGCTGTTTCAGGAATTCGAGTTCTTTACTTGTCATGGTAGGGACAAATTCGACGATTTCGTAGTCAGCCACATCATTGATTTTGAACGGGTCCTTTGCTAGTACTTCTTCAAGTTCTTTCTTGCTTTTCATGTTTGAGAGGATCACTCCGCCGGTACGTGGTACCTTTCTTCCGGAAGCAATGAAATTTCCTGCCTCGTATTGTTCTTTCAGAAATTCAACATGTTCGTTGAGGTGTTTTTCCACCCCTTCAATTGCCACTTTGTATGTTAAGACTGCAACAAACATAACATTCTATTTTAATTACCGGCTCAAAGATAGGCAATGTCCGGCATTGATTTATTTCCGGGGAATGACAAGACCGGCAAGAACCACCTAATCTCACCGGTCTCCTCTCAAATTTATTATGTTGAGCGGTTTAGATTTCAATCTTCGCGCCCATTACTTTCAAAAACTCGCGGATGAATGCCGGGTGACCGGGCCATGCCGGCGATGTGACCAGATTACCATCGACGTAAGCATCGGTTACCGGGATGTCCTGGTATTCTCCTCCTGCCAGATTCACTTCGGGGCCAACGGCCGGATAGCAAGTCAGCTTTCTTCCTTTTACAACATTGGCAGCTGTTAAAATCTGAGCTCCGTGGCAGATGGCAGCTACGGGTTTGTCAGTGGTAAAGAAATGCTTCACAACTTCCAGCAGATCTTTATTCAAGCGCAGGTATTCCGGGGCTCTTCCTCCGGCAATTACCAATCCATCGTACTGTTCAGCCTTAACATCTTTGAAACTGTAATTCAGGGCGAAATTGTGTCCGGGTTTCTCTGAATAGGTTTGGTCGCCTTCGAAATCGTGGATGGCTGTTTTAACCGTTTCGCCCTTTTTCTTGCCGGGGCAAACAGCGTGAACTTCATATCCTACCATGACTAGCATTTGGAAAGGGACCATGGTTTCGTAATCCTCTGCGAAATCACCGGTTAAAAAAAGAATTTTCTTCATCTCGTTGAATTTTAATTAGTACTGAATGTTAATTTTCGGTCAGCGTGGGGGTAGGCAGGTCTCCTGATGAAAAAACAACTCCTTTATAAATAAAGTTTTTCAGCTTCTTGAATTTTAAGATGGGTAGTGTAAAAAAATCGTTTAGCTGTTCATTTCTTTTCCGATAAAATCAGCTAAAGCTAGTTTCTGTTTCTCTGTTTGTGACATAACAAATTGGTTGACTGGCTGAAAGAAATCGGTTGCGATGTCGATGCTGTTTCTCTTAATCGTCCTTTTCCATAAACCTTCAACTTGTCCGTTTACTACAATCACAGGCCAGAATAAGCCGTTTCGGGAAATGGCCTTTTTATAATGTTCTGAAGGGATGACGGCACTTCGGTCGCGATAGCTGATAATGAATTCATCGAATGCAGGAAGGAGAAAAACAGATTCGTTGTCTGGTTGGGAAAACGTCTGATTTTGGGAAAACCAGTAATCCTTCGAATGGATTGTTGCTGAATGTAATTGGCTTTTAGTCAATTCAAGTGCGAGACTTGCCTGTTTTTTTTTCAATCCTGACCACCAAACGAAATCATGCAACGTTGCCGGGCCGTGGCTGGTAAAATATCTAATGGCGAGTTCTGATAAAGCTTCTTCGTACGAAAGTCTCTTTTTATTGGGAACCCTTTCTTCCAGCAAAGAATAGGTTTGCTTGTTACCTTTCAGGGGACCGCTGCAGATAATTGCATCCAGCTCAGCATGGATCAGGAGGTGTGCTGCTCGGTTATCTTCGTTCGGAATGCCTGCCTTCTCCAGTAGAGACACCAGTTCGGTGCGGGGCGACGAGCCGTTTTTCTCCAGGTGTTTGATGAAGATGTTTTTCGCTTTCTTCAGCATCCCATGGGTTATGCCTAAAGATTTGTGGCGTCCATTGAGTGCTGTTTTTATTTGAGGACCGGTCAACTCAAGCATCCAGTAAATATCGTCAGCTGAAACGCAATGCCAGGTTGGGCGCATCAGGTGAGTGCGGATTATTTCTCCTTTATTGAATGCTTCTCGCACTGACTCATGAGTTGAATCAAATGTTCTTAGCCCGATTGCCCATAATGCCATGGGCAGATCCTGTGCCTGGATGGCTCCAAGCCATTTCACTATCTCAGAGGGAGATGTTTCAGTTGGAGAAGTGATTTGTTGATTTTTTAGTCGGGCCGCAGCAATCTCATGTTTTTCCATTGAACAACGTTTCCAATCGTGAAAAATATTACGAAGGAATTTACGGAAAGTTCGCTTTTATCGGAAATAAGTGGGCTTTGTAATTTGGCGAACCGGGAACAGTCAGGTTTAGCGCAAAAAAAATGCCGTCACCTGGTACGAATTGTCTTTCGGGTGACGGCTTATTTTTTGAAGTTGTTTTGTTATCTTCTGTTGTCAGAAACGAAGTTATTTGCCGGGAAACAGTCAGTGAACCAGCCATAATGCTTTGTTCCGACTAACGAGTGTTACAGTAAATTACTGATCGAGCAATTTTACCCTGACGGCAACCGGGCCTTTCGGTCCAGGTTCTACTTCGAAGGTAACTTTGCTGCCTTCATTGATCTCGTCCAGTGCATTGTTTACATGGACAAATACACTCTCCTGTGTTTCGGTATCCCTGATAAAACCATAACCTTTGGAATCGTTATAATAGGTCACTTTTCCTTTTCTTATCGGATCGAGCTGTTCCATTTCCTCTTTCTTAGGAATGCTAATCTCAATGTCTTCGGCTTTCGTCTTGGTTTTCTTGTCCGGATCCGGAGGAGTATCCGTAATCATACCGTTTTCATCAACGTAAGCAATCATATCGTCGAGACTGTTCTTTTTATCGTTCTCTTTCCTGGCTTGCCTACGTGCTTCTTTTTCTTTTCTCTTCTTCTCTTTTTTGTTTCGTACTTCTTTTTTGTTGAAAGTTTCTTGTGATCTACCCATAAATAAATTTAATTGATAATATACCTGACTGTTTGTATTTTCCTTTCGTAACGCCGAATAATTCGGTTAGTTGTATTCCGATTGCAACAGTTGACTTTGTTTCATAAGTCTTTTCCGTTACACGGGAATCTTCAGATGTATGTTGATTGCTGAAATTCGGTTCGTTAAATTGATCGGTTTCCAGCAGACTACTGCCGGATTGTGCAAAACGGTGCCGAAACGGGATCTTAAAAAGAGCAGTGAATAACTAATGCGAATGTGGAATTAGTATATGTGCGCTTAATCTCAAATCAGAATCAGTGCAAATATAACGTTTATTTTCAGTGTTTTTGAAATAAAATGCTTTTTCCTCAATCAAAAGCTTTGTGTATATCACACCATTCGGATGCCTTTAGGTTGTCTTGTTTTGGTTTAGGTCAACTCTTTATTTGATTATTTTTAGTGTTCCAACACTGCAAACGCCGGTTATGATTCCTGAGATTCGAAGTAATTCTCAATCTTGGCCAGCAACTCAAAGCGGTTGACGGGCTTGACAATGAAATCATCGCAACCGGCTTCCAGGCATTTCTCCTTATCCTCGGCCATGGCATAGGCTGTAACGGCAATCACGGGTATGTCGGGATTTAATCTTTTGAGCGTTTGCGTTGCATCAAGACCGTTCATAATCGGAAGTTTGATGTCCATCAGAATCATGTCGATATCCGGATTCTGCTTATAATATTCAATTGCTTCTTTGCCATCTGAAGCCCATACAATTTGGATTCCGGTTTTACCAAGAACACTGTAAATGTATTGGTAATTCGACTCCACATCTTCCACAATTAATACTTTGTGCTGTTGCCAATCGGGCACAAAGTGATACTTATTGTCGGCAGTATTATGTATCATCTTTTTTGTTGTTTCCTGATTTGAAGGTTGAAACGGAAAAGTAACGGAAAAAATTGTTTGCTTGCCCGGAACTGAATTGACATTCATGGTTCCGCCCAGTAGTTCGGCTAATTTTTTAGCGATAGATAATCCCAGTCCGGTTCCACCAAATTGCCTGGTAAGGCCGTTGTCGGCTTGCCGAAATGGTTCAAAGATTAAAGGAATCATGTCGGAAGCGACACCTATTCCGGTATCTTTGATGTAAAACTCAATTTTGTCGAAATTATGATTAGTTGGATGTAGTTTGTATCCGCATTCGATATGTCCTTCGCTGGTAAATTTAACAGCGTTATCCATTAAGTTGGTGAGCAACTGTTTCATTCGTCTTTTGTCGGTCATGTACGAGAAAGGGCCTTTGAGTGCCGGACGGTTATATATTTTTACGCCCGGTTGCGCCAGGTTTTCATATTCCTGGCAAAGATTTTCCAGCATTTTATTGATATCGCACGGAGCTTTCTCAATTGCGGTAGATCCGGCTTCTATTCGTGAAATTTCCAGGATGTTGTCCAGCACTCGGAGCAATAAGTTGGCATTATTGGTGATGTGACCCGCAAATTCTTCGCGTTCCTCTTCGTTCAGATCGTTGTCTATAAGTAGATTGGTGAAGCCGAGGATCACATTCATCGGCGTGCGGATCTCATGCGAGATGTTGGCCAGAAATGCTGATTTGAGCCTTCCAGATGCTTCAGCTTTCTCTTTGGCTTCATTTAATTCGGCTTGTATCAGTTTGATGTTGGTGATGTCACGACCACTGGACTGAATCTCGGTGATTTCACCATTCTCATTCCGAATCGGGACGTTGATCCACTGCACCCAGGTTTCCGGTTTCCCATTCCTTGCCGGTACATTGATTTCGAATGTGTGGACCTTTTGGGTTTCTGTAATTATTCTGATTTGTTCATGGATGTAATCCTGTGAAGCATCTGGGATGAAGTTGATCCACCGTTTTCCTATCAGGTTTTCCCGGGGCTGACCGAGGTACCGGCAATAGGCATCGTTGACAAACAGTATCGTAGTATCGGGGAGAGAGTGACAAATGTAGTCAGTCATCTCCTGTATGAGCGTTTCGTAATAAAGTTTGCTTTTGTTCAGTTCAACGGTTCTGTGCTGTATTAATTCATTCAGGTTTTCCCGGTGTTGTTTGAGTTCATTGCTCGTGTTTTTTTGTTCGGTAAAGTCTTGGACAGAAGAAAGTACCAGCATTTCTTCATCGCTCATGAAGATTGAAGCACTATACAAACCAAATCTTTTTTGCTCTCCAACTTCGATGGTAATCTCTTCATTGATAACCTTTTTCTCACGCAGCAGTTTTTCCCGAATATTTTCGCGGGTTTCCTTCGAAATGAATCCCAGTTTAAAAAAGTCGGTATTCACTATTTCCTCTTTCTTTTTCCTAATAAGGTCGAGAAAGCGTTGGTTGACATCGACGATAGTCCCGGTGGCCATTTGTGTTATGACCATATAGGATGGACTGAGTTGAAAAACCTGCTCAAAGCGTTCCTGTATAGTTTCCAACGGAATAACTTCGTTTAATACGCCCACAATCCGGGGGCGACCCGAGTGGTGACTGAACATGGTTTTCCCCTTGCAGGAAATTGCCTGGTATTCTCCGTTCGATTTTTGAAAGCGGAACTCGGTTTCGAAAAACTGGTTCCGGGTTTCGGAAGCAACGTCCAACTGACTGACGAATGCATCGCGGTCGTTGGGATGGACATAGCGGATAAACTCTTCTTTCGGCCAATGATTCTGTGTATAACCGCACTTTATCATCCAGTGCCTGTCGATGACAAACTTTGATTTAGACGGATTGAATTCCCAATACCACTGTCCGGAAGTGTCCAGCAGCCAATCCAGTTTCTCTTTATAATGAATAAGTCGCTTCCGCTTGTTGTCGATTAACCACGCTAGTGAAAGCACGCGACTGATTTCTTCCCAAAGTGATTCTTCGAAAGTGAGCGATTTATGGGGTATAATCCCCAGGTAGGCAGCCACGTTGTTTTGTGGTACAATAGGGAAAATGTAAAGTTCGTCAATCCCCTTGTCCTTTAACTTGGAAGCAATGTTTTCCGGCAATTCCTGGCGTTGGACATGGAGTTTGTCTTTTGCCGGCTCCAGGTGATATAGCAACTCGTTCCAGATATTGATGAACGCTCTGTTTTGCTCTGTCACAATCTGAAACTGCTCTTTTTCCGACGCGCAGGTATAAACCGGGGTGTCAGTATCCTTTCGATTAAAGTATATGAAGAGATTTTTGATATTCGGTTGAGGACACGTCAGGCGGAGAAATTCATTTAATTTTCTGTCGAGGGAAGTGTCGCCGTTGACCAGTTCGATAATTTTATCCAGCAGTTCTTGCTTTTCATCCGATTGGTTTTGCCGGGTTTTATCTTCCCGCAAGGTGACCCGCAGCAAATTCATATCAGCATCGGCTGATGAGATGAGCTGGGAAACAGCAAAATATTTCTCGGTGTCCCCTTTGGAGTTGGTGATTGTTATAGTTTTCGGAATGGGAACATAAGTAGTCTCAAAAGCGCTTTTAACTTTCGATAGCAAGATTTCACGCTCTGAACGATGGATAAGTTGCAGCCAGTTGTCGGCCGTTGCCGGTAAATCAAACGAACGTAGATTCGCAATTTGAAAGGCAGACGGAGAGCAATAGACCAACTCTCCGCGACTGGTTAACAGGAACTCAGGGTCACGGGAATGATCCAGAAAATTCTTCCATTCTTCCAACATTTTGCTCACTCCGACATCCATAAACTTCGTACTAAATTGAAAGGGTGTGTTTCATTACAACGTAACTTTTTCGATTATATGATATTTTAACTGATTAAAATTCAGTGACTATTTAACAAATTGTAACTGTCTGGTAATAATCGTGACAGTTGCCTTTCTTTGTTTGTTCAATTTTCTGTCGATGTTCCGGATACTGCGGTTTCATTCTTGTTTTAAATTCCCTATCTTTTTGCCTTGAAAAAATGCGTACTTTGCGCTGCTTTAGAATTGTTGAACCTGAATAAACAGATATTTTTGATGGGTAAAGTGTTGATCATTGGCGCCGGAGGTGTAGGAACAGTGGTTGCTCACAAAATGGCCGGACTTCCAAAGGTATTTTCGGAAATTATGCTGGCAAGCCGCACCAAAGCAAAATGTGATGCGATTGCTGAAAAAATTGGTGGAAACCGGATCCAAACGGCTCAGGTGGATGCCGACAGTGTACCGCAATTGGTGAAACTGATTCGTTCGTTTCAGCCCGATTTGGTGGTAAATGTCGCTCTTCCTTACCAGGATTTAACGATCATGGATGCCTGTCTCGAAACGGGTGTTTCCTATCTGGATACCGCCAATTATGAGCCGAAGGATGAAGCCAAATTTGAGTATAAGTGGCAGTGGGCTTATCACGATCGTTTCAAGGAAGCAGGTCTGACTGCTATTCTGGGATGTGGTTTCGATCCGGGTGTGACCAGTATCTTCACTGCGCATGCGGCTAAAAACGTGTTCGACGAAATCCAGTATCTCGACATTGTCGATTGTAACGCCGGCGATCACGGGAAAGCGTTTGCTACTAATTTCAATCCCGAAATCAATATTCGTGAGGTGACCCAGAAAGGAAAATACTGGGAGAATGACGATTGGCAGTTGACCGAACCACACGAAATTCATAAGCCGTTGAATTATCCGAATATTGGCCCGAAAGAATCCTATTTGATTTACCATGAAGAGCTGGAATCGTTGGTGAAAAATTTCCCGACCATCAAACGGGCTCGCTTCTGGATGACCTTTGGACAGGAATACCTGACTCACCTGAGGGTGATTCAGAATATCGGTATGGCTGGTATTGAGCCCATCATGTACGAAGGGAAGGAGATTGTCCCGATTCAGTTCCTGAAAGCTGTATTGCCCGATCCGGGTGATTTGGGTGAAAATTACCATGGAGAAACCTCCATCGGTTGTCGCATCCGCGGATTGAAAGACGGCAAGGAGCAGACTTATTACATTTACAATAATTGTAGCCACGAAGCAGCTTACAAGGAAACTGGGATGCAGGCTGTTAGTTATACCACGGGTGTTCCGGCGATGATTGGCGCGATGATGTTTATGCAGGAAAAATGGAAAAAGCCCGGCGTCTACAACGTTGAGCAATTCGATCCGGATCCGTTCCTGGAAGAACTGAACCAACATGGGTTACCATGGAATGAGTTGCATAACGTTGATTTGGAGTTGTAAAAATTCGACGATAATACGAACAAGGAGCTGTCTCATTTTGAGGCGGCTCTTTTTTTGTGCTGGTTTTGACTCCATCATTCATTTTTCCGCAAGTCTTCTCAAACCCATTTCCTGATTGGCACTTTTTGAACTAAATTAGTGTTTCAACCGTTTAAAATGGGTGATTACAGCAGTGTTTCACTGTCTTCACTTCAGCGATTGGTTCACTCTTTCGAAATCGATCAAAATCACTTGTATGCCGGGAGTCTTCAGGATTATTTTATTGGCGTTTATTCTTCTCTTGCCGTTTGAGTCATTCGCTCAAAAGAAACCGGTGATTAAGAAGGTGGTATTCGAAGGAAATGCCACGTTGAGCGACGAAGACCTCGCCGGACAGATGAATACGGAAAGCCCTACATTTCTCGATAAGTTACAATTCTGGAAGCCGGGTCCGACTTTCTCTAAGTATACGTTGGACAATGATATCGATCGGTTGAAAAGCTACTATCAGCGGAATGGCTTTTTGCATCCGGCGATTCATTATTCCCTCGACTCCAATCGGGTGGGTAGACGAATTTCTGTTTTGATTCATGTAAAAGAGGGAAGACCTTACCTCGTTAACCGGATAAAGATATACGATGACACGTTACGGCTGGATTCTGCGATCGTAAATGAGGCAAAGAAGGAGTTCCCGGTGAAGGTGGGAAAACGTTTTGTCGATCAGGATGTTTACCAGTCGGAAGACAAACTGACCAGTGCTTATACCAATAAAGGTTTTCCATTGGTGAATGTCAAACGTGATATTCAGGTCGATACTTCGGCACATTCAGTCGATTTGCAGTTTCAGGTAAAGCCGGGCCCAAAAGCGTGGTTCGGTAAAGTAACCTTTAATGGTGATTCTTTGGTTCCGGTGAAGTTTATCCGTAACAAACTCCGGTTTTCTCCGGGAGACCGCTTTTCGCAAAAGCAGCTACAGCTAACACAACAAAAGCTTTTCAATACCGAGTTGTTTAGCTATGTGGTTGTGCGCGCACAGACCGATAGCATTCAGGGCGATAGTATTCCGATTACTGTTTATCTGAAGGAAAAGCCGCGTTGGTCGTTGCAGGCGGGTGTGGGATATGGTACAGAAGACCGCGTTCGGGTATCGGCTGAAGTTACCCGTTTACATTTTCTGGGTGGTGCCCGGCGATTGATTTTCAATGGGAAGCACTCTCATTTTCTCCCGTTCAGTTTTGACACTAAGTTCATTCAGCCTGATATTTTTCGCGATAATCTCGATTTTATCCTGAACCCGTTTTATATCCGGGAGAATGAAACCGGTTTCGAAGTCGACCGACTGGGAACCGGCGTCACATTTCAGCAAACATTTTCTTCCGGTACTGCCGGCTATTTGATGTATTCGCTCGAAAAAGACCGGCTGACCAATAAAGCTGCGGCAGCAATCGATTCAACGGTCAATCCGCAGGATTCGATTCACAATAAATCAGGAATCACCGTAGGTGTTAGCCGAAATACAACCAACGACGTTTTCGATCCGACCGACGGCTGGAAGCTTGACACGTACGTGACGTACATGGGCGTTGGTTTTCAGTCGAAATATCACTACATCAAAGTAGAATCAGACGTCCGGCACTATATTCCGTTCAACGTGAATTGGGTTTTTGCGGCCCGGTTGCGGGCCGGTGTCATTCGACCGATAAAGGGAGACAGGCAAAGTCCGTTGGAAGACCGTTTTTTGCTTGGAGGTGCGAACTCATTGAGGGGTTGGGGCCGGAATCAGGTTTCGCCGGTAAACGAGAACGGGGTGCCCATCGGTGGTAACAGTGTGCTGGAAGGAAGCGCTGAAGTTCGTTTCCCGGTATACGAAATTTTTGGAGGAGCCGCTTTCATGGATTTTGGAAATGTCTGGCCCAAAGCATTTAACTACAACTTGGAACGTCTTAAATATGATGTTGGGTTGGGAGTTCGGGTGAAGACGCCTATCGGCCCGATTCGGTTGGATTTAGCGACACCGGTGTTTGAGAATAAGTTTCGAACGCAGTTTTTCATTTCTATCGGACAGGCATTTTAGTATGGTAAGGAGAATCATCAACATAGTAAGCTGGCTGGTTGGCGGAATCATCATTCTGATTCTCGCTGTGCTGCTGATGCTCCGTACCGGAATGCTGAATCAATGGCTGGCATCTGTCGTGTCGTCGAGAGGGAGTGAGATGTTGCATGCCGAAGTGAAACTCGATTCCATCCGGGGGAACCTGTTGGGAAATTTTTACCTGAAGAATTTCTCGCTTTCGCGGAATGATACAATTTTGTTGGCTTTTCAGAAGCTGGATGTAAAATATTCCCTGGCATCTGTCCTTAGAAAAAACGTGAACGTTGACTATGTCGGGCTGGGACAACTGCGTGTTTTGGCTGTCCAGGAAAGAGATTCGACCTGGAACCTGGAGCACATTTTTCCGGCTGACACCACAAAAGTGCAGCCGGATTCGACATCGAAAAGCGGAAGTAGTTGGAAGGTCAACATATCCGACTTTCGTCTGAAAGACTTTCAGGGAACGGTCGTCCCGATTGACACGGCTGCGATTATTCCGCGCAGGTTGGCCCTCAGCTTAGCATTATCTTTCCGGTTCGAACCGGAAGACCTGGCGCTAAATCTAAATCAGTTTCACCTGCAAACGCAACAACCGGATGCAGTTATCGACAGCCTGACGGGAAAACTGGAGATGGTGAAACGGCGGTTGAAGTGGAGCGATCTGCACTTTCAAACCACTCGTTCGCGGATGACCAGTAACGGAATACTGCCGCTCGATTCACTCAATTTAGCTGATTTGCAGCTGGCTTTTCAACCGCTTGATTTGGCGGATTTGCAGCCGTTTATTAAGCAGCCTCTTTACGGTAAGCCTAATATTCAGCTTTTGCTGAAAGGAGGCATGCAGCAAAACCAGATGCAACTCAAGGTTCAAGAGGCACAGCAGCGTCTTGCCCTCGAGGGCTGGTTCAAAGATTTGCGCACGAATCCGCAGTACAACTTTCACCTAAATATCGACAGTATCAATGCAGCAACCTGGACGCGAGATAGCACGTTGAATTCATTGATTTCCGGACGTTTTGCCGTCGATGGTGATGGCTTTGACATAAAAACCAATCGTGTTAAGCTGGATGGACAGTTAAACGATGCTCACTATTCCGGTTATACCGTGAAAAATTTCTCCGTGAATTTGGACAAACGAGCCGGGAATGTAGATGCTCGTTTGAATGCGGATGCATGGCTTGGAAAGATAGAGAGTACAGCTCATCTTAAAGAGCTGTTTACCCATCCTGCTTACCAAATTAATGCCCGGTTGAGGCATGTCGACCTGGCTGATTTCCTGCCGAAAGATTCCTTGAAATCAGATGTGAATCTGGATCTTCGGTTGAAGGGCTCAGGGATGAAATTGAACGATTTGAAAGCACAGGCGGAAATACGGTCAAACAATACGATTCTGTTAGGGCAACCGGTGACGGATTTTCATACCCGGATGCGTTACAATGCTGGCAATTACCAATTGGATAGCTTGCTCTTCGAGGTTCCGGCCTTTCATCTGTTCGCGAAGGGGAAGGGGAACATTCATTTGAGTAACGACTTTTCGTTGACTGTTCAGGCTCGTGATATTAATAGTCTGGCCAAACCACTCGGATTGCCGCCATCGAAAATGACCGGTACCATTTCCGGAAGAATAATCGGTCCGGCTGATTCGCTCCGGTTTGCGGGAAATATCGATCTGCAACATCTCCGGTATGATTCCATTACAGTGGGGGCGCTGGCAGGAAATGTACAGGCCGTACTTCAGAAAAGTCTTTACAGCGGGGAAGCCGATTTGCAGGCAGGTTCAATGGATATCAACGGCATCGCTATGCAATCGTTGGGGCTGAAGACCCAATTCAAAAATGGACGCTTGGATAATCAGGTTGATTTGGTGATGAATGATTCGCTAAAGGCAAATTTGGCAGCAAACGTCTTTTTTAAGAATGCTCTCCGGGTTGATTTGAAGCGACTCCATTTGAGTTTGATCCACTCGGAATGGAATGGAGGAAGCGATTCGACTTCGATAATTCCGTCCGGTGATTCCATTGTGGTGAGGAACCTGGTATTGGCGTCGGCTAAGCAAAAAATCGCGCTGGATGGCCGTTTCGCTTTTCATGGTAATGAAGATTTAAACCTGTCTCTCGATAATGTTGATTTGTCGCAAATTCCTCCTTTCAAAGGTGTTCCGCAAAACTTAAAAGGAATTGTTTCGTCCGGAATCCGGTTAACTGGTAGTGGCACCAAACCGGAAATACAGGGTTTCCTGGATATTCAAAAGCCGGCGCTCGACACCATCAGTCTGAAACAAATTGCAGCTGATGTGAATTTTCAGGATGAGAGATTGAAATTGCAGTTGGGTGTGCTGGGTGAAAAGGATTCTCTCCTGACCGCGGAGTTGGATCTCCCGTTGCATCTTTCATTTGCCGACAGCATTTATCTGCTTCGGAAAACCGAACCGGTGCATGGTTACCTGCGGATTGATAGTTTGGAAATCGCCCGTTTTAACCGGTTTATTGCTCAGCAGGGCATGAAAGTTGGCGGACTGTTTTCGGCCAATGTGCAGCTCTCGAATACCATCGACGATGTCAAGATTGGTGGGCACGTACATCTTGATAACGGGCAGTTTGACGATAAAGAGTACGGGTTGAGCTATCGGAATATTATACTACGAAGCGGGCTTCAGGGAAACCGGTTCTCCATTGATACCCTTGGGATGAAATCCGGAAAAGGATACTTGGGGATGCATGGTTATGTGAAGCTGAAATCGCAATTGGGGGCTGAGCCGGAATACATTCATTTGAATATCAGTGGTGAAAAATTCTCAGTGGCCAATTCCGACCTGCTGGATGCGGTTATCAATACAAATATGCTTTTGGAGGGAACTCCGCAGCAGCCCAAATTCTCCGGAAAACTGACTGTTGAAGAGGCACACTTGAATGCGGATGCCTTGCGTGCCCGAATGGCGGTAAAGTCGAACGATCCAAATCCGCCGTTGTTAGTGCAGGCCATAAACGATGCGTCGGTAACGGATACAACCGGTAAGAAACAGGTGACTGTAAATGATACGATTTCAGCTTTCCAGTCAGTTGATTTTTATCGTCAACTGAGTGGAACTTTTACGGTCCGCATTCCCGGAAACTTCTGGATCAAGGGGAAGGACATGAACTTTGAGCTGAAAGGAGATTTGCGTGCCGTGAAGGAAGGTAAACCGGTTGATCTTTTTGGTACATTGAATGTGCAGCGCGGGTTTTATAAGATGTATGGCAAACGATTCGATTTTGAATCAGGCAGCTTAACCTTCACGGGAAGCGATGAGATTAACCCGATGGTTGATTTTACCATTGCCTATTCCTTCCGCGACGTCGAAAAGCAACTGAGGAAAATTACCCTGCACATAACCGGAAGAGCGCTTGAACCAAACTTTGAGTTTCGTCTCGATGGCCAGCAAATTACCGAGCAGGATGCTCTGTCGTATATTCTGTTTGGACGTTCTTCCAATCAACTTACTTCTGCGCAGAATTCGAGCGTGAACAGTGCATCCGGTGTAGCAAAGAATTTGGCGCTCGGGCAGGTGTCGTCGGTGTTGAAAGATGCGTTGCAGTCGACACTTAACCTCGATGTGCTGGAGATTTCGGGCGGAGAAAGCTGGTCATCCAGCAGTGTTACCGTTGGAAAATACATTACCAGGAACCTGTACCTGGGATATCAGCGAACTTTTGCTCTCGATAAGAAGACCAAAATTATTGCGCCGGAAAAGATTACCCTGGAATACCAAATCCTGCGCTGGCTGTACTTGCAGGCAACCAACCAGGCGACCAACTCAGGATTTGATTTAATTATTAAAAAGTCGTGGAAATAGTGGACTAGCCGGTTTGGCTGATTTTTTCCAGCATGTCGCGTTTCAGCAAGGTAATATCGCCATTGCTGTCTTCCAGAATTCCGTTCTCTTTGAAGTCCTTGATACCTCGCACCACACTCATCACGGACATTCCTGTAAACTCAGCGATATCTTTCCGTGTAAGCGAGAGGTGAAATGAATCGCTTCTGTAAAGTTGGTCGGCGAAGAAAAGAAATGCTTCTGCCAAACGGCCGTTCATCTGCTTCTGTGTCAGCGAGACCAGTTTTTCGGTACGGTGTGCAAAGTGTTGGTTGATGGCATGAATGATGGATGCCGCAAATTGACCGTTTTGGCGCACGAACTTCTCAAAAATGTGGATATCCATGGCACAAATCACGGAATCTTCGACAGCTGCAATCGAGAACTGCAGAATACTGTTCATGTACAATGACGAAAGCCCCATCAGTTTGCCACTCGGGTAAAAGTTTAGGATGAGGTTATTATCCTTGTCAATTTCACGATAGATTTTGGTCAGTCCTTTTTTCAGGAATAATATATGGGTGACAAATGAGCCCTGTTTGGCGATAACTTCCCCTTTGCGATAGTGCAATTCAACCCGTCTTTCATCTACCGAAAGCAACTCCTCTTCCGATAATTTTTCAAAACAAGCCGATTTATTCTGGCATAAAAGGCATGATGTTTTTGTGCTATTGTCAATCATTCAGCTCCTTACAATTTCTCCGTTTCTTGTGATAATTCGCGCGTAAACATACATCTATTTACAGATGTACACAAGGCTATTTCAACATATGTATGTTTGGTTTTTTGACTTTCCGAATGTCATATTCGATTTCCTGTAAGCATCCATATATGTAGGTATTATTACATCAAGATATTTAGGTTATTAAATAAAACAACAAACCAATGAATGTTAAGAACATAGGAATTTCTTTCGTGATTCTGTTTGGATTTTGGTTGTTGCTAAACGGCACTTTTACGACGCCCATTATCGTCACCGGTTTAATTGTTTCGCTGATTATTCCGATGTTTTTCTGTGCGCGTTGTGACGTGTTTGCCGATATGCGGCTTACCCCCAAAGCGTTTCTTTACACCTTCATTTATCTCTTCGTTTTTGCGTTTGAGTTGGTGAAAGCGAACCTGGATGTTACCCGCCGGGTGATTTCCCCAAAGCTTCCCATCAACCCCGGGATTGTGAAGGTAAAGACCAAACTGAAATCAAAAATGGCCCGGATGATTCTGGCCAATTCCATCACACTTACGCCTGGTACCTTTACTCTGGCTATCGAGAAGAAGTACCTCTACATCCACTGGATCGATGTACAAGATAAGGATGTTGAGGCAGCTACGAAAGAGATCGTTCAGAAATTCGAAAAATACCTGGAGGTGATTTATGGTTAATACAGTTCTTACTATCAGCGTCGTGCTGATCCTGCTTTCGGTACTGCTTTCGCTCTACCGTTTCATCAAAGGTCCGAATACCGCCGATCGCGTGATTGCCTTCGATGTAATGACCATTGCGTCCATCGGGCTGATTGCCCTGATATCCTATTTCGCCAACCGGCTGATATACCTTGATGTGGCTGTCGTTTACGGCCTGCTGAGTTTCATCGGGGTGATTGTTGTGGCAAAATTCCTTGAAAAAAGCTTGTGATATGGAAATACTGAAAATAATTGGCGCCGTGATTACCCTGATGGGCTCGATTGCTCTGTTCCTTGGAGCGCTCGGTCTGGTCAGGATGCCCGATTTATACAATCGCATCCAAACGGGAACCAAAGCGTCAACCTTCGGAACTGTTCTCACCCTGCTGGGATTGATTTTCATTTTCCCCGGATGGGTCGGAAAACTGTTCATCCTGATGCTGTTTGTAGGTATCTCCAACCCGGTTTCATCGCACGTGTTGGCGCGCAATGCTTACCGCTACGGAGTCCCGCTTTCGGATAAAACAACGGTTGACCGTTTGGCAGAGGATATCGAAAATAAAGAAGTTGAACCTGTAAACAACGCCCTATGATTTATCTGATTATAGCCATTGTACTGGGAATTATTATGCTGGTGGCTGCGGTCATCGCGGTGTATAATAAGGACCTGAAAACAGCCATCATTGCGGCAGGTGTTACCAGTCTGTTTGCATCGGTGCTGTATGTGCTGCTGGCCGCTCCTGATGTGGCGTTGACGGAAGCGTCGATTGGAAGTGGTTTGACGACCCTCATTTTCTTCTATGTGTATAATAAAATAAGACGAAATAATGCTCAGGAATAGTTTAATACTGCTGGTATTGCTCGGATTTGCCGCAGCGATTTTTCCACTTCTGCACTCGTACGAAGCGAAAGATGCGTTGACCGGTGTTGCTGAGCATTATGCCAACTACGGAAAAGAAGAGGTGGGAGCAGCCAACCTCGTATCGGCGGTGGTAGTTACCTACCGTGGTTTCGATACGCTGGGTGAGGTGACCATCCTGTTTCTGGCCTCTGCGGTTATCGGCCTTTTTCTGAAGGCTTCGGAAACCTATACCAAGGATACCCGGTCGGTTTTCTTCAAATCGACAGAAATTCTGGTAACGGCTTCACGGTTGCTGGTTCCCATGATTCTGCTGTTGGGCGTGTACATCTTCATCAACGGACACTTAACTCCGGGTGGAGGTTTCCAGGGAGGTGCAGTCATTGCGTCGGCATTTGCACTCCTGCTGTTGTCGCGTCCGCAGAAACATTTCAGCCACAAAGTGATTTCGGTGGTTGAATCGATTTCGGGAATTTCCTTTGTTTTCATCGGCCTGTTAGGTGTTTTGCTGGCCGGCGGATTTCTTGATAACCATATCCTGGCGATGGGAAAATTCGGTACGCTGTTGAGTGCCGGCGCCATCCCGATTATCTACATTCTTATCGGACTGAAAGTTGGTTCCGAACTGACCGGTATTGTCCGTAATCTGAAAGAATCTCAAAAAGAAGGATAAATGCAACTCTTTAGTATAGAATATATCAGTCTGGTCGTTGGTTTCCTGATTCTGCTGATCGGAATCTGGGGCATTCTCACCCGGAAGAATATCCTGAAGATGGTGATTGGTTTCTCACTGTTCGACACGGGCACACACATTATTATTGTGGCGCTCGGTTATGTGAAAAACAAAACCGCTCCGATTCTGAACCAGCCCGATCTGCAAACCGATACCGCACATAAGATTGTTGACCCGGTGCCACAGGCGCTGGTATTGACAGCTATCGTGATTGGCCTGGGTGTAACCGCTTTGATGCTGGTTTACGCCATGAAGCTTCATAACGAAAAGAAAACGTTGAACATTCAAAATTATAAAGACTTGAAATGGTAGCACCTATCTACATCATCGCTACGTTGCTGGGAGTTGCATTCGGCCTGGGTTTATTTGGAAAGAAAATGAACTCATCGGCTGGCTTCCTCTCACTGCTGGCGCTCGGTTTTGCATCCTTCATTTCCCTCGAATGGCTGGCCGGTTTCTGGTTGTACGACAGGGCTGCCGAGTATATTTATACCGCAGGCTTTCAACCGCCATTCTCCATCAACCTGTTGATGGGAAAAGAGGAAGCACTGTTTACGTCCCTGATAAACATAGCCGGATTTTTCGGAGCAGTTTATCTCTGGGATAAGTTAAAGAAAATTGGTTCGAACGGTTACGTCACCCTGATGGGAATGATTCTCGGTCTGAACGTGATCATCATGACCCGCGACTTGTTCAACCTGTTTGTGTTTCTTGAAATCAGCAGCATTGCAACGGCTGGTCTGATTATCTTCAGTCAAAACCTGAGAACTATCGCCGCCGGTTTTAAATACATGCTGGCCACCGGAATTATCTCCGGAATCCTGTTGCTGGGAATCGTTTTCATGTACTATTTTACCGGTACCCTGAATATCGATGATTTCCTGGCCGTTCATTCCCTTGCGGTGAAAGGATTTGGCGTGGCTGTCTTCTTTGTGCTGATTGCCATTGTACTCGAATTGAAACCTTTTCCGGCTAACGGTTGGGGACTGGATGTATACGAAAGTGCCGATTCGGGCATCGCTGCTCTGATTTCCGCCGGAACAGCCACTGCATCATTCTTCGTGATGTACAAACTGTTGCCGCTGGGAACTCCGCAGTTCCATATGGTACTGGCCGGTATTGGTCTGGCTACCTTCATCGGTTCCAACCTGATGGGCCTGAAACAAACCAACCCGAATCGTTTGTTGGGTTATTCATCCATCGGACAGGTTGGTTTGCTGGTGACTATCCTGGGACTTTCTGAGTTTCTGGGCGAGCGCACGACATTCATTGCCTACAGCATTCTGATTAGTCACTTCCTGGCGAAAGCCGGATTGTTTTGGATTTCCGGAATCGTGAAGCGCTCCACAATCAAAGAGTGGGCTGTACTGCGCAACAGCCGCCTGTTGATGATTCTTTTCGGCGTGTTTGTTTTTACGCTGATTGGTTTTCCTCCTTTCCCTTCTTTCTTCGGAAAATGGGACATGATGCTGCAGTTGGCTGCCTCTAACCAGTATTTTTGGATCATTGGCGTATTACTCGGCTCACTGCTCGAAGGTGTTTATCTTTTCCGCTGGTTGGGCTACGCACTGAAACTGGACAATACGGAACTGCCTTCTTTCGAAGTGAAATGGAACAAGGTATTGCCGGTAGTTGTCTTCGGAGCTGCGACCTTCGTGATTGGCTATTTCGTTAGCTCGATTCACCCTTACGCAAAAGTGATTAACTACATCCCGTTGGCAGTTGCACTGGCATTCGTGCTGATTGACTTCCTTCCGGCGTATGTGAAAAATACCCTGGCTATTCTGGCCATGGCTTACTACTATTATTATCTCTACCCAACACTTTCCAGCTTTGGAGCCGTGTTCGGAGCCATCTTCATGGTGGGAGGTATTGTAACCCTGATTGCCGGCTATGCTTACAAAGGTCAGCGCCGCGGTTTCTATCCGTTTGCCCTGATGATGTTTGCCGGCCTGATTGGTCTGATTGAAGCAAAAACCACCATCGCATTCTTCTATGCCTGGGAAGTAATGACCGTTGGTTCTTATTTCCTGATTATTAGGGGTAAGAAATCGATGCCGCACGCATTGAGTTACATGATCTTCTCGATGGGAGGGGCTTACCTGATGCTGGCTGGTTTCGCCATCGCGTCGGTTGGACAGTTTAACCTCGATATGAGCACGCTTTCACATGTGCTGGTTTATCCGACCTGGGTGTTCATCCTGCTGGCGGTTGGTTTTATGACGAAAACCGCGTCGCTTGGATTGCACATCTGGCTGCCGGGTGCACACGCCGAAGCAGAGACCGATGTCTCTCCGATGGTGTCTGCCATCCTGCTGAAAGCTGGTGTTTTCGGTTTGGTAACGCTGTTCCTGGCTATGGGCGACCAGTTGATTGGCGGAGAAGTGAGTGTGATTTACCTGTTGGGTTGGCTGGGTGCCATCACCGCAGTAATGGGAAACCTGATGGCAGCTTTCCAGGAAGATGCCAAGCGTTTGCTGGCTTATTCCAGTGTGGGCGTGCTGGGTTACATCCTGTTCGGCCTGTCGCTGATGTCGCACTTAGGATGGTTATCGGCCATTTCCATTTCGGTCACTCACTTCATGTTTAAAGCATTGCTCTTCCTTGCTATCGGTGGAGTCGTATGGCGGGTGAAGACGAAAGAGATGTACCGCATGGGAGGACTCATCAAACGGATGCCGTTCTCATTCTTCTCTGTTCTGATCGGAATCATTGTGTTGGCTGGTTTGCCACCATTGTCCGGTTTCTCCGGAAAATGGATTTTCTACAACGCCATCATGATGAAACAGTGGTACCTGCAGGGAGCCTTGATTTTCTTCTCCGGAATTGTGGCATTCCTCTATACCTTCCGGTTGATTCACTCGGTTTTCCTCGGTCAGTTGAAGGACGAGCACCGCGAAGTAAAAGAGGCTCCGTTTTGGATTCTCGTTCCACAGTACCTGATTATCGGCGTATTGTTGTTCTTTTCGGCTGTTCCGAATTCACTGCTGAAACCGATTGGCAAGATCATCACTCCTTACTTCCCGGTAGGAGCTTTGGACTGGACCGGACAGCACGCTGTTAGTCCGTTTGGTTACTGGAACGGTTTGGTGATTTTCTACATCGTGGTTAGCATCTTCCTGGTGGTACTGGTTTGGTTAATCATCAACAACCGCAGGGCACAGAAGGTAAAACAGTTCAACATTGTGTTTGCCGCTGAGCGTCCGTTCAAACCCGAAACGACACATTACGCCTATAACTTCTATGCACATTACCGTAAAGCCATCGGTATTCTGGTTGAACCGAAAATCACCGGATGGTGGGAAGGTGTTGCTGAATGGGCGCATGCCATGGGCGATAAAATCCGGAAAATCTACAACGGCGACGGACAGTCTTATGTGATACACATTATGGCATTCATCGTTATCATCTACCTAATTTCATTTGGAGGTTTTTAAATGGGAACTATTGTAACGAAAATACTATACGCGCTGCTCACCCTGTTTATTGTGACCAACTACGGATTGATTCTTTCGGGTGTGGTTCACAAGATTGGAGCAAGGGTAGGGCGCCGGCATGGCATTCGGTTTTACCAGCCATACATCGACTTAATCAAGAACTATACATTCCGTACCCGGATTACTCACGGCATCATGTACTACATTGGCCCGGTTTTCCGGTTAACCGGAGGAATTGGCTTGCTGCTGTTCCTGCCCGTGATTTACGGTTCACCGGTATTCGATAACTTCTCGTTCGCCGGGGACTTAACCTTCGTGCTCTACTTCCAGTTCTTTGGTGTACTGGGAATGGCACTGGGAGCAGGTGAAAGCGGTCACCCGTATTCGGCACTGGGTGTTTCACGCGGTCTGGCTCAGACCACCGCCATGGAGCTTCCGCTGACGCTGGGTGTTCTGGCACTGGCTGTTCAGTATCATACCTTGAATATTCACGATATCGTAGCTGCACAGCAGGGAAGCATCCTCCACTGGACGCTCTTTACCAACCCGCTGGCTGCTATCGCGATGATGTTGTCGTTCCTGGCAATGATGGGACGCTCGCCATTCGACGTGGTACTGGCACCGCAGGAAATTCCGATTGGCCCGCCAACCGAGTACCATTCAGCCTTGCTGGGTGTACTTCAGCTCAACCGCGCTATTTTCCCGGCAGCCAAGCTCATCCTTTTCATGAACCTGCTGTTTGGTGGCGCTACCAATTGGGGCGAACTGATTATCAAAACCTTCTTCATATACATGTGGTCGGTGTTTGTTGGAATCGCTTACCCGCGTTTCCGGGTCGACCAGTCGGTGCGGTGGTACCTGGGTATCCCGCTGTTAATCGGGGTGGCCGCCATCCTGGTAGTCAAATACTTTTAAAGCTTAGTTGACATGGGTAAAGAATATATAGAAAAGAGGACCGTCATCTCACCGGAAGGTAATCCAATTGAGGTGGATCCGTTGAAGGATTACTTCTGCGATGCCGCTCCTAAATCATGCAAATCGGCCAGTGGCATCATCGAAAAGTTCGCCAACTGGGCCCGAAGCGAATCACTCTGGGTGCTTGGTTTCGGAACCGGGTGTGGTGCGATTGAAATGCGCCCGCTCATGACGCCCCGTTTCGATGCTTACCGTTTTGGTATCCAGTGGCGGCCAACGCCCCGTCAGGCTTCGGTGTTCGTTATCTCTGGTTACCTTTCGGTGAAAACGCTGAAACGCGTGGTTCGCAGTTACGAACAAATGCAGAACCCCAAATTTGTGGTAGCGCTCGGAAGCTGTACCATCAACGGCGGAATGTACTGGGACAGTTACAACACCATTAACCGTCTCGATCATTACATGCCGGTTGACGTATACATTGCCGGTTGTATGCCGCGCCCGGAAGCACTCCTGGCCGGTTTCGACAAACTGAAGCATATCATCCGTGAAGGAAGAGGAGAGGGCGCCAACAAGTACGCCGAGAACTTCGACTGGTACAAAGGCAACCAGAAGAAAATTATCAAGGACTGGGATATGCCCGATTATAACTGGTAAACTGGTTTGAACCTGTAAAAAAGAAGATTATGCAAACGATTATAGAAAATCTGCAAAAGCACTTTCAGGTGGTCAGCTATCACCAGCAACGGGAAAACCTGGGTTTTCTGATTGCCTCAAAAGAGGTGGCTGTTGGTTTGATTACACACCTGAGAGACTATGAAGGTTTCGCTCACCTGGTGCTGCTGACGGCAGTCGACTGGATTGAAGACGAGCATTTTCAGCTGACCTACCTGCTTCACCATCCTGAAAAGAAAGTGGATTTGGGTGTTCGCGTGATGATTAGCCGCGAGAACGCTGAGATGTACTCCATCCACCACTTGTGGGAGCAGGCTCGCACTTATCAGCGTGAGCTGCGCGAAATGTTTGGTATCAACTTCCCCGGCAGTCCGGACGTGGACAAGCCGTTCATCCTCGAGGGGTGGGAAGAAATTCCACCTTACCGGCGCGATTTCGATACCAAAGAGTATTCGGAGAAAACGTATTTCCCCCGTCCGGGACGCGAAACACACGATCCGGCGGAATACATGAAGAAAAAGCTTTATCCCAATGAGTAAGAAGCTGCTGAAATGGAACGAGGACAGAACCCTCTTCCCCGAAAAAAATAGCGAGGGCAAGATTGACGTGGATTACGATTCGCACAAGTTCATGAAAATCTGGCATGGCCCTCAGCACCCCGGTATCACCGGAAATATGTCGCTGGAGCTGACTTTGCTGGGCGATGAAGTAATGGATTGCGAAACACACGTGGGCTATCTGCACCGTGGTTTCGAAAAGCTGATGGAGCGCCGGAAATACATTCAGTGTTTCCCGATTGTATGCCGTGTAGCGGTTCCCGAACCTGATTTTAACGAGTACTGTTTCGCTTCCGCGATGGAAGAGCTGGCCGGCATCGAAGTGCCGGAAGCTGCCGAGTGGTTGCGTACTCTCGTACTGGAAATGTCTCGTCTGCAAAGCTTCCTCGCGTGGATGGGCGGACAGGCCGGTTCTCTCGGACAGGGTATCATCGGACAATGGACGATTTACCTGCGTGACCTGATTCTCGATCGTTTCGAGGAACTGACCGGAGGCCGTATTTATCACATGTATATGCTGCCCGGTGGTGTTCGCGGTTTGCTGCCTGACGGTTTCCGCCAGCGGATGACTGAGAACCTCGACGAAATTGATAGATTCATGAAGGACGTGAAGAAGGTGATGTTCGACAACGCCGTGTTCAAGAAACGGACCGTTGGTATGGGCGTTATCGACCCGGCCTGGATTCATCCCTTCGGTATTACCGGCCCTAATGCTCGTGCAGCGGGTGTGGCCAAAGATGTCCGCAAGGACAATCCGTATCTGAAATATCCGGAGCTGGATTTCGAACCGGTTGTAGGAAAAGATTCTGATATCTACACCCGTGCCGATGTTCGTCGCCGCGATTTGCTGATGACGGTTGATTTGATTCGTCAGATCATGGCGAAAATTCCGGATAAAGGCGATATCCGCGCGAAAACTCCGAACGTCCTGCACTGGAAAGTGCCAGCCGGCGAGACTTATTCGCGTGCTGAATGTACCCGCGGTGAGTACGGTTATTACATGGTTTCCGACGGAACCGAATACCCGCGCAGAATCAACGTACGCGGACCGAGCTATACGCACGCTGTGGCCCTTCTCGAGAAGATGATTGTAAACGCCAACATCGCCGATGTGGCCGGATTAATGGTTTCATTGCATACGTATCCACCTGAAATTGAACGATAATTATGGCAAAGTTAAATGATATACTGTCCCCGTTCACAGCATGGAAACATGTGGTCCGCGAACCCGTGACCATCAAGGATCCGCTGAACCGTGAGGCTGCCGACCGGTACCGGGGATTTCATAAAAACGATATCAGTGAATGTATTGGTTGCGGTACCTGCGAGTCCATTTGTCAGAATGCTGCCATCGACCTGGTGCCGGTGGACGGCGTCGAAACAAAGGATGGCGACAGTGGTCTGCGTCCCCGTGTAGACTACGGACGCTGCTGCTGGTGCGGTCTGTGTGTGGATGTTTGTACCACCAATTCGCTTTCGCTGAGTAATGAATATACCTGGGTGGACGAAGACCCGGATAACTTCCGCTTCGTTCCCGGTGCTGAGAACAAGTCGTGGGACAGCCGCGAAAAAGGTTACAAAAAACCGGGTAACGGCTATGAGCTTTACAATCCGAAGCGTGAAGCGATGGAAGAGCTGGAACCGGAAAAACGCGACCAGTCATTCATCGAAATCGTACAGGGATACTCGAAAGAGCAGGCTGAGCAGGAAGCCGACCGTTGTGTGGAATGTGGTATCTGTGTGGCTACCTGTCCTGCTCACATGGGTATTCCGGAGTACATCAAAGCCATTCGTAACGACGATTTGAACGAAGGTTTGCGCGTGCTGTACGACACCAACCCGCTGCCTGAAATTTGCGGTCGTATCTGTACCCACAAGTGTGAAACCGTTTGTTCCGTTGGTCACCATGGTGATCCGTTGTCAATTCGCTGGCTGAAGCGTTACATCGCTGACCAGAATCCGGCAGAGGAGTACAAGAAAATCCTCAATACCGAGAACTTGCAACCTACCGGGAAGAAAGTCGCTATTATCGGTTCAGGACCTTCCGGCTTGTCCGCTGCACATTATCTGGCCCTCATGGGTTACCAGTGTACCATCTACGAAAAATTACCGGCTGCCGGTGGTATGATGCGTTTCGGTATTCCGGAATATCGTCTGCCGTACGACCAGCTCGACAAGGATATCAACTACATCCTTTCATTGGGCGTTGAAATTAAATACAATGTGACCATCGGTAAGGATATCACACTGGAAGAGTTGCACAACCAGTATGACGCAGTCTTCTCAGGAACCGGTTTGCACATGGGCCGTAGTACTCGTGTACCCGGAACCGACCATCCGAAAGTATACCAGGCAGTCGATTTGCTGCGTGACATCGTGCTGGGTAAAGAGATACCGCTGGAAGAGAATATCGTGGTGATTGGTGGTGGTAACGTGGCAATGGACATCACCCGTTCACTGGCTCGTTTGCAGAAACAGAAATACGGCAAAGTGGGTGTGTTGGCCACTTCACTCGAATCGGAAGACATTATGCCGGCCGACCGTGAAGAGGTAATTGAAGCCCGCGAAGAGAACGCCGTTATCGATCCGGGATGGGGACCAGTTGAAATCGAAACCGAAGGTGATAAAGTGAAAGGTTTGCACGTGGTGAAATGCCTGTCGGTATTCGACGAAAACCGTCGTTTCGCTCCGAAGTTTGACGAAGAGCAGAAGAAGTTCTTCCCGGCTGACATGGTGGTTGAGTCCATCGGTCAGGGAATGGATCTTTCGTACCTGCCGGAAGCGTTCAAAGAGCAGCTGGATATGGACCAACGCGGACGAATCCTGGTAAACGACGATTTCCAAACCAGTGCCGGATGGCTGTTCGCCGGTGGTGACATCATCCAGGGACCTGATGTAATTCACGGTATTGCCAACGGTCATAAAGCGGCCATGGGCATCGATAAATATTTGTCTGAAAAATAATGTTAACCCGGGGTTGTGAAGAATGAAGCATTTAAATCACAATTTCGATTGGTAACTCCGAGTGAATCACCCCTCCAAACCTCCACTAAAGGGGCGGCTTAAAGTCCCCTTTAGGGTCCCGAAATTTCGGGATAGGGGTGAGCAAACGGAGGCGTTATATGCAGCTTTCGAAATACTAAATTTGAATATGTTAGTTCTAACGCAACCTTATAAAAACTTAAGACAATGACCGATCTTTCGACAAAATACATGGGATTGGATTTGAGAAATCCCATTATCGCTGCCAGTTCCGGCCTGACCGATTCGGTTGAGAATGTCGTGAAACTGGAAATCAACGGCGCAGGTGCTGTCGTGCTCAAGTCGCTTTTCGAAGAGCAGATCATGATGGACATCGACGAACAGCGCATGAACAACATGTATGGCTCGTACGACGATGTGGAAAACTACATCGGTTTCTACACTAAAAAACACCGCATCGACCATTACCTGGAATTGATTCGCGAAAGCAAAAAGAAGACTTCCATACCGATCATCGCCAGCATCAACTGTGTGTCAGCATCGGAGTGGACCGAGTTTGCCAGCCGCATCCAGGAAGCGGGTGCCGATGCACTCGAACTGAACATGTTCATCATGCCGTCGGACGGTAATTATGAAGGTGCCGATATCGAGCAGATTTACTTTGATATTGTGGCAGCCATTAAACAGCACATCACCATTCCGGTGGCCCTGAAGATTAGCAATTTCTTCTCGGGTATGGCGAATTTTGCCATCAAACTGTCGGAAACCGGAATTTCATCGCTGGTACTGTTCAACCGTTTTTATCGCCCGGATGTGGACCTCGAGAAGATGAAAATCACCTCGTCGCACATTTACAGCAACCCCGACGAGAATGCCATGGTCCTTCGCTGGATTGGCATCCTGAAGGGAAAACTGGCTTGCGACATGGCGGCTTCAACCGGTATTCACGATGGAGAAACCATCCTGAAGAACCTGCTGGTAGGTGCCAACGCGGTAGAAGTGGCTTCGGCCATCTACAAAAATGGCATGGGCATTATTCCCCAAATGCTGACCGATATGACCAACTGGATGAAGGCACACAACTACAACTCGGTAAATGAACTCATTGGCAAACTGAGCCAGGAGAGCGTACACAAACCGATGATTTACGAACGTGCCCAGTTCATGAAGTACTTTTCGGATGTAAAATAGAACCACCTGGGACTTTCTGTAAAATCTGGTTGAAAAGATTGGAATTGAGAATTTAACAGTAACCTGGATTAGACCCCTAAAAACCATTCCTGAAGGGAGACTTAAAGTCCCCTTTCGGGGAGGTTTGGAGGGGAAAAAAGTGACTGCTACAATTTGACCGTTCTGATCAAAACACAACCCCGATTTTACGAAAGGCCTATTCAATACTACCGGGTGCCGCAACGACTTCCTGCTTTATAACGTTACTCTCTGTCGTTGCTGGTGCCCGGTTTGTTTTTATCTATTCCCTTCCTGTTCTATCCTACCGGGAAAAACGTAACTTTGCTGCTTCACTTGAATAATTACGGCAGTTAAGTTATGGCTATTGATCTGAGTAAAGTTCCTTCGCCCTGTTATGTGCTCGACGAAGGTTTATTGCGGAAAAATCTCGAACTCATCCGGGGCGTGAAAGACGCGGCGGGTGTGGATATCATTCTCGCGTTTAAAGGCTTTGCCATGTGGAGCGCTTTCCCCATTGTCCGCGAATACATCAGCGGGGCAACGGCCAGCGGAGCGTATGAGGCCCGTCTGGCAGTGGAGGAGATGAAGTCGCTGGCGCATACCTATTCGCCGGCTTATACCGAGGATGATTTCGATGAAGTACTGGAATGTTCCTCGCATATCACCTTCAATTCCCTTTCGCAATTGGAGCGGTTTCTGCCGGCCGTGAAAAACTATTCGCGCAAGATTTCTGTGGGTCTCCGGGTCAATCCCGAATTCTCGGAAGTAAATACCGATTTGTATAATCCCTGTTCGCCGGGAACGCGTCTGGGCATCTTATCCTCGCAACTGGGCGACGAACTACCCGAAGGCGTTGAAGGACTCCATTTTCATACGCTGTGCGAATCAAATTCTGTTGATTTGGAGAAAACACTGGCGGCGTTTGAAGAGCGTTTTGCCCGTTTCCTGCCCAGTGCAAAATGGGTGAACATGGGCGGCGGCCACTTGATGACCCGCAAAGGGTACGATACACAACATTTGATCAATCTCCTGAAAGCGTTCCGCAAAAAGTGGGATGTGCAGGTAATCCTCGAACCGGGCAGTGCGTTTGCCTGGGAAACCGGCGTGCTGAAATCGACCGTGGTGGATGTGGTGGAGAACAAAGGCATCCGCACGGCGGTGCTCAACGTGTCGTTTACGGCCCACATGCCCGACTGCCTCGAAATGCCTTACAAACCCCGCATCCAGGGCGCACACTTCGACCCGTTGGATGGCAAACCAACCTACCGCATGGGCGGCAATTCCTGTCTGGCCGGTGACTTTGTCGGCTATTGGTCATTCGACGACGAGCTGCAACCCGGCGATTCGATTGTCTTTGAAGATATGATTCACTACACAATGGTGAAAACCACCATGTTCAACGGCGTGGCCCATCCTGCCATCGGCATCTGGAACGACGAAACCGGTTTCCACTTGATGCGGGAGTTCAGCTATTCGGATTACAAACAGCGGTTGTCGTAATATTTTCCACGGATACACACGGATTGCTTTCACTGATTTACACAGATAGACTTTGTTGTTGCCGGGAAAGACGAAGGGGCGAAATGCTTTTCGCCCCCGAGGGGTAAAATCTTCATAGCCCGGGGTAAGGAGGTACGACGCCACCCCGGGATAAGAACGTAGCTAGGGAAAGAGGCGCACGCCTTGTCGTGGATTAGAATATGAATGTCCCTGCGCCGCACGTAGTCACCAACCTGTAGTTGAACATTCCATTTAAACCGCAATAGATTTTGACATCCTAAGACGCTGGCCTGATGCGTCCTTAGCCGCATCTATTCCTTACTTTTGGCATCGTTGCCGTGGTCTCTCAACTGGGCATCAAACCATACATGAAGCGCATCGATGACGGCAGCATCTTTCGAAGCAAATGTGAGCTTTGCTCCATTCGGTAATTGCTGATAGTCAGCCGTAAACTTACCCTTTGATTCCGAAAGTGTTTTGAGTCCCGGCATATGCATCCCGTGGAGGGTTTTGGGGTCTTTAAAATCGGCCTTCGAAAACAAGATTCCCTCTTTGTGAAGGTGTTTCCTAATCATCGAAATTTGCAACGTATCTGTCGGGTCTTTCGCCTTGATTCGTAAAATGCCACCATTGCTGGTTTTGATAAAATAGTGGGTGACTTTGCTCATATCGAAAGGCATCACCATATGACTCCGGGAATGTATCATCTCCTGCCGCTTCATCAGGGTGGAATCCTTCATCTGCAGACATGGATGGTGATGGTTATCCCGGGCCAGTACATTGCCGGAAAGAAACGGACTCATTATAAATACAATGGCAAAAACAGTTTTCAGTTGACCAGGCATTGAAAATCTTTTCATATTCGTCTCCTCAAGATTGTTCTGAATGATAATAATGAGACATATGACCCGGTAAAAAGTTGAGTTCCCATCACAACTCTTTTGTTAAAGAAACTTAATCGGTAAAGCTTAGTGACACGGTTTCCGGTTGATGCGGGAGTTTAGTTACTCGGATGATAACCAGCGACTGTTGTAAACCCGAAATGATTCTGCCCGTAATGCATGCGTTGCACCCTGGTATACATTATGATCGAGTGTAAGGTGTTGTTTTTTAGTCTCTAAACAATTCCTATGTTGAGTTCTATAGTTGTTCTTTCCAATCTTATTTCCAGCATAAGCTCGTATTTTTTGTTGTCAATACTATACGGGCGAAACAAATTGGATTTCTATTTGAATTTAACGTATGTCAATTTTTTCTATTGAATTGTATTTCATATTCATTGATTGCAACGGATAAACAAAGCCTTTTTTATTTGCAAATGGTAATATTCCTTTTGTGTGCATAAATAATGTTTTGTTGTTGTAATCAGCGAAAGTTGAAACTAATTTCTTTACAACCTGCCCATTTTCATTAACTCTAGCAAGTGAAGTGTTTTGCATTTTGGCTACTTGTACGAGGCCTTTTTTGGGTACCATTTCATTGTATAGAACATATACTTTGTTAGCTTCGCATAAGTAGGAATAGGAATGGAAGGGATTATCTAGTCCAAATTGTGTCTTCTTTACCTTCCCGTAATTGATTATTTCTCCATTTTCTTTAACCCTTATAACATATAAACTTCCATAATTATATATTGAATAATATTGCTCTCGTATTCCTCCCCCAGAATCGAGTTGTCCGAATAATTGCTGTTCGGCAATAACAAAATAATCCCCATTAGATAATCTTTCTATTTTACTTAAAGAATAGTTAAAGGGATCCCATTCATTTTCTTTAGTTGCACCTTTAAAGCCTTTTAATTCATTGTGGTCAATATTATTTGTGCAATCTATTTTATTAAATGGTAATACTCTTTCGTTTTCAGTTCTTCCGTTTCCTAGATTCAGTTGACATGTAAATATTCCTTTCGCACTAATTGAATTTAACTCCGAATATATTCCAGCGCATAATATGTTATCATCATGGTTTTTAATCGAAATGTTTTTTGCGAAAAGATTCTTCAGGTTAACTACTATTTCTTTCGTTTCATTCCCATTATTTCTGAAAACTAATATACTTTGTTTATAATTAGACGGTTCAACAAAAGTAAAATACTTGTCTACAAAAGTTTTGGAGCTTTCATATAGAATCCTTTTTTGTGCCGCTTCAGTATTGATATACTTTTTTGCTGTTATGTATGCATTCGCTTTATTATCGACAAAGAAATTTTCGTAAACATAGGTTCCGGAATTTATTGCACTGTTTGCTTTCTTTTTCCAAAGGAGATTTAAGTGTTTGTCAAACGCTAAAAGATATAAGCTGTTTTTGTTAAAAGTTTTTTCTTTAGAACTACTTTGAACAATAATATTTTTTTTATCGAAAAAAGTGAGGTAGATCAATAGTTTTGTGCTGTCTTCAGATATTACGTACTTTGTTTTAATCCCATACCTTACATTTTTATCTTCACCTTCAAACTCAGCTATTTTTTTGAGATCGTCATTTAACTTTAATGATGACTTATTCATGGTTTGGATATACAGATAGTTCTTATTGTTATGCTTATCATATGACGAGCTAAAAACAACAAGTTTTGATTGAAAATAAATAAGTTCATTTAAAAATTTAAAATCATCTTCTTTGTTAAAACTGATTTTTTCCCGTGTAACGAGATTCAAGTTAGAATCGTATTTCTCTACACTATATCCTACCCCAAAAATATAAGCCATAAGTGGACCTGATGTTAAGAATAGGTACGTACTGTCGAAATTAGCAACGCCTGTATGTCTGTATATTTGATTTCTCGGTTTTTTTTGTTCAATTTTTCCATCACTTTTTTCAATGTTGATATTTTGCCCGTTGATATACTGTGTTAGACTGATTATTGATATTATTACTAAAATGGTTTTTTTCATGTTATAGATTGTTATAGGTTTATTAGCCTCATTTTTCTATCGACAGTCTCTATGTTTTCAAAAGCCACGAAAGCCAGGCAAAGGCTTTTGTACGTCAATAATATGTCTGTACATTGTTCGTATATGCCCAAATAAGGATGTATAGTGCACCTATTCTATTTGGTCAGGCATTTATCTTCTTGGTTTTGATTTAGTAGTATAGTTTTCATTTATGAAAGTAATGTTTGTTATCATAAATAAAACGCAGATGAAGGGAGATTTATTGCTCGTGTATTCGGAGAGAGACAATGCGCTTGTCTATAGTTTCTTGACTGCCGGCAGTTTTTAATCGATATTCAGAACAATCAAAATCGATATCCAAACTTCACCGACAATTCCGGGTCCAGGAGCGGCGGGTCAAAGGTTTTAGTATCGACCGGGATATGGCGGTCGCCTCCCACGCGAAGGCTCAGGCCGGCCCACGAACTGAGATAAAACCGCTGTGAAAGATTGAAGATATACCCCATACTTCCGTTCAACAGAAAAGTTTGGTACGATGCTGTTTCGAGCTGTTGGTCGGTTTGAATTTTCCCGTCCCACAAAACGAGGCCGCCACCCAGCCAAAAACCGGTCTGTTCTTTTTTCAGAAAATAATCTTCCAGCAGGGCATAAGAACGGATGGTATTGTTCGTAAATCCATCCCGAACGATAAAGTCGGGCATATGCACCCTGGCAAAAAGCGCCCGCGTGCGTAGATGTCCTTTACCCACCCAGGCGGCACCAAAGTACCCGCCGGTCAAATAGGGCAGCACATCCAGTTCAACGCCAGCTTCCACCCGTTCCTGTGCCCGGGCCGCATGAATCGAAAAGAGTGGTATCAAAAGACAAAAACATATCTTCATCGTCGTTCGGTGGGAGGCTCTCATCTTGCTTTGTTTTCTGTGTCGTGATTCGTTTTGCACCGCTTAAAGTAACTTTTTCTCCCGGAAAACAAAAGATTGCGATAGCGAAGTCCGCCCATCACCCAGCGGATAGTCAGCACCAGTCAGCGAACGATCCACACCGGTGAGCCAAATCCCTGTCAGTGGTCTTGTACCCTGACAGTGGTTGGTTCATCAAGCCTTCGCACAGTTCATTGAATAGACCCGAATAGCCACACAGCAGTAGCTAAAACATGTTAAGCATACATACTTTTCCCCGCAGGGATGGCTGAAATATGTTGGGCAGGCATACTTTTCTTTGCAGTGAAGCCCCAAACATGTTAAGCATACATACTTTTTGTACGGCACACCCTAAAACATGTTCGGGGGACATACTTTTTGGTGCGGCGCACCCTGAAATATGTTCGGGGGACATACTTTTTCTTACGGCATACATACCTTTACCGGCTGTTGTGCATACCGCTGCGTCCACGGGCACATTACCGAACAGCGCAGGCAGAGGTACTATGAATAGTGGCTTAATGGCTGTGTGAAAGCCTTGTCATTCACTAGTGAGCACAATTAAATGCGTGCTAATAATTCTGTTTTTAACCAGTTAAAAGCTTCACTTTGATTGTACGTAATTCCAGGTCGCAAAAGGCCTTCCATGTCACCTGTAAACACCGCACTATTTTCTTTTTCTTCGATATTGAGTAAAAACTCCTTCCTACTCGGAGGCCTTTTGCCAGTTGCAAATGACGTGTATTCCTTAAAACAAGTGATGATTTCCTCATAATTCAGGTCGACATTTCGTCTTGAATAATCCAAATCAAATAAGTCACGGCCTTTGCTTCGCTGGTACAATGCACGCAACTTGGTTCCCAGTAATTCATTGATTGAATAGGTCCGTATCCTGGCCTTACCCGAGAACCATTCACTTTCTACTTCAAAGGGAAAATCGATCCAGCCTAATATATTCAAATGCTCCTTGCAGTTGATTTCTAACTTTAACCGCATCCTTATTTCTTCATATTCAGATGTAAAACGGTATAAAGCCCTTGCTCCATGTCCCCGCACCTGTGTGTTTCTCGGCTCGTCAAAAAACGTAATCACTTTATTGAGCCGTTCCATTATTGGTTTTACCGGGCCTGGTTTGATTTGAACCAGGTCAATGTCTTCAGAATATCTTGGTGCAGGATGAAGGTACAACTTGTGCAACGCAGTTCCTCCTCTGAATGCCAAATTATCGTGTAAGAAATCATCCGAGAATATTTCCACTAACGTTCGGGAAATAATCAAATCCTGTTCGACCTGCGAAAATTCAGTCCATGGTGCCTGCTCCTGCCATTGGGCGATATAGGGCTTGGGTATCATAAATCGCTTTCCAATTTCACATTGACGTCTACTTTCCACTTATTATACACGGCACCCGGCTTTTTTTTTGACCCGGGAATTAACAATACCGGGAAAAAGTTCTTTTGTTTTAAGTGGTTAAATATCAATTCCTGATAGTTCTCATGCATTTCGAGCTCCTCAAAGAGGAACCCCAATCTTTGCAATGTACTTTTGTTTGGATACCAGCTTAAAAGTTCCGCTACATCATCTTGGGTTAACTCCTCTGTCAGCTCCTCAATGGTGGCAAGCATCCTGTTGATTCCGCCTAATTTTGTTTGGTGATGTATTAAATCGACAATGGTCAGGGCAGGACTTGATATTTTATAAATTCCAGCATCTGATTTTTTTATTTGAATATTCTTGTCAGACCAATTACTTGTCGTAAAAAAACGGATGTCAATATTTTTTTTTGATATATCGTTCAATTTTGGTTTTTCAGTCATCAGGTAATCCCGTTGAATCTGTTGATGACTGGCACCGTGAAACCTGGCTGCTGAGAATAAACCTACATAGTAATTTCTTTTCAGATAGTTAAAAAGCTTATTGCAATAGAGCTGAATGGGTAGTTTCTTGGCTGAAGAATATCTCGGAGTTATGATTAAATAAAATCCTTTGCGGAGGTTGACGATTTCTCCTTTTTCCGTTAAACGTTCGAGCTCTTTTTTTAGAGGAATTTCTGTTTTTCCGATAACCCGGCGAATCTCCTCCAATGAAAAAGAGTATACTTCTTCTGATAAAAGTTTCTTTATGTAGGCTGCAATTGTCAATTTTAGTAAAATTTAGAGAAAAGTACCTTTTTTAGGTGATATTCTCAAATTATTACTAAGATTTGTTTGTGCGGAGGTAATAAATAATTCGTTATAAATACTGGTAGTTAGCTCACCACTTGGTTGACGGGATTAGAGTGTTGTGCATACCGCTGCGTCCACGGGCACATCACCAAACAGCGCAGGCAAGTGGTGCAGTGTGCAATGTTTTGTTCTTCCGGCAAAGCCGAAACATCGACAAATTGCAGGAAATCGATGCCCCGATGGTATAGCTTACGAGTCAGTTCAGACTGAATGGACATGTTGGTTGGTTTGGTTATTTCAGGATAAAGATACAAGAAGATACCGGTGTATGACTGCTGAGGCTGAAACTACCGGTAGTCAATTTAAACGCTGTTCGGCCTTTCATCTTTGTGTGCCTTGCGAAAAACTTAGTGCTCTTAGTAGTAAGAGAATATAACCACCAGGGGCACAACGAAAACTCAAAGGACACTATTTGCTTGCACATTTTAAAGGAAGACAGCGTGATTTTGGTGGTCGATTGAAACCGTAATTCAGAGGCCAAACTCCTTTATCTGATTTTTCTATATTTGTCGGGCACCAAATCTGTGACAAGGAGAGGATGAAAAGTGTGGCCATCATCGGGGCCGGAGCGGCCGGTCTGACCTGTTTGAAAAGCTTATTGGAATACGGTATTCAGCCGGTCGTTTTTGAACGAAGTGACCGGTCCGGGGGATTGTGGAAGCTCAATCAAAATGAGCGGGAATGCGACACTGCAGCTTACCGGTCGTTGATCACCAATACCTCGAAACAGATGATGGCATTTTCTGATTTCCCGTTTGAAAAGGAGGTGGCCGATTTTCCCTCGCGGGAAGTAGTTTCGGAGTACCTGAAAAACTACACGGAACAATTCAATCTGGCCCAATACATTCAATTCAATACGAGCGTTATCCGGGCCGATAAAGAAACTGACGGACGGTTTGTTGTGGAGGTGGAATCGGGTGGAAGTAAAGAAACACATACCTTCGACTGGCTGATTGTAGCCAATGGCCGCCACGAGAAAACATCCATCCCAGAAATCGATGGTCTGGTAACGTTTCCCGGAACGGTTTTGCACAGCCGCGACTATTTCTCGCCGGAAAGCTTCGAAGGCACGAAAGTGCTGGTCGTGGGAGCGGGGAGCAGTGCCATCGATATTGCTTCGGAAGTCGCGGAGGTCGCCCCGGGCACGTTTCTCTCTATGCGAAGCCCGTCGTGGCTGGTACCCCGGTTTATCGATGACAAGGCGTACGACCTGCTACTCACGAAATTGTCAGCAAGTCTGCCCAAGGTAGTTCGGGAAAAGGCTTTCCGCAGCAAGCTGATGAAAGCGTACAAACAATATGACGATGAGGCTATCCGGCAATATTTTGGAAAACCCGACCACTCTCTTGATTTGGAGAAGCAACGGTTTGTGCCAAATGATTTGCTGCTGAAACGGCTGGAACAGGGGAAGCTGAAGGTCAAGCCGGTGATTCAATCCATTTCAAGAGACCAGGTCACGTTTGAAGATGGAAGTAGCGAAACAATTGATACTATCATTTTTGCCACCGGCTACCAGATTGACATTCCCTTTATGGAATCATCTTTCACAGGAGTGGAGAACAACTACATTCCCTTGTATCAGCAGATATTCTCTCCGGTTACACCCAACTTAGCCATGTGCGGCATGTGCTATATTGTGGGGCCGATTTTGCCGGCTCTCGAGATGCAGGGAAGGTACATTGCCGAAGTGATTGCCGGGCATACACAGCTTCCCTCTGCAGAGATAATGGAACAGGAAGTGGAGAAGCACCGTGTTTTGTGCGAGGAACGAAAAGTCAATCCGATGCGGGTGCAAACGCTGACGTACCTCGATACCATCGCCCAAATCATCGACGTAGCGCCGAAAGTTTGGCGCAACCCAGGCAGCCTCCTCCAATTACTGACCGGACCGGTGGTGGCAGCCCGCTACCGGCTGAATGGCCGCCAAAGCAAGAAAGCGCAGGCCCGGAAGGTGCTGAAGGATTTGACGAAGAGGATTTAAATGTATGCAGACTCACTGCTTGCGTACGGCACCCCACAGCCAAAAAAGCGTAAATTTACATCAAAAGTGTTATATTTGGCAGAGAGCCGGATCGTCCGGTTGAGGCGTCAAGGTACGTACGTCATTTGTCTCTCAGGTCCGATGGAATAAAAAAACTTGCTAGTTTATGATGGGTGAACAGAACAGGGTAAGAACCATTCAGCACGTCACATTGGTTGGGTCGGCAGTCAATCTTCTGCTGACCTTAGGAAAGATCGTGGCGGGAGTTGTTGGTAAGAGTTCAGCGATGCTGGCCGATGGCGTCCATTCGTTATCGGACCTCATAACCGATGTAATCGTGCTGGTTTTTGTCAGGATTTCCGGGAAGAAGAGAGACAAGAATCATCGGTACGGACACGGGAAATACGAAACCTTTGCCACAATGCTTATCAGTTTCGCGTTGCTGTTTGTGGGCATCGGGATTTTATGGACCGGAGCCAGAAAAATAGTGGCGTCGTTTCATGGCGTCGTCATCGAACAACCGGGTTATATTGCGTTATATGCAGCGCTGATTTCCATTGTTAGCAAGGAAGGCTTGTATTGGTATACAAAGATCATCGGTTCAAGGGTCAACA
The DNA here is from genome assembly GCF_003014495.1 of Prolixibacter denitrificans. Taxonomy (GTDB): domain Bacteria; phylum Bacteroidota; class Bacteroidia; order Bacteroidales; family Prolixibacteraceae; genus Prolixibacter; species Prolixibacter denitrificans. The sequence goes on along the minus strand of NZ_PYGC01000004.1, from coordinate 266,181 downwards.
GTCGGGCCGTGGTTGCCAATGCCTGGCATCACCGGTCGGATGCGTTTTCTTCGGTGGGAACCGCGTTGGGCATTTCGGGGGCTATCCTGCTGGGGGAAAAGTGGCGGGTTCTCGATCCGATTGCAGGAGTCATTGTTAGTTTCTTTATTCTGAAGGTGGCCTGGGACATTGCCCATCCCAGTATCCGGGAGCTACTGGAGGAGGCTTTGCCTGACGAGACGGAGGAGGTGATTTCCGGGATTATCCGGACGACCCCCGGTGTGAAGGATTTTCACCAGGTACGGACCCGCAAGATTGGTGATATCATCGCCATCGAGGCACACGTCAAGGTTGACAAAACGTTGACGGTGGTCGAATCGCACCATATTGCCACGGCCATCGAAAAGTCGATTCGGGCGAAATTCGGGCGCCAGACCCATATCGGGATTCATATTGAACCGTACAGTGAAAGAGCTCCTGAAGACCCAAACGACACTGGGACATTGGATATACAATGAGTGGAACATTAGATGTCCTGCATTTTAGCAAGTGTGGTGTGACGATCATCTGACTGAACGATGACAATACCTGGCAAACTCACCATTCGAAAGAAAATCGGGGGAGCATTGTTTCATAATGTTCTTATTTTTGATGTGAAAGGAAACAGGCATGAGTGAATATTTAAGAAGCGTCAATCAGATTTCGCCGTTGTCGGAGGAAGCAGCAGAAGAACTGTTGCAATGTGTTCGGACGAAAACTTACCCGAAAGGAGCGTTAATCCATACCCAGGGAAACGTTTGCAAGCACTTGTTTTTTGTGAAGTCAGGGTTGGTGAAACATTTTTATTATCACCATGACAACCAGTATGTCCTGCGATTTTTTGATGAGAATAATTTCTTTATCGCCACGGACAGTTTTTTCAATGATTTACCAGCTGAATATTCGACCATGGCCCTGGAGGAGACGACGATTTGTTATTTGAAATATGACGATTTTGAGCATCTCTGCCAAAAATACCATTCGTTTGAAAGCTTTGCCCGGAAGTTTATATCCAGGGTCGCTTACACGGCCATTTCAAAATTAAAGAACTTACTCTATCTGGATGCAACAGAGCGCTATGCCAAATTTCTGAAGGAATTCGGTCATCTTCAACAACGTATTAGTTTGGGCGATACAGCGGGTTATCTGGGCATATCCCAGGTGACGCTCAGCCGGATTCGATCGAAGAAGTGACTTTTTAACATTTGTAAAAAGAATTCCGCGACCCACACAATACATTTGCATCACCATCTTCTCATAAACGATATCGCTTGAAGTAGAGAGACCCTGGTAAGGTTAATTGGTAATGGAGCTTGAAAATATAGCAGGCTTTACATGGAATTGCTATGCTCCGGATTGTCCAAAAGGTCTCGTGCTTTTTATAAAAACAGAGAAGATGCTACAAGCTTTATGGCTTGCTGAATGTCAGTAATGAATGGATTTTAAAGAGATTAAAATGAGCAAGTTATTGTATATAAAAGCGAATGCAAAAGCAGATGGAGAGTCACGAACTTTCCGGATTTCAGATAGTTTCATTAAAGCGTATAAAGAGAAATATCCGGCAGACGAAGTGGTGGAACTCGATTTGTATGAAGCCGGTTTGGGCTTCTTGCCGAAAGGAAAAATTAATGAATTACGCGAAGCCGTTCAGCAAAATGACCGGAATCACCCGATTCTGAAATTTGCTTACGAATTTGCCGAAGCCGATAAGTATGTCATTGCCGAACCTATCTGGAATTTGGGACTTCCGGCTATCTTAAAAGCATATATCGATTACGTGGCTGTTGGCGGTATTACCTTTACTTATACCGAAAAGGGACCGGTTGGTTTATGTCACAATAAAAAGGCAGTTAATATTATCACACGGGGAGGCGATTACTCGTCGGAGTCGATGGAAACGCTTGAAATGGCCGACAGGTACCTGCGTAATATCTTCGGGTTTATGGGGATTACCGATTTCGAGACGATTGCCACCGACCGCCTTGATGTCATTACAGAAGATACGGATAAACTGATGGAAGGTGCTATTCAAAAAGCTGAAGAAGCAGCGTTAGCATTTTAGCATCGAATGATTGATAAAATAAAGAAAATGAGAACGAAAGTTTTTGGAATCGTGCTGCTGTTTGTTGCAGCTTTTATTGCTCAGGGAGTAAAGGCCCAGGAGCCGGTAGCGAATGTACCTCATTCGGCACCTATCCCGGTGGAAATTTTCTTGGGAACGAAAGGTTGGACCTCCCAGGTTATCGTTGACAAGAAGTTGACACCCAACAGTAAGTTTGGATTCTTCGGATTGTCATTCCTGAAAGCCGATTATGATAACGCTGAATTTCTGAGGGAATCGATCAATCTGGCTTTCCTGAAATATGATTTGTTTAAGAACGTGAGCATCCTTTCCGGTGCGGAGTTTAATTCGCAATGGGGATTCAGACCGTATGCCGGCGCACAGTATGCCTATCACAGCAAAAATTTTATGGGTGTTGTTAACTCCGGATTTCAGCTGACCGAAACGAAAAACTTTGAATCATTGGCTATCGCTGAATATCGTCCGACGATTAAAGGTGCCTGGTCATTGTATACTCATGTGCAAGGTCTGTACAGCCAGAATACAGAGATTGGCGAACACGATCGCAGCTTTTTGTACAGCCGACTAGGTGTTAGTTATAAAACATTTTCGTTCGGGTTGGCGCTTGACAATGATTGGTACGGGTATGGCCCAATGAAAATATCCAATCACCAGTTCGGAGTTTTTATCAGTACGGTTTTGCAATAACGTTGGTTAAGCAGATTTTCCCAGCTAAAAAGGGACACGAATGAAGAATACGAAGCTCTTAGAGGTCACATTGCTTTTGGCCAGTACGTTGACGATTTTGGCGAATGCCATCGTGGCGCCGTCCTTGCCGCTCATCAGCAACGCTTTTAGCGGGGTAAAGGATGTTGAGATATTGACCAAGATGATGCTGACGCTTCCGGCACTTACCATTGCCATTGCGGCTCCGCTGGCGGGCCGGTTGCTTGATAAGGCCGGACGAATTAAGGTGCTGTATGTTTCTCTTTTGATTTATCTCGTTGCCGGAACATCAGGCTACTGGCTGGAAAATCTTTACTCTATTTTGGTCGGTCGAATGGTCTTCGGACTGGGCGTTGCCGGCATCATGACTGTCTCAACTACGTTAATCGGCGATTATTTTTCCGGCGCTAAGCGGGAACATTTCATGGGCCTGCAGGGAGCCTTTGTTGCCTTGGGGGGACTTCTTTTTATTACGGCTGCCGGCGTTTTGACCGATATCAACTGGCGACTGACCTTCCTCATCTACGGTTTTTCGGTGGTTGTGCTTCTGTTGGTTCCGTTTGCTTTGCATGAGCCCAAAATCATACGGCAGGAAGCAGCAGCCGGAAGTCAAAACGGGCAATCGGTTTCACCACTGGTTTGGCTGGCCATGGCAAGTGCATTTCTGACAACGGTGAGTTTTTACCTGATTCCGGTACAGTTGCCTTTTCTCTTGCAAAAACTGGAAGGAATCGACGGGAACCAGGTTGGCTTAGCCATCGGATGTCTTCCGTTTGCGCAGGCCATTGCCTCTTTCTTTTACAAGCATGTGAAGAAGCGGCTTGGTTTTATGAGCATCTATGGTTTGGGCTTCATCCCAATGGCCATTGGTTTTTCAGTCATCGGTTTCAGTCAAGCATACTGGCAGATGATTGCCGGAGTGTTAATCACCGGGCTGGGTGTCGGGCTTTTGATACCCAATGGCAACCTGTGGATGATTTCATTGGTACCGGTTCAGGTCAGGGGAAAGTACATTGGCTTTTTAACCACGGCTACGTTCCTGGGGATGTTTCTTTCTCCGATCATTATACAGCCGGTACAGGATGTGGTTGGCATTGATGCCAGTTTCGTGGTAGCCGGAACTGTTCTGGCCTTTTTGTCGGTTGTGTATCTGCTTGTGCAAAGAAGAGTGGCGGTTGTCACCGAATAATCGAAACTAAACCAAAAAAGATATGGCAATGAAAAACTTTTTAAAACAGGGGCTTATGGGCGGAATCATGGGGTTTATCATGAGTTTTGTGATGGTGTACTTCATTTCTTCGCTTCCTGAAACAGCCACCGAAAATGCCTTCGGTAATGGTATTAGTGGTGCGATTAGCGGTTTTATGGGCGGCTTTATGGGTATTATGGGCTATTGGGCACAGCAAAAGAGAAGCAAAGCTCAAGTTGGCGGCTACAAAATAAGCCATTTACGACCGGTCGGTTGATACAGTATCAGCATACCTGTGAGGTGCTTTCGTCATGACTCGAAGGAAGTATTTAACTGATTTACTTTCATTATTTGTGTATAGAAAAGCGAGAAACATATTCGCGATGTAACCTGTTCTCCTTAGAAAGAACAGTAACACATAAAAGACAAAATCATATGAAAGTATTAGTGATTGGAGCCAACGGAAAAATTGGAAGAATCCTTTCTAAGAAGTTAAGTGCCTCTGAGGATTATGAACCGACAGCCTTTATCAGAAATGAAGAGCAGCGTGCGTATTTCGACGAAATCGGAGTTCCGGCAATTGTTGAAAGCCTGGAACAATCCGAAGAGGTGATTGGGAATGTGATAAAAGATTTCGATGCGGTTGTTTTTACGGCGGGGTCGGGCGGCAAAACCGGTTATGATAAAACACTGGAAATCGACCTCGACGGAGCGATAAAAGCTGTTCAGGCCGCCAGCAAGCATCAGGTGAAGCGTTTTGTCATGGTAAGTGCCGCGCACGCTGATGAGCGGTCGTATTGGGGGCAATCGAGTATCAAACCTTACTACATTGCCAAGCATTACGCCGACAAAGAGCTTTCGCAAAGTGACCTCGATTATACCATTTTGCGGCCGGTGCGACTAACCGATGAACCGGACGCGGGGAAGGTGAAAATGCTTAATGAGCCCGGTCAACTGGAGCGGGAAATTCCGCGGGCTGCTGTGGCTGAAACCATTCTGACGATTCTCGAAGATAAAGCTACCTATGGAAAAATCATCGAGATGAGCCGAGGAGAAGACTCTATTGAAGAGGCAGTGAAGAAGGTGTGTTCATGAATTTTTAGTCTTAAATAAATGGGTTTTTTAGAAAAGAGAGTTGCAGGGGAGATTTCCCTCTTCTCTCTTTTTTTGTTCATAGCTTCTGAAAAAATATACTGATGTATTTTTGGTGGTGAGTATCTGTGCTTCCCACTCATCTTTTCCGGATTTTGTTAATCATAATAATCACTTCATCTTCAATAAATCGTATCCATCAGTAATTTAGGTAGGTAAATCCGTAAACAGGATAGGTAAGTAATAACAATCCTGGCAATATTTACATCTGAATTAACCAGGGTAATAAACCTTAATTCGGATGAGATGAAAACAATAGGAATACTAGTCGCAATAGTTTTAATCATAACATTAACAAGTATGTCCATACTAAATCAACCCCGGTTCGGACAATTACCGAGAGGAGAAAGATTGGAGCGCATCAGGAAATCGCCCAATTACGTAGATGGAGAATTCAGAAACCAGCATGAAACGCCGGTAATGACTTCTGACAAAAGCAGATTTAAGGTCATGCTTGATTTTATGTTTCGGAAGAAAATCAGGCTGTCGCCGGAAGAGGAGATTCCTGTTATTAAGACGGATATCAGGGCATTAAGTCCGGACGAAGATGTTGTAATATGGTTTGGTCATTCGTCCTATTTTATTCAGTTAAAAGGAAAAACGTTTTTGGTTGATCCGGTATTCAATAGCTATGCGTCACCGTTCTCGTTTATTAACCAGGCGTTTAAAAGTACCAATGCATATAAGGCTGACGATTTTCCACCAATCGATTATTTGATAATAACCCACGATCACTGGGACCATTTGGATTATAATACGGTGCTGGATTTAAAACCGAAGATAAAACAAGTCATTTGTGGGTTGGGCGTCGGCCAGCATTTTGAATCCTGGGGCTTTGAGCATTCGATCATTACAGAACTGGATTGGTATGAAGGAACGGAATTAGCACAGGGATGGCAGGTAACAGCCACACCTGCCCGGCATTTTTCAGGAAGGGGACTAAAGGGAAATCAGACCCTGTGGGCTTCTTTCGTCTTGCAGACACCGGATAGCAATCTTTTTTTAGGAGGTGACGGCGGATATGATTCTCACTTCACAGAAATTGGCTCGAAGTACGGACCTTTTGATTTGGCCATACTGGAACAGGGACAATACGACAAAAACTGGAACCTGATTCACATGATGCCCGCTCAGGTTTTTGAAGCAGCCAGAGAGTTAAGGGCTCATCAGATATTACCGGTTCATCATTCCAAATTTGCACTGGCCAACCATCCATGGGATGAACCGCTGAATAAAATAACAGAAAACCACATCGGTTCCGGCACTGATGTATTAACACCACGGATTGGGGAACCTGTTCTACTGAGAGACACAACGCAAACGTTCAGTAAGTGGTGGAAAGAGCCGGATTGATTTCCCGGGTAATTTGGTATCTGGGATTTGCTTCGTAAACCGGAGGCTTTATGTCTATTCAGATACGGAAGGTTTGCCGATATACTCTGCTCCAATATGGTCTACTTTTATTAACTTACAGACAACTAACTTAGCACGATGAATTATGAAAATACAAGCCAAACCATTTCTTACCACGCTAATCGTCATTTTGGGTTTAATCGTTAGTTGGAATGCCAACAGTGCTCCGGTGGAAGAAGACACAGGTCTGAGTCAAAAAGAAAAAAGCCTGGTCCGTATATCCAGTTATACGGCGCAGGGAAAACTTGACGGATTGAAAAAGGTGCTGAATGAAGGACTTGATGCCGGATTGACGATCAATGAAATTAATGAAGCGCTGGTGCAACTCTATGCTTATTGTGGTTTTCCCAGGAGTTTGAACGGGATTGTCATGTTCATGGGAGTTGTGAAGGAAAGAAAGGAAAGAGGCATCCATGATGAGCAAGGCAAAGAGATCGAGTTCAACGATGGCGTGGCTGACAAATACGAACAGGGCCGGAAAGTTCTCGAAGTATTGACCGGTAGACCGCAGAGTAAGCCAACTTCCGGCTTTGGCCAATTTTCTCCCCGTATTGACAGGTTTCTGAAAGAACACTTATTTGCGGACATCTTCGCCAGCGATATTCTCAGCTATCATCAACGGGAACTGGTAACCATTGCTGCACTGGCTTCTATGCAGGGCGTCGAACCTCAGTTGGGGGCGCATATCGGTATGGGCATGAATGTAGGAGTAACCGAAAACCAGCTAAATGACTTATTATCAATCATTGAAGAGACCGTTGGAACAAAAGAAGCAGAAAGTGGTCGAAACCTCCTGCGAGGGATAAAAGTGCGGAGTAACTAATTCATATTCCTGTACTCATTGGGCGACATGCCCACCTGCTTTTTAAACATGCGGGTAAAATGCTGCGGATGTTTAAATCCCAGTTCGTAGGCAATTTCGCTGATGGATTTCTCTGAATCGAAAATCTTTTCTTTAGCCACATCAATTAACCGAAGTTGAATGTGTTCCTGGGCCGATTTACCGGTTTCTTTCTTCAACAGATCACCCAAATAATTGGGGGAGATAAACAGCTTGTCGGCGCAATAGCGAACTGATGGCAATCCTGCCTCTAAAGGTTGTTCCGAAGAGAAGTAGTCTTTCAGGACATTCTCAAAACGAACCAATATATCTTTGTTGACGTGGCTACGTGTGATAAACTGGCGCTCGTAAAAACGTTTGCTGTAGTTGAGGAAAAGTTCCAGATACGAGACAATGAGCGTTTTACTGTGCGAATCGATGGCGTGCTCTAGTTCGTAATTGATCTTACTAATGCAATCATTGATGATTTCCCGCTCCCTGTTTGACAGGTGCAAAGCCTCATTTACCTCGTAGGAGAAAAAGGTATAATCGTCGATGTGTTTTCCCAGTGAAGTACCGTGAATTAAATCGGGATGGAAAATAATGGCCGTGCCTGACGCCTGTTGTTTTTCACCGGTTCCTTCTACACCATAAACCTGCCCGGGAGCAATGAATATCAAGGTTCCTTCTTCATAGTCGTAGTTTTTTATCCCGTAGGTGATATTGCCACATTTGATATCTTTTAGAAAGATGGCATATACGTCCATCTGCCCCCTGAAATAGTGAAACGGCTCTGTTTTCGAAAAATCAATCACGGCGACCAACGGATGTAAGGTTTCCTGCCCCACTAAATTGTTGTATTCAGTCACTGAATTTATCCTGGTAACTTTGCTCATAACTCATTCTCAATGTAATTGCTGTTACAAATTTAAGTAACATCCCTTAGGTTGTTATGGTTGGAAATCAGATTCCGTAATAATGGTAGACGTTTCCGTAATTCAGGTAGTCTTCAATAGTGTTTTCTATGGAATTTTGTATGGATGTTTTTATGCCGGTTAATGAGGATTTGAGAAACGGAGATGAAACAAATGACGAGCTTTAAAGTGCTCAATCAGTCGTATGATTGTTTCGCAAAGTTTCGGGTTACAACTGAAGTGCAATGGATAATTTCAACAGGGAATCTTCCTTGTTTTTAGTTTTGTTTGTTTAATTGCAATTCCTGTTTTTAGTTTAGGAGAAAAAGAGAGGATATGATAAAGGAAAGACAGCAAGGGCTCGTGGCCATTTTTTCAGCCAATGTCATTTTCGGGTTGAATATACCCGTGACAAAGTCACTGGTCGCGAATTGGATGACTCCTATGGGATATACCATGACCCGGATGATATTTGGAGCCCTCATCTTTTGGGCCATTGGTTCGTTTCTGAAACGGGAGAAAGTTGAGGGAAAGGATTTGCTCGTTGTGTTTGTTGGCGGATTAATGGGCTTTCTGGGGACACAGTTTTTGTTTTCGCAAGCCCTTGAATTTACCACGCCGGTTATTTTTTCATTGCTCATAGCGATGACACCTGTGGTTGTGCTTCTTCTCTCTTCTGTGTTTTTGGGAGAAGCCATTCCCAACCGAAAGATTATCGGAATCCTGATAAGTATTTCCGGTGCCGCTTTAATCATCCTGTTAGGAAGTACACACGGACAGCATGGAACCAATAATGCGCTGGGTATTCTGTTTACTATCATTTGTGTGCTGTTCTATGCCGGTTACCTGACGATAACCCGGAAAATCTCGCAAAAATACGCTCCGGTAACCGTAGCCAAGTGGATGTTCCTGTTTTCCGCATTGATGGTGTTGCCGTTCAGTTTTTCTGCATTGCCAAATCAAAAGATTTACTCGGCAGATACGACAGGGACGGCAATTGCGTTGTTGGCGTTTGCACTGTTGTTTTCCACTACGCTGGCATTTTTCTGTATGCCTTATGCGTTAAGACGGTTGGAGGCGAGTACGGTTAGTATTTTCATGAATTTGCAACCGATTGTAGCCTCAGTGGTGGCTATTGCTATAGGACAGGATTCGTTAACCTGGGAAAAGCCGTTGGCGGCTGTTTTGGTATTAACAGGAGTTTATTTGGTGACGAAACCAGCTGCTCCGAAAACAACAGAACAGCGCCGAATAGCCCTGAGTTGGGTATTTTCGGCGAATAAGCTACGAAAGCGGTAGATGTAGCAATTCATTCTCTGGGCAACCTTTCTTATAACATTCGGTAATAAGGGTAACACTATCAGTTATTGAGGTAATTTTATCGTCGGGAGTATTGTGATATTTGTATGGTAAGAATTTCCGGAAGGATTGAAAAAGCAATTCTGACAAAAAATATACGATATGGACCGAGTAAAATTAAGCAAAGAGAAATTTGAAGAGCTGTTTGGCAAACACACAGGGCCGCTGGCTGAAACCGATCCGGACCTGCAGGAGATGCTCAATCGCTTCATTTTTGGTGAGGTTTTCTATCATGGAAAACTGACCGACAAGGTTCGGGAATTGATCACCATCGTTGTGCTGACGACGAACTAAACGTTGGAACAACTAAAGGCTCATGTTTTTGCTGCATTAAACATTGGTGTTTCGCCTGTTGAGATCAATGAAGCTGTTTATCAATGTGCACCTTATTTAGGTTTTCCTAAAACCCTGAATGCCATTCAGCAGGTGAACGAGGTTTTCAAAGCAGCTAACATTTCAGTTCCAGTCGGAAGCCAAAAGCAGGTAACTGAAGAAACCCGTTTCGATGAAGGACTGAAAGTGCAGAAAAGCATATTTGGCGATGTGATCGACCAGATGCACCAAAAAGCAACGGAGAATCAGAAACATATTCAGAACTACTTATCGGCATTTTGTTTTGGTGACATCTATACACGTGGAGGTTTGGATTTGAAAACCCGTGAATTATTGACCTTGTGTATCCTGAGTGCCCTGGGAGGCTGTGAAAGCCAGGTGAAATCGCATGTATATGGAAACCTGAATGTCGGAAATGACAAGAATACCCTGCTGGAGGCGGTTACCCAGTGCTTACCTTACATGGGCTTTCCAAGAACGTTGAATGGATTGAGTGCAATCAACGAAGTGGTACCGGAAAACAAATAGTCATTACAATAAAAAGATTTAAAAATGAGTGATTTTAAGCAAATATTCCCGTTAGGAGAAAAGAACGAGGCTTTTGCCCAATACTTTATCGGACAAAGTTATTTAGCTCCATTGACCTTGGATGGTGTTCCGTCATTTAATGTGACTTTTGAACCGGGATGCCGCAATAATTGGCACATTCACCACAAAGGAGGACAAATTCTTTTTTGTACCGCCGGAACAGGTTGGTATCAGGAAGAAGGAAAGCCGGCACGGTTGTTAAAACCGGGCGATGTGGTCAATATTCCGGCCGGGGTAAATCACTGGCACGGTGCCACAAAAGACAGCTGGTTTGCCCATATTGCTTTGTCGGTTCCCGCCGAAGGTGCTACAACCGAATGGCGCGGTCCGGTGACAGATGAAGAGTACAGAAAGTTGGGCTGATAGAGAGAATACAGTTGTTTTCCTGATGAAAACATAAAAGAGGCCGTCCCCAAAAGGATGGCCTCTTTTTTTTTTGCAAATGACTAGTAGTCTTCTTTTGAGATATACCTTTTGAGTTGAAACTAGATTATCGCGCGATTAAATATTCAGCCAGTAGGTCAGTTTCAGGTTGATGGAACGGAACCGGGGACCGAAGTTGTCCAGGAAGTAATTATCGTTGTAAACGATATAGAGGTCCGACAGCGGAGCAAAGCGCCATTGCAACCGGGAGTTGATGCCGAGGTTATCGCGCTGGTTACTGTATTGTATCAGGGTTGCCCAGAATACCGATTTGCTGAAAGAGATATCCACTTTGGGTGTAAGCAGCCAGTAGTCGGCATCAGAATAGGGGGCAGGCAGGCGGATGGCGTCGTAACGCATATTCAGACTAAGCACGGCCCAGGGCTGAATACGGTATATGAGATCGGTGCTTGCCATAAAGCTTTGCCCGTTAAAGAATTGTCCTCCGGAAGATTCTGCACTAAACGAAAACAGTTTGGCCGGATTTGACCGGTAAGAAACCTCGTATTGATTGTAAGTATAGCCGTGATCTTTGGGTAGAGGAACACCTCCCGACCGGGTCGGGTCGAAATCGAAAGGCAGATAAGCGTAATGATTGCTGATATTGGCATCCAGGACCGCCTGATTGGTGAAGTTCACCTCGTAATACAATTGATACCGATGGTCCGACTGCCGGAAATCCATATTGGGCTTCCAGTAATGCAGGATCTCGCCACCCGGTCCGTGCTGGCTGACGCTTCCGTTTTTGGGGTAAAACATCAATTTAAGGTTATTCCCCCATCTGAATATTCCGGTGCGTTGAATGTAGCCCAGATCAGAATGAAAATCCTCACCAACATACATCATGTCGATAATCCATCGCAAGTTTCTTTTCAGGTAAGTGGTTGTGGCTTGCGCCGAGAAATTCCCTTTTGTGTCATTGGGCTGAAAAGATTTGTGCAGGTAAAATTTACCGGTCCACTCATTATCTGCTGAAGCCAGATTATAATCAACACCAATCACCCGGTTGTATTTTTGAGAGTCCGGTACAAAATCATAATCTTTAAATGTTTGCCGGTTGATCAGAAACACGCCGAGGCTTGAGCGGGAAAACATCTTCTTTTGCAGCGTAAACATCATGTTGTTATTCGAAGGAATCGCATTTTTAACATCCTCAGCTGTTTGAATATTCAAAAATCCAAGACGCCAGTCTTCATTTAATTTACCACTTAGACGTACTCCGCCCAAAATGCGGTTTTCAATCAGGTTTCCGTTTTTGTCCCTGGCCAGACCGATTCTTCTTGAGAAAAATGGGTTGGCTTGATTATACACATCTCCATAACTTCCAAATAAGTCATTGTTATCAATAAAGAACTGCCGTTTTTCCGGAAGGAGAACCTCAAACCGGGTCAGGTTGGTGAAAATATCGTCCACTTCGACGTTTGAGAAATCGGGATTGACCGTCACATCCAGGTTCATGCTGTTTCCAATGGCGAACTTGGCGTCTCCTCCTATCTTGAGTTTGCTGTTGGCGTCTCCTGAGTCGTAATCCTTATCGGCCTGGGCGTTTACATACGGAATAACAGCAATTGGCGTGTGTGATTTGCCCAGCGGTTTCTCAAAATTCAGATTGCCCGAAAAGGCGAGGCTTGATAGTAACTGACTTTGCGGAACCCGTCCCCAGGCACTTTGTTCGTTCGTTTGTATATCCCATCGATAGCACTGCAGCCGCCAGCTGGTATCGCCCTCTCTGAATTTTAGTGAACTGAAAGGAATCGCTACTTCTATCACAAAATGGTCATCATACATTTTGCTTTCAGCCTGCCATTTCACATCCCAGGCTGTATTCAGGCTATTTTCACCGGAACCGCCGCCGGAAACAAACACATCGCGTTTCACGCCGTATGGAGTAACCCCAAACATGAATGCGTTGGTACCATCCCGGAAGGTGTCGAACATCAGCGTTATATTGTCATTGGTGGCACCACCGAAGTCGCGCCTGAGACTCGACACGACATAGTGATTACCTTGCACTTCGGCCCGAATGCCGACATACAAGGTGTGATCGTTATAGAGTATCCTGAATTCGGTTTTATTTTTGGCCCGGATGGAATCGGTGGGGAAAAACTCCCAAAAGTTGTCGGATGGAGTAGCGGTTTGCCATATCGGCTCTTTCATAACGCCGTCCACCTGAATGGAGCCGGTAATGTATTTTGCTGTAATATTCCGGGTTGCATTTTGCCCCCAAACCGAAATAGCAAAAAGAAAGAATGCGAGGAAGCCAATCGTTTTGATCATGAGTCTTTGGTTTGTTAGTTTAGTCGAATTCCTGTTCTCACTCACATGCAGCGTCAACGGAGCATAGCATCGTGTAGTGATTTAGGCAGGTTGTTTGGTCATTATATCCCTGCGCAATTGCCGTTGATGTTATGTTGGTTAGTTAGGTTCGTTCATAATTATCAACTGACAGTCATGTAAATATAGATGACGAAGTCTTTTTTAACTTATGAAATTCAAACCATAAGTTACGAAAATCAAACATTATTAAAACTTACACTTTCTTCTTCAGGAATTGTCTGCACGGTTTCGTCTTAAAATTCAGTTAGATATGGAGGCTAACTTGCTTTTTTGCAAAAAAAATCCGGCCTCCGCTTCATGTTTTGATTTACCTGAGCGGGGCCGAACCTTACTTATTCACTACAATCAGTTCTTGTTATATTTTGATAGAGCTTCCTCGTATTTTTTGCCTACAGCATTCCAATCTAAAACCGACCAGAATGCGTCGAGGTAATCGGCTCTTTTGTTTTGATATTTAAGATAATAAGCATGCTCCCAAACATCTACGCCCAACACGGGGATTCCTTTGTTGTCTGACTGGATGTCCATTAATGGATTGTCCTGGTTAGGAGTAGACGTAACTCCAACAGAACCATCCGATTTTGCATACAGCCAGGCCCATCCGGAACCAAATTGGCCCAGTCCTGCTTTTTTGATTTCTGCTTTCAGGTTATCGAGGTCGCCAAAAGCTGTTGCAATCTCATCGGCCAACTTTCCGGCTGGTGTCAGTTGAGGATTGGGAGACAGAATTTCCCAGAACAGCGAGTGGTTGTAGTGACCGCCTCCGTTATTACGCACGGCAGTACTGTATTTGCTCACTTCTTTAATGATTTCTTCCAGACTTTTATTGGCTCCATCACTTCCTTGCAGCGCATTGTTGAGGTTATTTACATATGCCTGGTGGTGGCGCTGATGGTGAATCGTCATTGTTTCTTTGTCGAAATGTGGCTCCAGTGCTTCGTATGCATATGGGAGAGCCGGTAATTGAAATTTGCTCATGATGTCTGTTTTTATTGTTATCATTCAAATCTAACTACAGGAACAATAAAACAACAAAAAGGTTGTTTTAAATTGATGGAAATTTTCGGTCTTTGTTTCTTTTAGTTTGCTATTTGGTTGATTATTGGTTTCTGGAGAAAAAGAGGTAACTTTGTATTTGTCAATAAAACAACTAATTGTTGTCAAAATGAAGAAGAATTCATCCGATCGTATTTTAATGGTCCTAAAGATGAGAGGTGAAGCCACATCGTATGTGATTGCCAAAGAACTGGCGATTACGAAAGAGGGGGCACGAAAACATTTGCTGAATCTTTCTTCGGAAAACCTGGTAAAAGCGACAGTGAAAAGTGAAGGCGTTGGTCGTCCTTCAACTTATTATTCGCTTACCAAAAAAGGCTTGTCCCGGTTTCCGGATACGCATGCCGAAGTTACGGTTCAGTTACTCCGATCGGTGAAGAAACTTTTAGGAGACAATGCCTTGAATCTTCTGATTAGTGACCGGGAAACAGCTGTGTACGATAGGTATGAAGAGGAAATGGAAGGCTCGGAAACACTGGAGGAAAAGCTGGAGATATTGAGCAAAAAGCGCACCGAAGAAGGGTATATGGCGGAATGGAAAAAAGAAGAGGATGCCTGGTATCTGATTGAAAATCATTGTCCTATTTGCGCCGCAGCGACCGCGTGCCAGGGATTTTGCCATTCGGAACTGAATAATTTTAAACGGTTAATTGGCTTGGGATACGAAATGGAAAGGGTGGAATATATTATTGAGAATGGAAACCGCTGCGTTTATAAAATTGAGGAGTCGAAATAATCAATGGCATCTTTTCTGAACATCTTGTTATTCATCATCGCGGGAAAGTGTTTGGATTTTTTAGCATATGTAAAAAAATAAAACGAATAATAACGCTAGCTTAGTAGGATGTTTTAAGCTTAAGTCAAATAAAATAAAGAGGAAAATCGATTATGTCACAGCTTACATCCGAAATGAAAGAGATGGTGATGAACCACCAGTGTTTCCACGCGACGGTCAGTAAAGACGGACTCCCGAATAACGCACCCAAGCGTTCGACCCGTGTATTCAACGATGAAACGTTGATTTTCAGTGAGGGAACAGGTGGAAGAACCTATCAAAATATCCTGGATGGCTCAAAAGTAGCCGTAGCTGTTGTGAACCGCGAAATTCTTGACGGATACCGATTCATAGGAACTCCGGAAGTATTGACTGACGGCGAGATTTACGAGAAATCGGCGGAAATGTCATTGAAGGCAGGAATGCCTAAGCCGAAGGCCGTCATTCTGATACATATCGAGGAAATTCACAGTCTGAAACCCGGACCAATGGCCGGTAAGAAGATTGGCTAATTACCTTACCTTATTCAAAGAGACTATTGAAAACTATCGGTTTTCCCGGTAGTTTTCAATAGTTGATGCATGCATCACTTCCGGATGAGATAACGTTCTGTTTACTATCTTTAATACAGATATTAGAACACCCTGACCGTGGCAGCTTTGGCCCTGTCACTGATCATGGAACCCAGATAAGGACTATCGCTGTATTTTTCCCGGTAAGCTTCGTCTATCTTTTCGTTGATACTTCCGCTTACAGGCTCAAAGCCCACTTCCTTTACCATGCCGGCCGCTTCAATTTTACCGGCCTTTTGGCTGAGGGCGGCCTGATACCACCGGGAACGTGTTCCGTTATACGCTCTCACATAAAGATGGTCCTCTGCCATCACCGACCAAATCCAGGTTGGCGTGCCACAGGTTGCACCGTCTTCACGAAACGGAGCGATATGAAAATCATCCGCTTCAGCAATTTTCTGTATTTCTTCTTTCGATAAATTCTCTGAAACACTCATAATCTTTCGTTTCAATTACATTTCATAACCGGGCTCTTTGTAGAGAATATCCTTTCGCCCGATAATGTCATTGGGATACACCTGATTCTTCCATTCTTCGTAAGAAAAATCTTCAATCGTCACGGAAAAGGATTCATCACCGTAACCAATAACTTTTTGGGCAGCTTTGACCACTTCTTTGGCCAGCTGTTTCTTCTGCTCTTCGGTTTTGCCTTCTAACAGCTTAATTTGAAAATGTGGCATATCAACTTTTTGAATATTGTTCGTCTGAAACCTTTTCCATCCACGTTACGGCTTCACCGTTCACCTCTTCCTGGATGGCGATGTGACTCATCGCTTTATTGGCCGAAGCACCGTGCCAGTGCTTTTCATCCGGTTCAAAATAAACTACATCTCCGGGCTGGATTTCCTCGATGGGACCGCCTTCTCGCTGTATCCAACCCAATCCTGATGTTACGATGAGAGTTTGCCCTGCGGGATGAGTATGCCAGGCTGTTCTGGCGCCCGCTTCAAAAGTAACCATTGCTCCTCCACCGTGTGTCGATTCTTTTTTCGAGAACAACGGGTCAATCCTCACTTCGCCTGTGAACCAGGCTTCCGGTCCTTTTACGGATGGCTGCGTGCCGTTTTTAATAATTTCCATAATCTCTTTTCATTAATCAATTTGTATCTGTTCAGATGTAAACAATTGCTTTTCTGAAATGGTTTTAGTCGGAAGAATGAATGCTAAATAGCTGTCTTCTGGTTTTTAGTCTCTTACAAGCTAACTAATCACAAAAATTACTGTCCGGAAAAAAGCTTTGTCAGGAAGGGCAAGTTCAACATGAAAACCCTGTTCTTCCGTTGCTTTTCCCCGGACAGTCCTGTTTTTTTTAAATGATACGAATGAATTATCGTCAAAAAATGTGTTGAGTTATTTCAGTTTTCCTCCGTATACCGGGAACATACTGGCCTCTCCGTAATCTTCAATTGTTTTCATATTCTTCAACACTTCCATGTCGTCATCCGAAATCACGAAATCGACCTCTGCATTGTTTTTCATATGCGCCGGATTCGCGGTTTTCGGTAATGGAAGAAGATCAAGTTGAAGCACGTAACGAATAGACAACTGTGGCACCGAAACGCCGTATTTCTCAGCCATTTTTATAACATCCTGATTTTTCATCAGCTCTCCGTGTGCAACCGGCGAATAGGCTTCTACGAGGATGCCCTTATCCTGGCAATATTCAATCAACTCTTTGGGTGTGTTGCTGATGTGTGCCAGAATCTGGTTGACCATCGGTTTCACCGTGCAGGATTCCAGGATATTGTCGATGTCTTCTTTTTCGAAGTTTGAAACTCCAATCGCCCGAAGTTTACCGGCTTTGTAAGCTTCTTCCAGCGCTTTCCATGCCTCGCGGTTTCCTTCGAAGTAGTGATCATCTTCGTGGAATTCCATCCATGGTTTCGGGCTGTGAATGATCATCATGTCGATATAATCCAACCCCAACGTTTTGAGTGAATTATCAATGGAGGCAACTGCTTCGTCATATGATTTGACTTCTGCAGCCAGTTTCGTAGTGACAAACAGATCCTCTCTTTTCACGCCACAGGCCTTGATACCTTTTCCAACGCCGTTTTCATTCTGGTAAGCCTGTGCTGTATCGATATGCCGGTAACCCATTTGGGTGGCTTCTTTCACGGCCTGCACAACATCTTCGTCACTAATAAACCATGTTCCGAGACCTAGTTTTGGGATCTCAACTCCATTTGATAGTGTAAACCTTTCTTCTAAAACCATAACTAATATCTCTTTTAATTATAAAATTGATTGTGAATAATATGCTATTAAGATTCAAAAGTAGCTGCATCGATCACGTATCGATAGCGTGCTTCTTTGTTCACTACTTTTTCCCAGGCATCATTAATTTGTTCAGCAGAAATCATTTGGATTTCAGGTCTGATGCCGTTGTCAGCGCAATAATGAACGACTTCCTGTGTTTCAGGCATTCCGCCAATCAGCGAAGCATTGAAATTAACCCGGGTAGCGGCTAAGGCAATGTTGCTGAGGTTGATCTGAAAACCTTCGGGCATTCCCACATACGTGAAGTTACCGTAGGGTTTTACGCAAGCCACATAAGGGGCCACATTAAACTGGTAAGGAATGGTACAAATCATGTAATCCAGCTTCTTATTGTACGGGTGCATATTTTTAAATGCTTCATCAACTACAATGACCTCTTTGGCTCCCCATGACTTAATATCTTCGACTTTATCGGGAGACGTGGTAAAAGCATAAACTTCGGCACCTTTCGATACCGCCAGCTTCACGGCCATGTGGCCTAAACCACCAATCCCGGCAACACCAACTTTATCTCCAATTTTAAAATCTTCTTTGATCAACGGAGAATAAGTGGTAATTCCCGCACACAAAAGAGGTGCAGCCTCCTGAAGGCTGATATGCTCCGGAATGTGAACCGCAAAATGGTCTCTGACGACAATGTTCGTAGAGTAACCACCCTGGGTAATGCCGGTGGGCGATTTCTTGTCGGGATAACCGTAGGTAAACAGCGTTTGGCCATTTTCGCAGTAGTGCTCTTCTCCATGCTGACAGCTATCGCATTCCATGCAGCTATCGACCATACAGCCTACACCGGCACGGTCGCCTACTTTAAATTTGGTAACATTCTTACCAACTGCGGTAACAATACCCGCAATCTCATGTCCGGGAACCTGCGGGTACTTTTGCGGTCCCCAGTGCCCTTTCATTTGGTGAATATCCGAGTGACAGATGCTGGCATACTTAATATCGATTTGGATATCATTATCGCCAACAGGCCGGCGCTCAAATTCCCAGGGTTGAAGCTTGCCTGAAGTATCGACTGCTGCATAGCCCTTCGATTTAATATTTTGACTCATATTTCTTGTGTTTGAATGATCATTTTGAGAAAAAGCTTGCAGCGGATTGGAAAGCAATAAGCTTGCACCAGCTCCGGCCATAGCCGTTTGCTGAATGAACCTTCTTCTCGATGGTTGTTTTCCATTTTCTTTCATGGTGTTTCTAGTTTTGAGTTTACGTATTAGAGATTTTGGTTTATCGATGGGGGAATGGTATCCCTGTTAATTGCTCACAGACTGACAATAATTTTTCCTGAATTCCTTCATCCTTCGCCTGCGGGTGACAATTCATTTCCTTTTGGTGATGCAGGTAGCGGCCACTGATAGTTGCTTCTTTATCCTGCCCGACGGCCAACCAAATCTGGGTAAGGAATCCCTTTTCCAGGTCATCCGGTGCACTTCGGCCGCCCATCTTGGTGGGGACCCATCCCGGATCAACCGCATTGGAAGATACTTCCGGCCATTTCCGGGCTACGGCAAGTGCCAGTATCAAGTCATGCAACTTGGTATCCGAATAGCTTGGAAAATTTTTGCCTTCGAGAATAGACTCCAACCTGTCTTTACTTGCTTCACCCTGCCGATGCATGCTCGAACTGAGGTAAATCAATCGTTCAGGCCGCTTGATCATCGCTGTCAGGATGTAAGGAGCAATGGTGTTTACAGCAAATATTCTCGGCAATCCATCACTGCTTTTGGTGTTACCCTGTGAGTTGATGATTCCCGCATTGTGTATTATGGCATGGAAAGGGCCGGACTTATTCACCTGTTCCGCCAGCCGTTTAGTTTCTTCCATACTCGACAAGTCACCGATGAGAACGTTTTCAGCACCTGGAACGTCGTTCATCGCGGATTTTGCCCGTTCCTCGTTCCGGGCATGAAGAACCACCTGGTGGCCTTGTGAGACCAGTGCTTTAGCAGCTAAAAGTCCAAGTCCGTCGGATGAGCCTGTTATGAATATTCTTGCCATGCTAGTTCAATTTTATGAGACACCATTTGGTTCGTTCTGACCCCTTATACTTAGTCGATGTTTGCGTACTCTTCGTCTGTCACCGGACCTTTCCATTCAACCATGCCTTTTTCAGTATTCGGCAGAATGTAGATATGTGACATACTACTGTCTTTGGAAGCACCGTGCCAGTGTAAAACATCGGGCGGACACTTGACCACATCGCCTTTCCGGATGATCTCGATGGGCTGTCCTTTAATCTGGTGATAACCCACTCCGGAAGTGACGATCAGAATCTGACCGCTCGGGTGCAGATGCCAGTTGCTTCTGGCGCCGGCTTCGAAGAACACGCTTCCGGCTGCGGTGGTAAAAACAGAGTCGTTAGCTACCAATCCGGTCACCCACGCATTTCCTGTAAAGAATTTGGCAGGAGCCAATCTTCCTTCCGGGAAAATTCCGTCACTTTTTGCTGTCGGTTCCTGTCCGGCACAAACCATGCTGAACATGACGAAGAGCGTAACACTCGCAACGAATAATACTTTCTTGCTGATTGTTTTCATATGTCAACTGTTTTAGTGATTAGTTTGCCTGTCAGTCTTTACTCGCTTTTGTCGTGATAGTGCCTTTCGGGCTTTCGCTGTTCGCCAGCTATTCCCCGAGATTTTTCATCACCTTGGCGGGAATGCCACCTACCACCGTATTGTCAGGCACATCTTTTGATACAACGGCTCCTGCTGCCACCACTGAATTTTCGCCAACCGTAACGCCGGGAAGAATGGTCACTCCGGCTCCTAACCATGCATTACGTTTGATACGAACCGGTTGCACCGAAAGCGCTTTTCTTTGCGATGGTTCCAGCGGATGGTATTCCGTCAGCAGACTTACATTAGGGCCGATCAGTGCATCGTCTTCGATGGTAATACCTCCCATATCGAGACAGGTACAGGAGAAGTTGATAAATACGTTTTTCCCGATACGGGTAAACTTCCCGATATTGATGTGAAAAGGAGGAAATACGATGGTGCTGTCATCGATTTTCGTACCCGTAATTTCACTTAACAAGCTGCGTATATGGTCCACGTCGGCAGAAGTGTTGAGTTCTGCTATCAACTTTCTCGTGTATGCACCTGCGTCTGCTATCTGTTTGTGTTGAGGGTCGGTATACGGAACTGACTCTCCCGATTGAAGTCTCTCAAAAATGTCTCTGTTGGCCTGATTCATACACTTCCTGTTTTTTCGATTGAAAATCCTGCTTTCCCGCTTAGGTATTTTGGAGCGCGTGCAAAAAGCGGTTAACGATAATCAATCCAATGAATAAGAATTTCAAACCATGGTATCCTGTTCGTACCATTGAGGAAGCATCACCGGCAGCCTTATCGTTGCTCACAAAACTGCCGATGAAGTATGGGGTATTTTCTACTTAAACAATCGTTGGGCAAAAATGGATAAATAATCGCGCCAGTTATTCCAGGTGTGTCCGCCTTTGGATTCTACATATTCATATTTCATGCCTATGCTATCCATCTTTTCCCTGAAATTCTTATTTCCGTTGTAAATCATGGGCATATCGTCAACACCCATGCCCATCCAGTATAGTTTGTATCCATTCTCCATCTGCTGTTTGAGTTTTTCATCCTGGTTTTGGTATACCGGTGACGGATTGTTGTTCATCGGACGAACACCCAATGCAGATGAAAACAATCCCACATAGTCGAAGGTATTCGGATAATACAATGAAATATTCGCTGTATGAAAACCTCCCATAGATAAGCCGGCTATGGCACGGCTCTCTTTTGTTGCCGGAGTGCGGTAATTGCTTTCGATGAATTTCATCACATCGATAAATGTCTCCTCAAACTTCCCGTCCATGGTATGCGGAAGCATAAATGTCGGTTTCACGAATCCCTGAATTCCTTCACCTGGTGCGGCCTCCTGTGAAACATTGCCATTGGTCATCACCACAATCATGGGTTCAGCCTTTCCCTGGGCAATCAGGTTATCCATAATCTCAGATGCTCTTCCTGAACCTAACCAGGCTTCTTCGTCACCGCCAACGCCATGAAACAGGTACAAAACAGGGAATTTCGCTGTACTGTTCTCATAACCCGGAGGAGTGTAAACCGATAATCTGCGCATCATACCATTCCCGGGGGAATTGTACCACCGGTAAGCAACCGTACCGTGAGGAACGTCGTTAACTTTGTAGAGGTCAGCTTTGCCGCCACCGATAAGAAAGACATTCGAGATGTTACCCACATCACGAATGGCATGAGCATTGGCCGGGTCAACGGTTCGCACACCATCTACCGTAAAATGGTACCGGTAGAATTCGGACGGCAAAACCGGCGTCGTGAAGGTCCAGACACCACTGTCTCCTTTTTGCATTTCATAAGTGATGTTTGCAAAGGCATGCTCACCATCCAGACTGCCGGAAGCGCTTACTTCCTTAGCGTTTGGTGCCATAATTCGGAAAGTGACCGTGTGGTCTGCATTTATTTCCGGAGAAACAATCGGATTAGAATGAAATAGATCCTGCTGCCCATAAGACAAACAGGAAACGAATGCGAAAAGTAAGGTGAAGAGAAGTTGTTTCATGATTAGTTGGTATTAGTTGATTTGTAAGTATTGTATTTCTCAGATATCATAAACTTCACTTTTATCAGATTGACAATGCAAAGTTCCTGATAATTGATTAGCCGGTTGTTATACGCATTACTGATTTAATTACCCATATTACGGAATCGGAGTGCAAGGGGGTAGTTAAACCAGCGTTTTTCTGTATAAGATGCTCTTTTAAAGATTTTTCAGCCGCATATGTTTGGACGTTATAATGTTGGTTTGGTTTAATCTTTATCGTCTACCTAAATTACTTAAATAAATACCCTTATTCGCGATCTACGGTACTATTCCTGACAAAAAACTCCGGGGAACGAAGCGTTCAGTTTTTCTCAACGCACTTTTCCCCGGAGTTTGCTTTATTATATCGTTTTTCAAACCGGTTTACCGGTCGATCAGTTTCTGGGCATTTTCTGAATATCTACCTCCCAGCAGATTGATTTTAGATGCTTCTGTGTTAATTTCCTGGAGTTCATCCGGCGTGAATTCAACGGAAGCGGCTCCAATGTTTTCTTCCAACCGATGCAATTTAGTCGTACCCGGAATGGGAACAATCCATGGTTTTTGAGCGAGCAACCAGCCAAGCGCAATTTGTGCCGGTGTGACGTTCTTCTTTTCAGCAATTTGGCGGATAAAGTCAACGAATGCCAGGTTGGCCCTGATATTTTCGGCTGATAAGCGTGGAACAGAACTGCGAAAATCATTACTACCGAAAGTGGTGTTTTCGTCTATCTTTCCCGTCAGAAAACCTTTCCCCAGCGGACTGAAAGGAACCAATCCTATGCCCAGTTCTTCCAGCGTGGGAATGATCTCTTCCTCCGGCTCTCTCCACCAGAGGGAGTATTCACTTTGCAAAGCAGTAACCGGTTGTACCGCATGGGCACGCCGTATGTTTTTTACGCCTGCCTCAGATAATCCAAAATGTTTCACCTTTCCTTCCCGGATCAGATCGCTGACAGTTCCGGCTACATCCTCCATCGGAACATTAGGGTCAACACGGTGCTGGTAGAACAAGTCGATCGCTTCTATTTTCAGGCGTTTAAGCGATTCTTCAGCCACTTTTCGAATGTTCTCCGGCCGGCTGTTCAGAGCGGGTAGGCCTTTCATGCCCCTGGGATCGTTATGAGGCGTGATGTTAAAACCAAACTTGGTGGCAATAACAACTTTGTCATGAAAAGGAGCCAGTGCTTCTCCCACTAATTCTTCGTTTATATAAGGACCGTACACTTCGGCGGTGTCAAAGAAGGTGATTCCCCGTTCGATGGCTGCGTGCATCAGGGAAATCATCTCTTTTTTGTCTTTGGGCGGACCATAGGAAAAACTCATTCCCATGCAGCCCAGACCGATGGCGGAAACTTCCAGGTTACTGTTTCCGAGTTTTCGTTTTTGAATTTCTGTTGTCATATTCTGATGTTTTTAGCGTAGTGTTACAACGGTTGCCACAGTTCGACAAAAGAACTAACAGATTTCAAACCACTAGTTACGAAAATCAAACATTCCTGAATTTTGTAGGTGTCATTTCCGTGTGTTTTTTAAAGAAGTTATTGAAGTGAGTTACTTCCGAAAAGCCGAGCGCGTAGGCTATTTCTGAGATATTCCAGCTGCTGTGTTTCAGCATTACTTTGGATTCCTGTAATATGCGGTCGGAGATAAGCTGCGTGGTTGTTTTTTGTGCGGTATTTTTTATCGCCCGGTTCAGGTGATTAACATGCACATTTAATTGTGTGGCAAAGTCGGATGCGGAGCGAAGATTGATTTTGGGATGAGAATCATCGATGGGAAACTGGCGCTCAAGTAGTTCCATAAACAATGTGGAAATGCGTTGATTGGCATCGATTTGTTGTTTTACCAGGTTGGAGTTGGGTTGCATCTTCATGGCAAAATGGAGCAACTCAAATACCAGGTTCCGCAATACATCGTACTTGTGAATGTAATCGGAGTTGATTTCCTCGAACATTCGCTCGTAAACACCACTAACCTTTGCCACCTGTTCGTCCGACAAATCGAACACATGCAAACCATTCGGCTGATATACTTCATATTGTTCCGGATTGCCGTATTGTCGAAAGAAATGCTGGTTGAAAATGCAGTAGTAGCCGCTGTGCATCGATTCGGAATGTTCCCATTTGTAGGGAATCTGTGGGTTGGAGAAGACCAGCGCCTGCTTTCCGATTTTTAAAACCCGGTCGGCATAGTGTATGGTACTCTCCCCGATAATCAGGGTGACTTTGTAATAATCGCGCCTCCGGTAAGGAACCGGGCGAGGTGGCTTTACGGTAAAAGGTTCAACCCTGAATACATTGAAATGTCCCAGATCGTTGTGAATGTTATCGGGTATCCAGTCGAATTTCCGTTGGTAAAATTCTTCTAATTTTTCTGCATCTTCCATCTTGAAATCCATTTTATCAGTTAAGTTAATCTTTATTGATGAAGGACATTTCCGATGCAACATATTTCTTATTGAACGAATAAACCAGGCTTACGTTCCATAAAAAGTCCTCTCCTGCAATTTGGCTATCGATTTTTTTGTTGATGATGGCAGCAATGGAAAACGGAGAATCCTTTTTGGTCAGAGAAAAAGCTGATGTGGCATAAAGGCCATCGCGTTGGTCCAGCCTGAGGTAGTAGACCTGTGGAGTAATACCAAACGCTACATCTTCAAATAGTTTGATGTTTGAAAAACTTCCCACCATGGAAATATAGTGCGTGTTTCGCGCCACATCTTTTTCGAGGCTACGCGAATAGAGGTAATAGGGACCAACACTGATATTTCTGGTAAGAAAAAAAGTGGGGGCAAGGTCGGTTGCCAGGTACCGGTAGGTCCGGATAATTTCCTGGGAAACGCCGTTTGTTTCCGCTGTTACGGTTTTGAAAAGCAAGGCGGGGTGAGCTCCTACTCTGAACCGGAAGTTTTCATTTTCAACGAATTTGTAGCGCCACCAGAATATCAGCGACCAGGGCTTTCCCTCCATCGATATGCGAATAATGGGTTCGAAGCGCAAATTGCCTTTGCCTACCCACAGGTCCAGTTCGGCAGCTGGTTTTCCCAGTGTAAACGAGGGAACCGTGGAGATTCCTTTATTCGTAATGGAAATAGCGCCGGAAAAATGATTGAAAATGTCCGTACTGTCGGAGCTCTGAGCAAATGTGAAACAGGTAGTCAATAAAAATAATGCTGCTAATAACGGTTTCCCGAAATAATTTGTATTTCTTTTCATTAACCCAATTAGTTAGTTTACCGGGCAAAGATATGGGATAGAAGGAACTGCTCATAACGAAATTCAAACGGATAGTTACGAAAATCAAACAATAGGTGCTCGGATATACAAGCCGTATTACTCTCTTGTACTTTAAAGCAATCGTACAAATCATGCCCGGAATAAACCAGTCAGTGTACAGAGTGGTCTACCTCGGGCATAATTTCAAGTTTCAGATGTTTATTATTCAGGTAGAATGGTAATGATGATTCGTTGATACCTCGATAAGTGAGGTGTGCCTTTGTCGGTTACCTTCAGGATAATATGAGCCGTTTCCTTTTTCTGCACGTTGGGAGCAACGAACCATATTTTGTGCATATTCTCCGTATGGGTAATCAGTGCTTTTTTATAGGAGCCGGCCTCCGGGTAACTGAACCACTGAAAACTGAGGTTGTCTCCATCCGGGTCATATGAATTGCTGGCATTGAGCGAAATACCTTCCCCCGATTTGACGGTTATCTCATTGGGACTACTCAGTACGGGAACAGGAGGGTGGTTAGCCTCCGGGTAGCTTTCGGTGCACCAGGCCATCCGGGCGGCAAAATCGTTCTGAAAATCATCGCGCCAGCGCCATAAACTTACTTTATTGCCGGTAAACGTAGCCGTATCCAGCTTGATGGTACGTCCATATTCCTGGGGAAGCGTAGGTGTGTAAGTGTCGGTTGCATTGGTCCAGATGGCCCGCGGTTCCGGTTGATGCGGAACGCCGGAACTGCCTCTCTTCTCTTTGGCAAAATCGGGCTCGTACCGTTCGTACCGGCCGCCCCAACCGCCCCAGTCGGAATGTTCAGGCGCATTCAATCCATTCGGTATCAGTGACAGCCACGAAGGCGTATCGCCTTCCATCCCGTACGCGACATCAGGATATTCTGCACCAAGAGGACCGTGCCCTTGCTGAATGTTTTCGGCCAACCACGAGTTGCTGATTTTATGGTTGTCGATACCGGTTATAAAACTGTTGATGGCAATCCACGTGGCACTTCCGTAATCATCACCGGGGCTGACGATATAAAACAGCTTGGGAAAATTTTTCCGAATCCATATACCACTGTCGTCCTGGTCGGAGATGGTATACACCCGGAGTTTCGCGATCAACCTTCGGGCTTCGGCTTTCGATTTTGTGTGTTCTATCGTGTAGAGTGCCTGTGCCAGGGTATTGACTCCTCCCCAGACGGCTATCCACAAAGGCCGCTCGTCGTTTTCTTCCAGTACTTTCACAATCCAGTCAGAACCTTCTGAGTTCCTGCCTTCTCCAACACCCTTCATGCCATATACCGGCAAACCATGTTTCACTTTAGCCAAAAGGGTTTCAGCAGTTGGGAAACCAGCTTCGTGTTTTAATAGGTTGGGCTGAACCTTACCATAGGCGCGAACTATTTTTTTTATGGCTTCCGGAGCTACACTCGTTTTCTTCCAGACCGATGTGGTGGCAATTAGTCCTTCGATATCGATTTCATTCGAATACAACATCAACCGGACAAACGATTCGGTATCATCGGCTTCTGCTTCAATATCCGAAAGTACAATGAGCCGGCTTTTCTTTATTGACTGCCCAAAGAGTGAGCAGGCACTGAGCATCAAAACGACGAGGAATAGAAAGTTCTTTGACATAGTTCTTTAATAGACGATTACTTTAAATACTTCTTTATCACCAGGTATTTCAGTTCTGTATCGTTCACGTTGCGGATGCCGTGCATGACATTCGAAGGACAATAGAAACTGGCGTACGGTCCGGCTGTCATGGTTTTTCCATCCAGGTAGAATTCGGCGGTGCCTTTCAGAACGAAAAAGAATTCATCTTCGGCATGTTTGTGCGGCGCGTGTGTGGCAGAATGCGGGGCCACCACGCTCATCTTCAGGGTGCGGCCATCAACAAAGTCTTTATCGGCAAACCAGAACTGGTAGCCAACTTTGGTTTTAACCGTATTATCCATTGAGAACTTGGTGACGCAATTCTCGATGGTGTACTTTTTCTTTGTTTTTGTTGAATCCGGTTGGTCTTGCGCCAGTGAGATGTTGCAAATCAAAAGCAAAACCGCCAGGCTAAGGAATACCTTTTTCATCAGTTGAAGGTTTAGTTATATGTTGAGGTGTTGAATTTAAGCTTTTAGGCGAAATTCTGAGAACAGTATGTAGGTTGTCGATTGCTTTCAACCCACTTCATTCAGATTATCCCCGGGACTTCGGACGTGCTGCACAAAGGCCTCGGCGTAGTCGCATCCGAACTCCATTCCGCGAAACACTTCCATTCTGGCGTGATCATTCGGGTACCATTCGTCAACTTTCTGACTGACGTGGGCATAACAAGCCTCATGTTTCTGCTTGATAACGCCCGTGATATCCACATAGTCGGTCGGTGCAAAGTTCTGTGATTGCGCTCCGGTCATCACTTCACCGAAATAGAGGGTAGGTTTGGTTTTCATCCGTAACCAGGCATCGTACACCAGATTGGAACAAATCCGGTGGTCGCGGTGCGTATCGATGGGCCAGTGTGTGATGATGATGTCCGGGTTTTCCTTTTCCAGGAAATCGCTGATGGGACCGTATTTTTCCCTCGTTATTTCTGTATTCCCGTCGATTTGTCCCAGGAACTCCGGGCGGCATTTCAGAATCCTGCAGGCCGTCAAGGCTTCGGCGGTGCGGATTTTGGCCGCTTCTTCATGCGATTTACCCTCAATACCTGCTTCTCCCCGTGTCAGATACGCTGAAACCACTTCGTGCCCGGTATTGGCGTACAAGGCCATGACGCCACCGCACATGGTTTCGGGGTCATCGGGATGAGCTCCGACTACGACCAGTTTCAATTTCTTTCCCGATGAGGTGGACGGGCTGTTTCCCATCGCATTTGCCTGGGTGATTCCCATCGTCGCACCGATGGTGAGGGGGACGGTTTGGGTCAGGAATTGTCTGCGTGAATTTTTTGTCATAGCATTTGGTGTTTAGTTAGGAACCTAAATGTAATGGAAAACGAGTAAACATCAATTATCCGGACTAGCCTTTTCCAGGTAGGGAAGGGGTGAAACCAGTTCAAATTCCTTCGAAACATCAAAAAACAGGTTGAGCAGGTTCAGGTGCTCACGGCCAATGATTAATAGAATTCTGTCGTCGCTGGAGTGTTGTATCCGCTGGATGTTCCGGAAGATGCGCAGGTTGCGGTTGAACCATCGCCCGGTTTCGAAGTCAACACCGGTGAAGTCACCGGGCTTTTCCTCATACTTGAAGGGGTTTAGCAGGTATACCGATAACCGTTCGCGGATTGCAGCCGGATCGTTCAGCTTTTTCAATTCATCGATGATGTTTTTCACTTTGGTTGGCGCGCGGTGAGGTTCATAAATGGAATCGGGCGAATTCCGGAAGTATTCCACAAATTTACTTTGCCGGATGCTGTCTTTAAACAGTGCTTCAATCGATTTGTAATGCCTTCCCCAGTGGTTGACACAATGGATGATCGGTACGTTCGATATCTTCCCAATGCGGAAGCCTAGCTGGTAAACCTCACCTTTCCTTAAGGTGAATTGGTCGGCGCGGTAAAGTGCGTACAGAGAGTCTATTTTGCCTTGCTGGTCGGGAGTCACTTCAATAGCAATGATAGTCGGACGAAATTCGCTGACGGCATTGGCGATGGCGATAATTTCCGATTGATACGGTTCGTTGAGAACAGAGATTTGATTTTTTTTTTTTGTTTGGATGGCATCCAGGTTCGGGTACGCAAAATGGAAAACGCCCAACGTCATGATTTTAGTTTGGGGAGTGATTTCATCGCTTTGCGGCAATGCGTTGGTGAAGAGAAATACTCCCAGTAGAAAGGTCAGTAGTTTGTGCATGTCTTTATGTTAATTATAAACCATAAGACGCCAAGCTCCCGGAAGTTGTTACATTAGCTGGTATAGATTATTAACGTTTATAGGTTAACGGCTTTATTTTTACTGTTTTTCCGTCTTCAATACATGGACATACGACACCCAATTGGAGCCAATCAAGGCGATGTTCGCCAAAAGTGCGATGTAGTTGGATTGATTGCTTCCCCAACCGAAGTCCGAATAGTCGAACAGCACCGTTAAAATCACGATGATGAGGATAACGGAAAAGAGGATGAGACCGATTCGTAGTTTTTGCAGGTTCATATTAAGGTCTTTTGTTTGACGTTTGGATTTGAAAAGTTTTTATTCCTTACCCGTTTTTACATGATAAACCCGATAGGCTCTCGGCTTTAAAGCCGGTAAATCGTTCGTGGGTTGATCGAGATAGAAATAAGCGGTTGAGGAAACATCATCGGAACGGTAAAAGTTGGTCCATCCGTTATAGGGGATGGTTGCCAGATTCACTACCGTATCCTTTTTGTAGATAGGATGCAGTGTACGGCCATCGTGGATGGTGACCGGGATGAGTTTCGCTCCCTTCTCCTGCATTTCGATTACCTGGGCTTTCGGAGCTCCACCGATTTGCTGGATGGTGACCCGGCAATCGGAACCAAAATAGATGGGGTCGGGGATGTGATAGCGGTAGAAGGCCCATTGCTTGTTTTTGCGGTCGGCCAGGCTACAGCCGGAGTACCGCGTAATGAATTGGCCCTGTCCCCATGCCGTACCAATGTAATCTTCGGTTCCGGTTCCGGCCAGCGTCGGATATTTCGTGTCGCCGTCGAGGTACATTTTCACTTCGCCTTCGCCCCACCACGAATCTCCGTAGGCCGGGTTGGCATTTACCCCGATGTTGGTCCCCAGGAAGCGGCCTTTGCCCGATACATCGGGAAGTATGGTATAATCGACGCCGGGCGTGGTGGCGGTGTCCCGGTTCCAGTAGCAATGGAAATAGAGGTTGTCTTTCTTCCAGGGCGTCAACAGGTAATCGATGTCGTAGAACAGGGCTGAAACCGGTTGATCCGATTCGTTGGTGAGTGTAATTTTTGCCCCGGTTTTGAAGGGCATCCGGATGTAGCTAACGAACGAACGTCCTTCCGGGTCGGCAAACAATGCATTCTCGAAAGCGGTCATCCGGCCCAAACCGATGCCGAAGAAATCGCCGAAAGGAGCTGAAACAGCTGGTTTGCTTTCACCGTCCCAATACATATCGATGCGGAGTGAACGCAGCATTTCCGGACTCCGGTCATTAATGGTTACCCACATCCGGTTGATAACACCGCTACCTTTGATGTCCATCAACACCTGGGTAGCGCCGGCGCCAATGCTGTCCTGCGGATGTCCTTTGGCCCCAAAGTTCTCCATGCCACCTTTCCCCTTTTCTCCTTGCGGATTCTCAAAGCTAATCCAACGCGATTGGGTTTGCTCCGGAAAAGAGTACATCGATTGGACCTGCTGCTCCGCCTTTTGCTGGCAGGAAACCAGGAAAAGGAGTGCAACAATGAGTAGGTTACCGGTGTGTTTCATGACGTGTTGGTTTAGTTGGTTTGCTCCAGTTCTTATGTCTGTAGTCAGACAATATGCAAAATATTGGCCGTCGGTTTGGATTCCTGTGATTTAATTTATTTGATCTACTAGTTCAGGAGGTCTTCAAGATTAATATCTTCATGTATCCTAATATTTGTGAACCGCAAATCGCCATTCCAAAGAAATCCGTCTCTTGTATCGTTTCCATTGTCTGTTAAATGTATTTCTCCACCCAGTGTGATTATTTTGATCGTTGATACATTTAGATAGAATTGAACTTCATTTGTATCGTTTGTATCATGGATATTTTGTGATGTTGCTCTTACTTTAATAAAATCTTGTGTTTTCATAGTTTAATTAATTTAATGCTTGCGCGGTTAAGTGTTTTAGTGATTATGTTTTTAATTGTGTGTCTCTAATGTCTTTTTGCCTTCTCTCCTTAATGTTGTCTTGAAGGGCAAATAGATGTAATTTTTACTAATATTCTTGATTGTAAGGCTATTCCCATACTTGTCTAGTTTGATTTTTAGTTTGCCATAGTCTATCTGTTGTCCCTGTCGCTCAATGTTCGATAATTTAATTTTTCCTTTGCGAAGTCTAAGTTTTCCGTTTACTGAGACATTTCTCATTTCAGAGTCAGTTTTCTTATTTCTTGAGTTTATGATACCTACGATTTCTCCTGAATCGAGTTCAATTTCTAGTTCTAGAAAAACATAATGAGTTTCAAATTTGGATAAAGTAATATCACCTTCATTGAGCCAGTTATCATGTAACTTTCTTCGATAATATTTTTGCTTATCTCTGTATGATCTAAATAAGAAATAAGACCCTGTTGCAAAAGTTCCAAGTATTACTGCAATGTATGACAAGTTTTCTAAAGTCATTTATTTTTTCAATTATTGTTATCTAATAAGTTGTGCCTGCTGTAAGTTATATGAGACTGGGGGTATTTCCAGGAGATATATTGCCAGACCTAAAAAGTTCTTGCCTGCCATGTTACAGTTTGTTACCTTACGTAGTTTTTTAATAGAACTTTATTGTTGTGCATCCTTTTGTTTCTGTTTTTGTAATAGAGCTTCTTGATAGACTTCCGTCATCAGGTCATAAAACTCGATACTTCTCTTGTAGTAATCGGATTGAGCTAATTTCAAGTTGTTATCTCTCATGGCTAGAAATTCAAATCCTTTGGGATAGTAATGATAGGTATCCATTGATTCATTTGTTTCTGGGTAATCCAAATCACTAGCCATCTGTTTCAACAGTTTGTATGTTCTATCCATGCAAATTTTACGCTGTTCTTCGGTCTCGTCTTTTTGCAACTCCAAACGAAGGGTTCTCCAGGCTTTTATCACACTATCGTGTCCTTGAAAGACTATTTCAATTTGATTCAGCCCCATCACAAAGTCGTAGTTTACAGGAGTACCTCTCAGAGCGAAAAGCGTTAAAAAGAGCTTTCTTTTATCTTCGTCTTTCTTCTGTTTGTCAGAAAGTTTTTTCCCAATCTCAACTGCCTTTATCGGTGCTCTCCAAACAGCTAATGCAGTTACTAGGAGAATTAATGTGCTTATTCCGAACGT
Source organism: Prolixibacter denitrificans (assembly GCF_003014495.1). Classification (GTDB taxonomy): domain Bacteria; phylum Bacteroidota; class Bacteroidia; order Bacteroidales; family Prolixibacteraceae; genus Prolixibacter; species Prolixibacter denitrificans. The sequence continues at coordinate 233,347 of NZ_PYGC01000004.1, read as the reverse complement.
TAAGTAAGCAAATAAGTCACTATCGATTACTACATGTACTAATTCTGATGAATCGTTCATTTCTGATTTTGTATTCTCGTGTGGTTTAATTCCATCCGTTAGTTTTACGACGTTCAAATTAGCAAAAACTTATCATAAACCAATGACGCGGCAACTGCTATTTAGCAACCTCTGAATGATGGCGAACGGATAACTGCTAATGGCGTGTAGGCGTTCTTTTGCCTGGTGCTGTACTATACAGGCGAACTGAACGTGCTGGTCAACCGTATTTTGTCATGAAAGTAGGGGCGGAATTGCATGAAGCGTGAGTCTGACATCTTTGCATGAGAGACAAAGGTAAAAGTATGCTGACTTCAGTGGCAGAAGAGTGAACGAAATACCCGGAAGCATGAACAGAACAGCTTGAAACGGCTGTTGTAGGTTACGATTCAGGCGTTAGAGCCTACGGGCCGGTCTTCAATAACTACATTTCAGTCTTCAACGGGTACATTTCATGTGTTAACAACTACAATTCAGCCTTTAGTAACTACGGTTGGGTCTTCAACAGGTACATCTCAGTCTTCAGTGCGTTCAATCCGGTCTTCATCGGGTACGAATGACTTGCTGGCAAGGGGTGTAGTGGGTAATTCACTGTATAGGAAATAGTACTCACCCCATCCTGACTGCAACCGGAATATCCATTTCTTACCAGTAACCAAGATAGCCATTGCCCGTAGGGCATCCGGTATTGTAGCGAAACGTTGAATGGAAGACCGTTACTCCGTAGGAGTTATACATTAAAAATACCTTTTACCGGAATAGACTATTTGTGCATCCCCTACGGGGAAATGTCAGCATTCAACGCTGCTATTCTACCATACCCAAACCGCTACGCGGTATAATGCTTCGCTTATGGATTGGCTGTTAATTTCTACTCACCCCATCCAGACTGCGTCTTAATTGCTAAGATTGAGGTTAGAGAGGTGTGAGTAGAGCTAACGACGATTATGCTTTTCGCACCAACTCCAACTCAATCTCTCCATCCGGTAGTTCTCTCATCTCTTTGAAGTTGAGTCGTTCGAATAGCTTCCCGGCTTTATGGTTTTCGGTTGCGGTAGCCGCCCAGATGCGGCGGAGCATCATCTGCCCGATGCCAAAGTTGATGGCCAGTTGCAGGGCGGCGGTCATAAAACCTTGTCCCTGAAACCGGGGCAGCAGGACACACCCCAGTTCTCCTGCGCCTCCGTAGAATCCCCGGTAATAACCACACGTGCCAACGATATCGCCGGATGCATTATCGATAATGCCCCAGTGGATGGAGTTACCTTCCTGGTAATCGTTATCGATTTTCTCCTGCATTTCCATGGCTTCTTCCGTGGTTGAAGCCTTGACGGCGTTATAGAACGAAATGTCGATAATGGCGGGGATATCGGATGGTTGAATTTGTCGCAGGGAGACTTTGTCACCGGAAATGTTCGGGAACGTATCGTAAGGAGGTAATTTCATGTGGTTTTTCAGACAATTATTTCGTTGAAACCCGTTGTGTGAAACTCAAGGCCTTCGTGATTTTTCAGGACTAAGCGTCGTTTCACACAACGGGCTGTTGAATACTATTTTAGCTCCACTCGGGGAACTGCGTTTTGTTCAGGTCGAGTGGGGCAATGGTTCGCATATCGGATTCAGTCAGCTCAAAATCGAAAATGTTGAGATTCTCCATCCGGTGCGCATTTTGCGACGAGCGCGGAATAGCAATGATGCCTCGCTGGTAGTGCCACCGTAAACTGACCTGTGCGTTGCTTTTGTTATACTTTTTGCCAATGGCTGCCAGCGTTTCGTTGGTGAAGAGTCCATTACGGCCTTCGGCTAACGGCGCCCAGGCTTCCATTTGTATCTTGTGTGGCTTCATGTAGGCATGGGCTTTGTTTTGCTGGAAGAAGGCGTGCGATTCGATTTGATTGACGGCGGGCGTTACATCAAAACCGGCCATCAAATCATCGAGCTGGTGTGGCTCGAAATTACTAACCCCAATCGCCCTGATTTTGCCTTCCTTATACAGCTCTTCCATTGCTTTCCACGAACCTTTTACATCGCCGCGTGGCCGGTGAATGAGATAGAGGTCGAGATAGTCTGTTCCCAACTTGTCCAGCGATGTTTGAAAGGCTTTTTTCGCTTTTTCATAACCTGAATCATCGACCCACACCTTGGAGGTAATGAACAATTCTTCCCGTTTTATCCCGCTTTGTTTGATGCCGGCACCCACAAATTCTTCGTTCCGGTAAACCGTGGCTGTATCGAGCAGACGGTAGCCCATCGAAATTGCGTCGGCAACGCTATCCTTGCATACTTCACCGTTCAGTCCGTAGGTTCCGAACCCGAGAATGGGCATTTTTACACCATTGTTCAGCGTGACATTTTCAATAGATACTTCCGGCAGACCGGTCGCACCGAATAATCGGGATGTTCCCATTCCCATGAACATGGCGGTGCCGGCAAAGGCAGCACTGGTCTTCAAAAACTCGCGACGTTTGATTCCCTTGTTGTGATTCTTCTGATTCATCTTAGTCTTGTTAGTTTGATTTTGCCTCAAAATACTAATATTTCGTCAGAAATGAGGTGGACACACTCCTCACCCCTTTATTTCCCTTTCTCTTCGGATATCTTATCTTAATAAGTTCGTTGCCAGTAAATTTGATTTGAGTATCCGGAGGGGGCGTAAGCGTTATAGAGATGACCATTATTTTAAATTATTCTTAATAAAGAGCGATTGTTGCAACTTTGGATTAGTTTTGGAGGCAGAAATCTTCGACGGATATAAATTTTTAACAATGAAACTTTTTTTAAAGAGTTACTGGAGCCGGATTGTTCCTTTTATCTTCCTGGCACCTTTTCTGATGTCATGGGGAACCTTCGGGCACGAGCATATCAACCGCGCTGCTGTGTTGGCGCTTCCTGCTCCCATGCAGACTTTCTTTTTCAATCATATCGATTTTATGACAACGGAGGCGACGGTTCCGGATATTCGAAAATATACGTTGCGTTACCAGGCGGAAAAACCCCGGCACTATATCGATTTGGAGAGCTACGGAACGTTGGATAGTTTGCCGGCTACCCTGAAGGAGGCGGAAGAGAAATATTCACCGGAGTTTTTACAGAAGAACGGAATACTCCCCTGGTACATCGAGGAGATGATGAAGAAGTTGACCACTGCCTTTAAGGAAAAGAGGAAAAACGAAATCCTGTTTTTGGCGGCGGACCTGGGGCATTATGTCGGCGATGCTCACATGCCGTTGCATACGTCGGTGAATCACGATGGCCAGTTGACCGGCCAGCGGGGGATTCATTCCTTCTGGGAATCGCAACTGCCCGAAATGTTCGGTGACCAGTACAACTACAACTGCGGTCAGGCGAAGTATATTAAAAATATTCACCAGGAGGTGTGGAAGATTCTCCGCCATTCGCATCAATTGGCCGATACGCTGTTGCTGGCCGACCGGGAACTGAAGAAGCACTTCAAAGGGGATGTGTTCGAGCGGGATGCTTCGGGCAAGATTCGCAGAAATAAGTATCATCAACCCATTCATACAGCGGCCTATGCCCGTGCTTATAACAAGGCGTTGAACGGAATGGTGGAGAAACAACTTCGGAAATCCATCAAGGAAACAGCTGATTTTTGGTATACAGCATGGGTGAATGCAGGAAAACCGGACCTGACCAGTCTCGACCCGGCAGAACAGACCAAAAGAAACCAGCCGGAGCTGAAGAGGGAACTTCAGTTGTGCCATCAGGGCAAACTGACGGACCTGAAGAGCAATAAGGAATTTTAAGCGATAAGCTTAACTTTTAAGCAGGGAATCAATCATGTCGAACGGGGCCATCCACCCGGCGAAGTGTTGATTCCCTGTTTTCTTTCTATACCTTACGATTTTTCCCCGAGGGTTTTCAGTAAATCATCCTTGTAATTGGCTCCTATCGGGATGAGCTGGTCGGCTATTTTTACCTGGTTGCCGTCGATGTACTGGATTTTGCTCAACGCGATAATGTAGGACTTATGGATGCGCAGGAACTCTTCCGGAGGCAATTGCTCCAGCATATTTTTCACGGTATCATGAACCACCAGGCACTCTTCAGATGTGAATACTTTAATATAGTCACCAAACGACTGCAAATAGTCTATCTCGTCGAAATTGACTTTGTACACTTTTTTATCTGCTTTCAGTAAAATAAACCGGTTGCCTGCCGCGGTTTTCATATTGGCAAAATTGATTTTCTCGACAGCCTTATTGATGGCTTTCAGAAATCGTTCGAACGAAAACGGTTTCACCAGGTAGTCGACCGCATCAACCTCGAAGCCTTCTATGGCATATTCGGGATACGCGGTGGTAAAGATAACCAACGGTGGATTGCTTAGCGTTTTAACGAACCGGACACCTGAAAGCTTGGGCATATTGATATCCAGAAAGATGAGTTGTATGTCGTCGTTCTGCAACTTGTCGTTCGCCTCAAATGCATCGAAACAGATGTCGACCAGTTCGAGCATCGGGCTATCGGCAATGTATTTCTTCAGTACATCCTGCGATAGCGGTTCGTCGTCAACAATTAAGCACCTGATTTTCATTTGGCATGGTTGATGGTTAGTTCCACTTTGAACGTTTCTTCCCCGTCGGTTATTCTTAGCTGATGATTGACGGGATAGATCATTTCAAGCCGTTTCTTCACATTGGCAAGACCAATCCCCTTGTATTCTTTCTTTTCCACGTCATCGGTCACGCCCTTGTTGTTCTCCACGGTTAAGGTAACGTGGTCTTCTGTCATCTGCAAATTGATGTGAACAAACGATTGGCTGGTGACACCTTTGATGCCGTGTTTGAAACTGTTTTCGATTAACGGAAAGAAGAGTAACGGCGCAATCCGGATGTTTTCCGGGGTACCGGTCATTTCAAAGGTAACAGTGGCCCGGTTATCGGTTCGCAGTTTCTGTAGCTCGATGTAATCTTCCAGGTATTTGATTTCCTTTGTTAGAGCGACTCTATCTACGCTGGCTTCGTATATAATGTACCGCATGATATCGGAAAGCTTCAATACAATTTCCGGCGTTTTGTCGGAGTGGCTCAGGGCCAGCGAATAGATACTGTTCAGGCTGTTGAAAAGAAAATGCGGGTTGATTTGTCCTTTCAATGCTTTTAGCTCCGTTTCCACTTTTTCTTTCTGTAGTTGGTTCAGGCGGTGTTTGGCTTCTGACAGTTCGAACCACCCCTTGGATAACTTGAGCAGGGTTGTAATCCCGACAAATACGACCACAAATTTTACGATGTCGAAGAACTCGTAATAGGAGATGAAATAATATCCCGGTAGTAGGTAGCTAACCCATTTATCGAAAAAGAGCAGGTTGAATCCGGCGGTAGCCAGTATTGTCATAGCCAGCAGTATTCCGTACACGAAATACCTATTTCTGCTCAAATACCGGGGAATCAGAATCGATAGATTGACATATATGCCGGGAATGATGGTGACCAGAAACAAGATAGTGTAGATGATATCAATCTTTTCGATCTTCCCGGAAGGGGTAAACAGATTCAGCAAAACGTAATACGAAACACACCAAAACAGGATATGCTGTACAATCCTGTTCCGGTAGATGTTTTTTATTTTGTCGATGTTCATTGCTGTACCCGTTTCAAATAAAAGCACATGATTTCATCCTTGTTTTTAGCATCGGGATTATCGACAAAAGCATTCGGGTCGGTTCCGTATTTTATCAGGAACTTTTGCAGCTCATCTGTCGATGCCGTTAAGATATAGGAATCATCCTGATACTTTTTGTGAATAGTTTCATGTGAGATACGGATTTTATTGTTTTTAAGCAAATCAGCCAGCCAGGCTTCGTTGAACCATTTGATGCTCAAACTGTCTTTCGATATTCCTATTTTGGCAATGCTATGTGCCTTTACCAAATGGAAAGCAGTTAGATCAGGAACATTGACATCGTCCGGGTAGAAATCGACGTATAGCTGGTGGTTGAGCTGAAACAGATGGACGACAAACTTCGATGTGCCATCTTTATCGGTATACGAAACCGAATAATTATTCTGCAACGAATCGGCCGGATTGCCTGGAATTGGCCCTCCCGCATGATGTACTGTTTGCTTAATGGTCCATTTATTCGATTCCTGGTCGAGCCAGGTTCCTAGCAGTTCCTTTTTGAAGATGACATCTTTTGCCTTATAGAAAGGATGGAGTGACTTGACTATACAGCTGCTGACGATTACTGCCAGCAGGAGAGTTAACAGGAGCATTTTTGTTTTCATGGCGATTGAATTTAGTGGTTAAACAATCTGTAACCAAAGTAAATTCAACTAGCCCTTGCAGACAATTTTTTTCGATGAACACGCTTGTTTCTTCGATGAAAAGGAAAGTTAACGGTGATTTTTCATTCGGATACTCACTTTACCACAAAGTGCACGAAGATTTTTCACAAAGGACACCAAGACCACGTTGTGAACTTTGAGTTTTCTTAGTGCTCCTTGTGGTTAGTTTTTTACCACAAAGCACAAAGTTTTCAACAGAGCCCGAAAGACGAGCTTATCAGTGGCAGTGGCAGAGTTATCGATCTTCGGTAAGAATTATTCATTATTTCAAATTGAACCATTAATTACACGCCGGACTCCGTCTTTGAATAAAACAGTATTGAAATTCATTAGTAATCCAAGGCGACTATGACTCAACTTGAGGTAGGTCAATATTTGTGCTAAATGTAAATCATTCAACGCTTCGACAGATTTTATTTCCAAAACGAGTTTGTTTTCAACCAATAAGTCAACTCTATAACCTGCATCCAGTTTAACCTCTTCGTATATTAACGGTAAAGCCTTTTGTTTCTCTACTCTTAGGTTTAACTTATAAAGCTCAAAATAAAGACATTCTTCATAAGCACTTTCCAGTAGACCAGGTCCTAGTGCCTTATGAACCTTAAGCCCTGCTTCAAAAGCAATTTTAGACAATTCATTTTCATTCATTGCGTTCTGGTTAGTAGGTTTGCATTTCATCAAAGCTCAAATCAATTTATAAAAATTAGATGTGCAACCGATCGAATCTCTTTTAGTAAATGCAGTGATTCCGTAGTGGCCTTTGTGTTTCCTTTGTGAGCTTTGTGGTAAATCGTCAGAGAGACGCACTCTTCGTTATCGTGTTAATTGGCACTTTGACTGGTTCTCATAAAAAAGACCGGCGGAAAAATTGCCGGCCTCTTTCTATCTGTTTGAATTTATCTATGCATTGAAAAATCGCTCAACTGTGATAGGTAGATCACGTACCCGTTTCCCGGTAGCGTTGAAAACAGCATTGGCAATGGCTGGCGCTGCTCCGATGATGCCGACTTCGCCCAATCCTTTTGCTCCCGACGGATTGATATTCGGATCGGGTTTGCCGATAAAGGAAACCTCGATGAGCGGCACATCGGCATTGACGGCAAAGTGATAGCCCGCCAAATCGTTGCCAATCAATCGCCCCGTTTTGAAGTCCACCAGCTGTTCTTCCATCAGGCCCATACCAATGCCTCCGGCACCGGCACCAATCACCTGGTTGGCGGCTGCTTTCGGATTGATAATCCGTCCGGCATCTACCACAATCACCATTCGGTCGACCTTGATTTTACCGGTTTTTTCATGCACTTTCACTTTATAGAAATGCGCGGCAGAAGAGCAGAAGCCGTACTTCTTACGCTCTTCACCCGGCCCGGCAAATTCCTCTACCTTGATGTCGTTGAGATTGTTTTTGCTGAAGATATCGGCATAAGGAACAAAATTGTCCTTGTAGGTAACGCCTTTATCGGACAACGAGATGTCATCGATATTCAAGGAATTGGCATCTTTATCGGGCCAGGCATAACCAGCCACTTTTCGTTTCAGCGCCAGACTGGCGGCGTAAACTGCACTACTGACGGAGGCCATTCCCCGGCTACCACCCTGACTGGGAGCCTTAGGGAAATCTGAATTTCCCAGCTCGATCTTTATCATGCTTTTGGGAATACCGGTAACTGTGTGAGCTACGTTTTGCATGCCAGTTCCTGTTCCGGTCCCGATGTCCGTCATGGCTGTGCGAACGGTGATAACTCCATCTTTTTGCATGTCGATGGAGGCGCCGGTGTACGAACGGCCGGAGCCCCACATGCCCACGGCAACGCCGTAACCAACTTTGTAATCGCCTTCTTTCAGGGAACCGGGAACCGGATTACGGTTCTTCCAGCCAATCAGTTCGGCACCTTTTTCCAGGCACTCATTCAGATAATTGGTCGACCACGGCAGACCGGTTTCCATTTCGTAAGGAGCGATATTTTTCAGACGAACTTCCACCGGGTCCAGTTTCAGTTCGTGGCACAATTCATCGATGGCACTTTCCACACCAAAACAACCGGTTGTGTCACCTGGACCACGGTTCCAGGTCGGCATGGGTAAGTTGAGTTCAACGATGGCTTCCTCTGTTTTTACATTCTTAAAGCCGTAGATTTTGCGGGTAACGCGGGTAATTCCATCGGAGAAACCCTGTATTTTGGAAGAATTGTTCCTGGCCTGATGGATGATTCCCATGAATTGACCGTCTTTATCGGCTCCCAGTTTCACCCGTTGCCACGATTCAGGCCGGTAGCCGACCATCGTAAACATCTGCGGACGCGTGAGCATCACTTTTACCGGACGTTTGACTTGCTGGGATGCCATTACTGCAGCGATGGTATGAGGCCATACTCTTAGACCGCTTCCAAAGCCGCCTCCGACAAATTCACTGATGACATGAATGTTGTCTGTCGGAATATCGAACAAGCTGCTGATGACGGACTGCACCCGGTTGACCCCCTGATTTTTATCGTACAGTACGAGTTTGTCATTCGGTTTCCATTGGACAATGGTGGCGTGCATTTCCATCGGGTTATGAATTTCCTTGGCAATGGTATATTCCTGGTCCACCTTGTAGGGCGCATTTTCCCATGCACCAACGCTGCCCCGGTCGTTTTCGGTCTCTTTCAGCGATACCTCTTTGACTTTCTTTGCGAAGTCCGTTTCGGGTATTGCTTCCTCGTATTCCGCTTTAACCAGCGAAGCGGCAAACATGGCATCCTCGATGGTTTCGGCTACCACCATGGCGATGGGCTGGTCGTTGTAGTAAACCTTGTCGGTATAGAAAACAGGTAGTCCGAACCGATTGTCCGGCATCTCTTTCATTCCGGAGAAACCGGATACATAAGGCTTATTTTCATGCGAAAGAATATCAATGACGCCGGGAGCCTTCATCGCTTCTTCAACCTGCATTTTTAGAATCCTTCCTGAGGCGATGGTACTTCCGACCATCACTCCGTATGCTACGTCAGGAATATCATATTCCGCTGAATATTTTGCTTTGCCGGTTACCTTCGCTATCCCTTCCACACGACCTTTCGGCATTTGTTTCGTGTTTTTCGAGTCAAAAAAGTAGCTCATCACCTTATGCTTTATTCGTGAGACAAGTGTGTAATGCGGTTTCTATCGCGCCTTTCAGTAAAGGAACCTTGAAGGCGTTCGTCGATAGGGGAGCGGTATCCTCAGCAGCTATCCGTGCTGCTTCGGCAAAGTTCTCGGCGGTTGCCTGTTTCCCTTTCAGGAAGGCTTCGGCTTTGGTCCAGCGCCAGGGTTTATGTGCTACTCCACCGGATGCCAGCCGGGCTTCACTGATCTGGTTCCCGTCCATATCCAAGGCAGCTGCTACCGAAACGAGGGCGAAAGCGTACGATTCACGGTCGCGCAGTTTCAGGTACTCGAAATGCTTGCTGAAGTTGTTCTTCGGAACAAAGATGGAAGTAATCAAAGCGTTTTCCGGAAGGTTGTTATCCTTTTCGGGATTGTTTCCGGGCAACCGGTGAAAATCCAGGAAGTTCATCGTCTCTTCCGAACCGTCAGCTTTCCGGATATTGACCTTGGCATCCAGCGCGGCGAGTGCCACACACATGTCTGAAGGATGAACAGCCACACAGGCATCGGAATAGCCAATAATTGCACCCATCCGGTTATTCCCTTTTAAGGCGCCGCAACCGGAGCCATTTTTTCGTTTGTTGCACGGAAGCGTCAGGTCGTAAAAATATGGACAGCGGGTACGTTGTAACAGGTTTCCTCCGGCCGAAGCCATGTTGCGAATCTGGGGTGAAGCTCCCTTCAGAATGGCTTTGGAGAGTAACGGCCAGCTTTCCAGGATGGCTTTGTTTACAGCGATGGCTGTATTCCGGACCATCGCCCCGATGACGACTCCGTTATCTTTTACTTCGATCTGGTCGGGTAAGGTGTTGGTTATGTCCAGCAACTTATCCGGTTCATCGATTTGCTTTTTCATTAAGTCCACCAGGTTGGTACCTCCGGCAATGTAATGGGAATGTTTGGTTACCGAGGACAGCGCTTCGCGGACCGTTTTGGGTTTCGTATATTCGAAAGGTTTCATCTGGTTATTTTTTCATGGACGTTTCATTTGGCTACTTGCTGGATGGCTTCTGTGATGCCGTTGTAAGCACCACACCGGCAGAGATTGCCGCTCATGTATTCTTTGATTTCCTCTACCGACCCGGTGTGTCCTTCGTCGACACAAGCTACTGCCGACATAATTTGCCCGGAGGTGCAGTAGCCACACTGGAAGCCGTCGTGCTCAATGAAAGCTTCCTGCATCGGGTGCAGGTTGTCTCCGTCGGCCAAGCCTTCGATGGTGGTGATTGCTTTCCCCTGGGCCATGGCGGCCAGGGTTAAACAGCTCAATGCTCGTTCGCCGTTTATATGCACTGTGCAGGCACCGCATTGACCATGGTCGCAGCCTTTTTTACTGCCGGTCAGGTTTAACTCTTCCCGGAGTACGTCCAGAAGTGTAGCCCGACTGTCAACGGTGAGCGAATATTGCTTTTTGTTGATTTCGAGCTGGATGGGAATCATCTGCTTTTTGACGAAGAACTTCTCTTTGACGTCCTGGTAAAAAGCTTTTACGCTGTTGGGAATGAATGACAATGCCGCCAGTGCAGAACTGGATCTTAAAAAGAAACGGCGGCTCATCGACATGGCATTAGAATGGGAATGTTTCATCGTTAGCAATTAATTTGGTTAATGCCTTAGCAGGTCTCTCTTTCAAATTTATGAAATTTCAACCAGTCCCCGGCATTGACTTTTGAAATATTGGCTAATGAATGAGGTTGTAAATCTTATGCTTACGATACGGAATTGGAATGTGTCAGCGTGAAAAGTCGACACTCACCCCTCCATTTTTAGTTTCCGTTATCCAACAATTGATGGAGCGGAAATGGTTTTTAGATAAGCAGAAGTGCAATGGCAATGACCACACCTGAGCCTGCGACTATCATTCCTTTCTTGAAAATTTTTGCTTTGGGTTTGAACATCCACAAAGAAGAGACGGCTAAAAAGAGCAGTAATATTCCAAATATCGTGGTAAACAAATGTGATGGATTTTGACTGACTGATTTATGAACTGAGTTCATCTTCGAAAGAATTGTAGGAAGTGCTTTAATCTTATAATTGGCAACTCCAGTGGCCTTATTATAGGTGCCGTTGGCAAAATAATGCAGGTCGCCTTCCGTTTTGATGATTTTGAAACCTCTCATATGTAATTCGCTGCCTAATGCCGCTTCGTCAAGATTTACAGGGAGTTTTCTCTCTACCGTTGTTTCCCTTTTCAGGAAATCGGTATCCCGGTAAACCAGAATGATTCCGCTGATGGAATAGATGAGGGTAAAGCCTAATACGAAATAGCCAACATAGCGATGTAACATTCGCATATAATAGTGGATGCTTCTTTTTTTCATGTTTTAGGTTTTAGTCGAAATGAAACTTAAGATAGTCTGCGTTTGTTGCTCCCCGGTGCTATTGGCTGAGCAACATGTAATTGGATGAGAATGCCAGACGAAGGTTTAACTTAACGTTTCAATTTTTTCTTCGATTCGCAGAGGGAAGGGCGGGCAAAGAACAGAATTTTGGAGAAGTTTCTGGTGTTTGGCGTCTCGTTGCGGATGTCTACCTTATCGGAAACTTTGCTTTTTCCTCTTCCAGTTTTTCGGCCAGGTATTCGGTGATGTCCATCCGGATACGCCATTCTTTTGGATAGTTGCTGTTGAAACGATTGCCCAGGTTTTTAGCCCATCCTAGCGGGATATTCCGGTAGGTGAGCAGGTGCCAGCCTCGCTCTTTCGCTTCGGGTCGGATTTCATCGCGGTGCAGGAATTTGATGGCATCGTCAAGCGTTAATTCGATTTCAGGAAATGTGCCTCGTTTCAGGATGGGAGAAAGCGCCAGTTCGTGTGCCGGAACGACCTCTTTCTTTTTCTGTTCCCCGATTTTGACACCCGCGTGTACAATCCGCAAGCCTTTCTGCAGCCAGGTTAACTCGGCAGCGTATTTCGAAGGAAAAGCAAATAGCGTATCGTTCAGTTTAAATATGTCGAGATTATCGCCGGTAAGCCAGCCTTCAACCAGAGCTTTCTCAGCACGAGATGCTGGCGAGAAGGCAGCACTCTTCATTTTCCTGGGCATGCGGGTTGTTTGGCCATCCAATTTGCGGACAACTGCCATAAAGAAGCCTTCTCCTTTGGTTTTGTGCGGATAAAACCGGTATCCCGAAAGACCGCCCGCTTCCGTTTCAGTAACGCCCCATTCTGCTTTCATCGGAAGGGAAATATTCTCGACGTTGGCAAATTCGTTCAGCCATTTCAGATTTTCCTCGTTTTCGCCCGGATTGTAAGTACACGTGCTGTAAATGAGGATGCCTCCGGGTTTCAACGCCGGCCAAACATCGGCGAGAATGCGCTGTTGCCGTTGGGCACAAAGTTGTGTGTTTTCGGGCGACCATTCAGCAATGGCGTTTTCATCACGCCGGAACAGACCTTCTCCGGAGCATGGAGCATCCACCACAAGCACATCGAACTGACCTTCGAATGTGGCAAAGTCCTTCGGATCATTGTTGGTGACCATGACATTGGGATTTCCCCACTTTTTCAGATTTTCCGAAAGGATAACTGCCCGGCTACGGATGACTTCGTTGGAAACGAGCAAACTGTTTTCCGGAAGGAGAGAAGCAATGTGGGTGGATTTACCACCCGGAGCACCACACAAATCCAGCACTTTTAAGGGCTCGTCGGGTAATTGACGAAAAGCTTGCTCGGAGAACATCGAGCTGGCTTCCTGGACGTAATAGACGCCGGCGTGTAAAAACGGGTCGAGCGTGTAAAAAGGACGTTCTTCTAGATAGAAACCGGTTTGACACCAGGGGACCGGTATCCCGTTTGCCGGCTTTTGGGCTTTCGCTGAATTGACCCGGATGGAACTGACAGCTGCTTCCGAAAGCGATTGTTGAAATGCTTCGAATTCATCCCCCAACTGAGCTTGCATTCGTTGAGTAAAACTTTCGGGAAGTTGTGTCGCCATGGTCGTTCGATTTCCATTTAAAATTATGCAAAATTAGCTTTTTAAATCAGAGGGAAGTTCTAAATTGTGGCCCCGAAACGAAATATTTGATTCGTTTTCACGTTAGATAGTTGACAACATAAGCTAATTAAAAAGGCCGGATTATCCGGTTACACGCTCGAAATCAGTATAAAATATGTCAGGTTTTAGTTTGAAATACAAGCTGGGACTCATCCCGGGTACGGCAAAAATTGATGCAAAGTGGAACAAGTTGCTGGGCATGCGCGATGAGCTGCAGGAATTGGAGCAATCGGACGAACTGGCTCGTTACCGTGAGCTGGATGCTGAACTGAAATCTGCTGAGTTCAGGGCCCGGAAAAAAGAGCTGACCCAATTGAAATTTGAAGGGAGCCATGAGCAAAAAATACTGAGTGAATTGGAGCACTTAAGTCGTTCCAAGTCGATGAAGCAGTATTTTAAAACGCTAAGCTCCGAGAAACTGGCCCGCTTCAAAAAGATTGAAAAAGGCGACAAGCTGGCCCGGTTCAGTGAGCTGGAAAAAATTGTAACCACTCCTGAATTTACGAAACGCAGGAAGGATGTGGAGAAACTCCATTACAACAATTCTCCGGAAGCATCCAAACGAAAGGAGTTTGAGGCGTTGAAAAATGATAAGCGACTGAAATCGTATTACAACACGCTCGCTTCCGACAGTTATCGGTTGTATATGAAAGCGGAGGAGAGTGGAGAGAAGCCTTCGGACCCAAATGAGATTAAGCGTTACGAGAAATTTCTCGCATCGGGTGAGTACAGTAACCTGAAAACGGTTGAGAAACAAAATCTGACTCAGCGGTATGAAGAGTTGCGCGGTGAGGTACAGTCGGATGAATTCCTGGAAAGAGAGAAGTTTCTGAAAAATAGTAAGCGCTATCAAACTACCGATGATTACCGTTTGCTGGCGGAATATGAAAAATTAAGCAAAGATCCGGAAATCAAATTTTACCACAAGTTCAGCAAATCAGGCGAATATCTCAATTATCAGCGGGTGCACGATTCGAAAGAACTCGAGCGGCTGAACGAGTTGGAAGACCTGGTGAAAGACGAAGGTTTCCGGGAGCGGGTAGCCTTCCTGAAAGACAAGAAGCGCTATGAGAAATCGGAAGACTTTAAGCTGGAGCAGGAATTGGCTAAGCTGAAGAACAGTGAGCTGATTAAGAAATATTTTGCTTTGCATAAAGCGAGAGAGCTCAATTTCTTCGATAAGTGGCAAGTCGCTTTCGATGATGAGTTCACACGCGACGGCGTTAACTTCGAGCGTTGGAATTCAGGGATTTATCCTGGTAAGGAAGTTTTCGGAAACAACTACTCGCAAGCTGATGAGTTGCAATGCCTGAATGGTGAAGAGAACCTGCAGGTGCATGGTGGAATTCTATCGATTGTTACCCGCAAGGAAGAGTCGAAAGGAATGCGTTGGAACCCGCAATACGGATTGATTCCCGCAGAATTTCAATATACCTCGTCGATGTTGAATACCGGAAACAGTTTCCGGATTAAGCAAGGTATTATCGAGGCGAAGATACGCGTGAATCCATGTGCTGAAATTGTGTCGGCTTTTTCGTTGAAAGGCGACGGAGCATTCCCGCAAATCGATATTCTGCGCAGTGGCAAGAATGAGGTGAGCATGGGAGTTATCCGCGAAATTAAAGGAGAACCGGTTTGGCAACATCAAACTATCACTGGATTGAATTTTAAGAAGTTTCATGTATATCGACTCGAGTGGGACGGACAAACACTGACATGGAAAATCAACAATGCGGTGGTTCATCAGAGCAAGGTCGATTCTTCGTTTGATAATATGTTCCTGAACCTGCTTTCTAGTGTGCACGAGGAAGTGCATCACCAAAATCTACCACATTACTTCGAGGTGGATTGGGTAAGATGCCTCGTGCCTCAGGCCGGGAATAATTAGAACGCGCCACGTTTCAGAAAAATACAGACAGGTCACTTTTATAAAAAACAAAAGGAACAATAACGTGCAGCTAAGCATCGTTTATTGTTCCTTTTTTCGTAGCAAGAGGTAAACTGTTGTCCTTTGTAATGTGCTTTTATGCTATTGGTCGCTCATTTTCGTGCGTAGCGAGCGGAAACCTTCTCCAAGAATTTCACTGGCGTCCATGATGGTAATAAAAGCGTCCGGGTCCACCAGATTGATGTGCTCTTCCAGAATGGCAACTTCGCGCCGGCTTACTACCGTGAAGATGATTTCCTTTTCCTGGTTCGTAAACATGCCAACGCCTTTCAGATAGGTACCGCCACGTTCCAAATCGACCAGTATCTTATCCTTTATCTCGTCATGTTTCTCGGAAACGATGATAAGCGCTTTGTTATAATTGGCCCCTGCCATGGTTTGGTCGATGGCTTTTCCTGTAATGTAGATGACCAGCCAGCTGTACAGCGGAATCTGCCAGTCTTTGAATGCAAGCAATGCCATCAAAACAATCGTCGAGTCGACATAAATCATCAACTGTCCGAGTGGCATGTTGGTATATTTGGCGATAATCATGGCGATGATATCGGAGCCACCGGAAGTCGCTTTCGATTTGAAAATCAGTCCTAATCCAAAACCAATCAGCACCCCTCCGAAGATACAGGAGAGTAGTACATCGTGAACCAACGGTGCATCTCCGTCCACACGCATGTAGGTTATGGCATCCATAAAAACGGATGACAGGACAAACCCAACAATGGTTTTTACACCAAAACGAGGGCCCAGAATTTTGATCCCGGCATAGGTTAGCGGTATGTTCAATATTAATCCGAAAAGACCAATGGGAACACCTTCGGGCCAGAAGGAAAAAAGCCCATGCGTGAGGTAGTGCACGATGATGGCAATACCGTATACGCCTCCCGGAACAATTTTATGGGGCGAGATGAAGTAGACAAATCCAACGGCCAGAATAAACGAGCCGACAATGATGTACATGTAGTCGATGAACCATCGCAGGGAAAAGACCCGCTCTTTCGGTAGGAAAGCCATAATGTCTGAGTTAAATTGTTTGGGCTAAATTAGATATTTTAACCTGTTTACAATACGATAAAACCTGATCCTTTTCTTAAACATTTCAGCGGGTTTGGACCATTGAGCACTTGCTTGTAAAAGACTTTTATTAAGGAATAAAGCCCGCTTATCAATTGTAATCAGAAATGAGCTGCAACTATACAAAAAAAGGCTTTCCGATCGGAAAGCCTTTTCAATAATAGTGGTAATCTTAGAATCTTTTCTCTTTGATCCGGGCTTTTTTACCAGTCCGGCCACGCAGGTAGAACAAGCGGGCACGACGTACACTACCTCTCCGGTTCACATCGATCTGATCGATGAAAGGAGAATTGGACGGGAAAATTCTTTCCACGCCTACGTTACCCGACATTTTCCGAACAGTAAAGGTCTTGGTTAAACCTGAACCTTTGATCTGAATTACCGTACCACGATAATTCTGAATTCTCTCCTTGTTACCCTCACGGATTTTGTAATGTACCGTGATAGTATCACCAGGACCGAACTGCGGAAGTTCTTTCTGTTCTCCTAAAAATGCGTTTTCTGCTGCTTTAATGAGATCCATCGTATTTAATTTAAGTATTTGACGAACGCAATATTAACAGGTCGTCTGCCAGAGATTACGTACGGAAATTTCGCGGCAAAAGTATGGATTTTTTTCTGAATCATAAAATATTAGCTCCAAAATCCACTTTTGCGTTCCGCTTATTTTTCTTTTAAATGGTCACCGGTTTGCTTCGCCACGTTGCGGTACCACCATTCCGGGTAACCGGGTTGAGCTGGCATCACCGGAAGTTTACCGCTTTCGTTGCGCTCGAACTTACCATCTTTCTCTTTCATGATGTTACCATCCTTGTACTTGATAATCAGGTAATGTTCCAGCTGTGTCCAGCGGTTCACCGTCAGGTTCACCTGCTTGTCGGAGTATTCCGTTAAGAATTTGCGGGCCATATTGTGCTCGCCTTTATTCCATAAGTCCATGGCAGCTTCATCAACCGCAGGGGTGAAATCGACAAATTTGGTTTCGAGTTCACTCTGTACTTTCTGAATGTCTTTGATCATGTAATCGTAACGCAGGTAAGCCAGATTCGATACGGTATTGAATACCCAGAACGCTGAGGTATTTGACCAGGTCAGCATGTCGCCGTTTCCCACACGAATTGGTTCCGGAACTTTCTGAATACCGCAATATACCGGCATGTAGCAGGTCGAATAGGTATCGTCAACGCCAAACCACATGATACCACCAATTGGATCGGGGTATTTGGAGCGCATTTGAGCGATGAATGAGAAACCGGTTTGTTGAGTTGAGATAGCACGCTCGTTGACGTAAGTCGTCGAATCAACCTGCCAGGTCAACGGACGCCAGCGGTAAGGCAGTTTGAATGGACCGGCACCCGGGTCTTTGGTCATATCCAAAGCAGTTCCTTCGAAGTGGTCGCGCATCATGCCCATTACGTCTTTTACTGTTAACAATGTATCAGGTTTTACCCAAAGCGGCATGCGGTTGGTTGCATAGCCGTTGGCTCCGTGAGTAATTTTACCCATGGCATAGTCCTGATATTGATCCATGTTGCTGGCTACTTTACGGAAACCAGCCCAAACACGAGCATCGCAGAAACGGGCTCCTCCGAAATCAACCGGAGCGTAAGTGCCCGAGAAGCTAAAGTCTTTGTTTTTGCCATCGAACCATCCTTTTTCACGTGCAAAAGAAATAACATCGCTTGAGTAAAGGCAGTTATCTGGATCGTTCAACGGGAAAGTGGTGATACGAGCCTGGTTGGCATGTCCTGAGATGTATCCGTCAGGAATGCGACGAGCTACCCAAACAGCACCTTTTTCAGCTTCACCTTTTCCAATCATTTCCAGAATCCATACTTCGTTCGGGTCAGCAATCGAGAAAGATTCTCCTTCGCTGGCATATCCGTACTTGGCAACCAAATCGGTCATGACATGAATAGCCTCACGAGCTGTTTTGGCACGTTGCAGAGTCAGGTAAATCAAGCTACCATAATCAACAATCGCTCCGGGTTGATGATGCAGTTCCTTGCGGCCACCAAAAGTGGTTTCACCAATCGAAAGCTGGTGTTCGTTCATATTTCCGGTTACCTGGTAAGTGTGGGCAACCTGTGGGATTTTTCCCAGGAATTTGCCGGTGTCCCATTCAGTGACGTCAACCATATCGCCGGGCTTGTGATCGGCTGCCGGCCAGAAATACATTTCTCCGTAAAGTGTATGTGAGTCAGCTGCATAGGTTATCATGGTTGAGCCATCGACCGTTGCACCTTTGGTGATCAAAAAGTTGGTACAGGCGTCGGCTACGTGAACCTGCAGCGCCAGCCAAATCAGGCTAGTCAGTAAGAGCGTTTTCTTCAGCATAATAGAAAGGAATTTTTTCGTTTTTGACAAAAATAGGAAAATAAATGAATGGGCTACTGCGGCAAACGCCCACTGTACGACCTTTTTATATGATATTTGTTAGGTTTTCTCTGTCTTATGGTAAGTAAATGGTTCCACCGGTGTTGTCGCGGGAAGCTCCGGTAACAGCAGAAAGGCAGTTGATTTCGTGCCGGTTGGCCATTACGCCCAGGAAGGCAAAGATGAGTGCTTCCTTAAAATCGATGATCTCCTTCTCGGGAATAATGACTTCTGCTTTAGAACATGCGGCAATGCGATTCATCAACAGGGGATTGTGTGCGCCACCTCCGGTAACCAGCATTTTCCCCGGAAGGTGGATGACCCGGCCAATTTGAATAGCAACATGTTCGTAGAGCGTCCTCATTTGGTTGGCTAACGAAAGTGAATATTTCTCCAGTAAAGGAATCATTTCGCTGTCGAGCCATTCTTTGCCCAGCGATTTGGGTGGTTTTTCTGCGTAAAAGGGCAAGTTATTCAGCTCGTTCAGCAGAGCATTATCTACCTGTCCGCTTTTCGCGATGAGGCTGTTCTTATCGTATTCTTGCCCCTTTTGCTGGGCCAGATAATTGAGCACGATGTTAGCGGGACCAATGTCGAAGGCAATGCGTTGTTCTTCTTCCTCGTACGAGATGTTGGCAAAACCGCCCAGGTTGAGGCAGTACTCATATTCTCCAAAAAGCAGGCGGTCACCTATCGGGACCAGCGGAGCTCCCTGGCCGCCGAGTGCCACATCCATGTTACGGAAGTCGGCAATGGTTTTGATGCCGGTTTCGGCTGCGATTATCGTTCCGTTTCCCAGTTGAAACGTGAACTGTTTTTTAGGCTGATGAAAGATGGTGTGCCCGTGCGATGCGATAAGTTGTGGCATCGTTTTTCCTTGCAGAAATCGGTTGATGACTTCTCCGGTATACCGGGCATATTCGTTATGAAGTAGCAAGATTTCTTGCGCTGTACTTTTTTCCGCTTCTTTTAGTTTTTTCTGCCATTCGGCAGAATAGGGAACGGTTTCGGCGGCTTCTATGAGAAATGACCAGCCGGAGTTCGTATGCTCAAAACGGCACAATGCCAGGTCGATTCCATCGAGCGAAGTGCCTGACATTAGACCTAATGCAATAATACTTTCTTTCATTTATAGAAGGTTGCCGTATATACCGATTGATTTCCTTTTGCGTCGGTTATCGTGAGTTTCAACTGGTGGGTTTTTCCCATTTCCAGACGGGTCGGGTCAATCGTGTAAGTTAGTAAATCATATTTGGGATCGTAGGCAAATAGTGCCCATTTTCCGTCGATTTCGCCCCGGTAGGTTGCGATTCCCGAAAGGTTATCTTTGATTCTGAACCGGATGTGCTTTGGATTCACGAGGTGCTTGTGCTCTTTAATATTAAGTGAACGAATCGTGGGAGGAACGGTGTCCACTGCCACGCTGAAATTTCCAAAATAGCGCGGATAACCGACGATCCAGCCATCGGAATATCCACCACCGGCGCTCCATTTCTGGCCATCCGGGTCGAGAATGACGAGCAGTGCTTTGCTTTCCAGCGAATCAGGAAGACTGTCCGGCTTAATAGACACGCGAATAGGCTTTTGTAGCGGCGTATATTTATCCTGAATTTCCTGCAAGGGGGCATAGCATCCATCGGGTGTGGCTTCTTCCTTGAAATGAAATGCCAAATCATCATACAAGGCTCCAACAGGTACTTTCAATTTCAGGTTATCTGCCTGAAAGTAATTGTCTTTGTCGTACGAAAATATCCGGGCACCGTTATCATGTCGGACCGTGTTGTCCGGCGGAGTACTTTTTACCTGGAACTCA
Organism: Prolixibacter denitrificans; assembly: GCF_003014495.1. Classification (GTDB taxonomy): domain Bacteria; phylum Bacteroidota; class Bacteroidia; order Bacteroidales; family Prolixibacteraceae; genus Prolixibacter; species Prolixibacter denitrificans. The sequence goes on along the minus strand of NZ_PYGC01000004.1, from coordinate 212,673 downwards.
AGCGTTGACTCATTACCATAAGCGTCAGCGGTAATTACTTTCACCTGGTGGATCTTGTCATCCGTGAAATCGACGATGCCGTTGTTTTTATCGATCGTGTATATGTCGAGCTTATTTCCCGGTTGACGGAAAAGTCGGTGGACCCAACGTCCGTATCGTTCGCGCTCGGCATAATCGGCCAGACTGTTTACGTAACGGGTTTCGGCAAAAGAGATATCGTTTATCTTAAAACCGAAAATTGTATCCTGATCGACTACCAGCAATGCGCTGTATATGCCGCATTTACTCCAGCTCGCATTCAGGTAATCGACAGCCTGTATACCAAACGCAGTCGGACCACTCACTTTTAAAACCGGATTTCCTTTCAGGTGGTATTCCGACGAATAGTAAACGGTCGGATACCGCTTGTGTTCATAAACTCCGGTCGAGGGAAACGAATAAGCGTAAAGCGAGATCATTTTGGGCGGCATATTGTCTTTTATCGGGAAGTGCCATTTCAAGCCGTTCTGCGGGCGCTGGGTTTGGGTATCCCTGATTTCGAAATGTAGATGCGGGCCTCCTGAACTGCCGGCGTTTCCCGACCAGGCAATTACATCTCCCTGTTTCACCGGAAACGAATCACGGGGAATGGTAAGATTCACAGCAAACTGTTCCCGTTTATACTGAATTCGCCTTATATATCTTTGTAAATGTGGCATCAGGCGCTCCAGGTGGCCATATACCGAAGTGATTCCGTTTGGATGATTAATATAAACAGCACGGCCATAGCCGGTGGGAGAGATTGCTACGCGTGTAACATACCCATCGGCGACTGCATGAACCGGAAGGCCTGTATGACCGCCGGTGCGCATATCGAGCCCGGAATGAAAGTGATTGGGGCGTAGTTCTCCAAAATTACCCGAAAGGGAAATTGGTGGTTTGATGGGAGGAATTAACTTCTGTGGTTCATCGGGTGGTGGAGGGGCCTCTTGACCATAAACCTGAAATGACCATATCCATAACAGCACAAAAAGCGGTGTAAATAGCTTCATTCTCTTTCCCTTTCAGTTTATCTCACGAAAATAAAAACTTTACACCGACCATACTAGCATTATGTGTAACGAAATTTTTTCGATTTGATTAAAATATTAACTTTGTGTAGGAAATCCTGAAGTATGACAGAACGTGAAACTGTTTTATTAGGAGAGTTTAAGGAGAAAATCGATAAGCTTATTCGGCGTTGTGAAACGTTGAAAAGTGAGAACTATCGTCTCCTGGAAGAACAGGTTCAACTCCAGGATCAAATCAGGTTGTTGAGCAGTCGCAACGAAGAGTTGACTGAAAAAAACGAACAACTGAAATTTGCTAAGTCGTTACTGGCGTCTGATGGTCAATCGCACGATGCCCGTATCAAGATTAACCGAATAGTGCGGGAAATAGATAAGTGTATTGCTATGTTAAATAAGTAATACCACCTGCTGAAATGGAAGATAAGCTTTCAATCAATATTAATATAGCCGACCGTCGGTATCCGTTGCGAATTGACCGCAACGACGAGGAAAAGATACGGAAGGCGGCGAAAGTTATTAACGACAAGGTACTGCAATACAAGCAGCGCTATGCCAATAAGGACAGCCAGGATTGTTTGTCGATGGCGACTTTGCAGTTTGTGATTCAGATGCTTGAAGTTGAGAAACGAAATGATATTTCGCCATTGGTTGAAGAACTGGAAGAACTCAACGATTTTTTAGCAGAATATCTGGAAAAAGAAAGTTAATTAAGTCCGTTTAATTGATGATATTTGCCCGCATTTTTTCTTCTTTCCATCCGGGAAACCGAGTGGGGAGAAGTTGAAATTGCGGGTTTTTTTGTTAAAATTGAAGTAATAAATATGGTAATATGACAACAGGAATAATCATAGCAGCTGTCGTTGGCTTAATCCTGGGAGGAGTAATCTCCTACTATGTTTGGGACAAGGCGCTGAAGAAGAAGAAAAACAAACTCATCGGCGAGGCAGAGGCCAAGGCCGAGATGCTGAAGGAGAAGAAAATGCTCCAGGCAAAAGAGAAATTCATTCAGCTCAAATCGGAGCATGAAAAGTATATCAATGAGAAGAATCAACGGATTACCGGCGCTGAAAACAAACTGAAGCAACGCGAAAGTAATTTCCTGCAGCGAAAAGAGGAGTTGCAGCGCAAGGTGAAGGAATTCGAGACGACCCGTAAAGAGGTGGAGGTAATCCGTGAAAACCTCAGTGCTCAGTTGGAAGTAGTTGAGCAGAAGAGTGAAGAGCTGGATAAGATGCACAAGCAACAGGTTGAACAACTGGAGTCGATCTCCGGCCTGTCGGCCGAAGAGGCGAAGGCACAACTGGTCGATTCGCTGAAAAACGAGGCCAAAACCGAGGCGATGTCATACGTCCAGGAGATCATGGATGAAGCGAAGATGACTGCCAATAAGGAGGCCAAAAAGATTGTTATCAAATCTATTCAGCGAGTTGCTACTGAAACTGCGGTTGAGAATTCAGTTACCATCTTCCACATCGAGAACGACGAAATCAAAGGTCGTATTATCGGTCGTGAAGGACGTAACATCCGTGCGTTGGAAGCAGCTACCGGTGTTGAAATTATTGTCGACGATACGCCGGAAGCCATCGTTCTTTCAGCGTTCGATCCGGTACGCCGCGAAATTGCCCGTTTGGCTTTGCACCAACTGGTAACAGACGGACGTATTCACCCGGCCCGCATTGAAGAGGTCGTAAACAAGGTGAAGAAGCAGATTGAAGAAGAGATTATTGAGACCGGAAAACGGACTTGTATCGACCTGGGTATTCACGGAATGCATCCTGAGTTGATTCGTTTGATCGGTAAAATGAAATATCGTTCTTCTTACGGACAGAACCTGTTACAGCACTCGCGCGAAACAGCCAACTTGTGTGCCATTATGGCTTCTGAACTTGGTTTGAACCCGAAACAAGCCAAACGTGCCGGACTGTTGCACGATATCGGTAAAGTGCCGGATGACGAGCCGGAATTGCCACACGCTATTCTTGGTATGAAGCTGGCCGAAAAGTACAAAGAGAAGCCGCTTGTGACCAACGCCATTGGTGCTCACCACGACGAGATTGAGATGACCAGCTTGCTGGCACCAATCGTGCAGGTTTGTGACGCGATTTCAGGTGCTCGTCCGGGTGCCCGTCGCGAAGCTGTTGAGTCGTACATCAAGCGCCTGAAGGACCTGGAAGCCATGGCGCTTTCTTATCCGGGCGTAATGAAGACTTATGCAATCCAGGCCGGTCGTGAGTTGCGCGTAATTGTGGGAAGTGACAAGCTGACTGATAAGGAGGCTGAAGAGCTTTCGTACGATATCGCCAAGAAAATCCAGGATGAAATGACGTATCCCGGACAGGTGAAAATTACAGTGATTCGTGAGACTCGTGCTGTGAATTATGCCAAGTAAATAAGATAGAATAGAAACAAAAAAGAGCTTCGAAATTTCGAAGCTCTTTTTTTATGCGGTGATAATCTCTTTTAATACATCCAACTGTTTTATTTTTTCCTCATCACCTGTTGCCCGGTAAGAATCCTGCAAACTTTCGATGAGTCCCTTCAGGCAAAAACGGTCGTCCATCATAATGTCCGAACCCATTTCCAATTGCTGCCGGCTCAGGTAGTAGTCCATCTCTTTGTGACCAATAATGGCTCCTTTGTTTGCCGGATTGATATAAAAGAGAATAGGGGAAGACGTGGTGCCGAAAGCTTCCTTAGACATCTCCGGGTCGTAATAGCCTAAAAACAATACCCGCTTCAAATTCAAATGATAGATGGGTAATTGCAGCTTTCTGGCTACCAGACAATAGAATAACGTCAGCGTGGACGGATTTCCCTTACGGGAAGTAAGTAAATCGTTGATAAAGCAGTTTTGCGGTGAGCCGAAATTCGCCACATTCAAATCGAAATGATACAGTTCGAAAAGCACATGGTTCAGGATGGTGGTTTTTTCGAGCGAGGTTAACGACTCATTCATCTCCAGCCACGCATCTGTGACAATTTGCTGCACCTGGGTTTCCACGTCTTTCGAGTTCAGATCGGGATACTGAATTTGACTCACAATGATCCAACCATCCAGAAAGGAGGGGAGTTCCGATTCATTCCACTTTCTCAAACGGTCTGCAACTTTCCGGAAGCGGAGGTGCGCAATCACTTTTTCCAGGCGATCCTGTTGTTGCAGGGTGTTGGCATTTTCCCATGCTATTTCCAACTCGGGAATTAGCAATGGGTCAATTTCCATCAACTCCTGAAGTACTGCTTCATAAACCGTCTTTTCCGGGTCTTCCAGCAGCGAAATCATGGCCTGTAACTGCTTATCCATTATTCGGATTTACATAACAATTCGTTCAAGCACGGTTTCCACCAGGTTTTTAATCACTGGTTTATAATTTTCATTCGCTTCACGCGTTACGCGGTTCGCAATGATGGCACAAATAGTGAGGGCGTGGTGACCCAGCAGATGGCTCAGTCCGTAAATCGCCGAGCACTCCATTTCGTAGTTGGTTATCTTCATTCCGTTAAAACGGAAAGACTCAATTTTGTCATTCAATTCCGGATCAGCTGTCGGCAGACGAAGCTCGCGGCCTTGCGGACCATAAAATCCCGGTGCCGAAATAGTTACTCCCGGTACCATATCTTCCCCGACAATCTTCTTGAAGAGCTCTGAATCGCTTTCCACTACGTAAGGAGATGTAAGTAACGGGTTCCAGTCGGTATGTTCTTTGAAAGCTTTTTCGAAATCTATATCGGCAAAGGTTTCACGTCCGGCGTAAAAGTTCATCAAACCGTCAAAACCAATGGCGCGCTGCGAAGCAACGTAGCTATTAACCGGAATATCGCCCTGAAGTGCACCGGATGTGCCAATGCGGACAATGTTCAGTGCCGTATGCTCTTCTTTGACTGTGCGGGTTTTCAAATCGATATTCACCAGCGCATCCAGCTCATTTACTACGATGTCGATATTATCGGTTCCAATTCCGGTCGATAAAGCCGTAATCCGCTTGCCACGAAATGTCCCGGTTGCCGATACAAACTCCCGGTTCTCGGATGTCGATTCAATGTTGTCGAAAAATGAGGAAACCAGCTTTACACGTCCCGGATCTCCCACTAAAATAATGTTTTCAGCAAGATTCTCAGGTTTGAGGTGCAGATGAAAAATAGTTCCGTCGGGATTGATAATAAGCTCAGATGCTTTTATTTTTTTCATAGATTTGTTCAAAATTGTTGTATATCCAAAACTATCGAAAAATAATCATAATTTCAAAGTCAGGAATTACCTGCTTTTTCAGTATTTTTTGATGTACCTGACCTTTTTTCGTTTCGAACCGAAATTTCAAACTAATCACTTAAAATAACCGTATGAATTTTAAACGATCCTATCTTATTCTTGCTGCTATTGTTGTTGTCGTTATTGTTTTTTTCAGTAGTAGTATGTTTTTTACCATCGAACCTGGCGAACGCGCCGTTATCTTCCGGAAGTTTTCGACAGGATTGGATAAGGAACATGTATACCTTCCCGGATTTCATATGATTGCTCCCTGGAACAAACTCTTCGTTTATGACGTGAAGGAAAAGAAGCGTGAAGAAACAATGGACGTGCTCGATAAAAATGGTTTGTCCATCAAAATGGACGTTTCCATTCGTTTCAATCCGGTTCATAATCGCATTGGATACCTGCACGAAACCTTCGGTAAGGATTACATCGAGCAGTTAATTATTCCCGAAATTCGTTCAACTGTGAGGCGGGTAGCCGGGCGTTACACGGCCGAGGAGATTTACTCGACCAAACGGTCAGAAGTAGAAGCCGCCATCATCGACGAAGCCCGGAAAGTGATGGAACAAAATAACATCGATTTGCGTGCTTTGCTGATTCGCTCCATTAATCTGCCTAACGAGATTAAAATGGCGATTGAGAGCAAGCTGAAGCAGGAGCAGGAAGCGCTGGCTTATCAATTCCGTCTGGAAAAAGAGAAAAGCGAAGCTGAACGGAAACGGATTCAGGCTGAAGGTATCGCTGCGTACAATGATATCATCAATAAGTCGTTGACAGATAAAATATTAAAGCAGCGCGGTATTGAGGCGACGTTGGAATTGGCCAATTCACAAAACTCCAAGGTGATTGTGATTGGTGCCGGAGATAACGGTCTGCCGTTGATTTTGAACAATAACTAATCGGTCAATTTCTGTTGATGCTTAGCGGCGAAAGATTAATTTTGCAGGAAAAAGAATAACCATGTTACAACGAATACAGTCCATTTATCTGTTGGGAGCACTGTTGTTAATAGTGGCCCTGTTTTTTGTGCCGTTTGCCGAAATAGTCGGGAGCGACGGTTCTATTTACGTTTTCGATAAAGCGGGAATTTACCTGCAGGGAGCCAAAGACCCGGAGATTCTCTACAGCGGTCTTGCTATTCAGGTTTTCCTGGGAATTATTGTGCTGGTGAACCTGGTTACTATTTTCTCCTTCAAGAAACGGATTCGTCAGATTCGGCTGTCGGTTTTCAATATCCTGCTGATGATTGGCTTGTCGGGAGTTATCTACTATTTCGCATCGCACAGCGCCAAACTGCTCGACGGAAAATTTAGCTTTGAGCCCAGTCTGGTAATGCCGTTAATTGCCGTGGTGTTGACGTACCTGGCTATTCGTAGCATCGGCCGTGATGAAGCGCTGGTTCGCTCCATCGACCGCATTCGTTAAGCGAAAAAATCACCAAAAATAAAAGGCTGTTCCGATGTGGGACAGCCTTTCTTATTTTGAAAAGGTACGTTCTTAAAACTGTTCGGCTACCATTTTGCAAATGGCTCCGAGAAATTGCTCGTCTTCGTCGGTAAATGGTCCGGCCGAGTGCGAATCGATATCGATTTCGGCCACAAATTTTCCGTTTTTCATAACCGGAACCACAATTTCACTTTGTACATCGATACTGCAGGCAATGTAATTGTTTTCGGTACTTACATCCTGCACCACTTTACTCTCACCGCTTTCAGCTACCTGTCCACATACACCTTTTCCTACCGGGATATGGGTGTGTTCCGTTGGTTTGCCAACATACGGACCTAACACCAGTTCGTTGGCGTTTTCATCCAACAGGTAAAAACCAACCCAATCGTAATGGTAGACCTCTTCTTTCAGTTTGGCGCAAATGTCGGCCAGTAGTTGCTCACGGCTCTTCGAAGCATCGAACAGCGGTTTTATGCCATTCAGGATATTTTGAAAATCAGTTTGCATGGTATCAAAAAATTAGCATTTCGTTTTCCGGTTCAACCGGAAGTCCAAAGATGATAATTCTATTTGATATCCATCTGATCCTGATGGGTGATTTTTTCACAATAATGGCATTTCAAAGCTACCGGTGATTTGGAAATTACTTCGAAATGCGTGTCGATATTTTCGTTGTTCGTGATGCATTTCGGATTGAAGCAACGTGCAATATCCTGTATTTCATCCGGAATTTCGACCACGTATTTTTCCACGACCTCGTAGTCTTTGATGGTATTGAGCTTGGCATGCGGAGCTACCAGCGCAATTTTGTTAATTTCTTTGTCTTTGAAGAAACGGTTTTCCACCTTGATGATGGCTTTCCCTTCCATCACATTACTGTCCAGGTTGTTTCCAAAGGTGACCATGTCTTTGCATTCGTCGAGCTTCAGAATGGAAATTACTTTGAAAAGGGCAGTGGTGGGGATATGATCGATAACGGTACCTTGCTTAATGGCACTTACGTTTAATTGCTTTTTCATTGTGTTCGGGAATTATTTCAGGTTCAACAAATGAGCGATAATAGCCATACGGGTGTAAACGCCGTTTCGGGCCTGTTCGAAATAGTAGGCTTTCGGATTGCTGTCTACATCGGTATGAATTTCATTCACACGGGGCAGCGGGTGTAAAATTCGCAGGTTGTCCTTGGTGTGTTTCAGCATCTTGTTGCGCAGGATGTAAACGTTTTTCACCTTCTCGTAATCAACCGGGTCAGGGAAGCGCTCTTTCTGGACTCTCGTCATGTAAATAATATCGGCTTCGCTAATGATGTCAGTGAACTCAGTGTGCTCGAAATAACGCAGGCCTTTCGACTGAAGGTACATTTTGTACTCATTGGGCATGGTCAGTTCCGGTGGTGCGATGAAGTTGAAAATCGGATTGTCGAAATGCGACATCGCCATGAGCAGACTATGCACTGTTCTTCCGTACTTCAGGTCACCTACCATAAACAGGTTGATGTTGTCGAGCGTCTCCTGCGTTTTCACGATAGAATACATGTCGAGCAGGGTTTGAGTGGGATGCTGATTGGCACCGTCACCAGCGTTGATGACCGGCACGTCCGACACTTCGGAAGCGTAGCGGGCACTTCCTTCCAGCGGGTGGCGCATCACAATCAAATCGGCGTAGTTGCTCACCATTTTAATGGTGTCGTGCAATGATTCCCCCTTGGTGACACTGGAAGAGGACGAATCGGTAAAACCAATGATTTCTCCACCCAGACGGTTAATGGCCGTTTCGAAACTTAAGCGGGTGCGGGTGGATGGTTCAAAGAAAAGGGTGGCTACCACTTTTCCGTCAAGAAGTCGCTGATCGGGATTGGCTTCAAAATCAGCCGCCAATTCCATGATGCGCATGTATTCTTCTTTCGAAAAGTCGGTAATTGAAATCAGATTTTGTGCGTTCATTGGAGCTACGTTTACAAGTTAATGAATGGTGTTTTAAAATTGCGGACAAAAAAAAACCAACAGTTCCAATTGAAAATGGCTCTGTTGGTTTCTTTTGAAAGAAATATCTTTAGTCGAAATGATCGATCTGCGAAGAAATGAAGAGAACGCCCTTCCCATCGCCTGAGTTTATTTCGAAAGCGAAATGGTTCGTACAACCGAATGTTATCAATTGCTAATGGCTGTTCTTGCTTCATTAGAGACAAAGATAGGGAAACTGGTTTTGAAATATTTCAATTTCAACTCAAAACTTATTCACAAATTGTTCATCGAACGCCAATGCGCTCGACCTTAGTTTGTTCCAGCGACGATAGCTTGTCAGTGATGGTCCCGCTCAACGATTGACGCACGGCCAGCACAATGCGGCACGACAGTTCAAACTGAGTCTCCAGTTGCTCCAGATTGTCGTCTTTGATAATGGTCATTACGTCGTTCATCGCAGGATATTCAAACTTAATCTCGAGCAAATCTTCCACGACGCGTTCGATAATTTCGGCCTGTTCCAGCGCATCTTCGGCAGCTGTTCCGTAAGCTTTGATAAGCCCACTAACGCCGAGTAGCGTTCCGCCAAAATACCGAACTACTACAATGAAAATATTGGTCAACTCTTTCGAGCGAATTTGTCCAAGGATGGGGCGGCCAGCTGTGCCAGAAGGTTCACCGTCATCGTTGGCCCGGTAACGTTCCATATCGGCTCCCAGCCGCCAGGCGTAGCAATGATGACGAGCGTTGTGGTGACTTTTTTTAAGCTCGTTCAGAATTTCCTTGATTTCTTCTTCCGTGAAAACGGGATAAGCATAAGCGATGAATTTACTTCCCTTATCCTTGTACAGTCCTTCTGACGGTTCGGCAATGGTCAGGTATGTATCGGTTGTTTCCATGAATCAAATGTAAACGAGGATAAAGATACTGATGAATGAGAGAATAATCCCGGTCCAGTTGACAGTACTCAGCTTTTCGCGGAAGAAGAGCATGCCGAGAATGGTAGAGAAGGCAACAATGCACATGTTGTTCAGTCCGAAAACCACGGAGCTGGCCAGTCCGCTGTACGAAAGGGCATGAATCATGAAATAGAGCGAGCCGAAATTGGCTGCTCCCAGGAAAATTCCTCCGGCGATAACAGGAAGGCGAAAGAACTCTTTCCATCCGGGACGTTTAAAAATGGTTACCACTAAGCCAATTATTCCCGCGGTAGCGAACAGAACAGTCGTAAAAACGGCCGTTGTAGTTCCTCTTACGTAAACCTGTTGGACGTATTTTACCATCGAGTCGACTGCTCCTGTTCCGAGAAAGATAACGACCGGCAATAAAACGGCATTCCAGTTGGTTTTTCCGTTTCGTTTATAAATAGCTAAGAGCACAGCAAGAATGGCGGTGGCAATTCCGATTATCCGGAAAATGGTTACCCGCTCGCCAAAGAACAGGATGGAGTAGAGAATGGGTACGACCATCGAGAGTTTGGCCGCCAACGCCGTAATGGTAATCCCGGCCTTTTGCGAAGAGCGGGCTATCAAAAAGAAGATGGCAATGAAGAGGATACCAATCAATAGGGCATAGGGCAGCCAGCCAGCTTTGATAATCGTGGTTACCGAAGGCAAATGAGGAACCAGCCGGAATCCTAATACCGACGCGGTAATGTAATTCAGCAGAATGACCAGAAACAGGTCGGCTTTGTACTTTTCCAGGAATTTGAATATGAAAAAGATAAGCGTCGACGACAGAATACTTAACAGCAGGTAGTGCATGGATTTGCGATATTTTACGGACACGAAAATATAAAAAAAAGCAGACCCGGAGGCCTGCTTTTTTAATCACTTAATGAAGCATTACATCTTCAGCTTGCGTTCAATTTCGTCGATGTATACCCTGAAGTTTTTGTCCGTATCTTTCAGATTACTTACCGTTTTACAGGCATGCAGCACAGTCGCGTGATCTTTCCCGCCAATTTGCGAACCGATGGACGCCAGCGATGATTTGGTCATGCTCTTCGAAAAGAACATGGCAATCTGCCGGGCCTGTACAATTTCACGTTTCCGTGTTTTGGCCTGTAAACTGTCGATCGGCATACCAAAGTAGTCACACACTACCTTTGTTATAAAGTCGATGGAGATTTCACGCCGGGTATTTTTCACCAGCTTGTTCACCATCTTGATGGCCAGATCGAGCGTAATCTCTTTCTTGTTCAGGGTTGCCTGGGCGAGGAGCGAAATCAAGGCTCCCTCCAGTTCACGGACGTTGGTGTTGATATGCGAAGCAATGTACTCGAGGACTTCTTCGGGTATATCAATACCGTCTTTGTAGATTTTCTTCCGCAAGATGTTCATGCGGGTCTCAAAATCGGGGATCTGCAAATCAGCAGTCAATCCCCATTTGAATCGCGACAAAAGACGCTGTTCCAGTCCCTTCAGTTCAATCGGTGGCTTATCCGAAGTGAGGATAAGCTGTTTTCCGGTTTGATGCAGATGGTTAAAGATGTGGAAAAATGTTTCCTGTGTCTTTTCCTTGCCGGCGAATTCCTGCACGTCATCAATAATCAATACGTCAATCATTTGATAGAAGTGCAGGAAATCGTTACGGTTATTGTTCCGCGTCGCTTCCGCAAACTGTGTCTGGAATTTGTTGGCATTTACGTAGAGCACTACTTTTTCGGGGTACCGCTCTTTTACTTCAATCCCGATGGCTTGCGCCAAATGGGTTTTCCCAAGTCCCGAATTACCGTAAATCATCAGGGGATTGAAAGCTGTTCCTCCCGGGTTTTGTGCTACCGCGAAACCGGCACTTCTGGCCAGCCGGTTGCATTCGCCCTCCACAAAATTATCGAAGGTATTATCCATCTTTAGTTGCGGATCGATGTGCAACTTCTGGATGCCGGGAATCACGAACGGATTCTTGATAGATTTTTCCTCTTGCGTGAGGGGAGCTGAAAGCGGCCGGTTTTTAATTTTCTTGTTGTTGTTTGTCGGCAGCTTCACGGTATAAGGCTTGCTGTTAACAGTATTGTTGTTGTCAACCACAACACTGTACTCCAACTTGGCTCCAGTCCCGAGCTCTTTTCGCAGGGTCTTACGTAAAATGTCAATGTATTGCTCTTCAAGGTACTCGTAAAAAAACGGACTCGGTACCTGAATCGTCAATACATTCTCTTCCAATTTTACCGGAACAATAGGTTCAAACCATGTCCGAAAACTAATGGCAGGAACGTTGTCCTTAATAATCCTGAGGCAATTTTCCCAGGCCTTTTCATGGTCGTTGTTCATTTAGGCAGCAGGCTTAAAAGAAGTTCAACTTTGTTATTATTTCCATTTCCCAAGACAAAGGTTATAAAAAATTAGCCTGAAAAAAATTCCATCGACTCTTGCATTTTAGTATCGGTTTAGACTTCAGTTTATTAAAAAAGTAAAAAAACAAAAATAAATTAACTATCTGATAGTCAATTGTTTGAGTTCTAGCATGAGCCACAAAATCTTGGTAAGTAGATTTTTGTGAATTCATTCGCTAAGCTGGTTTTTGGAATCTTCCCGGTAGTGATGCGGCAGGCTCGGTTACCGGGAGGCTATTTCCGATTTTATTCAGCTATCGAATTTAAAAAAAATGAAATTGGAATGAAATTTATTTGTTAACCTTTTTTAACGCTCTTTCTAATCTGATTTTTTTCCCATTTTTAAATGCCACGATCGAGGCGTCGGGAAAGACATTTTGAGCCTTATTTAAAATGGTTCTAATTTGCTCAATCGATGATGTGTTCCCGACAAAATAGTTAAAGTACTTACCTGATTTGACCTCTTCGACGTCTTTAAATGGCTTAAATAGAGCTGATTCCATAGGTATTGCTGAAGTGCTGCTTACCAATAGAACCCTAAATTTCACATTCTCATTAGGTTGCGAAGTATGCTTCGGAGTAAGGTAAATTTCTTTGCCCAGATCGAACGCTGAGAAGTGGATAAAACGTTTCGGGTTTTGACGTAAATCGATCAACAACCGGTTCAGGTTTTGAGTTATCCGGTTAAGATTGTTATACAGCATCGGATCATTTACCAGTAATCCCAAACTTCCATCCTGGTTATTCACTTTGGTCATAATCTCATCCAGGTTGGTGAGCATATCGTCGAACTTGCTCAACGAGGCTTGCAGCTGCAGTGCTGAAAGTGTATCGCTTACGTTCGACAGGTTTTTCATGATATTATTAATATTGTCAGCGTTGTTGTTCAACGTCTCACTTATCTTTCTCAAATTGGTGATGGTTGAGGCCATGTTTTCTTTCTGGGCGGCCACCAGCAAGTTCAGGTTCTTGGATGTTTGTTCGAGATTAAGAATGGTATTGTTGATGTGGGCGAAGCTTTCCCGCAGATTGTCCCGGGTTTTGTCATTAAAAACATAAGTAACTACCGTGATTGCAGAGTCGAGCGAACCGAGCAGGTTTTCAGCCTTGGCTTTAATCGGGGCTAACTCCTCACTTACCTGTTGCTTCAGGTCAGCCTCTACGGAAGTACGAAGCGTATCGTAGGGTTGGTAATACTGCTGACTTTTTCCCATCGTCAACTTTACCGAACGTGAGCCCAGAAGGTCTGTGCTGACAATTTCAGCTACGGTTCCTTTAGGGATTTCGAAGTTCTTGTTGATGGCCAGTTTGACCATGAGATCACCGGAGCGATCTTCCTTAAAATAGATGTCGCTGACATAACCTACTTTGAAGCCGTTCAGTCTTACATCTGATGAGGCTTCGAGGCCGCCGACGTTATGATAACGGGCGTAATATATTTTTTCTGATTTGAACAGGTCACGTCCTTTCAGGAAGTTGATTCCCCAGATAAGTATCGCGAGGCTACCCACAGTGAGTATACCGATTTTTGTGGTCTTACTAATTTTCATGCGTGGCTAAGATTGATATAGAGTCTAAACAAAAGTAAAAAGGAAAATCCTGATAAAAAAAGCACTATTTTACTTTGATGCTTCTGCAGCTACTTTTCTTCGTGCCTTTTGCATGGAAACCGGATGGCCGTTTTCGTATGCTACCACGTACGCATCCGGGTACTTTTTCTGAATCTCTTTCAGTTGATTCTGCACATCATCTTCGCTGGTCGATGCGCTGGTGAGGTACTTATATATATTGTCGGTCTTGATTCGGTACAGATATTTGACCCCTTTAAAATTCTCCGGCTCGAGTTTCAGCTCTCGTTTGGAAGCAGCAATTTGGATGGCAAATACCACTCCTTTAAAAAGGTCAACGGTGTCTCGTTTGGAAACAGCCAATGAGTCGATAGCGGGCTTGACTTCCTCTTTTTTGTTTTCAACAAGCTGTGTGTGGTACTTGCTGCGTGCCTCGATGGTTTCCTTGTATTTTCGGAATGCCCGGAATATGGCCGATGCAATAATGGCTCTTCCGTTATCGCTTTCAAGGTAGTTCAGCTCTTTTTTGTTGCTCATGTAGCCGGTTTCAATCAATACGCTGGGCATTGATGTTTCGCGGAGTACAAGGAAACCTGCCTGGCGAACGCCGCGGTCACGTCTTCCTGCCCTGGTTCTGAACTGATCTTCCACGTCGGAAGCGAACATTAGGCTTTGGTCCAGGAATTCATTCTGAACCAATTCAAACATAATATATGATTCCGAGGAGTTGGGATCGAAACCTTCATACCGTGTGGTGTGATCCTTCTCGAGCAAAATTACGCTGTTCTCTTTCTTGGCGACTTCGAGGTTGTCTTCTGTTCTGTGCAATCCCAGCGCATAGGTTTCGGTACCATGAATAGACGGCGTACCACAAATATTCGCGTGAACGGAGATAAATAGGTCGGCCTTTATTTTATTGGCGATTTCAGCACGTTTGTACAATGGAACAAAGAAATCGCTGTCGCGCGTATAGACGACTTTAACGTCCGGCATGTATTTCTCAATGTAATGACCTAATTTTAAAATAATGCCGAGAGCGATATCCTTCTCCATCTTTTTTCCGACCATGGCACCGGGGTCGCGACCGCCGTGGCCTGCGTCCAAAACAACTGTTTTCAGTTTATAGTTTGGATCGTTTCCTGGCTGGGAAAAAGCGGGCTCCGGGAACAGAGCGGCCATTCCCAGTATGAGAAGGACGATCTTTTTCAGATCTTTTATTTTATTGAGGTAGAGGGAATTTATAATGTACATTTTGTCGCTTGCTTTATCATAACTACTACAAAAATAGAAAGATTAAATAATTTTTAGGGAGACCCCAATTCTAAAGGAGGTTTTTTTACTTTTGCACTACATAATTTTATCGCTGATTCGGTAGGTTAAACGTATTTGAATAGACACGATTTTGAGTAAAAATCATCGATTATATCTTTTCTTTGTCATCCTGTTGTTTAATTCGTTGATGGCTTATGCTCAGGAACCGGTTGAACGGAAAACACCTCAGTTGCGCTCGGGTAATGTGAATCCTCAGATGCAGCCCGCAACCAATATTTCTCCGGCTCCGGATTCGCTGAGTCAGAATCAACAGCAAGATCAGCAATCTTCACAGCAAGTACAATCCATTGATGCAGAAATCACCTATACGGCGTCCGATTCGCTGGATTTTTCCATCACCGGGAAAAAGGTGTTCATGTATGGTGATGCCCAGGTCAATTATAAAGATATTCAGTTAAAGGCGGCTTACATCGAATTGAACCTCGATAGCAGCGAAGTTTATGCGGTTGGTATGCCCGACTCAACCGGAACCATTCAGGGGAAACCCAACTTCAAGCAAGGTTCCGAAGAGTTTCAGGCAGATAAGATTAGGTACAACTTCAAAACAAAAAAGGGAATTGTATTTGGTGTGACCACCGAACAGCAGGGAGGTTATGTACAGGCCGAAAGAACCAAACTGGTTAACGATTCGACTTACTGTTTGAAAAATGGTAAATACACGACCTGTGATGCCGAACATCCGCACTTTTACCTGGAAATGACAAAAGCCAAGGTAATTTCCAATAAAAAGATCATCACTGGTCCGGCTTACCTGGTGGTGGAGGATTTGCCACTGTATTTTGCGATCATTCCGTTTGGATTCTTTCCGAATTCGCCGAAATATTCTTCCGGTTTTCTGATGCCCTCATACGGTGAAGAGAAGAACCGTGGTTTCTTCCTGCGCGATTTCGGTTACTACTGGGCGGCCAGCGACTATTTCGATGTGGCGCTTCGAGGCGATATTTATTCGAAAGGCTCCCGGGGAATAAAATTTCATACCAATTACAAGCTTCGATACAAGTTCAGCGGAAGCTTTGACCTGAAATATTACAAGAACGTTTTCGGTGACAAAGGTCTTCCGGGGTATAAAACACAAAACGATTTTGCCATTACGTGGAGCCACCGGATGGACCCCAAAGCCAGTCCAAACCAGACGTTCAGTGCCAGTGTGAACTTCTCGACCAGCTCGTATGATCAAAACAATGCATATTCTACACAGAATTACCTGACAAACACCAAACAGTCGAGTATTTCCTATACCAAGCGTTGGGAAAATTCGCCGTTTTCCATGTCGGCTAACCTGCGGCATTCGCAGAACAGTCGTGATACGACCATTAGCCTGACGCTGCCGCAGATGACGATCAATATGAATCGTATATATCCGTTCAAGTCGAAGAATCGCGCGGGGAGGGAAAAGTGGTACGAGAAGATTGGTGTTAGTTATACGGCCGATATTCAGAATCGGACCAACATGAAGGAATACGACTTGCTGAATTCCTCGTTTATTACCGACTGGGAAAACGGAATTAAGCAGAATATCCCGATTAGTACTTCCTTCAAGGCATTGAAATTCGTTACCGTCAGTCCATCGTTTAATTACACGGAGCGTTGGTACACTAAGCAAATACGGAAAGACTATAACTACGATACCAATAGATTACAGGTTACCGATACCATTTACGGTTTTACCCGCGATTACGATTATTCGTTCAGCGTGGGGGCGTCAACTAAGTTGTATGGTACGTACGCTCCGAAAAATCCGAACAGCAAAATCAAGGGTATCCGGCACGTGATGACGCCCAGTATCAGCTTCAGCATGCGCCCCGATTTCAGTGATCCGCGCTACGGTATGTATGGAACAGTTGCTGTTTATGACTCCCTTGGAAGACCGGAATTAATCAGGTATCCGTATCACGATGGTGCCCTTTACGGTACTGCCGGAAGCGGACGTTCTGGTTCTATCGGCTTCAGCCTGAACAATACGCTGGAAATGAAAAAGCTGAAGTCGGAGAAAGATACAACCAGCAAGGATGCTTACAAAAAAATCAAGCTTCTTGACCAGCTTTCGCTGAGTGGCTCGTATAACCTGGCAGCTGATTCATTGAATCTATCAAACATCAGTTTGCGAGGCCGGACCAAAGTGGCGGGAACCAACATCAACTTTGGTGCTATTTTCGATCCGTATGCCATGGTCGACGGGCGACGGATCAATACCTTCGAAGTGAACCAGACGGGTAAGCTGGCTCGTTTGACATCCGCGAACCTGTCCTTCGGGTTATCTTTTAAGTCGAAGAAAAACGATGATAAGAATGGGAAAACGCCGGGAGAAGAAGCTGTAGATGACGGGCAGGGAAAAATTCTGCCCGGGGAATACCCGGAGTATGCTGACTTCAATTTGCCTTGGGACGTTCGCCTCGATTACAGTTTCCGGTACAGTAAAAACAGGCCGGACGTGAGTGCTAATATTACTTCAACGGTTGATTTTTCGGGTAACGTGAACCTGACGAAGAAGTGGAAAATCGGTTTTTCGTCGGGTTACGATATTGGCAACAACCAAGTGACGTTTACGCAGTTTAATGTGTTCCGCGACCTGCACTGCTGGCAGATGTCTCTCAACCTGATTCCGTTCGGATACCGGCGAAGTTACAGTTTCACCATCAGGGCCAGTTCGGCACTGCTGAAGGATTTGAAACTGAACAAACGTCAGAGTTTCTACGATAATAATTAGGATATTTTTTCAGAGAACCACACCGGACGTTTGAAAAGCAATGTCAAGTAACTGGTATAGTTCGGGAATATTGATGCGCGTGAAATCAGGCGAGCCTAGTTCGCCCTGACGCACAACGATCATGTTTTCTTTTGGAACGATAATAAGGTATTGTCCCATTTGACCACGGCTGAAAATAACCTGCCGCCCACGGTAATTAGTAATCCACCAGTACCAGCCCCAGCTGTTAACCTCTTTGCCGGCGGCATTGCGCAATCCTTCTACCGGAGTAATCATGTTTCTGAGGTAATCCCGTGATACAATTTGTCTGCCATCCCAGTAGCCTTCGTTCAGAATAAGCTGACCAATGCGTGCTAAATCTTTCGCGGTAGCGAAAAAGCAACAAAATGCTTTCTCATTTCCGGCGTCATCAACCGACCAAAGCGCCGGCTCAGCACATCCCAGGGGAATCCAGAGTTTCTTTTCGAGGTAGTCTGATATTTTCATACCTGAGGCCCTTTCGATGACCATGGCCAGCAATTGTGCGTTGGCGCTGGTAAAATGCCAGGTTTCGCCCGGCGGCTCCGACGATTTCATTTTCAGGATGCGTTTGTTCAGGTCTTTGGCATAATAAGCCTGGAGGGAAAAGGGCCAGCGTTTGGTCATATTTTTTGCGGGCTGCAATCCGGATGTCATCTCGAGAAGGTTCCGGATGGTAATGCCCTGGTTCATTTTTTCATAGAACTCCGGATAAAAATCACTGACATGCTGGTCGACGCTTTTAATGTAGCCATCCTGAATGGCGCTTCCGACCAGTAAGGAAAGAATTCCCTGCGTAAGATTAAATGAGTTGGGCCGGAATTTAGCACCGGCGTCCTGCGAGTAGTATTCTTTAACTATCTGGTTTTGGTGAACAACTACATAGCTAAAAGTGTGGCCCGCTGCAAGGTAGAGTTTCTGTTTTTCGCTAAGCGGAATCTGGCTTTTCTTTGGAAGCACAGACCATGGCTCAACACTACCGGTGTCAATTTTCTGGTAATCGAAAAGTTTGTAATCGTCGTACCCCGGTGTGCGGTACATCAGAATTCGTCTGCTGAAGCGAGGCATAACAAACGCAATCACTAATCCGATAATTATCAGGCTTAATGAGAAGAATATGCGTCCCCTTTGTCGTTTAGTTAGTGCCAAGCTTTGTTTTTTGTTTTCAAACAGCTGTATTCTGTTATTGTTGAACAATGAACGACTTACTGTGTTAATAGTACGCAAATTAACTAACGATTAAAACCTGATATTATGAAAAAATTGGTGTTCATTACCCTTTTTGCTCTTCTTGCTATGTTTTCGGGTGAGGCGAAAGCCCACTGTGAAATTCCCTGTGGAATTTATGGAGATTCGCTTCGCATTCAACTGCTAAAAGAAGATATCCATACAGTGGAAAAAAGTATGCAAATGGTAACCCAGTTATCAGGTGAAACACCTGTTAATTATAACCAGTTGGTTCGTTGGGTAACCAATAAAGACGTGCATGCAACCAAAATACAGGATACCGCGACACAGTATTTTATGTTTCAGCGCATCAAGTTGAGCGACGAGCCGGAACAACAAAAGAAGAATATAAAAATGTTGGGACTGCTGCACGAATTATGTGTGTATGCCATGAAGGCGAAACAAACAACCGATTTGAAATACATCGGGATGATGAACGATGTAGTCGATAAATTTGCCGCTTTGTACTTCGAAGGGGCAGAGCATGAACATAGTCACTGATAGAAAGTTTAGGTAAGGAAGAAAGGCGGGATATTTCCCGCCTTTTGTTTTGTTGTTATTATTCCTTGTTTACAGGAATAACTCGCACCATTCGTTAAAACGGTTAATATTTTTCTGTCCGAAGCGCCCCATCGATTTTCTGATTTCGTCGAGCGATTTTTCTTTTTTCAGGTCCTTGCTTTTGGAGAAGAATTTATCGGCAAAGCAAATGATTTGTTCTTCCACCGATTCCGGAACAAAATCGCGCTCCGGCAGAGGAAGCTTGTTTTTTATCACTTCTTCTGCCGTAATGCCCACTCCGGTGTGACGTTCGCATACCAGGGCATGGTCGTTCAGGCCTTCTGTTTCCAGTATTTCGCGCCCCAAATAACCATGACACAAATAGGGAAGTTCGCCATAGCATCCGAGGTCGGGAGCATGAGTTTTGATGATACCGATATCGTGCAGCATGCCGGCTTCGGCAATAAAATCCGAATCGGGATTGAGTTCCGGATGGCGCTGGGCAATCCATAACGCTTTTTCGGTAACCAATTGACTGTGAGTAACCAGAATTTGGTATGCTTGAGTGTCTTTTCTGTAGTAGTGGTCAATAATTTTCAGCGGTTCCATGCTCATGGTGTTTCGGGTAAAATTAACGTTTTTGAAGTTGCCCGATTAAACGTCGATCCTAAAATTATATAAAAGGCAATTTCGTTTTTATTCCAAAAGGGAAAAATATTACAGAAATTCGATAAAACCTTTTCATTCTGTTAACTGGTTACGCTATTTTTAAAGTCTGTTAAATCGATAAATAATGACTGAAAATATACTCCCTGAAAACAAATTATTCCTGCGAGGTCTTGAATTGCTGAAGAGAGGCAAGGCGGAAAAAGGACTGAAACGTATCGAAAAAGCGTTCGATACCGGTTATAAGCCTGCAATGATATTCCTTGATTTCTATGAGCAGGAGAACTCATGGGAAACGGCATACGAAGCTTTTGAGAAGTTGATGGAGAATGGCTTTTCGGATGCTGCTTTAACCATTGGGAAGTGGTATTATACGGGTGAGAACAGGCAAAAGGATGCCAGTAAATCGGTTCGTTGGTTTCTCGAATCAGCCCGTGCCGGCGGTGCCGATGGCTGTAACTATATTGGAGAAATGCGCGAAACCGGCATCGGCCTCGAGGAGAATGATGAGAAAGCTTTTGAGTGGTATGAACGGGGAGCTGAGCGGGGAGACATTGTTGCGAAGTATAATTTCGGACGACTGGTCCGAATTGGGAAAGGCGGCCGCCGCGATTTGGAAGAGGCCGTTGATAACTGGTATGAATCGGCAAAAGCAGGTTATGCTCCGGCTATGTACAAAATCGGGGAGGTTTTCGAAGAAGGATTATCGGTGCCCGTAAAATTGCCAAAGGCGTTTGAGTGGTATTTGAAAGCCGCAGAAAAAGATTATCCGGAAGCCTGCGGTAAGGTCGGTCGTTTCTATTACGAAGGAAGGGGAACGGAGCAGGATTACGCACTGGCTTATCATTGGTTCTCAAAAATTGGTGATCCCCTGCCGGCTGATATTTCCATGAAAATGGGAAAAATACTCTTCGAAGGGCTGGGCGTTGAGAAGAATATCGAATTGGCAAAAAAATACCTGGAACAAGCGGCCGATGCCAACTTTATGGAAGCCATGTTTCTGCTTGGACGTCTGTTGGACGAACTGGGCGAAAAGCACGACTGGTACCAGGTGGCAGCCGACAAAGGGTATGCACCTGCCCAGGAAATTATTGCCAACCAATACCTCGAAAAAGCAGAATCAGAAGGTGCCGAATGGCTCGAAAAGGCTGCTTTGGGAGGTAATGCAGAGGCCATGCTTCGGTTATCATATCTGTATGAAACGGGCGAGAATGTTGAAGTGAATGCAAAAAAAGCCGTTGACTACGCGAAACGCGCGGCGGACAAAGGTGTCGTTGAGGCGCAATACCGTTACGCCAGTCTCTGTCTGGCGGGAGAAATCACCGAAAAAGATGAGCATGCAGCGGCCGACTATTTCAGCCGTTCGGCCGAAGCCGGACATCCTCGGGCTGCCTACCTGATGGGCATCTTGCATGAGAAAGGACTGAGCTATTGGTCTGATAAGGAAAAAGCGTTTCAATGGTTTATGGATGCGGCAGAGAAAGGTGTACCTGGTGCCATGTTCCGCGTAGGCGTTTACTTCGAAAATGGCATCACGGTAGAAAAAAATCCCGAAAAGGCATTTAGCTGGTATCAAAAAGCGGCGGACGAAGGTTATGCCCGGGCTTTGTTTAATCTGGGCGTGCTTCACGAAGCTGGCCGTGGAGTTGAAGCCAACACGGGTAAAGCTGTGGAAATGTATCGCCTTGCGGCGGAAAAAAATATTCCGGAAGCCATGAATAATTTGGGCAATGCCTATCATCAGGGGAAAGGAGTTGAGGTGAATCTGGAAGAGGCGGCCAGATGGTATCAGAAGGCGGCGGACAGTGGTTTTGCTTTGGGCGAATATAACCTTGGTGTGCTCTATTACATGGGCGAAGGTTTGGAGAAAAATTATTCAGAGGCGTTTCAATTATTTGAGAAGGCTGCTGAGGAAGGCTCGGTGGAAGCCAAATATAACCTGGCCGGAATGTACTTTTATGGCGAGGGTGTCCCGAAAGATCAGGAAACGGCTTTTGCACTCTACCGCGAAGCAGCTGAAAATGGTTTCTCCGAGGCTTGGCGAACACTAGGCGAACTTTATTTAGATGGTGAGGGGACGGAAGCCGATCCGGTCAAAGCGGCCGAATGTTTTGCCAAAGGTGGCTATGGCGGCGATAATGAGTCGCGTTTTATGCTGGGACGTTTATATGCCGGAAATGACGAACAGGCCGATTTTCCGAAAGCCATTTCATTTCTGGAACCCGCAGCGAAAGACGGATTCCTTCCTGCGGCCAACCTGTTGGCGACCTTATTGGTTTCGCCCGAACTGGAGAAACGTCATCCGGCAGATGCCTGGAAATGGTTGAACAAAGCTGCTGGAGGTGGATTGCGCGCGGCCAAATTGAATAAGGCCACTTTCCTGAAAAGAGGAGAACTGAACGGTCCCGATTTTAAAGCCTGTTTGGAGCAATTAACCGAGTTGGCAGATGGCGGCGATGAGATGGCCCGTTTTAATCAGGCTTTGCTCTATCTTGCTGGTTTGGGAGTTCGCAAAGATGTGGATAAAGCCCGTGAATTATTGGAGGATGCATCAGTCGGTGGCTGGCTTACTGCAGCTGAGTTGTTGCACATGGATAAACTTCCCGAAGGCCCTGCTGCACTGGAATACTGGATGCCTTACCTGGCAACCGATGCTGAAGGGAACATTCTGAAAGGAAACCTAAGTTAGACGAAGAAAAAGACGATTTCCTGAAAAGCTGAACTAACAAAACCTACATACGATGGAAAGACGTGACTTTTTGAAACGAGCCGGTCTGGCAACAGCCGGAACACTCCTTACTTCGGGCAGTGCTATGGCTTTCGATGAAGCAAGGGATATTCGCCCGGGGAAGATCCCCCGCTGGTATGGTTTTAATCTGTTGGCCAAGTTTTCGGGAAATCAGCCCAACCGCAAATACGATGAGGAAGATTTTGCACTGATGCAGGAGTTAGGATTCAATTTTGCCCGCCTGCCCATGTCGTACTGGAACTGGTCGAAACCGGAAGTGGACAAATGGATGGATATCAATGAGAAAGTATTCCTTGATGTCGATCAGGCGGTGAACTTCGGACATCAGTATAATGTGCATATCAACATGAACCTTCATCGGATTCCGGGTTATTGTATTAATGGTCGTGGTCTGGAACCCATCGATTTGTTTTACGGACCTGAGAAGGACAAGGCTCTTGAGGCGGCCATTTATCACTGGCGGTATATTACACGACGTTACAAGGGCATTCCGAACCGGCGTCTCAGCTTTGACCTGCTCAACGAACCTCCTGTCACACCCAATGAAAACTACGCCCGTGTGGTCAGAGCGCTGGTGGAAGCAATCCGGGAAGAAGATCCGAAACGACTGATTTTTGCTGACGGCATCAATGTGGGTCGCGATCCGGTTCCGGAAATAGCTGATTTGGGCCTTGTGCAGAGTTGCCGTGGCTACGACCCGATGCAGGTCTCGCATTACCGGGCGAGTTGGGTTCCCGGTTACACTCCCGATAGTTGGCCGGAACCATCCTGGCCGTTTACCGATAAAAGCGGGAAAACCTGGAACAAAGAGGTGCTCAGGAAGGAAAAGATTGATCCCTGGCGTCCGTTGGTGAAGAAAGGTGTGAATGTGCATGTGGGCGAATGGGGATGTTATAAATATACTCCGCATGAAATATGCCTGAGCTGGATGGAAGATTTTCTTTCGCTGTGGCGTGAAATGGGTTGGGGATGGAGTCTCTGGAACCTGAAAGGCGATTTTGGTATCTTTAATTCAGACCGGAAAGATGTGAAGTACGAAAACTTCCGTGGTAACCAGCTCGATCGGAAAATGCTGGAATTGTTGCAGAAGTACCGTTCGTAGTTTGGCTATTTTGTTTTATCGGAGGTTTGCTT
The DNA here is from genome assembly GCF_003014495.1 of Prolixibacter denitrificans. Taxonomy (GTDB): domain Bacteria; phylum Bacteroidota; class Bacteroidia; order Bacteroidales; family Prolixibacteraceae; genus Prolixibacter; species Prolixibacter denitrificans. Next base: position 188,720 of record NZ_PYGC01000004.1, on the reverse strand, counting down.
TAATGAGGCATCGATAGCCTTAAGGAACCTGTTTTGGGTGTGCCAGTTCAATAAATTCATAATCAGAAAGAAGATCTCAATAAGCACCAGAACAAAACCAATTATTTCATTAAAGTAAAAACTAAAAGCAGAAACTGGCAGCAATAGGATAAACAACCATTTAATAGTTGAAACGGAAAATAAACCTGATTTGAAATGTAAAGTCATTAGTGATTTTTGCTGACCCTGCTCTTCTATTTTTAAGAATACTCTGAATTCTGCAGATCCACCGAGTCCGCCATTTTCTGAGATTAATAGTTCGTTGGTTTTCTCTGTTTCATGAATGTATAAAGAACCAGCTTCTAACGATTGTTTTTTATAGTTGGCCCAGCCTGCTTCAGGCGCTTTTTTGAAGAATGGTGAATTTAAAAGCTTCTCCAGCGCAGTTTCAGCGTTTTGGTTGATAAGTTTTTCTGATTTCGAGGTTAAGTCAGGCATGGCTAAATATTCTGGTTATCGAGGGTTTTAGTTTTCTTTCTTCGAACTTCGGTAAATATTTCGGTACTCTTTGGGAGTCGTGTGCATTATTTTTTTAAACGAACGATTAAAGTTTGAGAGGTTGTTAAAGCCACAGGCAAAGCAAACCTCGGAAATGTACATATCGCTAACGGCTAGTAGTTTGCAGGCCTCGTTGACGCGGGTCTCAATCACAATCTCCGAGAAAGTCTTCTTGGTCACTTTCTTGACAAACTTGCACACCGAACTCTTATTCATATTCAATTCCTCGCTTAGCTCCGTGAACGAAATGTTGTTCGATTGATAATTCTGCAAGATGTAGGAATAGATTCGCTCAATGCGATTCGACGCTTTCAGGCTGTCTTTCACCTCGTGATGAAAGTGGGTAATGACTTCCTGTGTTTCGGCATTCGCCAGCAAATCGAGGAGACGGAAAAAATGCAGAAGCCGGTTGAACCCATTTTCGCGTTCAATCATAAACATTAATGGCAATGCTTTCGACGACGTTTCCGAATTGAAAAAGATGCCTTGCTGACTCTTGTCCAACAACTCTTCTATTTTTTTCATCTCAGGGGCATTCCAAAATGCATCGCCAAACATGTCCCTTTTAAAATTGACTACAATCTGCTCAGTGTACTGATTGGTAATCCAGGAATGGGGAAGGTTCTCACCAATCAGAACAAAGTCACTTTCGGTATAATCGGAAATATTGTAGCCTACAAATCGCTTCCCGGAACTTTTCAACGTGTACGTAATCTCGAAATCAGGATGGTAATGCCATACACCCTCGTTATGGATATCTGGACGTTTGGCTCTTACGATTCTTCGACAGAGAATGGATTGTCCCGGGTCCTCGGTCAGCATTTCAATGGTTGGTCTTCCGGTCATTTGTTTAGAACGATTCTTACTTTATGTTATAAAGTGACAGTGTATTGACAGTAAAAGTAATCAATAAATGAAAAAAGGCAAATAAAGTATCATAAATGGAAAATAAGAGTCAGGAGTCCGGGATTTATAGTTCATAGTTTTACCATCAGAAAATTCAATCCAAGTCCTATTAAAAAATAGTAAACCTATGAAGACTAACATTTTTTTAGTTCATTTTCTTGCCTTAATGATGTTATCTCTGACATCAATGGCGCAAGGAACAGGTACCTTATCAGGAAAGGTGACCGAAAGTGATAACGGCAATCCATTGCCTGGGGCGCAGGTATATGTCGATGGCACAACAAACGGTACCATTACCGATGGAAATGGCCATTATTCACTGAGCCTTCCGGCCGGAACGTCTACGGTCAGTGTTTCGTTTGTTGGTTATACAAAGCAAACCACAAAAGTTACCATCCAGGAAGGCAAAACACTTACCAAGAATTTTGGCCTCTCTGCTGACCTGTTTAACCTGAACGATGTGGTTGTAACGGCAACGTTTAGTAAACGGACGCAATTCGATTCTCCGTTGTCGATGACCGAAATGGACAGCAAGAAGCTGGAGAAACTGACGTCCAACAGTCAGGCTGATATTCTGAGAACGGTTCCCGGTATCACTGCCGAAGGTGGCGGTGGCGAGGTTGCTTCCAACGTGTTTGTACGTGGTTTGCCTTCCGGCGGACAGTATCAGTTTACACCGATTCAGATTGACGGAATTCCGATTTTGAGTGCTTTCGGTCTGAACTCTTCGGCACACGACGTTTATTTTCGGAATGATTTAGGCTTCCGGAATATGGAATTTGTAAAAGGTGGTGTTTCTACCTTGTTCGGTGCTGGTTCGGTTGCGGGTATTATCAACTATTCCAGTATTACCGGCTCAGCTATCCCCGAAAACAAAATTCAGCTGGAATGGGCTGATGGTGGCCGTGCGCGGGCTGATGTACTCTCTTCAGGACAGATTAATAAAACAACTTTTTATGCCTTTTCAGGTTTCCTCCGGTATGACGAAGGGCCTTTGAAAACAGGCTTAAAAACAGTTGGTGGACAGTTCCGTGGAAATATCAAAAAGATGTTGAATGATGGTAAAGGTGCTTTTACCCTTTACGGACAGTACATCGATGATAAAGTAGTATTCTATTTGCCTTATCCGTTGAAAAACAACAACGGAAACTATTCCCGTCCGAAAGGAAATGACGGAAAAACGGTATATACGACGCTGACAGGTGAAGCGACTGATTTCTCTTTCGATACTCCTTATGGTGTTCACAAATCGCAAATCAGCAATGGTGTAATGACTAAAGGTGGTTACCTGATGGCTGATTTCAACTACAATTTTGATAATGACTGGGTGTTGAAGGTTAAAACAAAATATGCCAGCTACCAACACCAGTTCAACCTGTTTTTAGATGGCGACGGAGTACATAACGTTCCGGAACTGCAGTCTGATTACCTGGCGGCAAGAGGTTTACCTGCCAACGCTACGTTCACGTATGTTTCTACCGGACAGCCCTTGAAACCGACCGATTTGCTTTTCCAAAACCGTATTTTGGATCGTAATCGCCCGATGCAGGAATTGGTTGGTGAGTTCAACCTCTCGAAAAATTTCGCTTGGGGAAGCGCGAATCACAATCTTACAATTGGAACCTTCAATTCGTACACCTCTGCCCGAGACGATGACTACATTTACAGCTATTTGGGCGATTTCCGGAATGAGCCGAAAATGGTTAATGTAACTTACCAGGAAAACGGAGCGACTCAGCATTATACAGAAGGCGGTTACATTGTCGGTTCTGGTTCGCAGACGTCCAATAAAGTGAATGCGATGCAGAAATCGGCCGGCTATTTGGCTGACGAAATTAAGTGGAATCGATTCAATCTGGACGTCGGTCTCCGCTACGAGCATGCGAAAGGATTTATTACCAGTGAAACCGGAATCGGCTCCAATACTTTCGATAAAGGAACTGTACAAACCAATGGTTTTGCACTAGCGATGGCGGGTCTGTATAAATTGTCGCATCAAGCCAATTTGTATGCAAACTTCTCGAAAGGGTATTTCTTCCCCGAAATTCGTTCGGTGAAATTTATCAGTCCCGGTGTGACACAGTCATATAAACCTGAAAAAATTTATCAGGCGGAAGCCGGTGCTAAATTCGGATTTAAGAATTTTGCAGCCAATCTGGGCACTTACTACGTAACATTAGGCGACCGTCGTTCAGTTGATTTTGTGAATGATGGTGCTGGTGGTGTCATCGAACAGGTAAGTGTGCAAAGTACACGGACCATTGGTCTGGAGGCGTATGCAAGTTATTACCTGACCAAAAAGCTGAATTTCTACGGTAACTTAACTGTTCAGAATCACGAGTATACCAAGGTAGAAGGAAATCCGGGTCAGGTTGGTAACTGGTTGAGAAGACAGCCCCGTGCCATGGGAATGTTGGGTATTGCCTACAATGATGGTGTGTTTGATGCCGGCTTATCAGATAATTTCATTGGCAAGCGTTTTGCCAACGATGCAAATACTGTTAAGCTGGATCCCTATTCTATCATGCGCCTGGATGCTGGCTACACAACAATGTTGGGCAAAACTCAGTCATTTCGTTTAGGTGTGTCGGTATTTAACCTCGCCAATTCAGTAGGTATTACCGAGGGATCGCCCCGTCAGGGAAATTCGCAGATTAGCGGTGGCGACTTTTTCGTCGGCCGTCCAATTCTGCCACGAAGAGTATATGTGAGAGCGACCTTTAATTTCTAATCAAATTTTCACTAAGTCGGTTATTCTTATTGGAGAATAACCGGCTTTTTCTTCTCTATATGGAACTTGCACATCAGTGTATACAGGTATTGGATAAAAACTGGAAAGGTCGATTTACCATTCCGTCACCCCGTTTGTATCCGTTTCAATGGAATTGGGATTCGGGATTCATTGCGCTGGGAAACTTGCATCACAAGCCTGAAAGGGCGCTTACCGAGATGGAAGCATTATTTTCCGGCCAATGGAAGAATGGATTTCTACCGCATATTATCTTTCATAACGCGGAAAAATATAGTTCCTATTTTCCTTCTGCTGATTATTGGAATTCCGGTGTGTCGGAAGAAGCACCCGCTGATTTGAAGACATCCGGAATTACTCAGCCGCCGGTTCATGGATTTATTCTGGAAGAGTTATTTAAAGCCGGATTGGATATTCAACGCATCAGCGAGCTGTTCAATAAAGTCAGTTCTTATCACCAATGGCTCTATCAATATCGTGAGTACGAATCCACCGGATTGGTGGCCATTTGGCACAACTGGGAATCGGGGATGGATAACTCACCGTGGTGGGATATTCCGCTGGAGCGGATTACGTTGGATGAGCTTGAATATATTCAGCTCGAAAGAAAAGATGTTCATGAGGTGAAAGAAAGTGAATCGACCCGTCCCAAAGATTTGGATTACAAGCGATATCTGTATCTGGTTGATACGCTCAGGGAACACAAATATTCAGGAATTCCTGATGATTTTCCATTCCAGATACTCGATCCGGTTTTCAACAGTATTTTGCTCGCATCAACGGAGAGTCTTATTCGCCTTGGAAAAGTATTGAATAAAGATACTGACTGGCTTTCGCAGAAATTAAATCAGGGAACGGAAAGTTTCGACGTCTATTTTCTGGATGATGAGCAGGACCTTTATTTTCCTTACGATCTGGTTGGAAGAGAACAGCTAAAGCAACCCTGTTCAGGTTCTTATATTCCCATATTTGCCGGAATTCCTTCATTAGCCCGTGTTCAGCGGATGCTGAAGCCAAACCGGGAGCAAACACAGATTCGTCCTTTCCCGTCATGCCATCCGGAAGGAGTGGGTTTTGAGCAGAAAAACTATTGGCGCGGACCGGTTTGGGTGAATATGAACTGGCTGATTTGGAAAGGTTTGTTAAATTACCATCTTTCCGGTGAAGCTGAGCTGGTTAAGAATCAAACCATTGGAATGGTGAAGGAATACGGGATTTTTGAATACTTTAATCCCTTTACCGATAACCAGTCGGGAACGGGCTACGGAGGAGCAGATTTTTCGTGGACCGCTGCGCTGGTGTTGGACATGATTAATAAAACGACTTCATGAATTGGATAGACTATATTATCGTGGTGGTTTATGCCGGTGGATTTTTATTGCTGGGAAAACTATTCAGCAAGAAAAGTGGACGGCAGGACTATTACCTCGGAGGAAAATCATTTGGTTGGTTCCCGTTGAGTCTGTCGGTGATGGCTACGCAGCTTTCAGCTATTAGCTTCATCTCAGCACCTGCTTTTGTTGGAATTCGCCAGGGAGGTGGATTGCAATGGCTCAGTTATGAGTTTGGGCTACCACTGGCCATGATATTTCTTGGAGTATTTTTGGTTCCCAAATTATATAAAGCCGGAATTGTCAGTATTTACGAATATCTCGAGAATCGGTTCAGCCGCTCAACACGCATTTTGATTAGTATTGTTTTCCAGATAAGCCGCTCTTTTGGAACAGGAGTGATGGTTTATGCTGTAGCCCTTATTCTGATGAGCGTGTTGGGGATTCCCTTTTATCAGACCATTCTGGTGATTGGTGTCATCACACTCATTTATTCTTACCAGGGAGGCATGAGTGCAGTTGTTTATGGCGATATGATTCAGATGATTATTCTGGTCGGTGGAATTGTGGTTTCGTTATTTGTTGGCCTTGATTACCTTGGGGGCTTTCACAATTTTCTGGCTCATCTGGATCCTTCGCGTTTAAATGCAGTCAATTTTAAAGATTTTGGAATCGGAGAGGGAAGCGGCAGTGCTTTTGGTTTTTTCCCGATGGTCATCGGCGGTTTCTTTCTGTATGCATCTTATTACGGAACTGACCAGTCGCAGGTTCAGCGCTTGTTGTCGGCAAAGAACATCAAAACAGCCCGAAATACACTGCTGGTAAATGGTCTATTGAGGTTCCCGATTACGTTGTTGTATAGTATCATGGGACTGGTGGTTGGTACCTTTGCGTTGGTGACCCCGGCTTTTTCCAGTCTGATTCCAGCTGACAAACCTGACCTGTTAATTCCGGTTTTTATTCGTGATTATTTGCCGCACGGGCTGGTGGGGTTATTGATTGTGGCTATTTTGTCGGCAGCTATGTCATCGCTTAGTTCAACTATTAACTCGTTGAGTGCCGTTACCACAGAAGATTTATTAGTAGCAGGAAAGAAAGTTAGTGATAAAACATACTTAAAATACTCCAAACTTACCTCAGTATTCTGGGGAGTTGTTACCATTGTGCTTGCTTTTTTTACCGGGAATATTGCCGATACCGTTATCGAAGCGATCAATAAAGTAGGGTCGGTTTTCTATGGTCCAATTCTCGCTACGTTTATGGTTGCCAGCATGGTTCGCTGGGTACATTCGCGGGCAATGAATGTTGGATTGGTCACCGGTGTTTTGGTCAATGTGTTTCTTTGGCTGGTTGTAGGTGATCATCTTTTCTGGTTCTGGTGGAACCTCATTGGCGCAGTGGTCACCTTCGCGGTAGCTTTAATCATTCAGAAACTGACTCAGAAGGAGAAAACAGTAGCTGAGAAGCAAGCTATTGATGACGAACCCTATCATTTCTGGTCGAGGAACACCATTATTTTAATTGTACAGTTTATCGTGATTGTATTAATAAGTCTGTCACTGAAATATCTCTTGTAATTTATGGAATACATTAAGGAACTCCTGTCGGGTATTTACAAGCCCGAAGAGGTTACTTTGCTTTTGGATGGAATTGATAAACTCTGGAATAAGTACCAGTTTCTCGCTGACGCGGAAAATAAAATGCTTACTCAGAAGGATGTCGTTTTAATAACGTATGGCGATCAGGTTTATCAGGAAGGAGAGGATAAATTGGTGACGCTTAACCGGTTTTTGAATAAGTATTTAAGCCGGCAGGTTTCCATCGTACATATTCTTCCGTTTTATCCATATACATCTGACGATGGCTTTTCGGTAACTGATTACTATTCGGTTAATCCTGAACTGGGAAACTGGCAGGAAGTTGAAAAGATGTCGGACGATTTCCGGTTGCTGTTCGATGCAGTTATCAATCATAACTCGAGTCAATCTGATTGGTTTGTGGGGTTTTTGAATGGCGAGGAGCAATACCGTGATTTTTATATCGAAGTGGATAACCTGGACGGCTGCGAAAATGTGACCCGTCCGCGAACATCTCCGCTGGTCCATACTTTTTCAGGAAAGAATCGCGATTACCAGGTTTGGACAACGTTCAGCCGTGACCAGGTTGACCTGAATTTTGCCAATCCACAGTTATTGTTGGAGGTGCTTAATCTGTTGCTGTTTTACGTGTCGAAAGGAGCTTCGATTATTCGCCTCGATGCAGTTGGATTTATCTGGAAGGAGAAAAATACAACCTGCATGCATCTTCCGCAGGCGCATAAACTGGTTAAGCTGATGCGAAGCGTTATTGAGCATTTGAATCCATCAGTGATGTTGCTGACGGAAACCAATGTGCCGCACCCGGATAATATTGCCTATTTCGGCGATGGCGACGAAGCGCATATGGTGTATAATTTTACGCTGCCTCCGTTGTTGGCTTTCAGCCTGCTGAATGAAACGACGGAGCGCTTTAGTGATTGGGTTTCGAATCTGGTAGTTCCGCAAAAAAACGTGTGTTATTTTAATTTTCTCTCCAGTCACGATGGTATCGGCGTGATGCCGGTAGATGACATTCTGAATCGGGATGAACTCAATGTGCTCATCGACGCGGCGCAGGCTAACGGAGGAAAAGTTTCGTACAAATCAAAAGGGAACGGTGAGCAAGTCCCCTATGAGATCAACTGCAATTTTCTTAGTCTGTTACATGGGCCGGACCAGGATGAGGAGTTGGGCGTGAAACGTAGTTTGCTGGCTCATGCTGTATTGCTGACGATGCCTGGATTGCCGGCCATCTATTTTCATTCGATGGTGGGCTCAGAGAACGATGTGAAGGGAATGGAGGAGAGCGGACAGAACCGTCGAATAAACCGGCAGAAGTTCGACTACAAATACCTGGAGGAGCTGCTCGATAATCCGGATACCCGCCAGTCGGTCATTTTGAACGGATTGAAAAGGTTGATTGATATTCGAAAAAATGAGACGGCTTTCGATCCGTATGGAGAATTTGAGGTGATTAATTCGGTTAATGGAGTATTCTCTTTGTGCAGAAAAGGAAATTCGGATGAAGACTCGGTATATGCCCATTTTAACCTGACGCAGCGAACGCAAAACATCCTGCTGGCCGGAAATGCTGAATGGACGGATATCATCTCTAATCGTACCTTTAATAAGGAGTTGTCTCTTCAGGGACTCGAATTTGTTTGGCTGAAGAAAAGAGGATAAATAGCAGATATTCTAACTTTTTTATTACTTCATCTCATAAAAGTAAGCTGATGAAAATTCTGATCGCCACCGATAAATTCAAAGGTTCCCTGACCGCTTTGGAGGCATGTAATGCTGTTAAGGAGGGAATTCTGAAGGTGATACCTTCGGCACAGGTCGATATGTTGCCTTTGGCCGATGGTGGCGATGGCACACTGGAAACCATCGAATCGAAACTTCATTTCAAGCGGATTTATCTCGACGTAACCGGACCTTTATTTCGGAAAGTCGGAGCATGGTACGGCCTGCAGGATGATACAGCATACATTGAAATGGCCTCTGCTTCCGGTTTGTTATTGTTGAGAGAAGAAGAGCAACATGCGCCTTCTGCTACGACGCTGGGTACCGGCGAAATGATTGTCGATGCTTTGCACCGAGGTGCCCGAAAGATTTATCTGTTTGTCGGAGGTAGTGCAACCAATGATTGCGGTCTGGGCGTCGCGCAGGCATTGGGCTATCGTTTCTTTGACAAGAATAGCAACGAACTATCACCGGTTGGTGCTTCTTTGGAGAAAATAGTTTCTATTGGTGGAAAGGCCAATCCGGATGTGGCTAACACGGAGTTTGTCCTGGTTACCGATGTAGAAAATCCTTTGTACGGAACGAATGGTGCTGCCCATGTTTTTGCGCGGCAGAAAGGGGCTAATCCGGAAGAGATTGAAATGCTGGATAGGGGGCTGAGGCATTTTAGCGAACTGATAAAACAAGAATGGAAGTTTGATGTGGCTAACATTCCCGGAGCTGGAGCTGCTGGTGGATTGGGAGCCGGTGCCATGATTTTCCTGAAAGCGAAACCACGGAAAGGGATAACAACCATCATGGAAATTCTGCATTTCGACAAGTTGCTGCAAGAAGCTGATATGCTCATCTCGGGCGAAGGAAAATTTGACCAGCAAACACTGGAAGGGAAAGTGGTCAAAGGCACGATGGAACGGGCTCTGCAATTCAAAAAACCTTTCGGCGTTGTGTGCGGTATTTGCGAATTAAAATCTGACGAAATCAACGAACTGCCCGTCGTTGCTGTTGAGGCGATTAAAAACGAGGAGACCTCCTTTGAAGATGCGATGCAACATGCTTATGCGCTTTTGGTTACCCGAACAGAACAACTTGTTGGAAAGATGCTGAAGTCCTGACAGTATTAGATTTCCAAAACCTTTGCTCCCCTGATTTTTCGTTGTTTGATGTCGATCAATGCCTGATTTGCCTTTTCAAACGGATATATCGTAACATCCGGCTTGAACGGCATCTCCGCTGCAGCGGAAATCAACGCTTTCACATCGTGGCTGGTGACATTGGCCACACTTTTTATCTCCTTCTCCATCCACAGGTGCCGGTCGTAATCCATCCGGTACAGTTCATCCTGATCGATATTTTCTTTCCGGATAGCGTTGATGACAAGTCGCCCGCCCGGTTTCAGGCATTCCAATGCCTTTATCACCGGTTTCCATACCGGCGTAGTGTCAATGATACTGTCCAATTGGTGGGGCGGTTTATCGGTTGTGTTGCCGGCCCAGGTAGCACCTAATTCCAATGCAAATTTTCGTTCGTTGGGATTTCGCGCAAAGACGTACACTTCTGATTTTGGGAAGCGAAACCGCAGCAGTTTAATGACCAAATGGGCGGAAGCTCCAAAGCCGGTAAGTCCGAACCGCTGACCGTCTATTGGGTTACAGAGTGCAGCCGAACGGTAACCAATGGCTCCGGCACAGAGCAAGGGAGCGGCCTCGGCATCGCTGAACAAGTCGGGGATTTTGTAAGCAAAACCTTCTGGTACGGTCATGTATTCAGCATATCCGCCGTTGACATCTCTTCCTGTTGCCCGAAAATCGGGGCAAAGGTTTTCTCTTCCTGAAAGGCAGTATTCACATTCTCCGCAAGCCGAAAAAATCCAGGCAACACCTACGCGGTCTCCTACCTTAATGACGGAATTGCCTCCCCGGTTTTCTTCTACGATTCCGACTACCTGGTGGCCTGGAACGACCGGAAATCTCGGTGGCGGTGTTCTGCCTTCAATCTCGTCCAACTCGGTGTGGCAGATGCCGCAGGTTTTTACCTTTATCAGCAGTTCGCCTTCTTTTGGAACCGGTTTGGGTAGTTCAACCTGTTTGAGCGGTTCCTGTTCTTTGTTCAAATCGCTGATTTTTTCAATAACCCATGCTTTCATGACGATGATTTTTAGCTGGTTCAATTATAAAGTTAGTGTCTGTTGAGCGTGATTACAAAATGCATCGGTGGTGAATTACAGATTCCCCTTCCGATTTCATAACTTTACCGATAGTGGTAAAAAAATGATATGTGAGATGGATTTCAGTAAGTTGCATATCGGCACTTCGGGATGGAGCTACAAGCACTGGAATGGTGTGTTTTATCCTCCGGACGTAAAACCGGCCCAATACCTTGAACATTATCTGACACAGTTCGATTGCGTGGAACTGAACTCCAGCTTTTACCACTTGCCCAAAAAGATAACGGCTTCCGGCTGGATGAATCGCACGCCGGAAAACTTCCGCTTTTGTCCGAAGATGAGTCGTTTTATTACGCACCAGCGACGTTTGTTATATGCTGAAGAGGCCGTGCAGAATTTTTTCGATGTATTTGATATCATGGCAACGCGTTTGGGGCCGGTGTTGATTCAACTTCCACCAGGTTTGCATTATGATTTGCCCAGGCTAACCGATTTTCTGAATTATCTGACTGAACAGTTTAGTGAGTATCAGTTTGCCATCGAGGTAAGGCATGATTCCTGGTTGCGCGACGAGTTTTTCGATTTGTTGAGGAAAAATAATATGGCTTTTGTGATGGCCGATTCAGGGAAACGCTATCCGTCGGCCGAGGTGGTTACTGCCGACTTTGTTTATCTCCGTCTTCATGGTAATGTAAAGCTGTATGCTACAGATTATCGCATGGAAGAGTTGCAGGTAAATGCGGCGAAAATAAGGAACTGGGTTAAGCAAGGAAAAGAGGTGTGGGCATTCTTCAATAACGATTTTGAAGGATATGCTGTAAAAAATGCAATGGAACTAAGAGGTTTAATGATGAACGACCAAAATTAGTTTGGCACGATGAACGATTTGATACCGGTTCGGGTTGAGTGTTATTCCGGCTACAAAGCAGACGAATACCCCATCTGTTTTTACTGGGGCAATATCTGTTTCGACATCAAAGAAATACTCGATCGCTGGTACCAGACTGACAGTTATGCCGAATGGCCCGCTGCTAATTATTTTAAAGTAGAGACACTGAAAGGACAGTATTTCTTGCTAAAACACGAAATGAAACCGGATCGCTGGTACCTTGTCATCAAAGGCGAGAGTATGAACCTACAGGCTTGAGCTTGCTAATTTTCCCATTGATAAACCTGCGTAGTTTTGTTCTCGAATAGATCCTTCTGGTGAACAATCTCTTTTAGCGGAAGAGACTTCAAATCCTTCTGCACTTTGGTGACAGAGATAAGATATCCGTTCGGGTGTTCCTGGAAGAAAGCGCTAACCTCTTCCGGCGTCTTCATTTCAGGGATATGTTTTTTCAGCGCAAAGGCAAAAGCCGGATTGAATCGTCCGTAGAAAGCGACCGGACGACTGGTATCCATTACCGTAAGTGCTTTTTGTACCGGATTTTGCCGGTTTACTGCCGGGAAAGCTACCAGAAAAAAGAGTAGTCCGGCCATGATCCAACCAGCGGAAAGTGCCGTGAAAATTCGCTGTTGACTGCGGTTCCGGTAGAAATCATATATTGCCCAGGCGGCTCCGGCAGGAATCACCAAAAATAGCCAGGCCATATTGGCTACCGGAACAAGACTTTTATCCAGTTTCATGGCAACGAAAGCGCCAATCGGGATGAGTAAACCAACGCCCAAATTAATCCAGAGCGGGCCTTTCATTTTTAATTTAAAGTTGCTGAGGTAATAACCAATGAGCACGGCTACAAACGGATAAGCCGGCATAGGGTAGTTGGGCAGCTGTGTGGAAGATATCGAGAAAAAAACGATGATGACCACCGAAACAATCATTGCAAACAAAATCAAGTCGTTGCTTTTGCGTTGGCGAAATGCTTCCCGGAAGGACTGAAAAAGAAAAACAGTGTACGGTAGAAAGGCCAACAAAACGAAAATGGCAGTCAGTAAGAAGAAACCACCGTGTCCTTCCATTTCGTTGGAAAAACGGTCGAGATTATGCTTGAAAAAGAACTGACGCGTCCATTCGCCATTGGTTGCCAGTCCGACTTTTACGTACCACGGAATGGCTATTATTCCGGTTACGACAACTCCCATAAGCAGGCGGAACTGTTTGATGGTTTTCCAGCGGAAATCGCGTTTCAGGATTAAAAACAGCAAGCCGTTAAGTCCGGCGAAACCGAGAGCAACCGGTCCCTTGGCAAGGATGGCCAATCCCAGCGATGCATACATTGTAATGAGCCAGGGCCATTTTCGTTTCTGGTAGAATTCGAAAAAAGCCCAGTGTGTTAGAGTCATGAAGAATATAAGATAGGGGTCGGGCACGCCCAGGTGGAATTCGATGGAGAAATTCAGCGATGTGATAAGGATAAGCCAGGTAAGCAGGGCTGTTTTTTCTCCTGTATATTTTCGGGTAAACAGAAATGTGATAAGCAATGTCAGTGCTCCCATGATAGCCGAAAAGAACCGGGCGGCGAATTCATTCACTCCGAAAACCTTGAAAGAGGCCATCATAAAGTAATAATGCAACGGCGGCTTGTCGGTACGAAGCCGATCATTAAACGTAGGAACTACTAAGTCGTTACGGGTAAACATTTCCCGGGCACATTCCACATTTTTCGATTCATCGAGAATGTATATCGGATTGTAGCGGATACCAGCCGTATAAAGGAAAAAGGCCGCAAAAAATAGAAATATAGGAAGATATTTACCTGTTCTCATCTGTTTAAAATTTTTTGATTCCTGAATGTTCAAAAAATTTCTACACATTCAGGAACTCTCATCAATTTTAACCATCCTCATTTGTGTATTATAGGATGATAAAAATTAATGTTCGTTTCATTTTGTCTAATCTTAATTCAGGGGCAAAAATACGGCTTACCAGCTGTAATCATGTTGTTTAGCTGATTTTTCTTTTCTCTTTTTATCGATTCGTTGAATTTCAGGTGGTTAAAAATGGAATTATGATTACCTTTAAAATCCGTTAAAATTATTATGTAACGTTTTTAAACCTTTTACTACCAATAGTATCAAAGTAACTAATCTTTCTAAGACGTTCCTTTCCTGTGAAAATGCAAGCTCCTGACTAACCGCTTATTCAGCGCTATACATCTGAATGTATTTCACATCGCAGGAATCGTTTTTCGAGAATTAGCTAATACGAAATCGATTGTTAACACTTCAAAAACTACACGTGTGAACATTGAGATTAAAGATCTGAATAAGATTTATCCGAATGGAAATCATGCTCTGAAAGAGGTATCGCTGGAGATCGGAAATGGTATGTTTGGTTTGCTAGGCCCTAACGGTGCCGGTAAATCGAGCCTGATGCGCATTTTGGTTACCCTCATGAAACCTTCGAAAGGGCAGGTGCTGGTAAATGGCCTCGATTTACAGAAGCATCGTCGCGAAATCCGGAATATGTTGGGATACCTACCCCAGGACTTCCGCTTCTTCGCCAAACTAACCACTTGGGAATTCCTGGATTATAGTGCCCGTCTGGCGGGTATCAAACAACGGAAAGCCCGGATGAGTGCAGTGGAACAGATGCTGGAAGAGGTTGGGCTATACGAAGCCCGCAACCGCATGGCCAACAAGCTGTCGGGCGGTATGAAACGCCGTCTCGGTATTGCGCAGGCACTGATTGGCGAACCGAAAATCATCATTGTGGACGAGCCGACCACCGGACTCGACCCGGAGGAGCGCATCCGTTTCCGGAATTTGCTCTCGTCTATCAGCGAGCGGGAAGTTATTATCATTCTTTCCACGCACATTGTGGGCGATATCTCCAGTACCTGTACCGATATGGCTCTGCTGAACCAAGGCTCTCTTGCCTATCACGGTGCTCCGGACAAGCTGATTGAAATGGCCCGCGGAAATGTGTGGCAGATTTCAGCTACCGAAACCGAGTACCAGGAGATACAGGAGAAGTATCCCATTATATCTTCTATTCCGGCTGAGTCTGGCTGGGAAGTACAGGTGGTTGCCCGTGATGTGAACGGTTACGCCGGAGAACAAATTGAACCGAACCTGGAACATGCTTACGTGAATTTCATGGAGCATGAACTAAATCAACGCTGGCACGAAGAATAAAGGTCTGCCGGTTATTATCTTAAAATCCTAACGCTAAAGAAACAACGATCATGGCATCACTTCACCATATTCGTACCGTAGCCACATACGAATCCAAAACGCTGTTCCGCAGTTGGTTTTTCCGGATTTTTGCCATCCTGGCGCTGGTATTTGTCTTCTTTTTCAATCTCTTTTATCAAACTAAAGTCGGATTTCCGTTCGACGATATGGTTGCGCTTCCTGCCAAGGTTCCGTTCATGAACCTGTACATTATTAATATGGCGCAGGCCATTATCGCCATTTTCCTGGCATCCGACTTCCTAAAAAGGGATAAAAAGCTCGACACCACGGAGGTTATTTACATGCGTTCCATGTCGAACGCTGATTATGTTATCGGGAAAACACTGGGGAACCTGTATGTTTTCCTGTTGCTGAATGTCGTTGCGTTGGTGATGGTGGCCGTTTTCAACCTGATTTCGCCTTACAGTGCGTTCCGGTTGATGCCCTATTTTTACTATTTCTTCCTGGTAAGTGTACCTACACTGCTGTTCATTCTGGGATTGGCCTTTTTGCTGATGTCGGTTATCCGGAACCAGGCGTTGACCTTTATTCTGCTGTTGGGCTACATCGCGGCAACGCTTTTCTATCTGCAGGGAAAATTCCATTTTCTGTTCGATTACATGGCCTATCGGTTGCCGCTAACCTGGTCCGATTTTGTGGGCTTTGGTAACCTGAATAGCTTGCTGATGCAACGTGGAATCTATTTCTTCCTTGGCGTTGGATTTATTTGCCTGACCATTTTATTGCTGAAGCGGTTGAATCAGTCGAAAACTGTAAACGGAGTTGTGACCGTAATCGGATCCGGTTCGCTGATTTTCGCATTGGTGCTTGGCTTTTTCTATGTAAACCGGGTGAGTCAGTTCGACAATCACCGGAAGGAAATGATTGCACTGAATGACCAGTACGCCAAGGCTCCGGTGATGCAAATGACCCGTTGCGATTTGGACGTGAAGCATAACGGAAATTCGATTGCCGCTACTGCTGATATGCAACTGAAAAATACGGCCAGTGAACCGGTGAAAGAAATCATTCTGACGTTGAATCCCGGCTTGAAGGTTACAAATGTGGAAGGTGCCGGATTCGAACGTGACCAGCAGCTGCTGAAAATTAAACCGCAAAATGCTGTCGCACCGGGTGATTCATTGCAGGTAAAAGTGCAATATGCCGGCACCATTGACGAGTCGCTGTGTTACCTGGATTACGACAGGGAAAGACTCGATAAGATTACTCTTGATGACAATGCGACCATCGATAAGCGGCACGCATTTGTGCAGAGCAATTATGTATTATTGACTCCCGAAACCCGCTGGTACCCAACACCCGGAATTACCTATTCCTCAAAAGGCCTGGGATGGTTACACAAGGGATTTACCCGTTTTTCACTTACCGTAGAACCAGCGAATGATAGTTTGAAAGTATTGTCGCAAGGTGAAAAAACAATTGGGGCTGACGGTAAACTAACCTTCCGGGATAAAGAGCCTTTGCAACAGATTTCTTTGGTGATGGGAAATTACCAAACCCGTTCCATCACCGTCGACAGTATTCAGTATAGCCTGACTTACCTGAAAAAACATAACCGCTTCGACGAGTTCTTCACGGAAGTAAAGGATTCACTGGCGCCGGTTATTCGTGATTTGAAGAATACGTTCGAGGCGAAATTGCAACTTCGGTATCCGTATCATCGGCTCGAACTGGTGGAAGTACCGGTGCAGTTTTACTCTTATTCGCACCTGTGGACGGTTACCCGCGAGCAGGTACAACCCGAGATGGTCTTTCTGCCGGAAGGCGGTTACATGGTTTCCGGAGCTAACTTCGCTTTATTGAAGCGTTGGGCCGAGCGCCGGAGCCGGCATACCAACGAAAGTGTTACAGAACGGGAGTCGGAGGAAAATCTGTTCCGTGATTTTGTGAACCGAGCGCTCTTGTCAACCGATGAAGGCCGCGGATTCCGCATGAGATTTGGTGGTCCCGGACGTAATTTCGATGACAATCCGAATCCGTATTTTCTCTTTCCCGATTATTACACTTACGTGAATGAAATCAATTCGCCGAAGTATCCCATCATGAACCGCGTGCTCGAATCGTATCTGGTCGAACGGACGTCGGATGATCGTCCGGGTTTCATGCGAAATTTTATGGGAATGTCGAGCGATGAGCGCGGAAACATGGAGCTTCAGGATAAATCGTTTGCTCAGGTATTGCAGGATCAGGACGATCCGGATATTGTTGATAATATCATTCAAACGAAAGGTGAATTCCTGTTTGCGCTGATGAAAGCTGCTGCCGGCGAAGATAAGTTCGATAACGTGCTGAATTCCTTCCTGGAGAAAAACCGTTTCCGGGAAACCGGTATCAATGATCTAAAAACCGATTTGGCTTCTTCATTCAATCTGCAACTCGACGATTATCTTTCTTCATGGTACAATTCGAAAGAGCTGCCGGGTTACCTCGTTACTGATGTGGAGGCTGTGAAAGTGAAAGATGGCGATCGTACCCCGACCATGGTGACTTTCCATTTGTCGAATACCGGAAAAGAACCGGGCGTAGTGAAATTTACTTTCCGCCTTGGTGGACAGGGGGGACGAGGCAGACGTTTCGGCGGAGGCGGAGATGAGGAGACAGTGGATCGGAT
Source organism: Prolixibacter denitrificans (assembly GCF_003014495.1). Classification (GTDB taxonomy): domain Bacteria; phylum Bacteroidota; class Bacteroidia; order Bacteroidales; family Prolixibacteraceae; genus Prolixibacter; species Prolixibacter denitrificans. Next base: position 170,962 of record NZ_PYGC01000004.1, on the reverse strand, counting down.
TGTTGCTATTGCACCTCATCAAACCAAAAGGGTTGGCATCTTGCTCAACGAAGAGCCCCGCATGATGATGACTAATACGTTCGCGTCAGCCAATATTCCGGCTGTATTGACTCAGCGTTTCGAGAAGATTGAGCTGGACGAAAAACGAATTCCATTTAACGGGGAAGAGGTGATTGATTATGAGGATGGAACAGCTCCGAATGAGACGATTGTTGATAACGAAGACCCTGAATTCAAACTGATACAACCCGAGTCGAGCAGTTTCCTGAAAAAGATTTTCGAAGCTCAACTGATGGACAACGAAGACCAGAAGTACAAAGGTCTGAATTTCTGGCGTCCGCCGGTGGAATGGACTTTAACAACGAATACTAATTTCTATGGGAAAACGGTTCGGTCGGCGTATTACACCAAAGGAGGCACTGGCGATCGCGAAGCCATCTGGAATGTTCCGGTTAAGGAGTCCGGTTATTACACCGTATATGCTTACGTCCCGAAAATCAACATGCGTTGGCGGGGTGAGGATAAGGGTGAATACACTTACACCATTCATCACGATGACGGAGAAGATCATCCGGCAGTTGATATTAAAAGCACCGATGGCGGTTGGGTTGAACTGGGAGCTTACTATTTCTCACCTGATACCGCGAAAATTGAATTAACGAATAAAACCGACGCCAGTATCGTTTATGCCGATGCAGTGAAACTGGTTAAAGAAAAATAACCTGAAAATCCATGAATAAACGAAAGTATCTCTATTTATTGTTGTTACTGGGAGTGACATTGCCGTTGCATGCACAAAAAATTCTGACCCTCGATGATGCCATGGCAATCGCAGTGAAGCATAGCCCTGATTTGATTGCTTCGAGGCTGAACCTGGAACGGACGAGCGAGTCGCTGAATGCGAAGCGGGCTTCGATGAAATCGCAGTTTTCACTGAATCTAAATCCACTTCAATACAGCCAAAGCCGGGAATTCAACGATTTGATCTCGCAATGGAACACCACGGAAAATTTCCTGACGTTTGGAACATTTACCGTTCAGCAGCCGATTTTGCTCACCGATGGAACTATTTCGCTCAACAACCAATTTGGCTGGAGGAACAGTTACAGTGAGTACACAGGTGTTCGGGACAAATCATTTTACAACAACTTGTATTTGAGTCTTACACAACCGTTGTTTACTTATAACCGGCAAAAGATGGAGTTGAAACAGCTGGAGCTGGATAACGAAAATGCCATGCTGAGCTATGCCATGCAACGGTTGAACCTCGAGAAGAATGTATCACAATTCTTCTACAATGTTTACCTGGCACAAATGAGCCTGAACATTAAGGAAGATGAATACAAAAATACTCAGAAGAGTTACGATATCATCAAAAATAAGGTGGATGCCGGGTTGGCAGCTCAGGAAGAGCTGTACCAGGCTGAGGTGAACCTGGAGACAGCACGTTCGGATAGGGATAACCAGCGGGTGACCCTGGAGAATTACAAAGACCAGTTCAAGCAGTACATCGGCATGGATATTTATGAAGATATCACCGTGATGGCTGATGTAGAAGTAAAACCTGTAACTGTGGATCAGCAAAAAGCGATTCAGCACGGTTTGGCTTCCCGCATGGAGATTCGTCAACGCGAGATTAACGTACAGAATTCGCAGTTCGATCTGATTCAGGTGAAGGCAGCCAATGAATTTCGCGGGGATGTCAGTATTACCTATGGTTTGTTGGGTGACAACCAGGAGTTGAAGGATGTGTATAAAAATCCGACCCGGAACCCGCGGGTAAATGTGGCGTTCAATATTCCGCTGTGGGACTGGGGCGAAAAGAAGGCTCAAATTAAAGCGCAGGAAGCTGTCATTAAAACGCAGGAACTGAATCTGAGCAATGAAAAAGTTCAGATTACACTGGACATTCGTCAAGTGGTGAGAAGTCTTCAGAATATGAAAAACCAGATTGACATTGCTAAAATCAACGAGAAGAACGCACAGTTGACTTATGATATTAACCTGGAACGTTACCAGAACGGTGATCTGACCAGTATGGATTTAAACCTGTATCAGACACAGCTTTCGGAGAAGAAAATGGCTTATGCGCAATCGCTTATCGATTACCGAATCGAGCTGTTGAACCTGAAGGTGCAAACGCTATACGACTTTGAAGCGAAAAAATCGGTTGTACCGGAAGAATTTCTGAAAGAATATCGCGATAGCCAAACGAAATAACCATTCCTGAAAAAATCTTGTCAAATGAAGATCTCGAATAAATGGTTGCTCGCTGCTCTTTTACCTCTATTAGCAGCATGTGGCAATCAGAATAACCAAACAGATAACGAACTGGCCATTCCGGTTTCAGTTCAGGATGTGAAAAAAAGCTCGATTGTTCAATACGTTAGCACAACAGGAACGACGAAGGCAGCAAGCGAAGCCACGTTGAGTACAGAGATGGCTGGTAACTATTATCTGCAACGCAATCCGAAAACCGGGCACCCATTTAGCTTAGGCGATAAGGTGCAGAAGGGGCAGACGATTGTTAAGCTGGAAGATGAGGAATACAAAAACGGAGTTTCGCTCGAAACCAAAAAACTGAACTACGAGATTGCTAAACTGGAGTACGAGAAACAACAGTCGCTATACGAAAAAGGCGGCGTCACCCTTCGTGAAGTGAAAAATTCGGAAGTATCGTTGAGCCAGGCAAAGCAGGATTACGAAAACGCGCAATTGCAGTTGGCGAAGATGGATATCCGGGCTCCGTTTACCGGAATCCTGGTTGATTTGCCCGATTTCACCAATGGTACACGTGTCGCTTCGGGAACAGCGGTGGCTACCCTAATGGATTACAACACACTCAATATGGAGGTGAATCTGCCCGAGAAAAACCTCTCTGTCGTGAAGGTTGGACAAGACGTTGATATTACCAATTATACCCTTCCGGAAGATACCCTTTCGGGAAAAATCAGTGAACTATCGCCGGTTGTGAGCAGCGAAACCCGGACTTTTATCGGGAAAATCCGCATTGATAATCCCGATTTGAAATTGCGTCCCGGAATGTTTGTGAAAGCTGATATACAGGTAGCGCGGAGAGATAGTGCTATTGTTATTCCCAAAGACATTATCGTTTCGGGTAACCGCGGAAAAACGGTTTATATCGTCGTGAAAGGTGCGGCACAGCAGCGGGTTATCGAAACCGGACTGGAAAATGCTAACGAAGTACAGGTTACTTCCGGCCTGAAAGCAAACGACCGGGTGGTTACCAAAGGTTTCGAAACATTGCGTAACCGGTCGAAAGTAAAGGTAGTTAAGTAGTTATTCCGGCAGCGTCCGCTGATCAGGAAAATCATATTTCTATGAGAAAACTAACGAATTTTTCGGTGAATTATCCGGTTACGGTGCTGATGGCGGTACTGGCAATCCTGTTGCTCGGTATCATCTCGTACCAACGACTGGGAATTGACCTGTTTCCCGATTTGAACTCGCCGCGCCTGTACGTGGAGATAAAATCGGGTGAACGTCCGCCTGAAGAGATGGAAACGCTCTTTGTGAAAAACATCGAAGCGCTGGCCATCCGCCAAAGCAAAGTCACACAGGTTTCTTCGATTATCCGGACGGGTTCGGCGCAGGTAACGGTCGAATATGCGTGGGGAAAAGATATGGACGAAGCTTTTCTCGATTTGCAGAAAGCTTTGTCGAACTACTCGCAGAACAGCGAAATAGATGAGCTGAACATAACCCAGCACGATCCAAATACAGCGCCGGTCATGATCGTTGGTCTTTCCAACGAGTCGATTTCCGATATGAATGACTTGCGGAAAGTGGCTGAAAACTATATCCGGAACGAACTGATCCGGCTGGAAGGTATCGCCGAGGTAGAGTTGGCGGGACAGGAAGAGCGGGAAGTACGCATTGACACGGATCCGTATAAACTGGAAGCTTTCAACCTGACGATGGACGAACTGAGTCAGAAGATCGAGGCTTTCAACCGGAGTATTTCCGGTGGTTCCATTACCGAAACCGGTATGCAGTACATCGTAAAAGGCGTGAGCATGCTGCGCGATATCGACGACTTCAACAACCTGGTTGTGGGTTACAAAGCGCCTGTCGCAGGTGATGAAACGGCTCAGAAAACACCAATTTTCCTGCGGGAAGTTGCTCATGTTTCTTATCAGAATAAAGAGCCGGAAAACATCGTCCGTGTCAACGGAAAGCGTTGTATCGGACTGGCGATTTACAAGGAAACGCGGTTCAATACCGTAAAAGCAGTTCAGGATATAAACGAGGAACTGGCCAAGATTACCAAAGCGCTTCCGGGTTACCATTTCACGGTAGTGAGCAACCAGGGAACATTTATCAAGAGTGCTATTAATGAGGTGAAGAACACACTGCTCATTGGTATTGTACTGGCTGTGTTTGTGCTGTTCCTGTTCCTCAGAAGATTTGGAACTACCCTTATCGTCAGTTTGGCGATTCCCATATCCATTATTGCCACTTTCAACCTGATGTACTTTAATGGGTTAACCCTGAATATTATGACGTTGGGAGGACTGGCGTTGGGAGCTGGTATGCTGGTGGATAATGCTATTGTGGTGATGGAGAATATTTTCCGGAATCACGAGAGCGGTTTGTCAGTGCGTGAATCGGCTATTGTTGGTACGGCCCAGGTTGGAGGAGCCATCACGGCTTCGACGTTGACGACCATCGTAGTTTTCCTGCCCATCGTTTATCTGCACGGCGCTTCAGGCGAGTTATTCCGCGACCAGGCCTGGACCGTGGCTTTCTCACTACTATCTTCTTTGGTCGTCGCTATTTTCCTGATTCCGATGATGTATCACCGCATCTACCGGAAGAAAGAGGCGACACTAAAATTTCGTTCAGTTCAGGTAAAAGGGTACGGAACTTTTCTGTCCCGGATTTTGGAACGTCGTTGGTGGGTGATTGGCGGAGGAATTGCTCTGCTGGTTATTTCAGCTTTGCTTTATCCTTTTATCGGAAGTGAGTTTATGCCCAAAGCCGATAGTCGCGAATTCACCATCGAGGTAAAAATGCCCGAAGGCACACCGCTCGAACGAACATCGGATGGAGTTGCATCAATGGAAGCGCTGCTGAAAGAACTGTTGGGCGACAATGTGCAGTCTATCTATTCCCGCATTGGTCCGGGTTCCGATTTGTCCGAAACAACGCAAAGTGTTTTTGAAGGAGAAAATACGGCTGAGGTAAAAGTCGTGCTGAAGCCGAACGCGAAATACAGTTCACGCAATGTGGTGGAAGCGGTTTCGAAATGGTACAAAGACAATCCACAGTTCGAAGTCAACTTTGTGCAGGACGAAACAGCGCTGCAAAGCATTCTGGGTACGCAGGATGCACCAGTAGTGGTGGAGGTTCAGGGAGAAGATTTGAACGTAATCGATACACTTACCCGGCAGGTGATGAAAAGAGTCCAGAATATTCCCGGATTGTACAATATGCGCACAAACATCGAAGACGGTTATCCGGAAGTAGATGTGGAAGTCGACCGTTTGATGGCCGGAATGCATAACCTAAGCGTGGAGCAGGTGGTCAGCCAGATTACTGCTCAGCTGGAAGGACAGGATGCAGGCCAGATGGAGAAGGGAGGTGAGATGCGCGACATCACCATTCATACTCCAAAGATGAGTTTGAGGCAGTTTCATAATATTGAGCTAAACAGCAATGGACAAGTCATCCGGTTGGATGAGATTGCCAGGTTGAAAGAGTCCGTTTCGCCAAAAGAGATTTATCGTCTTAACCAAAACCGTATTGGGAAGGTGATGGCTGATTTGGATAAAAACGTGCCGCTGGATAAAGTCGTAAGTCAGATGCGCAGCAAACTGGCCGGCATGCAGTTGCCTAACGATTATAAAATCAAAATAGCCGGCGAAGAGCAGAAACGCGAGGACTCGATGCATAGTCTCGAGTTCGCACTCCTTTTGTCCATTATTCTGGTGTATATGGTAATGGCTTCACAGTTTGAGTCGCTGATTCATCCATTCGTCATTCTACTGACTATTCCGTTCTCGCTGGTTGGAACTGTGTTGCTGTTCTTCATCATGGGACAGCCGTTCAATATCATGGCGCTAATCGGTGTGATAATGCTGGTGGGAATTGCGGTCAACGATTCTATCATTTTTGTCGACCGCATTAACCAGCTATGGCGAGGTGGTATGGAAAAACGGGAAGCTATCGCGGTAGCGGGACAACAACGTATCCGTCCAATCATCATGACCAGTTTGACGACGATATTAGCGTTGCTTCCGCTGACATTTGGTTTCGGAGAGAGCGCTTCGTTGCGTTCGTCGATGGCATTGGCGGTTATCGGAGGTTTGGTAACCAGCACCATTCTAACGTTGGTGGTGATTCCATGTGTGTACGATCTGTTTACCGGAAAAACGATTCGTAGTCTGGATACAGTGACAGACGAAGAGGAGTAACGAATACCGGGATAAGGACGGTCTGAAAGGCACCGAACAGGCCTTCGGACAAGCTAAACTTGCGAACGAATGAAATTTATTATAAACAGAAAGACCCTTATCAGCATGTTATTCATCGGGCTGAGTTTGCTGGGATATATCTCCTGGCAGAATCTCCCGATGGAGCTGTTTCCCAATGCTGAGCTGCCCGTGCTTTTCGTTCAGGTGAATACCCAAACGGAGGTGGACCCCAAATACATGGAGAACGAGGCCATCATTCCGTTGGAAGGAGCGATTGGAACCATGCAGGGAATTGAAAATCTGCAATCGACAGCACAATCGCAACGGGGTACCATTGTCGTTGAGTTCAAGAAGAACGTCAATTTCAAATATACTTATCTGAAGCTACAGGAGAAGATTGATGAAGCGAAACAGTCGCTTCCTGAAGAATTCCGGGTAACCGTGATGAAGGTGGATCTGGACCAGATGAACAACCAGTTCATGGAGCTTCAGGTGCGCGGTTCCGGTGGTGTCGACAGGGTAAGGAATGAAACTGATCAGGAGATTGTTCCTGAACTGGAAAACATCGACGGAGTTGCGGGAGTAACGGCCTATGGTGGCCGTGAGAAATCCGTTGAGGTGCGACTGAAGAAGGCGATGTGCGAGGCGTATGGCATTACGCCGGCAACTATCCGGAGCAAAATTGCCCAAAGTTACCGCACCCGTGCTTTCGCCGGAAATGTATATCAATCGAACCGGCAGTACATCGTGCACGTCAATGCCGAGTATACCGATATCAAGTCGCTGGAAAACCTGGTAATTGCCGATGGTCCCATCCTGCTAAAGGATGTGGCGAATGTTTATTTCGGTGTGAAGGAAGAGACCTCTTATTCCCGTGTCAACGGAAAGGATGCGGTGACAGTTCGGCTGGTGAATGACGCACAGGCGAACCTGATTGATGTTTCGCACAAAACGCTCGATGTGGTTAAGAAGCTGAATGAGAAGTTGGCTTCGAAAGATATTGAGATTGTTGTCCAGAACAACACGGCGCAAACCATGGAGGACAACATCAACCAGATTATTGAACTGGCTTTGGTGGGTGGACTTCTGGCCGTGCTTGTGCTTTGGATTTTCCTGAAGAACTTCCAGCTGGTTTCGGTCATTGCTCTGGCCATTCCCATTTCGGTGTATTCGGCGTTCAACTTCTTCTATGCGGCCGATATCACTATCAATAGTCTGACTTTGGTGGGAATGGCGCTGGCTATCGGGATGTTGCTCGACAATAGCGTCGTCGTGCTTGAAAATATATACCGATTACGATCACAGGGCCTTCCTCCGGCGAAGGCAGTCATTCAGGGTACTACGGAAGTGTGGCGTTCGATTGTGGCGGCTACATTGACCACTATCACGGTATTTTTGCCTTTCCTTTTTTCCGATAATTACCTGATTAGCCTTATCGGGAAAAATGTGGGTGTTTCTATTATTTCGACTCTCACCATCAGTTTGTTTGTGGCGCTGTTGCTGGTGCCCATGATGGCCCACTATTTCCTTTCCAGGAAGAAAAGTACCTCGATTAATTTCAACCAGGTTTCCATGCGGAACCCGTTGATTCAGGGGTATGTGATGGTGTTGAAGAATACGCTCCGAAGTCCGGCCAGGACGATTATCGGTGCACTGGTTTTCTTTTTCCTGACCATTTTTATCGTGTTGGCGGTGAGCGTGAATAACCTCAGCGAAGTTGAGACCAACGATTTTCAGATTTATGTGACCATGCCTTCCGGTTCGACGCTCGAATCGACTGACAAGGTCGTTTCCCAAATCGAAAGCCGTCTCGAACCAATAGAGGAAAAGCAGGATGTCGTTAGTAAAATTGAAGAAGATAATGCGGTCGTTACGGTTACGCTGAAAGACGACTATAAGAAGACGAGCAAACGAAGCATAGCCGAAATTAAAAGCGATGTCGAAAATCGTGTTGAAAATATTTCCGGCGCTGAAATTAGTGTCGACGAAGAACCGGCTTCTTCCGGAAACCGCGGTGGCGGAGGTGGCGGTTCGTTTGGAGGAGGTGGAACCAGCTTCATGCGGTTGCTGGGAGTGGGAACCAACTGGGAACGCATTCTCATCAAAGGACAGGACTTCGAAACGATGAAGAATGTGGCTTCCGATTTTCAGTATTATCTCGAAAATCTGGAGTCGATGCGCCGCGTGCAGGTGAGTTATTCCGACAATCGGCCGGAAGTTCATCTCGAGTTTCATCCACTGCTGCTGACTGCTTACGATATTCCTTTGTCCAATATTGCTTCTGAATTGAATTCTTTCAACCCGGAAATCAATACCAACGTTCCGTTCAAACAAGGAAACGACGAATACGATATCATCATTCGTGATGAAGATGCGAAGGACAAGAAAGAGCGTTCGGCTGATGATTTAAGGCATTTACTCATTACCGATGCGAATGGTGGTACCCACGAATTGCAGTCAGTAGCCGACGTGGTTTTCTCTTCCGGGTACGCGCAAATCGACCGGGTGAACCAGGAAAAGCAGATTGAAGTGCGCTATCGTTTCATCGACGAGGCGCAGGATTCGAAGACCTTGCTCGATGCTTACCGCATGGAAGTGGACCAGATCGTAGCCAATTACAACCTGCCTTCGGGTGTTGCTGTTCAGGTTATTCACGAAGAAGATGATCTGCAGGAGTTTTATTTCCTGATTTTGGCGGCCTTTATCCTGATCCTTATGATTCTGGCTTCGGTATTCGAATCATTGTCCACTCCGTTTGTTTTGATGTTTTCCATCCCGCTGGCGGCCATCGGATCATTCCTGGCCCTCATCTTTACCGGGAATAGCCTGTTCAATGCGAACACGTTAACGGGCTTCCTGATATTGCTTGGGGTTGTTGTGAACAACGGAATTATACTCATCGACTATACCGGTATTCTTCGGAAGCGTGGTTACCGGAAAGAACGTGCCCTGATTACGGCCGGAATGTCGCGTATTCGTCCGATTCTGATTACGGCTATTACCACCATCGTGGCCATGCTGCCACTGGCGATGGGCGACAATGAATATGTCGGAGCAATTGGTGCACCGTTCGCTATTACTGTAATTGGCGGACTAAGTGTGAGCACATTGCTAACTCTCATCTTTATACCGACCTTCTATTTTGGCCTGGAGAATGCGATTAACTGGGTGCGCAAGCTCGATCTTCGGATTCAAATCCTTCAGATTTTGCTTTACGTAGGTGGCTGTATTCTCATCTTCACGAAAGTGGATACATTCATGTGGCAGATGGTCGATCTGGTTGGATTGACGGTATTGATTCCCGGAACGACCTGGTTCGTGAAAAATAGTCTGCGAAAAGCCACAGAAACGGTAATCGATTCGGATGTACCGATTCAAATCAGGATACAGAACCTCGTGAAGATTTACGATCGGGGCAATCGGTTTATTCGTGAATGGAAGGGCAACCGGAACATTCGCGAACGCAAAGGCGAGCTGAAAACGTATCATTCGTGGCGCGATTTTGATGATTTTGTCTGGGAACTGCCGCTATTGGGCTTCCTGACGTACTTCACGTTCTCTTATCTCGACAGCGGTTGGTGGATGTTTGTCATGGCACATTTTGTCTTCCTCATGGTTTTGTCGATTTGGCGCAGAGTACAACTGCTACTGGCTTATTCTTCCGCGCAAAGCGGAAAAGACCGGCCGGTGAAAATGGGAATTATCATTCATCGCCTGCTGTATTGGGGACTTCCGGCAGTGGCATTGGCGTTGTTTTATCTGAAATGGGAAACCATCGGTTCGGTGGTGATGATTGCGGTGTTGTGGTATTTCGTGTTGGCAGTGAAAGTGACAGCTGATAAACTGTATCGCGAAAAGGTGAACATCGAACGGTTGAAAGGTCGTTTTGCCGGCTTGCGCCGATTGTTCTTCAAACTGGTGGAACAAATCCCGGTTATCGGTCGTAAACGCGACCCATTCAAAGCATTGCGTGGCGTTTCGCTGGAAATTGGAACGGGTATGATTGGTTTACTCGGACCGAACGGCGCCGGTAAATCGACGATGATGCGTGTGATTTGCGGAATTTACGACCAGAGCTATGGTAAGGTTTGGATCAACGGTGTCGATACGCAACACAAACGCGAAGAGCTGCAGGGACTGATTGGTTATCTTCCGCAGGAATTCGGTACGTACGAAAATATGTCGGCGTGGGAATTCCTCGATTACCAGGCCATGTTGAAAGGTTTGTCGGAAAAAGAGGCTCGCGAAGCCCGTGTGCAATACGTGCTGGAAGCGGTTCACCTGTGGGATCGGAAAAACGAAAAAATTGGTTCGTTCTCCGGTGGAATGAAACAGCGGATTGGAATTGCACAAATCCTGTTGCATCTGCCGCGCATTCTTGTTGTCGATGAGCCGACTGCGGGCCTCGATCCACGCGAACGTATCCGTTTCCGGAACCTGTTGGTGGAATTGAGTCGTGAGCGCGTGGTCATTTTCTCAACACACGTCATCGAGGATATTTCCAGTTCGTGTAACCAGGTGGCTGTTATCAACCGCGGTGAACTGCGTTATACGGGTCATCCCAACAACATGCTGAAACTGGCCGATGGCCTGGTTTGGCAGTTCCTGATTCCGGCAAAAGAATTTGATGCCATGGAAGGAAAAGATCGGGTCGTGCACCACATGCGCGATGGTGACCAGATTAAAGTCCGGTACATCTCGGCAATTCAACCGGCTCCGGATGCCGTAGTGGTGAAACCGGTGCTGGAAGAGGCTTATTTGTGCCTGTTGAAAGGAATTCAAAAAGAAAACAGTTGATTCAGTTCAACTAAATGAACGCTTGAAGATGAATACAAGATATATCGATAGAATCGTGAAAAACCGCTGGTTGGATTTGATTGTTCGCATGGCGCGGTACAACATGAAAATCATATTTGCCGGACGGTTCCTGTGGTTTTTCCTGGCATCGCTGGTTTTTTACATTCTGCTGGCCATTAATCTGGTCTTTAACGAGCCGGGCTACACCATGTCGTCGGTTTACGGAATTTTGTATTTCCCGGCGGTGCTGCTCATCTTTTATCCTACTGCTTTTGGCATTCAGAACGACGCTGACGCACGTATCCTGGAAATCCTTTTCGGGATACCCGATTACCGTTACAAAGTGTGGCTGGTTCGTTTGGTAATGATATTTATTCTGGTTTGGCTCTTCCTGTTGGTATTTTGCGTACTGGGCTACTATGCCTTGGTGCCGTTTCCAATTAATTCGATGTCTCTGCAGCTGATGTTCCCCGTGGTTTTTCTCGGTTGTATGTCGTTTATGTTGTCTACCGTAGTGAAAAACGGAAACGGAACAGCGGTCATCATGGTGATTGTTGGAATTACGCTGTTAATCCTGAGTGATCTGCTTAGTCGCACCCAGTGGAATGTTTTCCTAAATCCATTCTCGATTCCCGATGATATGAATGAGTTAATCTGGAGTCAGATAACCCAGAAGAACCGGATTTTTCTGGCGGTTGGAAGCGTGATATTTCTCCTGGTTGGATTGACCAATCTGCAGCGCCGTGAGAAATTTCTGAAGTAGGAATAAAATTTTGTCTGCCGGATGTAAATTTATTTTGGCAGTTGCCATTCAGCATTACCTTTGCAGAAACAGATAACCTGACAATGAAAAGCGAAACGCTGAAGAGCCATTTTAAGCTGCATTTTGTGGTCCTGATTTATGGATTCACCGCCATACTTGGCAAGTTGATTACGTTGCCGGCCACACAATTGGTCTGGTTCCGCATGCTTATTGCGGCTGTTTCGTTCTATCTCTATTTCCGTATCCGGAAGAAGAGTTTTCGCGTTTCCCGGAAGGATTTACTGCAAATTTTGGGCGTGGGGCTCATTGTGGGGGCGCATTGGATTACCTTCTTTGGGGCGATTAAAATCTCGAATGTTTCGGTAACATTAGGTTGTCTTGCCTCCACTACATTGTTTACCAGTTTCCTGGAGCCGTTGTTTTATCGTCGTCGGCTGAACCTGCTCGATATCTTTATCGGGTTGATGATCATCGCTGGACTTTACATGGTGTTCCGTTTCGAGACACAGTATACGGCCGGAATACTGGTGGCCCTGACGTCGGCATTTTTGGCCGGTTTGTTTACCGTTCTGAATAAAAAGCTGATTGCCCACAACAGTGCGTCGGTGATTAGTTTTTATGAGATGCTGGGCGGATTTGCCGGTATTTCTGTTTTCCTCGCTGTAACCGGTCAACTCAATTTATCTTCACTTCAGATGACAGGTATGGACCTGTTTTACCTGTTGTTGTTGGCCGTGGTTTGTACCGCTTTTGCGTTTGCCGTTCAGGTGGACGTGATGCGGGAGTTATCTGCCTATATTGTCGCGCTGACCATTAACCTGGAACCTATCTACGGTATTTTGCTGGCCTTCTTTATCTTCGGCGAGTCGGAACAGATGACCGGCGGTTTTTATGCCGGTACAGCGGTTATCCTGCTGGCGGTTTTCGGCTATCCTGTTTACCATCATTATAAACGGAAAAGATCGCTTCAAAAAGCCTGATTCTTCTCTTCTGTTTTTTCCCGCGAAGCGCTGAAATGATTCATTTTAGGGGTACTCTTTCAATTGCTTTATCATCAGATTTATAGTAAATTGTATAAAGCAGTGTTTAGGTGGAAATTTCTTTTTGCTAACCTTTAAAGATTACGTCATGGTGCATGCAGTGAATAAGAGGAAAAGTTCTGTCGGCAGGAAAGAGGAAAAACAGGTTTTACCGAAATTGAAATGGGCAGGAAGCAAGGTGCAGGATGATATCTTTTCGGATGATGTAAGCCTGTTTAAATCGCATTTCGATGTCGATTATGAGAGCTATTTACAACGGTTGTGGGATGCCAATAATGATATTTACCGGATTTTAGCGGAAGCAGACGATTTGGAACAGGCCCGCGATAGGTTTTATGCCTATTTGGACCGGACCGAGCGGAAGGTTTTCGATTTGGACAATAAGCTGCACATTCTCGAAAAATCGACTGTGCGCGAGTGCATACGGGTATTGCGCAGTATCATAGGGCCAATCAACGAGTTTCGGACCGAGTTTTCGGCGCTGGATAGTTTATGGAAATTAGCCCGGAATCAACGGACCGAGCTGAAAGAGAAGATATCGGTCGGGTTTATCCTGGAGTTTATCAACCTTTTTCGTGGGGTAACCGGCAAGTCACATATTTACCTGGAAGATAAAGAGGTGGAGAAAGGAATCCCCGACTTCCTCCGAATGGAAGGGCGGGAGGCGGCTCACTTGCGGACAGAAATCCTCGACGAAATGGGCTCCGGCATGCTGAAATATTTCAAGAAATATCCTTCCGGATTGGAAGAGGAAGTGATAGGCTGGCGAACCGAAAACCGCTCGCGCATCCTTCGGCACTTCAAGGGCACGGAAAAAGACTGGAGCAGCTACACGTGGCAAATACGGAACGTGATTCGGTCGTCGAAACCGCTGGCTGATTTGATTGAGCTCTCGGCCGAACAACAGGAAACGATCGACCGTGCCGTGCAGCATCATATTGCTTTCGGAATCACGCCCTATTATCTCAGCCTCATGGATTCGCAAATCTCGGTTGGATACGATCACGCTATTCGCGCCCAGGTGATTCCGCCCAAAGAGTACGTGGACAAAATGAGCGAATTGCGGCCGGGCCGTAAGCTCTCGTTCGATTTTATGGGTGAGCACGACTGCTCTCCGGTCGATCTGGTGACCCGTCGGTATCCCATGATTGCCATCATGAAACCGTACAACACCTGTGCGCAGATTTGTGTGTACTGCCAGCGAAACTGGGAAATTGAGCGGGTGCTCGAACCAAGGGCCATGGCATCGAAAGAGAAGCTGCAGAACGCCTTATCATGGTTCGACCGGCATAAGAGCATCGGTGATGTGCTGATTACCGGGGGCGACCCGCTCGTGATGCGCGATGCGCAGCTGGAAAATATCCTGGCAACCCTTTCCCAGAAGAAGCATATCTACCGTATCCGGATTGGCTCGCGCACGCCGGTGGTCCTGCCCATGCGTTTCACCGACGAGCTGGTGGCCATGTTGGCCAAATATCACCAGCCGCCCCGGTTACACCTGTCCATCGTCACCCATTTCGAGCATTCGTACGAAATTACGCCCGAAGCAATGGAAGCGGTTCAGAAGCTCCGGAAAGCGGGCATCAGCGTTTATAACCAGCAGGTGTTTACGGTCGAGAATTCGCGGCGATTCGAAACGGCTAAACTGCGCAAGGATTTGAAATCGATTGGGGTCGACCCGTATTATACCTTCAACATGAAAGGAAAAGAGGAGACGAAGCAGTACATGGTGCCCATTGCCCGCATTCTGCAGGAGCGAAAGGAGGAGGCTCGTCTGTTGCCCGGCCTCGACCGCACCGACGAGCCGGTGTTTAATGTTCCCCGTTTGGGAAAAAACCATCTGCGTGCCGGGCAGGACAGGCGCCTGGTGATGATTCTGCCGGACGGCTCGCGGGTGTACGAGTTCCATCCGTGGGAAAAGAATATCAAGCCCATTCCGCCCTATAACTACGTCGATGTGCCCATTTACGACTACCTGGAAGAGCTGGCTTCGCGCGGCGAGAATATCCACGACTACCGGACCATCTGGTTTTATTATTGAGAAGCGCCCGCTAGGTCGCTCTGCCTTCTTCAGTACCCTGAAAAATCTCCTGCCGGGTGTATTCGCTTTCTTTTGTTGCCCGGGTGGCCGTTACTGTTTGGCAGGAACCATTTCGGGTTACCCGGGAAGTCGCTGCAGCGAAGGTTTGCTGGCGCTCACCGGCTGCGGTTAGTATACCTCAATCTCATCGGTAAAAATGAATACGCCCTGGTGCGGAACACGCGCATATTTCGCTTTTACACGGATGTAACGGCACGCCTGGCCGGGGAAATCAACCCTGATGGTTTTTACCTTTATTTCCGGCGATGTTCTCGGGTTCACCGGTTCGGCTTGTTTCCAGCTTTTCACATGCCGGTAGTGTCGCCCGTCTTCCGATAACCATACATCCATGCCTACCGGGAAGCGGATGCCGGCGCCCGAATCTTCCAGGCAATTCAGGCCCACCTCGTGAACGTTCATCACCGAGTCGAGCTGAACAACGGCGTCGAAATCTTTCCCAATGACGCCAATCCATTTGCCGTTGCCCCATTTGTTGCCGCCAAAATCCAGATCGGTCAGTGTTTGTCCGCCGTGTGCGCTGTATTGGGCCGTTGGCTTGCTTTTCAATATCACTTTCGCTCCCCGCGCTTTGTGAACAATGGCCTTTTTGATTTCCGGCTTCACCAAAGCAACACTGTCTTTTACCGAAATCGCCTTCACGGTAGTGGAGTGGTCGAGCAAAAACGGTTGGGTATAATGTACGCCGTTGTTGAGCGTCGGCACTGAGCCATCGGTTGTATAAATAATGCCGGCCGGAAGTTCGGTGGTGATGTCCACTTTCAGTTTCTTATTTTCCGGGTTAACCGAGAAGTTAATGGCTGGCCGGTAAGCGCTCGGTGCATAGTTGATGTTGAGTTTCCTGTAGCGGCTCAGCATTCGTTCCATTTTAGACTGGAAACGGTGCCAGTTTTTGGTTCCTTTTTGTTGCCACGCAATTTCCGACAGCGCGGCCATGCGCGGAAACACCATATATTCCACATGTTTGGCATTGGGCATGTACTCGGTCCAAACGTTGGCTTGCACGCCCAGCAAGCGCGAAGCATCAGCCGGTGTGGCATTTTTCGGCAGCGGCTCGTAATCGTATACCTTCTTTAACGGAGAATAACCGCCAAATGCCCTGGGCTCGTTATCGCTGAGGCTTTGGTAATGGTCGAAGTAGAGCACCGAACCGGTTGTCAGCACCGTGGGGTGGCCTTTGTCGAGTACCCGTTTCACGCCGTCTTCGCCGCCCCAATACATAATGCTGGCCGTGGGAGAGAGCTTGCCTTGCAGGATTTCGTGCCAACCGATGAGCTTCCGTCCCTTCGATTTCAGGTATTTGTCGAAGTGGTTGATGAAGTAACTCTGAAGACCGTTGGGCGTCAGATGCTTTTCGCGCATCAGCTTTTGGCACGAGGCGCATTTCTTCCAGTTACTCTTATTCACTTCGTCGCCGCCAATGTGGATGTATTTCGACGGAAAGAGCTGAACCACTTCGTCGATGACATCTTCCAGCAGCTTATAACTCGCCGGGTTGCTGGCGCAGTAAACACCGGTGTTCGGCAGTCGTTTCCCGTTTTTATCTTTGCCGAGCAGTTGCGGATAACACTGAAAAACTACCTCGGAATGGCCGGGTAACTCAATTTCAGGTACCACGGTAACAAAGCGCTTTTTCGCGTAAGCAACAATCTCTTTGATCTGTTTCTGCGTATAAAAGCCGCCGTATTTCGGACGGTTATCGCCCGGTTTCCATACCTCGAAATCCTGCCAGGGCATTTTCCCCGGTTTAACCACCCGCCAGGCGCCCCATTCGGTCAGCCTGGGATGTGATTTGATTTCGATTCGCCAGCCAATGCCGTCGACCAGGTGCCAGTGAAAAACATTGAGTTTGTGCATGGCCAGGTAATCGATGTATTTTTTGATGAAATCGACAGGCATGAAGTGGCGCGAAACATCGAGGTGCATTCCCCGCCAGGAGAAACGTGGTTTATCGATTATCTCAACAGCTGGCAAGGCCAGTATGGGGAAAGATTCAGTTTCCAGTTTTGCCGGAAGAAGTTGCCGAATGGTTTCGACAGCATAGAAAAGTCCGGCTGCTCCGGACGATTGAATCAGAACCTGGTTTTGATTTATTGTAAGGATATATCCTTCATTGGTTAGCGAGTCGAGTGCCGGATTGTATTGAAATAGAATCGCCTTCTTCCCGGTAGGTAAATTCTCCGAAAAGCTGACAGGCAGATTCATTTTTACCGTACGATGCAATTGTTCCACAGCCGGAAGCATGGTGGAATCGGAAATAATAACCGGTGTTGAGGTCTTTAGAATGAAGTCAGGCGCTTCTTTGGTGGTCAGCTGCCAGGGCTGAGGAATCACTTCGATGGGTCGGACGGCTTTTGGAACGGGCTGACAGGCCATACACAGAAGCGCGATAGAAAGGGTGAGCAAGGTGGCGAAAGACTTCATACTACAGTTGGTTTGTTGTTATTGGCGGCTAAAATAACCATTCGGAGGAAAGCCGGGTAAAGTTTTAATAAGATTGGCGCAAATGAGAAAATTACTTCGGGAGTATTTCAACCTGTTTTGGATGGAGACTATCGATTGTTAACAGTTTTGACTTAATTCTGAAATAGATTCCTCATAACTTTTCAATGCTTTCGTCATAACTAAATAAGGTGCAATTAATACGTTCCAGTTTTTCCCGCCGTAATTTTGAACCGGTAAAAATAATGCTGGCTGAAGTATATGACGCTGTTTTTACCGCCTGATTTAAAGATTTTTGACTAAAACTGATCGAAATGAAAGGGGTATTGTTGATTTTACTGTTCGTCTTGCCGTTGCATATGCTGTTAGGACAGGATTTTGCAGCAAATGCGAACGGAACGAAATTCAAAACCAAACATCCGGCAGAAAAGGAAGCGGTTGCGAGAGCTTATAAGTGGGAGTTTTATTCTCCGGATCTGAATAGTTATCAAAAGAGAAAGTCTCCGGTTGAAAATGGAGAGCGTTTCGATGCACCACTCGAGCCGTTGAAGGATATGTTCAACGAAAGTTATACCGATAAGGAACCGATTGCTCCAGGAAATCCGGCAACGCGCATTGTGATTCGCAAACCTTCGATATACAACGCCGTCCGGAAGATTGACAAATACTATTCAAAACAGGTAGCGCGTGGTGAAATGAATTCGGCGAATGCTCGCAAAAGTCTCGAAAGAGTCCTGACCATTGCCATTGCGGCACTCAGCGAGAGAAGCCAAAGTTTCGAGGATGCTCTTCAGCAAAACAGGAGAAATCCGGAGGCACTGCTAGCTCAATTTAACCAGGTAAAACTGAAGGATATGTAATATGAAATGAACAAAAGGGGTTGCTGCAACAACCCCTTTTTTATGCAAATAAGCTATTTCAAATAACCTATTTATTAACTGTTTTAAAGATATGAAAAAAAAGCTTTTTCTGTTTCTGGCCTTTCTGGGATTCCTTACGGGACAACAGGCCTTTGCGCAAACAGAAATAAAAGGGTCTGTTAAAAGTCCAGAAGGAGAATCGATTCCGGGAGTGAATGTGGTGATAAAAGGCACCACCAACGGAACAATAACCGATATCGACGGAAACTATACCATTCAGGCGCCGGGTGGAGGCGTGCTGGTATTTTCCTTTATCGGATACAAACCCCAGGAAATTCCCATCGATGGACAGAAAACCATTAATGTAGTTCTGAAGAAAAATACTGAAGCAATTGACGAAGTAGTTGTCACCGCATTGGGGATTAAAACCGAGAAGAAGCGCCTTGGGTATGCTACGCAGGAGATAACCGGTAAACAACTTACCCAGGTGGAGGATGTGAACGTGATGAATACCCTCGCGGGAAAAGTATCCGGGTTGACTGTTCACACCAAAACCGGTTTATTTCAGGCACCTGATTTTCTCCTTCGCGGGAAAAAGCCATTGATAGTACTGGACGGTATTCCTATCTCGACTGACTTTTATGACATTTCGAGTGACGATATTGCCAGCATTAATGTGCTGAAAGGGACAGCGGCTTCCGCTTTATACGGTTCGCGTGGTAAAGATGGTGCTATCATGATTACCACAAAAACAGCGGCTAAAGGGAAACTGAATATTTCCGTCAGCAACAGCGAAATGTTCTCTGCCGGATTTGTCGCTTTTCCGAAAGTGCAAAGCGAATATGGTAACGGTTCCAATGGACAGTACAAATTTGTCGATGGAGCCGGCGGCGGTATTCACGATGACGACTTGATTTGGGGACCGAAGCTGGATCAGGGCACCAAAATCGTTCAGTGGAACAGCCCGATTAAAGATTTGCAAACGGGCGAGCTGATTCAATGGAAAGGGCCGGTGAAAGGAACAAAATACGATGACTCGAACCGGTACGAACGTGTCGCAACGCCCTGGGTTTCGCATCCCGATAACCTGAAGAATTTCCTGGAAACAGGAATCGTATCCAACTCCAATTTCAGCATCAGCTCTTCTAACGACAAAGGTTCTGTCCGCCTGTCCGGAAGCCATATGTATCAAAAAGGTATGGTGCCGAACTCTTCGTTGAAAAGCACCGGCATCAACATGAGCTCGCACTATAAGATTTCGAATAACCTGACGTTGGATGCCAAGCTTTCGTATAACAAAGTGTACACCGATAATTATCCTCGTCACGGTTATGGCCCGCTGAACCACATGTACACGATTGTGGTGTGGATGGGTTACGATGTTGACGTTCGTGATATGCGTGATTACTGGATGAAAGGTCGCGAAAACTACAAACAGGCCAACTGGAATTATCTGTGGTACAACAACCCGTATTTCATGGCGTACGAGTGTACTCAGGGCTATGACAGGAACGTTGTCAACAGCAATGTGTCGCTAAACTACCAGCTTTTGCCTAATTTGTCTATCCAGGCACGAGGTGCTGTACGAAACCGTTTTCAATACGAAAACCGGAAAACACCGAAAAGTTACCTCTATTACGGAAACAGTGTGCTGGGAAATTTTGAGGACTGGAAAACCAAGTGGAACTATTACGATTTCGATGTTCTGGCAACTTATACGAAGAGTTTTTCCGATAAATTCAGCCTTGATGCGTTTGCCGGAGCTTCTTCTTTCAGCTACGATTACGACTACCAATATGCTTCTACGGATGGTTTGATTACGGGTGGGCTTTTCAACCTGGGTAACAGCCTGGGGCCGGTGAAAGCTGAAAACCGAATTGAAAAGAAGGCAACCCGGAGTGTATACGGTAGTGTGAACATCGAGCTGTTTAAAGCATTTTACGGAACGGTATCAGGTCGTAACGACTGGTCATCGACGCTTCCGGTCGATAACAACTCGTATTTCTATCCTTCGGTGTCGGGAAGTTTTGTTTTCGACAACATTGCAAAATTACCTTCCTGGATGAGTCATGCACAGGTGCGTTCAACCTGGGCACAGGTATCGACCGATTTTAGCGTGTACAGTCTGTACAATACTTACTCCAATACTGCGATGTATGGTTCGACTCCCGGTATGTCATATCCGTCCGGTTTGGCCAACAGTGAAATTAAGCCGGCTAAATCTACGTCATGGGAACTAGGTGGAAATATTGGACTCTTCAAAAATCGGCTGAGTATTGATGCGACCTATTACCAGGTAAAAGACGAAAACCAAATCATCGATCTACCGATTTCTATTACGTCCGGGTTCGATTCCCGCAAGGTAAACGGCAACGTATATAATACGACCGGTGTGGAGTTGATGGTGAACGTAGTTCCTGTACTGACCCGCAAAATGCGCTGGAATATGGCGATTAACTGGTCTACAAACAAGAAGGTGCTCAGCGAAATCTACGGAGGAGCCGATAAGTTTGGTTACCTGCACAAAGACGAACGTGTAGACAGCTATTATGCCACTGTTTGGCAAAAATCGCCTGATGGACAGACTATTATCGACCAAGCGAGTGGTTTGCCTATTCGTGACCCGTTTGCACGGAAATTGGGCCATCTCGATGCGAATTGGCAGTTCGGTTTCAACAATACGCTTACCGTTGGGCACTGGCAATTTAACGCACAGGTTGATGGTCGCGTAGGCGGAATTATGCCTTCACTTACCGTAGCTAAACTTTGGTGGGGTGGGAAGCATCCGGAGTCGGTAGCCAACCGCGATGCAGAGTACGCAGGTAAACTCTATGTTCCGGACGGTGTTGCCGTGGTTAGCGGTGATGTTCAGTATGACACCGACGGTAATATTGTATCAGACACGCGTGTGTTTGCCAAGAACGAGAAAGGACTGAAGTATTCTAACTGGGCGATGACGTATGGTTATCGTGCGAAAGGGTTAGGAGTGAATACTTTCGATGCTTCTTTTATCAAACTCCGTGAGGCTTCAATTAAGTACGATTGCTCCTCACTTTTTGGCGGGACAGTTGTAAAAGAAGCTTATGTGCAGCTGATTGGCCGGAACCTCGCTATGTGGAAAAAAGCAAAGTTGATTGATCCTGACTTCGGTAATGACGATCACTTACAGGATCCTTCGGCACGATATGTTGGTTTTGGACTGGGTGTTAAATTCTAATCAATGCAAATCATGAAATTCTTACAAAAATCGATATTACTCTTCCTGTTGGCCGGCGCACTGTTTTCGTGTGAGAAACTGCAGGATATTAATGATAACCCTAACAATGCTCCGGTTACGCATCCCAAACTTCTGTTGAAAGACATAGCATGGAATGCATTTGACGGGCAGGGAACCGGTTCGATGTTTGCGTCGCGGGTAATGGTTAGCTCCGATGGGGCCAGCAACGAACAATATTATACCTGGGATCGCGATAATTTTGACCGTTACAATCAGCTTCGGAATATTACAAAGATGATGGAAGAGGCAGACAAACAGGGTACACCAGAATACACTTATCTGGCCCATTTTTTCCGTGCTTATCAGTTTTACCAGTTAACCCGCCGGTTTGGGGATATACCATATTCCGATGCTTTAAAAGGGGAAACAGATGGGGTGTATGCACCAAAATATGATGAGCAATCGAAGATTATTCCGGCTTTGCTGGATGAACTGAAAGCTGCGAATGAAGGTCTAAAAAGTGTAACCTATATCGACGGAGATATCATCTACGGAGGCGATCCGATGAAGTGGCGTAAGTTAATTAACTCTTTCCGGTTGCGTATTCTGATGAACCTCTCGAATAAAGCGAATGATGCTACGTTGGATATTCCGGCGCGTTTTCGGAATATTTATCAAAACGAGCCGCTGATGGAGAGTATCGATGATGCGGGCCAGCTGGTATATCTCGACCAAAAGGGAAGCCGCTATTTCGAGTTCCTGGGTAAATTCGGCTCGGTCGGGATGGATTCTACTTTTGTCCAATTGCTGAAGGACCGCCAGGATCCCCGGTTGTTTGTCTTCTGTCAACCGAATCCGAATGCTGTTTCGGCAGGTCTTCCTGTAAACGATTTCGACGCATATGGTAGTGCCGATCCTACGTTGACGTTCGGTGCTATTTCTGATGAGAGAAACAAAGGATATGTATCAATGGTGAATCCGCGTTATTTTGACGACCCGGTGAACGAACCTCACAAATTGATGGGGTATGAAGAGTTGCAGTTTATTCTGGCGGAAGCGACGGTTCGTGGCTGGATTGAAGGTGGCGATTTGGCAAAGGCAAAGGCCTTTTATAACGAAGGAATCAAAGCATCGTTTCTTTTCTACCGAAAGTATGCAGAAAAGTATGCTGCATATTTGGGAGATGGCGCTATCGCTGAATACCTGAATCAACCAATGGTTAATTTTGATAATGCTACGACTTTCGATGAGCGTATTCGGTACATTATCACGCAGAAATATATCCAGTTTTATTTCCAGACTGGCTGGGAACAGTTTTATAACCATCGCCGAACAGGATATCCAAAATTTCTGACCGGCGGTGCGGTTGGAAATAATGGCCAGGTTCCTGTGCGTTGGATGTATCCCGAAGATGAATATAACACCAATGCTGTCAATGTGCAGGATGCCGTTGCGAGACAATTCAATGGCGATGATAATATTAATGGAACAATTTGGTTATTGAAATAAGGCTGCAGTGTGCATCAATTTGATCTGTTTTTTTGATTCATTCCAATAATTCAGGTTGTTGTACGTTTAATAGTAAGTAGCCAATCTCTCTTTTCGCAAAGTTTTTAGGTTTTTATTAGCGGAGTCCCTGTTTGGGATTCCGCTTTCGTTTTTTTACAAGTGCTAGCTGCAACGGTTATTTAGTGTACGAGGTTGGTTCACTTTCTTTACTGTATTATAACAATCTTAGATATTCTATAAACAATATTTTGAAAAATGAATATCTTGTCTTATCTTCAGTATAACAAACGATTAAGATCATGTCTGGCAGAAATAACTAAAGTTTTTCTCGAATGATTTCATAAACACTGATAGTAATGGCAAAGAATTATTATCCTTTTTGATGGATCTTTTCGTTTGCATAAGAGGTTATATAATTGATGAATGACATAATAACGTTTTTAGTATCGGTCCAATGGAAGCGTAGCAGGCTCAAATGTTTCCATTTTTAGTTTGACCACCCCTCCCAACTACTCTGGTTCGGAGGGGTTTTTTATTTCAGTTGAATTGGCAAGTTGTTGATGTCGTTGTTTTTCTTAAAAAGAATGCAAACGGTGTGTTCAAAAAAATATTAGAAAACAGCCAACTTTTTGATGAATGTACCGATCTGTTACGTGAATGTGCAGATCCTTTCGTTAAACGTATAATATTATGAAAAATAAGTGATTGAAAATTGACAAAAAACAACGCTCTAACTTATATTAGATTTGCTAAATATTCAAGAGTATGTTATTTTTATTTATCGAAAACTAACTAACATATTATTTTTTACTTGCTATTGAATTAATCATGTCAGTCAGTGATAGAAAAAGCAGCATTGTTGGTATCACGGTTGCATTTTGTGCCGCGAGCGGATTTGTTCTGGAGTTGTTTGCATCATCCGAAATGCGATTCGGGACAGGTATGATCATCGGGGCAATTATCGGTTTTCTTTTTGGCAATTTTATTAAAATGCTGGTAATGCCGTGGAGACAACGCTAATTGATTTATTCGGTTCAAACCTTTTCCTTTTTTGTCGATTCATCAATCGTATTTCTTTTATCCACTCTGATAACCGAATTCCCGGCTAGGTGATTTTGTGTACCTCAGGTATTGGGTATTTCGCGGTAGCGAATTGTTGGCATGATGATATTTATAAGAATTGGGTTCGCTGGTACCTTCTTTTTGACAGGAGAAAAACCGGCAGCTCTTGCTGCATGCGAATGACAAGAGTTCGAATATTAACAAGTTTGGGTGTTTTTGTTAGTATTCAACCGTGCTCCCCTCTGATGACTAATCGGAGGGGTTTCTGGTTTTATGCGGATACTACTTTCATAACGTTCGCAATCGAAACATTCTTTGTGTTCGGCTAAACAATCTGGATGCAATAAACTTTAATAAGGGTGAATCGAGTTAACTGAAGAAAGGACGATGGTAAAACTCAGGAAGTACCGCAACGAGGATTTCGATAAGGTAATAGCATTGCATCAAAAAGCGCTTGAAGCTATTGGAATGTACCGGGGAGAAGGTCCGTGGGACGATGATTTACCCTATCTGGATATGATATATGGTGGCGATAACGGCTATTTCCTGGTGGGAGAGGATGAAGGTCGAATTGTGGCGATGGGAGCTTTTCGGAAAACAACCGGGCATCTGGCGGAGATTAAGCGAATGCGTGTCGATCCGGATTACCAGGGAACGGGATTGGCGCTGGAATTATACACGGAATTGGAAAATGAGGCGGTATCGCGTGGCTATGAGAAATTCCACCTGGAGACATCGGAACCACAGATGGCGGCCCGGAAATTCTACCAAAAGGTTGGTTTCCGGGAAACCGGAACAGCCATTATCGACGGGACACTAAGCGTTTTAATGGAAAAGGATTTGCCTCAAAAATAAAACAGCCACCCGAAGCAGGAACGGGCAGCTGTTGATAAACTAATTTTGGGGTCAGATTTTTTATTACTCGTAAGCCTGTTGGTGAACAGTTTTCACCGCGCGCCCACTTGGGTCAGCACTGCTCCGGAATGACTCATCCCATGCAAGTGCTTCCGCTGTACTGCAGGCGATTGATGGTACCGACGGAACACAGGCAGCTGCCTGGTCCGACGGAAAATGCTCACTGAAAATGGCCCGGTAAAAATATTCTTCTTTCGACATTGGTGGGTTAACCGGAAAACGGAATTTGGCATTGGCCAATTGTTCGTCGGTCACCTCTTCAGCTGCAATTGATTTTAGTGTGTCGATCCAGCTGTAGCCTACACCGTCGGAGAATTGCTCTTTTTGACGCCACACAACACTATCCGGTAGGTAATCCTCAAATGCTTTGCGAACCACCCATTTCTCCATGCGGCCTTCTTTTGCCATCTTGGCTTCCGGATTCAAACGCATAGCCACATCCAGAAATTCTTTATCAAGGAAAGGAACGCGTCCTTCAACTCCCCAGGCGGCTAATGATTTGTTTGCTCTCAAACAGTCGTACAAGTGCAGTTTGCTCAGCTTTCGAATGGTTTCTTCGTGGAAAGATTTGGCATCGGGTGCTTTATGGAAATAAAGGTAACCACCGAAAATTTCGTCAGCGCCTTCTCCTGAAAGTACCATTTTTACACCCATCGATTTGATGACCCGTGACATGAGATACATTGGAGTGGAAGCCCGTACCGTGGTTACGTCATAGGTTTCCAGGTGATAAATCACATCTTTCACCGCATCTAATCCTTCCTGAATGGTAAAATGTATTTCGTGATGAACGGTACCGATGTGATCAGCTACTTTCTGTGCGGCTGCCAAATCGGGTGAACCTTCCAGTCCAATGGCAAACGAGTGCAGCTGTGGCCACCATGCATCTTTCTCATCCTGCGTCTCCACCCTGTGCGCTGCATATTTTTTCGCGATAGCGGAAATAACCGACGAATCGAGACCACCTGATAACAACACACCGTAAGGTACGTCGGACATGAGCTGACGGTGAACAGCTGCTTCAAGCGCATCACGTAACTCATCAATGGAGGCAGGATTGTCTTTCACATTGTCATACTCCATCCATTCGCGTTGGTACCAGGGTTTCATTTCACCCTCGGTGCTTGACCAGTAATGGCCCGGCAGAAACTCTTCAATCTTGTTGCAAACGCCTTCCAGCGATTTCAGCTCAGAAGCAACATAAAAGTTTCCGTGTTGATCCCAGCCCATGTACAATGGAATAATGCCGATGTGGTCGCGGGCAATCAGGTATTCATCCTTTTCTTTATCGTAAAGAGCAAAGGCAAAAATTCCGTTTAATTCTTCCAGAAAGTCTTTTCCTTTCTCCCGGTAAAGGGGAAGAATTACTTCACAATCCGATTTGGTGAGGAACTCGTATGAGTCTTTGTAGCGGTCGCGAATTCCCTGGTGATTATAAATTTCACCATTCACAGCCAGAACCAAATTACCATCCTTGCTGTACAATGGTTGTCCTCCCGATGAAGGATCGACAATGGATAATCTTTCGTGAGCCAAAATGGCTTTGTCCTCGCAAAAAATACCGGACCAATCCGGACCGCGATGGCGAATTTTCTTGGACATTTCCAATACCTGTGGTCGCAGCTGCTGCGAATCTACTTTCAGGTCAAATACACCGACAATTCCACACATAATAAATCGATTGTTTGGTATTTAATAATTCGTTTATCTGATATCTATAATAACTCTTTTTGAAAGCTTTTGTTGTTGTAAATATACATATTTCTTTAAAAAACCACTAAACACATGACAAAATGTAATGTAAAAATGGAATATTTAATATTAATGTAAGGATTGTGAAAAGTGAAAAAAAGGGACTTGGATTAGGAAATCAATCTTTTTTATATCAGAAAAATCAGATAGGAGGGGGTAATCGCGTTGATTAGGGTAAAATAAACCCGGCATTTGAATGAAATGCCGGGGGCTAATTTTTTTTGAAGAATTTATTCAAATTTGTTGATGATTCCCTGATCGAGCATGGATTGTGTGATTCCTAAATCCTGTTCGAGAAATTCATCCAGCTCTTCTTCACTGTTAAAGTCGGAAACCAGGCCATTATATACCAATGTGATTCTATCGGGAGCCTGAAGGATTTTCAACCCGGGAAGTTCTTTATTGAAGTCTTTAACAGGATGTCCCGGCTTTTCGCCTTCATCTTCAGCGACCTGGTCCAGGTAACTGACATAAAAATCGTGTCCTCCCTGGAGCAATACCTGGAGAATATCGTCATCATCGGCGCGGTCGTAAAATTCAGTGACAGTCAGACGATAAATTTCCATTGTTCCTTCGCCATTTACATAAAGCACGTCGCCGAAAGGCTTATCGGGTCGGGTCTCCAGTTCTTCGAAATCGAGTGCTTCCGCTTTCGCGAGAAAACGAGGCTGGGCGTTGTGCAAAATAAATTCAGCCGGTTCATCTTCCGAGGCAAATGGATGATGGCATATTAAAAAGCGAGGTGTTTTCATCTGATTATATTTTTTAGACCTTTCAAGTATTTGTTGAAATATGTCAGCAAAATGTTTGTAAGACTATCATTGTGACATGTTGCTGAATTCATGTTCTTTTTTTATGCTGCCAAGTTAGGGATTTTTGATCCTTTAGCGCTAATCGTTTGCTTCTTTGCGGTACTTTTGTGCCATGCTTCCTGATATATACCTCTATAATCCGACAAATGAGTTGGCGATTGTGAATGGCGACCCCAACTATATGCCCCCAAAACGATTGATTCAGTTTGAAAAGGATTTGAGCACTTTGCCAATGTTCTTTGCCTCCTTTAAGGATGTTGTCTTGGTTCACGAAGTTCCTTCTGACGACTTTTTAGGCTTATGGGCAAGAACAGGGAAGGAGCTTCCGGTATTCGTGAAAGAAGATGAGGCACTCAATGATCAACTGTTTTGTCAGCAACCGAAAGGATTTTTGTATCCGTGGGGATGGAGTCCGGCTGTTCATCACAGACTGGAGCCTTTGAAAGATAATTGTTCCGATGCATTCAAAAACTCGCCAGTGGCCAACTGGAAAGTGGATTCTCGTGATATATACAGCCGGAAAGCAGCAGCCGGAGTATTAACGAAAGTTTTAAACGCTGTCGGGAAGAACGACTGGTTGTTACCGGAAGAAAGATGTCCGGTTTCTTGCACCGAATTAGATGAAATCATCGCGTTGCAAAGTCGGTGGGGACGGTTGGTAGTAAAATCTCCCTGGAGTGCCTCAGGAAGGGGAATTCAGATGTTGAGAGAAAATGAGTTCAATCAATCGAATCAACAGGTTATTTCCGGATTTTTGAAGCAGCAGGGATTTGTAATGGTAGAACCCTGGCTGAAGAAAATGGCTGATTTGTCGCTGCAATTCTATTCGGAAGGGAAGGGTGAAGTTGCTTATCGCGGACAGGCTGCATTCTTGACCGATGCAGCCGGACGTTACCAGGGAAACTATATCCGCGAAATTCCACCGGGACTTTCCACAGAAGAAGAAAACTTTTTATCGACTTATTTACCGGTTGTCAGGCAGGTATTGCAGGAGGCGCTTTCCGAAAGTGATTTTTCGAGCCAATATTATGGTTGGCTCGGAGTCGATTTGTTGCTTTATCGTGATGCAGAGAATGCTCTCCGGTTGCATCCTTGCCTTGAAATCAATTCTCGTTACAACATGGGTGCGCTGACGCTAAAATTGCGCGAATTGATTTCGCCCGAAAGTGGCGGGCGTTGGGAAATTAATTTTGACAAATCGGGTAAGTTTAACCGTGATATGACAGTTCAAATGAACCGGTTTCCGGCCAGAATAGTTGACGGAAAAATGGTCGAAGGGATTTTGCCGATGGTCCCACCGGCCGATAGTGCACAATTCAGCGCCTGGTTAAAAGTTGAGCGGATTTAGCTGACGGTTGTTTCGACCGGAGCGTAAGGAATGCTGAACCGGAAAGTTGTTCCGTTTCCGGGACTCGATTCCAAATCGATATTACCGCCCATTTGCTCGATCAATGCTTTACATATCGAGAGCCCCAGGCCGGTTCCCTGGGCAAACGGATCGAGTTTGGTGAAACGTTGGAATATTTTCTGCCGGTTCTCTTCGGATATGCCAATGCCCGTATCGCTTACATAGAATTGTAGCAGGCGCTCCCGTTGGTTGATGCTATATCCCACCTTGATTTCTCCTTTTTGCGTATACTTAATCGCATTCGAAATCAATTGCTTCAGGATTTGAGTCAATCGGTCGCAATCCGTTTTAACATCCGGAATGATTTGATTCTCCGATTTTTCATCAATAATCAGCTCGACCTCAGGCAGCAGTTGCTTTCTCATCGTTTGAGTAACATTCTGGCATATATTTTTGAGATTGCACTGAACAAAGTCGATCTCGTATCTTCCGCTTTCAATCTTCGAAATCTCGACGATATCATTGATTTGGCTGAGCATCTGATCGGTTTGCTGATGTATAATTCGTTGGTATTCGAAGCGTTCTTTCTGTTCAATATCGTCGTCGGACAACAAATAAGCAAATCCGATAATGGAGTTCAGCGGTGTCCGCAGTTCGTGACTTAGGTTGGTGATAAAAGCTGTTTTCAATCGATCGGATTCTTCCGCTTTTTCTTTTACACGAATCAATTCGTTTTCGATAATCCGACTGCGTTCCAGTTCGTGTTCCAACCGGTTATTTCTTTGTTTGAGCTCGAGTGTGCGCTGTTGAATTTCCTTTTCGCGGTTTTGGTGAGCCTCGTTGAGCAAGTTTTGCTGCTCCAGATTTTGCTGATGCTGAAAGAAGTTCCTTCTCGAATAATACTCAAGATAGTAGGAGCCGAACATGCCAATCAGGTTCATGGCGGTGAAGAAGAAAATAGAGATGACCAATAGTTCCGAGAAAGTCTGTTGTGCAATGACTTTTCCAACAATAAATGCAATCAGTACAATCCATCCGGCTATGGAAGCATATAAAAAGCGCAGTTTTATGAAGAAGTATCCAGCGGCAAATACCAGCATCAGGCCACCATAGTAACTAAAGTTTTCCGGTTCGAGAATGAGCATATAACTAATCCCGGCACCGGCAACAATGTAGCAAAGGGTCAGTAAGCCCTGCCATACTCTTTCAAAATATTGGGAATAGGAAAGAAACAAAGTACCGGCCATTAGGGGCAGTACAATACCAAACCGGATGAACAGGAACGTTGTTAAGCGATTGGGAATATAGAGGTAGTCAACAATGCTGAATCCGGCATACAGAATCGTTAACAGCAGAAACGCAAACCGAAATTGTGGTAACGATTCGCTGAAATACTGTTTCTTAAATTTGGATTCTGTCTCTTTCTGACCTGAAAACAGCAATGTAACCGGATGAAGCCTCATTCGTCTTTCAGTTGTCTGGGGGTAAAGCATGCTATTGAAAAAGGGTTAGATTTTATTTATGTACATCTTCAAGTTACGGCATTCTCCTGATTAAAAACAGTATTCGCTCAAAAATTAACATTTTGATTAATAAAAATCTCATAAATGAGGTTATTTGACAGTTAAACTCTCATTACGTAGAGGCACAAACTTTATAAAGTTTTCCGTGGAAAACAAGGTATTGTTTAGTTTTGAACATATCATTGCTCTTCAAAAAACAGGCAATGATAACCGAACGCTTGAAAATTGTTTTGTATGAGATTTGAAAAAGAACTGGTGCATGGTCGTTTAATTAAGCGTTACAAACGGTTTTTGGCTGATGTAAAATTAGATGACGGGACTGAAGTAACGGCCCATTGTACCAATTCCGGAACAATGAAAAGTTGCCTGGAAGATGGGGCGGAGGTGTACCTTACACCGGTGAACGATCCGAAAAGAAGGACAAAATTCACCTGGGAGATGATTAAAATCGATGGACGTTGGGTCGGAATCAATACCAACAATCCCAATAAAATTGCTTTTGAGGCGGTCCGTAATAACCGAATTCCCGAATTGAGCGGTTATGAGACAGTGAGACGGGAGGTGAAATTCGGCGACAGTCGTTTCGATGTGATGGCTCAAAATGAGAAGGAGACCTGTTTCATCGAGGTGAAGAATGTAACCATGAAAGAAGGAACCGATGCACTTTTCCCGGATGCTGTAACCACCCGCGGACGTAAACACCTGAATACACTAATGGAAGTGAAGAAACAGGGGATGCGGGCGGTGATGCTTTACATTATCCAGCGTACGGATGTAGAACGATTTGAGCCGGCAGATGCCATTGACCCGGAATATGGCAAAGCACTCCGGGAAGCCTACCGGGAAGGCGTAGAAATCATTCCGATGCAGGCCGAAGTGACGCCGGAGGGCATTGAACTGGTTCGAAAACTTGATTTTGAGTTGTAATATCCTTTTACCAAACAATTGTTGAATCCTATGAAAAAGAGCTTTTTTTATCTGCTGGCCTTATTGCTGCTATCGTCGTGCGGGCCGAAAAAAATACCGGCAGTGGGCGACCAGACCTATCTGGTTTTCGATAACCAGGTGGTGAATTTTGTGCCCGGTAAATATCCGAAAGACAGCATTCAACCGGATGCCAATGGTATCATCCATCTGGGCGACGGGCGTTTGTTGCTGGAGAAAATTCATGTTCCCGATTTTCAACGGTCGGTGAAAGTGACAGCAACGGTTACCCTGAAATCACATGGCGACCGGTGGGACAAGTCCGGTTCACTGTTTGTGATACCGCAGAATTCATCGACGAATTTTCTGAATATCTGGACGGGGAAGAAGAGTTTTCCTGAGCCGGCGAAAGAACTGGAAGGTTTGCAAGGCATCGTTGCTGGCGACGATTACCAGCCGGTTCTTGAACTCATGCGTTTTATGACGCCGTTCGGTGTTGGCTTTTACAGCGATTCGACATCGGCGCGGAAGCCGGTTTATATCGATAAATGGGCGAAGGAAGTTCAGTGGAAAGAAGATGTCACCGACCGTATCTCGCAGCTGGAAGGCGACGTGTGGATTGGCGTGTGGGTGGATACCTGGACAAAGGAAGGTTACGAACTGAGTGCCACGCTCGACTTCGATGAAAGTGATATTCCCTGCGATGCACAAAAGCCAACCCATGCCGAACCGGTGCTGAATACCGTTTATTACATCGGTCCGCAAGGGTACCCGGATATCTTCGCCCGAAAGAACATCAACGTCAATGTCGACATCCCGGAAGGGGCAAAGAATGTCCGTTTGCAGTACATCGTTACCGGACATGGAGGCGATGATGGCGGTGACGAGTTTGTGCAAAAGGAAAACATCATTTCGCTTGACGGGAAAAAAGTATACGATTTCATTCCCTGGCGTACCGATTGCGCTTCGTTCCGGCGGTTCAATCCAAGCTCAGGTGTTTGGCTGGAGAAACGGAAGGTGCAGTACCTCGATTGGAAAGCGGGCAAATACAAAGTGAAGGAGATGGAAGAACCGATTGCCTCGTCTGATTACTCTCGCTCCAATTGGTGCCCGGGAACAGATGTGCCGCCGGTTACTATTCCGCTGGATTCCATTGCAGCCGGCACGCATCAGATCACCTTCAGCATTCCCAAAGCTCAACCCCGCGAGGGAGACAAAATGAATTTCTGGCTGGTTTCGGCATGGCTCGATTGGGACGAATAAGTTTCTATCTGAAAATAGAATACTGACCCCGGATACAAAGTCGATATCCGGGGCTTTTTTGTGCCGACTTCCAATTCACCATGTTTTACTCCTTTTTGATGGGATATGTCGAAACCTAACCGGGGCCTCTACTCGTAGCAATTAGTAGAAGCTTAAAAGCAATTGGTTATGAAAATTATGCGTTCCATATCTCCCTTTATTACTACGTATCATGTTGTTCGTGAGAAGAAGCCGGTTACGTTTGCGTACCGGACACCTCGGGGCGAGCTGTTTTTGCTGAGCCGCGATGCGATTCGGAGTGAAAACGATTTTGTACGGAATGTGAAATGGGAAGATTTGCTCGCGGTCGATGAAAGTCTGAGCGAGTTGAAAAAGTTATCACCCAACTATGCCGCTTTCCGGAATACCCCAACTGAAATGTGGCAGGTGAGCAAGATTGACCGGCAGACCGAAACCGGAAGTTACATCGACCAGCACCTCGAATGGATTAGTAAGATGTATGTAGACGGCTATTTTACAGGCGGAACCTATCCGCACTGGATTTATGTTCCGCGGAGTTCGAAGAAGTATGCTTATGTCAATTTCACTATTGGCGGCCTGTTGGCTGTGCTCGGATCTTATATTTTCTTTTCCGGAGGACAGCTCATTAACGACAACGTGGTAGTGGCATGGCTGGCCGGTGTTATTTTTATCCTGATGGGCGTACGAATTTTGTCGCGTGCCCGGAAGAGGTGATTTATTACTCTTTCTTCTCGAAAATAGCTCTTTCCAAGCGCGATTCCTGCCTGTATAATTACCTTTAGGCATCGAAAAAATCATGATGAGAATTATGCTTCCTGTTTCTGTTGTCCAATTATTCCTGGTGTTATCCCTTTCGGGCGTCACTTTTGCCTGCCAGTCAAGACATAAAAGTAGTAAACAGGTTCCGGCGGTGGAACGAACCGATTCCTGTCTGTCGAACCCGGAGCATACCTACGAGGTGTTTGTTCCGGCCCGTCAGTCAGCGGATACCCGTTTGCCCTTGTTGGTCGCCATCGACCCGCATGGTTCGGGAAAAACGGCTGTTGAGCATTTGAGGGAAGCGGCCACAACTTATCCGGCTGTGTTGGTGGCTTCCAATCTCATTCAGAATGACGACCCGCACTATATGGATGAGCTGCAGCAATTGATTACCGATATCAAAAAGCGTTTCCCGGTAGGAAAGCAAATCTACCTGGCAGGGTTTTCGGGCGGAGCGCGGATGGCGCTGGGCTATGCAGCAAAACATCAGGTCGACGGGGTAATAGCCTGTGGTGCTTTTGCCAGCCCGGACCAACTGACGGCAATAAGCTGTCCTGTTATGGGACTCATTGGGATGGATGATTTCAATTTTCCGGAGATGGTTCAGTATATTCTCAAGCCGGAGTTAACACCTTCCAACGTCCACATCGAACTGACAGAAGCGTCGCATGCCTGGCCGGATAAAAGCAGATTAACGAACGTGTTCGGATGGTTCCGGTTGTCGGCTCAATCAGGAAAAAAAGACAATAAGCAGCAGATTCGACGGTTTACTAAAGTACAGCATGCACGAATCGATTCGCTGGCCGGAGCAGGAGCCCTGTTGCAGGCTGCCTGTATCTCCCGCAACATGGCATCGGTGAAAGCTTTTGACAATGCTGGTTCGTTCGATACCCTGACAAACGAACTTGCCCGCCGGTCTGCCTATCAGGAACAAATTTCGCAGTTAACAGCCAGCCTGCAGTTTGAATTCAACCGGCGGCAGCTGTTCCTTCAATCTTTGTTTTCGAAAGACGAAAACTGGTGGAAGAACGAGATTTCGGCTTTGCACGAGAAAATGGTTACGGAACCGAATCTGGTGCAGCGCATGGCCTACAAGCGTCTGGGCGGCTTCCTGGGCATTGTTTGTTACTCGTATGCCAAACAGTTGGCCGGGCAGAAAGATATTCCTCACCTGGAGAAAATACTGACGATTTACCGTCTGGCGGAACCGGATAACAGAGATATGCAGCACTACACCGAAGTGCTTAAAGGTTTAGAGTGGAAATGATTTCGTGTGGCGGACTTTTCGTGATTTAAGGTAGTGTTGATGATAATTTTGCACTTAACACACGAATGTTGATTTCCTTAGCTGGCGAACAAGCAAAAGAAAAATAATGATTGATTTTTGGCTGATTAGACACGGTGAGACGGTAGAGAATGCGCAAGGAATTTGCCAGGGACAAACTCCCGGAACGCTCAGTGAGGACGGGATGATGCAGGCCAGAGCGTTAGCTGAATATTTAAAGAATGAAGAGTTCGATGTGATATATTCCAGCGACCTGCGACGGACGATGAAGACGACGGAAGCAGTTCTTCAATTTCATCCGGGGGAAGAGATTATTCCCGAGCCGCTTTTGCGGGAACGTTACCTGGCGGATTGGCAGGGAAAGCCGTTTCCTAAAAACTGGAAAGAGATGGATTTGCCGGAAGAAGCAGAGACCTCTGAAGATTTGATTGTGCGGGCCAAAGCTTTTCTCTCCCTGCTTAAGGAAAAGCATGAAGGAAAGAAGGTTTTTGCCATGAGCCATGGCGGTTTAATCCGCGCTTTCTGGACAGTACTGCACAATCTTGACAATGGTTCTTACTCCCGTTGGGATGCGCCGGAGAACACCAGCATTAGTCGTTTCGGGTTAAACGAGGACGGTTCGGTTAATGAACTGGTTCGCAACCTTGCCGAACATTTGGAAACCGTACCGGTGAGCAGCAAAGCCAAAAATAAAAACGACTGGCAGTTATAAAAAAGGATCAGCCGACAGAAATGATATCTATCGGCTGACTTTATTTGAATAAACGATACTCTTCTATTTGACCTTTCTGTTGAAAACGTCTTTGTCAATCACGGATTCATCGCCAAGATAGTTCCAGTTAATTCCATCGACATATTGGCTAAATATTTTTTGCATTTGCGCCAATGTCACTGCATCGATATGGTCGATAAAGTGAGTTGTCATATCTATCGAACCTTTTATTTTGGCAACTCCCAGCGAGTAGGCTGTGTTGTAGGTCGATTGTTTTCCCATGAAATAGTAAGTGGTATACTCACTTTTCGAATTTCTCAAATCGACGTCGGTAAAGCCGTCGTTTTTTAGCGTATCCATTTCGTTCACCATCACGGTTACTGCTTCGTTGGGTTTTGTGGTGGTTACATATACTGCAGAATAGGGGATAAAACCAGTCGAAGAGAAAGCTTGCGGAGCATACGACAGATTGCGTTTGGTCCTTACTTCTTCGAATAATTTATTCCTCAGGATATTGAAAGCTAGCCGGAAAGCATAGCTGTCAGGCGATGTAAAAGCCGGCGCGCCCAGCATTCCCTGAATATAATTGGTCGACAATTTTCGACTTTCGGTATTCAGGGAGTTGGTATCGATGGTGGTTGCAATGGCTGCAGGCATTGGCTCAACCGGAGTTGACGGCAAGTTGCCGAAATCCTTCTCGACCATTTTCCTAATGTCCTGTTCCTTCAAATTCCCCACAATAACCAGTACCATTTTGTTGGCATTTAGTAGTTTGTTGTAGTAGTTTTTGACATCATCCTGTGTGAAAGCCTTCATTGTTTCAACCGTTCCGGGAACCTGGTAGGCGTAGCGTGTACCCTGAAATGTATTTTTCATACACATATCAGACAGTGTATTGTCCGGATTGCTTTTTCTGTTTTGAATACCGGCAATCAGTTTTTGCTTCAATAACCCCAGTTCCTTTTTCTCAAATACCGGATGATTAACAGCTTCCGAAAATAACTTCCAGCCTTCTGAGAAATAGGGTTTGACGCATTCGAGGCTAATGCTGCTATAGTCATAACCTGCGGAGCCGCTAACACTGACTCCATATTTGTCGGCCATATTCTTAAAGGCATCTTTTGCGTATTTCTGCGTGCCACAATCCGAAGTAGCAGCCAGGGTTAACGCCCCGATTCCTTGCTGTTTTTCATCGTAGTTTGCAGTTCCTCCTTTGAAGAACATAATAGCTGCAACGGTTTGTTTCGACGATGGCATAAAAACAACCTTTAAGCCATTTACCGTCATTTCTTTTACCGAATTTCTGGCCTGTACCCCCAGTGATAAGGATACAAGCAACATAACGAATATATATCTTTGAATTTTCATAGTGTTTTAATTTTGATAATGGCAATTGTGATTATTTCTTCCAAAAAGTCGCAGGATGCAACAAGGCTTCCGACTTGGTATTAATCAACAATCCGGCAGCGTAGGGCTTGTCTTTAATGTATTTATCGACATAATTAATCAGATCCTGTTTGGTCACTTTCTTGATGTTCGGGATGTAATTATAGTAATAGTCCAATGAGGCCGAACACCAGAAATAAGCCATCGTATGCGACAGATCGGAAGTTACATCCGATTCCTGCAGATGGTTAATTTCGAGCTGACGTTTGGCATTTTCCAATTGTTGATCGGTGATGTAATCGGGCGAGTCCCACATCGAAATTTGTTTTTTCACTGCTTCGGCGCAGGCCGCTACTTTCGTTGGATTAGGAACGACGATAGCACTAATCGGTCCGGTATATTTTAGTGTTTGATAACCAACATTTGCCTGCAGGGCCAATCCGCTATCGACTAGCATTTTTTGAAATTTACTCGAATTTTGGCTCAGGATAGTAGAGAAAACATCGGCCACATATGTGTCGTGTACATCGCGACGGGTATCGGGTCCCTGCCATTTCAACATCATGATAGGAACACGTGCATAGGGTGATGTCACTACAAAATAGTTGGTGGAATCAAGCGGTTGGAATTCAGGGATGGGCCATTTCTTAAACGGGTCAAAACCTGAGGGTTTCCAACTGGAGAAAATATCTTTAACCTTAGCGAACACCTCTTTGTGGTTGACGTCTCCGCTAACGATTAGCATGGAATTATTGGGCCAATAATATTTATGCTGAATGGTGTGCATTTTTTCAGGTGTAGCGGTCCTGATGATGTGATGGATACCGATGGGATTCTTGCGAGAGTATAAATTTCCCCACAGTACATGCTTCATGGAATCGGATAGCAAAAAGAAGGGATTCGATTCGAGCCGCTGGAACTCGCCGTCGACAACTATATTTTCTTTCTTAATTTCTTTCGGAAGAAACAGTGGATAACGAATGGCCGAATTCATGAAGTGCAAACCTTGCGTCCATTTGCTTTTGGGAAGGGTAAAAAAGTAATTAACCCGCTCGTTTCCGGTTGAGCCGTTGAAAACAATACCGAGCTCATGCACTTTGGCCATAAAGGCTTCCTGACTGGGATAGTCTTTATTAGCTTTGAAAAACATGTGCTCGTACAGGTGGCTTAACCCATTGAACTCGGGCGGTTCGGTGTAGGAGCCGTTTTTGGTTGTGATTTCAACGGTAGCTAATGGCACGCTGTGGTCTTCAATAACCAGCACTTCCAATCCATTGGAAAGTTTAGTCGTGTAAAAATTAGATGGTTTTTGAGCCTTTGCAACTGATAACACCAGGAAGAAGCTCAAAATTAATAATGCTTTTTTCTTCATTTTATATATGTTTTATGTAAAATATTCAAACCTTATGAAAGATAAGATTTACGTATAAGTGCAGGCTGGAGTGTTAGATAGCTGTGCTTTGGTCGAATTGAAAATAAAGCTACCGTTTTTTCTTCTAACAACAAAGAGCTGAATAACCTTAGTGAATTGCTGAATGTTAAAATTCAATAATTCTGGATTGAGAATACAGCTAAATTTAACTCTGAAGGGGATGGATTCGGCGGAATAATGAGGAACTATTCTTCATTGTTTATTCATACCGCAACGCATCCACCGGATTTCGTGTTGCTGCTTTCCAGCTTTGCCAGCTAACGGTGAGCAGGGCAATTCCAATGACTAAGATTCCGGCTAACGCGAATATCCACCAATTCAGGCTGGTTTTATAAGCAAAGTTCTCGAGCCATTTATTCATGGCAAACCAGGCAATAGGAGCCGCAATGATAAAAGCAATGACTACCCATTTGATGAAATCTTTGTTGAGCATGGTCATCACTTCCGATATTTTGGCCCCATTCACTTTACGGATGCCGATTTCCTTCGTTCGTGCAATGGCAATAAACCACGCCATGGCAAACAGATTGATGGCGCTGATGAGAATCGCTACCAGGACAAAAGCCTGCAGCATTCGGATGAGTTGATATTCCTTGAAAAACTGTTGATTGTAAAAATCATTCATTACCAGGTATTCGAACGGATAATTGGGGAATGTAGCCTGAAATTTCTTCCGGATAAATGGGATGACAGAAGCAATATTGGCCTGCTTAAGCTTCACAAAATAGTTGCCCCAAATCATGTTTTTCGTCCAGTCGAAGAGGATCATTGGGCCGGGTTTCTCGCGCATGTTCTGGAAATTGAAATCTGAACAAACACCTCTTATTTTCAATTCGATATTTTGCAGGGCACTTTCGTCCGTTAGTTTCAGAACTCTGCCCACTGCTTCCTGCGGATTCTTATAGCCTAAAAAGTTGAGACACGATTGATTGATGATACAACCTTCATCGACATTTTCGGCGTGTGGTTCAAAATCGTTTCCGGCTAAAAGTTTGATGTCGAAAAGTTTCAGATAATTGACCCCAGCTACCAGAACAGCTGCTTTTCCTGCCCGTTCGGTTCCTTTTTCTGAAAAGCTGAAGTTAAAGGCAGCCGTTTCTCCCGGCATCCGGTTACTTTGCGTAATACCTGATATGCTGGGATTCCGTAGAAGGTCTTGTTCGAAAGCATCCAGATTGTTGATGCGTTGTGAGGTTCGACGGAAGTTTTGAGGAACTTTAACGGCGATGGTGTTTTCGAGGTTGAATCCCTTGGTTTTTTCTTTCAGGAAGTTCACCTGTTTGTTGATACCGATAATCCCAATGATAATGACCATGACAATGGCAAATTGACCAACGACAAACAATTGCCGGAAGGAAATGCCGGGCATCAGCGGTTTATATTTAAGCTTGAACAAATCAAGGCTCCGGAGACGTCCTATCAGGAAACCGGGAATAATGCCGTTAACAACAATGCTTAGTAAGAGGATGCTTCCCAGACCAAACCAGAATAACCGATTGTGCAGTGAGAAATCGAGCGTGATACCAAACTGGTTTTGTATAAACGGTAGAAGCAACATGCAGATCAGGAAAGCAACTGCTGTCCCTATCGCATGAATGACGAGCGAATCGGTCAGCGATTGCCCAATGAGTGTTTTCCGGTTGGCACCGAACACTTTTTTCAATCCGGTAGCCGAAGCATGATTGAGCGCCCGGGTAAAGGAAAAGTGTATGTAATTGAGCCCGACCGCCAGCACAATCAGCAAGCTGATGATGAGTAGAATGTACAGGTAATCGGCACGGGCGTTGGTTTGCAGCTCATGTTTCAAATGTGAATGCAGATGAATATCTTTCAACGGCTGCAAATGGTATACATGCAACTGGTTATTTTTCTCGAAATAATCCTTTTTATGTGCCATCGCCAGTTGGTTCATCTTCTGCTCCAACGCTTGTATATCCGTTCCGGGATGCACTTTCAGATAGGTGTAAAAATCGGTTTCTCCCCACGGTGCTTTCATGGGAGGAGGAAGATGCATCTGGTCGTGAAACGACAGCAGCATATCGGGATGAAAGTGCGCCTGCCGGGGAATATCCTTGTAAACACCGACTACCTGGTATTCAAAAGCCGGATATTTGGTGATGGTTTTGCCGACCGGATTCTCGTCACCAAAGTACTTCCTGGCAGTTGATTCCGACAGAACAGCCGTGTAAGGAGCTGTCAAAACTTTGGCTCGGTCACCCTGAAGCAGCTGAAAAGAGAAGATATTCAGCAGTCCCGGCGAAGCAAAATAGACCTTGGTATCCTTGAAAATATTTTCACCGATTTTGTATTGCGGATTACTGGTTTGGGCCAGAAACCCGGCTTCGGTTACTTCCGGATACGTTTTTTTCAATGAACTTCCCATATCCCGTTCACATTCAGGGATGGAAATCTGAAGTTTGCCATCAGAATACAAATCGGTCGTAATGCGGTAGATGTTTTTGGCATCGGGGAATATCCGATCGTATTGCTGCTCGTATGACACGTATCCGGAAACCAGGATAAAGGTCACTAACCCAACGGACATGGAAATGAGGAGCAGGAGAGTGGGCCTCAAATTATGCCTGAGCGTCCGGATGGTCATATGGAAATGATACAGGATATTCATTAGTTAAACGTTAGGTTAATTTGCTACCGGGCTAATCTTGAGATTTTTGAACCAACCTTCCGAATTGTTGCCAACCCACAAGGCAATCCATCCTTTCTTCCGGGTACTGATTTGATTGACAACCAATGAAGGTTCAGAGGAATGATTGACATAAACTTTCACTTCCGGATAGGCAACCTGAATCGTTGCCTGAAACCATTCATCCGGTTCGGGTACGGGTGCGACTTTGTTTTCATATTTACCCGGATATTCGTTGCGGAGTTTGTACCAACCATATTGGGGAGCGGAAATGTACTGGACCGAATGTGTGTTTCTTTCCGGATTTTTGAAATTAAAGGGCCGGAAGTAAACAGCGTCGAAGGTACTGTCGTTCATGCCATGAAAAGCCACTCCTACAAAACTGCGTCCCGGGGCATTTTTC
Source organism: Prolixibacter denitrificans (assembly GCF_003014495.1). Taxonomy (GTDB): domain Bacteria; phylum Bacteroidota; class Bacteroidia; order Bacteroidales; family Prolixibacteraceae; genus Prolixibacter; species Prolixibacter denitrificans. Next base: position 129,558 of record NZ_PYGC01000004.1, on the reverse strand, counting down.
CCCTTGATGTCGAGTTCTATGGTTCCGTTTTGAAATTCAACGTCTTTCAGAATGAGTAAACCATCTCCGGGTTTTGCATCCATGTGCACATTCCTGTTACAGGAAATTTCGCGGTTGAACGCAGACCACTTCTGGTTATCCTGAACCGTCGATAAGTCGGGAACGATAACTTTTGATTGCTGCGCTTCTGCCGGAAATTGGATGCTGAACAGTAGGGCAATCAGTAAAATTAATCTGTTAGTCTTCATGGTGTTCACGTTTTGTCAGGCTATGGATTTGATTATTTGGTTATATGCATATTACGGATTAATTGTTAGACTATTCATATCGCAAAGCCTCAATTGGATTGCGGGTGGCAGCCCGGTACGAATGCCAGCTCACTGTCAGCAACGCGATAACCAGAGCGAGGAATCCGGCTAAGATGAAAATCCACCAACTTAAGCCAGTTCGGTAGGCAAAGTCTTCCAGCCATAAATTCATAGTATACCAGGCTACAGGCGTAGCAATGACAAAAGCAATACCTACCCACTTGATGAAATCCTTGTTCAGCATGGCCATTACTTCCGAGACTTTGGCACCGTTCACTTTGCGGATACCGATCTCTTTAGTGCGACGTTCGGCGGCAAAAATCGCCAGCCCCAGCATACCCATGCACGAAATAACAATGGCTAATAGTGCGAAGATGCTCATGGTTTGCGCCAACCGTTCCTCCGATTTGTACATGGAATTGAACCAGTCGTCGTAGAACTCATATTTGTAAGGATAGCCTGGCATAACATTTTGCCAGGTTTTATGAATAAACTTCATGGTTTCCCCAATATGGTTAGCAGACAGCCGAATACTGATTGCATTTGGGAATCCTTTGGAAGCTAGAATGATAAATGCTGGCCCGATAGGTTTTCGCATGGAACTGTAGTGGAAATCATTGACAACACCGATGATGTCATAGCCTCCGTAGTTGTTAAAACGCTTGTTATCCAGGTTTGTGAATCCGAAATGTTTATACCCTGTTTCATTGATGAGGCAGACTTTACCAAAATCGCTCGGCTGGGGAGCCCTTCCTTTGATGATGTGCAGTCCCATGGTTTTGATGAATGAGCTGTCGGCAACGATACTGGGAACGGTTTCGTTTTTATATCCCAGGTCGAACCGGATATCTCCCGGGACTCCCTGGCTCACACTTGCATCTCTGATGTAGGGCGATTTTTTTAATTCGCTTGCCAGGACCGACGTTTTATTCATGTCCTGGTCTTTCAGCCAGGGAATGTCAAGGCGTAACAGTTGTTCCTGATTGAATCCCAAATCCTGATGTTTGACGTATTGAATTTGGCGCCGAACGATTAGCACCGAAACGATCAGTATAACCGAAACGGCAAATTGAAACACGGTCAGCGATTGACGCAGGTAGTTTTTCTTTCCGGAAATGAACGTTGTGCCACTTAAAATTTTTACCGGGTTGATGCCCGATAAAACGAATCCGGGACCGATGCCGCTTACTAAGCCTAAAATCAGAATAGAAAGCAGAAGAACAATTGAAGTCGGGAAGTGATACAGAATGTTGAAATTGAGCGGCGTGTTGAAGGCCACTTCATAAGCCGGAAGCATGAGCCGCAACAGGAGAGTCCCAATAAGAAACGCGCTAAAGCCAATCAGCGTCGATTCTGCTACCAATTGACCGATGATCTGTTTCCTGCTGGCTCCGATGGTTTTGCGGATTCCGCTTTCTTTGTTTCGTTTGGCCTGCTGTGCAACCGTGAGGTTGATGTAGTTGATAACGGCCAGGATAAGGATGATAAGACCAATGGCGGCAAACAGTTGCAACAATTTGGCATTCCCTTTCCGGTTCGACACACCGGTGGTTGGATCATGCAGATAAATATCCTTCAGTGGCAGGAATCCGGCTTTTTCAACATACGGTTTTAGCAATTCTTTGTGCGCATTGATTTTCGCGATGAGTTGCTCCGGCTTTTCATTCTTCTTCAGTTGCACATAGATTTCAAAAGGCCATCGGTACGTACTCAAATCGTCTGAGTTTCCTATGGCTTGCTTGAATTTAAAATTATCGTTCTGCGCATTCACGATAAAGTTGGCTGTGAAACTTGAATTGGCCGGAAAATCCTTGATAACAGCACTGACGGTTACCGGATAGATGTCATAAACATCCAGTTCTTTTCCCAACGGATTTTCATTTGGAAATAGTCTTTTAGCCGTACTTTCCGTGATTACCACAGAATTTTTGTCCTGAAAAGGAGTAGCGGTTTGCTGTGCCAAAACCGGTACAGAGAACATATTAAAAAACTGTGGGTCGACAGACATGGCACCCGTATGCAAATAAGTTCCTTCCTTGCCGTATTTTAATTCAACCGGATGGTTATAACAATCGACGTAGCACGCATTTTTAACTTCGGGGAAATGCTGAAGAAGAATGTCTTTTACCCGGTAGTCGATTTCGCTGGAATTCTTTTTTGCATCGGTGAGCCGGATGATTTGGCGGTAGTTTTTGTTGTAACGGTCGTATGAATATTCTTTTAATAGAAAAAGGGTAATGGCCAGACTAACAGAAATAGCAAATGCAAATCCGGCCACATTGATCAATGTGAATTTTGGATTGGTTCGCATGTTCCGCAGAGCCGTTTTTATGTAGTACCAAATCATGTATTGTCTGTTTATGAGGTTACAATAACTCGTGTCACTTTCGTCGTTTATTCATACCGCAACGCATCTATCGGATTACGGGTCGCTGCCTTGTATGATTGCCAGCTGACAGTGAATAGGGCAATAGCGAAGGATAATATCCCGGCAAGGGCAAATACCCACCAACTGAGTCCGGTTCTGTAAGCAAAATTTTCCAGCCATAAATTCATGACATACCAGGCAACGGGCGTAGCCACAACAAAGGCAATGGCTACCCATTTGATGAAATCCTTGTTCAGTAGAGTCATGACCTCAGAGATATTGGCGCCGTTCACCTTCCGGATACCGATCTCTTTGGTTTTGCTAATGATAGTGAAGAGACTGATTGCATACAAGCCGACTGCTGCAATTGCTATCGAAAGGATGGACAGAATGAGTAATAGCTTTTTTGCCTGCTGATCTCTGCCATACTGACTAGCCAGGACAGCGTTGTGAAATTCATATTGAAGAGGTTGACTAATGTTGTACTTTTTCCATTGCTTCTGCAGGATAGCAATCACATCGGATATTTCATTCGTTCGGTATTTGACAAAAATATTTCCGTTATTTTCTGCTCTCAGCATTATCAAGGGCTGAATCTTGTGATAGAGCGAACGATAGTTGAAGTCGCTAATAATTCCGATGATACGAAACCGGGAATTATTCATTAACAGTTCTTTCCCGATTAGAGAACCTTTTTTTCTGTATTCGTTAGCAGCGGTTTGGTTTAAGATGACGGCCTTATCGTCAGTCGGGTGATTCATATCGAAAAAACGTCCTTGATTCATCTTCAAACCAAATGTTTTCAGGAACTCATCGTCTACCTGCATGGCGCTGGTGTGTACAAAATTATCTTCATTCTGCGTCTCGAAGTATGCACTAGTCATGCCGGGGTCATCTTTCCCAAAATTGACATCGCTGCTGGTAAGATCCTTTATGGCGGCATAGGCTTTCAGGTCGTTGATAAAGCTTTTGCGGTTGGTGTCGCTCATGCCATATAGATTGAACATGAGAACATTATTGCCGTCATATCCCCGGTTTTTATTCACCATATAACTAATCTGCTTTTGAACGATGATGGAGCTGAGAATGATCAGCGCGGACAGAGCGAATTGCAGGAAAACAAAGCTGTTCTTGACGGTAAAGCGGTGGTGACTATTTTTTTCATCCTTTAAGAGATTGAGCACCTTCCTTTTGGATACATAGTAGATGGGCAGAATATTTGTTAGCATGTTAAATAGCAACAACGCGAGGAAAGTAAGCAGGAATATCTTTATCAATAAAATCGGCGAAATTTCAACACTCAGATTCAGGTAGTGGGCGAGTGGTTTTCCACCTACTTCATAGAGTACGATAGCCAGAAAAAATCCAATGGTCCAGAAGATGAGTGATTCATAGAGGAACTGTGTGGCAATTTGGCCGCTGAAAGCTCCGGTCGTTTTCCGAATGCCAATCTCTTTCAGGCGAGTGGATAAATTGGCAATGGTGAGATTCGTGAAATTAATAGATGAAATTAGCAAGACCAGTAAGGCCAGAATGATGGCCCCGTATACATATGTTTTACTGGCTGTAACAGCCGGATCGAATTTGTGATTGCTGAAATGGATGGCTGTTAGCGGTTCCACCAAATAAAAGAGATAAAGCGAATCATTCGCCTTCATATCATCCCATGTTTTCGCTTTGGCTCCATCAATTTCAGGCATGCTGTGCGTGTAGACGGTTTTGGTTAGTTGAAAGCTCAACTTATCAACATCGGGGTTTGCTGTATTTGTTTTGATGTAGGTATAGTATGATTGAGAACCCCAATCCTGTTTTTCCGGTTGGGATTTTTCAATGGACTGTACAACCTGATATTGCAAGTGAAAGTTTTTGGGAAAATCCTTGAATACACCTGTAATTACACAGTCTTCGTCCATCAACTTGACCACTTTATCCAATGCGGCATCGGCATTGCCAAATAGTTTAATGGCCAAGCTTTCTGATATCGCAATATCATTTTTTGAGCCAAACAGATTAGAAGATGTTTTTTTTATAGGTAGATGAAAAAATGAAAAGAAATTGGAGTCGGCAAAGAGCAACGGACCGCCTTTTATTATTTCGTCGTGGTAGTGGATATCGGCGTCTCTGTCAGGTCGGAGCCTTGTTGCTTCGGTAATTTCAGGAATATCATGAACGATGGTTTCAGCCATGGCAGCGCTGGTTACTGCATAATCAGCCTCATCTCCGTTAAGGTTTCCTTTCATGTAAATGCGGAAAATCTTGTCCTTGTCGGGAACAAATTTGTCGAAGCTGGTTTCGTAATAAACGTATCCGGCAGCGAACAAAATCACTGCAAAGGAGATGCTGATACCGAAAAGCTTGGCAAATGTCAATGCACTGTTCTTTCGTGCATTGCGGAATACCATTTTGATGTTTGACAGATTGAGCATTTGGTTTCTTATTATGATTTCATTCAGCTATTTGTATCGTGTTGATTCAGTGTGATTTTGTCGCCGCCTTTCAGTCTTGTCTCTATTCTAATCCTGAAACTTCACGTTGACGTTTCCACCGGATGCATGCATGTAAACGGGGATTCCGCCACCGTTCATTGTTCCTTTGACCCGGTCTTTTTCTGATGTGCCGGAAAAGTTCTGCAGGTCGATGTATACTCTGTCTGATTTCAAATCCAGGTCCATACCCAACTTATCGCCATTTTGAATCGTTGCGTCAACTCCACCGCCACTGGATGCCAGGTACAGTTTCTTACTTAAATTACTGATGTTAACATGTACAGAACCTCCGCTGGATGTAGCTCTTATAGCTCCGGTTTCACCAGTGACAGTTACACCGCCTCCGCTACTACTGGCATCCACATCTCCGTGCACATTCTTCAGGCGTACACCTCCGCCGGAACTGCGTGCATAAACATTTCCGTGACCTTCATCCAGAGTTACACCGCCTCCGCTGGAGCTTAAGCGAGCATCACCATTCTGATTAATCGCCTGGACACCACCACCGGAGGAACTGGCCTTGGTGGTTCCTGTAACGTTTTCTATTCGTATTCCGCCTCCGCTACTTGCCAGGTCATGGGTTCCATCTACATCTGAAATTTTTAATCCACCGCCGCTGGACGCTATATTGCAGGACATTTCTTTAGGCACAATGATCTTCAGGGAAATACCGACGTTGTTCCAGAACTTGAAATTTCGTTTGCGCTCAACATTCGCCGTGATGACCGAACCATTTTTCTGTATATCCAGGTTAAAATCTTTCAGAACATCAGCGAGTGACGGGTCTGTCGGAGATAGTATTTTTCCATTTTTCCGGACAAAGGCCTGCACAACCACTTTGTTTTGGTCGGTCCCTTCTACGACAATGCCACCACCGGAAGATTGGGAATTCAATGTTCCCGGTTGATTCAGTTCAAAGGTTTTGGTTATCGTAGGAGTGCCCTTTTGAGCAAATCCGTTGCACGAAAGCAATGTCGCCATCAGGGCGATTAATGTGTACCGTTTGATTCTGATTTGACTTTTCATGATCATATTTTTAGGTTCTCTTTAAAGTTACTCATATCTCAGCGCTTCTACAGGGTTTTTGGTCGCAGCTTTCCAGCTTTGCCAACTTACCGTGAGTAGCGCAATTACCAGGGCCAGTATTCCTGCTAAGGCAAAAATCCACCAGCTTAAACTGGTCCTGTAAGCGAAGTTTTCCAGCCATTTATTCATGGCAAACCAGGCAACGGGTGCGGCAATTGCAAAAGCTATACCGACCCACTTGATAAAGCCCATATTGAGCAAGGTCATTACCTCTGAAACTTTAGCCCCGTTAACTTTGCGGATACCGATCTCCTTGGTACGCTGGCGCGTTGTAAATACGGTAAGACCAAACAGGCCGATTAGGGCGATGAACATAGCTAGTAAGCTGAAAAAACCAATAATCTTTTGCTGGGCCTGATAAGATTGATAGTTGGATGCCAACGCATCATCGAGAAATGAAATCTGAAAAGGAGTTTCCGGAAACCTGTTCTTCCAGAGTTTCTTTATTTGGTGGACCAGACTTTGTATATCGGCTGTTTGAAAACGGATATTCACAACCTGGTAACCCCATCCATCCCACGATGGATTAGCCATAATAATTAATGGCTGTATGTTGGATGTCAGTGGTTTGAAGTTGAAATTGTTCACGACGCCAATCACGTTTAGTTTTCCATCACGGTCAATTTCTTTACCAATGGGGTTTTTCCATCCGGCCCTTTTTACCAGTTGTTGATTGACCAATACGGCATTTTTGTCGAGGCTTTTATTTCCCCTGAAGTTCCTGCCTCTAATAATATGGACGTCGAAGCATTTAAAAAAGTCGGCATCGGTGTAGAGTGCATTTATGATAGTTCGCTGTTGTTCACCTTCCAATTTATATCCGTTTGCAGTCAGGCCATTACCTACAGTCTGACTACTTAGGCTGGCGGCGCGGACAGAAGCTAATTGGAGTAAATCCTGTTTGAAGCCATCCAGTTCATTGTTCATGAATTCGTCGTCAGAATAGACAGAAAGAACATTGTCCTTGTCAAAACCTAATTCATGATTCAATAAAAAACTGTTTTGTCTGGCTACAACAAAAACGGAAACAAGCAAAAGGATGACGACAGCAAACTGAAAAGAAACCAGTAGTCTGTTTCTCATTTTTCCGGATACGGCCGCCATTGTTGTATCCTTTAATGCTTCAATTGATTTTGTTTTTATCACTTTTCTTGATGAAAAGAAGGAGACAACAAGTGATAAAAGAGAAATGATAATTAATAGAAAGACTATTATAGACAAGACTGATTCCTGCATCGAGACAGTCGTTTGTAGGTAGGTATTCAGGAAAGGTAAAAACACCTGAAGGAGGATAATTCCCACTAACGAAGCGGTCGCTGTTAATATCAGGACTTCAATGAAAGTCTGAAATATCAGTGCGTATTTTTCTGCACCAAAGATTTTAAGAAGACCCAAATCTTTCTTTTTTGCAAGTCTCTGGGCAGTATATAGAATAATATAATTGACTATGGCCAGTAATAAAATCAGCAGGGTGATACTGCCAATAATATAGATGCTGCTTTTGCTGCGATTTGAAGAGCAATCGTATTGAATGGAGCCATCTGATAAGTGAACATTTTCAATATTTTGCAATGATGCAGAATAGGACCACCCCGAACGATTCCATTTGTCATTAATCTTTTTCTGAAGAAAATCCGGAAATGCCTTCTCTATTTGTTGTGGGGAAGTGCCCTTTGATAGTTCCAGGTACGAAAGCATTGTCCATCCGCCATCCCATCCTTTGTAATCATCGCTTTGTCCGATGTATTTTAATGAGATAATAGCATCAAAAGTGAGGTGGGTGTTGCGAGGAGGATTGGCCGCAATTCCGTTAACCGTGAGTAATTTATGGTTGTATTTGAGTGTTTTACCAATCGGGTTGGAATTTCCGAATAGTTGTTTGGCTGTATGTTCACTCAGTACAATTTTATCTGCATTGTTCAGTACAGTTGTTGGATTTCCTGTGAGCAATTTAAAATGGAAAAAAGGGAAGAAATTGTCATCCGCAAAACGAAGATTATTTATTGAATAAAGGGCGTTACCAGAATATACCTTCGCAGGATTTTCCATGGTAACACGACAATATGCATCAATTCCAGGTATTTCTGATTTCATATCGGGTGCCACCGGATAATATACAAATGCAGATGATGAGACGCCCCGGTTAGTCTTGGTTGTACTGACTACCCGATAAATTCGATTATGGTTTGGGAAAAACTTATCGAAACTAAATTCATATTTTACAAACAGAAATAGAAAAAGACAAGCTGCAATTCCTATAGAGAATCCCAAAATATTAATAATGGAATTCATTTTGTTTTTCAAAATATTCCGTAAAGCGAGTTTGAAAAAGATAACATCCATTTTTTTCTATTTTACTCGTTTGTTTGATTCAATTGAGCAGTCGCTACTGATTTGATTTATTCGTACCTCAGTGCTTCAACAGGATTTCGTGCTGAAGCTTTCCAGCTTAATTCTTTGAAAAAGTTAATCAAAAAAAATGCCCTTATCGATAAGGGCATGTATATCAGTGAATAGAATGTCTAGGGGAACGGCTGTTTTATCAAAAACTTTGACAACCGTGTCCATTATCTTGTCAATATCGGCTTGGGATTTAGTTCATCTTTTCTTTTACCATCGCTTCCAGGGCATCGATCCACAGGGGATGGTCGTTGAGGCTCTCCACCATCGTGAGCGTTTCGCCACCGTTTCCGGTGAAGAAGCGTTTGTAATCAATGCCGATTTCCACGCGGGTTTCCAGGCAGTCGGCCACAAAGGACGGGGCTGCCACCAACAGCTTTTTCACACCTTGTTTGGCCTGCTCTTCCAGCAGTTTGTCCGTGAATGGTTTGATCCATTTATCCGATAAGCGTGATTGGAACGATACCGTATAATCGCCGGGTTTCAGGCCCAGTTCGTCAGCCAGCTTGCGGGAAGTAGCATAACAGGCGGCTTTGTAGCAGAAGGTTCCGTGTGCCGGCATGCCTTCATGACAGGTACAGGTGGTATTGCTGATGCCGGGGTGCGATTTGTCGAGGTGGCGCAGGGGCAACCCATGATAAGAGAAAATGACGTGATCATATTCTTCCGGCTTTTGTTCGCGGATTCGTTCGGCGAAAGCCTTGATGAAATCAGGACGGTCGTAAAACTGGCTGATAACCTGCACATCGGGAATGACGTTCCACTTCCGGACGGCGGACCAAAAGGCTTCAACAGCCGTTCCGGTAGAGGAGGAGGCATATTGCGGAAACAATGGCAACAGGATAATTCGTTCGAATCCACCTTCCTTAATTTGCTTCAAGGCTACTTTTAACGACGGATTGCCGTATCGCATGGCCACAAAAACCTTGTCGCCTTTGGGCAGACGTTCTTCCAGTTTTTCCTGTACGCTGTTGGCAAAAACCACCAATGGGGAGCCTTCTTTAGTCCAGAGTTGCTGGTACAATTTCGTCGATTTGGGGGCCCGGAACGGAACGATGATCAGGTTCACCAATATTTTCTGCAGTAGCCAGGGAATGTCAATCACCCGCTGGTCGTTGAGGAACTGAAACAGGTAGCGACGAACACTGCTAACCTTCGGCTCGTCGGGCGTTCCGACATTCATCAGGAGAACAGCTGTTTTCTTTACGGCCATGAAAGCAATTTTAGGTAGTTAAATTTTTGTTTAGAAAACAGGTCAATCCTTTAAACAGTTCACCCAGTCAATATCTTTTTTCAGTAATGAAAGGGTTTCGGCTTCGCGTGAACCGGATTCCGGTGTGTAGTTGTATTCCCAAACGGCTTCCGGTGGCATGCTCACCAAAATGCTTTCGGTGTTTCCTCCCGAGGCCAGTCCGAATTTCGTTCCCCGGTCGTACACCAGGTTGAATTCCACGTACCGTCCACGCCGCATTCGCTGCCATTTTTCTTCCCTTTCGGTGAAAGGTTTATCAGCGTATCTTGCCAGTTGTCCGGCATACATTTCCGGGTACGCACTGGCTAAATCGACCGTGAATTGTATCAATTTTTTCAGCGGAATCTCTTCGGTCGGTTTCAGCCGGTCGAAGAAGATGCCTCCCACGCCACGGGTTTCATCACGGTGAGGAATGAAGAAGTAGTCGTCAGCCCATTTCTTGTAATCGCGATAGAACGAAGGCGAATACCGGTCGCAGATTTCCTTCAGTTTCCGGTGAAATTGCTGTGCTCCGGCTTTGTCGATGTAGTGGGGCGTGAGGTCGATGCCGCCGCCAAACCATTGTACACCGTTGTCGAGACTGAAATGGCGCACGTTCATGTGAATAATGGGTGCGTGTGGGTTCACCGGATGCAGAATGGAGGAGATGCCGGTTGCCGCATACGCCGAAGCTTTTTCGCCAAGCAGTTTCTCCATTTGGGCACTGTAGGTGCCTTCCACGTGCGAGAAGTTGATCGCTCCCTTGGCAATCCTGTCTCCGCCGGCAATCACCCGTGTCATGCCACCGCCAATGTTTTTCTTCCAGGCATCGCGACTGAACGTGGCTTTGCCGTCGGCCTGCTCGAGGCGGGCACACATTTTCTCCTGCAATTCGCTGTAAAGCTCCGCTATCCGGGCTGTCTCTTTCATCAAATTTCTTTTTCGGTTATCATTCGCGCCTGTTTGATGCGGTCGGCCATCCCAATGCCGTTCCGGATGTTTCCGGCCAGAATCAGTCCGGGATATTTTCCTTCCAGGCGGTCAATCATTTCAAAGCGCTCCTTCGAATTGGCACCGTATTGCGGAATGGCGTGCCGGTAGCGGTAAATGTGCTGAAGATCCGGCTTTAGTTCCGTCAGTTTCATCATCGGGACCAGTTCCTTTTCCAGTACTTGTTGAATCTGCCCGTCGCTGAAATCAATCATTTCCGGATGGCGGATACCGCCCATGAAGACTGATAAGACAGCGCCACCTTCCGGTGCACGGTTCTGAAAAAACGACGAGGTAAACAATACGCCCAGCATATTTTTGTTTTCCTTTGCGGGAATGAGGCCGCCAAAGGCATTGAGTGGCATGCCTTTCCAATCTTTGAATCCCAGAATGACCTGCGTAACAGTCGCGTATTCTAGTTCCCGGAAGGGAGCCAGTTCCTCATCTGCGAGGAATGGATAGAGACCGCCAAACGCATGGCCCCCAACCGTTGAAATAACCTTGGGTGCCCGGACGGTTTGGGTTTCGCCATCTGCAGTGGTTGTGACGGTGAATCCATCCCGGTCGGGCTGAACGTGCGTGTTTTCCGCGCCCAGCGTAATGCTCTCCAATCCGACCGACTTTTCCAGCGCCTTAATCAATGATACGAGACCTCCCTGGGCCGAGAAAACCTCCCGTGTTGCTTTCGAATCACGAGGCTCTTTGGGCTCTTTTCGTTTTTTCATGGCGCCGCCCACAAAGCTGCCGTAATTTTGTTCCAGATTGAACAGCTTGGGCAAGGCAAACTCGGTGACGAGGTATTCCGGGTCACCGGCATATACGCCCGAGATAAACGGATTGACCGCGTAATCGAGGAAGCTTTTCCCCAGCCGGCGACGGACCAGGTCAGCCACCGATTCGTTCGGTTTGGTGCCTTTCTTCCGAAACGGTTCGCCAAGAATCCGGAACTTATCGTACCAGGTAAAGAGGGGTGTGCCGATGGCTGATATAGGGCCGGAGGGCAACGCATGCCAGTCTTTCCCTTTCCAGATGAGGCGCCGTTTGGCAGCCGGATCGGCTGTTTCGAGTGTCACATCTTTCTGCAGTTCCTCGAAGAGTTCGGCTACATCCGGATTGCCCAGCACTCCGGTATTCGGCCCGGTTTCGAAGGTGAAGCCATCCTCCCGGACGGTTTGAATCACCCCCCCGGTGTGGGTGTTCTTTTCGATGACACGAACATTTTTGCCCTGCTTTTTCAGGTAATGTGCGGCGGTCAGACCGGTGAGACCTGCGCCGATAATAATGACATCGGTATTTTGTGTATTGCTCATTTGTCAGACTGGTTTGGAAAATTTGGACTCGTTGTCGCCGCCCATCAACGGGTCGAACGTGGCGGCCACGTTGCGGATGAAGAGGTTTCCTTCCTCGGTGACGTGTATCTTGTCATTATCGAATTGAATCAGGCCATCGGTTTGCAGCTCGTCAAGCTTAGCCGCTTCGTAATGGACGGCCTGGCGAACAGTGTCCTGCGAAACCCGGCAACGTTCGGCCATATCTTCCCATTGAAGCTGTCGGTTACACATCACTTCGGTCACTACTTCGCGGACGATACGCTCATCGTCGTTCAGCCGGTAGCCTTTGGCGATGGGCAGATGGCCTTCTTCGACCTGCTGCATATAATCGTTGATGGATTTGCTGTTTTGCGCATATACCTGCTCCAGCTGACTGATGCCCGAAACACCGAAAGCGTAAACCTGTCCGGTGGTCCGGCGGGTGCAATAACCCTGAAAATTCCGGTGCAACCGGCGCTCTTTATGAGCAATGGTCAATTCGTCGTTGGCTAACGCGAAATGGTCGAGACCGATGGCGTGATAGCCGCTGTCAATCAACAATTCGCTGGCCCGGTCGAACATGGCAATCTTATCCTCGTTGCTTGGAAGGCCAATCACTTCGAGGCGTTTCTGACTCTTCTTCACCCACGGAACATGGGCGTACGAGAACGTCACCAACCGGTCGGGCTTCATCGTGATGGCCTTTTCGATGGCCGCAATAAAGCTGTCGACGGTTTGGTTGGGCAAGCCGTAAATGAAATCGAGGTTGACATCCACCGGTTCGTCGCCTTCTTTCAGCAATTGAATGAGTTCGTCCACCGGAAGCTGGGACGGATCCCGGTTGACCGCTTTCAATACGTTCGTATCGAAATCCTGGATGCCGATGCTGAAGCGCCGGAAGCCGGCTCCTTTCAATCGTTTTACCGACTCTTCGTCGAGATGGGCCGGGTTGCATTCGATGGCAATCTCCGGTTGCTCGATGAACGAAAAATTATCGAACAGCAACTGGTTCAACTCTTCCAGGTAATGAACCGGTATAGCGTTGGGCGTACCGCCGCCGTAGTGAATCTGTGAAACTTTCCGTCCGGGGCCGATGTATTCTTTCACCATTTCCACCTCCTTCTTCACTGCCTCCATGTACCGTTTCACGGTTTCATCCTTTTTCATGGGGAAAGAGTTGCAGCCGCAGAAAAAACACATTTTCCGGCAAAACGGAATGTGGAAATAGAACGAGATGTTTTGCGGTTCCCAGTCATTCGACTCAGCCAGTGCTTTCCGATAATCGGTTTCGGTAAAACTTTCGGTAAAGAAATTGGCCGGCGGATAACTGGTGTAACGGGGTACCGGACGATTGTATTTCTCTAATAATTCGTTATTCATTCTTGATGCATTTATGACCGTTTCCAGTCGGCATTCTTTGCCCAGTCGGCCAGAAAGCGGGCGTTTTCAAACGGGATACCGGGCATAAAGCCGTGCCCCAGGTTGAAAATCCAGTTTTGATTTTCCGCGCCAAAGCGGAGGTATTTTTTCAGTTCCTTTTCGATTTCTTCCTGCGGTGCAAACAGTAGCCGCGGGTCGATATTCCCCTGCAGCCCGATGTCGGAATGGACCAGTTTCCGGGCAGTGGTCAGCGGTGTTTGCCAGTCGATGTTGAGGAAATCTGCCTCTTCGGGTGAAATACCGGCCAACCCGGTTCCAATCCCTTTCGGGAAGAAGATGAAGGGCAGTCCGGCGTCGCGAACCACCTGTGCTATTTTCCGCACGGGCGGAAGGAACAGTTCGTTGTATACATCGAACGGCAGCAGACCGGCGTGGGTATCGAAGAGTTGGAAGACATCGATGCCGTGTTTGATTTGCCCTTTGATGTACTCGATGGACATCTCGGTGAGGGCGTCAATCAGCTGCTTCGTAGTTTCCTTATTTTCGTAGATAAACCGAATCGCATCGGGGAAATCTCCTTTACGTCCCAATCCCTGCAGCATGAACAACAGCACGGTGAGCGGTGCCCCGCAAAATCCGATAAGCGGGATATTGGCCGGTTTGGTGCGGTTGATTTCGTCAATCACAGCGTAGATGTAATCCAGTTTCGCCGGATCGGGAAAGAGGCCAGCTACCGGGTTTTCCCGGAAGGCAAGGGGCTCTTCAAAAACAGGACCATCGTCGGTGAAGTCGAGGCCCATGCCCATGGCATACGGAACCACCAGGATATCGGAAAACAGGATGGCCGCATCGACGCCTAAATCGTCTACCGGAAGGAGAGTTACTTTGGCCGCCACTTCCGGATGTTGCATCATCTGCCAGAACGTGTATTGCTTTTTAATCTCCAGGTAGGAGGGCAACACACGGCCGGCCTGGCGCATAAACCACACCGGGGGCCGCTCGGTCGGTTTGCCTTTCAGGGTACGTAATAAAATGGATTCGGTCGGGTTTGTCTGCATCAGGGTATTAACCTTTCTGTTTGATTTTTTTCAATGCGTTGTAACTGGCCTCGATGGTGCGCTGAATGTCTTCGTCGCTGTGTGCTGCCGAAACAAACCCGGCTTCGAATTGCGACGGCGCCATGTAGATGCCGCTTTCCAGCGAATGTTTGAAATAATCGGAGAAAACCTTCGTATCGCATTTCATCACATCGGCAAAGGAAGTCACCTTCTCTTCTTTCGTGAAGAAGAGGGTAAACATGGACCCGACGCGGTTCACCACGGCCGGGAAATCCAGTTCGCGGAGGCTGTTTTTCAGGCCTTCTTCCAGCATACCGGCTTTCCGTTCCAGGTCGTCATAAATCATCGAGTCGTTGTCCAGCAATCGCAACTGCGTCAATCCGGCGGCCATGGCCAGCGGATTTCCCGAAAGGGTTCCGGCCTGGTAAACGGGGCCCTGTGGCGCCAGGTGATCCATGATGGCTTTTTTACCACCGTAAGCTCCGACCGGCAATCCGCCACCGATGATTTTTCCTAAGGTCGTCAGATCGGGTTCGATGCCCAGCAGGCTTTGTGCGCCGCCTTTGGCTACCCTGAAACCGGTCATCACCTCATCGAAAATGAGCAGCGCTCCGTGTTTTGTGCACAGGTCGCGTACGCCCTGCATGAATTCTTTCGTCGGAACCACCACCCCCATGTTGCCGGTAACGGGCTCGATGATGAGTGCGGCAATGTTGTCGCCGTGTTTCTCAAAATGGGCGGCTACCGAATCCAAATCGTTGAATTGAGCCGTGAGCGTATCGTGTGCTGTTCCGGTGGTAACGCCCGGTGTGTTGGGTGTTCCGAAAGTCAAAGCTCCGGAGCCGGCAGCAATCAGAAAGCTGTCGTTGTGACCGTGGTAGCAGCCTTCGAATTTGATGACCAAATCGCGGCCGGTGTAGCCACGGGCCAGACGCAACGCACTCATGGTGGCCTCGGTGCCCGAGTTCACCATCCGCACGCTCTCGATGGACGGCATCATCTTCCGCACTTGCCTGGCCATTTCGGTTTCCAGCAGGGTGGGAGCGCCAAAACTGGTGCCCTTCTGCATGGTTTCGGACAATGCTTTCAGCACGTCGGGGTGGGCGTGACCGAGAATCATGGGTCCCCACGAACCTACATAGTCGATGTATTCGTTGCCGTCGATGTCACGGACTTTGGAGCCTTTGGCACTTTCGATGAAGACCGGATCACTTTCCACGCTCTTGAACGAACGCACCGGTGAGTTCACTCCGCCGGGGATGTACTCCAGCGCTTCCTGAAAGGCCTGTATGCTTTTGGTAAATTCCATGTATATGAATGCTTTTCAATAGACCTGTGCTGTCCCAGTTAGCCAGAACAGCACAAGTTCAATTCTTATAAATCTTTCACAATATCCTGCGAGTGGTAGGTGATGATGATGTCGGAGCCGGCGCGTTTGATGGAAGTCAGAATCTCGCGAACGATGCGTTTTTCATCAATCCATCCGTTGGCGGCTGCCGCTTTTACCATCGAGAATTCGCCACTGACGTTGTAGGCAGCAATCGGCATGTTGAAGTTGGTTTTCACCCGCTGAATCACATCGAGGTAGCTCAAGGCCGGTTTTACCATCACGATGTCGGCGCCTTCTTCAATGTCCAGTGCTACTTCGCGCAGTGCTTCGTTGGCATTGGCCGGGTCCATCTGGTAGGTCTGGCGGTCGCCAAACTGCGGTGCACTTTCGGCTGCATCGCGGAACGGTCCATAGAAAGCCGACGCATACTTGGCTGAGTAAGCCATGATGGGCAGGTTATGGAAACCATTTTTATCGAGCTCCTGGCGGATGGCGCCCACACGGCCGTCCATCATATCGCTGGGGGCTACCATATCCACACCTTCATTGGCCAGCGAAACCGATTGTTTAGCCAGCGTAACCAGGGTCAGGTCATTGTCTACATCGCCATCGACGATGGTTCCGCAGTGACCGTGCGTGGTGTACTCGCAGTTGCAAATATCAGCAATGATGTACAAATCCGGAACGGCTTTTTTCAGGGCACGGGTAGCTTGCTGTACAATGCCGTTGTGCTCGCAGGCGACCAAACCGGTTTCGTCCTTGTGTTCGGGTATCCCGAAAAGGAGAACGGCCTGGATGCCGATACCGTATAGACGTTTGCACTCTTCCACCAACTGATCGACCGACAACTGGTAGTTGCCCGGCATCGATTTGATGGGATTGCGGACATTGGTACCCGGACAAACGAAAAGCGGCATGATGAGATCGTCGCGGGTTAAAACAGTTTCACGAACCAGGTTCCTCAGAACCGGTGTTTTGCGCAGACGGCGCAGACGAGTGGTAGGAAATGCCATAATAATTGATTTTTTATGTTATTCGTTAAATGCTATGTTGTAATGACCGGCAATGGCGGCCATTAATCCTTCTGAATTACTCATGGAAGCGACCACAACAGGGGCGATTCCGTGTTTTTCTGCCGCTTTGGCCGTGGTATGCCCAATGCAGGCAATTCGCAAAGCGGAAGATGCCACCGTATTTTTCGTTAGTTGCCTGAAGTTATCGATGCCCGACGGACTTGTGAAGATGATCAGTTCATAATCGTCTGCTTCAATACGTCGCAGAATATCGTCGTTCATTACTTCCGGCATCACGGTTTGGTATACTTCCATCCGCTCAACCGTTGCTTTTCCGGCAAGTTTCTCTTCGATGAGGTGACGGGCTAAGTTACCAACCGACAGCAATACTTTTTCACCTTCCGTAATTTCATCGTACAACTCTTCCGAAAATTCATCGCCGGTTTGTCCGTGGTTGATGAAATGGGCTGCATGACCGTATGGTGTTAACTTGCTCGCTGTTTTCTTCCCAACGGTGGCGATTTTTATTTTTCCCGGAAGGGAATAGTTGCCCTGGACGGTTTTAAGCTGCTCGAAAAAGCAGCGAATGCCGTTGGGACTGGTAAAAACCAACCAATCGAATTTCTCCAGGTTCTCCAGCGTGTCTTTCATCTTCGTGCTTAGCGGAACGGACCGAATTTCGATCATCGGGAGTTCCAGCAGGGTGGCGCCTTCTGCAGCAAACCATCGCTTCAGGTCCTCCGATTTTCCTTTCGGTCGGGTCGAGATGAATACCTTATGTTGCAATTGACTTTTGCTCATTTTTCTTCTCCGCTATTCTACCGGACGAATATTCTGCAAAATAGTTTTTCCGCCTCTTTCCAGCAGTGTTGTGGCCAGTTGGATACCGAGGTGCTCACCGTCTTTTTCATTTCCCGTGAGGGAATCCTCCAGGTATTCCGTCCCGTCTACTGATGATACGAAGCCGGTAATGGTCATTTGCCCGTTTTCCCGGCGGGTGTAGCACCCAATAGGTACCTGACAACCTCCTTCGAGGGTTCGCAGAAAAGCCCGCTCGGCGGTTCCGGCTAACCAGGTTTCTTCATGATTGATTCCGGCCATCAGTTCGTTAATATATGTATCGCCTTCCTTGGTTTCGATGGCGATGATGCCCTGCGACGGCGGTGGCATCAGCTGGTCAGGTTCCAGAATTTCAGTGATGTAATCGTCGAGGCCGATGCGCTGCAAACCGGCAGCGGCCATAATCATCACGTCGCAGTAGCCTTCCTCCATTTTGCGAAGGCGGGTATTGACATTGCCGCGAATATCGTTGATTTGAAAATCGGGATTATGTCGCAGGAGTGAAGCCCGGCGGCGCAGGCTCGATGTTGCCAGAATATCTTCGGTTGTCAGTTCATCCAGCTTTTTCCCTTCGCGGCTGACCAGTGCGTCGCGGTATTCGGCGCGTTCCAGCACTGCTGCTAATTTTAAACCTTCCGGAAGGGTAGTAGGGAGGTCTTTCAAACTGTGAACAGCCAGATCGACTTCGCCGGCCACCATGGCCATTTCAATTTCCTTGGTAAACAATCCCTTGTCACCAATTTTGGAAAGGGCGACATCCAGTATTTTGTCTCCTTTGGTGTGAATAATTTTGATTTCGACGGGCAGGTCCGGATAAGTTGACTCGAGCGCTTCTTTTACGGCATTCGCCTGATACAACGCAAGCTGGCTTCCGCGTGTTCCTATCCTGACAGTTTTATTTTTCATAAAATAAGAGCTTTCAGCAGATTGATTCCGGTCGGGCCGGAATGGGATTATTCGTTTACCTTGAACAATTCGTTGATGATGCGCAGTGATTCGGCGTCGCGGCCGTTGTCGGTAATCTCCTTCAGGTTTTTGATGAGGATGCGGGCATAACGCTGCGTCAAATGCTCGGTGTATTCATCTACCTGGCGTTGCACATCTTCCGAATCAATCTTCTTGTACCCGCTCAGCTCTTCCTGATTCACCCGTTGCAAGTTCGCTTTGATAGCCTTGATGGCCGGACGCAGCGAACGACTGGCGTACCAGTCACAGAACTCGGCAACCACCTCGTCGATGATGGGACGGGCACTCTCAACAGCGACCATGCGCTTTTCGGTATTTTCGGCAATGTTCTGCTTCAGGTCATCGACACCAAACAGTTGCACGCCAGGTAACGTTCCCACGCTTTCTTCCACATTCCGGGGCACCGACAAGTCAATGAAAATCTGTTGATGTCCATTTGGCTCTTTCTTTTCAGTCGTCACCATTTTTTTGTCGATGAGATATTCGGGCGATGAGGTAACTACCATGACGATATCGTGCGATGCCAAATGATTGGGATAGTGTTCAAAAGGAATGGTACTGCCGTTGTAGCGCTTTGCCAGGTGTTCGGCTTTTTCGAGGGTACGGTTACTGACCGAAAAATCGGTTACGCCTTTTTTTATGAGGCTTTGCAGGGCAATTCCAGCTGTGTCGCCAGCACCAATGAGCAGTACTTTCTTTTGCGAAAGGTCGTCGACCAGGTTGTTGCAAACCTCTACCGCGGCCGCGCTTACGGATGTTGCCCCCACTTTGATGGCGGTCTCGGTGCGTACACGCTTGCCTGCCTCGAATGATTTCTGGAAGAGCCGCATCAACACGGCATCGGTCATGTTGGCTTTGGTACAGTGCAGGTAGGCGTCTTTCACCTGTCCGATAATCTGATCTTCACCAATCACCATGGAATCAAAACCAGCAATAACCTCGAACAGATGCCGGGCGACATCTTCGTCTTTTTTCCGGTAGAAATATTCGGCGTGTGAATTTTCCGGTTTTTTAAACTGGTTGACTTGTGCTAAGATGAGCTCGAAAGCTTTCTTTGACGGGTATTTACTCTGTGAAAAATAAATTTCCGTACGGTTACAGGTCGACAGAACCACCATGTCGGTGATGTCAGTCGCTTGCTGCACCTCTTCGTAAAAAGGCTGAATTTCCTCTGTCAGGAATGTATATTGTCCCCTGATGTCAAGGGATGCCGTCTTATGGCTGATACCTAAAAGGCCAATCATTTGTTGCTGCTTTGTGGACAACCGCCATACAAAAATACAGATTATCAGGAATATGGCGAACTATCCTGTCGGTCAATTATTATTCAAGCAATTACTTTCTTCTCGTAGGAAGAGTTTTAGGAATGATTTAGCCAAAGATTGGCGGAGGCCGGGAGAATAAACGGAAAGCGAGATGATGCTCCGGAAACTGAGTAGGTGCCTCTACTATTTTATGCACAATTCCAGCGGTGTAGGATTTTTCGTCAGATGCTTGCATTTCTGTCTGATCGAAATGAATGCCTGCAATGTCGCTGAAAAAATGAACGGTGTCCCCGGATGTTACATCGCTTTCTTCTGCAATGTTAATGGTATTTGCCGTGATTGAATCTACTGTGTTTTCTTCCACATTCGGTTTACCCAACAGCCACGATCCCAATCCTACGACGTAAAGTACGACGAGGAAAAGGTAAGGCAATGTGTTCGATAATACTCCGAAGAAAAACACCGGCAGATTATTTAATTATCAATATATTATAGTTGCTCTATTAACTGCTTAAGTTAAAGGAGTTCTGCAAACTTACTAAATCTGGCCGAGACTCTTTCTTTAAGAATGCTTAAAATTGAATTAGCCTAAGCTTATGTTTGCTGCGTAGAAAACAAGTTGATCGGGATAAAGTTTTGCCTGTGTATTTTACTTTTCTCTATTTCTATTGTGTATAAATAACAACTGCATTAACTCCGATTTCAATGGCCGTTTGGCGCGATGTTTTGATTGACTCTGAAAAGATTATTCGGATCGTATTTGCTTTTAATTTTTACCAATCGGTCGTAATTGTGTTTGTAGCTTGCCTTTATCCGGTCTTGCCCTTCGTTCATTATAAAGTTTAGATAGGCGCCGCCGGAGGAGAAAGGATGAACTGCGTCCCAGTAGTTTTTGCACCAGTTGGTAATCTTTTCAGCATTGGCCGGGTCTGGATCAATACCTACAATAACGCCTGCATATTTTGCATCCCGATAAGCCCATGGCGTTTCGTCTTTACCGACCCGGCTCGCTGCTCCACTAATTGGATACAGGTGCATTTGAGAAAGCGGCGTCGGTATGGCCTTACCGAATTCCATATGTTTAGCAATGGCTTTTGAATCCAGTTCATTGAAGAAATCAGCTTTCCAATACCATTGCAAACCGGGTGGCATTAAACCATCGAACAGCGATTGTAATGCAGGAAATGGCATGGCACCCAGGTGCTCGAATATGGGAGCATGTTCCAAGACAGGTTTAAATGCTTCTTCCGCTTTATCCAAATTGCCTGTATAGCACCATATAATTCCACAAAAATGTTTGTTATGTAAAAACTCAGGGAATGGTGCTCCTGGAATGACCAATGTTGCGATGAAACCATTTAAATCGTCAGGTGCGTTTTGAATGAATTTATCGTACCATTTCATAATCTCCTCTGTTTTTTCAATAGGCCAGAGTGTTGGTCCGCCATAAACTGTTTTTACCGGATGGGCCTGGAATTTAAATGAAGTCACAACTCCAAAGTTTCCGCCACCTCCACGAATGGCCCAAAATAGATCGGGATGTTGGTCTTTATTTACGGTAACAAACGATCCGTCGGCCAATACCATATCAGCTTCCAGTAAACTGTCGATTGTCAATCCGTATTTTCGGGACAAATAACCAACGCCGCCACCCAAAGTCAGGCCTCCGACTCCGGTTGTAGAAACCATTCCGCCGGGAACGGCTAATCCAAAAGCATGCGTTGCATGATCAAGTTCTCTCAAAATGTTACCTCCGCCAACTCTGACTGTTTTGTCTGTGGTATTTACGCGAACATACTTGATGCCCGATAAATCAATGACCAGGCCGTCGTCGCACGATCCTAAACCTCCGCCGTTATGTCCACCACCTCTGACTGCAATCAAAACATTGTTTTCTCTACCAAAATTCACACAGTGAATTACATCGGCAGCATCCACACAGTTGACAATCAGCCCGGGATGTTTATCGATCATTCCGTTGTAAACTTTTCGAGCCTCTTCGTAATTTTCATCTTTCGGAAGGATCAATGTTCCACTGATTTGTGAAGCTAACTCCTCAATTACAGTGGGTTCTAAATCTTTAATTGTGGTTGTCATATTTCTGTTTTTTGCGGTTAAATGCAAAAGCTGATTACTGAGCGACAATCATGCCCTTTAGAGACCACAAAATTGCCAGTACATCCTTTTTCGAATCGTCATCAATTTGATGTTTGTCGAGGATAAGCATGATATCATCCACTACCTCCATGTATTCTTCTGGTCTGATGTTCATTCCCTTGTGAGCAGCGGGCATTTCTTTACCGGAATATTGAGCTTGTCCACCACTTCCCGCACTAAAGAAATCGATGGTGTGTTGCCGGATAAGTGCCAAATGTTCGGGTTGCTCTTTTAATGGCAAAAAACGTTTCTGAATAACCGGATTATTCATGTGGGTTTCAATTACATCATCTACGATGGATGCGATTCCCTCAGTCTTTCCCAACCGTTCAAATAATGTTGGTTGACTGTTGTTTTTTGTGTCGTTACCGTTTTTCATATGCAAAGACTTTAGATTATTATTGAATAGATAGATTTACTCGTTTTATCATATTGGTAAGTGAAATCCGTAACAGATAAACTGCGATTAATGCGTTTATTATGTGTTGTATAAGCAATTTAAGACAAGAATGTCTTAAATGCTGGTAATTTTGGTTTTAATGCTGGTAATTTTGGTTCAGGAAATCTTCAGAGGAGAAGAAAACGGTTTATCGGAGGTTTGTATGTAATCGGAAGGTAAAATACCGAATCTCTTTTTAAAGCATTTGGAAAAATAGGAGGGACTATTAAAACCTGTTTCGTATGCTATTTCAGAAATATTCCCGGACTTTTTATTGAATAATCTTAGAGCTTTGTTTAGGCGATATGAAAGCAGGAAATTATTGGGCGAAATTCCCATCAGCTCCATCATCTTGCGATACAGCTGAGATTTACTAAACCCCAGATGCAGATTGAAGTCATTAACTTTTAACTGAGTATTTCCAGATTCCTTTTCAGCGAAGTCGAGCAGCTGGTTAATAAAATGTTCGTCGGAAGGCGAAATGGCTTCTACTTGCATGTTTTTAACAAACTGGTTGGAATTTTCACTTACATATAAATCCTTCACTTCCGATGAAACTACTATGTCAGCTTTGGAAGTATCAGTCATCCGTTCAGCAGATTGGACAACTTCCTCAAAGAGTTCTTTTTTCTCTGTAATAGGAGAACCTGCGCAGAGTCCGATTTTCAATTTTATATGACACGGGTTTTGTTTACAGGTCAGTTTTTTGAAAATAGCCTGGTTTTCTACAGCACATTGAACTGCATTAGTTACAGATTTAAAAGAGACCAAAAAGCCATTATGGTAGTGCCTTACAATTCTCCCGTTGAACTCTTCAAATACTTCCGGAATTTTCTTGTTGTACTCTGCTAATGATTTATTCAGCCTAATCAATTCATTTAATTTCAATGAAGACACTTTGAGTTTAGCAACCATAATGGTTCTAAAAGCCGGATCATCAATGATATTCAGTGCGGTATTCCTTGTATTTTGCGGGTCTTCAATTCTTCCCAGAAAAGATTCTACCAGGTCTACATCGACTTCGGTAACAATATGAGGTACATTCCCATGGGCATTGTGATGCATGTCTTTAAGAGCCTGTTTATTTGGAGCCTCAATCAGGCAGAAGGCAGTTTTTCTTCTTTCGTCGAACCAGTAGGTGAGCCCCCGGCAATTGTAGTTGTCCTGTATCTTTAAATCTTGCTGATGTAATTGTGCTACGTGTTCTGCTGTGACTGCTTCAGAAACATCATGTCGGTCCATGTAAATTGGCATACCCCTGTTTTTTAGCTTTCTACTTCTCCGATGAACTTTGTTTTCCCTACCTTTTCAACGAACTATTCGCACATTATTATAGTTATCGAGCGAACGATTTGGTTTCTTGTCTATTAAATTTAAGACTTTTTATTCGGATATCTATAAGTTTCGGAAAATGAAGGGGTAAGGACGAATCTGTTCCGTTAGATTAAATAAAATAATTCGATATATTTGATCTCTTTTTTCGAAAAATATCCTTTAGATGATTGGAATAATTACTATAAAACAAATTTGTAACCAATTTTGTCGGCTCCTGACTAAATAAGCAAAACCAACATTCATGCACACCAAAGAGGAACACTTTAAAGATTTGATTGCCGGGAACGAAGAGCGGTTGGTGCGAATCTGCCGGTACTATCATTCCAATGCCGAAGGGCAAAAGGACTTGTACCAGGAGATATTGGTCAACATCTGGAAAAGCCTCGACAAGTTTCGTGGTGAATCGTCGATCAATACCTGGATTTACCGCATCGCCGTCAATACGGCCATCAGTTTTAGCGGAAAATCGTACCGGCAATCCAAACTGATGATCAACACGGATAGTTCGGCTATGCAAATCCTGTACGATCACAATGAGCTGGAAAGTAAGCTGGAACAGGAAGCTTTGTTTGAACAGCTGCAGGTAGAGCTCAACCAGCTTTCGATTATCGACAAAGCGCTGATTTCGCTTTTGCTGGAAGGCTTGACAATGAAGGAAATTGCTAACGTAATTGGTATTACGGAGCCGAACGTGAAAGTGAAAATTCACCGAATTAAGAATCAGCTGAAAGAGAAGCTTGTTCGTGATGCATGATGTTGGAAAAGCTGTCGGAAACGGCAGAAAAAGAGTGTTACATGTTAAAATTGAGACCTGTCATGAATACAAAAAATAATAGCGACAAAAACAATCATTTACTGGATATCAACGGATTGATTCCCGGTTTGCAGAAAGAAGATCGGCGAAACGAACGAATCATGCGGAACTTCCAGTGGTTGATGTGGATCATGATCCCCGTTTACTTTGGGTTGCTGGTGGTGAATCCTGATAAAGACCTGATTTGGAGTGACCGGGTGGGTGGTTTCATCTATGTTCTGGCTTTCTTGCTGATTGGATTGATCATGAGGCATTATTACAAGGAGTACAAAGCGGTCGATTATTCGTTGCCTACTACCGAGATGTTAAGAAAGGCCATCAAACGGTACAAGTTGTTACGTCCTCAGAAATTATACATCTTGATTCCCGTCCTTTTAATCGACGTTGGGTATGTCTTTCTTTCTTTGAATCATTTCAAAGATGTAGATTACCTGGACCGCGTGTTGATTTACCAGGCTGTTTACCTGGGAGCTATCATTATTGGAGCCGGTATTGGTGTACTTATCTGGCGAAAGCGACAGAAACCTTTGCGCGATGCAGCCGTGGAATTGCTGCGGGAAATTGAATCGGAGTAAGGTATTTAGCCACACGAAATAAGAGAGCCGGAAGCCATTAGCATATCACATGACTTCCGGTTTATTTTTCCTGGTTCATCCGTTTTTTTATTTCTTTCCTCATTACGAAAGTGCCCGCAATGATGGCAACAGAAATACCCAGCCAGCCATAGTGCCGTAACACGTTTGGTTTCATGAAAATGGTGTACAGGTTCCAGATGGCAAAAAGAGCCATTACGATAATGAGAACAATCTGCCACCTTAGTTTATTCTGGTCACTCATTGGTCAGTCTTTTATTTTCAAGTTTTAAAATCGCAAAGTTAAGTGATTTTTTAATGCTCTGCCTGCGAACCGATAGTTTCTCCTTCGTACTTTTTCAGGCTTTTTTGTGCGGCATGCCGGCCCATACTGACCAACTCTTTGGCCCGGTAAAAATCAAACGTGCTGCAAGCTTCGTGTGATATTTCCATCAAAATATCCGGCGGGTGATTTTTCAGGTTGGCTTGCCCAATGTGGTAGGTCATCATCGCAATGGTTTTGTTGATGAGGTCGAAATATCCCAGTTTCTCTTCTTTATTGTCTGATGAAGAAAGATGCAACTGTTGGTAAAATTCCCTGATTTTTTCCTGGTAAACCGACCGGTTGTTCTTCTCTTCTTTTTTCGAAACGGCAGGTTTGTCTACCGGAACATCGGCGTTTACATTGACGGCAATCAGGAGATCGTCTTTTTCCCGTTTAACGTGATTGAGCGGAATATTATTGATAATGCCTCCGTCGACCAGCAAACCGTTTTTTGTTTTTACGGGAGTGAAAACAGTCGGAATGGCCATCGATGCTCGTATCGCTTCGAATACACTTCCTTTCCGGAAAACGACTTCTTTTTTATTCATAATATCAGCGGCAACAGCGGCATAGTGGATGCTCAGTTCCTCAATTTTGGCATCAGGAATGAATTCCTTCATCTTGTTCAGTACCTTGTCGCCTTTGATGAGTCCCTGCGAGCTGAGGGTAAAATCGACCAGATTGAAGACCTTGAATTTGTCAAGCGTGTACAGCCATTCTTTGTACTCCTCCATTTTGCCCAGGGCATAAACGCCACCTACCAATGCCCCCATCGAAGTTCCGGCAATGGAGCTGATTTCAAATCCTTGTTTTTCGAGCTCTTCTATAACGCCAATGTGAGCGATTCCACGGGCTCCACCACCCGACAAGACCAGGGATACTTTTTGTTTCATACGTTTCCTGAAAAGGAGAGTGATTAAATACTTATGTTCAAATAAAGATAATCATTTTCAGTTTGCCTGAAAGCGCAAGCTACACCCCGCCCACTTCATTTTATTCATTCCTGTAATTCTGAAAAAAATTTTTCCAATGAAAAACTATGATCATTTAAAAACTCGTTAATTTCATCAATGAATTCGGGCTGTTTTCGTTGACGATTGACGGTTAAATGTATAACTATTGAATCCCGGTCGGGTGGGTATCCTGTTGTAATGGTCCAGCACAGTGCATTAGGACACTCCAACAGAGCAAATCGAACTCCACCCTTTATTTGGCTTATACTCAATGAGAATTCTCCCCATATTCCACCGATTTTCAATTTATCACCTTCGGGATTATCAATCGCAAATAGTTCATTGCTAATCTTTTCGAGGTTGCTTAATTGTATGTGCTTTTGAATGAGGTGTTCCGTTGTTTTTACTTTAATTATTCTGAAAAACTCCATATTTCTTTTATTGAGAAAATTGATCTAATTGAGACCAATTAATGACTTTCCTCTTTTTTTGAGTCACATTTGGTGGCGGCAATATCTCAAATGTTTTTGAGAAAGCAGAGCTTACCGATAAATATTCCAATAAATCGTAGGAACCATGGAATATCATTTACTGATTTCCTGGTTAACCGATTGAAGCCATTCGTAGAGCTCATGCGCTTGCTGCGACCGGTTCTCAATCCGGATATCGCCGAGTTGTTGGAGCAAGATACGTTCGTATCGGTTGGTTGATTGGTCGAGAATATACCCAGCGTAAACAGCGCTACCGGCATCAGCCATTTCAGAAACGGGGTCACTAAGTGGCCCCTTGGCTGCCAAAGGCAATAGCAGGAATTTGGCTTTTAGTACTTCCGGGTTTATTTGGTAACAAATGCTGTCTGTATTCTGCAGATTCTGCTCCATATCGGTAGCAGAAATCGTTCCGGTGGAATCAGGAAAGTTCCAGTTGTCGGGTAAGTTATAGCAATGAAGTTCACCCGATGAATTGATTAGCCAGCCGCGATGCTGAAAGCCCCAGGCGTAATTCACATATTCGAATTGAAACAACACTTTCTGCCGGAGGGCGTATCGCGGATTATCTGATGGCACATGATCACATCCGGTAAGCAGAAGTACTATGAATATCAACAATGCTCTTCTCATGGTGGTTAGCTTTTTTCTATCCGTGAGATGCATTCAGTTGCCTGGAAGTTGCGCTTTTGTATTGATTTTTAACCCAAATCTTTTAGAAAATCATTAATCGCTAATCCTCCTGATTATGTTTTTGCCAGCTTTCAAATTGTTTTTTTAGCGCTTGTACTTTTTTCGGAAATTGTGTTGCGAGGTTCGTCATTTCTCCCGGATCGGTTTCCAGATCGACCAGAAACAAGGAATCTTTCGGTGCAAATTTCTTTCCGGAAATCACTGGGTTGCCAAGCAATTTCCATCTGCCATTTCTCGCCGCCCAGTGTTTTCCGTTTTGCCAGCAGAAAGCAGGGTGCAACGTCTCGTGCCTTTTATCGTTCAGAATGGGGACCAGGCTTTTCCCGTCAAGGTTATGGGTGTCGAGTTTGATTTTGCATAGCTCGGCCAATGTTGGCATCCAGTCTCCATTTATGGCGACCTGGTTACGCACTTCTCCAGGATGTAATCGGGCTGGCCAGCTAATTGCCGCCGGAACCCGGATTCCTCCTTCAAACAGACTAAATTTAGAACCACGCAGAACACCGGCACTTCCTCCGCCGAAATGCGCTCTTTCCTCAGTAGAATAGCCATTATCTGACTGGAAAACGATGATGGTATTTTTGCGTAAGCCCAGTTCTTCTAACTTATTCAAGAGCTGACCTATTTTTTCGTCCATGGTCGAAATAAAAGCTGCGTATAAATCTCTTGGGTATTTCACTCCTTTCTCCCGGTAATATTTTAGCCATTTAGGTGAGCCCTGATAGGGGTAATGCGGCGTGTTCATGGCGTAATACATAAAGAACGGATGGTCTTTATTTTCATCCAGAAATTTCGAAGCTTCCTGAACCATCAAGTCGGGAAAATACCGGCCCGAATAAAACACTTCCTTTCCATTTCGATACAAATCGTGCCGGTTAGGACCGTCCCAGTAGAAAAAATGGGAAAAATTGTCGATACAGCCCACAAAATGACCGAATGAATAATCGAATCCCTGAGCATTTGGCTGTTTATCTTTGGCATGGCCTAAATGCCATTTCCCAATGTGCGCCGTTTTGTATCCTGCATCTTTAAACATTTCGGCCATGGTGTACTGGCTTCCCGGCATACCGGCTTCGAGACTTCTTGCGCTAACATTGCCGGGCACGCCAGCTCGCTGTGGTGTTTTCCCGGTAAGCAACCCGGCCCGCGACGGTGAACAGATAGGAGCTCCGTAAAACCGGGTGAATTTGACACCGCTTTCTACCAACTTGTCCATATTGGGTGTCACTAAATCAGTGGCACCAAAACAATTTAGGTCGATGGCACCCTGGTCATCCGAATAAATAATGATGACGTTGGGGCGGTTGGCCGGTGGATTTCCGGCATGAGCCGATAGACCGGTTCCGGCAAGCAGTAGTGACCCGGTTATGGTTTTCGCTAATCGATTCATTCCAAAAAGGTTTAGTTAGAAGTGTAGCCTAAATTAAGGAATGATTCGAATTAACCCAAATACGTTTCCAGGATTATCTAATTCGAGCTGTTGGGCTTCATTTTTCTTTCTTTGTTTTTCAGTTCACTTCAAATCCGCAGTGAAATATCCTTTTTTCCCGTTGTACAAATTGCACCAAATGGAAAGTTTCACAGGTTTCACGTTCAATGGCATTCTTCGTCGGGGATTCAGAAAAAACTCTACCTGGCCAATCGAACACGTTTCGTCCGATTTCAGATTGTAGCCGGTTATCTTGTAGTATTCATTTACCGTCAGTTGCATGTTCAGATAGTCAAACGAATCCTGATTGGCAATCACAATGTGGTGCCCCTCCAGATGAGCGGAAGCGTGGAGCTGTACCATCGAGTTGTTCTCGTTGGAGTAGGAACGATAAATGAAGAAAATTAGCGTCCCGATAATAGCAAAGGATACGAGGTAAGCGATTTTTGTTTTCATGGCAGATAAGTTAGCCATTTATTCTTTTAATACAATCTTTAAAATCCCGTAGGTGCCGCGGCTACCATAAAGAGCTGTTGCAATGACTCCTGACTGGAAATCATAATCTCTGATTCTATCCAAACTTAACTTCTTTAGCTCTTTTTCGGAGACTGGTTTGCCATCAATTATTACGAGTGGCAATGTCAGGTACTTGTCTTTTAAGCCATTTGAGATGTGGTGAATGTAACTTAAGTTCAGCGCCAAATCATATGCTGTTTTCACTTTCTGAGGTCGGAAGTCTGCTGCTTTCAACTCAGTGGATTTTATATTTGTAATTGGAAATTGTTCTGCGATTCTTTTGACCTGTCCTGTGGCGATGACTGATAGAAACAAGAAAGTTGAGAGGAATAATAGCTTTTTCATATTGTTGGATTTGCTATGTTGTTTTAATTTTTGGTGGCTTTTTTCCTGCGCATACTGGCCCTGGCCATAACAATGGATACCGCTACAATCACCGGGATATCAGTTTTTAGTGAAATGTAAGAAGTGAGATCCTTTTCTGAATCGAAGTGTCCGGTAATCATCTGTTTAATCGGGTCCCATAAATCGAAGAGTAGTAAGCAAAGGGACATGATGAGAGCGGTGAGCAGAAACTGTTTTCCGAATTGCAGGATTTCTTTTTTCATACATTTATAGTGAGCGCTTTATCGTTTGCGTGTATTTAATTATACGCGTAATCTGTTATGTTATTCGGTTGAAATACTTCTTCTGTATGGATGTGGATAAAAACATTCAACGGACCTGTCAGATCGGAAACGGTCGTTCGGAAACTGACTAAAACAATGTCTTCCGCTTCGTTATCAGGATTTTTAATGACTTTAGCATTTGCATCTTGCCAATTAACCGTTACAAACTTTTGTTCTGAAGCGTTCAACGAATTCCAGGCAATCTCTTTAAATTTTAGTAAATCGGCTTTGCTCAGGTCGTTATCTTTTTCACATGATGGAGTTAAGAAAGATAAAAAAGTCAGTAATAGTGCGACTAAGAGAATATTTCGGTTCATAAGTACAAATGTTAGTTATGTTCTAATGATGAACCAGGCGACTTTAAGGTTGCTTTAGTTCTTGTCAAAACTCAGTTTAGTTTTTATTGCAGTACTTTTGGTAATATTTATTTGCAACGGTAAATCCATTTTTCACTGCTTTTTCCCAGTCATGGCAAGCTTTATCTTTTAATCCCAACTTATACATGGTAATTCCTCTGTTTGTTAGGCCGCTGGTTGAAGTGGAATCCAATTTTAATAAGTAATTGTAGTCATTCAGAGCTGACTCCAGTTTCCCGGTTTTTAGGTATATATTCCCCCGATTCAGATAGTAATAAGGCACCAGGTAAAAGTCTTCGCCATATACTTTAGCATATTTCATCGCGTTTGTATATTCTATAATTGCCTTTTCATAATTGGCGTTTAGTCTGTAGACCTCACCACAATAGAAGTTTAGCACGTCATCTTCCTGAAAGATTCTTTTTCCTTTGTCTAATGCTTTAATAATTATTGCATTGTGTTTGTGGTCTGCAATGGCTATCTGGTACAGTCGCAGATAAGTTTCCCGTATGGTTGAGTCTGTTTTTATAGATGCTAACAACTTGTTTAGAGCACTGTCGTAATTCTTATTTTTAATTTCTGAAATTGCCTCATTGGCTAATTGTATGGCTGCATTTCTGCTGTCGATTGAACCGGAGTAGGTCTTTTGTCCCAGCGCACAGGTCATTGTTAGAAATACCATGAATGTGAAAAGAACTGTTTTTTTCATGTAGGCCGGTTTGCGGTTGTTACTTTATTGGTTTCTGAAAAATAGAAAAAATCTCCCAGAACCTTCTCCTTTATATTCTACATGTTGTCTGATTATAGCAAATCAAAATTTTCATTCACGTACCAGATCTATACATTCATCAAAAAATTCAGACTGTTCATCAAAAAGATCGGGATAATTATCTTTTTTCAATTTATATTCATTATACGGTTTGTAGCAAATGGTTTTAGTCGGGTATGTGAGGGAAAAGTTTATTTCATGTCACTTTGAGAATTTATCGAAATAAATAGGTTAGGATGAAGATTAGAAATGTGGTAAGGTATAGCGACTATTTTTATTTGGTTTAATACAACGTTTAAAAGTCGCCGAAAGCCGCCGGACAGTTATCCGGCGGCTTGTTTTATAGATGTGGTGTGTCTTTTATCTTGCAGAATATCAATGGTGTTCTTTCAGGTAACTTCCCGCTTCAATTGTAGGGTAAAGCTCTTCGTACGTTTTTACTTTTCCCTGGATTTGCTTGTATATTAATCCCCGGTGTAGTTGTTCAAGGCTGCTACAGCCAGCAGCAGCAAATAGTTCCAGAAAATCATTGAGGGTTTCAGACTGATAGTTTTTCACCCGTTTCCATTTGTCTTCCACGACCAATCCTTTCATTAATCCAGGCTTATTGGTCGTAATGCCGGTGGGGCATTCATTGGTATCACATTTCAGAGCCTGGATACATCCCAGCGCCAGCATCATACCCCGTGCTGAGTTGCAAACATCGGCGCCCAGACTGAGTGCTTTGAATATGTCGAAAGCTGTGAATATTTTGGTGGCCGTAAAAATCCTGATTTCATCTTTAAGGTTAAATCCCCGCAGTGTATCCACGACGAAAACCAGCGCCAATTCCCAGGGCATGCCGACGTAATTGGAGAAATCGATGGGAGCAGCCCCGGTACCACCTTCAGCACCGTCGACAGTTATGAAGTCGGGCTTGATGCCTGTTTCGACCATCTCTTGACATATCTCTACAAACTCGTCTTTGCTGCCAATGCTCAGCTTGAATCCGACCGGCTTGCCTTTTGAAAGTTCTCTCAACTGCTGAACAAATTCCAGCAGACCGCGGGCATTACTAAAAGCGCTGTGCCCGGGAGGCGAAAGGACCGTGGTGTGAGGTTCCACTCCTCTGATTTGCGCAATCTCTTCATTGTTTTTCTTCGCCGGCAATACACCACCATGGCCTGGTTTGGCTCCCTGCGAGAGCTTAATCTCAATCATTTTAACTTCTTCAGCAGCAGCTTGCTTTTCGAACTTTTCGGGAGAAAAGTGACCGTCGTCGGTTCGACAGCCAAAGTAACCCGTACCTACTTCGTACATCAGGTCTCCGCCCTGCCGGTGATAGGGCGAAATAGCACCCTCGCCGGTATCGTGGAAAAAGTTTCCGGCAGCGGCCGCTTTGTTCAGTGCTATCACGGCATTTTTGCTGAGCGCACCGAAGCTCATCGCCGAGATATTAAACAGGCTGGCTGAATATGGATGCTGACAAGCACTTCCGCCAACGGTAACCCGGGGTGGTTTATCCAGTTTTGGAGCCGGATAGATGCTGTGCTGTAGCCATTTGAAATTGTCCTCCTCTACATCCAGTTCGGTACCAAACGGATGTGTTTCGTTTTGTTTTTTGGCACGCTCATAAATATAAGCCCGATGGTTCCGGTCGATAGGTTTACCATCGGTATCCGACTCGATGAAATATTGATGAATTTCGGGAGAAATCATTTCGAATAGATACCTGGCATGACCAATTACCGGGAAATTCCGGAGGATGGTGTGTTTCTTTTGTGCCAAATCGTAAATGCCGACACCCACAAAAAAGACAACAATGCCGATGAGTGTGTATATCGGGTATTTTATCAGGCTTAGCCCGAGTAATACAACAACGGTTGCTATCACTGTCAGCGTGATGGATTTTCTCATATCTGTGTTTTAGTCAAAATAACCTTCTATTTCTTTCTTTAAGTTTTCCCATTGTTCCCGGTTTCCGCCCAGCGACTGAATGATCTCTTTCACTTTCGACAAGCCGAAATCGGTAGCTTCGGTTAAACCAATTCGCGGTGGAAGCGACAACTCGCCACTGTTGACGATTGCTTCGATGATGAAAGGCTTTTTAGAAGCTTTGGCCATTGCCACGGCTTTCTCCACATCACGAGCATGCTCGACCTTTATACCTTCACCTCCGCAAAGTTGTGCATAGGCCACAAAGTCGAAGTTATCTACGTGCAGCGCGTCGAGGTTGGGTGCCAATCCGGCTTCTTCCATTTCAATTTTGACGAAGCTCAATTCATCGTTTTTGAAGACAATTACTTTGATGGGTAGATTGTATTTTACTGCCGTAGAAAATTCGTGGAGGGTCATGTTGAATGCTCCGTCACCAACCATCGCCCATACTTCCCTTTCGGGAAACTGAAACTGAGCGCCTAGGGCCGCGGGGAGACCGACGGCCATGGAGCCGTGGTTAAACGAACCGATAATTCTTCTTTCGGAATGAAAATTCATGAAGTTCGACGACCAGATAACTGAAGTACCCGTGTCGAGCGCAAAGATGGCGTCATCGGCAGCCTGCTCACTGATACTTCGGGCAAATATTTCGGGATGAATGGGCTCGAGCTCCCGCTCGTCATCGGCTTTTTGCTCCATCGATTTTTTCCATTCGCGAAATTCCTTCTTCAGGTCGTCCAGAAAACTGCAGTCTTCTTTTTCCGGGCAGTTTTCCAACAGAAGCGCTACCGTTTCATGGATGTCTCCGTGCAGCCCCAATGTTACGGGGATTCGGTTCCCGATGTTTTCCGGGCGAATATCAATCTGAATAACATTGGTTTCTTTCGGTAGAAAATCGGTATAAGGAAAGTCGGTACCGAGCATGATGAGCAAATCGGGTTCCATAACGGCCTTGTATCCCGATGGATTTCCGATTAGGCCGGTTAATCCCACTACGTTTTCCATCGAGTGGTCAAAAATGTCAGAAGCTCTCAGCGTGTGAGTGACTGGGGCGTTTATTCGGTTGGAGAATGCCTCTACGGTTTCTTTAGCTCCCCGGCAACCAGCTCCTGCCAGGATTCCGATTTTTTTCGCATCGGCAATCAGGTTTACGGCCTCCTCTATCAGCTTGGTGGGTGGGGTGGTAATTGACTCTGAGCGGAAAGCAGAGTGAATGTATTTTTCGCTTTCGGCTTCCATCATGGCTATATCAGCCGGTAATTCAATCCGGCAAACGCAATTGTCATTCAACGCTGTTCGAATGGCTTTCAGGATAATTTTCGGTGCTTGTTCGGGTGAGCGGATGATGGCCTGGTAACCACACACATCGGCAAATACCTTTTCGAGGTTTACTTCCTGGTGGAAATTGGTGCCCTGCACAGCAACCGGAACCTGACCGGTGATGGCCAATACAGGGGAGCGTTCTTTTTTGGCATTGTATAAACCGTTAATCAGATGAAGTGCTCCCGGCCCTACCGTGCTGGCGCAAACACCCAGATTGTTGCCCAGTTCACCTTGCGCAAAAGCGGCATAAGCACCATTCTCCTCATGCTTTACTCTTATCCATTCGATAGTGTCTTGCTTTGCTATTGCAGAAATGATTGGATTCAGTGCATCTCCGGCTACTCCAAAAATGTGCTGAACTCCTTCCTGTTTTAAGATATGAAGAAGCTGCTCGGATACATTCATGATATTATCTTTTATTCGTTTTCGGAAGGCGTACCGATTAAACGAACAAGTAATAATGTCTTTTGTTTTCCGATACTTGGCGAGATAGCTTCTTCGTTGCCTGTTTAACTTTCTTTAATAATGATAAGGATGTTCTATCTGTTTTTAGTTGTCGAAGTTTATTTCCGGAAGAACCGTTCCACCGTTTCGTTGAACTGTTCGGGATGCTGGATACAAACACTGTGGTTCGAATCGGGGAAAATGCACAACTCTGCTTTGGGAATGGCCTTGAATATCCGAATCGTGTGACAAGGCTTGATGATGTCGTGATCGCCGGCCATCACCAGTGTCGGACATTTTATTGTATGAAGATTTTGATCGGAAATGTGAGGCTGGTACAGCATCATCTTATTGAGAGCAATGGCTGTTGGTGTTGCCTTCTTATCATGTTCCACAAAATTTTTCATATCCAGAATATCCTTATAAGGAACAGCAGTAGAATCGGGAACCGTGTTGGCGCCGGAAATGGCCAGCTTTTTCACCTTGTCGGGATGTTCAATGGCAAGCAACAAACCATCGATGCCGCCGTCACTCCAACCGAGTACGTATGCAGAATCGACGTGGAGCTGTTCCATCAGGGCGTTAAAGTCCGAAACCATTAACCGGTAGGAGATGGTATCGGGAGAACCGCCCGATTTTCCTTGCAAACGGCTGTCGATAGCAATCACGCGGTAATGTTTTTCGAAGAAAGGAATCTGGTTCCGGAAAGCGTTAATGGAACCTCCGTTGCCGTGAAACATCACCAAAGGCTCACCACTTCCGTAAGTTTCGTAATAGAGTTGTATCCCGTTCACAGTATCGTAATGACCGGCTTTGGGATTGTTGCCGTAAGCTATGTTTTCCGACTGTGCTTTTACTCCGGCGATGAAGAAAAAGAAAACCAAAATCAAACTCGTTGCTTTGTTCATCATCTTATCTCTTTTTGTTTATACTGCGAGGACGCAAGCCCGGCTCACTGGATAAAATTAAACTAATTTCAGGTATTTGATGAGCATGGAGATGTGATTAGGCCTTGAACGACATGGTGAAAGTGGTTCCCCTGTTGGGCTCGCTTTCAACCTCGATTTTTCCGCCCAAACTGGTAATGTGGTTGTGTACCAGGTAAAGTCCAATACCTTTACTTTCTTTATGGTCGTGAAATTTCTGACGCAAACCGAAAATTTTGTCTTTCACTCTTTCCATGTCGAATCCCAAACCGTTGTCACTAAATATCAACAGAGCTCTTCCATCGGCTTTTTCTGAACGAACCTGAATGATCGGATGTCTATCGGACCTGGCGTATTTAATCGAATTCGTCATCAGATTCAGGAAAACACTTTCCATGTATGCCCGGTTAAACCGGATGGTATTCAAAGCTGAAAAGTCGGCATGAATAAATGTCCCGGATGTTTCGACTATTGATTGTATCGATTTACGCACTTTGTTCAGTGTTTCGCTCAAATTCACCTCTTCCAAACGGGAATGAGCCTGATGTTTTTCGCTTAAAGCATCGACATAATTATCCAACGATTCTTTCAGGTATTCACCCGATAATTTTAAGATCTTAACTAATTCAATAGCCTCTTCGTCGGTAAACTTCGAAATATCGAGCATATCGAGTACCGCCAGCACATTGTTAACCGGCGCTCGTAGATCATGTGAGGTAGTGTAAGTTAACTGTTTTAAATCATTGTTTGAGCTGGACAGTTGGGAGAGCAAAGCGCTTCGATCGGCTTCCAGTCTTTTCTTATGAGTGATGTTTTTAGCAATAGCGAAGATTAGTTTCTCACTTTCAATTGGATAGGAAGTCCAGGATAACCATACAATCTCACCACTTTTGGTTTTATACCGGTTTTCAAAATGAAGAAGTGGTTTTGCCCTGGTAAGCTCCTCCCTTGCCTTATCAGTAGCACGCTTATCAGCACAATATACAAAGTCATTAATTGGGCGGGCATACAATTCTTCCATGCTATATCCCAGTAACTTCGAAACGGCTGGATTTATTTTCCTGAAATATCCGTCGTATCCTGCAATGCACAACAAGTCGGGCGACAAATCGAAATAAAGTTCATAATTAAAATTCGCACTATTCATCTCTGTTGAATGAGTCATAAATCGATCTGCTGTTATTCTACTTTATCCAAGGTATATAGCCATTTTTGGCTTTTCTCCCTGTGTTTATTTTGAACGGAGAAAATGAACAAAAGTTGTTGTAGGGAATGAATTATCAATCAAAGGAGGATAAACTCTTTATTTAATCCCAAACAAATCGCCACGAACCATCGGACTGGCGTTTCCAAACCGTGTGAAAAATTCCCTCGGACGTTTTCGCGTTTCCCAGCGAGTCGGTCACAGTGTATTGATAACTGCCATAGGTGTATCCCAAATCGCCCGATGAGGAAACCTCTACAAAGTCAGGTTTCCAGGTAAGACTGACTTTCTTCGACGGTGTCGGTTGTTGGGAATAAAAGTCCTGTATTGCCTGTTTCCCTTTAATTAATTGGCTATTGCGCAGTATGACTGCATCATCGTCCGCATAGGTGAGAAATGCTTTGGAAATGCCTTGCCTTTGTACCATTTCTGCGAACGACTGCTCAGTTTGCTTGATCTCTGTTTTCCACTGTTCCA
Source organism: Prolixibacter denitrificans (assembly GCF_003014495.1). GTDB lineage: Bacteria > Bacteroidota > Bacteroidia > Bacteroidales > Prolixibacteraceae > Prolixibacter > Prolixibacter denitrificans. The sequence goes on along the minus strand of NZ_PYGC01000004.1, from coordinate 91,722 downwards.
CTTGCTTCTCTTCTTCCGGTTGGCATGAAGTCAGTAAGAAAATGGGCATAAGTAACAGCGCAAAGAGTTTTTTCATATGGTTTGAATTGGATGTGGTGTGTGAATTTTAGAACAGCAGGGCTACAATTCAAATTATTTCAATACATACGATGCCAGCACATGATGGACGTCGTACACATTCACTGATTTGTTGAACTGTTTCTTAACACTGGGCGTTTGTTCTCCAGCGACCCAAATCTTCAGTTCAGCGTCCGGATCGAATGCATTGGGAGCTTCGATGCTGAACTTCGAAATATTTTTGTAAGCGATGGATTTGTATTCGACCTTATCCCCGGCTAATCCCTGTTTGTCGATTAGTATTAATCGTTTGGTGGTAAAGATGAATACGTCGTGGTATAGTTTGAATCCGAGTTCAATACCTTCGCCTTCAATCAATAGCTTGTCGTATTTCTTCAAGAGCTCTTCCGGTTCCACTGTTCCGGCTTTGCCCAAAAGTGATGAAAATAGTCCCATATCGTTTTGTTTATTGGTTTGGCTTTATTTCTTCAAGGTAATTAAATATCTGAATACGATCAACCAAACCTTTTGGGTGTAGGATTACCTGACGGAGATTATTTTAGTTTCAGGCGAAAGCCAAATACGGGAAGCTCTTCCTGCATGAAGTCGAGGTCTTTAGAACGTTTAAATCCTAGATTTTCATACATTTTCCAGGCTACTTGCATCGCTTTGGTCGAGTGAATAATCACTTGCTCCTGCTTTAGAGCTTTGGCTTTTCGAATGCATTCATTGCTCAGGAGTTTGCCGATGCCTTGTTTCCGGAAGGAAGGCGCAACAGCCAGTAACCTGAAGCCGGACGCATTTTTCTCGTGAGTGGCGGTGCCGCCGGAACCATAATATTGCATATCGCTGAAATACACTACGCCACCGGCTATTTTGCCCTCCGGCGAAACGGCTACCAAAAGTTCCGTGTATGGTTTCTTTGTCCATTCCCCGATGTTGGCCAGCAAGTTGTAGTATTCGGGTTGTTCCGATTGTTTCGGAAATCCTTCCAGTTGGGAATAAACTTCGACCATGATTTGACCTAAAGTATCAAACTCTTCTGGTCTACCATTGCGGATGGTGTAGATTTGCTGATGCATCGTTGATATTTAACTGTTACCAAATTAATATTTCACCTATTCAAAAATTGCTACAACCCGGGCTGGTGCTGCTGATGCTCCCACAATCTTCAATGGAAAAACAGCCACTTTAAAACCGGAATAGGGGAGTGCTCCCAGGTTGACCAGCTGTTCCATGTGATAATATTCCTTTTCCTTTCCTACCAGGTGAGCTTCCCAAAATAATTCCGGATTTCCCGATGCTTTCGCTTTTTCAATCATATGTGGCAAAGGCAAATCCCATCCCCACGAATCGATTCCCATCACTTTGATGCCTTGCTCGATCAGCCATTCAGTAGCTTCGGCGCTCATACCAGTCCCGATTTTGTGAAAATTTTTGTTTCCATTGAATTTGTCTCTTCCGGTTTTGATCAGGACAATCATACCTTTTTTGAGTTCCAGATTATTTTGGGTAAGGAAACCTGTAATATCTTCTACCGTAATAGGATCGAAATCGGCCTTGTGTTCCATGTCGATAACCAATCCGTCGGCATAACAGAGATCCAATGGCATTTCATCGATGGTTTTGGCTTTTTCTCCGTTCGTCGTTGGCGCGTAGTGCCAGGGAGCATCGATATGCGTGGTGGCATGAACCCCCATTTTCGTTATGGTATCATCAGCCCATCCGGTAAAGCCTTTCGGGAAAAGTTTAAACGGCAGTCCCAGTAACCGAATCAGCCATCTCGCTTTCCCGTGTGGTTTATGTTTAACTCTTACTTTCATAAACCACGGGTCATTCGGGTTGTACTGAATGGGTTTGGAAAGATCGACTATTGGCATATCATTTCTGCTTTTGGTTATTTCCGGTCTTTGGTGTCCGAAAATAACCATTCTCAGTTTACAAAAATCTCCTGTCAAAACATTTTTACCTGAATTCCCGTTTAACATTTCGGACAGATAATTGAAATAAAACATGCGTAAACTTGCTCTTAACCCTTATCGTCGGAAGATTACGTCCGGCTTTCTTTTGTTTGCTGTACTTTTGGTGTTGAATGCGTGCTCTTCCGACAATTCAAATGCGCCTTCAACCTCCGTCAATCCGTTTGCTCCAACTAACGGTTCATTCAATCATAACCTCGGGCCGGGGGCTTCGGCACATGAATTCCTGGCATCCGATACTTACACACAACTGGTTGTTGAAGTACAGTACATGGATGGTTACAAACCGACCGCTGATGCTATTTCGCAACTGAAAACATTTCTGGAAAACCGCTTGAATAAGCCTTCCGGAATTTCGTTCATTTATACGCAAATTGCGCCCGGAGGGAAGACTACCTACACGCTGGATGACATAGCGAAGATGGAAGAAAATAATCGCACAGAATTTACAGAAGGCCAGAAAATTGCCGGCTATTTTTTGTTTCTCGATGGTGGATATACCGAAGACACGGACAAATCGAAGGTGTTGGGTGTTACCTATCGAAACACATCAGTCGCCATATTTGAAAAGACGATTCAGTCATTAACTGCTCAGCCAACAGATCCTCAGCGATATGTTCTGGAAGCAACTGTTTATGAGCATGAGTTTGGACATGTTCTGGGATTGGTTAACAATGGTTCGCCGATGCAAACCGATCACGAGGATGCGTCCCACCCACACCATTGCGACAATTCGAACTGCCTGATGAACTGGCAGGTTGAAAGCGGTGGTGTTGTGGGGAACTTGTTCGGAACAAATCCAATTCCGACGCTCGATCAAAACTGTTTGGATGATTTAAAAGCGAATGGAGGTAAATAGTCAGATCGTAATTTTTAAATGAAAATCATGTCTGGTTACGCCGGGCATTTTTTTATTGAGATGACCATCTCTTTTCGTACATTTCGGGTACTGTTATTTGACTACCTAACCACTAAGCTATGAACCGAAAACTGATATCTGTTATTCTAATCATTTTTACACTGATGGTAAATCAAAGTTCTGCGCAGGAGCAAAATAAACCTCACGTTAAATTAGGCATTGCCGGACTGACTCATGGTCACGTGGGGTGGATTTTGGATGCGATGAAAAAAGGTGATGTTGATGTTGTCGGGATTGCCGAAAGTAAACGGGAAGTGGCCGAACGATATTCAAAACAGTACGGTTTTCCGATGAGCATGGTTTATCCAACGTTGGAGGAAATGGTTGCTCAAACAAAGCCAGACGGAGTAACAGCTTTCGGACCAATATTCGATCATTTGCATGTGGTAGAAGTATGTGCACCACTGCACATCGATGTGATGGTAGAGAAACCGTTGGCTGTGAATGGTGAACATGCACAAAAGATGGCTCGTCTGGCTCGTGAAAACGGAATCAAATTGGTGACTGATTATGAGACGACTTGGTATCCAACCAACCATTTGGCTTATCGAATGGCGGTAGATGACAAAAAACTGGGTGAAATTCGCAAAGTAATTGTTTGTGATGGTCATCAGGGACCGAAGGAGATTAATGTGCAGCCGGAATTTCTGGCCTGGTTGACTGACCCGAAACTGAATGGCGGAGGCGCTGTGGTCGATTTTGGATGTTATGGCGCGAACCTTATCACCTGGCTAATGCAGAACCAAAAGCCACTGACCGTCTCAGCTACGTTGCAGACGATGAAACCGGATGTCTATCCTAAAGTGGACGACGAAGCAACTATCATCTTAACGTATCCGGGGACGCAGGGAATCATTCAGGCTTCGTGGAACTGGCCTTTCAGCCGGAAAGATATGCAGATTTACGGTCGCACAGGAGAGTTATTTGCGGCCAGCCGGCATGAATTTGACTACCGCTTAGCAGGAGAAAATACTGAAACGAAGAAAGAGCTTTCCGAGAGGCCGGCACCTTATAACGACCCGTTTGCCTGGTTTGAGGCAGTAATAAGAGGCGATATAATGGTCAATTCAACTGATCTTTCATCATTGGAAAACAACCTGATTGTTGTTGAAATACTGGATGCTGCCCGTGAAAGTGCCCGCTCGGGAAAAGTCGTTCATCTGTAAGACGACACGCTGAATATGCCCGGTTTAATCACCTTCGGGCATATCTCCAAGCGTTTTTCTTAGGTTGATGAGCGTTGTATTTTCAAACGGATGATAGGTCTGTTCGAAGGGCTCTTCGCAAATGGCCCGATAAATGGACTGAGTCCGATCGTCATTTGTATCGAAATGTGTGATTCCGCAAATCAACTGAAGCATCTCTTCCCGGGTCGCGCCCGTTTCCGATGCCAGAATGATTTCGCGCAGCAGGCTTCCGGCAGACGAAACGTTCAATGATTCTCCTCCAATCGCCAACATCCTGTTAATAACTAAATTAACTTGTTCCTCCTGTAGGTGAAGTTGCTGTTTTTTCATAGGTTACCTTACGTTATTGCAGTTACTCTTCTTTTTTGCACATGCGCCTCAAATATACAGCCCTTTCGGGTTATGGCAAATATGTTGTATTACATGTTGAGATTCCGTTATTTCTATTGCTTAAGAAAGTTGAAAACCATTGAGTTCGTAATACCCCTGTCCTGTATGACATTCCTGTTAAGTTGAAAGCAATTACTTTTTAAATATTATTTGGATTCACCGTCGATTCCATATTTTGTCTCCGTGAATTTTATCCATTTGTATGCTTAAACTAACTAATTATGAGGAGAACGTATTTCCTGTTTATTTTCTTGTGTTTCAGTGTTATTTATTTGCCTTCGGCGAAAGCGCAACAGCATGATATTAATCTGGATTCGAACTGGGTTGCCAAACGAAAAGCCGACGTCCAGGTGGATGGTACTGTGATTACTTCGTCTGGTTACCAGCACACCGGCTGGATGGACGCGGTCGTTCCGGGAACGGTATTGACCACGCTGTTGCACAATCATTTGGTGCCCGACCCGTTTGTGGGACTGAACAACAAAGAAATACCGGACATTCACGATGTCGGAAGAGGCTATTATACCTATTGGTTTTATACCGAATTGCCTGAATTGAACGTGAAACAGGGCGAACAGGTCTGGTTGAAATTCAGGGGAATCAATTATGCGGCCAATATTTTCCTTAACGGGAAAAGAGTGAATAAGGATACACACGAAGGAATGTTCTTACGCGAGAAATACAACATCACCAATTTGTACCATTCAGGGAAAGGGAACAGGCTGGCGGTGTTGGTCGAACCTCCTTCTCCGGAAGGTGATGCATCGCGCGGACAGGGCGGAGACGGAACTATTGCGCGGAATGTGGCGATGCAATGTACTGCTGGTTGGGATTGGATTTGCCCGATGCATGATCGCAATACCGGAATATGGGACAAAGTTAGCCTGGAAGTTACCGGTGCGGTTGATGTATTCAATCCACATGTAGTAACTCGTGTTCCTGGAAAAAGAACACCGGATGCGAAACAGGAGCCTGCTTTTGTGAAGGTTTCTTCGGAGTTGAAAAATGCCACGGACCGCAAGCAAACCGGTATGTTGCAGGTTACCCTTAACGGAAAAAGCTATTCCCGTAAGGTGACGCTTCAACCTTACCAAGAAGAAGAGGTTGGTCTGGATGAGATAAAGGTAACTGACCCGAAACTGTGGTGGCCCAACGGGATGGGAAAACATCCTTTGTATACGCTGAAGGTTTCGTTTGTGGAAGACGGAAAAGTTTCTGACGAACAGCGGGTAACCTTTGGCATTCGGGAAACCGGCAGTTATTTCGGCGAGAAAGTTGGAGCGAGAGTATTTCTGGTAAACGGTCAAAAGGTATTCATCAAAGGAGGAAACTGGATTGCTTCGGATGCGATGCTGCGATTGTCGAAGGAGCGGTATGACGCGGAAGTTCGAATGCATGCAGAGATGAACATGAATATGATTCGGGTTTGGGGAGGTTCCATCACTGAACGGCCTGAATTTTACGATGCTTGTGACAAATACGGTTTGCTGGTGTGGCAGGAGTTTTGGGTGACCGGCGATTGCAACGGTCGCTGGCCTGATCCGCTCAAAAAGGAATCGCAGGCTCGCCGGCATGCCTATCCCGATGATCATTCTCTCTTTCTGAAAGCAGCCGAAGACCAGATAAAAATGCTAAGAAACCATCCGAGCCTTTACTTGTGGTGCGGTGGAAATGAATATACGCCGGCTGATGATATCAATGCGGCATTGCGGGATGATGTCATTCCACAAACGGATGGTACCCGACTTTACCTGGAAGAATCGACCGGGACACAGTTGATGCGAAATACGATTGGTGGAAATGGGGACGGTCCTTATGGCATTCTAGAGCCCGACTGGATTTTTAAAACCAAATCCTACCCGTTTAACCCGGAGATTGGTTCCATTGGGATGGCCAACATTGAATCACTGAAGAAATTTATTCCTGCCAAGGATTTGGTTCCACCGAAAGGTAACTGGGTTCCTGAGTCGTGGAGATACCACAAATACATTCCGCTACACGATTTCCCAGACCGATATGGTAAAGTGAAAGACATCAACGATTTCTGTCGAAAGGCGCAAATTGTGAGCTATGAGCAGTATCGGGCACTTCAGGAAGGTTTTAACTTCCGGATGTGGAGCGATTACACCGGTATGCTGGTCTGGAAGAATCAAAATCCGTGGACGGCTTTGCGCGGTTTCTTCTATGACTATTATCTCGATTATACCGGTGGATATTTTGGCTACAAAGAAGCAGCACAACCGGTACATATTCAGTTGAATCTGAATGATTCGGTGGCGTGCGTTGTGAATCAGACACCTTTTAAGCAATCAGGTTTGACCGCTATAACAACGCTTTATTCTATTCATGGTAAGAAACTGGATGAGCAATCAGAAAAGAAAGATGTTGCTGCTAATTCTGTTACGATGTTGGGAAAAGTAAAACTGCCAGCTGAGGATCCGGACGAAGTTTATTTTCTGAAGCTGACATTGAAAGACAAAGATGGAAAGGACGTTGATGAGAATCTCTACTGGCTATCGAAGAATCCCAAATCGTATGAGCAGCTGAATCAGTTGAAACCGACTTCTGTAAAAGTGAAAACGGAAAAAACGGCTGATGGAAAATACAGCATGCGCATTCTGAATCCCGGGAAGGAGACCGCTTTCTTTATCCGGTTAAAAGTAGTGAATGAGAAAAAGGATGAGTTGGTTTTGCCGGTCTTTTTCAATCGAAATTATTTCACGCTGTTACCGGGCGAGGAGGAGGACGTTAATTTAGATTTGAGTCAGCACTTTGGTCAGATCGACATGCAAGATGTGAGATTGGTAGCGGAAGGGTGGAATGTATCTGAACAGAAAGTCGCTCTGTCTGAAAAATAGCATAAAAAAATCCGGAACGCAGCCTGGGAAGCTGAATTCCGGATGACAGACAACGAAATTGGTTTTAGGATGTATTTGGGAAGAATTAAGTTCTAAGTGTTAGGTATTTCAGGTGATTGGTATTTTCTTTTTGGACTTTCTTTTGCCTTTTTCTAAACGCGGACCTGCCGGTTGCTCATTGTCAAATTTGGTAAATCGTGAATTTTGTGAAATGAATTCCGGAACCAATAACTTCATGCGGCTGACCAGTTTTTCTTCATCTTCGAGTTGAACAGCAGCAAGCAGCCCTCTGATGCTTTCATTTACCTCGTCGTAAGGATACTTACGAACTTGGGCAATCATGATTTTCGGGTGATGGGTAGGCAGCGTATTTTCCTTGTTCGCCAAAAGTTCTTCATAGAGTTTCTCTCCGGGGCGTAATCCCGTGAATTTGATGGCAATGTCCTGTTCAGGAACAAACCCGGAAAGCGAGATCATCCTTTTTGCGAGGTCGTATATTTTCACCGGTTTACCCATGTCGAAAACATAAATCTCGCCGCCTTTTCCCATAAAACCGGCTTCGAGAACCAACTGACAAGCTTCCGGTATGGTCATGAAAAAACGCGTAATATCGGGGTGAGTGACAGTAACGGGACCTCCTTCTTCAATTTGTTTTTGGAAAAGCGGAACAACTGATCCGTTAGAACCAAGCACATTGCCGAAGCGTGTGGTGATAAATTGGGTGTTAATACCTTGTTTCTGAGACAACGCCTGGATATATATTTCGCAAATCCGCTTGGATGCTCCCATCACATTGGTGGGATTGACTGCTTTGTCGGTAGATAACATCACAAACTTTTTCACCTTGAACTGGACAGACAGATCGGCGAGTAATAAAGCTCCACCGATGTTCACACGAATAGCTTCGTAAGGGTGTGCTTCCATTAATGGAACATGTTTGTAAGCGGCAGCATTGAAAACAATGTCAGGTTGATATCGGGCGAAAACCTGGTATAGACGGAACGGGTCGCGGACATCACCAATAATGAGGTCGAATGAAGTTTTCGGGAACTTTACTTTTAGTTCGTTTTGCAAATCATACAGTGGAGTCTCAGCCTGATCATACAAAATGGCATGACGGATATCGAAAGCCATGAGCTGACGCACAATTTCGGAGCCAATTGAACCGGCTGCACCAGTTATCAGGATGATCGAATCCTTGAGGCCTTCCTTGATTTTGTCGATTTCCAGATGGATAGCCTCCCGGCTGAGTAAGTCGGCTATCATGACATTTCGAATTTGTTTGGAATTCAACTGGCCGTTCATCCAATCGTTTACGGCAGGAATTTGTTTCAGTTGGATATTATTATCCAGGCACATTTCCAGTAGCTGTTTCTTCCGCGTCGGCGAAATATTTGGCTGATTGATGGAAATGATGATTTCCTGAACCAACTCGGCCTTGACCACTCTTCGGAAGGCTTGCCGGGCAGAATAGATGGGGATGCCGTTGAGCGTTTTCCCGTTAAGGGTCCGTTTGTCATCGATGAATCCAACAACTTTATAGCCAGAAATACGGTCTTGCGCCAATACGTTGAGTGTGATGAGTCCGAGCTCTCCTGCACCAAAAAGCATCACGCTTTTGAGCGGGCGATTCGGGAGGAAGCAGTACTGGTAGGTTTCTTTGATAGCCATCCGGGTGCCTACCAGCAGAACCGTGGTTACAAAAAAGTGAATCAGGATAACAGAATACGGGATGACCAGAAATTCCATATCCGGAAAGTTCCGCGCAGCGGTGGATAGAAACAGTAAGCTGGTGGCTCCAGTCGACATAGCTAAAACCAACTTGACAGCATCCTGAATGGTTGTGTGTCGGATGATTCCGCTGAATGAACCAAAAAACAGAAAGGCTCCGATGTAGACCGGAAGAGCGACGAGGAAATGACTCGTTGCCCGATGAATATCTATTAAAACGGGATCCAGGTTAAATCTGAGGAGATAGGCCAGAACGAAACTGATCGCAGTAACGAACAGGTCCATGATTAACACCATGCCACGTGGGACAATGTGTCGGAGTAGAAATTTTTTGAGTAGGCGAAGCATAGGAATTTAGGTAACTTAAAATAGATAATGTGAATGTTTTTGCATTATCCTGAGGGAGGGAGTGTTTGGTGTAATGTTTTAGAACTTCCACTCAATGGAAGAGTAGAGCTTTATTTCATGCTGATAATCTTTAGATTGTGAATTTTACTTTAGTGATTCTGTATTTTGGGATGGTATAGCGGTATGACAAATCTCTTTCCTGTCAAATAAGCGATTAATAACACCAGCGATGCGTAACCGGTCTTCGTCTGTTAGGTTGGAACCACTGGGCAGGCATTGTCCTTTGCGGAATAATCTTTCCGATGTTCCGTCACCATAAAATGGATATTTGCGGAAAATCGGCTGCAAATGCATTGGCTTCCATAGCGGCCGCGATTCGATATTTTCGGCTGCGAATGCTTTTCGAAGCATCTCGCAGGTGATACCTCCGGTTTGACGGTCATCAACAGTAATAGCGGTTAACCAGTAGTTGGAGAAGAAACGGTCATCCGGTTCTTCCTGGAAGGATATTCCCGGTATACCGGAAAATAGTTCCCGATAGAATAGTTGGTTTTTTCGTCGCTGAACAACACGTTGGTCGATGACTTCCATTTGCCCAAGGCCAATACCGGCGGTGATGTTGCTCATCCGATAGTTATAACCAATGGAAGTGTGCTGATAATGAGGAGCTGGATCGCGGGCCTGTGTGGAGAGGAATCGTGCTTTGGCTGTCGATTTTTTATCGTTGGATAAAAGGGCTCCTCCACCGGAAGTGGTGATAATTTTATTCCCGTTAAATGAGAGAACTCCTATTGCACCTATCGAACCCAGTGCTTGTCCGTTATAACGACTGCCCAACGCTTCGGCTGCATCTTCTATTACCGGAATCTGGTAATAATTTGCAATCTCCATGATTTCCTCCATTTTGCTTGGCATGCCATAAACATGCACGGGAATAATAGCCTTGGGTTTCTTTCCTCTTTTTATCCGGGCTTTAATGGCTGTTTCCAACCAGTCAGGACTCATGTTCCAGGTTCGTGGTTCACTTTCGACAAGAATGGGGTGCGCACACTGGTAGATTATCGGATTAATGGTGGCAGAAAAAGTGAGAGAGGATGCAATTACTTCATCACCGGTTTTTACTCCCAGTATAATCAAGGCCAGGTGTAACGCTGCAGTGCCAGAGCTTAGCACTGCAGCATCCTGTACCTGATGGTAGCGTGCCAGTACTTGTTCGAATTCATCGACATTGGGCCCCAAAGGAGCCACCCAATTGGTCTGAATTGCTTCAACGATATATTGCAATTCATGGCCACTCAGATGGGGGGATGATAACCAAATCTTCTTCTCCATTGTGATGCTCAGTTGAAGTTAGAGTTTGTTGTGGTTTGCTCTGTTTTTCGGTTGACATCAATATTCTGAGGCTTTTCTTCAACCGGAGCATCGATTTTATCGAGCCAGGCTTCCTTCCAGAAGAAATAGCAGTTCCGATCGCACACGGCTTTGTAGCCGGGCATTTTTCCTGAGCAATGCAAACCCTCCAGCAGAACGGTAGTTCGCATCTTCCGCATTTTGTAGTTGGCTTCGTCGAGAAAATATTCAACGCGTTTGACTACCTTGGTTTCCGTGCCGCAATACTGCCACATCTCGGGCATGACGATACATCCTTCCAGCTTGTTGTTATCATCAACGGTTTTCAGTATTTCTTCTCTCGATTTGATTCTTACCCAATCACCTTGTTTCAGCGGGCCGGTTGGCTTTTTGACTATCTGTGGTTTCGGCTCAGCAATGAGCTTGGGTGTTCCTGATGCTCCGGAATAATGGGTTCGGAATCCCAGAAAATATTTGACCTTGCGGAAATACAAATAGAATTTGATTTTCCGTAAGAAAGCAACGATGGCTAAGTTGATTCGTAACCCAATGGGCTCTTTGGCAAACATCTCCTCAGCATGCGCAAACTGACAGTTTTTATCTCTCTCTGTTTCCATACGACTATCGGTTTTTATAATGCAGATGAATAAGTAGGTGAGTGAAAGCGAATATTTCGGTATTCAGGGAAATATTCGGTATGTAGAATATCCAGTTTGTTTTTTTGGATATGGATTTTTTTCAAGTGAGATAGTTCTTTGTATACATCAGGAAGGTGAATTTTTTTCCCGGTATGGAAAGGAATGGTTTCTTTGGCAAATTTGGTTTTCATTCTCAACAGGCTATCATGTGGCGAAGCTGATCGGCCACCTCCTAAGATGAAGTACCGGTAACCTTGTTTGCCGGCCCAAATGGCGGCTTCGTGAAAAAGAGCCATCATAGGGGAAAGATGAAGATACGCTGTGTTCGTGCCGGCCAGATGAGCATTGGCAAATGCACCGCCAGTAATGACGAGAATGGATGCAATGATTTTGTCGTCGAGACGGGCGTGGAAAAAGGTAATGTTGCCGTCCATTAGAGTCACCATACGGCGGAAGTAATCCTTCGAAAAATAATAGTAAAGGTTGGCCTCATTCCGGGACATGGTTTCGGTATACAGAGGCAAAAAAAGCTCGATTGCTTCCCGCGAACTGTCCATTTCGATGACAACACCTTCCTTCGCACTTTTCCGAATGCGATTGCGGCATTTGCGATCGAAATCGCTCCATATTTCTTCTGCGGTTTTGGCTGTGTCGATGGCGACGACCTGGTTGTATAAGTTGATGTCCATTTCTGTGTCGCAACCTTCGTACGTTTTCAGCCAGGGATGGAAGCGGACAAATTCGGAGACAATCTGTTGTTCCTGACAGTAACGATGGAAGGTTTGGAGAAAATCTTCCATTGAAATGGTACAGGCATCGCTGTGGAGATACCCCCCATAACCATACGGCGATACGATGTCGTAATACGTTTCTCTGAGTTGGGAGAATAGACTTATGTTGTTGATTTTTCTTTTCAGGAAGGGAAACAGAATGTAGTCATTATCATGTTTTTGATAAACAAAGCAGGTTGCTTCTCCTTCGTCATTTGTTTCACTTAGCAAGGCATATTGCGGGTAGAAGCAAATGTCGCAGTCGGTTATATTCGCACATAACCTTTGCCATTCCCGAAAATGAGATTCGGTTCCGGCCTTTAGAGTTTTAGTTATCATGTGGTGGTTCCTTTAAAATATTCCATTCTCTCGCGGTGAGGAGCATAAATTCCTTCCCTCTTGAATACCTTGGTGATGGTGAGGTATAGTATTTTTATATCAAGATTGAGTGACAGGTGCTCAACGTAGTACACATCGTATTCGAATTTTTCCTCCCAGCTTAAATCATTTCTTCCGTTTACCTGTGCCCAGCCGGTAATCCCCGGTTTTACATCATGTCGTTTTGTCTGACGTTCGTTGTACAGGGGAAGGTATTGTTTCAGCAGTGGGCGAGGACCAATTAAACTCAGTTCACCCTTCAATACATTCAGTAACTGGGGAATTTCGTCGAGCGAAGAGTTTCGAAGAAAATTGCCCGTACGGGTTACCCGCAGGTGATCGGCCAGCAGTTCACCCTCTTTGTTCCGTTTGTTGTTCATGGTTCTGAACTTGTACAACCGGAATAGCTTTCCGTTTTTACCGGGCCGTTCCTGATTGAAAAACGGGTTGCCTCTGGTCGAGATAGTCAACCAGACGAGTATAATGAGGAAGAGCGGACTTAACAGGATAATACCAATCAATGCCAGCACAAAATCAAGCAAAGGTTTGAACAGATACCGGTACATGTACTCCTAGATTCATGTATTCAAGCAATACTTTATTTACTTCGGTTACCTCGAAAATGTCCACGGCCATTTGTCTGCTTTTGTCCGCCATAACTTTCACTTCTTCGGGGTGTTCCACCATGTAAATCATAGCGTAGGCCAGACTTTCCACATCCCGGGGTTTGACGAGGAGGCCGTTCTGGCCATGTTTCACTGTATTTCGGCAGCCAATGGCGTCGGTGGTGATGATGGGGCGTCCTGTGGCCATCGCTTCCATAATAGAGCGGGGAATTCCTTCACGGTAGTAGGAGGGAAGCACAAAAACGGTTGAGTCTTTCAGGTAAGGCCGCACATCGCTGGTGGTTCCCCGGTAGTGAAAAAGACCTTCCTGTTCCCAGTTCTGGACCTCTTCAGGGGTGATGGCGTCTTCACAGCTTAAGTCGTAACCACCAACTATTTCGAACTCCACGGTTGGATGCTTTTCTTTCACTATCCTTGCAGCATCGGCGTATATGGCAATTCCTTTAGACCGCAGAAGCCGGGACACGAGTAGAAAACGAAATGTGCCGTAAGGCAATGGTTCTCTTGTAAAATACCGGGTGTTTACTCCTGAGCCCATGGTTACCTGTGCTATGGCTGGTGAATTGATGTATTCCTTTTTTAGGAAGAAGGCCACATCTTCATAGTTCTGGAAAAAAAGACCATTGATGTTTCTTAAACTCGTCCGGTACAGAATATCAATGATTCGCAAAACCAGTTTTCTGGAATTGACTTCGTTTTCGCTGGCTATGTATCCCAGGCCCGAAATAATCGAATAGCGTTTCAGGTTCTTGAATAAGCGACCTGCCAGATTGCCGTAAATGACTGGTTTGATGGTGTATGTCAGTAGGTAATCCGGTCTTTCCTTAAGAAGAATACGAAGTAGGGAGAAAAAGAAAAGAAAATCCCGAAACGGATTTCTTCCGTTTTTACTAAGTGTTAGCGGATAATATTTGATGCCCAGACGGTTCAATTCCCGACGGACGATGGGAAGTTCAGGAGGGGCAGCAGCAACGATGTCGAACCTGCGGTTACGAAACTCCAAAATAAGCTCCTTGCGAAAGTTAATTAGTGAGAAATCGTTGCTGGCGATAATCACAATCTTCATTTCAGTTGGTTTTGGCAGCGCAGCTATTTTACTCGTGATGTTGAATTGCTTGCAGGGGAATGCTTACTCACAGAGTACTATCAGAACTGCATGAGGTGAAAAACGTGTTTCTGAGAAAAATGGGTAGCGCCTGTTAACGGCTGTTAGGGAAAAGCATTTCAATATTTAGTTTTCGATCTGTACGGATGATTTTACCTGACGATAGAATTCTTCACGGCGACGGCTTAGAACATGGTGGTTGTAAGACTGAGCCACTTCCAGGTTTCGGGCCGACTGTTCGTTTAGGAAAGCTGAGTTGGTTATCATTTTTTTCAGGAGCCCGGCCAACGCATACGGATCTCCTGCCGGGACAATCACCTGCTCATCCAACAATTCGGGAATACCTCCGACTTCACTTCCTACACATGGTAACGCTCTGGCCATCGCTTCAATCATAGCCCTCGGAAGTCCTTCTGTTTTGGAGGCCAGGATGAAAATGTCGGCTTTGTCCAGATAGGCCCGGACATTCCTTCCGGAGTTGACACGTCCCTCGAAGGACACATTCTCACCTATTCCTAATTCATTGGCCAAACCGATCATGTCATCCATGTACTTTCCATCACCGAGCCAGGTTAAATGACAATCGATTCCGTCTCCATGCAATTTTTTTATTGCCTCAAGAACGATATCGGGTGATTTATACATTTGGGCCAGTGCACCTACTGAGATTAGATTGAATTCTTTGATATCTCCGTTATAATGTTTGGGTTGCCGAACAAATGCTTCATCAATTAGTGTTACGTTGGATGCATGCGTTTGGTATTTTCCGGCTGCAGCCGGATAGCGTTCCTGGAGATAGTCGCGTGTAACAAAAAGAGCGGCTTCTGCTTTCCTGACAATTTTCTGCAAATCGGTCTTCAGTTTCCACCGAAAAACAGGGCGAAGAGGATGCTGGATACTTTCGGGGCTAAATGCATCATATGGGTCACCTACAACTTCCACTCCGTATGGGATTTTGTTGCGATTAAGCAGTTCGCTCATGATAGTCCCGACTACACTGGGAGTCCTTATGATGTAAGCACAGTCCTTTCGAATATGTTTTTTTAGTTGCTGTCGTATTGCCAAATATTTTAGTGTGAACTGAACCGCACCTGTATAAAACGGAAGCGCGTGTACTTTGATATTGCCACATTCTACCTTGTTGTTGGCCGGGTAAGTACCATTGTCATCCCGAACGCGGGTTATCACATCAACATGATCAAATACTTTCAGGTAACGTCTAAACATCTTTGCTGAGAAATTTCCTCCCACACTGTAGATCGTTCCGTCGGGAGTCCTGACAAAAGGAGATTCATATATGTAAACTAAATCCATGATGAAAAAGATAATAGGGAGTTGTCGTTTCTGTACAGTTGTTTAAGTTGGCTGTTTTGCGTGATGCTTTTCCGAGATGATCCAAATCAACAGGATCGGAATGAGCATTCTTTTAAAGAAGAAAAAGCCGACATTATCGAGATCAGACAGAAAGAATATGATGATCAAATTAAAAATCAACGGGACAAGTATTAACCGAATATCGTTGGGACGTAGCATGTTAACAAAACGGTCGGCCAGCATGATGCCAGCGGCAAAGATAACATATGCCAGATAAGCTGTTGATATTCCGAAATTGAAGATATATTCTCCAAATACGCCGAATATACGGGTTTTACTCCCGTATAGATAGCTTTCTCCCACTTCAATCTTTGATGGGATATCAGTGAAGTGGTCGGAAATGACTGATGGAAACATTTTGATCAGGTCGCCAAAATACTCCAGTCCCCAGTAATGAGGAAACCCATCGACATAGTTTCGGTAAATGGCAAAGCTTTGAACGTCACAACGACCAAAATCACCGATGAGTGTAGGAACAATTCCGTTTCCATAGCTGGCATTGTATTCCATCAGTGTATTAAAATCCAGTTTTGAAAGCAGTATAACTGCTTCGAAGCCAATGAATTTATATACTTTTCCTATTAACATGAATAACATTCCGAAGACCAATGCTAGTACTATCTCTCTGAATTTAAATCGATAGATGTACAAATGAACCAGAAAGAAGCCATGAAACATCGTAAATATGGTATTACTTCGTCGCCCTTTCAATCCTCCAAAATAGATGCATGCGGCAAAGAGAAGGATAAAAAAGAGGTAAACTTTTAGCGAGGATATGTTTTTTTTTCCACGGTTATTGAGAAAGAACCAAATAATAAACAGGATGGGGAATATTTCCGATACCGTGAAGAGGTATCCCATTCCCTTGAAAGCTGTATCTCGGGCTGTTTCGTATGCGTAAATGTAACCTGATACTCCTCCAAACCTCGCATATACCAATACTTGTGCGGCAAAGCTGACAATCATGAACAGTACAATGATGTAATTTCTGTTTGGATTGTATATCCAAATACCTTGTGATAAGCGTGGTTTCTGATTGGTTAATTCCCTGATGACGATGAAAATAATCAGCCCAATGAGATTGAGCAATGCCCATATTAAAACCCAATTGTCCCAACGAACCGGATGATTAGGTACCCAGGGAAGCCAGAAATCCTTTAGGAAGTGCAGGTTCGGTGCCAGGAATAGTGCGTTGAAAAATATGATGTAGGCGTAGAAATCAACATGTGAAAGGTAATCACTTTTCGATGCGATGTTGATGATTTTATAAATTACCAGAATGCCAATCAAATCTACCGGAACCAGAAACCAGTGAATCGGTACATTCCCTGAATACAGAACCAGTGCCTGTATCGCAGCAGTAATGAAAACAGCCAGCGTAAATTGGAAGCGATGCGTATAACGTTCCCGGTAGTTGTCTGCCCTGACAACTGGTGTTAGTAGAATATTCGACTGTTGATGAAGCATATAAATGCTTAATTGTTTTTTGATTGTTTAAGATAGAGATGCCGGTAAAGCAGCCATTCAGATAGAATAATTCTCACGGTGAAAGCTATCATCGTGGCATAGATAATTCCAACAAGCCCTAAGCGATTGACAAGAATGAGTATGGCAATGATATTAACCGTAAACGTGATGACATGTATCCAGGGTTGAGGCTTAAATATTTTAAGTGCTGTTAGAGTTTGTCCGGCAGACGACGAATAGTAAATCAGGATACCGGAAAGCATCAGTAGAGAAAACAGGTGTTGATATTGGGCTATTTCGGCCGAAAAAAGTACTCGCAGAATCATTCCACCTGCTGAAATACTGGCCATGTAGAGTGCTAATCCGGTTACAATACATATAATGGAAAAGTAGAATTTTAGTCGCTTGACAGCTTTCCAGTTATTGTTCATGGCGTATTTGTTGATGCGGGGAATAAATGTCTGCCCGATGGCCTGAATGAACACATCTCCCATAACAATCAGATAAGCCAGCGTCGAGTAAATTGCCTGTTTTTCTGTTCCCAGGTTTATCTCGGCAATGTATTTCGCCACGTTACTATTCAGTGCAATTATCAGCCGAACTACGGCCAAAGGGAATCCAATGATTAGTATACTTTTTGTAATTGATTTTGACAGCATTTTAATTTTTCCTGCCACGAGTTTCAAAAAGTGGTAATCGACAAAGTAGATGAAGCCGATGCAAAGCAGAAAATAAAGGGCCAGTCCGGAAACCAGGCTTTTGAAAATGAGAAGACCAATAATGACAGAAACAACATACCCGGACCCTTTCAGCATTAGCGAACGGGCTATCATCGACATCGATTCTTCCTTTTGCAGTCGGGCATGGATAATATCGGTGAGTGCCTCGATGGCTTTAATGGCGCTAATCAGCAATAGTATGCGAAGAAAATTGCCCTTCCCGAAGAAGAACCCGATGAGCAGAACAAGTAGGAATCCGGTGGCGGTCGAAACAGTCCGCATGGTAAAGAATTCGGAAAATTCCCAGCGTTTTTCAGCATCGGTGATTAATACCGGCCTCAGTTGAAAGTTCATGAACATATAAACGGGTGCAGCGATTGCCAGTGAAAGCGTAAAATATCCTAGTTCCTGTATGTTTGTCCATTTTGAAATGAGAGACAATACCAGCCATTGGCAGAAAGCATAAAATCCGTTTCCCACAAACATCCATGCCACATTTTGGCGCAGGCTTTTCACATGTACTGATGCAATGACCATACTTTTGAATATCCCGGTTACAGGATTTTGTTTGGGTATTTAGTGCTGTAAATTAAATCGATTCCTTGCAGAAATTTTTAACCAACCTGAATTTGCCACTTCGTTCGTTTGGTATCTCGTCAACATATCGGTATTCTATTTTTATTTTTTTACCCAAACGAATACGAAGCTCTTTTGTCAACATCTTTTCATCAGTCTCTTTTTGGTATTCCTTTGTTTTTACAACATTTACAGCAATAGAATCGAGGTTGTTCTGTATGATTTGGAACCGTTGAACTCCATTAACGTGTTTAAGCGAATTAGCGATATTTCCCTGGCATACTCTTCCGGTTTCCCGCGAAAAAAGACAATCGGTGAAGCGACCATGTATCTTCTTCACAATCGGATATCTTAAATAGCAGTCCTGCTTTTCTGTTTCCAGTTCGACCAGATCGCCAATCCGGTAACGAATCAGCGGAGTGCCTTCGGTGGTAAAAGAAGTAACGACCAACTCGCCGTAATTGGAAGGTTTGTCCTGTAAATCCAGCACTTCAAAAATGCCGGACATCATCTCCAGATGCATATGTCCCTCCTTACATTGGGTGATAAATGGTGCTCCTTCCGACGACGCATATTGGTTATAAACGCCACATCCGTAAAATTTTTCCATCGCGTTGCGGTCTTCTTTTAAAAGTGTTTCTGCGGTTGGAAAAACGGCTTTGGGTTGATAATTAAGTTTCAATCCCAGTTTGAGGCCTGTTTTCGCGATTTCCGCCATAGACGATGTAATGCCGCTGAAATAAACCGGTTGATAGGCGTTCAGATTTTCAATGTATTGAGGGACATTTTTTTGCTGAATATAGAATGTGGAATAAAAGCGAATATGATTTTGGTAATCGGTTTTCCAGTACCGGTGTTTGTCTACATCTTTTTGACTCAACAAATCTTTGCCGGTAAACCAGGCCGTTTTCTCTCCAAATTGAAATCCAAAGCGACTGCGAAAGTGTTCGACCATGGCAAACCGTTCCTGAATATTTTGGTGTGTGTAGAAAACCTGGAGAGCTACCCCGGTTGTTCCACCCGTTTGAAATTTAACAGCGGTTTTTGGGTTGATCGTGCAAATGGTTTTGATGTTTTTCTGTAAATCTTCTTTGGTTAGAAAAGGAATTTGTCTGAATTCGTCCCATCCGAGATTATCAAAATCCAGATGCAGAGCTTCCCATTTGTTACGGTAGTATTCAGAATGGTGATAGGCGTATCTCAGAAAATGGCGCAAACGTTTTAATTGTTCTTGTTCAACCTTTTCTTGCGGCCATTTTTCGCTTTCTTCGAAATACCTCCTGAATTCCTGATACTCGCCACCGTGCCTGATGCGGTATTGACTGGTATTGTATAAACTAATCAGTAAATTGGATAGGGCATTGGGCGAAGCTTTGTAAATGTGTTCGTAAATGCTGTTCATTTTGGTTTGGTTTAGCAGATTTGCGAAAAGGATAGTCTGAAATTGTTTGTTGAGCTTATAGTTAGTGTGGGGAGTGTAATCAAAGGGGCCAGAAAGTTCTATATTTCTTCGTTGCAGTTATTCTTGATAATCCGGTATTTTCCACTTCGTTCGCGGGGGATTTCATCTACATAGTTGAATTGGATATCCATTTCTTTACCCAGACGAATTCTGAGTTCTTTCAATAGTTTGGGCTCTTCAGTTGCTTTGATGTACTCATCAGCTTTGACAATCTTTACTAAAATGGCATCCAATTCATTTTGTACTATTTGAAAGCGGGTAATTCCTTTGATATTCTTTACTGAATTGACCAGGTTGCCCTGGCAGATTTTTCCTGTTTCCCGGGAATAGACGCAGTCACTCAACCGGCCGTGGATACTTTTTACAATGGGATATTTGAGGTAACAATCGATGGGTTTGGTTTCCATTTCAACCATGTCGCCAATGCGGTACCTCACCAGTGGAGTGCCTTCTGTAGTGAACGAGGTGACGATTAATTCTCCAAAATCAGTCGGTTGTTGATGGCAATTCAGTACTTCAAAAACACCGGTCATTAATTCCATATGCATATGCGCATTACGGCATTGAGTGATAAACGGCGCACCTTCGGATGAAGCGTATTGATCGTAGACTCCGCAGCCATAAAATGTTTCCATGGCTTCCCGGTCTTCTTTCAAAAGCATTTCGGCGGTTGGAAAAACTGCTTTGGGGTGGTAGGTTAGTTTTATTCCGGCTTTGAGTCCGCCTTTGGCAATCTCGGAAAGAGACGATGTGGCACCGCTGAAGTAAGCCGGTTGGTATTTGTTGAAGTTGTCGATGTAATAGTTAAAGTTTTTTTGCTGAAGATGATAGGTCGAATAAAAACGAATATTGTTTTGACGGTCGGTGCGCCAGTAGCGGTGTTTACTCGCATCTCTCGAGTTTAGTAAGTCCTTGCCGGTGAACCAGGCTGTTTTCTCTCCGAATTCAAACCCAAACCGACTCCTGAAATGATCGACCATGGCGAAACGTTCCTGAATGTTATGCGGAGTGTAATATACTTGCAGGGAGACGCCGGTGGTTCCTCCGGTTTGAAAGCTCACAGCAGTTCGCCGATTGATGGTGCAAACATCTTTAATGTTTTTCTGGAGTTCTTCTTTTGTCATGAAAGGAAGCTGCTTAAATTCTTCCCATTCCAAATGTTTGAAATCCAGATGCAGGTTTCGCCATTTTTCGTGGTAATACTTCGAATGCTCATAAGTGTACCGCAAAAAACTCCGTAATCGTCTAAGCTGCTCTTTTTTGGCGTCCTCAAGAGATAGCTTTTCTGTTTCTTCGTAGTATTTTCGAAAGGCCTGGTAAGCTCCTCCATGGCGGATTTTGTATTGCCTCACATTGTAAAAACCAATGAGCAGGTTGGCAAGCGAATGTGGTGAAGA
Source organism: Prolixibacter denitrificans (assembly GCF_003014495.1). GTDB lineage: Bacteria > Bacteroidota > Bacteroidia > Bacteroidales > Prolixibacteraceae > Prolixibacter > Prolixibacter denitrificans. The sequence continues at coordinate 70,391 of NZ_PYGC01000004.1, read as the reverse complement.
TTTGTAGAGCTTCTGGTAAAGGTTTTTCATTTGGTTAAAGAGTGGTTCTGGTTAGGTTTCCGGAAAAAAGGGGAATGGGGTAATTGTTGCTTACAGCCTTCCGTCGACTTTGTCGGAAGGCCAAAATCCTTTTACATCATAAACGACTGTATGGCTATTGCATAAATTGAAATCGAAATTTTCGAACTGATGGTGTGCAACGGCGAGAACAACCGCGTCGTAATCGGGAATTTGGTAGGTTGGGACCAGCGGGATATGGTAAACTTTTTCCACTTCATCGGGATGAGCCCAGGGATCGTATACGTCGATTTTGCAGCCAAATTCGCAGAGCTCGTCAATCATGTTGATTACCTTGGTATTCCTGATATCCGGACAGTTTTCTTTAAACGTAATTCCCATGATTAACACTTTACTTTGTTTAATGGAAATGCCATGTTGTATCATGAGCTTGACAACTTCAGCCGCGACATAGTGTCCCATGCCATCGTTCATTCGCCTTCCGGCAAGAATAATTTCCGGGTGATAACCGACTTCCTGCGCTTTCTGGGCCAGGTAATACGGGTCGACTCCGATGCAATGACCTCCAACCAAACCCGGTCGGAAGGGGAGAAAGTTCCATTTTGTTCCTGCCGCTTCCAGTACCGCTTGTGTATCGATGTTTAGCCGGTTGAAAATTTTTGCGAGTTCATTGACGAACGCAATGTTGATATCCCGCTGACTGTTTTCAATTACTTTAGCTGCTTCCGCGACTTTGATGGAGGGCGCTTTATGGGTTCCTGCAGTAATGATGGTTTTGTAAAGTTGGTCTACCTTTTCGGCTGTTTCTGGTGTCGAGCCGGAAGTTACTTTTTTGATGCGGGTCACGGTATGTTTCTTATCTCCCGGATTGATCCGCTCTGGTGAATATCCGACAAAGAAATCTTCGTTGAATTTCAGTCCGGAAAACCGTTCCAGCACCGGGACACATTCTTCTTCCGTTACTCCGGGGTAAACAGTCGATTCGTAAATGACGATATCTCCCTTTTTGAGTGCAAAAGCAACGGTTTGGGAGGCCCTGCAAAGTGGGGTTAGGTTGGGTCTGTTATTTTTGTCCACTGGTGTCGGGACGGTGATGATAAAGAAATTGCAATCGCTGATTTCTTTTTTTTCATCGGTAAATTGCAGACGACCGACTTTATCAGGGGACCCCAAAACCGTTTTTAGTTCACTATCCGTGATTTCCAGGGTTTGGTCATGTCCTTTTTTTAGTTCTTCTATGCGGGCAGAGTTGATATCAAAACCAACCGTATGTAATTTTTTACCGAACTCCACTGCCAGGGGAAGACCAACATATCCAAGTCCGATAACAGCAATTCGTATATCAGTCATGGATGGAAGTTTTTCTGATTTTTGAACTAGCTCTATCTTTGAAAAATCGTTGGGTTGATCGAGTATTGTATTGTTTGTGAGCTTTTGGGTTTTTCAGATAATACGTTTGGTACCATTCCAGGAATTTGCTGATCCCTTCGTCTATGCCGGTTGTTGGCTTATATCCGAAGTCCTTTTGTAGCTCCGAAGTATCTGCCCAAGTCATGGGAACATCCCCGGGTTGCATGGGAAGGAGATTTTTCTGCGCTTGAATTCCCAGCTTTCGCTCGATGGATTCGATGAAATCCATTAAACGGACCGGTGATGAATGTCCGATATTGTAGATTTTATAAGGAGCGGTTGTACTTCCGGAAAGGGATGCTTCCTTGTCATCGGTTGGCTGAGGTTGCCTATCGATAATGCGGATTATTCCGCCAACGATGTCGCTTATGTATGTGAAATCACGGAGGATTTTTCCTTCGTTATACACATCAATCGGACGGCCTTCGAGGATTGCTTTCGTGAAAATAAATAAAGCCATGTCCGGACGGCCCCACGGACCATAAACGGTAAAAAAGCGTAAGCCGGTAGCTGGAATTCCAAACAGATGGCTGTAGGCATGAGCCATCATTTCGTTGCTCTTTTTCGTCGCAGCATACAAACTAATAGGGTGATTTGTGTGGTCAGTTGTGCTGAGCGGCATTTGGGTATTGTTACCATAAACACTCGAAGAGCTGGCGAAAACAAGGTGCCCGACTTTGAAATGTCGGCATGCTTCCAGAATATTCAAAAATCCGATGATATTGCTGTTGATGTATGCATCCGGATTTTTTAGCGAATAACGCACTCCGGCTTGCGCTGCCAGGTTACATACCTTATCAAATTTTTCAGAGGCGAAGAGATTAAATAAACTTTCACGTTCTTCCAGTTTCATTCGAACAAATCGATAGTTTGCATAAATTCTACTCTGAATAAAGGCTCCGATTCCATTTCTTAGCGGAGGTGCTATGCCGGTTTCGGCGAGTCGGTCATATTTCAGGTTAACATCATAATAATCGTTAATACAATCGAGACCAACTACTTCATGCCCCGCTTTTAGTAAGGCTTTGACTAAATGAAAGCCAATAAAACCTGCGCTTCCGGTTACGAGAATTTTCATGGTAAAAAGTTGAGGATTAGGTTGAAGGATTGATGTGTGTAATCACGTCGATAGTTGTCAGGTTGTTTGTGCTTGTTTCTTGGAATTCACTTTTCGCCAGTAGGCTGCAGGACGATTTTTGGGCTTTTGAGTTTTATATCCATAGCCGTACATGTAGCTATAGTTGTATCGGTCACCGAGTGGTTGATTATTAATTCGAATGTCATTCAGAAGTATACCAACGTTGCGGATATGTTGGTTGGAAATTTCCTGTAAAGCACTTTTAATGGCTGGTTGCGGAGTTACTCCCTGGCGGCTTACATATAGGTAAGCGTTGCATAAATGACTGTATTGGAACAGATCGGCAACCAGCAAAGGGCTGGAGTCGATAACAATGACGTCGTATTCTTCTTTCAGCAATTCAATCAACTCTTTAAGTTTTTTGTCGGCTAACAATTCTCCGGGATTGGGCGGAAAGCTTCCTGATGGGATGAGCCACATGTATGGGTGAGTAGACCTGAATGTGATATCCTCGAGTCTCATTTCACCTAACAAATAGTTGCTGACTCCTCTGTTTTTATCGTAGTTATGCATCTCCGCCATTTTCGAATTGCGCAAGTCAAGATCGAGAAGTACGGCCTTTTGTCCCAACAGCGCAAATGATGCAGCAAGATTCATGGCTGTAAATGTTTTCCCTTCGTCAGAACCGGTTGAGGTAACTGCTATAACCGGTTGTTCCGTGCCGTTTAGCATGAATTTAAGTTTCATGCGCAAGGCCCTGTACGTTTCACCCACGGGAGAATTGGGATGATCGAGTAACGCAGTATGGCTAATGGCAGCCTGGTCGTCATGAATGATATGTCCTAATATGGGGTACTTAGTCAGATTTTCCAGGTCCTCTGGAGTCCGGACTTTGTTGTCGAATTCATTTTTTAGAATAATTCCCCCAGCCGGGAGAAAAATTCCGAAGAGCAATGCTACCAGGTAAATTGTCATGTTGTTTGGACTAATTGGGGTGTTGCCTTCCATTCTTGCGGGGTCAATTATTTCATTGTCAGGCATGTTGGACGCTTTCGCAATCTGTGCTTCTGATAGCTTTTGCAGGAGGAATGTATAGGTGTCGTTATTCAGCTGATAACGTCTTTCTATATTCACATAATTGCGTTCTACCGATGGTAGATTTCGGGTTCGTTGCTGCAGATTATCAATGCGTTTGGTTAAGTCGTTCAGGGTGATTTCCGACTGGTGCATAATGTTGCGGCTATTTTCCAGTAAGGTGCGCTTGGTTGTTTCCATCTGGATATTCAGTTGTCGCATGCGGGGATGGTCAGGGTCCTTTACCGTGGCGGATAAGGTAGTTTTTTCGATGTTGAGTTGACTTAACTCCTGCAATAAATTAACGAGGAGCGGATCATCGATGCCGACCGTTGTCGGAGCAACGAGCGATTGTAAGTTGTCATTCCTCGAAAGATAAGTTTCCAGGTACTGGTAATATTGATGTTGAGTTTCCAGCAGACTTTTCTGGTCCTCAAGTTTTACTAACTGGTCAAGAAGTTGCTGAGATTGGTATGAAACATCGAGCAGATTGTTTCGACTCTGAAAGCGTTCACGAATTTTTTGCGATGCGGACAGGGAATCACTTACGTTGGCTAACTGAGAGGTAATGAAGAAGATGGTTTTTGTGGCAATGATATTCTTCTTATCCAGGTTATGTGTTTGATAGACCTGCATCATTTCGTTTAGAAAGTCGATGCCTTTTTGTGGATTCTCGCAGGTTGTACTGAGTTTGACGATAGTTCCTTCTTTGGATATTGGTGCCACGGTCAATCTGTTCAGGTAGTCAGCGGTTAACTCGTCCAGCGAATGGAAAACAACGCGGTAATTGCCTTCCAGTTTGGAATCGGCTGCCGGGATAATTCGGAATGCGTAATCATCGGAAGCAACGAAACTATCAATAGGGAATGTTCGGGTTTCTTCGATTTCTTTCTCTGGTTGTAACTCTTTCTCATTCCGATAATCATATCGTACTGCTTTTTTCCCCTGGATAGTCATTTCTACCCTGTTATTTGGAAGGAAGTGAAGATCAAAATTGGCATCCAGTAACTGAGGATGACTTCGGTCCAACTCTATGTGAAACGGAACATCCTTGTACAGTTCAATTGTCCTGAAACGACCAATTTTATAGTAAGTTGCTTCGAAGTTAAAATGTTCGAGCGTAGTCCTTACCTGTGTCCAGGATTTCAAAATCTGAATTTGGTTCTCCGTGTTTTGTTTTCCCTGGAATAACCCGAATCCCTGAAAAACATTCGATTCCGGGTCTTTCTGTGTGGTAAGTGGATTTTGGTTTTGCTGTTCGTGAATTAGCATGGTTGAGGAAACAGCATACACCGGGTGTGAGTAACGGTAATATAACCATATTCCGGTAACCGTGAGTATGAAGGCTATTACAAACCAGTACCAGTGAGACAGCAGCAGGAAGAAGTATTTTCGATAATTTCTGGGTCTGGAAAATGTTGTGGGTTGATTTGGAGTGAGCGGGTTTTGGGTATCCATATGGCAGTTTTTTAGGAAAGCTTGTTATGTCTGAATGGAAGCATCATGTATAAAAAGAGAGGAAATTGTCTTAAATATTGACACCAACTCATACGATATGCATGTGCTCTTTTCTGGAAAGTGTTGGGCAAATATTATTAAGGGAAGTATAAATTTCCTTCTGGGTCTTATGTGTGAAGTAAACGATTAAGGCCTAAAGGAAGTATATAGTAGAACGGCGGTAGATATTGCCGTAAAAAGAGTCGCGAAAGGAAGTGTTTTTGCTCCGTATATTCGGTTTTTAGGTTGTACGTAAATAATATCGTTGGGGAGTATGTAAAAGTATTTAGAATGCGTGATGTTGCTGTTAGTCAGGTTTAATGTCGCTACTTTTCTTTCGCCGCCCTCTCCTCTGATGACCCTGACGTCTTTTCTGTTTCCAAAGTCGCTTAGGTCTCCGGCGGTTCCCAGGGCCTCAAATATCGTCATCGAATTTTTGTTAACCCGGTATTGGCCGGGGCGGTTAACCTCTCCGAGTATAGTTATCGTTCGGTTTACCAGCTTGACGAACACGGAAGCATTTTCCATAATGTTGTCAATCTGTTCTTGTAATTCATCTCTTACCTGGTTGGTTGTTTTGCCCCCTACATGCTGTTTCCCGAGATATGGAAGCACAATATTACCATGGTCATCCACAATATATGTGATGAGTTCCAGCGACGATTCTGAAGTGTAGTTGCGATCGGGTTGGGAAAGATTCAAAAAGGAAGCAGCATCGGGATTATCACTGATAATACTGATGTAGAGGTTGTCGTTGGGATGGATGGTGTAGACATCCGGCGAAACGGTTTGTAACGTGGAGTCTGCTTTCCCTAAATTATATAGGTAGGTAATGTTTTTAAGAGGAGTGCTACATGATGAAAACAGGGCTGTGAGCAGAAGGAATAACCCTGCCCAGGTGAGAGAACGAAATTTCATGAGGATTACAGGTTATTAGTGAGATTAAAATCCGGACAGTGACAATGCATCAGATTTAATAGGCGGTGCCAACTGTCATTTCCGTCAATCCTTTATACAAAAGCGAGCATTAGTTTTGGCTGCATGGCTATGTGTAAGAATTTATGCTCAAAATTATGCTCGTGGAGTATGCTTAAACAAGCTATAAATAAGATTATGATTTATAGCTTCGCCTCTTCAGTCCCATGAGGATTGATCGGATGGAAAGTGGTTTAGGAGAATGATTCGGCTTAATAAAAAAGCTAAACAAAAGTTAAGAATTAAATGAGGCAGAAGTAAATACCTGTTTTACGGAAAATTTAAAATTACGGATAGAAGTGATTTGTGAGTTATCGAGAGTGTGGTTCTGCTGATCCAATGAAGACGTAATTTTCTGTGATACTTTATATTAGTTAAGTTAATCAGATAAATAAGTCCTTTAAATTCGAGCCTCACAGCACTTTAATTAATCATATAATTATTATGTGATTAATGTGAATTATGTGAAGCTGATTCCCCAAAACGTCATTTTTGTGCGCGTTATGCAGAATTTTTAATTGTTCTGGAAAGCATTTTAGGGGTATTTTTTATTATTGTTCGTTTCTGTGATAATGAATTGTTCATCAGGTAGTTGTTTTAATATTTATTATTGTTTCTTATCGTTATTTTTGAAGTTATAAACTATCATTTAGAGATTATTTTTTAAGAAAGTGTTTGGGTTTGAATAATTTTATGCTTTGACGCGAAACCGTTTTTAACTTTGTCTTATTGGTTTTAATCTAAATTGTTGGTTGAATGAAACGTTCGGGACAGGCTGATTTGCCACTTCATTATGGACGCGTACCTTCATGGTTGTATGAGCGCATGCGGGCGATGGGACTGGCGATTACGGAAGCGATCGTTGAGGAGTACGGCCCGGACGAATTTCTCCGGCGTATCAGTGATCCGTTTTGGTTCCAATCGTTTGGTGCTGTTTTGGGAATGGACTGGCATTCTTCAGGAATAACCACCTCGGTGATGGGAGCATTGAAACATGCTCTGAATCCGGTTTCACAAGAGTTGGGAATTTACGTCTGCGGAGGTCGGGGAAAGCATTCCCGGAAGACGCCCGAGGAATTATTGCACATAGGTGATCGGACCGGTTTAAACGGAGACGAATTGGTGCGCACCAGCAAGCTGACCGCCAAAGTGGACAATACAGCACTGCAGGATGGGTTTCAGTTGTATCTGCATTCTTTCATTCTGACGCAGAACGGAAACTGGGCTGTGGTGCAGCAGGGAATGAACGATGGAAATAATATGGCTCGTCGCTATCACTGGCTTTCTGAAAAAGTGAGCTCGTTCGTTGATGAGCCGCATGCATCGGTTATTGGACACAATCAGGGATTGATATTGAATCTGACAGCGCATGAAGCTGCGTCTTCCCGCGAAGGAATTCTGAATGTAGGAAAAGAAAATCCCGGTAGGATGTTGCCTGAAATCCGAAAGGTTTTAATGCCCCGTCATCATGATGTAAAAGTGACTGACGTGGACATGAAACGCTTGGGAACGATTTTGGCCATGGCCTATGATAGCCAGTTCGAGAAGTTCGATGATTTGTTGCTGCTGCGGGGACTGGGACCAAAGACGCTGCGTTCGCTGAGCCTGGTTAGCGAAGTGATTCACGGAACACCTTCGCGTTTTCACGATCCGGCTCGTTTCTCTTTTGCACACGGAGGAAAGGACGGACACCCATTCCCGGTGCAAACCTCTGTTTATGACGAATCGATTCATTTTCTTCAGGATGCTGTTCGGAGGGCAAAAATTGGAGAAACCGAAAAGAAGGATTCCATCAAGAAGCTTTCTGATTTACTTTTCAAACTTGAAAAGGATTTTGTTCCCAATCCCGAAAAGTTTGAAAAGTATATTGAGCAGGAGCGAAAAGAGTCGAAAGCTTTTGGCGGACGAACAGTGTTTGATGACAAAAAGAAAACGAGGAAGAACCTGGATGACGGGCAATTGGAACTGTTTTGACATTTGGTGAGAACCGGCTAGTTTGTACATACATCTGAAAAAGAACCTCGTATTTGTGTGGCTCACATGAGAAGGTTTCTTTAAAATTATGAAAGATAATTCGGCCAAAGCCTTAATTTTGATCCTCAGAACTGGCACACTCAACTACCTACCAAACCATACAACTTAGTGGAATATTACCGGTGTTTATCACTGAAAAAGAGAATACTGGTATTAAGGAGATATTGAATTTTGAAACATATCAATGCGATGTGTATCAGAAATCAATATGTCTTGTTTGCCAAATGTCAATAAACTAAAACACATGAAGACAATCCGGAAAACGATTTTTGCTGTTATGTTTGCAGTCGTTATGAGCATGCCATCATTTGCAGCAGGAAGATTAAGTGTACAGATTGGGAATTTTACTTCCTGGAAAGAAACTCCACACGGCGTTTTAATTTCGGCGGGCAACGCCAAACTCTCGTTGACGGTTTACGGCCCCGAGGTTGTTCGGGTTCGCGCCACTCAGAACGAGTTTAGTACTACGCCCTCGTACGCAGTGATTACAGAGCCTTCGGGGAAATTTACTTCCGTGAAGGACGAAAAAGACAAACTGGTGTTATCGACCGGTGAGTTAAAAGTAGAGGTGAATAAGGATCCGGTACTGGTCCGTTTTTACAATAAAGACGGTAAGTTGCTGAATGAAGACGATCCGGGGCTGGGAATCAGTTGGCTCGGAACGGGGACTACTTGTTACAAAAAGCTGCAGCCCGGTGAACGGTTCATCGGACTTGGTGAGAAAACAGGAAACCTCGATCGTCGTGGTTCGGCCTACGTGGACTGGAACACCGACAACCCGGCTTATGCCACGAACGGCGACCCGCTTTATACTTCGTTGCCATTTTATATTGGCTTGCACAACAAGTTGTCCTACGGAATATTCTTTGATAATACGTACAAAGCAACGTTCAATTTTGGTGCATCGAACAACCGGTTTTCCAGTTTTGGTGCGGTCGATGGAGAAATGAATTATTACTTCTTTGGTGGTCATTCGGTTGCTGATTTGTTGAAAGAATACACCAACTTGACAGGGCGAATCAAGATGCCACCCATTTGGGGACTGGGTTTTCAGCAAAGTCGCTGGAGTTATTTCCCGGACACGGAAGTATTGAACCTGGCCCGCACATTTCGTGAGAAGAAAATCCCGGCTGATGTGATTTATCTCGACATTCACTATATGGATGCCTATAAGGTGTTTACGTGGAACAAAGAGCGTTTCCCGAATCCGTCAGCCATGATTGATTCGTTGAAAGACATGGGATTCCATATCGTGACCATTGTCGATCCGGGCGTGAAGAAGGAAAAAGGCTATTGGGCTTACGACAGCGGTTTGAAGAACGATTGCTTTGTGAAATATCCCGACGGAACCAATTGGTCGGCTGATGTTTGGCCGGGTACCTGCAATTTCCCCGATTTCACGAATCCGAAAGTTCGGACCTGGTGGGGAAATCTTTACAAAGGACTGGTTGCGGACGGCGTTACCGGATTCTGGAACGACATGAACGAGCCGGCTTCGTGGGGAAATATGGTGCCCAACCTGGTGGAATTCGATATGGAAGGTCATAAGGGGACAATGGAGGAAGCTCACAATGTTTATGGTATGCAAATGGCCCGCAGTACCTTTCAGGGCGCTACCAAACTGATGGATGGTAAACGTCCGTTGGTTCTTACCCGCGCAGCTTACGCAGGAATACAGCGTTACTCGGCTATCTGGACCGGAGATAATGTAGCTTCTGACGAGCATATGCTGTTGGCATCGCGGCTGATTAACTCCATGGGATTGGCCGGAGTACCGTATGTAGGAGCTGATATTGGTGGCTTCATGGGAGGAACGACGAACCGTAAATTGTTTGCGCGTTGGATATCCATTGCAGCTTACACTCCCTTCTTTCGCAGTCACTCGGAGTATAATTCACGGGCTCACGAACCATGGACTTTTGGCGAAGATGTGGAGGCCATATCACGGAAGTATATTGATGAGCGTTATCAATTGCTGCCATACATTTACTCAGCTTTCTATCAGGCGCACGAAACGGGAATGCCGATTGCACGGTCGCTGGCCATTAATTACACGTTCGATAAGAATATTTACAACCCGGATTTCCAGGATGAGTATCTTTTCGGTCCCTCCATTCTCGTAGCGCCGGTTTCCAGCGAGCAGAACTTCGGGCGGGTTTATCTGCCGAAAGGCGTTTGGTACCGCAAGAGTACAGGTAAAAAATACGACGGCGGTCAGTCGGTTATTGTGGATGCGCCGCTGTCGGACCTGCCGGTATTTGTAAAGGCTGGTGCCATTATTCCGATGCAATCGACGGTTCAGAACACAGCTCAAAAGGGCGATGGTATCATGAGACTGAATATTTATAGTGGTTCCGAGCCCAATAAATATTTGTATTACGAAGATGACGGAACGACTTACAAGTACGAGAATGGTCATTTCCTGAAAAGAGAATTCGCTTTCGATCCGGCGGCTAAAAAGATTACTATTGGTAAAGCCGAAGGTAATTACACGTCGAAGTTCAACAAAATCGAGGTTGTATTGCATGGTTTCGATGCGATGAATTCAGTGAAAGTTGGAAGAAAAACGATGAGTCTGCAAAAAGGTGAAGGCGATACGCAAACGCTGACACTGGATGCCAACAATGGCGAAACGGTTCTTTCCTGGTAAGAAGAGAACATAAAATATAGTGAAAGCCTGTCGGAGGGAAGTGTTCCTGCCGGCAGGCTTTTTTGTTAAGATATAAGATCTTGTGAATTCGAAGTTTTGACTAAGCTAAATTAGTCGACGGCATGCTTGCCAAAGAAGGAATTAAGTATTTCGTTAAGAATTACCGGATTTTCAATAGCTGGCACATGTCCGGTGTTTGGAATAATGTGCAACTCTTTTTTTTCTGGTGATAAATCGGTTAGTGCGTCGTAAATTAAGTGTGCGTGTTTTATCCCTACCACGTAATCTTTTTCTCCTTGAATAACTGAAACCGGTATTTTTACTTTTCTCAGCTCGGGTTCAATATTCATATTGTTGTAATCCGGATTGTTACGAAAAGCTCTGTTGACCCGTTCTGCTTTAGGACCTATTGCTAAATATTCTTTTGGGCTATATTTCATTAAAGTCAACAATGCGGAATCGGCTAAAATCGATTTAGTTGAGATGATTTTTGATGTATCTGCAAAATAAGCATTGAATCCGAGTTTTGGAGGATATTCATGTTTAATGCGATTGACATCCAGGTAAAATTTCTCGAAGTTACTTGACTTAATTCGTTGCAAATCTTCTTGCATTGCTAGTAGCGTTTCTCTTTCCTTTTGAGATGGATTTTGACCAAGTTTCTTTTCAATCAAACGTAGTTCGTGTTCAATAAGTGAACTGTTCTGATATTGACTATTGGCTTTACCATCAACGCAAGCATATGCGCCAACCTTTTTCTGGTGGTTGAGGACATAAAGAAAGCCGTACATGCCGCCCCAGGAAGTTCCAATTAGATTTATTTTGGTTTTATGGTAACGGCTAATTAATGTGTCGACAACAATGTTGAGATCCTCGATGTATTGAGAAACATTGAGCAAAGTTGAATCAGAACTGACAGGGGACTTTCCGCAGCCGCGTTGGTCGAGCCACGCCATAAGATAATGGCTCTCGAGACCCGGGCCCATTAGTTTTATATCAATTCCGGAATATCCTCCGGGGCCTCCGTGCAAATTGATGATTAATGGTTTATTCGGATTTCCTCGCATTCGGACATATAGCTCGGATTTTGGAACAGGAATTCGAATTTCTTCATCGATAAATGAGGACGATTTTTTTGTTTGGCCGAAAGTAACACCCGTTACCGATAAGAAAATGCAGGCAAATAGCAGTTTGTACATAATCAGTTAGTTAGGTTTGATTCTCGAAAATACCGAATCTGAAGTGGATATTCAAATGAAATTGGTGATTTTATGAGCTTCTTTTGAAGGTGTAACTAATTGGTGGAGTTTCTGTTGGAGGGTGTATCCCTGAAAGGAATTGGTGGTTTGTATGGCGATTTTAAGGATTCTTTATCAATTCTTGCGAGCCAAAATTGACGAAATCCTGTTTGGGAAAAGCAACATTGAATGAAGTGCTTAGATGTTGGTCTCCTTCTTTTTGGATAATCCATCTTGCTTTTCCGTCAGGGACAAAGTTTTCGGTTCTTTCGGTATCGAAAACCAGTGTGTGAGCTGTTGAAATGGTGTCGTTCAGATAATACTGATTGACGTAGCCGTCGTTGCTAAACTGACGGTAGATAATCAGTTTTCGGTCCTCGTCATAGCTAAAAAAGCCTTTCTCCTGATGAAACTGGCCTTTGTTATTCTTGCCTTTCGGGGCAAACCTCGATTCAGCATCCATTTCGATGAATTTTCCCTGCATGATGTAGTAAAAGGATACTTCCACTTTCGATTTCGTGTCACCGTATCCACTTCCTGTTCCCATCCAGTCTCCGATTAAAAAATTGAGTTGTTCGAGCGGATTTCCCTGGGCAAACGAGACGCCGGAGAACGAAAGCAAACAAATTAGCAGGACAATATTTCGTTTGTTCAAAATACTCATCTGGAACTTTTCACTTATAGGTTTGATTCATTGGTGAACCTGAACTTTTCCGGGAAGAAACATTCAGTGCACTTATTCCCCTTTATTCCCTTCGCATATAAAAGTAAGGGATTCCAATCATAATTTGAAAGCACATTTTATGTTTTCAAACGAAATGTCAACAGAATGAATAGTAAAGAATGTATTTGCAAGTTGTCAAAATATTTTAGATAAGGTGATGATTTGTCTGATTTAAGTGAGTAAACTGATTGAAGTGTAGTGTTTTGACGATAAAATTAGTTGGTGATTTTGCATCGAATTCGGAAATTGAATAGTCTTTAGATTGGTACCACAAAAACGAACAAGCCATGAAAAAGAATTTTCCAACTCAGGATAACCTAATTCCTTTATGGTTTTCAATTTTTTCCTTCAGTCTGGCTTTTGTAATTTTTCTGTCTTTAAATGTTCATGGGCAGGAAACCAGCGATTTTCATAAAATCAGCGGTTATTGGGAAGGCGAATTTATGCCCGGCAATCATCTCACGATGATTCTGCATTTTCAGGAATCAGAAGACGGAGCAACAGTTGGTCGGATCTTCCTTTACCAGGAAAACAACCAAATCCAGGATGATGCACTGAGTGATATTCAATTTGATGGCAAGCAGCTTAAATTCTTGATTGAGGCCAAGAATACTCCTTTCAGAGGAGCTTTGTCAGAGGACGGAAATGCTATTTCCGGGGAGTTTCAGTTCCCTGATAACTCGTTTCAGCCAGTTCAGGTTCGAAAAGTGGAAAAGCCGTCGAAGGGGTATCTGGCAGGGAAAGAGGTAGGCGCAGATGCGTTGGATCGGAAATATTCGGTAACTGAATTGCAGAATGACTTCAATTTTCTGCGAAAGCAGCTGGAGCAAACGCATCCACAACTTTACCTCTATACCTCAAAGAAAGAATTTGACCGGCTTTTTGTGCAAACTTATGCAAATATCCAAAATGAAATGACAGAAGATGAATTCTTCCGTTTGATAGCACCGGTGGTTGAGAAGGTTCATTGCGTTCATACCGGAATTCGCCCGTCAGAAGCCTATGAAAAGATGATAACTGATTCTCCGGGTTTTCTTCCTTTGGATATCCGGTTTGTTAAGGGAAAGGCTTATGTTATTAACGATTACAGTCAATCGTCATCGGTTGAAAAGGGAATGCAGGTGCTGTCAATCAACGGGAGAACAGTGGAGGATATTTATAAACGATTGATGGATTGTATTCCTTCAGACGGTTACAATCAAACTGCTAAGACTTTTGAAGTAAACGCTGATTTTTCGCGTGTTTATGTCCGGTATATTGGTAAAACCAGATCATATGAGTTGAAGTGTGTTCGTTCTTCCGGTGAAAAGGTTCGGTTAAGTGTTAGGGCTTTAACGGGAAAAGAGCTGGAAGAAGCTATGAGGGCAGTGTATCTCGAAAGATTTCCTGCCGGATTGCCGGTCAATCTGAAGACAGACGAGAAGAAGAGTACAGTCATCCTGACGGTTTCCGGTTTTTGGGCTCGTAACCCCGATGATTACATTGCTTTTCTGGAGAAAGCATTCGCGGAGATGAAGTCGAAGAATGTTCAACATTTGATTATCGATGTGCGAGGTAACAAAGGTGGACATCCGTTCTTTGGCGCCGAATTGTTATCATATCTGGCCAAATCGGATTTCATTTATTTTGAGCAGCCGGAAGAAAGGCCTGAAATCGCTCCGTTGTATCATCCCTGGCCGGTAAAAGAGAATGCATTCAAAGGGGATATTTATGTACTGATGGATGGTGGTTGCTTATCGACAACCGGGCATTTTTTGTCACTGTTGCGTTATCATAAATTGGGCACACTAATAGGCGAGGAATCAGGAGGATCGTTTTACTGCAATGATGGCAGCAAACAGCTGACTTTGCCCGAAACAGGGATTCGATTCAATTTACCACAAGTCACTTTTCAAACAGCTGTTTCTGGTTTTAGGAAAGGTGAGCCATTGCTTCCGGATTATTCGGTTACGCCTGGCCTCGATGATTTGCTGGAAGGGAAAGATGCTGTGATGGAATACACAATGAAATTGATCAAGGACTAAATTTTAACAGCTGGCATCATTGTTCATGCAGGATACCAGATTTAGGATAGGAGCCCAGCACTTTCACTTTGTTCATCGTTTTAATCTCATCCAATGCGGCGGTCACTTTCTCTTCCCGGATGTGCCCTTCAAAATCGATGAAGAAATGGTACTTGCCAAATGCCTGACCGGTTGGACGCGAGACAATGGAGGTGAGGTTGATACTCCGTTTGGCGAAGGAGGAGAGGATACCTTCCAGTAATCCGGCCCGGTCGTTATCGTCAATTACGATCAGCGAAGTTTTGTGATTTCTTGCGGAAGAATATGCGTCCGGTGCAGCATTGTTCGTGAAAGCAAGAAAGCGCGTGGCATTGTTGGGATAGTCGTTTACATTCTCAATTACCTGGGGAAATTCTGATTCGGAATAGGAATCGGAAGGTACGATAGCTCCATCTGCATCGTTGCTCTCCTTTACTTTTTCGAGTGATTCCATATTGCTTTGTGTCGTAATGATTTCTACGTTTTCCAGCGAATCAATAAAATCGGCACATTGTCCTTTGGCAACGTATTGAACATACAAAAGCTGTAGGTCCTTGAGATTTGCTGCTTTTCCAACAAATGAAAATTGTATGGGAAGCATAATCTCACTGACAATTTTGAGCTCCGATGAAACCAGGAAATCCAGTACTACAGATACGAAACCTTCCGTCAGGTTTTCGATGGGCAGAACTCCGTAATCGCACGTATTACCAATGGCATTTAAAACCTTTTTAATGGAAGGGTAGTACTCGATCTCGTATTCTTCATTCAATTGGGCTCTGAATATTTTCGTGGCTTTGTCCGAATAGGTTCCTTTCGGGCCCAATGTGGCAATCTTCTTCATCCTCTTTTCAATGCTAACTTAAATCAAGATAACGGTGCTCGTCTGTTTTAGTTCAGATGGTGAAGGTACCAAATAAATAAAAATTCAGAATTGATTAATTGTTTTTGAATTTGAAGAGAGACCAACCTAAAGCGTAGATTTTGATAAAATTAGGGCATTTCAGAGATAAGGCCCAATAAATCAACAAATAGATACTTAAAAGAACAGGTCTTGAACAAAAATCTGAATCCTGATGAGCGTAGGGTGTTTTTTGATATAAAGACATTCTTTTGTTACTTCTTCTCTGTATTGTTGTGATCTACTACTCATATTTTAATATGTTATAAATGAAATTAAATAGACGATTATTGCTTGCTTGAATACAAAATTATTTTTTTAATAAAATTTTTAGCTTAAATCGAGTATTGAAAGACTCAAACTATGCAAACAAATCAGGACAATAATTTACGTTTTACTTTGATTAACTCTCAAAAATACTTTGCAAAACGTATTGCAGGGAGTGTAATTATCGGATTGGATACATTGTTAGCTGGAGCAGTTGCATCAAGGGGGGCAAGTAGAAGTTTTTTGAGTTGGATTTTGGATATTCCTTATGGGTTAGAAGTTGCATTGTATGTTGTTGTGTTCATTTTATTAGTAGTTGGTTCGTTGCTTGTGGCTAACCAGGAAGATAGTAAAGGTGAAGTTCGAATTAGTAAAGAAAGAATCTTGATGGAGGATGTCGTTTATGAATTAAAAAGCATTTCACTGAAAATTTCACTAAATGCTGTGCCTGATAAAAATATATATAAACGTACAATTAAAGACCAAGGAGGTAATAACTGGATTGAAATCGCATATGATGGAACAAGACGAAGAGTTGAGTTTCTAATCCGTTCTTTGGACGATGAAAATAAACTCAAGAGCATGATAGAATACTATCAGCTTAATAAGAATAGAGTTACATTAAAAGAGTCACCTATTTCGTTGATAAATAAGTGGAAGGAATAGATTTATGCTGAAAAGTTCAATCAGCTCCTAATTGCTGAGGTGAGTAAACAATTAAGTTTTTCTTACAACGGTCTTTATTTTTCTATCTACAGTTCCTGTTTTTTAATCCTGGAAGTACATTCTTCAGGAGTCAAATTGTTGAGGGGGGAGATCTGTTGCCTTGATTTTAAAAGTACCGATGTAAAGAAGATTGCCGTACATTTTCTGTTGTGAATAAAAACTTGACAAAGTTTATTTTCGGCTCTTTTTCTGATATTTACCTATTCGTATATTGGTAACTTGAAAAGCCACTGACATTAACGGTATTGATATGGTAATTATTCTCGCTTTAATTCTGGTCATTTTCCTGGTTGTGATTGCAACAACCAAGTTCAATATTCATCCCTTTCTTTCCTTGCTATTTGCGGCCGTTGTTATGGGATTCGTTTCCGGAATGGATGGAGGTGTTATCGTCAGGAAATTGACGGAAGGCTTTGGAAAAACACTTTCCAGCATTGGTATCATCATTGCATTCGGGACCATTATTGGAGTCTACCTGGAAAAGAGTGGCGGGGCCATGAAGATTGCCCGTACCATTTTGAAAATGATCGGTGAAAAACGTTCGGCGTTGGCTATGAACCTGACCGGATTTATCGTTTCCATCCCTGTGTTTTGTGATTCCGGTTTTGTGATCCTGTCCCGTTTGAATAAAGCATTGAGTAAAAAATCGGGTATCTCCCTTGTGGTTTTTGCCATATCGCTGGCGGCGGGGTTATATGCAACCCATGTATTTGTCCCACCGACACCAGGTCCTCTGGCTGCAGCGGCAGCATTGAAAGCTGATTTGGGAATGGTCATTTTTTTAGGCCTCATTGTTGCGCTGCCTGTTTCACTGGCTGGATACTTTTGGGCGAAATTTATCAGCAAGAGAGTGAGTGTTGTCGTAAAAGAAGAGACAGAGATGGAAGAAGAGCCGGAAAAGCTACCCGGTAATCTTGTCTCCTTTGCACCGATTATTTTCCCCATCATCCTAATTGCTCTTAAATCCATCGCAGATTACCCGACGCATCCGTTTGGGAGCGATTGGATATACCAGGTTCTTGTTTTTATGGGAAATCCGGTAATCGCACTTTTCATGGGAGTCATCCTGGCGTTTGCGCTGAAACATAGCTTTAAGGAGACTCATTTTGACTGGACCATAAAGGGTTTGAAAGAAGCGGGTGTTATTATTTTGATTACCGGTGCCGGAGGAGCATTTGGCGAGATTCTGCGGGCAGGTGGTATTGGCGATATCATCGGGTCGGGCTTATCTGATTTTCAGGTAGGTATTTTGCTGCCTTTTATTCTGGCTGCCATTTTGAAATCGGCACAAGGCTCGTCAACCGTGGCGATCATTACTACGGCAGCTATCGTTTCACCTCTGCTCGGTTCTCTGGGACTGTCATCCGAAACCAGCAAAGCGTTGACCGTTCTGGCTATCGGTGCCGGAGCAATGACTGTTTCCCATTTGAATGACAGCTATTTCTGGGTGGTTTCACAATTCTCGGATATGAATACCTCCACAGCGTTGAAGAGTCAGACGATGGCCACCTTGCTGCAAGGTATTACAGGTATCATAATTATTTACACACTTAATTTGATTATTGGATAAGAACAAGACTGTTTTCTTTTCTTTAATAGTTATATTAGATTTATACAGAGACTAACTTAATATAAAACGATGAAGTCGATTAAAAGAACGGTCCACAAAACGTTTAATATTTTAATGTTGCTCTTATTCGTGACCTATCTTTTTGCATTCATTCAGAAGAAATCAATAATCATTAATAAATCAATATGATGAATCGATTTAAAATTTTACTTATACTCTTTACATTAATTCAGTCTTCTTGTTCATCAAATTCTAAAGATGGTGGTTCCCAGATTATTATTAAAAAATTTTTCTCGCTTTACGAAACAAAAGGTGTAGAAAGTGCTTTAAATTATGCTTATTCAACCAATAGTTGGTTGGCTAGTGGGAGTAGGGAAGATACCCAAAAAGTAATCATGCAGTTGAAAGAATTTACGACGAAACTAGGTAAATTGAATGGTTTTGAGTTGCTAAAAAAGAAAGATATAAATGAACGTTATACTGTGTGTAGTTACATGTTAATGTATGATAGACAGCCTTTACGTTTTACATTCATCTTTTACAAACCCAATGTTGAATGGCAGCTTCAGTCTTTTCAGTATGATGTAGGAATGAGCGACGAGTCAGTAAATTCAATAAACCTTTCATGGTGAATTATATATATAGGAGTTATTCGTTGAAGAACGAATAACTCTTATATGTGATTTGACAAAGATAAATCAATTGCTTTACGATGGTTTAATAAGAGTATCTTTTACAAAATTTGGTGAAAAACCAACTAGCAAGATCGTCGGCGTGTTCCTTATGAAAAACTTAGTGCTCTTGGCTGACTGTAAGAAAAATTAACCACAAAGTAGTTTTATTATTTCTCTTGAAGACTTCATGTCATACACGGATATGACCGGAACTGGAACATCACCAACCTCACCCGGAAGAATTCAGGAGGTAACAACCGGGAGAGTCTAGGGTATACCTATGCAGGTAACCGGCTTAGCCGCATCTCCGGTACGTATAATGGAATCTATAAAAGTGGCAATTTGAGCTACGACGGCAACGGAAACGCTACCAGTGATGGCCTGCGGGAATTGACGGTTACTTACTTCGATGAGTTAAACTTGCCGAAGCAGTACTATATTCTCATAACAATTCTCGCAAAAGAAATTTCAAGTTGTATAACAGGTCAATTAAGACGATATTTTTAAGAAAAACCGGGTAACCATTTTCCCATATGATGTATTAATAAATGTATGAGTTGTCATCTTCAAAGACAATCTTACAAATTAACTAAGACTACCATTGACTGGACCATCATATCGGGATGAAAGGAGAGGTGATAACCTTATCTTTCATTCAGGATTAAATTCGTTAAACGAGTTTTCGCTGTATTTACCAGGAGTGTTCAGCCGATTGTAAAAACTAACGAGGATACGAAACGATCGAACCTGAAAAAACAGACTTATGAAATTTTCCATCACCTCGCGAATGCTGAAAGGCTTTACATTGCCAGAACTATTAGTTGTTCTGGTCATTATCGGCATATTGTTGCTGATTGCATTGCCTAACCTGATGCCCTTGATATCCAGGGCAAAGAGCACAGAGGCGCAAATGCAGTTAAACCATCTGTACACGTTGGAGAAGAACTATTTTTACCTGCATTCGAAATACACGAATGAGATTGACCAGCTCGATTTTGTGCAGGAGAAACTGGTCACCGACGGAGGAAATGCCAATTACCAGATTACCATTACGGAGGCAACAGCCAATACCTTCAAAGCGAAAGCCACGGCGGTGGTCGATTTCGATGGCGACGGGATATTCAACGTCTGGGAGATTGACCAGGATAACAATTTGAAACAGGTAACCAAGGATTGATGGTTTGGTTGCTGTTGTTATCGGTTATCTTTTTGCTTCTCATTGCCGTATCTGATTTCCGCACCCGGGAAATACCGGTTTTCTTCCTGTTGGCAGCGTTCCTTCTTTCTGCCGGGATTCGTTATTTGTTGGTTGGAAAGGAATTGTTATGGGAAGGCCCGGTTAATCTGGTGGCTATCGGGCTGCAGGTATTCGTTTTGTGGGCCTGGATACGGTTTGGAAAAAAGAACTCGGGTGATCTGTTTTCGGGCTTTGGGCCGGCCGATATGGTGATGCTCATCATCATTGGAGTAAACTTTACACTGGCCGGTTACCTGGTGTTCATTTCGTTGGTTAGCTTTTTAACGCTGCTTGTATGGATAATCGTGACTAAGGTACGTAAGTCAGGAGAAGCCTCGGTTCCGTTTGCTGGATTTCTGGCAGCCGGGCTGATTATATACCAGTTTTCCCTGCTATGGATGGGAGCTAAAGGCGACTGGGTCGACCAATACATTGGAAAGGTGATTTATGGATTATCAGGAAGTTTTTGAATTAAGTACCGAACACCGGCAGTTGTTATCGACGGCCCAGGCATGGTATCTCCGGATTATTCCGGCGGGACACACCAATGGTAAGCTTCATTTCTTTTATGAGGAGGAGAAAGATGTTGCGCAACTGCAAAACGAGCTGGAGGTATTGCTGGGCAAAGAGGTGGCGTTAAAACCGGTGCCATCGGATTGGATTACCCGGCAACTGAACCGGCACTATCCCAATAATCACCAACGGAAGAATGTAGAATGGCTCAATTCCCAATCGAAGGATCTGTTGTCGATGATCCTGGAGGAAGCGGCCAAAATCAAGAGCAGTGATATTCATCTGGAACCTTACGAGGAGCGGTGCCGGGTCCGGTTCCGCGTCGACGGCAAGCTGGTGGAACGGTATGTGATACCTACTACCGAATATCCGGCCATTGTGAATAAGATCAAGATCAAATCGCACCTGGATATTTCTGAAAAGCGGTTACCACAGGATGGACGTATCATTTATGAGCAGGGAGGGAACAAATTCGATTTAAGGGTGTCGGTGTTGCCCACGTTGTACGGTGAAAAAGTCGTATTGCGCTTGCTAAACCGAGATGCTACCCAGATCCAAATTGACCGGTTGGGATTTAGCGAAGTACAATTGTCTAAATACCTGGAAGGAATAAAGAATCCCAACGGATTGATTTTGATTAGCGGACCGACCGGATCAGGTAAAACCACAACTTTGTATGCTACGCTGAAGTTGCTGAACCGCAATGAAACGAACATTTTAACCATCGAGGACCCGATTGAATATATGCTGGAGGGGATTAACCAGGTTCAGTTAAAAGAAGCCATTGGGTTAACGTTTGGCAGTGCGCTCCGCACTTTCCTGCGACAAGACCCGGATATTATCATGGTCGGTGAGATTCGCGACGGTGATACGGCCCAAATGGCAGTCCGGGCGGCGCTGACTGGCCATCTGGTTTTATCGACAGTACACACGAATTCTGCATGGGGTACCATTTCCCGGTTAATCGATATGGGGATTCCTCCTTACCTGATTTCTTCCACTGTAAAGTTGAGTATTGCTCAGCGGCTGGTACGTAAACTTTGTCCGCACTGCAAAAAAGAAGAAGCATTTAACGCAACCGATGTGCGTTGGAACTACCGGCCGGAAGTTTTCCCGGAAAGCCATTTTACGGCTGTGGGATGTCCTGAGTGTTTTTATACGGGGTATCACGGACGTATTGCCGTGTATGAGGTGATTACGATTGATGATGACCTGCGCGAGATGATTCGCAGGAATGAATTGAATGCAACCGAATATTATGAAAGGAAGAAAATGAAGACCCTGTCTGATCAAGCCTTTCAATTACTGGTCGATGGAACGACTTCGCTGGAAGAGGTGTATGCCATTCTTTCCGGTTGAGCAAACTGCAGAAGAAGAAAATAAAAAGAACACAAGATTAAACCTGGTGCAGATAGAATCTGCATTGAACTGATCCCGATATATGAATTTACGACAACGCTTTTTATTACTGTTACCCCTGATGAGTCTGGTTTTAATATTGATAGCCAGGCCCGTTTCAGCAGTTGGACAAACGGAAAACACACCGGTCATCCATTTACTGGATTCGCTATCCAATAAAATTCCGGCACTCAATGAGAACATCGATATCACGGTCAATGCTACCCCGGTGCAGGAATTTTTAAGAGGAGTTGCCAACCAAACGGGATTGAACATCAATATTGATCCGACGCTCAATTTTACGGTTACCAACAATTTCGTTCACGTCAGGGTACGGGATATTTTGCAATTTCTGGTCGATAATTATGATATTAATCTTCAGGCGGCAGGCAATATCATCAATATCCGGAAAAACAGGCCTGCGCCGACGCCTCTTTCCGACAGACTTCAAATCGAAGTGGATACGAGTTCCCATCATGTCAATATGTCGATTGAGCAGGTTCCCATTCAGGATTTGGCGAAAGAAATTACCCGGAAAACAGGCAATAACATTGTTGTGACACCCGAGCTCAGCAAAAAAGTGATTAGTTCCTATATCCAGAATATGCCGCTGACCGATGCGATGGACAAGCTGGGAATGGAGAACAATTTTACGGTGACCAAAACAGATGGTGGTTTTTATGTATGGGAACCTAAACAACCGGTTAGAGCAAATGAGATGCAACAACATCGTTCTTCCGGTAGAAATTCCATAGGTGACGGAACCATCGATATTGAGGCGTTAACAAAAGACTCAGTGAAGATACATACGGCCAATGCTCCTTTGGATAAGGTGGTGGAAAAACTGTTCGATGTATGTCATCAACCATACAAATTATTAGGGCCCTTGACAGATAACGTGTCGATCGATTATGATCGCATCTCGTTTGCTTCGCTGATTGATGAATTGTTTGCAGGCACTGATGCGACGTTTAAAATTGTTGACGGTCGTTATTGGATAGGGAAACGGAATATTGATGCTTTACAGGATGTGAAGATGATTCAGCTAAAATACCGTACGGTCGATTCGTTAGTTCAAATTATTCCGTTGCAGCTAAAGACCGGGGTCGAAATAAAGGAGTATCCTGATATCAATAGTATTATTCTCTCGGGTCCGCAGGAACGGGTTAATCGTCTGGCCACGTTTATTCATCAGGTCGATAAGTTGATTCCTGTTATACTGATTGAAGTGTTGATTATCGACAACAAAAACAGTAAAGCGCTGGCGACCGGAATTACCGCCGGTTTATCTGATGAACCGGTCACGACCAAGGGAACTGTTTTTCCATCGGTTGATATGACCCTGAGTTCGAAAGCGATTAATAATTTGATTGATGGACTGAACGGCTTTGGTTGGGTGAACCTGGGAAAAGTGAAGTCGAACTTTTATATGACGCTGAAAGCACTGGAGGAAGACGGGGTGATCGATCTCCGGTCCACACCACAGTTATCCACGCTGAATGGACACAAAGCCACGATGAGTATCGGAAATACCGAATACTACAAGGAAGAGATGAACACCATTTATGGGTCCATCAACACCCAATCGCAGGTGGCTACCACTTATAAACCAGTGAATGCAGAGTTGGCCGTCACCATACGTCCGATTGTTGCGGGAAATGACGAAGTAACACTGGATATTAAGGTGGAGCAGTCCGATTTCACCAGTCGTATTTCTGAATATGCACCTCCCGGAAAGGTCTCGCGCAAATTCGAATCCCTCATCCGGGTGAAAGACCAGGAAATGATTTTGCTGGGAGGATTGGAAGAGAAGGAAGTGAAGGATACCCGCAGCGGACTACCGCTTTTGGCCCGGATTCCGATTATACGGTGGTTCTTTTCCAGCCGGGAAAAATCGAATACCAAGTCGAAGCTGAATCTGTTCATCAAACCAACCATTATCAAATAAAGAAGAGGTTTTGAAGTTAAATCTTGACAGACATATACTAAAAAGGACGTCACGGGTCACCGGCTTAGGCATTACGTTTCTCACCCGCGATGACTGGCGGTTTTCGGTAGTGGAACTGAAGCGGACAAAGCAGGAGATTCAAATCCTTTCGCAAACCGAAAGTCAAAACGATTGGGATGCCGTTAAAAGCTATTTTAAACCTGATATTCCGGTGGTATTACATCTCGATGGTGTCGGGATTTTACTCCGGGACGCGGAGCTGGAAGGACACGCTTCGGAGAATGGCAGCTCTTTTCAGTCAGATGATTCGGACTTTATCGTTCGTCGGTATGCAAAAGGAGATGGGACCGGAGAGTTGGTATCCATTATGCGAACGGAGCTCTTGCAGACGGTCCTTGATTTTTGCGAAAACAATGGAGTCAATGTAGTCGATTTGAAATTTGGGCCGTTTCCAGTAGCAGCAATCATTCCCCTGCTGCCCACTGTAAGCAGTGAGGTCATCACCGGACGTTGGAAGTTACTCCTGAAGGATGGAAAGCTTCATTCGTTCTCGGCCAACAGCGATGAGTCGCGTGTTACATATTCCATAGAAGGAGAGCTGGTATCCTCAAGCGTAATTGCTCTTTTGGCTGCTTGCCTGCAATTTTTGTCTGGTGATATGGATGATATCCCTTTGCTGGGTAAGCCACGGGAAGAGTACACTTACGGATATCTGCTGAAAAAAGGAGGCATCGTTGTATTGGGCGTGCTGCTGTTATTCCTGACGGTGAATTATTTTGTTTGGGATAATCTGCGCAGCCGGTATGCGGGATTAAGGATGCAGGTATCCAACAATGAAAACTATCTCACCGAATTGTCCGGATTAGAGTCGAAGCTGAAAAAGAAACAATTCTTTGTTGATAAATACATTGGCAACGATGTATCTACCCGGTTTTCATTTTATGCCGACAGGCTGGCGTCTACATTACCGGGATCGATTCGACTGACCAAAATGGAGCTTCAGCAGTTGATGCAGAAGCCCAAAGAAGGAAAAGCTATTCTTTACCAGGAAAAGACAATCTCCGTGGAGGGAACCTCGAGACATATGACGGCGATTAGCCGGTGGATAAAAAGGATCCGCAGTGAAGACTGGGTGAAAGAGGTAGAACTGGTATCGTATTCGGTAGATGATAGGCACCATACGGGAAATTTTGAACTGGAAATTAAATTTTAGGCTATGCTGAGCAACTGGACCAATAAACGGAAATTCATCGTGGCACTGATCGGCCTGGTCATATTTGCATGGCTGGCTTACCGGTTGACCTTTGCGAAAACATTTGCCTTGTTGCATGAATACCGGACATTGAAGAGTCAGCAGGTACAAATAAAAGACATGGCCACACGGGTTCCTGAACTCAAGGCGCATCTCGAAAGACTGAACAACATGTTTGGAGAGGCCAACAGTGAGGATTTCTCGGTTCTCGTGATGGATGAACTGAACGAATTGTGCAGCAAATCAGGCATTGTTCTGAAGGATATCCCTCAAAAACATGTCTTTGATGGCGATGGTATTCGAATTGAAACCATCGATGTGAATTTTCAGGGAGCATTTAAAAAACAATTGGCCGTAATTTCGAATATGGAAAACAATGAGCATCAGGCTAAGATTCGCTCGGTACAGTTCCAGTTGGAAATCGATAAAAGAACCAACCGGAAGCGGTTGCTTGGAACCATTTTTTTGCAATCCATTCAGCTTTTAGAATCAAAATCTAACGAAGAACCTCATGAAAACAAATAGAATTCTGAATACTATCCTTGAAGTGGCATTGTTGGTTACGATGGCAGGATGTGATTCCTTTTTCGAGGATGATATTTCTAACCGCACGGTGGAGCTTGTCTCCCCGGCTGACCAGGTAGAAACTGATATTATTACACAGACTTTTTATTGGGATGTAGTGGAAGGAGCATCATCGTACCGATTACAGGTCGTCACCCCATCATTTGCCAACGCAGAGAATTTAGTACTCGATACCCTGGTATCGGATAATAAGTACACGTATACGTTATTTCCGGCAAAATTTGAATGGCGGGTCAGAGCAGAGAATAGTGTGTATCAGTCCGAATGGTCTTCCTCACATTTAACGATTTACGCCAGTGATGATTTGACCCGACAAAAAGTTCAGGTATCATCGCCACATGACGGTTACATCACGAACCAAGCTGATATTTCTTTTGTTTGGGATGCCCTGTACAATGCAGATAATTACCAGGTGGTCGTATATAGAGGTTCCTGGGAAGGAGAAACAGAGGTGGCGCCAGTCAATGTTGACGGCACCAGCTATGAAGGAGCATTGTCGGAAGGCACGTTTTTCTGGGGGGTGAAGGCTCAGAATCAGACCTCGGAAACTTCGTACACCATTCAATCATTAATGATCGATCAAACGCCGCCCAATGTTCCGGTATTGACCTCGCCCGAGAATAACTCGACGGTTACTTCCACATCGGTTCAGTTTACCTGGAGCAGCGGTGACTCGGGTAGCGGTATTGCACAGGATACGGTGAAGATCTATTCCGACGGGAGTCTATCGACGTTGGAGAAAGCTGTCGCATCATCCGATCAGCAGGCTACGATTGACTTAACCGACAGGAAAACCTACTACTGGACCGTACTTTCAGTCGATAAGGCGGGAAACGTTGGAGCTCAGGCAAGCATCGATACGCTCACTGTTCGGGTCAACTAATCGTATGAAATAACCTGACTGCTATGTTGAAGAATAAGAAACTGATCTATCTTTTGTTGCCGTTGGTCCTGCTCATCTGGGGATTGATATTTTACCGTATTTATACGAACCTGCATGGGAAACAGGTCAACTCCTCTTTCAGAAAGCAGGTGACGAAAGAAATCGATGTATCCAATAACGAAGAGAAGCCTGAGCTGTCTCTGAATTATCCCGATCCGTTCTTAAAAAGTGTTTCGGGTAAGACAGTAGAAAAACAGGCCGGTAATCAACGTAGTAATTCGCAATCCCAAGCGGTTAACTGGCCCATGATTACCTACCGGGGAATGGTAAGAGGTGAGAAGTCGAAGGCGAAAGTCATGGGTTTTCTTTGTGTCGGAACCAAGGATTTATTGGTGCATAAAGGAGATGTCGCGAATGAGTTGACTGTTCTCCGGATTGCGAAAGATTCTATTCAGCTGGAAAACCGGGGGGAAAAGAGGTGGTTTCGGGTGCGTGAAAAATAGAGAGTTAATGAAGTAAAAGATATAATGAAATATCCGAATGTTTACCATTCTGAAATTAATGTAAGAAACGAGGCAAAAATGGTCAATATTCATTCGTGTTGGAGATACGACTCACCCCACCGCCCTGGTTTCGGGCGGTCTCCCCTCTCTACTGGTAGAGAAGGGACGGGGGAGAGTAGAGTTAATTTCAGATTTTATGACTATAGGTAATTAACTGGATTTATCATAAAAGATATTTGTCAAATGAGAAATTTAGCGGTTATTTTTTTTCTGGTTTTATGGTTCACGTCATGCCGGTCAACTTCCGATGTCCCTGAAATCACTCACCGGAATATCAGTGTGGTATCGGGTAACGGTACGGTGGAAGCGAATATTCTGATTGAGCGAAACAAAAAAGCAGCAAAAGGAGATCCGGCCAAGATGTATGCCGGGTATTACCTGAGCGGAATTCACTATACACAGGGAATGGTCGTTGGGCATCCGCTGGACGGTTTATACCAGAAGTTTGATGGAGATAACCAGCTAATGATTTCCGGAAAATACAAGGATGGCTTGAAAGATGGTTTGTGGCGGAAATGGGATAAGGCAGGTAAGTTGACAGAATCTTCAACCTATCGGAAGGGAATACTGGATGGAGAGCGCCGGATTTATTTCCAGGGACAGCCGGCAGGTATCGAGCAATATAAAAAGGGTGAGTTGGATGGGAAACAAATCACATTTGTCAGTAACGACTCCGTCCGGGTGGAGCGGTACCGCAATGGAGAGAAGGTAGCGAAAAAGCATTTGTTTCATCGACTGTTTCATTCCTCTAAAAAATGAATAACCGTATAGAGTCATTTTTCAGGTTTCGGATTCAACTATCAATTCGTTTACCCCGACCCTAAAGGACGAGTCCTGAAAAATCAAGTTTTCCCTTTAGGGATTCAGGGTAAAAAGCTTGATTTTTCTTGATTTAGGGAGTTTCGCACAACGGATTCATTAAATATGAAAAATATCTAGGTAAATGCTTAAATGAAAATACTGTTTTCAACATATCAGGATAAGACATTCAGGACGAAACCACAATGTCGGTTGAGGGGGGGCGCACTTTATTTTGCCATTTTGGTCCTCCTGTTGCTCAGTGTTCTTTCCTCATTTTTCATCTTGTTGGAGCGGTTGTGGAATGAAGAGGATGTTCAGTATATCAAAAATGTGGAACTGAATGATCGAATGGAGTCAGCGGCAGAGTGGCTGCATGCCAAGCCTTCTCTTGTCCACCCCGGAGAAACCAAGGAACTAACGCTTTTTGAGGATAGCGTGCCGGTAGCGATAAGCGTACGCCCCTGGGGAATGCTCCGGATAGCGAGTTATCGCACCCAATGGCACCGAATGGAGAAGGAATATACCGAGCTGTTGGCAGCCGAAGATGAACCATCTTACGCCCTGTATTTGACGGATCAGAATAAATATTTATCGCTGGTTGGACAGAGTTCGTTGGTAGGTAACTGTCAACTGCCCCACCTGGGGATACGGAGCGGAAACATCAGGGGAAGAACGTTTGAAGGAGAAAAGCTGGTGGACGGAACCGTCTCTCCCAGTGATACCCGGCTGCCGGCTCTTTCTGAACATTTTCAGGATTTTGCGGCTGCCTACCTGAATGGTAACTTCACAAAGCAGGACAGTGTGATAGCGCTTAGCAAGATCGAAAGAAATGGTCTGCATCAGTTTTCGTTCCATCATAAAACTTGTGTGATAAATTGTGGAGGTTCTGCTTACCTGGATAATATTCAGCTGGAAGGAAATGCTGTTGTACTGGCAAGGGATACCCTTGTTGTATCTCCGGGTGCCAAACTGAAGAATACCATCCTGATAGCCCGGGTGATTAGGGTGGAGGATAAGGTGACAGGACGCTTTCAGGCTTTTGCTACAACAGAGATTACGGTCGGGAAGGATTGCCGGCTGAACTACCCCTCTTTTCTGGTTTGTCTGAATAACCGGACGACCGGGAAGATAACATTTGGGAAAAAAAGTACCGTCATCGGCGGCATAGCGTTGAACGGCAAAAATGAGGAGCACAAGAACAATTTGCTGTTTTTGGATGAAGACGATCACCTGGCCGGAACGGTCTATGTGAATGGTGATGTCCATTTTACCGGCCGTATCGACGGTCGGTTATATTGCAACCGGTTTGTCATTGATACGCCCCGGGCTTTTTACGAGAATATCATTGTCGATGGCATCATCGATAATACCAGTACGCCTGCTTCATTTGGAGCATTTTCTGTTTCCGATCAGCCGTTTCAACTAAAACAGGTAGCGATATGCCAGTAAAACGTTTACATACACTCCGGGGAAGTACTATGATTGAAGTGGTAGTCGGCTTTTTTCTCATCTCTCTGGCCGTCGGGTTGACAACCGTACTGTTCAATCAGGTCATGAACAGTTCCGTGCTGTACTCCCGGCACCGGGCTTATCTGGCTGTTAACAACCTGGTAGAAAAACAACAGGAACAGAACACCTATGAAGCGGTATCGGAAGAGTATGGCGATTTGGTAATCGAAGTAACATTGACGCCATTCGATGAGGAGAAAAAGCTATACATCGTTACTTACCAGGCGATACAAAAAGAGAAGAAGGAAGTACTGTATAAGCGGCAACTGCTGAAACAGATAAAACCGAACAATCATGAAACAAGCGAATAGAAATGATATGCAGGCGCTCGGGATTCTGTTTACCGCAAAGATACACTAAGGTGGATCACAAAGTACTTCGTGGGCTTGGAGTTTTCTTTGTGAACCTTGTGGTATGAGTTCTGCTCATGGCATCTGTCGTCATTACCTGAATAGTGCTTTCGGGGATACGAAATGAACGAAAGAAAGAGGTAAGAAATGGTTAAAATACATCTGTGTGATAAAACTGACTCACCCCACCGCCCTTATTTCGGGCGGTCTCCCCTCTCTACGCGTAGAGAGGGGCCGGGGGAGAGTAGCGTCAATTTCAGCGATGGAGATTCAGTCAGCCAAATAAACATCCATAATAAACTGAAGGGGTTTACCCTGATGGAGCAGCTCATCGCCATTGCGCTGACCAGTCTTCTGTTGCTGATAGGTTTTACGGCTGTGATGAATTTCAACCGGCTTTTCCGGGGAATCCGGTTAAATGCCAGTGAAGATCGGAGTGTGCTGCTTTTGGAAACCCAACTCACAAACGACTGGCATACGAGCAACGAGATACGGTGGGATGATCAATTAACCTTAAAAAAGGCTTTCAGTACGATTACCTACCAATTCGAACCGAAATACATTGTGAGGAGTTACGATGCCCATGTTGATACGTTCCGGTTAAGTAACCGTGAATTGAACATCAAAGAAGTGACCGGAATAAGGGGACTGGTTCGCACCCTTTCTTTTCAGATACCCACCACCAACGAGCATTATACCATTCAACTAACCAAAGATTATCCGCAATTTAAACAATGGGAGGCAAGAGGTTATGGCGATTAAACTTTCCAGCATCGAATCGGGGAAGCCTGTTTCCAAACAAGGCATCCGTCAGGCCAACAGGCAAAAGGGAGCTGATATTTCGTCGCTAAAGCAATATTTCAAGACGAAAGGACAATTGCTGAAAGACCGGAAGAAGGAGGAGTTTTATGCCGAGATATTTTTGCTCCTTCAGGCGGGCCTGGATTTGAAGAGCGCCATCGAGTTGTTTTCCTCCCAGGAGAGCAATGTCAAGTTGAAAGCGATATTTACTGATATCGAAAATAAACTCATTAAAGGAAGTTCCTTCTCGGAAGCATTGGAACAAACCGGACAGTTTTCGCTGTATGAATATTATAGTGTGAAAATTGGGGAGGAGAGCGGGAAGCTGCCGGAAGTGGTGAAGGAATTGGGGCACTATTACGAGCGAAAAATCAAATTACAGAAACAGGTATTTGGAGCACTCTCATACCCTTTTATTATCCTGATTACGGCTGTTGTGGTAGTGATTTTCATGATGAACTTCATTGTCCCGCTGTTCGCCGATGCCTTCAAACGTTTTAATTCCGATTTGCCGACCTTTACGCAGTCGGTGATTGATATTTCGAACGGATTACGAAGCTACTGGTGGCTCATCCTGCTTATCGTAATGGCTATGGGCATCACTGTTTTCTTTGTCCGGCAAAACAAAAAGGTGCTCCGAACCCTCAGCTCCCTGGTAATTCATGTACCGGTTATTGGCCCATTATTACTAAAAATCTACCTGGCACGCTTTTGCCAGTTCATGTCGCTTATGACCTCGGCCAAAACTCCTCTCATTACCGCGCTGGATATGGTGGGGAAGATGGTGGGCTTTTTACCACTGGAAGAAATACTTGTTTCGGTGAGAAGCCAGATTTACAAGGGAATGTTGCTGAATGAAGCCCTGGCATCGTATTCGCTTTTCGATGAACGGATGGTGGCATTGCTTAAGGTAGGAGAAGAGACCAATAACCTCGATGTGATTTTCCGGAAGTTGCACAGTCAGTATTCCGAAGATATCGATCACTATACCCAGTTGATGAGTTCACTCCTGGAACCATTGATGATTGTTTTTGTGGGTGGCCTGGTAGCACTTATCCTGGTAGCGATGTATTTGCCCATGTTTAAAATCGGAAACACCATGATTGGATAGTCATTGAATATGAAGGCTATTTTATTCAATCGTGCATCTGGTGTACGGAAGAGAAGACAGAAAAATGAAGCTTTTCCCTTTAGCGATACAGGGTAAAAAAAGCTTCATTTTTCTGATGTCAGGGAATTACTGTTCCATAATTGGGTTGAGTGACTTCCCCTTGAAAAGTCAGCAAAATAAGTATGCTATGAAACATTCCGGGACGAATGTTGTCAATAAGATTCAGAGAAATAAGGAGATAGAAATAGAGAATGACGGTTGTATGAATTTTGTCATAAATTAAATCGGTAAAGGGGGGTAACCAATTGGTTATTCCGGGTATTAATAAGTGTAATATGTTAATGGCCAAGCCTTCCCTGCTGCTTTTACCTGCTATAAACGTATTCGGATAACTAACTTATTTAACCTGTTTCAGCTTTAAACCCGAAGGAATGAAAAAAATGTTTTTGCAACAACCACTTTTATAACCGAGCAGGAATCCACTGTCACGAATATCCCTTTCTTTTAGGACGAAGGTTTTTCCGGTTGG
This sequence comes from Prolixibacter denitrificans, assembly GCF_003014495.1. GTDB lineage: Bacteria > Bacteroidota > Bacteroidia > Bacteroidales > Prolixibacteraceae > Prolixibacter > Prolixibacter denitrificans. Next base: position 38,033 of record NZ_PYGC01000004.1, on the reverse strand, counting down.
CATTTGTTCATCACTGATGGATAAATGTAAAGACCGGAGCACACAAGGTCTTTGTCTCTAGGCGAATGGTAAATAGATAAAAAGCCCCCCGGAAAACCGGAGGGCCAACCTTTAATTTATTCACCGGGAATTGCAGTTCCCGCTAAAAACATAAAGATATGAAAAAGTAAGTTAAAAGTCTCCATCCGACCATGAACTGCCTATCAGCGGTTCACACCACTCATTTTAATACTAGCTAACTGGTTATTGAAATATATCGGAGAAATGTGCACATCTCCCATGTTTCAATAACCATGTCCTCTCAAAGCTTTTGTCGATAGAAGGAAATCTGTTTTCCTTCTGCGAAGGATATACCAAACTGCTTTGACAAACCTGTTGTCTGAAACGAATCGGAATCAGAAAGAATCCTGTTTCCTGCTTTGCCCTCAGAAATTCGGAGTTTAAAGGGAAATTTGATTTTTCAGGAGATCGTTTCATGCAACTGGCATTAACAAATAACCAAACAACCTATCATGGAGAATGATGTATTGAACTACGCTTTGTTTGAGAACCATCTGACAAGCGATCCGAATGATTACATGGCCGTTACCACCAACGCCATTAGCCTCGACCAGGAAGCATTGATAGAACTGATGCTGAAACGAGGCTCCACCCTGACTGCTACCGATATCATGGCCGTACTGAAAATGGAGCGGGAAGTAATTTGTGAACAGGCAGCTCTGGGCAACAACATTACCATTCCCGTATTTAACCTGAACATGAGCATCAAAGGAGTATTCAACGGACTCGACGATTCGTTCGACTCTTCACGTCACAGCATCCGGTTCAACCTGAGCCCGGGTGTAGAACTGCGTAAAGTGATGGATTCCGTGAAGACCCAAAAGGTGCGTGGAGAAAAGGCCGGCCCGGTTATCGATCAGCTGGTCGATGCGGCTACAGGCAGCGTAAACGACCAGCTCACCTCGGGCGGATTAGCCACGTTACGGGGGAGTTACCTCAAGTACGATGCTTCGGACCCGGCACAAGGGATCTTCTTTGTAGCCAACGATGCCACAGAAACCCGTGTGGAGGTGATTTCGCTGAACAAACCCGGCGAGCTGCACTTCCTGGCCCCGGCCCTGGCAGCAGGTACCTGCCATGTGGAAGTACGGGCCATCCTGAACGGACGGAAGGAAATTGCCACCGGCCGGCTGGATGCAGAGATCAGCGTGGTAGGAGGTTAACAGCCTCCTGTCTGTATTCGGGGACCGGTTTTACGGCTTCCCGGAATATGAGGTTACAACTACACGCAGCAGATCCTTATAACCATCAGAGGAAAAACCTTCTAAGGTTTTGTGTCCGATCCTTCTAACCTTTTTCCGAAAAAGGTTAGTACCATTTGTTGCTGATCCTTATAAGGATCTTCGTCTGGTGCTTATAAGGTTTTGGAGCCTGACATAATAACAGTCTGACGAATCGTAAGGCATGTTTTACTTCTCACGGAGTTCATAACTAACAGTAATAACTAACCTAAAAAGAAAAATGTGATGATAAATCGTTTATTGATTATTGCAATGCTTGTTGGCATTGTAAAATTTGGACATTCACAGGACATCCCTAATTTTGTCCCTCCATCACCCGAGTCGGTGTCTCTGGTGAAATTTGTGGAAACACCTGTATCTCATTACACGGGTCTTCCCCAAATCAGTATACCTATTTATACGATTAAGGAGAAGGGGCTTACCATCCCCGTAACAGTTGATTATCACGCCAGGGGAATCAAGGTAGAAGAGATTGCTTCCAGGGTAGGAATTGGTTGGGCACTCAATTTCGGAGGTAATATATCACGACAAATCAGGGGCAATGCCGATGAAGGGACCTACGGCTACCTGACAACTGATTTTTACAGTAGTTTCTTCACTAGTTCAAGTACTCGTCAATCGGTATATTCAACAAAAGTCACGCATCCTGAATTCGATTTAGTTCCCGACCAGTTTTATTTAAATGCGAATGGCGTAAGTGGGAAATTTGTTTTCGATCAGGCTGATGGAGAAGCTGTACTGCAGAAGTTTGATGATGTTGAAATAAACTATACCCTGGTGGGCTCTGTCATTGAATCATTTAAGGTGAAAGATTCTTATGGCAATGTCTACTATTTCGGGAAATCGAAGAATGGTCTAAGGGCAGCACGGGACTACGATGCGACAAAATTGATTACCCAATTGCAGGGGGCAAGTCCCGCCTGGTCTCCTGAATGGGTAACTGAAAAATACAATACCTGGCATTTGATGGAGATTGAAACCCCCGACAATGGGAACGTCGAATTCTACTACAACGAAGAAATACCGTTATACTACCGGAGATTATATGATAAGGTAGTCGATGGTAAGGTTAAGAGTTATTTTTCACAGGTTATTGGCCATCAGTACCAGTTAAGCGAGATTCGGTTTAGCAGCGGTAAGCTGGTGTTTTCTCCTTCAACAACTGAACGTAGTGACCTGAACGAAGCCTATGCACTTGACCACATCGAGTTATTTGATTCCAACAATACCCTGGTAAAGAAGTTCCAGTTTACCTATGAGTATTCAACCTCCACCAATACAAGCAATATTCTTACCTATCTGAAAAATATAGAACCGCAGGCTTTTAAACGGTTATTTTTGAAACAAATTCAGGAAAAGGACAATCAAAACAATTCCCTGCCTCCCTATTCGTTTAGCTACAATGCAACGGTCCTGCCCAACCGGTTTTCCAATTCGCAGGATGTATGGGGGTATTATAACGGGGCCAACAACGGGGAGTTCCTGACCTTTTTTAACTACTCGACCTTTAACATTGACAGAACAGTTGACGAGGCCTGTTCCGGTGCCGGTATGCTTCAGAAAATTACCTACCCAACAAAGGGATATACCCAGTTTACGTATGAAGATAACCTGGTAAGACCCAATCCGGATTTAAATTCAATCGTTTCGAATGCCATTAATCCGATGGAATATACGATAACTGGCCTGGGTTTTTTGGATTTGGCTTACTATGATGGTCGAGCTTACTCGAAGCCATTCACCGTGCAAAATATTGTAGGGGTGGTTGACGTAACTGGTTTCTGGGTACAAAATCCGGATATCATGGATTTCTATTTCTATATTGAAAATGCTTCTAACAGAACAAGATATTACCTGGTGGTGGGACAAACAACTTTTGTCAATTTGGTGCCAGGTGACTATTATCTCAAGGCCGTTCCTAAAGATAGCGGATTTGACCCGCTTAACTGGGAGCATGCCTTTAACGTGAACCTGGGTTGGATGCAACAGTCTGTCAGCCAGTCTGAATTTATTTATGCCGGGGGAAAAAGAATTCTGAAAGTAGAGAATAAACTGGATGACGGAACGGTCACTTCTAAGAAAGAATATAGTTACGTGGATACTGTCGGAGAATCGAGCGGAGCGCTTTTTGGAGTACCCAATTGTTATACGATAAATAAGGTGTTAAGCAGCGGTGGATTCACCGTGTTTAAACCCTGGGGAGCTGTTCCGGGAAGCCCGCTCAACATGGGACAGGGAAACAGTGTGGGATATGCCCGGGTGATTGAATATTACGGAGACCAGACAACCAACCAGGGGAAAACGGAGTATGAGTTCACCAACGTGGAGAACACCGGAGAATATTTTGTATTTCCATACACCATCCCGACCGATAATGAATGGTTAAGAGGAAAGCCCTTGACGGTAAGTGAATACCGAAAAAATTCCAACGGAACCTACAGTATTGTCCGGAAAACGGATTATCAGTATTTATATGCGGGTGGTGACGAAGTTTATGGAAATTCTGTTTCACTTTTTATTCCTTTTTTGGCTGGTATCAATCCTATTCCTTTAGCAGACGATGTGCCGTCAAACTGGAACCTACTACATCTGAAAACTGAAACAATGTTTCGCTTACCCTTGGCTATCTTTGCATTTGGAGTAGATGACTATGGTAATATTGATTACAGCGACGAAAACAATTACAAAATCTATCATCTCACGGGGGGAACGATGGATTTATATCATAAAACCGTGACCACCTATTCTGATAATACCCCGGAATTGGTGGCAACAACGGATTACTCTTATAACTACGATCATCATTACCAGCTCAGCCAGACGGAAACGACCAACAGCAATGGCGAAGTCATTAAGAACACGTACCGATATCCCCAGGATTATTATTATGGTGTACAGAATTTTAATACGTTAATAGGTAGTAATATTGTCGGTAAAGCAATCGATATCCGTACTTACAATGGAAGCCGGTTGATTTCAGGAGTCCAGAACAAGTACAACGACAGCGGGCAGTTGACCGATGTATACAAGTTTGAATCGACAGCCACCGATATAGCCTTTAACGGAGGAAGTCCGTATACCTTTTCCCATAAAATTAATTACCAATACGATCCGGATAAAAACCTGGTGCAGGTTCAACCGGAGAATGATTTTATTACCTCTTATTTGTGGGATGCAACGGGGCGTTATCCCATGGCCAAAATAGAGGGCGCCACCTACTCACAAATCAGTTGGATGAATGGGATAGTAAGTTGCACCTACAGCAGTCCGACATTATACAATAGTCTAAAAAATTCAGTACCGGCTGCTCATATTGCTACCTACTCGTACAAGCCGTTGGTGGGGATATCTACCTATACGAACCTGAATGGAGTGACCACCTACTATGAATATGATGGCTTTGGACGCTTTCATCTGAGTAAGGATGACGATTCACAGATAACGAACCGATACAACTACCACTACAAATAAAAAACCTGAACGTAATGAATACAAAATATAAATTAGTCATATTGTTGATGGTGCTCTGTGCAACCGGTCATGTACACGGGCAAACATCGACACAGAACTACGTTAAGTCAGAAACCGTTCTCGTTTCGGGTAAGACAACCGAATCGGCAGTTGACGGTCTTAGCTATACTCAAAAACAAACGGCTGTTACGTACTACGACGGCCTGGGGAGAGTAAACCAGACCAACCAGTATAAATCATCCGGAGATGCGGCGAAAGATGTTATTACTTCGGTGGGGTACGATGCATTCGGGCGGGAAGTAAAACAATATCTTCCTTTTGCTGCGGCTCAGAACGGAGCATATCATACTTCACCTACGTCGCCGGCTAACTGGACAGGTTACTATGGGACGACCGATGATGATTATGCGTATTCTCAGACTTTATATGAGTCGTCACCATTGAACAGGACGTTGAAACAAGCTGCACCGGGTTACACCTGGAGAAACGGTTCCAATCATGAAGTCAAAATGGAGTATGCAACTAATACAGCAGGAGAAGTCGAGTACTACTATGTTGATGCGAATGGAAACCTGTTACACGGGACCGATTATGCTGCAGGCGCCTTGTACAAAACCACGACCTGGGACGAGAACAATACACAATCGACCAGTACCAGCCGTACTGTAGAGTTCAAAGACAAGCAGGGCCGTGTTGTGTTGAAACGCAGCTACAATGGCACAGAAGCTTTTTCGACGTACTATGCATACAACCAACGAAACCTGCTTTGTTGCGTCATTCCGCCAAAGGTGACAGCCGATGATGGGAGTGTCAGCTCTACGGAACTGGATTCATTGTGTTACCGGTATAAATATGATGGTAAGAACCTGATGACGGATAAGAAACTTCCCGGGACGGATGGTTGGGAGTACCTGATTTACGACTCGCGTGACCGGTTGGTACTGAGCCAGGATGCCAAATTGCGGGCAGTGAATGCAAATGAGTATCATTACACGCTGTATGACAGTTATGACCGTCCGGTGGAAGAAGGAACCTGTACGGAATCGACAGCCTACGCCACCCTGAGAACGAATGTGAGCAACAGCAGTAATTATACACCGGCATTACGAAGCCCGGAGGTCTATACGTATTATGATTATTATACTACCGTTTCGGGATGGGGATATGCTTATGCTTCGGTTTACAGCGACCAAACCCAGACGAATAATGTAATAGGCCTGGTAACGGGCGTCAAAACCAAGGTGCTGAATACCGGGGCATGGCTTTATACAGTGAATTACTACGATAAGTATGGCCGTTTACTGCAACAGTTCCAGCGCAACCCGGAAGGAGGTTACAACCGGGTGTCGACCGCTTACAATTTTACCGGCGACCCGGTTAAACGGCAAACCTACCACAGGAAAACTTCGTCATCGACTGCTATCACCATTAACGAGGAGTATGGTTACGACCACATGAGGCGTCCCACGTATGTGAAGTACGGTTACAATACGACTTCATTGACGACCGTGGCACAGTTTACCTATGACGAGTTGGGACGCATGTCGAAGAAAGAGCTGCACAACGGGTACCAGGACATCGACTATGCCTACAACATCCGTGGATGGCTGACCCAGGTAAATGATCCCACGGCTACAGTGACCAACAATAAATTGTTTGCCACGAAGCTGTATTACGAAACCGATATGACCACTGCGCTGGTCGGAGGAGTCCAATACAACGGCAACATCAGCGGGGCCATGTGGCGGTTGTCGGGCAACAGCAAAAAAGGGTACGGTTTTACTTACGATGGACTGAACAGGCTGACTATAGCCGATTATGGTACTTATTCAGGAAGCTGGGCCAATACCAGTGCTTACGATTTGAGTTCGGTGGGGTACGACAAAAACGGAAATATCACCAGCCTGACCCGGAAGAACTCAGGAGGTAGCAACCGGGAAAGTTTAGGCTATACCTATGCAGGTAACCGACTTAGCAGCATATCAGGTACCTACAACGGGATCAGTGACAACGGCAACTTTGGATATGATGCAAATGGGAACATGACCAGTGACGGCCTGCGGGGATTGACGGTCACTTACTTCGATGAGCTGAATTTGCCGAAACAGTACTACCAGAATTCGACGAATAAGGTCGACTACACGTATGATGCCGGGGGTAACAAATGGAGCAAAACAGCCACGGTATCGGGTACTGCCTCTACCACACTTTACGATGGTACCTTTATTTACGAGAATGGTACCCTGAAGAAGGTACTGACCTCCGAAGGATACTACGACCCGTCGGCAGGGCTGTATTACTATTACCTGAAAGACCACCTGGGGAATACCCGCCTAACGTTCCATTACAGCGGTACCACGGCGGTAGTCGACCAGGAGGTTGAATATTATCCATTTGGCAGTCTGTTTACAGAGAACAATCTCGATAAAAATAAGTACCTTTATAACGGTAAGGAATTAAACGACGAGTTCTTTGAAAATTATGATTATGGGGCCAGGTTTTATGATGCGGAGTTGGGGAGGTTTCATACGATTGATCCGAAGGCTATCGACTATTGTTTTCAATCACCTTATTTGTATGCTTATAATAATTCCCTAAGGTTTATAGATTTTATGGGGATGAGCGGTGAAGAGTCAAATAAAAATGTTCAACAGAATCCTAATGGGGTAATTAAACCTTATGAGCCTAATGCATTTGGGCAGGTAAAACAAATTGTAAATAACCAGTCGAGTGTTGGAGCGGTTGCTGGAATTGTAAAAATAGCTAAGTTTTCTGCAAATATTGCTTTTAACATGATAAATGATGCGACAACTATTGTAACCAAGATAGTTGATGGCCCTTCTAATGCAAGAAATGCGGAAGGAATAGGTCAGAACGCTACAGAAATTACCGACGCTGGAGTTAATACATTGCTTAATTTTGCCCCAACACCTGATAAATTGTTAAAAGTGTCTCCCGCTAAATTAAACGCTGCCGAATTTAGTGTACTTAATAGAGGAACTGAAGTTTTAAAGAAAAGCAAAAGTAAAGTAGGAGCTGAAATTATAAAAACGAATAATGCGACAAAAACAGCTTCAGAATCACTGAAACAATCAGGACAAGCAGTTACGGCCACGTCAGGTGCAGGAAATGTAAAACAAGAAATTGAAAGAAAAAAAGAGGAGAACAATGACAACTAATAGTAGACAAATTTTTGTTGTTTTTATGTTAATAGCTCTTGTATGCTTTTTCTTTTTTACCTATTCATGTAAAAAAGAAAAAGGAGCCAAATATAGTACTGAAATGGCAAAAGAAATGTCATCCTCGGGGAATTTGGACTCAGCTATAAATATCTACAATAGAATTATTGCAAAGGATAGTGAAAATTCTTTTGTACTAAATGAACTGGCACTAGTTTATAAAGATAAAGATGAATTCAAGCAGGCTCTTAGTTATCTAAATCGTGCGATTGAAATAGACTCTATTAACTACATATATTTAAACAATAGAGGAAACATATATCAAAGTTTGGGTATGTTCAAAGAAGCCGAATTGGACTATGGTCAATCAATAAATATAAATAAAACGTATGCGCCTGCGTACAATAGTAGAGGATATATGAAGTTTCTTCGAAAGAAGTATCGTGAGGCCATTGATGATTATACAAAGGCTGTTATGTTGGATAGTAGTTACTCCGTTGCTTTTTCAAATAGGGCAATTGCTTTCTTTCAAATAAACGATCTTGATAATGCTTTGGCAGATTTTAATAGGGCGATTGATATAAATCCTAAATTATCAAAGGCTTATGTGAACCGGGGAATAACTAAGTATAAATTGAATGATATTAATGGTGCTTGTAGTGATTGGTTGCTTGCAGAAGAACTCGGAGAAAAAGAGGGCTACAAGCTTTATCGTATCTATTGTAAGTGATTAAAGATGAGAGCAAAGTATGATTATGAGAATCAGGATAATAATACCAATAGCATAATTTACACCTCTAATGTTATTTGTTCTATCTTTATATCCATTTATTTCGTTTGATAGATCTGTTTTACATCCTTTAAGCAACCAACGAAAAAAGCCTACAATCACAATTAAAAGTTGACCAAGCATAAGCGTTGTTTTAAATTTTTATATTGTTTCTTAGGTGCTGACAAAATATATACTTAGGACTTCGCATTTAAAAGGTCCCACTTCGGTGGGGCTTTTTTGATTTGCCGGTTTTTGCTGTAAGTCGGCCCTTAGTAGAAGTCTTTTATGATTACTTTTCTTACATTCGAAAAACTGATTACTTTATGGAACTATGAAAGCACTTCTTTAATAGAGGTTGCTTTGTTTGCTTGGTCATTCACCAAACCCTCCATCAGATGTCTACAGTTAAGTCCAGTTCGCTTAACAGTTTTCCAAGCACTTCGAATGTAGAATTATTCTCTCCCTATTCGTACCTTGAAACATTGATCATATAAATCTCGATAGCTTTGGCACGTTGGCTTTGGGACAATCCTCTCCGGCTGCTGACTTGTTTTGGTTGGTCTTTGTGTTCCATATTGCTTACAAAGGTTAATGCGATTAATCGCAGGTTGCTATAGAATTTTTGCATGTTTTCAACAATATATCATATATAGTTATTGTTAATTAGATTTCATTTGTTTCGTCCGACTTCGAATCATAGCGTCTAATATAAGCATTATTGTCTACAATAAAACTTATTGACAATAGAGACTCTTGGAATCAAGTCCTGCTAAGCATTATAAAAGTAATAGAGTAGTATAATCTTAAACTCGACTGGAACATCATGCTATGTTTCCCTTTTCATGAATATGACACATTAAGCGTGGATGTCTACTCGGACACGAATAGAACCAACTGCTTTGGGTGTGGCGCCAATGGTGGTGTGATTGGTTATGTGCTGAGAAGTGAGAGCTACAGCAAACGCAAGCGTAGGCGATGGCAAGTCAATAAATGTTAACATCAGCGGAGCTATGTGGCGGTTGTCGGGGAACAGCAAAAAAGGGTACGGCTTTACCTATAACGGACTGAACCGCCTGACCATAGCCGATTATGGTACTTATTCAGGAAGCTGGGTCAATAACTCGGCCTACGATTTGAACCCGGTTGTATATGACAAAAACGGGAACATTAGCCGCCTAATCAGGAAGAATTCAACAGGTGGGACCCGGGAAAGCCTGACCTATACTTATTCGGGTTCGGATACAGGCAATCAACTCAGCAGCATTTCCGGTTATTACAATGAGAGCTATAAAAGTGGCACTTTCATCTATGACGGCAACGGAAACGCTACCAGTGACGGGCTGCGCGGTTTGACGGTCACTTACTTCGATGAGCTGAATCTGCCGAAGCAGTACTACCAGAATTCGACGAATAAGGTAGACTACAAGTATGATGACAGGGATAACAACGTGACCATAACCGGGGACGACCGGAACAGGAACATAATGAGGCTAAAGGAAACCCGATAGATTGAGAACATAGCTAATCTTGTTACCAAATGCTTAAATCGGACCGTTGGATTCTCAATCTTTTTAGGGAAGAAGTACCTTTGTCCCATCGTTTTGATGCGTTTTACGCGTATCTGAAAAAGACCTGCCATGAGCAAAACCTCCCGTTATCTCACCTCTGTTCTTTCCATTACACTGGGAATGCGCCTTTTCTCCATGTCCATTATCATTCCGTTTCTGTCGGTTTATGCATTGAACCTGAAAGGAGGAGCTCCATGGCTGACTGGTTATGCATTGGGAATTTTCGGGTTGACACAGGCGGTGTTGCAGATTCCGTTCGGTGCCCTGAGTGATCGCATTGGGTATAAAAAGGTGATGGTGGCTGGTTTGTTGATGCTCATTGCCGGATTGCTCATGGCTGCATATGCCCCCTCGGTTTACTGGCTCATTTTTGCAAGGGCGTTGCAGGGGAGTGGGGCTATTGTCACGGTAGGGTATTCCTGGATATCGTCGGTGGCAAGTGACGAAACCCGTGACAAGCAGTTGACCCGGCTGGGAGCCGTTCTGGGCACCTTCACCATGTTGTCCTATACCATCGGGCCGTTGATTCACATCTTCCTGAAGGTCGACCGGATGTTTATCTTTTCCGCTGGTTTGATGGTGATTTGCCTTTTCTGGGTATTATTAGGGACAAAACAGGTTGATCCGAATATGCGTCGGATACACCACCAAAAACGAAAAGGCAAAACGGTGTTCAACCGGAAAACGTTTATGCGGGGATTGTTACTGACAGTCAATAACCTGCTGATGATGGCTTTCTTTTTTATGTTGCCTATTTTACTGGAAGGAAAGCTCGAAACCAGTCAGATGTGGATGATCCTGACTCCGGCAATTTTGGTGGCCATGGCTTTTCTGACCCTCTTTTCACGATTGGCATCAAAAGGCAAAGCCAAGCCGGTGATGCTCTTCCTTTATCTGTTGGAGGGAATTGGATTCCTGTTGCTTTACGGGCAGACGTTTTCCGGCATCATCGCAGGAACGGTTCTACTCATGACCGGTTCCTTTTCTGTGTCGACCATCGTTCCTATGTTGCTGAATCGCGACATTGATAACGAACAGCGGGGAACTGGGAATGGCATCGTGGTGAGTTTGCAATATTTTGGTTCTTTTCTGGGAGCAGCGGTAACCGGTTCGCTTTGGAGTATATCTCCGAATATCGCCTTTCTGTTTACCGGGATTTTCTCTGTTCTTGGGGTGGTGCTGGTATTCACCTTTCCCCGAAAGTGAGGGAGGCTGTGGCCGGGATACTTCTTATGAAGATTTTCGCGCCACCGATTTATGCAAAAAAAGTCACTCGGCTGAGTGACTTTTTTAATCGACATGTATTTTTTTGAACGTTTAACGTGGTGATACCTCTAAAATCGTGAATGTTCCCGGTTTCATTTTCGGCCATCGCTCTCCTTTAGCCAACGGATAAAATTCAGCTGTCGGTAAGAAAATGTGGTGGTTTTTTTGATCCACACACATGGTTCGAGCTCCCCGTTGGGTGGGAACCGTTTCCAATACCTTGAAATGATTTCCGTCTTCGGCAACCACTGTAAGTGTTCCATCTCCGTTCGAACTGTATGCTCTGTGCAATCCTTCATCGAATGCGGCGCCGTCTGGTCCACTGCCAATGGGTAGTGTCTCTGCAACTTTTTCTGTTTTCAGGTCAAATACGGTCATGATATGATTATGGCAAACACTGAACAATTTTCCAGTAGCAAAATCGGCTGCCAGACCGCTGGGCTCTTCTCCGGGGGCAATCGACCAGCTTTTCTTCAGCTTTAAATCCTTCGCATCGATGCATGCTATCATCGATTTATCTTCGATGTTGACATAAACTTTTCCTTTTTTGTCGGTGACCGAAAACTCGGGTTTTCCGGGAAGTGGAATGGTTGCAACCACTTTATCAGTAGCAGCATCGATTACCGTGGAACTGGAGCTGCCTCCATTGAAGGTAAATACCTTGTTGCTGAATGGATCATACAAAATGGCATCGGGATTGGCGCCAGTGACTTTCACCTTTTTGATCACCTTTAACGTCTTTAAATCAAAGATTGCGACCATCGAATCCCTTCCGCTGGAGATAAATCCTTTGTTTAGATTCTCGGCCAAGGCAATGCCATGGACTCCGTCCAGATTTTCGATGGTACCCAAAACGTTACTGTTTTTGGGGTCAATGACTTGAACCATGTTACCGTGAGAAACATACAGATGTCCCTGTGAGTCGGCAGTCAGGTAGTCCCAGAAACTATTTCCGGGCACATGAATCCTTTTTACGATGCGATACTGACCGGCAGGTTGCGCATACGCTGAAATTCCTGCAAAGAGGAACATGATTAGAAATAGACGTCTCATATTATCGAATTTTTATTGTCCCGATATGGAAAGATTCGGTTTGACATGCAACGAAGCTTTATCCAAATCGGCTGATATTTTAATTGCTTCTTTTATAATTTCATCCGGATATTCGTTGATCTGAAGAATCCGGATAGCGTTTCTGTTTTTTAATTTTCCATCTTTTAGTTTGAAATCGAAATCAATGGATTGATGGTTGACAATTTCGCTGAAGTGAAATAGTTCATATTCGTCTTTCAGTAAATCGGCCAGTTCGATATCGTGGGTCGAAACAAAAACAATGTGGTTGTTCTGATTTAAAGAAGAAAGAATAGCCTTGCCCGCAGAAATCCGTTCGATGGTGTTGGTTCCTTTGAAAATCTCGTCCAGCAAATATATATTAGGAGTTTCGCTATGAGATTTATCTATCATCTCTTTAATCGTCAGCACTTCCTGAAAGTAATAACTCCGGTCATTCATCAGGTCATCGCTAATTCGAATGGCGGAAAAAACGCGCATTTTAGGTAGTGAGAATTGACGGGCAAAGCAGGTATTTATGGTTTGGGCGGTAATTGCATTGATTCCTATGGTACGAATAAAGGATGTTTTACCAGACATGTTAGAACCGGTCAGGAGAATCGACTTTCCGTTAATCTCAATGTTGTTGGTTACACATTCAGGAATAAGCGGATGATATACCTCCCGGGCCGATATTTTTTTGTCCGATCCGTGAACTTCCGGTTGGCAGTAATGTGTTAATCCATGCCTGAGCGAAGCCACAGAAATAAGTGTATCTGTCAAACCGATGAATGAGTATACTTCTTCTATCTGTTTCCTTTTGGTATCCAGTTGTTTTAGTACCCCGAACAATAACAACGGTTCCAATAAAAAAACGATTTTTATGATATCCACGAATGCCCAAAATATGGCTACTGCGTCTCCTCCCAAATTAGCCTCCAGTTTGAATAGTGACATCCGGTTTCTGACCTTATTGATATCTTTTATGGAAGAGGCCAGATTGGGATTCAGTTTTTTCAGCGAATGGTCTTTGAATAGCTCGCGTGCTACACTGTTCATAATAAGTAGTTGCGGAATAGGCGCCAGATAAGCATATAGATTTCGTTTATTCCGGTAATGCAGGGCAAAGTTGATGAGAATGATGAAAGACCAGAAAAACAGCATTTGTGGTAGGAAAGGAATTAACACGAGGGACAGCAAACTGGAGAACGATAATATCCTGATAAGAAAAAACCATTTGGGCGGTTGCAGGTGTTCATCCTGAAAAAGAGCAGGAATGTAATATGATTCCCTTTTGTCCAGTTTCTTCAGTTGCTTCTGTATGGCTACCCGATATGCCGGTTCGTTAATGAGACGCGTGAGCAATGCTTCGTGAGAGGCAACTTCCTGATGGTTTTCCGGGATGACCCGAAGTTTGTTGTAGAGATATTGCTGACCGACTTTTGATTGTGTCCGATCAAGAAACATGAACAGTTCTTCAAAATCCAAATCATCGCAGGTTTTATCTGATATTATCTGGAATGCGTCAGGATGCTGCTTCTTCCTGAAATACTTCCCGATAGAATCGAAATCAAAAGTTGCGTCTTTTAGTTTGCCGAACGATTGTTGCAGGTTTTCCTCTTCTTTTTTACGGTTAAATACCATTGGTCGTGGAGTAATGATTGATGGTTTGAATCATCTAAAAGTATTCCATCCCCAATGAATTGCAAAATATTCCACAAGGTAACATCAGCTAAAACGAAAAAATCCCGGGGCAGAACTACTACAAACTGCCGCCGGGATCGATATGAAATATATGAGCTAATAAAAGGGTCTAAATTGATTATTGCGCCTTAAAACCGGGGGGAGGCTGGTGAAAACTCTTTGGCAAAACATGAAGTGAATCCAGTTCATTCAGGTGTACCGAGGGTAACTTGCCTTTCTCCAGCTTTTCTTTTACCAGTTGCCCCACTTTCTGAGCTGCTTCTTTGCTTTGGAATGCTACTTTGCCCGAAAGACCAGGGTAATAGGTTTGCTCGATGAAAGGTTGCCCGTTGTGCTTAACGAGGTAACCCCACTCGTTATGGTAACGGACAACCTGTACAGCGAATCCTCTTTTCGCTCCATGCTTCTGCACTCCAATAAAAAACAGAATTCCTATTAACAGTCCAATTAGTATTTCAGAAATGATGACCGTTTTGCGTTTAGTCATATTCGTTATATGTATCATCGGGATGAATGCCCCACAAATCATCGAAATAGTAACTACTGCTGCGACCAGTAGTAATGTAACCTACATTACCGATTGCAAAGCCTACCGCTTCGGTGCGGCCACTTCCTTCAAAATCGTGTATCTGTTCCCAAAGGTCGGTAGAGGAATTGTATTCCCAGATATCGGTTCCGGCTACTCCCTGACCACCTGTGGCAACGAAACCACGGTCGCCAATGGCAAATGCTACACGGTTCGAACCGGTCATGGCGTAATCGTCGTCGAAGCTCTGGGCCGTTGCATCTGACAACCTGTTTTTTTCCGTCCAGGTATCGGTTGCCGGGTCATATTCCCAGAAGTCATCTTCGTAAATGCCGTTGTCGACACCGGTACCTACGTATGCTTTTCCGTTAATCACGAAAGCCACAGCATCCCGGCGTTTACTTCCACCTACACTGGTGACGTGTTTCCAGGTATCGGTTGTCGGATTGTAGGCATACATATCTTTTAGGTAGTTTCCGTCGTAACCGGTACCCAGATAGCCTAACGAATCGATGCCAAAACCAATGGCTCCGTAACGGGCTGTTCCCGGAAAATCAGCTTTCTGGGTCCAGGTGTTGGTTGACGGATCGTATTGGTAAAAGTCTTTCAGTTTTTCAATTCCATCATAACCGGTTCCAACATATCCTTTATCACCTACAGCAAATCCAACGGCTCCGTTTCGGCCTTCGCCCGGAAAATCGGCACATTGAATCCATGTATTCTTAACCGGGTCATACGCCCAAAAATCGGTCAGACGGTCGGTACCGTCGTAACCTGTTCCAACGTAACCCCGGTCGCCAATCGTAAAGCCAACCGCATCACTTCTTGAAACACCCTCGAAATCGGATAACTTCACTGAATTACCTATTAATTCACTATCACTGCTGCTTCCGCAGGAAACCAGTGTGCCTGAAGCAATCACTAAGAAGGCAAAATACCATACGAATTTTTTCTTACGCATCGGGGAAATCATTTTATCAGTTAATCATTCGAAGGCAAACATAGCCTTGTTGTGGCAGGGCTAAAAACAAAGTAGATGTACAGCCGGCCTTGCTCGACAAAAAGGTGAATTTGGTCGACAAAACGTCAAACACTGGTTTTGCGGGGATGAAGGAGGCTGTAATAGTAGAAAAATGGCCGTTTGTCTTCTGATTTTGTGTGTTCGTATATTATCGTTTTTCGAACGGTATTTATTCGGTTGCTTTGTTCGCGAGATTATCCTGAAGATTTGATATGCGAATGACTGAAAAAGGTAGGAAGAGAACCGGGATTCCCCGAAAATTTGAACATCTGATTTTTCGATGGCTGCTTCGTGCTGTGGTGGTTTCCGGCGTAAGCTGGATGATGACGGCCTGCAATGTGGGCTCGAACGAATTTACGATGGGTAGCGAATTTATCGATGGCGGTTCCACACTGACGATGATTGACACTTTTCAAATTAAGATGTCAACCGTATTAATTGATTCACTAAATACTTCCAATACCGGAACGGCACTGATTGGTCATTACGTGGACCCGAATCTGGGCACCGTAACGGCAACTTCCTATTTTGAGTTGGGAATTCCCACTTCATTCTCGGAAAGCAGCGACAACGTTTACGATTCGACCGTCGTGATTCTGCGGTACAACGGCTACTATTACGGCGACACAACCCGGTGGCAAACCATTACGGTTCATCCCATCGCCGAGCGTTTGAACGGCAATGAGTGGGACAACGGAATTTATAATAACCGAAACACTCCTTATTCTTCGGAAGTGCTTGGTAGTGTTCACTTTTTAAAAAGAACAGCAGTCAGTGATTCATTGGTCATTCCGATTCGTGATACGTTGGGTAAGGATTTCTTTACAAGAATGAACGAAGGCGACGACGATTATATGACTTCCAGTTCCAGTTTAGTCAATTACTTTCACGGCCTTGCCATTGTTCCTGATACAACGGAAAGCAATGTGGTTTATGGTTTCAAAGCCGATGCGACAAATCTGGTGATGCGGGTTTATTATCACCGGCCCAATGCTAATGGAGACGGACAGGACGATTATTACGCTGACTTTCCGTATACATCGGTCGATCCGGCCTATAACCGGATAGAGGATGATCGAAGCCAAACTTTGCTAAAGTCGTTGGTTACCCAGAAGGAAGACTTATCTTCCACCTCGACGGATGGCGAAACGTTTGTGCAGTGCGGAACCGGATTATTGACCAAAATGAGGTTTCCAAGCCTGAATGATATTCAGCTGATTAATAAACAGGGAGTTATCATGAAGGCCGAGTTGGAATTTAGTCCGGTAGCCAATACGTATGATCCCCAGGCTCTTCCGGATTCCCTCATTTTGATTGAGACGAACAAAATTAATGCACCGGTCAGCACGCTTACTTCGAGTGACGGAACAACTCTGCATCTTTCCCCTTCTTCGGATGAACTTTATAACGAAAACACCAAGTTCTCTGTCGATATCACCGACTATATTCAAAATGCATTCAGTGACGGTTTGTACAACACCGAAAACGGATTGCTGATTAGCTGGGGGACGACTCAGTACCTGAACCGACTCGATGGATTGGTTATTCAGGCCGACCAGAAGGCAGAAAACGGACCCAAACTGAAGATATATTACATGACTTTCTAACGACGATCGCAGGATGAAGCTGAAGAATCATATACTAATTTCTCTCATACTTACACTCTTTACTATTAGTGCAAACGGGCAAATCACCTCTTCGCCCTATTCCATGTTCGGGGCCGGTACCATTGAGGCTCCCGGATTTGGAACAAATCAGGCTATGGGCGGAGCGGGGATTGCCCTTCCTTCGGGAACTTTTTTGAACAGTCTAAACCCCGCTTCTTATTCCGGAATTGACAGTTTGTCGTTTTTGTACGAGTTTGGAGCGTTTATGAAGTATACCAATTATAATTCCTCCGGCTCGAACCAGGATCGGATCGATGGAAACTTCAATTATATTGCGTTTGGGTTTCGCGTAAATTCATGGTGGGCTTCATCGTTGGGAATTATTCCGTACAGCAGTGTCGGTTATACCATCGATACCCAGGGTACAATTGAGGGAACGAGAACTACCTACAACCGTAATTTTACCGGTAGCGGAGGAATTAATAAATTCTACATTGCCAATGCTTTTCATTTAACGAAGAATCTTTCCATTGGCGTGAATACCTCCTTTTTGTTTGGCTCGATTAACCAGGTGGAAACTGGAAGTGATAACTTGTCACTGTCAGATTATACCGTTACCACGAAAAAGTATATCCGGAATCTCTATGCTGACTTTGGTTTGCAATACGCCATCGAAAAAGGAAAAAACAGGTACAGCCTGGGATTGACCTACGGTCCGGAAGTGAATTTGGTTGCGTCTTATAATTTGACCCTGGTGTATAATAGCACAACTTATCCTTTGACTTACAGTACAGACCAGAAATATTTGATGCCCGGGCAGTACGGAGTTGGGCTGTCATTCCAGCGAGGTTACCGTTTTTCAGTAGCGTTGGATTATACCCTGAGTAAGTGGTCTTCGGCGTCGTTTAACAATTCGGATATTCGTACACAGGACAATTCCAGATATTCGCTTGGACTCGATTACACGCCTCGAACGAGTTTGATCGATCGGGGGTTCAAAAAGATGCATTACCGACTGGGCGGATTTTACACCGGCTCTTATATGATTATCGATAATCAACCCATCAATTCGATGGGAATGACGTTCGGAATTGGTATCCCGTTGAGGAACAATCGCAGTATGCTCAATATTTCGCTGGAAGGCGGACAAACGGGAACAACCAACAACAATCTCATCAGGGAGCGCTACATGAAAATTCACTTCAACTTTACCCTGAACGATGTTTGGTTCCAGAAACGGAAATACAACTAATCACAACCGGAACCGGTCGACTAGTTCGAAGAAAGAGTTTTTGTACTGGCTTCCTATCGGGATGCGTCTTCCGTTGATGAGAATGCGGTTATTTTCGATAGACTCAATTTGCGACAAATTGACAACAAACGATTTGTGAACGCGGGTAAACATATTCGAAGGCAATTTTTCTTCGAGGTTTTTCATCGTGCTTTTGGTCAGCAGCGGTTTGTTGCCGGTATGAATTTTCACGTAATCCTTCAACCCTTCGATATAGAAAATCGAGTTGAATTCCACTTTCACAGTGGCATATTCCACTTTGATCAGTAAGTAATCGGGCGTCCCGGTATTTTCTCTGTGAGGAGAGGGAGCTACACTAACTGCATCTTCCCGTTGCAGGTTATATAATCCATATACTTTGTTGACAGCTTTCAAAAAGCGATTGAATTCGATCGGCTTCAACAGGTAGTCAGCTGCATTTAGCTCAAACCCCTTAACGGCGTAATCGGGGTAGGCTGTGGTGAAAATAATGTAAGGCCGCTTTTCAATACTTTGCAGGAAATCGATACCACTCAGGTGCGGCATTTCAATGTCCAGAAAAATCAAGTCGATTTTTTGCTGCTGCATAATGTTCAGCGCATCGAAAGCATTGGTGCATTTGTCGATTAGATTCAGGTACGGAACCTTGTTGGCGTAGTCTTCAATAATATTCAGGGCCAGCGGTTCGTCGTCGATTGCCAAACAATTCATGTGCTAATGTTTTACTTTAACTTTCAGCTTAATTTTCCGGTTGCCGGAATATTTTAGCAGTGGGCGATGTTTCGTTTTTGTCGCAACGACTTAACTTTTGTTCAGGTCGAGTATCAGTTGTACTTCAAAAAGCCCGTCCTTTTTCTCCGTTTTCAGCATGTGTGCTTCCGGATACAAAATCTCGAGACGTCTTCGTGTGTTATTTAGTCCAATGCCTGAAGTCCCCTTATATCTTTCGTTGGGATGTTCGTTCACCACTTTATTTATGATGCGGAATTCGATGGAATCGTTGTGTATATCGAAGAAAATATGGATAAATGATTCGTGAATACCGTCGGCACCAAACTTGAAAGCGTTTTCGACAAAAGGTATAAATAGCAGTGGTTCAATTTGTTTGTTATTGACGATGCCTTGAATATTCATCTGAACATCGGTCAAATCAGTCAGCCTCAGTTTTTGCAATTCGATATAGTTCCGAATATGCTCCAGTTCATTTTTCAGCGAAATCTGGTGTTTTTCTGCGTCATACAGCATGTAGCGCAGTGTATCCGAAAGCTTGAGGATAGACTCAGCCGTCAGGTCCGATTTCCGGTAGGCCAGCGAATAAATGCTGTTCAGAGAATTGAACAGAAAATGCGGATTCACCTGTTGTTTCAACAATGACAATTCTGTTTTAGCCTGTGCCCGTTCCTGTTCCGCTTTGTGTTTCTCTTCTGTCGACCAAAACTCGAAAAAGCGAATACCGATGGCTGCCATGATGAACATCAACATGTTGTACAGGTCGAGATAGATGCCGCGCATTCTGGGACCGCCCGGAGGTTCCCTGTGTTCACCAAAGGTGATATCGGGTGAATGAAACGGCATTTGATGCAATCGATCTCCAAAGTTTGGCGGAGGCATCATATCCATCTTAATGGTGTAGGTGAGGGTCAGTATAATTCCCGTAATGATTACCAGAAAAGCCAAATAGAGAACGTATCGCTTTTTAAACAGGAAAAAAGGAATCAGAACCAGATAGTTCACATAAAAAATGATGAACACTGCGACCCACATCACCAGTTGAAGTGGTAAGTTGAAGCGAATAAAGTAGGTATTGAACAACATGTAGTTGAGCCCGAAGTAAAGGATCCATCCTAAAATGTGGTAGTAATACCTGAATCCGGATTGTTGTTTTGTTGCCATGGACAGGAATTTAAGTAAGCATTTCTTTTACCGGAAAAATTGTCATTCCCGTTCCCTTTTATTCGCTTTCTATGTTTTTGTTTTAAGTGTGATGTAGTTTCTGCAAAGATAATTCCTTCAACAGAATTCCTGCACTTATTCAGCTTAAATAGGCAGCTGGCCATTCTTTTTCGAAAAGAAATATATATCCAAGGTAAACTCCTTATAAAGCTTTCGTTAAAGCTGAGTCTGTCGATGGTAAAAAATGCAAGTAAGAAATCCAATTCCATACCTTTGCATCCTAATCTATTCTGTATGTCGAACTACGCAAAAATTCCTTTTCGGGTCGATCGTTGGCCTTTTTTCTATGGTTGGTTTATTGTTCTAATGGGAACATTGGGCATGCTGTTCAGCGTTCCGGGACAAACCATGGGCGTTTCTGTATTTACCGACCATTTGATTGGTGAACTCAAGGTATCCCGCGATCAACTCAGTTTGGCGTACATGTTTGGTACCATCGGCAGTTCACTGTTTCTTACCCTTGCGGGAAAATGGTACGACCGCTACGGAGTTCGGTTGGTGATGAGTGGCGCTACTATTATGCTGGCTTTGGCTTTGATAGTGGCATCTTTTTCTCCGGCAATCGTTTCGCTGGGAAAAGGACTTTCATTTTTACCGTTGTCCTATTTTGCTGTATTTATCATGAGCCTGCTCTTTTTCATGATTCGTTTCTCGGGACAGGGAGTGATGACGATGTCGTCGCGCAACATGATTATGAAATGGTTCGACCGAAAGCGTGGCTTGGCGAATGCATTGAGCAGCGCGTTTGTGAGCTTCGGTTTTTCCATGTCACCGCTGATTCTGGCATGGGGAATCGGTCGTTTCGAGTGGTATGGTACCTGGCGTTGGCTGGCAGTTCTGCTGGTGCTTTTTGCTGTTTTAGTGTTGGTTTTCTACCGTGATAATCCGGAAATCTGCGGGTTGGTTCCTGATGGAAAAAATCCACGACCGTTGACTGAAAAGGAGCAATTGCAGCAAAACCGGAAGCAATTCACGTTAAAGGAAGCGAGAAAAACCACCGCTTTCTGGGGCGTTGCTATTGCCACAACGTTTAATGGCTTTTTTGTTACAGGTTTGACTTTTCACATCTTATCCATCTTCCACACGGCAGGAATGGATGATACGAAAGCGCTGGGAATTTTCCTCCCGGCAACACTCATTTCAGTGATTGTTTCCATTGGTGGTAACTACATCAGCGATTTTATTCGCTTGAAATACCTGCTCTTAATTATGGCGCTGGGAGGAATTCTTTCCTCCATTGGATTGATTTTACTCGGAAATGGCTGGAGTTACTATGTTCTAATCGTTGGGAACGGAACGTTGAGTGGCATGTACAGCGTGCTTTCTGCAGTAGCATTTCCCCGTTATTTTGGGCGCAAACATCTTGGGGCGATTTCCGGTTTCAACATGTCGATGATTGTTTTCGGTAGCGCCATTGCTCCGCTTATCTTCAGTTTGAGTAAAACGCAAACCGGAAGTTATCATCATGCCGGAATGTTTTCTTTGACGGTTGCCGCATTGATATTCCTGCTGGCAACTCGCGTTCGCAATCCCCAAACAAATTAATAGTTGCCGACTACCTTGTTGCAGGAGGTCTGAGTCAATTTGTTACTCATGTCCTGATTTAAAGGTTGAATTTCAATATCTGTTGAAAAAAAACTGTCCTTTTGTTCCATTTTTGTGCGAATTTTATTGAACAAAAAACTTTTATATTTATTTAAGACATGAAACTCTTATATTGCGGCAAATTTTGAAACAGATCAGATCCGAAATAGATGAGCAGTCACCCGACTTTAAGGAAAAGGTCGGTGAGTATGAGAATGTGCTGAATGCCTACCGGGAAGCACTTCGTCGGACCGTTGAACGTGAGCACGAACCGGCGGTGAAAAAGCATCTGGACAGAGGCAAATTGCCGGCGCGTAAGCGCATCAGTTTGCTGATCGATCCACAGACTCCGTTTTTGGAGCTTTCGACGTTGGCGGCATACGATCAGTACAACAACCAGTTTCCGTCTGCGGGAATTGTTACCGGCATTGGTCGTATTCATGGTCGCGAAGTGGTGATTATTGCGAACGATGCGACGGTGAAGGGTGGCACCTATGTGCACGAAACACTGAAGAAGCACATCAGGGCACAGGAGATTGCCATGCAAAACAATTTGCCGTGTGTGTACCTGGTCGATTCGGGTGGAATTTTCTTGCCCGAGCAGGCGAGATTATTTCCCGACAGGTTCGATTTCGGTCGCATTTTCAACAATCAGGCCCGGATGTCAGCGGAAGGAATCCCGCAGATATCGGTTGTGATGGGCTCTTGTACGGCTGGTGGCGCTTATGTCCCGGCCATGAGTGATGAAACCATCATGGTGAAGAATCAGGGAACCATTTTTATTGGAGGACCTCCTTTGGTGAAAGCGGCTACCGGCGAAGATGTGGATGCGGAAGAACTAGGTGGCGCACTGGTGCACACCGGAATTTCGGGTGTGGCCGATCACCTGGCGGAGAATGATATTGACGCATTGAAAAAGTGCCGCAGTATCATCGAAACGTTGCCGTTGCCCGATAAGCAGGTATTGGACGTAACGCCTCCGGAAGCTCCCTTGTACAATGCTTCTGACCTGTATGGTCTGGCACCGGTTGATTTGAAAAAGCCAATCAGGATGCGTGAAATCATCGCCCGTCTGGTAGATGGCAGTAAGTTTCAGGAGTTCAAAGAGCGTTACGGAACCACTATTATTACCGGTTTTTCCAAAATAATGGGATTCCCGGTAGGGATTATTGCCAATAACGGATTTCTGACATCGGAGGCGTCTTTAAAAGCGGCTCATTTTATCGAATTATGCAACTTCCGGAAGATTCCGTTGTTGTTTTTGCAGAACATTACCGGCTTTATTGTCGGGAAAAAATACGAACAGGAGGGCATTGCCCGCAATGGTGCGAAACTGATTCATGCGGTGGCTACGGCTAATGTCCCTCGTTTTACGGTGATTATTGGTGGTTCATATGGTGCCGGCAATTATGCAATGGCGGGCCGGGCGTATGACCCGAATTTTCTGTTTATGTGGCCCAATGCCCGTATCGGGGTGATGGGAGGAGAGCAGGCTTCGCAGGTGCTACAGTCTATCGGCAAGAAAGGCGGAAAGAGCGGCGCACCTGATTTGGTCAGTCAGTTCGAAGAAGAGAGTCGGGCTTTGTATAGCACTTCCCGTTTGTGGGATGATGGCATAATCGAGCCAACCGAAACTCGCCAAGTGTTGGGACTGGCTATTTCTGTTTCACTAAACCGGAAGTTCGGTGAACCCAAAACCGGTATTTACCGTATGTAGGCTTAGTGCCGAATGGATTGATAAAAAGAGATGAACAGAGAAATCTGTATTTGCATAACCTGATTGATTTGCGTAAGCATTGATCTATGGAAAATTACCAAACCCTGGTGGTGAAACCGGAAGGAAAAACGTTGAACCTCTGGTTAAACCGAAGTGAAGTACATAATGCACTCAACCGTGAGATGATTGTTGAGTTGCACCGTTTTTTTCAATGGGCGGAGGAACAGCCTTCCTACCGTTTTGTGGTAATTCGCGGTGAAGGAAAATCGTTCTGTGCCGGTGCCGATCTGAACTGGATGAAAGAGTCTGCAACACTGAGTGAAGCAGAAAATCTGGAAGATAGTCGCTTGCTCACTCATATGTTGATGGCTATCTATCGAAGTTCGAAAGTAGTCGTTGGAGCAGCATACGGTAATATATTCGGTGGTGGAACCGGATTGTTGGCCGCCTGTGATATAGCTTATACAGTGTCCAATGCCCGCTTTTCGTTGAGTGAAACCCGACTTGGACTGGTGGCTGCCAGTATTACGCCTTTGCTGATGAAACGAATGAAAGCTTCGCGGCTGAAAGAATTAATTTTCTCGGGAAGACATTTCAATGGGGAAGAGGCATATGAGAACGGTTTAGCCGATCGGGTTTTCGAATCGGTCGAAGATATGGATAGGTTCATCCTTCAACTGCTGGAGCAGATGTTGAAAGGTGGACCTCTCGCTGTGATTCGTTCCAAACAGTTAATCAATGAGCTATCAGACGGAACGTCGATGGATGAATATATGAAGCAAATGCCCGAACTGTTGGCGGAAGTGAGAGTAACTCCCGAAGCACAGGAAGGCATTACTGCATTTTTAGAAAAACGAACTCCCGACTGGCCTTGATGATGGAGAGACTGGAAAAAATATTAATCGCCAATCGCGGTGAAATTGCGCTTCGGATTATCCGGGCTGCGCGTTCCATGCACATTTCCACCGTCGCTGTTTACTCCGAGGAGGAAGCGGAGGCGCTGCATGTTCGCCAGGCCGATGAGTCGGTTTCGCTCGGAGAAGGTTCGCTGAATGATACCTACCTGAATATTGAAAAGATGATTCAGGCGGCCGTTCAATCCGGAGCACAGGCCATTCACCCGGGATATGGTTTCCTTTCGGAAGATTACCGTTTTGCCGAAGCTTGTGCCGAAGCGGGTATTATTTTTATCGGTCCCGATGCTGAAGTGTTGAGGCTGATGGGAAATAAAATGGAAGCCAAGCAGTTTGCTCACAAGCTGGGAATTCCGGTCTTACTCGGACAGACGTTGGTTGCCGGTCAATTGAACGGCGAAGCCGAAACATTGGAGTATCCAATGCTGATAAAAGCTTCCCACGGAGGTGGTGGAAAAGGAATGCAGATCGTCAGCTCGGCTGATGAGTTAAATGAAAAACTTACACAGGCATCGCGTGCTGCTGCCAATTATTTTGGAAACGGCGAAGTGTACGTTGAGCCATACGTCGAAAAGGCCCGTCACATCGAAGTGCAGATTTTAGGCGATCGTCATGGTAACCTGGTACATCTCTTTGAGCGGGATTGTACGCTGCAGCGGAACCACCAAAAGATTGTGGAGGAAGCACCGGCAGCGAATCTTCCGGCTTCAGTACAGAAGAAACTTCTGGATGCGGCTTTAGCGTTGGGAAAAGAAACTAACTATTCGGGTGCCGGAACCGTAGAGTTTCTGGTGGAACCTGACGGCCGTTTTTGGTTCATGGAGATGAACCCGCGTATCCAGGTCGAGCATCCGGTAACCGAGGAAGTGACGGGTATCGATATTGTCCGGGAGCAATTGAGAATAGCTTCTGGCAAACCACTGTCCTTTCAGCAAAGTGATGTTTCACTGAAAGGTCACGCTATCGAGGTTCGTGTCTATCGCGAAGATCCGGAAAAAGCGTTTGCGCCGTCTTCTGCGCCGGTCAATTTTTACCGGTTGCCCGGAAATGGTGTCCGGCTGGAGACGGATCTGGATGGAGACAACGAAGCCGGAAGTCAGTTCGATCCATTGATAGCTAAGGTTATCACTTTCGGTGAAAACCGAAACGACGCATTGGCGAAGATGGAGTTGGCACTGAATGAATTGTCGGTTCATGGCCCGAAGACCAATCTTTTGTATCTGAAACATTTGTTGAAAGAAACTTCGGTTGTCAACAACGATATACATACCGCCTTTATTGGCGAACAGCTGCGGGAACATTTGGATGGCTTACAGCAAAATCGCGAGAATGTTTCGCGCGAAGTTCTGTTGGCTTCCTATCTGTATCTTGGTTTTCTGCGAAAGCAAAACAATGCGGTTGATACCTGGGAACAGATTGGATTTCATCGCTTAAAAAATCAGGTCGAAATAGCTATTGACGACCAACTTTTTTCGGTTACTTTTCATTCCCAGAAGAGAAACAGTTTTCAGTTGCAGAACGGAGGCGAAACGTTTTCCTTTTCGGTGAAAGAAATGGATACGCAGCGCTTAGTTGTTTCGCTGGATGGAAAGAACCACGAGATTTTCTGGTCAAATCATCCGGTAGCCGGAAAATGGCTGGACTCAGATGGCTTTCATTTTCATCTGACCAGTTCCGATTTGCTGGATGATTACCATGGTGAAGCAGCCGGAGAAGAGCCGGAAACGGCCGAAAATGAAGCGGTGGTTCGTTCGCCGCTACACGGAAAGATTATCGATATTCAAGTCAAACATAATCAAATCATCAAAAAAGGGGAGATATTGCTGGTGATCGAATCGATGAAATCGGAGAACCACGTTACATCGCCCCGAGCAGCAAAAATTAAATCCATTGCTGTAGAGGTTGGCAGCCAGGTAACTGACGAAATGCCTTTAATTATTCTGGAGGATATTTAACTATGGACGAATTATTGCCCAAGCACTACGCAGACTATCGTAAGCGAATCAGAGACTTTGCAGAGAAGGAGGTTCATCCTGTTGCAATTGAGCATGACGAAAACGAGCATTTTCCTGTTGATTTAGCCCGCAAAATGGGTGAAGCCGGACTCTTTGGAATTGCCATTCCCAAGGAGTATGGTGGGCAGGGACTCGACACGTTGTCGTACATTATCGCGGTGGAAGAATTGGCTCGAGTGGACAGCTCGCCGGCAGCAACCATTGCTGCCCATAATTCGCTGGGAATTGCACCCATCTATTCATACGGAACAGAGGAACAAAAGCAGAAATATATCCCTGGTTTGTGTACCGGTGAGAAACTTTGGGCATTTGGATTAACCGAGTTAACAGCGGGCTCCGATGCCAAAGGGGTGGCATCGCGTGCCGAACTGGTCGATGGCGAGTGGGTTGTCAATGGCTCCAAGATGTTTATCACGAATAGCGCATCGGAAATTGCTTCCGGCATTACTTTGCAGGCCATTACTGGTGAAAAAGACGGCAAAAAAGAGCTGACTGCTATTCTGGTTCCCCGCGAAACGCCGGGATACGAAACCTGGCCGGTTAAAGGAAAACTGATGTGGCGCTCGGTGGACAACGGTAAAATGAAATTTACCGATTGCCGTGTACCGGAAGAAAACATGCTGGGTAAACGTGGCGAAGGAATCAAGATTATGCTTGCCACACTCGATGGCGGACGTTTGTCAATTGCTGCCATGGGACTTGGTCTGGCGCAGGGCGCTTTCGAAATGGCTGTGAAACATGCCAAGAAGCGTGAGCAGTTTGGTAAGCCGATTGCCGAATTTCAGGCGGTTTCCTTCAAACTGGCTGAGATGGCTATGCGAATTGAGTTAGCCAGAAATACGCTGTACCGTGCCTGCCAACTGAAAGATGCCGGAAAACCTTTCGGAAAAGAAGCGGCGATGTCGAAACTGTATTGCTCGGAAGTAGCCAAATTTGTAGCCGATGAATCGGTTCAGGTTCATGGAGCTTACGGTTTGCTTCGCGAAAATCATATCGAGCGTTTCTATCGTGACCAGCGTTTGCTTCAGATTGGAGAAGGAACTTCCGAAATTCTGAGGATGGTCATTGGTCGTTATGTCTTAAAATCGTAAACTGTTTTCCAAAGAAATCAGATAAGCACCATGGGCGCCGATCGCAAACTGGATCACATTAAACTGGCTTTTCAGTCGCAGATGAACGGAATAGCTGCCGATGAGCGGTTCTTCTACGAACCGATGTTGTCAGGACATCCGGCAGACGAACCGGACGAAATTCCGTTTGTCGGGAAAAAGCTGAAAGCTCCGGTTTGGGTTTCGAGCATGACCGGCGGCACCAAATTGGCCAATACCATCAACCATAACCTGGCCCGCGCCTGCGGCGAATTTGGCCTGGGAATGGGGTTGGGCTCATGCCGCAAACTGTTGGATGACGATACCTATTTCTCCGATTTTGATGTGCGTGCCGATATTGGTGATGAACAACCACTTTATACCAACTTGGGGATTGCTCAGGTGGAGGAGTTGCTGGACAAAAGGCAGACAGACAAAATCGAAAGGCTCATCGATCGCCTTCGTGCCGATGGATTGATTGTCCATATCAATCCGATGCAGGAGTGGCTTCAGCCGGAAGGAAACCTCATTCAGCATCCCCCGATTGAAACGGTGGAACGCTTGTTAGAGCAGGTTCAGTTCCCGGTTATCGTGAAGGAAGTGGGGCAGGGATTTGGCCCGGAAAGTCTACTCCGGCTTTTGAAGCTTCCGCTGGCTGCGGTTGATTTTGGTGCTTTTGGCGGAACCAACTTTGCCCGCATCGAACTGGAACGCAACAGCGACCTGAACAAAGAGCTGTATGAGCCGTTTGTGCGTGTCGGCATGTCCGCGGAGCAGATGCTCGATGCGGTGAATCAAATGGTAGATGGAGGTGAAGAAATCAAGTGTCGGCAACTGATCATTTCAGGCGGTATACAAAATTTCCTCGATGGTTACTACCTAACGGAAAAATCGAAATTGCCGGCCCTCTATGCGCAGGCTTCTGCTTTTCTGAAATACAGCCAGGGGGAATATGAGGTGCTGAGAAATTATGTGGAAGCCCAGTTGAAAGGTTTGCGTATTGCCAAAGCATTTCTTCGGATTAACGAAAATCATTCTGAATGACGAAAAACGAACGGATTATCAGTGGCTTTTCCAAACTGAACCGGTCGCAACGAATCGATTTAATATGGGACCGGCTGGGACTTGATGAGGCTTCCCGGTCGGTGCTTGATAATTTCTTGCATCAAAATCCGTCAACTCAAGCACTTTTCGAAGAGTTTAGCGAAAATTTCCTGACGAACTTCTTTATGCCCATGGGCGTCGTTCCCAACGTAGTGGTGAACGGTCAATCATACATCGTTCCGATGGTGATTGAAGAGAGTTCGGTGATTGCTGCTGCGTCCAGGGCTGCCAAGTTCTGGGCTTCGCGAGGTGGTTTTCAGGCCCGCGTATCCGGAATGGTCAAAAAAGGGCAAGTGCATTTTTCCTGGTCCGGAGAATCGAAAGATTTGAAGGCTGCTTTCCCGTTTCTGAAAGAGAAAATGCTGGCTGCTACACATGATTTAACGGCTCGCATGCGGAAGCGAGGCGGTGGAATCATCGCAGTCGAATTGGTCGACAAAACCAGTGAATTGGCCAATTATTACCAGGCAGATGTTTCCTTTGAAACAGCCGACGCGATGGGTGCAAATTTCATCAATTCGTGCCTGGAAACCATGGCGGGAGTTTTAGTCGATGAGTTGAATAACTCGGAAACAAACGGCGAGGCGAGTGTCATCATGTCGATTTTATCGAACTACACGCCCGATAGTCTGGTGGAATGTTGGGTGGAATGTGATATCGACGAACTGGCTCCGTTTAGCGGAAAATTGAAGCCGGAAGAGTTTGCCCGGAAATTTGAAATGGCCAGCCAAATTGCACAATTGGATGTATCGCGGGCAGTAACGCATAACAAAGGCATTTACAATGGCGTCGATGCTGTTGTGTTAGCTACCGGAAACGACTGGAGGGCGGTTGAGGCTTGTGGTCATGCATTTGCGGCTTCTAATGGAAATTACCGCAGCCTGACGTTTGCCGAAATCGACGGTGACCGGTTTCGTTACACACTGCGGCTTCCTTTGGCACTTGGAACCGTGGGCGGCCTGACCAAAGCACATCCGGTTTCCAAGCTGGCGCTGGAACTGTTGGAGAATCCCGATGCAAAAACATTGATGATGATTGCAGCGGCAGCTGGTTTGGCTAATAATTTTGCGGCTGTTGCATCGCTCACAACGGTCGGCATTCAGCAAGGGCACATGAAAATGCACCTAACCAACATTCTGAATCAGTTGGGAGCAACGGCAGAAGAAAAAAGCAAATGCACTCAATATTTCAGTGATAAAAATATCGCTTACGCAGAAGTGGAAAAATACCTGAACCACATCAGGAATACCAATGGCTGAAACAACCAACACAAGAGTATTTTATTCCCGCGGCAAATTGTTGCTGACGGGTGAATATGC
This sequence comes from Prolixibacter denitrificans, assembly GCF_003014495.1. Lineage (GTDB taxonomy): Bacteria > Bacteroidota > Bacteroidia > Bacteroidales > Prolixibacteraceae > Prolixibacter > Prolixibacter denitrificans. The sequence goes on along the minus strand of NZ_PYGC01000004.1, from coordinate 7,604 downwards.
TGTGCTTCGTGGTGCGCAGGCGTTGGCTCTTCCTTCCAGGTTGGGGCAATACCTGGAAGTGTTAGAAGGAAATGAACCCGGCGTTTTATCATGGGAAAGTATTTCGCCTTCCGGGAAGTGGTTCGAAGCGCGTTTTAGTTTACCCGCATTGGATGTTATTTCAGCTACAGATAGCCAGAAAGCCGGTGTTTTGAAGGAACTTTTCCTGACCGCCCGAAAACTGCATGCTGGTTTCCTGGAAAGGGAAGAAGCTTTGCAAGCCAGGTCGACCCTTGAATTTCTTCCCGAGTGGGGATTGGGTTCCAGTAGTTCATTGGTTTCCAATATTGCCGATTGGGCCAAATGCGACCCGTTTCGGTTAAATGGACTAGTCTTTCACAGTTCCGGCTACGATGTCGCGTGCGCCCGTTCGAAAGGGCCGATTTTGTATCGAAGGGTGAATAATTTGCCCGAAGTAATTTCCGCGAAATTCAGGCCTTCGTTTGGAGCTAATTTGTGGTTGGTGTACCTGAATGAAAAGAAAAATTCGAAGCAGGCAGTAAACGCGTTTGCCGGGTTAACTGTTGATGAAATGATACTGAAGCGAATTTCGTCGATTGCAGGCGAAGCTGCTGCGGCTGATGATTTGGATAGCTTTTGTGCCTTGATGGATGAGCATGAAAAGCTGGTCGGCGGAATGACAGGGCAAATTCCTGTGAAGGAAAGACTCTTTTCCGATTTTGAGGGGTGTATCAAGTCGTTGGGAGCATGGGGAGGCGATTTCATTCTGGCAGCGACTAAGTGGCCGGAAGAGGAAGTGAGAAAATGGTTTGGAGAGCGGGGATATGAAACCGTTCTTCCGTTTAACGAAATGATTTCATATGGCTGATAAAAAGAGTGACTGGAAAGAGACTACGTGGGTTAGTCCTTCAAATATTGCCTTGATTAAATATTGGGGAAAGCATGGCGAGCAATTGCCCAATAACCCGTCGTTGAGTTTGACGTTGAAGAATTCGGTCACTAAAACAAAGCTTCGTTACCGGAGGCTTGATGAACCCGTGCCGGATTCCGAGGATTTGAAAGTTGCTTATTGGTTCGATGGAGAGCGGAATGAGGCTTTCGAAAGGAAAGTGGCTAATTATTTACGGCGATTACTCCCGGAGATGCCCTATTTAACAAGCCTTGAGCTGGAATTTCAAAGTACGAACACCTTTCCGCACTCAACCGGAATTGCTTCTTCGGCGTCTTCGATGAGTGCGATTACGCTCTGTTTAGTCGATATGGAAAAAAAGATGGGACTGCGAAAACCTCCTACACAGGATTTGTCTCGTCGTGCGTCGCATCTGGCCCGGTTAGGGTCGGGGAGTGCCTGTCGCTCGGTGTATGGCGGTTGGGTCACCTGGGGGGAAGACGGTTTGTTGCCCGATTCTTCCGACCGATATGCGTCGCCTTTGGAGCAGGACATTCCCGAACAATGGCAAAATTTGCGGGATGCCATTTTGATTGTTAATTCCGACCGGAAGAAAGTTTCAAGTTCTGCTGGTCATGGATTGATGAGCAATCATCCTTTTGCGGAAGGTCGTTACCGTCAGGCCCGGAAACACCTGAACTGTATGATGCTGGCGCTCCAGAACGGAGATGAGAAGACCTTTGTTGAAGTGGTGGAGAGTGAAGCATTGTCGTTGCATGGTTTACTGATGACCTCCTCGCAGGACGGTTTGTTGTTGCAACCCGAATCGCTTCAGATTATCAATGCGGTTCGCGCTTTTCGCGAAAAAACAGGCTTGATGGTTTGTTTTACGTTGGATGCCGGCCCCAACGTGCATTTGCTTTATCGCGACGAAGACAAAGAGATGGTGCAACAATTTATTCAGGAGGAGTTGCTTCCGTTCTGTGAAAACAAGCAATGGATTGATGATGAAATTGGCGAAGGCCCCTATAAAGAGGAAATTAAATGAAGCGTTTCCCGGCAAAAATATTACTATTCGGCGAGTACAGCATTATTACGGGCTCGAAAGGACTGGCGCTTCCGTTTAATTTATACGGTGGCCAGTTAGCCTTTCCTGTCGGGAAAATGAGTCCGGCCGAGAAAGAGGCGGCTCATATTTCCAACCAACATTTGGCGGAATTGCTTGGTTTCCTGGAGAAAAATGCAGCAGCACCGGTCTTCTTAAATTTGACTTCCTTCCGGGATGATTTGGCTACCGGACTTTATTTTCAATCAAATATTCCCAATCAATACGGAGTGGGCAGTTCCGGCGCTTTAACAGCTGCTTTGTATCATCGGTATGGTCAGGATACGGAAGAAGAGACGTTGCCGGAGATACGGAGTCAAATGGCGGTTATCGAGTCGTTTTATCACGGAACCAGCTCTGGACTGGATCCGTTGGTGTCGTACGTACAAAAGCCTGTTTGGATCGAAAGCCGCGATAAAATCAGCGTAGAAGCCGGTTGGCCTGAAAAATTCTTCGATGAATATGCTGTATTCCTAATTGACAGCGGACAGCAGGGTGGAACCGGCGATTTGGTTAACTGGTTTATGGAACAGCATCAGCGGCCCGATTTTCGGGAAGTTTTCGAGGAAGAATTAGTAAGCGGTATTGATGAACTGGTAGACGCTCTATTGCATGCTCAAACCGATCCGGTTCAGGCGGTTCTGCAACGTATTTCCCGTTTTCAGCTCGACTATTTTCGTCCCATGATTCCGGTGGAGTTCCGGAAGCATTTCCGGTATGGGCTGGAAACTGATGATTTTACGTTAAAGCTGTGTGGCTCGGGAGGCGGTGGTTATCTGCTTGGTTTTACCAAAAATCGCATTGCAACCGAGAAATATTTCCGGGAAAGGGAAATCAGTTGTCTTTTTGTCGAAATGATTCCCGAAAGTGTGGACGGAAACGGGTTCCCTTCTTAAAAAGAAAATGTACCATCGGTGCTTCTTCGGCTACCAACGGTACATCTCTAATTTTTTGTTGCTTATTTGTTTACTGAATTGTCACTTCCAGTGGATGCAGAATGCGTTCAGCCTGTTTTTGTAGCATAGCGTCCCAGCCTTCAACCGACTTTACCTGTCCGCTTTTCACCCATGCAAACCCGGCATAGTAAGTAAGTACCGAATCGTTAGGCTGCGTAACGACCATAATCTGACTTTGGTCCGGGGTTGGTGAGATATGGGTAAAGGCGCTGTCCACGCGAGCCGAATTAACCACGACACCTTCGCCGACAAAGGAGTCGGCTCCTTTTTCCCACTGACGGAACCAGCCTTCTTTCGGCTCCAGTTTGACCTCGCCTTTGCGCTCGTGCATCGAGATACCGATGGTGATATTGGGAACCGGTTTTTCGGGTTTCAGCGATACAACAAATTTGGAGAAGTTCGAGCCCAAATCGAGTGAAATTCGTTTTGTTTCGTGAATCCTGTATTCACTCCACGGTGCATAGGTCAACTCAAAAAGGGCACGAATTGGTCCCCGGGCAATGGTCTTGTAGCTGACAAAATTTTTCGAAACATGCAGGCTATCATCTTGCCAAACGCCAATACCCCCATCGCCGCGACTCGAGCCAACATGGTAGGCATCGCATCCTTCTCCACGATCAACGTTATAGTAATCGACACTATCGACGGCGCCTGCGTACCATTCATCAATAATCGGGTATTTAACTCGCTTAAACCACAAGTCGATACCACTGGTTAGTGTGCCGCCGGGCTTGTGTTCTTCGGTAAGTTGCTGTGCTTTTGGCCCAAATGTCCGGAAAGCTACTTTATCGTTCTCCCAGGCGTAGTCATCAATTCGTTCGGGAACGAACCTGGAGAAGGTCGTGTATTTGCTGTGTGGTTGTTCTTCGGCACCGTTTTCTCTGCCAATAATCTGGTACGTTTTTTCTTCGTTGGCTTTGATGCTCACCTGGAAAAGCAGTTCGTCGGGTTGACCATCCTGGTTTTCGTCAATCAGCTGCCGAACCAGGTAATTTCCGCTCGACGGATCCAGCACCAAAAGATCTTTCGGCGAATACTTAGCCGTTAAATCTTTTAGTTTCGTCATGGGAATGGATACCGTTTCCGAAATGCGGTTGAAATCCAGCGTATTCTTCACGTGAACTTCTTTTTTGAGGACCGTGTTTGAGTTGCAACCTGCTAACAGGAACAGAGAGAGTAGCGGCCAGTAAATCAGTTTTTTTTGTCGATTGATTTTCATCTGTTTGAATTGTATTATCGGTTCCGTTTATCTTTTTTAGTGTTGACTATGTCACAAAGCGTGATCGGCTTTCAGGGGCATGATAAAAAATTCCGGAGTCATAAAGGTAGAATTTTCGGGCCATTGTGGGGGGAGAAAGTGTATAAATTACATCTTCGTCTCATTCATTTCACGAAAAGTGGTACACCTTCCGGTGAATTCTCCTACCGGGAAATCGCTATCCGGGTACGGTATCGTTCCGGTTAACAAACCGTGATATAATACCTATCCGGTAGCCCGAAAGAGTCGAATATTGACCGGCGATACATAGCATTGCGGTATTTTTCGCGGTAGCCGGATACCATATGGGCCCTGCATGTCCTCTATTTTAATTGATTCTTAACGATATAATACTTAAGTTGATTGTTGAAATTTTGAAGAGCCGGCAAACCCGCCGGCATGGGACAGACAACTTAGCATGTAGTTTTTCGTGGTAACAAGAGAGAACGATCGGCGCATAACCCGGCTTTGAAAAAGCTATAGATAAAACGATAGCCAAAATCAACCGGATATACCGGCATCTTGTGTTTTTGACTCGCCGGAGGGTCGGATAAGCTGCCGATTTCTGTCGGCGACATTCCTGAGGGTAGGATGAGGTGCCGATTTTTTCCGGCAACGTTCCTGAGGGTCGGTTGAGCTGCCGGTTTTTGTCGGCAACATTCCTGAGGGTCGGGTGAGCTGCCGGTTTTTGTCGGCAACGTTCCTGAGGGGCGGATGAGCTGCCGGTTTTTTCCGGCAACGTTCCTGAGGGTCGGATGAGCTGCCGATTTTTTCCGGCAATGTTCCGGAGGGGAGGTTGCACTGAAAACAGTGATCGGGAATAACATCCCGATTAGTATATAACCAAACTTCAATAAAAACAATTAGAATTATGATTGAAATTGCATTATCAGGTTTGAAGAACAACGTCCTGTTTACCTTGTGTAAACGGATTTATGAATTGATTTTATCGGTGAAAACCGAAGAAATGGGTATCGACTTTTACTTTGGCCGCTTTGAGGAAGCTTATGCCGAATACAAAGCCGCAATGGAAAAGTCGGTGCTAAGTGCTGCCGAGATTGCGGAAAAAGACAGTTTCCGCGACCGGATATGGTCGGCCCTGCGTATTCATGTGAAGAACTACCTGCGGCACCCGTTACTGGGGGCAAAGGCAACACCCATTTTGAACGAGATTGATAAGTACGGGAAGCAGGTCGTTAAGCAGAGCTATGAAGCGGAGTCGGCTATTATCCATAATTTAACCGAGACGCTCGAATCGGGGTTTACCGACGATTTAGCTGCCATGCACGCCGATGAATGGCTGTCGTTGCTGAAGGATGCCAACACCGATTTCGAAACCACGCTGCGGGCTTATAACGCACAAAAATCGAATGCCGATGAAGTGGATGCTGCCACATCGGTCCGTCCCCGTCTGGAGGAAGCCCTGCGCAAACTGCTCACCTTTCTGCCGATGCAGGCCGAAGTAACCGGGAACAGCGGTTTGAACGAACTGGTGAAACAACTGGAAGTGGAAGTTAGCCGGTTTTAATGAAAAGAGACCTTCAGGGTTTTTAAAACCCTGAAGGTCTGAAAAGATGTTATTTTACTTTCCAATTATCGGTCCGGAAAGGTTCCAGAGGAAGGCCATTCGTGTCGAACAGATTGGGCATGCCGCCATTGGTATAACAATAGCGAACAGCCACAGGGTGTTTTACTTGCTTCGAAAACACTTCAATCGTTCCGTCTTTCTTCAGTTTGGCCTGGGCCGGATAGAAGTGCTGGTCGCTTCCGGCAACCTGAAAGCTCTCGATGGTTCTCCCCTTCACGGTCAGTTTTCCAATCGATTTAACCGTAATGAAAGCCTTGTTTCCTTTGATGTTCATCGAGGCAAACTGTGGCTGATACGGTTCCAGTTTATCAAACCCGTACACTTCTTTCAAGGCCAGGTTCGCCAACCGGTCACCAACCGGTTTTTTTGATTTGGGATGAATGTTCGTGACATCATCAACCAAATCGCCAACCGTAGCCATTCCGGTTTTTGGGAGGCTCAATGCCGATGCCTGTTGCTCGCGGACAATGGCACCACTCAAACCGCTGTAACCACTCCAGGGGGCAATTTGCACAAAGTAAAACGGAAAATCGTTGTGGAATTCTTTCCGCCAGCTGGTAATCATCGCTTTGAACAGGTCGCCGTAGTACTGCGGCCTGTCGGTATTTTGCTCACCCTGGTACCAGATGGTTCCGGCAATTTTGTAGTTGAGTATCGGGTGAATCATGGCATTGTAAATAACGGTCGGTGCTACCGGCGACCAACTGACTGCCGGAAGGTCTTCTGCTTCCTGCCGGAGTTGGCTGTTACCTTTATACGCCTCTTCCGGGGTCCAGGCTTGCACGCATGATCCGCCCCAGTACGAACCAATCAGCCCGACCGGTTTGTGCAATTGGGCATTCAGCTTTCGCCCGAAGAAATACCCGACGAGGCTGAAATTGGGCATCGACGCGGCATCGCATACTTTCCATTCGCCATCTGTATTTCCTTGCGGGTAATCGGCATAGGAGTGAGAAGACTGGAAGAAGCGAATTTCCTGGTTGGCGGTCTTCTGTACATTTACGGTATCGATAGAACCCCACTTATAATTGAATTCCATGTTCGACTGGCCGGAACACAACCAGACTTCCCCCGTTAAAATATCGTGAATGGTAATTTGTTTTTTGCCACTGCTGAAGAAGATTGTGTATGGACCGCCGGCTTTTGGGGTTTTCACGGTAGTTTTCCAGGTCCAGTTTTTCTTCGGCATCACCGTAATGGTATCGGTCGGATTCCAGCTGCAAACAATCTTCACCGGGACGGTACTGTGCCCCCATCCCCACAGTTTTACATTCGAAGAAGCCTGCAGCACGGCATGGTCACTCAAAATGTTCGGGAGCTTTAAAGTCGGCTGAGCGATCGTAAATGCCGGAATAATAATGAGAAGTAGAAAAAGAATGCGTTTCATTGGCTGTAGTTTTATCATTTTGTATAACTAAGATTTGCGATTGATGAAATTACAAATAAAAAAAACGCCGGTGAAAATGAAGTCTTTACACCGGCGAGTAGAGTTTATCTCTTATGTATGTTTTTCTTCCTTATCGGGAAAAATTCTGAGACTAATTGGCCGGGAAAGTGTAACCTTTCCGTTTGAATATCCAGAACCAGGCTCCTCCCCAACCGCCAGCTCCAGGCTCAGGTGCACCTAATATCATCACATTATCGTCGAGGTAAAGGATGTCATAAACGTAGATAGGATCGGCATTGAAATTGGGTTGATAACCTAGGCTGGGATGTGTATCGTCCTGAAAAAAGTTTACAGGTTAGACATTTAAATTTACTTGTTTTTTATAATAGGTTTTCCATCTTTTTTTGAGTGTACCCGATCT
>NZ_PYGC01000003.1 GCF_003014495.1 Prolixibacter denitrificans | reverse complement strand
GTTTGATCGTGTTGTCATTAGCACCTTTAAGATACAAACCTTAAAGCGACAACAAAAACAAAGGCTGTCCAATTTTACTTTTTGGACAGCCTCTTTTTCTTTAACTGAAATTTTTGGTATGAATATAATCTGCAACTTTTTGCGGAACCAGCGGAACCAGCGATAGTCCTTTGCTCAAACGCTCCCTGATTTCGGTAGAAGAAATATCCAGAAGTGGAGCATTCAATAGGGTTACGTTCGGGTGGTTTGCCAGTTCTTCATTTTCGTAGCCCGGCCGGGGATAGACGATTAGCCCAAATTCATCGAGAATTTTCCGGTGATCACGCCAATGATCAAACGCTTGAAGGTTATCTCCACCAATCAGTACGTTAAACGAGTGTTGAGGAAAATCTTGTTTCAAACGCAAAAGGGTCTGGTAGGTGTACGATGGACGAGGCAAGTGGAATTCATAGTCCGAGGCTTTAATTCCCTCTTTTCCTTCAATAGCCAGTTGAACCATGGCCAACCGATCTGCTTCGGGCCAAAGCATTTCTTCCTCTTTCAACGGATTCTGAGGTGAAACAACCAGCCACAATTCATCGGACAATTTCTCTCTTAGCACATTGTGTGCAATGGCCAAATGTCCGTTGTGAATTGGACTGAAGGAGCCAAAGTAGAGTGTAATTTTCATTACCCCGGTTTATTTTTCCAGAAAAGCTTTAACCGTCTCTTCTGCTTCTTTCAGTGCAGTTTGCAAGTCATCGTTCACCAAAACATAATCGAAATACTTGGCGTAAGTCAATTCACGTTTGGCCTTGGCTACGCGTTGAGCAATTACTTCGGGACTATCGGTTGAGCGGGCAATAAGCCTTTTCTCCAGTTCTTCGATGCCTGGAGGTTTGACAAACACGGCCAGGGCTTCGTCGCCGTAAAACTTTTTAATGTTCGTCCCGCCTACTACGTCCACATCGAACAGCACATGCTGTCCTTTCTCGCGAATGCGTTCCACTTCACTTTTCAGGGTACCGTAATAACTGCCGGCGTAAACTTCTTCCCATTCCAAAAATTCATCAGCCTCCAATCTCGACTTGAACTCGTCAACCGACAGAAAATAATAATCTTTGCCATCGGTTTCTCCATTTCTGGGCTTTCGTGTTGTTGCTGATATCGAAAATTCAAAGTCGAAAGGGCAGGTCAGGAGGTGCTTAACAATGGTTGTCTTACCCGAACCGGACGGTGCCGAGAATATAATCAGTTTGCCTTTCTTCATTTCTACAAATAATCGCTCTTCCGGAAGTTATAATACATTCAGTGTTTGTTCTTTCACTCTTTCGAGTGCGTCTTTCATCTGAATGACAATTTTCTGAATTTCGGCGTGGTTGGCTTTGGAGCCCATGGTATTGATTTCGCGCCCGATTTCCTGTGCAATAAATCCCAGCTTTTTCCCTACCTGCTCGTTTAGTCTCATGGTTTCCAGGAAATAGGTGCAATGGTTGGCCAATCGGACCTTCTCTTCGTTGATGTCCAGTTTTTCCAGGTAATAAATCATTTCTTGCTCCAGACGGTTGTTATCGACAGAATCTGAGGCTTCCAGCTCCTTCATGTTGTCCATGATGCGCTCTTTCACTTTGTCCAGGCGCTCTTTTTCGAATGGTTCCACTTCCGGAAGTAAATCTTGAATACGCTGAATATTCGACTCAATATCTTTGTACAAGGCGTCACCTTCCTGAACTCTGAATTCATCGAGATGGAGGAGTGCTTCTTTTACTTTAGCGATAATTTGTTTCCATTCTTCTTCATCCAGCTCTTCACGCTCCGTTTTAACCGTATCCGGAAGGCGCATAATAATGTCGAGCAACGACTGATTTTCATCAATCCCAAGTTCTTTTCGGACCGAATTAAGTTGTTGGTAATAATCGCGTACCACAGCGCCATTAATGGTTGCATTGCTCTCTTCACCAAGCGATTCGAGGTACATGCTGTATTCCACTTTCCCGCGGCCCAATATGTCAGATATTAATTTCCGGATGGAAATATCTTTCTCTTTATAAATCCCCGGCATGCGGGTGTTAATATCAAGTTGCTTGCTGTTCAGCGATTTTACCTCGATGGTAATTTTCTTGTTAGGCAGTTCGCATTCGGCTTTACCATAGCCAGTCATCGATTTCATCATGGACGAAAAATTTTGTTCACAAAATTAGGCTTTTCCAACGGCATTCTAAAAAAGTGAGTGCCGAATGAGTATGTTTAATTGAAATTACTGGTAAATTACGTTTTAATTTACTGCAAAATGACAGATGATTTAGCTTATTTATAATTGCAAATCAGAATAAAAGCTTAATACATATTTGCGGAGACGAATAGAAATGAGCTTTTGTGGTACCAAATTTGTTTGGTGTAGCAGAAAAAGAATCCATTCAACCAAAATAATGTAACCAATGAAAATGATCTGCCGATTACTCCTTGCTTTATTGCTCTTCTCTCTTTTTTCAACAACTCAGGCTGCAATACCGCAATTTTCCTACCGGGAAAAATGGGCCGAAGCAGATTCGCTGGCACACATTCGAAAGCCTGAATCGGTTAAGAAGGTGATAAAGCAAATTGTCGCACGGGCAACGAAAGAGAACAATATTCCGCAAAGGGTGAAAGCATTTACAGCGCTTCAATTTTTTGCGGTGAAAGATTCTCTTCCGAAAAATCCGGTGCCAATCTGGCAAAACGAATATGAGAAATTGAACGTGCCGGGAAGAGCGGTAGTGAAGGCATACGAAGGTTCATACCTGCTTCAAATATATCGGGATAATCGTTGGAAAATTCTTGACCGTGCCAGTGGAGGAGTTGATTCAACCGATATAAATACGTGGGATGCCGGTTATTTCGTCGAGCAAATTCATCGGTGTTTTAACGAGGCATTGCAGCATCCCGACAGCCTGTCGAAAATTCCTGCCAAAAACTGGCAGTCACTTGTCATTGATAAAAAGGTGGCCTGGGAGCGGACTCCGACACTACTCGATCTAATCGTTCGAAAAGCACTGAACTTTTATCAGGACGGCAGTCTGTTTACCCAGCCGGTTCGCCGGCCATCACCATCTCTTCAGAATGCTGCATTGAGCTTAAGGAAACCGGGGGGAGTGATCATTGACCGGAAAACGCCGTTGAATTTTTATGATCATTCAATCATCCTGTACCGGCTACTCGAAAGATACCATCAACAAGACGGAGATTCTGTGGCGTTGTTCTATGCCCGGCTCAATCGGATTAAATTTACCTACGGGGAATCATCGCTCGAAAATGCTGACCGTTTGTTTTTGGATGAAATTCACGGACTGGAAAAGACCGTTGCTCACTCCTACCTGTTAGCCGATGTTTGGGAAGCGGAAGCGGATTTCTATCAAATGCGGGGAGGAGAGTTTCGGGAAAATGTCCCGCAAACAGCTGAGCACCGATTGGATTGGCTGAAAGCGGCCAGGTTGTATGAAAATACCTGGGAGAAATTCCCTAAAACAGAAGCAGGCAAGAGAAGTTTTAATAGTCTTCAGCAACTAAAACGGCCGCAGCTATCCACACAATCGGAAGCAGTGGTGAGGCCCGGTTTCCCATTTGCCATAAAATTGGATTACCAGAATCTGAAAAGTGTGAAGGTTTCCATCCACAAAATCAATCAGAAACTTTTCCGAACCTATTTTCTGCAATACGGGCAGTTGAAAAGCCGTGAAGATTCCTCGAAGCTACTTGGCAGTCCGGTTATTCAGCGAGAAAAATATACGCTCGTACCTGATAGTGATTTGCGTTCGCATAGCACCGAGTTGCTCCTGAAACCATTAGAGGCTGGAGTGTATGTGCTGCAGATTGATGGCGACGGCTGTGAAAGTCTCTTCCCGCTGGCGGTTTCCCGGATATATATAGAACAGGAACGAGTTGATGCCGGAACCATTTTTTCGGTCCGCCGGCAATCGAACGGGGAAGCTGTCGCAGGTGCCGAATTGAGTATTCGAAATTTAAATGGTAAGAAACTCAATAAAACGTCTCTCAAAACGAACGATAAGGGGCGGGCCTTCTGGTCGGGTGACGGCAATTTGGTGCAGATTAGTTCGTCTACTGACACGTTAAGTCTGCGTTGGCGTAAGCCGTATTACGGTAAACAAACCGAGACGACAAAAGAGAAGACCTGGTTCTTCACCGATCGGTCCATCTACCGGCCGGGACAGGTGGTTTTATTCAAAGCCATTACGTTCAAAACTCATGGCGATACAGCTCGTGCCGTTGCAGGCAAACCGATGGTGGTTTTTCTGCGAGATGCGCATAACCAGGTGATCGATTCGCTGAGAATCCTGACTGACCGGTTCGGTAGTACTACCGGTCAGTTTCGTTTACCCGCCGGTAGTTTGGCGGGCAACTTTACGCTGAGAACATCCGAAGGATATCAGTCATTTCGGGTGGAAGCTTACCGGCGGCCCGGATTTCATATTACATTCGATAAATTCGACGGTCAGTACGAGGCGGGTCATCCGGTTACCGTAACCGGAAGAGTCAAATCGTTTAACGGTGTTCCGTTGGCTGGCGTACCCGGAATGTATAAAATAACCCGGCATACTTTATGGTTCGAGCGCTCGGGGAACAATTCGGAAGATGTTATTTCGGGTATGTTTACCACCGATACAGATGGTCGCTTTCGCTTCACGTTCACACCAAAGTCTACCGAAAATGATTATGGTTTAAGCTATCAGATCGAAACAGAAGTAACAGATATCAGCGGAGAGACGCAGACGACGGAACAGTCATTGAGCATCTCCCAAAAGGCGCTGTTTGCTCAACTCAGCGCGCCCGGGCAAGTTGATGCTTCCGATAAAGGTATCCGGAAGGGAAAAGGAATAAAAGTGGGGGTGAAATTCAATAACTCAGCCAATCAGGTGGTTCCGGTTAAGGGAACGGTCACATTTGCCAGGCTTCAAACTCCTGACCAAGCGGTAAGAGAGCGGGTATGGAAAGCTCCTGATCGGCCAATCTATACGAAGGAGCAATGGGAAAAGCAGTATCCCGGAAATGTGTATGGCGATGAAGTGAAGCCGGAAGATTTTCCGGTGGAGAAAGTTTTATCGACCCAAAAATTCAACACGGCCGAACGTTCGTGGTGTTTCCTTCCGGGGAAAAAACTGAAGCCCGGCTATTACAAGGTCACCGTTGAAACAGAGGATGCATTTGGTCAGAATGTTACCGGTGAGCGGGTTATCCGGGTATTCAGGTCCAAATGCCGGAAATATCCGTTCGCAGACCCATTTCATGTCAACCTGAACAAAACTACGGTAAAACCCGGTGATGATCTGAAACTGGAACTTGGTACTGCCGGTGAAGCTTTCTGGCAAGTAGCGCTGGAAGAGCCGGATACATTGATTCAGCTTCCGGCAGTGAAAACGAAAAAGAGCCGTCAACAAGTGGTTATCCCGGTAACGTCCGATATGGCAAACGGATTTGCAGTTCGTGTATCGACTATCCAGCATGGTCGGTCCTTCCGGAAGCTTTTCCGGATCAATGTGATGCAGCCAAATAAAAAACTACAGGTTACTGCAGTTGATTTTCCTTCAACGGCAGAACCCGGAAAAGAGGTCAGCTGGAAAATCCGTGTAACCGACGAAAGAGGCAAACCTGCACAGGCAGAAGTGGCAGGCGTTGTATATGATGCATCGCTGGACGACATTCGAATGCATAACTGGAGTTTGAGCCTTTTCAATCATTGGTTTTATGTTCGGCAAATGCCGCTGATGATTCGTCCGGTGCAAACTGATTACGCCCATAGTCCGAATACGCCCCTTCAAAAAGTGGAAACAGAGATGGTTCCGGAATTGGGACTTCCAAAATGGGTTAACACTTCTCCGGGAGGAGCTGTTTTTTTCGTTGCAGATGAGAAAGTTCCTGTGGGAGAGCAGGCGGCAAACGAGAGTATCAGAATCCGGGGAGCTAGTGCTGCACCGAAGGTTGAAGAACCGAAAATTCGAAGTGATTTCCGCGAAACAGCTTGGTTTGGGCCGCAGTTGAAAACCGATGCGAACGGAATGGCTACCGTTCATTTCCGTATGCCCGATGCTTTGACGAAATGGAAATTCATGGCATTGGCACATACCGTTAACGGGAAAACCGGCACGACCGACACCTCGTTTGTTAGTCAAAAACCGTTGATGGTCGAGCCGTACCCGGTTCGTTTCCTGGTGGCCGGCGACCAGGTGGAGTTACCGGTGAAAGTAACCAACCTTTCGGGAAAAGAACTGGAAGCTGATATTCATTTGAATCTGATTGCAGTTGACTCGAATGATACGTTGGAACCCGGATTTGAGCCGCGTCACATCGGCTTGGAGAATGGAGAATCGGGAGTGGTGAAATGGTTGGTGCAGGCACCCGAAAAAGCGGGATTGTACCGGATTCAGGTAGTTGGCTCAGCCGGAAACCTGAGTGATGGTTACGAAAAAACTATTCAGGTTCTTCCCGCTAAGCAATGGATGGTACAGTCGGAAACGTTTCAGGTGAAACCGGGAGGAGTGAAGGTTTGGAGTCCCTTATTCCCGGAAGGAGGACAGGTGAACGACAAATGGACGCTGGAGTGGATGGGAAATCCGGTTTGGCAAGCCATCGAAGCATTACCATCAGTATTGAGTTCCCGGCCACAAAGTGCAACGGGGCTGGCCAACCGGCTGTATGCTTATGCAACGGTTCAGCAAATACTGGCCCGCCACCCCGAAATCGCAGCAGAACTGGCCAAACAACGAGCCAAATTGTTGAATAACCCCGATTCATTCAAAACCCGGATGGAGCAGAATGATGATTTGGCGAATATTCAGTTGAACGAAACCCCCTGGCTCGATGATGCGATTCGGGCGAAAAAACAATTGCAACTTTTCGTGCCCGATACAATTGCCGTAAATATTACCGATGATTTGTCGCGTCTCAAGGCAATGCAGCATGAGGATGGAGGTTTTTCCTGGTATCCGGAGATGAAAGCCAGCCCATGGATTACGATGCAAGTAGTTGATCAGCTTTCCGCACTCGAGAAAGCGAATGCTTTAAAAGGAGAAGAAAAAACGCTTGTAGATACAATGCTGGTAAAAGCCATGCACTACCTCGAAACAGAAATGTTGGCAACCTATAAGCGATTGACGGAAAAACAGCGCGTACAATATATTCCTTCAGCCAATATCGTCGATTATTTATATGTCTGTTCAGGTTCGAAAATAAAACCTGCCGGGAAGGAAGTAATGGCTGCCTATCGGTTCTTCATTCAGTCGGTTTCCAAAAACTGGATGAAACTGAGCCTGTATCAGCAAGCACAAAGCGCCTCGATTTTGTGGCTGACAAATGACCGGAAAACAGCTCAAACGATCATCGAGTCGTTGAAAGAACGGGCAGCGAAGAGTAAAAAGTTGGGCATGCATTGGCGAACGAACAATTCACCCTGGTTCTACCGCGAGTCTTCACTTTCGTTGCAGGCCATCATGATGCAGTTGTTTGAGAAGACCGGTGCCCCGGAAACGGATTTGGCGGCCATGAAGCTATGGTTGTTGCAACAAAAGCGGACACATGCATGGTCAACTCCGGACGAAACGGTGAAAGCGGTTGAGGCGTTGCTGTTGGCAGGAAGTGGGGCCAATATGGAAACATCCGGACCGACGGTATTATTGAATGGAAAGCCATTGACGAGCTCGATTTCGGGCACACCGAAAGGATATTTCAAATACACATTGCCTTCGGGATTGCCCGAAAACTCAACGTTGGAGCTTCGGAATAACGGAAAGACGACAGGCTTTGGCGCGTTGTATCACCAGTTCTTTGCTCCGGTTGATAGTTCGTTGTCAACTGGGAACGGAATAAAAGTGACCAAATCGTTGTACCGCGTTATTCGCCGAAATGGTGGAGAATCTCTCTCATCCGATTTGAAAGGACTCAAACCAGGTGACTTAATTATGGTCCGGTTACGTATTCACACCCATCGCGATTTGGGATTTGTTTCCATTTCAGATGCACGCCCGGCTGGTACAGAACCCGTGAAGCAGCTTTCCGGCTACGAATCGAGTGGTCGCTTGTGGTACTATCGGGTAAATACCGACGAGCAAACCCGCTTCTTTATTCAGGAGTTAAAACAAGGCGATTATCTGTTGGAATATCCGGTAAGGGTAAGTCACCGTGGTGATTTTAGCTCAGGTCGGGTAACCATTCAGTGCCAATTTGCACCGGCATTCAATGCATCCGATACGGCAGGAGAGGTTATCATCGAAAAATAGGTGGAGGGCCAGCGGGGAAAAAGCCGGTTCGCGGTGCGGGAGGTTTGGTAACCAGGTAGAAAGGGGCCGGACCGTGAAAGTAAGGCCCGATTATGGGACAAAGGTGGTGCTGAGTTGAGTAGAAAGAGGCAGGACCTAAGGAAAAAAGATCGGTACCGTGACAGAGATGCTCGGGAGCAGGGGAGAAAGAGTCGGGAGCCCGAAAAAACAGGTCTGGACCAGAATAAAATGGGTACGGACTTGGGAAAATGAGGTCGGGAGCGGGATGGAAAAGCTACTTTGGTAGGAAAAGAAAAACGGAACGTGATGCAGCTAACGATAGTAGCCCGTCACGTTCCGCAGTTGTTTTATATTTTCCGTTTGTTGGCAATAAAGAAGTAAATAATGAAGCCAACCGAAACAAAGACCAATACAATTCCGAACGGAATCAGTGCATTGTAGGAATGAGCCCAGGGAATTCCCGGTAGATTTTGAACCACGTCAGCTACAATGAGACCAGCGCCACCCATAATGGTACTACACCATTAACTCCGCTGGGTAAAGGATTGAACCTGCCTACTGCCAATATGAAAATCTATGCCGATTTGGCCCCCGGAGTACAGGTTCACCTGACTACTTATTTGTCATCTCGTCACCACGAGGAAACCTGGGTTAAGGGTGGATATTTGCTGATGGATCAGCTTCCCTTCCTGAACTCGGATGCTATTGACAAACTGATGCAGAAACTGACCCTTAAAGTTGGTATGATGGAACTCAACTATGGTGATGAGCACTTCCGTCGTTCCGATAACGGAAATATTAGTCGTAATGCATTTGTCGGTAACTACATCATGGATGCCTTCACTACTGCTGGAGGTGCTGAGCTTATGTACCGCAACAATGGTTGGTTGGCAATGGGTGCCGTTTCCAATGGTACGTTGAAGCCTGCAATCGCTGCTTACAGTGCAAGAAGTAATTCTTATACAACCTATAATACTGCGGATGAGTTGGCCTTCTATGGTAAGGTTGGTTTTGATAAACAGCTGAGTGAAAACTTCCGTCTGCGTACAACTGTGTCACTTTACAGCTGTGCTAAAAACCACTTCGGTTCGCTTTATTATGGTGACCGTACCGGTTCTCGCTACTATTTGGTAATGAAGCCGCAAACCGGAAGTGCTGATGACGTAGATATTTCTTCAGATCACACAACTGGTCGTTGGGGCCCGGGTTTCACCAACAAAGACAATTCTACCATGGTTAACTTATTTGCAAAATACTATGGTTTTGAAATGTTCGGAACATACGAGAAAGCAAAAGGCACAGGCGCGTTTGGTGGTGATTTTGATTTCAACCAGTTCGCAATCGAAGGTATTTACCACTTTGGTGGACAGGAGCAGTTCTATCTGGGTACTCGCTACAACAAAGTGAAGAACAGCAATGACATGAACATTGACCGTGTACAGATTGCCGGAGGATGGCACATGACTAAGAACATTCTGGCCAAATTGGAGTATGTAAACCAGAACTACAATAACTTTAACGGTAATTATACTACAAGTGCTGGATACCAAGCCGGAACTAAGGCTGGATTCAAAGGTATTATGTTCGAAGCTGGAATTTCTTTCTAAGTTCATCCAGGTTACATCCATTATATATTGTTTAGTAAAGGCCTTCCCCCCTGCGGGGGAAGGTTCTGTTTTTTCAGCTAGTGATGTAATTTCACATAAGTTCCGTGGCAGTTTGGAACAAAAGAGTTCCAATTCGGGTTTACTTAACTATAACCGGGAAACAAAATGAGAAGAAGCGGTTACATAGGGAAGGTATTATTTCAGGTTATTCTTCTTGTATTCCTGCTGAATTCAAGCGGATGGGCAAAAAATGCCCGTTACAGTGGAGTGTGTCAACTTGCCAAAGTGCGTATTGACGGTTCCACAAATGTCAACCAATTCCACTTTTATTATCGTCACGTATTGACGGAAGACTTTTCATTAGCAGTGCTTCCTGCTGGTTCCAACTCCCTTGACTCTCTTTCGTTTTTCATCCCCATTGAGCATATTGATGCCAGTAATCCAGCTATGTTTGATGATTTCAAGGAATTATTGAAGGCATCGAAGTATCCGGAAATCAAAATTACCATTAGTGACGCTGAGTTGCTGCATATTTTTACCTCAAGGGATGTAAAGAATATCCCACTGAATATAACTATCGCGGGCATGACAAATGATTACGTTTCGCCCATTGAAGTGGTTAATAACGAGGAAAATCAGCTTGTCGTTAGAGGAAGAACCCGCATTCAATTGACGGATTACAACATTTCTCCTCCACGTCGTTTCCTGGGAATGATTCGGGTAAAAGATGAAGTATTTATTAATTTTGAGATCAAACTAATCACCCAAAAAGCCAATTCGCCGTGAAATTCAATACGAAAACCAGATATGGGATGCGTGTAATGATTGAGATAGCATTAAACGGAGATCCCGATGGCATATTTCAGAAGGATATTGCCCAAAATCAAGACTTGTCAGTAAAGTACCTCGACCAGATTATTGCTTCGTTAAAAGCAGCCGGACTTGTTGCCAACTTACGTGGCCGAAAGAGTGGATACATTCTTGGTCGCGATCCCTCTCAAATTACCATTTACGATATACACCGGGCCTTTGAACCCGGGATTTGCATCGTCGATTGCCTTTCAAAAAACTTCGAGTGTGATAAAGCGAGTAGTTGCACAGCCCGTGATTTTTGGGATGTATTAAATCAAAAGATTGTCGATCATTTCAAAAGTATGACGTTGGAGACATTGGTTGCTGATGTCAGAAGTCGGCATGAACCAATTGATTAAGAGCTATTTCTTAATTCATTTTATCCATTATTCCAAAATACTTCACCAAGGAGACGTCAATATCCTCACCGGATCATGTTTTGGCGCTTTGGTATTTTCCTGCCCGAGAAAAAATTGAGAAGTTTTTGTATTTGATAATTGCACAAGTCCTGTTACAAAAGAGGACCATGGGTGTGTTACAAAAATGTTTTCATCATTATCCACCCGGATACATTTCCATAGATGTAAAGCGAATATCCAGTAAGTTGAATTTTTCCAGATAAGTATCAAGGCGTTGTTAGTTATGTGTTTACAGTGGGGTTCGCGCTGTTGTTTTCGTGTGACGAAAGAATCATGTCTTGTAACAATATTGTAATTTTTCCTTAACCGCGGTGTAACAACCTCGTACCACATTTGCCAGTGGAAAGTTACTTTAAGTTATCTAACAATGAGAAAAATTCAATTCAGCTTGTTGCTGATCATGATCAGTGGTAGCCTGTTTGCGCAGTCAGCAAAAACGGAAACGGGCAATGCTGATTTCAAACCACACTGAAAGCTTTTGTTAAAGTTTTCAGTGATTTTAAGTATGAACAAAATCAACCGGCATTCGAAATTTCCCGGGCTTATTTCGGGTACGAATATGCATTTAGTCAGCAGTTTTCCGGTAAGGTTAATTTCGATATCGGAAACCCTGGTGTTGGAGGTCTGCAGATGACAGCCAACTTGAAAAATGCTTATTTACAGTACGCCAACGACAACCTGAAATTTAATTTTGGTTTGATTGGGACCAAGGCATTTAATCTTCAGGAAAGCATGTGGGGACATCGTTACCTGTACAAATCGTTCATGGATCAGCATGGTTACGATCCGAGTGCTGATTTGGGTGCTTCGGCAGTGTTGAAATTGGCCTCGGTGGCAAGTTTGGATGTTTCGGTACTGAACGGTGAAGGGTACAAGCATCTTCAGAAAGACAGTGTTTTGATGTACACAGCAGGTATAACCTTGAAACCTGTTAAAAACCTTTATGCCCGCCTATATGTTGATTACATGAAAAAAACTGTTGCTCAGAGTACATATGCCGCATTTTTGGGATACAAGGGCGATGATTTTATTGCTGGTGCTGAATACAACTACCAGCAGGGACATGGTAATGTAACCGACCACAATTTATCAGGTTTATCGTTGTATACGACCGTGAATGTTGCAAAAAAATCGGATGTCTTTGTTCGTTACGACAACCTGACATCAAAGAAAATTAACGGAGCAACAGATGGATGGAATGTAGCCAAAGACGGTAGTCTGTTCTTAGCAGGTGTTGAACTCAATCCTGTTAAAGGAGTAAAAGTGGCGCCAAACTTCCGCGTGTGGAGTCCGTCTCAGAGCGGAAGCAGTGCCGAAACAGGTTTCTATCTCAGCCTCGAAATGAAATTTTAATTCTTCCATAATTCTTGAAACAGCTTTTTAATAGTTGAATTATAAAACCTTTTCAAAATGAAAAAGATCCTAATTTTATTGGCTGTCGTAACAGCGTTTACAGCATGCAAAAGCGGCAGTAAGAAAAAAGGTACTGATGAGAAGTCGGCCAAGACTGAAATTTCATTGAGTGCAGCAGGTTCTACTTTCGCTGGACCTTTCTACAAAACTGCTTTCAAAAAGTATTTCGATTTAACCGGTGTTCAAACATCTTATGGTCTGACCGGATCGGGTGCTGGTATCCGCAGCCTGAAGGATCGCGTAGTTGACTTCTGTGGAAGCGATGCTTTCTTAAGCGATACTGAAGCAGCTCAAATGCCTGCACCGGTTGTTCACGTAGCTACTTGTAGCGGTGCTGTTGATATTGCTTTCAACGTACCCGGAATCGATTCAATCAAACTGGATCAAGAAGTATTGGCTGATATTTTCCTTGGAAAAATCACTAACTGGAATGATGCCAAACTGAAAGCAATCAACCCTGGTGTTAAATTCCCCGACCTGGCTATCTCCGTGGTTCACCGTTCAGACGGTAGTGGTACGACCTTCATTTTCAGTGACTACATGTCAAAGATTAGCAAGGAGTGGAAAGATCAAATTGGCGTTGGAAAATCACTGAACTGGCCTGTTGGTATGGGCGCCAAAGGAAATCCTGGCGTTGCCGGAATCATCAGCTCAACTGTCGGTTCTATCGGATACATCGGTTCTGATTATGCATTTGCACAGAAAATTTCTTTCGCTCTGCTGAAAAATGCTGCCGGAAACTATATTGCTCCGACCATCGCTGCTGTTAGTGCTGCTGGTAAAGGCGATATGCCTGCTGATACCCGTATAATGGAAACCAACTCAACAGCTCCTGATGCTTATCCAATCAGTGGATTTACCTGGATTATTCTTTACAAAGAACAAGCATATAACGGCCGCTCACTGGAACAGGCTCAGGCTACCGTGAAACTGATCGACTGGATGCTGGATCCTGCTGCACAGGGAATTGCTAAAGAGTTGAAATATGCACCGCTGCCTGATAAAGTAGTGCAAATTGACAAAGCTATTTTACGGACGGTGACTTACAATGGAAAACCGATACTCAAATAGAATGCTTCTAATTCACTTCAATGAATAATAGCGATAAGATTACAAAATACTTTTTATTTGCAGGATCATTTTTGATTCTGATTGTTGCAGGCGGTATGGTCTACTCCCTTGTTGGGGGGGCCATACCGGCTTTTCATAAATTTGGTTGGCATTTTATCACTTCAACGAACTGGAATCCCACTGAAGGACGGGAAAGTTACGGAGCAATGCCCTTTATTGCCGGTACGATGATTACTTCAGTGCTGGCTTTGCTGATTTCGATACCAATGGCATTTTCGACCTCGTTGTTTGTGTCGGAATATTTCCGTAAAACCCCAGTCGCATCAGTTTTAAGTACACTGGTGGATTTACTTGCGGGGATTCCTTCCATCGTATATGGCCTCTGGGGCTTTTACACCCTACGTCCGGTTATTATGCATCTCGGACTTAGTCCGCAGGGCTTTGGAGTTTTTACTTCGGGAATCATCCTGGCGATCATGATTATACCTTATGCGACCTCCCTAAGTAATGAAATCATTGTGATGGTGCCCAATGAGCTGAAGGAAGCAGCGTATTCGCTGGGAGCCACCCGGATGGAGGTTATTTTCAATGTGATTGTGCCTAATGCCCGTTCCGGAATTGTGGCTAGTTATATTTTGGCTTTTGGACGTGCTTTAGGTGAAACCATGGCAGTTACGATGTTGATTGGTAATGCGAATAAGGTACCTCATAGTTTATTCGACACCGGCAATACGATGGCCAGTGTTATTGCCAATCAATTTGGTGAAGCAGATGGACTGAAGTTAAGTTCACTGATAGCCATTGGCCTTTTACTTTTTGTCATAACAGCACTGGTGAATACCGCCGGCAAATTTATCATCAAAAAATTGTCCTAACGGATTAACTATTTTCAAACCGCAACGAAATGAAAGCGATTGCTATCCGTGATAATTCAAACAGCCGCAACACAAAGAACAAGATCTTTCTGGGGATTGTCATCTTTTTCTCTTTGTTAACCATTTTGCCCATTATTCTGATTGTAGGAGAATTAGTTGTTAAGGGAATTGGACAGATTAATCTTTCGTTTTTTACTGAAGCTGCTCCTGACACGCTCCAGGCTATGGTCGCCAAAGCCAATGGAGAAACCATTCCCGGTGGTATTGCCAACGGTATTACAGGTTCCATCCTTATTGTGGTTTTAGCCGCGGTGATGGCCATCCCGTTTGGAATTATTACAGGGATTTATCTTTACGAGACTCCCGGCAAACGTTATTCCAACATCATTCGTGATATCGCTGATATACTGCAAGGGGTTCCGTCTATTGTGCTGGGCCTCATCGTTTACCTGTGGGTTGTGAAATATATTACCCATAGCTATTCGGCTTTGGCCGGAAGTGTATCATTGGCCATTATGATGTTGCCTTTAATTATTCGCTCAACGGAAGAAACGCTCAAAATGATCCCCGGAACACTCAAAGAAGCTGCAGTTGCTCTTGGTGTACCTTATCATAAGATTATTCTTCGCGTTCTAATCCCTTCAAGTTTCAGCGGATTGCTCACCGGTATTTTGATTTCTATTTCGCGAATACTTGGTGAAACCGCACCGCTTATGTTGACAACGCTTGGGAACCCTCGGATTAACTGGGATATAACACACCCGACCAGTGCTGTACCGCTGTTGATCTGGCAATTCTATAACGACCCGAATATGGTGGAATTGATTTGGAGTTCTTCGCTCTTCCTGATGGGATTTGTACTCACGTTGAACATCATTTCAAAGCGAATTTCGGCAAAGCACAGTATTCATTAACTTAGCAGAAAAGATACTGCCGGTTGGCAGACGTGACGAAAAAACGAAATTTTGAACAGAAAAGCATTTCCGGCTTAAATCGAACAATATCGATGAACGAAAATATTATTGAAGTTAAAAACCCTGTATTGTCTATTCAGAACTTGTCGATAGCATACGACAAGGGAGGTAAGTATGCCGTAAAGGACGTTTCGGTTGACGTAAAACGTGACTCTATTACTGCAATAATGGGACCCTCGGGGTGTGGTAAAAGCACCTTGCTGAGAGCCATTAACAGGATGCACGAGTTGTACCCGAACATTGTTACCGAAGGGAAAATCCTGTTGAACGATGAAGATGTGTACGGGATGTCGACTATAAAACTCAGGCGGAAGATTGGAATGGTTTTTCAACGACCCAATCCGTTCCCGACCATGAGTATTTTCGATAATGTGATTGCCGGATACAAACTCAACGGAATTCGATTGAAAAAAAGCGAGAGGGAAGAAATTGTTGAAACTTCGCTTAGGGATGTGGCTTTGTGGGATGAGGTACGAGAATCACTCTTTAAGAAGGGAACGTTTCTTTCAGGCGGACAACAGCAACGGTTGTGTATTGCGCGCGCGTTGGCGTTTAAACCAGATGTAATTCTTCTGGACGAGCCTACATCGGCTCTCGACCCGGTAGCGACAGCACGAGTTGAAGATTTGTTGGTTGAATTGAAAAAGAATTACACCATTGTCCTGGTGACGCATAACATGTCTCAGGCGGCTCGTATTTCAGATAACGCCATGTTTATGTATCTTGGAGAATTGGTGGAGTACGATAAAACGAAAACGATGTTTACGAATCCGAAGGATTCGCGTACCGAAGGCTACCTTACCGGAGAATTTGGGTAATTTGTAAGCAATTGGATCACGGAATAGTAAATAATTGCAACCAACTTAACCAAACGAAAGTTCTACTTTCCTTAAATCGAACGAACAAATGAGTATAAACAAGGAAAACGCGATACAGGATATTCTCTCACGTTTCGAGGATATGGCCAACACCATTCTTCGTCAACTCGACTTGATAGAGGAAGTAATGAGCCAGGGAGAAACAGAAGTTCCGGCAAACATTGCAAAGGAAATTGCCAGCAACGAGAAGAAAATCGATAAACTGGATGTGAAAATTGGTGAAAAGATTGTCAACACCATCGTGCTGCAGAAGCCGGTAGCTTCTGATTTGCGTCAGATGATGGCTATTTACCAGATGGTTGGCGATTTGGAACGCATAGGCGATTTGGTGACCAATATTGCCGGTTCGATTCCCAGGATTAAGGATGAGGCGGTATTCGAGCGTTTGTCGGATGTTATTTCCAATATGTTGATTTCAAGTGTGAACATGGTTCGAAAATCAATTCTTTCGTTTATCAATAACGATAAGGAGTATGCAATTTGGACCATCAAAAATGACTCGGTAATTGACGAACTGAATCATAAACTCATAAAGAAAACCGTTAAAAAGAGTAAACTACCTAAGGAAACTCAGGATATGTTGCTCAGCTTTATCAATATCAACAGTATTATTTCGAATATTGAACGCATTGCTGACCATGCAACTAACGTAGCAGAAGCATCTATTTATTCGCTCGAGGGTACAGACATTCGCCATAAACAGATTGATCTGGATGGTGATGAGTTATAGCGGAACGGCAGCTTGATGGTGGTGAAGGAGCTTGGTCGATGTAAAACTTATGAAAAATGGCAAAAGACAAACCTCGTATTTTAATTGTTGACGACGAAGAGGACATTTGCGAAATCCTTCAGTTTAACCTCGAAAGTGAAGGTTTCGAAACAGATGTTGCGCTTTCGGCTGAAGATGCAATGACCAAAAAGCTTAAGAAGTACAACCTGATTTTGCTGGATGTGATGATGGGCAAAATGTCTGGTTTTCGTTTGGCCGAAAAGATTCGGAAAGACATGAGCCTGACCGTTCCAATCATTTTTCTTACAGCAAAAGATACCGAAAACGATGTGGTGACCGGCTTTAATATTGGAGCCGACGATTATATTCCAAAGCCATTTTCGATAAAAGAAGTGGTCGTTCGGGTAAAGGCTGTAATGCGCCGCAGCAGTGGTGAAATACAGCATGTAGAGCCGGTAATTACTTCCGGTAAATTTAAACTGGATACCGAAATAAAGCGCTTGCTGATTGGCGATAAAAAAATTGAGCTAACACGCAAGGAGTTTGAAGTGATGCGGTTATTGATGGAAAACGAAGGACGAATCTTTCCTCGGGAAGACATTTTGAGCCGTGTTTGGAGTGATGATGTGGTGGTGACCGACCGAACCGTTGATGTAAACATTACGCGGTTGCGCAAGAAATTGGGAGAGTACGGAAAGTGCATCCGGAATAAATCAGGTTTTGGCTATTATTTTGAGGTTTAACACTGACAAAATTTAGATACAACGATGTTTACAAAAGACAGCTTTCAACGGAAATTATTCGTCTATTACTTCTCTCTTTTTGTGGTATTTACGATGTCGATCCTGATATATCAGTATCAACGCGAAAAGGACTACCGGAAAGGACAATTGGATGCCTCGCTTGAAAGCTATACCAATCTGACGGATCAATACATCCGGCACGAAGGAATTTATTCCAGTAGCAATTTTGCCAAACTCGATTCATTAAAATCGTTGATTCCGACCAATGAAGTTCGAATTACGGTCATTAATCACGATGGCAAAGTTCTGTATGATACTTCGGTGAAAGATTACGCGCACATGGAAAACCATTTGCAGCGACCTGAAGTACAGAAATCTATTTATTCCGACTTTGGTGCCAACCTTCGGAAATCACATACCACCGGAAAAGATTACTATTACTTTGCTCGTTTCTACCAGGATTATTTTGTTCGGGCAGCAGCGGTTTACAACATGCAGATTCAGCATTTTCTGCAGGCCGAAAAGACATTTATCATATTTATTCTTTTCCTGTTCTTCGTCATCTGGCTCGTTCTGCGCATCGTGTCGCGCCGCATGGGTGACAGTATCAATAAGCTGAAGGATTTTGCGGTAACCATTCGTCGTGGAGGCACATACGATCGCAACATTCAATTCCCCGATGATGAGCTTGGAGTTATTAGTCACGAGATCATCAAGCTTTACAAGCAGCTGCGTAGAACCAAGGATGAGTTAACCCAGGAGAAAGAGAAGTTGTTCAGTCACCTTTTTGTGTTGAACGAAGGAGTGGCATTCTTTTCGTCCGAAAAGAAAACCATGCTCTCGAACAATCACTTTATTCAGTTCATCAACATTATTTCCGAGGAGTCAACCATTTCTGCCGAGCAGGTATTCCAGGTAAAAGCGTTTGACGCTATTAACCTTTTTCTGGATGAAATTCTGCAATCGGAGACGGAGTTTTTCCTGCATGATTTGCCGAGAACAGAAATGAATGTTCAGGTTGGTGGACGGTATTTCCATGTACAGTGCATCGTGTTTCAGGATAAAACATTCGAGATCATTATTACCGACAATACCAAGCTGGTGAAGCAGCGTTTGATGAAACAGCAGATGACTTCGAACATCGCACACGAGTTGAAAACGCCCATTGCTTCGGCAAAAGGTTATCTGGAAACAATCCTGGAGTCGCCTGGTCTCGATTCCGAAAAACAACGTCATTTTATCGAAAAGGCAAACAGCCAGGTAAACCGTTTGACCAAATTAGTTGGTGACATCGCTCTGTTGAATAAGATAGAAGAGGCTGGAGAGTATTATACTATTGAGAAAGTGACGGTTGGGAAGTTGATTTCGGAAGTAGTCGATAGTTTTCAGACCATGATTAACCGCAAGAGTGTGGTGGTTGAGGTCGACGCTGATTATGATTTGGCGGTGAAAGGAAATTACTCCCTGGTATTCTCTATTTTCCAGAACTTGATGGAAAATGCATTGAACTACGCCGGTGAAAATATTACCATAACCATTAATCACTACCTCGAAGACGACAAGTTCCATTATTTTGCTTTCTCTGATAATGGAATCGGTATAGCAGAAGAGCACTTATCACGCATTTTTGAACGCTTCTACCGAATCGATTCAGGACGTTCACGCAAGTTGGGAGGAACCGGTTTGGGACTAGCCATCGTGAAGCACGCTGTGGTTTACCAGAAGGGCGAAATAACGGTGAGAAACCGAAAAGAAGGAGGACTCGAATTCCTGTTCTCGTTACCTAGGTTCATCGAAAAGAAATAATTCATATCATCATTCAGGTAAAGGCTGTCCCGGTAACGGGATGGCCTTTCTTTTTAACGACAAAATTACAGTTTAAAATGACATAATGACTTAGCTTGAAGTTGTTTATATGTGTTTTTGTCAGTTGTGTTTTTCTTCCTGAAAAGGAATGAAAAGAAGAAATTATTGTAAATCAATCGACTTGCTAAATATGGTCGCAGGTAAAAGGGAAGTTGGTTTGGCGTGGCATATTACTTGTTTTTTTACTGAGTGAATTTGCTAATTGAAATAAGAAGTAAGAACTTGAATGTTGAACTAAAAAGTTAGGAGGGTTTATTATGGCAATTGTAAAAGCTAACAACCGAATGTTCCCGTCTGTCCCTTCTTTCTTCGATAACTTTTTCTCAAGGGATTGGATGGATTGGACAAACTCCAATTTCGCAGACATGGACAGTACGTTGCCTGCTGTTAATGTCAAGGAATCGGATGATGACTATGTAATTGAAGTCGCTGCTCCTGGATTGTCCAAAGATGATTTTAAAATCGATTTGGATAATAACCGTTTGACTATTTCTTCCGAAAAGCAGGAAGAAAACAAGACAGACGAAGAGGGCAAATATACGCAGCGCGAATTCAGGTATCAGGCTTTCCAGCGCACATTCCATCTGTCTGGAAATGTAGTAGACAGCGATAAGATCGCCGCTAAGTACAAAGATGGAATTTTGTGCGTTACGCTTCCCAAACGGGAAGAAATAAAGCCGAAACCTGCCAAGCAAATCAAGATTTCATAAAACATGCAAAAGGCCGTCAGTCATCGACGGCCTTTTTTCATACGGGTAATGCATGTTTGGTTTACAACTAATTACTTTCGATTACCTGTCCTTTCTCCCGGTACAAATCAATCTTCCCGTCAAGCAGAACAGCAATCACCGTAACCTGCGGGTCAAGCACTCTTTCAGGAACATCGATATAAACGATGCCCGGCACGCTACTCCAGTATTGTTTCCCAATTACTTTCCAGTTGAGTTTGGTACCGTTGCCAACGACCCAGATTCGGTTTATTTTGTTTTTCAATCCTTTTATCATTAACGGTCCTACCGGTTTATATGGCAGGTACAGATACAGAATGTCTCCCTTTTGGTTGAGCGCTGTTGGACCGTAAAAATGTTCGGGTGGAATGCCTGCGCGGGTTCCGTAAATCGCTTCCTTGTGTTTCGATGTCCAACGCCCCAGTTCTTTTAAAATATCAACTTGTTGTTGGGGAATGGTCCCGTCAGCTTTCGGCCCAATGTCCAGTAGCAAATTGCCGCCCATGCAGATGCATTCCACCAGCATCCGGATGATTTGATTGGCCGACTTGTAATTGGTGTCGTTGGGCTGGTATCCCCACGAATCATTCATGGTCATGCACAGTTCCCAGTATTTACTTTCGGGTTTCGTAACCGGAAGTCCTTGCTCGGGGGTTTCATAATCGCCATAGCCCTGAATGCGGGAATTCAGGATGACGTTCTTGTTGTATTTTCTCAAATCGGCAGCCAGTTCTTTAGCATGCCACTTTTCAGCGGATTGTTCCCAGTCACCATCAAACCAAAACAGAGCGGGATGAAATTTTTTAGAAAGTTCTTCCAGTTGGCAAAAATTGAATTTAACAAAGCGGTTCCAGCGGACTGAATCGTTGGTGTATCGTTTCTTTTCACGGGTCCAATTCGGATAATTCGGGTTGCTCCAGTCGAGCAGGGAGTAATAAAGGCCAACTTTCAATCCTTCTTTTCGGGCAGCTTTAACAAATGGAGCGACCAAATCGCGACCGGCTGGTGTTTTCTTTACCACGTTCAAATCGCTACACTCTGTATCCCACAAGGCAACACCATCGTGATGCTTCGTGGTTAACACCGTATATTTCGCTCCACTCTCTTTGATCAATTTAGCCCATTCTTCGGGATGGTAATTGGCGGCCGTAAAGCCTTTGAGCTGCTTCATGTAATCGGGATAGGAAATATATCCGTTGTAAAATGACCAGCTTTCGTCTATTCCGTTTACCGCATAAATGCCCCAGTGGATGAAGATGCCCAGCTTCGCATCTTTGAACCAGGCCATTCGTTTTGCTTTTTCCTGCGAAGTCTCAGTGTTTTGAGCTTTTACCTTGAAACCAACGAGTAGAAACAGAAGTAAAAATACCGGAAGAATGCGATTCATTGCACAAATGGTTTAGTCGTCCAATTATTGAAAGCAATTTACGGTATTGGCAAATCTTTTTAAAAACTTTTACAAAGTTTGTTGAGAATATGAATTTTATTACTGGTAGCACTATATGAAGAATCGTGATAATATTATTAACTTTAACGTTGATGTTCAGGTTGCTGAGGCAATCTGAGGTTGAACACCGGCAAACAGGTACCTCTTACTTCCGGGGGATTTTCCTCTCTCGTGTGTGATGCTTTCTGATTCGCATTAGGTTTAAATATCGAGTCATGTACAGGCTGAAATTCATTTTCCTTGCTTTGTGGTTGATCTGGCTGGGAACTTCCTGCCGGACGGAGAGGAGCGTGTCGGGCATCGTAGGAACACCAATCCCGGGCGAAATTGAGAATTTCCCGGACTGGGCACATAAACTGATGGCCGATACATTGAAAGTGGATATGCCCGATCGTTCATCTGTTTCGCGCAATCCGATGATTTGGGAACCTGGCGACATCAGGGCCCCGATGCCGATTTTGGTTCCTGAAGAAATGAAGGAATTTTACCACCTAAAGATTTATCAGCCTAAAAACAACGACGGCTGGTATTCGCCTGACTACCGCGGTGATTTTTACCGGCAGCACGAGGAGCCGAGGGACACGGTTCGGCAGGTATTGTAGTTGGATATTTTGAGTATTCGAATTGTTATTGTTCTCTACGGTTTAACGCCAGGATTTCCTCCTTCAGGACGTCTCTGAAATCGAGGAAATTGTTTTGCAGCCGCAACATGTTCTCAGCGAAGAAGGCGAATATTTCATTCCACTGCTTTTGACGGTGCATGTCAAATCCCGTTTTTCGCTCGTAAATGCGGCAAACTTCCTGTCCGTTGTCGCGCTCAAAAGCAAAATCCCAAATTAATCCTTCCGGGAAACCGTCTTCCAGCAGCAACCGGTACTTCTCAAGCAGTTCGTAAACTTCCAGTCTGCGGGCTTCATTCTTATGGCTGATTTCCAGAATCACATCGGCAAATTCCCGGCCGACCTCAAATTTCAAGACTACATTGCTGATTTTAGTTCGGTGCAGAACCCATTTCTTCTTCATTACGGCCAGTTCCGGAAGCTGGCTGCAGTAGCCATCAAATTCGGTCCAAAAACGTTTAACTAACTCTTTCTTCTCCTCTTTCGTATACATGTGGGTGTGGAAAGTTTCCGCAAAGATAATGTTCCGCAAGTATTTGACGAAACCGGCCGGATTAGGCGGCTTCTTCTTATGCGTTGCACTGATGATTTTGTACATTTAATGGAAAAAATAGTGAGTTATGAAATCTATAAATCCGGCAACAGGAGAGTTGATAAAGGAATATTCCGAAATGAGTGAAGGACAGGTGAAGGAAGTTGTTGACCTGAACTTTGAAGCATGGAAGGGCTATCGCGAAACAAGTTTTGCCCAGCGTTCGCAATGGATGCAGAAGGCTGCAGAATTGTTGCGAAGCCGAAGGGAGGAATATGCGCGGTTGATTACCGCGGAGATGGGCAAGCGCATTGCAGAGTCGTATTCGGAAGTAGAGAAGTGTGCCTGGGTTTGTGAATATTATGCGGAAAACGCTGAGCAAATGCTGGTGGATGAGCTGATGGAATCGGACGCAACGAAGAGCATGGCCGTTTTCAATCCGTTGGGACCGGTTCTGGCGGTTATGCCGTGGAACTTTCCGTTTTGGCAAGTATTTCGCTTTGCGGCACCAGCACTTATGGCAGGCAATGCCGGCCTGTTGAAACATGCGTCAAATGTTCAGGGCTGTGCTCTGGCCATCGAGGAGGTGTTCAGGGATGCCGGTTTCCCGGAAAATATTTTTCGCACGTTGGTAATTTCCTCTTCCAAAGTGGAGGCTGTCATTGCTCATCCGGCTGTGAAAGCTGTTACCCTTACGGGAAGTGAATATGCCGGTAGTCAGGTGGCCTCGCTGGCAGGTAAATACCTGAAGAAGTCGGTGCTCGAGCTGGGCGGTTCCGATCCATTTATTGTTCTGGCGGATGCCGATTTGGAGAAAGCTGCAAAAGTAGCGGTTGGCTCCCGTATGATAACCTCGGGGCAGACCTGTATCGCAGCAAAGCGGTTCATCGTGGAGCAGCATGTTGCCGCACCGTTTCTTGAGAAAGTGAAAGCCTTGATGGAAGCATATGAACCAGGCGACCCGGGGAAAGAGGAAACGTCGCTGGCTCCGTTGGCCCGCCCCGATTTGGTCGACGATATCGACAACCAGGTGAAGAAATCGGTGGAGCAGGGAGCCCAGATTATTTCCGGCGGAAGCCGGGTGGAAGGAATTGGCAACTATTATTCTCCCACCATCTTAACGAATGTAAGCCGAGGGATGCCTGTTTACATGGAAGAAACCTTCGGGCCTGTGGCAGTTGTACTTCCGGTAGAAGATGAAAAAGAGGCAATTGAAGTGGCGAACGATAGTTTGTACGGACTAGGGGCTTCGCTCTGGACATCGGATTTGAAGAAAGGAGAGGAGTTGGCGAGAAAGATTGAGGCCGGGGCTGTCTTCGTTAATGGCCTGGTGAAATCGGACCCGCGGCTGCCTTTTGGCGGAATCAAGAATTCCGGATACGGAAGAGAGCTTTCCGGTTACGGGATAAAAGAGTTTGTGAATATCAAAACAGTTTGGATTAAATAGCTGAAAGCGTACTGAAAAGAAAAGCGGTCTGGAGAAGACCGCTTTTTTTATGTCATTCGATTGTTAGTTGTTAATCGGAATGGTTCCTTTCTCGGCTGCCCTCTTCAGTTTTTTGTTAGCGAAAATGGCAATTTCCACCCGGCGATTCAGTGCCCGGTGTGCCGGCGTATCGTTAGCCACAATGGGTTGCTCCTCGCCGTATCCCTTGGTGGTAATACGGGAGTAGGCCACATTGTGTCCTTCCAGGTACGTTGCTACACTTTCAGCCCGCCGTTCCGACAATTTCAGGTTGTACTCCGCTGTCCCGGTATTGTCGGTGTGACCCTCTACCAAAATATTGGTATCACCATATTTATTCAGAATCTGAGAGAGTTTGGCAAGCTGGTCTTTGGACTGCTGATTCAGCGCACTGGAGTTGAGTGCGAATAGAATACCGGAATCGAACGTAATTTTGATTCCTTCACCAACACGTTCCACTTTGGCACCTTCCAAATCTTTCTGCATTTCGGCAGCCTGCTTGTCCATGTAATTACCGATAACAGCGCCGGTTGCTCCACCAACTCCTGCACCAATAATGGCTCCGATAGCTGTATTTCCGGCCAGCTTTCCAATTCCGGCGCCTACCGCAGCGCCGGTTCCGGTTCCAATCATGGCACCTTTTTCGGCATTGTTCAGTGTTTTACATCCGGTAAAAAGAAAGGTGAGGAGAAGGATAAAGATTGCATACTTCTTCCCTTTCGGGATAAATAATTTTTGATTGTTCATGGTCTTGTTCTTTTAATATGGGTGAATCATATTTCTAGAATCTATAACAGTAAAACGAGAAAAATTCCTATTCCGGAACATAAAAAAACCCCGCCTTACAAGGCGAGGTTCGGGTATGATAAAATCCTGAGTGGATCAGGCTTTTTTCACTTTTTTGTAACCATAGATGGCATTTTTACCCAGTTCTTCTTCAATGCGAAGCAGCTGGTTGTATTTAGCCATACGGTCAGAACGGCTCAGAGAACCGGTTTTAATCTGGCCACTGTTGGTTGCTACCGCGATGTCAGCGATGGTTGAATCTTCGGTTTCACCTGAACGGTGAGAAGTTACGCTGGTATAACCTGCACGGTGAGCCATTTCGATAGCGTCGAGTGTTTCGGTGAGCGTACCAATCTGGTTCACTTTAATCAGGATAGAGTTGGCAGCATCCAGTTCGATACCTTTCTGCAGGTATTCAACGTTGGTTACGAACAGGTCGTCACCAACCAACTGGCACTTGTCACCCAGTTTTTTGTTGAGCATTACCCAACCATCCCAGTCGCCTTCGTCGCAACCGTCCTCGATAGAATCAATCGGGAATTTTTCAACCAGTTCAGCCAGGTAGTTCACCTGCTCTTCGCGGCTGCGTTTTGCACCGTTACCACCTTCAAATTTGGAATAGTCGTAAACTCCGTCGCTGTAGAATTCAGAAGAAGCACAGTCGAGAGCGATAGAAACATCGCCACCTTCTTCCAAACGACCTGGTTTGTAACCTGCGTTTTTAATAGCTTCGATGATGCTGTTCAAAGCATCTTCGGTACCATCGAGTGCCGGAGCAAAACCACCTTCGTCACCAACCGCGGTGCTGAGGTTACGTTTGCTAAGCACTTTCTTCAGGTGATGGAAAACTTCAGCACCCATGCGCAGTCCTTCGCGGAAAGACGGAGCACCAACGGGGCGAATCATGAATTCCTGGAAAGCAATCGGAGCATCGGAGTGAGAACCACCGTTGATGATGTTCATCATCGGAACGGGCAGGGTTTTGGCGTTGGTTCCACCGATGTAGCGATACAGCGGCATATCGAGGTAAGCAGCAGCAGCTTTAGCTACGGCCAGCGAAACACCCAACATGGCGTTAGCACCCAGTTTAGACTTGGTTTTGGTTCCGTCGAGTTCGAGCAATTTCTTGTCGAGGGCAACCTGATCGAGAGCGCTCATGCCAATAACTTCTTCGGCAATCACGTTATTTACGTTTTCAACAGCTTTCAGTACGCCTTTACCGAGGTAACGGCCTTTGTCACCATCACGAAGTTCGAGTGCTTCGTTTTCGCCGGTTGATGCACCTGACGGTACAGCAGCGCGACCTACAACACCGCTTTCGAGGGTAACTTCGACTTCAACGGTTGGGTTCCCGCGGGAATCCAGAATTTCTCTTCCGACTACTTTGTAAATCAACATTGTTTTTTGCTGTTTTTATGTTCAACATTTTTAGCTGTCAGGACGACAGCCAAGCAATAATTTTTATGCGTAATAAATCCTGACAAAGATAAACATTCCCTGTGAATTACGTCTACCTTTTATCGGGGAGAAATGAAATTTGTAGTTAAGTTAATAAAGAACCGAATGGCTTGATTTTACTGGTATTTTCCGATCGTGAATTTTCGGAATCAGGGTATTTTAATATATAGAAAAATAGATATCACGGGCTAGCAAATCACGATTCATTCCGGTGCTTTTTCCCCGGAAGGTAACGATGAACTTCTACCTCGTGTGTGGTAATCATTCCCCCCTTGCCCGATTTCTCCATCATCTCTTCTACGATAGGGATAAATTTCTTTACTCGTTCTTCGTTATCGGTAATGTCAATTAATATAGGAAGGTCGCCTCCCAACGCGAATATTTTCATGGTGTGGATGGAGTGGCTGGCACCGAACGACATAACACCGCGAAAGGCCGTAGCGCCGGCCATACCTTCTTTCCGGGCGGCATATATAATGGCTTCGTACAATGGCTGACTTTCGTATTTATCGGTTTCTCCGCATTGAATACGGAGGTTGAGAGCTTTTCCGTACAGTTCCATATGATTGAATTTTTCGGTTTAACGACAGACTTGTTGATCAGAAAATAACTCTGACCAGAACAATTCCCAAATAAACAGCCAATATTCCTGTAAAGAGACTTCCGCCGACGTTCAGGAACAGGTATTGCCACAGTTTTTCGTTGATCAGCGTGAGATTGTTATAGGCAAATGATGAGAAAGTGGTAAAGCCGCCACAAAACCCTACTGCAAGGAAAAGGCGGGCTTCGGGACTTAGCAGGTTGCCTCTGCTGGCCATTTCGTAAACAATACCAATGATAAGACTACCAACAATATTGACTACGAATGTTCCCATTGGAAAGGAACTATCCATAAACCGTTCAACTCCTTTTTGCGAAAGAAAACGGGAAATGCTTCCCAAACCTCCTCCTAAACCTACAATTAATGCTTCTTTCCACATAACTTATTCAATCGGTCACCAGATAAAATGATTGTAATCAGCCGACTCTGTCAAGTTGAATTATTTCGGCCTTTACTATTTTACGTTTACATAACAATAATCATTGGTAAAAGTAATAAAACAAGTCATGAAAAGAATTATCTTGAACCATTCAAAAGCTTCCGTGAGCCTTATTTAAAAATTACTTTATTCCGGAGATGATAATTTTCCGACAGACTAAACCGAGCATGAGAATAAGAGAAATATTACTACTTATCTTTTTGATTTTTCCAGGGTATTCACTTCATGCCCAGGAAACAAATCATCGCCCTAAAATCGGATTGGTTTTAAGTGGTGGCGGGGCGAAAGGTTTTGCTCATGTTGGGGTATTGAAAGTGCTGGAAGAAGCTGGAATACCGATTGACTATATTGCTGGTACCAGTATTGGAAGCATCGTCGGAGGATTTTATGCAATGGGCTATGATGCCAATACGCTGGAAAAAATAGTGAAGAGCCAGGATTGGACCACGCTCCTGAGTGATCAGGTAGATAGGCGTTATATTCCGGTTTTTGACAAGCATGAGCTGGATCGTTACAACCTGAGTTTTCCTATACGTTCGAAACGTGTTAGTTTACCCTCGGGAGCTTTGAGCGGTCAGAATGTTCAGGATCTATTCTCTTATTTGGCACTCGACTATCAAAATGTAACTGACTTTTCAAAGCTTCCGCGTTCTTTCCTTTGTGTGGCGGCCGATATCGAAACGGGAAAAGAAGTGGTTCTGAAGCACGGGTATCTCCCGTTGGCGATTCGGGCCAGCATGTCAGTTCCTACGGCATTCTCTCCGGTTGATGTGGATGGGCGCCTGCTGGTGGATGGCGGCATTATCAATAACTTCCCGGTGAACCGTTGTAAAGAGATGGGCGCTGATATTATTATCGGTGTGGATATCCAATATGGGCTGCGGGATAAGAAAGAACTACAATCCATCCCGGATGTGGTGAACCAGTTGGTTAACCTGATGTCCTACCGGAAGTCGGAAGAAAATAAGAAGCTGGTTGACTATTACATTAAGCCCGACATCAAAGGATACTCCGCTTCCAGTTTTGATGCCGCATCGGCCGATGAGTTGATAAAAAGGGGAGAGGAAGCTGCCCGGAAGATTCTTCCACAACTGATTCATCTGCGCGACTCACTGCATCTGAAACCGAATCCCATTAAGCCAGAGAAGATTCCAAGTCTGGACCGCAATTTGACTATCGAACGGGTGACAGTTGACGGTGCCAAAAATCAGGGATTGAATTATTTCCTCGGGTTATTGGACCTTGATCCACCGCAAGTGATGACGGTTCGTCAACTGCGTGAAGGAATTAAACGGATTTATGGCTCCGGAAACTTCGATTACGTTCGCTATCGTTTACTTGGGGATCAAAACA
Source organism: Prolixibacter denitrificans (assembly GCF_003014495.1). Taxonomy (GTDB): domain Bacteria; phylum Bacteroidota; class Bacteroidia; order Bacteroidales; family Prolixibacteraceae; genus Prolixibacter; species Prolixibacter denitrificans. The sequence goes on along the minus strand of NZ_PYGC01000003.1, from coordinate 484,112 downwards.
AAACGCTGCATCTGACAGTGAAAGAACGGGTTCACGATCGCCTGAACCTGGGAATTCACTATGACACTGACCGGAAAGCAGCTTTGTTAATCAATACTACATTTAAAAATAGCCGGAAGACCGGAGCGAAGTTGTCAATGGATGCAATTCTGGCAACTAACCCGGCATTTGCTGTGCGCTATACAGTTGATAATGGTTGGAAGCCGGGGCTTTTTGCCGGAGCCAGTATCCACGACGAAACTATCTCGCAGTATGTAAACGGAGACAAATCGTCGCTGGTCAACCTCCAGTTATACAAGGCACAGTTGGCTACCCACTCGGTTTATTTCGATGCATTTAGGGTTTCGTTAGGTGCGGAACTGGAGCATTTCAATGTGGAATCGGTGATTGGTGCCATACCTGCTGATGTTAATCTTAGTAATCAAACGCTCTTAAATTATTATGCCCAGATTGACCTGGATCAAATGAACCGGGCTTACTTCCCAACGGTGGGATGGAAATTATTAGGCGAAGCCAAAATAGTGACTGATAACGGTTGGTTATTGAATGAAGGGAATCCATTTATGCCGGTAAAATTGAACATCCAGTTTGCTAAATCCTTTGGTTCCCGTTTTACAATACTGCCGTCAGCGAAAGGAAGAATCATTATTGGTTCCGGAGAGCCGGTATATTATAAATCCTTTGTGGGAGGCGTTGAGCAAACCGACTATTTGAATGCACAGGTTCCGTTTATCGGTTTACGCCGGATGGAGTTGATGACCCGCAATGTGGCTGTCGGTGAAATGGACTTCCGCTTTCGCTTTTGGGAAAGTATTTATTTGACATTGAATACAAACCTTGGGTTCTACGGAAATGATAATGACTTTCTGACCAAAGGTGATGTTCTGGCTGGTGGAGGTGTTACATTGTCGTATGATAGTATGGTTGGACCTGTCGAGTTAATGGTGAGCAGTTCGAATATATCGAACGATCCTTCGGTCTTTTTGTCTCTTGGATATTGGTTCTAGTTGGCTTGTTTTCGTCAATCAATCTTTGTTTCATTTATATATGGTTACCTTAAAAGTTCGGGTAATCAGTAAAACTATGTTTTCTCATGAACAGATTAATTATTGCATTATTTCTCCTTTTCGTTTCTACACAAGTTAAATCACAACCTGATACACTTTCTGCGTTACCATATTTGCCGGAATTGCAGACAGCCGAATACAGTTTTTATGTATATGATGCTACAACGGGACAGGTTGTAGCCCAGTCGCCGCAAAAGAGCCTGACGCCGGCTTCGGTATTAAAAGTGGTGACAACGGCGACTGCCATGCGTTTGCTCGGGCCGGACTTTCGGTTTAAGACCCGGTTTGGCTACATCGGAAAAATCGATCACAAGACCGGTACATTGAAAGGCGATTTAATTATTAGAGGAGGAGCTGATCCGGCTTTTTATTCCGAATACTTTAAAACCCATTATTTAGGAGTTTTTGAACAGTGGGCATACCAATTAAAGCAACTCGGAATAAAACAAGTAGATGGCGACGTTATTGGCGATGCCTCGGCACTGGACGATACTGCCATTCCCGGCGGATGGATTTGGGAAGACATGGGAAATTATTACGGCGCAGGAATTTACGGGCTCACATTTGCTGACAACATGTACCGGATACATTTTCAATCGCCGGCTGAGGCGGGAGAACCAACCCGTGTGAAGTATGTACAACCGGAAACTCCGGGTTTTTCACTGGATAACCGGGTGGTTTCTTCCAATAAAAACAGCGATCAATCGTATGTGTATGGCGCTCCATATGCGCAACATCAGATGATTACGGGCGAAATTCCGAAAGGGAGAAATGATTTTGTAGTGAAAGGCGCCATGCCGAATCCTCCGCTCGAAGCTGCCGATTCGTTACGAAAAGTGGTAAATAAGTTAGGAATTGAAATCACTGGTCAGGCAAAGGCCGTTTTTACAGGCGAAGATGGTGAGTTCCGTCAGATGGCCGTAGAAAAATCGCCCAAACTGAAAGATATCATTGACACAACCAATCATGAAAGTGTCAATTTGTTTGCTGAGCACCTTCTTCGGGAAATTGGACGGAAGGTATCTGGTAAGCCGACTTTGGACGAAGGATTGAAAGATTTGAAATCATACTGGCAGGATCGGGGCGTTTATTTGCAGGGTTTTTATCAGACCGACGGCAGTGGGCTGTCCCGGTCGAATGCTGTCTGTACGAGAACGTTGGTTGAGGTGATGTTGAATATGTACAGAACGCCTGGTGATGACCAGATATTCTTTAATTCTCTCCCGTTGGCTGGCAAAGAAGGCACCTTGAAGTACTTTTTTCAGGGAACTCCGCTTGAAGGAACGTTGCGGGCAAAAACCGGATCGATGGAACGGGTGAGAAGTTTCGCAGGGGAATTTACAAATCGTAACGGACACCAACTATTTTTTGCAGTAATTGTAAATAATTTCTCAGGTTCTTCTTATGAAATGGGAAAGCAATTAGAGCCCTGGTTGCTTACTTTTTATTAGACTAATTCTAATTAAAGCGTCTGTAAGTTATCGATTTTTAGATGCTTACAGAGGATTGATTTTTCGAACAAAAATGTAGTTTGTTAGAATTATATGCTTCTGTTTTATACTACAGGGTCAATTCTACTTTTAATTATTTATTAAATCAGTGTAAATACTTACATTTTCGTTTTGTCTTTTTGTGTTTATTTCTACATTTGCCTTTGTAGTTCATAAGCGATAATTGATTAAGGAAATTTTATTGCGGACATTGAGCGGTATTTTTGTAATCAACCCCATGATAACCATTCTCTCGGAGAATGGTTTTCTTTCAGATTATAAAAGAAAAAATTAGATATGATGCGTACAATAGTCGATAACCTTCTTCTCGTGGACATTATTATTCTCGTCGGTACCAGTTGAGAAAGGTTGACTATTGCATAAATCGAAACGAACAAGCCTTTCTCAAGAAAACGAGAAAGGCTTTTTTTTAAACGTAAATCCAGGCATGGAAAAAAAACTGAGAAGCGAAACAACAACCCGCGGGCGTCGTATGGCAGGTGCCCGAAGCCTGTGGAGGGCGAATGGGATGAAAGAGGAACATTTTGGCAAGCCGCTGATTGCTGTTGTCAACTCGTTCACCCAGTTCGTGCCCGGTCATGCGCATTTGCATGACGTTGGGCAGATGGTGAAAAAGGAGATTGAAAAACTGGGCTGCTTCGCTGCAGAATTTAACACCATTGCAGTTGACGATGGTATTGCCATGGGACATGACGGAATGTTGTATTCATTGCCGTCGAGGGAAATAATAGCCGATAGTGTTGAGTACATGGTTAACGCGCATAAAGCGGACGCTATGATTTGCATCTCCAATTGCGATAAAATTACTCCGGGGATGTTAATGGCCGCAATGCGTTTGAACATTCCGGCCATTTTTGTATCCGGTGGTCCCATGGAAGCTGGAGAGGCGCAGGGCCGCCAGTTTGATCTGGTTGATGCCATGGTCATGGCTGCCGACGATTCGGTGAGCGACAGTGTGCTGTTGGATGTCGAGCAGAACGCGTGTCCTACCTGTGGCTCCTGTTCCGGAATGTTTACGGCGAATTCGATGAACTGTCTGACCGAGGCACTGGGACTTTCCCTTCCGGGAAACGGAACCGTGGTGGCAACACATGCCCGCCGGAAAGAATTGTTCGTTAAAGGAGCAGAAGCCATCGTCGATCTGACCTACGATTATTATAAGAACGGCAACGAAAAAGTACTACCCCGCAGTATCGGCTCTCGTGAGGCATTTATGAATGCGATGACCCTGGACATTGCGATGGGCGGTTCGACCAATACCGTACTGCACTTATTGGCCATTGCCCGTGAAGCTGGTGTTGATTTTACCATGAAAGATATGGATGAGCTGTCGAGGAGAGTTCCCTGTATTTGTAAAGTGGCTCCCAATTCGCATTACCATATTCAGGATGTGAACAGGGCTGGAGGTATTCTCGGCATTCTCGGTGAGTTGGATCGCGGTGGATTGCTCAATCGATCAGTTAGCCGGGTTTCGGATAATACGCTGGGCGAAGCCATTGATAAGTGGGATGTCTTGCGCGATACGGCTGATGCGGAAGCTCGGGAACTTTATTCAGCTGCGCCCGGAAATATTGGTCGTAACCTGGTGATGGGCTCACAGCAGATGCATTATGGAAAACTCGATTTGGATCGGGAAGAGGGCTGTATTCGCGATATAGAGCACGCTTACACCAGGGAAGGTGGATTGGCTGTACTGTTCGGAAATATAGCACGAAAAGGATGTATCATAAAAACAGCGGGAGTTGATCCTTCTGTTTTTCAATTCAAGGGAACGGCCCGGGTCTTTGAATCGCAGGATGACGCTATTCGCGGAATCCTTGGCGATGCGGTCCAGGCCGGCGATGTGGTTATCATCCGTTACGAAGGTCCCAAAGGTGGACCCGGAATGCAGGAAATGCTATACCCAACCTCCTACCTGAAATCAGTTCGACTCGATAAACAATGTGCATTGGTAACCGATGGTCGCTTTTCCGGAGGAACTTCAGGACTGTCTATTGGACACGTTTCACCCGAAGCAGCTGCCGGAGGTGAAATAGCGCTGGTCAGGGATGGAGATCCCATCGAAATCGATATTCCGGCTCGCCGGATTGAGTTAATGGTCTCAGAGGAAGAGCTTGAAAAACGCCGTGTTGATGAAGAAACGCGAGGAGCACAAGCCTACACTCCGCAAAGCCGTGATCGGCAGGTAAGCCGGGCGCTGAAAGCCTATGCAAGTCTTGTTTCGTCAGCTGACGAAGGAGCAGTAAGATTAATTGATTAACACTAAATCCAGATAGCCATGACGGCACCATCAAAAGAATTTATGGAAATGAAACAGAAGGCCATGCAGATTACGGGAGCTGAAGCAGTTATCCGTTCATTGCTGGAAGAAGGAGTTGAAACCATATTTGGCTACCCTGGCGGGGCGATTATGCCGGTTTACGATGCCTTGTACGATTTCGACAAGCAGGTACGGCACATTCTGACAAGACATGAGCAGGGAGCTGTTCATGCGGCACAGGGATATGCCCGTGTGACCGGAGATGTAGGTGTTTGTTTCGCCACGTCCGGACCGGGTGCCACCAACCTAATTACCGGCATTGCTGATGCAATGATCGATTCCACACCTCTCGTGTGTATCACCGGTCAAGTCGCATCGCCGCTTTTGGGAACCGATGCGTTCCAGGAGTCCGATGTCGTGGGTATCTCCATGCCGGTAACCAAGTGGAATTACCAGATCACGACGCCGGAGGAAATTCCAACTGCGATTGCACAGGCGTTCTACATTGCTCGTAGCGGCCGTCCGGGACCGGTAGTGCTCGATTTGACCAAAGACGCTCAGTTTGGTAAAGTGGATTTCACTTACAAGCGCTGTGAAAAGATCCGAAGCTATGTTCCGGAATATCCGCTCGATAAAGAGAGTTTGAAAAGTGCAGCAGACCTGATTAACAGTGCGAAGAAACCTTTCCTGCTTTTCGGACAGGGAGTGGTTCTTTCCGGTGCTGAGCGTGAATTACAGGAATTCATAGAAAAGGCAGGTATACCGGCAGCAGGAACTTTACTTGGTTTATCCGCTTTGGATTCCGAGCATGAACTAAATACCGGAATGCTGGGAATGCATGGAAACTACGGTCCCAACATCAAAACCAATGAGTGTGATGTATTGATTGCCGTAGGAATGCGTTTCGACGACCGGGTGACCGGTGATGTAAAACGTTATGCCCGTCAGGCAAAAGTAATTCACCTGGAAATTGATCCTTCCGAAATTAATAAAATCATCAAAGCGGATGTAGCCGTCCTCGGTGATGCCAAGAAATCACTGCGAATGCTGACTCGCCTGGTGAAAAAGCAGGAGCATACCGATTGGGTGAATGAATTCCATCAGGCTGCCGATATTGAAAATGAAAAGGTGATTCAGAAAGACCTTTTCCCGGTTAAACCGGGATTAACGATGGGCGAAGTGGTTCGGATGTCATCCGAGCTAACCAATAACCAGTCTGTTGTGGTAGCCGATGTAGGCCAAAACCAGATGGCAGCTGCCCGTTACTCCAAATTTTCGAAAACGCGCAGTCACATTAGCTCCGGAGGTTTGGGAACGATGGGATTTGGTCTCCCGGCAGCGATTGGTGCCAAAATAGGTGCTCCCGATCGCGAAGTGGTTGCGTTTGTCGGCGATGGCGGATTGCAGATGACCATTCAGGAATTGGGAACCATTGCTCAGGAAAATCTTCCTGTTAAGCTGGTTGTTTTGAATAACCATTTCCTCGGAATGGTGCGTCAGTGGCAGCAACTCTTCTTCGAGCGCCGTTATTCGTTCACCGAAATGGTGAACCCTGATTTCGTGAAGATTGCCGAGGGTTTTGGAATTCCTGGTAAGCAGGTAACCACCCGTGAAGAATTGAAAGTGGCGATGAAAGAGATGATTGACAATCCCGGACCGTTCCTGTTGGATGTTTTGGTGGAAAAAGAAGACAACATTTTCCCGATGGTACCAACCGGCGCATCCGTTTCAGATATTTTGTTGTCGGCTGAAGAATAATCTCTGTTGACTGTTCCTGGTTCCGTGAAAGCGGACAAGGAAAGGCAATAGAATAAAACACATGAAAATGAAAGAAGAATTTATCATATCGGCATACAGCGAAAACCACATCGGTTTGCTGAACCGGATCACCATTATATTCACTCGCCGGAAAGTCAACATCGAGAGTCTGACCGTTTCGGAGTCGGCGCTGAGTGGAATTTCCAAATTCACCATCGTGGTGCGTGAAGAGCGTTCGAGAGTGGAGAACATTGTGAAACAAATTGAAAAACAGGTGGATGTACTGAAGGCCTATTTTCACACCAATGAGGAGATGATCTTTCAGGAAATTGCTTTGTACAAAGTTCCTACCCAGGCACTGATGGAATCGGACCAGATTGAACGGATGGTGCGGAAACACAATGCCCGTATCCTTGAAATTACCAAGGATTACACGGTCATCGAAAAAACCGGTCACAAGGAAGAGACGCAGGAACTCTTCGAAGGACTCAATAAGTTTGGAGTTCTGCAATTTATTCGTTCCGGTCGTGTGGCCATTACCCGCTCTGCAAACGAGCGTCTTTCGGAATTCCTTGCCGAGCGGGATGCACTCCTGGCAAGTATCGAAATGAAATCGAATTAAATAAAAAGTCTTATAACAACACCTTTTAAAAAATCAGATCAAAATGGCTAAAATGAATTTTGGCGGCGTCGAAGAAAATGTGGTGACCCGCGAAGAATTTCCCCTTGCGAAAGCGCAGGAAACACTCAAAGATGAAACCATCGCCGTACTTGGTTACGGTGTACAGGGACCCGGTCAGGCACTAAATCTTCGTGATAACGGATTTAATGTCATTGTCGGTCAGCGGAAAAATTCCAAATCGTGGGATAAAGCTGTCGCTGACGGGTGGGTACCCGGTGAAACTCTTTTCGAACTGGAAGAGGCTTGCGAAAAAGCAACAATTATTCAATACCTGCTATCCGATGCCGGCCAGATTTCTTTGTGGCCTACCGTGAAAAAGCATTTAACTCCCGGGAAAGCGCTTTACTTTTCTCATGGATTTGCGGTAACATATAAAGAACGTACCGGTATTATACCTCCGGAAGATGTGGATGTAATTCTGGTTGCCCCGAAAGGTTCGGGTACCAGCTTGCGTCGTATGTTCCTCGAAGGTCGTGGACTGAACTCCAGCTTCGCAATTTTCCAGGACGCTACTGGAAAAGCCAAAGACCGCGTTGTTGCACTGGGAATTGGCGTTGGTTCAGGTTACCTGTTCGAAACCACTTTCAAACGCGAAGTTTACTCCGATTTGACAGGAGAGCGTGGGACGCTGATGGGCGCTATTCAGGGAATTTTTGCAGCTCAGTACGAAGTGCTGCGTAAAAACGGACATACACCTTCCGAGGCTTTCAACGAAACTGTTGAGGAGTTGACCCAGAGTTTGATGCCTTTGGTGGCTGAAAACGGAATGGACTGGATGTATGCCAATTGTTCGACTACCGCTCAGCGTGGTGCGTTGGATTGGTGGAAGAAATTTCGCGATGCAACCCAGCCGGTCTTTGAAGAACTGTACAGCGAAGTCGCTGCCGGAAATGAAGCGCAACGTTCGATCGATTCCAACAGCAAGTCTGACTATCGAGTCAAGTTGGAAGGGGAATTGAAGGAATTGCACGATTCTGAAATGTGGAAAGCAGGTGCCACCGTGCGCCAATTGCGTCCCGAAAATAACGGCTAATACCGAACAATATGTGAATGGAGAGAACGTGGTTCTTTCCATTCTTCATAATAGAACAAAGCCGGGAATAGTTTGAAAAAGTAGATTAAGAAAATTCAATACAGAAAATCATGGATGATAACAGGGTATATGTATTTGATACCACACTGCGAGATGGAGAGCAGGTACCGGGTTGCCAGCTGAATACGATTGAGAAAATCGAAGTAGCCAAGGCCCTGGAACTGCTAGGGGTCGACGTGATTGAAGCCGGCTTTCCTATTTCCAGCCCGGGCGATTTTCATTCGGTGGTCGAACTGTCGAAAGCGGTTACCTGGCCAACCATTTGTGCCCTGACCCGTGCGGTGGAGAAAGATATCGATGTAGCTGCCGATGCGCTGAAATATGCTAAGCGTGGACGAATTCATACCGGTATTGGTACATCACCATATCACATTAAATATAAACTGAATTCCAACCAGGACGAAATTCTTGAACGTGCGGTGGCTGCTGTAAAATATGCCAAGAAGTATGTTGAAGACGTAGAGTTTTATGCCGAAGATGCAGGCCGAACCGACAATGTTTATCTGGCCAAAGTAATCGAAGCTGTGATTAAAGCTGGTGCGACAGTTGTGAATATTCCGGATACAACCGGGTACTGTCTTCCGAATGAGTTCGGTGAAAAAATTCGTTTCCTGAAAGAGAATGTAAAAGGAATCGATAAAGCCATTATCTCGACTCACTGTCATAACGACTTGGGTATGGCTACCGCGAATACCGTATCCGGCATTATGAACGGTGCCCGCCAGGTAGAGGTGACTATCAATGGTATCGGTGAGCGTGCCGGAAACACTTCGCTGGAAGAAGTGGTGATGACGCTTCGTTCTCACAAGGAGTTGGATCTGCATACCAATATCAATACCAAAAATATTTATAAAACCAGCCGCCTGGTTTCCAGTTTGATGAACATGCCGGTGCAACCGAACAAAGCGATTGTTGGTCGGAATGCATTCGCTCACTCGAGTGGTATTCACCAGGATGGTGTGTTGAAACACCGCGAAAACTATGAGATCATCGATCCGGCAGAAGTGGGTATCAACGAATCTTCTATCCTGCTGACGGCCCGTAGTGGTCGTGCCGCATTGAAGCACCGTCTCGAAGTTCTGGGATACAAACTGGACAAAGAAAAGGTGGACGAAGTTTACGAAGACTTCCTGAAACTGGCCGATAAGAAGAAACAGATCAAGGACGACGATCTGTTGGTACTGCTCGGCGAATTGGGTAAAGGAGAACGTCGGATTAAGCTTGACTTCCTGCAGGTGGTGACCGGAAAGAATATGGTTCCGATGGCTACCGTGAAGCTGGATATTGCCGGCGAGAAATTCACAGCCACCGAATCGGGTAATGGTCCTGTCGATGCGGCGATTTCAGCTGTTAAAGATATTATTCACCGTAAGGTAATTCTGGAAGAATTCCTTATCCAGGCGATTACCCGCGGAAGTGACGATATTGGTAAAGTGCACATGCAGGTTGAAGCTGACGGCGTTATTTACAACGGCTTTGGCGCTCACACCGACATTGTAACCGCTTCGGTTGAAGCTTTTATCGATGCGATTAACAAAATCGGAAACGGTTCAGGAAATAAAATCTGATTCAGTTTTTAGCAGTATTAATTTTGAATGATATTCAAATGAGTTCAGCACCAAAAACACTTTTTGACAAAATATGGGATGCTCATGTGGTTGAGCATGTGGACGGTGGCCCCGATGTTTTTTACATCGACCGCCACTTTATCCACGAAGTAACCAGCCCAGTTGCATTTGGTGGTTTGGAACGTCGCGGTTTGAAAGTTTTCCGTCCGGAAAAAACCGTGGCAACTCCCGACCATAACGTTCCGACTGAAGGACAGGAACTTCCGATTCAGGAATTGCTCTCGCGTAAGCAGGTCGATACGCTTACTGCGAATTGCGAAAAGCACAACATTGGCCTTTATGGCCTGAATCACCCTTTCCATGGTATTGTCCATGTGATTGGTCCCGAGCTGGGAATCACTAAGCCCGGAATGACCATTGTTTGTGGTGACAGTCATACCTCGACTCACGGCGCATTCGGTAGCATAGCTTTCGGAATTGGAACCAGCGAGGTGGAGATGGTACTGGCCAGCCAGTGTATTCTTCAGCCCAAACCGAAGAAGATGCGGATCAATGTTGAGGGAGAATTGCATAAAGGCGTTACAGCCAAGGATATTGCCCTTTACATTATTTCCAAGATTTCCACTTCGGGTGGTACCGGGCACTTTATCGAGTATGCCGGTTCAGCGATCCGGAGCTTATCCATGGAAGGGCGCATGACCCTTTGCAACATGAGTATTGAAAGCGGTGCCCGTGGTGGAATGATTGCCCCGGATGAGGTGACTTTCGAATATATCAAAGGACGTGAATTTGCGCCGAAAGGTGAAGAGTGGGAAAAGCAGCTGGCTTACTGGAAGACGCTGAAATCAGATGACGATGCGGTTTTCGATTTGGAATATACGTACGATGCCGCTGACATTTCTCCCATGATTACTTACGGAACCAATCCCGGAATGGGCATTGGTGTTGACGGAGCCATTCCTACCGGCGAGGACATGGGAAAAAGCGACCGCTTTACTTTCAACAAATCGTTGGAATACATGGGATTCCATCCCGGTGACAAAATGCTGGGCAAGCAGGTCGACTATGTTTTCATCGGAAGTTGTACCAACGGCCGAATCGAGGATTTCCGGACCTTCACAGATTTTGTGAAGGGAAAGAAGAAAGCCGATAATATCACGGCATGGCTGGTACCGGGTTCTCACCAGGTTGAAGCCCAGATTCGGAAAGAAGGCCTGGTCGAAATTCTGGAAGAAGCCGGTTTCGAATTACGTCAGCCCGGTTGTTCAGCTTGCCTGGCCATGAACGAAGACAAAATCCCGGCAGGCAAATACGCCGTTTCTACTTCGAACCGAAATTTCGAAGGGCGTCAGGGCCCTGGAGCCCGTACGATGCTGGCCAGCCCGATCATGGCTGCAGCAGCTGCCGTTACCGGTCGTGTGACCGATCCGCGTGAATTTTTATAATGTGAACTTTGAATGGATTGATTATGCCTATCGATAAATTTGTAAAATTTCGGAGTCCGGCAGTTCCACTGCCTATTGAAAATGTGGACACCGACCAGATTATCCCGGCCCGCTTCCTGAAAGCGGTAGAGCGCAAGGGTTTTGGTGATAACCTTTTCCGTGACTGGCGCTACAAAAGTGGCGATACGCCAAATCCTGATTTTGTTCTGAACGAATCCCGCTACAGCGGAAAAATCCTGGTGGCAGGAAAAAACTTCGGAAGTGGTTCGAGCCGCGAACATGCTGCCTGGGCAATTTACGATTACGGATTTCGCGTAGTTGTATCGAGCTTCTTCGCCGATATTTTTAAGAACAATGCGCTGAATAACGGGTTATTACCGGTACAGGTTTCGCCTGAATACCTCGAGAAATTGTTCGAAACCATTGAAGCGAATCCGAATGCCGAGTTTGAAGTGGATCTGGAATCACAGACTTTCACCAATCTCGAAACCGGCGAAACAACGGATTACGAAATCAATGCCTACAAGAAAAAGTGCCTGTTGAATGGCTATGACGATATCGATTTTCTGGTTACGCTAAAAGACAAAGTAGCCAGGTTCGAAGAATCTCTACGATAAAACAAGTGTGACTGATGAGCAGAGCTATGGCAAAAAAAGTTTATATCATGGATACAACCCTGAGGGATGGCGAGCAGACCTCGGGGGTTTCTTTCTCGGAAATCGAGAAACTGAACATCGCAAAAATTCTACTCGAAGAGGTCAAAATTGACTATCTCGAAATTGCGTCGGCTCGTGTTTCTGAGGGGGAGTTCCGGGCTGCTCAAAAAGTTATCGAATGGGCTTCAAAAGCCGGTTATCGTGATAGAATCGAAATTCTTGGCTTTGTCGATGGAGAGACATCGCTCAACTGGATTAAGGATGCTGGGGGCGAAGTGATGAATCTTTTGACCAAAGGTTCGCACCGCCATTTAACTCAGCAATTGAAAAAATCGACGGAGCAGCACATTCAGGATATTCGGGAAACCGTTAGTCGTGCTGGTGAGATGGGGATTCGGGTAAACATATACCTGGAAGACTGGTCGAACGGAATGCGCCATTCCCCCGATTACGTGGAGAAGTTGCTCGACGGACTGAAAGATGAACCAATTCAGCGCATCATGCTACCTGATACGCTTGGAATTTTGTCGCCGCTGGAGACGTTCGAGTTTTGCCGTATGATGATTGAGAAATTCCCGAAAATGAATTTCGATTTTCATGCCCACAACGATTACGATCTTTCGGTAGCCAATGTCGAGGCTGCGATACGCGCCGGCATTAATTGTGTTCACACTACCGTGAATGGTTTGGGTGAGCGGGCCGGAAATGCCCCGTTAGCCAGTGTGATTGCACTGCTTAACGACCATCTGAAGCGACCGAACTCGGTTAACGAGCGTAAGTTAGCGATGGTCAGCCGTTTGGTGGAGAGTTTCTCGGGGGTTCGGATTCCAACGAACAAACCGGTTATTGGTGAGAACGTCTTTACGCAAACCAGCGGTATCCATGCCGATGGCGATAAAAAGGACCAGTTGTACTTCAACGAGTTACTTCCCGAGCGGTTTGGCCGTACCCGGAAGTATGCTTTAGGGAAAACATCCGGCAAAGCCAACATCGCGAAAAATCTGGAAGAGATGGGAGTTCATCTCGACCCGGATGATTTGAAGAAAGTAACCGAAAAGATCATCGAACTGGGCGACCGGAAAGAGAGCGTTACTGCAGAAGATTTGCCTTATATTCTTTCGGATGTCTTGAAAAGTGAGTCCATTATTCAGCATATCGAGCTGAAGAATTACGCTATTTCTCATGCATTGGGCCTTCGTCCGATGGCAACAGTACGCATCTCCATCGATGGAAATGAATACGAAGAAGCTACTTCCGGCGATGGTCAGTACGACGCATTTATGAATGCATTGCGCCGGATTTTCCATAAACTGAACAAGCCTTTTCCGGCATTGTCCGATTATACGGTAACCATTCCTCCTGGTGGAAATACCGATGCGCTGGTCGAAACGTTGATTACCTGGCGCATGGGAAGAGAGTTCAAAACACGTGGTTTGGATCCTGACCAAACGGCTGCCGCCATCAAGGCGACAATGAAAATGTTAAACATCGTGGAAAACGACAATCAGGTTTTCTGATTCGGATTCCGAAAAATTTGAATTGATATAATATGAAATTGAACGTTGCAGTGTTACCCGGCGATGGAATTGGTCCGGAAATAGTTGAGCAGGCGCTCAAAGTAACCAATGCCATTTGCGCTCGTTTCGGACACGAACTAATCACCAAAACAGGTTTGGTGGGAGCGGTTGCTATCGATGAAACCGGTAATCCGTATCCGGAAGAAACACACCAGCTTTGCATGGATTCTGACGCTGTGTTGTTTGGCGCAATCGGCCATCCGCGTTTTGACAACGATCCGTCGGCAAAAGTGCGCCCCGAACAGGGACTTCTCGCTATGCGGAAGAAATTGGGGCTGTATGCCAACATTCGTCCGACCATCACGTTCCCGTCGCTGTTGGATATGTCTCCGCTGCGTCGCGACCGCATCGAAGGTGCCGATTTTGTCGCTATCCGCGAATTGACTGGCGGTATCTACTTCGGTCAACCGCAGGGACGTTCCGAAGACGGAAATACGGCGTACGATACCAGCATTTACACTCGTGAAGAAATTGAGCGGATTTTGAAGCTGGCCTTTGAATTTGCCATGCAGCGCCGCAAAAAACTAACGATTGTCGACAAGGCGAACGTTTTGGCTACTTCTCGTTTGTGGCGGACCATCTCACAAGAGATGGCTCCGAAGTACCCTGAAGTGGAAGTCGAGTACATGTTCGTTGACAATGCCGCCATGCAGATTATTCAGTGGCCTAAACGTTTCGATGTGATGGTAACTGAAAACATGTTCGGTGATATCCTGACCGATGAGGCCAGCGTAATATCCGGTTCACTTGGATTGTTGCCATCGGCTTCCATGGGGGTTCACACATCGGTGTTCGAGCCGATTCATGGTTCTTATCCGCAGGCAGCGGGCAAAAATATTGCTAACCCGTGTGCTACGATTCTTTCGGCGGCCATGATGTTCGAATATGCGTTCAAACTACAGGACGAGGCTGCTCTTATAACGGAGGCAGTAAACGCTTCGATTGAAGCGAAAGCCGTTTCTGAAGATTTAGCTGGAGAAGGCGGGAAAGCATTAGGTACAGACGAAGTCGGAGATTGGATTGTCGAGTATATCCGGAAGAAATAACATTTCCGTTTAACGATAATAATAGCGGGGTAATCATAACTATTGATTATCCCGCTTTTTTCGTATATTAGTTAACAGTAATCAAAAGTATTAAAGTTTTACAGACTTTTGGTGATAATACTTATCAGGAAAATGTGCAATCGGCATATAAATCATCCAAAATCATAAAACATGTACAAATCTCTAACCTTCTCCGTTCTCTCCCTTGTATTTGTGCTGCTCTTCTCAATTGAAGTGGTGGCGCAGGAAGCCTCGACCGTTATAGACACGACAGGGGCAAAGAAAAAGTATAAGGCCTGGATTGGCGCAAGTTACGAAGCCGGAACAGTATTCAAGCTGAATAACTCATATCCGGCCGGAAATGGTTTTTTTAATTATAATGCTGCAGATATCCGGCTGGGATGGCAGACCAATGGTTCTAAAGTATGGCATGGACTGTCTAACTATCCGTACTATGGAGTTGGATTGACTTCTGCTACGTTGTTTGACGATGTATACCAGGTAGGAAAGCCTGCGGCCCTTTACTTTTTCTATGGAGGGAATATCAAAAGATGGAAACGCAGCGGTATAAATTATGAGTGGAGAATGGGATTATCATCCAATTTCGATTCCAATACGGCCAGTACGTGGGAACAGATTATTGGGGCCCGGAAGAATATATACATGCATTTGGGTTTTGAATATGCGTACCAACTGAGCCAGCGGTTTGATGTGGCAGCAGGTATTGGATATACACATTACTCCAATCCCACGTTAGCGGTCCTTTCTAGAGGACTGAACATGTTTGCCCCCAAAGTTGAGTTACGTTATCATTTGTCCGATTCACGACCCGTGATGGTTCCTGTGCAGAAGAAGAAATTTAAGGGCGAAGATGAATTGGTTGTGGCTTTTTCGGCCGGCGCCAAGCAGATGCGATATACGCGGTCGTTGGCAGAGCAATACTGGGGAAAGAACTTCTTTGTCGGAACTTTCTCAGCTGCGTGGTTGAGTGGCATGAGTCATTCGTTGAAAGCAGGACTTGGATTTGATATGGGCTATGATGCTTCGATAAAAGCAGAAATGATGGTCGACAATGACGTTGAAAAACCGGTAACCGTTGAAGGTTCCGATTATTTCATGTTGGGAACGTTTGGAACCATCGAGTATTCAATGGATCGCATCAGTCTTGTGGGTGATTTAGGCGTTTTTCTGTTGAATAAGGATGTCCCTAAAGCCGAGCCGAGATTATATCAGCGGATAGGAGTAAGGTATCATCTGAATAACGATATGTTTGCCGGCGTCCGGTTGCGGGCATCGGAGTTCTCGCAGGCCGAATTTGTTGAGTGGTCTATCGGTTACCGTTTCCGATGGGCTCATAACTAGTCTGATGAGATAGAAAATAAAAAAAGGGTGTCTGCATTTTTCAGACACCCTTTTTATGCAATAGCGTATTGACTTACTTTTTATTATTCAGCAAGGCAGAGATTTCATTCTGCAAATCGTCTCCGCGCAGGTTGTGTGCAATGATTTTTCCCGTCTGGTCCAATAGGATATTAGACGGAATGGAATTGACACCATACAAGTCGGCTGCTGAGTTTTTCCAGCCTTCCAAATCCGATACCTGGGTCCAGGTCAGGTTGTCGTCTTTTACTGCCTTCATCCATGCATCTTTTTTAGCATCGAGTGATACACCCATGACGCCAAATCCGTCGTTGTGATATTTTTGCCAAACGGCAACCACATTTGGATTTTCCTGACGACAGGGAGCACACCAGGAAGCCCAGAAATCGACTAATAAGTACTTGTGTTGCTTGTAAACGTCTGATAGCTTAACCGGCTTCCCATCGGCATCATTCATTGTAAAATCGGGTGCCTGTTGTCCGACGGCTACCTTCTCCAGCTTTTTGATTCGCATGCTCAGCGTTTGAGCACTGGGTGTTTTCATCACGTCAGCAGAGAAATTTTCAACGTAGCTGTTCAACTCGGAGGCATCCATACCGTATTGGATTTGTAGCAAGATGTAGGGAGCGACAAACGAGTTGGGATTGTCCAGGACAAAAGCTTTCTGAATATCGTTCTCTATTTTGTACAAGTCATTTAGTTCCTTCTCGATGTGGGCAGATGTGGTTGTATCGTTTTCCGAACGGGCTTTCGCGTATTTTTCGTAATACGAGCTCATTTGGTTGTTGATACTGTCAACGCGGTCGTAGAAATTTCTGAATTCATCTTGTGCCGCAGACCCATGTACTTCCACGTCTTTCGGGTCATCACTATTACCTGTAATTTCAATATTGCTGTTTTCCAGGAAGAAAGGAATTGCATCTTTCCGGCCGGAAGGCGGTATAACGTAGTACATTCCGGGTACATCAACCGTGCCCGAGAAACTGAATTTTCCCTTTTTCATTTGGGTTGAATCAACGGTGATCCAGTTCCCGTCAATTCTTTTCTTTAAAGTTACCGGGCCATCTTTCCATCCTTTTATACTTCCATCAACCATAAAGGCCGGATTTGTAGAACAGGATGCGACGATTGCCGCCAGGGCGAATAAATAAATTAGCTTCTTCATAACGAAACGATTTAATTTCTTGAAAAAACCCGGCACAGCCACTATGTTGTTCGGGTAATTTTATATTAAAAATTTGTCTAAACTTAACTATAAACTATCATGTAAACAACTGCGATTTTTGATGGTTTGATCGATTGTGTGTTGATTATCATTGTTTAACAATCTTTAGTAAACGGAAAGATTGTGAACTATTTATAAAAACGAGTGTTTCGATAGTGAATACTGACGAACCAGATTAGACTATGAAAAAAAGAAGAGAATTTATCCAAACCATGCTGGGTTTAACTGCCGGCATGATGCTTCCCTATCCGAGCCTGGGGAACAATTTTTCGGCGAACGATAAGTGGGGCGAAATCTTACCGAAACGAAAACTCGGTACTACCGGAGAAAATGTTACAATGTTGGGCGTTGGTGGTTACCATGTTGGTTGGACGACCGAGCGCGACGCACAGGAAGTAATCGAAGCTGCTATGGAGGGAGGCATCCGGTTTTTCGACACAGCCGAATCGTATGCCGATGGCGAAAGTGAGCGGCGATACGGAAAATACCTGGTACCCAAATACCGTGATGATATTTTCCTGATGACGAAAACCTTTACGCAGGATGCTAAAACAGCGCGTGAGCACCTCGAAGGTTCATTGCGTAGGTTGAATACTGACCATCTCGACTTGTGGCAAATTCACTCGCTGCAATCGCCTGAGGATGTCGATACTCGCATTGCCAACGGTTTGCTGGATGTTGTCCGGGAAGCTAAAGAATCGGGGAAAGCAAGGCATATCGGATTTACCGGGCATCAGAATCCGTACGCACATCTTCGTATGTTGGAGAAAACTGGGGGAATGGAGTTGTTCAGCACCAGTCAGTTCCCGGTCAACCTCGTCGATTTTGCATCGGAACATTCCTTTGTCAGGAAAGTAATACCAAAAGCCATCGACAATAGGCTGGCTGTGTTGGCCATGAAGACTTTGGCAGACGGCCGTTTCTTCGGCAAGAAAGTAATGAATGGAAATGAGGTTTGGCAATCAGATGATCCGGTTGTCCCGGGAAGAATATCGATGCGGGATGCTCTTTTCTTCTCCTGGTCGATGCCCATCAGTGTTTTGATTACGGGAGCCGAGAATGCCGATTTCATTAAAGAAAAAATTGCTTTGGCTAAAGCTTTTCAGGAAATGGATGAAACAACCAGAAAGAATTTAGCGGATAAAGTAGCTGATTTGGCAGAGGAAGGTAAAGTGGAATACTATAAGAAGATTTGAGTCTGAAATTAGTGGTAAAGAAAATGCCAATCGGAATACCTTGGTTACCGATTGGCATTTCTGTTTTTAAGTGTATTTTCTATTGGTAAGAATGGCGTGATGGTGCTTTCATTCTTTTTTCAGAACGGGTTCCACTGGCCTGGTGCCCAAATCGAACCACCATTTTCCGGTCGGCGATGATTAAACCATTTGCATTGTCGACAGCCCTGTTGGCTTCATAATCGTGCTCCATCTCCACAAAACCAAATCCTTTACTTCGGTGCGAGCCTCTGTCGCGTACAATTCTAACAGAAGTAACATGTCCGTATTCTGAAAAAAGCTCGTACAAGTCTTCTTCAGATATTCGGTAATCAAGATTTCCTACATAAAGCATCATAACAAGGTATTTAAGATTGGTATAGGCTATGTTATAAGATTAATCTAAACTGTCGGGAGCTACTTGTTTAAATAGAGCGCGTAACTTTAAAATTAATGAATTTTGTTCTGATTTAAAATGTTTTACAGTTACTTTCTGAAGGAAATATTTATATGACAACCCGACCTCATACAGGTGTGATACCGCTGAGATAAAAAATAAACGCCGGATTATCCGGCGTTTTCTACTATTCTAAATAAATCGTTAAAATCGAAGAATGGCTGCGCCGGCGGAATATCCACCACCAAAAACGGTGATTCCTAAAAGGGCATCCTTTTGAATGGTGTCCATATTTTGTGAAAGACAGATACCGGTACTGGCTGAACCTGTATTACCGAGTTCACGGATATTGGTAAATATTTTGTCTTCATTTAGCGAAAGCTGACCTGCCAGGTTTTTGATAATGCGGTGATTGGCCTGATGGGGAACAATCCAGTCGAGATTGTCGACCGACAAGCCGCATTGTTCCGAAGCTTCTTCCAGTGCAATGCGCATGTACTGGCACGCCTGGATGAAAACGTCCCTGCCATCGGGCATTTGCAGTCCGTCGCGTCCCGGCGTCAGGTAGACCGCCTCCGGACCTTTACTGATGTGGCCCAATCCGCGGCTGTAGATGCTGAGGATTTCGGCAGGCTTATCGCCCAGTGGCTCATCGCTGATGAAAAGGGCGGTAGCCCCATCGCCCCATAAGTGGCCGCTTTTTTCACAGGTTTCATCGCTGAAAGCGGTGTTGTGCTCTGAAGCAATAACCAAAGCCTGCTTCGATTTTCCCATGGCGAAGTACCCTTCGACAATTTCGAGGGCATTGACTAAAGAAGAACAAGCCGATGAAATATATACCACCTGTGCGTCTTTGATATGAAATTCCCGTTGAACAACGTGTCCCATGGTGGCCACCGTGTCGTATGGAGAATACGAGGCGCCGACAATCAAATCAACATCGCGGATATCGAACGGGAGAGAAGGCAATGCATTTTTGACGGCTTCCACCGCCATGGTGTTGGTGTTTTCATCTTTCCCAGCCTTTGAACGGGTTTTGATTCCGGTCCGTTCAAAAATCCAGGAGTCAGATAAACCATTTACCTCTTTGAAATATTCATTGGGAACCCTTTCCTTGGGTAAATAGTGTGATACAGTGTTTAGAAACATTTTCATTTTATGATGATGGTATATAATAAATATCTATCTGGTCTGTGGTTTGATTCCCTGAAACAGAATTTTGGTGCAAAGGTTTAGCGTAGTTTGATATTTAGAGCCGAAATCGTCTTTGATGAATTTGGGTTCAAAACCTTTGATGGTAGTATGTGCAATATCTGCTGTGAGATCGGGATTTTCGATACTGAAAGAGCCCGAGTTGTTTCCTTCCCGAATAATTTCAGCCAGGTAAGCTTTTTCCCGGATATCCAATTCTTTTCTTATTTCCTCAATTCGGGGTTGGTTATTCAGAAAATCGGAACGAAGAGAACGGTTTCTTTTGACGAGGTCTTCCAGCGCTTGCATCCGTACAGCCACAAAATGCAGAAACTTTTTTTCTGGCGATAAGCTGGATTTTACGACCTTGTGCAGGCGCTTGACAATTAATTCAATTTCACTTCTGACAACGGCCTGGTATAGGTCGTCGCGGGTTTTGTAGTACATGTAGAGCGTTCTTCTCCCCAATCCGGAAGCACGAGCCACATCTAACATCGTGGTTTTGCCGATGCCTTTGTTGGCAAAAAGTTTCCTGGCTACATTCAATATATTGCACCGTGTTTTTTCTTTCATAATAAAAATGCACACATTGGTCTCCTGTGTGCAAAAGTAGTGATTTGTCGGTTGACCGATGTTATTTAATACTCAAATATTCATTGATAATCACGGGATAATGTTGTGTTTTCCGATCGGGGGGTGGTAAGTTGTTATTTAACAATGCTGTATGATGTATTATTATTTAAAAAAATACCTGAGAGCTAAAAAGTGCGATATTATCCATAAAATGTTAAGAAGAAAGTTATAAATGCTATTTCTAGTTTTAAAAAATATTCATCATTATTTAGACTGGGCAAATGTTTTAAATATGCCGTATTTATTGGTGATGTGTGATGATTAGGTTATAGGGCATGTAAATAAGCAATAATTTATTATTGATAAATTGTTACTTAATGTTAAATTCGCAGAAGTTAAAAACAAAGACCAAAATATTTATGGGGCGTTTAAGCAAGAAACAAGTGTTTCTGTTAGCACTTTTTATCTTCGCACTAACCCCGTTTCAATACTTATTCGGACAGAGTGATAAAGATGATGAGTCGGGAGAGCTTCGGGGAAGAATCCTCGATATGAAATCAAAACAACCGATTGAGTATGCTAATATCGCCTTATTCCGTTCAGTTGATTCAGTGTTGATTAACGGAACAGCGTCGGCAAGAAACGGCTCGTTTGTGCTAAAGAATATTCCTTACGGGAAATATTTCATGAAAATTCGTTTTATGGGGTATTCGCCGCGGGTGATGACGAATGTAGAACTTGCCCAACAACGAAATCCGTTTATTCTGGGAGATTTATTTCTGGAGCCGGATGTGAAGCAACTTGGCGAGGTCGATGTTGTTGAGCGTACCGGGGGTGTCAGTACCAAATTGGATAAAACAGTGGTGAACGTTGCTAACCGGATGGAAGGAGCCGGAGGAACCGTGGTTGACTTGTTGCAGCGTGTTCCATCGGTTAATGTAACGCCCGGCGGTAACCTGACATTGAAGGGAAGCGAAAATTTTCTGGTACTGATTGACGGAAAGCCATCTCCGCTGAAAGGCAATAACGCATTAAAAAGTATCCCCAGCGACAACGTGCAAAAGGTCGAGGTAATTACCAATCCATCCGCCAAATATGATTCGGATGGAACAGCCGGCATCTTAAATATCATCACGAAGAAAGGCCGCGGCGAAGGCTGGGATGGTAACGTCACGCTTGCCCATGACCAGATAGGCGGTTATGCTTCCGATTTTATCATCAATCATAAAGCCGGGAAACTCAGCTTCTTCGTGGGAGCCGACCATAATAAGCGGAATATGGAAGGAGATGCGACGTCTGTAGTGAAGAACTACCAAAATGGTTATTTGCTTCAGAGTAACCAGGACGGCAGACGTTATTCTTACCGAAAAAATACAGGCGTTAGAGGAGGTATTGAATTTGCTCCATCGAAAAAAGATGACCTGTTACTGTCGGCAACTGCCGGAACTTATTATGTATTGAATCATGCCGATTTCGATATGACCTATTCTTCCAACGGTCCGGATTCCTATGATATAAAACGTATGAGTGTTGGTGAAAACCGGAGACCCGGAGATTACCGGGGAGCCTCGTTATCCTATTCCCATGCGTTTAACAATAAAGGGCATAAACTGGAAATCACCGGGCAGTGGAACAATACTTCGTTTGACAACCGGATGCATAATGAGTTGAAAGACGAAGCCGGAAAACTGACCAACTGGATGAAGACGAAGGATTCGCGCAACGATGATGATAGTCGGATTAATCTGGATTATTCTTTGCCGTTGGGCGACAAAAGTAAGTTCGAAGCCGGGTATCAGTTCCGCAAAGAGAATGAATCATCAGTGTATACGGCAGATTTATCTCAGGCGGGTACAGAGTTGTCTGTTTTTTCAGTTAGGGACTCAAAGAGCAGTTTAAGTCGTGAGATTCATGCGTTCTACAGCCAGTACCGGAAGAACTGGGAGAAAATGGAACTGCAGCTGGGACTGCGAGCCGAGCATACGTCGCGATTGCTGAACAGTGTGACCGATAACTGGCAGAAAAAAGTCGACAAGTGGGATTTATTTCCATCTTTCTTTCTGAATTATCATTTGCCTCATAAGCAAACGATGAATCTTGCTTTTTCGCGAAGAATTGATCGGTTGACGACTATTCAAATGGAGGCCAATCCCAGGTGGTTTGATTTTGACTACGTTCAATCAGGAAATCCATTCCTCGATAACGAATATAACAACTCGTTGTCGTTGACTTATTCCAATTCCTTCAAGAGTAACAGCATCACATTGAAAGGGTATTATGATTATTATAAAAACCATATTTTCAAAGTGCAAAGCATTTACGCTGGAACCGTTGTTAATTACAAATTCGAAAATGTGGGAGATGAAGATGCGCTGGGATTGGACGCCACGTTCAATTTTAAGATGAATAGCTTTTGGACAATGATGCCCATCTTCAATTTTTATAAGTTCAGGGTGAAGACGGTGGGAGAACTCGCTCCAATTTATGGCACGCGTGGTGATGCAGGAGTAAATATCCGTTGGTCGAATTCATTCAGAATCAGTGATAATACCTTTTTCCAGATCATGCCAACCTACGGAACCGGCGTGAAGAGACCACAGGGTAGTAACGAGCATGTTTTTTACACCTACATATCTTTTCGCCAGCAGTTCCTGAAAAAAAGACTGTCGTTGACGTTGATGGCTTACGATATTTTCCATACAACGGATATTGTAACAAAAATAGATGAGCCAAATTTTTACCAAACCACGTCTATGAAACCCAATTACCCCATCCGCTTAACGCTCTCGTATCGTATCAACAATTACAAGCGCGACAAGCGGAAACAGGCGACCACAGTGAATATGGATTAACACTAAAACGGTCTATTTTTTTACATTGATTTTGAAGACGTCGGCATAAACAAGACGCGGTTCGTTGTTGGGCGGAAGTCCATCGCCTCGTTGCCGAAGAGTTGTTTTTAACTGCTCGCCGGAACGCTCATACTCCCGGATGATAATCTCGAAGGGAGTGGAGCGGTATTTTCCGGGCAAGTTAAAGTCTTTTACCAACCGAAAATATCCGTTGTTTACGTTTTTTTCTGAAACCGCTATCGTGTAGTTGTATCGCGAAAGCGCTTTGTCTGTGCGGTCATCATCTAAAATTGCATCAATGGGTTGCGCCAGTTCCGGGTCGATAAAAGTAATTTCGAAATAACTACCCGGATGGTTGGGGTAAACATGAGAAACCAAACCGGAAATGGTGATTCTAAACCGCGAGTTATTAGCGTCGTTGTTGAATTCGATATGCGTGCGCCTGTCGGGAAGTAATTGCATGAAATCAGCGGTAACAGGTTCACTAAGACAAACATCGTGATTTCCTTCCTTCAGTGAGTTTTCCTGATAACGAGCCAGGATCAACCGGATGAACGGGAAATACATCCGCTGCGTACTAATGCTGATATCGGCGTACCATTTTTTCCGCTGCTTGTCAAACCGAACCGGATAAATAACCGCATCCGTACGGATATTTTTAACTCCCGGGTGCTCCAGATTTCGAACGGTTTCTGCATTGAAACCAAAATCATCGGGTAATGGCCCGGTTTTATCGGGTTTTGTCGATGGATGAATCGGGTCGATTCCCCACATGGTGAAGTTGGGATTGTAACGCTGAGCCGCCCGCATCATGGCGGTTTTATCTTTGTTGCCTTGCGGCATTAAAAGGATGGCCAGTTTCTCTCCTTCGCCGGATGAAAACCACGGACGGTCCATGTAAACACGCAATCCACCACCATTTCGTTTGTGAATCATCACTTTGTTACCATCCGATTTTTCCCAGTGCATCAGAGGCAGAACATATTCTACTTTCGGAATAGCCGGCCTGGCGGTGGAAAGAATATTCACCTTCTCAAACCAGGGACCTTCGCGTTTTACCGGTTTAGGTGTTTCGTCGCTTTCGCGGACAAACATTTCCGCATAGCGCGAAGTTCCTACCGGGCGATAATCGACCCAACGGTGTTTGGTATCGTTGAACCGATGTACCAACGGGGGAATTGCCAAAACAAACCCACGATAGGTAATGGTTTTGAACGTAACATCAGGTTTCATCCGGAACAATTGGACAGGCTTCTGATCGGGCTCTATTTTTTTGATCATGGGGCCGGCGATTCTCAGTTTCATCTGTGGCTTTTCTTTGGCGGTACTGATATACCCAAACTGCTTTTCGGATTCGTGATAACCAACTACAAACTGGTCGAGTTGTGAATTGGCATCTACCTCTTTGGGTTCCGTCAATAAGGGATTGTCGTCCATGTCTTTCCAACGTGCTTCGACATACATTTCTTCCGTACTGCGGGCATGAATTTTCAGCTTCGTATTCAAATCGGCATCCGTCGAGCCAAAATCTCTGGCTGGTTGTATTACATCGATTTTCGGCTCTTCTACCGGTTGTTGAACGGCATGAACCAGTTCCAGTTCACGGCCGGGACTGAGCATCCAGTGCCTGCCGGTGAAAGCTAGTTGTCTCAGTTTCTGGTCTCCGGGTGATTCTTCTTTCAACATCTTCCAAACGCCCGACAGCGACTGCAAATCGGTGGAGCGCCAGAAAGAGGTGAATTTCAGTTTCAGGCGGTAGCCCTTCGGCAAACGAACGGTCAACATCCGGTTGCCCGAACTCCAGGTTGTCCCGAAGTCACCTTCAGCCAGCTGAATGCGTAATGAGCGATATTTCAACCAGTCGCCTTCGCCTTCCGTGTTGTTAGTTGGATTGAGTTCACTGGAAGAGAAAAAGCTGAAATAGCGTGGGTCGAATGTCTTTTCGTGCGTTTTTTCATAACCGTCAGCCAGGAAAATGGCTACACCGGCTGCAGCCGGATCGGGGATATATTGGATCGAAGCTTCCGATTCGGAGTAGATTTTGTCTTTCCCGTCAGCCATCACTTCCGGTGATTTCTCCCGGCCCACGATGAGCTGATACATCTCACGTGCGGCGTCTGGATTATCGTCAAATGCTTTGTCGAAGCGTCCATGAGTTTCGGCCATTAGCTGGCTGTTTTCCGGCGGAAGCAAATGACGGGCAGTTGTTCCATTTCCAGTACCCTCGGCTTGTTCGTATGCCTCGGCGGTTTGGTCAAAATTACTCCGGATTACCAGCGATTCAGGTGTTTCTCCCTGCCGCAAAGCGTTTGCCAGCAGAAGCAGCGGATTGGAAACCGGTTCGTAACGCTGGTAAACAAATCCGGAAATGATGCATTTATCCGAACTATCAGTCTCGCTTTTCAATGCTACACTATTCCCTGCAAGGTCAACGGTGCGAACCCTAATATTGTATGATTTTCCAAAACGCAGTCGCGGAAGCGTACCCGGAATGATTTCTGACTGAACATTCAATTTGAAATCCAATGTTGGGTCGAACGCAAACTTTTTTTGTTCGTCAGCCATGGTCCGGTGAACGTAATCATGACTTTTGTCGGGCGACGAGTCGTCTGCTTCGTTAATGGCCAACCCGGGACGTGGAACAGCAAGACTCCAGCCTTCCCAGCGAAAGAGTGTTTCACTGACAAAAAAGTCGTCAGGGTTTTCCGGATCCTGACTGGCTGCCATCTGCAGAAAACCTTCGTCAGGCTCTATATCACTTATCTCGGTGGGATTGTTGTTTTCGTCGTAATAGTTTACCCTGTCCTGTTTCCGGTGAAGCGAATACCATTTATCCGGTTGCTCGCTGTAAGCGATGTCCATCCGGTATCCCAGCGTTACGTCTTCAGCGTAAAGTATCTCTTCTGGCGCAATGATATTGTGCTCTCTTTTTCGGTAATGCGTAGCGGAAAAATCGGCCTGGAGCTTTTGTGTGATCTGAAACCGATGGTCGACAAACACATCGATGTCGTTTTTGATAATGCCAATTCCGGCACTGCGCATGGGCGGCATCCCTTCGTCATCTTCTTCCTCGTCTTTTTCGTGTGCCAGATTCAGTGCCAGATTGGTGATGGTCATGCGCTCGATTTGCTGACTTTGTTCCGTAACCTGAATCTGCCTGATGGAATTCTTTTCAATTTGGTTGTCGACCATTTCAGATAGCTGGACGGCTGTTCCGTCGGTGTCAATCTGGTTAGCTGAGAATTCCGGAGTGTTGATTTTGACAAAGCCGTTGTGCAGGAACGCATCGTTCTTTTCGCGGGCGTAGAATCCGTCACTGGTCAGTCGATAAGCCGTTCGGGGAGTCGAAATTTCGGTTTCTACTTCCCAGTCGGTCACCGACGGATAGATCTTGAGTGTACTTTCCGGGGCAACATTTTCAGGAATCGGGACGAGAAAATCGAGTACCAGCCCGAATTTCCGTTGCAATTGCGGATAGCTTCCCAAAGCGGCCAGAATATCGTGAAACTCAAATTCCGGCTTTTCAATCTTTAGCAAGGGAGCTTGCAGCATTTTCATTTTGTACTTGTGAAAATCACGCAACTGAACAAAATTGTATGCCGGTACCTTCGCCTGTAATTTCAATTCTTTATAATTCCTGGCAGAGAGAAGTTTACTGTGGTCTTCTTCCAACATGTTATTTTTGACTAGTTCGCGGGTAACCATTGGTCGGATGTTGGTGATGGGTTGTCGCTGGAATTGCCTGATTTGGGTTTCCTGCAAAGGTCTGAAACGGCCGATGTTCTTCACCTCGGTATTTTCCAATAGAACTTTTCCGCGAACAACTATCTCCGGCGATTTTGTTCCGAATTGCGTGTACGTTTTCAGCAGAAAGGTTTTCATTGACGCCACCTGGTAGCTGTGTATCCGCGAAAGCGTATAGTCTTCTTTTTTATAGCTCTCCACCTTGATATCTTCGTGGAAAAGATCACTCCAAAGAAATGGATCGAGTCTATCCTGAACCGGTTGAATGACACTTTCTTTACCGTCCATATTCAGTGAAAACTGCATTGCATTCAGCTCGTCGTGCCATTTCAGTATATCAGGAAAATTCTTGAGTTTTAATTTGCCCGAACCCGCCAGTTGAATGGCAATAGCCAAAGACAAGCGCAGGTAATCCTGACCATTTTGGCTGGTACGTCCGTTAGGAAGCGCTGTGAAAAGAATGGATTGTTTCATGATTTGCTCGGATTAGGGGTTAGGCAAATGCTTTGCAGTAATCGAGCCAGGCCGGCTCCGGAATCGTATCAGAGAATAATGGGTCGGCATCAGCAGCCCGAAGTTCGCGTCTTACTTTTACGGTAACGCTTTTGCTGAAGAAGAGCACCTCTA
Organism: Prolixibacter denitrificans; assembly: GCF_003014495.1. Lineage (GTDB taxonomy): Bacteria > Bacteroidota > Bacteroidia > Bacteroidales > Prolixibacteraceae > Prolixibacter > Prolixibacter denitrificans. Next base: position 456,246 of record NZ_PYGC01000003.1, on the reverse strand, counting down.
TTTTTACCTTGACGCTGGCCTCACCGATCATCTTTTCGACTTTCTTTACCGTCTCGCCATTAATCATTTTGTTGACGATAATCGCGTTCAGCGACAGGTAAAACTCCATGCTCAGGGTGATAATGCCCAATATCGATAAGTTACCGTTGATACGCAGGTAACCGGAGAGTTTCGAGATTGACTGGTCGTTTTCGTACTCGATGCTGTAATAGAAGCCGCCGGCCACCTGTACGCCGCCACTGGCAACACCCACATTGAGCGATAAGCCTGCAGAAAACTCGAAGGCCGCTTCCAGTTTGGTCAATCCGGCAATCGAGGTCTGCAAAGCGAAGAATCCTCCGCCGCCAAAGAGACTAACCCTTAACAGGAAGGGATTTTGCCGGGTGCAGAAATTAAATCCAAGTGTCAACGGATCGCCTGTAAAGGGAAGATAAAGCGAAGCTCCGAGCGACACGTTGGCCAATGAGAAAATTCCGACTTCGATGGGTGGAATCTTCAAATCGTATCCCGCACGAATGCCAGCACCTTCCAGTTTGATGGTGACACCCTCGCCAAAGCCCTCGGCCGGAATAATTTGTTGCAAGCCGTTAACAAACGAAAGTGGTCCGAGGAAACGCAACGGAACTGTACCCAACTGAACTTTGACATCTTTCTTGGTTTGTGTTCCTGCTTTGAATGTCAGTTTCCGGAAATCAACGGCTATCATACCACCAATCGAGACATTGAAATTTTGCATGCTGGCCATCACTTCGACCTGTGGTGGCGTTTGTGCATCGATCGACTTAACCATCCGGTTGTTGATGGTTAGCGTATTATTCGGATCATCAGCATTGAGCGCGATAAAACCGTCGAAAACCGTAGTCGTTTTATTAAATTCGGGCTGCCACCGGTATTCGGCCACAAATGAATTCCCTACCCGGTAGGTTTTTAAATTTGGAATACGTGGCGTCTGACCGTTCATGAAGTCTCGTACCTGGTTGGCGAGACTCTGTAAGTCATTGGTTTTTGTGGCTATTTCATTTTTAAGCTTTGCAATATCCTCGGTTTTATTTTCGGCAATGGCTTTCTCCAGTTCGGCCTGTTTCAGTAGGATTTGTTTTCTGACTTCATCAATCTGTTCCCGGTAGGAGGAAAGTTGATTTTTTAGCTGATTAAACGCACTTGCTCCCAGGTTGACCTGATTGAGGAGTTTTCCCAGTGGCAAAGCCCCAAAAATTTTAGGAAGGTTGAATCCGGGAATGTCCGGTGTATCTGGAAAAAATTTATCTGGCTCAAAGCTCAGTCCGGCGATGTAATTAACGTCTCCGGAAACAGGGCCGAAAATCTTGGATAATCCACTTACCGAAATGTTGGGGGAGAGAAAACCTCCGGTTTTATCGGCACCACCGTTGAAATCGATGGGAAGTTTTTCGTCTTTCCACATTTTCGACCAAACGGTTCCTTCGTTGCGGTCGTCATACAACTCAATTTTGACAGGTTGTTTTTGACCGGTAAATTCTTCGGCGGCTTTAACCAGAACTTCCGCATAATCGATTTCCGGGTAAAAATTCATGCGGGTACCCGGATAGGAGTAAGGTTTGGCTTTAAATCGCAGAGTAACGGTCTCAAGGCTTGTATCATCCGGTAAAATACTGTCAGCATAAGCAATTTGCTGCCCGTTTAACTCCGTGGTTCTTACCTTTTGATATATATCGTCCTGACTATTGTTGTTTTCATCTGTTTGATTATAAATTTTTATGACATCGTTGATATGTTGTCCCAGAAAGTCAGCATAATCCTCAATGAACACCATCGGGCAGCGGAAATGAATGGTGGTGCCTTCTTTATCAACCGCTTCCATTTTAAACCGGAAAGGACTGCTGCCCACATTAATCAGGAAGTTCTGTGCCGGTGAACTGACCAGAGATGTGGGCAAATCGATGGCAGGTGTAACCAAACTTACCAGACGAATGGACTGGAATGGAAAGGCGTTGAATTGATTATTCGCAGTGTACGGGTCATAGAAGAACTCCGGTTCTCTCACCACGACGAACATCCGCTGAATATCGGCTGCCGAACGGGTGGGTTCATCGAATTCACGCTGCGTAATCTTAATGAGTGCTGCTTCATGCCCGAACGGGAAAAGGTAGCCGCGTCGAACGACCCTGACAAATTGGTCGCGACCCAATGTGGCCAGGTGTTTCCAGTCGATGAGGGAGAATCCGGCATCCTGAATATCCTTATAATCAAAATTACCGTGAGCATCGAGCCAGCCTCCCAACGCAGAAAGCATCAGTCGGTTTACAGCCACCGCTCTCGGCGTGAAATCTGCTCCATAGTGCGAAGTTTGATGCACCAAATCATTTCGGTCTTTGGCATTGAGTGAGGCTCTGAATGGAATTTCTACATTGTTCCCGGGATATTGAAGATTTTTGCCGTTATAAACATCCCTGGACCAGATCGCCCGTATCGTGCTCAGGTTTTTGAAAACTTCTTCGGAGACTTCACCGCTTTTCAGTTGAACTCCCATACGGGTATGCCACAACTCGAAAATCTGATTCTGGTAAGGAACTTCCTGTGTCGCTTCAGAGTTAGCCGATGAACCGATTCGCCGCATGGCCATCATCGGTTTTAATTGTATCGAAGTCTTTGGTCGGTAGCTGTCGTCATACGAGTTGATTATTTGGAGAATATGACGGAAGCCTGCCAGTTGGTTAGGTGAAATGAACAACCTTCCGGGGATTTCGAGCGATGTTTCCATGCCGGTGGGAGGAGCAAAGAAGTTGACAGGTCGCATATTGACAAAGTTCATTTGCCTGAGCTGCGTCAGCGTGGGAACCTGTGCCGGAAGAAACTTGCCGGCATTCTGCTCCTCATAGCGTTGCTCAGAGACCTCTTGCTTTCGCGAATGCGCCGCAATGCGAATTTCCGATTCCGTGGCTTTCTCTGTATTTCTGATAATGGAAATATTGAGAGGCTTCATATTTTTAGGAATGGAAATCTGCGCTGGTTGCCTGAAACGACTGATATTGGCCGGAATGATCATCCGTGTGGTATTCAGTCCGGTAAAAAGCCAGGCCCTGGGATTGATACGTAGCTTAAAGCGTTCCCAACTAAGCAGTTGATTGACTATTAGCGGCATGCCCTCGAATTCTTTGGAAAGCTCAAAAACAAGCCGGCTTTTCCCTGCTGTTTCAAACTTAGCCGGAAGAGCTACCGGTTGATTACTGCCTGTTGCGTTGGCACCCGGTTCGTTGGTCTTTAATTCGCTGGTGCGGAAAAAAGCCTCCTCAAGAACATGTTGTGGCGGAAAATAAACCACCATGTATCCGGGCTTACCGGCATCGCGCAACTCGATATAGGATTGCTGTTGCTTATTGGTATAGCGACAATTATAAAATTCGAATGATAGTTCGACTAAATCTTCAGCCCGTAGCATCGAGAGACGAATCGGGACATCAAGTTGGAGTCGCGTATATCTGACCTGCGGATTGATTTGAATATTCGGACTCGAATTCGCCTCGCCGGAAAGAATAATTTGTTGCGGAAGCGATTGTACCGGCAGGCTCACGGCACCCTCAATGCCGATGCGGGTTCCTGCCAAAGGAACGGCACAGGCAATCAATTCATTTCCATTATCGCCGATTGTCAGCTGGAAATTATCGTCGACTTCCGGTTCGTCGTGCAGGCACAAGGCTGCACCAGGTATGTTTATCCAAGAAGGTGAATGGCCTACCTTCCCCTGAAGTTCGATCGATTTTCTCTCTCCGTAATGAACGGAGACGATGGATTCGATTAGTGGAAGCGAAGCCTCATTCCTGAAAGGATGATAGTAGTAAGCCGGGCTATTTTCTTTACCACAGTAGGCCAGCAATGTATTTTGATAATACGATTTTTCTCTGTCAAACAGGAGCGCGTTTATTTGCTGACTTGTTTTTTCTGAAGAATTCGATATCCTGTCAGAATTGATAGGAACAGGTCTGCTGGTCCCTTTTCCCGGAAGGGTAAAATTCAAAAATGAAACCGGGCTTTTTAGTTTCGTATCCTGAAGATTGGGGGAGAGTTCAAATCCCGAAAACTGGAGTGATTCTCCGGAGAACGTCAGTTTCATTTTGGAATGCAGGCGAGCATGAAGTTGCCAGTCGCAGCTGATTTCGACATTTGCCAGCGAGCGAATGGAAATCGAATCGGAGTGGTCTAGCCTAATAACTTCATCTATCGGAATACTGCCGCGAACGGTTTTTCCATTCAGCCACTCGTCGAGCGAAAGCTGTTGGTCAATTCCCAGCTTATCGAACCGGATATGAAGCTGCCAGCCCCAGGTGCCAGATTTGAGGGTGGCAGTGAAATCAGGCGATAGTTGGAGTCCCGGGAAGCGGCTTCCCTTTAAACGAATCCTGATTTCCTTTTCGTTCTGTTGAACGCGATAACGCGGACGGCCCCCCAACAACGATTTGTCAATGGTCCAGTTGTGATGGTTGTAAGCGATGGTGAGCTTGTGAAGAGAATGGTGGAGGACCGGTCTCTGGTGGAGAGTGTCGTTAATCAGGTCGACGGCCGGGTTCCATGAAACCAGCGTAATGCCTAATTTTTTCAGCATATTGCGCCGGCTGTTGCTTCGTAGCCTGCTTTCTTTCGAGGTTAGAATCAGGGACCGAAGCGAGGAAAAAGCAATCTTTTCTGTCCCCATATCTGTAATTATTTCAATTAAAGATATGAGATTATGTACAAGATGTCAATATGTTGATTTAGAATAGATAGCCTTCCCTTACGTTGAAATACCTTAAAATATTGAGATTATTGCCTCAGTAATTTAGACGAAAGTTTCTCAGGGGAAGTCAGATTTGAGGGCAAAAGCTCAGGGTGACTGACTCTCGACGGGCAAATGTCAATTCCTCCGCGGCGGGTGTAAATACAGGTAACCATCAGTTTTTCAGGTTGGAATTTGTCCCAGAGCCGTTTGTACAGCATTTCACAAATTTCTTCATGAAAATGATTTTCATTCCGGAAGGAGACAATGTATTCGAGCAATCCTGTTGGTTCCGGCAATGTTTCTCCTTTGATGTGGACAAAAGCACTTCCCCAGTCGGGCTGGTGGGTCACTTTACAATTGCTGCGCAGAAGATGCGTCGCCAGTTTTAACTGCTTCTCGTTTGATTTTGCTGATTTCAGTAATTCCGGGTTTTCTGTGAAATCGTTAAACTGGATATTTCCCAGTTCCAGCTCCTCTTCCATTACCATGAAATCCTGAAAATCATGAGCTGCAACTTCCGGTTCTTTATCAAAAAATGCCAGCTTTACTTCGCATTTTAGCAACGCTTCCAGGTCCTTTTTGATGATATCTGTAACCTGTTCGATACCTGATTTTGGATCATTTCCATAGGATGACATATTGAACGAGTTCAGGTACAATTTTAGCGACTTACTTTCTACCAGAAACGGACTATCGAACGGATAAACCAACTTGAGTAGACCCGTAACAGGCAAACCGTTTTCTGTTAGAAATCCGACCTCATAAGCATGCCAGGTATCCAGTCCGATAAACTCCGTCGGCGGTTCGCTGATACCGTATTGTTCGCGGTTTACCTTGCGGGGAACCGCAACTAGTACTTCGGGCGCATACTGTTTTGGATAATCGACTTTTTTGCCCAGTAGTTTATCTTCGGTCGAGATCGTATTTTTCATGGTAATAGTTTGCTCAGGAAATTTTGGAATTAAACACCCGGTTTGTCGCCAAACAAATCGATGTGAATGCGCGGACAATAACGCCAGCCATGTTGAATGGCTGTTTCGAGCACCCGGAGGCTGGTTTTCCCCAGCGTCTGATGATTACCTCCCAGCGGCATAGCCAGAATATCGGAAGGTTTCCAGCCGGAAATATGATTCAGAACTTCTTCGTGAATAGATTCGGTGTTTTCGGATCCGCTCATCACAAACTTCAGTTGGAAATCCTTTTCTCCATTGGAATTCAGGCACACATCGATGTACTGCTGAATGACGTCCGGGCATGGTGTTTTCTGAGAAGGAGCTGCAGCTACTTTTTCAGCCAGTTGTTGAGGAAGCTGCTTCAGCTTCTCTTCGGTCACCAGCGAATCGCTGAGCTTTGGCGAAATACTGAACAGGTCGATATGACGGGCCAGCTCTTCATCGAACAGGGTGCCGTTGGTTTCGATGGTAATGAGAACGTCAAATTCTTCTTTTAGCCGACGGCAAAGTTCTTTGAGGGAACGATGCTGAATGGTCGGTTCTCCACCAGTAATCACGACATGGCACATATCGCCCAGGTTGTGCCTTACCGTTTCGATGATTTCGTCAACTTTCCACAGCTGGTTTTTGCTCACGTCGAACGAGGAGTCCGGCGTATCGCAAGCGCTTACTCCGCCTCCCGGAATATTCCACATGCAGCGGAGGTTGCATCCCGATAAACGAATGAAAAGCGAGGCCGTGCCCACCAATTTCCCTTCACCCTGTATGGTTCCCGGATGTTGCAGACCGGTGGCCGGCACATCTGTCAGTAACTTGCCTTCAGCATCCCGGGTAATTGGGAAAATGCCGTTATTGACCAAAAGAAGTGACGCAGCCATGCGAAATTAATTTTCGAGATGAGTGTTTTTGAAAATTTTCTGTTGTTTCAATTCCTCCCACCAATCCATGTCGTCCCATTCGGTTCTGATGCCTTCACTCAGCTTGATGTCATCCAGCGTAAAATCAACCAGTGCGAAATCTTCAGTGAATGCTTCGGCATAACCGGTCTGTGTTTCGTGAACCCGTACCGATTGAAGCTGAATATCACCTTCACCGTTTTTTCGTTCAGTGTTTCGAATGATTTTGTCAATCACGTACAAAAACATCAAAGCATAGCCTTCCGCCGAAGGCGAAACAGGAATCTCAGCAACTCTCTGGTTGATTTGATACACGGCATCCTTGATTTCCGGCTTTTCTCCCTGCCAAAGCGAGTAGGCGTGATCGAAACTGTTGATGAATTCACCCACCTTACTCAGCAGGATGAAATCGAGAACCATAAATCCTTTGTCCAGCTTGTTCGATTTAATGAATACTTCTACTTCATACGAATGGCCATGAATGTTTTCGCGGCACAACTTCGATGAACAATTGCGCACAATATGGGCTCCTTCGAACCGGAATTTTTTTCTGATAATCATCTCTCTCTGCTTTTTTATTTTTCCAACAACGGATCGGTATAGCCGGCTTCTTCGAATGCTTTCGCGCGAAGCAGACAGCTGTCACACGTTCCACACGGTTTTTCGCCACCCCGGTAGCATGACCAGGTGAGGCCAAAATCAACTCCCAATTCCATTCCGAGACGGATTTCGTCAGCTTTGGTTTTGTCGATAAACGGAGCATGTACATGAATGGGATCGTCCATCTCGGCACCGCAAACCGTCCCTTTATTAATGGCGGCTTCCATAGCATCGATGAATTCCTGGCGGCAGTCGACGTAACCGGAATAATCCACCTGGCTAACCCCGATAAAAATATCACGGGCGCCAATAGCTTCGGCGTACGATGCTGCAACCGACAAAAAGACCATGTTCCGGGCCGGAACATAAGTAACCGGAATATCGGTGCGGGTAACGTCGCCGTTTTCAACTTCGATGGATTGATCGGTCAGCGCAGAGCCTCCCCATAAATCCAGTCGCATATTGACAATGTGATGTTCTTTTACCCCGGCACTTTGGGCTGTTTCGCGGGCACTTTGCAACTCACGTTCGTGGCGCTGGCCATAGTCGAACGAAAGCGCATAAACATCAAATCCCTTTGATTTGGCCAGGTGTAAAGCTACCGATGAATCAAGGCCGCCGGATAAAAGGACAATTGCTTTTTTCATATTCTGATACAAATAAGATATTTCCAAAATCATCAGAAGTGAGAAACCGTATTCCTGAAAAAGCAATAAACATACGAGGTAACATCCGAACATAAAGTTCGAAGAGGGAGGGGAAAATCTTCTCTCTCGATGGGCCCTAGTTTTGTTTATAGACAGGATGGTTTCGAACTGTCTGCTGACGTAATCAACGTCGCAAAGTTAGGAAACATTTGGCTTACCGCAAGCTTCTTTTTTTAACAAACAGCATGAAAAATGGGCCGTAAAGAAGCGACATTTCTTCGCGGCCCATTAGGTTACCTGTTTCAAGGGGCTACTCGCTCTCCTTATTTTCCAGCGCACTGATATGTCCGTAATAACTGATTGAATTGCGGTTGTTGCTGTTTATGGTAAGCGTACCGTAACCATTGTTGCTTACCGAAAGTGTCATCGAATAACTATCGCTTATATCGTTAACGGTTGCCTCTACCAGGTATCCTTTGCCCTTTTTCTGTGGTGTGATAGTAAATTTTTTGGGCTTACCGTCAAATTTTATTCCTCCCGATCCACCATAAGGCACGTTGTAAGCTCGTCCAAAGAACGGCATATCTGCCTGAATACTGTCGGGATAAAACCTGACAAAATTGGGATTAGTCGTCAGGTCCATGGTTCTGCCGCCGAGAGGCATGGCTTGTCTGGCAATAAACTGAAAATGTTTTGAGTTCACCAGCTTTTCTGTTTGCTGTTTCTGTTTTTGCTTTTTATCCTGTTTCGAAGGATTCTCTGCTGCATAAACCGATGCTCCAAGCAACGCTAATGTCATCAATAATGCTACGATTCTTCCTTTCATCATTATGTAAGTTTTTAATTCATCATGTTCTTTCGTTTATATTCCAAATGACATGCCATGTTTTTGATTTATAACACTAATTATGAATTAATTGAAAGAATTAAGGAACGCAACTTATAAGTTACGAAAAACGTCGTTTTAATCCTTCATCTCACGGGTGGAAATAAACAATACTTCTTATTAAAATTAAAGAAGTAAATATTCTTGCAATTAAACTTTTTAAAAGTTTCCATTTCATTAAAATCCTGACGTAAATTTGAGTGAATATGAACCATTTTCCAGAAAACAGGTGAGAATATTTGGTATGGACAGTGACATCAAGGTGATTCGATATGTGGTAGGAGTGGGGATGATTTTGCTCATCGTCAGTAATGTTTTGGCCGGAAACAAATCAAGAGAGGAGCGAAAAAGCCGGCTCATGAGTCCTGTTCGTTCGTTTCATCCTAAGGAATATGTTTGCTATCGTGCGTCAGAGCCCATTGTAATCGATGGAAAACTGAATGAGGAAGCCTGGCAGCATGCCAAATGGACGGACGATTTTCAGGATATTGAAGGTGGTTCACGGCCGGTACCACGGTTTCGTACCCGGGCCAAAATGCTTTGGGATGACAAGTTCTTTTACGTGGCAGCCGAGATAGAAGAACCCGACGTCTGGGCAACAATCAAACAGCGGGATGCCGTGATTTTTCATGATAATGATTTCGAGGTATTCATCGACCCGGATGGCGACACGCACAACTACACCGAGTATGAAATGAATGCGCTCAATACAGTTTGGGATTTGCTGCTGGAACAGCCGTACCGCGATCGGAATTTTGTACTAAATAACTACGATTTGAAAGGCCTCGTTTCGGCCGTTTCGGTAGACGGAACATTGAACAATCCGTTTGATAGGGATAAAAAATGGACAGTCGAAATTGCTTTCCCTTTAAGTGCTTACGCCGAATTGAAAAGCAAGCCGGCTGGCGGTGTGCAATGGCGGGTCAATTTCTCGCGCGTGGAATGGCAGATTGAAAAAGTTAATGGAAAATATCATAAGAAAATAAATCCGGCAACAGGTTTTTCGTACCCGGAAGATAATTGGGTGTGGTCGCCACAGGGAGTAGTTAATATGCACCTGCCGGAAATGTGGGGCTTTGTGCAGTTTTCGGATATTCCTTCCGGAGGAGGGAAAACGTCCTTCAAATGGAACCGTGATGAAGATGTAAAATGGGCTTTGCGACAGGTTTACTATGCGCAACGACGGTATGTCTCAACCAATCATCGTTATGCATCAGATGTCAACCAGCTTGCAGATCTTCGGGAAGTGCCCGATTCTTTAAATGTGAAAATATATAGGACTCCCGAAATGTACGAAGCGATTATTCAATCACCCTTTTCGGGAAAGAATTGGCACATTAACCAGGAAGGAAGAACATGGAGTGACAATTAACCAACCAACGATAAACTATGGACAAACGAACTTTTCTGAAAACCATCGGGGCTGTAGCAGCTGGTGTCACCTTTTCGGGTAACCAATTGCTGGCCGGGAATTTTGAACCTAAGCATAGGAAAGCAGACGGAAATCAGCTTTGGCTTTGGATTGGAGGCAAGAGTGACTGGACTGACGAGCAGATCAAGGACACTTATGCTAAAATCAAGGAATATGGTTTTGATGGTGTGTGTTCCAATGGTGATTTGGAGTATTTCGAACGACTAGCTCCGATTACCAAGTCGCTGGGACTTCAGCTTCATGCTTGGTATGTAACGATGAATCATCCCGGAGATAAGGAAGCGCAGAAACATCCGGAATGGTACCAGGTAAGCCGCGAAGGATATTCATGCCTGGAAAAACGGCCGTACGTTGATTACTACCAGTGGCTGTGTCCTTCTCAGGAAGCGGTTTATCAGTATATCGAAAGTCAGGTGATGGCACGGGCAGCAATTGATGGCGTCGACGCAGTTCATCTCGATTATATCCGTTACCCGGATGTAATTCTGCCGATCGGTTTGCAGCCCAAATACAATTTGGTTCAGGATCACGAATTCCCGGAGTATGATTACTGCTATTGCGATACCTGCAAGCAAAAGTTCAAAGATGAGTACGGCCAGGATTTGGACGAGATGGAAGATCCGACGAAGAGCAAAGACTGGCGGCAGTTCCGTTACGATAGAATAACCCGCCTGGTGAATCGGTTGACAGAAAAAGTGCATCAGGAGGGGAAAAAGATTTCGGCAGCCGTTTTTCCTTATCCGGATTTGGCTCGTACCATTTGCCGGCAGTCGTGGAACGATTGGAATCTGGATATGTTCTTCCCAATGATTTATAATAATTTCTATAATGAAGATGCACGTTGGGTGGGGAAAGCCACGCGAAAAGGTGTACGTGATTTGAAAGGAAATGCAGAGTTAATTTCCGGTCTTTTTCTACCGGCTTTTAAAACAGATGCAGAAATGGAAAGTGCCATTCATTTTGCAAAAAAGAATGGGGCTGCCGGCATCGCCATATTCGATTATAATGGAATGAAGGACAATCACTGGAATTTATTAAAGACCCTGAGTTAACCCGTTTATATACGTTTATTGCAGTAACAAAAGCGGCACTGGATGAGCATACAGTGCCGCTAATTTTTTATTTTTTAAAAAGACTTTCTGCATCGGTCAGGGTGTTTTGCCCATCTTTCCACAAGGCATAGTTGAAACCCGGATGAATGCAATAGGCTCCTGTTTCGCCTGCTTTGTTAATGGCGATGTACCCGATTTGGAACTTCTGGTATCCCGGAATCTTTTTCGCGATTCGGTGGACGGCTTCTTCACATGCCTTTTGAGGACTCATCCCGTTTCGCATCAGTTCCACTACAAGAAAACTACCGACGGTTTTCATGACCAGTTCGCCCATACCGGTCGAGGCAGCTCCACCCACTTCGTTGTCGCAGAACAGACCGGCTCCGATGATGGGTGAATCGCCTACGCGGCCATGCATCTTGAATGCTGCTCCACTGGTGGTGCAGGCTCCGGAAAGGTCGCCGTTGGCATCAATGGCCAGCATGGATATGGTATCGTGGTTCTCGATGTTAATGACCGGCTCGTATTTCGATTTCTTTTTCCACTCTTCCCAGGCTTCCTTCGCTTTATCGGTAAGAAGATTTTGTTTTTTGAATCCTTTCTCCAGTGCAAACTGAAGAGCGCCTTCGCCCGAAAGCATCACGTGAGGCGTATCTTCCATCACTTTCCGGGCCACCGAAACAGGATGTACAATGTCTTGCAGAAACGTAACCGAACCGGCATTGCCTTTTTCATCCATGATGCAGGCATCCAGCGTAACATAGCCGTCACGATCGGGATAACCACCCAAACCAACTGTCATGATGTTCGGATCGGCTTCGGGAACACGCGCACCCGCTTCTACAGCATCCAGCGAACGACCACCTTCTACCAGGATTTTAGCTGCCACTTCATTGGCCGGCAAGCCGTGTCGCCATGTTGAAATGATGATGGGTTTTCCTTTCAACGGTGTTGTGGGAGCCACTTTTTCCGCTGCAGCGGAAACCTTCTGGTTGAGAAGTAATCCGGACGTTGCTACTACCGAACCCGCTAAAAATTTCCTTCGTGATATCATAAGTTGTCCTTCAATTTTAGATTCGAATGGCAACTTATATAGAATTTTTCTAAAGTAGATGAATTTTAAAAAGGAATTATGGGTACTTTTTATTGATTCTACTGTAGATATTGGTCTTCGTGAAAATAAATTGTTATTTTTTTAAATCAAAAAGCGTTTAGTAACCAAAATATGTGAAGTATGCAGAACCGTATGTTTACCAGTTACAGAGGTGCGCTTGTCCGCGGAGTTATTGCCGTGATTGCCGGTGGATTGGCGGTGTTTGTGCCGAATATCACATTGCAAAGTATTGTTGTATATATCGGTTTGCTTATCCTGTTGGGAGGATTGGTGTCGTTGTTATTTGCACTCAGGAGCAAGAATCCTTCCGGCCGCAATATGCTCATGACGCAGGCTGTTTTCAACCTGATCATTGGAATTCTGTTTGTGGCCCTTCCGGCAACGATGGTGAAAATATTTGTGATTGTACTCGGAATTGGATTCCTGTTTATCGGTATTTTCCAGTTGATGGGAGCGCTGAATGCGCGGCACGAATACGGCTGGTCGTGGATTTACTTTATTATCTCAGTTTTAGTGATAATTGCAGGAGGCGTTATGCTGGCCAATCCTTTTAGCAGTGCAGAAACCATTCTGACTTTCATTGGAGTTTTGTTGTTAATCTACGGACTAGCTGAGTTGTACATGTCATGGAAACTAAGTCGCCAACCGAAAACGTACCATGGAAAGGAGGTGACAGATACACATTTTGAGGAGCTGTAACTGTCAGAAAACCAACTAAATTTTATTTTTCAAATTGCCTTCCGTGAAAGCTTAAGGAAATTTTAAGTGAGGAGAGAGTAGGAAACCATCAGGAAATTAAGGCGTTTCAGGCGAAATTCGCTATATTCAGACGCTGAAAGTGCTTAATAATTGATTCTCTAATCCTATTTCTGAAACGCCATGATTCTTGCTCGTGTACTGGCATACCTGCCATTGTTTTTAATGACTGCCTGTCACTCTCCTTCGTATGACGCTGTTGAAGAGGAACATGGCAACCTGACTGCCTTTGTCAACCCGTTAATCGGAACAGGCGATGCCACAACTCCCTCTTCAAAAAAATTTGGTGGTGGTAATTCCAGTCATGCACAAGTAATTCCCGGTGTTGGATTTCCTTTCGGGATGACGCAATGGACTCCACAGACGCGTGTTTCAGAGGCGCATTGTCTGGCTCCGTATTATTATGCTGATGCCAAAATACAGGGATTTCCGGGTACTCACTGGATGAGTGGCTCCTGTACGCAGGATTATGGCAGCATGACCATTATGCCCCTGTCAGGAAAGGTGATTCCGGACGTGAAAGAAAGAGCTTCTTCTTTTTCGCACGAACGTGAAACAGCCAAAGCTAATTACTACCAGGTATTTCTCGACGACTACAAAGTGAATGCAGAACTGACAGCCGAAAATCACTCGTCTGTTTTGCGATTTACCTGGATGACCGACTCTGCCAAGTACATTCTGTTTAATCCCAACTCCGACGAAGGTCAAGGCTTTGTTGAAGTGGATACGGTAAAGAACGAAATCCGATGTTACAACCCGGTTCACCGTATCTACCAGGGATTGGGAGAACCGGCCGGTTTTAACGGTTGGTTTATAGTAAAACTTCCTGAAAAGATTACTGATTTTGGCGTGTGGAAAGGCGACTCAGTTCTTTCGGGGGTTACTACCGTGAAAGATGAAAAGAATATTGGTGTCTGGATAAAATTATCACAGCCGGCAGGCGACCCGGTTAGTCTGAAAATAGGAGCATCTTTTACTTCTTTTGCTGCAGCAGAAGATAACCTGGAGATGGAAATTGGTGACCATGATTTTGATTATGTCCGGAAGGAAGGCCGCCAAATCTGGAATCACGTGCTGCAGCGGGTCGATGTGGGCGGCGGTACCGACGAAGACAAAGAGAAGTTTTATACCGCGTTATACCACAGTATGTTGTTGCCACGCCAGTTTTCCGATGACGGTGGCACATTCCCGAAGTTCGATAAGCAGTATCAGATAGAGACTGATAAGACTTTTGTTTATTATGGAGACTTTTCGATGTGGGATACGTTCCGGGCGGAACATCCGTTGCTCGATTTACTGCAACCCGGTCGGAGTTATGATATGATGAAATCATTACTGGAAAAAGGATACAGTGGTGGGTGGTTACCGATTTTTCCGGCCTGGAACAATTATACGTCCGAGATGATTGGCGACCATGCTGTGGCAACTTTGGCCGATGCAGCCATGAAGGGCATCATTGACTTAACGGATGATGATTATGAGCTTCTTCGCAAGAACGCGATGGAAACGCCGGCTGATTCGGCTGACTATGTCAACGGGAAAGGTCGCCGGGCACTGACCAGTTATTTGAAATATGGCTACATTCCGTTGGAAGATGAAGTGAAAGATGCGTATCATCACCGCGAACAGGTTTCGCGAACACTGGAATATGCTTACGACGATTTTGCACTGAGCCAGGTCGCGGGTTTGTTGGGTGAAAAGAAGGACCAAAATCTTTTCCGGCAACGATCAATGAATTATAAAAACGTATTCGATCCGACGGTAAAAAGTGTTCGTGGGCGCCATGCCGATGGTTCCTGGAGTAAGGATTTTGACCGCGAAAAGAGTGCTTCGTTCATCTCGGAAGGAACGCCCTGGCAATATACCTGGTTCGTTCCGCAGGATATTGGTGGTTTGATTAAGCTGATGGGCGGTGAAGCGGCATTCAATCAGCAACTCGATGAATTTTTTGCCAAAGGTCAGTACTGGCATGGAAATGAACCGGGACATCAGATTCCGTTCTTGTACAATTATTCCGGGGAACCGTGGAAAACACAAGAGCATGTGGCAGAAATCCGGCACAATGAATACAGCAACGGACCCGGTGGTTTAAGTGGAAATGACGATGCCGGTCAGATATCGGCCTGGTATGTTTTCAGTTGCATGGGATTGTACCAGGTTTGTCCGTCGGTTCCGGAGTATGTGATTTTTACCCCGGCTTTTGATAAAATCACATTAAATCTCGAAAACGGAAATAAGTTTACTATTCTGGCACCGGGTGCGTCATCTGGTAAGCTGTATATTCAGTCGGTGAAGTTGAACGGGAAAAAATACCATAAGAATTATATCCGGCATTCCGATATCTTAAAAGGCGGCGTGCTGGAGATGAAGTTGGGAGACAAACCCAACAAGAAATGGGGAACGGCCCCGGAGGACCGTCCCTTTTCGTTGGAAAGATAACACACGATATCTAATCGGAAGTTCCCGACTTCACAGCTTTATAATTGTTTATTGAAAATCAGTTTGCTGTCATTTCGATCATAATAATCTTTGAGTTCAGCTACCAATTCATAACCCATGCGGAGATAAAACTCTACCGTGGGCTGGTACAATGCACGTCCCGATGTTTCGATGTAGATAAAACGCCCTCCGGATGTCCGGATGGCGTCTTCTGTTTTATGAAGCAATTGTCTCCCCAGTCCGCCTCGGCGATGGCTCGAATCGATGGCAATCCAGTATAAATCATAGTTTTTTATGGTACAGGGAATTTCGCCATAACAAGTATACCCAACCGTTTCGGCATCCACATCCACAAAGAAAAAATGATAGCCGCTTTCGTCTCCTCTCGTAAGATATTCCTGAACGAGTTCCAGTGCCACATCCACCTCATCGGGACGGAAAAAGCCCGTTGACGCCAAGATACGTTTCACTGCATCGTAATCCGAAGGGCGAACTTCCTGCCGGAAGGTAATTGTCTTATTTTCGGTCAATATCATCTATAATTCGTTTAATCACTTCAGTATTTCCAAGTCCGGCCTGCTCACAGGCGGCGATAAAACCACTGTCTGGCGAAATACATGGGTTGGCATTGATTTCGATGACATAAGGAATTCCTTCATTCGAAATCCGAAAATCAACCCGAGCATAACCTATCAGTCCGAAAGCGGACCAGCACTGCGCGCTGATGCGTTTCAGTTCGGCCAGCAACGAAGCATCTTTCGCTTCAAAAGCGAAAGAGCGTACCGTGTTTTTATATTCGAATGAATCGGAATCCCATTTGGCTTTGTAACCTAATATACGTGGCCGATCCTCGGTATAATTCCTGAAGCGCATTTCGGCCGGCGGAAGAACTTCCGGGCCTCTTGTTCCGGCTAAAACCGAGACATTGAATTCTCTTCCCTGAATAAATTCTTCAGCAAACCAATCTTCCGGGATGTGTTCAATCCGGTTTCCCATGTATATGAGCTCATCGGTAATACCAACAGAACCATCTTCCGAAATTGGCTTCAGAATATATTCCTTTGCCGGTTCGATGGCTTCGCTGGTTGTTGCCCAATTGGGAGTGGCGATATGCTCTGAACGTAAAATTTTCTTGGTCGTCACTTTATCCGTGGTCAGAAACATGGCTGTAGAACCTGAACCGGAGAAACGAATATCTCTGGATTCCAGAATTGCGGGTGCCATAAAACTCAACTTTCCTCTTCCATCAACAGTTTCTACCAGGTTGAAGATGAATGCCGGATCGACTTTACGAATACCATCGATGAACCACGGAATATTCAAATTGAATTCCATCCGTTGTGAATGGTACCCAAGTTCTTTCAGCGCTTCTTTTACCAAATGAGCCTGATCCAATACATCCCGTTCATCTTCGGTAGGATTGGGCGAAAGCGGATTATGCAGAATAATGACTTGTTTGGTATCCTGATTCATCATTTGCTTCCTCCTTTAGGCCAGCTCTTTTAAGAGCCGATTGCATGATTTCTCCTATTAATTCCCGGTAAGAATAATTGCTTAGCCGCGCCAGGATCGGTAAATCCGAATAGGTCGGATTGAGTCCGGCCAACGGGTTTACTTCCACAAAGTTCGGGACGCCAATTCGGTCGGTGCGAAAATCAACTCGTCCGGCATCTTTACCGTCAATTTCGTTCCATGCGGCTAAAGCCAGTTTGGCACATTGTCTCGCCAGTTTGTCGTTGGCAAGCCGGTAAGTCACATACTTTTCGTATTCTTTTTTTACCGAATAGGAATAGATTTTATCCGGGCAGGCGTCATTGAAAACAATCTCCATTACACCCAGTGCACGTGCTTTCTTACCCGAACCAACAATGCCTACCGTGAATTCTCTTCCAGGAAGGAAAGTCTCCAGCAATACCGGCTGATGGAAAGCATTTAGCAAAAATGCGCAGCTCGAATGTAATTTTTCCCGCGTGTCAATTAGTGAGTAACCATCGATGCCTTTACTGGTGCCTTCAGCCACCGGTTTGACAAACAACGGGAAAGGCAAATTCACATCGTCGAGCTCCTCTACATGGTGAATCACTGTGAAAGGAGCTGTTGGGATGCCAGCCTCCCGAATCACCATTTTGGTCAGTGCTTTGTCTAGTGTCAGGTTCATTACCGTGGCACTGCTGAACACATGAGGAATTTGGTAGGCATCCAGAAGTGCCGGTATCTGGGACTCCCGGGCAATGCCGTGCATTCCTTCGGCGATATTGAAAACCATGTCACACCGTTCGCCTGAGGCCAGAAATTGTACCAGGGCGAATAGGTTCCCGATGCGAAGTGTATGATAACCCAGCGCACGCAGATTCTCCTCGATTGCTTCGATCGTTTCGATTGCATCGAATTCGGCGATGGCTTCTTCTGAATATCCCAGGCGCCGGTAATCATCCTTCAAATCGAAGGTTAAACCAACAGTAATCATTTTCGATCGTTATCGGATGTGTTAAGCAATGTCAGGATAGGTATATGTATTCCCTTCGTAGTTTTTCAGTATCACTTCTCCGTTTTCGATACTCTGTAAATAATTGGGAAGCAACGGAATTTTACCGCCTCCCCCGGGGGCATCGATAACAAAATGAGGTACTGCATACCCAGAGGTGTAACCTCGTAATCCCTGTATGATTTCCAGTCCCTTACTTACCGGAGTCCGGAAATGCAGCGAACCGGGAATCGGGTCACACTGGTAGATATAGTACGGGCGAACACGGACTTTCAGCAATCCCTGGTTCAATTTTTTGAAGGTTTCCACTTCATCGTTAATCCCTTTCAGCAAGACCGTCTGGCTACCCAGCGGAATGCCGGCGTCGGCCAAACGATTGCAGGCTTCCTGTGTTTCGACTGAAAGCTCGTCAGGATGTGCAAAGTGAACGCTCATCATCAGCGGATGGTATTTTTTCAGCATCCGCGTAAGCGAGTTGGTGACGCGCATAGGAAGCACGACCGGAACTTTGGTTCCGATTCGGATAATTTCCACATGCGGAATAGCCCGAAGTTTTGACAGCAGATATTCCAGTCGGAAGTCTGGTAAGGTGAGGGGGTCACCTCCGGAAATCAGCACGTCACGTATCTGCTTGTTTTGAGCAATGTATTCAATGCCCATATCCCATTCGCGGGTTGAGGCGTGGCTTTTATGCTGTTTGCCAACCATATGACTGCGGGTGCAATAACGACAATATGCCGAGCAAAAGCCAGTGACCAGGAACAATACCCGGTCGGGATAGCGGTGAACGATCAGTCGGGTAGGTGAATCACCTGTCTCGTTGAGTGGGTCGGCAACTTCACCCGGACTCACAATTAGCTCTTCCTTCGTAGGAATGACGGTCCGGTAAAGCGGATGCCTGCCAGGTAATCTGCTTAGCAAACTGGCGAAATAAGGTGTAATCTGAAAAGGCAGATGATTTTCGGGGAGGGAGGAGATCAGTTCTCCTTCTGTTTTTCCCAAAATATCCGTTAACTGTTGTGTTGTGTGGATGCTGTTTTTTAGTTGCCAGATCCAGTTGTTCCAGTCACGGATGGTAGCAGTGGGATAAAATTGGTTGATAAATCGAGTTACAGATTCGTCGTAGGGAAAGTTTGGGACGATGCTCATTCTTTCCAGTTGGTCTGGGTGTTGTCCTGCTACGACGAGCGGGACAGGTGCGTCCGGTGAGTCGACCTGAGTATTCTCACCAGAAGCAGTACTCCTTGCAGTGGTCATTTCTGATTTCATGGATAAAAATAATTTTCTTGAGTGTTGTTTTTTGTGTCTGTCGTATATTCATTGCTCACAATTTAAATTCGTTACGGGCCTGACAGCGGCCTTGATTATCAAAACAAAGCTATGGCAAAATTCAATTGGATGTACAATTTCGGGGTAATATTTTGAGGGGAGGCATCACTTTTTTGTGAGGCGTTATTGTGTTGGTTATTAGCTGTTTGTTGGTTTTGATGCTGGTCGAGGGTAATAACTTATCTTTTTTTATAAAATCCAACGTCTGTTGGTTGGAATTTTTAAGAAGATGAGCCTCTGGAAATGCTTCTTCCGTAACGGGAAATATGACTTGTTATTGTTTAAAATCAGTATAAGTTATCGGAAAGTCGTATCTTCGTATAAGTGAATTTGCTTTTTCCTTTTTGGATACGGCTAAAAAACCTGATTTATGACACCCCGTTTACTAATCTTGTTGGCCGTCCTATGCCTGTTTGGTCCCCCTACAGCCACAGCGCAGAAAAAGAACTTATTTGTTCTGGATGGACGAGCCTCCACGGATAGGAATGTTTCGGAGGGTATCCGTATTACCATTTTTAATGAAACGGATAATAAAGCCCTGCCCGGAATTGACCTCGATGACCGTGGGTATTTTCACATCACACTCTCTTATCAGAAGAAGTACTTAGTTGGCTTTCAGGATGAAGGCTATTTCACCAAAATTTTCGAAGTCTCGACGATTGTGCCTGAAGAGGTTTGGTCGGTTGACCCCTACTTCAAACCATTCCGGTTTCAGGTAACACTCCATCCGGCTGTCGAGGGATTACATCCCGAATTCAGTCGGAAGCCTATTGCTAAAATTCATTACTCGAAAGACGAAGATGGATTTATGGCAGAAGCAATTTACAGCGATAAAAAAATTCATCATCAGATTGAAAAAGCTGTCGCTGAAAATGTGGAGCGCAAAGTTAATGAGCAGTTGTCGCAGGCCGAGGAATACCAGACCGAGGGACAATGGGCGCTGGCGATGGCAGCTATCGAGCGGGCTAAAAATCTCGATCCGCGCGATTCCGATTTGAAAAAGAAGATTCGTGAGGCTGAAAAAGAGGTGAAATCAAATGAAAAGAAACCGGATGTAGCCAGGCAGCAGTATGCTATGTTTATCAGCGAAGGTGATACCCGGTTCAACGCAAAATCGTTCGACGACGCCAAAAATGCTTATCAGAAAGCGTTAAATCTGATTCCTGGTGATTCGTTGGCGCAAGCCAAGATTAAGTTGGTAGATGAGCGTTTGCAGGCGATAGCTGATGAGAAAGCCCGGTTGTTCGCCGAAGCGGCAGCAAAAGACAAAGCGTTCAGTCAGGCGATGAGCAAAGCCGACAGTCTTTTGGGTCTGAAGAAATATCCCGATGCAAAGCTGGCTTACCAGCAGGCGCTGACGATTTTACCCAATAGTGAAAAACCGCAGCAGCAGATTGCCGAGATCAACCGTTTGATTGCCCGAAATGCTTCTTTGGCTGCAGCTTTTTCTGATGCAGTTTCCAGGGGAAATCAACAGCTGGATGCAAAGAATTACCGCTCGGCAGTCGATATTTTTAACGAAGCACTGAACATGAAACCAGACGACGCGACTGTGACTGCGCTACGCGATTCGGCTTCGGTGCTGTTGAAAAATCAGCAGGAGCAACGGCGTGCATTGGCCGAGGCCAGAGCGAAAGAAGAGCATTTTCGTAGTTTGATGGAGCAGGGAGACCAGGCATTCGCTGCTGGCAGCTACGAACAGGCTGTTAATTTCTTCGGTCAGGCCTATAGTCTGAAAAAAGATTCGGTTGCCCGGGAAAAAGGTTTGAAAGCACAGCACATGCTGAATCAGCAACAACTGGCTTCAGCCTCTCAGCCTTCTGCACAATCGGTCGTTCGCACTGTTGCCTCAAAGCCGACGCACGTTTCTGCCGATTACCAGAAGCAGATTGCTCAGGCAGACCAGGCCTTTAAGCGAGGTGAGTGGTCGGGAGCCCGTTTCTATTACTTCGAGGCTCTGAAGGAAAAGCCCGGCGACACGTATGCCGGAGAACGCGTGAACGAATGCGATAAATTGATTGCTGCTCACATCACTGCCGACATGCAGGAGAAATACCTGGCTTTTATTTCCAATGGTGACAAAAGTTTTCAGCAGGAAAATTATGCCAACGCAAGGTTGAATTACAGGAAAGCGTTGGATATTAAATCGTGGGAAAAGTATCCGCGTCGGAAGCTCGAGGCGATTGACCGGGCCATGCAGGACTGGCAATCGGATGAACAGCGCCGGCAGTTTACTGCTGCTATCGAAAAAGCCGATGATGCTTTTGATAAGGGTGAATATGCAGTGGCACGTTTCTATTACAGGCGGGCGGCTGGTATTAAAGCCGATACCGTGGCTGACGATCGTTTAAAGGAAATTGCCTCCATTATTGCCGGGGCGCGCCAAAGCAGCATCGACAATTTATACAACGAAGAAATTCGCAAAGCGGATACCGCGTTTCATCAACAAAATCCTACCGTGGCAAGGTTTTATTATCAGAAGGCCTTGCAGTTGAAACCGGATGAAACCTATCCGCAAAAGCAACTGAAGAAACTTCAGGCAAGCGATTAGTTCGCTGTCTGTTGGTGGTTAATTTAGTAACGAAAGCCCTGCCGGAAACGGCAGGGCTTTTTTTCGGTTGTTTGGAAAGCGAAGTCAGGCATGATGAGCCATCGGACGTTTCGAGAATTTCAACACGGTGGGGTGTACCAGCCGGTCGAAATCGCGGTAAGCCATCCGAATCAGTTCGATGTGCGTTCCGGCATTGAACGCAATCATTTTATCTTCCGAAAGGCTGTGTGCTACATAAACGCGCATGTCGTAGAGGTTGCCAAACGGAGGCATAGCGCCCGGTTCGCAGTCGGGGAAACGGCTTTTGAATTCCATTTCCGATGCCAGTTCAACCAGGCGGGCTCCTGTGGCAATTTTCAGCTGGTCGAGGTCGATCTTAAACGATGCGGGCAGCACGGCCATTGACATTTCGCCATCGACTTTTACCACTACGGTTTTGGCCATCTCCTTTCCGGGAATGTGGGTGGTTGCGGCCACCCGTTGGGCGTTGAATGCCATGGAATGGCTGATGGTCTCGTAATGGATGTGGTGGCTGTCGAGGTACTCTTTTAACTTTTTTGCAGGCATGATGAATCCTCCTTTATTGATTGGTAATTTAGATGTCCTTAATGTCGGGTTCGGCTCTTTTTAGGCGAACCTGCCTGCTACATCCGGGTGCGAACTAAAGAGGGAAGTACATGTCGCACGTGCCGGGATTGAAGGATGGTTTTGAGTATTTGGGCTGGTTAGTTGGTTTGCGTTGAGTGCAAGGTTAAGTTACGAAAAAAACTGGTTTCGAGGCAACTGATGGAACTACCGGACGAAGGGAAAATGCTAAAGAGTAATATTGAAAATTATGTATTGTATTTTACTCTAAAATGCCTTAACTTTTTTATAAATATCATCTATCGTTATTACATACTAAATTTAATGAAATAAAATGTTTGAGTTCTTTTTGATTTAATCTGGTATTCAGAGTATTGGAAGTCATGAAACTCAGTTTTTAACTTTTTAAACAACAGGTTAGTCGAAGCTGTATGCTTCAAATGTGCCGCCCCGGAGCCATTTGGCAACGGGGCGGTTTTTTTGTTGGTTCAACCGGTGGAGAACCAGCTGATAAAGCGGTTAGAAATCCTTTTTCTCGCGTTTGGCCTTTTTCGCCCTGCGTTTTTCCTTAAGGTTCATTTCCGGTTCTTTCCTAGAAAGTCGGTTTTTGTCCGGAGCTTTTTCTTTTACCATGGTTATCCAAAATTAAAATGCTTGAATAATAGTTGATGGTATCATCTGCCGGTGTTCCGTGATAATCTGTCTGGCCGGCTTCATCAAATTTAGGTGGAAAAATTGAATCGTGTATCTGTACTAATTAAATTTTTTATGCTGTTAAATGACATTAAATCATTGAAGTTTCAGGCTGGCAGAGTTGCGTCGTATCCCCAAGCCTCCGTAACTTGTACTAATGGGAAAGTCAGTAAAACATAAAAGTTTGGACAGAGGAAGAAAGCTTTTATACATCTCCGGCTCGGTAAAGGGGAAACAGCGCGAACGGAATCAGGATCGTGTATATGTGCTGGACGAACCGGGATACCAAATGTTTGTGATTTTCGATGGTGTTAGTTCCTACCCGGAGAGTTATCGCTATATCGAAACATTTATGGAGTTTCTGGACGGGCACCACCATGAGTGGCTCGATAATGAAAAGGAAGGCTTGGGACAGTTGCTTTACCTGGCTTACTTGCATTGCCGCAAAACATTCATTGCGGGCAGTACAACTATTTCAGCACTTTTCATTCCAAACACAACTCATCTGCCCGAGATGGTTAGCATCGGAGATTCGCGCGTTTATGCTTTCCGCAAGAAAAATATGGTAAGCCTGACTGAAGACGATAATGTGCCGGAAATGCCCAATATACTTACCCGCTGGGTGGGACACGACTATTTGTCGGCAGAAGACTTCAGACCTGAAGAGGTCGCATATGACAAACAGTTCCTGCTCTGTTCCGATGGCTTCTATGGAGTGATGGAACAAAACAGTGAAACTTTTTACCATGCACTGAAGTTACCGGAACTGGACAAAACGAAGGAAGAATTGCATCGCTTAGTAGAAGGAAATAACAGCGATGACGCCTCATATATTCTAGTAAGAATAGGATAGAAGCTGAAGCCGGAATCCTAAAAACCCGGCATGCCCCTAATGCAACAGACCGCATTGACAGTGACTCAAACGAAAATTACAACCTGAAATGAAGCCTGTTATTGACTACACAGAATTTGGCTGCATCGCTATTAACGGACAACGTTACGAACATGATGTGGTCATCCGCCTCGACGGAACTATCGAGAAGCGGAAAAAGAAGCTATCGAAAGAGAAATATGGAACTTCGCACCGGATATCACTCGAAGAAGCCCACGAAATTTATGAGGAAGGAGCCGAACGGATGGTGGTCGGTTCAGGGCAATACGATCAGGTGACCTTCTCGGAGGATGCCATTCGTTTTCTGAGTGATAAAGGTTGTTTGCTTATCGTATTACCTACACCGGAAGCCATAAAGTATTGGAATAAATATGACAAGCCGGCCTGCGGTATGTTTCATACAACTTGTTAATCCTAATGGGTCGAATGAACTGGAATAATTTTCAACGAAAGATGGAGGAAGTTTATGGCTGGAAAAGGATTTCAGGAAAAACTAAATGAATTGTTGCAAGCGGCCAATGTGAAGTTAAATGGTGGTCGCGCATGGGACATTCAGGTCCACGATGAGCGTTTCTACCGCCGGATTTGGGCCGGTGGTTCGCTCGCAGCCGGAGAGGCTTATATGGATGGTTGGTGGGACTGTGAGGCATTGGACGAACTGTTTGAACGGTTGTTACGCTCCCGCCTCGATGAGAAAATCAAAGCACGGGACTGGTGGTGGGATGCACTGGTGGCACGGATATTTAATTTGCAGAAACCTTCGCGGGCCTTTCAGATCGGCAAGCGTCACTACGATACGGGAAATGATCTGTTTCGAATCATGTTGGATGAGCGCATGATATACAGCTGTGGTTATTGGGCCGATGCTTCGTCGGTGGATGAGGCCCAGGAAGCCAAACTCGATTTGGTTTGCCGGAAGTTGCAATTGAAACCCGGAATGAAGGTGCTGGACATCGGTTGTGGTTGGGGTGGTGCCGCCCGCTTTGCTGCCGAACGGTATAGTGTTGAGGTGGTCGGCATAACTGTATCGGAACAGCAGGCCAATTTTGCACAGGAGTATTGTCGGGGCTTACCGGTAGACATCCGGCTACAGGATTACCGCGATATGAATGAAAAATTCGACCGGATTTTTTCTATCGGGATGTTTGAACATGTGGGCTACAAGAATTACCGGACTTACATGAAAAAGGTGCGGGAACTGCTCAAGCCGGAGGGATTGTTCCTGTTGCACACCATTGGCGGAAACAGCTCGGTGACCCGGAATGATCCGTGGATTGCCAAATATATTTTCCCGAATTCCATGTTGCCCTCAGCCAGACAAATAACAGCCGCGGCAGAAGATTTATTTGTGATGGAGGACTGGCACAATTTCGGAGACGATTACGATAAAACCTTGCTGGCGTGGTATCACAATTTTGAAAAAGGCTGGCCGCTGTTAAAAGAACATTACGATGAACGTTTTTACCGGATGTGGCGCTACTACCTGTTAATGTGTGCCGGAGCTTTTCGGGCTCGCAGTAACCAGCTGTGGCAGGTAGTCCTTTCGCCGGAAGGCATCAAAGGCGGATATGTGGCTCCCCGTTACCGGGGAAAATCGGAAATGGAGCTGGAACAGAAAATAAGATAATCGAAAAATAGGGCAAAAAAAGAGGTACCCCAATCGGGATACCCAGTTAATTGTTCGTGGAGCTGCGGGGAATCGAACCCCGGTCCAAACGAGGAAGCAATACGCTTTCTACATGCTTAGCTCTGACTTGATTTTCGAGTGTCGGCAGGATCAAAGCCACCAACCGGCACCTTAGCTCCCTTAATTTCGCAGGCAGCGCGGAGCGAGCCACCTACTATTCCCGATTTTTCTGCACCTCCGGTTCGGGCCGCCTCAGGACTTTAGCACCCGGGAGATGTCTCGTTCCGGCATCTTATGCCGGAAAATGCCTATCTACTATGCTTCGATTAGGCTGCGAGAGCGTAATTGTTTTCGCCAATTAAGAGTGTGGAAATTGATATTTACGAGCCAACCTCCAATGCTCGGCATGCTTACGCACCTCTTCATCCCGCTGTCAAAACCAGTCAGCCCCGAGATGCGGGACACAAAATTACAAAATATTACACAGATGTCAACCTTGTTCGCGTGAAAAGAAAAAGGAAATCCGGCCTATAATTTTTTCAGGTTGTGAATGGTTTCCGCCGGATTGTCGGAACCAAAAACAAAGCTTCCGGCCACCAATACGTTGGCACCTGCTTCGAATAGCTTCTTACCGGTTTCGTAGTTCACACCACCGTCTACTTCAATCAACGTATCGGCGTTCCTTTTTTCGATCAGTTGCCGCAGTTCCGCCACTTTATGGTAGGTGTGTTCAATGAATTTTTGTCCACCGAACCCCGGATTTACCGACATCAACAGAACCATGTCGAGTTCGTGGACAATGTCTTCCAACAAATGAACCGGCGTGTGCGGATTCAGGCAAACACTGGCCCGCATTCCTTCGTCCTTAATGGCCTGAACGGTCCGGTGCAGGTGTGTGCACGCTTCGTAATGAACCGTAAGGATATCGGCACCTGCTTTTTTAAATGCGCTGATGTACCGGTCAGGGTCGACAATCATCAAATGAACATCCAGAGGCTTTTGGGCAATTTGGTTAACCTGCCCGATAACCGGAATTCCGAAAGAGATATTGGGCACAAAAACACCATCCATTACATCGCAATGAATGTAGTCGGCGTCGCTTTGGTTCAACATTTCAATTTCTTTTCCCAGACGGGTGAAATCGGAAGCCAAAATGGAAGGTGCTATCAGTTTTTCCATGTAGTTTTCAATAATAATTTCTATGGTAGCTAACGGTTTTTTTGCATGATTGTTCGCAGACGTTGAAGAGCCAACGAGCAATTCGAAAGCATCACAAATATAGTTGAAATCTGCAGGGAAATAAAAAAGCCGGTAAGTACCGGCTTTCAACATATTTTCGGGTTACCCCAGATAGGATTTCAGTAACCGGTTTCGGTACTGATTCTTCAATTTCTTAATGGCTTTTTCCTTGATTTGCCTTACCCGCTCACGTGTTAAATCGAACTCCTGTCCAATCTCTTCCAACGTGTGCGGACGGTATCCGTTCAAGCCAAAATAGTAACGGAGCACCTCTGCTTCGCGTTCACCCAACGTTGCCAGAGAACGTTCAATCTCTTCGCGCAGCGATTCGCTGACAAGCTTGTTGTCCGGACTTGGTGAGTCCTGGCTGAACATGATGTCGTAAAGGTTATTGCCGGTATCTTCATCCTCTTTCAGCGGAGCATCCATTGATACATGATGGCTGCTGGCATTCATGGAATCTTCCACAACTTTGGGATGTAAATCGAGAATTTTAGCTACTTCTTCAGGCGATGGTTCACGCTGAAACTCTTGCTCGAGCTGAGCAAACGTTTTATTAATCTTGTTAATCGAACCGATCTTGTTCAGCGGCAGGCGCACGATTCGCGACTGTTCGGCTAATGCCTGAAGGATAGATTGACGTATCCACCAAACAGCATAGGAAATGAATTTAAATCCCCTGGTTTCATCAAAACGCTGCGCGGCTTTAATGAGGCCGAGGTTACCTTCGTTAATTAAATCGGGGAGGCTAAGTCCCTGATTCTGGTATTGTTTAGATACCGAAACGACGAATCGGAGGTTGGCATTCACGAGTCTTTCCAGTGCTTTTCGGTCACCTTTTTTGATACGTTTAGCCAGGGTTACTTCTTCTTCGGCTGTTAGTAATTCTACCTTTCCTATCTCATGGAGGTACTTATCGAGCGATAACGCTTCGCGGTTGGTTACTTGTTTTGTTATTTTTAGCTGCCTCATAGGTGAATGTAAGACTTTGACGAAACAATTTCAGTTTTGGTTTTTTTAGAATATATACGGCAATTAAGCCTAAAGGGTTATAGCGGTTGATGTTTAAAGTTATTGAACGTGAATTTATACAAAAAAATGATTTTCATCAAAGATTGTCATTCATATTGCAATTTATTTCTTAACTTATAACGTAATCGTTGGCTTCCTGTTGTGCTGTTTAAGAGCATGTACGAAGAAGTAAACTTTTTTAAATGGATGAATAGTAGCTCATAATTGAAAAAAACTCCGTGAACCTTTGTGAATTTAAAGCATTTACTTATAATTGCAGAAAATTCGATATTCGTTTTACTAAACAAGTCCCTTTTTCTTCTTCCAATAAATCAATAAGGAAATTTTAATGTGCCACTTTCCCAAAATATATACTCAGTGGGAAATCAGGGCTTTATGTTAAGTTAAATCATAATAACATGTACGACATTCTTGAGCTTAGCAAGAAACTGGTTCCCGAGTTGCGGGATATTGCTAAGGAGTTGAAAATTAAAAGAGTTGAGTCATTTAAGAAGCAAGACCTTATCTACAAAATACTGGATACACAGGCCATCATTGCTTCAGAAGGCAAGAAGGCTGAAAAGAAACCCGCCCCCAAAAAGAGTCCCAAGACAGATAAGGTTGAAGCAGAGAAAAAAGTTACACCTGTAGAAAAACCGGCTGAAACTACTCCTCCGGCTAAGAAAGCTGCGCCTGCGGCTACAGAAGGACCACGTTCAAAATCAAATGACGATAAAAATGACCGTCGTCGTTCGCGTCGCCCAAGGGTAAGCAAAGATCAGGAAAATGGAGCTCCGGCGGATAAAAGACAGACTGAAAGTTCGAGACCGCAGGACAATCGTTTTTCGGGGCCATCAGATTCTCCCAGAGGACGCAGAGATGACTCTCGCAGAGACGATTCACGAAGGGATGATTCCCGCAGGGAGCGTGGTGACCGCGATCAAGGCAGACAGCCAAAATATCAGCATCAGGGACAGCAACAACAACACCAGGCGCCTGCACAACATCGCAACAATCAAAACCAGCAAGGACGCCAGCGTGACAACGAAAAAACATTTGAGTTCGACGGAATTATCCAGGCCTCAGGTGTACTTGAAATCATGCAGGATGGTTACGGCTTCCTTCGTTCTTCAGACTATAACTACCTGAATTCACCAGACGATATTTACGTTTCCCAGTCGCAGATCAAACTCTTCGGTTTGAAAACCGGTGATAATGTGACGGGAGCGATTCGTCCTCCGAAAGAGGGAGAAAAATATTTTCCGCTGATTAAAGTGGTTGAGATCAACGGCCGCAGTCCCGAATTCATTCGTGACCGGGTTCCGTTTGATCACCTGACACCGCTTTTCCCGGATGAAAAATTCAATATTACCGGAAAAGGTTATTCAAGTCTGTCGAGCCGGGTAGTAGATATGTTCTCACCTATCGGTAAAGGACAGCGTGGTTTGATTGTAGCTCAGCCGAAAACCGGTAAAACCGTATTACTGAAAGAGATTGCCAACGCGATTGCCGGTAATCATCCGGAAGTTTACATGATTGTTTTGCTGATTGATGAGCGTCCGGAAGAGGTAACCGATATGGCCCGCAGTGTAAATGCCGAGGTGATTTCATCGACATTTGATGAGCCGGCTGAACGCCACGTGCGTGTAGCCAATATGGTACTCGAAAAAGCAAAGCGAATGGTGGAATGTGGCCACGATGTGGTAATTCTGCTTGACTCGATAACCCGTCTGGCCCGTGCTTACAACACGGTAGCGCCGGCATCAGGTAAAGTATTATCGGGTGGTGTTGATGCCAACGCACTGCACAAACCGAAGCGTTTCTTCGGTGCGGCCCGTAACATTGAAGAAGGTGGTTCGCTGACGATTCTGGCAACTGCACTTACCGAAACGGGCTCGAAGATGGACGATGTGATTTTCGAAGAGTTCAAGGGAACCGGTAACATGGAACTTCAGCTCGACCGGAAACTGTCGAACCGTCGTATTTTCCCGGCAGTGGATATTACTGCGTCCAGCACACGTCGCGAAGATTTGCTGCTTGACAAATATGCACTGGATAAAATCTGGATTCTGCGGAATTACCTCACCGACATGAATTCTGTTGAGGCAATGCAATTCCTCAAAGATCGTCTCCAGAAAACATCGACTAATGAAGAATTCCTGGTGTCGATGAACGATAGCTAATCAAAGATTTTTCAGATATAATAAAAGGCGGATTCAGATGTTGAATTCGCCTTTTTCTTTTCGCTGTATATTTCCGTTTTTAACGGTCTGGTTCAAAACAATAACCGTATCCCTGACGGGTTACAATCTTCTTGCTGTCGTTTCCGATTTTTTTCCGCAAGCGCGTAATATTTACATCAACAGTTCGATCCAGAATATAAGATTCCTGCTCCCAAATCTGGGTTAGTATTTCTTCCCGGGTGAAAACCTTTCCGGGATGTTTGCAAAGCAGCAGTAAAATTTCAAATTCTTTTTTGGTCAGGTTAATGGTGTGACCATTGATGACCAATTTTTTTTCTTCCGGAAATATGTTCAAATTACTGATGCTGATAACAGAAGGTTTTTTCCCACGCTGGTCCTTTACATGCCTGAGTGCGACTTTTACACGGGCGATGACTTCTTTTACCGAGAAGGGTTTGGAAATGTAATCTTCAGCCCCAAGATTAAATCCGGTCAGAGTATCGTTTTCAGTGGTTTTAGCGGTAACAAAAATAACGGGAATATCCTTAAGCCTTTCATCCTTCCTCAGTATGTTGGCCAGCTTAAAACCGGAAATTTCGCCCATCATCACATCCAGTAAAATCAGGTCATATTTTTCGATTGGTAGTTCAAGAGCCTCTTCTGCTGAGAAAGCAATATCCACGTTAAAACCTTCGCTTTCCAGGTTGAACTGGAGAATTTCACACAGATCGGGTTCATCATCGACGACTAATATGTGGCTGGCTTTTATCAGGTCAGGTCTCATTGATACGGGGTGCTCAATTGTTGTTGTTTTCATACATTGAATGTCATTGGTACCCGAAGCCGGGCTGTTCGAAACTGTGATTGTTTCAGTTATACCGCATTGTCCTGTAAAATCACGCGACACACTATAAGCTAAAGAGCGTCTTTCCGGAAGGTTTGTTTCTATGAGGAATTTCCGTTTCAGAATCTTCTACCGGTGCGGTTAGTTTCCATTAGCAAGAATAATATGATGTTGTTTCATTGAGGATAAAAAGATGTATCATTTGTATTACAAATCAGGGTGGTAGGTGTAACGTGTTTGATTTTAGGCAATAGCGAGTGTGCGGAGAGAAAAGTGAGACAGATGAAATTCAAAATTCTACCTTGTTGAATATCATAATTTTCAGCTAGAAGAAATCTTGTATTTATTTTTACCAGATATAAATTGCATCTGAAAGGTGAAATTGTAATCTACAGATAGCAAAATGGTGATGTGAATGTTTATTTTTGTTGAAAATACTTTACTAAAGGTGGAATACTTTCTTAACACACATCGCTATTTAGTCCGTGAGTCAAATGATTTGATTCACCGGGAGCTGGTCAAGGATATTGATTGGGAACATCGCCTGATTGGTATTAAGGGATTCAGAGGAGTGGGGAAGACCACCTTTCTGCTGCAGTATGTAAGAGATTATTTTGGCGAAGACAAGAGTTGTCTGTATGTCAACATGAATCATTTCTATTTCACCCGTCGCCGTATTTTTTCATTTGCCGATGAATTTTACAAGCGGGGAGGGAAAGTTCTGATTCTCGATCAGGTGCATAAGTACCCGGAATGGGCAACAGAGTTGCGGCAGTGTTACGATGAATTGCCCGGGTTGAAAGTAATTTTCAGCGGTTCACCGGTTCTTAGGGTAATAGAAGGTAACGAAGCATTAAAAGACATTGCCCGTGTTTATCATCTCGAAGGCCTTTCGTTTCGTGAGTATTTGAATTACCGTACAGGGAAAAATTTCACGAAAGTTACCCTGGATGATATTATTAACCGTCACGAGGAAATCGCCCGCGATATCATCAGTTCAGTGAGGCCTTTAGCTTATTTTCCCGATTACCTGAAGTTCGGTTATTATCCGTACTTTATCAATAATCAGGTTTTTTATACGGAAAATCTGTTGAAACACGTGAACCTCGCTTTGGAAATTGATGTTACTTATCTCAACCAAATCGAGCTGAAATATCTGCCAAAACTGCGAAAGCTGTTGCAGATCATCAGTGCTCAGATGCCTTTGGCGCCAAATGTGAGTAAATTGAGCTCCGAAGTGGAGACATCACGGGCAACCGTTCTGAATTACCTCCGTTACCTGAAAAATGCACGGCTTATCAACCTGCTTTTTCCCAATGGTAACAACGGTCAGCTGAAGAAACCCGATTTGGTATACCTGCACAATACCAACCTGCTGCATGCCATTGCTCCTGAGAACATCAACAACCGTAACCTGAGGCAGACATTTTTCTACAATCAGGTTGGATACCAGCATAAACTAACCTCGACTACTGAAGCGGATTTCCGGGTAAACGGGAAATACGATTTCTGGGTAGGGGGAAAATATACACAGCCCGAAAAACAGGGACAATACGGTGCCGCCGACATGATTGAAATAGGAGACGGCAATATTATTCCACTATGGTTATTCGGTTTTTTATATTGAAAAAGGATTTACGATTCAACTAATTATACGACAAACGATTATTATACTATTAAAGTCAAAATCAAATGGCAAACAAAAAGAAGTTCATAACCTGTGATGGTAACTACGCTGCTTCACACGTCAGCTATATGTTTAGCGAAGTGGCTTGTATTTATCCCATTACGCCGTCATCTCCCATGGCGGAAAGTGTAGATGAATGGGCGGCTAAAGGCCGTGAAAACATTTTCGGACAACCGGTTCGTCTGGCAGAGATGCAAAGTGAGGGTGGAGCTTCCGGTGCTGTTCACGGAGCATTGCAGTCG
Source organism: Prolixibacter denitrificans (assembly GCF_003014495.1). Lineage (GTDB taxonomy): Bacteria > Bacteroidota > Bacteroidia > Bacteroidales > Prolixibacteraceae > Prolixibacter > Prolixibacter denitrificans. The sequence goes on along the minus strand of NZ_PYGC01000003.1, from coordinate 423,371 downwards.
GGTGCATTAACTTCAACGTATACCGCATCGCAAGGCCTCTTGCTGATGATCCCCAATATGTACAAGATTGCGGGTGAGCTTTTACCCACAGTATTCCACGTAAGTGCCCGTGCCCTGGCGACACATGCACTGTCAATCTTTGGTGATCACAGTGACGTTTACGCCGCCCGTCAGACCGGTTTTGCAATGCTGGCTTCCGGTTCCGTTCAGGAAGCAATGGATTTGGCTGGTATCGCTCACCTGTCAACCATCAAAAGCCGTGTGCCTTTCGTACACTTCTTCGATGGGTTCCGCACTTCTCACGAGATTCAGAAAATTGAAGTACTCGAAAATGAAGATATGGCACCACTAGTTGACATGGAAGCTTTGCAGGAATTCCGCGATCGTGCGTTGAATCCGGAGCATCCTGTAACCCGCGGTACTGCCCAGAACCCCGACATTTTCTTCCAGGCTAAGGAAGCTTCTAACGTTTTCTACGATGACGTTCCGGATATCGTTGAGAACTACATGAAAGAGATCAGCAAAATTACCGGTCGTGAATATCATCCATTCACTTACTACGGTGCAGCTGATGCTGAAAATATTATCATCGCCATGGGGTCGGTTACCGAAACCATTCGCGAAACCATCGACTATTTAGCTGCTCAAGGCAAAAAAGTAGGTTTGGTTACCGTACACCTGTATCGTCCGTTCTCAGCTAAATACCTGCTCAATGTAATGCCGAAATCAGTTAAGCGTATTGCTGTACTCGACCGTACCAAAGAACCGGGAGCCAACGGTGAACCATTGTACCTGGACGTTCGCGAAATTTATTACGGACAGAAAGATGCCCCGCTGGTAGTTGGTGGACGTTACGGATTAGGATCAAAAGATACTACACCTGCGCAAATCATTTCGGTTTACAACAACCTGGAATTGCCCGAACCAAAAAATCAATTTACCGTTGGTATCGAAGACGACGTGACCTTCAAGTCGCTGCCGTTGCTTCCTGAAGTAAAAGTATCTCCTGATGGATTGTATGAAGCTAAATTCTACGGTCTTGGATCGGATGGTACAGTTGGTGCAAACAAAAACTCCATCAAAATCATTGGTGGTTCAACCGACAAATACTGTCAGGCATATTTTGCTTACGACTCGAAAAAATCCGGTGGTTTTACCGCATCGCACCTGCGTTTCGGTGACGAACCAATTCGTTCGACCTATCTAATTACTACTCCTGACTTCGTGGCCTGTCACGTACCGGCTTATCTGAATCAGTACGAAGTATTGAAAGGTTTGAAAAAAGGTGGTTCCTTCCTGTTGAATACCATCTGGGATGAAGAAGAAACGAAGAAACGTCTGCCAGATCACATGAAGCGTTACATGGCAGAGAACAACATTAGTTTCTACATCATCAATGGTACGAAACTGGCTACCGAAATTGGTTTGGGTAACCGTACCAATACCATCATGCAGTCAGCCTTCTTTAAAATTACCGAAGTCATTCCTTACGAAATGGCTGTTGACGAGATGAAGAAAGCGATTGTGAAATCGTATGGTATGAAAGGTGAAACCATTGTCAACATGAACTTTGCAGCCGTTGATGCCGGTGGTAAAAACGTGCAGAAAATTGAAGTTCCTGCTGAATGGGCCAAGCTGGGCAAAAATGGTGAAGCCAATGCCGAAAATCGTCCCGATTTCATCAAGAATGTGGTAGACGTTATCAATGCACAAAAGGGTGATGACCTCCCGGTTTCTACCTTCAAAGGAATCGAAGATGGTACGTTCCCTGCCGGAACAACTGCTTTTGAAAAACGTGGTATTGCTGTTGATGTACCGGAATGGGTGCCGGAAAATTGTATTCAGTGTAACCAGTGTGCTTATGTTTGTCCTCACGCTGCCATTCGTCCATTCCTGGTAAATGAGGAAGAAATGGCTGGTGTTCCAGAAGGAACCGAAACCATCAAAGCCAATGGAAAACAATTCGCCGGATTACAGTTCCGTATTCAGGTTGCTCCGCTCGATTGTACCGGTTGTGGTAACTGTGCTGACGTTTGTCCTGCCAAGGAAAAAGCTCTGGTGATGAAACCGCTGGGAACTCAGGAACCGGAAGTAGAGCGTTGGGATTACTTTGCCGCCAATGTATCGTACAAAGACAAGCTGGTTGACAAGAACAAAACAGTGAAGAACTCGCAGTTTGCACAACCTCTCTTCGAATTCTCTGGTGCTTGCGCCGGTTGTGGTGAAACTCCTTACGTAAAATTGACAACTCAGCTCTTCGGTGAGCGCATGATGATTGCCAATGCTACGGGTTGTTCTTCCATTTATGGTGGTTCAGCTCCGGCAACTCCATACTGCTCTAACAACGAAAGCGGACAAGGACCTGCATGGGCAAACTCACTCTTCGAAGACAACGCCGAATATGGTTTCGGTATGGCTGAAGGTGTGAACGCACAGCGTGAGCGTCTGGCCAATGTGATGAGCAAAGCACTCAATAATGGTATTGACGATGCAGAACGTGAAGCTTTCACCGAATGGTTGGAAGGTATGGCTAATGCTGAGAAATCAGAAGAAGCTACCGCGAAAGTGCTTGAAGCCATCAAAGGAAAAGATGCCGGTTATGCTCGTGAAATCGAGTCGCTGAAGCAATATCTTGTGAAGAAGTCGATGTGGATTTTCGGTGGTGACGGATGGGCATACGATATCGGTTACGGAGGTTTGGACCACGTGTTGGCATCAGGTGAAGATGTGAATGTATTGGTACTCGATACCGAGGTTTACTCGAATACCGGTGGACAGGCTTCGAAATCAACTCCGGTTGGTGCTGTAGCCAAGTTTGCTGCTTCTGGTAAGAAAATCCGGAAAAAAGACCTCGGAGCTATGGCCATGAGTTACGGTTACGTATATGTTGCTCAGGTGGCAATGGGCTCAAGTCAGTCTCAATACCTCAAAGCATTGCGTGAAGCTGAAGCTTATCCCGGACCATCCTTGATTATCGCTTACGCACCATGTATTGCTCACGGATTGCGTAGCTCGATGGGACGCTCACAGGAAGAAGAAAAACGTGCCGTTGAAAGCGGTTACTGGAGCCTGTTCCGCTTTAATCCTCAACTTGAGGACGAAGGCAAGAATCCGTTCCAGCTTGATTCGAAAGAACCGGATTGGAGCAAATTCCAGGATTTCCTGAACGGTGAGGTACGTTATACAGCACTGAAGAAGTCGTTCCCGGCTGAAGCCGATCAGCTTTTCAAAGCTGCCGAAGCTAATGCTAAATGGCGCTACCGGTCATACCAACGTATGGCTGCCATGGACTGGGCTCTTGAAGAATAATTTGAAGCTCATTATAATAAAAAAGGCCACCTTCGGGTGGCTTTTTTTATGGATTTAAATACGAATAAAAATCTTCCTTTTGTATAGGAAATAACAGATATACCAAAGTAAAAACCAAACGATAGATGCGGTGATTATTTCTGACGGGACTTCTCCCATCCAGCTGAAAATGCCAAAGCTAAACGGTTTGACGATTCCCCAAAGCCATCGGGAACCACCGGTATTGGTCAGTAAGTAGATGAATAATGGATTCATCCCGACAATGGCAAAAAAAGCAGGTACCTTTTTAAAACCAACTACATCGATGAGCCAGAAGGAGAGTGCCAAAGCGATGAAACTCCAGCCTCCGCTGGCAAGAACAAAAGAGCTGGTGCAGATACGCTTGATAACCGGAGTAACCGGATTAAGCGCATAGCCTATGATAATTCCAATTATACCGGCAAGTAGCAGTATTTGAATTTTCTTTCGGTTGGTACGGCTGCTTTTCAAGACCATGCCGGCCAATACGCCCCACATCGTATGGGCGGTGGTGGGCACAGCATTAAAGGCCACCCAATGTCCGCCCGAAAGTTTCCCCATTAGTTGCAAATCGACCCACGAGCCAAAATTGTGATCGGGTGTAAAAGGTTGGTCGAATCCGGATACCCAAAATAAGCGATACAGTAATTCTGATCCAATTAAAAACAGAAACGTGACGATGATTTGGGTGGGAATTGATTTTCGCATCAAAAGAAACGCGACCAGATAGGTAAATGACAGTTGCGCCAATACATTCCATAACTCGAAAGTCAGTTTTCCCGGACCAATACAGTATAAGGCCCAGCCGAAAAAGAGCAGAAGGAATGAGCGTTTTAGGGCATGGCGGAAGGTCAGGTTCCAACTGTCGCCACGTTGCCATCGCTTCCCGAAGGAGAAAGGCATGGACACGCCAACAATAAACATGAAAAATGGTTGGATTAAATCCCAAAAGCGCAATCCATTCCACGGATGATGATGTAATTGTGTGCCAATGGCAGAGATAATGGTTTCATCCAGTGACGGAGCAACCAGGTAATGATACAAATGAGTTGATTCGCCAATGAGCAGGAACATGGTGATCCCGCGGAAAAAATCGATAGCAAAAATGCGATCGGTCTTCAGCGTAGTAGCTGTTTGTCGATTCATGGTGTTACGGTTAGTTAGTCAGTTTTCAGGAAGAAAAGCATTCCTGAAGATAGATAAAACTCTCATTTTCAAAAAGTGAAAAGCTGGAAAACAAAGTAAAGTTGCTATCCTTCTTCAAACTGTGTAACTTAATAAGTCTATTAACCAAACTGATAAAACAACCATGAAACGTCGCAACTTTCTTCGTTCCGCCATGCTGGGAACTGTAGGTACGGCTGTATCAACGAGTGTTTTTGGAGCAGGAAAAGCCTCTTCTTCTCATAAGCAGTTTTACGAATTACGGGAATATGAACTGGTTCGTCTCAATAGACAGGAATTCCTTGACCAGTATTTTAGGTATGCATTGATTCCCGCATTAAACAGGGCCGGTGCCGAACCTGTAGGTGTTTTCAGAGAGATGAAAGCCAGGTATCCTGGCCGGATGTTGTTGCTTATTCCCTACGATTCTGGCAAAGACTTTTTTAAGGTAAAGGAAGAGTTGGCCGAAAATAAGATATTCCAGGAAGCATCGAAGAAGTATAATTCTCTTTCACTTGAGGATTCTGTTTATACGCGCTATACAACCTATTTGCTGGAAGCTATTTCCGGTTTTCCGGAACTGAAAATTCCCTCCCGGGAACAGAATGTGTTTGAATTGCGCAATTATCAAAGTTACAGCGAAGACGCTGCGAAAAGAAAGATAGAGATGTTCAATAATGAAGAACTGGGACTATTCAACGAGGTTGGACTTTCTCCGTTGTTTTTTGCCAAAGTGCTGGCGGGCGATACCATGCCGTCGTTAACCTATATGCTCAGTTTTAACAATATGGAAGAACGCGACAATCGGTGGAAAAAATTTGATGAAAGTGAAGAGTGGCAAGTAATGAAAGACAAACCCGAATATGCCAACAGTGTTTCGTACGTTGTCAACCGATATTATGAGCGGATGAGTTATTCCCAGATATAGAGACGGCAGATTCAAGTAAGAATGAAAATACAGAGAGGAGGTACAAAAACTTCCTCTTTTTTGTATCCTTTTGTGGCATTTCAAGTAAGAATAAAAACACGAGCGGTGTTAGTTAAGATTCAATTGAATAAACCATTCGAAATAGGTATGTGGCAAGAATGCTCATCGGATGTAAAAAAATTGAAACAATTGTTAAGTGCTTAACAGAATGACATACTACATATGATATATTGCGTAACTTGATCGCATTGAAGTTTAGTTATCCATCCCAAAAAACTTCCCATTATGATTACAAACCGAGACAAAAGAATGGCTACTACACTGGCCAGAATTGAGAATTCTATTTACCGTATTCTGAGTGAACCCGAAATCATGACGCGGTTGGCAAATTACGGTTACGATTTTGGTGCGATGCATTCTGCACGTAATCTTCTGGAAGAAGTTATCCGGTTAAATCGCTTACCGGATGATTACAACGGGAAAGAACGTTTATTACTTGAGTCATTTAAAACAGTTAAAACCGATTTTGAAAACTTCTATAACCGGCACCGTCAGCTAGTGCAGGAAATGGAAGATGCAAAAGCAAAGGGTATCTGGAGTCGTACTTATCCGGAACATCCTGACTATGAGAAATGGCTTTCACAGGCCGACATTTTTTATAGCTCGTTACTGGAAAACGAGTCAATAAAAGAAGCCATGCTGAAAGTTAATGTGCCGGAAAGTGAATTAATACAGGCACGTAATCTAATTGATGTCATGCGACAGGTTTTCAGGGAATACCGAAAGCAAAAGGGGTCGGAAATAAAAGAGGTGGTGGATTTGGAGAAAAAAATTCGCGACCTGGAGAACTGGTACAACCGGTTTGTAGAGATCAACCGGATTGCTTTTGAAGCAGAGCCTCAGACTCTCGAAATACTGGGTATTCCTGTTGCGATGAATTAAAGAATGTAACTAATAACCAAACATAAGGTTCGCCTAATTCAGGCGGACCTTTTTTATGCTGTGCTGAATATCGCCTCCAAAATAATCAAGGCATAATTTTATTTCGGATGTAAGATTCAATCTGTTCGTCGTACAGGCGACCGATTCTTTTTACGAGCATATTCCCGTTGTCAAAATGGTGGTCATCGATATGGGAAACGGCCAAAACCTTGACGGATGTTCCCGAAATAAATACCGCATCGAAAGTGTCCAGTTCCAACAGTTTAATTGGTTCTTCACTTATCAGGATGTCGTTTTCGATGCATAAACGAAGAATAACTTTTCGGGTAATACCGGGCAACACTTGCTGTGTGGGAGGAGTGTACAACCGGTTTCCTTTGATAAAAAATACATTGGAACGACTTCCTTCGGTGATGTATCCTTCGTGATTTACCAGCAATACCTCATAATATTTCCCTTCGGCGATGATTTCATCGGTTCGTTGACGTAAAACCGGGCGATAGATTTTCGCATTAGGCAATTCACGCTGAGCCATCAGTGTTCTTAATCGAACTCCTTCATTATACTCCTTGTCTCCCGGATAACGGTGCGGAATAAATGCCAGTGTTGGCTCCGGTACATCTTCTTCCGAATGAACGGTTAACGATAACCGGATATTTCCTTCCGTAACCTCACTGTTGCGCAAAAACGAAGTCAACTTTTCCTCCAGTGCGACCGGACCGGGCAAATGATATACCTCAGCCAACCGGGCCGATTGATATAACCGGTTTAGGTGCTCTTCCAGTAAAAGCGGTACTTTTCGGATAACACGAATTACCTCGTAAAGCTCCACCGGGAATTTGGATGACATTTGATGCTCCTCCGATCGCATTTGCGTCATATTGCTTACATTTATTGAAATGGGAAGTTTAAAAGTACATAATTATTTTGATGTTCCGCCTCCGCTTATTTTCAATCCACTGAAACATCATCTAGGCTACATTCGCCAATTCATTACCGATGCAGTCAACCTCAAACCAGGCGATAGTGAATTAGAGGAAATCCTTTCGGGAATTGGTGCTCCCATGACCGATATTTATTTGGGGACGTTATCTGTGCAGGAAATATTGGACACGGTTTCAACCGAACTTTTGGAGAAAAAAACGTTCAACTTGTCATCCTACCGGGAATGGTTGAATAATGAGAAGAAATATCGTTTTATGGTACTTCCTGATGCGTCGAAATGGATATTACTGGAAGGAAGAAATACGGACCGGTACATTCATTTTCATCCGGCAAAATACAGCGAGCATGCTTTCCGGGTACGTGGTTCTACACTACGCACCGTAATTGCGGTAAAAATAAAAGGTGCTGATCAGCCGGGAAATTGGTTTAATGTCGATTTTGTAAATGAGATACGTTCGTCGCTGCTTGGTTTGTCGCCGGTGAAGCGCATTGTGCGGAATAAGGGGATCGGGCGATTGATGCAGATGGTATAAACAAAAAAGCCCGGTCGGTTGAACCAGGCTTCGTGAGCCGATGACGAGAATTGAACTCGTGACCTCTTCCTTACCAAGGAAGCGCTCTACCCCTGAGCTACATCGGCAAATTGAGCGGGAGACGGGATTCAAACCCGCGACCCTCAGCTTGGAAGGCTGATGCTCTATCAGCTGAGCTACTCCCGCAAAAGTCGTTTTCCGGATGATTTACCCTATTCTGCTCCATTGGCAGAAATTGAGCGGGAGACGGGATTCAAACCCGCGACCCTCAGCTTGGAAGGCTGATGCTCTATCAGCTGAGCTACTCCCGCAGATACATATTTTACCAGGCTTTCATAAGCCTGTGGCGGGTGAAATCAGTTGAGAAAACTTCCTTTTTTCAACTCTCCGGAAAACAACAATTAAATGAACGTTCAGCAGTAAATTGCTGAGCTTCGGTGGGGAGAGCAGGATTCGAACCTACGAAGGCATAAGCCAGCAGATTTACAGTCTGCCCCAGTTGGCCACTTTGGTATCTCCCCGTTGATGCATTAATTATTCGTCAAGCCACGTTTTTAACGGAATGCAAAGCAAATAAATAAAACAATACCGACAAAAAAATTAAGAACATAATGCCACAAATAGGGCGTAAAAAAAAGCCTTACTTTCACTTCGAAAATAGGCTTACATTATGCACATCATGATGAATCGTTGTCGACATCGAAACATCATCTGTGTGGGGAGAGCAGGATTCGAACCTACGAAGGCGTACGCCAGCAGATTTACAGTCTGCCCCAGTTGGCCACTTTGGTATCTCCCCAACAATCGTTTAAAGAACTTTTCTGAGCCGGATGTCAGATTCGAACTGACGACCCCGAGATTACAAATCACGTGCTCTGGCCAACTGAGCTAATCCGGCAAGTGGGTAAGCGATCTACGTCGCACCGCTACAACCGCCTACCCTTGCTGCCTTCCGACCCTGGGGGAATTCAGCAGGAGCTGGTCGCGTAGGACTTACCCGGCGGCAAAAGTAGAAAAAAAAGCATTCGCACCAAACAAAATGGGGGGATTGGGTATGTTTTTTTTTCGCTGTACAGAATAAGAAATTTATTTTCAGCTCTGTATCTGTTGCAAATTTTTGATGCAACTTTTTACTGGATGCTGTCCCGTTCGTTTAAAAAGGGTATCTTTGTTTTATGTTTATTGAAAAATCATGATCATGGAAAATCAACGTAATTCGGTATTCAGTTCTGCCATGTCCTATGGATTGTATTTGGGACTTGCGCTTATATTATCGCAGGTGATATTCTACGTCAGTGGAAATCCATTCTCTCAAATCGGTGGATATATTTCCTATGCCATTATTTTGGGAGGCATTGCCTGGGGCATGTATTTATTCCGTGAAAAAAGTGGAGCTGAGGGAATGCCTTACGGAAGAGCACTGGGACTGGGGACGGCGCAAGCTTTTTTTGCCTCTATTTTATTGGGATTCTTTATTTTCATCCTTTACAAATTTATTGATAGCGGGTTGATGGATAAATACTTCATATTCATGGAGCAAAAATCTTTGGAAAGCGGAATGTCCGAAGATAAAGTTGAAGCAACTATGGATTTCATGAAGAAGTTTACGTCGCCTCTGACGATGGGATTATCGACTGTCTTTTCTTTGACCTTAATCGGATTTATCTTTTCTTTGATTCTTGCAATTTTCTTTAAACGAAATCCCGAAGATCCTTTCGGTGAAGTCGTGAACGAGGAAGAACAGAATTAAAAAGAAAGAGCTTTTTACCAGATGGATATATCGGTTGTAGTACCCTTATTTAATGAGGAAGAGTCGCTGCCTGAACTGCACGAGTGGATCACGAGGGTGATGAACGAAAATGGCTTCTCATTCGAAGTAGTGTATGTGGATGATGGCAGTAACGATGGTTCGTGGAAATGGATTGAGCAAAAAGCCCGGGAAGATGAACATGCCCGAGGCGTTCGTTTTCGTCGCAACTACGGAAAATCGGCAGCGTTACATACTGCTTTCGAAGAAGTGAAAGGGGATGTGGTAATTACCATGGACGCCGATTTACAGGATAGCCCCGATGAAATTCCGGAATTGTACCGTATGGTCATTGAAGGCGGATATGATTTAGTATCGGGATGGAAGAAAAAGCGGTACGATCCGATTTCCAAAACACTACCTAGCAAACTCTATAACTTCACTGCGAGCAAAGTAACGGGAATCAAACTGCACGATTTTAACTGTGGTTTGAAAGCTTACCGGAAAAAGGTAGTGAAGAGTATTGAAGTGTACGGTGAGATGCACCGGTACATTCCATACATTGCCAAGCAGGCTGGTTTTACTCAGATTGGAGAGAAGGTCGTACAACACCGTGCCCGGAAATATGGTAAGACCAAATTTGGATTGAGCCGGTTTATTTACGGCTACCTCGATTTGATGTCCATCTATTTCATTTCCCGCTTTGGAAAACGACCGATGCATTTGTTCGGAACGCTGGGCACTTTTATGTTTGTCATCGGTTTCCTGGCATCGTTATGGTTGGGCGGTTACAAACTGTATTGTGTGGCGAATGACATTCATGCTGCCAAAGTAACGGAGAGTCCCTATTTCTATCTGGCGCTTTCGTTCATGCTGATGGGAACACAGCTTTTCCTCGCTGGCTTTTTGGGCGAACTGATTTCCCGCAGTGCCTCCGAACGAAATGTATATCTCATCGAAACAAAAACGGATGATCTGAAAGAATAACTACTTTGATAATAAATAGGAAAGGGGCTTTTGAGCCCCTTTTTTTATAGATGTCCCGCAACTACTTGCGTCATCGAATCGGGCGATAAATATTGCTGAGCCAAATTCTGAATTTCGGTAGGGGTAATATTCCGGATCGTCTCGATAAGCCTTTCATAGTATCCGTAAGTTAATCCAAACTCAAAGATGGTTTCAAAGCTTTGCGACATGGCAAAGGGGCCATCGAATTCGCGCAAAACACGTCCCATCATGTAACTGCGGACCATTTCCAGTTCATCTTCCGGAACCAGTTCATTTTGCAACCGTTCCATTTCATGATAAATTTGTTTTACGGCGTCCGCTGAAACTTCCGTTCCCACTTCCGAGAAAGTCAGAAAAATGCCCTGGTGTAAAAACGGTATAGACGAAGTGTGCACCGAATACGTATATCCCTTGTCTTCCCGGAGATTCTTCATCAGGCGCGAGCCGTAGAAACCCCCAAGTAGGGTAATCAGCACTTTCAATGCAGGATAATCCGGATGATTTAGTGTGGGCATCAGTCGGCCAATGGCAATGGCATTTTGCGAAGCTCCCTTTTTATGGATATCGACCTTTTCGGGAGCCGGAAGCTGTAAAAGGCTTATGTCGGGGGCATCATTTGTCGAACCTCCCCATGGTGTACCAAACGATTCTTCCAGAATTGCCAATGTTTCCTTATCCACAAGTCCGGAGGCAATGATATTCATTCGCTCCGAGGTGTAGTGATTCCGATAGAATTCGTGAGCATGATCGCGGGTGACCTTATCGTACAAATCGAATGAACTGATGGGCGCATAAGGATGATGATTTCCCATAACCTTGCGCAGAAAAGTGCGTTGGGCGGTTATCCCAACGGTTTTCGAGTCGACCAGCGCTTTTTGTTTCCGCTTTTGCCGCAGAATCTCAAATTCGTTTTCCGGAAATACTGAATCCCGGAGAATATCCGACACCACCGGAAGTAACGTTGGCAGATGTTTTTTCAGGCTAAGGAACGAAACGTAGCTGTTGTCGTAATATGGACTGGCATTGAACTGCGCTCCGTAAAAATCGAACGTATCTGCTAACTGCGCTGCGGTTCTTGACGAAGTGCCTTCGTGCAGCATCGATGCCGCCATTACGCTATCTAGCTTGCGTTTATCGTACCAACTGCCGGCGCGGAATAGAAAATCGAGTTTCACAATCTCCTGCTCACCGCCATGCATCAGGTAAACCGATGAACCGTTGCTCAGCTGATGTTTTTCCGGTTCCAGAAAGTTTATTTTTCCTACCGGAGAAATATCCGGTTGTTGATTTCTATCGGGATTTATCATTTTCCGTCTTTCTTCGATAAGTAGTTCAGTGTATTCATGTTTCCTTCCCGGAATATTTTCCCGGCGACACGAAGGATATCGTCTGGCGTAACTTTGCGGTAGTGCTCTACCTGTTCGTTAATTTGGGCAGCGCCGCCCAGTAGTTCGTAATTAGCCAGCTGGATGGCGTTGTCGAGATATCCGACTTCGTGGTAAAGCAAATGTGCTTCCACTTTGTTCTTCACTTTCTCCAACTCATAGTCCAGCGGTTTTTCCTGAACCGTTTTCTGTATTTCATCGAGTACGGCCTTTTTGGCCTTTTCAAAACCAATTCCCGGATTTACCCGACCCACTACCGTGAAAAGGCCGGGGTCATTTTCTCCCGAAAGGAAAGCATCCAGTTCGTTGAAAAGTTTTTTCTCCTTCACCAACCTTTGCTGGAATCGCGAAGATTTTCCGTTCGAAAGAATATCAGAAAGCAAATCAGCTGCAAAAAAGTCGTCGGCATCGCGAGCTCCCATATGCCATCCGATATAAAAAGCATCCATCGGAACATCACGCTCTACGGTTATCTCCCTGTTTTCTGTTTGCACTGGCTCCGGTTCACGCGGAGGATTCATCAATTCACGGAAGGGAATTTCGCTGAACCATTTTTCGGCGAGTCGGAAAGCCTTATCGGGAACAAGATTGCCGGAAAGAACCAGTACTGCATTGTTGGGAGCGTAGTGATTGTAAAAGAACTGTTTCACTTCATCCAGGGTAGCCTGAGCAACATGGTCGGGCGTGCTGCCAATGGTTGGCCAGCGGTAGGGATGCACTTTGTAAGCCAGGTCACGAATCAAATGCCATACATCACCGTATGGCTGGTTGAGGTAACGCTGGTTAAATTCTTCGATGACCACTTTTTTCTCTCTACTCAGTATTTCGTTTGTAAAGGCCGGTTCCAGTATCCGATCTGATTCGATCCACATGGCTGTTTCGATATTTTGGGCCGGAAGTGTGATGTAGTAATTAGTGAGATCGACCGTGGTGAAGGCGTTGTTCGAACCTCCTGCCTGCTGCACTGGTGTGTCGAAGTCGGGTACATGCCGGCTTCCGCCAAACGTGAGGTGTTCGAACAGGTGCGCAAAACCGGTTCTGTCCGGGGTTTCATGCTTGGACCCCACATTATATGCCACGTTAACGGCCGCAAATGGTGTTACTTTATCCTGATGGACAATGACTTTGAGGCCATTGGGGAGTGTATGTTTTTCAAATGAAATCATATACAGTTATTAAAAAGGTGAATGTTGCTGAAGCGTTATGAGCGTTTTCCGGTAATCAGTTATCAGCTCTTCCATGATTTCGGATACAGGCTGAATACGGTCGATGATAGAAGAAACCTGCCCGATTTCCAGTTCACCTTCTTCCATATCACCTTCGAAAATTCCTTTCTTGGAACGTCCTTTACCAAGAAGCGTTCTCAGGGCATCAGCATCGTCACAACGCTCTTCAGCCTGCGAAACCATTTCGAAAAAGTGGTTTTTCATTAAACGCACAGGTGCCAGCTTTTTCAACATCAGCTTCGTGTCTCCTTCAACAGCATCGACCACGCGTTGTTTAAACATTTGATGGGCTGAGGATTCTTCCGCTACAGCGAAACGCGAACCAATTTGAACGCCATCGGCACCCAATGCCATAGCGGCAAACATTGCTGGCCCGGTTCCAATTCCTCCTGCTGCAATTAATGGAAGTTTGGTCGCTCTCCGAACCGCAGGAATCAAGGTCATGGTGGTGGTTTCCTCGCGACCATTGTGACCACCCGCTTCAAAACCTTCAGCAACCACTGCATCTACTCCGGCTTCTTCCGCCTTCAAGGCAAATTTGGCCGAGGATACCACATGAACGACTGTCATACCGTGTTCCTTGAGGAAAGGAGTCCATTTTTTCGGATTTCCTGCCGAGGTAAAAACAATTTCCACTTTCTCACGCACCAGTATGTCCATTACTTTATCCATCTCGGGATAGAGCAACGGAACATTTACACCAAATGGTTTTGACGTGGCTTTTCGGTTTTTCCGGATATGTTCTTCCAATGTCTCGGGGTGCATTGATCCAGCTCCGATGATGCCTAATCCGCCATGGTTACTTACTGCGGAAGCCAGACGCCAACCGGAGCACCAAACCATGCCTGCCTGAATGATGGGAAACTCAATATTGAAGAGTTCGCATATTTTATTTTGTGCCATATTTTACTTGAATAAAAGGTAAAGATAGCTTATTCAAACCTCCCTCAAATGTATGGTAAATTAGTTGTGAAAAGTAATATGAGGGGCGAATCCATAGCGACACATTTTCGGCACGAAAGTTTTTGTTTTTGTAACTTGATCTTTCAACTCGGAGCTGAATATTGCTACTCGGAGATGGGGAAAAGGAGATGAATGAGGCAAATCCGCAGACAGTTTTTGTCGTCGTGTATGACAGTCAGGAGGTTGTACGAATCCGGTTAAAATGTTGAACGTACTCGTTTTTTCTTAATTTTATGGCGCTTTCAGAAAAGGAAAATATAGCAGATAGGAATAGCATGTCGTACGTGAATACCCCATTGGCCCGATTTCATAAATGGAGGCTAACTCATATAAAACCGGGAACCTTTATTATCATGCTCAGTATTTTGGTGGGCATTGGCGGTGGTTTTTCAGCAGTAATCATTAAAAATTCGGTTTGGTTCATCGATGGGCTGCTTGATACCTACATTCCTGAAAAGATACATTCCTATTTCAATTTCATATTTCCCATCTTCGGTCTTTCGCTTACGGTATTCATCATCAAATATGTGGTCAAGCGTCCTGTTCGACACGGGATTCCCAATGTACTTTATTCCCTCTCGCAACGTAACGGGAAAATCAGGCGGCACAACATGTTTTCGTCTATTATCACCAGTTCGTTGACGGTGGGATTTGGTGGTTCGGTTGGATTGGAGGGACCAACTGTAGCAACCGGTGCCGCCATCGGTTCTAATTTGGCCATCCTTTTTCACCTCGAGTACAAACAGATTATGCTGATGCTGGGATGTGCGTCGGCAGCTGCCATGGCGGCTATCTTCAAAGCTCCCATCACGGCCATCGTTTTTGCGGTTGAGGTGATCATGATTGATTTAACCTCTTTTTCACTGATTCCGTTGTTGGTTTCATCCATAACAGCGGTGATCACATCTTATTTCTTCCTGGGACAGGATGTGTTGTATCCTTTTAAGTTTCAGGCAACCTTTACTCATGGAGATCTTCCCTGGTATATTTTGCTGGGCGTTGTGACAGGTTTGGTTTCAGCTTACTTTTCCAAAATTTACCGGCTTATCAGTAAATGGTTCGATGGAATGTCGAACGAGTGGAAGCGATTGTTGATCGGAGGTGTGCTGTTGGGACTGATTGTTTTCCTTTTCCCTCCTTTGTTCGGAGAAGGCTATAACCCAATCAACAGTTGTTTACAAGGCCATCTGGGCTATTTGTATGACAATTCGCTATTCGACTTCATGCGGGGAAATATCTACACCGTATTTATTTTCATCATTTTGCTGATTCTGGTGAAGATTTTTGCTACCAGTATTACCTTCGGGGCCGGTGGTGTAGGAGGTATCTTCGCACCGACTTTGTTCATGGGAGTGCACACCGGGATGCTGTTTGCGCTCTTCCTCAATACCACGGGAATCCATGTGGTGAATGAGAATACCTTTGCGCTTATCGCGATGGCGGGATTGATTGCCGGGGTGCTGCATGCTCCCTTAACCGGGATATTTCTGATTGCAGAGATAACCGGAGGATACAAGATGTTTGTCCCGCTAATGATTGTGGCATCGGTATCGTATCTGACGGTTCGCTTGTTCGTGAAAAATTCGGTTTATACCTATCAGCTCGCTCAACGGAAAGAGTTGTTTACGCACGATAAAAACAAAGCAGTTCTGTCGATGATGCGGGTAAACAAGCTCATCGAAACTGATTTTAAGCCGGTGCACGCGGATGCCAGCCTGGGCGATTTGGTAAAGATTATCGAAGTTTCGCATCGAAATATTTTCCCTATCGTAGATGACGAAAACAACATGCGCGGTATGCTGAAAATGGATGACGTGCGACATTTGATTTTCCGACCCGATAAATACGACAAGATCAAGGTGAAGGATTTGATGTACATGCCGGAGTTTTACGTGTCGAGCAATGACTCGATGCAGGAAGTGGCGGACAAGTTTCACTCCTGCGGGCGTTATAATTTGGCGGTAATTGATGAAGGCAAATACGTTGGATTCATTTCGAGAGCTCGTGTTTTCTCCGCTTACCAGAAAATGTTGCGTCATTTTTCACACGACTAAGTCCGTTTTTTATTAATACAAAGATTACCGTAAATTCATGTTGCGTAACATGAATTAAACCTACTTTTGCGCATCATGAAAAGATTAGCTGATATACCGGTTAGTATTCGGGAATGGCGGCTAAAACACTTAAACGAGCAACAATTAACCATTCTGCTTAGTCTGACCGTTGGCTTATTGAGCGGTCTGGCAGCCATTCTTCTAAAAAATGCTATTCATCTCGCCAATCATTATTTGACGCATGATTTTTCTTCGTATGGACAGAGCTACCAGTATCTGGCCTATCCGTTTATTGGTATTCTGTTTACCATGCTGTTTGTAAAGTACGTGGTGAAGGATGATATCGGGCACGGTGTATCCAAGATTCTGTTTGCTATATCGAACAAAAAAAGCATTATCCGGGTCCACAACACGTTCACTTCAATAATAGCCAGTGTAATTACCATTGGCTTCGGTGGTTCGGTGGGAGCTGAGGCGCCGGTTGTCCTGACGGGTTCTTCTATCGGTTCGAACATCGCCAGGATGTTCCGTCTCAACTACCGGATGATGACGTTGATGGTTGGTTGTGGTGCTGCCGGTGCCATTGCGGGAATTTTCAAGGCGCCGTTGGCCGGTTTGCTGTTCGCCATCGAAGTACTGATGCTCGACCTGACGATGTCGTCGTTGATTCCGTTATTGATATCTGCCGTTACTTCGGCCACGCTCACCTTCTTTTTCATGGGGCAGGGATATCACTTCACCTTTAAGCTGGTCGAATCATTCGACATTGCAAACGTACCGTGGTATATTTTGCTGGGCGTTTTCACCGGTTTTATTTCGTTGCTCTTTACCCGGGGAACGATGTACATCGAGGGGAAATTCCACAAGATTCAAAATCCGCTGATGAAAGTGTTGATTGGCGGCGGTATCCTGGGAATTCTGGTTTTCCTGTTTCCTTCCCTTTGGGGTGAAGGTTATTTTTCCATCGATGCTATCCTGAATGAACATAGTGCTGAGCTTCTGAAGAACTCCATCTTCGTTGGGTTGCAGAATGATCAAATTTTATTTTTGGTAATCATTGCTGTGATATTGGTGATGAAAGTGGTTGCTTCGGCGGCTACAACCGGAGCCGGCGGAATTGGCGGTATTTTCGCACCGACCTTGTTTATGGGAGGAATGGCCGGTTTTCTGCTGGCGCAGTTGCTACTCTTTGGAAACATCTCGGTGCCGGCACGTAACTTCGCGTTGGTTGGTATGGCCGGCGCCATGGCGGGAGTCATGCACGCGCCGATGACGGCTATCTTTCTTATTGCTGAAATCACCGGGGGCTTCAGTTTGTTCGTCCCGCTCATGATAACCAGTGCCGTTTCGTACCTCACCATTATGCCATTTGAGCAGCATTCCATTTATCACATACGGCTGGCACAGCGGGGAGAGCTGATTACGCATGACAAAGACAAAGCAATTCTGACATTGCTGAAACTTCGAAACGTTATCGAAACAGACTTACAAACAGTTTCGGTAGATGCGACCCTGGGGGAGTTAGTGAAAGTGATTTCCAAATCGAATCGGAATATTTTCCCGGTAGTGGATAAAAATAACCGGTTCGAAGGTATTGTTTTGCTGGATGATATCCGGGAAATCATGTTCAATAACGAAATGTACGATAAGACATTTGTGACGGATGTGATGACGATGCCGCCGGCGACTGTTTCGAAAGATGAACGAATGGAAAGTGTGATGAAGAAGTTTCATGAAACAGGTGCATGGAACCTGCCGGTTCTGGAAGATGGGAAATACATTGGATTTATTTCGAAAGCGACCATTTTTAATGCATACCGCAACGTGCTCGTTCACTTTTCGGAATAATCAACGATAAAAGCTATTATAGAACATAAGGTTGCCCGAGAAATCATGAGATTATCCATAGTTTAAATTTGCATTTCGTGACATCTTGGCGCGACTGAACAAGGGACGAAAAATTGTACCTTTGGCCAACACAAAACAGATTAAATTTTTACCATGAAAAAAGATACCCAGGTTTTTGAAATCATCGAAAAAGAGAACCAGCGACAGCGGAACGGAATTGAATTGATTGCTTCGGAGAACTTTGTTTCGGAGGAGGTAATGGAAGCTATGGGCTCGTGCCTGACTAACAAATATGCGGAGGGTTATCCCGGACACCGTTATTACGGCGGGTGTCAGCATGTTGACGAAGTGGAGCAACTGGCCATCGACCGGATTAAAGAGCTGTTTGATGCTGAATATGCCAACGTTCAACCGCACTCAGGCGCACAGGCCAATATGGCGGTTTTGATGACGGTTCTGAAACCTGGCGATACATTCATGGGACTTGACCTGGCACACGGCGGTCACCTTTCTCACGGATCGCCCGTGAACTCTTCTGGTCTTCTTTACAATCCGATTGCCTACAAAGTGAAAGAAGACACCGGTATGGTTGATTACGACCAGATGGAAGAACTGGCGCTGAAAGAAAAACCGAAATTGATCATCGGCGGTGCTTCGGCTTACTCACGTGAGTGGGATTACAAACGGATGCGCGAAATTGCCGACAAGATTGGCGCTATTTACATGGTCGACATGGCACACCCGGCTGGATTGATTGCTGCCGGACTGTTGGATAACCCGGTAAAATATGCGCACATTGTTACTTCAACTACGCATAAAACGCTGCGTGGCCCGCGTGGTGGTATCATCCTGATGGGAAAAGATTTTGAAAATCCGTGGGGTATTACCACGAAGAAAGGTGAAGTACGGATGATGTCGGCGTTGCTTAATTCAGCTGTATTCCCGGGTATTCAGGGGGGACCGCTGGAGCATGTTATTGCAGCGAAAGCCGTTTCATTTGGCGAAGCACTGAAACCGGAATACAAGGAATATCAGGGGCAGGTGCAGAAAAACGCCAAAGTGATGGCTCAGGCATTCATCGACAAAGGCTACAAAGTGATTTCCGGTGGAACCGATAATCACTCGATGTTGATTGACCTGCGAACGAAATTCCCGGAAATTACCGGTAAGAAAGTCGAAAATACGCTGGTACTGGCCGACATTACTATCAACAAAAACATGGTGCCGTTCGACAGCCGTTCTCCTTTCCAGACTTCCGGTTTGCGTGTAGGTACTCCTGCTGTTACTACCCGTGGTTTGAAAGAAGAGCACATGCCATTAATCGTTGACCTGATTGATGAAGTGATTAGCAACATCGATGACGAAGCGACCATTACACGCGTTCGCGGAAAAGTGAATGAGATGATGAAAAACTTCCCGATTTTCGCCTGGTAAACGGGGACTTAAAATATTTTTTCGAAATTAGGGGCTGATTTTAACAGCCCCTTTTTTATGGAATGGTATTTAATCGCAGGTTTAATTGGTGTCGGATTTCTAGCCGGATTTGTGAATACGCTTGCAGGTGGCGGTTCCATGCTAACCCTCCCGATGCTGATGTTTCTGGGACTTCCGGCAGGTGTAGCTAACGGAACTAACCGTGTTGCCATTTTGCTGCAGAATATTGCTGGAGTAAAAACCTTTCGCGATAACCAGGCTTTCAAGATGAAAGTTGATTCGAGACTGGCCATTCCGGCGGTCATGGGGGCCATTCCCGGTGCTTTTATAGCAGCTGACTTAAATGAAGAGATCATGCGGCGAGTGATTGCCGTGGTGTTGGGGCTCATGTTTTTCCTGGTACTGCTCAAGCCGAAGACATGGGAAAGAAGCATGACCGCAGACCCGGAACGGCCCGTTTGGTGGCAATACCTGATTTTCTTTTTTATCGGAATGTATGGCGGTTTTATCCAGGTAGGAACCGGATTTTTATTGTTGGCCGGTTTGGTGATGGGAAGCGGTTACGATTTGGTTCGTGGTAATGCCGTGAAAAAATGGATTATCCTGTTGTATACTCCTTTTGCACTGGCCGTTTTCTTTTTCAATCACCAAGTGGATTTGAAAGCCGGTTTGATTCTGGCCATCGGCAATATGCTGGGAGCGGTAGTCGGCGCTAAGTTTGCGGTGAGCTGGGGCCCCAAAGTGGTCAAGTATTTCCTTTTGTTGGCCCTTGTCGTAGTGACCTTGAAGTTATTCAATGTCTTCTGATTTTTCTTCCCGGAAGGAAAAAAGAAAACCCGGCAGATGATACCGGGCTTCGCAACTCGTATTTCCTTGATTCGATCAATCGTTATTGATGACCATTCGGGCGAAGGGGGCGACGTCCTGACCCACAAATTCTCCTTTCACATATTTGTAATAACCGGTAATGGCAATCATGGCTGCATTGTCGGTCGTGTAGTCAAATTTGGGGATGTGCAGTTTCCAATCGCGTTTCTCCGCTTCCTTTTGCAAGGCTTCGCGTAAGCCGCTGTTGGCCGAAACACCTCCGGCCACGGCAATCTCCTTGATACCGGTTTCTTTGGCGGCCCTTTTTAGTTTTGCCATCAACACTTTGATGATGGTATGCTGAATGGAAGCGCAAATGTCAGATTTGTTCTCCTCGATGAAATCCGGATTGTCTTTTATGTTGTCACGAATGAAATAGAGGAAGGATGTTTTCAGTCCACTGAAACTGTAGTCCAGTCCGGGAATTTTCGGTTCGGAAAATTTGAACGCTTCTGGATTTCCCTCCTTGGCCAGCTTGTCAATCAATGGTCCTCCCGGGTACGGAAGACCTATCACTTTGGCACATTTGTCGAAAGCTTCGCCAGCTGCATCGTCGATGGTTTGTCCAATAACCTCCATGTCGAGGTAGTCGCGCACAATGATGATTTGCGAGTTTCCACCGGAAACCAGCAGGCACAGAAATGGGAACTGCGGTTGAGACTCATCATTTTCATTTTCTTTAATGAAATGTGCCAGCACGTGTCCCTGCAAGTGATTAATTTCGATGAGCGGGATACCGGAAGCCAGGGCAAAGCCTTTGGCAAACGATGTTCCAACCAGTAAAGAACCCAACAATCCGGGGCCACGCGTAAATGCGATGGCAGAAATTTCATCGCGACTGATTTTTGCTTTCTTAATAGCTTGGTCTACAACGGGAATAATGTTCTGTTGATGAGCACGTGAAGCCAGTTCGGGGACAACTCCGCCGTACGCTTTGTGAACAGCTTGCCCGGCTACTTCGTTACTCTTAATGACACCGTTCTGAATGACGGCGGCAGAAGTATCATCGCAGGAGGATTCTATACCTAAAATGACAATATTTTCCTGATTATTCATCGTGCTTATTTTCCTTGAAAAATTTGGTGCAGACAGCTATTGAATACTTGGATTGTCTGTTGAAAAAAAACTATTTTTATGTGCCCCAATATTAACATGATTTCCGGAGAGAATGTTTCTTCGTAAAAGCGCAAAAGTATTAAAAAAAGCCATAAAATATTATTGATTGCCTTGCTGGTAGTTGTGTCGTTACCGGTGCTGGCGTATCTCACTTTTCGCTCAAACAAGGTGCAGTTGAGAGTTGTGCAGTGGGTGACGCAGCAGCTCTCGGCCACGCTGAATACGCAGGTGAGTGTGCAGGGCGTTGATATTGCGTTCTTTCACCAGATTGTTCTCGAAGGAGTATTGATTAAAGATCAGGAGAATGATACCCTGATTTATGCAAAAAACGTTAAGGCCGACATCGACAGCATTCGTCCGCGAAAGCGGATTGTTCATTTCAGCAATCTCTACCTGTGGGATGCACAGGTTAATTTGCGTAAGGACTCGTCGAAGCTGAATCTTCAGTTTTTAATCGACTCGCTTAACGCGATGCCTGCTGATACGGTTCATCCGTGGAAAGTTAGTTTTGACAATATTCATTTACGGAATTCACAATTCAGATTCCGGCAGCTTAGTGGTGTCAATCCGCATGAGCATGGTCTGAATTTTCATAACATAGACGTTAATCATCTGAACTTGTCTCTTCTCGATTATCAGAATACTGATTCCGCCATGTCTTTTCGCGTCGATCATCTTTCCTTTAACGAGAAATCAGGATTTGCGGTGAAGAACATCGCTTTTAATGCCCGGATTGATTCGTCAACTTTGACAGCCACCAACTTCTTCCTGGAAACAGACAGTACAAGGCTAGATGCGGCGGAGTTGCAGTTTAGTCCCCGGAGCATTCCAGTCGATTCTACCGAATTGACTCAGAATGATGAACTGTATCCTTTCTTATCGAAGCTGAATAAATACCAGATTAATTCACAGTTTAACGATTCACGGATCTCGTTGCACGATCTGGCTTATTTTGTGCCCTCGTTGTGGGGAATGGACGCGCCGTTTCACTTTTCGGGACTCGTAAGAGGGACCGTTGATAATTTCAAAATCAGGGATTTCAAATTCAGAATCGGAAAATACACCCGGTTTCAGGCTGATCTCGATATGCAGGGATTGCCCGACTGGCAGAAGACTTACATCTTCTTTAAGTTTTATGACAATACCTTCGATTTCCGTGATTTAGCGGCACTGAAACTGCCGGAAGGAATGAAGCCGATTCAGATTCCCAAGCAACTGCTCGACAGTGTGCAGTTGACCTATCGGGGTAACTTTACGGGATTCCCTTCGGACTTTGTGGCTTATGGTACGCTCAATGGCGACCTGGGACAGATTTCCAGTGACGTTGCGTTTAAGCCAACCGAGAACGGGAAGGTCGATTTTGAAGGACGCGTGATTACCAAATCCTTTGACTTGGGAAAGGTTCTGAATAATCAATCACTGGGAGCCATATCGATGCGGACGAAACTGAATGGAACCCGCTTTGGGAACGGAAAATTCAATGCACGTATCCAGGGAATGATTGATAGTTTGTACTACAATAACTACCGCATCCGGTCGATTTACCTGAACGGAAATGCGCGGGAAAGAGGTTTCGACGGGGAAATTTATGCTGACGACCCGAACCTGCAGTTCTTCTTTTCCGGTAAGGCCGATCTGGAACCGAAAATTCCGGTGTTCAACTTTACCACTACGGTTGATAAAGCCAACTTGTATGTCTTAGGACTGGACAAAAAGATAAAAAACGCGAGTGTTTCATTTGGGCTCGAAGCCAATTTCCGTGGAAGCAATATCGACAACATGAACGGGGAGATTAACTTCGACCAGATAAGTTACACCCGCGATATTGGAACGCTGGATCTGTCGGGTGTAAACCTGAAAACCGAGAACTCGCCTGAGCACAACTCCATTTCCCTTCGCTCCGATTTTGTCGATTTGGATATGGACGGAAAATACCGTTTCAATGATATTCTTCTTTCGTTCCGCGACTACGTGCAGCATTATTTACCGTCCGCGAAGCTACCTTTTGCCGGAAAACATGCCGTCGGGGAGAACAAGTTCCATTTCAATTTGCAGCTCAAAGAATCTGATCAGTTGAGCAAATTTTTTCTTCCGGAATTGGAAGCGAAGCCGCCGGTCCGTATTTCCGGCGATTTCGATTCGGAAAAGCATTTGTTCAATCTCGATGGATTTGCGCCGGATATTGCATACAAGAATAATGATGTAGAAGGATTTTCAGTGCGGGCGCGCTCTGATGCTGACAGAACCAGTATCCGCGCGGGCATCAACAAAGTGACATTGAAAGGGAAGCACGAAATTTACAACCTGACACTGAACAACACTGCATTCAACGATAGTTTGGCTACATGGCTGACCTGGAACAATACCGATACAGTGACTTACAGTGGCGAGATCAATACGCTCACAACGTTTAGTCGTGATTCGGTAACCGGAAGAAACCACACTGAAGTAGAGATTCACCCGACAAAAATATGGGTAGCAGATAGTTTATGGCAGATAGAACCTTCGCGTCTGACAGTGGACTCAACGCGTTGGATGGTCGATGATTTTCACGTGCATCACCGGCATGAAATGTTTAAGGTAGATGGCGTCGTTTCCAAAAATCCGAAAGACAAGCTCAACCTTTCTTTCGGTAACCTGAAATTGGATGATTTTTCTGCTTTGCTCGATACCAGTTTAATGATGAGTGGCACGCTCGACGGTAAAGCCAGTTTCAGCAACCTGTATCGAAAGCTCGTTGTGTCAGGAGATTTGGGCATTATGAACCTGATATTCCAGGACACTCCACTGGGCGACGTTTCCATAAAGAGCAACTGGGATCCGGTGAAACAGAAGGTTGTTTCGTCATTGAATCTCACATCGAATGGAAAGGACCGGCTTGACATTTCCGGAGCCTACACGCCCGACAGTAACCGCGTGGATTACCTGGCCAAAATAAAAGGTGTTCCACTCCAGATGTTGTATCCGTTTATGGCCAGTTTTGCCGATCAGTTCAGCGGAGAAGGATACGGAAAACTAAGAATGTCGGGAAATCTGGATAAACCCCGTTTCGATGGTGATGTTTTTGTGCAGAGTGGTAAAATCGGGATCGATTACCTGAAGACAAATTACACCTATTCGGATACTGTATTTTTTAGGAATGATTCCATCGTTTTTAACCGGATTTTACTAAAGGACGAGGATAATCACATTGCCCGGTTGGATGGAACGATACGTCACAATCTCTTCAGCGACATGAAATATGACATGTCGGTTACGACAGCAAATGTTGAAGTATTGAATACGACTGCGCGCGATAACAACCTGTTTTACGGAAAAGCGCATGCATCAGGCGGCGTTAAGATTACCGGTGAAAGACAGCACGTGCGGCTCGATATTTCGTTACGAACCGAACCGGGCACGCAAATATTTATTCCGATGGAGCGACCGGAATCGGCGAGCGAATATGATTTTATCTCGTTCGTGAATTCGGCGAAAACTGATACCGCTCAGCATCTGACCATCAAAAAGCCGGAGAGCGATTCGGATTTTGAGATGTACATGGATGTCGAAGCGACACCCAGTGCCAAAGTGCAAATCATATTTGACTCGACGATTGGCGATGTTATAAAAGGGCAGGGGAACGGAAACCTGCGTCTTGTATACGACCGCGAAGGCAATTTCAGGGTGTATGGCGATTACGTAGTCGAAAAAGGAGATTACCTTTTCACACTGCAAAATGTTATCAATAAAAAATTCCGGATTGAGCAGGGCGGAACTATCTCGTGGAATGGCGATCCATACGATGCTGTGGTCAACCTCGATGCGGTGTATAAATTGCGCGCGTCGCTATACGATTTGTTGCTGAATACAAGTAACGAGGGCGATTATTCACGGCGGATTCCGGTAGAGGTAAAAATAAATCTTTCGAAAAAACTTTTTAATCCGGCAGTTAAATTCGATATTGAGTTCCCCACCGCTGATAAACGAACCCGTGATGAAGTTCAGCAGTACATCAGTACGCAGGACGAAATCAACCGACAAATTCTCTCCTTGCTGGTCATGGGGCAGTTCTATACGCCTGAATACCTTCGTGGTAACCAGAATTTTGAAACCACCGGTGCCAGTATGGTCAATGCCACCACTTCGGAAGTATTGTCTAATCAGTTATCCAATTGGCTTTCGCAGATTAGCAACGATTTCGATATAGGATTCAATTATCGTCCGGGCGACCAGGTGAGTAACCGGGAAATTGAGGTAGCGCTAAGTACCCAGATTCTCGATGACCGGGTGACCATCAATGGTAACATTGGTAACAACGGTAGTTTGCAGTCGAGCAATACCAACCAGATTGTTGGTGAAGTGGAGGTATATGTAAATCTCGATAAATCAGGTAAACTGCAATTGAAGGCGTACAACCGCTCCAACGATGACTTGCTGTACGACACCAGCCCGTATACGCAGGGGATTGGTATTTCCTTCCGGGAAGAATTTGATTCTTTCAACGATCTTTTCCGGCGTTATTTCAAGAAAAGTAAGGAGAAAAAGCGCGAACAGGAATTGAAAAAGAAGAAGAGGGAGGCAGCCAAATCGTCAACTGACCAGTAAGATTAATAAAGATTCATTATTTTTGCTTTCATCATATTTTCGCGATATTCAAGACATCAAAATCACAACGAAATTACGGTAATACATATGATTAATCTCTTATTCCTCCAAAGTACGGACGCTGCCGCGGATACCGCCAATATGGCCGCTCAGGCAGCACAGGGAGCTATCGAGCTGAAGTTTTGGGATCTCGTTCTCAAAGGTGGTTGGATCATGATTCCTATTTTTCTTCTTTCGATTATTGCTGTTTACATATTTGTGGAGCGTTATTATGCCATAAAAAGAGCCGCAAAAATCGATGACCGTTTCATCGACCAGATAAAAGACAACATTCACAACAGTCGTTTCGACGCAGCGCTGGCGCTCTGTCGTACCAATGAAACACCGGTCGCCCGGATGATTGAAAAAGGCGTGTCGCGTATTGGTCGTCCGCTGAACGATGTAAATACCGCTATCGAGAATGTCGGTAACCTCGAAATTTCGAAGCTGGAAAAAGGACTTCCTACGCTGGCCAGTGTTTCCGGAGGCGCCCCTATGTTGGGATTCCTGGGAACCGTTATGGGAATGATTCGGGCATTTTACGATATGTCGAATGCCGGAAGTAATGTGGATGTTTCGTTGCTTTCCAGTGGTATCTACCAGGCCATGGTGACGACCGTTGCCGGATTGATTGTGGGAATTATCGCCTATTTCGCTTACAATATCCTGGTGGCGCGTGTCGAGAAAGTGGTTTTCAAAATGGAGGCAACCACTTCTGAATTTATGGATTTACTGCACGAACCAGCAAAATAAACAAGCATTTTTATGGCATTACGTCGAAGAAATAAAGTGAACGCAGGTTTCAGCATGTCGTCAATGACCGACATCGTATTCCTGTTGCTCATTTTTTTCATGGTCACATCGACCCTGATTAGCCCCAATGCGTTGAAAATGTTGCTTCCGAAGAGCAACAATCAAACCAATGCCAAGCCGCTTACTACGATTTCGATTACAAAAGACCTGAAATATTACGTGAATAATAACGGCCGCCTGGTGAAGGTAAATTTCAGTGAAATTGAGCCCTATTTGCAGGAAACACTGCAAGGGAAAAAAGATATCTACATCTCACTGCATGCTGAAAAATCGGTGCCGATTGAGCAGGTAGTGAGAGTGATGAATATTGCCAAACGAAATCATTATAAGATGATTCTGGCGACAAGCCCTGACGAGAACCGGTAAATAGTTTTATGTCCAAAATCGGTAAACATAGAAGAGGAATAGTAGGAACCATCCTGTTTCACGGGGTGATTCTGCTGCTGTTGTTATTCTTCGGATTCATAACCCCGCTTCCGTTACCGGAAGAGAAGGGGATTTTGGTCGATTTTGGAAATTCGTCTACAGGGTCAGGCGCTCGTGAACCTGCCAGAAGGGCGGCGCAGGCTCCGGTCAAAAAAGAGGAAAAAAAGAACGAACCGGCAACTCCTCCGGTTAGTAAGCCGAAAACGCAACCCAAGCCGAAAGCACAGCCCAAATCAACGCCTGATCAGGGAAAAGAAAAGGTGATGACGCAGGATTTTGAAGAATCAGCTGCTGTGAACTCCGGTACAAAGAAGAGCAAGGTTGACGAAGAGAAAAAGAGGCAGGAAGAACTAGCGCGCCAAAAGAAAATAGCCGAAGAAAAAGCCCGTCAGGAGGAGTTCGAAAGGCAACGACAGGCTGAGCTGGAACGTCAGCGTAAAGCAGAGGCTGAGCGTAAAAAGAGGGAAGAAGAGCAGCGGAAAATTGCCGAGATCAATTCCCGGGCGCAATCTGCTTTTGGTGGTGGCAAAACTGACAATGGCTCCGACAGCAAGAGTCAGGGCGTGACTTATGGTGGAGGCAACCAGGGAAGCCCCGATGGTACGCCCGGTGTCAACCGCTATGGCAACGGGGGCGGAAGCGGCAATACGTTCAATCTTTCCGGCCGGAGTTTGGTAGGTGGACTTCCCAAACCCGACTTCCCCGGAAACGAGGAAGGAACAGTTGTCGTTGAAATTACCGTTGACAAATATGGTAAAGTAACCCAGGCAAATCCTGGTGTAAAAGGCTCCAATACCATCAATCCGTCGCTGCTGGCTGCCGCCAAAAAAGCTGCATTGTCAGCCCGTTTCAACACCGATAACAATGCTCCTGCTTTCCAAAAAGGAACCATTACCTACCACTTTGTACTCGATTAACTTTCTCTTTTTTAACTTTCTTTATTTTTTATAAGCATTGATTTTGAGGCTTTTTTTCTGTAATTTGTAGACAGTCTTTATAGGTAAAGAACCGACGAAAGAGGTTAAAGGAGAAAAGGGGTAATTCAAAGACAGATTCTTATCTCACACACTTAACCTTCCTAATCCCGCCTTTATGGCAAGTCCTGGCATTTTTGCCACTGTGTTTTCTTACGTGAAACGACCCGTAGTTGAGTTTACTCATTTACCAGGTCGGCGTCACTTTCGCCGGGAGCGAAAGAGCGATTTTTTTACACAAAAAACTTTTTGATTATGGATGTAGGAAGAAATTACCAGTTCAGTGATGCGCAGCTGATTCGGATTGGATCAGAGATCAAAAATCTTCTGCCGTTGTATATGCGGCAGTTGTCGGACCACACACCGGCTATCAACGAAGATTTTTTACTTCATTTTCAACGTACCCTAAAGGAGGCCAAATCAGTGCCGGCAACCGACTCCCTGGACGAAGAAATTAGCCTGATGGAGGAAGAGATTGCAGCGAAGATGGAACATGCATGTATTGTTTTTCGTTCTCTGAGACTATACATTCAGGCTGCTTTTCCACATGACAGAAGGGTATGGGAACAACTGGGCTTTTGCGATTATCAGCGGGCCAGCACCAACCGCAATCAGATGCTGATGAAGTTGCAGGAATTGCAACGTTTGGTTGAGAAACATCGTGCAGCCCTTCAGGTTGTTCATTGCCCACCTGATTATTATTGGCAGATCAGAGTTCTGAGAGGAGAACTTCAGTCGATGGGACAAAAACTCAATCAACAACAGGTTGAGCAAAAGCGGTTGCAATCACTTCGGTTGGCCCGGATGAACGCATTGTATTCCAAGGTGCTGCTCATCTCTGATGTGGCAAAGAAAGTTTTTACCGATCAGCCACAAGTGATTGATATGTTCAAGTTGCCGAAACAGTTGGCAACAGCAGTATGAAGAAGAAAAAGGGAAATGGAAGAAGAAAAGAGCAGTAAAATGTGCTGCCGATTCTGAGAAATGGTTGTCTTTATTCAGGCAGCCATTTTTTTTGTGCCCTTTACATTCAAATCGGAGCGCTGCTCTCTCAATCCTGTAAGTCATCTTTCTTATCTTTGCGGCATTCTGAATGCAATGAGCGGAACATAAATCGTCCCGATGAAACGAGAAAGTGGAATATTACTACACCCTACCTCCCTGCCGGGAAAATATGGAATGGGTTCCCTGGGAAATTCTTCCCGTTGGTTTGTCGATTGGCTGTCGGAACACGGACAAAAAGTGTGGCAAATTTTGCCGTTGAATCCAACCGGCTTCAATCATTCGCCCTACCAATGTTATTCAGCTTTCGCCGGAAATCCGAATCTCATCGATTTGGATGAACTGGTCTCAACCGGTTACCTTGAAAGTGACGATGTAATAACGGCCCCTCATTTTTCCACTCATCGTGTCGATTTTACCGAAGCAATAGAGTTTCGTGAACCACTTCTGCGAAAAGCGTTCATCCGTTTCCGGGAAACCGGAGGATTCGGACTTCAGGAATATATGCAGTTTTGGGATGAGCATGCCTGGTGGCTCGATTCGTACTCATTTTTTTACGCATGTCATAAAAATCTGAAAGGAAAAAACTGGAGTTATTGGGAGGATGCATTGGCCGATCGGAAAGAAGGTGCGCTTCATTTTTATTACCGCCGTTTCCGGGAAGATGTCGAGTATCAACGATTCGTGCAGTTTATCTTTTTTCAGCAGTGGTTTGCTTTGAAGCAGTATGCCAACAAAAAAGGAATCGAAATTTTGGGCGATATTCCGCTGTACGTTTCGTATGACAGTGCTGATGTTTGGGCTAATCAAGACCTGTTTATGCTGGATGAAAAGCGAAAGCCGGTGAAGGTTGGTGGCGTTCCTCCTGACTATTTCAGCGAAACAGGCCAGCGATGGGGAAATCCGCTTTTCAAATGGGACCGACTAAAAGAGCGTGGTTTTGACTGGTGGTTGGCGCGTATTCATTTCAACCTGAAAATGTTCGACCGGGTACGCATCGATCATTTCAGAGGATTGGAATCGTTTTGGGCGATTCCTTACGGTGAAAAGACCGCAGTGAAAGGCGAATGGCTTCCCGCTATGGGCGATGAGTTGTTCCACATTTTGCGCGATCAGCTGGGAAATCTCCCAATTGTTGCCGAAGACTTGGGAACGATTACGGAAGAGGTTCACGCTTTGCGAAAAAAATATGGTTTCCCCGGAATGAAGGTCCTTCAGTTCGCTTTCGACAATGACAGTGAGAATGAATACTTGCCGCACAATTACGAAACCGATTTCGTAGTGTATACCGGGACACACGACAACAATACCACACGCGGCTGGTGGAAATCATTAACTGCAGACGAAAGACGAAAAGTGATTCCTTATATGCCAAATCCGAAAGAAGAGAAGCACTGGCAACTCATCCGGTTGGCTTTGTCTTCGGTAGCCGAAACAGCCATTATTCCTTTCCAGGATGTATTGGGACTGAGTGATCGGGCCCGGATGAATACGCCGGGAACAGTAGAGGGAAACTGGAACTGGCGTTTTTCCAAGCGCGAATTACATCGCAGTCACGGTGAAAAGCTGCTGAAATTAACCCGGCTTTACGCACGATAGAACAGCCTCCAGAAACAATTTGGGCTGTTCGGCATGCAACCAGTGGCCTGCATCGGGAATGTCGATAATCCGTGCTTCCGGATAAATTTCCTGAATGTCCGGAATATCTTCATCGTTGATGTACTTCGATTTCAAGCCGCGGATAAACGTTACCGGGTAGCGAAGAATCGGTTTCCGGTCTTCAAACCATTCCGCGTTGACTTCACTGATGATTCTTGGCAAATACTCCTTCAGTACCGGCACATTCAAACGCCATTTGAACTGCCCATCTTTTGTGCGTTTGATGTTCTTCAGTAAAAATTGTCGTAATCCAACCGCATCCAGTTTGGTTGCCAGATATTTGTCAATCTCTTTGCGGCTTTCCACCTGGCTCAAATCCAATTCGTCGAGCAATTCGAGAATGGTTTGGTGCATATGGAAATTCGATTTCGACCGATCAAGTTCTGTGTAATCCTTCGGCGCTATATCGGCAATAATCAAACAGCTCACTTTATCGGGATAGTCAGCCGCGAAATGCATGGCAACTTTTCCGCCCATACTGTGGCCTAAAACAGTGGCTTTGTCGAGGTTTTGTTCTTCGAAAAAGCCGGCCACATCTTCACTCATGGTTTCAAATGTGTGCACATCTGCATTGGGCGAATCACCATGATTACGCAGATTCAACAGATAAACCGTATAGGATTCTGAAAGATGTTTTCCAATGGTAAGCCAGTTATCTGACGAGCCGTAAAGCCCATGCAGAATAACCATATTCGGGCCGGAGCCCATTTTTTTATACTTCAGTGAAACACGCATATATTACCTCAGGCACTCTTTGTATTTTAAAATTGTCAGTTCCAAACCAAGATAAATGGCTTCGGAAATCAGGGCATGACCAATGGAGACTTCTAGCAGGCCGGGAATGTTCTGATAGAAGAAAGGAAGATTCTCCAGGCTCAAGTCGTGACCAGCGTTAAGTCCCAGTTCTGATTCGATTGCTACTTCAGCCGCATGAATGAAAGGCGAAATGGCTTTTTCAGGAGCAGCCGGAAAATCGGTCGCGTAAGGTTCGGTGTACAACTCAACCCGGTCGGCACCAACCTTAGCGGCACCTTCAATAAAGCGGGCTTCGGTTCCCACAAACAGCGAAGTACGAATGCCGGCCTTTTTGAATTCGCCAACCACTTCCGTCAGAAATTCCTTGTTGTCGAGGGTATTCCATCCGGCATTTGAAGTCACGGCATCCGGCGCGTCGGGTACCAGCGTTACCTGGTGTGGTTTTACTTCCAGCACCAAATCCATGAATTTATCGGAAGGATATCCTTCGATGTTAAACTCGGTGGTAACCAGCGGGCGAAGCTCTCTTACATCGCTGTAGCGGATATGACGTTCATCCGGACGGGGATGGACGGTAATTCCTTCTGCACCAAATTTTTCACAGTTCATGGCAGCCTCCAAAACGTTAGGAATATTGCCTCCCCGCGAATTTCGTAGTGTTGCTATTTTATTTATATTTACACTTAAGCGTGTCATCTTTTACAGGTATTGATTGAACGCGCAATTTACAATTTAGATTGCAAATGAATAAATAAATATATCATATTGTGACAGCCAGCGAACTCATATCCGACAGTATTCCAACGGTAAGTCTTGAAGAAACAGGACTTAAAGCTCTTAATTTGATGGAGGTGTTCCATGTGAACCATCTTCCGGTAGTGAATGGAGCGGAATATTTTGGTGTGATTTCCGATCAGGACATATATAATGCCGACAATTTTGAGGAGCAGATTGAGCAATATGGTATCAATTTCCCACAGCCGCATGTACACCGCAATCAGCATGTTTTCGAGGTAGTGGGTATTGCCTCGCAATGTGGTGTAACCGTTGTTCCGGTACTCGATATGGATCACTCCTACATGGGAGCAATTTCGCAAAGAGAAGCGAACAGGAAACTGGCCGATTTGGTGGCTGTGAATGAGCCCGGCGGAATTATTGTGCTGGAGTTGTGCAAAACCGATTACTCTCTTTCCCAAATTGCCCAGATTGTGGAAAGCAATGATGCCAAGATACTTAGTTTCTTTGTGAGCCGGCCATCCGAATCGAGCAAGGAGTTGGATGTGACCCTCAAATTGAACAAAATGGATTTGTCGGGTGTCATACAGACATTCACACGGTACGATTACAACATCAAGGCCACATACATGGACGATTCACGCATAAATAATTTGTATGACGATCGGTTCGATCAGTTTATGCGATATCTGAATACTTGAAAATGCCTGCAATTCATGAGAATAGCCATATTCGGTAGAACAATTAATCCGGTTTTTTACGATAGTCTGAAACGTTTGTTCGACATTCTGCATCTACATCATGTAGATGTGGTGATGTATCAGCCCTTCGCTGCCTATCTCTGTAAAGAGGTGAAGTGCGATCCGGCTGTTGCGGGAAGTTTCTCAACGCCGGAAGAGCTGAAAGATGTTGATTTCTTTTTCAGCATTGGCGGAGACGGAACTTTTCTGGAGGGTGTTTCGTTTGTTCGTGACTCGGGAATTCCGATGGTCGGGATCAACAGTGGAAGGCTGGGATTTTTAGCCGACATTGCCCAGGAGGAACTGGAGTATGCCCTCGAGGACCTGTTCGCAGGACGCTATCGTCTGCAAACGCGTTCATTGATACAGCTGGAAGACGATAATGGCACGTTAGCCGATTTCCCGTACGCACTGAATGAATTTACGGTGCATAAACGGGATACTTCGCAAATGATAACCGTTCACACCCAGGTGGGGGATGAGTTCCTGAATTCGTATTGGGCTGATGGATTAATTGTATCTACGCCAACCGGTTCTACGGCATACTCACTAAGTGTGGGGGGGCCGGTGATACCGCCGGTGGCTTCGAATTTTATTATTAGTCCCATTGCGCCGCATAACCTGAATATCCGGCCGGTGGTTATTCCCGATTATCAGCAAATAGTAATGACTGTTGAAGGAAGAGGTGGTCGTTTTATGACGACGCTCGATTCCCGTTCAGCAGTTTGTGAATCGGGAACGGAAATCCGTTTACGCAAAGCGGATTTTGGTATCAAAGTCCTCAAACTTTTCAACCACAGTTTTTACGGAACGTTGCGCACCAAATTGATGTGGGGTGTCGATCGACGTAACTAAATTCTTTATCCGGTTAAATACGCAATTTTTCACGCTTTTATCGGTTTATTATGGTAAGAGCGGAAGGAAAATTCTGCGAATCTATTACATTTGTAAACCTTGAGTCGGACAGATGAATTTTGGACTGATATATTCAATCAAACGGTTTCAAAATTTTGGCTCAATAATTTGAACTGGATGAAGAAACTGCTAATCATTATGGCAATTTTCCTGGCCGGTATGAAGGTTCAGGCTCAGAAAACTGCGGATCTTGGTTTGATGACCGGGTTGGCGTTTTACTGGGGAGATGTTCAGCAGGTTGATTACATGAAATCGCTTTCGCCGGCTTTTGGCGTGTTTGCGCGCTGGAATATGAATAAGCGAATGGCGGTAAAGGCACAGTTGATGATTGCCTCGTTGAATGTGAAAGGCATATACAACGATGTATATCTTTCGCAACCTGGAATGGGATTCACGTTTCCCAATTCGTTGGTATATCATTACCCGCGCGATTTGTCGCAGTATTATTCTTTTCATCGCTCCATTCAGATGCTCGAAGGAATTTTTGAGTTCAATTTTAAGGATTATGAGTTGGGCAATAAAAATGCTTCCTTTACGCCGTATATTTCTGCAGGAATTGGTGCAATGTACACGCGTGCAAATGGTTCAGGGACTTTAATCCTGAATCAGCAGCCGAGAATTCCTCAGAATGGCAACTTATATTACAATGCATATGTCGACGAAAATGGCCACACTACCAATGGGTTAGATGCTTTTTCTCCGGTTATTCCGGTTGGGATGGGTATAAAGTGGAATATTTCCGATATTTTTGCCATCAATGTAGAAGCGATGGTTCGGAAAACCTTTACGGACAATATCGATAACCTGGATGATCCGATTCGGTTCCATTACTTCGACACATCACAGGTACCGGATCCAACAGATCCTACGGGAAACCGGCAGATGTACGCCGGTTACGCCGACAAGTTTTCGTCCAGTACCGTGCATAATAACGACTGGTTGTCAACGTTTACCGTGTCCTTCATCATCTTGTTGTGGGACGGTAAAAAGAATTGTCCGGTATACGACTAGTGAATAAGAAAATGGGAATTAATAAATTGAACAAGGAGCACATGCCAAATCACGTTGCCATAATTATGGATGGTAACGGAAGATGGGCGCGACAACACGGGAACGAGCGGATCTTTGGGCATGAGCAAGGAGTTGAAGCAGTACGTTCGACGGTTGAAGGTGCCGGAGAGGCCGGGTTGAAGTACCTGACACTTTACGCATTTTCTACCGAAAACTGGAGTCGTCCGAAAGAGGAGGTAGAGGCTTTGATGTCGCTCCTGGTTCATGCAATTACCAGTGAAGCGGAGAATCTAAACAAGAATAATGTAAAACTGATGACAATTGGAGATACGGATAGCCTGCCTGAAAACGCCCGTATCAAGTTGCAGGAAGCAATGGTTCTGACATCAGAGAACACCGGATTGAAGCTCGTATTGGCCCTCAGTTATTCAGGCCGATGGGAAATTTTGAATGCCGTGCGTTGTTTGGTAGAAGATTCCTGCAGCGGAAAAATAAAAACCTCTCAGATTGATGAAAACCTTTTCGATAATTATCTCTCGACAAAGGGGATACCAGATCCGGAATTGTTGATTCGAACCAGCGGAGAATACCGGGTAAGTAATTTCCTGCTTTGGCAGATGGCTTACACGGAGTTTTATTTCACCACTAAATTATGGCCCGATTTTAGAAAAGATGACTTATTTGAAGCCATTGCCGATTTCCAGCAGCGAGAGAGAAGGTTTGGTAAAACAAGTGAACAAATCAGAATCTGACATGTACAAAAAACTGATACTCTTTTTTCTTTTAATTTTTAGCAGCAGTGCAGGTGTTTTTGCCCAGGTGGTAGCCGACAGTACCAATTTTTCCATTTATTACG
This sequence comes from Prolixibacter denitrificans, assembly GCF_003014495.1. GTDB lineage: Bacteria > Bacteroidota > Bacteroidia > Bacteroidales > Prolixibacteraceae > Prolixibacter > Prolixibacter denitrificans. The sequence continues at coordinate 387,371 of NZ_PYGC01000003.1, read as the reverse complement.
ATAGCCAGAAAATGTACACCATTGGGGGGATCGAAATTAGTGGAATTCGGTTCCTGGATAAAGAAGTACTTAAGAAACTTTCGGGACTGCAGGTTGGAGACGAAGTCTCCGTCCCCGGTGATCAAATTACTGCAGCCATCAAAAAATACTGGCGTCAGGGATTATTCTCTGATGTGAAAATTACCGCGACTAAGATTGTCGGTAATAAAATCTGGCTCGATATTTATCTCCAGGAACGACCCCGGCTCTCCAAAGTAAACTACAATGGAGTATCCAAGGGCGAGAAAGATGAGATTGAGAAAAAGGTATTGTTAATTATTGGCGGTCAGGTTACCGATAACCTGATTAACAATGCACAGCGACAGATTTTGAATTACTATCACGGCAAAGGTTTCTTCAATACCGATGTGAACATTGTTCAGCGGGATGATCCTTCCAAGGAAAATCATGTCATTCTGGACATTAACGTCGATAAGAAGGAAAAAGTGAAGATTCAGAAAATTTCCTTCTATGGGAATAAGGCATTATCCGAAGGCCAGTTGGAACACGCGATGAAAAAGACCAAGGACAAAGGCCTGAAACACTTTTTCCGTTCCAAAAAATTCCTGGAAGACAAGTATGAAGAGGATAAGCAGAATATCATTAAGAAATATAACGAAGAAGGATATCGTGATGCGATGATCACGGCCGATTCAGTATATAATAATGGAGACAATACCGTTAGCATCAAAATCTGGATTTCTGAAGGTGACCGGTATTATTTCCGGAATATCAAATGGGTAGGTAATACAGTTTACACCTCTGAGTATCTAAGTCATGTTCTTGGAATCAAGAAAGGCGATGTGTTCGACCAGAAGTTACTTGACAAGCGTCTGCGTGAAGATGACGATGCGGTTAGTAACGTGTACCTGAACCACGGTTACCTGTTCTTCAATATTAATCCGGTGGAAACTAAAGTAGAAAATGATTCCATCGATTATGAGATGCGTATTTACGAAGGACAGCAGGCGACGATCAACCGGATCATTATTTCCGGAAACACCAAAACACACGAACATGTTGCCCGTCGTGAGTTGCGTACGCGTCCGGGACAGCTGTTCAGCAAAGAAAATATTATTCGTTCGGTAAGGGAATTGGCTCAGTTGGGGCACTTCAACCCGGAAACAATTAATCCGCAGGTGATTCCGCATCCGGAAGATGGAACAGTAGATATTAACTATCACCTGGAAGAACGCGCCAATGACCAGATTGAGCTTTCCGGTGGTTGGGGAGCAGGAATGTTCGTCGGAACGGTCGGTTTGAAATTCACCAACTTCTCCGTTCGGAATATTTTCAACGGAAAAGCGTGGCGTCCGCTGCCAACCGGTGACGGTCAGACGTTGAGCCTTCGTGCACAGACCAACGGTTCCTATTATCAATCATACAGTTTCTCATTTGTTGAACCTTGGTTGGGAGGAAAGAAACCGAACTCATTTACGTTGTCGGTATACTACTCGAAACAAACCAGCGGTAACTCCGACTATAACTACGGCGGTTACAATCCGTATAGTTACGGAAGCTACGGTTCCAGTTACTATGGCGGCGGTTACGGAAGCTACGGTGGTTATGGCGGATACTCAAACATGTACGATTACCAGATTACCCAGCAGATGTCGGTACTCGGGGCATCCATTGGTCTGGGACGTCGTCTGAGTTGGCCTGATGACTACTTCACATTTTACAACGAAATTTCGTATCAGCGATATAATCTGCAGAACTGGAGTTATTACCTTTTCCGCGATGGAGTTTCGAATAACCTTAGTTTCAAGACAGTTATCGGGCGTAACTCAACTGATAACCCGCTGTACACACGAACGGGATCCAACTTCTCCCTGTCACTTCAGTTAACTCCGCCATATTCGTCTTTTGACGGGGTGAACTACGGCGATCCGAATTTACCCGATTCTCAGCGATACAAATGGATCGAATATCACAAGTGGAAATTCAAAGGTGATGTTTACACTCCGGTTTCCCGTAATGAGAAATTGATCTTGCGAACGAAGTTTGAAGCAGGATTCCTGGGGTACTACGATAAAAATCGTCGGTCACCATTCGAACAGTTCCGCGTCGGGGGTGATGGAATGTCGGGATACAGTATGTATGGTAGTGATGTCATCGGATTGAGAGGTTATGAAAATAACTCGTTGACACCAAGCAACGGAGGTAACTTGTACGAGAAATTTACGGTGGAACTTCACTATCCGATCACACTTAGTCAGTCAGCAACTATTTATGGTTTGGCATTTGCCGAAGGTGGTAACGCCTGGCATGATTTTTCGGACTATAACCCATTTGATATTCGCCGTTCGGCTGGTCTTGGAGTTCGTATCTTCTTACCGATGTTTGGTTTGATGGGATTTGACTGGGGGTACGGATTTGATGATGCTTATAAGGCGAACGCAAACGGAAGTCAGTTCCACTTTATCATAGGCCAGCAATTCTAAGCTGAAAAGTTGGTCTGGTTTTTGCTTTTGTTTGAGAAATTTCATTCAAAACACGAATTATGAAAAAGATCGTTCTCCTTTTTGCACTGATACTAAGCATGGCGGGCTATACATATGCCCAAAAATACGCTTACGTCGATACAGAATATATTCTTGATAATATTCCGGCTTATCATGCGGCGCAGGATCAGTTGGATAAGATTTCGAAACAGTATCAGAAAGAACTGGAAACATTACATGCTGAATTGGATCAGATGTACAAAGATTTTCAGGCCGAATCGGTGTTATTGTCTGATGATATGAAACGCCGTCGGGAAGATGTCATCGTTTCGAAAGAAAAAGAATATAAAAAGCTGCAGCGGCAGTACTTTGGACCAGAAGGGGATTTGTATAAAAAGCGTGAATCGCTGATTAAACCTATTCAGGACGATATTTACAATGCAATCCAAGAAATTGCAGAACAAGGCAGTTATGCTGTGATCTTTGACCGTTCTTCGGGTATGAGTATGCTGTATACGAACCCCAAATACGATTTAAGTGATCAGGTGCTGCAGAAACTTGGATATAAGAATTAATATCTATATCTATGCGAAATAATTTGTTAAATCAGTCAAGTATGAGAAACATTTTAAAGGTAATAGTACTTTTCGTAGCCCTTTTCGCCGGTAGCGCTTCAGCACAGACATATAAATTTGGGCATATCGATTTTAACCAGTTGTTGCAGGTAATGCCGGAGCGTGATGCTGCTCAGAAAGCGATGCAGAAGCATGCTACTGAGTTGGAAAATCAGCTGACTACTATGCAGAAAGAGTACCAGACGAAGGTACAGGCCTACATTGCCCAGCGTGACAGTCTCTCAGAAGCTGTACGTAGTGCAAAGGAGAATGATTTGCAGGATTTGCAACAACGCATCCAAAACTTCCAGTCTGTAGCTCAGCAAGATCTTCAGAAAAAACAGGAAGAACAATTCCAACCCATTGTTAAGAAAGCTCGTGCAGCTGTCGAAGCAGTGGCTAAAGAGCAAGGATTGATTTACGTATTCGACGTCAATAATCTTCTTTATCACTCTGCCCAATCAGAGGATATTCTGCCATTGGTGAAGAAAAAACTGGGAATCCAGTAAGTAAAAATATTTGAACTGAAAAAAGGACGCTGTCAGACAGTGTCCTTTTTTTGTTTTAAGGCTGTCAATAATACTTGGTTTAAGCAGAATTTTGTAGTTTCAGGTTGGAAAATAAAACCGGAAATAATGTCTGAAGATTACAAGCCTATTGGGGTATTCGATTCCGGATATGGAGGATTGACGGTTCTTCGTTCGGTAATTGATGAATTGCCGCAGTACGATTATCTCTACTTAGGCGATAATGCCCGAACTCCTTACGGTACCCGTTCATTTGAAGTTGTGTATGAGTATACACTTCAGGCTGTCGAAAAATTGTTTGAAATGGGCTGCCATCTGGTAATTCTGGCTTGTAATACGGCTTCCGCGAAAGCCTTACGTACGATACAACAAAGGGATTTACCTAACATTGATTGCTCTCGTCGTGTATTGGGCGTGATTCGTCCAAGCGTTGAACGCATTCCTTACGTGACTCGTTCCGGTCGTGTCGGAATATTGGGGACAACCGGTACCGTAAAATCGGAATCCTACCCGATGGAAATTCGGAAAATATCGGTTGACCACCCTGTAAAAACTTATCAGGAAGCTTGTCCGATGTGGGTTCCTATTGTCGAAAACAATGAAATTGGAACACCCGGAGCCGACTATTTCGTTGAAAAGAATGTGAAACAATTGCTGGAGAAGGACGCCGAAATCGACACAGTCATTTTAGGTTGCACGCACTATCCGTTACTATCGGAAACCATTCGGAAATTCCTTCCTAAACATATTCAGTTACTGGAACAAGGCCCCATAGTAGCCGACCGGCTGGCTGATTATTTGAAGAGGCATCCGGAAATAGAAAAGAAATGCTCAACAGGCGGTTCTCGTCGGTTTCTCACGACCGAATCAGTGGAAAACTTTGAAACCCGGGCGGGCGTGTTTTTTGGTGAATCGCTGAAGGCAGAACACATCCATCTTTAGTACTATAAATTTAAAAGGACGGAAAATCATCGTTTCCCGTCCTTTAGCTATTGTAAATATTTCAAGAAGCTCTTAATCTACTTCACTGATAAAATTTTCCATTTTTTCACGGTTTTCCTCCAATACTTCAAGGTACCTGAATTGAGCTTTGGTCCGAACCAGGTTGTGTTCCGGATAAGCAATCTTGTAATAGGTATCACCGTTCAGGTAATCAGTCATAAACCGAATGGCCTGTTCCCACGCCATGTAAAGGCACGAGAAGGCCAGGTTTTCTCTTTCTTTTTGCGTTAAAAACTTGCCGGCTTCTGTCAGGTAGCCTTCTGCAAAAGCTTCGAAAATATCCTTTGCAAAACTGATTTTTGATAAATCAGGTTCATCTTCCGCTGCGGTATTTCCAACAGTTCGGATGGCATCGCCAAAGTCGTACAAAGCACTTCCCGGCATCACGGTATCAAGATCGATAATGCACAACGGTTTATCGTTTTTATCAAACAAAATGTTGTTGATTTTGGTGTCGTTGTGCGTAATGCGCAAGGGGAGTTCTCCCGAATCAAGCCATTGCTGTATAAGCGTCATTTCGTCTCCGCGCGTTGAAAGTTGTTCCAGTAGTTCCCGGTTTTCAGCTACACGTCCGGCTGCATCCTTTTCAATGGCATTCCGGAAATCGTTGAGTCGGGAGATACCGTTGTGAAAATTAGGAATGGTTTCTACCAGTTTGTTGCCCGGTAAATCGGCCAGCTGTAGTTGAAAATGACCAAACGCCTGTGCGGCCATCATTGCCTGCTCAGGATTTTCGATATTTTCAACGCTATGACTTCCGGAAATGTAAAGAAATAACGTCCAGTAATTCCCTTTTTTGTCGTTAACAAACCATTTGCCATTCCTGGCAGGAAAATACCGCATTACCCTTCTGTCGATATCACCTTCCTGTGTCTTCTTAAGACCTTCGCGAATGTGTTCTGTTACCGCAACAATGTTGTCCATCATTCCGGCGACATTCGTAAAGATTTTGTGGTTTTTGCGTTGTAGAATAAAATCGGAAGCTTCGTTTTCCTGGTTTCGTCCTAGAAAGGTATCATTAATGTGCCCATTCCCGAACGGTTCCCAATGCTTCACGTGGCCTTTGGGGCTAAAAGATTCAAAAATCTGGTTTAGTTGATGGTTAGTCATATGGCAGTTTTTAGTTTATTTCCATAGATTCTCGGGATAGACCTTGTCTGCAACTAATTTCTTCAATTTATCCTGAACATACGGTTTATCTTCCTTGTAGGTAACACCAAACCACGGCGAATCGCAAGTCAGCACCTTTACGTTAACGGTTCCGTCAACAATTTTGTCATTGATAAGGAACGGCACAAAGAATTCCGATTTCAGTTGGTTGCCTTTTTCCTGCAGGAATTTGCGGAAGCCTTCGTTCAGATATTGGAAAACGGAGGTCTTTACTCCCCAAAAATTCATTGAAACAGGCTCTTTTCCGGTTAACGGAAAACGTTTATCGTCTTCGTAATAAACAATTTGGTTACCTTCCTTTTGAATCTTGGTCCGCTCATTAATTTCAGTCAAACGGCCAGAACTATCCGTTTGACAAACGCCGCGGGATACCGAGCCAAACTCCGACAATGTGTTATCCAGCTGGTAGCCTACCATTCCGTATTCGTTTTTGTCGGTTGAAGAGGTCAGGAACGAAGCAATTTCCTGGTAAGCCTGTGGTCCGTAAAAATCGTCGGCGTTGATGACTGCCATGGGAGCATCTACCTCTGGTTCGGCCATCAGTAAAGCATGTCCGGTTCCCCAGGGTTTTACCCTTTCGGGATGAATATCGTATACGGAAGGAATTTTATCCAGCGCCTGGTACACGTAAGCTACGTCGATTTTCCCTTCGAGCTGGGGAGCAAAGCGAGCTTTGAATTCATCTGCAAAATCTTCGCGGATGACAAATACCACTTTCCCAAATCCTGCCCTGATGGCATCGTAAAGCGAATAGTCGATAATGGCTTCTCCGTTTGGGCCCACTTCGTCGAGTTGTTTGAGGCCTCCGTACCGGCTTCCCATGCCGGCAGCCAGAATAACTAAAGTCGGTTTCATCATTTTGTCGTTTGTTTCGTCTTTTGAAACTACAAAAAGTTGGAATCATTCTGTCTCAACAACAAGATTCTCGCTTATGAAGTAGTTTCTTATTAAAAAAATTAGTCTTTTATGTAATGGGTTGAAAATAAATTCGATTTCAAAGGTGTACTTTTTAAAAGTTTATGACCCTTGTTTTTTCCCTTCAAAAGTAGGCATAACCCGCACGCAGACAAAGAGAAAATCCCAATTAATCTATTAAAATAAAGTATTATATTCGTGAACAACGTATTTTTTTATATAAACTAAACTAGTTCGAAAATGGCAGCAGAAACAGCTACTTACTCAAAACGGAATCATTACGTAATTCCAATTATCATTATTGGAGTTATGTTTTTTGTGATTGGATTTGCTCTTGGAATTAACGGTTACCTGATTCCCTTCCTGAAAAAGGCACTGGATTTATCTTCAGCTGAGTCTTACCTGGTATTGGCAGCTACCTTTTCGGCCTTTGTTGTCTTTGGATATCCTTCGGGAGTAATCATCAGCAAGATTGGCTACCGGCGTGGAATGATGGTTTCGTTTTTCTTCTTCGCAGTAGGACTGGCGCTGTTTGTTCCATCGGCCCGTTACGAGAGTCTGGGACTGTTTCTGTTGGCATCATTCATTAGTGGTATGGGAAATACGTTGCTCCAGGCATCGGTTAACCCGTATATCACCATTTTGGGGCCCCAGGAAAGTGCCGCGATGCGAATCAGTATCATGGGAATCATTAACAAGGCGGCCTGGGCTGTAGCACCGATATTCCTGAGTTTATTCCTGAATCTGGATGCACCATTGCTGCAAAAGATGTATTTCCCGTTTTACCTGATTGTAGGCATATTCGTTTTGCTGGGCATCGCTGTTTATTTCGCTCCGCTGCCGGAAGTGAAAGCCGAGGGGGAAGACGAAAGTGAAGAAGAGACTCCGGTTTCATCGTATGCACGGACAAAGACCAGCATTCTTCAGTTCCCGCACCTTATTCTGGGTGTTATTGCTCTCTTTTTCTATGTAGGTGTTGAAACGATAGCACTGGCAACCATTGTGGATTATGCCGACAGTTTAGGACTGGGTAATCCGGCAACTTATACAACGTACACGGTTATCTTCATGGTAATCGGTTACCTGTTCGGGGTGTTCTTTATTCCAAAGGTAATTACGCAGAATACGGCGTTGAAAATCAATTCCTGGTTGGGAGTAGCGGCTTCGTTGGCGATTGTTCTGGTATCCGGAAATTACTCCATTTGGTTCGTGGCTCTGCTGGGACTTGCGAACTCACTGATGTGGCCGGCCATTTGGCCCCTCGCCATTGCTGACCTGGGACGCTTTACCAAAACAGGAGCTTCGTTGCTGGTGATGGGGATTGTTGGTGGTGCCATTTTGCCGCTCGCTTTTGGCGGAGTAAAAGATATTGTTGGTATTCAGGCCGCTTACTGGGTTTGTTTCCCTGCCTATCTTTTCATTCTTTTCTATGCACTGAAAGGACATAAAATAAGATAATAGCTTATTTGTAATGAAAACAGATAAGGGTTACCAATTGGTAACCCTTTCTTTTTGTATTTCAGCAACATTTTTGTTTTGTAGCGCTCCAGATTTGATTGTTTTAAAACTATCACTTCGGATGGATATTCTAAAACATATTATGCGATGCTGATTATCAATTAATCTTCACCTTCTTTGTACCAGCCAGCGTACATGTGGTAGTTGTTGGCAATCCGGTGAATTTCGCCTTCCAGAAGCTCAGGACTGATTTCCTTGATTTTCTTGGCGGGCGAACCGGCATAAACCGATCCGGAACGCACAACAGTACCCTTGGTTACGATGGCTCCGGCCGCGATGATGGAGTTACTTTCAATAACCGCATCGTCAAGTACCACAGCGTTCATCCCGATAAGGACATTATCATGAATGGTACACCCGTGCACGATGGCTCCATGTGCAATGCTGACGTTATTACCGATGTTGGTTGGAGATTTCTGGTAGGTAGCATGAATAACTGCATTATCCTGGACATTGACATTATCACCCAGTTTGATGTAATGCACGTCGCCGCGTAAAACGGCGCCGAACCAAAAACTACAGTTATCACCTGTTTCCACATCACCAATAATGGCAGCATTTTCTGCAATAAAACAGTTACTGCCGAAGGTTGGCGTTTTGTCGCGAAGAGATTGTATAATGGCCATTATCTGTATTGATTTTAATTTACTACCAAAGTTAATATTATGGGCGAAATAAGTCGAATGTCATAGTCGCTGATAGCCTTTAATCATTAAATTTGTCACATATGTTTATAATCCTTTCTCTTGCGGGTAATTTTTTTGAGGAATTGATATAAAATATGCCTTAAAAATTGTTTTTCGTAAGTGGATAAACCTGTCGAACATAAGTTTTCGTAATTATGTCTAAGGAAACAAAAGTTATTGAACTTGAAGAGGTAGCCATCCGGTTTTCAGGAGACTCAGGAGATGGGATGCAGTTAACCGGAACATTGTTTTCGGATGCCTCTGCTCTGATTGGGAATGATATTTCGACATTCCCCGATTATCCTTCAGAAATACGCGCTCCGCAGGGAACCGTTGGCGGCGTGTCGGGCTTCCAGGTACAATTTGGAACCCGCCGGGTGACCACACCGGGTGACTACGCCCACGTGCTGGTAGCCATGAACCCTGCAGCCGTAAAAGCAAATGCGCCGTTTATGCGCCCCGGAGGGACGATTATTTACGACCAGGACAGTTTTACGGAGAAGAATTTTCAGAAGGCAAAATTTAGTACGGACAATCCGTTTGAGGAGTTGCAACTGGATGATTATTTCAAAATTCCGGTTCCTATAACTACCCTTACGAGGGAAGCGTTGAAAGATTTCGGTCTTGACAACAAAAGTATTCTGCGAAGCAAGAACATGTTTGCACTGGGCTTGGTAAGCTGGATGTTTGACCGTCCGATGGACTACATGGAGAGCTTCATTCAGAATAAATTCAAGAAGAAGCCTGCGGTGGTGGAAGCTAACCTTAAAGTGTTGAGGAGTGGTTGGAACTACGGTATGAACATGCAACACATGACGCCGAGGTACATCGTACATCCGGCGGCCATTGAACATGGTACTTACCGGAATATCAACGGTAACCTTGCTACTGCCTGGGGACTGCTCGCTGCTGCGGAAAAGGCCAATCTGGAACTTTTCCTCGGTTCGTATCCTATTACTCCTGCAACTGAAGTATTGCAAGCACTTTCGGCTCGCAAGGATTTAGGCGTAAAAACTTTTCAGGCTGAAGATGAAATCGCCGGAATTTCCACGACTATCGGAGCTGCATTTGCCGGGGATTTAGCGGTAACCTCTACTTCAGGTCCCGGTTTGGCTTTGAAATCAGAAGCATTGGGCTTGAGTGTAATGGCCGAGTTGCCTTTGGTTCTGGTAAACGTGCAACGTGGTGGCCCTTCAACCGGTTTGCCGACCAAAACAGAACAATCAGACCTGCTGCAGGCACTTTATGGCCGTAACGGTGAAAGTCCGGTAGTTGTATTGGCTGCTTCCACACCGTCCGATTGTTTCCACTATGCTTTCCATGCAGCTAAAATTGCTTTGGAAAGAATGGTGCCGGTTATTCTGATGACCGACGGATTCCTCGGAAACGGTTCGGAACCGTGGAGAATTCCGAAAATGGCCGATATGCCTACGATTACGCCTCGCATCGCTAAAAATGCGGAAACATACAAGCCATATGCCCGCGATGAAGAAACGTTGTCGCGCGAGTGGGCTTATCCAGGAATGGATGGCTTCCAGCACCGCATTGGTGGTTTGGAGAAAGACCTGATGGGTAACGTCAGTCACGATCCGGAAAATCACCAGAAGATGGTTGAAATTCGTGCAGAGAAGGTTAAGCGTGTTGTCGATATGGTTCCTGAACTGGAAGTATGTGGAGAACAGGAAGGCGACCTGCTGGTTGTAAGCTGGGGAGGTACCTTTGGACACATGGAAAGTGCGGTTCGTGAAATGCGCTCGCTTGATCATAAAATTGGTCTGGCACACTTCAATTACATCAATCCGCTGCCGGCCAATGTTCATGAGGTATTTAGCCGGTTTAAGAAGATTATTGTCTGCGAGTTGAACATGGGACAGTTTGCAGCCTATCTCCGTGATAAAGAACCCGATTTCAAATACGAACAATTCAATAAGGTCAAAGGACTTCCGTTTACGGTTCATGAATTGTGCGAGAAGTTTGAACAATTATTGGAGGAATAACAATGGCCGAAGAATTAGCATTAACAATAAAAGACTTCAAAAGCGAGAATGAAGTTCGCTGGTGTCCGGGATGTGGCGATCATGCCATCTTGAATGCCATTCAAAAAGCAATGGCTTCACTGAACATTGCGCATAAAGACTATGCAGTCATTTCAGGAATCGGATGTTCTTCCAGGTTTCCGTACTATATGAGTACCTACGGTTTTCATACCATCCACGGACGTGCTGCTGCGGTGGCATCCGGTGTGAAATGTGCCAATCCCAATCTCTGTGTTTGGGAAATCACCGGCGACGGTGACGCGTTGGCCATCGGTGGAAACCATTTCATTCACCTGATTCGCCGTAACATCGACATCAATGTCATCTTGTTTAACAACAAGATTTACGGTTTGACGAAAGGACAGTACTCTCCAACTTCCGACAGAGGTTTTGTAACCAAAACTTCACCTTACGGAACAGTCGAAGATCCGTTTGTTCCGGGACAGTTGGTGTTGGGTGCCCGCGGAACTTTCTTCGCCCGCTCGGTGGATAACAACATCAAACTGAGCCAGGAAATTTTTGAAGAAGCCGCCAAACACAAAGGCGCCTCGGTGGTGGAAGTACTCCAGAACTGTATGATTTACAACAATGGAATTCATGCAGCCATCACCGATCCGAAGATGAAAAAGGAACACCAGCTGATGCTGAAGCATGGTGAGCCGATGATTTTCGGTGAGAACGAAGACAAAGGTCTGGTACTGGAATGTGGTCGTCTGAAAGTGGTTAAAATCGGTGAAGACGGTGTTACCCGCGACGATATTCTGGTTCACGATGTAACAGAACCCAACGGATTCGTTCATCAGTTGCTGATTAACATGGCGCTTCCCGATTTCCCGGTAGCTATGGGAGTTATTCGTGCGGTACCAGGCCCGTCTTATGATGAGGCCATGGTAGCCCAGATTGAAGAGGTGAAGTCGACAGCAAAGATTAAATGCGTTGACGACCTGTTGACCAGTGGAAACACATGGGTGGTTGAATAAAGTATCAACAACATACCATTGAAAAGGAGGCTTCGGCCTCCTTTTTTGTTTTATAAGGGTAAAAATTTCGCTATTTTCAACCAAATCAATTCCGGAACAATGAAGCGAAGCAGCACTTTCGTGGAAGGGACGGAGTTGTTCATTGTTGAATCGAGTTACCAATAATTGTTGGTAAATCTAACCTATGGCGAATGAGTAAGTTCGATAATATTTCACTCTCTTCCATTTACAAAAGAAGAAAAACCGACCGGGACATTTTTCAGGAACTAATGCCAACCAAAGTGAAGGAAATTCTCCTGGTGGCTACGCATTACGATGCTTATTCGATTGTTCGTGAAGGACAATTTTCTGATAAAATTTTTGGTGAATATCTTCAGTTGAATTTGTACGCAGCACCTCGTTTTACCAGCGTTAGCAATTCAGAGGAGGCATTGAAGGTGCTGAACACGCGCCATTTCGATATGGTCATCATCATGGCAGGAGTAGACAAGGAAGCTCCATTGCGCACGGCCGAGGATATCCACTTCGTGAAGGCCCGCATTCCGATTCTTCTTTTGGTTAACAACAACAGCGATTTGGCCTATTTCTATTCGGCTGCTGAGGGTGTTCCCGCCATCGACCGCGTTTTCGTGTGGAACGGAAACACCAACGTCTTCATGGCCATGATTAAATACATCGAGGACAAGAAGAACGTGGCGCGCGACACGCAACTGGGTAATGTCCGTATTATTTTGCTGGTGGAAGATTCGGTGAAGTATTATTCGCGGTACCTGCCATTGCTCTATACCAGTGTGATGACGCAAACACAAAGCCTGGTATCGGATGAATCGACAGATGAATTGCACATGATTCTGAAAATGCGTGCCCGTCCGAAGTTGTTGCTGGTGAGTACCTATGAAGATGCTTTGGAGATTATTAATAACTACCGTGAATACCTGCTTTGCGTTATTTCGGATGTGAAATTTGCGAAGAATGGAGTGGATGATGAAGACGCGGGGGTGGAGCTGTTGAAGTATGTGAAACGGACGCTCCGGTTCCCCATTCCCATCCTGCTGCAATCGCATGACGTGACCAATGCAGAACGGGCGAAAGATATCGGAGCCGATTTCATCAATAAAAACTCTGATAGTCTGGCGTTGGATATCAGTGAATTCATCAACTATAAATTGGGATTCGGTGATTTCGTTTTCCGGAACGGGAGAGGCGAAAAAATAGCTGTTGCACGAAATCTTCACGAATTCGAGGAGTTGATCATCAAAGTTCCGGTTGAGTCGCTGGTTTATCATGCAAAGCAGAATGCATTTTCAACCTGGTTGATGGCACGCGGTGAGATTAATATGGCAGAAGAGTTGTTGCCTTATCGCGTGGAAGATTTCGATGATCCGAGCCGCATTCGCGATTTGTGTTTGAATGTATTTGCCAAAGTCAGGGAAAAGAAAAACCGGGGAAGAATTGTCAATTTCGATCCGCAGTTGGTAAAAGGAAACCGTTATATCGTCCGGCTCGGAAGAGGTTCTCTTGGAGGAAAGGGACGTGGTTTGGCTTTCATCAGTAACCTGATCGAAAACCTCGATTTGAAAAAACTAATTCCGGGAATCAATATCCGTCTTCCCGCTACCGCGATAATTGGCGCAATTGAGTTTGACAAGTTCCTGGAATTGAATAATCTATATCATGTAGCGTACCATCATCACGATTACAATGTCATTCGGGAAAAGTTCCTGGAAGCCGAATTGAGCATGACATTGAAAGAGCGGCTCTTTCAGTACATTAAACGAATGGATCGGCCGTTGGCCATTCGTTCCAGCGGCTTGTTTGAGGATTCGCTGTTGCGGCCGTTTTCGGGAGTTTATTCCACTTACCTGATTCCGAATAATCATCCGGATGTGGATGTTCGTTTTGAGCAACTGATGACAGCTGTGAAGCTGGTCTATTCATCCATTTTCACTCCCGATGCCATTTCATACTTCGAAGCCATCAATTACAAAATCGAAGAGGAGAAAATGGCGGTCATCATCCAGGAAGTGGTGGGGCACGAGCGCAACGAAAAGTTTTACCCGACCATCAGCGGAGTGGCTCAGTCGTTTAATTACTATCCTTACTCTTACATGGAGCCGGAGGATGGTTTCGCGGTAGCCGGTATTGGTTTGGGAATGCTGGTCGTTGGAGGGGAGAAGGCTTTCCGGTTTTGTCCCAAATATCCAAACCTGAATAACAGTTCGGTTCATGACATGGTCCGGGATTCGCAGCGCGAGTTCTACGCCATCGATATGACCCGTGACTCGTTTGATTTGACCCGGGACGGTGAAGATGCTGCGATTACACAGTATCGTATGGCGGAAGCCGAAAAAGATGGTGTTTTGACGCACTGTGCTTCGACGTATGACATGGAAAATGATTATCTGATTCCGGGGATTGATCAAAAGGGACCGCGGGTGATCGATTTCGCCAATATTTTGAAATACGATCACCTCCCGCTTTCCGATACACTTCAGCTGCTGCTGAATCTTTTTAAACAGGCCATGGGGTCACCGGTCGAGCTGGAATATTCTATGGAACTGGAGAATGGCGAGTATGGTTTACCAACTTTCTATTTGCTACAGATAAAACCGCTCATTCGTCAGGAGGAAGAAATCACCATCGATTTGGGAGCCATGGATGAAGAAAATACATTGATGGTCTCCCACAGGGGGATGGGACACGGCCGGATTGAAGAGATACATGACGTGGTTTACGTCGATACCGATACTTTCGACCGGACGGAAACGAGAGCGATAGCCAAAGAAATTCAGGAAGTGAATAACCGTTTGGGAAAAGAAGGGAAGAAGTTTGTCCTGATTGGTCCCGGCCGTTGGGGAACACGCGATCCTTACACAGGTATTCCCGTCATTTGGGCCAACATCAACAATGCGCGGGTGATTGTAGAAATGGGCTTACCCGATTTCCCGCTGGATGCTTCTTTGGGTTCGCACTTCTTCCACAATGTTACGTCAATGAATGTGGGCTATTTCTCGGTTCCTCATAAGACGAAAGAGAACTTTTTGAATCTCGATATTCTGAAAAAGCAGGAAGTGGTTTGGGAAAGCAACTTCGTCAAGCATGTTCGGTTTGAGAATGAGCTGGAAATCTTGATGAACGGCCGGGAACGAACGGCCATCATCCGGTTCGAAGAATAGAACTTAATTATGCGCTTCAACGTTATAACTGTTCGAAAATAAAATTCCTAAAGGTGAAGAAAAGATACATTCCGTTTTTGGTTATCGCCGCTCTGGTGATAGTGTATTTGTTGGGGCCGGTGATGCCGAAGCCGGTATTGGATAATACCTTGCCGAAAGTTCCGGTTTCTCTGGATTCTGTTGCATGGTATGTGAATAAAAAGGAATCGTCGGTGAAGACCAAGCCCGACAACGAAGCTCGCATCATCTGGGCGAACGATTCGGTTCATCAAAAAACGGACTATGTTCTGCTTTACCTTCCGGGTTTTTCGGCCAGTTATTACGAAGGTTACCCGGTGAACGCCGATTTCGCGAAACGATATGGTTGCAATGCCTATTTTGCCAGATTAGCGGGACATGGGCTGGTAACAAAAGAGCCACTTTTGGATATGACGCCGGACAACCTGTACGAAACGGCAAAAGAAGCTTTGGTTATTGCCAGTCGGCTGGGGAACAAGGTTATTATCATGAGTACTTCCACCGGCGGAACATTGAGTTTAATGCTGGATGCTAACTTTCCCAAAATGATCGATGCGCTGATTCTCTATTCTCCGAATATCAAAATACGCCAGAAATCAGCAAGCCTTATTCTTTCGAAGCCATGGGGACTGCAAATTGCGCGCTTGGTGTACGGCGGCAAATACCGCGTTACCGGAGATGATCCGAATAGTAAAATTGGTCAATACTGGTACACGAGTTACCGGGCAGAGGCAACCGTTTATCTTCAGCAGCTGCTCGATGCCGGGATGAAAAAATCGACATTTGCTAAGGTAAAATGTCCGGTTTTTCTGGGCTATTATTACAAAGATGAGGAGCACCAGGACCCAACGGTTGACGTGGGAGCTGAGCTGAAAATGTTTTCCGAAATCGGAACGCCAGCCAACTTAAAGGTGAAGAAAGCATTTCCGGAAGCCGGTGTGCACACCATCGCATGCAAACTCACCTCGGGAGCTGTTCCGCAGGTTGAGAAAGCGACATGGCATTTTGCCGACGATGTATTACATATGACGCCGGTTCATCCGTAGCTTTTTGTTATAGTTTGTCCAGTTCCTGTTTTAGTTCTTCCACCGCAGCATTGCATTGCTTGTCGAACTCTTTGACGTAGTCGGCATAGGTTTCTTCGCCTTTGCCGTCAAGTGTCAGAAGCTGGAGTGTCTTCAGGTCTTTTCCGAGCTGCTCCATTCCAACCACCAGAACGGATGATTTGGCTTTGTGGGCTTCTTTCCCCAGTTCGAGATATTTCTTTTCAGCCAGATAGTTATTCAGGTTTTCGGAAAATTCCGGAATTTGGCTGATAAATAATTCTATCATTTCACGGATAATTTCGGGTTCTCCACCCGTCACATTACGCAGGTAATTCAGGTCTGTATATGCCATGTTTTCTCTTTTACGGGAATATTCTACCAAGTGTAAATTAGTTAATCAAATATACAATGAAAAGAACCTTATGTCAAGTTGATAATTTTCAGCTTTCCCGGCAGGAAAAATGCTTAGCTTTGTCTACATCACAGCAAGACAATATTGTAAAAACAAAAATAGAAGTGCGATGCAAGGTTCAGATAATAAGTTCTTTTCATCGTTTCTTCGGGCAAATGTAAAATAGCAGCGAAATGAAAAGAACCGCATTTTTCGACATTCATAACAGCAACGGGGCTAAAATAGTTGAGTTTGCTGGTTTCGAAATGCCAATTGAATATTCCGGAATTAAGGACGAACACATGACTGTGCGCAATGGCGTGGGCGTTTTCGACGTGTCACATATGGGCGAATTTTGGGTAACCGGTCCACAGGCGTTGGCTTTTATCCAAAAGGTAACCTCCAACGATGCTTCGAAATTAGCACCCGGGCAAGCGCAGTATTCTTGTTTACCTAACGGGAAAGGCGGCATCGTGGACGATTTAATTGTTTATTGTTTCGAGCCGGAGAAATACCTGCTGGTAGTTAACGCAGCCAACATCGAAAAAGACTGGCAGTGGCTGGTTAGCCAAAACACTGAAGAGGCAGAGATGCTGAATGCATCCGACGAAATTAGTCAGCTGGCTATCCAGGGACCCAAAGCAACCGGTATTCTCCAGAAACTGACAAAAGTCGATTTATCGTCCATCAAATTTTACACCTTCACGGTAGGCGAATTCGCCGGAGTTTCGGATGTGATTATTTCCGCAACCGGTTATACCGGGGCCGGAGGTTTCGAGCTTTATTTCAATAACAAGGATGCTGAAGCTATCTGGAGCGCTATTTTCGAAGCCGGTAAAGAAGAAGGTATCAAACCGATTGGACTGGGCGCACGCGATACGCTTCGTCTGGAAATGGGATACTGCTTGTATGGAAACGACATCGACGATACTACATCGCCTATCGAAGCCGGATTGGGTTGGATTACAAAATTCACCGACGAGAAGAATTTCATCGATAAAGATGTGTTGACCCGCCAGAAAGAAGAAGGCGTAACCCGTCGTTTGCGGGCCTTTGAAATGATCGATCGCGGTATTCCCCGTCATGGTTACGAAATCGTGAATGAAGACGACGAAGTAATTGGTGAAGTCACTTCCGGAAGTATGTCACCGGTTCGTGGGATCGGTATTGGCATGGGCTACGTAAAAACCGGCTATACCAAGTTGGGAACGGAGATTTATATCCGGGTACGGAATAAGAAATTGAAAGCAAAAGTGGTCAAATTGCCATTTATTTAAATTGATTGATTTAAAATACTGTAAATTTTAAGATCATTTATCCTGATAATTGTCGGGAAATTCATATTTGTTATAATTTTACAGTTTTTAAGTAAAGTGACCTGAAATGCGCTCTTGATTATTTCGTAATTGATTGAATAATTGATAGATAAATTGCTTTTAAAGGAGCGGAGAACGGGGCGCATTAACTTGAATGACAGTACTCAATTTTTAGTTGTCTAAATACAATTCAATATTCCTCTACTATGAAAACGCATAATTTTTACGCAGGACCTTCCATCCTGCCCGAATTCACAAAAGAACGGACTGCCGAAGCCGTAATGAATTTTGCCGGAACCGGATTATCGGTGATGGAAGTCTCGCACCGTAGCAAAGAGTTCGTTGCGGTAATGGATGAAGCAAGGGACCTCGTGAAAGAACTTCTGGAGGTACCGGCAGATTACGAAGTTTTGTTCCTTCAGGGAGGAGCCAGCACTCAGTTTTACATGGTTCCGTTCAACCTGATGAAAACCAAAGCTGCTTATCTGAATACCGGAACCTGGGCTTCCAAAGCCATCAAAGAGGCCAAACTTTACGGAGAGGTTATTGAAGTAGCATCGTCAAAAGACAAAAATTTCAATTACATCCCTCGCGGTTACGAAGTGCCTTCGGATGTTGATTATCTCCATATTACCACCAATAATACCATTTTTGGTACCGAAATTCTGGAAGACCTCGATGTTCCGGTTCGTATTGTTGCCGACATGTCTTCTGATATTTTCAGCCGCCCGATTGACATCAAAAAATATGATGTGATTTATGCTGGTGCGCAGAAAAATCTCGCTCCATCGGGAGTTACCCTGGTGATTATCAAGAAAGATATTCTGGGTAAAGTTGATCGTCCGATTCCTACGATGATCGATTATCGTACGCACATCGACAAGGAATCTATGTTCAATACGCCTCCGACAGTTCCGGTATTTGCTGCATTGATGACGCTTCGCTGGCTGAAAGAGAACGGTGGCATTAAGGAGATGGAGAAGAAAAACATCGCGAAAGCCAAGTTGCTGTACGATGAATTAGATCGCAACAAGATGTTTGTTCCGAATATTCCGAATCCGGAAGATCGTTCACGGATGAACGTAACTTTCGTGATGGCTCCGGGTTTCGAAGAGTTTGAAAAAGAATTCCTCGAAGTGGCAGCTGCACACAATATTGTTGGTATCAAAGGCCACCGAAGTGTTGGTGGATTCAGAGCTTCGATATACAATGCCATGCCGATTGAAAGCGTGGGAGTATTGGTTGAAGCGATGAAAGAATTTGAAGCCAAACACTAATGAAATAACTGAAAAGGCGTGATTCTGTCACGCCTTTTTTCGTGATCTGAATCATTGACTTCAATCATTGATTGGCTCGGACGGTAACCGTACCTTTTTCATGTGATTATAAAAAACTGACTCAAACATGAAAAAAGTATTGGTAGCAACTGTTAAACCCTTTGCCAGTGAGGCGATTGAACAGATGAAGGCGATTGTTGAAGCAGCAGGGTTTGAATGGCAGTTGTTGGAAAAATATTCGGATAAAGCAGAACTTTTAGCGGCAGTAGCTGATGCGAACGCTTTAATCGTCAGGAGTGACCAGTGCGATGCCGAGGTGCTGAACGCTGCTTCCGAATTAGAGATTGTGGTTCGTGCCGGAGCCGGTTATGATAACGTCGATATTGAAACCGCAAGGGAGAGGGGCATTGTTGTGATGAATACGCCCGGACAGAATTCAAATGCAGTAGCCGAACTAACATTCGGTTTGTTGCTGAACCTGGTCCGGAACGGTTTTAACGGAACAGCCGGTACCGAGCTTTTGGGAAAGACATTTGGTATCATGGGATATGGTAACATAGGGCTGCATTTGTACCGAATCGCCAAAGGTTTTGGCATGGATGTTACAGGCTGTAGCCCGACGTTGAGCCCGGAACAAGCTAAAGAACAGGGCATCCGTTACGCTGACGGTCCGATAGATTTGTTCTCTTCGTCCCAGATCATTTCGCTGAATATTCCAAGCAATCACGAAACACGCGGACTTATTAATCATCATCTGATGATGATGATGCCGAAAGGAGCCCTTTTGGTCAATACGGCGCGGAAAGAGATCATCAAAGAAGATGATTTGGAAAAAGTTTTGGAAGAGCGCGAAGACTTCTGTTATGCTGCCGATGTAGCCCCGGATAACCGGGACGTATTGGAACAGCGTTTCCCCGGAAGGGTGTTGTTCACAGCCAAAAAAATGGGTGCGCAAACTGCCGAAGCTAACATCAATGCCGGGACAGCTGCTGCATCGCAGATTGTAGGCTTTTTTCAAAAAGGAGATACAACTTTCAAGGTGAACTGACAGTTGTGTCGAAAGATATGAAGTGGAATAATTATTAGTTCGAATTATAAACGATATGGCTGTTTTAAAACCTTTTAAAGGACTGCGTCCGCCTCGGGAACTGGCTCAAAAAGTAGCTTCCCGCCCGTACGATGTGTTGAATTCGGAAGAAGCCCGGAAAGAAGCCGAGGGAAATCCTCAGTCGCTGTTGCACATCATTAAACCTGAGATTGATTTTCCGGCAGGAACCGATGAACATACGGAGCCGGTTTACGATAAAGCTGTCGAAAATTTCCATCTGTTTAAAGAAAAAGGATGGCTGGTACAAGACGAAAAAGATAAGCTGTACATCTATGCGCAGACCATGAATGGCCGTACGCAATACGGAATTGTGGGTGCGGCGTCGGTTGATGATTACATGAATGGTGTTATCAAGAAACACGAGCTTACGCGGAAAGACAAAGAAGAAGACCGGATGAAGCACGTGCGCAACACTAACGCCAACGTGGAACCCGTATTCTTTACCTTCCCGGCCGTTCAGGAACTGGATGATATCGTAGCCAAAATTGTGAAGGAAAATGAGCCTGAGTACGATTTCGTGGCAGAAGACGGATTCGGACACCATTTCTGGGTGATTGATGATGAAGCCACCATCAACCGGATTGTGGAGCTGTTTGCTGAAATTCCGGCAACTTATGTAGCCGACGGTCACCACCGGACGGCAGCAGCAGCGCTGGTAGGAAATGAAAAGCGGCAGAATAATCCGAACCATACCGGTAACGAAGAGTATAACTTTTTCCTGGCCGTTCATTTTCCCGACAATCAACTTCAGATTATAGACTACAACCGCGTAGTAAAAGATTTGAATGGTTTGACGGAAGCAGAATTGCTGACGAAGCTTGAAGAGGATTTCGAGGTGGCAGAAATGGGAACTGATATTTTCAAACCGGAAGAACTGCATACTTTCAGTATGTATTTGGATGGAAAATGGTATAAACTGGTAGCTCGTTCCGGACGCTATGACGACAATGATCCGATTGGTGTGCTGGACGTTACCATTTTGTCGGATTTGGTTCTCGACAAGATTTTGGGAATTAAAGATCTGCGCACCGATAAGCGCATCGATTTTGTTGGTGGAATTCGCGGATTAGGCGAACTGAAACGCCGCGTTGATTCAGACGAAATGAAGGCGGCATTTGCCCTTTACCCGGTTTCCATGCAGCAGTTGATTGATATTGCTGATACCGGAAATATCATGCCTCCGAAGACGACCTGGTTCGAACCGAAGCTGCGTTCAGGCCTGGTGATTCACGAGCTGGATTAAAATCTCAAACGAGTATATAAAAAGAAAGGTGACCATTTAGGCCACCTTTTTTTGTGTTATGTAATTTCTTATTCCTTCTTTTTCTTGTGTTTATTCAATCGGAAGAGGTAAGCCATGGTTACTTCGATGGTTTGCAACTGCGATGCATCGTAGGCTGATTTTTTCGGGTCAAACAAACTCGGCAAACTGTAATACAAACGGCTGTCCAGCATCAGGCCGTTGCCGTCTTTAAACCGCCATTCGAATCCAAGTCCACCGACAAACTGAAAGTCGAAGCCGGTATCTACGGGCTTTCCGTAGTAATCGTTCGGCGTGTAAGTTGCATTAGCAGGCGGATTAAATGTCTCTTTGTCCGTATACAAATAGGAAACTGATGGACCGAGATTGATGAAAAAACGGAAGCCTTTGTTGCCAATATTCACGTGAGTCATCATGGGCAACACAAAATAATCAAGCTGTCGCTCATAATCGACACCGGCGTCGGTATGTTCCTTCCAACCGCGCTGCGAATAGTTCAGCTCCACCTGAAGCCCGACATGAGGCTCCGAAATATCACGAAAAACAATACCTCCGGAATACCCTTCCAGCATCACCTGTTTCACGGTAGGGTAAAACCGTACTCGTGAAAAGGTACTACCGCCTTTCACACCGAGGTAAACTTCATTCGGGTAATTATTGGGTTGAGCCTGAAGTTGAATAACAAAAAACACACTCAAAATCAGGAGAATCAGCTTTTTCATAAATTGCCTGCGGCTTTTAATTATGCCCGATTTGGGTGTGGTAAAGTTAAAAAAAAATGTACACGCCAATTATCGTTAAGCCGGACGGGCAAAGTAGCCGGCTGTTTTAGAAAAGATATCCCCGAAGGGACGATTATTTTTTCTTACTTTGAAGGAAAAATTGTTTGCATGAATATTGCTGAGCATCTGACTGAAATTCGAAATTCATTACCGGAAAATGTCAAGCTGGTTGCTGTTTCCAAAACCAAACCGAACGAAGACTTAATGGAGGCCTACCAGACGGGACAACGGATGTTTGGAGAGAACAAAGTACAGGAACTCGTAGCGAAATACGAATCACTTCCAAAAGATATTGAATGGCACATGATAGGGCATCTGCAGCGCAACAAAGTCAAATACATTGCGCCTTTCGTATCGCTCATTCATGGTGTCGACAGCTTTCGGTTATTGAAAGCTATCGATAAGGAAGGACGGAAAGCGGATCGTGTCCTAAATGTCCTTCTTCAGTTTCACATTGCTGAAGAAGAAACAAAGTTCGGTTTGGACCTGAAGGAAGCCGAAGAGATGTTGAACTCACAGGAGTTTAAAAATCTACAATTTGTGAGGATCGACGGTGTGATGGGAATGGCTACTTTTACCGATGATATAGATCAGGTTCGCCGGGAATTTAAGAGCCTTTCGACTATCTTTGGGCATCTGAAAAAAACGTATTTCAATGATGCACCGAATTTCAGTGAAATTTCAATGGGAATGTCGGGCGATTACAAGTTAGCCGTTGAAGAGGGCAGTACCATGGTGCGCATTGGAAGCAATATTTTCGGTGAACGAAATTATCAGAATAACTGAATCTTAAACCAAAAAGTCGATTTATAAAAATTTTCCGAATGGCAAATCTTACAACAACCTATTTAGGGCTAAACCTGAAAAATCCTCTGGTAGCCGGAAGTTCGGGACTCACCAACTCCGTTGAGAAAATTGTGGAAATGGAGAAAAATGGTGTGGGAGCTGTGGTCCTGAAATCTTTGTTCGAAGAGCAAATCAACAATGAGGTAAATGTCTTGCTGAGCAAGGATTTACAGAATACGGCTTATCCCGAGGCGGAGGATTATATCCGTACTTATCTTCATGACAATACACTGCATCACTATATCGAGCTGGTGAAAGCCGCGAAAGAGGCAACTTCCATTCCGATTATCGCCAGTATTAACTGCGTATCCGGAAACGAGTGGATGGGATTTGCCCGTGAGATTGAAAAGGCCGGTGCCGATGCATTGGAAGTGAATGCGTTTATCGTCCCGACTGACCGCAAGATAAAATCGGAGGAGATTGAAGAGCGTTATCTCGAAATCCTGACAGAAGTGAAAAAAGTGGTCAACATTCCGGTAGCGATGAAAATCGGTCCGCAATTCTCCAACCTAGTGAGCATGGTCGATAGGTTGTATGCACACGGTGCTGCCGGCGTGGTGATGTTTAACCGTTTTTACGAACCGGATATCAACCTCGATAAACTCGCGATTTCAGCAGCGGAGGTATTCAGTTCGCCAGCAGATATTCGTCAGTCGCTCCGTTGGGTGGGAATTATTTCCGGTACCCTGAAGCGAATCGACATTGCTGCCTCTACCGGTATTCATGACGGCGAAGGTTTGGTGAAACAATTGCTGGCTGGTGCTACCGTTGGACAAGTTTGTTCGGCGATGTACGTAAATGGCATTCCGGTAGTGAAAGAGATGGTGGATTATCTCGAGAAATTCATGAAAAAGTGGAATTTCAAGAGCCTGGATGAATTCCGTGGGCGGTTGAGTTATTCCAATCTGCCTAACCCGGTGCTTTACGAACGGGCTCAGTTCATGAAATATTTCTCCAATAATGTGAATGAATAATTGTTATTCGACATAAAACAAAAGAAGCTGTCCAATTCGGGCAGCTTCTTTTTATTTGAGCGTATTGCTTTCTTAGAATTGTTGTTCTGTCTGTTCCCGGATCTCCGGAATAATCTTTTCCAAATCCTCCAGTAACGACATCTTTTCGGCGGGCGCTGTTTCCATCGCTGCTTTTATTTTCTCCACCTGTTCGGCTTTGTAGGCGTCATCAATTTTACCGCTCATATTCTCAATAACGGTAAACGCTTCGAATGCCACCATAAATTCCGACTCGATGACCAGATCGACGAACAGCGAGAGATACTGGCTAAAATCGAGGCCGTTCTCCCAGCACACCGATACCAGTTCTTTCAGTTCGGATGCATATTTTTTGTCCTGAATGGCGTCAACAATGCGTGGAATAGCATCGCTGTATTTCAGTTCGCCCAGTAACCGGATGATTTTTTGCTTAATTTCCGGATTATCGGTTGAATGAAGCAACTCAATCAGCACCGGAATGTAACTGCTGTTTCCGGTTTCTCTCAGCTCCTTAATGGTTTTAATAACGAGCAGTGAGTCTTCTGATTGAAGATTGTTCAGTACCTTCTTTTTTTGCGGATCTTTTCCCATGGTTAACATCTCTTCTTCGTCGACAAAGATATAACTTTTACAAAAGTGGAAATAGGTGTTGGGTTGAAAGAGAATTTTCAATAACAGAATTTACAGGATATAATCCCTAAATTTGCGCTTTCAAAATAGAAGCATTTTAAGGTAATCAAACTAAACCAGCATAAAACCCAATGCCCGAAAAAGCAACCAGAGACCTTGAGCAACAAAAGATTGGCCGTTTGATGTGGCAATATTTCGTGCCGGCTTTCATCGGTGTGATGATGAATGCTTTGTACAATATTGTCGACCGGATTTTTATTGGTCGGGGAGTAGGAGCTTTGGCGCTGTCCGGGCTTTCAGTCATTTTCCCGATTATGATTCTGATAGCAGCATTTGGTATGCTGATTGGCGTAGGCGCAGGTGTCAGGATTTCCATTAATCTTGGTAAAAAAGATTATCGTCAAGCGGAAAAGGTGTTGGGGAATGGCCTTTCTCTGATGGTTATTGTGTCGCTGTTAGTTACCGTTATTGGTTTTATGGTGAAGAATCCGTTGTTGCATCTGTTCGGTGCAACCGGCGAAACCATCGGCTACGCAAATGATTACCTGAATATTATCCTGCTGGGAACTATTTTTCAGGTTGTCGGCTTTTCGCTGAATAATATTATTCGCTCCGAAGGCAACGCGAAAATAGCCATGTATTCCATGCTTTTGAGTGCTGGCACGAATCTGGTGCTGGATCCGATTTTCATTTTCGGTTTGAAGATGGGAGTTCAGGGTGCTGCGATTGCCACGGTGATTTCGCAGATTCTGCTGACGTTATGGGTGCTTCGACATTTCAGAGGAGAGAAATCAATTGTCAAGCTCCACCTTCCCAACTTGAAACTGGAACCGGTTATTATTTTGCGGATTTTGTCTATCGGGATGGCGCCGTTTGCCATGCAGCTGGCAGCTAGTCTGGTGCAGGCCACTTTCAATACACAACTGATTCGTTTCGGTTCAGATGTCGCTGTCGGGGCGATGGGAATCATCAATTCGGTGGTCATCATGATTATCATGTCGATGATTGCCATCAACATGGCTATGCAACCCATTGTGGGATTTAACTATGGAGCCAAACAGTTTCACCGCGTGAAAGAAACCTGGTTTCTGGCAATGAAGTCAGCTACCTGGGTGGCAGTGATATCTTTTATTGTAGTGCAGGTTTTTCCGGGCGAAATCATCCGGTTATTCAATAACGACAACAAGGAGCTTTTCCAAATTGGAGTAAAAGGACTTCGCATTTTTACTTTGATGCTTCCGGTAGTCGGTTACCAGGTGATTGTGTCCAGTTATTTTCAAAGCATCGGAAAAGCAGGAATCGCGATGTTTCTAACGCTTTTGCGACAGGTCA
This sequence comes from Prolixibacter denitrificans, assembly GCF_003014495.1. Classification (GTDB taxonomy): domain Bacteria; phylum Bacteroidota; class Bacteroidia; order Bacteroidales; family Prolixibacteraceae; genus Prolixibacter; species Prolixibacter denitrificans. The sequence goes on along the minus strand of NZ_PYGC01000003.1, from coordinate 361,265 downwards.
TTGTACTTACACCGTTGCTTTTCATCTTACCCAAGTTTTTCGATTTGACCGGTGTTTGGATGGCTGGTCCCGTTTCCGATTTTGTTTCGGCTTGCATAGTGCTTTTCGTTACCTTACGGGAAGTGAAGCTATTGAACAAACATCAGGAAGAGGAAGCGGAGGAAAAGAAAAAACCGGTCAGTGAATTCGCTCGATGACCGGTTGGTGATATCGTTACTTCAAATGAAGTTTAGGTTTTAGGTACTCGCCGGTGTATGATTCTTTGCACTCGACCAGTTTTTCCGGAGTTCCCTCGAAAACAATGTTTCCACCTTTGTCGCCGCCTTCCGGTCCCAAATCGATTATCCAGTCAGCCGACTTGATGACATCCAAATTGTGTTCGATAACAATAATGCTGTGACCTCTTGATATCAGTGCATTAAATGCATCTAGCAACTTGCGGATATCATGGAAATGAAGTCCGGTCGTTGGCTCATCGAATACAAACAGGGTGGGCGAGTCTTTTTCCTTTGCCAGGAAAGAGGCCAACTTGATACGCTGACTTTCACCTCCCGACAAGGTACTTGACGATTGTCCAAGTTTCAGATACCCGAGTCCCACATCCTGAAGAGGACGCAGTTTTTTTACGATTCGTTTCTCTGCCGTTTTTGCTTTTTCACTGAAAAAGTCGATCGCCTGGTTAACGGTCATTTCCAAAACGTCGTAAATACTTTTATCGCGGTAGTGAACTTCCAGGATATCTTGCTTGAAACGTTTTCCACCACAACTTTCGCAGGTCAGCGAGATGTCAGCCATAAACTGCATTTCGACCTTGATGACACCTTCACCCTGGCATTCTTCGCAACGTCCGCCATCGATGTTAAAAGAGAAATGCGATGCTTTGAATCCGTTGATTTTCGACGCTTGTTGGTCGGCGAAAAGTTTCCGGATTTCGTCGTAGGCTTTCAAATATGTAACCGGATTTGAGCGTGACGACTTCCCGATAGGATTTTGGTCGACAAACTCAATTCCCGTTAGCAAGTGCATGTCGCCGTCAACCTTTTGGTGTGCCCCGGTTCGTTCGCCGTAACCCCCGTAATATTTCACAAGGGCCGGGAAAAGAATATTTTTCACCAGCGATGATTTGCCTGAACCACTAACGCCGGTTACCACGGTCATAGTATTCAGCGGAAATTTCACATCGATGCCTTTCAGGTTGTTCTCGCGGGCGCCCGTTATCTCGATGAAGTTATTCCAGGAACGGCGTTTGGCTGGAATTGTAATTTCTTCTTTTCCTGTGAGATATTTTGCTGTGAGACTGGTTCCTTCTTTGGCCAGTTTTTGATGGTTTCCCTGGAAAACAATTTCACCTCCGTGCATTCCGGCCAGCGGACCGATATCGACGATTTCGTCGGCAGCACGAATGATTTCTTCATCATGCTCGACCACAATCACCGTATTTCCCAGTTCCTCCAGTTTTTTGAGGACATTGATAAGACGCGTCGTGTCGCGTGAGTGCAGACCGATAGACGGTTCATCCAGAATGTACATCGAGCCAACCAGGCTGCTACCCAATGAGGTGGCGAGGTTAATCCGTTGCGATTCGCCGCCCGAAAGGGTAGAGGACAAGCGATTTAAGGTAAGGTAACCTAAGCCAACATCGCAAAGAAATGCCATGCGGTTATTAATCTCGGTAAGCAACCGGCCCGCGATATTTTGTTCGTGTTTTTTCAGCTTGATGCCGGAAAAATATTTTTGCAGTTCAGTAGCCGGCATAACCACTAATTCCTGGATGGATTTTCCGGCGACTTTTACGTAAGACGCTTCTTTCTTCAAGCGGGTTCCACGACAATCAGGACAGATTGTTTTTCCGCGATAGCGCGACAACATGACCCTGTACTGTATTTTGTATGACTTTTCTTCGAGGTATTTAAAGAACCGGTTTAAGCCATGAAAATGGCGGTTGCCGGTCCAAAGCAGATGTCGCTGTTCTTCGGTTAATTCGTAATAAGGTTTGTGAACGGGGAAATCAAATTTCTCAGCATTGAAGAGCAGTTGTTCTTTCCATTCACTCATTTTCTCGCCTTTCCAGCAGGCAATGGCATCGTTGTATATGGACAGCGACTTGTTCGGAATCACCAAATCCTCATCGATACCGATGATTTTACCGTATCCTTCGCACGTGGGGCACGCACCGATGGGATTATTGAAACTGAACATGTGCATCGACGGCTCTTCAAATTCAATTCCATCCGCCTCGAACCGATTCGAGAAATGCTCGGTAACGGTTTTCTCATCGACCAGCACTTTGATGACACATTCGCCCTTGCCTTCGTAAAAAGCAGTTTGCACCGAATCCGCGGCCCGGCTTTGTGTGTCTTCGTCTCGGGAAACCGCAATCCGGTCAATCACAATATGAATATCATTTTTTGTCTTTAGTTTTTTCGGATCATTCAGGAGGTCATCAATCCGGGTAATTTCGCCGTCAATTTCCAGACGTGTGAATCCTTGTTGCCGGAGCAAATCAGCTTCAGTTTCCAGCGATCTGTCTTTTTTAACGTGGAGCGGCGACAATATCAGCACGCGGGTTTTTTCCGGGTACGATAAAATAAAATCGACCACATCGGTGACCTGATGCCTTGAAACTTCTTTCCCGGAAACGGGTGAAATGGTTTTTCCCACACGGGCAAAGAGCAGTTTCAGGTAATCGTATATCTCGGTAGACGTACCAACTGTTGAACGCGGATTTCGCGTATTTACTTTTTGCTCGATGGCAATGGCCGGTGGTATTCCTTTGATGTAATCAACCTCGGGTTTATCGATACGTCCCAGGAATTGCCGTGCGTAACTGGAAAGGCTTTCGACATACCTTCGCTGTCCTTCTGCGTACAGCGTATCGAATGCCAGCGACGATTTCCCGGAACCGGAAAGTCCGGTGATGACAATGAACCGACCGCGGGGAATTTTTAAATCTATGTTCTTTAAATTATGGACGCGAGCGCCTTTTATTTCGATGTATTCAGTAGGTTCTGAGATCATTGGAATGAAAAAAAGTGAAAAAAAAATCGTCTAATGTTAATATTTGTAAAAAATAATTTATATTTGACGTCTGCAAAGTTAATAATTAGTCATTAACCAATTTAAAAAAGGAGACACGCCTATCGAAATATTTCTACCCTGAGAAGAAATATTTCTACCCTGAGAACCAACCCTATATTGTTATGGTAGAAATAAAGCAATTGGACGACCATGCGCTCGTTCAGAAATTTGTAGATGGCGAACACGAATGTCTCGAAATCCTGATTACACGTCACAAGAACCGGATTTACACGTACATTTTTATGATCGTGAAGAATCATGCGGTTGCTGAAGACATCTTCCAGGACACTTTCATCAAAGTTATTCAATCGCTAAAAAAAGGACGGTATACCGAAAACGGTAAATTCGTATCCTGGGCTATCCGTATTGCTCACAATTTGATTATCGATTACTTCAGGAAAGAGAAGCACCTGAGTACGGTATCAAATGACGAGTCAGAAGTGGATATTTTCAATAGCCCGAAATTCTCCGACATGAACATCGAGGATGACCTGGTAAGCGAACAAATTTTTCGCGAAGTTCGTCACTTAATTGATGAATTGCCTGACGATCAGCGGCAGGTTGTCATCATGCGTCACTATCTTGGATTCAGCTTCCGGGAAATTGCGGAGCACAGTGGAGTGTCAATAAATACAGCACTCGGAAGGATGCGCTACGCTTTGATTAACCTAAGAAAACTGATTGAAGAACGACAGTTGAATTTGACACTTTCGTAATGATTAAAAAAAGAAGAAAAAAATTCAAAGGGGATGGCAATAAAATGTCATCCCCTTTCGTTTTAAAGACAAAGCAATCATAATATTAAACACTCATAATTTGCCTATGAACGAAATTTTTACTCTTTATTTTGATTTCCTTTTTGAAACAGATTTAGGTGAATCAAAGGAAAAAACGGAGGTTGAAGGGCATAAGGAAATGAAACAAGAAAATCTAAAAAGCGAAGAAGAATCTTGTAAGTACAGCCCTTCCCAGGAAACCGTCGACAATATTTTAAGCTTTGCTAAGCAATACACCGTTTTGAGTTCAGGTGATACACAGGTAGAACTGAACCTTAATTAAATCTCACTTTAAACGATTTAAGAGTCCGCTTCGGCGGACTTTTTTTTGCTCTTTCTATATTTAAAATGAAATAAAAATGATATCTTTATGATATCATAAATCAAATCTTAAAATCATGGAAAAATCATTTAAGCCCATGTCGGGGTACCTTTATCTCTTCCTCGCCCTGGTTATACTGGCGTTATCGGTTTTCTCTTTTACGAGACTGATGCTGGTTCCCGGAATTATTGGTATTGTGTTGTTTATTCTGATAATGCCCGGCTTCCTGATTGTTGCTCCTAACGAGAGCGCTGTTCTTGTACTTTTTGGTGCTTATAAGGGAACTGTTAAAGCGAATGGCTTTTGGTGGGCAAATCCGTTTTTTACAAAAGAGAAGATTTCGCTGAGGGCAAGAAATATTGATTCGGATCCGATAAAAGTGAATGATAAAATTGGGAATCCGGTGATGATTGGTGTGGTCGTGGTTTGGAAAGTTGAAAATACCTACAAAGCTGCTTTTGAAGTTGATAATTATGAGCAGTTTGTTGATATTCAGAGTGAGGCCGCCATACGAAAACTGGCCGGATATTATCCGTATGATAACTTCGAAGATGAGGATGCTGAAATCACACTGAGAGGAGGAGGCGAAGAAGTGAACGATTTGCTGGAGCAGGAGTTGATGGAACGCCTTTCCATAGCCGGAATTAAAATCCATGAAGCGCGGATTAATTACCTGGCTTATGCTTCCGAAATTGCCGGAGCCATGCTGCGTCGCCAGCAGGCAACAGCAATTGTGGCTGCGCGAACCAAGGTAGTTGAGGGCGCTGTGGGGATGGTGAAGCTGGCATTGGATGAGCTAAAAGAAAAAGACATTATTGAATTAGATGACGAACGAAAGGCGAGTATGGTGAGTAACCTGATGGTTGTGCTCTGTTCAGATGAAGCAGCACAGCCGGTACTGAATGCAGGCTCGTTGTATTAAAAAATTTGTATGGCTAAGAAAAAATCATTCGTGCTCAGGATTGATCCGGAGACTTACGATGCGTTGGAAAAATGGGCATCGGATGAATTTCGTAGCACCAACGCACAGATTGAATACCTCTTACATCACGAGTTGAGAAAGGCGGGCAGAAGCCCAGCCAAAAAGAATAATCAAACATTAACCGATAATCAAAAGAATAATGAGCAGGAATAAATATGTATGCCCAAAATGTGGAAACCGTTACTACGATGTCGGCGAAATTCGAGTGGCTGGCGGTTTCTGGTCAAAAATATTTGATGTACAAGGCCGGAAGTTTACTTCGGTCACTTGTACCAAATGTTCTTACACCGAATTTTATGGTGTTCCCAGCAGTAAATTAGGGAACGTTTTCGATTTCTTTACCAATTGATTTTTTAGATAAAAAATAGTGATTCTAAACAAGAGGTCCGGTTCAGGCCTCTTGTTTTGTTTGGTATGAAAACTAAACTTTAAATTTCCCACAATTCAGGCCTAGACTTTGGTGTACTAGCGATAATCCGTTAATTTTACGCTGCTTTTTTGGATAGTATTAACCTGTTACTAAATAATCAAGTAGGATGGCTATAAGTGCTTTACAATTTGAGCGATCAAAATACGCTCCCAAGTTACCCAAAGCTTTACAAGGACCAGTAAAAGTGGTCGAGGGAAAGAAAACCGAATCGGTTGCCGATCAGGAAGAAATTCAGAAACTCTTCCCAAATACTTACGGCATGCCGCTTATCGCCTTTGAAGAAGGTGGTGATGCTGGTTCGCTTCCGGTGATGAATGTTGGAGTTATTCTTTCCGGTGGTCAGGCTCCTGGCGGCCACAATGTAATCTCTGGTCTTTATGACGGTTTGAAGAAACTGAATCCCGAAAACAAGTTATATGGTTTTCTGGGTGGTCCCGGTGGATTGGTTGACCATAAATACATGGAACTGACCGACGAGATTATCGACGAGTATCGTAACACCGGAGGTTTCGATATCATTGGCTCCGGTCGTACCAAGCTTGAAGAAGAGTCTCAGTTCGATAAAGGTGTTGAGATTTGCAAGCAGTTGAACATTAATGCGCTGGTTGTTATCGGTGGCGATGACTCCAATACCAACGCCTGCGTATTGGCCGAATATTACTTGCAGAAAGAAACCGGAATCCAGGTGATTGGTTGTCCGAAAACCATCGACGGTGACCTGAAAAACGAGATGATTGAGACCTCGTTTGGTTTCGATACGGCCGTTAAAGTGTATTCCGAGCTCATCGGTAACATCATGCGTGATGCCAACTCGGCAAAAAAATACTGGCACTTTATCAAATTGATGGGACGTTCTGCTTCGCACATAGCATTGGAGTGTGCATTGCAGACACAGCCTAATATTGCCCTGGTTTCGGAAGAGGTGGCAGAGAAAGAGCAGACCTTGGCCGAAATCGTTGATTACATTGCCAAAGTGATTGCGCGTCGTGCTGAAGACGATCACAATTTCGGTGTTGTTCTCGTTCCGGAAGGATTGATTGAGTTCATTCCTGAAATGAAAACCTTGATTACCGAATTGAATGATCTGCTCGCTGAAGGACAACAATCGGCCAACGATTTCAAAGCGCTGGCTACCGACGCAGAAAAACGCGAGTACGTTATTGGTAAACTGAGTAAAGCTTCATCGAAAGTGTTTGCCTCTCTTCCGGAAGGAATCGCCAAGCAATTGACACTCGATCGTGACCCGCACGGAAACGTACAGGTTTCGAAAATTGAGACGGAAAAGCTGTTGATTGAGATGGTAGATGTTCGTCTGGCGGAAATGAAGAAAGAAGGTTCCTATAAAGGCAGTTTCTCTGCTCAAAACCACTTCTTCGGTTACGAAGGCCGTTGCGCAGCACCGTCAAATTTCGACGCTGATTATTGCTACTCACTCGGTTCAACTGCATCCGTTCTGATTGGAAACGGTAAGACCGGTTACATGTCTTCTGTACGGAATACAACGAAGCCGGCTGATCAGTGGATTGCTGGTGGTGTCCCGATTACCATGATGATGAACATGGAGCGTCGTCACGGACACATGAAGCCTGTGATTCAGAAAGCGCTGGTTGAACTGGATGCTGCCCCATTCCTGAAACTGGCGGAAAACCGCGAAAAATGGGCTGTTGAAACCAGTTATGTTTATCCGGGGCCCATCCAGTATTTCGGCCCAACCGAAGTTTGCGATGCCACTACCAAAACACTGGAGCTCGAGCAAAGTAAATAATCGAAAACAGATTATACTGCAGAGGCTGTCACAAATCCGGACAGCCTCTTTTTTTTGCTCGAATTAAATTAAGAGTCTGAATAATTTGATATTATGATGTGTTATTTGGAACACTTTTACCCGAATTTTCTTCATCAGGGTTACTTCCATTAGGAGTGTACGAAATCGAACATACTTTGTTCTTTACCGTTCAATTTTTTGACCCTCCAATACTCTAAGAATCTATGATATTCCTTTGTAAGGTGTTGTTATTTAGTTATTTGTTGTTTTTGGCATATTTCCTGTTTTAGGCTGGTCAAACGGACAAAAAATAAAAGATTAAAAAAATAGGAGATAACGTCATGAAAACACAAGTAACAAACTCAGCAAAAAAGGTCATCGTAACCTTCATGATAGTTCTGACAGTAAGCGTAATGAACATCGCTAACGCTCAGGGAATCTCTGGGTTCACCGCCATGCTTTCGCCGGTCAATGCCATTACAGGTACAGGTGTTGAAAAAATGACTGCCCTAGTCAACAACGAGATAAACGATAGCGAACTGCAAGTAGAAGACTGGATGAGCAGCGATAACTACTGGAGAGTAAATGAACAGGACGGACAACTGCAAGTAGAAGATTGGATGAGTAATGAGAATTACTGGGGAGTTAAGGAACAAGCTGATTTTTCCGACAGCCCTCTGACAGTTGAAAACTGGATGTCATCCGATACGTACTGGACCGGTGGACATCAGGAAAAAGACGACAATCTGGCTATCGAAAGCTGGATGGCATCGAACGAGTACTGGGGAGTTAAATAACGAGAATTTCCAACGCAAATAGTTCATAATTAGGTTTAGTTGCATTATGCATAGTTTTTCCGAGTGAAGGCTGCACCGTGAGGTTGCAGCTTTTCTTGTTTGTTAACTCAAATTTACCTTTCGCGATTCAGCTTGGATGCGTGCAGGGCATTCGTTACTTTTGTCGGTTAATTAGATTAAATAAAAATAGAATCGATAGTTCGCGTAATGAATCATTTAATTATATACGCCCATCCCAATCCAAATTCACTAAGCCATGCATACCTGGAAGTGATGAAGGAACAAACCCGGGCGAACCACCACGATGTCATTGTCAGAGATTTATACCAAATGCACTTCAAACCGGTTGATTATGCTGCCGATTTTGAAAAATCGCGTAAAGGCGAGTACCCTGAAGAGGTTTTAACGGAACAGGAATATTTGCGAAAAGCTGATTTGATTAGCTTGATTTATCCGGTTTGGTGGGGGAGCATGCCGGCCATCATGAAGGGATATTTCGATCGCGTATTTACTCGTGGTTTTGCATTCGATTATCATCCTGAAAAAGGGTTGTTAAAATTACTGGAAGGCAAAAAAGCGCTGGTTGTAAATAATATGGGGGACTCGCGGAAACATGCCGATGCCAGTGGCATGACCGACTCCATTCTGAATTTCATTCGTTCTGGTGTGTTTGGATTTTGCGGGATTGAAACAGTGGAGCATTTGCTTTTTGGAAATGCGACAACCCGTGACAAAACGGTGCGAATAGGTTACATCGAAGAAGTCCGGAAAACCATATCGAAGCATTTGCCCGTAGAGGCAACGTTTTAAAATCATCGCCAGGCTTCCCGTCTGGCTTTTTTATTTACGGATGGTCGAATACGTAAGAAATAATATTGGCGCCCATCTGCAGCGCTTTTTCCCTAAGCGACCATGGATCGTGATGAACAGCCGGATTTTCCCAACCATCTCCTAAATCGCATTCGTAGGTATAAAAGAAAACCAATCGGCCCTTGTAGAAAATACCAAATCCCTGTGGCGGTTTCCCGTCGTGCTCATGAATTTTGGGTAGTCCATTCGGGAAATCGTATTTCTGATGGTAAATAGGATGTGAAAACGGCAGCTCGACCAGTTCGCTTTCCGGAAAAACTTTCTTTATTTCTCTGCGGATATACTTGTCCATTCCGTAATTGTCGTCTGCATGGAGAAATCCTCCTGAGGTCAGGTATTTTCGCAAGTTTTTGACTTCAGCATCCGTAAAAAAAACGTTCCCATGTCCCGTCATATCCAAAAACGGGTAATTGAAAATCTCCGGACTACCCACGTCAACAGTTGCCGGCTCCGGGTCGATGTTGGTACCAATGTTTTTATTGCAATATTGAATAAGGTCGCCCAGCGAGGTTGGATTGGCATACCAGTCGCCGCCACCACCATACTTCAGCAAGGCAATCTTCACCGATGTTTTCGATTGAGCATTGGCTGAAACGGCCAACGTGATAAACACCATGAGTCCCCAAATGCTTCTGTATATTCTTTGCCACTTCATGGTCATCTCAACTCGTTGATGAGGTTAACGGTATGGCAGGCTACTACTCCTGCCGTTTCGGTCCGCAATCTCGATTCTCCCAGCGAAACCGGCTGAAAACCGTTATCCAGCGCTAGCTTTATTTCTTCTGGAGAAAAATCACCTTCCGGACCAATCAGGATTAATGCATCTTTCCCTTTCGGGAGAATATGGCTGAACAGTTTTCGTTCGGTTGGTTCGCAGTGAGCAATATACTTCTCGCCATCAAATTCCTGAGAAATAAAATCCTTGAAGCTGGTCATTTCATTCAAAACCGGCCGGTAAGCTTTCAGCGATTGCTTCATTGCCGAAGTGATAATGTTTTCCAGTCTCGCAGGCTTAATACTTTTCCGTTCGGAATAGCGGCACAAAAGCGGTGTGATTTCATCAATTCCAATTTCGGTCGATTTCTCCAGGAACCATTCAAAACGGTCGATGCTTTTGGTCGGGCCGATGGCAATGTGTAGCCGAAAGTCGCGTTTACCCACTTCGTGCTGTGCATCGGTCACTTCAACCTGGCAGGCTTTTGGATGAGCATGACTGATAACTGCTTCGAAAAAACTTCCCTTACCATCCACCAACTGGATTTTATCGCCCTCTTTCAGACGAAGAACCCGGACACAATGCTTCGACTCGGTTTCATCCAATGTATATTGATTTCCGTTTATATCGGGGGTATAGAAAAGATGCATAATCACGCGGAATTGTTATTCTGCGACAAACTTAACGAAACATTTTTGGATATTTATAGAAAGCCTGTTCTCCGCTGCGAGGTTCGATATCGGCCCACGATTGTACCTCAAAGCGAATGGCAACAGCACCGGCTGTAGGAAGAATGCGGCCAAAATACTCGAGCATCCGGTCGGCCAGAATCGTTTGCGTCGGGTTGTGTCCGAAAACCAAAACACAATCGGATGTTTCCGGTACTTTCGCCAGCATCTCCAAAAATTCGGTCGTGGTTAATCCATCGTAAAGGTCTTCTTCCTCCCGGATGGCTTCCTCGGGATAGCCCAAAACGGAGGCAAAAAAAGTCGCAGTTTGTTTTGCTCTGTTCGCCGGGCTCGATATAAAATGAAGTGGCTGCGGGAGCATCGGTTTGATTTCTTCGGCGATTCTGGTGGCATCCACTTCTCCGCGTGTTGTCAAATCACGCCTGTAATCGGGTTTTGGCTCATCGGTATGTTCGGCTTTTCCGTGACGGACAAGAACAACTAATTTCATGAGATATCATTTTAATGAGAAGCAGAATATCCCGCAGAACGGAATATTTCTCTGTTGTTTTCATCAATAATAAGGGAAAACCGGGAGGAATTCAAGTGTTAGAGAAGATTGTTGGCCCCGCTTACAGAGCAACCGCCATCTGCGACGACGTCTTTTTTCCCTTGCGTGAAGCTTCTGCGAACGGCAGATGGTTCCAGACCGGGCGCGGAGAAAACTACAATCTGTAGTTCGTTTACTTTGCTTTGCAGGGAGCAGCTACAATCTGTAGTTCGTTCACTTTGCGTTGAAGGGAGCAAGTACAATCTGTATTTCGTTCATTTTACGTTCAGGGAAGCAACTACAAATTGTATTTCGTTCTCTTTACGTTACGGGAAACAACTACAAAATGTCGTTTATTCCCGGTAGGACGTAGCGAAACAGTGCGGCAGCCGTTTCTTTCGGGACGGATGTTTTTTAATTTAATCAGGAAAAGAAATTTCTCCTGCGGAATAAACGGTTGCCGGATTATCCTCGTTTTGTGCACAATAAGTGGTGAATAGGACCTGCTGCATATCTGGAGAAAGTTAACCGGCTGATAATTTGACTAATGGAATTTTGCGGAAATTTCAATAATAAGTTAAATTAGTGAAAACCAAAGCTTGCAGCTAATTGATACGTTTACTAATCCTTTTTATCGGTATCTGTGTTGCTTTCGCCTCCCCTTCAGATGCAACCACGCAGGCATCGCTGGGCGAAACAGCAAAGGGTGTGGCTCTGAAAGCTTCGGGAAACTTAGACAACGGGGTCATGTACCGGATTCAAATTTGTGCCCTGCGAAAACCGGTAAAGGATGCACGTATCTTAACACGGAGAACCCAAGTGCCCGGTCCCTTTTATATCAGCCGTAGCGATGGATTTAACCGCTATGCTGTTGGCCGTTTTTTTAGTTTTGAAGATGCCATGCGCTACCGTGCTTATCTCATCGATAAAGGCGTCGATAAATTCATCTTCGTAGTAGCCTTCTATGAAGGACAACAACTTACCGCCGGTCCGGATATAACGTCTTCTTCATTTTCAAAGCCGTAAATCTAGCACTATCTTTACGCGCAAATTTTTCTCATGAAACGAATCGGTCTGCTATCGGATACGCATGGATATATGGATGATGCCATTCTGAATCATTTTTCGGAATGTGATGAAATATGGCATGCAGGCGACATCGGTAACCTGGAAGTGGTTGATAGGCTAGCTGGCTTAAAGCCATTGCGGGCGGTCTACGGAAATATCGACGGCAATCAAATCAGGCAGGAATATCCGTTGCACCAGCGGTTTATGTGCGAAAAAATGGATGTCTGGATGACGCACATTGGCGGTTATCCCGGAAGGTACGAACGATACGTGACACCGGAAATCTACCACCATCCGCCGAAATTATTCATCTCCGGTCACTCCCATATACTGAAAGTCATCAATGATCCCAAGCTCGGTTTGTTGCACATCAACCCCGGAGCTGCCGGAGTGCAGGGATTTCATCAGGTGCGAACCCTGGTGCGCTTTTCAATCGAAGGTGCCCGTATTTTCGATTTGGAGGTAGTGGAAATGGGACGTCGCGGAAATTTTAGCGAATAAATCGGGCAGCCACCCAGTTGTTCCGTTCCTCGTATCCGGCAGGTTTTAGTCCTACTTCTTCCGCTTTCGCGGAAATGGCCGGCAAATCTTCGCGATAGAATCCGCTCACGATAATTTCAGCATCTTTACACATCACGGAGGCATATACCGGTAAATCCTGAAGCAGAATATTCCGCTGAATGTTCGCGTAAATCACATCGAATTTTTCTTTGCCAAGAAGACCGGCATCGCCCTGTGCTACGTCGATATTCGTTACGTTGTTGATTTCGGCATTTTCGAGTGTGTTTTTGTATGACCACTCATCGATATCGATGGCTTTAACCATATCAGCACCTCGCATGGAGGCCAAAATGCCCAGAATGCCGGTTCCGCATCCCATATCGAGTACTTGTTTGCCTTGCAAATCCTGTTGCAGAATTGCCGAAATCATGAGGTAAGTGGTTTCATGATTACCGGTACCGAAGGCCATGCGCGGATCAATCACAATTTCATATTCAGCCTTCGGTGTATCTTTGTGGAATGGAGCTCTGATCAGACAACGATTTTCTACCAGCAAGGGCTGAAAATAATTTTTTTCCCACACCTCATTCCAGTTTTGGTCGGGAATGATTTCGGTTTGAAACCGCACTTTAAACAATGGATTGTTGACCAGACTCTCATCGTGCAGCAACTCTTCACGGTAGGCGGAGGAAGGGATGAATGCTTCAACCGCATCATCAGTCTCGCTGAAACTTTCGAAGCCCAGTTCGCCCAATTGAGCCGTTAATATTTCACGGTTGGTTTCGGAATCCGGTTCCGGAAAACAACTGACTTTGGTGTATTCCATTGTGATAAAATTTAGCTGTCAAAGATGCGAATTTCGTTGGAATAACGGTATTAATAAATGCGAATCACCAAGTTCATGCCGATGCGGCTGTAATGCCAGTCGTCGAATCCTGCAAACACGCCGATATTTCCGTTGAATAATACTTCAATTAACGAGTAACCAACTTCGGTATATTGAGGGTGATTAGGCATTTTGTAATAGCCTGCCCATACCAGTTCGCGCCATAGTGTATTACTGATTCCCGGTAGGTATTTCAATAAAATATAGGGTGCTTTGTACGAAACGTGTGCTTCGACAAATCGATCATCTGTCCTCAGTTCATAATAGCCCGGAGTAAAGAATCCGTGCCTGAATTCCTTGAACAGTACCGGCGAGGGCTGGCTGTTGGTTTGCGAGAAATCGGCGAAATGGATGTGCTCGTTATTCGGGAACCAACCTCCCCGGATTTCATACGTGAAGCTGGTAGCCGAATTTAGATGGATACCTTGCGTAAGTCCTGCCTCAAGGTAATCGAAATCGGCCGTACTGTTGAACAACCCTTTGATACCTTTATTGTACTGGAACCAGAATGTTGGGAAATCGGAATGGGCCATCTCTTTCACGCCATCTTTTACCCGGTAATAATAGCGTGGCGTGTACTCGATTTTCAGTTTCAGCACCGTGTTGATTTGGCTATTCAGATTTGCATCAGTTACCACGTGATTGTGCGGAAGATTGTTCATGTAATCAACATCGGTTCTGAAAAAGGAGTAATTAGTGGAGTTCTCCAACCGGCGCCGGTCATTCCAGCTGAATCCGGTGTAAAAGACCAAGCCATTGGCCATATCTATCCGGTTACGGAAATCGATATAACGGTTTTCGTAATAACGGGCGTAGTTTTCTTTGGCAAAAAGCGAAGCTACCGCGTTGATAAACGGATCGACCGCATAAAGGCTGTTAAAGTCTTCAGTTTTCCGGCCAAAATCAAGATTAGCGATGGCGCGATGCATGGGAGCATACGTCAAGGCCGTTTTCCCTCCCCATAAAACAGCCTTTCGGTTGATGGCCCACGTTCCCCAGGGAGTGAACCAAAATGCATGACCCGGTCGTCCGGTTTTATTCAGAGTAATTTCCTGGTGAATTTTCCATCCGTCGACTGCGTTAAAACCGACCGATTTCAGGTTGAGGATTCCCGGATAGGAGACATGAAAGCTGGTATCGCGGTTCGTCCATCGTTTGCCGGTGAAAAGCGGGCCGAGATATCCAGAAAGCAACTTATTACCGTTTTTTGATGACCCAAATAATTTTTTCCGGGGAGAATTTTCCAATGAGTCACGTTTCTCAAAACTCTCTTTTTCGTTTTCGGTCAACGGAATCGGCCTGATTTCGTTCCAGTACGAGGAATCTTTATCGGCGGCTCCTGAAACGATTACCTTCTGATTTTTATCTTTTAACTCGAGCGATTGTTCTTCATCGTCATTGGCAATTTTCGCTTCCCGTGACATCAGGCGTGAAAGCTTGTTCATGTCGCGGTTGGTGATATTCTCCTTGTTGAGGATTTCTGCCATTTTTGCCACACGCTTTCCGTCTTTTACTTCGTGTCCCAACGGCTCATTTTTCGTTTCTTCGACCGAATCTTCTTTGTCCGTTTCGGGTTTGGCTTCCGTTTTGGATTCGGCTTCGGCTTTAGCTTTTTCAGCGAACTGCGGCATCGTATTTATCGGGTTGACAGCAATGAGCCGCGGATTCAAAACAACGTCGCGATATTTTACCGAACCGCCGAAATGGACGCTGCCTTTTACACCCAAAACGCCGCCTTCGAAAGCATAATTGTGACCTACCGGCATCCATACTCCCGGCTTCACTTCGTCGAAGACCTGACGGACATTCACTTCGCCGAAAGGCGTATCGAAATTCAAATCGGCGCTGTGCAGGCACCACAAGCCATCGATGATGTATATATACCCGGAAAAAAGCTGTTTACTTCGTCTTCGCGGAATGACTTTAATTTTGTCGATGGTATAAACGCCTTCGTAACTAAATCCTTCGTAAACGTATTTGTAATGGTTAAAGGCGTTGCGTCCCAATGGCGAAATCAGGATATCGATATTATCATCGTACAGGCTGGCAGCAAAGAATTTCATGACCGGAAAATCGACAATATCCGGAAAGGTCGAATTGACCGACTTAATCACCTGTTTATAATGGTCGGGTGCATCGAAGGTAATGGTGCTGTATGTTTCGTCGACGAATGTGTCGCCCGACTTCACTTCCACTTTTTGTTTGCGCAGTTGATTGCGGATAATTCGCGATACCTTTTGAAAATGGACAGTACCTCTCAGGTAAACATCGGCTTTGTATGATTCGACCTGATTTTTATGGAAGTTGGACAGCCCGATAACATGTCGCATAATCGAATAGGCCGGATCTTCGCCATTGCCGTAAACCCTGATTTCTCTGAGTTGATGAACCTGGTCGACCATGGTGATATCTTTTGTAACCGACTTCGTGTTGACCTTCACTTTGATATTTTGCGGCGCATATCCCAGGCTTCTGTATATAACGGTATAGGTTCCTTCCGGCACATCGATGCCGTATTTCCCATTGACATTGCTGGTCGTTCCCTGCGAAAGCTCCTTGATAAAAACGGTAGCATAGGGAATAGGCGCTCCTTTCTCGTCGGTGATTTTTCCTTTCAGTTGTTGTGAATTAGCTATATCTGGCAGAAAAAGAATAACCGAGAAAAGAAGCAGACGAGTGAATGTTGGTATGAAAACAGGTTTGCTCATAAGGTCATATATCTACTTAGATGCAATTTAATAGCTATTCGTTGAATAATAACAATTCTTTAGCCAAAATGCTCATAAAATAAAAAAGGTGACCGAAACATATGTTTCAATCACCTTTTTATCTTGAAGAAAAATCAGTTACGACAATTATCGCAGCTGTTATTTCTTAATATGCATTGATAATTCCGAGGAATTCTTCAGCTTTCAGCGAAGCACCGCCAATCAAACCACCGTCGATGTCAGGCTGAGAGAAGAGTTCAGGAGCGTTGCTTGCTTTGCATGAACCACCGTAAAGGATGGAAATTTCTTCAGCAATATCTTTACCGAATTTGTCAGCAATCAGGCTGCGGATGAAAGCCAGCATATCCTGTGCCTGCTCGGTTGAAGCCGTTTTTCCGGTACCGATAGCCCAGATAGGTTCGTAAGCGATAACCAGTTTTTTGAATTCGTCAACCGGAAGTTGGAAGACGGTTTCGTCCAGCTGTTTCTTCACGAAATCGTTCTGCGTTTCAGCTTCGCGGATTTCCAGCGGCTCACCGCAGCAATAAATCGGAGTCAAACCGTTTTCCAGTGTCAGCGCTACTTTTTTGTTGAGGATTTCGCTGGTTTCGTTGTAATATTCACGACGCTCAGAGTGTCCAAGAATCACGTAAGTTGCACCCGTTGATTTAACCATTTCGGCAGAAACTTCACCCGTGAAGGCACCTTTAGCTTCGGCTGCGCAGTTTTGTGCAGAGACGCCAACGCGGCTGGCATCAACACTTTCAACTACTTTGGTAAGATGGGTAAAGGGAGTTCCCAATACAACTACGACATCTTTATCACCTTTGCTAACGACCAGTTCGTTAACAGCTTTGGCCAGTTCAACACCTTCTTGCAGGGTGGTATTACATTTCCAGTTTCCGGCTACAATCTTCTTTCTCATTGTGGTTTTATTTAAAATGATGAATGGTTGCTATTCAAGTTATTAAACTTGCAGACAAAGATAAAAACATCCCACCGAAGTTGAAAATACCTGAAACGGCTTAGTTCTTATTTAACTTTTTATTCATTTCCGGTAGAATATCTTCCCGGAAAGCAGTAGAATCGGGGATGTCGTTATAGTGCCATTTGCCCAGAATGGTTCCTTTGTACGTTAGGATGAGTCCCGGGTTGGAACGAATCATGGTTTTGAGGGTAATTTCATCGGTTGAGAGGAACGGATATGAAGCCCCGGTTTCCCCGATAAAAGACTGTTGTTCGCTTTCCAGCGAAGCGGTGAGGCAAATAAAGTTGTATCCTTTTGCCTCCGCCCATTTGGACAGTGCATTGATGCGTTCCTGATTTTGGGTCGACGATTTTTGCAGGTCGTAGGCTACCAGCATAAAAGTATAGTTGTCGTCTTTCAGGAAATAATCGGTTACGTCGTCGCCTTGTGGCGTTTGAATAGAAAAATCGTGAATGGGCGGAACATATCCTCTTTTCACGAGAACCGGCTGGTCCATCGATTGAAATTCCCATGTAAGAGAATCGCGCCACGGAATATTTTTCTCCGAGAACTTTTTGACTTCACCGGTCTTTTTATTCTTGTAGTAGAAGTTGTTTTCGTATACATCATGGGGCGCATCGGGCGGGATTTCCATGGCTTTCGAAATATTTACGCCCACTTTGTACGGTCTGAAATCGATAATCGGCAAGTGATTGTACGACCAGGTGACCAATACAATGTATACGAAGATAAGGCCGGAAAAAATTATCCGGCCCGGTTTTCTTTTTACCGGGTGGTCAGCTTTCCGCCTTCCGGCGAAGAGAATAATCGCCAGAGTGATAAGGACAATATTTTTATAAAACGTTTGCCAGTTGGTTATCACCAATGCATCG
The DNA here is from genome assembly GCF_003014495.1 of Prolixibacter denitrificans. GTDB lineage: Bacteria > Bacteroidota > Bacteroidia > Bacteroidales > Prolixibacteraceae > Prolixibacter > Prolixibacter denitrificans. The sequence goes on along the minus strand of NZ_PYGC01000003.1, from coordinate 343,289 downwards.
CCGAAACAGCCGCAATCGGTTACCGGGTTGGTTAACGCCAGGTAAAGGGTCAGCGGCGTGAAAAAGCTCATAAAAATGAGCGCCAGCCAGGAGAAAAAGCGGAGAAATCTTCCGCTCAAAAGTCCAACTCCGATGGCAAATTCAGCAAACGAAAGAATAAAAGAGAGTGGTAGTGCTAGGGGAACCAGGAAATCGAGATGGAAAGCGTAAAAGTAATCGGTGATTTTATACGTTCCGCCCCACGGATCGATTCCTTTGACGAAGCCTGAAAAAATAAAAACCAGGCCGACCAGGATTCTACTGATATTGCGGAGCCACTTCATCATTCTTCGCCAAATTCGAGTTTCACCATCGCAAAGATGGCATAGTTAATAATGTCGAGGTAGTTGGCTTCAATGCCTTCCGATACCAGTGTTTTTCCCTTGTTGTCTTCAATCTGCTTGGTTCGTTTCAGTTTCATCAGGATGAGATCGGTAAACGAACTGATGCGCATCTGTCGCCAGGCTTCACCGTAATCGTGATTTTTGTCGAGCATCAGCGTTTTGGCTTTTTCGAGGTTCTCCAAAAACATCCGTTCAGTAATATCGGCCGGCAGCTCTTCTTCCGAGGGGCCGAGTTCGAGCTGGATAAGCGCCATGGAGCAGTAGTTGATGATGCCAATGAATTCGGCGCGTTCATCTTCATTGATTTTGGAAACTCCTTTCTCCTCGATGCTTCGGATGCGTTGTGCTTTGATGTAAATCTGGTCCGTCATGGAACGGGGACGCAGAATACGCCATGCGGTTCCGTAATCGCGCATCTTCTTGACAAACAAATCGTGGCAAATGCTGATAATATGATCGAATTGCTGAGCCGTCTTCTCCATAGTTTCCTGTTGAAATGAACCATAAAAGTATAAAAATATGAAAATCGGCGTGCCAATTTATTTTTACTTTTGTAGAAAGGTGCTCCGAACCTGCGTCTGCTTTTGTGGAAAGCGTTTAGGAAACACCGTTTGAAAAGAAATTCTATGCTGTTTACGCGTAAAAAAGAACCATTCTATTCCCGGAAGAAAACCATCACACTCGATGGGCGGTTGATTGAAATCGATCATCCGATGGTCATGGGCATTCTGAATGTAACGCCCGATTCCTTTTTCGATGGCGGGAAATATGTGAGTCACAGAGCTATCCTGAAAAGGGCGGAGAAGATACTGGAAGAAGGAGGCGAAATTATCGACATTGGCGCTTATTCGACGCGTCCCGGTGCGATGGATGTACCAGCGCCCGAAGAAGCCAGCAAGCTGAAATCAGCCGTCGGCCTGGTTCGTAAAGAATTTCCGGACGCCATCATTTCCATCGATACATTTCGGGCTTCGGTGGCTCGTGAGGTTATCACTGAAGAAGGGCCATGCATTATCAACGATATTTCCGGCGGAACCATGGATGACAAGATGTTTGAAACGTTAGCCGAATTGGGCGTTCCGTACATTATGATGCACATTCAGGGAACTCCGCAAACCATGCAAAAAAATCCGCATTACGACGATGTGGTACAGGAAATTCTAATGTTTTTTGCCGAAAGGGTTCAGCAACTAAAACTACTGGGAGTAAAAGACGTTATATTAGATCCCGGATTTGGCTTCGGAAAATCGATCGATCATAATTTTGATCTGATGAACCGGCTCGATTCTTTCGGATTGTTTCAGTTCCCGCTTTTGGTGGGCGTCTCGCGTAAGTCGATGATTTGGAAATATCTCGGAACATCAGCGGAAGAGAGCCTGAATGCAACGACAGTGTTGAATACCCTGGCGCTGATGGGCGGAGCTGATATCCTGCGGGTACACGATGTGAAGGAAGCGGTGGAAACCATAAAAATTTACAGCAAGCTGAAAAGCATGGTCAAATGACTGAGTTATTCATTACCATACGATTTCTCGATTTTCTGGATGTGTTGCTGGTAGCCTATCTGCTTTATCAACTGTATATGTTGATAAGGGGAACAGTCGCTTTCAACATTTTCATGGGAATATTCATTGTTTACCTCGTTTGGCTCGTGGTGAAGGCGTTGAATATGGAGCTGGTCAGTACCATCCTGGGACAGTTGTTCGGCGTTGGAGTGCTGGCCCTGATTGTGGTCTTTCAGCAGGAAATTCGTAAATTCTTACTGTTGTTGGGAAGTCGTTACCAGGCAAATAATAAACTGTCGTTCGAAAATCTTTTTCCGCAACATTTCAAGTCGACCACCGAGTCGAGTCTTCGTGCCATTGTGGATGCTTGTCAGGATATGTCGCGCACCAAGACCGGTGCATTGATTGTTATTGCGCGGAGTACCGAGCTACGAGAGTTTGCCGAAACGGGCGAGATCATCGATGCCGGTATCACAGCGGAGTTGCTGAAAAGTATCTTTTATAAGAATGCGCCATTGCACGACGGAGCCGTCATTATTGTCGGAAACCGGATTAGGGCTGCGCGTTGTATTCTTCCTGTTTCGGCAAAGAAGAACTTGCGTCCATCGCTGGGATTGAGGCACCGGGCCGCGATGGGAATGTCGGAACAGACCGATGCTTATGTGGTGACGGTGAGCGAAGAAACCGGCCGTATTTCTGTGGCACACAACGGACAGCTGGAAGAAAACCTGACAGTAGATAATCTCTTCAAAAAATTGGAGGAAAATCATGCAGCCTGACCACAAACTGAACTTATGGGAGTTGCTCAATTACTCCATCTTCACTTATGGTAGTTTGAAGATTTCCATCCTGCGCATCGCCATTGTCGTGTTGATTCTGGCCGGTGCTTATTTCATTTTCCGGTTTTTCCGCAAATGGATGATGCATTTGTCGATTGCTGAAAAGCTGGGGATGAAACGGTGGCGTTCTTTTCTTCGCATCATTCGTTTGATCTTTTTCCTTGGAGCCATCTTGGGGTCGCTGAGTATGCTGGGCTTCAGGATTAAACAGGTACTGGCCTTTCAGCTTTTCGAGACCGACAAGATTAAATTTACCGTTACTCATCTGCTGATTGTTCTTGCAATTCTGTTTATCACCCGGTTTATACTGAACCTGATAGAGTACCATTTCGACAACAAGATAAAACAGAAGCGGTTCGACCGGGGGCGTGGGCGGTCCATTTACACCATCGTTCAGTACCTTGTCTGGTTCATGGCCATCCTGCTTTCACTTCAGGCACTCGGATTGAAATTGACGTTTGTTGTCGCCTCTTCGGCGGCGTTTCTGGCAGGTATTGGATTTGGTCTGCAAAATATCTTCAGCGATTTCGTATCCGGGCTCATCATTTTGTTCGATCGCTCACTGGAAGTTTATGATATCGTTGAGTTGACAGACGGAACAGTGGGGCAGGTGCTCGAGATCAATCTTCGTGCGTCGAAAATTTTAACCCGCAATAACCAGGTACTGATTGTACCGAATTCGAAATTTACTCACGATACCATCGTCAACTGGAGCCATAACGAAGCGAATACCCGTTTCCAGGTGAGTGTGGGGGTGGCTTATGGTTCCGACGTTAGGTTGGTGGAAAGACTACTGCTCGAGGCAGCTAACGGGCACGACGACATCAGTGCCAATCCCAAACCTTTTGTTCGCTTCAACGATTTTGGCAACTCATCACTCGATTTTCAGCTCTACTTTTGGACGGCTAACAGTTTTTACGTCGAAAACCTGAAGAGTGAACTGCGCTTTGCTATCGACGATTTGTTCCGCCAGAATAACGTGAATATTCCGTTCCCGCAGCGCGATGTCCATTTCAAAAATCCCATCATTATTCGCAACGAACCTTCCGAGTAGTTCGCTTTGCCAATATTTTTCAGCATTCCTTTCACAAATTTTTGGAGATATGGGCGGTTCTTGAATATTTTAGGAACCGTAAACCAAATATCAGAACAATGAAAAATCGTCGCGAATTTGTGAAAACATGCGGAGCTATCGGGGTCGGACTCACCGCACCGTCCATCTCCTTTGGGAATACAGCTGTCGCTGAATATCCTTCGAAGCGTCCGGCGCCGGCTGAGCGCAATTTTACCAGCGAAGCAGTCGAACGGGTCATCGAAGAGATGAACGGGAAAATCAAGGACCCGAAGCTAGCCTGGATGTTTTCCAACTGTTTCCCGAATACCATCGATACCACGGTTAGCTACCGGGAAAAAAACGGCAAGCCGGATACTTTTGTGATTACCGGAGATATTCACGCCATGTGGTTGCGCGATTCGTCAGCACAGGTTTGGCCTTATCTTCCGTTGATTAACGAAGATAAGAAGCTGAAAAACATGGTGGCAGGGCTGATTAACCGCCAGGCCGGGTGTATCCTGATTGACCCGTACGCCAATGCGTTTAACGACGGGAAAGGTCACAGCGAGTGGATGACTGACAAAACGGACATGAAACCCGAGCTGCACGAGCGCAAATGGGAAATTGATTCGCTCTGTTATCCCATCCGGCTCAGCTATCATTACTGGAAACACTCTGGTGATGCATCGCCTTTTGGTGACGAGTGGAAGAAGGCGATGGAACAGGTGGTGAAAACCTTCCGGGTTCAGCAGCGAAAAGAGGGACGTGGTCCATACTATTTCATGCGGAAAACATTTATCTCGACCGATACCATGCCCGGGCGTGGATGGGGAAATCCCATTCGTCCGAACGGATTGATTTGTTCCGGTTTCCGTCCGTCTGATGATGCAACCACCTACCTTTTCCTGGTACCTTCCAACTATTTCGCGATGGTTTCGCTTCGCCAACTGGCCGAAATGAGCAAAGCAATTTATCACGATAACGCTTTCGCTGAAAAGTGTACCGCTTTCGCGGATGAAGTGGAGCAGGCATTGAAAGAGCATGCTGTATTCGAGCACGAAAAGCATGGCAAAATTTTGTCGTTCGAAGTGGATGGTTTCGGTAATACCAACTTTATGGATGATGCCAATGTCCCTAGTTTGCTGGCGCTTCCTTACCTGGAAGCTTTCAAACCAGATGATCCGTTGTATCACCGTACCCGGAATTTTGTGCTGAGCGAGGACAATCCGTGGTTCTGGAAGGGAAAAGCGGCCGAAGGTATTGGTGGACCTCACGTGGGCTTGCACTACGTTTGGCCTATGGCGATTATCATGCGGGCTATGACCAGCAACGATAAAGAAGAGATTGCACATTGCATTAAAATGCTGCGCAACACCGATGCCGGCACCGGCTTTATGCACGAAAGCTTTAATAAGGATAATCCGGAAGATTTCACACGTAAGTGGTTTGCCTGGGCTAACACACTATTTGGTGAGCTACTGATGAAAGTCGATAAAGAACATCCGGAGTTGCTCAAACGAAATTATGCCTGATTGGAGGCTTGATGGAAGAGTTTTAAAAGGATGTCATCCGGCGATCGGGCGACATCCTTCTTTCGTTTTTATTGAGAAAGTGTAGTGTGGCAGCAAAATGTCGCGTGACTTTTCCTTCCCCGGGGAGCCGGGCACCAAAATGTTGCATGACTTTTCTTTCCCCGGGGAGCCGGGCACCAAAATGTTGCATGACTTTTCTTTCCCTGGGGAGCCGGGCATCAAAATGTTGCGTGACTCTCCCATCACCTGAAGCGCCGGCATGAAAAATACACGCGTATTTTTAGCCCCCTGAAGCCAGGGCATGAGAGATGCACGCGTATTTCTCTTTCCGCCGTGCTGTAACAGCTTTAATTCTTCTTGCGGAAAGCATTTCGGATTTTTTCCCAAATGCTGGAATGCTTTTTCTCCTGGTCGGCGGGCGACTGCGTACTGTCTTCCTGTTGTTGCAATTGCGCGTTGTCTTTTTGAGTCTTGTCTTTATGGCGACCGAATAACCAACCAAAGTCGATGAATTTCTTTCGCGGAAGCTCATCGCGGTAGTGCGGAATATCAAGCGAGGCCAGTAAACGCTGGTCGTCTCCCATATCGAAACTGTGATAACGGAGTGAAGCAAAAGAGCGGTCGGCATAGAGTTTATGGAAGAAATCTCCGACAACGGGCAAGGCCATCCGTGCTCCCTGTCCGTAATATAACGTGCGGAAATGAACGGCCGGATCTTCGGCTCCAACCCAGCAGCCTGTCACCAAGTCGGGCGTGTAACCAATGAACCAACCATCGGCGTGGTTTTGCGTGGTTCCGGTCTTTCCGGCAAAGTCGCCACGGATGCCAAACCGGGTGCGAATGGCACGGCCTGTACCACTGTCGACAACGGCTTCCAGGTAATGGGTCATGATGTGAGCCGTCTGCGCGGAAATAACCTGTTCCTCATCGGAATCTTCGTCCTGGTGGAATGTTTTCAGCACATGACCTTTCGAGTCTTCCACCCGAAGTAGGTAATAGGGTTTTACACTTTTCCCGCCATTGGCAAATGGTGCGTAAGCAGTGACCATTTCCTCCAGCGGAATGTCGGCCACACCCAAAGCGAGCGAAGGAACTTCGGGCAGATCGACGTCGATGCCCATTCGGTGCGCCAGTCGAACTGCGTTTGCCATTCCGGCATCGAGCAATACCTGTACCGATACGGTATTGATGGATTCACTCAACGCTCCCTCTAGCGAATAATAGCCGCCGTATTCATCCTCGGCATTGTGCGGTGTCCAGTCATCATATTCCGGATAGGTAACCTCTTCGTTGGCGTAGTATTTATCCGGCTCAACTCCGTTTTCCAACGCCGCAGCATACACAATCGGCTTGAAGGTAGAGCCTACCTGCCGGCTGGCGGTCACCTGGTCGTACTGGTAAAAGCGGAAGTCGTTGCCGCCTATCCATACCTTAACGGCTCCGTCTTTCGGCGAAAGGGCCAGAAAAGCACTCCGCAGGGTACGCAGTGAATGTTTCACCGAGTCGATAGGCGTCATTTCAACCGTTTTAATATCGCCCCAGCTAAACACTTTCATCGGTATTAATTCATGAAAGGCTGCACTGATTTCTTTTTCTGTTTTTCCGGCATCTTTCATGCGGATATATCGGTCGGAGCGCTGCACCGCTCTTTTCAATACCTCCTCATCATGTCCCCAGGGCTGCCGGTTATGCCAATGCTTGTCGAATATGTCCTGCAGACTCTTCATCTGTTCCTGCATCGCCTTTTCGGCATACTCCTGCATCTTGTAATTGACGGTTGTATAAATCTTCAGACCATCGGTATATAAATCATACGGGTCACCGTTGGGTTTGGTCACATGGCTGCACCAATCTTCCATCTCCAACCGGATGCGTTCGCGGAGATACGCTGCCGGCCCGGTGTTGTATACCAGATAATTGTAGTGAAGGGTCAGCGGTGTTTCCTGATATTCTTTGCCTTCAGCTTCCGACAGATAATTGTTTTTCACCATCAGGCTGATGACGAGATCGCGGCGCTCTTTCGATCTTTTGGGATGAAGACGTGGATTGTAAGCATTGCTGGCTTTTAGTGTTCCCACGAGTGTTGCCGCTTCCGGAACTGTTAAATCAGCAGGCTTCTTATCGAAGAAACGTTCCGATGCAGTTTCGATTCCGTACGTATTTTCACTGAACGGAACGGTATTGAGATATAGCGTCAGAATTTCGTTTTTGGTGTAAATCTTCTCCAAACGGTAAGCAATGATGGCTTCCCGCAATTTGTTGACCGGCATGGAAAGTGGCCCGTAGTTATCGCGACCGAAAATATTTTTGGCGATTTGCTGCGAAAGGGTGGAGCCGCCGCCAGCACTCCGGTCCTGCAACAAAATGGACTTGACAAAGACCCGCAGCAAAGCCCATTCGTCGATTCCGCGATGTTCATAAAAACGGGCATCCTCGGTGGCCACCAGCGCATGAATAACGTTTGGTGAAATTTGGTCAAAAGATACATTACTTCGGTTCTGGATGTAATAGCGTCCCAGGAGATGTCCATCAGAAGAATATACTTCCGAAGCTACTGGATTTTTGACGTCTTTTAACTCCTGCGTCGTCGGTAGCGGCCCGAAAGCACCGATGTAAACCAAAACAAAAAGGGCTCCCAGCAGAAAGATTCCAAACATCGAGATATTGAGCGCCCATCGCCAAACTCTTTGCTTTGTAATTTGTTTGGGAATATGAAATCTACTGTTCTTTTTAACAGGTATACGTTTTCTTTTTCCGCGTGTGGAGGATGTATTCTTTTTCTTGACCATAAATCTGTCTTTGTCCGATACAAAATAAAGTTGTTTTAGCGAAAACAGGTAATTTTATTGTAAAGAGTTTTCCTTATGCCCGGACAGATTTAAAATGACGCGATTCTTTCCGGTTTTCGGAATTATTTTCTTTTGAACCTTTTTAGCGAAAAGTGATATCGGCGCTACCCATGAAGCAGGTTGCCACCGAAACCAAATAAATATTATAAACCTAAACAGAAAAATACATCAGAATGAAAATTGCCATATCAGGAAGTACAGGATTCATTGGCGGAGCATTGCGCGAGGCATTTGTTAGCTCCGGCATTGAAGTGGTTCCGTTGCTAAGAGCTGATTTTAAGCGCGGCGAGAACTATCTCGTGCAGCTTTTAACCGGCGTCGACGGAATTATCAACCTGGCTGGTGCTCCCATCGTGAAGCGCTGGACACAGGCCTACAAGCAGGAAATTATGGAGAGCCGGATTAAGGTGACCCGTCAGCTGGTTGGCGCATTAAAAGCGATGTCTACTGATGATCGGCCGGAGATGTTCTTATCGGCTTCGGCTATCGGTATCTACGCTAACTCGGGCACGCACGATGAAGAGGTGTTTGAATACGGACACGATTTTCTGGGAGAAGTAGCTACGCGATGGGAAGGTGCGGCATCGGAAGTGGAAGCGTTGGGTGTTCGGTTGGTGATTATGCGGATGGGGCTCGTTCTTGGAAAAGATGGCGGCATGTTCGGAAGATTATTGCCCATTTTCAGAATGGGACTTGGCGGCACTGTGGCCAGTGGAAAACAAGGCTTTTCCTTTATCCATCTGGACGATGTAGTGGGCGCAGTTCAGTTTCTTTTGGCCAAAAAAGAATTAAAAGGGGTGTTCAATTTTACAGCTCCTTATCCGGTGAATAATGAAACATTTACCCGAAAGTTGGCCCGGAAGTTGGGAAGGCCTTCGTTTATGGCGGTTCCAGCATTTGCGCTAAAATTAGTGTTCTCAGAAGGAGCAACAGCACTCAGTCATGGTCCTACTGTTCTACCCCGAAAATTATCGGAAGCCGGGTACAAGTTCCAATTTCCGGATATCGATTCGGCACTTGACGATTTGATTAAGCCATAAAAAATCCCGGAAAACTCAATTTCCCGGGATTTGTATGTAAAGAAGTGGATATTAAATTTTCGAATGTTCGAGTTGTGGACCGGCAGCAACCAATGCTTTTCCTTCTTCGTTGTCGGTATATTTCTCGAAGTTCTTGATGAAACGCTCAGCCAGGTCTTTGGCTTTGTTTTCCCATTCCGCTGCATCAGCGTACGTATTACGCGGATCAAGGATGTTGGTGTCAACATTTTCTAGCGCAATTGGAACTTCCAGATTGAAGATCGGAACCATTTTAGTTTCTGCTTTTTCAATCGAGCCGTCCAAAATGCGGTCAATAATCGCACGGGTATCTTTGATTGAGATACGTTTTCCGGTTCCGTTCCATCCGGTATTTACCAGGTAAGCTTCAGCACCGGCAGCTTCCATCCGTTTTACCAACTCCTGACCGTATTTGGTCGGGTGAAGAGACAGGAAAGCCTCACCAAAACAAGCAGAGAACGTAGGCTGAGGTGAAGTAACACCACGCTCAGTTCCGGCCAGTTTTGCCGTAAATCCTGAAAGGAAGTGATATTTGGTTTGCTCTTTTGTCAATTTAGAGACAGGAGGCAATACACCAAATGCATCAGCCGTCAGGAAGATAACTTTCTTCGCATGCCCTGCTTTCGATACCGGTTTTACGATATTTTCGATGTGATAGATCGGATAAGAAACACGGGTGTTTTCAGTTACCGAACCATCATTGAAATCAACTTTGCCATTTTCGTCAACTGTAACGTTTTCGAGAAGTGCATCGCGCCTGATGGCATTGAAAATATCAGGCTCGCTATCTTTATCCAAACGGATAGTTTTTGCATAGCAACCGCCTTCGAAGTTAAATACACCCTGGTCGTCCCATCCGTGCTCATCGTCACCAATCAACTGGCGTTTCGGGTCAGTTGATAGTGTGGTTTTACCGGTTCCGGAAAGACCGAAGAAAATAGCGGTATCGCCATCTTTACCAACGTTGGCCGAGCAGTGCATCGCAGCAATACCACGGAGAGGCAGGTAGTAGTTCATCATGGCGAACATACCTTTCTTCATTTCACCACCATACCAGGTACCACCAATTACCTGCATTTTTTCAGTCAGGTTGAATACGGTGAATACATCAGAGTTCAATCCCTGCTCTTTCCAGTTGGGGTTGGTCGCTTTCGAGCCGTTTAACACGACAAAGTCAGGTTCACCGTAGTTGGCCAGTTCCTCCTCTGTGGGGCGAATGAACATATTTTTTACAAAATGCGCCTGCCATGCAACTTCCGTAATGAAACGGATTTTCATGCGGGTATCTTCGTTGGCTCCGCTGTAGGTATCCATTACGAAGAGACGCTTGCCTGAAAGTTGGTCAGTAACAACTTCTTTCAGTTGCTTCCATACATTGGGTGAAATCGGTTTATTGTCGTTAGGAGAGTGTGCAGTTGTCCACCACATCGTATTTTCGGTGGTTTCATCCTTGACGATGTACTTGTCCTTGGGCGAACGTCCGGTGAAAACACCTGTCATTACATTCACTGCACCTAATTCAGTTACAACACCTTTCTCATAACCATCCAGACCAGGTTTAGTTTCTTCTTCGAACAGCTGCTCATAAGAAGGGTTGTAGACGATCTCTGTTACGTTGTCAATTCCGTAAACAGACAAATCTAAATTTTTCATAATGAGATAATTTGATAAAGGTTTTAATGCTCGTAGTTTCGCAGTGGTCAAAGATAAACGAATAATTGAAAATTCTATGCTCTAAAACATATTATTGCTGTAAAGCATATTGATTCTAAAAAGAAGCTTCCGATACGGTCTCGTTGTATGTGTAATGGTCTGTAATAGAGAGGTGTGATAAAATGATAAAAAATAAGAGAAGGCATTAACAAATCATAGAATTTGCCTACCTTCTCTAGTAATATTGTTATTTAATTTAAATAAAAATTTCCTATCAGGATCTGGGATGATGGCGATTAACCGTATCCTTCAGATAGTCTTTATCGAGGTGGGTATAAATCTCAGTCGTAAGAATGGATTCATGTCCCAGCATTTCCTGCACAGCCCTTAAATCGGCACCGCCATCAATCAACTGCGAGGCAAATGAGTGGCGGAATGTATGAGGACTAATGTTCTTCTTCAGGTTGATTTTTTGTGCCAGGTTTTTAATGATGGTAAAAATCATCACACGGCTGAGCTGCTTACCCCGACGGTTCAGGAAGAGGATATTTTCACTGTCCTTATCCACTTTCAGACGTTTTCGGTAACCAATCAAATATTTGTTGATATCTTCAATTGCTTGCTTGCTGATTGGGACCAGACGTTCTTTATCGCCTTTTCCTTCAATTTTTATGAATTCCTGATCGAAATGCAGATTGCTCAATTTCAGGTTAACCAGTTCGGAGACACGGAGACCGCAACTGTAAAGGGTTTCAATCATGGCTTTATTCCGCTGTCCTTCCGGTTTACTTAAATCGATCGCATTAATCAGATCGTTAATTTCCTGGTCACTGAGTATATCCGGCAACTTCCTCCCGATTTTGGGCGATTCGAGCAAAGTTGTCGGGTCGTTTTCAATCACACCTTCCATGAGTAAGTACTTGTAGAACGACTTAATACCCGAAATGGTCCGGGCTTGCGTACGCGGACTTACACCTTTCTGGTTCATCCATTCAACAAATTCACGAAGATGTTGGAGTTTTACCTTGTCTGGCGGAAGTTCTTTAAATTTACCCTCCAAAAACGAAATCAATTTATTGATATCGTTAATGTAGGCGCTAATTGAGTTTTGAGAAAGCGATTTCTCAAGTCTCAAAAACGATTCGTATCCCTTTTTGCTCTCAACCCAATTCATAATGAAGCAATTTTAGTTTTAACTTGTAACAATTTTAAATAAATTTGGTTTAAGAAAACATTTATTATTGTTAAAAATGCCAGGGGGGATGCAAGAAAAGGTTTTGAAATAATATGATGTTTTCTTTTTGACATCTAGTTAAATATAAGAATTATCTGAGTTAAATGAAAATTATTTTAATAAATGGCCCAAACCTTAATCTTTTGGGCGTTAGAGAGAAGACCATCTATGGAAATCAGTCCTTTGATGAATATTACGTAAAATTGAAAGAACGGTTTCCTCAAATCGAGTTTGATTATTTTCAATCGAATGTAGAAGGAGAGATTGTCAACAAGTTGCATGAAGTTGGTTTTTCTGCAGATGGAATAATCATCAATGCGGGAGCGTATACACATACATCCGTTGCCATACGCGATGCGATATCCGGAATTAATTCAACGGTGGTCGAAGTTCACATTTCCAATATTCTGACGCGCGAAAGTTTTCGGCATGAATCGCTGATTGGGCCGGTTTGCAAAGGAAGCATCATGGGGTTTGGTCTCGATTCATACCGGTTGGCGGTGGAAAGTTTTCTTGTCTGACGGAATGTAATTTTAATGTTATGACAACCAGATAATTATATTTTTATTTATCTGCAATAAAATCAGTGGGTTATATGTGTTTGACGCTCCGGGCATATTAAACAAATCTTATTTCCTGCTGTTAGAAAGGTGAAAAGAGCTGGCATTTGCTGAAATCACTTAATTTCGCGGCCAATTACTATATTAAAATATCTTTCTATCAAGATGAATCGAAACAAGCACACCAAAATTGTCGCAACACTTTCCGACAAAACCAGTAATCCGGAATTTATTTCAAAATTGTACGACGCGGGGATGAACGTTGTCCGAATCAATACGGCACACCAAACTCCCGAGACTGCTTTGCAACTGGTAAATGATGTCCGGGCTGTATCCGATTCTCTGGCTATTTTACTCGATACCAAAGGACCTGAAGTCAGGACTAAAAATATTGCTGAGCCCATCGTTGTGAAGAAGGGCGATCGCCTTTTGATTAAAGGGGGCGAAGGAGAATCCAGTAAAGAAGTTCTTTACGTTGATTACCCTGGTTTTGCCAAAGATGTGTCAGTTGACCGTTCGGTCTTGATTGACGACGGAGAACTGGAGTTGAAAGTGGAAGCCGTAAAGGACGACGCGCTAGAGGCGGTAGTTGTCAATGACGGCGAAATCAAAAACCGGAAGAGCATCAATGTTCCGGGAGTTTCATTCTCTTTGCCTGCTATTTCACCCAAAGATGAAATGTTCATCGAATGGGCCGTCGATAATGATTTGGATTTCATTGCTCACTCGTTTGTGCGTAATAAAGAGGATGTACTGGCTGTTCAGGAGATTCTCGATCGCAAGGGAAGTAAAATCAAAATCATAGCAAAAATTGAGAATCTGGACGGTGTCAATAACGTCGACGAGATTTTGGATTATGCTTATGGTATTATGGTTGCCCGCGGTGATTTGGGAATTGAAATTCCTGCCGAGAAAATTCCGGGAGTTCAGCGACACATTATCCGTCGATGCGTGCAGCGGAAAAAGCCCGTAATTATCGCTACGCAGATGTTGCATACCATGATTCAGAATCCAAGGCCAACCCGTGCCGAGGTAAGTGATGTGGCCAATGCTATTTATGCCCGTACGGATGCGATTATGCTTTCGGGTGAAACAGCTTACGGAAGTTATCCGATTGAAGCGGTTGAAACCATGACCCGCATTGCCATGGAAGTCGAAAAAAGCAAGGATAAGCGAAATGACCTGCCGGTGCCACGTCTCGATGGTGAGGTACCTGCATTCTTGTCGGAAGCTGCTGTAATGGCCGCTGAAGAATTGGATGTAAAAGCCATTGTTACTGATACCTTAACGGGAAGAACAGCACGTTACCTGGCTGCATTCCGTAGTGGTCGTCCCGTATATGCCAAGTGTCACACCGGACAAGTGAAAAGAGAGCTTGCACTTTCCTACGGTATTCACGCCAGTGAAATTGTTGTGAAAAAGAATAAAGACAAGTTGGTAAAACACGCTCTCCGCGGTTTGGTAGAAGAAGGTTGTCTGGCTGAGGAAGACAAAGTGGTTTATGTAGGCGGAAGCTTTGGTGTTGGCGGCGGAACGTCGTTTATGGAGATTGCCGAAGTAGGCCAATTGACCCGGAAGAATAAATCAGATTCCGGCGCCAAGAATAAATAAGAAATACAGGAAATTTCGATATAAAAAAATGCTGGCTCGAAAAACGGGTCAGCATTTTTTGTGTCTTTTACTTCTGGAATTACCGCATGTCAATAACATCCACGTCCGGATGTTTCGAAGTATCGAATTTGAAATAACTGTCAGGTAAATCCACGTTGGTTTTCATATTCTTCAATGCAACCGTGTAAATGTTACCATCCTTACTATAAGTAATTGCCTTAATGATGTGGTATTTGGCTGCGTCAACGTACAGCTTAACCCGCGTGAAATCTTTATTTAAATCTTTCGGATAAAGGTCAATCACATATGCATTTTTGCCATCCACCTTTTTTTCACCAATGTACCGGTATTTGAAACCTTTTTCATAAATAGTGAAAAGGTTGGCCGGATTAAGTGAATTATTCTGTCCGGGCGTATTGTCCGTTACATTTACTTCACCGGCATCCGGAAGGTAACTCCAGTTGGTTTTTCCATCCGAGTAAACATCCATACCTAAAGCCGGCATATGTAACCGGTATTTGTCACCTTTCAAAGCTACCCAGCCACTGTTCGTTTCTTTGATGTCTTCCTGCTGGTTTTCCAGGGTAAAGGAAAAATCGATCTGAATGGTCTTATAGCTTTTTGTTGTTGCCGAAAGCTTATCGAGGATTTCTTTCGCTTTGTTATCCTGCTGAGCAAACAGCAGGCTGGTTGTCATGACGAGCAAGACGGTTAATGTAAAATTTTTCATTCTACTCATGTTTGTACTCCCGCTTAACAAGGGCTTTATTTTTTAAAGGTTATTCAATAATTGTTCCAAAGAATATTCGTCCTGTAATAATACCTGTCGTGCTTTGCTTCCTTCGTTGGGACCTACAACGCCGGCAGCCTCCAGTTGGTCCATAATTCGGCCTGCCCGGTTGTAACCAATAGAAAATTTCCGTTGAATAGCCGAAGTGGAGCCTGTTTGGTTCAAAACGACCAACCTGGCGGCTTCATCGAACAAATCATCGCGGTTTTTTAAGTCGACTGCGCCCGGTTCATCAGAACTTTCATCCATGTATTCCGGCAGCAGGAAGGCAGTAGGATAACCTGGCTGCTCACCAATGAAATGTACAATCGATTCCACCTCCGGGGTATCAACGAAAGCACACTGCACACGTGTGAGGCTGCTTCCGGTAGAAACCAGCATATCACCTTTTCCGATCAGCTGGTTGGCTCCGGGCGAATCGAGAATAGTTCTGGAGTCAACCATCGAGGCTACCCGGAAAGCAATCCTCGCCGGGAAGTTGGCTTTGATGACACCGGTAATAATATTGGTCGAAGGCCGCTGCGTTGCGATGATCATATGAATACCAACGGCCCGGGCCAATTGGGCAATCCGTGCTATAGGCAATTCAATCTCTTTGCCGGCCGTCATAATCAGATCGGCAAACTCATCGATGACGACTACAATATAGGGCAGGTACCGGAAACCTTTTTCCGGGTTTAATCTTCTGGATATGAATTTCTGATTGTACTCCTTGATGTTTCGGGCATGGGCTTTTTTCAACAAGTCGTATCGGTTATCCATTTCCAAATTCAGGGAGTTCAGCGTGTTTTTCACTTTCTGCACATCCGTGATAATCGGATCATCTTCACCCGGCATTTTCGCGAGGTAATGTTTCTCCATCACCGAGTACAGGTTCAATTCCACCTTTTTCGGGTCGACAAAAACAAACTTCAACTGCGACGGATGTTTTTTGTATACCAGCGAAGTAATGATAGCGTTCAAACCAACCGATTTACCCTGACCGGTAGCACCTG
Organism: Prolixibacter denitrificans; assembly: GCF_003014495.1. GTDB lineage: Bacteria > Bacteroidota > Bacteroidia > Bacteroidales > Prolixibacteraceae > Prolixibacter > Prolixibacter denitrificans. The sequence continues at coordinate 327,226 of NZ_PYGC01000003.1, read as the reverse complement.
CCACCAGGATGTGCGGCATCTTGGTTAAATCAACCGCATAGGTTTCATTCGAGATGGTTTTACCTAACGCGATAGGCAGTTCGTATTCCGATTCCTGGAAAGTACGCGACGCGATAATGGAGCGCATGGAAACAATTTCCGGTTTCCGGTTCGGAACTTCAATACCCACGGTTCCCTTTCCGGGAATAGGCGCAATAATGCGGATTCCCAGTGCCGCCAGACTCAGAGCAATGTCATCCTCCAGGTTTTTGATTTTGGAAATCCTGATTCCCGGTGCCGGAACAATTTCGTACAAAGTAATCGTCGGACCAGAGGTCGCCTTGATTTTGACAATCTCGATGTTGTAATTTTTCAGTGTCTCGACGATCCGGTTTTTGTTGGCAATCAACTCTTCATTGGTCACCTGTGGATTTCCGGTCGACCACTCTTTCAGTAAATCGAGTGAAGGGAATTCATAACGGGAAAGATCGAGCGTCGGGTCGTAATCTTCGGATAGATCCTGCTGAATGGAATCCACCACATCGTCCTCTTTCCGCTTCTCTACTTCCAGTTCCGGATCTTTCGGACCTTTTTCCTTGTCACCCTCCGTTTTTTGCAGCGGCGAATTTTCTTCCGGTTCAGGTTCGAGCTCTATTTCAATATCGTCTTCTTTGTTTTTGTCGTCGGCATACACCACTTCCACCTCGTCGTCTTCTTCAACAACTTTAGCGAAGGCATCGTCTTTTTCGTTGATAACGGGAGCCTTGGGCTCTGAATAAACTTCCTCATCGGAGAGCGGGGCGTCGGTTGCCGGCTGCTTTTTCACACGTGTCATCCATTTGCGCATCACCGGCCAGGCATTCTCGAAGGCAATGATAATGCAGATTAACATGGTAGCCATCAACAGGAAGAAGGTTCCCACATTCCCGATAACAGAATTAAACCATTGACTAATGAAAAAACCGTAAGCACCACCCGGATAGAGGTACGACTGCTCATAGAGTGGCGCCATGAAATAACCCAGAGCTACCGATGTCCAGATGATGAGAAATATTCCGTAGCCAAAGTTTCTCGACAGCGAAACTTTATGGATTCGTCCCAGCTTGATGGCAAGTATCAACAGCAGGTAGACGACTCCAAAGGAGGCGAGGCCAATACCGCGGTTAATGAACCAGTCGGCCATGTTGGCTCCCCATTTTCCACCTACATTCTCAATTTTCAAATTGGGATTAGTCAAAATTTCCCGGGCTGTTAGGCTCAACTGACTTTGGTCAGCTCCTCCCGACAGGAGAAAGGAAATGAGTGATATGAGCAAATAAAGCGCAAAGAAAAACAGTCCGATGGAGAGAATTCCACCGACTCGTTCCCAGCTGCTGAGTTTGCTCAGACGGTTCCTGAAGTTGGATTTTTGATTTTTTTTTCTGGAAGTATTTGAGGTCTTTTTCCTGGCCATTTACCTGATAAAGGTTTAAATCTGAATGAAAAATATGCTAATGCTCTGCAAATTTAACCAAATTTTTAACGCGTGATATGCCCTCTTCGGAACAACAAATAAGGAGTGTGACGAAAATCATCTTTCCCCGCTGTTTAAATTTCTTTCTTTTTGCAAGCAATTACAGTGCCGAATGTTGTGATTTGTAGCTTCCCCGATTCTTAATCGTTCAAACTGTCAAATGTTGCTGCAAAGCATGAACTTAGTAGAGAGAACAGGAGCTTCGACTCACTAATTTAGGGCAAAATTCAGAAAAATTAATAACATAAAACTATGAATAAACTGGCAGTGGTGGCCCTGGGTGGCAATGCCTTACTCCGCGGAGATGAAAAAGGTACCATCGAGCAGCAGGAAGCCAATACGATGGATACGCTGGAGAATCTTGTTTTCCTGTTAAAGGAAGGGTACGACCTGGTAATTTCCCATGGTAACGGACCGCAGGTGGGAAATATCCTGTTGCGGAACGACGCCGGAGAGCAAATGTATGGTGTTGCTCCCATGCCATTGGACGTATGCGTGGCGGATTCGCAGGGCGGAATAGGTTACATGATTGAAAGGATGTTCAGAAACTTGCTGAATAAACATGGAATACAGCGAAATATTATTTCCATGATTAGCATGGTGGAAGTGGACAAGGATGATCCGGCGTTTCAGGATCCAACCAAGCGGGTCGGCATGATTTATACTGAAGAGCAGGCGAAAAAACTGCAGGAAGAAAAAGGTTGGGCATTCAAACCGAGCCCGAAAAAAGAAGGCGGTTGGCGCCGTGTGGTATCATCGCCGTTTCCTAAGCAGGTAATGAATAAAGAGGTGATCGAATCACTGGCCCGGCAGGGAAATATTGTGATTGCAGCCGGTGGCGGCGGTATCCCGGTTTATTTCGATGAGAACAAGGATTGCCGTACGGTTGATGCCGTCGTAGATAAAGATTTGGCTTCAGCTACACTGGCTTCCAGTATTGGTGCCGATGAGTTGTACATTTTGACCGATGTTTCTTTCATATACAAAGATTTCGGGTTGCCTACGCAGGAAAAACTGGAATTTCTGGATCACGCCGATACCATGAAATATCTCGAAGCCGGTACCTTTGGCGAAGGAAATATGGCTCCGAAAATCAGAGCTGCATTGAATTTTGTGGAGAATGGCGGAAAGAAATCGGTGATTACGGAAGCAAAGAAATTGGCCGATAAATCATACGGTTCAAAAATCACCATGCACTACAATGATTAATCTTTTTCCGGGTAACCGAAAAATAAAAGTTAGGTGGACCGGCGGAGAATTATCAATTTTGTGAATCATTAATAGCATCATAAAAACATCAAGAAAATGGCATTTAATTTACGTAACCGGAATTTTCTGAAATTACTCGATTTCACTCCGGAAGAAATAAAGCATCTGTTGAAATTGTCGGCTGACTTGAAAGCTGCCAAGTATGCAGGTACCGAACAACCCCGCATGAAAGGAAAAAACATTGCGCTTATTTTTGAGAAATCGTCAACCCGCACGCGATGTGCTTTCGAGGTGGCTGCACACGATCAGGGAGCCAATGTTACCTATTTAGGCCCAAGCGGCTCACAGATTGGTCACAAAGAATCGATGAAAGATACTGCCCGCGTGTTGGGACGTATGTACGACGGAATTGAATACCGTGGTTTTGGACAGGATATCGTTGAGGAGTTGGGAAAATACGCCGGCGTACCGGTTTGGAACGGTTTGACTAATGAATTTCACCCGACGCAGATTTTGGCTGATTTTCTGACCATGATGGAGCATACCGATAAGCCGCTTTCGGAAGTGAAGTTTGCTTACCTGGGCGATGCCCGCAACAACATGGGGAACTCGCTGATGGTAGGAGCGGCCAAAATGGGAATGGATTTCCGCGCAGCAGCGCCTGCAGCAAGTCAACCGTCAGAGGAGCTGCAGAACGTTTGCCGCGAAATAGCGAAGGAAACAGGAGCGAAAATTACCGTAACCGACAATGTTGCCGAAGCTGTAAAGGATTGCGACTTCCTGTACACCGATGTTTGGGTATCGATGGGTGAGCCCGAAGAAGTTTGGGCCGAGCGGATTGAGTTGTTGAAACCTTACCAGGTAAACAGCGAAGTGCTGAAGATGACAGGTAACCCGAATGTGAAATTCCTGCACTGTCTGCCGGCGTTCCATAACCGCGAAACCAAAGTAGGTGAAGATATTTACCAGAAATTCGGATTAGAAGCAATGGAAGTAACCGAGGACGTTTTCGAAAGTTCTGCTTCCATTGTATTTGATGAAGCTGAAAACCGGATGCATACCATTAAAGCCATAATGGTTGCAACGCTGGGTCAGTAATATGTTTGTGGAAAGCTAAAAGTGAAAGCCGGGATATTTCCCGGCTTTTTTTATTCTTTAGAGACAAATCCTACACCGTCTACATTTTTTTCGACCATTGGGTCTCCTTTGTACCGAACCCATCCAACGCCATCCATGTCTACTTTCAAGTGGTCACTTACATTCACCGAAGCATAACCGGCTCCGTTAATCGAAATGTCTGCCCGGTTCACTTTCATATCATAGGCCGAAATCTTGCCGGCTCCTTCAATGTGACTTGTCAGGTACCGCACCTGTCCTCCCAGTTCCATGCTTACGCCACCTTCAATATTAATTCCCAGTTTTTCGGTTACCAGGTCCATTCTTAACCGGCCACCGCCTTCAATATCAATGTTCAGATTGTCTGTCATCAGTGGCTCTTTTGTTTTGAGACTGACGTAGCCGCTGATTCTTAAATCTTTCAGATTTTTTATGGTGATGTTAAGGTGAATCCTTCTGGCCATGTTTTCCCAGTCGTCGTGGTGCTCACCGCGCTCAAAACGGGTGTCGACAATTTTCAGTTCTCCATCATCGACTGTCACTCTTAATTCGTTCATCAAGGCGTTGGGTGCTTCAACTGAAATGCCAGACTTATCACCCTGAGAAAGGCTTACGGTAAAACCTCCTCTAAGTGAAATGGAGTTGAACTCCTGTACGTTGAGTGTTTTCCCGTCCTCCGGGTTTTTATCATGCTTACCTGCGCTGCATGAGGTGGTAAACGCGAGTGAAAAGATCAGGAAGAGAAAAAACAATAGTTCTTTTTTCATTGGTCTGGGTTTTAATGGTTTCATATTTAGTCTGTCAAATAAAGTTTTCCGGGTAACCGAAAAATAAATTTGCATTTACATCGAACGAAGTCGTTTGGTTAGCTGCCAGACATTGACGGACGTAAATAGCACGAGTCCGAGAATCACTACAATGACCAGTATCTCCATGTAGCCAAACGTACTCAGCTGCGACCAGAAGTGGTAAACGCTGAAAAGTGCAGTTAGTGTCGACGCAATGATCAACTTCACGGCATCGGCCGGTTGTTCTGTCTTCGAAGTACGGTATGCAAAATACAGCGTAAAAGCCCCCAGAATGGCACTCTTGGCAGCCATCAGGTAGTCGCCCGAAGCAATATCGATTCCGCCGTACAAGAAGGGAATCAGTGAGAAAACGTATAAAATCAATATCAGGCTAGACAGGATTCCTCTTGCCTGCTTCTGGCTTTCTGCACGCACGAATAATCCAAAACGCTTAAAGGGAATCGGTTTGAACTCTTCGCTTTCCAAATCATCTTCGCTTTTTATAATCCCGCGTTGCATGGCCTCAGTGATGGCCGCTTTTGCAGCTTTTGGGTGATAGTCATTCCTTTTACGCAAAGCAATTATCAGTTCATGGTCGGACAAACCAGCCATTTTTTCGGTGAAATCAACTTTTTCGGGATCAAATACTTTATCAGTTTTCAGCATAAACTTTCCTTACGATGTTATGTTTTTTGTTACTGTTGGACTAGAATTCTGTTTTGCAATTTACATCAAAAACAGTGCAATGATAAAGAAAGCTTCGTTCTTCTTTTATTAATCTTCCGTGGGAAAGCAATAATTGCTTAAATGGATTTCCCACAATTATTAATTTTGTTGCGCTTACGCGGATCAGTGTATAAGTATATCGAATACTAAATAAATTACTATGAACAATTTTGAATTCTATAATCCGGTGAGGATTGTCTTTGGAAAAGGTGAGATAAGTGCTCTCAAAGGACTGGTTCCCAAAGACAAAAAGGTGATGCTCACATATGGCGGAGGCAGCATTAAAAAGAATGGCGTATACGATCAGGTGAAGGAAGCTCTTCAGGGAGTGGACGTGATTGAATTTGGTGGAATTGAGCCCAATCCACACTACGAGACACTGATGAAAGCCATCGAAATTGTGCAGAAGGAGAAAGTTGATTTTCTGTTGGCTGTTGGGGGTGGCTCTGTTCTTGATGGAACCAAATTTATTGCTGCCGGTGCACTTTGGCCGGGAGAAGATCCATGGGAAATCTTAACAGGAAAAACTGACTTCCCTCTGTTAAAAGCTCTACCGTTAGGTTCTGTTCTAACGCTTCCGGCAACTGGTTCCGAAATGAACGGAAACTCGGTTGTGACAAGAGTTGAGACACAGGAAAAACTGGCATTTGGTTCGCCGTTGGTGATGCCGCAATTCTCCATCCTCGATCCGACTGTTGTTTTCTCATTGCCCGACCGACAGGTGGCAAATGGCGTTGTCGATGCGTTTGTGCATGTGATGGAGCAGTATCTGACTTATCCGGTCGATGCTCCGATTCAGGATCGTTTTGCTGAATCTATTCTGACGACATTGATTGAAGAAGGTCCGAAAGTGTTGGCGAACCGTAACGACTATAACGCAGCAGCCAATTTCATGTGGGCGGCAACCATGGCGCTGAACGGACTGATTGGCGTTGGCGTTCCCCAGGATTGGGCGACACATGCCATCGGACATGAAATTACCGCTTTCCACGGAGTCGATCATGCCCGCACCCTGGCGGTTGTCCTACCGGGATTGATGCACATCAAGCGAAGTAACAAGAAGGATAAAATTCTTCAGTATGGTGCCCGCGTATGGAACATTACAGAAGGAACCGAAGACGAACGAATCGACCAAATCATAGCTGCGACGGTTAAGTTCTTCGAATCGGTAGGTATCAAAACTCGCTTGAGCGATTACGATATTGACGCCAATTTCATCACGAAAGTGAAAACTCGCTTTTTACATCGTGGGATGATGGGAATCGGTGAGCATGGTGATATTTCACCTGACCAGATTGCTGAGATTCTGGAACACCAGTTATAAAAAGACGATTATTTCTTCAAAATATTTATGGCCGGGAGCAGTTGTGTTTCCGGCTCTACTTTTTCTTCTGGGGTTTCGCAGTTGTCTTTTTGCTGTTTCCAGCATGTGGAAATTCGGTAATGGGACAGGTGTTACAGGAACCTCCACATCCCCGGCAAGGGGCCGGCTTTCGGAAATAGCGGATGGTTTCAATTGCTTTTTTAATGATGAAATAAGCAGCAATTGCAATAATGACGATGGTTATCAGTGTTTGAGCCATACGTGTTGTTTATCCTGTGACTAATGTTCCCAACTGGTACACGATAAATGCCATAAACCATGCCACACCTGTTGTGTAGACAACGGTAAGAATAGCCCACTTCCAGCTTCCCGATTCTCTCCGGATCGTTGCAATAACAGCGATGCACGGAAAATAAATCAGCACAAAAACCAGGAACGAAAGGGCCACAAGAGGAGTAAAAAGTGGTTTTCCAGTTTTTGGGCCAGAGGTATACCTTTCCGTTTGCAACTTTTCCTGCAAAAGATGTGTGTTTTCCGGATCATCGTTTACCTGGAACAGGATAGCCATGGTGCTCACCACAATTTCCTTTGCCGGAAGTCCGGCCAGCAAGCTCACACCCATTCGCCAGTCAAACCCCAGTGGTCGGATAGCCGGCTCGATGGCTTTCCCCATTCTGCCGATATAAGAATTCTCGATGCGCGATGATTCTTCGGCCAAAGTCAGGTGATGCAAAACAGAGTCTCGCTCACTGAGCAGGAAATCTTTCTGTTCGGGATTAGCTTCAACCCTTGATTGGTATAGCTGAGTTGCCTCTTGTTTTTGCTGGACAAAGTGTTCCGCCTGTGGACTCGTTCGGGGAAAATATTCCAGCGCCCAGATAGCAATCACGGCGACCAGAATGGTGCCTCCGATTTTTCGCAGGTACTGACTTCCCTTTTCCCACATGTGCAACAACGTATTTTTTAGCGTGGGCATCCGGTAGGGAGGAAGTTCCATGACAAAAGGTGTCTCCTTTCGTTTGAAAATGGTCCGGTTGAAAAGTTTCGCTGTTCCGACCGCCAACAGAATTCCCAGGAAATAAAGTCCCATCAGGACCAGTCCCGGATATTTTCCAAAGAAGGCAGAGATCAGCACGATATAAACCGGCAACCGGGCTGAACAGGACATGAACGGAATGATCAACATGGTGAGCAGACGGTCATTCCGGTTACGAAGTGTTCGGGTAGCCATGATGGCCGGGACATTGCAGCCGAATCCCATGACCATGGGAATGAAGGAACGTCCGTGCAGGCCTATTTTGTGCATCAGCTTGTCCATGATGAAAGCTGCCCGGGCCATGTAGCCCGTGTCTTCCATGAAGGAAAGAAAAAAGAACAGAATAAGGATGTTCGGCAGAAAGACAACCACGCTGCCCACACCATTGATAATTCCGTTGATGAGCAAATCTTTCAGCATTCCATTGGCCATCCCGTTTCTAATCAGGTCGCCAAGCCACGAAACACCGGCGTCAATCCAGTCCATGGGGTAAGCTCCCAGGGTAAAGGTAGCTGTAAAAGTGGCGAGCATGAACAGCATGAAAAGTGGAAAGCCGTAGAATTTGTGTGTAACCAGTTTGTCTATCTGTTCCGTAATGGCATGACGCCTACGTACTCCTTCACTGTAACTTTCCTTTAATGCCCCGGCGATGAAACCGTATTTGGCATCGGTAATCAGGTGTGAACTGTCATCGTCCATGCGTTCTTCCAGTCGCTCGATTTCTTTCTTCGCGGTAGCATTTATTTGTTCAGCATTCGGAAAATCGTCGATGATTTTGGCGGTTTCCGGATCTTTGTCGAGAAGCCGCAACGACAAATAACGTGATGATGCCCGGGCCGGTGCTGGCTTCCCTTCACGAATGATCTTCTGCAACGCTTTGATGGATTTCTCCATTTCAGCGCCGTAATTAATATGGATATGCCGCACAATGGGATCGCGTTCTTCGTATACGTCAATCACCTTGTTGAGCAACTTGTCAATCCCCATGCCTTTGTTGGCCATGGTCGGAATAATGGGGATTCCGAGGAGTTTGGCCAGTCTTTCTATTTTCAGTTTGGCGCCCCCGGCTTCCAACTCGTCGTACATGTTTAATGCCAGCACGACTTTGATGTCCATATCGATGAGCTGGGTGGTGAGATAGAGATTGCGCTCCAGGTTGGAGGCATCCACCACGTTAACGACGATGTCCGGCGTTTCGTCGATGATGTATTTTCGGGAATATAGTTCTTCCGGTGTGTAAGCAGTCAGCGAGTACGTTCCCGGAAGGTCAATCAGGGTAAGTGAGTAACCTTTCCAGTGCAGGTTGGCTTTGGCTGCATCGATGGTCACTCCGCTATAGTTCCCAACATGTTCTTTGGCTCCTGAAGCTCGGTTAAAAAGCGATGTTTTCCCACAGTTTGGATTTCCTGCTAAGGCAATATTGATTTCCTTCCCTTTGACACCCGCTGATGTTTTCAGGGTTTCCAAATCAATGGTACCATCATAGGTCGGTTCAATATAATGGAGTGCTTCTTCGCGTGACACCACTTCGATCAACCGCGCTTCTTCACGCCGTAGCGAAACATGATATCCCATGACCTCATATTCAACCGGATCGCGAAGAGGAGCATTTTTTAAGACTTTCACCTCTTTTCCACGCACGAAACCCATCTCCGTTATCCTGCGGCGGAAAGCGCCGTGCCCCATCACCTTGGAAATAACGACAGTATGGTTTTCACTGACTTCTGAGAGACGCATGTAAGATGCTAATTTTTACGCGGTTACTTTGTAATTAGTACAAATAAAAATAATGGCAAAGATATTTCTTATTTGTTAAAAAGCTGAATGAGAACGGTAATATTCGAGGTGGATATGTGAATATTTTGCAACTTCGCGCCGAACCTGAATCGTCGACTAATGGAATTTGAGAGTTTTTATGAAAAAATTCAGGACGCGCTTCACCAGGTGCCGGATAATATCCGGATTCTGGAAAAGAAAATCGATATAGAACTTCAGAAGGAATATTTCCGCCAATCGCGGGAAGCGAAGGAAGGACTCGATGCGACTGAAGTATTGGACCAGGCTGAAAATTTATTTGCTGATACGACACCGGTTGACCAAAAGCAGAAATTGTTGGTGCAGCTGGCTTCTCTTGAGCGAATTGACGCGTTACGATTGATCGAGCGTTTTAAAGACGAGAATAAAACCGTTTTGACCGATTGGACCGAACTGGCTTTCCAGGAGAGTCGTATCCGGCTCGAAAGCTCATTGCTGGGCGAACGTCCGGTGTTTATTTCTTCCGGATTGGGAGGAAGAGGACACAAGTTCCGTTATTTTGGAGCATTGTTCGCTTTGGAAGACCAGCCTTTTACCGACTGGCAGAAAGAACTGCTCGAAAAAGAAATTCTGTTTGCACTCGATCATTATGACTCAGAACTCGAATCAATCGAATTTCATACAGGATTTGTTGCCCTTACGGCGATGATTCCCATTCGGGAGCCACTACGAAACATCTTCCGTGATATCATTATGGAATGCAACCAGATTGGCGGTTTCCTCCGGACCGATATGCTTATCACCAATGTAAAGCAATTTAGCGCCGAGGAATTGAGAGATATTCTGGAAAATAAAATTCTTAAAGAAGAAGATAATGAACAAGCAGATTAACTTAGCTCTGCAGGTATTGCCGCGGGCAGAGGATAAAGATACTTACGCGCTGGTGGATGAAGCGATAAAAATTATTGAAGAATCGGGTGTAAAATACCGGGTTTGTCCGTTCGAAACGGTTATGGAGGGGGATTTCGACCAATTGATGGATGTCGTTAAAAAAGTGCATGAGGCTTGCTATGCCGCTGGCGCGGAAAATATGCTCGCGTACGTGAAAATCCAAAGCAACGCCGAAACACCGGTCACGATAGAAGACAAAATGGCCAAATACGACGGTGCATAAAGTTTTGAGCCTCGGAAGGCTACCAGAATTGGTGCGATTTTTTTCGAAAAAAGCTTCCGAAAGTAACGGTGTTTATTGAAAACTCTTTATATTTGCACCGCTTTCAAAAACAAAAGGACCCGTAGCTTAACTGGATAGAGCACCTGACTACGGATCAGGAGGTTGGGGGTTCGAATCCCTCCGGGTTCACAAAGAAGTTTCTTGCAGTGAGAAGCTTCTATTTTTTTTGAAAGTTTTTATCACTGCATTGCACGGACCCGTAGCTTAACTGGATAGAGCACCTGACTACGGATCAGGAGGTTAGGGGTTCGAATCCCTTCGGGTTCACAAAGGAGTTTCTTGAAAAAGGAGCTCCTTTTTTCGTGCGTTTAATTCTCAAGTGGCAGGTGTTCACATCTTTAGCATTATTCAGTTTTGCGACCGGAAATGGCCTGTCCCCAGTCAATGAAAGCCTTTACAGCCTTTACGTTTGTTAAGGTTTTTTAGATAAATCTTTACAATTTTTAACAGAAATAATTCGTCGAACCCCTGGGGGCGCGGTTATCTTTGTGGTACATTTTTTTTCATAAGTTTAGGTTTAGTTAGGTTAGTTAGTTTGGTTAGTTTTAGTAAAAGGATGGACCGCCCGGTCCGTCCTTTTCTTTTTTAACTTTTAAAAAGGTCTGATGAGGCTCTGTTGAAAAGAGCATTGAAATGAAGAAAACGTTTATTTAATCTTTAGTTAATATTATTTGAAGTGTTGCGAATTATTTTTGCAATGATTTCATAAGTTTAGGTTTAGTTAGGTTAGTTAGTTTGGTTAGTTTAGTAAAAGGATAGGCCGCCCGGTCTGTCCTTTTCTTTTTTAGTCTTCGAAGAGGTGCATGAGTTCGTCTTTGGAGACAGAACGGAACGGGTTGTTGGAATTGATGAATTTCTCGGCCAGCGACGATTTCTTTTCTTTCAGCTTTTGAATCTTCTCTTCAATGGTTCCTTCGGTGATAAAGCGGTACACAAATACTTTTTTGTCCTGTCCGATACGGTGAGCACGATTCACAGCCTGCATTTCAGCTGCCGGGTTCCACCACGGGTCGACGATGAACACATAATCCGCTGAGGTTAGGTTCAGACCAACGCCGCCGGCTTTTAGTGAAATAAGAAAGATATTGTTGTCGGGGTTATTTTGGAAATCGTCGATCACCTTTTTGCGGTCGCGGGTTTGCCCTGTCAGCAGGCTGTAGTTCCAGCCATTCGTTTCAAATTCTTTAGCCAGCAATTTTAATTGTCTGACGAAGGAGGAGAAGATGAGAATCTTGTGCTTCTCAGCAACTAAAATACTTAGCATGCGCAGAATCTCGTTGAATTTTCCCGATTCGATGTGCTGGTTGTCCTCAATCATGGCCGGATGATTAGCCAGTTGTCGCAACCGGATGAGCCCCTGCAAAACCACAAAAGCCGATTTCTCCAACCCGATTTCTTCGATATTTGAAAGGATGTTGTTTCGGATGGAAGACTTTTCAGCTTCGTATGCCTTCTTCTGCTCCGGCGTCATATCTACATACCGGATTAATTCGCTTAAAGGCGGAAGATCGCGGGCTACCTGCTCTTTCGTTCGCCGAAGGATGAAAGGCTGAATGAGTTGCTGTAGTTTTTTTTGTGCTTCTTCATCGTTTTTCCGCTCGATAGGAGAAATGAATTCGCGTTTAAACCAAGCCAGGCTTCCGAGTAATCCCCTGTTCAAAAAATTGATTTGCGACCATAAGTCGGAAAGTGAATTCTCGATGGGTGTACCGGTCAGTACAAGCCGGTGCGAGGCGTTCATATCATTAATGGCCCGGTAAGTTTTCGAACCCGAATTTTTAATGTATTGTCCTTCGTCGAGAATGAGGTAATAAAACTGGTATTGCTTCAGGAATTCCCGATCGTTGCGCACGGTTCCGTAGGTGGTCAGAATCACGTCATGCTGGTGAATAATATCCTGCATGCTGATTTTATGCCGGCGGCGCGCACCTATATATTTATAGTACCTGAGTGATGGTGCAAACTTCAGGATTTCATCTTCCCAGTTATGAACAAGCGAAGTCGGCAGCACAATCAAGCTGGCTGGTTGATGATTCTTCGAAAACTGCCGGTTTTTTCCGTTTTTGTCATCTTCAACCTGATCGAATAGCGTAGGATATCCGTTGACTTTGCGTTGCGTTTTTAAGAGCAATGCCAGCGTCTGCACCGTTTTTCCCAATCCCATATCGTCCGCCAGACAACCGCCAAAATGGTGCTGGTGAAGATGGTACATCCAGCCGAAGCCTTCTTCTTGGTAGGAGCGAAGCAGGGCATTGAGTTTCTGTGGCACTTCGGGAGCTTCCGGCTGTTCCTGAGTCAGTGTTTCAAACTTCTTCAGGTATTTTTTATGGACGCCGCCCAGGTTGTTTTCCAGTACCGGGAAATGGTGTTTTCTCAGCTTCAGATGTTCAGTATCGGCTTCCGAAAGGGTGAAAATATCGCGGTAGCGGGCAAACCATTCTTCCGGAAGAACAGCAATTTCGCCGTTAGGCAATTGAAATTCCCGGACTCCGTTGAGGATATTCTTTTTCAGCCGGACAAAAGGAAAACGAAACTCTCCAAAATTGACGTAAGCATAAATGTCGAACCAGTCGCTTTCGTCACTTATCTCAATGTTGAGTGTATGGCTTCCGGTGTAGTATTTTCGGTCGAGGTTGTGTTGCTCTATTTCAATGCCGGCTTCTTCCATCTCTTGCCGATGATTATTCAGCCAGTTGATCAACGAATAGAAGTATTCGCTGCTCGTAACATCTGAGATCCCTTCGGGATGAAGTCCGGAAGACGTTTTGACCAATCCCATTTTTCGGAGCGACTTCAGTAAATCTTTCTCCCAGTTCTTGTCTCTCTCGAATTTGTAAAAGGTATAATTTCCATTTTGTTTGCGCAGATAAACAGCCTGCATCTCCTTGTCGATATAAGGAAAATCGCGCTGATTATATCTGAATTTGAGCATCAGGCGCGGATTCTTCCGCTGGTCTTCTTCTAACGAAAGTATGGCTTTCTTTTCCGGATTTCCTTCCACAATGTCAAAACCCTTGGCGTGAACCTGGTGATGACGAATCGTGCTCAGGACAAACGTACGGTAGTACTTGTCTTCCACACTGCGCGGAATACTGACGTAATTTTTCTCGAAAAAGGGAAGCAGCTTATTCCCGGCCAGGTTATCGAAGAAATACAGTTTCCCCTGGTAAAGCAACCGGCAAGGATGATTGGTCAGCAGAATCACATTGCGATGTTGCAGCGAAATTTCCTGATCGTGGTACCGGATGGTCAAATAGTAGCGGGTTTCATGTTCAAGTCGCTCGAAATTGAAAACAGCACTGGTGTCGCGGTAGCAAAGTTCTATGCGATCCTCTTCGTATAAATTGCTGTATTTGGACTCTTTCCGGTACAACGGGATGGAATCCTCTTTCAGCAAATCGAGGCACTTGAGTATTTGCTTTTCGATGTACGGAACCACCTGTTTGGTGAAAGTATCCAAGTCGATGTGTTTGAAAAAATCATTCAGTCCTCCCCTGTTACCGAACCGATCCAGCAAGTTTTCATTGCTGTATTTCTCCATCAGGCTGACCAGTTTTTTCTCGGTAGGAGAGTAGGCATAATCTCCGTCATCGAGGTTGTGGCAATGGATTTTCTTTACGACAGAATAGAAAGTGTTCGACCCTTTCTTCTCAACCAAATAAGGGGCAAGAACGTAACCCAGATTCCGGTGTTCCGTGATGGCAATAATGAACTGTAGACTCACAAATAATCCCTCTTTGTTAGCTTTTGCCGTTATGGCATGAATTAAACGGAGTAGCGGTTCAACCGCCGGCTTTCTTCACTTTGTAACCTTCGTTGGTAAGAAGTTGCATGGCTTTATCGCGGAAATCGCCCTGGAGCAGAATTTCACCGTTTTTCACCGATCCTCCGACTCCACACTTGCTTTTCAATTGTTTGCCCAGTGCTTTCAGGTCGTCTTCGGCACCGACAAATCCGGTGATGAGTGTTACCTCTTTTCCTTTTCGCTGCTTTCTGTCGAGCATGATTTTCAGATTCTGTTGCGAGGGGGGCAATGTTTCTTCCTCTTCCTGCTCGTTGTATTCGTAATCAAACTGGTCATCGGTCGAATAGACGATTCCCTGCCGGTCATTCTTTTTCTTGTTTTTTCCCATTCTCTCAATCAATTTTAACGCGATGCACACCGGATGCACAATGTCGATTCGGGCATGATAGCGATGCGTCCCCATGGAATTTCTTCGCCGCAGCGGGTACACTTCCCAAAGTCGGGAGAATCGATTTTCTCCAGTGCCTCTTCGAGTTTTGACAACTTTAATTGTTTGTTTCGCATGGCAGCTTCGTTCACGCTACGGTTGTTAATGGCGTCCATCCGGCTTACTCGTCCAATAGCACAATCCGGAGCCTCCGGGCGTGTCAACTCTTTTAAATCGAGCAGCTCTTCCTTTAGTCCGGCCACTTTCGTCGTCATGGTTTCCCGTAGTTTTTCCCGATCTTCTTTTGTCATTTTCTATCCGGTAATGAAACTGTCAAGTTCTCAATCCTTAATATTTGGTATCCGCAAAAATCACTTTGCGATAAAGAAAACTTTAAAAATAAATATTTCCTTCGAAAAACATCAGGATAGAACCGAAAATCTCAGGCGCATTTTTGAACTGGCTGATTCATTAATACTTTGAGGCATAGGTTGTGTAGCACATGAAGATTAACTTCCATATTGGCTCTTAATTTCACGAAATTCCTATTTTTGAAAAAATTATGTGAATTAATAAGAAACTATTTCCTGTTAGATGAATAAAGTTGTAAAAAAGGAGTTTTTCTCGGAAAAGGTTGTCAGATTGGTTGTTGAAGCACCTCTGATTGCCCGTTCCAGGAAAGCAGGAAATTTCGTTATTCTCCGTGTGGGAGAAAAAGGTGAGCGGATTCCGTTAACGATTGCTTCGGCTGATGCCGAAAAAGGAACTATCGACCTGGTGGCACAGGTGGTTGGGGTGAGTACTTCGAAGCTGGCTGATTTGGAGCCGGGCGATTACATTACCGACCTGGTTGGCCCGCTCGGTAAGCCAACACACATTGAAAACGTAGGAACAATTTTGGCTGCAGGTGGCGGCGTAGGTGTTGCTCCGTTGCTTCCCATTGTAGAGGCATTTAAGAAAGCCGGGAACCGTGTAATTACGGTTTTGGCTGCCCGAAGCAAGGATTTAATTATTCTGGAAGACCAAATGCGCCAGTGGTCCGATGAGCTCATCGTGATGACGGATGATGGTTCGCATGGGCGAAAAGGTTTGGTAACCGCCGGAATGGAAGAAATTCTTCAGCGTGAAGAGGTGAACGAATGCATTGTCATCGGTCCCGCAATCATGATGAAGTTTGCAGCTTTACTAACAGAAAAGTACAACGTGCCAACACAGGCCAGTCTTAACTCCATCATGGTCGATGGTACCGGAATGTGTGGTGCCTGCCGTGTATCGGTGGGCGGGAAAACGCGTTTCACTTGCGTAGATGGCCCGGAGTTCGACGCTCATCACATCGATTTTGACGAGATGCTGATGCGCCTTGGCGGCTATCGCGAAGAAGAGAAAGAAGCATTGGAACGTTATCATTTACAGCACAAATTGGTCGAAGAATAATGGGACTCGATTCATTATACCTAAAACAGGAACGCGAAGCCGAATGGCGCGCCGAACTGAGAAAACAAACAAAGAACAAGGACCGGATGCTGATTGAACGGGTTTCCATGCCTGAGCTGGAGCCTGAGGTCCGGGTAAATTACCAGGACCGGGAAGTCAACAGTGGCCTGACCCGCGAAATGGCCATGCAGGAAGCGGTTCGTTGCATGGATTGTGCCAATCCCACCTGTATAGAAGGTTGCCCGGTAAGCATCAACATTCCGAAGTTCATTAAAAATATTGAGCGGGGCGAAATTCAACAGGCAGCGTCTGTGTTGAAAGAAACCAGTGCATTGCCAGCTGTTTGTGGTCGCGTTTGTCCGCAGGAGAAACAGTGCGAAGCGCAGTGCTTCTACGTTCAGAAACTGAACAAACCCGCAGTGGCCATTGGTCACCTGGAACGTTTCGCTGCCGATTTTGAGCGCGAGAGTGGAGAAATGAGTATTCCGGAAACAGCGAAATCAAATGGAATTAAAGTCGCTACCGTTGGCTCTGGTCCGGCGGCACTTTCGTTTGCCGGCGACATGGTTAAAAAGGGGTACGATGTCACTGTTTTTGAGGCGTTGCACGAAATTGGCGGCGTGTTGAAATACGGAATTCCGGAATTCCGGTTACCGAATAAAATAGTCGATAAGGAATTGGAGAACCTGCAAAAGATGGGCGTTCATTTCGAGACCAACTTTATTGTGGGAAGAACAGCCTCTTTTGATGATTTGAAAGAGCAGGGATTCCAGGCGTTTTTCATCGGAAGTGGAGCCGGTTTGCCTCGTTTTATGAGCATTCCCGGAGAAAATTATAACGGCATTCTTTCGTCGAATGAGTATCTAACCCGTGTAAATTTGATGGGAGCTCAGTATGACGAAACCGATACGCCTGTTCTGCACGGAAAGCGCGTAGCCGTAATTGGTGGCGGAAATACAGCCATGGACTCGGTTCGCACCGCTTTACGACTGGGTGCTGAAAAAGCAATGATTGTGTATCGTCGTTCTGAAGAGGAAATGCCGGCCCGTATCGAAGAGATCAAACATGCAAAGGAAGAGGGCGTGGAATTCCACAACCTTTGTAACCCGCTGGAATACTATGGCGACGAAAAAGGACGTGTCAGTGGGATGAAGCTAATCCGGATGCAACTGGGAGAACCCGATGCTTCAGGGCGCCGTCGTCCGGTTCCGATGGAAGGTTCGGAATTTGAGATGGAAGTGGATTTAGTGATTGTGGCGGTTGGCGTTTCGCCAAATCCTTTAGTACCTTCGAGTTTGAAAGAGTTGAAAGTAACCAAATGGGGAACCATCGTGGTCGATGAAACGAAGATGCAGTCATCTATACCGGAAATGTTTGCGGGTGGCGATATCGTTCGTGGTGGTGCAACCGTGATTTTAGCCATGGGAGATGGCCGTCGGGCTGCTGAAAAGATGGACCATTTTCTCAAGGAAAAATATGCTGTGAATTAATGTCTAAAAGTAAATCGAATCATGCCTGATCTTTCTGTTTCATATCTTGGATTGGAATTAAAAAGCCCCATAATCGCCGGGAGTAGCGGATTAACCAATTCCATCGAAAGTCTTCGGGAAATTGAAAAAGCCGGAGCGGGAGCTGTCGTGCTCAAGTCGGTTTTCGAGGAAGAAATTTACCTCGAGTACGCCGAAGAGATGAAGAAGCTGGGGCCGATGGAAAGCAACCTCGAGTTTTTGGATTATTACGATTATGAAATCCGTGAAGGAAATCTGAAGCGTTACATTCAACTGGTTTCCGATGCCAAAAAAGCATTATCGATCCCCGTAATTGCTAGTATTAACTGTGTCTCAAACCAGGAGTGGTCATTCTTTGCCAAAAAGCTGGAAGAGGCCGGCGCCGATGCTATCGAACTGAATATGTTCATCCGGCCTTCCGACCTTTCGCAGAACAGCCGCGAGAATGAAAGCATCTATTTCGATGTGGCCACCCGGGTTGCTTCAAATATTAAAATTCCGCTTTCGCTGAAAATCAGTCCGTACTTCTCGAACCTTGGAGGGATGATTCGCGACTTGTCGTTTGCTGAAATCAGTGGACTGGTGTTGTTCAACAAGTTCTACAGCCCGGATATCGACGTAGAAAACGAGAAAATGATCAGTGCCGATGTATTTTCAACCGATTCGGATTATACGCTGCCACTCAGGTGGATTGGTATTATGGCCAAACGCGTTAATTGCGATTTGGCTGCTTCAACCGGAGTGCACGACTGGCAGACAGTCGTCCGGATGTTGCTGGCAGGTGCTTCGGCAGTACAGGTAGTATCGGCATTGTATATCGATAAAGTAAGCGTTATCAAAGATTTCAACCAGGGACTTTCCGACTGGATGGAGCGTCACAACTACGCTTCGGTTGCAGATTTCAAAGGTAAGTTGAGCCTTGGGAATGATGTCGACCCAGCTGCTTATATGCGCGTTCAGTTCATGCGTAACTTTGGCGAGCACGATTAAACAAAATTTAATACTTCAGACTAACCGGCTTTTAATGACAAATGAAAGCCGGCTTTTTTTTGTTTCTCCGTCACTTGTGAGGAAGAGAGCGTTCAGGAATGTTTGCAAAATTTCTTACCTTTCGGCCAACTATTTGACATTTCTGTAGATATTGAAAATGAAGACCAGAATAAGCCGTTTTACCATAGTTTTCACTTTTTTGTTTGCGCTGACGGTAATCCCGACAGTGGCTCAGGTCAAAATTTCGTCCGAGACCGTAGTTATTGGAGGAAAAAAATACCTGTTACATACCGTTGAAAAAGGGCAAACCTTGTATTCGATTTCTCAATCGTACGGAGTTCCACAAACCGAAATTGCGGACGAAAATCCGTCGGTGAAGGATGGACTTTCGATTGGCGAAATCCTGCGCATTCCTGTGGGGAAGATGCAAAAAAGTGAATCGCGGAAAGAAAAAAGACGCCGCCGACATAAAACACGTGAAAAACAGCACGCTTTGCCACCTTCGGCTGATTTCTTTTTCCATCCGGTGAAACCGCAGGAAACGGTTTACTCCATCTCCCGTCAGTATGGCGTCGACGTTCAAACCATATATAAATACAATCCGGAAGCTAGAAAAGAATTGCTGGTAGGCGAAGTTTTGCGCATTCCGCGGCAAACACAACCGACAACGGAAATGCAGCAAGCGCCCCAGGCAAATGATAATTATTTTTACCACAAAGTGGAAAAAGGGGAAACACTCTATTCCATTTCGAAAGAGTATAACAGGAAGATAAGCGAAATAGTGAAAGCGAATCCCGGGGCAGAGCAGTCACTCGAAACCGGAAGTATGCTGAGAATTCCCAAACAGGCTTCCACTCAACCTACCCAGTTGGTTCCAACGGCTTCAGGAAAATATTTTACCTACCGTGTAGAAACGGGCGATACCTATTTCAGTCTGAAACAGCGTTTCGGTGTATCGCAGGACGAGTTGGTGAAGTTGAATCCGCAATTGTATGATGGGTTGAATGCTGGTCTGGTCATTCGTATTCCGGAAAAACAGGTGGCTTCAACGAAAGTTGTTCCCATCAATAAGAATCTGTTTCAATACCATACAGTTACCAAAGGCGAAACGCTTTACGGACTTTCACATCAGTACAATGTGAAAATCAGTCAGCTGAAAGAGCTGAACCCTGTGCTGAAATTGCGTGGACCGGTAGTTGGCGAGCAACTGCTGATTCCCAAGGCCGGTGTACCGGAAGAGTTGAAGGAAAATCTTTCGGATGAAATTAAATCCAACGTTCCGGTTCAAACGCCCGCTTACGAAGTCGAGCCTAATCCGGCTGCACCGAAAGCTGAATGTATGGGAATGAGCTGGTCGGGTAACGAACCGATTAAAATTGGATTGTTCCTTCCGTTGTATCTCGAAGCAAATGACACGGTCAATTATATCCGGATGACACCGGACGAAATACAGAAGCAGATTGACGAACAAAAGGCTGCTGGAATTGATGACCCGGTTGTTGATTCGGTGAAGGTAAGAGACCACAAGATTGTGTACGAGCCATCGGTTAATTTCCTCGATTTTTACGAAGGAGTTTTACTGGCATTGGATACGTTGAAACAACAAGGTATTAAAACGGAATTGTATGTTTACGATACAAACCAGGATACAAGTGTAATCCGGCAATTGGTTCAACGTCCCGAGTTCTTGTCGCTGAATTTGATTATAGGTCCGGTGTACCCTAAATGCCAGAAAATGGTATCGGAGCTTTCAGCCAAAAACCGGATTCCGATGGTTTCTCCGCTGGCGTCAAACGGAGGGCTTGCTGACAAGAATCCGTATTATTTCCAAATTAATCCGGACAAGATGTACCGTTTGAAAGCAACGGCTGACTATCTGGGCGACGACTACTTTAACAAGAACTTCATTGTGATGCAGATGGGCAACAATGCGCATCTCGATGAATCGAAACTGGTAGATTGGGTGCGGAACAAATTCTTCGCTACCGGCTATTATGACCAAACACCGTCGGTTCTTTTTCACGAATTCGATTTCCGCGAAGGCGGATACTACGGACTGATTCATCTGCTTGAGCCGAACAAGGATAACGTGGTGATTGTGCCGATGACTCGTGAAGCCGACGTAAGTGTGGCAGTAACAAACCTGAATACAGCGGCCAAGAAATATAACATTACGCTGGTCGGTCTTTCGGAATTTTCACGTTACCGGAGTATTGAAACTGATTATCTGCACAACCTGAAGCTGCATTACCTGACGCCTTATTACATCGACTATCGTGATAAAGGTGTGGTGCGGTTTATTGAGCGCTATCGGAATAATTTCTACGACGAGCCCAATCAGTTTAGTTTCCAGGGATACGATATCACGAATTATTTTGTGCATGCTATTCAGAAATTCGGAACCAACTTTGCTCAATGCCTTCCGTACCTGAATGTACACTTGCTGCAAGGCGACTATAACTTCCAGAAGGTTTCCGATTTTGGCGGTTATATGAACCACACGCTGTACATCATGAAATATACACGCGACTATCATGTGAAGGCAGTTGGAAAAGTAGGTGATTTGCCGTTGTTGATTTCAGGACAAACGGAAGAGATGCAGTCCGACAGTACAAATACGAATCAACAGAACAATGTTATTACGTTTCCGGGCAACCGGAATTAGTCAATAAACCAGGGAATTAAAAATAAAAAGGCCACTCCAATGCGGAGAGGCCTTTTTTTGTGTCTGACGTTTTGTATTTATTCGAATTCAGCGAATGCTTTTTTGATCAGAGAGATGGCTTCAGCCATTTGCTCCTCGGTGATAGTAAGCGGCGGAGTGAAACGAATGGTGTGCTCGTGGGTTGGTTTAGCGATAAGACCGTGCTCTTTCATCGCGAGACAAACATCCCATGCCGTTTTACCGTTGGTTGGTTTAATCTGAATTGCGTTCAGCAAACCTTTTCCGCGTACTTCCTGAATCAACGGCGAGTCGATGGCTTTCATCTCCTTGCGGAAATAAGCGCCAATCTTTTCGGAGTTATCCACCAGGTTCTCTTCCTGCAGTACTTCCAGAGCGGCAATCGCAACTTTTGCGGCAATTGGGTTTCCACCGTACGTAGAACCGTGTTCTCCCGGTTTAATGGTCAGCATAACATCATCGTCGGCCAACACGCAGGAAACGGGCATTAAACCGCCTGAAATGGCTTTCCCGAGTACCAGAATGTCCGGACGAACATCTTCGTGGTCGCAGGCCAGCATTTTGCCTGTACGGCCCAGTCCGGTTTGCACTTCGTCGGCAACGAAAAGAACGTTGTGTTTTTCACACAATGCTTTGGCTTTTTTCAGGTAACCATCTTCCGGAACGTAAACACCGGCTTCAGCCTGAATCGGCTCAACGAGGAAACCTGCCGTATTCGGATTCTTCAGCTCTGCTTCGAGTGCTTCCAAATCGTTATACGGAACTTTTACAAACCCAGGCGTATAAGGTCCGTAGTCGCCATATGCATCCGGGTCAGTCGACATCGAAATGATGGAAATGGTACGTCCGTGGAAGTTGCCGTCGCAGCAAATAATGCGGGCTTCATTCTGCGGAACGCCTTTTACTTTATATGCCCATTTGCGAATCAGCTTCAGCGCTGTTTCGTCGGCTTCGGCGCCCGAGTTCATCGGCAGCATTTTATCGTAGCCAAACAGCTTGGTGATGTACTCTTCCCACTCACCGAGTACGTTGTTATAAAAAGCACGTGACGTCAGCGCCAGTTTATTGGCTTGCTCAGTCAATGCTTTTACAATTTTTGGGTGCGAATGTCCTTGGTTTACCGCCGAGTAAGCAGCCAGGAAGTCATAATATTTTTTGCCTTCCACGTCCCATACAAAAATACCTTCGCCTCTTTCCAGTACAACGGGAAGCGGGTGATAGTTATGTGCTCCGTATTGATCCTCACGGGCAATGTAGTCTTTCGTCGTCATATTCATACGTAATATGGTTTTATACAATTGGAAATTTATCAGCGGGAGTTGAAGCTAAAGGATTTAATTGGCATTATCAAAATGTTCTGCAATAGCCCCGTTTTTATTTTGACGTTAAACCGGAAGCGAAAGATGAAAAGTGGTTGCTAATTTGTTACCGGATTATTTCCAAAAACGGATAATTAAAACTTCAGCCAGAAGGGCCATGATGGCGAGCACCAGGAATAACCTCCAAAGTTGTCTCCCATTATGTACGACATCGAAGTGAGCAGAAAGTTCAGTCTTTGATGCGGTAATAAAATGCACCTTTTGGAAGCCAGTTTGTTGGAGTTGCTCTCTGAGTTGGTCGGCGTTGTAACAATCCGGGGCAGATTCTTTCCGATCGTAATTAAAAGCCAGCGGTAACGTTCCGTTTCCGGATGTCAATTCGTAGTTTCCGGCCTGGGTAACGGCATCGGTTTTCATTTGAAATCGGTTTCCCGGAAGAGGCTGTATGGTGGGCAGCCAATCGAACGAGTTGCCAACTCCTTTTAGTTGCATTTCGCTCTGTGTATTTCCGTTTCCCGGAAAGGGAAGGTCAATCACTTTATTTTGCCCGATGGTGTAATACAGCGGTGAACCTTGCACACTGTTCAGCACCATTTTGTATATCAGGGGAACAAACAACGCATTGGTGAAGAATGCACGGTTTTCCTGCGATGATGGCAGCGTAAAGAGGAAGAATTTTCCTTTGCCGGGTTGGCTTTCGCTCAGAAGCAGATTTCCGTTAGCCAGCGTAAGAATAGGCAATACCCTGGTCTGAACGGTTTGACTGGGCAAATGAATTTTCACTTCCGGCAAATCGCCATCCGGATGGGGACCACTGAAAACATCCTGGAAAAGCGGATTCGTGACATCAAGCTTTGCGATGCGCATGGAAGTTGTGTCGGCAGTTGTGGAAAAAGGATTTCCCTGCATTTCGTTGATGAAGCGGTTGTATGATTCCAGATCACCGTTTTTCGCCGGGAAAAAGACAACCGTTCCGCCTTGTCGGATAAATTGGGCCAGACTTGCTGTCAACCCGGAAGAAACTTCCGGAAGTTGAGTAAGAAAAACAATTTGTTGCTTACTGAATTCGCCGGTTCGGACCTGTTGCCAGCTAACTTCCTGGTAATGCACCAGGCTGTCGGTTTTTAGTAATGCAGAAAGATATTTAGTCCCTTCTTCGTTGCCGTGAATCACCAGTGCTTTAATCCGTCCGGTTACCCGGAAGCCGATGTAAAGCGTGTTGTCATAGGTAACCGGATAATCGGTCAATTCCACCTGGGCATTTTTAATTCCCGCACTTCGGGCAGTGAATTTCAGCGAAACGGTTTTTTCTTGGTTGGGCTTCAGGTCAAAACTGGTGACAGCACGCAGCGAGTCGTTTTCGATGTAACGCATGGGAACGTCTGCCAACTCCTGAGCTCCGTTATTTCTGACCCGGGCATAAAGTGTTTCTGCGGTCCCTTTAATTCTTCCGGGTACGGCAAACCAGACTGAATCAACGAGGAGATTGTCGGATTGCTGTGCCTTTAACAAATCAATATTCAGGCTCAACGAAGTGTCAGCCTTTATTCGCCCTATATCTGCTATGTTTTTCTGAAAATCGCTGAACAGGTAGACCGAATTTGGGCTGGCATTCTTTTCGCTTTTCAGTCGTCGGGAAAGCACCCGAATGATTTGCGAAAGTGGCGGACGGGCCGGCGTGGCTTCCACTGCGCTGATTCGGTTGATCAACATACTCCGGTCGAGCAAACGCTGGTTTTGCAGCGATAAATCGTTCGTGACCAATGCAAACTTGGTATCAGCCGGATAAGCATTAGCCAGGTTCAGCGCTTCCTGTTTGGCCTGTTCCAGCAGGTTGTTTCCCTCGGAGCCGGCCAGCATACTGAAGGAATTGTCGATGTAAATGCCTGCTTTATTCAAATTGGTATCCGTTGAGGCATTCTTTGGAGGAATAAAAGGGTGAGCGAAAGCGGTAACCAGAAATGCGATTGCCAATATCCGACTGGCGAGTATCAACAATTCCTTCAGATGCTTTTGCTGTTTCTTCTCCTTCTTCAGTTGGCTTAGGGCCCTGACATTACTGAAATAAACCGTGGTGTAACGCCGGAACTTAAAAATGTGAATAATAATGGGAATGAGAATCAGGAACAGCGCCCAGAAATATGTCGGATATAAAAAGGTCATTTGCTTTAGCGTTGAATTAAGGTGTTAATCATTCCCGGCTCCGAAATTAGCTGAAAATCGGAAATCCGCCAAGGCCGTTAAAATCGGGCCGAAAGTTTCAGGTTGATTCTTCTTCCCGTCAGGTAATTGGGTACCGCATGCATTTGATTGTAGACGTCGGTTACCCAGAAGTAAGAAATGGTGTTGTTGATGTCCATCAGATTGAAAACCTCCAGAGAAATGGACGCAGCTTTCATGCCCAATCGGTTTTTTATGTTGTGGTTGTCACCGGAAAACAATGTTTTGGTGAAGCCGATATCCACGCGGCGGTAAGGCGGCATCCTGAAAGTGTCCATCCAACGTTCGTTGTTTGGTGGACCGAAAGGCAATTTCGAACCGTAATGCAGCGTCAGGTACATCTTGATGGATGGATATCCCGGAAAGTAATCCTGGAAAAAGAGACTGAAATTGACACGTTGATCGGTTGGGCGCGGAATGTAACCCGGATAAACAATTTGCGTATTTCCGTTCGCATCGGTAATCGTGTAATGGTCGCCGATAATGTCTTCCTCCGTTTTCATGAGCGAAAGGCTGGCCCATGACTGAATGCCGCTGACGAACTCACCGTTCAGTTTCATGTCGAGACCATACGCATAACCCTTGGCCACTTCTCCCGAAAGGTAACGGATGCGGATATTGTCAATCTGGTAGGGGATCAGATTTTTGAGCGACTTGTAATAAACTTCGGAAGAGAGTTTAAACGGACGTTCCCACAGTCTAAACAGATGGTCGACGCCGACCACATAATGGGTTGCATCCTGAGCTTTTACATTCCGGTTGATTTGTCCATCGAGGGTCTGTAGTTCCTTGAAAAAGGGCATTTGCTGGTATTTCCCCCAGGCCAGCCGAAAAACGTAGTTTTTTTGCCAGTTTGGGTACCACGTGGCCGAAACGCGAGGACTCACAATGGTTTGTTCATTGAAATCCCAGTATTGAGCCCGGATTCCACCGTTCAGGTTGAGATTGCCGTCTGACAGTGGAATGTTCCAGGTATCCTGAATAAATCCGGAAAAGCGATTGCTGCTGATGTTATTTTTTGCATTCACCGATTGGTAAAGCTCCACCATCTGGTCGTTTCGCGGTAGTGAATAACCGGCCGAATCGCGCATTTGCCATTCGTTGATTTTTTCGTCAAAGGTTTCATGCCTGAATTGCAATCCCCAGTCTACTTTGTGATTCCCTTCCCTAAGTTCACCACGATGCTCGATGCTCATTACTCTGGCATCGAGATTGTTGCGGGCATGGTCGAGATAGGAGCCAATGCCAATGTTCATAGTACTGTCAGCGTAAGTAGCCGAGCCGGGAGAAATATCCACTTCGTTCAATAAGTATTGCCCCTGGATGTCATATCGTTCTGCTTCCACCGAGTGAAAAGCGGAAGCGGTTAGTTTCAAGTGAAGCTCATCTATTGGATGATAATTCAGATTCAACGCGCCCAATTTCGTTTCGTACCGGTCCTTTTCCTGTCCGTCGAAGTAAATTTTTAGCTGGTACACCTGACTCCAGGTTCCGTATTGTGTTTCTCGGGTTGTCGGAATAAACTGATAAACATTCGAAGCAATATTTCCAAGGAAACCCAGCGTGAGTTTCGGTGAAAACTGATAGGTGAGATACGTTTGGAAATCAAGGAAGTTGGGAGAATAATCTCCCTTTTGGTCCAATGTTCCCAACAGGTAACGATTGGTTTTGTATCGGATTCCCGTGATGTGGGTGAACCGGTTTTTCAACGCTGTTCCTTCCATATGAGCGGAAGCTCCCAGTAAACTCACTTCCGCGGACGCGGCGGTTTGTTTTGGTTTCCGGTAATGAATATCTAGTACCGAAGACATTTTGTCGCCGTAGGAAGCATCGAAACCTCCTGACGAAAACTCAATGGACGAAACCATGTCAGGATTGATAACACTCAAACCTTCCTGTTGCCCGGAACGAACAAGGAAAGGCCGGTAAACTTCGATTCCGTTGATGTACACTAAATTTTCGTCGAAGTTCCCGCCGCGAACTGAGTAACGGGAACTAAGTTCGTTGTTGGAATAAACGCCGGGCATGGTTTTCAGTAATGCTTCCACACCACCACCCGAAACTTCCGGAATGTGTGTTGTTAGTTTCGGGTTGATTGTGGTCATCCCGTTTTTTTCGCGGCGGGATTCCGAAACCGTTACTTCGTCTATTTCTCCGGGGAGCAGCTTCAATACTGGTGTGATCGTTTTTTCTTCACCGGGAGCGAGTCGAATTTTCATCTCGACCGATTGATAACCCACCCGGGAGATAAAAAGTGTTTCCTCTTTTCGTGCCGGAACCTGTAAAATAAACCGGCCATTTTCGTCGGTGCTGGTTCCAACAGCCAGACCTTTGAGCGAAATGTTCACCAATTCGAGCGGAGCTCCTTTCTCGTCGGTCACCTGTCCTTTGACATGAGCCGTCAACGTCTGACTTTTTCCTGTTAAAGGAATAGCCAGCAAACAAATGAGCATAGAAAAAGCGACGAAAAATTTTCTCATAAGAATCGGGCGCTTCAACGTGAATTTGGTTACCATAAAGATGGTTAAATCGTCTGAATTGAGCGAATTTAAACTAAAGGAATGATTTTCTCTCGCTCATATTTTTGACTATGTTTGCAAATATCACATAATTGTGAGACTGAGAAAGAATTGTAGAGTATAGATTTTTCCGTGAGCGTACATTACAAACCATTGAACTCGGTGCTGGTAAAACCTGCCGGCCCTGACTGTAATCTTGATTGCAGTTATTGCTTTTACCTGGAGAAGGACGAGCTGTTTCCGGATACGAAAGTACACCGGATGTCGCCGGAAATCCAGGAAGAGATGATAAGGCAGGTGATGCAGCAGTCGGGACAAAATGTTTCCATTGCCTGGCAGGGCGGTGAACCGGCTTTGATGGGACTGGATTTCTACAAACGAGCCATTGAGCTGGAGAAGAAATATGGTTACGGAAAAGCCATCGGCAACGGTTTTCAAACCAACGGAACGTTATTGAACCGCGATTGGGCCAAATTTTTCAAGGAATACGACTGGCTCATTGGTTTATCGCTGGACGGGCCGCAACATATTCACGACCATTTTCGTAAGGATAAAGGCGAGCAGCCGACCTGGGAAAAAGTGGAGAATGTGGCGAAGATGTTGTTGGAAGAGGGCGTGGCTGTGAATGCCATGTGTTGCGTGACCGATTATTCGGCTGATTATGCAGCGGAGCTTTACGATTATTATAAGAGTCTCGGCTTAACTTATATGCAGTTCATTCCCATAGTGGAACCGGACAAGGATGATCCCACCCAAGCTGCATCCTTTTCGGTAACAGCAGAAAAATACGGCAAGTTTCTGGTAGAGCTTTTCGATTTATGGCTGGCCGATTTCGAAAACGGACAACCCACCACGTCCATTCGTCACTTCGAAACGGTTTTTCACACGTATGTGGGAATGGAAGCCCCCGAGTGTGCATTTATGCGCGAATGCGGAGTTTACACGGTGATTGAGCACAACGGCAATGTTTATTCATGTGACTTTTTTGTCGATCCGAAATACCGTTTGGGAAATATTCGGCATGACAAAATTGTTAATATGTTGAATTCCAAAAAACAACAGGCTTTTGGACGTGCGAAGAGTGCTGTTCCTGTAAAATGTCGTCAATGCCGTTGGTATACGAAATGTTACGGTGGTTGCACGAAGGACCGGATTAAGGACCCGCGCGATCATCGGAAACCACGTTTTTGTGATGCATACATGATGTTTTTCGAACATGCCGATGGAGTGCTGTCTCAAATGGCTGCTGAATGGAAGAAACAGCAGGCAGATTACCAGGAGTATCAGCAAACCGGCGGGACGTATAATGCATTTAAGGATTTTGTGAAGAAATAATTTTTATGGCGAAAGTTTTGATATTGACCACTGAAAACGCTGCCCGTTCGCAAATGCTGGAGGGATGGCTGCGCTATTATACGCGAAACAATGTGGTGATTCGAAGCGCTGGTTTGAAGCCCTGCAACATGGATGCGTTTGCTGTAAAGGCAATGATTGAGGCAGTGGTGGATATCCGGGAAGCCAAAAGTAAAACACTGGGAGAGTTGGACGAGACTCATTTCGACCAAATCATAACGCTTACCCCCTTGGCGACCAGTGAAGCGATGAGTAAATACCCGTCGGCAACAGTGGAGGAGGCCATTTTTGACGATCCGAAGCTGGCGACGGGTGAGGAGAAAGAGCGATTGAAAATATATCGCCAGAGTGTAGATGAGATAGATGATTATGCCTTTAACTATGCGGTTCGCAAGTTAGGGCTGGAATTTTAAAAAGGGGGAAAATGAAACAGAAAAAACAGAAGAATTATTGGGTCGCCGGCCGGATAATGGCCGTATTATTTTTAATAGCGCTGGCATGGAGCTGTTCGACAGACGATTCGTTGGTTCCTTTACCGAATCAATCAGGTAGCGGGAGCGTTCAGGATTCAACGTCAACAGCCACGACGGATACCACGTCAACTTCAACGTCGACACCACCGGACACAACATCCACCACGCCGTCGGGGAATGTAACATTCAAAGATGCGATGTTGGCCGAAATCAATTTTGCCCGGACGAAGCCGGCAGATTATGCCAACCAGCGGTTGAAAAGCGAGTATAATTCAGGTACAGACAATGGAGCGTACAATGATTTAACCAGCCGCTCTGCTGTAAATGCCTTAACTTTGAATGACCTGCTGACCACTTCAGCAACCAAATATGCGAAGTACATGGCCGACAACAATGTTTTCGGGCACACCGAAAACGGGACGCCGCAATCGCGGGCTCAGGCCGAAGGTTACACTGGCTCGGTTGGAGAAAATATTGCTGCCGGCTCGTATCCATCCTACAACGCCGAATCGGATCCGAATGGAGCGGCCATTGCATTTGTCAAGCTGCTGATTATCGATACAGGCATATCGGGTGTTGGTCACCGAAAAAATATACTGAATGGTTCGTATCGGGTTGTGGGTATCGGTTTTTACCGGAACACTGCGAGCAAATATGACAACTATCTGGTTCAGGATTTCGGCACCAAATAACCATTCAGAAATCAAAAAGATGAATCGTTATGATGAAGCAATTCGAAATTACTCTTTCGCCATACCGGCGAGGTTACCATTTAATCACCAGCGAAATTCAGCGGCAGCTTCCCGAGTTGCCGAAAATTGGACCGGTCCATTTGCTCATTAAACATACATCGGCGGCGCTTTCGCTGAATGAAAATGCCGATCCATCGGTACGCGATGATTTCGAATCGTTCATGAATAAGTTGGTTCCGGAAAATGATCCGGTTTTCACGCATGTGTTCGAAGGTTCGGATGATATGCCGGCGCATCTGAAGTCGTCTCTTCTTGGCGCAAATCTCACGATTCCGGTGACAAATGGTCGCCTGAACCTCGGAACCTGGCAGGGAATTTATCTTTGCGAATTCAGGAATCGCGGTGGTTCGCGAAAGATTGTGGTGACGATCATGGGGGAATAACCACATATTGCATATCGATTTATTCATCTGGTTTAGAAACATTTTATATTAGGTCATAGCGAATGCAGGACGTTGAATCCTGCATTCGATCATTTTTATTGGTACGTTTTTTCCGTTGCTTTAAGAATCTAATGGACAAGATTCAACAACACAAACCGATAAACGTACATATACGCTATGACTAAAAAATTACTGCTCGGGGCGGAGGCCATCGGACAGGGCGCAATCGACGGAGGAATGTCGGGCGTCTATGCCTATCCCGGGACTCCTTCGACCGAAATTACCGAATATGTTCAGGAAAATACGGTAGCGAAGGAGCGGAATATTCACCGCGAATGGTCAGCTAACGAGAAGACAGCAATGGAAGCAGGGCTGGGCATGTCGTATGCCGGTAAGCGCGCCATGGTCTGCATGAAACACGTGGGATTAAACGTAGCTGCCGATGCATTTGTCAACTCGGCCATTACCGGAGTGAATGGTGGCTTGATTGTCACGGTAGCCGACGATCCTTCGATGCACTCGTCTCAGAACGAACAAGATTCCCGTTTTTACGGAAAATTCTCGATGCTTCCTATTCTGGAGCCATCCAATCAGCAAGAAGCTTACGAAATGGCCCGTACCGGATTTGAATTATCCGAGAAGCTAGGCGTTCCTGTTTTGCTACGTATTACCACCCGTTTGGCACACTCGCGTGCCGGCGTGGAAACCGTTGAACCGATGCCTGAAAATACCGGCTCATTGCCGAAAGACCCGAGACAATTTGTTTTGCTACCGGCCATTGCCCGCAAGCGTTATGCTGGCCTGCTGGAGAAACAGGATTCTTTCCGCGAAAGCGCAGAAAAGGCGTCATTTAATCAGTATTTTGATGGCGAGGACAAAAGTTTGGGAATCATTTGCTGCGGCATCACCTATAATTACCTGAAGGAAAATTATCCCGAGGAATGTCCTTATCCGCATGTGAAACTGAGTCAGTACCCGTTGCCGGAAGATATGCTGAAGAAGCTGGAAGAGCAGGTGGATGAAATTCTGGTGCTGGAAGAAGGTTATCCGTTGGTGGAAGAGATGCTGAGCGGATTCTTCTGTCGTGGCCGTCGCATTTTAGGTCGCCTCGACGGAACACTTCCCCGTATGGGGGAGCTCAATCCTGATCATGTGGCGAATGCGTTGGGCATAAAAGTGAAAAAAGGAGAAAAAGCTCCGGAAGTTATTGCCAACCGCCCTCCCGCACTCTGTAAAGGCTGTAGTCACCACGATACATACAAAGCGTTGAATTTGGTGATGGAGCCATTTGGTGACGGCCATGTATTCTCCGATATTGGTTGTTACACGTTGGGCGCGTTACCTCCTTATTCATCTATCAATTCCTGTGTCGATATGGGGGCATCTATAACCATGGCCAAAGGAGCGGCCGATGCCGGATTGTTTCCGTCGGTTGCTGTGATTGGTGATTCCACGTTTACTCATTCGGGGATGACTGGTTTGCTGGATGCAGTGAATGAAAAAACTCCGATTACAGTTTTGATTTGTGACAACGAATCGGTTTCGATGACCGGAGGTCAGGATTCGGCAGCGTTGGGTAAAATTGAATCCATTTGCCTTGGATTAGGTGTCGATCCGGATCACCTGCATACCATTGAAGCGCATCCCAAAAATCACGATAAGTTGGTAGAATTGCTTGACCGGGAGGTGAATTACGAGGGCGTATCGGTGATTGTTCCTCGAAGGGAATGTATTCAGAAAGCAGCTCGTCGCATCCGCGCCGAAAAGATGAAGAGTGAACAGAACGCTTAGTCAAACCGAAAAAATCAAAACAAATGAAATGTGATATTGTATTGGCAGGCGTTGGCGGACAGGGCATTTTATCGATTGCTGCTGTGCTTGGAATGGCTGCCGTTGAAAACGATTTATATCTCAAACAGGCCGAAACGCATGGAATGAGTCAGCGTGGTGGAGCCGTTCAATCGTACCTTCGATTGTCGGATAATCCCATTTATTCGGATTTAATTCCAGCTGGAGAAGCTGATATTATTCTTTCGGTCGAGCCGATGGAATCGCTTCGTTATTTGCCTTTCTTGTCGAAAAAAGGGTATGTGGTAACCAATACCACGCCCTTTGTGAATATTCCGAATTACCCGGAGCTTGACAAAGTGTTGGGCGAAGTAAAAAAACAACCGCATCACATTGCCATAGATGCGGACAAAGTAGCGAAAGAAGTGGGCAACTCACGCGCATCGAATATGGTGATGCTGGGAGCTGCTTCGCCGTTTATCGATATTCCGTTTGAGCTGATTGAAGACGGAATTCGCAAAATTTTTACGCGGAAAGGAGAGGCGATTGTTAATCTAAACCTCGAAGCATTGCGTGCCGGAAGAAAGTTTGCGGAAGCTAACCGATAGTTATTTATCACACCATAAAATGAAAACGCCCTCTTTTGAAGGGCGTTTTTTATGTCGTTAAGTTGCTCTTATTCTTTTGCTTTATCTGTTTCTGTGTTGGAATAAAACCGTTCCAGAATACTCATGTCGTTCGCTTCTTTCGAAAGGGAAACAATGGTTTCCTGAGGAACATCGAAAAGATCCAAAATAATCAGCCCGTCCAGACAGTTATTGAATTTCGGATCGACATTGAAGCCGATAATTTTGGCGTTCAGTCCCAGGTATTTTTTCAGCAGTACCGGTAATCCTTTGTTGTATTCATCAATATCGCCAATAAACTTATCCAGCGAGCGGATGTCGTCAGTCAGATTCTCGAGCGCTACATTCAGGTTTTCATCCAGCGTGGTCACTTTGTGCCGGTTTCGCGGACGGATATGTTTGGCGCTTTTGTAGTCGTAAAAGTTGGCCATAATATAGCGGATGATCAGCTCCTTCGATTTCTCTGAATACGTATTGCTAATGCTCACCGGTCCAAGTAAATAGCGGTATTCCGGATTCCGCAAGAGAAAATACAGGATACCTTTCCACAGCAGGAACAAAGGCAGCGGTTTCCGCTGGTATTCCTTTACAATGAACGAACGTCCGAGTTCCAACGATTGATTCAATGTGTCTTTAAAACCTTTTTTCATCCGGAAAAGGCTCTGGGTGTAAAATCCCTGAACACCAAACTGCCGGATGATATCAGCTCCCTTTCCAATGCGGTAGGCACCCACAATTTTCTCCTCGTCCCGGTCCCAGATAAACATCTGGTTGTAGTACAGGTCAAACTCGTCGAGGTCGGTGGCGCGGTTGGTACCTTCACCCACTTCCCGGAAGGTAATTTCGCGCAATCTTCCTATTTCATGCAGGATATTGGGCATAACTTCTGAAGGAGCGCAGTATATTGAGTAGTTCTTGATGTCGAAAAGCAAAAAATCCGGATGAAGATTTCGAATCTCTTCCAGAATGGCTTCTTTGGATGCCGGAGCTATAATCTCTTCCGGTTTGGTTTTTCTTTTCAGTGAATAGTTGAAAAAGCGTTTCACTTCCAGACCAGTGTCGAGACAGTACGTTTTTGAGCGGAGGTAACGTCCGTATTGATGTATATCGGTAAACGAATGTTGCTCTTTCACCGGAATGGGATTCCCAATGCGCACCTTGATGGTTTTCCCTTTTTTATTCAGCAACTCCGAAGCCAGTCTGGCTGTTCGAAGTGTCGGGTGAATACGTCCCAGCCAGTGAAACATGCGGCTGTTGGTTCCGTGAAAAAAGATGGGAACTACCGGCACATCTGCTTTCCGGATGAATTTGATGGCGGGATACAACCATTCCCGGTCGGCAATGAAATTGGCAGAGTTGTATTTGGTCGAAACTTCCCCGGCAGGGAAAATGCTGAGAACGCCTCCTTCATTAATGTGGTCGAAAGCAGCTTTCATCCCGCTGACACTCGACCCCGCTTCCGGCATATTCTCAAACGGATTGACTGCGAAAAAGTATTCTCCGATCGGTTTGACCTTTTTCAGCAGGAAATTGGCCAATACTTTCTGATCATCGCGTACCATCGACATTAGTTTGATGAGCAGAATGCCATCGATACCGCCAAACGGATGGTTCGAAACCGTTATAAATCCACCCGTTGCCGGAATGCGTTCCAGGTCCTGCGGATTAAATTCGAGACGGATGTCCAGATAATCAATTAAAGCATCAATGAATTCGATACCCGATTTATTTCCAATTTCTTCGTAGAGCGTATTCAACTCGTTGAAGCGCAGGAGGTGCATCAGGAATTTGGCAAAATATTCACCCCCAAGATATTGGATGAATGGGCTGGCTTTTACCAGGTCTTTAGAGCTAACGATTCCCATGGTTAATTTAACATGTGCTAGGTTGGGCTAAAGATAAAAAAAATGGAATCTGTATGATATGTTTTGGAGAGATGTAACCATTCTGTATGTAAAATGTAAAAATAAAGGCTTTTGAAAATGTAGATGCTGAAAAGTGTAACTTTGCCGCAAACAAAGCAAATTGACTCAGAATTTGAATAGACCAGAAACATCCGGATGGTTGCCGACTTCGGCGAAAGAGATGAAGGCATTGGGATGGGATGCAGCAGATGTGATCCTGTTTACCGGCGATGCGTATGTCGATCATCCTTCTTTCGGAGCAGCGGTAATCGGGCGCATCCTGGAAGCCGCTGGATTGCGGGTGGCGATTGTGCCACAACCCAACTGGACGGATGATTTGCGCGATTTCAAAAAGCTTGGAGAACCTCGTTTGTTTTTTGGCGTTACCGCCGGAAATATGGATTCGATGGTGAACCACTACACGGCCAATCGGCGTCGTCGTTCGAATGACGCTTATACGCCGGGAGGCAGAGCAGGAGCCCGTCCCGACTACGCTTCGGTGGTTTATACGAATATTCTTAAAAAATTATATCCCGACATTCCCGTTGTGCTTGGCGGTATTGAGGCTTCATTACGCCGGCTGACGCATTACGACTACTGGTCGGATAAGCTGAAACCGGGAATTCTGGAAGAGAGTGGTGCCGATTTGCTCTTTTATGGCATGGCCGAAAAATCCATTTCAGAGTTTGCCCGGCTGGTGCAACGGGGCGTTCCCGTGCAATCGCTGACCAACATTCCGCAGACAGCCTTTATGAATCCGGAAGGCGAAAGTTATGCAACAAAGGTCGATTGGGAAGCACTGGAAATCAATGCTCATGAAGAATGTCTGAAGGATAAAAAGAAGTTTGCGGCCAATTTTCGGTACATCGAAGAAGAGTCGAACCGCTGGCAGGCTAATAAACTCGTTCAGCAGGTTGGTCGTCGGCAGATTGTGGTTAATCCACCATGGCCCCCGCTTTCAACTAAGGAAATTGACCAGGTTTACGATTTGCCTTTTACCCGGTTGCCGCATCCTCGCTACAACGGAAAAGGAGCAATCCCGGCCTACGAAATGATTCGTCACTCTATTAACATTCACCGCGGGTGTTTTGGGGGCTGTTCTTTCTGCACGATTTCGGCCCACCAAGGGAAATTTGTGGTTTCCCGTTCCGAAAAATCGGTGATGAAAGAGGTGGAAGCCGTTGTAGACATGCCCGATTTCAAAGGCTACATTTCCGATGTAGGAGGACCATCGGCCAATATGTACCGCATGGCAGGCAAGGATTTGGAGCTTTGTCGCCAGTGCAAACGCCCGTCCTGCATCTATCCATCGGTTTGTAAGAACCTGGAAACTGATCATCGTACGTTAACCGGTTTGTATCAAAAAGTAGCCAGTTTCCCGGGTGTGAAAAAAGCATTCATTGGTAGCGGCATTCGCTACGATTTGGCCTTTCACGAAACCGGTGGTGCGAAAAAAGACGAAGGCAACCTGGAATATCTGCGTGAAGTGATCCGGCACCATGTTTCCGGCCGATTGAAAGTGGCGCCGGAACACACTTCGGATGATGTGTTGAACGTAATGCGCAAGCCTTCATTCGAACTGTTTCGCCGATTAACCACTTTCTTTCATTCTGTGAACCGGAAAGAAGGCCTGAAGCAGCAGTTGATTCCATACTTCATTTCCAGTCATCCGGGAAGTAAGTTGGAGGACATGGCGGAACTAGCAGCTGAAACCAAGGAGTTGGATTTTAAACTGGAGCAGGTGCAGGATTTTACGCCCACGCCGATGACGGTGGCTACCGTGATTTATTATTCAGGATATCATCCGTACACGTTAGAAAAAGTGTTCGTTCCGAAAACCGAGAAGGAGAAACTGGGACAACGAAAATTCTTCTTCTGGTACAAAAAAGAATACCGGAACTCACTGATGCAGGAATTACAACGACTTAACCGGCCCGATTTGGAGAAACGATTGTTTGATGCAGAGCAACAACCGGCTGGAAATAAGAGAAATCAGTCAAAAAGAAAGAAGCCGAAACATCATAAGCGGCGTTAGAGTTTCTGAAAAAGGCGTCCTTGCCAGGTATTTCGTTCTTCCAGACGTTTTTCCACTTTAGCCACAAACTCGAAATTTTTCAGTCCCCAGCGGGGAGCAATCAGCATCTCCGGTGGAGCTGAGCTGACAAACCGTTCGACAATGATTTCAGGATTCAGCCGTTCAAGGTAGTCAACAACCAGTTCCTGGTATTCATCGACAGAGAAAAGATGGAACATCTCGGGCGTGTCAGCATATTGTTTGGCCATTACTGTTCCTTTGTGAATTTGCAGCTGGTGCAATTTCAGATTTTCTACCGGCAACCGGGAAATGATATCAGCCTGTTGCAGCAAGTTGTCCCGGCTTTCGCCCGGAAGTCCCAAAATCATGTGAGCGCAATTATGAATCCCTCTTTTCGATGTTTCTTCCAGCGCTCTGACAGATTCTTCCCAGGCATGGCCACGGTTGATAGCTTTCAACGTGTCGTTATGAACCGATTCAATACCCAGCTCTACCATCACGTAATGCTTTTCTGAAAGCGCTTGCAGGTAGTCGAGCACTTCATTGTCCAGACAATCGGGACGGGTGGCAATGACCAAACCAATGACGCCCGGGTAAGCCAACGCTTCCTCATATAGTTTTCGGAGATCCTCAATCGGAGCGTAGGTGTTGGAGTAGGCTTGAAAATAAGCCAGGAATTTGATGCTGTCGTATTTCTTGCGAAAGAACGCCACGCCTTTTTCCAGCTGACTGGAAACGCTGTTCTCGAGGTTGCAGTAGGTAGGCTTGAAAGTTTTATTGTTGCAGTAGGTACAACCTCTGGTTCCCCGGTTGCCATCACGGTTGGGGCAGGTAAATCCCGCATCGATTGAGATTTTCTGAACCCTTTCATTAAATTTGCGCCTGAAAAAGGTAGGAAAATCGTTGTATCTCCGTTGGTGTCCCCAGGGAAAATTCCTGTTTGAATGTGCATCAGCCCTCATGGCCGCAAAGATAGCGGTTATTTGTTTCTCCGCACAGGGATAAAATTATGTCGAACGGTTCATTTCTTCTTGATAACTTAAGGTTTCGGAGAGGTTTATTCGTTTTTATTTTTTAAACCTTTTTCTATCTTTAGCGACTAAAGTAACTGGTTGATTATGTTTACAGAAAAGGATATTCAGCAAATTAGCAATCGCGGTAGTCAGCTACCGGAAGTAGAACATCAAATCGAGAATTTTAAAAAGGGATTTCCCTTTATGAATGTTCTCCGTCCAGCCACTGTAAACGACGGAATTATAAAGCTCGACGAGGGCCGGATTGAAAGGTACATCGGCATCTTTGAGCACGAGGTCAACCGGGGAATCGCCATCGAAAAGTTTGTACCGGCTTCGGGAGCTGCCAGTCGCATGTTTCAAAAGCTTTTCGCTTTTCAGGATGCAGCCCAATCGCAGGAGCAGGCCGTTTCGCTGTTAAAAGAGGAAGCACATGCCGATGTAAGAGCTTTCTTCGACAACCTCCCGAAATTTGCTTTTTACCATCAGTTGCCCGATGAGCTGAAAAAGGCTGATGGTGACGGACACATATCCTACCGGGAAATTCTGGAATTTGTCTTAACAG
The DNA here is from genome assembly GCF_003014495.1 of Prolixibacter denitrificans. GTDB lineage: Bacteria > Bacteroidota > Bacteroidia > Bacteroidales > Prolixibacteraceae > Prolixibacter > Prolixibacter denitrificans. The sequence goes on along the minus strand of NZ_PYGC01000003.1, from coordinate 288,809 downwards.
AGAAAGGCTTGAATTACGGCTTTCTTCCGAAAGGATTGCTGCAATTTCATCAATATGGCGAGAAATCCAGAACGCCCGTTGAAGAGCACATGGTGGAAGGTGCATTGTATGGGAAGGATTCGGGAAGGCAAGTGAGCTTGCATTTCACTGTATCGCCGGAGCACCTTTCTTACTTTGAAGAGAAAACCGATGAAGCGGCGAAGAAATATGAGCATCAGTACGGCGCTCATTACCAGGTTGGTTTTTCGGAACAGAAACCATCAACCGATACCATCGCGGTAACGCCCAAAAACGAGCCCTTCCGCCAGAAAGACGGCTCATTGCTGTTCAGGCCCGGAGGACACGGAGCATTGCTCGAAAACCTGAACGATATTGACAGCGACATCATCTTTATTAAAAATATTGATAATGTCGTGCCTGACAGACTAAAAGAGCCGACCGTACGTTATAAAAAAGCGTTGGCTGGTGTGTTACTGTATTACCGGCAAAGGGTTTTTAATTACCTTCGCGAGCTGGAAAAAAATTCAGCGGCAGTGCCGGACAAACTCATCGCAGAGATTTCGGATTTTCTGACAAAGGAACTTTGCGTTGAGGCTGTGGAAAGCCAGTATTATACGGAGAAGGAAGATTTGATTCCTTATCTGCGAAATAAACTGAACCGCCCCATCAGGGTTTGCGGTATGGTGAAAAACGGAGGTGAGCCGGGCGGCGGTCCGTTTTGGGCACGCAACGCAGACAATACCATTTCGTTGCAGATTGTGGAAGGAAGTCAGATTGATAAAGAAAATGAGGAGCAAACAAAAATAGTCGGACAATCGACACATTTTAATCCGGTTGATTTGGTGTGTGGGGTTCGCGACAGCAAAGGCGAAAAATTTGACTTGTTGAAGTACCGCGATCCGAATACCGGGTTTATTTCTCATAAATCGAAAGAAGGAAAGCCGCTGAAGGCACAGGAGCTGCCAGGACTTTGGAACGGAGCCATGGCCGACTGGATTACTCTCTTTGTAGAAGTTCCGGTCATCACCTTTAATCCGGTGAAAACCGTCAACGATTTATTGAGAAAAGAACACCAGGACTCCTAAGGATGGGATGATTTTGCGTTGGGTATTTTTAACAGATACGCAGACAGGTAAATTTTATGGAACAAGGAGCTAAGGACGACTACGAAAGCAACGAAATTGCTTTACTAATTGAACGTTATCAGAAGATGCAGCACGAGGAGCGTGTTGAGTTTTTTGATGTAGCAGAGTTTGAATACATCATCGACTATTATTCCGACAGGGGACATCATTCCCATGCGGTAAAGGCGGTGAGGAGCGGATTGCGGCAGCACCCCCAGGCGATTTCCCTGAAAGTGCGGCAGGCCCGTATTCTGCTTACACAGGGAAAAGTAGACGAGGCGAGAGAAATGCTCGAAATGGTAGCTGGAATCGAATCTTCAAATCCGGAGATTTTGCTAATGCTTGGTTCTTGTTACAACTTTTTGGGCGAGAGTCAAAAGGCCACTTATTACTTCGAAGAGGCAGAACGGTTTGCTTACGAAGAAAAAGACGAAGTCCTGTACAGCATTGGGGTAGCATTTATCCAGAACAGCGAATACAGCCGGGCTATTCCGTTTTTTGAAAGAGCTTACCAGGAAAATCCGGAAAACGAGAACGTGATTTACGATTTGGCTTTCAGCTACGACAAGGTAGGTGAGAGCTATAAGTGTATTCAGTATTACAACAAATACCTCGATTTGGATCCGTTCTCGGAATTTGTCTGGTACAACCTGGGAATTGCTTACAACCGGGTGAATGATTTCAACAAGGCAGTTGAAGCATACGATTTCGCGCTGGCGCTCGATGATAATTATGCCTCGGCACTGTTTAACCGGGCGAACTCGCTTGCCAATGCCGAAAGGTTCGAAGAAGCGATTGCCGGTTATGAAGAGTACCTGAAAATCGATGGTGAGTCGGATGAAACTTACTGTTACATTGCTGAATGCTATTTCCATCAGCGGAAATTTAAAGAAGCATTTGATTATTATAAGAAAGCGTTGCAGTTAAATGCCTATAATGCCGAAGCCTGGTATGGCGCTTCGGTGGTATTGCTGGTTGAGGATAAAGTACCGGAGAGTCTGGTATTCCTGAAAAAGGCCATCAAGCTTGAAGAAGATAATGCCGATTTTTGGTTGACCTTTGGCAAGGTTAACTCCACGCTGAATGATTACGAAGAGGCTGAGCAGGCTTTCCAGAAAGCGCTTCAGTTAGACGTGAACAATCCTGAGAGCTGGCTTTCGTTTGCCGACTTCTATTACGAGTACGATCAACTGGCCATGGCCATCGACACTCTGATGAAAGCCAAAAAGCAACATGTAGTGAGTGCTACATTGAACTACCGTTTGACAGCCTATTTGCTCGAGAATGGTGACGAACATCTGGCGATGCACTATTTGGAACAGGCACTGAGCGAAGATTTTAGCCAGTACCATGATTTGTTCGACTTTTGTCCGAAAGCGGTGGAAAGTGAACCGGTCAACCGATTGATTGATAAGTATAAGACGATTAATCATTATCATTAACAATGATTAACTTTTAAAATACTGACAGAATCCGGCCGGAAGCGATTTCGGCCGTTTTTTTGTCTATTTTAGCCAACCGGAAGTCTGAAAATATTAACATAAGCGATGAAGAAATATTTAAACCTGTTCACAAAAGGTTTGGCCATGGGGGCCGCGAATGTCATTCCCGGTGTTTCGGGAGGAACAGTGGCCCTAATAACGGGCATTTTTGAGAAGTTGATTGACAGCATTAAATCCTTCGATTTAACAGCGCTGAAACTCTTGCTGAGTGGTAAATTCCGTCAGTTGGCGAAGCATATCAATCTCGACTTTCTGCTGGCTGTTTTTGCCGGAGTCGCCATCAGCATTTTGACGCTGGCCCGGTTGTTCGATTTTCTGTTCAAGAGTTACCCGATTTACATCTGGTCGTTTTTCTTCGGTTTGATTCTGGCTTCGGTCTATTTTATTGGGAAGACAGTTGAAAAGTGGCGCCTGTCCGTCGTTATCAGCCTGATTGTGGGAACAGCGTTTGCCTTCTCCGTTTCGGTTTTGAGCCCGGCATCGGAAAATTCATCGCTACTCTACCTTTTCATCTGCGGTATCGTGGCGGCTTGTAGCATGATTCTTCCGGGATTGTCCGGCTCATTCGTGCTCATTCTGTTGGGTAATTACCAACTGGTGATGATCGACTCCATTAACGAACTCAACCTGATGGTGTTGTCGCCTGTTGTAGTAGGAGCAGTCGTTGGCCTGGTCGCGTTTTCGCATGTCTTATCGTGGGTTTTCAAAAAATTCAAAGATCAAACCATCGCGTTGCTTACCGGTTTCATTTTAGGTTCCATGGGAATTTTGTGGCCCTGGAAACATCCGGTGTATAAACTCGATGCGCTGGGAAATATCCTGTTAAAGAAAAGTGGCGAGAAAGTGGTTTCCGGTTACGACTGGTACATTCCCGAATCATGGTCAACGGCAGTGATTGTAGCCGTACTGCTAATGGTTGCCGGAATCTTTACCATATACTTGTTGGAGAAATCTGCTCAAACTGTCGAGGAATCATGAAACAAACATTCGGCCTCATTGGATATCCGCTGACGCATTCCTTCTCGAAGAAATTCTTTACCGAAAAGTTTTCCCGGGAGGGGATTGACTCGGTCTACGAAAACTTCGAAATCGACAACATCGATAAGTTGCCGGCTGTCATCCGTGAGAATCCGATACTGAAAGGGCTGAATGTTACCATCCCGTATAAGCAGGATGTTTTTGCCTATCTGGATGAAGTAGATGAGGCGGCGCAGGAAATCGGTGCCGTCAATACCATCCGGATTGAAAGGGAAGGAGCGGTTTATCGCTTGTGCGGATTTAATACCGACGTCATCGGTTTCGGCGATTCCATTCACCCCTTGTTGATGGCGCATCATAAAAAGGCGCTGGTTTTGGGAACCGGCGGCGCTTCCAAAGCGGTTGTCTGGGCATTGCAGAAACTGGGATTGTCTACGGTCTTGGTTTCCCGTTCCCCAAAGGGTGAAGGACAAATTAGCTACCGCGATTTAGATGAGAGTCTGATGGAAGAATATACGGTCGTTGTGAATACTACGCCGCTGGGAACCTATCCGAAAAAAGAAGGTTTGCCGGATATTCCTTATCAGTTTATTACCGAAAAGCACCTGTTGTACGATTTGGTTTACAACCCCGAAAAAACCCGTTTCCTGGAGAAGGGAGAAAAGCAGCGAGCAACCATTAAAAATGGTCTGGACATGCTGCATGGACAGGCACTGGCAGCCTGGGAAATCTGGAATCGGGATTAACCGGGATTTCTAATTAGTCCCTGCGAAATTTCTTCCGGGTAACCGATATCGACCAGAAATAAACCACGGGCGGCAGCACTGGAGCCAGCTACCCGGCGGTCCTTCGCTTCAATAATGCGTCCAATTTCCTCCGGCTCCATTTTTCCCATACCAATATCGAGCATGGTGCCCACCACGGCACGAACCATATTCCGCAGAAAACGGTCCGCTTTGATGGTCAGAATATACCGATCCGGCTCTTCTGTCCAATAAGCTTCCATCATTTTACAAATGCCGGTTTTCGCGTCCGCTCCGGTGCGACTGAAACTGGTAAAATCGGAATAGTTGAAAAGAAGTTGAGCTGCTTCATTCATTTTTTCCGTGTCCAGCAGCCGGTAATGGTGATAGGCAAAAGCCCGGCTAAACGGGTCCTTTTGCTTGGTGATGAAATACTGATATGTACGGTAGGTCGCATCAAAACGGGCATGCGCTTTGTCGTGCACTTTGTAAATATTCTGCACTGAAATATCTGGCGGAAGAAACCGGTTCAACCGGAAAGTGAAATGCTGATCGTCCAGGTTTTCTGATTCGGCATCGAAGTGAGCCACAAAAAAGCTGGCATGTACGCCGGTATCGGTGCGGCCGGCGCCTGTTACGTGAATTTCTTCGCGGGATATGGTCGAGATTGATTTTTCCAGAACTTCCTGCACACTGATAGAGCCGGGCTGGATTTGCCAGCCGTGATAGTTTGCTCCATCGTATGCGAGTTGAATAAAATATCGTTGCATCAGGAATTGTTTACCTTCGGATTTAAGCGGGTATCCACAATGGATTGGATGCAGATTTCCCGGTCGTCAAAGGTAAAAAAAACTGACGTTGTTCGTCCCGGACGGGCAACGTGATAATCACCGGAAGTTGTCGTTGGAAAGCTTTCGGGATTTTGAACCAGTTCTTCCAGGAGCCAGTCGATTTTTCGCTCAAGATTGGTACCGACTCTTGGCGACCATTCTCCGGACAAAAATTTCCGGAGTTGACTGAACTCATTTTCGGCTTTAGGGGTTAATATGACTTTACGTTGGGTCATAGTAAAAAAATATTTTTCCAGCATCTTAAATTAAAGTATTTTAGGAAGTTTTCAAAGCTTTTAGGGTTAACGATTTTTAACAAAATGTTATTGGCTAATCATCGGTAAACCATTAATTTCGTAAGCATTCAAAAAAAGAAGTTTTCAATTAAAAAAATAACCTTTCGGAAGTATGTAACGAACATGGTGTAATTATTGTTAGCATTGACGGGAATAATTGTAACAACATGTTAGTTCTATTCGACAATTAAAAACAAATCATATTCGGATGAATCAGTCAGTAGATATTAAAGAACTCAATGAGAGGATTCAACAGGAGAGCTCATTCGTCGACATGATTACCATGGAGATGAATAAAGTGATTGTAGGACAAAAGCATTTGGTAGACAGCTTGCTGATCGGATTGTTATCCGACGGACATATTCTGCTGGAAGGTGTTCCCGGTCTGGCGAAAACGCTGGCGATTAACACCCTTTCGCACATTGTAGCTGCCAAATTTGCCCGCATCCAGTTCACGCCCGACCTGTTGCCGGCCGACTTACTGGGTACCATGATATACAGCCAGAAGAACGAAGAGTTCATGGTGAAGAAAGGCCCGATTTTTACCAACTTTGTGTTGGCAGATGAGATCAACCGGGCGCCTGCCAAAGTGCAGTCGGCATTGCTGGAAGCGATGCAGGAGCGCCAGATTACCATCGGTGATCATACTTACAAACTGGAAGAGCCTTTCCTGGTAATGGCGACGCAAAACCCGATTGAGCAGGAAGGAACCTATCCGCTTCCCGAAGCACAGGTCGACCGTTTCATGCTGAAAGTGGTACTGGATTATCCGAAGAAAGACGAAGAGCGGATGATCATTCAGCAAAACCTGCTGAAGAAATTCCCGGAAGCATCGCCGATTCTGAAACCGGAAGATATTATCCGCGCACGCGATATTGTAAAAGATGTATATATCGATGAAAAGATTCAGAAGTACATTGTCGATATTGTTTATTCGACCCGTGAGCCTGCTGAGCATGGATTGCCGAAATATGCCGAGATGATTACTTACGGAGCCTCGCCGCGTGCATCGATTAGCCTGGCACAGGCAGCCAAATCGTACGCCTTCATCAAGCGCCGTGGTTATGTGATTCCGGAAGATATCCGTGCCGTCAGCCACGACGTGTTGCGTCACCGTATCGGGCTGAGTTACGAAGCGGAAGCCAATAACCTGACCAGCGAAGAAATCATCTCCGAAATTCTCAATACCGTTGAGGTACCGTAGTAATAACGGTTTCCCGGAAAGGGAATAGAGAATTAATTGATGAATTAAGAACGAACAAGTTATTGTGCTGTGGAAACATCGGACCTGTTAAAGAAAGTTCGGAAAATTGAGATAAAGACACGGGGATTGTCCCGCAACATTTTTGCCGGGGAGTATCACAGTGCTTTCAAAGGCCGCGGTATGGCCTTTAGTGAAGTGCGTGAATACCAGTTTGGCGACGATGTGCGGAACATCGACTGGAACGTAACGGCCCGGTACAACAAGCCTTTTATTAAGGTTTTTGAAGAAGAGCGGGAGCTGACTGTGATGTTGATGATTGACGTGAGTGGTTCGCGTGAATTTGGTACAGCCGAAAAGCTGAAGAAGAATGTGATTACCGAAATCGGTGCAATTCTTTCGTTCTCGGCTATTTCCAATAACGATAAGATTGGCGTGATTTTCTTTTCCGATAAAATCGAGAAGTTCATTCCGCCGCAGAAAGGCCGGACGCATACGTTGCGCATCATCCGGGAGCTCATCGAATTTCAGCCCGAATCGAAGCAAACCGACATCGCTCAGGCAATGCAATATCTCACTAACGTGATGAAACGCCGGGTGACGGCATTTGTGATTTCCGATTTCATGGATAATAATCCGGAGTTGGAAAAAGCGATTCGTATTGCCAACAGCAAACACGATGTGGTGGGACTGCAGATTTACGATGAGCGGGAGACGGAGTTGCCCTCCATTGGTATGGTGAAATTCAAGGATGCCGAATCAGGCGAATACCTGTGGGTTGATTCATCAAGCCGGAAAGTGCGGGAAGCTTATCAGAAATGGTGGAACGACTACCGCACGAAGCTCGACATCATGATGAAGCGTTCTGGTGTCGACTATGTCGGAATCAACACCCGTGATGACTATGTGAAATCGCTTGTTTCACTGTTTAAGAAAAGAGAACAATAATCAATGAACGTTACACGAACGATGAAACATATAACCTTCGTCTTGGCCCTGTTGCTGATAGTAGCATCGGGTGTGCAGGCGCAGGAAATAAAGGCACGTGCCACGCTCGACCGTGATACGATTCTACTGGGCGACCAGATTCACCTGAACCTGGAGCTGGAACAAAATATCGGTCCGAAAATACAGTTTCCACAAATACCCGACAGCATCGGCAAATCTATCGAAGTGCTGCAACGCACCCCGATTGATACCATCAAGATGGAAGGCCGTCGGATTATGCTGCGGCAGGATTTTTTGATCACGGCATTTGACAGCGGACCACATCCAATTCCACCGGTTTGGTTCAAACTGAAGTACGATCAGTTGACCGATTCGGTCCATACCAATAGTTTGAGTCTGTTTGTACAGGTTCCGAAAGTGGATTTGAAAAAGGGGCCGGCCGATATCAAGAAGCCGTTCGACGCACCGGTAACGCTGAAGGAAATTGCCCCGTGGTTGTTCGGTGGCATACTGATTTTGGCCATCATCTTCCTGTTGATTTATGCGATTCGCCGCAGGAAGAAGAAGCTGCCGTTGTTCCAAAAACCGCCGAAGCCGAAAGAGCCTCCTTATCGCGTTGCTTTGCGCAAGCTGGACGAAATCAAAGAACAGAAACTTTGGCAGCATGACCATGTAAAAGAATACTACAGCCGCATTACCGATACCTTGCGGGAATACCTGGAAGGACGTTTCGACGTGACGGCCATGGAGAAAACAACCGATGAAATCATGGTTGCGTTGAAGTACGATACCGTGAAGTTGGATGAGAAATCGTACAAACAGCTCAAGGAAATTCTGGAACTGGCCGATTTGGTGAAGTTTGCCAAATTCATTCCGGTGGAAGATGATAACCAGATGACGCTGGCCAATGCCTATTTCTTCGTCAACCAGACGAAAATAGAAGAGAAATCGCCCGAGGAAGAGGAAGAAGAAAACGATGAAGACAACGGCGATGAGGAGATAACCATTGATTTGTCGGATAAAAAGGGAAGAAGAAAATCATGAGTCAGATAACATACGCACATCCCGCATTCTTTTATCTTTTTCTGCTGTTCATACCGATGATTGTCTGGTATGTGTGGCAGCAGAAGAAATCGCGGGCAAGTATTCAATTATCGACACTGAAAGGTTTTGAGGGGGCACCCCGCACATGGAAGCATTATTTGCGTCATCTGCTTTTTGTATTGAAGTTAGGCGTGTTATCCTTGCTGATTATGGCACTGGCTCGCCCGCAGTCGACTTCCAGCTGGGAAAATGCCACCACCGAAGGGATCGATATTGTTATGGCGCTGGATATTTCCAGTTCGATGCTGGCACGTGACTTTCAGCCCGACCGGTTGGATGCAGCCAAAAATATTGCCATTCAGTTTATTTCCGGTCGCCCGTACGACCGGATTGGCCTGGTGGTTTTTGCCGGCGAGAGTTTTACGCAGTGCCCGTTGACAACCGATCACGCAGTATTGATTAACCTGTTCAAGGATATTCATACCGGAATGATTGAGGACGGAACAGCGATTGGTGAAGGACTGGCTACGGCTGTCGCCCGCTTGAAGGACAGCAAAGCCAAAAGCAAAGTGGTGATTCTGTTGACCGATGGTGAGAATAACCGCGGCGAAATTGCGCCGGTTACCGCAGCCGAAATTGCCAAAACATTTGGAGTTCGTGTTTACACTATCGGAATAGGCTCAATTGGCACGGCACCTTATCCGGTACAGACTCCTTTCGGTACGCAGATGAGGCAAATGCAGGTGAAGATTGATGAACCGATGTTGAAACAAATCGCATCGATTACCGGGGGTGAATATTTTCGGGCCACCGATAATGCTAAGCTGAAAGAAATTTACAAAGAGATTGACAAGCTGGAAAAATCGAAAATTGATGTGAAGCAGTTCAGCAGGAAGACGGAAGAATTCGAACGTTTTGCTCTTCCGGCCCTGTTACTGACGCTGTTGCTGGTGTTCCTGAAGAACACGATTTTCAGGAATATCCCGTAAGGGAAGAAGCTTGAGAGGAAAAGGGCATAGCCCGGTGGTGTTGAAGAATTTTAGTCAAGAAATTAAAAGGAAAAATGGAATCATTTAGGTTCGCAAATCCCGAATATTTATATCTCTTGCTGGTGATACCGGCATTTGCCATCATCTTTTGGCTGGCCAGAAGAGGACGACGTAGAGCCATTCGCAAATTCGGAAATCCGGAGTTGCTGGCCGGTTTGATGCCCAACGTGTCGAACGGCCGTCCGGTAGTGAAATTCTGGATATGGATGTTGGCTTTGGCATTTATAATTGTCGGAGTCGCCCGCCCGCAGTTTGGCTCGAAGCTGAAAACGGTAAAACGCAAGGGAATCGAAATCATGATTGCCCTCGATGTGTCGAACAGTATGTTGGCGCAGGACATCAAACCCGATAGGCTGGACCGGGCGAAAAGAGCGATTGCCAAATTGACCGACCGGCTCAATCAGGACAAAATCGGGTTGATCGTTTTTGCCGGACAGGCCTATATTCAGTTACCCATTACTACCGATTATGCGTCGGCCAAGCTGTTTCTGAATTCGGTCAACACGAATATGGTTCCGGTGCAGGGAACAGCCATTGGAGCAGCCATCAACCTGGCAGCCCGTTCGTTCTCGCCGAATTTCGAGGGAAATAAAACCATCATTGTGATTACCGACGGTGAAAACCATGAAGATAATCCGGTAGCAGCAGCTAAAGCGGCGTACGAAAAAGGAATCACTGTCAACACCATTGGAATGGGACTTCCCGAAGGTGCACCGATTCCGGTTACGTTGCCCAACGGAGAACAAGGTTACCGGAAGGACAGCCAAGGGAACACGATTATTACGAAGTTGGATCAGAAGATGCTGACCGAAATTGCAGATGCCGGAGGAGGAACGTATATCCGGGCCAACAATGCACAGATCGGATTGAATACATTGTTCGACGAGTTGAACAAGCTGCAAAAAGCGGAAATTGAATCGCGGGTGTATTCCGATTATGAAGACCAATATGGGTATTTCCTAATCATGGCTCTGGCATTGATTTTGATCGATTTCCTCGTGCTCGACAGGAAAAACAGGTGGTTGAAAAATTACAGTTTATTTAAGTAACAGAGAAGGATTTAGATATAATGAACGTGAAAACATTCATGTCGGAAAATAAAATGCGGATGAGGCAAATCGTTCTCATGGTGATGATTCTATTCCTCACGGTTCCGGTATTTGCGCAGAAAGAGCGGAAATACATCCGGGAAGGAAATAGTTTTTTCGAGAAAGGATTACAGGATACGGCCAGTCTCGACACAGTCAACTTCAGCAAGGCCGAAGTGGCTTATCGCAGAGCGCTGCAGGAGAAGCCAAACGATTTCAAGTGGAAATTCAATCTGGCGGATGCCACCTACAAGCAGGCCAAGCCCGGAAAAGCGGCCGAACAGTTTGAGCAGCTGGCCAAAGAGACCGACAATACCAAGGATAAGGCAATGGTCTACCATAACCTGGGGAATTCGTTCCTGGCGCAGAAAAAGATTGACGAGAGTATCGATGCCTATAAAAAGTCGTTGCGGTTGAATCCGAACGATATGGAAACCAAGTACAATCTCGCTTACGCTGAGAAGTTGAAGCAGCAGGAAAAGAATAAGAAGAAGAATCAACAGAACCAGCAGAATAAAAACAACAAAGACAAAAATAATAAGAACAACAAGGATAAGAACAAACAAAACAAAGACCAGAACAAGAACAATAAGGACAAACAGAATCAGGATAAGAACAAGAATAAGCAAGATCAAAACAAGCAAAACCAGAATAAACAGAACCAAAACCAAAATCAGAATCAGCAGCAACAACAGCAGCCTCAGCAGAACAAAATTTCGAAACAGAGCGCAGAGCAGATGTTGCAGGCTTTACAAAACGACGAGCGAAAAACACAGGAAAAAGTGCGTAAGCTGAAAGCGACAAAGGCGCAGCAGCGTAAGGTTGAAAAGGATTGGTAGCCGTTGTAAATTAACATAACCGGTTGCCCTCCGGAAAAATTCCGGGGTTTTGCTAATTTTGAGGCATGTTGACAATGCAATACAGATTAATCACGAAATATACAGGCATACAGATGATGAAGAAAAAGACCCTGTTTCTTCTCTTGTTTACGCTCTTTGCCGGCTTAACTGCCCGCGCCGACGACGTTCGGTTTTCGATGTCGGCGCCCAATGTGGTAGAGTTGGGAAGTCAGTTCCGGCTCTCTTTTGTGCTAAACACAGAGGGAGAGAATCTGAAACTTCCGGAGTTGAATGACTTCGATGTATTGATGGGACCCTCGACTTCCAACAGCACATCCATCCAGATGATCAACGGTAAAACTACCCGTTCGGTTACTTTCTCTTACACCTACATTCTGCAGGCAAAAAAAGAGGGAAAGTTCACCATTCAACCGGCCACCATTGACGCGGATGGAAAGACATACACGTCAAACCCGGTGACGATTCAGGTTGTGAAAGGTTCGTCGAAACCAGCGGGAGGAGGTGTCGATAAGCCGGCAGCTACACCAGGACATATCGATTCGAAGGATCTGTTTGTCAAGGTGGACGTGAACCGGAAATCGGTTTACAAAGGAGAGCATCTGGTTGCGACCATTAAGATTTACTCACGGGTGAACCTGAGTGGATTCGACGATATTGAACTCCCGAACTTCGAAGGATTCTGGTCGCAGGATATCGATATCCCACAACAGATTTCGTTACACCGGGAAGCCTACAACGGAGAAATATACAATGTGGGAACACTGAAGAAAACGATTCTCTTCCCGCAGCAAACCGGGAATATCACTATCAAGCCCGTAAAAATTGTGGCATTGGTACGTCAACGGATTCAGCAGCCACAGAGTGTTTTCGATGATTTCTTCGATCAGTTTTCGACGGTGAAAGCTACGGTATTTAGTCAGCCGGTCACTATCGATGTGAAACCGCTGCCCAAAGCGCCGGCCAATTATTCCGGTGGAGTGGGGAACTTCCGGCTTGAATCGTCTATCACGGCGACGGATGTGAAAGCCAACGATGCGGTGACGCTGAAGCTGAAGATTTCGGGTAACGGTAACCTGAAATTGATTGACGCGCCCAAGGTTGATTTCCCGCCGGATTTCGACACATACGATCCGAAGAATACCAGCGATTTCAAAGCAACGGAGAGTGGTCTGGAAGGAAGCACCTCGTTCGAATACCTGGTCATTCCGCGTCACGCCGGCGATTTCACCATTCCGGCTGTCAACTTTGTCTATTTCAATCCGGCAACGGGAAGATACGTGACCAAGACCACCAAGTCGTATGATTTGCATGTGGAAAAAGGAGCTGGTAACCAGTCGAACACGGTTGTCAGCAGCGGACTTTCCAAAGAAGATGTGAAGTTCCTGGGAAAGGATATTCGTTATATCAAGACGGATAACAACCAACTGTTCCAACGAAACGATACGTTCTTTGGTTCGGTGAACTTCTACCTGATTTATCTCGGAGGAGCATTCCTCGTACTCATATTCTATCTCTTTAACATGAAGCGCATCCGCGAGAATGCCAACCTGGCCCGGGTGAAAAACCGGAAAGCGAGCAAGGTAGCCATGAAACACCTGAAAGTGGCCCGCGGCGTTCTGAAGCAAAACGATGCGGAGACATTCTACGAAGCGGTAACCCGCGCATTCTGGGGCTATCTCAGCGATAAGCTGACCATTCCGGTAGCCGACTTGAACAAGGAGCGCGCTGCAGAAGCGTTGCTGCAACGCAGTGTTTCGCAGGAGCTGGTCGATCGCTTTATCGAAACGCTCGACACTTGCGAGTTTGCCCGCTTCGCACCGGGCGGAGGCACGTCAACAGCCATGAATGAAATGTACGACAAGGCTGTTGAGGTGATGAGCCGCATGGAAAAAGAGATTAAGTAACGATGAAAGAGAATCAACAGAACAGGGATTCGATGAGACAAAAAGTATTATACATCATAGGATTGTTGGCGCTGGTACTGGTGTCCGGCACTACATTCGCACAGAAAGCAGAACAGGATTCCATCGCCAAGGCGGATACATTGTATGCTCAGGGCCATTATCCGCAGGCTGCCCGTGTTTATTCGGGTATACTGAAGCGCGGATACGAATCGGCAGACCTCTATTTTAACCTGGGAAATGCCTATTACAAATCGGGAAAGGTAACCAAGGCCATCATCAATTATGAGCGGGCCCGTTTGCTGGCTCCCAATGATGACGACATCAAATACAACCTCGATTTGGCACAAGCCCACGTAGTCGACAACATTCAGCCGTTGCCCGAATTTTTTCTGACCAAATGGTGGCACAGCATTATTAATACGCATTCAGCGGATGAGTGGGGAACACAAAGCATGATTGCATTCTTCATCTTCCTCATCATCTTTGCCTTGTTTCTTTTTGCGCAAACGGTGCGCCGGAAAAAGCTCGCATTCTGGGTTTCCATTTTGGCGCTAATTTGGTCGGGATTTACATTCTCGTTTGCATCGAGTCAGAAAAGTAAGCTGACGCACCGCAATACGGCCATTATCACGGCACCGACCGTTACCGTGAAAGGTTCACCTAGTGAAACGGGAACCGAACTCTTCATCATTCACGAAGGACTGAAAGTGAAACTCACCGACAGCCTGGGTACCTGGAAGGAAATTCAGCTGGCCGACGGCAACAAAGGTTGGGTGCAGGACTCAACGATGGTACGCATCTAAATCACTTTTCAAATAATATTTCAGGGCGGGGGTAAGTAACTTTACTCCCGCTTTTCGTATATCCCTTTTCGATTGTTATTTTTGCAATTCGAAAATGAATAACGATGGTGGAAATTTATCCTGCGGGATTTGAATCAAAAATTGGTTTCGACAAAATACGCGACTTGCTGAGTCAGCGGTGCCTGAGCACGCTCGGGAAGGAGATTGCTGCGCAGTTTAGTTTCTCGTCCAATCAGGAGGATATTGTCCGTCAGCTCGACGAGACCGTGGAATTCATGCAGATTATCGCCGAGGAAACCAATTTCCCCACAGGTTACTATCTCGATGTTCGTCCGGCGCTGCAGAAAATTAAAGTGCCCGGAACATTTCTCGAAGTACACGAGCTGTTCGACCTGAAACGTTCTCTGGAAACCATTCGTGCCATCGTTAGTTTTTTCCGTTCCCGGGAAGAAGAGGAATTCCCCAGGCTGCGCGATGTGGTTCGCGATGTACAGCTATTCCCATTTGTGTACGACCGCATCGACCAAATCATCAGCAAGCACGGAACAATTAAGGACAACGCGTCTCCTGAACTGGCGCATATTCGCCGCGAAATCTTTTCCCGGCAGGCCAGTGTTTCCAAAATCATGCAGAGCGTTCTGCGGAAAGCACAGAAAGAGGGCCTGGTGGAAAAGGACGTTTCCACATCCATTCGTGATGGCCGCACGGTGATTCCCATTGCTGCCGGAAACAAGCGGAAGTTGAAAGGAATTGTGCACGACGAATCCGCTACAGGGCGCACGGCTTATGTGGAGCCGGAAGAAGTAGTGGAAGTGAACAACCGCATCCGGGAACTGGAATCGGCTGAGAAACGCGAAATCGTGAAGATTCTGATTCACTTCACCGACGAAATCCGTCCGTATGCTGAAGATTTGGCATTTTCGTACGGCATTTTAGCCGAACTCGATTTTATTCGGGCCAAGGCTCTTTGGGCCATTGAAAGCGAATCGGTGAAGCCGAAAGTGACAGAGAAACTGGAACTGGAATGGTTCAAGGCGCGTCACCCGTTGCTGGAGCGCAACCTGAAGGTGGAGAACCGGAAAATTGTTCCGCTCGATATTACGCTTACAGAACAGAATCGCATCCTGCTCATTTCCGGTCCTAACGCCGGTGGTAAATCGGTTTGCCTGAAAACGGTAGGCCTGGTGCAATACATGTTGCAATGTGGTTTGCCCGTCCCGGTGAGCCCGGACAGTCGTTCCGGAATTTTCGAGCGCATGTTCATCGACATCGGTGACGACCAGTCGCTGGAGAACGACCTGAGTACGTACAGCTCGCACCTGACCAATATGAAGTTCTTCACGAAGAATTGTACGCCTAAAACGCTGGTGCTCATCGATGAGTTTGGAACAGGAACCGAGCCAATGCTGGGGGGCTCCATTGCTGAGGCCGTGCTCAACCGTGTCAATCAGTTAGGAACCTACGGTGTTATCACTACGCACTATACCAACCTGAAGCATTTTGCCAGTTCGGCGGAGGGTATCGAAAATGGCGCGATGTTGTACGACTCGCACCGGATGGAACCGCTTTTCCGTTTGCAGATTGGCAAACCGGGAAGTTCGTTCGCTTTTGAGATTGCCCGCAAAATCGGTCTTCCGGAAGACATTCTGAAGGAAGCCAGTGATAAAATCGGGCAAGAGCACATTGATTTCGACAAGCACCTGCGCGACATTGTCCGCGACAAGCGATACTGGGAAGGCAAGCGGCAGCGCATCAGGAAGGTGGAACGTCAACTTGACGACATGGCCGGCAAGTACGAGTCCGACCTGGAAGAGACGGAAAGGATGCGGAAAGAGATTCTGGCGAAAGCCAAACGCGAAGCCGATGAGCTCTTGTCCAACACCAACCGGATGATTGAGCGAACCATTCGCGAGATTAAAGAGGCCAATGCCGAGAAAGAACAAACCCGCAAGGTGCGTCGTGAACTGGACGATTTCCGCGGTGAGGTAGAAAAAAAAGCTACCGAGGACGAGGAAAAGATAGCCCGGAAGATGGAGAAGCTGCGGCAGAAGGAGCAAAAGCGTCGTGAGAAATCTCCCCGCAAAGAACCGGAGAAGAAGAAGGCCAAACCGGCTCAACCGAAAACGCCCACACTGGAAGTGGGAGCAAAGGTCCGCTTGCTGGGACAGCAGGCAGCCGGCGAGGTGCTCGAAATTAACGGCAAAAACATTGTGGTAGCTTTTGGTTCGTTACGCTCTACCGTGAAACGCGATAAGCTGGAATTGGTTTCGAACAGCCAGTTGAAGAAAGAGGGTGTGCAGAAGAATAAGACCATCGCCCGGATCAACGATGCCATTGCCGACCGGAAAATGACCTTCAAACCGGAAGTTGATGTGCGCGGAATGCGCGCCGAGGAAGCGCTGCAAAAAATTCAGGAGTTTGTCGATGAAGCCATCATGGTGGAGGCCGCCGAGCTTCGTATCCTGCATGGAAAAGGTACCGGCGTTCTGCGTGAACTCATTCGAAACTACCTGCGCACCGAACCGATGGTGCGGCACTACCATGATGAACACGTCCAACATGGCGGTGCCGGTATAACGGTGGTGGAGCTGGCGTAACGAAGGTTAATCGTTCGCCCGCTTCTCCTTCACAATTTTTCGCACATCTTTTAGTAGCAACGGAAAGGCCGGTGTGAGCATCATGTGGCCATAGCCCTGCATTTCGTATAGCTGCGTGTTTTTATGGCCCACCACTTTCATCATGCGCATTAGGTAAGCATTCTCCTCGTAGCGTCCCAGCATTTCCAGGTGACGGTCACCGGTGATGAGCAACAACGGCGGTGCATCTTTCCGCACCCAGTACAGCGGTGCCAGGCTGTCGACTACCGGTTGTGTTCCCGGAATGCCCCGCTCGGCGCGAATGGTAAAGTGAGTGATGGTATGTCCGCTGAAGGGAATCAACCCGGCAATCCGGTTGGCATCGATGTCCCATTTCTTCAGGTAATTTTTGTCCAAACCCACCATCAGGGTGAGGTAACCACCGGCCGAGTGCCCCGAGACGAAAATCAGCGTCGAATCGCCGCCATATTGCTCGATGTGGTTGAACGCCCAGGCCACAGCGGCTGCTGCATCGTCGATGCAATGCTCCGCTTTGATGTGAGGCGATAGCCGGTATCCTACGCCAATCACGGCCATTCCTTGTTCTTTCAACGCTTCCGGAATTTCTTTGTGTCCGCCCGTTAAACCACCGCCGTGAAACCAGACAATGGTCGGGAAATGCTTCACATTCTTTGGGTAATACAGGTCCAGCACACATTGCTGCCAGAGGTAATCGTCGGCTTTATTCAGCGAATCGCTGTAATACGGAATGTTGGTTTGGGTAACGTATTCGGTCTTCTGTGCGAATGCCGATGTCACCCAAAGCACCAGGGCGAGCAGCAGATAAGTTTTCTTCATGGGATGTTTTGTTTGATTACGATTAGGTGTTTTGCTTCGTGAGGTGTAAATATAAGGAATACGCAGAAGTGAATCGTTTAAATAAGTGACACATGTTTTATTCCGGAGAAAATTCAGAAATTACCAAATAGGAGTACTAAAGAAATGACGATGATGATTATGAAAAGAATATCGAAGTATATAAGTCGGATGTATAAAATTACTTTCTGAGCTAATTTCTTTGCTTCAGGAGTTGTTTCCTTGTCAATGTACCGTTTAAAAAAGGGAAGAAATAGTACAGCGTATTTGTTATATAATATTCGGTCTCTGGAAGTTTCAATGATATTGGCGTATTTCTGTAATTCTTTGGGAAAAATAGATTTCAAATATTCAAAATGGAAGTGAGCTTTTGCATACATTAGAATGAAAGGACTTAAAATCAATAAGCCCATTGATATCAAAAACAAAACTCCACCAGTTTTCATTTATACCTTTTTATTGCTGTTTGAAATTAAAATTAAAAAACGTTTTAATGAGAATCAACTCTTCTACAACCTCTACGAGGTCGCATTGAGGCTGGAGAGGTTTTCAGCTACAATACTAAATCTCCTGCGGAGAAAGTATCGCGACGTTTCCAGAGTTTGGAAAAGCTCCTACCTATGCTGCATTTCCTGCAGCGAAATTCCGCGTAGCGGATAAAGTATTGTAGCAATTGCCATTCCCAAACCCGCATTTTCCGCGTAGCGGATACACAAAACCATCCCCGGTATCAGCAATTAATAAAACACAGCGACAACCAATATCAGCAAAGCGACTGAAATGCTAAAACCAATCTTCATGAACTTCCAGGCTTCGCGGTATTTCCGTGTATAGCCGTTTTCTTTGTAGCCGTTGGCCATCACCAGCGTAAATACCCCCCAGAAGAAAAGGAGATACATTAGTTTTTGCGATGTTCTCAAAGGGATGTCTTCTATTTTCATAGCTATGATAAATAGGTTATTATGGTTTTGTTAGTGTTTAATAATCCATTCCAATGCCGGGTCAATGCCATGAGCGTAATCCTCAAAACTGCTCGCTACGGTAACATCCGGCTCGATGGTGTTGGTATCCTCCGAAACCTCTTTGAAATACTTGGTGGAATAGTAGATTTGCAAGCCGGAATGTGGCAGCTTGAAATTCCTGACTTCGCCAAAGTGATTGGGTTTACCACCGGTTTCTTCGCCCACAAAAATGCCCTTGGTCATCCTTTTAAATTCGATGGCATTGATGATGGCCGACGAGAAGGTTTTCCGCCCGATGATCGCGTAGGTCTTCAGGTTCGGTTGCCGGTCCCGGATATATTTCGAGAGCTTTTTAATAAACTCCGTACCCTGGTCAGAGTTTCCGCCCGGGTTAAACCGGACATCAAAAACAAACTTATCGACATCTTTTGATTTCAGCGCATCAAATACCTTTTCTTCAAATTCGTCGAACGAAGGAAGTCGGGATGCATTTTTCCCGTGGTTAAATTTAATGGCCATCTCCTTACTCTGGCACTGGTTATACTGCATATACAGAACTTTATCCCTGGGGAGATAGCGTCCCGTGAAAAATTTCCGTTGGTTTCGATAACAAAGAGCAAAAGAATCGGGGCGGAACATTGACAGCTTTTGCCTATTCAATGCCGCTGGTTCGATGGCATATTGGACAACGTTGCCAGTTGCATCTTTTATTCCTAATTCGACATCTGTGCCACTGGCAAATCCGAAAAACTGGAGTACTTGTACCAAAGGAAGCAGGCTCGGAACGTCTTTCTTGACCATAGACTGGTTATCGACGGTGATTAAGGTGCTCAGACTGTCTTGAACGGTTTTTATAGGCACACCGTTAATGGATACCAGTTGCTTACCCAGCATACCGGAATATTCCGGTGTGGTTTGTAGGATATAAATGCCATCGGAGAACCAGTCCAATCTCAACGGCAGTATCTGAGTTTTGTCGATAAACTGTGTCCAGTTAACCTTTGTGTGCGAATCTCCAAAGCTGGCCACGAGTTGTTGTAGTTTCAGGGCAAAGGTTAAGTCGCTTAAACCGTTCAATTGTTTCCTGATGGCCTGGATGCCTTCCCGGAACTCTTTCTCCGGTTTTACTGCGAAAAAGTTGCAATGCTTTTGGGGAAGTTCCGTTGCCAGGGAATCCAAATCCGCTTCCCGGTTCGAAATATTCTGATTCTGACAGCTGGATAACTGGACGATGAGAATGCCGAGGAATAGTAGGTAAGTCTTTTTCATAGTATAGTTTTAAAAAATGTCTCTATCATCAACCGGCGGAATCTTAGCTTCCAGCTTTTTTATGGTATTTTGGGCAATGCTGTTAGAATTGGAATGAATCTTACAAAATTCCTGGTAACATCACTACTATTTAATTCGATACCCGACTTTAAAGCCCGGAATTATGTTTGAGAAGGCAGTTTCCTCAACATTTCTCATGAGCAGAGAGTAACGTAAATTGAGGTCTATCGTAATTCTCTTCCCGATGGTTCTTCTAAACCCCCATCCCGCATATATTCCGGAAATAACGTCATGTAATCCATCGTTGTTAACCGTTTGTAGTTTGATTCCGGGGGTCGTAACCTCTGCTCCGGCAAAAAAGTAAGCAGCACTATTATTGATTGTTTTTCTTCCTTTTTCCTGTCGTTTTAACAACCGGTAGTACCAGCGGTAGTTAACTTCTGCTGTTGGCAGAAATTCAAAATATTCTACATGAGAAGTTGAGCCAAAGAAAGAGTTATCGTAGGAATAAGAATCTCCATACGCAAGAGAAATATTAAATCCGGCACGATAACTCCAGGTTGTTACAGGAGAAATTCTAAACTCTTGTTCAAATGAAGGATATAACGCATTTATTTTGGTCATCTTTTTTTCAACACCTTCCGTTGCGTTTTGTGCTGCAGCGGTTATGGCAAATAGACAAGCTATAAGGGTCAGTGAGAGTGCTTTCATAAAAATTGAATGATTTTAATACCAAGGCAAATAAATACTTAGATATATTTGCTTGAAGGTTAGATAGATTGTAAACGTTATTAAAACGACCAGAAATACGACTTCATGATTTCTGAAAACCACTTCCTTCTTCTTAACAAGGAATACGATCACTCTACTTATAATCAAAACAAATATTATTCCCCACAAGATGTATATTGAAGTACGGTCCGTGGTTATTCCCATTTTCGATAAATCTTCATATTCAAAGCCATTGACAGCACCTTTGACCCTTCCTTTGAAATTCCAGTTTCCTTTCTCTATCTCAGAATATAGAACATGAATTATTATGCCGTCATTTTGTTCGAGTGCTTCATTGTTTAAGAGCGAAAAATTAACATAAGAATCACTGGAATCTTTATTGTATATTTTGTATCCAAATTTAACACCAACTCTACTTGAGCGTTCTGTACTAACTGATAGAATTTTGATTTTCCCATCATTGGATAGTGTCATTGGATTGCTCGGTATAAAATCACTAGCATCAATAAACTGCTTCCCACTATTCCAAACAATTAATTTGATATAATATAGATTCTCATATTTGGTACTATCCCAGAGAATTGACATTTTACTTGCGTCTTCAGTGACTTTAGCAACCAATTCTTGTTTTGAAATATAATAAGATGGTTTTTTGTCTTTTGTGCCTAATTTGTAAAAAATAAAACTTATCAAACCACCCAAGAGTAGCAGTACTATGGGATGCTTAATAAAGTTCCCTATTTTCTTGAAAGAGTTCTTTTTAATTCTCAACATAATTCTTTACTCCAACAATGATATATCGTTTTATATTATCTAAATTGTCACTAATCACTTCGGCATCCAACAGTATTTTTCCATTATTATCTCTAACTGTATTATGCAAAGACCATGTAAGAAGTTCTTTCATTCGCACACTTAAATCATTACTTAGATTAAAAGGTATAGTTCTTCCTTCCTCATCATCATAGAATCTGCCATATCCACTCAAAATATTATATTTTGTGACATTACCTGAAATGTTCTCTTGTATACCTACTTCATTTTTTGAATACACATAGTTCAGTGTGTCATTGTCAAATTCAATTATTTTTCCAATTCTGGGGCGACGTATTTCGATTTTTACGTCGTGATTATGAAGTATCGGTCTGTGCAACTGTTGTAACGGTCTTTCAAGGACGTTAGCTATTTCCTGAGTGAATAACTCATTTTTTGTAGATATCTCTTTGGGAATTCGTTCTTTGGGCTGATATTCTTTGCCTACTGCGGATTTCCAGGTGTAAGCTATCATATCCCAAAATGCAGCAGTAATGACACTTGCTCCAACTACTTGTACCGCCGTGTTTTCAAAGAAAACTGAAACTAATTCTACAAAACTTCCTTTTTGGGGGGGATGTAAATAAAACTTTACATTAGGAATAGAATCACCTTTACTTCTTACTTCACCTTCAGTTATAAGTGCATGTGTTGAAATTGCTAGTGCCTTAGCTAATCCATGTATTGAAGCTCCCGCATCATATAAATCTAATTTGTGTTCGTCTGCTTTTCCGCCAGTATATTTAATTGAGAATTTGATTTCTGCCATCTTAATCTTCGTGTATTATATTGAAATAATTTTAGTGTAGGTATTTACAAATCAATAACGTTATTCTGATGGATATCACTATGTTGTTATTGTGTTTCCCTTTATTTTTACTTCTCGGTAAATTGCTATTGGACTTATCGCAATCTTTGGATAATTAGGAACGAAGAAGAATTTCTCAAATGCTTCGAATGAATCAAAGACATTTCTAAAAGCCTTATCAAAATGGCTTTCGTCACTTAATTCACTTTCATCAAATGCAAGAAACTCATCGCTATGATTGACCCTTATATCTTCTCTTCTGGGACAAGAAGTTATTATTCCTAGTATGGTTAGTTTTATATTTGGCTTTGATCCATATGTAAATATCGTATTTTCAAAGGAGCCGTCAAGCATATACTTGGCCTTGAGGTTTGCAAGAATTTGAAATTCGCTAAAATCATCTAATGGTAATAATCTAAAGTTTAGCCTATTCGGGGAAAAGGTGTCCAAGAAAGTTTTGACCTTCTCAATCCATCCTTCATCGAATAGGTGTATCTCGGTTTCCTCTTTAAGGAGTCTATCGAGATTTTTTTCAATGGCTTTTATTTTCGCTAATTCTTTTGCTCTGATATTCCTCTCATTATTCAGGTTCGCAGCCTTTTTAGCATTTGCAAGCTGTTCTTGGAGAGCAATAAGTTCTGGATTTTCTAATAATTGAGACTCATAAATCAATCTTTGAATGTCGTTAAAATTCGAGAGGATTCGCTTAAATCTCTCAAAGTCTTCAAATCCACCCCAACCTGCTGCTTTTATATAACTGTAATTTGGAATTTCTTCCATAAAATCATTAAAAGAAAGGCCTGTTTCGCCAAATTTCTCATTCAAATGAGTAAGTAACTTATTGTTTGATAAGTTTGCTTCAATAGAATTCAACATTTCATGGTAAAGACTAATTTTTTCAGTTTTAATTGTCTTCTCACGAGATTTTTCGCCAAGATTCCCTTTAATTATTTTTACATCAAAACCAAGTCCAGCGTTATCTTCACTTTCATCCTCTACGGCCCTTGAAATTTCACTTATTAATCCTTCGTTTAACTGACTGATTAGTGATTTTGCCTTTTCAATGTCGAAGTATATTAAGTCCTTTAATGATTCCATTGGTTTAGTTTTTCAGCAAGAAGCAAAATGTATGTATATAACAATTGCGTAGATATTCCTTATATGCGTTTTTAGAGTAGTTCATTTAAAATCTCATCTTTACATTGTAAAGCTTCTCAGTAAGAGTTTTTGTTTTTGCAAGCAATGATTGAGGTATGAGAGTATAAATCCCTGTTGTTTTAACTAACACTAATTTTAAAAAGATCAAATCTGTTTTCATTTCATTGGTCGTTTCGGCCTCTCAAAGTAGGAAATTTCCCCCAAAACCCCATTCATCACTTTTTCAAACTACCCCATTTCACCCCACCCAATTTTCCGTTCACATACCAGATCCGCACGTTCATCAAAAAGATTGATACGTTCATCAAAAAAATCGAGCTAGCTAAAATTTTTAATTTATATTGATTATACGGTTTTCGAGAGACAGATTTTAGCTGGATATATGTGAAGAAAGATGTTGGGAGTGAATGAACCGTTGTGGCGTTCATTGACCAAATGTACCTGTAGTATGTCCACTCCGGGCGGCAAATTTCCTGTAGCTGTAGAATGTATTCATGCACGTGAAATGAAGTACCTGTGCGGAGATAGTCAACTCATGCAAGCTGCATCGGGGTGTCTCTGTTCCGGAGAGTTGTTCATTGCACTGCAACGGGATAGCTAAGTTTCGGGAAGTTGTTCGTCACGCTGTAACGATGTGCCTCAATTTCGGGAGGCAGCTTGTCACGGCGTAAAGATGTGGCTCTGTTCCGGGGAACTGCTCGTCACGCTGCAACGAGGTGCCTCAGTTTCGGGAAGGTGTTCATTACACTGCAATGAGGTGTCTCAGTTTCAGGAAGCAGCTCGTCGCGTTGCAATGAGATGCTTCCGTCCTGGGGAGATGATTATTTCGGCGTCGCGGCGTAACAATTTATGTCCGGAGGATTTTCCCCGGTGCGGGCAGATAACCGGCGATGCAGGCAATCGGTCAGGCTCAATAAAATACTAACCCTAATTTCACTAAATAAATATATTATGGAAAAATTTGCGTATCGTTATCTGGATCAGGATACTGTGTACAATGTGACCAGTCGTTTCCTGGAACTCTTGAAAGCTGCCAATTCCGAAACCCTCGTTTTGACAGCCGTTATTACTCCCCTTGAGGCCGTATTTCTCGATTTTGAATCGGCATACAAGAAAGAGCGGAAAAGTGAATATACCGCTAAGTTAGCGACGGCCGACGAAGTGCGCGACCGGGCATACCTGGCGTTGCGTCATTACCTGGTGGCTTGCTCGTATGCCAGTTTGGACGGGTATTCTGCTGCAGCAGATACGCTGCTGAGCATTTTCAAAAGGCTGGGCTGGTCGATGCAGAATGAAGGGTACCAGACCGAGTCATCGCGGCTGGGCAACCTGATAGCCGAACTGCAGCAGGAGGGAAATGCTGCATTGCTAAACACCGTCGGGGGAACGGCCTGGCTGGAACGCCTGATGACCGCCGCGGATGCTTTCGAAGCTATCTACCAGCAAAAGCTAACCGCCGAAGCAGCTGATACGACCACGTCGGCCTACCGGTTGCGAAAAGTTTTGCAGAATCAAATAGAGATGAGCCTGTCGTGGCTGGAAGTGCAGCAGCAGTTCAACAAATCGGAAGAGTTGTCCACCCTCATCGGACAGGTGAACGAGTTAATCGCGAATACCATGGCCACCGCCCGGGCCAATGCCACCCGGAAGTCGTCGGTGGAAGAAGAATAATTGTGTTTTATTGGTTAGTTTTTCACTCATAAGTTTAGATTTTAGTTAAGTGTGAGTCGCCGGGCTGTTGTCCGGCGGCTCTTTTTGTGGATGGAACCCTGTCAGTGGTTTATTTTGGAGTGATGCGTTGAATTGGTTTTATTGCCCCTCCCGGCCTCCCCACCTGGGGAGGAGAGCGGTCGCGAAGGATGGTCGCACGGAACCAGGGGGCAGCGGTTCATTCAGCGTCCGTTTTTTATTGCGATGCTGGTTGGATTTTCGTTTTTGAATCAGGTCGTTGAGATTTTGCAGTGACGCGAGCCCTTCTCTATGATTAGAGAAGGGTTGGGATGAGTAGAAATTAATGCATGGATTTTATTCGAAGGTTTTACTACTCACCCCATTCAGAGGGTGTCTGAATTGCCCCTCTCTACGAGTAAAGAGGGGCGGAGCCGACGGTTCCATCAGCGTTCGTAATTCAATGGTTTTGTTGAAAGGTTTTGGGTTTGACGAATTCAGAACGTGAGAAATTATGACTCCGAAGTGGGTCAAATATTGTTAGCCCCGGGTGCCAACCCGGGGTTGGAATGAAGCGAGAGAATCGCGGTCGCCGGAAGATATTGATTGAAAAAGAAAGGTTGTTTCGACCGCAATGGATAGGTTGTGTGATTGGAATACCTATCCTGACAGGTTTTCAAAACCTGTCAGGATTGCTTTCTGTCGAAGAAATTCTCCACCCATACTGTACAATTAACATATATTCATTAATTTGTAGCCAGTTTTTCGGACACCAAACGCCGAACTTGTAACTTAACCTATTAAATGTAAACTATGGAAAAAGATGCGAAGAAGGGCGTCAGCCGCAGACGCTTTTTGGGGACTACCGCTGCCGGAATGGCGGGATTAGCCGTACTTCCGGGACTTTCCTCCTGTAAACAAAAACCTGCTGCAACAGACAAAACCATCCGCATGGGCTTCATTGGTATGGGCCGTCAGTCCATGTTCCTGCTCAACGGATTTCTGCAGATTCCGGGTACGCAAGTAGTAGCCGGTTGCGATGTGTATGGAAGAAAACGCAAACGTTTCGAACAACGCGTGACTGATTTTTATGCCAAAGCCGGTCAGAAAGCGGATGTGAAAACGTACGAAAAATATGAAGACCTGTTGGCTCGCGAAGATATCGACGCGGTGGTGATTGCCACCCCGGACCATGCGCATGCCATGATTGCTGTGGCTGCCTGTAAAGCCGGCAAGGATGTGTACCTCGAGAAGCCGATGACCTTCACCATCAAGGAAGGACAAGTGCTACGTCAGGCCGTTCGCGACAACGACCGCGTACTGGCCATCGGTAGTCAACAACGCTCCGATCCCAACTTCCAGCATGCTGTCGAGCTGGTACAATCGGGCAAGCTGGGTAAAATAACGAAAATCAATGCTTACGTAGGTGCACCGCCTACTCCGTATACGCTTCCGGAAGAACCGATTCCTGAAGATTTGAACTGGGACCGTTGGTTAGGCCCGTTGGCTGGTGATATTTATTTCAACAACGAACTGAATCCGCCTATTTCACTCGACCCGCCACAGGATGAGCAATTCTGGGGAGGCTGGCGCTGGTACAAGGAAACCGGTGGTGGTTTCACAACCGACTGGGGCGCTCACATGTTCGACATTGCCCAGTGGGGCTTAGGCATGGATGGTAGCGGTCCTATCGAGATTTCGCCCATTGGCGACGGCACCGAGTTCATGCAGTTCAAGTATGCCGACGGAGCCGTGATGACTTCCGAGCCTTTCGATGAGAAGCTGACCAAGGGAGTGAAGTTCTGGGGCGAAACCGGCTGGATTGAAGTAGCCCGTGGTTATTTCAATGCTTCTGACGAGAAATTTATGCCGGCGGAATCGGTAGCGGATGACGGTCCGTACGAAACCAAAATCCCGCACCAGGTAAACTTCATCGAAGCCGTTCGCGAAAGGAAAGACCCGGTTGTTCCGGTAGAAATCGGACACAGTAGTGCTACGGTTTGTAACCTC
Organism: Prolixibacter denitrificans; assembly: GCF_003014495.1. GTDB lineage: Bacteria > Bacteroidota > Bacteroidia > Bacteroidales > Prolixibacteraceae > Prolixibacter > Prolixibacter denitrificans. The sequence goes on along the minus strand of NZ_PYGC01000003.1, from coordinate 261,567 downwards.
GGTAACATTGCCTGCGACCTGAAACGCACCATCAAATGGGATCCGGATACGGAAACTTTTGTGGATGACGAAGACGGTGCAGCTACCGCGAAATTGCATTACGAATATCGCTCACCCTGGACGTTGACTTAGTAGCCATAAGTATAGTTTATACGTTAACAAGACAGGTTTCTCAAGCAATTGGGGAGCCTGTTTTTTTGTCTGTAGTTTTAAGTGGGAAGTGTTAAGTTTTAAGAAAAGAGGAGAGATAATAGATTTTAGACAGGAGACAGACATTCCCCAGACTAAAAAATCCCAAAAGGATGAAAGGATATGAGCTCAGTGTGTTAACCCGGGGATAAAAATTATGCAAAAGTGATAGTGGTCGCGAGGTGGTGTTGATTGAAAATTGATGATTGTTTGCGACCGCAACTGGGAAAAACATCATCAGAGATTAAACTTACTATTAATCTGCCCTTACAGGGCGATATGTATTTCGCGACATATTCATCTCCCAAGGCGTTGCCATTGGGCTGAATTAAGCTGTCCCTCCGGGATGCAAGACTGGAGAGGTATGTTTGGAAATAGAAATGTATGTATTAATCCCGGCGGGATTGGAGTTGAATAGCCACCGGTTTTAACAAATGGTTGGCATAGTGCGCGGGAACCGCGGTCGCGCGATGATGATGATTGAAAAGCAAAGGTTCTTTCGACCGCAATGGATTCTGTCTCTTTTCTGATGTCTAAAATCTAATGTCTGGTATCTATTGTCTGGCGTCTTGTGTCTGATGTCTAACGTCTCGTTTCTTTCTACCGCTAAACAGGATGAGTGCATTCACAGCGAAAGCGGAAATGATGATCCAATTGCCAATCATCCGGTCGCCGTACAGACTGTAAACTTTTCCGGCTAATGCCAGGATACTTCCGGCTGCCATGGCCATGGTACTTTTTCTCTCGCTGGTGCGGAAGCCGAGTAATCCGGCTGCTGTTGGTACAATGAACGCACCGGAGAATACAGCCAGCGCAATCAGCAGCACCTGGATGATGGAGGTGACTTCCAGCGCCAGCAAAATGCTGAGTCCGCCCAGACCAAGAATAATGAGCCGGGTATTTAGTAATGAATTGTTGGTATCGAGTCCTTTGGAAATGGGGTCGCTGATGATAATGGAGGCCGTTAGCAAGGTGGTATCGGCGGATGACATCACCGCTGAAAGCAATGCCGCCATCATTAATCCGATGCCCCATTCGGGCATGACGTGAATAATAACCGGAATCAAAGCCGAACCGGTGTGGTAATCCAGGTAGGGATACTGGTAGCTGGCGAAAACACCGAGGAATGTAATCAGAAAAGCGAACGGGATGAGGATAATGGCCGAAAGCCTGACACTTTTACGGGCGGTTTCCTCACTGTCGGCACAAAACAGCCGCGAATAGATATCCGGTCCTACCACAAAGGTTGTCGAGTAGGAGAGCAATAGTACCAGCAGGTCCAACACATCGAAATGCTGGTTAAACGGAAATCCCATCGGTGTCATCTTTACCGGCGAAACCGGAAAATGAAAGAAAATGTAGATGGCTGAAATCAATACTCCGGTGAGGATAAATAGCGCCTGAAACTGGTCGGTCTTCAGGATGGAAACCTGTCCGCCGATGAGGGTATAGAAAACGAAAACCAGTCCGGCTCCTATCACACCGTAGCCATAGCCCAGACCGAAGAAGCTGTTCATGATTTTGGCTGCACCTATGATTTGTGCCGCCACGATGCCAATCCACGCCAGTGGAATAATAATGGAGGCGAGTGTCTTGGCTTTTGGGCCGTAAAAGTCGCCCACCAACTGCGGGAGTGTATACTTGCCGAACCGGCTGACATATTTGGCCAATGGTATGAGAACGATAAATCCGGCAGCCGCCGAAAGCATCAGCCACGAAGCCGCCCAGCCCTGCACGTACGCTAAGTTGACCGTTCCCAGGATAGCTGAACTTCCCAAAATGGTAGCCAGCATGGAACCGGTTACCTGCCACAAACTGCCCCGTTTCCCGGCAACGAAGAAATCACCCGTAGTTTTGATCTTCCGGGAGGACCGAATGCCCACCCAAATCATGATGACCAGATAAAGTACCAGGAAAACGTATTTAATCATGCAGCCGAACGTTTTGATGTGGTGCAAAAATCGGACAAAATATCGTTCTGCCCAAATGGTTTGCTTTGCAGTCTATTTTTCAGGAAACAGGCTCGGTTGCTTCATCAGTTTCACCTTCTTCCCGGAAGGGAGGACGAAATACCCAGACAATTCCCCAAAGCGATGCAAAGGCAGTAATGAGATAAAACATGAAGCTGAGCGCAATCGAAAGGTCGCTTGCCAGTCCCAATTGCTGCGAGCCATACAGGAAAACCAGTTCGCGGGCGCCGGCTCCTCCAATGGTAATCGGTAATGCCGCCGCAACCGAAGAAAGGAAGAAGAGGAACAGGTAATCGACCAAATTAGCCTGCTGATGGAAGGCCAGCAAAATGAACAAGGCAGAAAGCAACTGCGCGAGTTGTAGTGCCAGAGACCAACCGGTCAATGGTAGATGAATGCGCAGAAGCAGGGGAAAGAAGAGCTTTAGCAACAGCAAAAATCCGCCGTATACCAGAAAATATCCAACCCAGGCCCATTGTCCGTACGGAATTTGGATGGCCGAAAAGAAATAGAGCGTAATGGTAATAAGTCCGATAGCTACGAGTCCGGATACCCGGTCGATAACCACAGCGCCAAAATTCTTTTTCAGGCCGTTTTGCCGGAATTTGTTCACGAGGTAAATCTTGTAGCCGTCGCCACCAATTCCTCCCGGAAGGAACAAATTGTAAAACATGCCCATCCAGTAAAGCTTCAGGTTGAGCCACCATGAGAGGTGTGCCCCGCTTTCGCGGAAAAGGAGGTTGAGCCGGAAAGCTGCCAGTACTTTCGATAGCACAAAAAACAGCAAAGCCAGCAACAGGTATCCCGGCGCCGATTGCCCGAAAATATGCAGTACTTCCCGGAAGGAAATTTTGGAAAGTACCCAGGCAATGGCTCCTGCCGAAATCACCAGTTTCAGCAGGTTAATTCCAATCTTTTTAATTTGCTTCTTCTCCACCGGTTACCCGTCTTACTTTATAGGGTGCTTTATGTTGTGATTCGTAGTAGGTGCGCATCTGGTAGTCGAGCAGCAATCCCAGCGTGATAATCTGAAAGCCGATGAATAGCAAAATGATTCCGAGCAACAGCAACGGACGTCCCCAGATGTTTTCACCCATCAGTTTCAGGATAAAGAAGTAGAAGAGGATGGCGCCACCAGCCATGCCGGTGAGAATGCCGAACGTTCCGAAGAAGTGCATGGGTTTCTGCATGTACTTACGGAAGAAGAGCATCAGGATGAGGTCGCTGAGCACCCGGAAAGTACGTGACAAACCATATTTCGATTGGCCGTGAATACGCGCGTGGTGCTTCACATTTACCTGGTCAATTTTGGCTCCTTCATAGTGAGCCAGCACCGAAATGAAGCGGTGCAGTTCGCCGTACAACGGAATGCTTTTGGCCATATCAGCACGGAAAACCTTCAACGCGCAGCCATTGTCTTTGATATCTACTTTCGTCACCCGACGAATCAGCCAGTTAGCCAGTTTCGACGGAAGTTTCCGAAGAATGAACCCGTCTTTCCGCTTTTCGCGAATACCGGCAACCAAATCGAAATCGCCTTCCTTGGCCCGCTCGACCATCATAGGGATGTCGGATGGGTCGTTTTGCAAATCGCCGTCCATCGTCACAATGAAATCACCGGTTGCATAGTCTATGCCTGCTTTTAACGCCGGGCACTGTCCGAAGTTTTTCTTTAGTTCGACCAGCTTCAGGTGTGGATTATTCATCGATTTGATGACCTGGACGGTATTGTCGGTCGAACCATCGTCAACGTAGACAATCTCGAACGGGTAATCGGTTAAGGCTGCAGTTATTTGTTCAACCAGTGGCCGGATGTTATCTTCCTCGTTAAAAACGGTGACCACCACTGAAATTTTTTCCATGGACTCTGTTTCTGATTTGAGGCAAAATTAGGATTTTTGGCGATGTAGTCTAAATTTATGGCTGGGTAAAAATGAAATGGGAGTCATTCGGTTACCTTTTTTATGTTTTATGAATTTTTATGTTTTAAACAAGGAGAAAAATTTTATTTAGAATAAATTTTAATTGTGTAACTGGCGGTATTCTTGATTGTGTTGCTGTGTGTTTAATGGCTAGTAGAACAGTGATTTATGTGTAGATTTTGGTGCGTGGAGCGGTCACTTTTTTACGTGAATATTTGAAATTAACATTCATTAACAAACAAGGGTAATTGACAGTTAAAAAAAATATATATATTTGTAGAACCCTGTAGAAAGAGAAGTGGTCGTCTGTTTCTTACAGGGGGGATTTGAGGTTAAATAATTTTTGTTGGTGGAAAATTAAGGGCGGTATCTTTACCGCCCTTTTTCTTTGCCTTTACCTTGAGTTTTCACATAAAAAAAGGCCCAACAAAGGGCCTTGATTCGTTCGGGTATTCCCGGTTAATAATTTTCGTTTTCTTCTTCGAAATAAGCTTTTGGATGCAAACAGGCAGGACAACGTTCCAGCGCTTTCTCACCTTCGTGCACATAACCACAGTTGCGGCACTTCCAGCGAACTTTTTTCTCTTTCTTAAAGACTGAATCGTTTTCCAGATTTTCGAGCAGTTTCCGGTACCGTTTTTCATGTTCGGCTTCTACCTCAGCAATCTTACGGAAAGCCAGGGCCACAGCCTTGAAACCTTCTTCTTCGGCAACTTTCGCGAACTCCGGATACAAATCGGTCCATTCTTCATTTTCGCCCTCGGCAGCCGCCAGCAGATTCTCGTCTGTTGTTCCTTCTACACCGGCAGGGTAGGAGGCGGTGATTTCAACCATTCCTCCTTCCAGGAAACGGAAGAAGCGTTTGGCATGTGCAATTTCGTTCATCGCTGTCTCCGCGAAAATGGAAGCAATTTGCTCGTAACCTTCCTTTTTAGCGATTTTTGCATACATCTCATAGCGGTTCCGCGCCTGAGACTCTCCTGCAAAAGCTTTCAGCAGGTTCTGCTCAGTCTGCGAACCTTTGATACTTTTCTCCATGTGTTAATTGATTTTTGGTTTATTTTGGTCTGACTAATCTTTCTCGAACATGTCCTTGGTGGCTCCGCAAAGCGGACAAACCCAATCGTCCGGAAGATCTTCAAATGCTGTTCCCGGCGGAATTCCGGTAATCGGATCACCTGTTTCCGGATCATAATTATAATTACACATCTGGCAGGTCCAGGTTTCATTTTTGCCAGAGGCTTCTTCTTTTGGTTCCTCCTCCCCGGCCTCTTCGAGTTTCTCCTCTTCAATGTACGTCGGGGCGTTCTTCGGTGACAATCCTTTCCTTACTTCATGGTAATAGGCATAGGTCATCGGATTGGCCTCCGCGTCAATTACATCATAGTCGAGCACTTCACCAATGAAAAGAATGTGTGTGCCGATTTCGTGTGTTTCAACCACTTTGCAGTCGAACCAGGCTACCGAAGAATCGGTGACGATGGGAGCCCCGCTCTGTGCAGTGATATAGTTCACCTTTTCAAACTTGTCAATCTCACGGCTGCTTTTGTAACCAAAATTGCCAATGATTTCGGGCGAAGCATCTTCCCGTAATACGGAAAAAGCGAAAATACCGCTTTCGCGAATCATTTCCGACGTCAGGTTATCGCGGTTACAACTGATGGCGAAGCGTGGTGGCTTTGCTGTTACCTGGAAAGCCGTATTGGCAACATAACCACCCAGTTTATCTCCAGCTTTGGTCGAAATAAGGTATAGCCCATAGCTTACTTTGAAAAATGCATTGATGTCCATGGATTGTCGTTTTGGGTGAATAAGGCTCTAATTTAGGGATATTGAAGGGAAATAAACAGAATTTGAGAAACGGATTTATCGTTAATTACAGTTCATTTATAGAGATATTTTAAAAGTTAGATAGATCATTTTATTGGGTCGTTGGAGGTTAAAACAGGAGGCCAATGTTTGTATGTTTATGTTTATCAATACCTAAGCCACTTATTTTTTCCTTATATTCGTGTCGGTACCGAACACGGTACTACAACTAAACCAAACGAACTAACCAACATGGCGGAAAACAGACGAACTTTCCTGAAGAAATCGTCAGTGGGTGCAGTGGGCATCACAATTGGCGGGATTGGCATGTCAGCCAAAAGTTACAGCCGAATCATTGGAGCGAACGAACAGATGAACGTAGCCGGCATCGGAATCCGGAGCCGTGGTGATTACCTGGCCGGCGAATTCAGTAAAGCAGCCGGTGCAGTGGTAACCCATGTTTGCGATGTCGATGCCCGGTTCGTTGACAGAACCATTGCCAATATCAAAAAGGCTACCGGAAATACGCCCAAAGGTGAACGGGATATTCGTCGGTTGCTGGAAGATAAATCGATTGATGCGGTATTTATTGCGACACCTGACCATTGGCATGCACCTGCGTCGTGGATGGCCATGGAAGCCGGTAAACATGTATATGTCGAGAAACCCTGCTCACATAATCCGAAAGAAGGAGAGTTGCTGAAGAAATTTCAATCCCGTTACGGAAAGGTTATTCAGATGGGAAATCAGCAACGATCGGCTCCCGAAACCATCGAAGTGATTCGGGAAATCCACAACGGCCTGATTGGTGAGGTGTATCTCGGAAAAGCATTTTACAACAACAAGCGGGGAACCATTGGTATAGGCAAACCCGTTCCGGTACCCGATTATCTCGATTGGGAACTTTGGCAGGGACCGGCGCCGCGGGTTGCCTATCACGATAATTACCACCCGTACAACTGGCACTGGTTCTGGAATTGGGGAACGGGTGAAACGTGTAACAATGGAACACATGAACTGGACGTGTGCCGATGGGCGCTGCAGGTCGATTTCCCGGAGCAGGTAAAAGCCACCGGCGGTCGCTATTTCGATAAAGACGACGACTGGCAGTTTTACGATACGTTGCTCAATCACTTTGAATTTAAGGGCAACAAAACCATTACGTGGGAAGGTCAGAGTTGCAATGCGGCGAAATTGTATGGCCGCGATCGCGGTTCGGTGATTTTCGGGACAAAAGGCTCTGTTATAATCGACCGGGCAGGATATGAGGTGTATGATTTGAGTGGTTATAAAATCCGGGAACAGAAAACCGGCAAAACATCCAGCACATCCGATACCGTGGGGACCGGCGATGTGATGGCATTGAATCATATCAACAACTTCCTCGATACCGTTCGGGGTAAGCACGTCGAGCAACATTCTCCTATCGACGAGGCACACAAATCGGTTTTGTTATGCCATTTGGCGAATATCGCCTGGAAGATGAATCGACCGCTTACATGCGACGAAGAAAATGGTCACATTTTGAAAGATAAGGAGGCGATGGCGATGTGGGGCAGAACCTATGCGAAAGGGTGGGAGCCCAAAATCTGAAAAGTGAAAGCGATTATTTTTTCAATATAGCATAGAGTGATGGTAAAAGTAGCTGTCCGCGAGGATGGCTACTTTCCTGTTCTATCCATTGTACAAGATGAATCCCGATAGAGAAATATTTGTTCGTTCTTTCCCGGCCATGGGAACCCGGTTTGATATGCTCGTTCTGGGGCAAGCGAATGAACGGGGGGAACTGTTATTCCAGGAAATCCATCGGGAGGTTGACCGAATCGAAAATTTGTTCAGCCGTTTCCGGGAAGACGGACCAGTCTGGAAAATCAATCAGCAACGTCATGCCCAATGGATTGAAGTCGATTCAGAAGAGCTTTGGCAGGTATTTCTGACTTGTCGTGAGTATCATCGAAAAACGCTGGGGGTTTTCGACATCAACATGGGCGAAGTGGCGGCTCTGTGGAAAAATGGAAAGGAAGCGCCGACAGAAAATGAGGTAGCGGAACAATTTCGTTTTTCGGGTATGAAGGAGATGGAATTTGATGAGAGTCGCCATTGCATCCGCTTTCTTTCGGGGAAACCCGGAATTGATTTCGGCGCTTATGGTAAAGGATACGCACTGGAACAGGTCCGGAAGATTTTGCATGCTCACGAAGTCAGGCAAGCCGTCATCAATTTTGGTGATAGTTCCATTTTAACGCTCGGGAAACATCCTTCCGGTGAATACTGGCCCATGTCGGTTCGAAATCCCTTGAAATCGGGAGAAATACTCCACGAATTCAGGATGAATAATCATTCGCTGACCACTTCTTCAAATCGGTTGCTGGCAGATGATGGCTGGAGTCGAAAGTCCAATCACATCATTCATCCGGTAACCGGAAAACCAGTCAACGAAGGCCGGTCGGTTTCGGTTCTGTGCAAATCTCCGGTAGAAGGCGAAATCCTGTCGACTGCTTTCATGCTGCTCTTACCGGAACAGTATGATGCTGTTTTGAATGAATTTGAATATGATGAAATTGTGGTAGTTCCATTGGGTTCAGAGGCTTCAATTCAGAAAAAACAATTTCTTTGTAATGACCTAACTAAACCAAACCTTTTGATATGAAAGACGAACGGACACGACGGCAATTTATCCGCGACGTTTCGTTACTCAGTAGCTCAGCTGTTCTTGGAGCGTCGATGCCCTGGTTAAAAGCCATGGCCGATGAATCGCAGGTTGGAAACAGTGCTTCCGACCGGGTCCGTCTCGGATTTGTTGGTGTGGGTGATCGCGGGCGGGCCTTACTGCTTAATTGCCAGCAATTGGAGAATGTCGAAATTGTCGCCGTTTGCGACAATTATGAACCACACTACCAGCGAGCCATTGAACTAACTAACGGCAAAGCCAAGGCATTTTACGATTACCGGAAAATGATTGATGAAGCTGATAACCTCGATGCAGTTGTCATTGCTACTCCGCTTCATGAACATGCTCATATAACCATCGATTTTCTGGAGAGCGGGATTCATGTGTTTTGTGAGAAATCGATGGCCCGCACACTGGAGGATACAAAAGCCATGGCATGGGCGGCGAACCAGACGGGAAAGATCCTGCAGATTGGTCATCAGCGCATGTTCAATCCAGCTTATCTGAAGGCATACGAACGGGCTGCTTCCGGTGAGATAGGACAGATAACTCAAATCAGGGCTTACTGGCACAGAAACAACGATTGGCGGCGGCCGGTTCCGGAAGGTCATCCGGAATTGGAAAGGAAAATCAACTGGCGCATGTACGACGAGTACTCCGCCGGATTGATGACTGAGCTGGCTTCCCATCAGATTCAGGTGGCGAACTGGTTTTTGGGCGAAACACCAACACGGGTGATGGGCTCCGGTTCCATTTGTTTCTGGAAAGACGGCCGTGAAGTGTACGACAATGTGGCTTGTGTTTACGATTATCCGAAAGGAGTGAAGGTCATATACGATTCAGTCATCAGTAACCGAAAATACGGGCTGGAAGAACAGATCATGGGGCACCTCGGAACGATTGAACCCGAGGTGCGTAAGATTTATTCGGAAAATCCGCCTCCCGCACCCGGTTTCCTTCAGTTGATAAATAACCTGGAAAAAGATATTTTCGAGACGATTCCCATTGGCGGTGCCAGTTGGGTGCCTGAAACGGCTGTCCAATACAAGGGAGAGTACCTGGTGGAAGATTATCAGTACGATGATACATTACTGGAAATGGAGGGATTTGTATTGGCTGTCCGGAACGGACGACCTTATCCGGGATTGTTACGGGAAGGCTACAATGCGACCGTAGCGGTTTTACTGGGGCTACAAGCGATGCAGGAAGGTCGTATCATTGAATGGCCCGAAGAATATGTTTGGAAGAAGAACGGAGCACTTGTGTGAAAACAGAGAAGTCGAGAATCAATAAAATAAGAACCTGTGAGTGATTGGATTATAACCCGGCAAAGAAGAAGAAAGGAACTGATGTTCTGGGGAATCAGTTTTATCGTCGCATTTCTGATGAACGTCTACGGCATTGTTAGATACAATACTTCGTGGAGCGAATTGTATTCGCAGCTGCACATTGTTTTGCTCATCAGTTTTGTGCTATATGCTTTTATTGGGATCATCCGGCTGAGTATTTTCGGAATCCTCAAAGTATTCCGAAAGACAGCCTGACGGAAGAGAGATAGCATTCTCCAATAGGTCATTTATTGAAAGAATACGAAGATGCAGGAAAGGTTTTTCTGACATCGTGATAAAAAGAAGAAGGTAAGTGGATTCCCATGATTCGGGGCACTTACCTTTTTTATTTTCAGGACGGATTAAAATCGATGGTTTTTCGCTGCCGGTTACTTTCGATACAAGCCTCCAATACATCGATTACCTTTTTTGATTCTTCCGGTTTTACCAGCAATTCTTTTCCATGCCGGATCGCTTCATACAGGTTTTCGTAAAATACCTTGAAATTGCCCGGAATGGTTCTCACTTTGCCTTTGTATTCAACACCGTTGATGGTGGTATGCAGCGTTCCCCACCATTCTTCCGGTTCTTCATTCCAGTCTGGCTCGTCGGGTAAACGGCCTTCTGTTAACATGGCTTCCTGCTGATCGATTCCCCATTTCAGGAAAGAACCTTCTGTTCCGTGCAAAATCATACGTGGTCCGGGCTCTCTCACCAGGTACGAGCTTTTCAGAATCGCATTGAATCCGTCGTAATGCAATCGGATGTCGTAATAATCCGGAACTTCACCTCCGGTTCGGCGGGCAGCCAAATGACAGGTAACTGCATCGGGATCGCCAAAAAGAACCAATGCCTGATCGACCATGTGCGCTCCCAAATTAAAGAGCACACCGGTTCGCTCATCACCGGTCTCTTTCCAGTTGCCTTCACGGACAAAATTCCGGTAACGGTCAAAATGTGACTCAAATTCAACCAAACGTCCCAACATGCCTGCACCAAGCAAACTTTTCACCGTAAGGAAATCGCTATCGAGTCGTCGGTTTTGGTAAACCGTCAATATCTTGTTATTCTCCCGGGCCAATTGAATCAGTCGGGCCGCTTCTTCGCTTGTTTTGGTAAAAGGTTTTTCAACGACCACATGTTTCCCGGCTTCCAGCGCCTTCATAGTCATTTCATAGTGATAGGGATCGGGTGTGTTGACGATGACCAGTTCAATTTCCGGATCATTGATGATCTCTTCGTACGAACGAACAATTGTAGCATTGGGATAGTCCTTCTCGGAGAGATTCTTTGTTCTTTCCAGAATCTTGTCAATGCTGAAATGGGGATTTACCTTAATGGTGGGGCCGTGAAAAACCTGACCCGACATTCCGAATGATGCCAGTGCTGTTTTGATGACTTTTTCCATAACGAATATATATAACGGTGACTCAAATATAAGATTTCTGATTTAGAATGCTGGTTTTGAAAAAGTTTCAGTTAAACATATTGTAAAACATCTGTGTCCTTGAGCATAAAGCCTTGATAGCTGAACACTCAAGCCATAACTTTAAGCAAAGTAATCATTCATTATGAACCCCGGATTTCAGATTCTGTCTTATTCAGGGTGTAAAAACTTCGATTATGGAACAAAATATTCTAAGTAATTATTCAGAGGTTTTCAGACAGCAGAAACTGGAAGGACATATTTCCCCGGGGCCCGTCATCACTATTTCGCGCGAATGCGGATGTTCGGCTAAGCGCATTGCTACTAAGTTGTCGAAAATACTGACGGGGTACAGTTACCTGTCCGAAACGAAAACGGATGTAGAGTGGCGTTGGATTAGTAAAGAAATCCTCGAGGAGGCTTCTCATGAACTGGAAATGGACCCCAATCATGTGAAGAATGTATTTCTGAGTGAGAAAAAGGTGCCGCTCGAAGAGGTAACCAGTGCCTTCTCTACCGAGAAGGTGTACGACGCGGACGACCAAAAGGTGATTGAAACGGTTGGAACGGTCATTCGTTCATTTGCCGTTGCCGGACATCATATCATTGTTGGTCGCGGGGGTGAAATTCTGAGTCACGGAATTACCGATCGGTTGGCGATTCGGCTTGAAGCGCCGCTTGACTGGCGGGTGAACCGCATCATGCAAATCAGTAGTTTGTCGCATTCCGATGCCCGCGATTATGTGATTGAAATCGATCGGCAGCGCGATTTGTTTGTTGAGCACATCGCCGGCCGCAAGGTAAATAATTCCGATTTCGATCTGATTTTCAATTACTCTACCATGTTGGACGACCACATTGTGGATGCCATTGTGAGTGTTCTGAAAAACAGGCACATTATTTAGGATAAGACAAAAGATGAATAAACTTAGGCGCTAATAATCAGCGCCTTTTTTATGGCGTGCCTTGTGGCGAAAAAGAACATTTTTGCTAAATTGCTGCTCATTCCGTTGATACTAACAAAACCGAATTAAACCTGCTTGTTTTCATGAAAAGATATTCATTCCCCTTGGGATTGGGACTTTCCCTAATTGCTCTAATCACATTCTCCTGTCAGCAAAAGCCAAGAACAGGGGAGTGGCTGGTCACGAATTCCGGTAACTTCGAAAAATATTGGACACTGAAAGATGTTCAGCACAACGACTCGAATTATGTGCTGGCCGATAATAATTCCGGAATACACAGTAAGTTTTCCCTGAAGGATTTCAAAGTTGAGGCGAATGTAAGAACAAGCGCCGGGGCTGAAGGAATTTTTTGCGTTCATTTTCCACAGGATGCCAATATTCCCGAGCATTCGGGATACCATATTTTCATTAATAACAGCGACTACAGAATCGGTAACCAGGAGAAAACCGGAAGTCTGAGTCATATCCGGAACAACTTTGTTCGCACAGCGGATGATGACCAGTGGTTCAAGCTAGGCGTTGAGGTCGAAGGACATCATATTGTCGTTAGTGTGAACGGAAAAAAAGTAACTGAGTACAATGAGCCGGCATTGCCCATGCGCAGTAAGCAGTGTTCTAATATGGTTTTTTCTGAAGGCACATTGGCGCTCTATAAAACTTCCGTTGATGGAGATATTGCTGTCAGTGAAGTTCGGGTGATGCCATTGAATAAGAGCGAGGAAACAGCAACGGAGCCTGAACATGAGGATGCTGTTACGCGTCAGCTTACGTTGCTGAACCAGCAAGGATTTCCGGTCATCGATTATCATTCGCACTTGAAAGGCGGACTGACGATGGATGAGCTTCGCAGTCACGGTCGCGACTTGGGCATCAATTACGGAGTGGCCGCCAATTGCGGATTGAAATTCCCGGTAACGGATGATAAGACGTTAAACGAATACCTGGAAAGCATCAAAGATGAGCCGGTAATCAAAGCCATGCAATGTGAGGGACGTGAATGGGTAACGCTCTTCTCGCCGGAAGCTGTGGCAAAGTTCGACTATATTTTCACCGACGCGATGACGTGGACCGATGATAAAGGACGGCGGATGCGCTTGTGGATTCCGGAAGAAACTTTTGTCGATAACGATCAGCAGTTTATGGAAATGCTCGTCAGTCGCATTGAGTCAATCATGAGCCAGGAGCCGGTAGATATTTATGTCAATCCGACGTTCCTGCCGGATGAATTGGCTACCCGGTATGATGAACTATGGACACCTGAACGGATGGATCGGGTCATCAAGGTGTTGAAAGATAATGAAGTGGCACTGGAAATCAATGCGCGTTATCGTATTCCGAACATGGCATTTATCAAGCGGGCTAAAGACGCGGGATTGAAGTTCACTTTCGGGACAAACAATGCAGCCAACGATTTAGGGCGGCTGGAGTATTGTTTAGAAGTCGCAGATTCGTTAGATTTAACACCCAAAGATATGTTTGTACCCCGGCCAGCCGGAAAGAAGAAGGTACAATTAAACGGATTACCTGAAAAAATTACGGGTTAACTGTATTACAGTCAACTACGAGAATTTTTTCATTAATTTATCACATGTGCAAAGATTGGTTACATTTCTGAAAAAGAGGGACTTTTGTCCCTCTTTTCTTTGTGGAACGTAATTATATTTTGTAAAATGGCACACTTTTCAATCTCTTCGTATTTTTGAATCCATGGAAAACCTTGAATTACTCAATCGACTTCCCGGTGATATTCATCCTTCGTGGAGTCCTTTTCTAACTGACGAAATAACCGGCATTCTGAAAGAAATTGAGGAGAAAATAGCTTCCTCACATTATACACCGTTGTCGGAAAATGTCTTGCGCTTTTTAACGCTTCCGCTGAACGAAATCAAGGTGATTATCCTGGGACAGGATCCATATCCGCAGGAAGGAGTGGCAACCGGAAGGGCATTCGAAGTGGGCACGTTGAAATTATGGTCGGAACCTTTCCGGAATGTTTCCCTGAAGAATATTCTTCGGTTACTGTATAAAACCTACAATGGCCAGGTCGTTAAGTTCAATGAACTGAAAGAACAATTAGGTCAAGACTTTCAGGTACTTCCTCCGGGAAAACTGTTTCAGCATTGGGAAAGTCAGGGCGTTTTGTTGCTGAATACCGCCTTCACCTGCGAGGTTGGAAAACCGGGAAGTCACAGTGCTTACTGGAAACCATTCACCGAGCGGTTGTTGGCATTTCTGGCTGCGGCACAGCCTTCGGTCAGCTGGTTCATTTGGGGAAATCACGCCGAAAAAGCAGTTGCCGGACTCGACTTGAAACACGCTTATCACACCCAACATCCCATGATGTGTTACGACAAACCCGGCCGGGACAGTGACTTCTTATTTGGTAAAGTCAATCCATTCGAGGCTTTAAAAAAAGATATCGACTGGACGGGATACGTCAACTCGCCGAAAAAGCCTGAGCGGCCTAAATTGTTTTCAGAATAAAGACAGAATATGCCAAACAACATCCCGGTAAGGTCAATCGGGGTGGGATGAGATATCTGTCTGAACTCTTGTAATATGTAAAATGTTACAATTGATATTCGGCTGCCGATGCGCAGGAAACTGCCTGAAAATCCTGTCATGGCGGTTAATAATTCGTAACTTGCATGAAGAAGAATTATCCATAAAAATCATATAAATATGTTCAAAAAGGACGTTTACATAGAGCGGAGAAATCGCCTTCGCGAGAAAATGAGCGGGGGATTGGTTTTGCTCCCCGGAAACGTGGATGCACCCATGAATTATCCGGACAATACCTACCATTTTCGGCAGGACAGTACTTTCCTTTATTTCTTTGGCATTAATAAGCCCGGCCTGTTCGGGGTCATCGATGTAGATGAAGGAACCGATATGCTCTTTGGCAACGATGTTGACATCGACGATATCATCTGGATGGGCCCGCAGCCGACACTTAGGGAACAAGCTGCTCAAGTGGGGGTTAAATGCACCGATTCGTTCAATGAAGTGTATGCGTATGTGAACAAGGCTTTGTGGCAGGGCCGCAGGGTGCACTTTGTGCCTCCGTACCGGGCGAACAACCGGCTGTTGCTGAAAGAATTGTTAGGTATTCATACCGCCAAACTGCCGGATTATGTATCGCTCGAACTGATTAAGCACGTTGTCGATATGCGTTCGGTAAAAGATCAGTATGAGATTGCTGAAATTGAAAAAGCGTGTGCTACCGGTTACGAAATGCACGTGACGGCAATGAAGATGGCAAAAGAAGGAGAAAGCGAACAGAAGATTGCCGGTATCATCGAAGGTATTGCCCTGGGAGGCGGAGGCGGAGTTTCGTTTCCCGTTATTTTATCTCAGCACGGGGAAACACTGCACAACCACGACCACTCGCTTAAGTTGAAAAAAGGCATGCTGATGCTCACCGATGCGGGAGCTGAAACCGGAATGGGATATGCGTCTGACTTTACCCGCACGGTCCCGGTAGGTGGAAAATTCACGCAAAAGCAGAAAGATATTTACGAAATCGTTTTAGCAGCCAACAACGAGTCAACTGCTATGGTAAAACCGGGCATTCGGTACCTCGATGTGCATCTGAATGCAGCTCGTGTGATTACCTCCGGCTTGAAAGATTTGGGTTTAATAAAAGGCGATGTGGACGAAGCCGTTCGTCATGGAGCGCACGCCTTGTTTATGCCACACGGTCTGGGTCATATGATGGGACTCGATGTTCATGATATGGAAGATTACGGGCAGGTTTATGTTGGTTACGACGATGAAACCCGCCCAATGGAACGTTTAGGAGCGGCCGGTTTACGTTTGGGCCGTCGCTTGCAGGAAGGCTTTGTATTAACCAACGAACCGGGTATCTATTTCATCCCTGCTCTGATTGAAAAGTGGAAGAAAGATTACATCAATACCCAGTACATCAACTTCGACAAAGTGATGGAATATGCTGATTTTGGTGGCATCCGCCTGGAAGACGACCTGCTGGTAACAGCCGAAGGCGCCCGGATTCTGGGGAAACGTCTTCCCATTACACCCGATGAGGTGGAAGAAACAATGCGTGGTTGAAAAAATTAGCGCAGAAATCATCTTAAGAAAGCCGGTCTTATTGAGCCGGCTTTTTTCGTGTCCGGAAGCGAGTTGTTGTCAGTCAACAATTTAGTTAGAATGGTGTTTGTATTGTCAATGCATAAATTTCATATTGCGAAAAATATTAAATGTAGTCTGTAATGATAAAGGTCCTGTTTATACCTATTACCATTGATTACGTTTATGAACCAGACGGAAAACATACAATTCAAGTGTTAACTTTAACAATATCAAAAAGATGAAAAACAAACTGGTTGTGCTTTCATGCGCACTTTGTGCCGGCTTGCTTTTTTCTATGACTTCATGCAACGAAAAAAGTAAGACGGAGACAGCTGAACCGGCAATTAATCTGGCTGATCTTGACACGACAGTCAGTCCGACTCAGAATTTTAATGAGTATGCCAACGGTGGTTGGAAAAAATCACACCCGATTCCGGCCGAAAAGAGCCGCTACGGTTCGTTCGATCAGTTGGGTGACAAAACCGAAGAGCAGGTAAAAACAGTTGTACAAGAGGCTGCGAACAAAACCAATGAGCCCGGAACCGTGGCTTACAAGATTGGTACCATGTACAATCTGGGTATGGATACAGCAAAAATCGAAGAGCAGGGGTTGAAACCGCTGAAACCTTATTTCGATGACATTGCTGCCATCAAAACTCCGGCAGATGTTCAGAAAACACTGGCAACATTCGAAACTTACGGTTTTACTACTCCGTTTGGTTTCTATGCTGCACCCGATGCTAAAAACAGCGATTTGGTGATTTCTCAAATCTATCAGTCAGGCTTGGGATTGCCCGATCGTTCATACTATACTGATGACAACGACCATGCGAAAAAGCTCCGTGCTGAATACGTTGACCATGTTGCCAAAATGTTCGAATTGATGGGTGACGATGAGGCAACGGCAAAGAAAAATGCTGCAACGGTAATGCGCATGGAAACCCGGATGGCTGACGCTGCTATGACTCGCTTGGAGCAGCGTGATCCGGATAAAACCTACAACAAAACCAATTTGAAAGGTTTGGTTGAAATGGCCCCTGATATTGACTGGGCTGATTATTTCCAGCGTATTGGCGTAAAACCGGAAGACATTAACGTGGAACAGCCTGCCTTTATGAAAGAGGTTGACGCCATGATTAAAGATGTTCCGGTTAACGACTGGAAGACTTATTTCCGTTGGTCGTTGATTGATGGAACTGCTCCTTATCTTACCGACGCTTTCGTAAAACAGAATTTCGATTTCTTCGGAAAAACCATGAGTGGGGTAGAGGTTATGCGTCCACGTTGGAAGCGTGTTCAGCGTTCGGTTAGTGGTGCGATGAGCATGGCTATCGGTCAGCTGTATGTACAGAAATATTTCCCTCCGGAAGCAAAACAGCGGATGGAGAACCTGGTAGAAAATCTGCGCAAATCGTTGGCAAACCGCATCAAGAACCTGAAGTGGATGGGCGACGAAACCAAAGAGAAAGCCGAAGAAAAACTGGCAGCTATTGGCGTAAAAGTTGGTTATCCTGACAAATGGCGTGATTATTCAGGTTTGCAAATCAAAGACGACTCGTATGTACAGAACGTTCTGCGGGCACGGAAATTTGGTTTCGAATATAACCGTGACAAAGTAAACAAGCCGGTTGACAAATCAGAATGGCACATGCCGCCTCAGATGGTAAATGCTTATTACAGTCCAAGCATGAACGAGATCGTATTCCCGGCAGCAATTCTGCAGCCTCCGTTCTTCTTCATGAATGGTGATGATGCTGTGAATTATGGTGCTATCGGTGTGGTTATAGGTCATGAAATGACCCACGGTTTCGATGATCAGGGACGTAAGTTCGATAAGAACGGTAACCTGAACGACTGGTGGACAGACGATGACGCCAAGCGTTTCAATAAACGTGCAGATGTATTGGTTCATCAATTCGACCAGTTCCTGGTTGTGGACACTGATACCGTTCACGCCAATGGTCGTCTGTGTTTGGGTGAGAACATCGCCGATTTGGGTGGTTTGAATATTGCTCACGACGCTTTCAAAATGGGAAGTAAAGAAACCGGCAAGATCGATGGTTTCACTCCTGACCAGCGTTTCTATCTGGCCTATGCACACGTTTGGGCACAGAATATTCGCGACAAAGAAGCACTGCGTCGTACCAAAGAAGATGTACACTCTCTTGGTCGTTACCGGGTGATTGGCCCGTTGCGGAATTTACCGGCTTTCTATGCAGCCTTCAATGTAAAACCAGGCGATTACATGTATTTGCCTGAAGATAAAAGAGCTGTTATCTGGTAAGTAACAGACATAGGATATATTGAAAATCCTACTTCTTCATTGAGGTAGGATTTTTTTGTTGTAAACAGGTTTCATGTGTCTGCAGAATAATTTCCGCTTTGCGGATATAGTTAAAGCAAAAACCTCTAAATAATTTATAATGATTAAAAACACATGGTGAATATGACAGAATTGAAATTTTATTTGTTAATTGAATTATAAATTGTAAATATTTAACTTATTGGTTTTCAAGTATGCTTGAAAGTTTAAAACACCAGGTTTACAAAGCGAGTCTGCGATTGGTTGAGCAGGGACTGGTTATTTTTACCTGGGGAAATGTTAGCGCCATTGACAGGGAAAGTGGGCTCATGGTGATTAAGCCCTCCGGGATTTCTTATGACGAAATGATTCCCGCAGATATGGTTGTAGTGGATATTGATGGAAACGTCATTGAAGGTGAGTTGAAGCCTTCTTCAGATACGGAAACTCATTTGACTTTATACCGGAGTTTCCCCGAAATCGGAGCGATTGTTCACTCACATTCCGAATATGCAACAGCCTGGGCTCAGGCAGGCTTGGGTATTCCTCCATTGGGCATTACGCATGCCAATTATTTTAACGGAGAGATTCCCTGCACGCCGCCGGTAGAACAAAGGCCCGAAGATGCCAATCCAGAGCTGGCAACCGGTAGTGTGATTGTAGAGACATTTGACAGGATGAATTTGGATCCTTCGCGTATTCCTGGTGTTTTGGTGTACGGACATGGTCCTTTCTGTTGGGGCGAAGATGTCATCAGGGCTTTAGATCATACAGTAGTTTTGGAAACGGTAGCCCGAATGGCACATCACACGTTGGCTTTGAAGAATGTTTCGCCCGTGGAGAAGCAATTTCTCGACCGTCACTTCTTTGATTAGGAACCACGATAATTTAATTTTTAATCATAAAAAAAGAGACAACTGAGAAATTCGGTTGTCTCTTCTATTTTTAGATGTTCTTGTTTCTTATCCCTGGTAGGCGTTTATGCCGTTGGTTTCCATTGCACGGTCCACTTTTTTAACCAGTCCTTGAAGAACTTTACCCGGGCCAATTTCGGTGAATGAAGTAGCTCCGTCTGCTATCATGGTTTTCACCGTTTGTGTCCAGCGTACCGGAGCGGTTAGCTGTGCAACCAGGTTCTTGCGGATTTCGTCTGGATCGGTAACGGCAGAGGCAGTTACATTCTGGTAAACAGGACAATTCGGTTGGTTGAAGGTCGTTGCTTCAATCGCTTCAGCCAGTTCGGTGCGGGCCGGTTCCATCAGCGGAGAGTGGAAAGCGCCGCCAACCATCAACTTGAGAGCACGCTTGGCGCCCAACTCGGTTAACTTGGCACAAGCTTTATCAATGCCTTCGTTCGAACCGGAAATAACCAGCTGACCAGGGCAGTTGTAATTGGCCGGAACCACTACATCGTCGATTTCAGCACAAACTTTTTCCACAACATCGTCTTCCAAACCCACGATAGCCGCCATGGTCGACGGCTCCACTTCGCAAGCTTTCTGCATGGCCATGGCGCGTTTTGAAACGAGTTCCAGTCCATCTTCGAAAGACAATGTTCCGTTAGCAACCAACGCCGAAAATTCTCCCAATGAGTGACCGGCAACCATATCAGGTTTGAAGTCGTTGCCCAACGTTTTGGCCAGCAATACCGAATGCAGGAAGATGGCCGGTTGAGTAACTTTGGTTTGCTTGAGATCTTCGTCAGTACCTTCAAACATCAGATCGGTAATGCGGAAACCGAGAATATCATTGGCCTTTTCGAAAAGTTCGCGGGCCAAATCCGAATTGTCGTACAGGTCTTTTCCCATTCCAACAAACTGGGCTCCCTGTCCGGGAAAAACGAATGCTTTCATGTGTTTCATTTTTGTTTTTCAATTGCCACATGGAACGCGCCCCGAAGCTTCGAGACTTGTTTCATCTGCTCAATCTTGGTTCTTCAATTTTCTGACAGAACACAACCCTTTTAAATATGCCTTTTTGGCATCAATTGGCAGGGTGGTTACAATACAGTTTGTTAAAAATTAAATGCGTGGCAAAGATAAACATTGTGTCTCCGAAAGAGAAAAACCAGACGAAAGTTCATCTGGTTTCTGGTCATGAAGCGTTAAAAAAGCTCCAATTTATGAAAGATCAGAACTAATAAGTCGAATAAACTCCTCGCGGGTGGCTACCTTTTCGAATGCTCCGGTAAAGTCGGAGGTAGTCGTTACAGAATTCTGTTTTTCAATGCCGCGCATCACCATGCACATGTGGGTTGCTTCGATGACTACTGCTACTCCCAGCGGATTCAATGTGTTCTGAATACACTCTTTAATCTGAAGTGTCAGGCGTTCCTGGACCTGCAACCGGCGTGAAAATGCTTCTACCACACGAGCGATTTTGCTCAGTCCGGTAATGTATCCATTGGGAATGTATGCCACGTGCGCTTTCCCGAAAAACGGGAGCATGTGATGCTCGCAGAGTGAATACAGTTCAATGTCCTTCACAATTACCATCTGGCGATAATCTTCCTTGAATTTGGCCGAACTCAGAATTTCTTCCGGATTCATGTTGTAACCCTGGGTCAGAAATTGCATGGCTTTGGCCACTCGCACGGGGGTTTTCTCCAAACCTTCACGACTTGGATCTTCGCCCAGCAAGCCCAAAATATCCTGGTAGTTTGTAGCCAGTTTTTCTACATTCTCGGTATTGTAGTGTTCTACTTTGCTGTATCCTCCGTTGTCTAATTTATTAAGCGAAAACTTCATATAGTGTTCCTTTCGGTATTTCTGTTACTGATTTCTGACTCTGTTTATTTATTGTGTGGCGGAGATATATAACCGTTCACGTCTTCGATTGTTTGTAAACTTTCCGTCTTTGCACAATTTATGTTTATTAGATTTCGTGCAAAAGAAAGAAAAACAGGCTTCAAAAACAGTGATCCATCTCCTGATTTACAGCATCTTTAATTAAACTGAGTACAAATTAAAGACAAATTTTAACCTTTTCGGCAAAAGTGAGTAAGAATGTGTAAAAGGTAATTTCCAAAATGGATGGGATCATTACCTTTGTCGATTGATTAATTTGGCATAATCCAACGAAATAATCGGATGAAGATTCTTTTTGTAGCAGCGACTTGTTTTGAACTCAAGCTTTTCCTGGAAAATCTGGAGGAAATAGAAGGTAAAAATTCCCCGGTGTCGCATTACCGCTGGCATGATTTGGAGATAGACCTAATCGTTTCCGGAGTTGGACTCTCCTTCACCACTTATCAATTAACCCGTCTCCTTCAGAAAGAGAAATACGATTTGGTGATTAATGCCGGTATTGCCGGAAGTTTTTACGACGAACTCTCCATTGGGACGGTTGTCAATATTACTTCTGAGCAGTTTGGCGATTTGGGTATCGAAGAACCGGGCGGTTTCAAGACCTTGTTTCAGGCCGGTTTCCTGAAGGAAGATCAATTTCCGTTTCGGGGAGGAAAGCTGTTAAACCCACATTTCAACGAAAGTATCGAACTTCCGAATGTGAATGGTTTGAGTGTGAACGTGAGTCACGGTTGCGACAAGACCATCGACCAGCTCAAGATTAATTTTGATGCCGATGTGGAATCGATGGAAGGTGCTGCCGTTTTTTATGTCTGCCTGATGGAAGATGTGCCTTTCCTCGAGATACGAGCCATTTCTAATTTTGTCGAGTCGCGCGATACCACCAAATGGGACATTCCAACGGCTTTGGAGAATCTGACGGACGAATTGTTGAAAATTCTTCGCAACTTTGCTACCGTACCACAGATTTCATAAATCATGAACTTAACACTTGGATTTTCGACGTGTCCGAACGACACGTTTATTTTTGATGCGATGGTCCATAACCGGGTTGATACCGAAGGGTTGACTTTTGAGACGGTTATGGCGGATGTTGAGGAGTTGAACCGACTGGCATTTGCCGGCGAAATTGATATCACCAAGTTAAGTTACGCGGCTTATGCGCAGTTGACTTCCCAATACGTTTTGCTGGATGCCGGAAGCGCGCTGGGGCGGAATAACGGCCCGTTGCTGATTAGCAAAACAAAGATTTATCCAGACGAGGTTCCCAATTTACGGATCGCTATTCCCGGCGAACATACTACGGCTAATTTGCTGCTTAGCGTGGCATATCCTAACGTGAAAGAGAAAAAGGAATATCTCTTCTCGGATATTGAAGAAGTGGTCCTTTCGGGAGAAATGGATGCCGGCTTAATTATTCATGAAAACCGTTTTACCTACCAGAAGAGAGGCTTGAAGAAGATTCTCGATTTGGGTGAATATTGGGAAGAAACTACCGGATCTCCGATCCCTCTGGGTGGAATTGTGGTGAACCGCAACCTTCCACGTGAAGTGCAGGAGAAAGTCAACCGGGTGATGAAACGAAGCGTAGAATATGCATATGAACAGCCCGATGCTTCCTATCCATTCGTAAAACTGTATGCGCAGGAAATGGAGGAATCGGTCATGCGTAGCCACATTGATTTGTATGTGAACGAATTTACCCGGAATCTGGGTGAAGAAGGGAAACAGGCTGTTCGGACGCTTTATAGGAAAGCTGAAGAGTTGGGCATCATTCCGAAAATGGAACGCTCGATATTTCTCGATTAATCGGATTAAAAATATAAAACCGGAACCCAAAGGCTCCGGTTTTTTTATGACGAGTGTCGTTTTTTAATGATCGCGTGTGAACACCGGTTTATTGGGCTTCGATAAATCGGGATTGAAATAGTACCCATCCATATCGAAAGCATGTAAGTCTTCGGCTTTGGTAATATTATGCTGAAGAATAAAGCGGGTCATCATGCCGCGGGCTTTTTTCGCCCAGAAGGAAATCATTTTATACTGACCGTTTTTCCAGTCTTTAAATTCAGGGGTAACAATATCCGCCTTCAGTTTCTTCGTATCGATGGATTTGAAATACTCGTTCGATGCTAGGTTGACCAACACATTCGAGCCACTTTCGTCCAAATCCTTCCGGATGGTTTTGGTAATGGTATCTTTCCAGAAATCGTAAAGATTTTCGAAATCGTCGAATGAATATTTGGTTCCCATTTCCAACCGGTAGGGGCGCATCATATCCAACGGGCGCAAAACGCCATACAGGCCCGACAAAATCCGGAGATGTTTTTGTGCCTTTTCAAAATCTTTCTCGTTTAACGTGTCGGCATCCAGCCCGGTATACACATCACCGCGGAAAGCCAATATCGCTTGTCTTGCTTCCGGAAATTCAAATTTGGCTTGCCATAGTTGAAACCGCTCATAGTTCAATTGTCCTAACTTGGGACTGATGTGCATGAGCTCTGAAATCTGGTCGGAGCTGAGCTTGCGCAGATGTTGCACGAGTTCTTCCGATTTACGTGGAAAGCGCGGCTGGGTGTTTTTCTTCGTTGCCAGCGGTGCCTCAAAATCAAGGGTTTTTGCGGGGGATATAACAATTAGCATAAATGACTTTTTTATTGATAAACAGCCTTTTGCCCGAAAGGTTTTCTTACTTACACCAGTTTCAATTCGAAATTCTCGTCGAATTGAAGGTTTCCGTCGGCTTTGGAACCGTTTGGTGTTTCGAAACCTTTAATTTTCGGCGTTTTTCCTTTTAAAACGAGTTGTTTCACCTGGTTCTCGGTTACATCCTTGTTCATGAAAGAAAAAGGAATTCGAAAAGAGCAGTTCTGGAAGTTGGTACATCCCCAGGCCGTTTTTCCTTTCACAATGGTTCCCTGTTTGCACTTTGGGCAAATAAGTTTCTCTTCTTCTTTTTCTTCCAGTTCGATATTAAAATCGTCTGTCAACACCAACTTACCGTCTACTTTTTCACCACTCCGGGTGAATCCTTTGATGACACCGGTTTTTTTCTTTTCAATCAACTGCTTGATTTGGTTGTCAGTCAGTTTCTTTTCCAGCAATTCGAATGGAAGTCGGAAATCACAGCCATCTCGGAAAGCGCTGCAACCCCATGCGGATTTTCCTTTCAGTATCGTTCCTTTTCCGCATTTTGGACAAGTCAGGTCTGGGTCATCCGACTTTTCCTTTTTATCGGTTTTCCCGGAAGGTTTTTCCTCTTTTTCGTCTTCAATGATGGCAATTTCTTTCTTGGGCGAGCGTTTTACCTGGTCCACAATCTCCGACACCATCTGCTTCATCTCCTCCATGAATTGAGCTACTTCGTATTCGCCGTTCTCAATCTGCCGAAGTTTTTTCTCCCACTGACCGGTCAGTTCAGCCGATTTCAGCAGCTCATTTTCGATGCTGCTAATCAGGTCGATTCCCGTCTGTGTAGCAAGGATGCGTTTCTTTTCCCGCCGGATGTAGCGGCGCCGGAACAACGTTTCAATGATATTCGCCCGGGTGGATGGCCGGCCAATACCGTTCTCTTTCATCAAATCGCGAAGTTCGTCATCGTCCACCTGCTTGCCGGCTGTTTCCATGGCGCGTAGCAACGTCGCCTCCGAGTAGTAGCGCGGTGGTTGCGTCATTTTCTCTGCTAAATCCGGTTCGTGTGGGCCGTTTTCACCTTTCTCAAACGCTGGTAAAATGTTTTCGTCTGCTTGAGCTTTGCCTCCATCGCTTTGGTACACAACCCGCCACCCCGGATGAAGTATTTGTTTTCCGGTCGCTTTGAAATCCACCTTGTTGACGGTAGCCAGCACGGTGGTGTTGGACACTTTACAATCGGGGTAGAAAACACTGATAAAACGCCGGGCTACCAAATCGAACACCCGCTTTTCATCCGGCGTCAGGTTGTAAGTAAAAACACCTGTGGGAATAATGGCGTGGTGGTCGGTAATCTTTTTATCGTCGAAAACCTTTTTCGATTTCCGGATTTTATCCTTCAGCAGCGGTTCCGTAAGTTGTTCGTATGGCTTCAGCTTTTTCAGGATACCCGGAACTTTGGTATAGATATCATTGGGGAGAAACGTGGTATCGACTCGCGGATAAGTTGTTACTTTTTTCTCGTACAAACTTTGGATGACACGCAGGGTTTCGTCTGCTGAAAGGCTGAATTTGCGGTTGGCTTCTACCTGCAACGAAGTCAGGTCAAACAGCTTTGGCGGTTGCTCGGTTCCTTTTTTTGTTTCCACGGAAGAGATGAAAAGGTCGTGCCCTTTTATTTCTTCCAGTTTCTTTTCCGCTTCTTCCTTTACCGCAAACCTTCCGCTGGTAGCGCTAAAAACCGTTTCCCGATAGGTCGTTTTCAGTTCCCAGTATGGTTCCGGCTTGAAGTTGTCGATTTCCAGCTGCCGCTGAACCACAAGTGCCAGGGTTGGCGTTTGCACACGCCCGATGGAAAGTACCTGTTTGTTTTGTCCGTATTTCAGGGTGTACAGTCGCGTTGCATTGAGGCCCAGCAGCCAGTCGCCGATGGCCCGTGCACTTCCGGCGGCATAGAGCAGGTCGAAATCGGTTCCGTTGTAAAGCTTCTCGAACCCCTCTTTCAGCGCTTCTTCGGTTAGCGAAGAAATCCAGAGCCGCTTGACGGGCTTTTGGCATTTTGCTTTCGTCAATACCCAGCGCTGAATAACTTCTCCTTCCTGGCCGGCATCACCGCAGTTGATGACTTCCTCTGCTTCAGTTACCAGTTTTTCGATGGTATCGAATTGCTTCTTCACGCCGTCGTCATCAATGAGTTTGATACCGAATTTCCGCGGAAGCATGGGAAGCGTGCGCAGATCCCACCATTTCCAACGGGAAGTATAATCGTGGGGTTCTTTCAGCGTGCACAAATGGCCGAACGTCCAGGTGACCTGGTATCCGTTTCCTTCGAAATAGCCATCACGGCGGCTTTTGGCGCCCAGGATTTCCGCTATTTCACGGGCAACACTTGGTTTTTCGGCAATGCAGACTTTCACGCGTTTATAGATTTGTCACCAAAAATAGTCAGCTCAACCTAATTCGACGACAAATCGACGACGAAGTTTTCAACGATGGGTATTTCGCTCCCGAAATAATTACCTGAAATCGAAGTAAAGAATCAGGCTTTTAAAATATTCATGACGCTGGTTGTCAAATTTTGAGGGCTGTCCCATAGGGCCTAACTGTTCGGGCTTTTTAAATTTGGTCCCGATAGGACTGATGGCATGCATGAAGGATATATTCCCTTTCGGGAAAGCCGGTGCCGTGTTATCGTTGAACGCTCCATGCGGTGGCTCAGGTGTAAACATTCTGAGGAAAATGTCCGGCGAAGCACACAAAATGCTGAAATCCTTGTTCGTCGTTTCGATGGATGCCCAGTAAAAGTCTTTGTGATAACCTTTGAATTCAGGATACTGATATGTTTCACCCGTTATCGTATTATTATACGACGAATGCCATACTGCGAGCGTATTACCTTTCATCCTGTTTTTCCAAACACGGTAAGGACCGTAGCCCATCCAGGTCATTCCGGTTACGCGGTCTTCTGGAAAATAGAAGCTGATTCCCATGAAATTGCTTTCGTGAGGCGGATAAAAACTGGATTCCAGTTTGAGCAAACCATTTTTCATAACAGTCCATTTTAGTTCCCGGAAACGGTTGGCATATTTCGCTTCAATCACCATTCCATCTTCGGTTGGATGATAGCTCACCGACTTGAAGGTCGGTTTCGGACCGGATAATATGGGACCATCATTAAACGGAATCTCGGTTCCATCGGAAATCACTTTTCCGAGGTAGCCGGTGGTTTTGGAGAATTCGAATTCCATTTTTCCGGATGTGACTTCGAGGATCGTATCTTTTTCATCTACGTTAATGAGTTGTTTTCCTTCTGGCGGCAACATCGCTGCGGTAATTTCGGCGGGTGTTTTCACCGGCCAACTCCACGTATTGATCTTCTTCCCGTGCGGATCGATAACGGTCAGGTATAAAACGTCTGCTTTATGGAAGTTTCCCGGAACATCGATTGATAAAACTCCATTGTTTCCGGGCGAAATTGCAGGCATTTCCTTTTCGCCAGACGCAATTGTCTCCTGCATTCCGCCTGTTACCGGCGGCAGTTTCACCCATTTCCAATCGACTTTGCATTGTGAGAGATTGGTATAGGAATATCGGTTTTCGATATGAAACTGTCCATTGAATTGCGGCGTAATGATTCGCTTCTCAAAAAAGACTGGTGACCAAATTTCCCGAATGCTATAGAAACTAGCTTCTTTTTCCCGGTAGGGGCCGAGAATTCCATCGGCAGCATGGCTACCATCGGTATCTAGCTCGTTGTCTTTATCGGTTCGAACCACTGCTTCATCGGAGAAATCCCATATGAATCCTCCCGCTGAGAGCGGATTATGCCACAGCAGGTTCCAGTAATCTTCGAGACCAGCTCCGGCGCCACCATCATACAATCCGTGCAGAAATTCGGTTGGGAAAAAGATTTCATTGCCATGGAAGAAAGTTCCGGCTCCGTAGTCGTAATCAATGTAATGCCGGTTATCGGTGTGTTGAAACAGTTGTCCCGGATGAATCACCGGGCGATGTTGCGGGTCGAATATCAGAAACAAATTGTCAAGAGCCGTATTCCAGCCTCCTTCGTTGCCGTTGTCCCAAATAACGATGGACGGATGGTTCACATCACGGTTCACCATTTCTTCAACGAGTTTTGTTCCAACTTGTGTGTCATAAGCCGATTGCCAACCAGCCAGTTCGTCCAGAACAAACAGCCCCAACGAGTCGCACACATCCAGAAAATGAGGATCCGGCGGATAGTGAGACATACGGACTGCATTCATATTCATCTGCTTCATCAGTTTCACATCGCGGATGCTCAGCTTTTTGCTGGTTGTCCGGCCGGAATTTGGCCAGAAACTATGCCGGTTCACTCCCTTGAACTTTACTTTGATACCGTTGACATAAATCCCGTCATGCGGGCGAAGTTCCACTGTTCGGAATCCAAATTTTTGTTCGACCCGATGAATGACTTCCTGGTTTTTATTTAGCTCGAAAACCACTTTGTACAGGTTGGGAAATTCGGGGGTCCAGGGCTTTGGGTTTTCAAGATGAGTTGTCAGCCGGACATCAGATTTTCCTTTGGTTACCGGAACAGAAAACGCCTCATCGACCGGCTGATTTGCCGAATTGAGAATCTGCGCTGTTATTTCGTCTCCATTCTTCACATCGCTCAGATACACGTTTGCCGTAAAATTGCCATTTTGTTTGGCGTCAATGGTAGTGCGAACAATATGCTGTTGTGGTAAAGCTTCGAGATAAACGGGACGAAAAATTCCTCCGAAAATCCAATAGTCGGCGTGGCGCTCGGCTTCATTCACCGATTCGTTCGTTGAATGTTTGGAGACAGTTACTTCCAGCTGGTTCTCCGAACCGAATTTCAGCAACCGGGTAATGTTGTATTTGAACTGATAAAAAGCTCCCTGATGCACGGGGCCGGCACTCTGACCGTTTATTTTAACTTCTGTGTCCGTCATGGAACCTTCGAAGACAATGTTGATTTGCTTCTTCTTCCAATCTTTTGGAACATTAAAGCTATACCGGTAGATTCCTTTTTCTTTTCCCCGAATAGAATCCGGGTCCAAACCATAATTGTAGGTTCCAAATCCCTGAAGTTCCCAGTTAGACGGGACAGGAATAGTTGTCCACTGACCGCTGTTTCGTCCATCAGTGCAATAGAAATTCCAGTTGACCGTATGTTCCTTATCCGTTCCCGAAAGGTATTTGACAATGGTTTCCTGTGCATTGGCTGTTGTAGCAGCAAATAGGGCTACCAGCATTAATTGTATGGCGTATTTCCACTGGGTAGAAAAGCAATTCATGGTTTGGAACATTGGTTTTTAAAAAAGTCAGGATTGTAAAAGTAACACTTATACGAGAAATTACAGAAAACCAGTTGGATTGAATTCCGGAAGACACAGCCTTTTTAGATGTTTTGTTTAATTTAGGGGGAACGATTTAACCAATTTAATTCTAATCAATGAGAAAACTGAGAATCGCACTCATCTTGTTATTGTTGCCGGTTTCTATTCTGGCGCAAAAGAACCAAACACATTTTCTTTTTCGTGATCCGGATTTGCCTTTGGAAGACAGGGTTAATGATCTGGTCTCGCACATGACTCTCGAGGAAAAGATTAGTCAGCTGGTATATCAGGCTCCGGCTATCGACCGCCTGGGAATACCGGCATACAACTGGTGGAACGAAGCATTGCATGGCGTTGCACGCGCCGGTTATGCCACTGTTTTTCCACAGTCCATTACCATCGCCGGTTCGTGGGATAAAGATCTGATGTATCGTGAAGCAACAGCTATTTCCACCGAGGCCCGTGCAAAGTACAACGAATGGATTCGTCGTGGAAAACACGGTATATACGAGGGATTGACTTTCTGGTCCCCCAACATCAACATCTTTCGTGATCCGCGATGGGGAAGAGGTCACGAAACGTATGGCGAAGATCCGTACCTCACCGGAATGATGGGGACGGAGTTCGTAGAGGGAATGCAGGGAAATAATCCTCATTATCTGAAAACGGTGGCAACAGCCAAACACTTTGCTGTTCACTCCGGACCCGAGCCATTGCGTCATAAGTTCGATGCGGAAGTTTCCGATCGCAATCTCTACGAAACGTACCTTCCTGCTTTCCGTAAGCTGGTCGTCGATGGAAAGGCCTACTCGGTGATGGGAGCTTACAACCTCTTCCGTGGATTACCTTGCTGTGGAAATCCGTTTCTGTTGCAGAATATATTGAGAGATGATTGGGGGTTCGACGGTTATGTGGTCTCCGATTGTTGGGCTATCAGTGACTTTTTCCAATTCCAGAAAACGGCGAAAGATGCTGCTGAAGCAGCTGCGATTGCTATCAAGGCCGGCACCGACTTGAACTGTGGTGTTGCTTTTTCCCGGTTGGATACAGCTATCAAACGCGGCTTGGTTACGGAAGCCGATATTGACAAAGCAGTGAAACGATTGTTTCGTGCCCGGTTCAAACTGGGAATGTTCGATCCGCCTAATCGGGTTCCCTATTCAAAAATACCGTACAGTGCTAATTGCTCCGATGTGAATGACCAACTGGCCCGTGAAGCGGCACGCAAAAGCATCATTCTGTTGAAGAACGAAAACCAAACACTTCCGTTGAGCAAAAAGCTGAAGACAATAGCTGTTATCGGGCCTAATGCCAACAACTGGGAAGCGTTAATCGGAAATTACAATGGCATCCCGAAACATCCGGTAACGGTATTGAAGGGAATTGAGAACAAGCTGGAACCACAGGTGAAGATTACCTACGCCCAGGGAAGCGATTTGGCTGATGGCATTCATGACCTGACCCCGGTTCCATCCATTTATCTACAAACTGAAGATGGTCACCAGGGCGTAACCGGTGAGTATTTTGCGAATGCAGAATTAAAAGGTAAGCCGGAGTTCACTCGTGTGGACGATCAAATCAATTTTTACTGGGGAGCCGATTCGCCATCTCCTCAATTGCCCGATGATGATTTCTCTGTACGTTGGACCGGATACATTGTTCCGCCGGTAACCGGAACTTACCATTTGGGCTGCTGGGGAATGCCTACGCTGGATGTTTATTTCGAGGGGAAGAAGATATTAAGCCATAATTCGGAACATCATGCATTCTACCATGAATCCGACGTGCAAATGGAAGCTGGTAAGCGCTATAAAGTGGTATACGAGTACAAGAACTGGTACGGTGATGGAGATGCCAAACTGGTATGGGCTGTGCCAAATCCAAACATGTTAAAAGATGCAGTTGTTACTGCCGAAAAAGCTGATGCCGTCGTGCTAGTACTAGGATTGTCTCAACGCCTGGAAGGAGAGGAGATGCCCATCAAAGTCGATGGATTTAAAGGTGGTGATCGCACCAACCTGTTGCTTCCCAGACCTCAGCGCGATTTGATGAAAGCGATTCAGGCGACCGGCAAACCGGTTGTATTGGTGTTACTTAACGGAAGTGCACTGGCCATCAATTGGGCTACTGATAACCTGGATGCCATTGTTTCGGCAGGTTATGCAGGCCAGGAAGGTGGTAATGCCGTTGCTGATGTTTTATTCGGCGATTACAACCCGGCCGGAAGATTACCGATTACTTATTACAAGTCGGTTGATCAGTTGCCACCTTTTGGGGATTACGATATGAAAGGCCGGACATACCGTTATTTTACCGGTGAACCGCTATTCCCTTTTGGTTACGGATTAAGCTACACCACGTTTGGTTATTCTGATTTGCAGGTTCCCCAAACGGTCGCTTCCGGCGATTCGATTCCGGTTTCCGTAAAAGTGACCAATACTGGAAGTCGCGACGGTGATGAAGTGGTCGAATTGTACATTACGGATGAAAAAGCATCTACGCCGCGTCCTATCAGGCAACTGGAAGGATTCAACCGTATCAACCTGAAAGCAGGAGAGAGCAAAGTCGTGAATTTCAAACTCGGCCCACGTGAACTATCGATGATTAACAAAAAGGACAATCTGGTGATAGAACCCGGCTGGTTTACCATCTCGGTAGGAGGTAAGCAACCTGGATTTAAGGGTAGAGCCGATGCTGCAACAACATCAGTGGTAACCGGACGATTTAAAGTGACTGGAAAGCTGTTTGAACTAAAGAAATAAGCAAAAGATTATCAGATGAAAGCGGGGCCTTGCGCCCCGTTTTTTATACCTTTAAAAGAAAAAGGACATGGCTGAAACGGTTAACCGTGTTCCGGTAGCGGCCGGGCGCTTCTACTCCGGTTCACCGAACACGCTACAAAGAGAAATTCACGAGTTCCTTCAGGCCGGAACTCCCTTACCCGAATCCGAACGACTACTCGGACTGATAGTCCCACATGCCGGATATGTTTTTTCTGGTGGAACCGCCGGGAAATGCTACGCACGTATTCCTGAGGAGAACAATATTGAAAGAGTTATCTTGCTTGGTTCCTCGCATTATGCATCGTTTCAGGGAGCTTCGGTGTACAACATTGGCAACTATGAAACGCCACTGGGAATTGTTCCTGTTGATTTAGAAATATGCGAAAGCCTCATTGCCAATAATGATTTGTTCAGTTTTCACCCGGCGGCACATACCGAGGAGCATAGTCTCGAAGTTCAATTGCCCTTTTTACAGGAAAAACTGAAGTCAGATTTTCGGATTATCCCCATTTTGTTAGGTCACGTTCGTCCGAATGAATCCAAACGGATTGCTGACGAGCTCTTGTCTCTGGCAAATGAACAGACGCTGTTTATCATTAGCTCCGATTTGTCACATTACCCCAATTACGAAGATGCCCGCACAGCTGATGCGGAAACCATTGAAGGCATCATTTCCGGCGATCCGGAAAGATTTCTTGACGGTCTGGACCGGAACAATGACAAGCATATTTCGAACCTGCATACCTCATGCTGTGGATGGACTTCGGTGCTTACATTTCTGTACCTGACGGAACAGATGGGAAATGTCACTATTCGGAAAGTCGATTATTCGAATTCCGGTGATTCCGTTTACGGTGGTCATGACCGAGTTGTTGGCTATGGCGGGCTGGAAGCCGTGATGAAAGGAGACAAAAAAAAATACCTGAGCGAAGAGGAGCAATTGCAATTGAAAAAACTGGCGGAAGAAGCCATCTGGCAATATTTTGAAAGGGGAGGCCGCGATGATATTGACCCGGCATATCTTCCTCCTGCTTTACGGGCGAAAATGGGCGCATTTGTCACCGTTTATGTCAGGAATAAATTACGGGGATGCCTTGGGCGTTTCGATGAGCGAGAGCCGTTGTATGAACGTGTCCGTGATTTGGCTATTGCCTCTGCAACGAAGGATACCCGTTTTGAACCGTTGGATGCGAGCGAACTACCAGATATGAGAGTACAAATTTCTGTGCTAACACCACTTCGGCGGATACACGATCCGTCGGAAATCATTCTGGGGATGCATGGTATTTACATTCGTAACGGTTTAAACACAGGTACATTTCTACCGCAAGTAGCCACAGAACACAATTGGACAGTCGAAGAATTTTTGGGCTACTGCTCTAAAAATAAGGCCCATTTGGGATGGGATGGCTGGCGGACAGCCGAGCTGTTTGTCTTCGAAGCCATCGTGATTGAATAAATCTTTCCATAAAAAAGTAATACGGTACAATAATTGTTTTATTAACGTCGTTTTAAAATATGCTTAATATAATTGTGGAATTAATTTAGCATTTTTGACGTTGTGTAAAAGTGCAAATCACAAAAACGAGAGATTTATGGGAAGAAAAGAATATTTTGAAAGTTTGGAAGATTTGCGTTTGCTCAGAGAATCACTTTTAATTAAAGAAAATGATGATCCTCTTTTCAGAAAACAATCGAAAGATGATATGATGCGCGAGATTGATAAGCGCCTTCATGAATTGAAAGAAATCGTGGAAAGAGATTAAGAGAAACGTAAGTTGAGACTGTCCCTTCAAGGGACATTTTTTTTGCCCATACTTTTCTGAAGAAGTCCCTCCCGATTATTTTCCCAAAGGTGTTAACAAAGCTTTCCCACTATTCGCAGCGCCAATAAAATTCTTAATTTTGCTCACGTTCGTAAATGAAGAAATTAAAGGAATTATATCGGCGGCATATTTATGGAGTGATTGGCACGCTTGCCTTTCACCTCATCTTATTGACTATTTTCTTGCTGGCTGAATTAAAAACTTCGAAAATGCCGAAAGACGAAGGCATTATTCTCGATTTTACGGAACAACCACCACCGAAATTGCCGGAGCCGGAAGTGAAGAAAGAGAAAAAAGCGAATACTTCGCCGACCGAATCCGCTGATCGGGGATCGAATCGCGCCGTAAACGATGCATCGAAGAAAAAGCAGACGAAAGATCAGTTTTTCGATAAATCCTACCGGGATGAGATTGCAAAAGCCAAGGCCCTGGTGAATGATGTGAATAAAACGCTTTCGCAGAAAATACCGGAAATAGGTGATGTGAAAATGCCCGAGGAAACGACTGAAGGCATGAAGCCGGAGGATATTAAGAATACCATTTACAAGGGGAAAAGCAATATTCATTACTCACTCAAGGACCGGTATCATGTTCGGTTGCCGATTCCCATTTACCTTGCGCAGGGCGGTGGCGAAATAACAGTGGATATTGTGGTGGACCGAAATGGCCGGGTACTGAGCGCTACACCTCGTCCCAATCCCAATGTCACCGATACCATGTTGTACGCATATGCGAAGAAAGCGGCCGAGAATACCGAGTTCAATGTCGCCCCCAATGCTCCAGAAAAACAAAGGGGAACGATTACCTATAATTTCGTTCCCCAATAGCATATTGTTCGTCAGCCGGTTTTACGATACAAACTGGCTGAAGTTCTTCATGAACTGAACCCGTTCCCAGGCTGCGGGATTTCCGGTCGATGAATGCTTCAGCATGCCAACGAAATCTTCGACTGATTCAAATTCTTTTTCAGCCATCCATTTCTTCAGCTCTTCAAGCAAAACTTTAATGTGCTTCGGACCGTGTTTGTATACTACTGAAGCAATCTCAACCGCTTTGGCACCGGCCAGCAACTGTTTTACGATGGCGTCGGCTGAGTGAATACCAGTTGAGGCAGCTAAATCGCATTTTACTTTTCCCGACATCAACGATACCCAGCGAAGTGTTTGGTTGTAATCGCCCGGTGAAGAAAGAATGGGGCCGGAGGTGACCGTCAGATTTTCGGTATCGATATCTGGCATCCATGAACGGTTGAAGAGCACAAGGCCCTGCACTCCAGCCTCTGAAATCCTACTGATATAGGATGCGAGATTGGAACAGTAATAGCCTATTTTCAGGGAAACTGGAAGAGAAACAATTTCTTTTACCTGGTGAATAATTGCATCGGTGATAACGAGGTTGTCCAGTTGTTCCCTATCGTCATCCGATGGAAGGAAAAAAAGATTGAGTTCAAGTGCGTCAGCACCGGCATCCTGAATCTCTTTGGCGAGGTACATCCATTTTTGACTGGAGACACAGTTGATGGAAGCGATGACCGGAATCTCAACGGCTTCTTTTGCTTCTTTGATGAGTCGAATATATTTCCGGACGGAGTCTTCGTATAACTCTTCCTCTGTAAAATCGATGGTTTCGGGAAAGAGGAAAGGCCGGCCGGTCATACGGTGTTCGGTTTCCTTCATTTCCAGGATAATCTCTTCTTCGAAGAGCGATTTCAAAACAACGGCAGCCGCTCCGTTCGCTTCCAGTTCTTTTATTTTTTCAACTGAATCGGTAAGCCCTGAGCTGGCAATGATAATGGGATTATTCAAAGAAAGTCCCATGAACTTCGTCGATAGATCTGGCATAATGATAGCTTTGCTGGTTAATGTACTTCGCTTAAGATACAAAGTTTAACCACAAAAACCCATTATTCGGTAGAAAACCTATTTGGAGAGTTTGAGCAGAAAATTCAGGCTGCGTTGGTTGAATTCATCCGCCTGCTCGATGTTACAAACATGCCCGCATTTGGGCAAAATATCGAGGTTGGTAAAGGGGAATTTCTTCCAATAGTCGATTGATTCATCGAGGAAGTTGAAATCCTGGCTGCCCATGATCATTAGCATCGGCGATTTAAATGGCTTATTGAAATAGCTATCCAGGTTCTTCTTCAGGTCAGCCAGCAAACCCAGCCAAACCTTAAAGGCTTCCGATTTAATCTGAGCCGCTTCCCTAACGAAAAGCCGCCGGGCCACTTTATGATTCCGGTAGGGCATCAAAATCCAGGCAACCAACTGGTAAAGTTTGTGATAGGGGATAAAGCTTGACAAGAAAACTCCGGTTTTAAACAGCAGATGCGTCCGGCGATTTAGTTTCATCACGCCACCACCAATAATGACTGATGAGACTACTTTCGGTGCAATATCTTCAATAATCCGAATGACGATGGAACCCATTGATATCCCGATGAAGTGTGCCCGTTCGATTCCTTTTTCACGCATTAGCGTAAGCACATCGTGGGCAACCATCCGGAAAGAAAATTCATCATCTTCCGGTTTGGTCAGCTCTTTCGAGTTACCATGATCCCGCAAATCTGGAAGGAGCAGATTGAAATGGCTGCGGAAAGCAGCAATCTGGCGGCCAAATGTTTTAGAACTTCCTCCGGCACCGTGAATGAAAACAATCCATTCTTTGTGCTGCGGCTGAGTGTACTCTTGAAAGCTTAATATTTCCATCGATGAATTCTCTAACAGGGTGCAAAGTATAAAAAACCCGTCCGAATGACAAAGCCGATTCGAACGGGTTGTGTGTTTATTCCTTTTTTTAACAATTAAAGCATTTAAAAATTGTAAGTGAGTCCGACACCGAGGAGTTGTTTTAACTGCACCCTGGGCCCGTGTTCCACACCGCTGGAATCGACATATTTGATGTTGTCGTCATATTTTAATGTGGTACCGAAGTTGGCCGTCAGATATTTATTAACCTGCATGTTGAATCGGACATCCCAGTTAACATCGATGTTTTGTGGTTTGTCTAAATAGTTGGAAAAGAGATCGAGTTTTGTTTCCAGATCTACATTTTTCAACAAATCTTCCTGGGTGTATGCAAGCTTGACATAAGCACCGAATTCAGCGCGGAACTTATCGCCCGGACTTACGCCGAATGCTCCAACAGTGGATAGTGAGTCATCAGCAAGAAAGGTAAACTTGGTACTGATCGGTGACAAAAACGCCGAAAAATTATCGCTGGGCTTGTAGTCGAAACCGAGCGCGAAATTCATGTAGCCCGGAGCCATAAAGTTGGAAATGTATGTAGCCTTGTTCGGGTAATTATACCCCTTGGCCAGCTGCGTTCTGAAATCGTACAGGGCCGACAAGTACCATTTACCGTTGATTTTATAGCCATACTTCGACGAGAAGCTCAGTTTATCGACACTCTTGCGTAGGCTCTCACTGGCGTTCTTGACTAAACCATATTGTACGTCAAAGGAGTTATCCCAGATGTGTTTATTTTTCTTCTTATTGGCATTGATGTTAAAAAGAAAAGTCCCGGAAACAGATCCGTCACCACCTTCGGCCCAGTTGGTAAGCGAAACCTGGGAAAAGTTGAGTGAACTATTTCCGTTAATGGTCCAGTATTTAGTGGTATCAGCCGGCGTTTGAGCCTGAAGAGCCAATGTTCCTGTTGAAATAATGATGAGGAAAGATAATTTTTTCAGCATGTTGTCAAATTTCGTTTGGTTATCCATTATTTTTCATTGAAAAGGTGTACATCCCTTTGTGGAAATGGGATAGAGATACCTTCTGCATCGAATGATTTTTTTACTTTTTCGGTATAGTCAAAATATAAGCCCCAGTAATTGGCTGCTTCGACCCATGGTCTGACGACAAAATTCACCGAGCTGTCACCCAATTCCTGTACGGCAACAAAAGGAGCCGGATCTTTGAGTACCCGCTCGTCTTCTTCCAGTAACCTTTTCAGTATATCACGGGCTTTGTCTATGTCGTCGGAATAGCCAATACCAAACTTCATATCGACACGACGTGTGGGCATAGCTGAGTAGTTGGTCATGCTTCCGGTTGCCAGTCCTCCGTTGGGAATGATAACCTGTTTATTATCGGGTGTATTCAGAATTGTGTTGAATATCTGAATTTCTTTAACGGTTCCCATGTGTCCCTGGGCCTCAATAAAATCGCCTACTTTAAATGGTTTAAATATGAGGATGATAACGCTTCCGGCGAAGTTTTGCAGCGTTCCCGACAAGGCCATGCCGACAGCCAAACCAGCGGCACCCAAAATAGCAATAAACGAGGTCATCTGAATTCCAAGCATACTGGCAATGGTAATCACCAACAGGATTTTCAGAGTGATATCGAGAAGGCTAATCAGGAACGAAGAAAGGGAAGGCTCTATTTCTCTTTTCCCCAGTGTTTTTCTTACCAGTTTATCAATCCGTTTAATAATCCACAGACCGATAATCAAAATAACAACAGCATAAACGAGTTTCAGGCCCCAGGTTTGAATCAGGCCCCATGCTGCATAGGAGTAATCATTCAGGTTTTCCATTTTTTTGTCTTTTAGTCATGTTAATCGAGTTTGAACCGGACGATATCATATCGCTATATTCTAATAGAGTAAATCTAAATTAAAGTGTTAAAGCAATTTATACAACAATTTTTTGCTTTAAGGCTTATTTGCCGGAGTGTCAGAATTTCTTAAAAGCGAACTCCTGAAGTAAACCGAATTGTATAAGTGGTTTATTATCAATCAATAAGTGTTTTTTAGCAACGATGATTATCTGCTCTCAGGTTGTCACTCTTTATTTTCTTTAAGAAAAGGTTGATTATCATTGAGGCATAACGAAGTGCCCGATAGAAAGTTCAATTCTTCGTAAAGGAGAAAATGATTACAGCAGCAATCGGGATAGGAAAAGTTGATTGATATATAGGGGGAAGTAAAAATGGGGGGTAAAC
This sequence comes from Prolixibacter denitrificans, assembly GCF_003014495.1. GTDB lineage: Bacteria > Bacteroidota > Bacteroidia > Bacteroidales > Prolixibacteraceae > Prolixibacter > Prolixibacter denitrificans. Next base: position 222,555 of record NZ_PYGC01000003.1, on the reverse strand, counting down.
TTGATGCAAAAAAAGGAACCGGGAAGAGAACCGGTTCCTTTTTGAGCTAACGTGATGTTAGCTTTGTTTTCATTCTTTCACTGTTTTCAGCATATCGGCGTAACCCGACATTTCACAATAGTTGTCAAGCAGCTCGTCGGATTCGAAGCCTCCTAAAGCTTTAATACGGTTCCAGTCACGGCAGGCACCTTCTTTGTCACCGACTTCATAGCGGCTCATGCCTCGTGCCAGCAACAGACATTTTTCGTTAGGCAATAACACGATTCCACGATTGAAATGGCGGATGGCACGCTTGGGATTTTGTTTTAACAAGAGCTGTTTGTTCCCCTTGATAAAGTAATTCGTAGCCTGGGATTTCAAATCAGATGACTCTGCCAGTTTAAAGGTAACAGCAAATTCTTTGTCCATAGCGACAGCTTCCCGGTTATTACATCCCGGTTTCCATAGACCACTGGTTGTTCTTAGAACACGAATAACTTCTTCGTCCATAGCGGAAGAAACACTATTGATAACAACAAAGTTGCTCAATGTTCCATCGGGTTGAACGGTAAACTGAATGACTTCTTTTCCTTCCCGAAAATCCTGGGCATCGGTTGTCGGATATTCCAATCGTTTAATTACGTAGTCATTGAGTGATTGCAGTTCAACGTTAGCTTCGTTTATCAAAAGAGCGGCGCCTTTGAATCCGGCAAATTCCGGTGGAGAAACTCTTACTTCTTCAATGTTTTCCTGACTGAATGCAACTACTGAAAGAAGTAATCCTGCGAATAGTAAGAAGAGTTTTGTTTTCATGGCTTCTTGTTTTTAAATTAGACATAATACTGTTTGATGCGTAAATATTTCGTTCACTGTATAAACCAGTGATATGGACTAAACTTCTGTTAACAGTATTAATGCTTAACAATCCTCTTCGATTCCGCCTAACAAAGTACAACGACGGTGCCACGTTTTGTAAATGTCAGAATGATAGATGTTTGGTGATTTTTGTAGGGACGAATGACCACGGGCTAGTGTCCGCATATGAAAGCTTCTGTGAACGATTGCGAACAAACGTTTACACTATGGTAAATAGTTTGGGGTAATTATTGGTTGAAAATAATTGGATATTGGATTAGTAGTGAATTGACTGACATATTTTCATCATTTTTAAAGATTTGCATGTCAAAAATTCCTGATAAACAGATGGTTGAAGACATTTTGTCTGTTGTTGTCTTTTGGCAATAAGTTTGATATTCGTGAGGAGAAAAATGGGAGAGACCTGAAGTGGTCCCGGTCGGTTTCTTTCTATTGGATAAATGCTACAACGGGGCAAGTTGGATTTGGGCAACAATAAAAAATTAAAAATACAGACATGAACTTTAACAATTTTACCATTAAAGCGCAGGAGGTTGTGCAGCATGCCATTCAGGTGGCGCAGGGAAACAACCAACAGGTAATCGACACCGGGCACCTGTTCAAAGGTTTGTTTAGCAAAGCTGAAAATGTCACCGGTTTTCTTTTGAAGAAACTGGGAGTCAATAGTTCTACTTTGCAACAAGCACTCGATCAGATTGTCGCTGGTTACCCGAAAGTGTCGGGCGGCGAGCCCTATTTGTCGCCGGCAGCGAATACGGTTATTCAAAAAGCGACCGGTTATTCGCAAAATATGGGCGATCAGTTTGTTTCGGTAGAACACTTGCTGCTTGGTTTGCTCGATGCCGGTGATTCTGTGAGCAAGATGATGAAAGACAGCGGTATCAACAAGAAGGAACTGGAAGCTGCTATCGCGGACTTGCGCAAAGGGTCGAAGGTGGACAGTCAGACAGCCGAGGATACATTCAATTCGCTGAACCGTTTTGCGATCAACCTGAATGAGCGTGCCCGTTCCGGTAAGCTTGATCCGGTGATTGGCCGGGATGAAGAGATTCGCCGGATTTTGCAGATTCTTTCGCGCCGTACCAAAAACAACCCGATTTTGATTGGTGAACCGGGTACAGGAAAAACGGCAATTGCTGAAGGTTTGGCTCATCGTATCGTTCGTGGGGATGTACCCGAAAACCTGAAGACCAAGCAAATTTTCTCGCTCGATATGGGCGCTTTGGTGGCTGGAGCTAAGTATAAAGGTGAGTTCGAGGAACGTTTGAAAGCTGTGGTAAATGAGGTCGTGAAAGCGAATGGAGAGATCATTCTTTTCATAGATGAGATTCATACGCTGGTTGGTGCCGGTAAAGGCGAAGGTGCGATGGATGCTGCCAATATCTTGAAACCGGCGTTGGCCCGTGGCGATTTGCGTGCGGTTGGTGCAACAACTTTAAATGAGTACCAGAAATACTTCGAGAAAGATAAAGCGTTGGAGCGTCGTTTCCAGATTGTGATGGTGAATGAGCCGGATACTTTGAGTGCGATTTCCATCCTTCGTGGATTGAAGGAGCGCTACGAAAGTCACCACAAGGTTCGTATCAAGGACGATGCGATTATCTCGGCCGTTGAGCTGTCGCAGCGTTACATCACCGAACGTTTCCTGCCGGATAAAGCCATTGACCTGATGGATGAAGCCGCAGCTAAACTGCGGATGGAGATGGATTCTCTTCCGGAAGAGCTGGATGAAATCGAGAGGAAGCTGAAGCAGTTGGAAATTGAGCGGGCGGCCATTCGTCGGGAAAACGATACCCGAAAGCTGGCCAACCTCGATGAGGAAATTGCCAACTTAAAAGCAGAGCAGACGAAGTATCGTGCTTCCTGGCAAGCCGAGAAAGATGTCATTGATGCTATTCAGCGCAACAAGTCTGAAATTGAGGAAATGAAACTGGAAGCTGAACAGGCCGAACGGCAAGGCGATTACGGTCGTGTTGCCGAAATCCGTTACGGTAAAGTCAAAGGTGCCGAAGAAGAAATTCAGCGTTTGCAGACGGAATTGACCAAGCTTCAGGGCGAATCTTCCATGATTAAAGAGGAAGTGGGAGCAGAGGACATTGCTGAAGTCGTTGCCCGGTGGACCGGAATACCGGTTTCCCGGATGATGCAAAGTGAACGCGAAAAACTGCTGCAGCTGGAAGATGAGTTGCACAAGCGGGTTGTTGGTCAGGATGAGGCAATTGCAGCCGTGTCGGATGCAGTTCGCCGGTCGCGTGCCGGCTTGCAGGATGAAAAGCGGCCCATTGGTTCGTTTATTTTCCTGGGAACCACAGGTGTTGGAAAAACCGAATTGGCGAAAGCGCTGGCTGAATATCTTTTCGATGATGAGAATATGATGACTCGAATCGATATGTCGGAATATCAGGAGAAATTCTCGGTAACACGTTTGATTGGTTCGCCTCCGGGCTACGTTGGTTACGACGAAGGTGGCCAGTTGACCGAAGCGGTTCGGCGGAAGCCTTATTCGGTGGTGTTGTTCGACGAGATCGAAAAAGCACATCCCGATGTTTTCAACGTGTTGCTCCAGGTACTCGATGATGGCCGGTTGACGGACAACAAAGGACGTCTGGTCAATTTCAAGAACACCATCATCATTATGACCTCGAATATCGGGTCACACATTATTCAGGAGCGGTTTGAGAATCTGAAAGATGAAAACCGTGAAGAGGTGTTGGAGGAGACTCGTTACGAGATGTTGAATCTCTTGCGGAAGAGCATTCGTCCGGAATTCCTGAACCGTATTGATGAAACGATTGTGTTTACGCCGTTGAATCATGAAGAGATCAAGGAGATTGTGCGTCTGCAGTTCAACCTGATTATGGAGCGATTGAAGAAAAGCAATCACGAAATCTCCATCAGCGACGCGGCAGTGGAATGGGTGGCTGCTTCGGGCTTCGACCCGCAGTTTGGTGCCCGCCCGATCAAACGGACGTTGCAGCGGTTCGTTCTGAATGACCTGTCGAAACAGTTGCTGGCAGGGAGCATTTCAGAAGACAAACCCATCCTGGTGGATGTGGAAAATGATACCCTGGTATTCAGAAACTAAATAAATTAAATCCCCCGGTTGAGAGACGCCGGGGGATTTTTTTGGTTTTTACCGCAAACTGACTTTTTGAACGACAGCTTGTTCGTCGTCAGTCCAACGAACAAGATAGATTCCGGTCCCGGGTTGCACCCGGGCGTGATTGGTGTGGTTGATTGAGTATTCAGTTATTTTTTGCCCAATAAAATTGAACACTTCGAGCTTTCCTTTCAGAATCTGTGATGCCGTGACATGAAGGATTTCGCCGGAGCTGTAGATACGAACCTTCTCGTTGGTGAACTCATCGAAGCCGGTGCCGTTTTTCAGGTGCAGGATTAAGCTGTTGTTTTCTCCTGCCGAAGCATCGTATCGCAATGTATCACTACTTCTCAAATCGAGTGTTTCTCCGGTGATTGTATTTTCCAGTGACATGGTGATTCCATCGCTGAATGACCCGGAAACCGTGCCGGTAATGCTCAGTTCACTATCATCGGAAATGTATAGTCCTAACGGGAAGCTTGCCGGATAGGTACGTGCCTGGTTGATGGCCAGTTTCTCACCCTCCTGACTGAACCAAAGTTGTGGTACTCCGATATCGTAATAAACCAGCTTTCGCGAGTCTTCATTAAAATCCAGTTCATCGTTGTTTGTTTGATCGAATCGAACTAAAGCGAAATCATGTCCATTAGGACCGGTCACTTTCAGCCGGACAATATAATCTTCGGGTACTCCCTGTTTCAGAAAATACTGGTCGGTTGGAACGCAATCGTCCAGATTCACTGAATAGTTACCGGCATTGGTTGCTTCCACAAAAAATCCCTGCATGGGAGGAATCATATCCGTAAACTCGGGATTGGTGACGGTTCCGTCGGAAGCGATTGTCAGGTATGTTTTGGCATTCGGGTCGAACATATAAGCCGTTCCGGTTGTATTGGCCTGATTCGAAGTCGACCAATCGATGGCTCCCAGTCCGGGATTGCCAACAAAGTTGAAGTTATTGCCGGCATCTTCAAAACTCAGGAGAACGGACTGAGTTCCGGAAATAGGACTGCCATTGAAAACGAGCTCGAGTTCTTCGCGAGTACTGTAAAAGCCGTAACCAGTCATGGGGGACAGCGGCAGTGTTTGGTCCGACACATAATTCCAGGCACTTTCATCAGCCGCTTGAGAGTTGTCGTAAGTTATCAGGTAGACCATGCCGTAGACCGGTTCGAACATAGCAGCTATGTTATCCTCTACCGGCGGAGTTAGGAAGAGCCACTTTTCTGCGGTCAACGCTCGCTTGGCGTATAGAATGCAGCTTTCCGGAAGATATTGCTGACCACTCAGTGAAGCATCCGATTCGAGTACCAGTGTTTTGGGAGTCACTCCTGCGGTAAGCACTGGATAATGGTCAACGCCGGCGGGAATGATGCCTTTCATCGTTTCATCCGGAACTCCGTTGTTCCAATTGGCTGCATTGTTCCAATCATTGTCCTGTGTTCCTAACCAAGTTGTTTCCAGGTTGGGAGATGCCGTTAATATTTGCCCGGCGTTCACCGCACCAAATGACGATTCTGCAGGATCCTGCCAGGTGAAGTCTTCATAGTAAGAGCCTGAGCCAGTCAGTTGAATAGAAAAATTTGGTGGGGTTGTAGTGGTCTCTTGGGGAGCAATTTCGATTGATGTAATTCCTGTAGCATCACCTTCGGTGGCTATAAATGAATCTTCATAGCTGATAAACTGCACAATCCTATGTTGATATGAGATTGCTAGTCCATCTGGCCCCTTCTGCAATGTTCCGCAATCAATAAGAATGATAGAGAAAGCACCTTGAACCGAAACCGATGCATTATCTGCAAAATTAAATTCATCGATTATGGTACCTCCTGCTCCGTTGTAGTGAATAAGAATAAAATCTTCGAGGGAATAATTGTCGGCATTCTCTAAGACAATTTCAACCTGAGCATGGTCATCGCCATCGTCACTATAATGAAACTCATTAATCCAGGCATTAGGTAGGTCATCCAATGGTGTGATGAGTGTTATTTCCGGAACGGTTCCATCCGTTTTTACATTGGTGGTTTCATCACTTCCCCGATAGGGAATGATCTGCGTATACCATCGCGTTTCACTTCCCGGAATATAGACTTCAGCCGCGGTCGTATCCTTATCGATGACAATCAAAGCCTCACCGTCGCTGAAGTCGATGTCTTCTATCGGAGTCTCTCCGTCTACCGGCGTTTGAACTGTTGTTTGCGTGAAGAGCAGCAGATAGCCTTCGGCTGCTTCCTCTCCATTGTTTTCATCCCACGATAGATGAAAAGTATTACCGTTTTGTCCCGCGAGTCGGAAGTTACTTACATGGTTAGCCGGTTCTGTTTCCAGGGCAGTTCCACTAAGTGCGACCAAAACAGTTTCCGGTAGCTCGGTTGTTTCGTGCGTGATGTCTCCACTGGTAGCCCCGGGAGTGTCCGGAGCAAAGCGGACATAGATGGTTGTGGATAATTCGCCGTCTGTTCCGGCGAGTGAAAGTGGAGATGCATTTCCCTGCCAGTTGGTTTCATCGGTGGAAACTTCGAATCCGGTAGGAGGCGTAACAACGAGGTTGTCCCTCAAATATTGAGCTGTTACGGTATAAGATGATGTCGCAGAATTCTCACCTGAAACCACGTCACCAAAATCCGGAAGACTTTCGACTGAAACCGTTACTTCAGGTGCAGGTTGGTCCAACGTAGTCACTTCCCCACTGGAGATTTCACTTTCCATCACCGCGTCATCGTCCATCAAACGTATAGCCTTCAGTTGATAATAGTAGGTTGTTGAGAATTGAACGGACGTTGCTTCGTATGAAGTGACATTTCCGATGTCTCCATCCACAATCGGATTTGAATAATCTTCTTCTGTGCTAATGATCAGGTAGTAGGATGTAGCCTGGTAACTGGGTTGCCATTCCAGGGTAAACCGGTTGTAATCGATAGCACTGGCCTGTAAATCTGCCGGGGCAACGGGTGTCCCGGCCGTAATTTCAAATGAGGCTTCAGTACTAACCACTTCTTGTTGCGAATTGTCAGCTGCTTTGATTTGGTAATAGTAAGTGCCATCTTCCAGAACAGGCAAATCAGCCTTCCAGGTAGTACCCGACGAATAACTCAATGCAAATGATTTCGTCAAATCACCGGATGTTGTTCCATAAAGTACGAGGGCAGAAATAACTTCGCCATCATCGGAGATGGAAGCAGAAATGGTATTATTTCCGGTAACTTCGGTATCCGTCATCGGAGAAGGAGAGAACGTCACGCTTCCAAATTCGGGGATTGGGTCGTTATCAAAAAGTGCATTCTCCGTATCATTACTATCCGGATCAGGCGGCGTTGGCGGACCGGTTTGTGCGAATGATTTGTTTGAGAAGATAGTAATTAATAGGATCAGGAAAAGAGGTGTAAAGATATTTTTCATGATATAAAAGGTTTTGGTTTTTAGGTTAATAATGTTTTGTTGTCTTGGTCAGAACGTTTGTCGGCTTTCTCTTTTCCTATATATAAGTTACATTAAAATTGGTTTTTAGCAAGCTTTTGCTGAACTGTTTTATAACAATAGGATAGGGTAATTGGTATGATTTGTGAATTATTATAGGAAATAGAAATTGCAGTAACGATAGATGTTTCGGCGAAATTAATTATCCGTTTAGGAGCATAAAAAAAGCGTAATCATTTTTTTGATTACGCTTGGGTGGCGGAGAGAGAGGGATTCGAACCCTCGGAACCCTTTAGGGGTTCACACGCTTTCCAGGCGTGCCAGTTCAGCCACTCCTGCACCTCTCCGTATGGTTTGAAGCACGCCGCATAGCGAGGCTTCGGGGCACAAAAGTAGGAGATTTTTTTTATTCCCAAAACATTTTTCCTGAAAGAAAGCCCGGTCCCGATAGTTTACTGATTGGCATGGGAAGACTGTTCTTTCCGAATGACCACTTTATCCTCTTTGATATATTTCCGGTCGCCCGCATCGTCAGCAAGTCTTACGGCCACGTCGACCTGTGTTCCGACTTTCCAATCCGGGCCGTTCAGAGCGGTGAGCTCCATAAAACCACCCGGCACGTCGGTTAACTGCTTATCGAATTTGCCTTCATATCCATCAAAACTCATGTCGCTGGGGCGGATGGCATATATTTCGGCGTGGAGTCCTTTGGGCAGTGGTTTGCCTCCCGAAGCAATTATCTGCGCAATAATTTTGATTCCCTCACTGGTTGAATCCGAGTCAGTTTCCAGAATGACTTCCGAATGAATATGAAGTTCTGTATCATCCAGAAGAATGACACTGGAGGCTTCGCAAGGGCAGGGGAGCCGGGTGGAAGCGCAGGAGCTCATCAGGAACAAAACAGCGATATAAAAAAGTAGATTGAACTTCATATCCGTCGATTTGGGGCAAAGTAATAAAATCCCACTGATTAACATGGTGGAATGTCAAGGGTTTTTTATTTTACTTTTCATAGCTTTGGTACGCCTGAATGAAATGAGAAAAGTGTTTGAATGATTGAATAACAGAAATTTATATGACCAAAAAACTAATAAGTATGAAACTAATCTCTTTGTTTTCACTGATGATTGTATTATTAATGGCGGGAGGATGCAAGAATTCCTCCAAAAGCGAGTCTGAGCAGGAGGATGTTGTCGCGCAAAAAGTAAAAGAGTTTGCGAAGGTTAAACTGACTACCGATATGAGCCAGCTCGACGAGAACCAGAAGAAAATGTTGTCGTTGATGTTTGATGCGGCGGATATCATGGATGGCATTTTCTGGCAGGAAGCCTACGGCGACAAAGAAGCTTTGTTGACCAGTCTGAAAACACAGGCTGAGAGAGATTTCGCCATGATTAACTATGGCCCGTGGGAACGTCTGAATAATAATAAGCCGTTTGTCGAAGGAGTAGGTCCCAAACCCAAAGGAGCCAACTTTTATCCTAAGGACATGACGGAACAGGAGTTTAACGACTGGAAGGATTCGACAAAAACCAGTCAGTACACCATGATTCGTCGGGATAAAGATGGTAAGCTGATATCAATTCCTTACCATGAATATTTTAAAGCCCAAATTGAGAAAGCTGCTTCGTTGATTCGTCAAGCTGCCGAATTCGCTGAAGACCCGGGACTGAAAAAATACCTGGAACTGCGTGCCGATGCGTTGCTGACGGATGACTATTACGACAGCGATATGGCGTGGCTCGATATGAAGAACAACTCCATCGATTTTGTAGTGGGACCTATCGAGAATTATGAAGATCAGCTTTTCGGATACAAAACGTCGCACGAAGCGTTTATCCTGGTAAAAGACAAAGTATGGAGTCGGCGGTTGGCTAAATTTGCCGCTCTTTTGCCAGATTTGCAGCGGGCATTGCCTTGTCCTCCCGAGTACAAAGCAGAGATGCCGGGATCCGATTCCGACTTGAATGCTTACGACGTGTTATATTACGCAGGCGATTGCAATGCCGGTTCCAAAACCATTGCTATCAACCTGCCGAATGACGAGCGGGTTCGTGCCGCCAAAGGCAGCCGGAAACTGCAGTTGAAAAATGCCATGCGTGCCAAGTTTGACAAGATTCTGGTACCGATTTCCGATCTGTTGATTGCTCCCGACCAGCGTTCACACATCAAGTTCGACGCTTTCTTCGAAAATACCATGTTCCACGAAGTAGCTCACGGATTGGGGCTTGGAAAAACCATCGACGGAAAACAAACAGTTCGGGAAGCATTGAAAGATACCTATACTTCTATTGAAGAAGGCAAAGCTGACATCCTTGGACTGTGGGTAATCACCAAATTGCACGACATGGGCGAGTTGTCCGGTGAAGACCTAATGGACAATTATGTGACGTTTATGGCTGGAATTTTCCGTTCTGTGCGTTTTGGAGCAGCCAGTGCACATGGCAAAGCCAACATGATTCGTTTCTATTATTTTGAGCAGCAAGGTGCTTTTACCCGTGATACTGAAACCGGAACGTACCGCGTCGATTTTGAGAAGATGAAGAAGGCAATGACTGCATTATCGGATGATTTGCTGAAGATTCAGGGCGACGGTGATTATAACGCTGCTGCCAAATTGATAAAAGAAAACGGTTACATCCGTCCGGAACTACAAAGCGATTTGGATCGGATTTCAGCAGCCGGTATTCCCAAAGACATTGTGTTTGAGCAGGGAAAAGCTGTTCTGGGACTGAAGTAAGCCCGACTTTTGAAGAAATAGGAGCCTGCTCATGCCGATTGAGCGGGCTTTTTATGTGAAGATAGATTAGCTTAACATATATTTTTGTTTTGTTCGTATCCGTTCAATTCTCTTTCCGAAAACGAACAGAAATGATTTCCTCAGGTATGGCTTGGTTCTTGCTATTGGTGTAGGTTATCAGGTTGTTGAGTTCTTTGGCATGTGGATTGATAACTGAATGGTATAACTGTAACAGGAAATAAAAATTGTTAAGCCATGAAAAAATTATCTATCGCAACAACTTTGCTTTTTATTGTGAGTATTCTGTTTGTAGGACCGCTTTCTGCGAAGACCATCCAGGGGCAGTCGAATAGTACTTTGGGAACTTACCAAATAAAACAAATCGCTCCGGTTAAAGCAGGCGGTGAGGAACTGCAAGCCTATCAGTTATCTTACGAAAATTCAGAGAATCCGATTACCATTTTGGTTGATAAGACCTCGAAATGCCGTAACTACATTGTTCGCTCCAAAAATCTTGAAGTGAGGTATGTCTGCAATAAACGCGGTTTTGGCGCTAAGTTGGTGAATGCTAAATTCCAACGTTTTGACCCGACGGTTAACGGATATTATCTGAATGAAAAGGCACTGGAAGGTCAGGGAAAACTTTCGACAAACCAGTTGAGCGAAGAAGAAGCGCTTGGTTTGATTGCAGCCTATTTCCCGGCTTTAGCTAAAGATGTAAAATTTCTGATGTAAGATATTTAACGCACAAGTTGCCCAAACTTGTTTTTTGTCCACGCTGTAGTTTCTTCATAACTACGCACGTTAACTCCTAACTGCCGGGCCGCCACCCGGCAGTTTTTTTATGTCCTCGGACGCCGTTTCCGGCATCAAAGCTGGTTTTAGACGATGTAGATATGATCTCAATTGTCCTCCATATTGAAGATTCTCTTCATCAACTTCCATTTTCATTTGGCTCTTTTCTTACGGTTTGTAACCGATGGCCTATAAAATGTTACCCTCTTTTTCATCAACCTGGAGTTAAAATCTTAAAAAATACAGTAACATAATTCTGCTATTCAACATATTTATTAGGAGCGATTGTCGGGATAAACAGACGCCGGATGGTTGGGGAGGATTTGTAAATACAGCGAAAGCAGGTTGTATAAAGCGAAAGTTATCACGCAACTTATCAGCTCGTTTTACTCGTCTTAAAGATAGCTCAATTGAATTGTATGGTTTTTTTAGTAACTTGATATCCAATTAAACCAGACAGCTAAATGTTTCATCAATATTTAAATTAACCTACTTATGAAAAAGCTTTTCCAAGTGCTGATGGTGATGACCGTCATTAGCCTGTTCTTCTCTTGTAGTGAGAAGAAATCGAAGTATGTAACCCTTCAGAAAACCGATTCCAACGGTTATAAGTACGAAGAAGTAACCAACGATCCGTTGAAAACCCGCATTTACACGCTGGATAATGGATTGAAGGTTTATTTGTCGCAGAACACCGACGAACCCCGTATTTTTACTTTTATCGGCGTGCGTGCCGGTTCATTGAATGACCCGAGAGAAACAACCGGACTGGCTCACTATTTCGAGCACATGATGTTCAAGGGAACCGACGAATTCGGTACCAATGACTGGGGAAAAGAAAAGGTATTGCTCGACTCCATATCCGGCTTATTCGAAGCGCACAAAGCCGCGACCGATCCGGAAGTGAAGAAAGCCATTTACAAACAGATTGACGAGGTATCGCAGGAGGCTTCGAAATATGCGATTCCAAACGAGTACGACAAAATGGTTTCCACGATTGGTGCGAAATATACCAATGCCGGTACATCATATGAGTTTACTGTTTATATGAACGATATTCCATCCAACGAACTAAATAAGTGGATCAACATGGAATACGAGCGTTTCAGCGACCCGGTTCTTCGCTTGTTCCACACCGAGTTGGAAACAGTGTACGAAGAATTCAACATGTCGCAGGACAATGACGGACGCCGTTTGAACCGGGCTATCATTAGTAACCTCTATCCCGGACATCCGCTGGGAACCGATGTGATAGGAAGGCCCGAAGACCTGAAAAATCCTTCGATGGTTAACATCATGAATTTCTATCATACCTGGTATGTTCCGAACAACATGGCCGTTATTCTTAGTGGAGATCTCGATTACGATAAAACAATTCAAATGGTCGACGCTACCTTCGGTAAGTATAAATCGAAACCTCTTCCGGAAGTAAAACACGCCAAACTGGAACCGATTGAGAAGCCGATTGTGAAGGATGTATATGGTCCTGATGCGGAAAGAGTGATGCTGGCATACCGTTTTGATGGCTATCATTCGCCCGATAGGAAATTTGTGACGATGATTGATTATATCCTGACGAACTCTACGGCTGGTTTGATCGACCTCGATTTGAATCAAAGCCAGAAAGTATTGAAAGCGGGTAGCTACAGTGACTTCCACAACGAGTATGGCGAACATCGGCTGTATGGAACACCACGACAGGGACAATCGCTTGACGAGGTTCGTGACCTGTTGCTGGGAGAAGTTGGAAAAGTGAAGAACGGAGAGTTTGACGATTGGCTGATTCAGGCTACCGTCAATCAATTGCGTTTAAATGCCATCCGTCAGAACGAAGGTAAATGGAGAGTCTTCAATTATCTGAATTCCTTTATCAAGAAAACCAACTGGGCCGACGAACTGGCTTTCTACGATGAGATGGAGAAAATCACCAAAGATGAATTGGTGGCTTTTGCCCGCGAGCATTATAAAGATAACTATGTGTTGGCCTATAAACGAACAGGAGAAGCGAAAGGGCTGGTGAAGGTAGAGAAGCCGGAAATCACGCCTATCTCCATCAACCGTCAGGATCAGTCGAAGTTCTTCACTGATTTTACGGCTCAGAAAGTCGAGCCCCTGGAGCCCCGGTTTGTCAACTTTGAGGAGGCTATCGATGAGAAGCCGTTGGCAGAAGGAGTGAAGATGGACTATATTCCCAATGAAACCAATGAGCTCTTCCAGTTGGATTATGTAGTCGACATGGGACGGAATCACGATCCGTTACTCGAACTGGCGGTTAAATATTTGCCTTACCTGGGAACCGATAAATATCCGGCTGCTGCCCTGAAAAAGGAATTCTATAAGCTGGGAGTCGATTTGAATGTGAACACCGGTAACGACCGTTCGTATGTATTCATTTCCGGTTTGGATAAGAATGCGAAGAAGGGAATGGAATTGCTGGAGCATTTGCTGGCCAATGCCCAACCCGATCAGGAAGCCTATGATAAAATGGTGGATGGTCTTTTGAAAGAGCGTGCCGATGCCAAACTGAATCAATATCAGATTCGTCGTGCTCTGCAGTATTATGGACAGTACGGCAAGGAGAATCCGTTCACGAATGTGATTCCGGAAGAGGAACTCCACAAAGTTGATCCGGCTGTTTTGGTTGCCAAACTGCACGAGTTCAGTCATTACCCACATCGCGTGTTCTATTATGGTCCGACGACTTCCGATCAGGTTTTCCAGATGGTGAAGGAAGGGCACCAGATTCCGGCCGAGTTGAAATCGATCCCGGCAGAAAAAGAATTTGTGATGCAGCCGACAAATGAGAATAAGGTTTTCTTCGTGAACTACGACAAATCGCAGGTCGATATCCGGATGATGTCGCAAAGTCTGCCGTTCTCGCCCGATACGTACGTTAACTCGCAGCTGTTCAATGAATATTACGGCAACTCGATGAGTTCGGTTGTATTCCAGGAAATCCGTGAATCGAGAGCATTGGCTTATTCTGCCTGGGCTGGTTACAGTGCGCCATCGAAGAAAGAAGAACCTTTCTACATCAACGGAGCTGTTTACACGCAAGCCGATAAAATGATGGATGCGATTGGTGCCATGAACGGTTTGTTGGATAACATGATTTCCGATAATCGTCTGTTTGGAATCGCCCGCGAGAGCGTGATGAAGAATATCCAGACGGAACGCATCAACAAAACGAACATTTTCTGGACTTGGTTGCGGAACCAGCGGTTGGGTATCGACAAGGATATCCGCGAGGATGTTTACAACAAGGTCGGGAAATCGGACATTGCCGATGTGCAGAATTTCTTTAACGACCATATGAAGAACCAGCACTTTACATACCTGGTACTGGGTAACCGGAATGATGCCGATTTGAATGCACTGAAAACAGTCGGGCCGGTTGAAGAGCTGGCGCTCGAAGATATTTTTGGATATTGATTTGGCTTGTGCCGGAGCTGCCTCCGGAATACATAAGCCCGTTTTAATAGGTGAATTGCGGAAGAGACCCGGTAATGCTCCGGGTCTCTTTTTTTGTATATCGACTAGCGAGAGAAATAGATATTAGTTCGATAAGACTCAGTAGAATGAAAATTTTTGGGCTCTTTATCATTCTCATTATGAGAAGTCTTCAGTAATCAGATAGCCGGGCGAAGAATTCATTTTTTCTTAATTTGAATAATTTCAATCGGTCAGTTAAAACCGTAATTTTGCTCCTCTAGAAACTTGTCAATTTGATGATTATGGAAAGCAGAGAAAACGTTGAGCAGATGGGGATTATATTTGACATGGACGGTGTGATTATCGACAGCAATCCATTACATATAAAGGCTTGGCGATCTGTTTTTGAGAAAGAGAATGTTTTTATTAGCGATGACGACTTCTCCAATATTGTTTCAGGCACAACAGGTGACACAGCAATTCGTACCTTACTAAAAAGGGAGCTGACACAGGATGAGGTAAATAATTTCAATGAGGCAGTTGATGCTGAATTTCGCCGTATGTTAACTGAGATGAATGTAGGCCCGGTGAAAGGATTACGTAATTTCCTGGAACGAATGCGTTCTGCTGGTCACAGAATCGTTGTGGCTACGTCGGCACCGACTAAGAATGTCGATATGGTGATGAACAAGCTTCAACTAAGAGAGTATTTTGAATTCATAATCGACCGGACCCGGGTAACTCATGGTAAACCACATCCGGAAATTTATCTGAAGACATTGGAGCAAATAGCTATTCCTGATTACCGTTGTGTCGTATTTGAAGATTCTCTTGCAGGAGTAAAATCGGCTGTAGGGGCGGGCTTAAGAGTTATTGGGGTAACCACCAGTCATTCGGCTGAGGAATTAAATGCAATAGGAGCATCGTTAACTATCAAAGATTTTGATGAGGTGAGCGCGGAGCATATCTCAACCCTGATGAGTACGAATTAATGGATAAATTCGCGTCTTGTCTTAGTTTTAAATAGCAGTATATCAGTGCATGTGTGCTTCGTGTCGATTTTTATTGGCAAAATACTGTATTTCGTTGGTGGCAGCTGAATAACCTGTTTGAAAAATTAGTTTATTTGGCAAAATATCTTGATGAACCAACATGACGTTGCACATTAGAAAGTCTTCGCCGGAAGACTTGATTTTCCTGGAAAAACTGGAGAAAGAATCATTTCCTGCTTTCCAGCGAAACAACCGTCGGAGTTTGGCACTAAGCCTCTCCAGCCCGTTCCAGGAGGTTTGGATAGCCGAAAAAGGAAAATCCCGGCGTCGGCCGGTGGGAGCGATGGTCCTGCATCTGCACAAGAAATCACTGCGTATTTATTCTATTGCTACTTTACCTGAGTTCCAGAGTAAAGGGGTGGGGCGTTTTCTGTTGACTCACGCGCTGAATTTGGCGACTTCGCGGAAGCAGGAAAAGCTGATACTGGAAGCGGACGCGTCGAATGAGAAGTTGCTGGAATGGTATCAGCAATGGGGTTTTCAACCTGTTAAGACCGTGAAGGATTACTACGCGGAAGGATATGATTGTTTGAAGCTGGAGTATCTGTTACCCGCTTCTCTCTATCAAAACCGGATGAAGAATATCATCGTGGTGAACCAGCCGCGTACCTGGCACTTTACCGATGTGAATGCCAAAATCATTTCAGTGAAGGAATACATCAACAATTCGGAGTACCATACCGACAACAGCTTGCGCGTTTTTAACCTGTGCAGCTCGTATCAGTACCAGAGCTACGGTTACTATGTGTCGCTGCTGGCATCGGCCCGCGGACAGCGGGTTATTCCCAACGTGACCACCATTCGTGATTTTAGCAGCACGGGCGTGATTCGTTCCATCACCACTGAGATAAATGAGTTGTTGCAAGTAGCGCTGAGAAACGTGAAGGAGAAAGAGTTCAGCATGAACGTATACTTCGGACACACCAACGTGCGGGGTATGAAGAGGCTCGCACCGAAACTATACCAGCTGTTTGAAACGCCATTGTTCAAGGTATACTTCATCCGGAACGGGGAGTGGATGATCAAAAAGATACAGCCACTGAACCTGAACAGAATCAGCGATGATGAGCTGATGGTGGTCAATGAATTTGCACGGGAATATTTCGATAAGAAACGCTTCAACAAATCGAGGCTAACCGCTTATAAGTATGATTTAGCTATACTGGTAAACCCGCAGGAAACGACGCCACCGTCGTGCAACACGGCGTTGAAACTATTCAAACAGGCGGCTAACCGGAAAGGAATTTATACCGAGTTTATCACGAAGAACGATTTCGATAAAATCAACGAGTTCGATGCGCTCTTTATCCGCGAAACCACCAGCGTGAACAACCATACGTATGAATTGTCGCGACTGGCTTACGCCGAAGGTTTGGTGGTGATTGACGACCCGTGGTCGATTCTGCGTTGCTCCAACAAGATATACCAGAACGAGCTGTTCCGGAATAATAAAATTCTAACACCTCAGACCACGGTGTTTACCAAGAACCTGTTCCATCCCAAAGACCTCGACGGAGTGAGCTACCCGGCTGTGATTAAACAACCCGACAGCGCCTTTTCGTTAGGTATCACGAAAGTGAACAATGAAGAGGAAGCTCTTGAGGTGCTGAATACGCTGTTCCGGAAATCGGACATGGTGATTTGCCAGGAGTTTACCTACTCGGAGTTCGACTGGCGTATAGGTATTATCGACAACACGCCGCTGTTTGCCTGCAAATACTACATGACCCGGGACCACTGGCAGATTTATAACTGGCAGGGAGAAGCCGAGGAGCAGTCGGGCGATTCGGAAACGTTGCCGGTAAGTGAGGTACCCGCCCATGTGCTCGAAACGGCATTGAAAGCTGCTGCCCTGATTGGTGACGGCCTCTACGGTGTCGACCTGAAGGAGATTGCCGGAAAAGTGTATGTAATGGAGGTGAACGATAACCCGAACATCGATTTTGGCATCGAGGATGAGATACTAAAAGAGAAACTCTACGATATGGTCATCGATTCATTCCTGGACCGGATTGAAATCGCCAAAAACCTGAAGCGGTATGTGACGAGCAAATAAGAATCCGGTGGTTAAATGGTCCCGTCAGACCCGTAGAAGGTGGCAATATGCTGTGGCCAGTCTTTGTCTTTTTTTATTGTCAATTACATGGTTAAACGTATTGGTATGCACCAATTGCAAAAGTCAGAATCAATTTAAACCTGAATTCCCCAAATAGTGCGCTAAAGCTCATATTTTATGAGCTATCCTACATATTCGGGTGCAGGCGTTTTCAAATAATTATCTGAATATATCTTATGACCTTTTCTATAGTAATATATTGAAACCGGCAATAAAATCAGAATCATGACAATACTTGGAAACGTCAGGAAATATAAGTCCATATGATTGGAGGTTGGCTTGAAAAAACTCGCATATAATAAAGCGATCAATGAATGCATAATAATTGCCGGAATTACTGAGTTGGTTCGAATTCTCAAATAAGCCATGATGATACTAAATTCGAAACAGCTTATGACAAAGATTGAATACTGGATATAAAAGTGATGCTCAAATTTTGCGAAATGGGTTGGTAAGTGCCAAATTGACCAAATTACGCTTGTAATAATTATCAATTGACTCCACGATAGTTTATACTGAATGATTTTACTGGTTAGATATCCTCTCCAACCAATTTCCTCGAATCCTCCAAGCATAATAGTAAACAGGACGGAATAAATCAGCAAGCTAACCAGAAATGACATGTTGAATACTGGTGGCTGAATAAGATGAAATCTAAACTGAACAATGAAATCTATGGCAATGACAAAAATGATTGCCACAATGGGCAGAAATAAAGGTTTAAGTTCAAATTTGTTGAAGGCTAGCATTTTGAATGAATCCTTCTTGATCAACAAAATAAATATCACTGAGATTAATATGGGCGAAATTTCTCCAACGTTTTTCAAATTGAAAATATCCATTTGGAAATATCTCAATCCGGTTGTCAGAATCATAAAAGCTAAGAACAAAAAATAAACTTTGACTATTTTCCTCATCATACGTCTTATAATATTTATTTTGCGGTAGCAGTATCTTTTATGTACATGTACCAGCGTTTTTAAATATGGTGTTGTCACGCCTAAGCCAATCAAACAGCACCATTCCGTCGCAAAAGCCCCTAAAGTAGCAAATTGCTTAAGACTGTCAAAAATGAGGTAAGGAATGCAAAACAACCAGGACTATCACTGCATATGTAAGTAGCTTTTTCATTTTGAGTGCTATAATGGTCACTTGTATGCGGTCGGGGCTGTCAGACCCACAGGAGGTAACAACTTGTTCGCGTTAGTTTTTTATTTCTTTAAACCCAGTTAATTTAATTATTGGTTTATTCATATCATCAAAATGACAATCAAATCTGAATTGAAAAAGTCTCGATTCAACCTCGTAATTCTGGTAATAGGTAAATTTATCTATATCCTCGTAATTCCTATTGGAGTAAAAAATCATGTAATGCAGTAATTTTTTCTCCTTTTCTGTTAGTTTTTCTTGATTTTTGAAAATGTATTTAATCACTGATGTTTTGGGAACTTTGGGAAGCTCATTGTGAATATTCCAACTATAACTGTTTTTTAAGTAAATCCAGGTACTATCGGACTTTAGATAAATATGAACATTACTTGAATCAATAATCTGGCTCGTCTTTGAATTCAATGAATCAATAAGATTTTCATTTATTTTAGGATTACAACTCATGCTAATAATCTGTCTATTTATATCCAGAAAGATTTTCAATTCTCTATCGTGTTTATGATCTGTAAAAACTA
This sequence comes from Prolixibacter denitrificans, assembly GCF_003014495.1. GTDB lineage: Bacteria > Bacteroidota > Bacteroidia > Bacteroidales > Prolixibacteraceae > Prolixibacter > Prolixibacter denitrificans. The sequence continues at coordinate 203,363 of NZ_PYGC01000003.1, read as the reverse complement.
ATGCTTGTTTTTTCTGGATAGATGTTGTATTCTGACCAAAAGATATAAGTCCAATTAAGAGTGTGATTATTGATATGATTGTTTTTTTTATCATGAAAGCTTTTGTTGTATTCAGAAAATTAACGTCAACGGTCACCTGAATATGGTCGGGTGATCCTGGTAGGCATCGGGGCTGTCAGACCTGCAGGAAGTTGGCAACATTGGTTTGACTTGTCAAACCGCCCCGAGACTTCGGGGCTTCGCCATGCCTAATACTGCGTATTTGCAACTATTTCTTAATTATCAGAAAAATCAATTTCCAAATTTGTTTCTAATTTAAGATTCTTTGTCTCTGAAATCATTGTCAGTTCTTCTCTGAGCTTGTCAATATTCTCGATTTTGTATTTTGGAATTATAAGGTGAGAGCCAGATTTCATTTTGATGTAGAAAAATCGATTTATCTCAAATATTTTTTCAATCTGTGAAGTTTTAAACTTCGATTCACCTTCAAGGTCTACAGTCTCAATTAGTTCTTGATCATCTGGAAAACTCACTTTTATCAATGTATCAAATCGGTTTTTAAAATTTTCATCAGCATATTTTTCATAGTATCTCAGATATCTTTTCTTTGACAAAGTTGGATATAACAAATACCATAAAACTCCAATCAAATAGAATAATATTGAGAAGACTTTGTCTGCAAGCACTAACAGAATAGTCCCAAGTATCAAATAGATAATTGGTAATCGGCTTCTTGCTTTTCTCCTGCTTTTTCTTATTGTTTCTGATTTTGTCGCAGCAAATAATTGAAATTCTATATAGTCTGTCCGACTTAGTGTATATTCTATTTCCATTTTATTTGTCAGTTTAGATTAGTCAAAATTATTGTCATAAATGTATGTCGTTTTTAGTGGCAACACTGGTTTGGCTTGTCAAACCGATCCCGAGAGTTCGGAGGCCCGCCTGCCATTTACAATTTGTTGCCAATAGTTTTTGGCTTTTTTCTCATCAAATATTTAAATCTGTTTTTATCTTAACATGTATTGGTCTTTCAATATCAACCTCAAATGTGAGTGCATCATTAAAAGTCCAAGTGGGCCGAAGCCTAATGTAAATATTATTCCAAAATAGTCCCACAGATTTGGTTTTGAATTTTTGTCGTAAAATTTAAAGCCTTTTGTCAATTTGGTAATAATATGAATAAATGCCATCGTCAATATTGGAGATATAATCAGACTGATCAGAGTAGGAATATCTTTATTCTTCTCTCCAAAATCAATCATATTTATTACCGTAAATGCAATAAAACTCAATAGAATTGTCAGCAAAGTTATAATGGACGTTTTCAGATTATTATCAATTCCATTTTTATTATCAATAGTTTTAAATCCGTATAAAATCAAATATATCCAAAACAAGTATCCTCCAATACAGCTTAAAACAACAAGAGTAAATCCAAATGAGATTAATTTCTCTGGAACGATTGTCCCCCAAGCGATAAATAGTAAAATCGAGATAAAGATTATTGCAAAATACAATAGAAGTAATTTTCCTGGTTTTATTTGTAGTAGTTTGTCCATATTTAAAGTGTTGGTAACGGTCACTTGTATGTGGTCGTGCGGGATTTCCAACAGAAATCCAGTCAGACCCGCAGGAGGTGGCAACATTGATTTGACTTGTCAAACCGCCCCGAGACTTCGGGGTCCCGCCTATCATATAAATTTGTTAGGGTGCGTTTTTAATTTCTTCTTTTGTTGTCCATTTGAGTTTTCCACATTCAGTTACTATTATCTTAGAATTTTCTTCTGCGAATGTGAATGCAAAGTCTTTTTTAAATGCTTCCCATTTTTCATCTACATGTTCGCACGATGTTCTTGCAACGTAAATTTCGCTGTCACAAAATACCCATATAGATGGAGTCACTTTTATCGATTGGTTTTTTCCCTTTTCGATTTCAGCACAATCATTGGGAAAACATTTCAATAAAGAGTCAAATGCTTGATTGCATTTTTCTTTACTTTCAAAGTAAAATTGCCACAATTGAATACGTGTAAAAATTGGCTTGTCATAACTATTTTTATTCTTGTGAGACTCTTTAGCTTTTAATAAAATTCTGTCGCTATATAAGTGTAGATTCTGTTTTTCAATTGATTTCACAAAATTATCTGACATATAGCTTTCTTCTAGTTCATATTGATCAAATTGACTCGTTACAAATTTTGCGATCGACATTCTACGTTCACCTTGAAATGAAGTCAATAGAAGAAAAGTTGATATAAAGAAAATGTTTTTCATTTAATTTATTGCTAGTGGTTTAGTGCTTATTCACCCTAACGATCACTTGTATGCGTTCGTTCGGCCCTAAGATTTAAAGGCCCAGCCTGCATATGATAAAATTGTTAGGTCTCGTTTTTATTTCTCAATTTCACATTTTGTTGCTCGTCCATCGTTGTCAAATTCAACTTTCAAATTTGAAATGTAATCGGGATCAATATCGGAGCTGTACTTTTCTCTTATCAAGTATTTTAATTTATTCTTACTTTGGGTTTCTGGTTGTCCTAATAGTTCAATAACCGCTTCCTTACTCTTTCCAATAATCGTGTCACTGTTTATTAGGTCATCAACTATATTTTCTCTTACATCAGTCATCTGCCAATCCAATCCCTTTTGTTTCCACTTAGCTGAATCGAATTTTTTATTGTGACTACAACTTATTATTAGTAGGAGAGTTACAATGGTGAAAAGAATTGAAGTATATATTTTAAGTCTTTTCTTCATTATTAAATATGTCATCTAACGGCTTCTTGATCTTTTCAATTTGCTTCGGTCAATTTTCATTTAGTTGGTTTGTTAAGGCACTTCAAGGTAATAAAAAACTTTCTGAATTTGCTAGAAGTGTTTTCTGGCATTCCTGTCTTAACCAACCAGATCGATGGCTTCAAAACCCAGGTGATGGGTGATTTCGCGCAGCAGGAGAATGGTGGCAAAATCTTCCCGGGTAACAGACTGGCGGTTTAGTGAGGACGGTCGCCCCGTGATGATGGATGCATATTGGCTGAAAAGACTTTCCACTTCCCGGCGGGAGTACCTGCTTTGAGCGAAGTCGTTTTTGCGGAATACTTCTGCCATGTGTTCATCGGAAGAAATCAGTATCTCATTCCTGTTCAACAAATCTTTGCTGCTCATCAACTCATCTTCGATGTAGTTAATGGCGTACTCGGTTTCGGCCTCGGTGGGAATGTCTTGTTGGAAAAACCGGTTGGCAATGGTTTGGTATCCCGCTTCCAGGGTGATTTCTTTCTGTAACGAATGATTTACCAGGAATTGAAAACGAAGAATCTCCTTTTCGATAGCCAACAGGCGAACCGCTCCGGCATATTGCTCTGTAATCTTCTGAATTCGTTCCTGGTCTTTCATGGTAATATCTGTTGGTGTAAGATTGAGAAGAGCGATGATTTTTCTTCCTCTCAGATAGCTTCATACAACAATTCTGTCTGCCATCCCCGGAAACCAGATCAGGCAAACAGAATTGATCAAGTACTTTATGAATAAGATTATTTCAGCGCAGCCTTCACGGCATCAGCGAGCGGAGTGGTCGGCCTTCCGATCAATTGGGAAAGCTGACGGGAGTCGTCGAACAAATCACCTTTCGATGCTCCGGTATCCCAGCTGGCGATGGCCCCGGCAAACATGTCGGGTAAGCCCACTTGCTTCAGGATATTGGCATATTCGGCTTCCGGCAGATTGTTGTACGGAAGGTCCTTTCCGCTTTGCTTTGAAATTTCAGCTGCGAGGTCGGTTAATGTGTACGCTTTGTCACCGGCCAGTTCGTACACTTTTCCCTTGTGACGCTCGTCGGTAACGGCAACTGCTGCTGCCTCGGCATAGTCAGCACGGGTGGCAGAGGCAATTTTACCATTGCCGGCACTACCGACAAATGCTCCGGCCCCCAGTGCTCCTTCGATGGAAGCAGTATAGTTCTCGGTATACCATCCGTTGCGAAGAACCGTATGTGCAATACCTGATTCCTTCAGCGCTTTCTCGGTGGCGATGTGTTCTCCCGCCAGGTTCAGCGACGAAGTATCGGCGTGAAGCAGGCTGGTATAAACAATCCATTGTACGCCGGCTTTCTTAGCCGCTTCAATTACGTTGGCATGTTGCCGGGCCCGTTGCCCGATTTCACTACCTGAAATCAACACCAGCCGATCGATGCCGTTCAATGCATCACTCAAACCTTCCGGTTGGTTATAGTCAAACGCACGGGCTTCAATACCCAGCTTGGCTGCCTTTTCAGGGCTGCGTACCAAGGCTACCAGGTTCTCACTTGCTACTCTTTTCTTCAATTGTTCAACAACCAGGCTTCCTAACTGGCCTGTTGCTCCTGTTACTGCTATTTTCATTTTCTGATACGTTTTAATGTTACTATTATTTGTTTCCCTCTTACCCGATTTTTACCGAGGTCATCGATAACGAACCGCCAAGGGGTTCATCGTTAAAAAGGGTGATGTCGTCTTTCTTATCCTGAAGGGCCAGCGCATACAGCAAGGGCAGGAAATGCTCCGGTGTCGGAATCGAGAGGTTGAAGGCTGTACCCTGTTTCGAAAAGTCCATCAACGCGGCGTGATTCCCGTCCAGAATCCATTGTTTCATTTTCTCGTTTGCCTCAAGGGCCCAGTCGTAACCGTAGTTCTCGTTCAGCTTGTCCCAACGGACCATCCGGAGATTATGCACGATGTTACCGCTTCCAACAACCAGGATACCCTTTTGCCGCAGTTGAGCCAACTCTTTGGCCAGTGCATAATGTTCCTGCGGATTCTTGTAATAATCGAGGCTGATTTGTATCACCGGGATGTCGGCCTTGGGGTACATGTGCCGGATAACCGACCACGCGCCATGATCGAGTCCCCATTTATCGTCGAGATGGACATCGGTGGTATGGGCCAGCCCTTTTACTTCCTCTGCCAGTTGTGGCATCCCCGGTGCCGGATATTGCACCTCGTAGAGCGCTTTCGGGAAGCCGCCAAAATCATGAATGGTAGGCGGATGTTCCATGGCGGTTACCCGGGTTCCCTGTGTTTCCCAATGGGCCGAAACAACCACAATGGCTTTGGGCGTTTCGATCCCGGTCGACACTTTTCGAAATCCGCTGACAAATTCGTTCTCCTCAATCGCATTCATCGGACTGCCGTGCCCCACGAAAAGAACGGGCATTTTGGGCGTGTTCTCCAACGAATCGGTGATGTTATGTAGTGCATTTAATTTCATTGCTGTAAATGTTATTGGCATTGCTGCCAAAAGTCGTTTGACGAATGCTTTCCTGTTCATATTCTCTTTACGGTTTGACCAACGGTGACGTTTTCTAAAAAATGTTATCGTCCGATGGTCAATCATCAGGTACAAAGGTACGGCGGGTACAGGCCTCGTACACTTGATCTATGATAAGAAATGAACTTGATGCAGGTTAGGAAAAAGGAGTGAGGGCCTCGTTTTTTGTCGGTCTACTTCTTCTTTCGGATACGGCTCAGGCTCTCCGGGGTGATGCCCAGGTAGGAGGCAATGTAGGTCAGCGGTACGCGCTGGAAGATGTCGGAATGTTCTTTCAGCATATCGTTGTACCGCTCAACAGCCGATTCCCACATGGTGGCGTTCAGTCGTTCCAGGGCATTGATGTAGGCTTTCTGAAACAGGATGCGGAAGTAGCGTTCCAGTTTGGGCACTTCGTGGTAAAGCTGTTCCAGGCGCTCATGCGAGATGCGGAGCATTTGCGTATCTTCCATCGCCTCGATGTAGTATTTGGACGGACGTTGGGAAAAGAAACTTTCGAGGTCTGAAATCCAGCTGTTGTCCAGCCTGATTTGATAGATATGTTCTACCCCTTTCGAATCGACGAAATAAGACCGCAAACCACCTTTCGTTACGAAATAGACATATCGGCAAACCTCGCCGGGAACCAACAGATCCTTTTTCTTTTTGATCGAAGTTGGTTCGAAGGCCGAAAGGATAATCGCTTCCTCCTGTTCGGTGATATCCACCCAATTGTTGAGGTAGTAAAGCAGTTTGTGGTTGGTTGAAGCCTTCATGGACATTTATTTGTCATACAGATATCAGGTTAACAGTCAATGGTGATGATATGTTGCTGGAGCAGGTTAAGAAAAGACTCCGGACATGAGATTCCAGAAATGAGACAAGTCTTTAACCTTGACATTTTTATCCTTGGTTCCTGTTATTTGACTCCGTGGGCAAGTCTGTTATGGAAATCATGCTCAGAACACTTTGGGACTCCGTTTCTCTCTCCATTTTCCTTTGACCATCCACCGTTTGATTATTGTTTAGGATTTCGTTCTTTTTATAAAAGACTTTATTGTCCTTTATTCCTGAAATGATACCTTTACGGTAAAAATTGAATGATTTTGCAAACCGAGTCCTGCGGCCGAAGATACCCGGGGGGCGGTAGCCAATCAACATATGACCATCATCGATTCATGAAGAAAATAGGAATTATCGGAGGACTGGGACCGGAAGCAACGGTTGATTATTACAAAGAACTCATCGATGCATTTAAGACAGGCGATGGCGATCTGAATTACCCCGAGATCATTGTTTACAGTGTGAATATGTCTTTTTTCATTGGGCTGATGCGTGAGGAGCGGTACGAGGAGGCAACGGATTACCTGGCCGAAAAGATTGACAAGCTGGAGAGGGCGGGGGCCGATTTTGCCGCCCTGAGTGCCAATACCCCTCATCAGTTATTCGATGCATTGAGGGAACGGTCGGGCATTCCTCTGCTCAGCATTGTGGAGGCGACCCGCGATGAAGTGGAGCGAATAGGCTTGAAGCGTCCCGGGCTGTTTGGTACCGGCTTAACAATGAAAGCGACCTTTTACGCGGATGTTTTCAGTCGAAAAAACCTCGAAGTGGTGTTGCCCGGTGAGAACGACCGAAACGTAATCGACAACAAGCTCTTCAGCGAGATTGAACTGGGTATTTTCAAAGAGGAAACCCGACAGTTATTGGTGAATATCATTGAAAAGATGGTTCGGGAACAGGGCATCGATTCGATCATCCTTGGTTGTACCGAACTACCGTTGATTCTGGATGAGGAGCGCTATGCAGGTGTTCCTGTGTTGAATACGACGAAGGTTCACGTGGAAGCCATCGCGAAATACTGTCGTGAAAAAGGATAATCCATGATTACGATTCGCAGGGTATACCAAGGAGCAGTTCCCGGCTGTTCCTACAGTGTTTTGGTTGACAGGCTTTGGCCCCGCGGAATTTCGAAGGATGCAGCCTTCTGGGATGAGTGGAACAAGGAAATTACCCCGGGGAAGGAATTGCGGCAGTGGTTTCATCAGGATAAGGAAAGACGGTGGGACGAATTTTCGCAGTATTATGCACGGGAGTTGTCACAAAAGGAAGATGAGCTGCAGCGATTGAAAAAGCTGGAGGCTCAATATGGCCACCTTGTCTTGGTTTATGCGGCGAAGGACCCGATTCACAACCACGCGCTTGTGTTGAAATCGGTTCTAGGGCAAATGAGCTAATTCTGGAAGGATTTCAGGTTGCGCCGCGCGTTTTCTGTGGTTCCTATCGTTACTGTTGTTACTATGGTTAGGCTTCGAGGTGACTTTTATTTGTGCCCGTTGTGGAATTCTTAGGGGCCTTAGTGGTTAGAAAAGTTTCACGCAAAAAGCGCAAAGATTTTCGCAACGGTGGCAAAAGAAACGTGTGAACCCTTTCTCCACAACGATCTCGAAGCATAATTCAACCCCGACTATTCTGGGCATCATTCATCATTTAAAATTTTCCCATCATCTGTGATTATTTGTGAATTTCGTCAGTGTCAATAAGTGGAAGTCCGCTGCTTCTGCTATACTTCTCCGTAAACTCGAAACACCACTAACGGAAGTAGCCAAATTTATAGCCCGTTCCAACGGGTTTTTTCCATACCCGGTATGTATGTAGTATTATTTGAATTTTTGTCATCCTGGTTGGGCAGTCATCGCAATATCTGATGTTTGCTTCTTTTCGTTACGCCAATTCCAACTTGTCTCGAATTCTTTTAATATGTTTTGGGTTCTTTTCAGAATTTTTAAGTTAGAACCTATTTGTAAAAAAACGTAGCACACCTGATGGGAGCATATCAATAAATCACTTATATACATATAACTACAAACGCTGGATGTTGAACTAGCTCCAGTCTACATGATGGTGCTATTCGTAAGTAGAATGTTATAAGTTGTTAATTCGTAATTCTATCGGAATAGCGAAACAAAGCCTGATTCTTTTCCTCAGACTTTTATTTACAGATGAGATTTGCCCGTTGGTAGACGGCGTAGTGGTTGATTGTGAGGATATAAGATGGGGCGCCGAGTGGCGTTTTTGAAGGGGCCTCGGGATAGCATGCAATGGGCGAATTTGTTCGATTTATTGGAATAGAAATGTCATCCCCGGAGTTAGCAAACGAACATTAAGTCTGTTCGTTCTGTTTGAAATACAAAGACAACGACATAAAACTAATATTATGGATAACGATAACATTAGAAAAGTTTCGATTAACACCATACGAACTTTAGCAATGGATGCTGTACAGAAAGCGGGTTCCGGACACCCGGGGACAGCTATGTCTCTGGCACCGGCAGCCTATGTTTTATGGAACAACATCATGAAATACAATCCTAAAAATCCACACTGGTTTAACCGCGACCGCTTTGTTTTATCTAACGGCCACGCTTCCATCATTCAATACATTATGCTACACTTAACCGGCTATCATGTGTCGATGGAGGACCTTAAAAATCTTCGGCAATGGGGAAGTAAAACGCCCGGGCATCCGGAGTATGGATTAACCGAAGGAATTGAAACCACAACCGGACCGCTGGGGCAGGGATTTATGACTGCGGTTGGAATGACCATGGCAGAGGCACACCTTGCTTCGCGGTTTAATAAACCTGACTTTCCGGTGGTCGATCATTACGTTTATGGCTTTTGCAGCGACGGCGACCTGATGGAGGGGGCTTCCAGCGAGGCAGCTTCTCTGGCCGGTCATTTCGGACTGGGAAAACTGATTTTTCTGTATGACGACAACCATATCAGCATTGATGGAGATACTGAAATTACCTACAGCGACGATATAAAAAAACGCTTCGAAGGATACAACTGGCATGTGCAGGATTTGGGTGAAAGCGCCAATGATATTGAAAAGATAACCAAAGCATACGAGGCTGCTCAGCAGGAAAAAGATAGGCCCTCACTGATAATTTTGCGCACACACATTGCTCACGGAGCGCCTAACAAACAGGATACGGCGGCAGCACACGGCTCAGCCCTGGGGGAGGATGAAGTAAAAGCCACGAAGCGGGTTTACGGCATGCCGGAAGATAAAACCTTTTATGTTCCGGAAGAAGTGAAAAGACACATGGAACAGGCCATTGAAAGAGGTGAACAGCTGGAGAAGGAATGGAATGCCATGTATGAACGTTACGAGCAAAAGCATCCTGATTGGCATGCATTACTGGAAAAGGGGAAAGCGCTCGAACCCGACAAAGACTGGGATAAAGATATTCCTGAATTTAAACCGGATGATGGTCCCGTGGCTACGCGTAAAGCCTCGGCAAAAATCATCAATTCATTTGCCCAACATGTTCCTTACCTTCTGGGGGGAAGTGCAGATTTGGCAGCTTCGACCAAAACATTAATGGAAGATTGGGGCTATTTTGGCAAAGGCAATTATCAGAACCGAAATATCCCCTGGGGGATCAGGGAACACGGAATGGCAGCAGCCACGTCAGGAATAACGCTTCACGGCGGACTAAGGGCGTTTGCCGCTACGTTTTTTATTTTTTCGGATTATGCACGACCGGCCATTCGGCTGGCAGCCCTGATGAAACTGCCCACCATTTATGTGCTCACGCACGATTCAATTGGTCTGGGAGGCGATGGACCTACCCATCAACCTGTGGAACACCTGGCTTCTTTCAGGGCCATGCCCAACATTTTTGTGTTCCGTCCGGCCGATGCCAACGAGGTGGCTTATACCTGGAGAGCCGTGCTCCGAAGAAAAAAGGGTCCGTCGATGATGGTTCTGACACGCCAAAATGTTCCGGTTGCCGATAGAAGCAAATATGCTTCAGCCGACGGTGTTCTAAAGGGGGCCTACGTACTTTCGAAAGAAAAAGGCGATGCTCCGGATGCCATTCTTATGGGGACAGGTTCGGAAGTTTCAATTGCACTGGAAGCTCAGGAAAAGTTGCGAGACATGAATGTTGATGCCCGGGTGGTTAGTATGCCTTGCTGGGAATTATTCAGAGAGCAGGATGAAAACTACAGGAACGAAGTACTTCCCCAAAAAGTAAAAGCAAGGACCGCTGTGGAAGCCGGAGCTGCCCTGGGATGGAAAGAATGGGTTGGCGATGACGGTACCGTGGTGTCTGTAGACCGTTTTGGATCGAGTGCTCCTTACCAGGAAAACTTCGCACATTATGGTTTCACGGTTGACAATGTGGTTGAACATCTTAAAAAATCAATCGCCCAAAGTCAATCTTGAAAGCAAGCTTGTTCGAACGCTGAAAAGAAGAATAATTGAGTCGAAAAAAGATATACAGAGTATATGGAAAAGTTTGATAAACTACTTGAATATGGTCAAAGTTACTGGCTCGATAATTTATCGAGAGAAATCATTACCAACGGAGAACTGGAAAACAGAATTAAAAATGAAGGATTAAGGGGAATCACATCGAATCCAAAAATTTTCATGAAAGCTATTTCCAGTGGTCATATATATGACGACCAGATAAAAGCATTGGCCGGAGAAGGAAAGAAACCGGAAGAAATTTACGAAGCACTGGCCATTGAAGACATTCAGAAAGCCTGCGATATGTTGCGACCCGTTTTCGATGCTTCAAACGGCGAAGATGGTTTTGTAAGTCTGGAAGTTTCGCCTTATTTGGCAAGGGAAACAGAAAAAACAAAAGCCGAAGCCCGGCGGTTGTATAAAGAAGTAAACCGTCCCAATTGCCTCATTAAAATCCCCGGAACAAAAGAAGGAATTCCGGCCATTGAAGAGATGTTGTACGAAGGGATTAACATCAACATTACCCTGCTTTTTTCCATTGAAAGCTACGAAGCAGTTACTGAGGCTTATTTAAAAGCGCTGGAGCGCCGGGTTGAAGAAGATAAACCTATCGATAAGATCGCCTCCGTTGCCAGTTTCTTCCTAAGCCGGATTGATGTGCTTGCCGATAAGATTCTGCACGATGATGTTATTCTGCAAGTGGAGGGTGATAAAAAAATAGTTGCCGGGAACTTGCTGGGTGAAACCGCTATTGCCAGTGCAAAAATTGCCTACCAAAGTTTCGAAAAGAAATTTAGTGGCGATAGATGGGAAAAACTGGCATCGAAAGGCGCGAGGGTACAACGTCCGCTTTGGGCCAGTACCAGCAACAAAACCGATACTTACCGCGATACGCGCTATGTGGAGCCTCTCATTGGTTCGCACACCGTAAACACCATGCCCGGTGAAACAATCGAAGCCTTTAAAGACCATGGAAGATTGTTTCCCAACACCGTGAAAAAAGATGTGGATGATGCCCACCGTGTTTTTGATGACCTCAAAGAATTGGGAGTCAGCTTAAAAGACATTACCGATCAATTGGTAGAAGAAGGTATCGGGAAATTTGTAGAACCATTCGACGAGTTGCTGAAAACCGTTGAAGAGGAAGCTAAATAAAACCAATGCTAAGAGGTTTTTTAATGGAATGGCATTCAGGTTTCAGGTTATTTTAAAGAGTTGCAAAATGAAGACAGGAGATAAGATAAAAGCAATCTTTTTCGATGTGGGGGGCGTATGCCTTAGTAACGGTTGGGATGAGTCTTCAAGGGAAAAACTGGCGCAGGATTTTGATCTGAACTTTCAGGAAACCGAAAAGATTCATGATGCTATTTCTGAGGATTTTGAGCGCGGGGGCATAACGCTCGAAAATTATATTGACTCCGTCTATCTTTCGCAGGAACAGAAGAAGGAACTTTCAAGACAGGACATCATTTGGTTTATGAAAGAACAGAGTAAAAGTTATCAATCGACCTTCGAAATCCTGGAAAAATTAAAACAAAATGGTGAATACCGGCTCGCGACCATTAATAATGAATCTTTTGCGTTGAACGAGTTTCGAATCAAGAATTTTAGCCTTACGCGGTATTTCGATAATTTTTTCAGTTCGTGTTACCTGCACATGCGAAAACCCGAACCACAGATTTTCAAAACGGTAATTCATATTACTCAGCTCCAGCCTAACGAGTGCCTGTATATTGACGACCGGATTGAAAATATTGAATCCGCCTGCAATGAGGGAATCAATTGCATCCATCTCACAAAGGTGGACGAACTCAGCGAAAGCCTGAAAAAATATAATATAAAGTTTTAACGCAGATATGGAAAAATATGATTTTGGTTTGATCGGACTAGGCGTAATGGGAAGAAATTTTATTCTGAACATTGCCGAAAATGGCCACACTGCGCTTGGCTACGATTTGGATGAGGAGAAAGTAGATGCCTTAAACAAAGAGAGCAAAGAATTTAAGGTTAAAGGGGTAAATACCCTGAAAGATTTTATTTCGGGATTGGCAAAACCCCGAAAAGTAATGCTGCTTGTTCCGGCGGGGGTGGTCGATAAAGCGCTGGCTGATTTGCTTCCCCTGCTCGAAAAAGATGATTTGATTATTGATGGCGGAAATTCGCATCCGAATGACACCGAGCGCCGGGAAAAAGAAATTACAGACCAGGGGTTCAGATACCTTGGCGTAGGCATCTCCGGTGGTGCTGAAGGTGCCCGGCGCGGCCCCAGTATGATGCCCGGAGGAGACGAGGAGTCGTATAACCTGGTGAAGGATATTTTTACCGGTGCGGCGGCCCATGTAAAAGGCGAAGCCTGCGTTACCTGGCTCGGAAAGGGATCTGCCGGTCATTTTGTAAAGATGGTGCACAATGGAATCGAATACGGAATTATGCAATTGATTTCAGAGGTGTATGATGTGATGAAACACGGGTTGTCTATGGAAAATCCGGAGATGAGTGGCATTTTCAGCGAATGGAATCAGGGAGCTGTGGCTTCCTTCCTGGTAGAGATCACCGCAGATATACTGGAAAAAGAAGACAAGAAGGAGGGCGGTTTTCTGATCGATCATATTCTGGACAGTGCCAAACAAAAAGGAACCGGAAAATGGACATCGCAACTGGCTATGGATTTCCAGGCTCCTGTGCCCGTCATTGACAGTGCTGTATCCATGCGACACCTTTCTGCATTCAAAACCGAGCGGCTAGAAGCAGATTCCATCCTAAAAGGTCCGGTTGGGCGAATTGACGAAGACCAGGCAACGTTTATTAATAAACTGGAAGATGCGCTGTTTTTTGGAATGTTGATCACCTATGCCCAGGGATTCGAACTCTTACGCATTGCTTCAGAAGAAAAAGGCCTTGGAATTAGTTTGAGCAAAGTGGCGCGGATATGGAGAGGTGGATGCATTATTCGCTCGGCCATGCTCGACGATTTTATGAAAGCTTACGAAAGTGATCCCCAGTTACCCAATCTGTTATTCGATACAAAGCTTTCTGCTACAGTGAATGAAAAGCAGGATAAAGTGCGCGATATGATTATTCAGGCAGTAAAAGCTGGTCATCCGGTTCCTGGATTCATGTCGTCAGTGGGATATTTTGATGCCTACCGAAGCGGACATCTGGCAGCCAATCTGATTCAGGCACAACGCGATTATTTTGGTTCGCACACCTACGAAAGGGAAGGAGAAGAAGGTGTTTTTCATACCGACTGGTAGCACTCAAATCCAGTTAAAAGAGACCATTACTTTGCTGTTCTTGTCTGAAAGGGGCAAACAAGCCGATAGATTAGTGAATGACGAATGAATATTATTCAGGACCTTTTAAAAAACCGAAAATGAAAAGTATATCAGAACTTCAACCCACTATTTTAACCATTTTTGGTGGCGACGGTGATCTGACCAGGCGTAAACTGATTCCGGCATTGTACAATTTATACATCGACGGATTTCTTCCCGGGAAGTTCAAAATTCTGAGTGTTGATCAGAGGGATGTATCGCAAGACGATTATAATAAAAGACATTACGAGGGAGTTAATCAATTCTCTCGCAGGGGAAAGGCTGACAAGGAAAAATGGAAGGAGTTTGAGCAATATATCACCTATGTGCAGGCTGACATAACAAACAATAAATCGTATAATCAGCTCAAAAGCATTTTTAGCGATATCGACAAAGAATGGAAAGTTGAGGCTTCCCGAATCTTTTATATGGCGGTTTCTCCTAATTTCATTGAAGTGCTTGCCAACCATCTGAACAAAGCTGGTATTGCAGGGAACAGTGAGAAACACCGCATTGTGGTTGAAAAACCTTTTGGACACGACCTGGAAAGTGCAAAGAATTTGAACAAGGTGTTGCAAGGGATTTTCAGCGAAAGCCAGATTTACCGTATCGACCATTATCTGGGCAAGGAAACAGTGCAGAATTTAATGGCTTTCCGTTTCGCCAATGCCCTTTTTGAGCCGCTTTGGAACCGTAATTTTATTCAACAGATTCAAATTACAGTTTCTGAAAATGTTGGCGTCGAAAACAGGGCTGCTTATTATGAACAGGCGGGTGCGGTACGCGACATGATTCAAAACCACATACTTCAGCTTATTTGTTTGATCGGAATGGAACCTCCGGTTGATCTGCAGGCCAACAGTGTTCGTGATAAAAAACTGGAAGTGCTGCATGCCATCCGTCATTTCTCGGAAGACAATGTATATGTAAATGCCGTACGGGGACAATATGATAAGGGCTGGATTGAAGGCAATAAGGTAAAAGCTTACCGCGAAGAAGATAACATTAATAAGGAGTCGTTAACTGAAACCTTCGCTGCGCTTCGTTTTTTTATAGACAACTGGCGCTGGCAGGGGGTCCCCATCTTTGTGCGTACCGGGAAACGCCTGCAGGAAACGACGTCATACATCACTATTCAGTTTAAGGAAGTTCCACATAAAATTTTTCCGTCAGGTGTTCGGGAACTGGTACATCCGAACTTAATGGTGATAAGTATTCAACCGCAAATGGGTATTCGGATACATTTTCAGGCCAAAAAAACCGGGCTCGATATGCAGCTGAAACCCGTGGATATGATTTTCAACTACAGCGATTCCTATAGTAACGATCCGCCGGATGCTTACGAAACACTGCTCAACGATGTTATGTTGGGCGACGCTACCCTTTTTATGCGGTCCGATCAGATAGAAGAATCGTGGAGTATTATTATGCCTATTCTTGACGTTTGGGCGAGTAATCCTCCTCAGAAGTTTCCCAACTATCCATCGGGAAGTTGGGGGCCGCCGGAAGCTGAAGCACTGATTGCACACGATGGTTTTTACTGGCATACTTTTACCGAACCGTTGGATATTAACCCGAATGCACCATCACTAGCCAAAAAGCAGAGTTAATAAAAAGTTTGGTGACGTGTTGGCGAAAAGGCAATACAATAGATTTTGTAAAATAGATTGTGATGCATTTCCAAAACGATCTGCAAAATCAATAGTAAGCAGGAATCAGCAACATCGAGGTTCGGAAACAATCGTTTTCTCTCTACTCATTAAATTGATTCATCATGAGCACAACAAAAAATTATTCTCCGATTGAAGATTACGGATTGATCGGAAACCTGAATACCACTGCGCTGGTGTCCAAACAAGGTTCAATTGACTTTATGCCCTTTTCCCGGTTCGATTCGCCCACGGTATTTGGCGCGTTACTTGACAAAGAAAAAGGGGGATTCTTCTCGATTGAGGTGAAAGATGGCGAAGTGAATCATAAACAGTTGTATTTGCCCGACACCGCCGTACTGCTTACTCGTTACCATACCAAAGACGGAATAGCCGAACTGACTGATTTTATGCCGCTGGCTGAAGAAGAAAAGCGGTTGGTTCTGGTTCGAAAACTTAAAATAATTAAAGGAAAACATACGTTCCGCATCGAAATAAATCCTCAGTTCAACTACGGAAAGAATGGTTTTACGGCTGAGAATGAGAACGGAGTGCTTGTGGTTAAAAGCAAAGGCGAAGAAAGATCCGCTTTTCAGCTGCATAGTGAATTGAATTTCAATATTGAGAACAATCTTATCTGGGCCGAAGTAGAGTTAGAATCGAAAGACGAACTCAATATCGCATTGGTAGCGGATGAAGAATCGGATAATAGGGCAAAAACCAAAAGTCTGGAATATTATGCGGAAAAGAGTTTTGAAAAAACCGTTCGTTTTTGGCGAAACTGGATTAACAAATCAACCTACAGCGGACGCTGGCAGGATGTCGTAAACCGCTCGGCAATTACGTTGAAACTGCTTAGCTCGGGGAAATACGGTTCAACAGTGGCAGCGGCTACTTTTGGATTACCCGAACTCATTGGCGGTGAACGAAACTGGGACTACCGGTTTACCTGGATTCGCGATGCTGCTTTTACCATGTACAGTTTCCTGCAACTGGGCTACACCGAAGAAGCACGTCGTTTTATTTCGTGGATTCAGCAACGCAGTCTCGAAATCGAATCAGCCAGCGATCTTAAACTGATGTACCGGGTCGACGGTTCAACCGACCTCCGGGAAATTCAGCTAAAACACCTCGAGGGATATAAAAAATCGGCCCCTGTTCGCATCGGGAACGGCGCGTTCAGCCAGTTTCAACTCGATATTTACGGAGAATTGGTTGACACCATATACATTTATAACAAAAATGCCGAACCGATTAGTTATGAATTTTGGAAAAGCTTGATGAAATTTATCGACTTTGTAGGTGAAAACTGGAAAGAAAAAGATCGGGGCATTTGGGAGGTACGGGATGATAAAAGAGAGTTTTTGATTTCAAAAGTGATGTCATGGGTAGCTCTCGATCGGGGAATTTTGATTGCCGAAGACCGTTCGTTCCCTGCTCCCCTTGAACGTTGGCGCAAAACGCGGAACGAAATTTTCAATGATGTTTTTAACAACTTCTGGAGTGAGAAGCGAAAAGCCTTTGTCCAATATCGGGGGGGTGACACACTCGATGCATCGGCACTCCTTATTCCACTGGTGCGTATGCTTAGTCCGAAAGAGCCGCGCTGGATTTCCACATTACGGGCTATTGAAGAAGAGCTGGTAACCGATTCGCTGGTGTATCGATACAAACTGGAGGACGGAGGAAGTGATGGTTTTTCCGGCGAAGAGGGAACATTTTCGATGTGTTCATTTTGGTATATCGAGTGTTTGGCCAAATCGGGTGAAATGGACAAAGCCATTCTTTATTTCGAAAAAATGCTGGGATATGCCAATCACGTCGGTTTGTATTCCGAGCAAATCAGTTTAAAAGGAGAACTTCTCGGTAACTTTCCACAGGCATTTACGCACCTCGGACTCATTAGTGCAGCACATCAGCTCCGAATGTTGATGGCACAAAACAACATGTTAAAAGGAACAGGACGGATAAATTAAAGGAATGATGAAACGACTTGAAAATAAAATAGCACTGATAACCGGTGCATCATCGGGTATTGGAAAAGCCATCGCTCTGCGTTTTGGTGATGAAGGAAGCCACGTAATCATTAACGACCTTAAGGATAGTGAGGCGGTTGATGAGGTTGTTCAGAAGATCAAGGAGAAAGGAGGCAGTGCTTCCAAATTTCTGGCGGATATCAGTCGCGAAGAGGAAGTTGAAAATATGTTTTCGCGGATAAAAAATCAGTTTGGACGGCTCGACATTTTAGTGAACAATGCAGGACGCCAGAAGGATAAAAAATTTGTTGATATGACCTTAGACGACTGGAATGCTGTTGTTGGGGTGGATTTAACCGGTCATTTTTTGTGTGCCCGCGAAGCTGCCCGTATTTTTATGGAACAACAGGCTGACAGTGAGAGTCAGTCGCCGGGGGCGATGGTATTTATCACTTCTGTCCACCAGAATATTCCGTGGGCCAGGCGGGCGAATTATTGTGCAGCCAAAGCAGGTGCCGCCATGTTGATGGAAACCATTGCACAAGAGCTGGCTCCCTATAAAATTCGGGCCAATGCAGTTGCACCGGGAGCTGTAAAAACCGCCATAAACAGGGAAAATTTTGAAGATGCCGAAGCCAGGGCAAAAATTATGCGGAAGATTCCTTTCGGCCGTCCGGGAAAAGTCGAAGACATCGCTTCGGCAGTCGCCTGGCTTGCTTCCGAAGAGGCGGAATACATAACGGGTGAAACCCTGTTTGTTGATGGGGGGATGGAACTTTTTGCGGATTTTGCGCATGGTGGCTAGACCAATAGAGTCGTTATAATGAACGAAATATGACACTTTACGATACCTTCTCTATACTTATTGTCGTGTCTGCGATGTTTGCCTATATCAATTTAAGGTTTATAAAATTACCTTCTACCATAGGTTTAATGCTGATCGCTATCATCACTTCACTCATCCTGTTTGTGGTGGCTACCTTTTTCCCGGTGGTCATGAAAGATACAACTAAACTGTTGCACAATTTTGATTTTTCAGAGTTGTTGTTGGGGTCCATGCTGAGTTTTATTCTTTTTGCCGGGGCCATTCATGTAAAAGCCTCGGAAATGAAAAAGGAACGGTTCAGCATATCGGTTTACGTTATCCTTGGATTGTTACTTTCCACCTTTATTATTGGAACCGGTTTGCACTTGATTCTGCCATTGTTCCATCTCCATGTTTCATATGTACAATGCCTTTTATTTGGTATTATCATTTCCCCTACCGATCCAATCGCAGTTCTTGCTATTTTAAAAGAGGCAGGCATTAAAAAATCAACTGAAACCAAAATAACAGGCGAATCGCTTTTTAACGATGGCGTGGCTGTCGTTATTTTTCTTACCATATTGAAAATAGCCAATCATTCTAAAGAGCTATTGTGGTGGAATATTGGACTAATTTTTCTACGGGAGGCCATGGGGGGGCTTTTACTTGGAGTCGTTATCGGTTATGGTGCGTATTTACTAATGAAGAGCATCGATAATTACAAGGTTGAAGTACTGCTCACGGTGGCCGTAGTAATGGGCGGTTACACCCTGGCCAGTAAACTCGGACTAAGCGGCCCGCTTGCCATGGTAGCCGCCGGCATCATTGTGGGAAACAAAGGCAGAGTAAGCGCAATGTCTGACAATACCTGGAATTATGTAAGTGGTTTCTGGGAATTAATCGATGATATACTAAATGCTGTCCTGTTTGTACTTATTGGTCTCGAATTACTGGTGATACCATTTAGTACAAATTATCTTATTCTTGGAGCTATTTCTGTACTCGTCGTATTAACCAGCCGGTACATTAGTATTTGGATTCCCGGGCAACTCACTCGTTTGCAGGGACGATACAGTCGTTCGAGTGTTTTCCTGCTCACCTGGGGTGGGTTACGGGGAGGTATTTCAATTGCCATGGCACTTTCGCTGCCCAAAGGATTACACAACCATCTGTGGGTGGTATTAACCTACATGGTCGTTGTATTCTCAATAATGGTTCAGGGACTTACCATCGACAAACTGGCGTTTAAACTAAACGGCCATTCCGAAGCGGAGAAGGAAATAAAATGATGGGTAAAAACGGCACTAAATTCAGTGTTACAACGACCGGTATTGTTCCCCAGGGTATCAGCAGTTGGGTGGTGGTTACTGTGGTTTCTATCGATTGTTTCTGTTGTTCCTAGTGTCATCAAGACTCAGACTACTCACCCCATTCAGACTGTGTCTGAATTTCCCCTCTCTGCGAGTAAAGAGCGGCAGTGTGGTGGTAGAATCAACGTTTGCACACAATCGCTTTACTGGAAGGAATTTTTTTATATTTTTTGCTGAATACTTGCAGCGGCAAAGCCCTCTCTATGTTAGAGAGGGTTGGGTGAGTAGATATTTCGTGTTTTTTACTCCCCCATCCGAGCTGCGGTCAGATTTCCCCTCTCTACAAGTAAAGAGGGGCGATGCTGGCGATAGCATCAACGTTTGTTCACAATAGGTAATAGGTTTGCCAGACGGCATTTTTTAGATTTTTTGCTGATTACTTGCAGCGGCAAAACCCTCTCTATGTTCGAGAGGGTTGGGTGAGTAGATATCTTATGTTTTTTACTCACCCCATCTGATTCGTGATTGAAGTGTTGCCTTTTAAAGCCAGGATGCGTGGCTAAGAGAAACAATCCCGAAGGGATGGCAGGATTGTAGAGAATATCGAGTAGAATGGGAATCACAATATTGTTCCCAAACCCCGAGGGGGTGACATAAAACTGACCTGTTTTATTTAGATTGTTGCAATGAGAAAGACCTCACCGCTGGCAGGCACCAGGTCGTCGGTGCGGTTGGCAAAATAGGCTTCTACGATATCTTTTGTCGATAATGTTTTTGCCTTCTTAAAGCCGGCTTCACGGGCCAGGTTCAATATTTTATCCGGGTTAAAGAAACTCACCATGGGTGTTCCGGCTTCGCGGGCACCTTTCTCAGCCATTTGCTGCATCTGCTGGTCTTCTTCATCCAGTAACTCCAGCGGAAGATAAAATGACATGATCAACTGAGAGTTTGCTACCAGCCCCGCCAGTTGTTTCAACATCGCCACGATGGCCTCTTCGGTCAGGTACAAACTCACACCGGTACAGGCGACAACTGCCGGTTGGCTGATGTTAAATCCTGCCGCCAGGAGTTGCTCCCACCACGAAGAAGTCTCAAAATCGACGGGTACAAAATGCAAATTGTCCGGAACGTCCAATCCAATTTCATTTAAACGTTGTTCTTTCCACGTCATCGTGTCGGGCTGATCGATTTCAAATATATGAAGCGGGGAAACAGCCTCCTGTCTGCGTTGGGCGAAGGTGTCGAGGCCGGCGCCCAGAATAACATACTGCTCAATTCCTTGTTGATTCTGTTCCACAACGAAGTCTTCAATCAGACGGGCACGGGCTACCACCGAAGCCCGAAGGCGTTGTGTATATTTCATATCAGGGCGTTCCTGCCAGCCGTCGGGCGGAGCGACCAATTTCAATCCGATTCCATCTTCGAGGATATGAGGTTCAGCATCTACCTGCACATGCAAGGCTCTCCAAAGTGCTGTTCTGACGGCAGTGTTATCCGGCTCTTTTGTTTGCTTTTTTTGTGTCATACTACCGATCATTCAATCCCTTCCCATCCAGAATCTGCGGAATGCATTTCTCCACTCTGGCCGTCCGGGTTTTCGATTGCTTGGGTTGAGCGAAATGAAAAAGATAGGCCCGTTGCCTTCCGGGAGTTAAAGCCTCGAAAGCAGTTTTCAGGGCCGGGCTTTCATCCAGCTTTGTTTGGAGTTCTTCCGGAACCGGATAATCCTTCGTCTTTTTCATCTCCACTTTCAGGCCGGCTTTCTCCGCTTCAATCGCTTCGAAGATGTAGGCTTTGATGGTCGCTTGCTGTTCGACGATATCCTGCAGGTTGGTGAACCGAATCTGGCGTCCTGCCTGTACATTCTCCGTTTGCTGAATGAGAATGCCGTTGGTGTCTTTCAGCAATGCGCCTTTGAAAAACAGCAGCGCACAGTATTCCTTAAAGCCATGTATCAACACCACATTACTGTTCTGGTACGTATAGCAGGGATGCATCCATTTCACTTCTTCGTTCAGTCCGCAATCGAGCACGATGCTTCTCAATTTGGTCATCTCGTCCTGCCATTTCCTGGCTTTGCTTAAAAACTCGTCAACTTTCGGATTCATGTCGGTCTGTTTACAATCTTCTGATTCAATGATTTTTTATTCCTGAAAAATATTAAAGCGGTTTGAGCACCAGCCTGCCGTAAGCGATAAATGCACTGATAACTGCTACCACCAGCCAGTAGACTATTTCACTGTATACTGCATTGCCCGAGAAAAGATTCAATCCGATATACAATAGCATTTCAGCAACGATAACGAGTGCGGCGATGGGAGTGAGGATAGTCAGGCGTTTCATAAATGCCGGAAGGATGAGCCCCAGGGCACAAAGAAACTCAACGACGCTCAATGCGAGCCAGACCCCGTGAGGAATCGCCTGCAAAGAAGGTACGGTTTGTTCGGGATTGGTAAATTTCCAGATGGCGCCCATGATAGTGTGCAGGGCGAGCAGTATTTGAAGAACCCATAATAGAATATTCATAGCTTATCTCTTTTGAATGTTAGATTTACGAATTATATATTTTGCGTGAAACAAGCTGTCGTGAAGAAAACCCAGATTTTTTACCCTTCCCTGAGAATTCGGGGCTAAAGGGAAACTTTGATTTTTTAGGATTCACCCTTTAGGGCCGGGGTAAAAAGACTGAAAAATCTTCACTTGATTCGTTTCACACAATGATTGAATCATTTTTGTCTTTTCAAGACTTGCATACGAGTGTCTTAGCTCTTAAGGCGATAGACGGCTATTTTAATTGGCTGACAATATCCTGTAACCGGTCGTGTGCCATGTTGATGCCTTGAGCAAACGGCATCTGCAGCAACTGGTTCCTATCGGCAACTGAGCGAAACACCATGTGCATGGTGAGTTGGCTGGTTTCGTCAGTGAGGCTTTTGAATTCCAGGAACTCCAGCTGAACTGGGAAAGGTGTATTTTCCATTTCAAATGTGCGGATGATTCGCCGGTTCGGAGTAAACTCATGGATGGTCCCGTTGGCACGGAAAACAACGTTCCCCTGGGCATCGGTTGTTTCGAACTGGTAGCTGCCATGCTTTTTGCTTTCCAGTTTCAGCACGTTGGTTCCCATCCACTGCGCTAAAATGTCGGGTTTTTCGTAAGCTTTGAAAAGCAGTTCTACCGGCAAATCAAATTCCCGTGTAATCAGAATGTCGTGTTTGCCCTCTTTAGCATCGACTTTTGTCTTTCTCTCCATCATTGGTTATTTATCAGATTTATAGTTCTTCATGATCGATTCCAGCTTGTTAAACCGGTCGTCCCATAGCTTTCTGAATGGCTCGATGAAGTCGGCAATCTCTTTCATCTTTTGCGGATTCAGATGATAATAGATGGCCCTGCCGTTTTGCTCTTGCGTCAGCAGTTCGCACTCGGTTAGGATTTGCAGGTGTTTCGAAACGGTCGGTCGGGCCGTATCGAAGTTGGAGGCAATGGCACCTGCGGTGAGCGATTGCGATGCCACCAGCAGGAGTATCGCCCTGCGGGTGGGATCGGCTATGGCTTGAAATACGTCTCGTCTTAAGTTCATCGGTACATCCTTTGGTGTTTATTGTGTAGCTATTTGACTACAAATATATGTGTAGTCATTTAACTACGCAAATGTTTTGAAAGAAAAAGAAGTGGAAGAGGGGACGGAGGGCACTAATTGATTGTTATATAGAGGTTGCTATAGTAATGGGCTTTAGGTAGGGATTCAATTTATTATCAGAGAAATGAGCGGATTCAGCAATGTTATTTGTACAATGTAATGAGCAGATGCTTTTTTAATTCCCTTGATTTATTCTTTCATTTAAGATAAAGTAGAAACTCTTGTTTCCTCTGAAAACTTCCAGTCGCATTGAGTTTTTGGCTTTGTATATTGAGTCTCCTCTTTGAAGAAATTCATTTAAATCATAAGGTGACAGAGAGTAATTTCTTGTGATTTCAAAGTAGTAAGGTATGTTTACTTTGTTTTTTAGCCTCAATGTAATGGTGCCTCTATTTTGAGAAACAGAGGAAACGATGCCACTTATTTGTTCGTTAACTAAGTCGTTGATTCTTATCTGTATTTCACTCGACTTTTTATCCGATGTATATATGATTGTTACCGTAATTAAGAGCCCCACAACAATAAAAGGTAGCCCATACCATTTCATGTCTTTGTTGCCATTTGTCTTTTTCTGAATATTGTTCATATCGGTAGGTTGTTAGTTGCCATTGCGGCTGATAACGCTATTTAATATAGCATCTTTTAGCTGGTCTTTTTATTTAATATTTCAATATAGTTTTCCGATATCTCGTAATAACAGTCGGGCGCCTGAACTTTTATTGACTGTTCTGCTATGAAGGTTAATATTGATTGTCGCTGTGCAATTTCACGGTTTGTTTTCGACTTCCATTCATCGGTTGTCGGTACGTAAATGATTGCAATACAATCTCCACCTCCAAATTCAAAAAAGAACTTTATATGCCCAGTTTCATCTTTATATATGATATATCCGCCCCGACCTTTACTTAAGAATTCAACAATTTTCGCTTTCATATTACTAGTGACTAGTCGGTTGTGAAGAAGGCAGAGCATCTCTTTTCATCCATAGAACGAGATGAAATCACTGGCGCTCCTGCAATTTTTGCCAGGCGTGCAACTCCAGGAAACTGCCTTCCACATTACCTTCCATCTCCTGAAACATCTTGAATGGAACCGTAAACGTCAAAGTCTCCCTGTCGACAATAGAACGCTTTGAAATATCAAAAAAGCCTATCACAGCCCTGGGATTTTCTTTCTTTGCCTCTTCATAGCCAAAGAGTATGGGTTGACATGCCGCACCAAAAGGCGCTGTAATACTCCGATTGGTACCACGGTCATAATCTGCCATCACCACCAGGGCCGACAACTGATCTGCATTGGCAAAAAAGACAATCAATTCGGGTTTATCCTCTTCCGTGAGCAGTTCCCAGGGTTTAAACACGACATATTGAGTAGGAACATCGGTCATCGGGAGCGAATCAACCCATTTTCTTGCCTGTTCAGGACTTTTGTAAAACCGTTCACCCTCCAGCATGTATGAGCTTTGGCGGCCCATTTGGTTGGCCATCTCCTCATTCCCCGTGGAGAGGAGGCAATCAATCGGAAATTTTCCGTATCGGTCGCCAAATCCCAGACCGGTGCCCCCTCCGGGACAACCGAAGGTTTTACGATCAAAAAAGGCCAGGCGGTTTTTCTTACTTGCCGACACCAACATGGAAGCCACACAGCCGCGCATATTTCCTTCCTTGAAGTGAAGTCCGTCTTCCGGGTTATCGTCAGTCAGTATAATCGCCACTGGTTGCATTTTCAATTTCAACGCTTCAATAAGTTTGCTATTCATATGACAAGAACCTCCATTTTTCAAATTTATAGTCGTTTATTGATGTGTAATTATGCTTTTAATCGTTGCGTACAACGGTCACTTGCATGTGGCGAGCGAAAGTCTGCCATATGACAAATTCTTATGCGTTCGATTTTTAAATTTTTTTATCATGACTCAAGAAATAAGGATGAAATAATAGAAATAACCATTATTGCTATGTACCAGTTTCTCCACGCAATTAACAGATTCGTTTCAAAATATTTTCTACGAAACTGAACGAAAACGAAACTCAGTATCCAAGATGAGAGCAATTGAACCAATGCACTCAAAAAGCTTTGTTTAAGTTCAAAATCAGTCAAAACGAGTTGAATGATAAAAGAAATCAGAAACAGTCCACCGATTATTATCCTTTCTCTTCGATTTCTTTTTTGTTTCAGTGTCTCGCTTTCCGGAATAGTCATATTGTTGTTTGGTTTTTCCATAATTACCCCTAACAGCCACTTGTATGTGGCCGGGCGGTCCCGATGCGAATCGGGGTTGCCAAACCTGCAAGAAGTGGCAATTTGTTACCAGCAGTTTTACTCTTTTTGTTCATCTGGTTTTGGCGGAATTTCCAACGGCTGATACATCTTAACGCTAGGATAAATTCTCCTTTTAATTTTTATGTAATAATTAATATTATTCAAATGGTCATTTAGTCCGTAAGAATAAAATGTGACTGTATCCTGTTTGAAGATGATTGTAAAAACGTTAGACTTTGTTTTTTTGCCTTGTACATTTTTTTTCTCCATATACGAAAAGAGATTTTCGAAATTTAATGAATCATTTTGGGCGAAATGATAAAATGTAGACTTTAATTGTTTCTCATCATCTTCAACAAAATCACCTTTAGCTGAGGTAGAAATTAAAATTTGATTATTCTTCTTTGTCAATATATTCGTCTCATGCCACCTGGAAGAACAGGCTGATAAATTAGCAACAATTATCATTGAGTCGGATTCATTCATACTATACGAAAAGTGTGTTAAGTCTTTTCTTAAATCAAAAGCCGCAGATTTTTCATCATTGATAATAGAATTGAATCCTAGTATCAATAAACTCATAATTATGTATGGCATCTTTATCATTGTTTAGTTGCTGATAACGGTTGGTGTATGGTTTCGTCGCATCACCTACGGTGCTATGCACTTAACACATTGTCAGGCCCTGTTCTTATTTCATTTTTTCTGCAAAAACCACTCGTTCTACTTCCATTACGCCCAGTTTTCTTCCGGTTGGCTTTACATATCGATTATTCAGCTCTTCATAGCCTAAATCCTCGATTAAATTCCAACCGTACTTGTCAAGCTGTGGTCCTATTTCTTTTGGGTCAAATCCGAAATGCCAGATATTACCTTTCACTGTTTTTTTGAACAAGAATTCCTGGCCATAGAGATTCTCACCTTTGATAAAGTCTATGGGTACATAGGTAAATGCCAGGTAGCTTCCGGTAGGCGCATGGGAAAAGAATTCAAACATTTTCTGAATCGATGATTCATCCACATATTGAGATACAGCTTCCCATATGAAAAAGGTCTTCTCTTCCGGTTGATAGCCATTTTCCTTCAGCTTGCTGGTGATGTCTTGTTCGATGAAGTTGATGCTTACTTGTTGTACATGAACCGGGAAAGATCCCAAAGCTCTTTCAATAGCACTTCGCTTTGCCTTGATATTCTCAGGCTGGTCGACTTCCCAGCTTTTCATGTTTTGAACTTCCGGAAGACGAAATAAACGAGTGTCGAATCCTGCTCCGAGGTTCACAATACTTTTGATGTTTTGTTTTTGAATGGTTTCAACAAGTCTTTCATCAATGTATCGCTTACGAACCAGGAAGCTACTCCAACCACCGGTCATATATTTTTCAGTCAATTTCACGAAGCCGTTTCGAATAAACGGCAATTTGGACAACCGTATCCAAAAGCGGTTCAGACCCGTGAAAAGAAGAGGAGCCAGCTCGTCGTTGATAACCCGTTCGCTTTTGGGGAAACTCTGCTCAATAGCCACTGTCAAGGTGGGTTGGTCTCCCGTTTTTGAAGCTGCATCTGTATTGATTTGATTGCTTTTCATTTTTGATGATTTCTCTTCTTATGGTGACTAACGGCTCGTGTATGAGTTGTGGCGGATTTTCTTTTGATTTCCTGCTGTCCGAAGGACACGGGAATCAGACGAGAACCGATACCCTAAACTTTGTGCTACGCTCGCCATGGCATTTGACAATTCCTAAGTTTACATTTTCTTATCTTTTTAAAATTAACAGAAAGAACGAAAGAGTGGAATAAGGTTGAGATGCAATTTAGGCCACCAGAGCCTGTCAACAAAGATTATCCCCACTCTTTTACTACAGAAATATGGTCAGTTCTCTGGGCCGTTAAGCCTGCTTTTAGGAAGTTATATTACCGTAGTTTCGTTCCTTCGCAATCAAAATATTATGAATAAAATTAATCATTTTGTGGGAGTTGATATATCGAAAGACAAATTTGATGTTTGGGACAGTAAAGCCGGACATCGTTCTTTTGCTAATCAACCCAAAGGGTTTCGAGAGTTTACCAAACAATTATCATCCAATAGTTTTTGCGTTATGGAAGCTACCGGCAGCTACTATCAGCAGCTTGCTATGTATTTATATGGGCACAAGATCAGCCTGGCCGTAGTTAATCCTATTTCCATCAAGCGTTTTATCCAGATGAAGTTACAGCAAAACAAGACCGACAAAAGTGATGCGCGCATGATTGCTTTATATGGACAGGAACAGCCCGGATTATCACCATGGATTCCGGCACCGGAGTACATCACTCAATGCAAGCAGCTTCAGCGGGTGATTGTTATTTATTTAAAACAGAATACCTCGTTAAAGAACCATATCCAGAGTTTGGAAAGTCGGGGAGTTAAAAGTGGAGTACTGATTCGTTCGCTCAAACGGCAGCTAAAACAAGTGCGCCAGGAAATTGCGTTGATGGAAGCTGAAATGCAATCGTTGATTCATCAATACGATGGAGATTTGTTTGTTAATTTATCGAGCATCCCGGGTATAGGTAAGAAGACAGCAGCTTTTCTTATCATTTTAACCAATGGCTTCCGTGATTTTGATAATTATCGGCAGGTGTCTTCATTTTGTGGCTTATCTCCCACAGAGCATTCATCGGGGACCAGCATAAAAGGTCGTTCACGTATCAGTAAACGAGGTAATCCTTATATCCGCAACCAGTTGTTTATGTGTAGTTTTACAGCGAGTCAATGTAATCCGCAGTGTCAGTTGCTTTATCAACGCCTGGTAAATAAAGGAAAGTCGAAAAAACTAGCCCTGATTGCAGTGTGCAATAAACTGATAAAGCAATCATTTGCCGTTGCCCAATCAGGAATACCATACGATCCGGCCTATCGAAGTCGTATTGTTTGTCAATAATTTTTCTTTTGGAACAGCCCCCAAAAAACAGGTTGTTTTAAAAGAAAAATTATGGGGTGAGGCTTGCTTTTTAGCTCAGTTCTTTGTTATGGGGCGTTATTTTTTTCTTTTACTATTTGACCGTCTTCCTGGATTTTCCATTGATATGTTTTGACTTTTAAAACTCTCGTGCTGTCAATATCGTTATATAATGAATCTACCTCACAAGTCCAGGTTGAATCAATGTGGTGTATATTTAAACGCTTATCTATTTCAAAGTGTTCCGTATGATAATAACTAGGTTCACCACCACAATAACCAAAAAACATTTGTTCTGAATCAATTTCTTTACCATTTAGGTCATAAGTCCTAATTACTGGTAATAATACATCTGCAGGAACAAGGTACATTATAATTTCAAAGTTGTTTTTAGTAGGTATTTTCCTATATGGGCATTCCCAAACATTTCTGACCAGGAATGAATATTCTGATGTATCAAGTATATTATTGCCTTTATATTCTCCAAAGCAGCCATTTTTATATGGCAGACTTAATGTGTCGAGTTTATCTAAAAGTGCTGCAAACTTTTTATTCGTAATATGCTTCTTAATTTTAATATTTTCAGATTTTATTGTTTTGGTCGAATTTCCTTTGTTATTTTCTTTTTTACTGCTACAAGAGAATAATAAACTAGCTATTAAAAGGATGATTAGTTTTCTCATGGCCTGTTTTTATTAATTATTCTGAAGACGATTTTTGTTGTGTAGTTTAATGCCCATAACGTTCACTTGTATGTGGTCGGACGGTCCCGATCTCCCGCCTGCCATCTGACAATATGTTAGCGGTTGTCGTTTTTTTATTCAATTTGTATTTTTCCATTTATTTCATTCGAATAAACAGCACTATCAGCGAGTTCATATTTTACTCTAAACTTAGTATTTGTCGTTCCAAAGTTCTGTCTTAATGCTGTTATAACAATTTCATTTGGTGGCAGATAAAGCTCAGTTAGTCCTGTTCCACAGTCGTAAATAAAAGGTCTTTCAATTTCTGTCCATTCTCCAAGGGTGTCTTTGGTCTCCGTAATCATTGGCAAAATATCTCCAAGACCAATACTTAAAGTGTCAGAACTTTTGTTTTCAATAAAAATAGGATAGGATTTTTTACCCACTCGATATTCTGGTTTTTTGTAGTATTCCCAAACGCTCATTGGAAAACCTATTGTTTTAGTAGTGTCTATATAGATTTGCAAATCATTTGGGGCTGGTCTTTTGTATTTATCCCAATCAGGTGTTCGATTTTCAATTTTGGAAGGTTTATAAGTCAATTGTATTGAGTCCTTTAAATTTCCAATGTAAACTGGTGAAAATTGTGCTTCGAAATGGTTTGTAATTGTATCAAGAAGCAGTTCATTGTCAAAGTGGTCATAAAGCACTATGCCAGAATATGGAAATACCTTTTTTTCTGATTTTTGAATTTCAGGACGTACTTTTTTGGCGTCTCCATTTTGGCAAGAAGTCAATACTAAAATTAAAAGTATGATTGATACGATTTGTTTCATTTTAAATGCCATCTAACGTAGTTGTAAATGCAGTACGTTTACCTCAGGAAAAGGTCCTCTTTCCATACCCATATGGGGTGGAAAACACACCTGCAGAGAACGTATCGTATGTAAATTGTTGTCCATCTTCATTGAGCGTTAGGCTTTTCAAGTTAGAAAATATTTCCTTAAAACTTATTGTTCACCTGTGAAAATCATGTTTGGAGCAACTGTAAATTCAAGGGACAATAGTTCGGGGAGGGCACCATCCGGTTGCGTAATTTTAACGGATTGTTTGATGTCCTATTTCCCTTTCGGGGGCGGGAGGATTGATTGCGGCTGTTTGTTTTACACGTTCTTTATTCAACCCAGAATATTGGTCTATTTCCTTTTATTCCACCATTTCCATTTTTCTCTTTCCAGGCGAATCCATCTATTTTCAATTTCTTTATTGTTTCCAACGCTTTTTCTTTTGAAATGTCATGGTGATTGGCTGGCGTTCTCTCAAATGAAATTGCGATTTCTGTTGAGTCATCTAAAGTCGCAGTAATTCCACGATAGATTAAAGGTGGTTCCTGAATGATGTATAAATCAGAGGTTTCAATATTCAAGGTTTCAATAACGTTTTCAACTGTCATTCCTGGTTCTATGTCATTAACGCGATTCGTCTCTTTTCTTGAAGTTGAACAAGAATAAAGGAAAATCAAAAAGGTTGATATGTAAAACGTAGTTTTCATTTTTCTTAGGTTATGCCCAACGGCGGTGGTATGAAACGTTGCGCATTTTGAAATGCAAACTTATCAGCCCGCTATGCCGTTGATTAATTGTTATGTGTTGTTTTTATTACTTGTGATGGAATCTTTTTCCACCCATTGGTAGGATTCTTACTACTATCGTTTATTTCATACTTTAAAATTATCCTATTCCATGATGGACGAATTGAATCAAAAACAACTAAAAATCTTTTGTCAATTAATCTTGATGTTTGTTCATCTGGAAGGTTTGTTGGAAAATCTCCTTTATAATTCCTTTTCTGGTATGAAAATCCATATTCTATTGCTTTTCCTCCTCGTGCCAAACCATGGACACCTGTTACGATGCCTATCGAATATAGAGAATTTCTCTTAACACTATGCAATTTGTGGCTATCATATAGATAAATAGCTGCAAGCATTAATAAAACCACTAATAAATTCAATATCGATTTTCTATTAAATTTCATCGTTGAGTTTTAAGTTGACATGTCTGATAATGTTGTCGGGGCGGATTTCGGAGCGTGTTTACATCCGGTAGGACTGAACGGCGATGAGAGAATCCGAGGATGCCGCACCACTGAACCCGCCCTGCAATATGTACTGTGTCAGCGTTTCGTTTTTTTATTTTTTTAAAATTACTATCAAACAAAAAAGTCCTAACGTGAAAAAGATAATAGTAGGAATAAATACAAATGAAAATCCTGTTTTTCCAATATGAATTATCCCTTGATTGTCAATTTCATGTTCTGTCATAAATTCGTCGGATTTTGTTTTGTATACTTTTATGATTTGTCCAATCTCATGTTTGTCAAAATCTCCTTTACTAACTTTAATTTCTTTTTCATCGTCTGTTCCTACAATTTTACCTCTAAAATTCAAGTCAGGGAAACTCTGTCCGTTCTCTTTTTTATTGTATTTATCCTCGATTTGAAATTTGATTGGATTAGTCAAATCCAATTTATTGTATAAAATTGTTGAAGTTATTGCATCTTGTCCGCCAAGATAAGTCACTGCAAAAGACACAATCATTAATATGAATAGTTTATTCTTGAATATTTTCAGTTTCTCAATCATGCTAATTTCTTGTCTTTTAAAATGAACGTTAACGTTGTTGTAAGCGTAATACGTTTATTTTTCTTTGAGCTTCATGAAAAGGTGTTCTTTCCATACCCATATGGGGCGGAAAACACACTTTCAGAGAACGCTTCGTATGTAAGTCTTTGTCCATCTTCATTGAGCGTTAGGATTCAAGTTTATAAATAAATTCTTCTATTTCCATTTGTCGGGCATTGGCAAATCCCTTATCGGTGCCGACTTTGTAAAAACCACATTTTTCCAATACTCTCTGTGAACCCAAATTGTCAAATGCAACTCGTCCGAAAATTGGTCTGGTGGTTTCAATGGTCAGAAATTCTTTTAGTGCTTTTGTGGCAATGCCTTGTCCCCAAAATTTTCGGTCAATCCAATAAGTAATTTCGGTATGACCTTCCATGACAAACTTAGCAACGCTTCCTACGATAATATTATTAAGGGTGATGGTTTGATTATTGACGGTTGGGTCATCCAGCAATTTTGTGTATTTGCTGATGTAAGCAGCTTTGTCCGTTGGGTCTTTTGGCATAAATGCAGCTAAGTATCCACTTTCTTTGTCAGTTTGAAATTGAAACAAAATATCTAAGTCCGGAATCTTCGTTGGTCTAAGTTTTATGTCAGGTTGATGGTTTGTCATACCAGGATTCATTGTTCGTTTGAGTTTGGCTTAAATGCCTTTTACAATGTATTAGCAAACGTATTTTATTAATAATGTCCTCAAAAACTTCTTGATAAATAATCATTTGTCTTTGGGTTATATAGTTTAACTTTTGAATAAAGCAGGAAGAACTTAAACTCCATCAGTAGTTTCCCATTTTCATCGTACTCAATATTTTTATCGTTTAGAAATCCGTTCTTTTTTAAGGATTCAATTTGTCCATTCTTTAGATAAGTTGTCAACTTTCCTAATTGCCCATTTTTAAATCTTCCTTTTTGCCATAATTCTCCAGTATTTCTATAAATCATGTATTTTCCATGACATTTTTCACCACAATAAACATAGAAATAATAAGTTGGTCCAATATGTTCTGATGTTGAGGAAAGATAAATTGGAGGAATAATCAAGGTGTCAATTTTATCGGAATCAATTTCAATACTTCTCCTTAAATTTCCCTTTGGAGAATATAACTCTAAATTATAAATCCCTTTCTCTGGAAGTATGCATGTCCCATCTGAATCAGGCATGAAGCTATAAGTAGAATCGTTCTCATTTTTTGTTAACCAAAATCCATTCGATTTAATCATCATGCTGTCGCAAGAATATTTCAAATACAAGTCATAAGAAATCTTTTTAGGTTCTTGCGCTTGCGTTGTCAATGAAATAATTAAAAAAATCAAACAGATTAAATTTCTCATTCTAAGTTTAGTTTGCTTCGATTCGTTTAAATTATGCAGAATGTTGTTGTATGCGTAATACGTTTATTTTTCTTTTAGCTTCACGAAAAGGTGTTCTTTCCAACCGATATAGGGTGGAAAACACACCTGTAGAGAACGCTTTGTATGTAAATATTTGTCCATCTTTATTGAGCGTTAGGGTTTTTCAAGTTAGAAAATATTTCTCAGAACTTATTGTTTACCCAATAAAACTTATGGAATGCATGGTATCAAAGCCTCGCAGGCTGCGGGCACTATCCGATTGTGAAGTTTTAGCGGATTGTTGGATATTCTGTCACCCCCTCGGGGTTCATGCCCAATCGCTATCATCGCTCTGCTACAATCATGTCATCCCTTCGGGATTTTAAAATATCCCAGCATAGAAAAAGCTAAATGAATATTTAGTTTCTGTAATTGTTTCATCCTTCAAAGGAACAAATCTTTGCAACTGCACAATCCCGAAGGGATGGCAGGGTTGTTGGACAAACGGCTGGAATTAATCATTCCGAACCCCGAAGGGGTGACAGAATCTTAGCGGTATCCCACCAAATGCCCCGGCAATCTCCGGACGACGGAAGAAACGTTTCTTCACCTTCACCGACCAACCCATGCCTGGTAATTTCCCGGTCAATGCCCCCGGGGAAAAGAACAACACCCCAAATGCTTTCCGCAACCCATTCAAGGCTATATTTTTCCGTGTTTGTGATAATTTTTACCGTCATAAGGATAAAACCAGTTGGCATAAAGCTAAATTCTCTTTGCTCCGGGCTAATTTTTGTCGGCGTAAGGCTAAATGTTTCCTGCATAAGGCTAAAAGTTTCCGGCGTCAGGAATAGGTTAGTTCGCTCAAGTTTCTATTTAGTGACCTCAAGTCGTAGCTTAACCGGCGTAAGGACCACCGCAACTGGTTCAAGGATGGGGGGTGAGTTGGTTCAAGGAGCGCCGCAGTTGGCTCAAGAGACGGGTTAGATGGTTCAAGAGATGCGTTAGATGGCAGAAGTTTCAGGTTACACTGAGCCGTTACTGTTGTTGCTATTGTTTCTATCGTTACTGTTGTTCGGCTTCGATGTTCCGCTGGTGCTGGTTGAGTGGGGCCACGATATATCGTGGCCGTGCAGTATCCAGGTTTCAGGTTGGGAAGAGGTTTCTGTTGTTCCTGTGGTTCCTGATGTTTCTATTGTTGACGAGCTTGAGGTTTGGGATGAGCAGTTTGAAATCCATCTCGCTTTTCTGTCAATCTAATGAAATCGTTATTGTGCGAAAATTGAATACCATCCTTCCTCCTACATCCGAAAAACTGTGTTACATTTATGTGTTTAACAAAACTTACGGAATCTGAACCCAAATATGATGAAAATCGATCCTGCCCAACTGATTGTCCGGAGAGCAGACGTCAGCGATGTGCCGCTGTTGGTTGCTTACCGGATGAGGTACCTCACCGAGCTCCAGGGAGAAATGGACGAGCGGTACAAACTGAAACTGCTGGAAGACCTTACGCGCTATTTTGACCGGGCGTTGACCGAAGGCCGGTTCATTGCCTTTTATGCCGAGCTGGAGGAACGGGTTGTGAGTTTTGGCGGGATGGTCATCAAGGAGATTCCGGGCGACAGATACAAAACCATGTACCTCGAGGGCGATATCCTGAACATGTATACCGTTCCGGAAGCCCGCCGGCAGGGGGTATCGTCGGTTATTCTGGAGGCGTTGCTCGACGAAGCAAAGATACGGGGCATCAGCAAGGTGGCGCTGCACACGTCGAAGGACGGCGAGAAGCTGTACCGGAAATATCACTTCACCGAACCTGTTTATCCGTACCTCGAACGGCCCATTAA
Source organism: Prolixibacter denitrificans (assembly GCF_003014495.1). GTDB lineage: Bacteria > Bacteroidota > Bacteroidia > Bacteroidales > Prolixibacteraceae > Prolixibacter > Prolixibacter denitrificans. Next base: position 168,365 of record NZ_PYGC01000003.1, on the reverse strand, counting down.
TACCGAAGAATAGCATGCCGCAGAAAAAGAAAAACCCCTGGAGCTGGATTCCTACCGTCTATTTCGCTGAGGGGATGCCGTACATCGTTGTGATGACCGTGTCGGTTATCATGTATAAACGTCTGAATATTTCGAACACCGAAATTGCTTTTTATACCAGCTGGCTCTATCTCCCGTGGGTGATTAAACCCTTTTGGAGCCCCATCGTGGAACTGCTGAAGAGCAAGCGTTGGTGGATTGTCACCATGCAGCTGTTCATCGGGGCGGGACTGGCCGGCGTGGCGTTTACGCTTCCCACCACTTTTTTCTTCAAAGGAACACTGGCATTTTTCTGGTTGCTGGCGTTTAGCTCGGCCACGCACGACATCTCGGTGGACGGCTTCTACATGATGGGACTGACCGAAAACGAGCAGGCCTTTTTTGTGGGTATCCGGAATACCTTTTACCGGATAGCCATGGTGACAGGGCAGGGGATACTGGTTATCCTGGCCGGCTACCTCGAGGGCTCGTCGTACTTTGGGGAACCGGAGTCGCAGAAGAGCATCGCTTATGCCTGGGCATTTACCTTTATCGTACTGGCCATCCTGTTTGTGCTGTTTGCCATTTATCACAAGTTCTTCCTGCCGCATCCCGATGAGGATGTTCAGAAGGCATCGGTGAGTATTGAAACGATTTTATCCGGGTTCGGAGAAACCATCCGGGCTTATTTCGTGAAAAAGGAAATCTGGACCATCCTTGGATTTTTGTTGTTGTTTCGCCTGGGAGAATCGCAGCTCGTGAAGATGGCGTCGCCGTTTTTGCTGGACGCGAAGAGTGTGGGCGGCCTGGGGCTGTCGACCGAGCAGGTGGGACTGGCCTACGGAACGGTGGGTATCATTGCTCTGACGGTTGGTGGAATACTCGGAGGCTGGCTGGCTTCCCGAATGGGATTTGGCCGGTTGCTGTGGATCTTCGTATTATCGATGAACCTGCCGAACCTGGTGTACGTGTACCTGTCGTATGTTCAGCCGTCGGCTACATGGATCATCATTTCGTCAGTGGGAGTGGAACAGCTGGGTTACGGATTCGGATTTACGGCCTACACGCTGTACATGTTGTACGTGTCGGCCGGGAAATACCAGACGGCGCATTTTGCTTTCAGCACCGGAATCATGGCCCTGGGAATGATGGTGCCGGGCATGGTGTCGGGCTGGATACAGGAAACAGTCGGCTATCAGCACTTCTTCGTATGGGTGATGTTGTGTACCATCCCCGGATTCATCATGGCCAAACTGATTAAGATTGACAGGAATTTTGGGATAAAGAAGGATTAAGGTTCGGCTTCGCCGTTAATATTGTTTCTGTTGTTTGGCTTCGATGAGCTATTCGCTGCTGTGGCTGTAGGGTCACGATATATCGTGACCGTGTGCTAACCAGTTTTTGTGGTTAGAAATGTTTCTATGGTTACTGTTGTTGGGCTTCGATGAAGGTACACTCTTTGTGTTCTTCGTGAAAAGTCCTTAGTGTCCTTCGTGGTAAAAAATTAAACCGCAAAGAACACAAAGTAAGCACAAAGTTCACAAAGGCATCAACGAATGACTTGCTGCTCACAGTTCCGTTAGCTGCTGCGGCGGTAGGGTCACGATATATCGTGGCTGCCTGCTAACCAGTCTCTGTGGTTAGAAATGTTCCTATCGTTTCTATTGTTGGGCTTCGATGAAAGTAGGCTCTTTGCGTTCTCAGCAAATATCTTTGCGGCCTCTGCGTGGAATAAAGAAAGGTTCCAGTTACGCTGAGCGGTTACAGGTTGGACTACACCGTTTCTGTTGTTTCTATGGTTACTATTGTTCTGCTTCGATGAGGGGATTCTTTGTGTTCTTCGTGAAAAGTCCTTAGTGTTCTTCGTGGTAAAAAATTAAACCACAATGAACACAACGTAAGCACAAAGTTCACAAAGGCATTAATGAATGACTTGCTGCTCACAGTTCCGTTAGCTGCCGGGGTAGTAGGGGCACGATATATCGTGGCCGCACGCAGAAGGCGCAACAGGGGAGGAAAGCACGGTCAGGACATGTCCTGACCCTACCAGTTGGGAGCTCTACCCGATGTTACATTTCGGTTACAGCATTGATGACCTTCAGGGAATTGCGTAACTTGAACAGCAAAATCGATTGGCTTTTAACCTGTTCAATTTCCTGTGATGAATATTACCATCCTGAACGGAGATATGTCGGACACTTCGGGCGACTTCTCAGCTTATATCCAAAAGCTGGCCAGGAAGCTTCGCGAAGAGCACCGGGTCAACCTCTTTCTCCTGAACCAAATGAATATTCAGCATTGCTCGGGATGCTGGAACTGCTGGTGGAAAACGCCCGGCAGATGCAATACCAACGATGACGCCGAACAGGTTCTTCGGGCGGTCATCAATTCCGACTTTGTGATTTTCGCATCGCCACTGATGGCCGGCTTCGTCAGCTCGTTGCTGAAGCGGATGACCGACCGGTTTGTCGGATTGCTTCATCCGTACATCGAAATGCGGAACGGCGAGTCGCATCACATCAAGCGGTACCCACACTATCCCGACTTTGGGGTGATTCTGGCCAAAGAGCCCGATACCGATGAAGAAGACCTGGCAATTGTTCGTGATATCTACGATCGGTTTGCCCTGAACTTCCATGCGCAGCAGCGATACCTGAAATGCATTGAAACCAGTAACGTGAAGGAGGTTGTCCATGAAACTAGCCATTATCAACGGGTCGCCGAGGCGTAAGAAGAGCAATTCGAAGATATTAATCGAGCGCTTCCTGAAAGGCTACTACCGGGAATGCACCGACGAAGTGCCGGTTCATTACCTGGCCGGACAGAAACGGAAAGAGGAAGCGCTGTCGTTGTTCGAACAGGCCGAAACGGTGCTGGTCGTTTTCCCGCTGTACACCGATTGCATGCCGGGAATGGTGAAGGAGTTTTTCGAAGAGGTGTCGAAACCGGGGATTATCCGTCCGCGGCGTATCGGGTTCATCGTGCAGTCGGGGTTCCCCGAAGCCATTCACTCGGTGTATGTGGAGCGTTACCTCGCCAAATTCGTGAAGCGCCTGAAACGGGAATACCTGGGAACGGTTATCCGGGGCGGCGTCGAGGGGATACAAATCATGCCCCCGGGAATGACGCGGAAGTTGTTCAGCCACTTCGAAGAGCTGGGACGGTACTTTGCCGAACACGACGAGTTCTCGCCGGAAATCATGGAAGTCCTGCGAAAGCCTTACACCTTGTCGGGCAGGCGCCGGATGATGTTCAACCTGCTAAAACATACCGGACTCACCAACTTCTATTGGAATAGCCATCTGAAGAAAAACGGGGCCTGGGAGAAGCGTTTCGATAGGCCGTACGAAAACGCGCAACCGTAGCCCGAGAGTTTCATTTATTCCACGCAAAGGCCGCAAAGATTTTCGCTGAGAACGCAAAGGGAGTAACTTCATCGAAGCCGAACCTGAAACCTGAAACCTGAAATCTGAAACCTGAAACCGCGAAGCCCAACCACAGAAACCCTTCTAACCTGTAACCGCTGTTCAGCTTCGATGATGGGATTCTTTGTGTTCTTCGTGAAAAATCCTGGTGTTCTTAGTGGTAGAAAATTAAACCACAATGAACACAAAGCAAGCGCAAAGTCCACAAACGCATTAATGAATGACTTGCCGCTAAAGGAACATCGAAGCCTGACAATAGGAACTACAGAAACCACAGAAACCCTTCTAACCTGTAACCGCTGTTCAGCTTCGATGATGGGATTCTCTGTGTTCTTCGTGAAAAATCCTTGTGTCCTTAATGGTAGAAAATTAAACCACAATGAACACAAAGCGAGCGCAAAGTCCACAAACGCATTAAAGAGTGGAGTACACTGTCCTCTCCCTTTTGCTTCTGGTCTGGCATGGTCAGTCTTAAAACTTAAATCTTAACACTTAACACTTTCTTCTATTGTAAAACAGCTTTCAAATGTTATGATTCCTGATCATAATGTATTATCTTCGATACCATTGTGCATTCATTAGGTGGAAAAAGAGAAATCCGTGTTCATTAACCGAGACGATTAAACCTCCGGATTTGCCGCCGGCAGTAGGGGAAAACAAACTGTCAAAATACAGGCAACCGGGATTAACCTAATATCAAACCATAAAAATGATTTAGCCTATGGATGCAAAGCAAAACAGTCATCTGCGCATGTTCATCAATACGCAGACGGCGATGGACAACCATTCCGTAAAATGGAACGCGATTCCCGTGTTTTTAGCCCGGAAGAACGAGTTCGACGAAATTATTCAGCGGATTGTTGCCCAGAACGAAAAAACCAACCCCGCCAGTGTAGCGGTCACCGAGAACAAAGGCGATGTGCGTAACGGATTAGCAGGGAAAGCCATTATTATATCGGGTATTTTGCAGGCTTACGCCGCCATGAACGACGACCCGGTGCTGGCCGACAAAGTGAAAATAACTGCTTCGGAATTGCGCAATTGCCGCGAGACGGAAGTGGAAACCATGGTTACGCCGGTGATAGCCGAGGCCCGGAACAATCTGGCGAACCTGACCGATTACATGCTCACCGAGGATATGATAGTGGAGGTGGAAACGAGCCTCGATAATTTCAAGGCGCTCATTGGGAAGCCGCGCACCATTCGCAACCAGGCGTTTGCTGCTAAAACGGTGTTGGGCGACTTGTTCGACGAAGCGAATAACCTGCTGAATAACCAGCTCGACAAGCTGATGATTCGGTTCCAGTTTACAGACCAGGATTTTTATGAGGAGTACACCCGTGCGCGGGTAATTGTTGATTAGTGTCCGCCGCATGAGGTGAAACGAGTAAAGCCCCTTCCCGGCCCCGACAGGACGAACGAACAGGAGAGAAGGATTCTCCCGGTGCTGTGCCGGAGACAGTCACCGGGGGTTTTTAACTACCCGACGAACGGTTGGAAGAGGTAGCCGGGGCGTTGGAACATCTCAGACATTGGTTGGAACTACTCAGTCCGCGGTTGGACGAACCCGGCAAGCCGTTGGAACTACTCCGTCGGCAGTTGGACGAACCCGGCACCCCGTTGGAACTACTTCGCAAGCGGTTGGAACTACTTCTATGGTCGTTGGAACTACTCTGGCAGGTGTTGGAACTACTCCGCCGGTCGTTGGAACATCAACTGCGACGGTTGGAAGCACTCCGGCAGGTGTTGGATGAACTCCGCGGACGGTTGGGCGAGGAATGTGAGGAGTGGGATGAATGACAAATTATCAAAAGACTAAAATCATGGCAAGAAAACATAGTACAGACAGAAATGGGAATCATTTTTCAGAACATACCAAACAACAAGTTTGGGAAAAAGCTTTTGTTGTTTCTGGTATAGATTCTCACAGAAAAAGAAAAGATCGTTGTGGAGCTTGGATCGAATGGAACCACTATGGCGTTACTAATCACAATGGCACTGGTTGGGAGATTGACCATATAAGACCTGTAGCTAAAGGAGGTGGGGATGAACTTTCGAATTTGCAACCTCTCCAATGGCAGAACAACAGAGAGAAAGGTGACAATTATCCTGCCTCAAATTTTTGTATCGTAAAAGCTAAAAATTAAATATCATGAAAAAGAGAAAAACATATGATGTGACAAAGACCGAGGATGGATGGCAGGGAAAACTAGAAGGAGGAGAAAGGGCGTCTGTTACAGGAAAGACAAAAACTGAGGTAGTAAAGAAAACGATTGAGTTAGCTAAAAGACAAGGAAAAGCTGCTGTAAAGATTCATAAAGGAAATGGAAATTTTCAAGAGGAGAGGACATATCCTAAGAAGTCAGATCCTTTTCCTCCTAAAGGTTAAATCACTAAAAATATGGGATACGAACTTTGGATATCATCGAAAACAGGAATTAGGAGAAAAGGAACGACCTTTAAAGAGTTACAGAGTTTATTTATCGAGAATATAACGACAAAATTTATTTTTGAACCGATTTATTGCTGTAAGCTTGAAGATTCTGCATACCATGTTAGATATGCGTTGGAAGATCGAGATTTCGATATTGTTGGCGTTATGGATGATGATAAAAACATTATTGGTTACGCCCAAAGAGAAGAACTTGAAGACGACATAATTAGATCTCACACACATGAAATTAGTGTAGAGCATTTGATTTCGGATTCAACCCCAATTTCAGCTTTACTTAACATTTTATCTGAAAATTCATTTGTCTTTGTTCTCTATAGAAATAGTATTGCTGGAATTGTTACAAGAGCAGATATTAATAAACCAATAGTTAGGATATATCTATTTGGAATAATCTCTCAGGTTGAACTTCATTTGAATTTTTGGATAAATGAACTTTATAAAGATGAAGGTTGGAAGGGAATAATAAAAGAATCACGTATTGATGAGGCTTTGCGAATATATAAAAGTAGAAAGAAAAGGAACGACGAACTATCTCTTCTTGAATGCTTGCAATTCTGTGACAAAAGGACGATTTTAAGTTCGACAAAAGAATTCTTAGAAAAATTCACATTCTCAGTTAGACGATTTGAAAAACTAATGAGGCACATTGAAGATATAAGAAATCAATTGGCTCATAGTCAGAGTTCCATTACTGAAAATTTAGAATGGAAGGATTTTGTTTCAACAATTTCTGACGCTGAGAAATTGTTGATCCATTCGGAGCGTATAGTTGGCGAAAATAGGAAAATAAATTATAACTAAATCAAATATTATATAGGAATGAAGAAACTATTATTCATTAATCTGGTAGGAGTTATTCTCCTTTTATCTAGTTGTGATTATCTTAGAACACAATTTCCACAGGACACTATAGAACAAACGCTAAAAACAGGTTTGGTCCCAATCAACGGATATTTTTGGAATGACGTAGATTATTTTAGGCATCAACATAGAGATGAGATTTTAAAAACATTGAAAGTCGAAGAAAAGATTGAAGTTAAAGGTTCAGATTTATGTCTTGTGCTTTTTTCATATTCTGTTGCGTCACAAATAAAGAAAAGAGCCCAATGGTTTAGAAAAGTAGATGGCAAATGGACATTCTGTGCAACTTATTTCTCTCAGTATGACGATGACCCATTGGGTAATGGAGATAAAGAGTCTGCAAAAAAACTATTGGAAAAGGCTGATAAATGGGAAGAGAGTTCAAAAGAAATTTGGTGGTAAGTAGATTTAAATGATAAACATTGCAATGGGAATTACAAAAATAGTTCTATTGGTAGCACAACTAAGATCCAAATGAATAGTAAATAAAAAAACTTATTTGGATTATTGAGTATAGGCCCGCTTTTCCGAACTTAGTTCATGCAAGTTTTCATCTTTAAAAGAGGCAGTTTGCAAAAACAGATAAATAAGCATACAAATTAGAAACACAATGAAGAAACTTGTTTTATCAACGCTTGTAACCTTGTCGGTAGTGTTTACCTGCCAGGCATTTTAGAAGAGAAGTTCATTAAATTTTCAGAGGATATCGCAAAATGCGATCACCTTATATGATGAAAAATAAAAGTATCATACCGGTAGAGAAAATTGACAGGGCAATTCTGGTCATCCGAGGACAAAAAGTGATGCTCGATAGCGACCTGGCTGAAATATACGGGGTGAGAACGAGTAGGTTAAATGAACAGGTAAAAAGGAATAGAGAGCGATTTCCGGAAGACTTCATGTTTCAGTTGACCAACGAAGAGAAACAAGAGGTGATCGCAAATTGCGATCACCTCGAGAAATTGAAGTTCTCGAGTACAAATCCATATGCTTTTACTGAACACGGAACAATTATGCTGGCGAATGTTTTGAATACACCTACTGCAATAGAGACCAGTGTGCTCATTGTCCGTGCTTTTGTTAAGTTGAGGGAATTTCTTTCAAATCATAAAGAAATTGAACGCAAAATTTTTGAACTTGAATCAAAATACGACAGTCAATTCAAATTGGTTTTTGAAGCAATAAGAGAACTAATGAAGCGGGAACTGCTTGATAAAAACAGGCCAAGAATTGGCTTTAAAATCAACAAAGAAAAATAAATGCAAAGGATAAAAGCGATACCGGCAAACATGGAAAGCAAGGATAACAACGCCTGATATTACCGCGGTCGGTCTCTTAATCCGGCAACGTCATTAACTTTGAATAACATAAATTAAATACCATGAAGAAACTGATTTTATCAACGATTGTAGCCCTGTCGGTAGCGTTTAGCTGCCAGGCGAAGAAAACGGAATTGTCGCTTCACCTGCAGCAGGGGAAGTCGTACACGCAGGTGATGAACTCGCACATCAACATCGACCAGCAGGTGCAGGGCCGGCAAATGAAAATCCAGATGGACATCAAAGGCAGCATGACCTACCATGTAACGGCGGTAACGGCTGCCGGCTACGACATGGATGTGCAATACGACAGCCTGAGCATGTCGATGCAGATGCCCATGGGAAACCGGAGTTTCAGCTCGGAAAGCAATGATCCGTCGGATATCTTCTCGTCGATTCTCAAGTCGATGAAGAACCGTCCGTTCCAGGTGAAGATGACGCCGAAGGGAAAAATTACCGAGGTGAAGAACCTCGACAAGCTGTTCGAATCGATGTTTGCCGATTTTCCGCAGCTTCCCGAGCAACAGAAGGCGCAAATGAAAGCGCAGCTGGTGCGCTCGTACGGTGAGGATGCCTTTAAAGGCAATGTGGAGATGACCCTGGCGATTTATCCCGACAAGCCGGTATCGAAAGGCGATACGTGGGTGGTGGAGAACAAACAGAAATCGGGCATGCCGGTGGAAATCACCACGACCTACACCTACAAAGCCGACGAGGCCAACGATTACCTGATTACGGGTGATTCGAAGCTCCAGACGTCGAATCCCGACCAGTTTGTCGAAAACAACGGGATGCAGATGAAATACAACATGGACGGGACCATGACATCGGAGATACGCGTTGACAAAACAACGGGCTGGATAAAGGAAGCCAAACTGAAGCAGGAAATGCAGGGCACCACCACCGTGAAAGCCAATGCACAAATGCCGAACGACATGCAAATTCCGATGACCATGCACAACGATATGACCTTTACTGATAAATAACAACCGGCAACAACCGGTTGACTCAATAACCAACTAATGAATTATGTGAACCGTTGTGTGAGAATGAATGAGGTGAAGATTTTTCAGTCTTTTTCACCCCGGCCCTAAAGGGTGAATCCTGAAAAATCAAAGTGTTCCTTTACCTCCGAATTCCCGGGGAAGGGTATCAAACTTAGATTTTTCTCCACTTCGAATTGTCTCACACAACGGGAACCTTTAAATCCAAACTACCATGAATACCAAACCAAAAATCTTACTCGCCCTCCTGATACTGGGCCTCGTCTTTTCCAGCCTCGTACGGCTACAGTTTAACCTCTCCGACGGGTTTGTCTCCCACGGCGTAATGACCAAATTCATCCCGTTGCCGCTCTTCGATTACGAAGGACAATCGGGCGACTTATCGTTGACTTCGACCATTATTGGCTACCTGTTTTTCCTGCTGTCAGGTGTGTTATGGTTCCTCGAAACCAGAAAAAATAAGCTACAGAGAAGGCTGTGGTTGGGTTTTCTGTTCATCACCTTATATGCTACGTACTTCGAGTGGACGTCGCTGATGCAGGACATCAATTTAACCTATGCGGGCCAGCATCTGCGGATGGGGCCGGTGTTGTTCCTGCTGGGGTTGGTCCTGTATATCCGTAGTTACCGGGCCCAACGGGTCAAACACGAAACGACGAAGATACATTGGGTGTCACCAACGGAGTCGTGAAAATGAAACGACTCCTCTTACTGACCAGCTTGTTGGTTAGTCTCCTGGCAGGCGGGAGCGCCTATTCCCAGGTGGGACTAACGTACTACAACACCGGTATTATATCGGTCAACCTGCCCGTCCGTACCCTGAATGGTAAAGCTATCGCGGGTGAATTGAAGGTTTTTGCTAACCGGGCTATCAAAGATGTTTCCACGGAACTGGATTTGTTCTACCGGTTGAAAGCGCGGGAGTACCATCGTTTCTCGGTTGGGGTTGGTTTTAAAACCGATCTGTTCACCGATGGCGGTGTAGGCAACACGTTGGTGTTTCCAATGGAGTTGGAAGTCTTCCCGTTACAGGAATTCAAGCGACTCTCGGTTGTACTCGAGTTGGCACCGGAGTATGTCTTCGACGATGATGTCAAACTCCGGAGTTTGATTGGCTTGCGATATACTTTCCAATAAACCTAACGAAGATGAAAAGAATAGTATTAGCTTTATTGGTTGTCTTCTCTGTGCATTTTGGTTTTGGACAGAAGAAGAATAACATTGTTTTCATGATGGAAGGCGAGTGTCATGTGGTTTTAAATCATATCCGGAGGCAGGTGCAGAATGATTCGTTATCCGTTCAGTATTTTCTGAAGAATTACAAAATCATCGACAACCGCATTGCCAATATTCGCAAAAAGGATTTTAAAGACGTTGTCAGGCTATTGAATTTGCCCGAAAACGAGGATCTTTTTTGTGTTTGGAAGTCGGATTATCACAAGAACACATTGCTTCGCGCAGAACCTGATTCGGCTAAACATTAGCTTGGCATGTACGGTTGTCTGTCAGGATTTTTGTTTCAATAACAGAAAGAAACAGCTATGCCTTTTTTTTTGAATCATCGTGTAACGCCTGACCACTCTCGGGCACCAATCAACAGATTAACCACAACTAAACATTATGAAAGAACTCGAAAATCTCACGAAAGAAAACCTCACTATCAATATTGTTTGGGCCAACCTGTTTGGCTTCTTAATGCTCGCACCCGTCGTATTTGTTTACGGAATTCCTTTTTATTTCATCTGGCGGCATCAATACCCAGCAGATCGGATTGGCGAGTATATGGATAATCTTTCGGTTCATATTATGCCGTTAGTTTTAATAATCTTGGCAGGTATAATCTTGCACGAACTGATTCACGGCATCACCTGGTCATTTTTTACAAAGCGCGGTTTTAAATCGATCCGGTTTGGTGTGATGTGGAAAATGATCACTCCTTATTGTCATTGCAAAGAGCCACTCAAAGTAAAACATTACGTGTTGGGTGCTATTATGCCTGGGCTGTTGGTGGGAGTCTTGCCCGCCATCATTGCATTGATTAAAGGTAATCTGCCGTTATTAATCTTTGCTATCTTCTTCACGGTGGCCGCAGCCGGCGATTTCCTGATGGTGCATCTGCTCCGGAAGGAGAGTCGTGAGAGTTGGGTACAGGATCATCCATCGGAAACGGGGTGTTACATATACCGTAGCGAAGAGAAGGTAGTGTGACCAATTAAAATTTTCATTTTCTTAGATAATTATACAATCAGAAACATAGTGACGTTATGAACGAAAAGTCTGCCAAAAGTAAAACCGCCAACACCTTTCTGGTGGTCGGGAAAATTGTATTGTTTCTTGTTCTTTACATCGTTGCCAGCGTATTTATGCAGGCGATGGGACTGCTGGCCATGCAGGTTCCCTTTACCGACCAAGATGCGATGCAATCGTTGAGTACGGGGCAAAATCTGGTGATCATGGGCTTGACCGTCATCGGAGTGTTCCTGGTTGTATGGATTTTCAGGAAAGCGATCGATAAGAAAAGTATTAAGTCGCTGGGTTTTTCGTTTCAGAATGGACCCCGTTCGCTCCTCTACGGATTGTTGTTTGCCGTTGTTATTATTGGCGGCGGCACCTTACTGCTTTATGCAACCGGTCATATTAGCCTGCAACAGGCCGGAAGCGGAACGGAAAGCCTGGGATTAAGTTTTCTGCTCTTTATCCTGGTAGCACTCAACGAGGAGGTAGTAATGCGCGGATATGTTTTGAATACCCTGATGGGAGCTATGAACAAATTTCTGGCCCTGGTCATCAGTGCGGTTCTGTTTGCCGCTGCTCATTCGCTTAATCCGAATGTTTCGTTCCTGGGATTAACGAATATTTTCCTGGCGGGAATCCTGTTGGGAGCTTCATACATCTACACCCGGAATCTTTGGTTTCCCATCAGTCTGCACCTGTTCTGGAACTTCATTCAGGGGCCTGTTATCGGATACGAAGTAAGCGGAAGTGCTTCAAACGGAATCTTCAAGGTTGTCGATACGGGGAACCAATTGATTAACGGCGGCAGTTTCGGTTTCGAAGGCTCGCTCATTTGCACGATGTTGATTATCCCAGCCATCGTTCTCGTGGTTTGGCACCAGCAACGACGAACGACTCCTGAAGCAGCTGTGGTGGTCAATGAGGAGGGAAACGAGTAAAGAGGGACAGGTTTCATGTTTCAGGTTTGCTGTTTCTGTTGTTACTATAGTTACTGTTGTTAGGCTTCGATAAGGTATCGTCTTTGCGTTCTCTGTAGGAATCTTTACGGTCTTTGCGTGGAGTTAAATAAGTTTTAAGTTTCAGGTTTGGCTTCGCGGTCTCAGCTATTAAATCTTAAAGTTTTCGGATTTTGACGATTGTCGAAAAAAGTCAACAGAAAAATGGTATATCGATAACTGTCGTATGTATAGAAGATTGAATTATTCTTATCGACAATTGCTTTTCGGATGTTGGGATACTTGGTGGAAGCTTTGAAAATGGACGGATTTTTTTGAATGGCTCGTAAGACAATAGATATTCTCCGGTTAAATTGAATGATTTCTTTTTGAGTCCAATTCTGTTCGAGGTAATCCAATACCTTGAAATAGGTATGCTTTGCTTTGGATGTCCAGATAATTTGGATATCAGAATCCATAACGTTCTTTTGCTTCCCGAATCACTTGCTCGTGCGTAAAAACTTTGCCCTCCTCTATTTCATCCAGGCTTTCAGCGATAGCATCCTGAACTTCCGGGGGAAGTTGTTCCCACCAATCATCATTCTCATTTTTGCGAAATAGCTTTTCAATCTTCAGCAAAAGAGATGGTTCATCGGTCTGCAATATCTTTTCAACCAGTTCGAGTTTTAAAGCCTGAATATCCATAGTCTCTGTTTTTATCTAAGTAAAGTTATGAAATTTTCTTCGGCTGGGTTCCTTCACTTTCCACCGGGAGATGCATTAAACAAGAACTGAATGGTAATAAATTCTGTTCCCATAATAACTTAGTATCAAGTGATGCTTCGATAAAAGCAAGCTTATGTACATCAAATGGATTGTTTGCCAGGTGAAGGAGGGAATGAAGGACGCTTTTTCCCGTGCGCAGGAGCAATGGATATCGACTGGACAAGCTGAAGGTTTTATTGCGCAGGTGGGTGGATGGAATGTCCAGTCGGAGAATGAAGCCTGCATCATTGCCTTTTGGGAGAGCCGGGGGCACGCCGAACGGTTCATGGTCAGTCTGCATGACCGGGTCGTTGAGGAAAACCGGCAATCGGAAACTTATCACGCTATTAACGTTGCTTATTTCGATGGCCTGTTGGAAATGGAAGGACAAGCGGCTTCGTTGGTTGAAGCCGTGAGAACCGGCGAGTTGTTACGTATTGCTGACTGTGAGGTACATTCCGGGCGAACCGAACATTTCGAGTCGGTACAACAATCGGTTTGGTTGCCGGCGATGCAACAAGCGGAGGGCATGTTACGTGGAATGTTCTCCAAAGCAGAGGATGGATCCAATCGTTACCTGGTTTCCACTTTCTGGGACACAGCAGTGCATCATGACCATTATCAAACCGAACAGGTCCCGCTTCTTCGGGAAAGGGCTTCGGTAACCGATGATCTTCATGCGATTACCGGGAAACAGGTTCGTTTGGTCAAATCGTGGAACGTCCTTGCCTAAAATTCGTACCATCTGGTACATTTAACCTTAAAGACCATGATGAAAGTGACAGAGTATACGGTGAAGACACCAATACGGTTGATTGGGCTGGCATTGCCCGGAAAAACCACCAACGACAATGGCCAGTCGATGGTCGATTGCGGAAGTCTCTGGCAGCGTTTTGAAAAAGAAGCGGTAGCCAGTCGTGTTCCCGGAAAGGTAAACGAGAATGTTATAGCGGTATATCATCAATACGATGGCGATTACACGCAGGCATTTTCCTATTTTATTGGCTGCCCCGTGGAAGAAGGAGTTCCGGTCCCTGAAGAGATGGATGAGTTGGTGATTCCGGGTGGACCTTTTGAGAAAGTGACTGCCCGGGGACAGATGCCGGCTTGCATAGCAGAAGCCTGGCAATATATCTGGCGTTCGGATATGGACCGGGCGTACAATGCCGACTACGAAATATATGATGAGCGCAGTTTGGATTGGAACAAGGCTGAAGTCGATATTTATATATCGGTCAAGTAGAAGGATCAGGAGCGAAGAGCTTGTTGCGGTGATTGAACAAGACGATTGTATTGATCATAACGACAGTTATACTGTTTTTTATTCCCACCTGTGAACATTATTTGCCCTTTGCTTGCTGTTGTATGTTGATATTCCTTTATGGAATCTGCATGATTAAGCGTAAATTTAGAGACGTTTTAAATAGCATGGCATTTACATCAAACAAAATACAATAATGACTATTTCTGAAAGTACAGGTCAAATTCCGTTTAGCACGTTTCTCAACTCGTTGAAAGAGACATTGAAGAGTGTTTTTTATGAGCGGGATGACATTGAGAAATTTATTCAGCAGAGGGGATTTCCTGCCGTCGTATTGCGCGACATCATGTCCCGGAATCCGTTATCGGTTGCCATTCCCGAAGCCTATGGAGGCAGGGGAGTGAAGGTAAAGGAGTGTCTGGGCGTATTGGAAACTGCGTCGTACGAGTCGTTGCCATTGTCGTTGATTTTTGGCATCAACATCGCTCTTTTTCTGGAACCGGTGGTTAAGTATGCCCAGGATTCGGTCAAAGGCGATATCTTCAAACGGTTCCTGAATAAGCAAAACATGGGGGGACTGATGATTACGGAACCGGATTATGGCAGCGATGCATTGAATATGCAGACTTTTAATGTAAAAGAAGGCTCACACTATCATATTCAGGGGACCAAGCACTGGCAAGGCCTGACCGGGATGGCCGATTACTGGCTGATGACCTCGCGGCCCAAAACGGCAGACGGCCGGTTAGGACGCGACATCGACTTTTTTGTTTGCGACGCGCACCAGCCCGAACAACGTATCGAAGTCCAGGAATACTATAACAACATCGGGTTGTACCCGATTCCTTACGGGAAGAATATCGTCGATATTAAAGTCCCTGAAGAGAATAAACTGAAGCCGGAAACCACCGGATTGAAGTTGATGATGGACCTGTTGCACCGTAGCCGGTTCCAGTTCCCGGGAATGGGTATGGGCTTTATTCACCGGATGATGGATGAGGCGATTGAGCAGGTGACTTCGCGTTTTGTCGGAGGGAAATCGCTGATGTCCCTCGACCAGGTGAAACACCAGATTACGCGGATTCAAAGTGCATTTACCATTAGTTCCGCCATGTGCTCGCGCAGTGCAGAACACAGTGGTATCGAACATGACCTGTCGCCCGATGCTGTGGAAGCCGGTAGCATGAAAGCTTTCATTACCGACCTGATGCAGGAGTCGGCACAGACGCTCACACAGCTGCTGGGAGCGAACGGCTACAAGGCCGAGAACGTAGGTTCGCGGGGAATCATGGACTCACGGCCCTTCCAGATTTTCGAAGGCTCGAACGACATGCTGTACACGCAGATATCGGAAGGTGTTCTGAAGATGATGCGGAAGAAGAAAGAGGTGAACCTGTTGGATTTCTTCCAGTCGTATAATCTGACCGAGCGGGCAGCCGACTATTTCAAGTCGCTGGTCAATTTCAAAGTCGATTTCGATTTACCGCAACGGAAGGTTGTTGATTTGGGTAAGATTATCAGCAAGGTGATTGCAGCCAATCACGTGGTCGATCTGGGAACAAAAGGTTTCCGTGGTGATTTGATTAAAGAAAGCATCGAAACCATCCGGCACGACATCGCGATGCTGGTCAGTTCATACAAATTCGAAATGAAAACCGTTCCGGTAGTCGACTACCGTGAAGACAGTTCGTGGCTGAAGTTCAGCTAGAACGTTTATTCTAAAATATGCAAAAGGATGTCTGTCACTCTGAGTGATGACATCCTTTTTTTATACCTAAAGTCTTCGTCAATCCTTCACAATGAATATATCGTCGTACAACCTGTAACGGGTTAATGCCCGGTCACGATATATCGTGACCCTCCCAGACCAGCATCTAACGGAACATCTTAGCTCCAACCTGAAACCTTTAAGCGTAATACAGAAGAAATCTATATAAGGCCCCATATCGTCGAAGCCCTCAAATTTCCGTTATCTTGTGCCGATTGAATGACAATAGCATGAGAAAATAAGAGTTAAACGTTGCCTTCGAGGCAGCAATGACGAGAAGGATTTGAAGAGGAAGAACAGATAATCTCCCGCCGGCCGGAACTTTCCCAAGGTCGAAAAAAATACCCGCAAGCCACTGCAGCCCATTCCAGCGTTTACCGAATAACAAATATCATTATGGCCAACACTCACTCGTTTCATATTCCCGTTATGGGAATCGGATATACCATTGACACACCGCTGAAGGTTGCGCATTTGGGCATCGATTCTGTCATTTCGCTGGTAGATGACATGCTGCTTGAGAAACTGCGGAAGATGTATTGCGAAAAGTTCGAAATGCCTTACCAGGAAATTTCCGAAAAGATTGAGGACTTTCGTGCCAAGCGGATCACGTCCTATCTTAACCTGATGAACAGCGTGGCCGAACGCAAGCTCGAAGAGCTGAAGAGCGCTGCACTGGAAAAGAAAGACGAAATCAGGGAATACATCAATATGCTGCCCGATAGCTCGATGATTAAACAGGAGTTCAAGAAGCGGACGGCAAAGTACATCAATTGGGATGAAGTTGGTAACTGGCTCCGGGAAAACCTCTCGATGGGTAGCATCGATGTCAACATCATGACCAAAATTGATAAGGACAACTATCAGCATAAAGAGAAATTACCGGTTGAGTTTAACGATGCGCACGCTGCGTTGCGCGGTTTTGCCAACAGCGATTTGCATTCGAGTATCGTGCTTTCGGCCGGAATGAACCCGCGCTTGTACAGTTACCTGGAACATTTCGACGACTTCTTTCCCGATGAAAATGGGTACGTCAAAAAGAAAATCGTTTTAAAAGTCAGCGATTTCCGTTCGGCATTTATCCAGGGAAAGTTCTTGGCTAAGAAAGGACTGTGGGTTTCGGAGTACCGGATTGAATCGGGCCTGAACTGCGGGGGGCATGCTTTTGCCACCGAAGGTAACCTGATGGGACCGATTCTCGCCGAATTCCGGGATAACCGGGAAAAACTAATTCAGGAAGTACATGACATCATGGTACAGGCGCTGGCCGCGAAGAACCGGGTTGTTCCTGAACATACGCTTCCGCTGAAAATTACCGCACAAGGAGGTGTTGGAACGGCTGAAGAGCACCAGTTCCTTATCGAGCATTACCAGATTGATTCCGTCGGTTGGGGCTCCCCGTTTTTGTTGGTTCCGGAAGCCACTACCGTGGATGATGAAACCATGAATAAACTGGCGGAAGCCAAAGAAGACGATTTGTACCTGAGTAACATTTCTCCGCTGGGCGTGCCGTTTAATAATCTTCGTGGTAACACGAAAGACGTAGAGAAAATGGCCTGGGCCCAGGGTGGAAAGCCGGGAAGTCCGTGCCCGAAGAAATACGTGGCGTTGAACAACGAATTCACCGAAAAGGGAATTTGTCCGGCTTCGCGGCATTACCAGCTGCTGAAATTGAAAGAGCTGAAAAAAGAAGGAATGTCCGAAGAGACCTACCAGGAAAAAGTGAACGCGGTGATTGATAAATCCTGCATTTGCGTCGGACTGGGAACATCGGCCCTGAAAGCGCATCATATGGATACCAAAGACGAAGGGGAGGGCGTATCCGTTTGTCCCGGACCTAACATGGCTTATTTCAATAAAGTGGTTAGTCTGAAGGAAATTACCGATCACATTTATGGCCGCGGCAACATGATGGCCCGCGCCGATCGTCCCAATATGTTTGTGAAAGAGCTGAAGATTTACATCGATTACCTGAAGGATAAGGTAGAAGAAACTAAAAAATCGGTGACCGTTAAGCAGGAAAAATACCTGTCGTCGTTTGCCGGTAACCTCGAAAAGGGAATTAATTACTACCAGGGACTGTTCAGTTCAGCGAAAGAGAAATTTGAAGACACCAAAGCCGGCATTTTAGCGGAGCTGGAAAACAGCAAAAAAGCACTGCAACGTCTCGTAGGCGAAATTGAAAGTTTGAAATAAAAGAATATCCTCGCCCGTTGCTTAGCATCAGGCGGGGAACTCTACATTTGGATGGATAGTTCGCTTTCAGTTAGAATCAGTCCAATGTCTCATCGTCATTAATAGACGTTCTTAAATCTATCCATCATGGGTTTATCATGCTCCAAAAATTTCTCTGCCAGTGAATCGGAATCCCCGTATTTCTTCTGCAGCAAGCGCAGCTGTGTCGTCAACGAATCTCTGACTAGCCTGTAATCCGGCTTGTCATAAACATTCTGCATCTCTTCCGGATCGTTTTTCAGATCGTATAACTCCCACTCGTTCACATTGTAATAAAAATGGATGAGCTTATATCGCTGTGTCCGGATACCATAATGACGTTTTACCGCATGCCAGCCGGGGTATTCATAGAAATGATAGTAAACTGCCTTTCTCCAGTCTGGCGGCGTTTGTCCACCGAACAACGGCACCAGTGAAGTGCCTTGCATGTAATCAGGTTTCGGAACACCAGCCAGGTCAAGGAAGGTTGGACCAAAATCGAGATTCATGGCCATCGCATCAACTACGGTGCCGGGCTTGATTTTCGGCGGATAGCGCATCAACAACGGCGTCCGGAACGACTGTTTGTACATGAACCGTTTGTCAAACCAGCCATGCTCTCCAAGATACATTCCCTGGTCCGAAGTATAAACAATCAGGGTATTGTCGAGCAATCCCGCCTGTTTCAAATAATCGAGCAACCGGCCTACGTTCCGGTCAACCGAACGAATACAGCGGAGGTAATCTTTTACGTACCGCTGATATTTCCAGATAACGAATTCCCGGTGCGTCATTTTGGACGTATCTACCTTTGCATCTTCGCTAGCGTAGAATTTAAGTACGGTGGCGCGTTGAGCACTATCCATGCGGTCAAGCTCACGACGAAGGTCGGTAGGTGCGTCGTTGGGTATCGGCCCCGATGCATTATATTTCAAATCATTATACAGGTGCATGTTTTTGTCGATTTCCATCATCTGCTCGTGGGCGGCTTTCCCCCGTCCGGAATAGTCGTCGAACAACGTGGCCGGCAAAGGAAGGTCTTTGCTGAATTCCTGGAAATCGGTCGTATCGGGCAGCCAATCGCGGTGCGGCGCCTTGTTGTGAATCATCAGACAGAATGGACTGCTTTTGTCCCGCATATTCGAAAGCCAGTTAAGCGCCTTATCCATGGTAATGTCAGTCGCATAACCATGCGCCCGGGCCGTGTCGCCATTCGTAATAAAATCGGGATTATAATAATTTCCCTGTCCAATCAGGATGGAAGAGTAGTTGAAACCTTTCGGTTTGTTGAGGAGGTGCCATTTCCCAACAATGGCTGTTTGATAACCGGCTTTTTGCAACAGCATGGGGAAAGTCGTAATGTCCGGTTTGATTCTCATTGAAAAGGAGTTGTCCCGCGCACCGGTCCGGTGGCTGTACTGCCCCGTTAGAATTACCGCACGGCTGGGACTACACAACGAATTCGTGACGAAGCAATGATCGAAACGCGCTCCCTGGTTGGCAATCTGGTCAATGTTGGGCGTTTGAATCAACTTTTGATCGTACGCACTAATCGCCTGGTAAGCATGATCATCACTCATGATGAAAATGATGTTGGGCTTTTTAGGCGCCGGTGCCTTTTGGTTGCAGGCAGAAAACAAACTTAAAGCTCCCAACCCAACCGAAGTCAGTGCAACGGTTGAGAGTCTTGATTTATTCATAGTCTCCTAGATTAAGTTGTATAAATTTATTTTGGGTGTTCATTGTATTGGCTTCATTGCGTCGAGCGTGTCTACTTTCATTTTATTTGCTTTTACCTCCAGCACTTTGCTATCGCGATAACCAATGCGGGTAGCCAGAGCGTACAAATATTTGTGTTTGGGTTTCTCAATGGGTTGGGAATAAAGTAACCAATCGCTGTTCAGATTGGGTTGTATCTCCTCGTCAGAGAGAATGTAAGCCAGCGACGCCCCTTTGGTCTGGCAGGTTATCGAGACTTTTCCGTTTTCCATATTCACCCGGGGCGACAGTGTGACTGGCTGAACGAAATCAGGCCACATGCTCTCAACCATTTGGGCTTCCGGCATGGCGCCGAGGTCATGCGACTCTTTTATCCATTTTAGTAACACCGGCCTTAATTCTTCAATTTTGGCAGCGTATTGCGGGTCGTCAATCAAATTATGAATACAATGCGGATCGGTTTTCGTGTCATATAGCTCTTCCGGTGTTTTGTGTTTCCGAAACCAGTACATCTGATCGGCATTTAATTCTCCGTTATCTCTTTCCCGAAGAAGTTCCCGCATCATCGGGATGTTTTTCCGGTAGGCCAGGTCTTTGTAAGCCGGCAATTCGGGATGGAAGTTTTTGACGAGGTAAAAACGGCCATCGGAAACACTTCTGCACCGGTCCGCAATTTCATCGAAGCGGTCGGCAGAACCAAAGATGTATTTGCGGGGAGTTTTCGCTTTCTGGTCACCTAAAAAGGCTTGTCCCTGCATATAATCCGGTATCGGGGTACCGGCCAGCGACAAAATAGTAGGGGCAATGTCCACAAACGAAATCATGTCGTTGACGTAACCGGCTCCTTTGCCATGCGGAAAGCGGACCATGAAGGGCACGTGCAGACCGTCTTCGGTATATTCCCGTTTTTCTTTCGGAAGCGGACCGCCGTGGTCGCTGAAAAAGAAGATAACGGTTTTGTCCAGCAAGCCTGCCTTTTTCAGTTCTTCCAGTTTCTTTCCAATGTGTTTGTCCAGTAATTCAATGTTCGAATAGTTGCGGGCCATATCGGTCCTTACAATTTCATTATCGGGGAAAAACGATGGAACAGCGACGGCCTGCGGATTCACGGTTTGCTCCAGATCGGCATTCATCCAGATTCGGGACTCGTGGGTCACCATATCGTTAAAAACCGCGAAGAAAGGTTGTCCCGGCTTTCGATTCTTCCAGCTGGCTGTTCTGCTGTTGGCATCCCACGCGGTGACCGGCGCAGCGAACTGATAGTCGGTTTTGAAGTTGTTGGTGCAGTAGTAGCCCGCTTTTCGAAGATATTGGGTAAAACATTTCACGTAGGGAGGTATCACCGCCGAGTAAAGCGGTACATGGTTTCCTTCCAAATCCGTTGCATTCGACGGGGCGCCATATTTTCTCATTCCCCAGCCGACGTAGTCTTTGCCGGTACGCATGTTTTGGGTCCCGATGGAAATGGGATACATCCCGGTGATGATAGACGAACGTGAAGGAGCACAAACGCCAACCGTAGTATACGCGTGTGTGAATATCATGCTTTCGCTTGCCAACTTGTCCAGATTGGGCGTGTTGGCTGTGGAGTCGCCGTACATGATTAAGTCAGGGCTGATATCTTCACACGTCAGGAGAAGAAAGTTGAGCTTTTCCTCCTTCTGCTGATGCTGGCATGACGAAAACAACAAAGAAACGGAAGGTAAAATCCAGGTAAGGTTGGTTTTTAGTTTCATGATGGAATCTTTTCGTTCGTTAGACAGCGGTTTGCTTTCAGATAGGCTTCTGCAAATAGTCACGTGTGCTAAAGGGAGTTGTTCCCCGGTTTGTCCCTTGTTTCGTCACGTCACAACCTTCCTAATTTAACATCTTTCTTTCTGTATTTAAAATGAAGAAATTAACAGTTCTGCACGATGGCATGATTCACGACCATTCCGGATGCACCGGAACAGCCGTGAATCTTCTATGAAGATTGATTAGGACAATCTATTTCTATGTTGTGAATAATCTCCGATTTATATTTTTTTCTTGTTACTTTTTCCAGTTGACTGTTGAGGTTTGTACATCGCGTGAGTTACCGCCCACCATGATTTCAAAATCACCCGGTTCCCAGTCGTAATTCAAATCGTAGTTGTAAAATTTCAGGTCGTCGGGCGTGATGTGGAAGGTCACTGTTTTTGTTTCGCCGGCTTTCAGGTCGATCTTCTGAAATCCTTTGAGTTCCTTCACCGGACGGGTAACACTTCCCACCATATCGCGGATGTAAAGCTGAACTACTTCTTTTCCTTCCCGGTTACCGGAGTTCGTGACCGGAACCGAAACAGTGAGCGTCTCGTTTCCGGTAAGGGAAGCGCTGCTCAGTTTTAGTTTACCGTAGTCGAAAGTCGTATAGCTTAATCCAAATCCAAACGGATACAGCGGAGCATTGGAAACGTCCAGGTAGTTGGAGCGGAATTTGGTGAACCATTTTCCTTTCGGAAGCGGACGGCCGGTGTTTTTGTGGTTGTAGAAAATGGGCACCTGTCCCATGTTTTGCGGGAAGGTGGCAGTCAGTTTCCCGGAAGGATTGACATCGCCGAACAGCACATCAGCAATGGCGTTACCCGCTTCGGTTCCACCAAACCATGCATCGAGGATGGTAGGAACATGTTCCTGTTCCCATTTGATGGCCATCGGTCGTCCGTTGAAGAGTACCATGACGACCGGCTTTCCGGTTTTAAGCAGTGCTTTGAGCAATTCACGCTGGTTCTCCGGCAGTTCAATGTGCGACATGCTGGAGCTTTCACCGCTCATCTCTGCGGCTTCGCCCAGAGCGGCCACCACCACATCGGCTTTGCGGGCAGCATTCACCGCTTCACGAATCATTACATCAGCCGGGCGGTTATCCCGGTAGGTGGGTTTGCCAAATATGCTTACGCGTGCTTCCAGCGCTGAGTCCGCAACCACGTTAGCACCTTTAGCGTAAATCACTTTCACCTTGTCGCCAGCCACATTTCGGATACCATCCAACAACGAAACCGATTTTTTGAAATCGCCGGCGACGCTCCAGGTACCATCCATGTTTTCGCGGTTCGCTGCCAATGGTCCAATCAGGGCGATGGTGCCTTTTTTCGGCAAGGGCAGAACCTGTTTTTCATTTTTGAGCAGAACAAAACTTTGGGCTGCTGTTTCGCGGGCAATTTTGCGGTGTTCAGGTGTGAAGATCTCTGTTTTTGCTCTCTGCGTGTCGCAGTAGCGATACGGTTCGTCGAACAGTCCCAGCTTGTATTTCGCTTCGAGAACAAGGCGACAGGCCCGGTCGATCTCCTCCTGTGTGACTTTTCCTTCTTCCAGCGACTTTTTGAGCGTTTTGACGAAGCCTTCACCTACCATGTCCATGTCGACTCCGGCTTTCAAAGCCAGTGCTGAAACCGTTTGCAGGTCACCCATTCCGTGGGCGGTCATTTCATTAATCGCTGTAAAATCGGTTACCACGAATCCTTTGAAGCCCCATTGCTTGCGCAGAACATCGGTCATCAGCCATTTATTGCCGCTGGCTGGGATGCCATCGACTTCGTTGAAGGACGTCATCACACTTCCCGCGCCGGCGTCCACCGCTGCCTTGTAGGGCGGAAAATATTCGTTGTACATCCGGATACGGCTCATATCGGTGGTGTTATAATCACGTCCGGCTTCTACAGCACCATACAAAGCAAAATGCTTTACACACGCCATGATGGTGTTGTTTTTGGTCAGCGAGTCACCCTGGTAGCCTTTGACCATGGCTTTGGCGATTTCAGAACCCAGATACGGGTCTTCTCCACTTCCTTCTGCCATTCGTCCCCAGCGCGGGTCGCGGGAAATATCCACCATTGGAGAGAAAGTCCAGCAGATCCCGTCGGCACTGGCCTCAATCGCTGCAATGCGAGCCGACTGTTCAATCAGCGGCATATCCCAGCTACAGGACAGTCCCAACGGAATGGGAAATACCGTTTGGTAACCATGAATGACATCCATCCCAAAAATCAACGGAATTTTCAACCGGCTTTGCTCAACAGCTATTTTTTGTACTTCCAGAATTTTTTCGGCCGTTTTGATGTTGAAAAGACCGCCCACTTCACCAGCCTTTATTTTAGAGGCGATGTCGGAATTGGTTGCTTCGCCGGTGGTGATATCACCCGCTCCGGGTAAGTTCAACTGGCCAATCTTCTCCTCCAGTGTCATCTGCTTCATCAGACCATCAATCTTCCGGTCCATGGGAGACTGATGATTTGTCGACGTGCAGGCTGCTACCAGAATTGGCAGCATTACCGGCAGATAAAGTTTCCGTTTTAACTGTTTCGTCCATCGCGTTAGCCATATCAAAAGCGATATGGGCATGTTCACTCGTTGCTTCATTGTTTATTGGGTCTTTATCGGTTTTCCTTATTTATCAAACTATGTTTTTTGGCTTATTTCCGAATGACCAGTTTGGTTTGGCCATAGTTGTTGCCGTTGACTAGCTGCAGGATATACATTCCGTCGGGCAAAGCAGAACAGTCGACAAAAATCTCAGCACCGGAGCTTGTTATGTTCTTCTTCAAAACCAACCGGCCGTCGAGAGAGAAAACATTCACTCCTACAGCGCGCTGTGTATTGATAGCCGGAAAGTCAATATATACCTGTCCGTTTCCCGGATTGGGATATGCACCGAATTCCTGTCTGTTGCTGAGAATATCGTTAACGTCGGTTGAGGTTTCGTACTGGAAGCCGAGCTTATCCAATCCGGCCTGCACGTCGCTGTCCTTCATCAGGGTGTTCCAAAGCAAACCGGTCCGGTAGTTTTCAATCATCGCCACAATCGGGCCTTGGTCAATTCCAATGTAGGCTGGCTGAACCCAGTTTACAACATCATTGAATGCATCGTAAGGTCCGTACAAGCCAAACAGTTCCTGTCCGCGTTCGCGATAGAAATATTTTAATGCCTTCAAAGATTCTTCGGGCGTGTATGGCATGCTGGCCAGAGCAGCCGTCGGACTAATGGTTCCATTGTCGTTATCGTATGGTCTGTGCGCAGTGTAGCCGTCCGGGTCGTCGCTGGCGGTGAGACCCCAACACTTGTCGCTGTAATTCGGGAAATTCTTTGGATTGTCGACCGCGTAGGCGTGATGAATCTTTGCCGTATTGACATTTTCCAGCCAGTAATCGGCATACCGGTCTTTCAACCCGTGCGGATTGATTCCCAGGAAAGAGTAGTGAATCCAGAACAACGGACCGCCCCAGTCGGGTGACAAACTGATGGGAAAATTGTAGAATGTGCGTGGGTTAACGATACTACCGTTGCGGGCCCAGCCCTGTTCATACACTTCTTTGGGAATGCCATGTGTAGGAGAGGCGGCAGCCATCAGGTATGTTGTGACGCACTCATTCCAGCCCTGCACTTTCATGTTTTTGGCAAAGCCGTAGTTGGGCGACCAGTGCCAATACAGTACGTTTTGTCCATCCTGCCGGTACCAGTCCCAGTCAACGCCTTTCCATAGCAGGTCAGCCTTTTGCCTGATTTGAACCGATTTGTCATCCGTTCCCGTGAAGTAGTTTTTCAGGGCAATCAGTCCCTGCACTACATACGACGTTTCGACCAAATCGCCACCATCATCATCGGTAGTGAACGGCTGCGTTTTGTATGTATCGGCATTATACCAGTGCGACCAGGCTCCATGATGTCGATCGCAGTTTTCGAGAAAATTCAGGATTTTTAGAATCCGGTCTTTGATTTCGTCGCGTGGACGGTATTCCCGTTCATAAGCCACTATCAGGGCCATCAATCCCATCCCGGTAGCACCTGAAGCAGCTGTTGTTCCATTACCATTGGAGCGTTCGAGTGCCATCCCGGTCGCCTGGTGCGCACCTTCCCAGAAATAGCGGAAGGCATACCGTTCGGTCATATCCAGCAATTCATCATCGGTAAAGTCCCTGAGGGTAGCGGTTTGTTCAACAGGGGTAGACTCCTTTCCTTGGGTCGTAGCAGTGACACGGTACGTAATGGTTGAATTTTTTGCACTTGCGGGAACGAAGTCCAGGTAGTAATTCTTTGTCGTTTCGCCCCGGAGTTCGAAGTTCTGCCCGCCATCGAATGAAGCATAAACCCGGTAGGACAAATCGTTCATGGGAATTGTCCAGGTCAGCTCGGCATGGCTGTCATAACCGGTAGCAGTAAGTCCGGTGACTGCCGGTACGTCAGTGATGCTTTTAAAAGTGGTAATTTGGTCAATCAGGATCAGCCTCGAGCTGTTATCGTTCTCCGATTGATTGAAAATAATTCCTTTTGCTTTCGTGAAATCGAGTGTGCTGTTGTTTGAATCGTTAAAGATTACGCTTAGCGGAAAGGTAACCCGGTTCCATTGTCCGGTTTGCAGGTCGTTGTTGTAATCGGCTAACGGGTATAACTGGGAAGAAACTTCGGAAGTGCCACCAGCCTGAATGGCTCTGATGCCAATTAGCGGTAAGGCCGAAGCCGGGAAAGCATTATCCGTGTAAACGTAAAACGAAATGGAATCCATTCCCGAGATATCGGCTGTGGACCAATCGTTACGGAAGATCGTTGCTTTCCAGTTTCCGTTAGGAGAGGAGGTGTAGTTAAATTTCAGCGAAGTAGCTCCCTGGTAAGCCGTGGTTGAGCAGGGAACTTTATCGTCGTATTGCGGTGCTCCCGGCGGATAGGTATGCTCGAAGGTACTTTCGCCCAGATTGGCCACATCCACCAGTCCCTGGTCATAGTAAGTTGCGTCCGTTCCTTCCGAAAAGAAGGTTACTTCCTGCGCCCATCCGGTGCGGAAAAGTCCGATTAAAATGATGAGAACGACTAGCCTGCTTTTATTCATTTTCGGTTCAGTTAATGGTTGTAATTCAATCTTCCGCTTTTGCGGAATCGGGTGCGACGGTAAAGCCGAGTCTCTTCAGTCCATTTTGAACATCTTCATTTTGCATGAATAATTTCCAGAGCAAACCGGTCCGGTAGTTTTCAATCATCACCGGAATCGGTCCCTGGTCGATAGCCAGGTAGTGAGGCGTATACCAATGATAGGTGTCGCTGTAGGCGTCGTACGGACCGTACTCTCCAACCAATGAATCGGCTTTCAGGTAGAGATATTTCAGGAATTGCATTGACTCTTTGGGCGTGTATGGGAAGGACGAAAGTGCAGCGGTTGGAGAAATCACACCTAGATCCGCTTCACCGGGATGATGGCCAGCATATCCTTTCATGGAATAGCTGGAGGTAAGTCCCCATTGATCTTTTCCGTATCCTTTGTATCCTTTCGGATTGTCGAGCGCATAACGGTAATTGATTAGCGCGTGGTTGCGGTTGAGTTTCCAGTAATCGGCGTACTCGTCGGATAATCCATGTGGATTGAGTCCCAGGTATGAGTAATGTGCCCAGAACAGCGGCCCCACCGGATCATTGTTGTGTTCGTAATGATTGAGGACAGTATGAAGTCCGTAGTACACTGTGTCTTTTTCGATGGCTCTGTGGCAGGTCCAGCCTTCGTGATACACGGCCGGCTGAATAGGGTGGGTGGGTGACGAAGCTGCCAGCACATACATAATCAGGCATTCGTTGTAACCGCCTACCGGGAAGTTCATGTCCCAGCCGTAATCGGGCGACCAGTGCCAGTACAAAACGTTTTCGCCACCTTTGGTGTACCAGTTCCAGTCCACTTCTTCCCACAATTTCTGAATATCAGAAGCGAGTTGTTGCTCGGCGGCATCGCCATGTTTAAAGTATTGAGCGACTGTCAGTAAGCCTTGTATCATAAAAGCCGTTTCGACCAGATCGCCGCCATCGTCTTTTTTGCTGAAAGGCTTTACCTTTCCCGTTTCGCCATGTAACCAGTGCGGCCACGCGCCATGGAACCGGTCGGCTTTTGCCAGAAAATCGACAATCTTCCGGTAACGGGCAAACGCTTCTTCGCGGGTAATGAAACCACGATCGACGCCTACCAGGATAGCCATCACTCCAAAGCCGGAACCTCCCAATGTTACCACGTTTTGATCGTTCTGCGGATATTCATTGTCCATGTGAATCCGTTCGCGGGCCATCCCGGAATTGGGCTCGGCTCCGTCCCAGAAATATTGAAAGGTTTGGTATTGAACTGTATCCAGCAGTTGATTGTCGGTCAGGTCAGCATATCTCCCCTTTTTTGCTTCCTGTTTCCCATCTTTTTTACCGGAATGAACGCATCCAGCCATTAGGAGCAGGAGTAGGCTTGTCATCAATATTTTCATATGCTCGGTGCTCTTTCAGGGCAGAGAATCCCTGTTTGTTTGGTTTATTCGGATGTCAAAAAAAGATTGTTTCCAAAAGGATAGAAGAGACAGATCATGCCTTGTCTGGCAGGTTGTTTAGATAGAAAAAGCTGCCCGGATGCTTCCGGGCAGCCATTCCCACTGTCAGAAGAACCTATCTAATCTATGAAAAATGACGTTTGAGAACGCAGCGGATTTACAGTTGGTGTAAGTATAAAATACCACTGTATTGCTGCTACTCATTTGCCAGTAGTGTTACTTCATCAGCTGAAAGTGCTTTATTGAACAGGTACAATTCATCCATCTCTCCTGTACATGACAAGTGTCCCCATCCGGTGAACCGGGGCGCTCCTGACATAATGGAGAACAAATCGCAACCCGTCCAGTCAATTCCGGTAGTCGTAGCGGTTCCTACCTGTTGCCCGTTGATGTAATAGGCCACGTCCGTTCCTGAAATCGTCATCGCCAGATGGATCCAGCCACTGTTAACAGCCGGGTCAACTTTAGCTGCATCGCCACCATCAACCCAGGTTTCTCCGGAACCGGTACCGACATTTACCTTGAAATAGGCCAGACCACCCGAATTATCATAGAAGAAGCGGAAACCACTTGTTCTGTCGTTCTGTGCATCCGGATTTGCGGTGTCTTCCGGTCCCATCACCAAAATACCAGCGTTACTATCAATGGTTGACGGCAGTTTCAGCCAGCAGCTCGCACTGAATTCATTACTTTGCTGCAAGCCGGTTGTCGGGAATGTCAGATAAGAATCAGTCGCTCCCTGGTAAGCATCGCCGGAAACACCGTCGCCATAGGCATAGTCAGGTGAGCCCACGACTGTTGCAGCATCGCCGCTCACGGCATCTTTGTAATTTCCGTCAAAGCCCATGTGGAACATTGATTCCTCTTTCAACATCATGGTTTGAATTTCCGCCTGGGAAAGTGCTTTGTTGTAGAGTCGTAACTCGTCCATATCTCCCGTGCAGGAATAATGTCCCCAACCGGTGAATCGCGGAGCACCCGACATGATAGAAAGCAGATCGCAACCGGTCCAATCAACTCCGGTAGTAGCACTTTGCTTAATGAGCTGACCATTCACATAAAGGGTAGCTGCTGTTTTGGAAATCGTGAACGCAACATGAAGCCAACCGTTATTGACTGCCGGGTCGAACTTGGCAGCATCGCCACCGTCAACCCAGGTTTCGCCGTCGCCGGTGCCCACATTACCTTTAATTTGGGCCAGTCCTCCAGAATTGTCATAGAAGAGTCGGAAACCACTGGTTCTCACATTTTGTGCATCCGGATTATTCGTGTCTTCCGGACTCATTACCAAAAGTCCGGCTGGACCATCGATCGTAGAAGGAAGCTTCAGCCAGAATGTCGCACTGAATTCGTCTCCCTGTAAACTTGTTGCCGGGAACGTCAGATACGAATCAGCCGCTCCCTGGTAAGCTGTTCCTTGCTGAATACCATCGGTGAAGCCAGGCATACCAACAGCAGTTGCCAGTGTCAGGCTGTTCATCTCCCGGTATTCGTTGTTAAACGGCATGTAGAATGTCTCTCCAGCATACTTTGGAACGTAAGGCGGAGCTTTGGTGAAATTGACATTCGTCGTTGACGTTTTTCCATCCGTATCGGTTGCTTCAACGGTAAGAACGTGCGAGCCAGTCGTTACATTATCGTATGTATACTTCTCCATAGCTACCCGGTAGTCTTTGAACTCGCTGTAATTGTTGATTTCAGCTCCGTCAACCTTCAGAGATATCGATTTGATTTCAATGTCATCTGTTACCTTAAAATCAATATCGATAGAAGTAACCGCTTCATTTGTCTGGAGCTCGTATCCGTCCGGTGGAAAGTTTACCGTTATCTGCGGTGCCGACTCATCGGTTCCCGGATCTACCTTAGTGATTGAGTCGATATAGTCTTGCGTACATGCATTGAACAGGAAGAGTGTCAATGCAAAAACGATTAATTTACTGTATATTTTCATTTCGGTTCGTTTTTTAGTTTTGGACTCCGTCTGCCAATTGCGGCAGTGTAGACACCTGAGCTGCCGGGAAAGGCAAATAAGCCTTGTCCATGGTAAATGTTCTGCCTCCATAGCTCAGTTCAGCTGTATTTTTAGTCCGTACCATGTCGAAGAAACGGATACCCCACTCAGTGGCAAGCTCTGCAAATTTCTCATCGAGAACCTGTTGTGTGGTTACACCGCTCAGATCTCCCAAATTTGCACGTTCTCTTACCATATTCACGGCCTGGTCGGCGGTCATGCTAATATTGCTCGACGCACCCCTGGTCAGGGCTTCTGCATACATCAGCAACATTTCGGAATACCGGATAACAATAAAATTCTTATTGCTTCCCGGAGAAGTTCTTCCAGGTATCAATTCAGTAGACGGTTGGATAAACTTACCACTTCCGAAATTCAAACGGGGAGTATTGTTAAACACGTCGCCTTCCCTGTTTGTATTACTAATCCAACTGGGAAGTGTACCGTAGTCGTTTTGAAGTTGAGTGATGCCGTCCGGTGTGAAAACAACGGATGTTTCCAAGCGAACGGTTTCACCTCTGTCGAGCATGAATTCGACGTATTTCAGCGATGGTGCATAGAATCCCCATCCAGCTCCAGCTCCAGCAACTACAGGTGTCCAGGCTCCGGTACCATATGGCGCAAACAGGTGATTAAAACTATCGCCCTGTCCTTGTCCAAAGTCTGAGAACTGGAATTCCAGAATGTTTTCATCGTTCAATTTACCGGCTGTTTTAAACAGGTGGTAAAAGTCATTTGACAAACTGAACTTACCGGAATTGATGATAGCCGAAGTGGCATCAACAACTCCCTGGTAATTTTCCATTTCCTGGTAAGCCATTGCCTGGATGGCGTATGCTGTGAATTGAGTAATTCCACCTTTTACGTCGGTGCGCTCGTTAGGTCTTACCGCCGGTAAATCCGGAATCACTTCGTTCATCTCATCCACGATGTACTGCATTACTTCCTGCTTGTTGCTCACCGGCGTATTCTGAATGTTATCCAGTTGGTCGATGATAATACAGCCACCGAAGGTTTTGGCCAGCGTCAGGTATTCCCACGCTCTCATGACGCGGCATTCAGCAATATACTGATCTGCCAGCGCATCATTGTTGGCAGCAGGCCGGTACTTGTTGATTTCATCGATTTCGGTGAAAATATTCACAATGGCATCATACTGGTGTTGCCATAATGCATTGATATTCCAGTGACTGGCCTGGTAGCTATAGTTGTCCTGCTCCTGCATAGGAGCCTGGTCACCAGCTGCATCAACATCGTCACCGCGTAAACTGTAGGTGATAGCTCCATCCCATGACTGATCATAGAATTTGGAATATGCCCCAATGAGCGGCAAAATCATGTCTTGCCCTTTCGAGTAATCCACATCACTTGTAAATGATTCATCTTCAAAAGGTGCATTTAATTTGTCGGTACAACTGGATACCGGTAGCATTAACAGCCCGCTGAGAAGAACAGGCAGATAATAGCGTATTTTTATCTTGTTTAATTTCATCTTTCGGAGAATTTAGAATTTAAGATTAAGTCCAATCGTATAAACTGCCGGAACCGGGTAGAACTGACGGTCGATACCGTTGGGAACTTCCGGGCTAAAGCCGTTGTAGTTAAATACAGTCAGAGGTTTCTCTGCGGTTACATAAACCCTTGCATCGGGCATACCGGCACCTAACAATTTCGAGCCTTTGATATTGTAGGCAAGCTGGACATTTTGAATCCGGAAGAATGAGCCATCTTCAAGGAGGTAATCGCTGAAGTTCTGGTCCCAACCACGTCTGAGGGCTGCAGCTGAAGGATACTTATTGGAAGTTCCTTCTCCATGCCATAGTCCGTTGGCAAGGTCAGCATCGATGTTCGTGTCATTGGTCCAAATGATCTCGCCTCTTTTTCGGTTCAGGATTTTATTTCCTCTTTGTCCCATGATGCTCATCGAGAATTCGATGTTCTTATAAGTTAAGCCAAGATTTGCACCGTATGTCAAATCCGGGAAATAAGAGCCTAAGAATACTTTGTCATTATCGTCGATTACCTGGTCGTTGTTCTGGTCAACAAATTTGAAGTCCCCGGGAACAAGACCATTATCCGTTGCGATCGGATCGGCATCTATTTCGGCTTGGTTTTGGTATACACCGGCAACCTGATATCCGTAGAATGAGAGCAGCGGTTCACCCACCTGCGACCGTTGACGGAATTCAGCACTTCCACCATCTAGATATTGCTGTCCGTAAAGGTCTCGTACTTCATTTTTCAGTGTGGATATATTGGCACCGATTGTATAGCTTAAGTCTTTTGATATTTGATCATTCCAGGTTAACGAGAGTTCAAATCCTGAGTTCCGGATAACACCCACATTCTTCAGAACACTTCCGGGCTGCAGTTTGAGGAGAACGGGAATGGCTGCGTCTTTGGTATCCCTGATATAGTAGTCAGACTCAATATTCAGACGGCTGTCGAATAAACGGGCACTCAGACCAGCGTTTTTACCTTCGACGATTTCCCATCCCAGGTAACCAAATGTACTGGTCGTTGTGGTACCATCAGTTTTGGTGTCGTCGACAGCGATGTAAACAGGAGTAGTCGTATTGGCTCCATCCTGACGGGCAATTTTGTCATTTCCGAGTCGGCCCCAACCACCTCTAAGTTTGAGGTAATTAATGAATCTCACATTTTTGAAGAAGTTTTCTTCAGAAACGACCCAACCGAGTCCGAACGCAGGGAATGTACCCCATTTCTCCTGGTACTTGGAGGTGCCTTCTCTACGAAGCGTGAAGTATGCCAGGTATTTACCTCCGTAATTATAGGCAATACGGCCAAAATAGGACATTCCGTAAATTCTTTCTGCATTGTCATCAACAGTTTTGGAGTCTTCGGAACGGGACTGACCAATATACCATGAATTAGGCTGGAGCGGTACGTCTTCCGCATATCCTTTCAACCAGTCGTACCACTCGTCGCGGTATGAGGTTCCTGCCATGGCCGTGACGTTATGACGACCGAATTTATCCGTGTAGGTCAGTACGTTGTCTAAATATTTATTGGCTTGCAACGTTCTGGAAGTAGTCAGAGTTGAAAGAGGTCTGTTCGTGTTCGTAGTAACATAATACGGTAATCCAACGTTACGGTCCCTCAAGAACATCCACGACACGTTGTAATCTGTTTTGAATGTTAGTTTTTGGGGTATGATGGATATTTCACTGTAAGCGCCTGCGTATACCTTCTTAATATCTTGCCGGTGGTTCGTATAAGCAAGGTTAAAGAACGGGTTTTGTGCCCCACGATAACCTAACAATTGTGCACTTGCATAATTGCTTGCATAGGCAACATTATCTGCTGTCAGCTGATCGTAATTATCCTGATCATATACAGGTAAGACCGGGACAGCGTGATAGGCTGCAAACCAGGCTCCGTCATCCGCTATATATTTAATTCCATTACTTAAATTCAGGTTCAGTCCAACTTTCAACCAGTTGTTGACCTCCTGATCCAGGTTACCCCTGAGGTTCAGTCGTTCATACGAGTTTTTGGTTTTTAACAGTCCCTGTTGTTCAAAGTAGCTCATTCCCAGTGAATAATCGGTGTTTTTGTCACCTCCGGTGATAGAGAGAGAATGATTTTGCTGGCGTGATGCTGAATGCATGATCTCTTTATACCAGTCTGTGTTGACATCCGGTACATTCGGGTTGATACGGCTTCTGCCGTAGCGCTGCATGGCATTGGCGATATAACTTATATCAGCAGCTGCTCCCGTTTGATTAACGTAGTTGACAAACTGCTCTGCATTGGCCATTTTCAATACATTCTGAGGTACCTGAACCCCGATGTAGCCGTCGTAACTTACCTGCGATTTGGTATTCAAAGTACCTTTTTTGGTTGTAATCAATACAACGCCATTGGCTGCTCTTACACCATAGATTGCAGCAGCTGAAGCATCTTTCAATACCGATAAAGTTTGTATGTCAGACGGGTTAAGGAAGTCGATGTTGTCAAAATATACTCCATCGACAACGTATAAAGGACTTGAATCACTGCTGCCGGGGAAAGAACCAATTCCCCTGATTCGAACGGTTGGTGCACCACCCGGAGCTCCCGAGTTGATAATCTGTACACCGGCAACCTTCCCCTGCAAAGCCTGCATGGCCTGTCCTGTGGGTGTTTTGACCAACTCATCTGACTTCACGGTAGCGATAGATGAAGTCAGGTCTTTTACATTTAATTTACCGTAACCTACTACTACAACCTCGTCGACCTGTTGGGTGGAAGGCTGCATCGAAACATCGATATTCGTTCGGTTATTAACGGCAATATCCTGACTTTCCATTCCGACAAAGCTGAAAGTCAGTACAGCATCACCGGTTGCCTCGATGGTATATTGGCCATCGACATTAGTAACAGTTCCTGTGGTCGTCCCCTTGACCAGAACAGTTACCCCCGGGATGGGGTTTCCGGTGGCAGCTTCGGTAATCGTACCGGAGACAGTTATTCGCTGTTGGGCGAAAACTGTTGCAACCGAAATTAATAAAGAAAAGAGAATCGTTAATTTTTTCATAGGTTCACTTTTTTGTAACAGTTTGTGGAATTAAAATTAGGCCGGTTCTCTTTAGCTGTTTAAAATCTTTCCACACTACTTATTCTCATCGTGAAGTGAAGTGTAAAAATCGCCTCATCATTGCTACTCATATCATAATGTTTAAATGATTAAGTGTCTTATAGTCAGGGTTTAAGTGTGTTCCTAATTATTAAAACATGTAAAAAAATGTTAATATGATGTACAACATGTTTTGATAAAATCATGCAGAATGATGATAAAAGGAGCTTGTTACATCGTTATATTTGGGCAGAAACGGGGGAATAACAGGCATTTGAAAGCAATAAGAATTTAAATGACAGGCGATGGGAAGAACTTGCTTTTTTCTGTTTTGTTTGATGTTTTTACCTCACCTATCTGTATACTGTCAGGAACAGGATTCTATATGGACCGCTGCCAGTCAGCGACATATGGTGGTGGAAGATATCAATAACTTTAGCAAGATGGAATACGGTGCCGCTGCACAAAACTGGGGGGTAAGTGCGGGGCGCGATGGGATGATGTACTTTGCCAACAACAATGGTTTGCTGGAATTCGACGGTACGAGCTGGAGGCTGCATCGGCTGCCAAACGAAACGATTTTACGGGCTGTGCTCGCAGTGAACGATAGCCTGATTTATACCAGCGGCTACCGCGAAATGGGAGTTTGGAAAAGACAACCATCGGGTGAATTGGTTTATCACTCTCTCAATCCGCAGGCAGAGCATTATTTCTCCAAGAACGAGGAATTTTGGAATATAGCCAGTGATAAGCATCGGATTTATTTTCATTCGTTTAACCGGATTCTTCTATATCAACATGATTCGGTTACATCCGTCAGTCTGCCTGGGTTCACGAATGTGATGAACCGGGTTCGGGACAAGATATTGATAGGAGTGAGAGATAAAGGAATTTA
The DNA here is from genome assembly GCF_003014495.1 of Prolixibacter denitrificans. Lineage (GTDB taxonomy): Bacteria > Bacteroidota > Bacteroidia > Bacteroidales > Prolixibacteraceae > Prolixibacter > Prolixibacter denitrificans. Next base: position 132,600 of record NZ_PYGC01000003.1, on the reverse strand, counting down.
CCAATTATCCGGGTTGAAAATTTCTCCTGTAGCCATCGATCCGTTTTTTGCTGGTAAGATTATCCGGTTTATTCTTCCCTACAAAGAGGATCAACTGATGATTGGAACCGCTTCCGGCGGTATCGTTATATGGAATGGTAAGCAATTAACACAATGGAAACCCAACCTGACCCCTTACTTCCGAGAAAATGAGTTGAACCGTGGGTTTTTTATGCCGAACGGGAACCTGGTCATCGGAACCATCGTCGATGGAATTGTGGTGTTCGATAAGTCGGAGAACCTAATTCGAAAGTACAACCATTCCAATGGCCTCCAGAATAACACTGTTTTGGGAATCGCCGGCGATCAGTTCAACAATATCTGGCTGGCACTTGATCATGGAATTGATTTTATCGGGAACCGGCATAGTAATGGCGTCCGGATTGAAAGTATCCCGAATATTGGGGCGGTTTATTCGGCGGCTATCTTTCAGAATCACATTTATTTAGGTACCAACCAGGGCCTTTTCTCCAAAGATTTATCCGATTCTGACGCGAAGTATAAGTTGGTCCCTAACACACAGTCGCAAAACTGGGATCTGCGCGTTATTGGTGACCAGTTAGTGGTTGGGCATAACGAAGGGACCATTGTTGTTGAGAACGGAAAGGAGCGATTTATCTCCCGTAATTCGGGTGGTTTCTCCATTAAGGAAGACATCAAGAGAAGAGACCATTATATCCAGTCGACATACAATAGCTTAATTTCCTATAAGGAAGTGAACCGTCACCTTGTGATGGAAAATATCATTCAGGGATTTACCGATTTAATCCGGTACATCGAAATCGATCATTTGGGAAATGTCTGGGCCAGTCATATGCACCGCGGGATATACAAACTGGAGTTGAATGATAAACGCGACAAAGTGGTCGGGCAGAAGTATTACGGCGAATCATCGGTGTTTGGAAAGGAGCATTCGCTGAATGTGTTTAAAGTGGAAGACCGGATTGTATTCACGACCAAGGAGAAGTTGTTTACCTATGATGATTTGAACGATACGATTATCCCTTATACCTATCTGAATCAGCGCATCGGAGATTACCGCGAAGCGCACAAAATTGTCAAAGCTCCCGATCATCACTATTGGTTGATTTCATCGAAAAAGATTGGCTTGTTCTATATTACCATGAACGAGGTGCATTTGATCAAGTCCTATCCGACTTCCTATTTCAAACAAAACCCGTTATTCGATGATTTTGAGAATATTTTGCCGGTAACGGCAGATAAAGGGATTCTTTGTTTGGAAAACGGTATCGCCTGGTTGAATGCATCCCAGAACGACACACTGCAAACCATTGCCAATTTTGCACCGAGAATACGCGAACTCCAACTCATCAACCGAAGGAACGACGCCATCAATGAGGTTCCGGTTAACCATGCGCTGGAAGTGACTTACAGCCGCAACAGCATCGAGGTTCGCTATTCATTTCCGCATTACTCCGCCGAACCGGTTTTTTACCAGGCTTTTTTGAAAGGAATCGATCAAAAGTGGTCCGATAAGTCCGAATCGTCTGTCTTCCGTTTCGACCGTCTGCCGGCGGGAACCTATCAGTTACAGGTAAAAGCAACCGATTTGTGGAACAACGAAAGCCGGGTTAATTCGCTTACACTGGAAGTGCAGGAACCCTGGTACAGTACTACGCTGGCGAAGGTCGGGTATTTTGTTTTGCTGGTGGTCTTTTCCATTCTATTCCAGGCGTGGGGAGCAAGGCGTACCAAGAAAAAGCAGCGCATCCATATCGAAAAGAGGGAACGCGAGTTGATTTTGCTCCGGAACAAAAACTTGCGGACAGAGGTAGAGCACAAAAGCAAAGAGCTGGCGAACTCTACTATGTCGATGATTAAAAAGAACGAGTTTCTGCTCGACCTGAAGCAATTGCTGACGCGTCAGAAAGAGCAGTTGGGCACCCGTTATCCGGATAAGTATTTTAACGACATCGTGAAGAAGATTGACAAGAATATTTCGAGTCATGATGACTGGCAGATTTTTGAAACCAACTTCGAGCAGGCGCATGAGCAGTTCTTGCGGAAGATCAAAGACGATTTCCCGGATTTAACGACCAAGGATTTGCGGATGTGCGCCTACCTGCGAATGAACTTATCTTCCAAAGAGATTGCCCCGCTTTTGGGAATTACCGTTCGAGGCGTTGAAAATCATCGCTACCGGCTGAGGAAGAAAATGGGACTCAGCCACGACGATAATCTAATCGATTTGATATTGCAGTATTAATTTGATTAATCATCGTAGCTTGAACTTGAATGCTCATCGTTTTAGTCAACAGTTACTTACCATCCCATAAATTGCATGCCCAGTCCGGCTATCAGGATAATCACGCCGGCAAAAAGGTGAAGGTATTTCTCGCGGTTTTTAATTTTGATCAGCGAACTTCCTTTGTATCCTAATAAAACAACCGTAAGCATGGTAATAATAGTAGCAACACCGAAAATAATACTAACCGCAAACACTCCGAAGGCATTGTGTTGAGAGGCCGGATAGATAAGTAAAGGAATCAGTACCTCGCATGGGCCAAAAACAAAAATGAGAAAGAGAATCCACGGCGTTAATTTGGTGTTGTCTTCCTTATTTTGTCCGTCAGACATGGGTAGATGGGGCAGTTCCCTGATTTTTTTAGGAACAAGGAAGTGTGGCAGATGTATGTGTCCACCGTTTTTGAGGTATTTGTATATCCCGTAAAGGGAATAAAGTACTCCGAAAGCAATCAGCAACCAGCCAACCATGTTTCCACGATAAGATTCAATGGCTTCCAGCTTATGGACACTAATGCCTAACGCCACGCCGGCAATACCCAGAACCACCGAGCCACTGATGTGTCCTACACCACCAATGAAGGTGAGCCAAAGCGTTTTGGTCTGCGACCAGTTTCGAGCCTTGCTCAATACGATAAACGGCAGATAGTGATCGGGACCCAGAGCCGTGTGAACAAAACCCAGTGTCGCAGCTGTAATCAGAAGCAGATGTAACCCATCCATTTTCAAAATTAGTTAAGTTTGTTGATTAGTGCAGCCTGACAAGCTGCTCCGAAACCGTTGTCAATATTCACCACCGAAACACCGCTGGCACAACTGTTCAGCATCGAAAGCAAAGCCGACAGACCATCGAAGTTGGCACCGTAGCCAACGCTGGAAGGAACCCCGATAACCGGCTTATCGACCAATCCACCAACCACACTGGCTAACGCTCCTTCCATCCCGGCCACCACAATAATTACACGAGCCTCACGAATCACTTCAAGCTTGTGAAATAGCCGGTGAATACCAGCCACCCCGACATCGTATACCGTTTCTACTTTTTGGTCAAGAAAACGGGCCGTTTCTGCCGCTTCCTCGGCAACAGGCATATCCGATGTGCCGGCAGCCACAATGGCAACATAACCTTTCCCTGTTTTCTTTTCCGAGTGCTTGTAAGTAATGGTTTTTGCCAATGGATTGTATTGCGCCCCGGGCACAACCTCTTTCACCGCATCAAACATGGCATCGGTAACACGGGTCGCCAGAATATCCATCCCATTCTGATACATTCTCTTAGCAATTTGGGCTACCTGCTTAACTGTTTTCCCCGAAGAATAAATCACTTCGGGAAGTCCGGTACGCCGCATACGGTCGGTATCCAACGTGGCAAATCCCATCTCATCGATCCCGTTCCCGGAAAGATGCCTGAGCGCATCTTCCAGTTCGAGGTTGCCGCTTTTATATTGTTCGAGAATCTCGGTTGTTGTCATATCAAAGATGTTTAGCTACTACTTTTTCTACTTCGCTGATAGAGATATTATGCTGGACCGCCAGCTTCTTACAGTCTTCGAATTCGGGCTTGGCATGAATCCTTTTTCCGTTGTAGAAACTTTCTTTCACCCGAATCGTTCCGATTTCTGTCTCCATGTTTCGCTCTTCACGCCGCAACATGCTTTTTTGAACAGTATATTCACGCAACCCGATCGATGTGGTATTTTCGAAGATGATTTGCTTCATATCCATACCCAGATTTTCGGGGCATAACACCGACAACTGCGTGGCCGGTCTTGACTTCTTCATGATCAGTGAGGTTAGCCAGGCATCACTGGCACCGGCTTCGAAGAGCAAATCCAGCAGATGACCATACCGCTCAGGATTCATGTCATCAATGTTGCATTCCAGCATGGTAGCCGTTTCCACTTTTACATCAGTCATGTCGCCTTTCGTTTCCGATAGGTACAAACGCAAGGCATTAGGTACGTCCGGCACATCGCGCTGACCAATACCGTAACCGGTTCGGGTAACCGGAAAATCAATCTTCTCCGTAAATTCGTCTACCATGGCAGCGAGAATCGCTGCTCCGGTTGGGGTTGTGGCCTCATGCTGCACCAATCCGGTTTTCACTGGAATATTTTCCACAATAAGTGCAGTTGCCGGCGCCGGGACCGGCATTAAACCATGCGCACATTGAACCATTCCACCCCCCAGCTGGATTGGTGATGAAAGCACCTTGTCTACATTCAGATAGTCGAGGCAAATAGCCGCTCCGACAATGTCCGCAATGGAATCGAGTGCTCCCACTTCATGAAAGTGAACTTTCTGGATATCGATATTGTGCACTTTGGCCTCGGCTTCGGCTACTCTCCTGAAAATATTCAGCGCATTCTTTTTCACGTTCTCCGAAAGGGAAGATTGATTCACAAGCTCTTCAATATGCCGCAAGTGACGATGCTTCTCATTTTCCGGATTTTCAATAACCACGGTTGCTTTGGTTCCTGAAATTCCCCGGCGAATATCCTTTGTAATTTCCAGGTGAAACCCATCGATGTGAAGCTTTTCCAGTTCACTTGTCAGGTAACCGGCATCGACCCCCAAATCGATCATCGCCCCCAGGTTCATGTCGCCGCTGATTCCGGCAAAACAATCGTAATATAGAATCTTCATGGTTGGATTTTTATCAATGTATTATTGTCGTGTTTTTATTGGCGGGCTACTCCCCGGTTCAGTTTGCCTGAAACAAGTCCTTCCGGATCGACTTCACAGCGTTCAAACCCCAGAGCAGTGATTTTCTCCACCACCTCGTCCTGAACAAGTGTGAGTTTCTGCAAATCATCCGGTCTAACCTCAATCTTCCCGTAATTTCCGTAATGGCGTACCCGCACATCTTCGAAACCATAGCCGTTCAGAATATCTTCAGCAGCTTCAATCTGTTTCAATTTCTCCAGTGTAACCGTTTGGTTATAAGGAATACGGGAGCTCAAACAAGGACTGGCGGGTTTATCCCAGTTTGGTAATTCAAAATGCCGGGCTATTTCGCGCAACTCTTCCTTCGTTACCTGGCAATCAACCATGGGCGACAGCACCTCATATTTTTTAGCCGCGTCAATTCCCGGACGAAAATCACCCAAATCGTCATAATTGGTACCACTCAAAACCTGATAACCGGGGTATTTTTCACAGATTTGACTTAAGTCGTGAAAGAGATGCTCTTTACAGAAAAAGCATCGGTTAACCGGATTCTGGTTATAGCGTTCGTCAACCAGTTCTTCCGTTTTGATGATTTCCAGATGAATATCAAACTGTTCACAAAAATCTTTGGCTAACAGGAAATCCTTCTTCTTCAGGCTTTCGGAATTGGAAATCACTCCAATAGCTTTTTCTTTTTCCTGAAATTTTCGGGCAAGGAAAAGCACCAGCGAAGAATCAATTCCTCCTGAAAAGGCTACAATAGAGCCTTCCCGTTTTCGAAACCATTGTTCCAGTGCCTCGAGCTTTTCAACTGTTTTATGCGATAATGTCATTCGGGTTATAATTTAGTTAGTAATACTCTTTTGTGAAAACGTGTTACTATTGGAGCAAAAAAATAATTAATCGGCGCGGGTCATCGTTAATTTCCCATGTTGCATCCCTTTGATACTAATAAGCTTATCTGACAACTCAGTCAATCGTCGGGCAATCCCTTTCACTGCTACAATTTCGAGACACTTATCTTTTTCCAGCATGAAACGTTGCGTTGATAAGATTTCGTCAAAAAATTCTTCCTGAATGGCTGATAACAGCTGCAGAAGTTCCCGCTTATGCGGATCATAAATTAAGGTGACCGAACCAGCCACGTTGTTGTTGCATTGCCATTTATGTTCCACCATGCTTTTGCTTATCAGATGACGGATCGCTTGCGAACGGTTCGAAAACTGATTTTCCTTCACGTACTCATCGAGTGAATCGAGCAAATCCTGTTCGATAGATATGCCAAAACGAGAAACTCCCATGGTAACAACAATTAGGTAATTAGTAACACGATCAAAAATAGTATTAAATATGAGAGAACGCTCAGCCAGACAAAAACTTTCGGCTATTTATAACCGGTTAAAATGAATGTTTCTTCCGGGAAACATGGGTGGAAAGCTACCCGAAGTATAGAAACAATCCGAGAAAAATGTGATAATTTCATTCTTATTCCGTTAGGAAATACCCGCCCGCGGCCGGTGCATGATTATTTATATAAATTTTACATAAAAGGTCTGTCAATCTTTACGTGTATCTGTATTTTAGCAAAAATAAGAGACTAAAGAAATCAGATAAGTATATAACATATGAAAACTTTGATGTACCGAAATGCCTGGATATTCATCCTGCTACTAGGAATGGCCACTAGTTGTGCACCAACCAAAACCGATCCGCTGCCATCGTGGAACAACACTCCCGAAAAAGCGAAAATTATTGACTTTGTCACGAATAAAGTGCCGCAAATTCCGGTAAAGGATCGTATTGCGGTTTTCGACATGGACGGAACGCTCGCTTGTGAGGCTCCACTTTGGTTTGAGATGTACAGTGCTGTACAGGGCTTATGCCTACAGGCAGACAAAGACAGTTCGCTCCTGCAAAATCCGGTGTATCGTTATGCTGAAAAACTGAGAGTCAATCCGAAAGATACATCTGTAACCAATCATTGGGGACCAACTATTCAGCCCATGATCATGAATGCCTTTAAAGGTTGGGATAATGAAAAGTATGTGAAGTTCACCAAAGCCTACCTGGATACGGCCATGAATCGCGATTATCATATTCCGCTGGCCAAAATGTTTTATCCACCTATGTTGGAACTGATTTCGTATTTGAAAGTTAACCAGTTTAACGTGTATGTCGTTTCGGGCTCACTGCAGGGACTCATGTGGAGCGTTTGTCCCAAAGCGCTGGGCTTCGATCGCAACCATTTGATTGGTACCAGCCAGGCGATGCAGCCCGTCTTTCACCCCGGAAAAGGAACAGAGTTTGTTTTGGAACCTGCCATATTTAAGCCATCGAATAATAACAACGGCAAAGCGGTAAACATCTATCGTCACATTGGGAAGGCCCCTGTTTTTGCTTTTGGAAATACCACCGGTGATTGGGGCATGTTCCGCATGGCTTCGGCCAATCCGTTGCCCAACATTTCGTTCATGTTGAACCACGACGATGCCAAACGGGAATATAAATATAGTCCATGGCACGGTACACCTTGTCCCGCTTGGAAAGATTCCATGTCGACACACGGATGGAACATTGTTAGTATGAAAAAAGATTTCAAAGTGGTATTTAACCAACCAAATAAGTAAAACAGAAAGGACAGCTGTGATGAAGATTGCGGTAATCGGAGCAGGAGGAGTTGGAGGATATTTTGGTGGAAGGCTGGCCCAGGCCGGTAATGAGGTAACCTTTCTGGTCCGGGGCGCCCATCTCGAAGCCATGCGGACCGTTGGTCTGACGGTGAAAAGTGTGCTGGGCGATTTTCACTTAGACAATGTGCAGGCTACAGACGATATCGAAACAATCGGGAAAGTCGATCTCATTATCATCGGACTGAAAGCCTGGCAGGTGAAAGATATGGCGGTTCAGCTGGATGGTCTCATTGGCGAACAGACGGTCATTTTGCCCTTGCAAAATGGTTTACTAACGTACGACGAACTGCGCGAAGCCATCGGAGCAGAACCGGTAATCTGCGGTTTATGCAAAATCATCAGTAAGGTGGAGGCTCCCGGAGTCATCAATCACTTTGCGCATACCCCCGAAATTATATTCGGTGAGGCTGATAATACCAAATCGAAACGGGTACAGCAACTAAAGGAAGTGATGCAGAAAGCCGGCATCCAGGCAACCGTTGCTGAAAATATTCAAATGGAGCTATGGAAAAAGTTCATCTTTATTTGTGTGAGCGGCCTGATGGCCATCACCAATACCAACTACGGTGAGCTTCGTTCGATACCCGAAACGCGAAAACTCATGGTCGACTTGCTCAACGAGATTGTGACCCTGGCGCGTGAAGCGGGAATTCCTTTCGGTGAAGATTTCGTGAAAAAGAATGTTGGTTTTATCGACTCACTCGCTCCTGATTCCACAACGTCACTAGCTCGTGATATCTGGGCCGGCAATCCTTCAGAACTGGAATACCAGAACGGCACAGTGGTTAAACTCGCCAGCCAGTTCAATGTCGATGTGCCGGTCAATCAGTTTGTCTATTCCTGTTTGGTTCCCGCCGAGCTCAAAGCGCGAAAGGAATAAAAGGTTCCTATTGTTCCTATAGTTCCTGTTGTTTTTATCGTTCTGCAGGATGTTGTTGCGGAGTTTTCATTGAAAATCCAAAGAAGGTGTTGCTGATAAGAACCGAACAACAGTAACAACATAAACATTTACAACAACAGAAACTGCTAGCGTAACTTGAAACCTTTTGTGGCTGAATCTGTCGGAAAGTTGTCATTGCAGACAAGTCGAGAACAGCATACCTTGCGGATGTAAAAAGAACACGGACGAACACAGTGAATCCGTTGAGTTGAACTATTAAAAATGAGCAAGGTATGATTAGAGTTGTTATCAATGGATTTGGTCGAATCGGGAGATTGGCCTTCCGCAAAATGCAGAACCACCCGGAACTGGAAGTGGTGGCGGTAAATGATCTCAGCGCACCGTCAATGCTGGCTTACCTGTTGAAATATGATTCGACCCAGGGGACTTTCGATGCCGATGTCAAATCAGGTGACGACAACCTGGTGATCAATGGAAAAAGCATAACAGTACTGGCCGAGCGCAATCCGGAAGCATTGCCCTGGAAAGAGATGAACATCGACCTGGTACTCGAGTGTACCGGATTCTTTGCTTCGCCGGGAAAAGCATCCGCGCACCTGAAAGCCGGAGCCCAAAAGGTGATTATCTCGGCACCGGCCGGACCGGATTTGAAAACCATTGTATTTAATGTGAATCACGATATTCTGGAGCCGTCCGATAATCTCATCAGTTGTGCATCGTGTACCACCAATTGCCTGGCACCGATGGCGGATGTGCTGAATAAGAACTTCGGTATTGTAGCCGGACAAATGAGTACCATTCACGCATACACCAACTCGCAGCCGTTGATGGACACGCCCGACCCGAAAGTCAATTACCGAAAGTCGCGGGCGGCGGCTAACAACATTGTGCCGTATACCACCGGTGCAGCCAAGGCCATCGGGTTGGTGATTCCGGAGCTGAAAGGCAAACTGGACGGTTCGTCACAACGCGTTCCGGTAGCGGCCGGTTCGGTGGTTGAACTCTATACGGTGCTGGAAAAACCGGTAACAGTAGATGAAATTAATCAGACCATGCAAAACGCAGCCAACGAATCGTATGGTTATACCGAAGACCCGGTAGTATCGGGCGATATTGTCGGAATTTCCTATGGTTCGCTCTTCGATGCTACGCAAACGAAGGTGGTGACCACCGGAAGTCAGCAATTGGTGAAAACCGTTTCGTGGTACGACAACGAAATGTCGTTTGTATCGCAGATGGTGCGCACGGCAGCCTACTTTGCTGCATTGTAAAACAATTTGTCTGAAATGGCGTTTAGTCAATTCAGTCTCAAAGCAAACGGAATACAGGTACCAGGGAAGCATTAACCGTTTCTCTGGTATTTTTTAATGACTTTCTGCACCTCGTTGCGGGAAATCAGGATGACAGGATAATGACAGAAAGCATATGAAAACAGCATTGTTAATTATTGACATTCAGAACGACTATTTTGACGAAGGCACTATGTCACTCGTCGGTTCGGTTGAAGCCAGTAGAAATGCCAGGCTGGTTCTTGAGAAATTCAGGGAAGAAAGTTTACCAATCGTACATATTCAGCATATAGCGACAAGACCGACAGCTACATTTTTTCTGCCCGATACACCAGGGGCTGAGATTCATGAAAATGTACGACCATTAAAAAACGAGAAAGTAATCGTTAAACATTTTCCCAATAGTTTCAGAGAAACAGAGTTGCTTGATTATTTGAAGCGTAACGATATAACAGATTTAGTTATTTGCGGGATGATGACTCACATGTGTGTTGACTCGACCACCAGGGCAGCAAAAGATTTCGGATTTAACATCACATTAATAGGGGATGCTTGTGCAACGAGGGACCAGGAGATCAACGGACAAGTAGTAAAAGCAGACGAAGTTCATAACAGTTTCCTGGCAGCTCTCAACTATTTTTATGCGACCGTAAAAACAACGAGTCAATTTTTAGAAGGGCAATAAGCACAGCAGACAACAGTAAAGACGACATTGCACTTTCTGTGCAACATTTCAGTGACATTACAATAAACCAAAGACTTCGCTGACTGACCGGATCGTGCTCTCAAATACGCAATGATTTCGTTCAGCCCAGCCAACTTACAGATATGAAAATGATTCAGGAAAAATATAAAGGCTTTGCCACCGTTCTGGCATACGCCATCGCACCGCTGTCGGGAATCGCGGTTGATTTGTATTCCCCTTCGTTGCCGGCCATGGCCCGCGATTTACACGTTAGTGTATTAAACATGCAGGCTTCGGTGAGTATCTACCTGGTGTTTTATGGCATTAGCCAGCTCTTTGTCGGTATTTTGCTCGACAGCTTTGGCCGGCACCGGCTCAATCTGATTTCGTTGCTGATATTTTCACTCTCCAGCTTCGCTATTGCAGCCATCCCGAATATTCACGTTATTTATATTCTCCGGGCGATTCAAGGCGTCAGTATTGGCATTGTGTTGGTTGCCAAACGAGCTTTTCTGGTGGATATGTTTAATGGTGACAAACTGAAACATGCCCTCAGTGTGCTGACTATCGTATGGTCCATCGGCCCGATTACGGCACCGTTTATCGGCGGTTACCTGCAAACCAGCTTTGGATGGAAGTACAACTTTTATTTCCTGGGAGCTGCTTCCATGGTGGGCTTTATTCTCGACTGGATTTTCAGCGGAGAAACTTTGCATGCGCCTGCCAAATTTCATTTCCGGCAAATAGCCGCGAACTATTCAAAGATGCTGGGAACGTTCGATTTTATTCTAAGTATCACCTTATCCGGTCTCGCATACGGAGTCGCGATGATATTCACGCTCACCAGTCCGTTCCTGATTGAGCATACCTTTCACTACAATTCGGTCACGGTAGGCTATTCGCTGCTGGTTGTCGGACTGGGATGGCTCAGCGGAAATTTGTTGGGAAAAGCGCTGATCAAAATCGATTTGAACAAAAAGATTTTCATTGCCAACATCGTACAGTTTACCACGCTCGCCCTGATGATACTGTTCTTCCGGATAGCGCCCAACTTGTATACGCTTATCGGGTTTACCTTTTTCATCGTGATGGCGTCGGCTTTCATCTTCAATAACTCATTTACCTACAGTTTGAGCCGGTTCCCCAAAATGGCCGGGATAGCTGGTGGTTTGGTCGGCGGGTTTACCTATATTCTCCTTTCGGGAATCACCTACCTGTTGCTGCTCTTTATTCCCGTGACGGAATTGATGAGCCTTGCCTGGTACGACCTCATCTTAGTAGGCGGCATCAGCATCGTGTTTGTCTCGTTCGTGCGGGGACGAAGAAAGCAAGTAGCCTTGAAAAGCGCTTCCTGCCCGGGGTAAATTCATCGTACAGCTGTCTGGAAACTTCGCCGGTAGGCACTGGGCGAGGTTTTCAGATGCCGTAGAAACAGGCGCCGAAGGGTATCGGCACTTCCCAGACCGCATTCGCCGGAAATTTCATCCAGCGTCAGGTTCGATTCTTCGAGCCGGCGCCGGGCTGTTTCCACGCGCACCTTTTCGATATAACGTGCCGGAGTAATGCCGGTTTTTCGGGCGAAGACACGGGAGAAATTTCGCGGGCTCATGGATGCCTGTTCGGCCAGTTTTTCTACTGAAAGGGAATCATTCAGGTGTTCCGGAATCCAATCGATGATGGTTTGGATGGGATTGTAATCGACCTCCTGCTGAGCCAGTACCACGCTAAACTGCGACTGGTTGCCCGGCCGCTTGAGATACAACACCAGCATGCGCGCGACGTAAAGCGCTACGTCACGGCCGTAATCTTCTTCTACCAGCGAAAGGGCCAGGTCCATTCCGGTGGAAATCCCGGCCGAAGTATACACTGGACCGTCTTTCACAAAGATGGGATCAGGGTTCACCTTTACTTCGGGGTACATGGTAGCCATCAGCTGGCAACGATGCCAATGAGTGGTAGCCTCCCGGCCATCCAGGATACCGGCTTCGGCCAGCAGGAAAGCGCCGGTACACACCGAGCCAATGCGGCGGATATTTTTCCAGTGTGTCCGTAACCAGTGTACGGTCTCTTTGCCCGGACTGACGTCGGAAATGTGCGGCGGCAGCTCATCTGCCTCGATGCGCTGGTCGAGCAGTTGCAAACCGGTAGTATAGCCGGCAATCAGCAAGGTATCGATGGGATAACTGATATCGAAGAGGGTACTTTCGCACCCAATGGGCAGGCCCGTGGAGGTGGTCACCTGCAATTCCCGGGTGTTGGTCACCACATGCAGCTGGTAAACAAACGGCGGCTGGTCGGTAAATTCGGGCAGGTACTGTTTCGCTTTCGCGAAAACTTCCATCGGACCGGTTACATCCAGCAGCGACGTGTTGGGCGACGCCAGGATAACGATATGCTTAACGGGGGTGTTCTCTTCCTTCTTCATGGCCTTCTCTTTTCATATGGCAAGCTAAAGATACATCGTTCCATCCTGTCCGCAAGGACAATTATCCGACAAAATCGGACAAGAGAGATTTCAGGTTGGAAAGTTTCATGTTTCAGGTTGGGCAATTAGAGGAAGGTTTGTATAAAAAAGGATGTCATCCCTCGAAGGGATGACATCCTTTAGCTAATTAACGAAGTGAATTTCTTTTCAACTGAATGTTAAGTTCAAAAAAACGTTCAACAGCCAGAATAACCAAATCGTAGAATTCTTTTCCATTGAATACTTTTTCTTGTTCTTTATCCTCTTCCTGCTCTTTATTTTCCCAAATTTGATTTATGCTATAATATTCATAATAATCACTATGGTAATTTTGATTTAGATCCGTTAGCATTATATTCGCCCCAAATGTATTGCCATTCGTACTAAATTGATATGTTTTCTTGTCACTTATTCCCGGCATATTTTCTGCTAATATAATTTCTGCTATTAGTCGTTTTGAACGATAATTATAGATATTCTCATTTACGAGATCAGTTTTCATTATTGAACTCTGACATTTAATTAGTTTCTCTATCAGTATCTCTTTGCTGAATATGATTGAAAGGAACGTAATAGCCGGAAAGAAGCCTATCATGAATGTATTTTTAATTTCAGCAGTCATTCTTGGAACACTGAGAAGAGAGTCAATGTCGGACACATCTTTGACTTTATTTTGATTGAGAATTTCTCTGAGCGAGATCGAATTGGTTTTGGTTAACTCGGACAAGAGAAATTTGAAGTTTTCCTCATTTCTATATTGACCTGGAAGAATTTTCTCTACGTAGTTAATTATGGCATCAACGTTATTGTAGCGAAAAATTTGTTTACTATAGAACTTATCGATATATCCGGCAAAATCAGTGCTGGCGCCATATTTATGGCAGAAAATTTTGTGAAGGTTGTCGTAGTCACAAACCACGATAATTTTATCGAAGCCAAATTTATTGGAATCTCCATTTTCATAATTTGGCGAATCGAAATGTGCAGCAAAAACATTTAGTATCCGGAAAATGTGGTCCGGGTCCATCCGGTCGGTGTCATCGATAATCAGAACGGTCTTTATCCTTTTTTCTCCCAGTTGCTCCAGTAATTGGCGGATGAGCTGGGAATAAAAGTTGTCTTCGTAGATGGAACCTTCCTCTTCATAGGCTTTCTGAATAAATTTCTCGGCGGCATCTTTATCGTCGATCTGAAGTCGGTCATGCTCTGAAAAATATTCCTGTGTCAATTCACGCAGATTTTCATAAACTCCAAAGGCACTTTCGCCAATCTTGGGTATCGCTTTTAAGAACGGAGCTAAAATCCGGTCTGCATTTTTGAAGACGAATTTGGGCAAGGTTTGCAAATAGGTGAACCTTTCCTTATCAAACTCAACATCGCGCCCCAGCAATTGAAACAGTATTTCGGTTTTGATGTAGCGAAAAATATCCTCGTTAGCCGAAATAGCGTAATTTACTGGAAAGAGATGGAAAACTTCATATAGCTTTTTATCTTCATTTTCCTTTTTGAAGAATTCTTTCAGGAAAGTTGTTTTTCCCTGTCCGTAAGGAGCAGAAAAGAGAATCCGGTTGTTACCGCCTTCCTCCAGATGCTTCTTAAATTCTCTCCACGGACTTTCAATGGAAACATCCAGATTTTTGATTTCATAATGGAGTTCGAGAGTTGCGCCGTTAATTTCGTTCTCATCAATTTCCAGTTTCACCTTCTGGTGTTGGAAATCGTTTGATTCAACGAGTACTTGATTAATTGGAAAAACATTTTGTTCGTCGGTCGATTCGTTTAATGAAATATTTTCGGTCCCGGAACCTTCTGGTGTGTGATTGAAAAGCTGTGCTGAGATACCAGAGGGGATTTCACCGTCATCAGAGCGATTGGTTATTATTGCTTTGGTTATTTTCAGAAAAGGATCATCCTGATTGATTTCAATAGTATGAGATGGATCGTCTTTGGAAAATCTTAATAAAGGCATGAGGTTTTCAATTTTTTGTTTGAGTCTAAGGTAATAAGGAAATTCCAATTTTATGATTAAGTGAAAAGGATGTCATCCCTCGAAGGGATGACATCCTTACTTTTCCAATCCACTATTTACTTCTGCCGGTTAAACAATTGATTTAACTATTCTCGGTGGATGTATTGTTCGAATTGTAACGAGCTTTGATCTTTTCATTCAAAGTATTCACTAACTCTGCCACAGTAGCTGCCAGCGTACCATAAACGGCAGCGTTGGCTTTACTCATTACATTCAAATAGTCGATGATGCCATTCAGAATGACCTGCGTTTCGCGTTTGATACTGGACGGGGCTACTACTTCCGGCTTTTCCGATTCCAGTTCGGCCGATTGTTGATAAACTTCCTGGAGATGTGCCTGCTCACTTTGCAGGTCTGTAACCAGTTCGGTTAGGTTTAGTGTGGTGATAGCCTGCGCGGCTTCTTCCTTTTGAAACGCGTTTAGGATAGAATCAAGCATGGCACTTTCTTTCTCAATACTCAGTCGGGGAATATTGGAACCGTGCGATTTGACAATCGAATAGAGAACATCCGCTGCCTCGCCCGTCGAGTTTTTGTTCCATCGCTGATACCCTCTGAGAAAATGCATCAATGCGGAAAACAATGCATCCCTGCGGGCATCGGCGGCATCTAATTCTTCTTTCAGCTCTTTTCCGCGTTCAGCGCCTATGCCCTGAACCATTAAAACCGAATTTGCCTTTAGTTTTACATTTTCACCATTCAGGTATTCGTCAGTTAACGTGGCATTATCAATTGCGATGCCTACGTGATTGGCTATATCAGCCGTCTCGGCGACGATAGCCGAGGTTAATAAATGATTAATTTGACTCATGAGATTAAATTTAGTCAGGCAGAAGTTGAACAGATAGTTTTCTGTTAGTGATTATTGAATTGGAGATTTTTGCAATAGATTTGATAGTCTGGTCTTTAATTGTCGGTCTTGTCATGGTCATTGGTTTGAGGTCGTGATTAAAGATAGTATACTTGGCCGGAATTAATAGTATCATTTGCTAATTTATTCTCAGTTAAAATAAAATGGTATTAATTTTTTCTTTTACAAAGAAAGAGGGAGTGGTTTTATGAAATATCTTCTGGTATATACTTCAGCGGTCATGTTTTAGGTATGGTTCATTAAGAAATTGCGCTCAACAGGTTTGCTCGTCAGAAATCTGTTTAGAATATCGACGAAACACACTTGCTCAGCGACAATTTATTTAGAAGAGAAGGCAAACGGGTTTGCTCGAAAGCTTTTTATCTAAATTAGGTTGCAGCAATTTTTCCTGGCTAATAATCTATTGGGAAGAAGGGAAAAACACATTTGCTTCAGGTTAATCTATTTCAGTAGACTCATAAATTGATTAAATTGAAACGCATTTATTCAAATACCAGACCTGCAGAATATCATCGATAAATATTTCAATGATGAATAAAAATGATTTTGCGTCAGAAGAATGGTTGTTAAAAAGAGAAAAGATTCTGAAACGAGACAACTTTACCTGTCAGATTTGCGGAACCTTTAATCCCTCTTTGGGGACGGTGGAAACTTGTCGATATGGAGATGGGACTGTAGAATTACATGAATATGAATCAAGTCCGGGACATAGCTTATATCGTTTATCATCTCAAAGAACTGGTATAACGATAGAAATGGAATTTGGGCTAGATTGGTTGGTTCTACCGGTAATGCAGATTCATCACAAACGGTATATCGATAATAGAAAGGTATGGGAATATTGTGATAACGATTTGATTACTTTATGCAAAAAATGCCACACTTCATTGCACGAAAAAATTGAAATCCCTGTGTACGATTTGAATGAATATTTAGTAGAACGGAAGAAATTTGCACCGGAGGATTATGGCAGTGGACATAATCATGACCATGAACCGTGGATTTTCATTCATATGGAACCTAGTAGTCGAGAATACAAAGTATCAAAGGTAAAGCCAAGAGTTACCTATGTGCTTTTCAAAGAAGAGGAAGATAGGGCAGAGGAGATACAAAGAAATGCAGAATTTATGGTTAGAGATTTTTTTAAGAGATTCTTACCTGATTATGGTCGTTTAGACTAAGTTGTAGGAATACAGAAAACTGACTCAGTCATAAAATTTAATAAAACAAATGGGTATAAAACGTCAGAAAACACTGATTCACTGGAATTATTTTCTTTCTATAGAAGAGGATTTATATAAGCTACAGCGATATGTAGATTTTTCGAAAGATAACGACTCGACTTTTTCTTTAGAGATTGCAAGAATACTTATGGCTGCAAGCGCCGAGGTTGATGTTGTTTTGAAGCAATTGTGCATTGCCATAGATGAACATTCTACAGCGGGAAATATTAATCAATACCATGATTTGATTACTAGCTATTTTGCGGACTTCAAAGATTTTAAGGTAATAATACCTACCCAAGGCTTGGAATTAACCCCGTGGGAGTCGTGGCAAAAATCTGGTCCTCCTGAATGGTGGACAGCTAATAATAAAGTGAAGCATCAGCGTCATGAGCATTTTAAGCAGGCTTCATTAAAAAATTGTTTGAATTCTGTAGCAGGTCTATACGTATCTGTGCTTCATCTGTATATTGAACAAGCAGAAGGAGCTGGCTTACTTCAGTTGCCTCGGTTATTTAATGTAGCAGATAAGAACTTCGGAGGCACGTTCATGGGACGCTATGGCCATAGCTTCGCCTATCGGATTAATGACTTAAGCGAAGAAAAGTAAGCCTTTTTATGTTGAAGTCTGAGAAGATTCCTAAAAACGCGCCATTAAAAAAACGCCGGCGAAAAAGGATGTCATCCCTCGAAGGGATGACATCCTTAATGAATCAGATTTTGTAAATTGAATAACAAAAAGACAATGCCTGTCCGCAACATAAACACACCTATTGAAAGCGATCGGTATTATCATATTTTTAACCGGGGGAATGGTTCCCTGAACCTGTTTTATACTCCTAACAACTACCAATATTTTCTGAACCAGTATAGCAAGTATTTAGGGCCGTATTGTGATACATTGGCGTATTGCTTACTGCCCAATCATTTTCATTTACTCATAAAGACCAAAAGAAGGATCAGTGATTCAAATACTGTAGGAAAAGTAGTTTCAGAACACTTTCGGCGATTATTTATTACCTATTCTCAGGCCATAAAAAAGCAAAACGGAATAAAAGGAAGTCTTTTCTCACGCCCCTTTAAAAGGTTATTGATTGAAGATGAAGACTACTTGAAGTATGTAACGTTTTACATTCATCATAATCCAGTGAAGCATGGACTTAGTGAGCAGTTCCTGAATTACCGTTTTAGTTCCTACCAGGCATTGACAAGCTCTTTGCCAACAAATTTAAACCGACGATTAGTCCTTGACCTGTTTGGTGGGAAGGAGAATTTCCTGAGCTTCCATAATTATTACCATGAAGAGAAGAAAGCATTGATGCTTGAATGAGCTAAGGATGTCATCCCTTCGAAGGGATGACATCCTTAAATCAGAAGAGATTTTTAATGAGATTTTTAGCGAAACGAAACCGAAAACACAGCAGCTTTTTCCAAACATTATGTAGTTTTGCCTCAAATCAAAAGAACCAAAAACATCGATGAAACGTAAACCATTGTCCTCCGAAACCAGAAGCCAATTGCTGGTCGCCCAGGGAAACGAAATTACCGAATATCATATTTACAAGCAGCTGGCTGCCAAACAGCGAGACCCGCATAATGCCGAAGTGTTGAATCGCATTGCCGACGATGAGCACAAGCATTATGAAATCTGGAAGGAGTACACCGAAACGAAAGTGGCTCCGAGTAAGTGGAAGATTTGGAAATTTTACTGGATAGCCCGGATTTTTGGCATCACATTCGGCATTAAGCTGATGGAAAAAGGGGAGGAGAACGCGCAGGTCAACTACAACGAGATTGCGGCTGAAATTCCTGAGGCCAAAATCATCAGTAAAGAAGAGAATGATCACGAGGCTCAGTTGATCGATCTACTGGAGGAAGATAAGCTGAAGTACATCGGCTCGATTGTATTGGGATTGAATGACGCTTTGGTGGAAATTCTGGGAACGCTGGCAGGTTTGACTTTTGCCCTGCAGAATACCCGTTTGGTAGCGTTGGCCGGCATCATCACCGGACTGGCTGGTGCCCTGTCGATGTCTTCGTCGGAATATCTGTCGAATAAGTCGGAAGGTAACCATGAAGGTGCTGTAAAATCTGCCATCTTTACCGGTATCGCCTATGTTTTTGCTGTTGTTTTCCTGGTAGTCCCCTACCTGCTGTTTACCTCACCTTTTGTGGCACTGATAGTCGCCGTTGTCGATTCGGTATTGGTGGTGTTCCTCTATAGTTATTACATCTCGGTCGCCAACGATCAACCTTTCCGGAAACGTTTCTGGGAAATGGTTATCCTGAGTACCGTGGTTGGATTGATATCGTTCGGTCTGGGTTATCTTGTCCGGATCATGTTCGGCATCGACGTTTGATTTGAACAGTATTTGTTGACTATATAGAGAAAGAGGATGCTTTTAGTGTCCTCTTTTTTTGTGTGAATGGGGTGCTTAATTTGCTTTCGCTGAAACTGGATGCCACACTATTCGGCAAAAAAACTATTTTTAAAGAACTAAATCATCGGGAAACTAACCACCAACCTTTTTTGACAAAAGCTTATTGCTAACTTAAACAGATACAAATGAAGTTTAACTTGATTCTTTCCGTCCTGATTGTCGTGATGCTTTCAGCGATGGATTTGTCGGCTCAAAATCCAAATGAGTCCAAACATTCCCAAACTCCTGTAAAACCAGACACAACATTGACCCGCCCGCAGAAATCGGTAACGAGTGGAACGGTGACCGTTGAGGGGAAGCGGATTGATTACAAGGCGGTAGCTGGTACACTGGTCCTGAAGAACAAAAAAGAGGAACCAACCTGCAGCATGTTCTACGTGGCTTATTTTAAGTCGGGCGAAAGCAATCCTGCTAACCGGCCGGTGACATTTATTTATAACGGTGGCCCTGGAAGTGCATCGGTATGGTTGCATTTGGGTGCATGGGGACCCAAGCGTGTCGATGCGGCTGACACAGCGCGGACTTCAGCGCCTTATTCGTTGGTAAACAATGACTACAGCTTGCTCGATGCCAGCGACCTGGTGTTTATCGACGCTCCTGGAACCGGATATAGCCAGCTTATCGGGAAAGACAAAGGAGGAGTCGGCGATCCGAAAGATTTTTATGGCATCGACCAGGATGGACATGCATTTGCTTCGTTCATTACACAGTTCCTGACCACTTTTAGCCGGTGGAATTCTCCGAAGTATTTGTTCGGCGAAAGTTACGGAACGTTCCGTTCGGCAGTGGTTGCTTACTACCTGGGCGAGAATCATGGCATCGATTTGAATGGTGTGATCATGCTTTCGCAGATTTTGAACTACGATAACGTTTCGGGGATGGCTGCCCTGAATCCCGGTAACGAAATTGCCCACCAACTGGTTTTGCCGAGTATGACGGCTACAGCCTGGTACCATCACAAACTTCCCAATCAGCCCGAAAAGCTGGAACCGCTTCTCCGGAAGGTAGAAGACTTCGCACTCGGAGATTTTGCATCTGCACTCAGCAAAGGTGTGACGATTGATTCTGCAACCTTCAACCAAACGGCAGAAAAACTGCACGAATATACAGGCCTTCCGGTCGATTACATTAAGAAAGCCAACCTGCGTGTAACCGGACCGGGATTTGAAAAGAATCTGCTGGCAAAGGAAGATAAGGTAACCGGACGTTTGGATACCCGCTTCTCAGGCTATATGGTCGATCCGTTGAGCAAACGTCCCGCCTTCGACCCGATGGACAAAGCCATTTCCGGGATCTACATCGCTACTGCGAACACTTATTTGCATTCGACGTTGAAATTCAGGAAAGATGTACCTTATCAGCCGTTTGGCGATGGAATCGGTCGCAAGTGGGATTCACGTCATCAGGCACCGGGAAGCGGCAGGAAAATTTTCCCCAACGTGATGCCAGACCTGGCCCGGGCGATGATTTACAATCCGAAAATGAAAGTGATGCTGAACATGGGTTATTTCGATTTGGCCACGCCGTACTTCGAAGGAGTATACGAAATGCGGCATTTGCCCATGCCTGCAGCTTTACAGAAGAATATCTCTTACCATTACTACATGTCGGGGCACATGGTTTATCTGCATATTCCTTCCCTGAAGGAACTACACGATAACACGGCGAAATTCATTCAGGATACGCATTAAAGAGCATCGACAATAAAACTTGGAATGGCTGTTATGCTTTCGTAATTTTATTTGCGAAGTACAACAGCCATTTTCTTTATGGATAATCTGAGATAACGAATAGATCCCTGCCGGGAATTCAGAAAAATGTCAAACCAATGAAAACAAAACCTATTTACTTGCTCGTTCTGTCCGTCCTATTGTCGGTTATTTTTAGCGGATGTAATGAAAAAAAAGAGGTCGCCAAAGAAAGCTGGATGGCGAAACCCGTAAAAGATTGGCCAGCTTTTGCCCTGACCAATGACATCGCCTTTACCGACACCACCTTTCATGGAATTGCCAATGCATTTCTGGTTGACACCGGAAAAGATACGCTGGCCGTTAGTTGTAAACACCTGTTCATGGTTTTTGAGATCAACCAGGGACTATCTTCCATCGATTTGGGGCCTCAATTTGTGTCATGGAAAATGTATCGGAAAAACCGGCCGGAGCAGCAGGTAGAAATAAAAAAGCTTATCAATCAGTCATCTAATGAACCCATCGGACAATTTAATACACTGAAGGATAGGGATTGGATTCTGTTTTCTCTTCAGGAAAAGAACAAAAATATTTATCCACTCAAAATTCGCTATACACCGGTCCGTCCCAACGAGGTTGTTTTTGCGGTAGGCTGGGGAGCACTGCAAAAGGATAATCGTTATCCGAAGCTGATAAAAATGCAGTGTTTTAAGAACATGGGAAACTACTTTTATGTGCAGACACTCACCCGGAATGTGAGAGGGGAAGGAAGAAGTGGTTCTCCGGTGATTGACCGAAACGGCTACCTGGTGGGGCTAATTTCCGGACAGGAAGGAAAATTAGGCGTCATTGGCAGCGTGGCCTATCTGCAGCAATTGTTCGATAAATACGGAATTTCCTACCAAGCGCAGTAAATGAATGATGAACCTCCGTTGTATATCCATATTTTCCTGATTATCTTTAAGCAAATCAAACCTTTCAACTGAACAGTAAATCATGAAACTCGAATCGCAACGATTGCAATTGCTGGAAATTAACTGGAGTGATCTGGATGATATTCACCGGTTGCACTCTTTCCCTGCTGTCGATGAGTTCAACACCATCGGGATACCCAGAGACAGGCTGGAAACCGAAGAGTTGATACGTCCGGCAATTGAAGAGCAAACGGACAAACCGCGTAAATCATACACCTGGAAAATAGTATTGAAAGACTCCGGCGAATTCATTGGACTAGCCGGTTTTTCGCTGTCGTTAGATAAATTCCGCCTGGGTGAGATATATTACAAACTGCTTCCGGCTCAATGGGGACACGGCTATGCAACGGAAGTGGCGAAAAGGTTGATAAAAGCCGGCTTTGAAGATTTCCACTTACACAAAGTGGAAGCCGGTGTGGCCACCGAAAACATCAAATCCATCCACGTACTGGAAAAGTGCGGCATGGTCCGCGAAGGTTTACGCCGTAAGATCCTGCCTATTCGGGGAAAATGGATCGACAATTATCATTATGCCATTCTGGAAGATGATCCACTGAAGGAATAACCAGAAGTTGAATAGACCGACGACTTACCATGAAAAATTTACTGAGCCTGCTTTTCCTTTTATCACTTGTTTCTTTAGGTTACGCCCAAAAGATAACCGAACGAAATTTCAAACCTTTCTTCGACCGGTATGGTGTCAACGGATGTTTTGTGTTGTTTGATGAAGCGAACAATGAGTTAATCCGCTACAATCCTGCAATATGCGATTCTGGGTTTATTCCCGCTTCGACGTTCAAAATTCCCCACTCGGTGATAGCTTTGGAAGAAGGTGTTGTTTCCGACACCGAGCAAGTGATTCCCTGGAATGGACACGAGTGGCCTGTTAAGAAATGGAACCATGATCAGACTTTGAGAACAGCGATAAAATACTCCTGTGTATGGGTTTATACCGGCTTTGCCGAAAAGATAGGGATAGACAAATACCGGAAATATGTGCGGGCGTTTGACTATGGAAATAAGAATCTGAACGGTCCTCCTACCCGGTTTTGGCTGGCCGGAGAATTTCGCATTAGCGCCAATCAGCAAATCGCTTTTCTACGGAAGTTTTATTACGATGATTTACCGGTTTCGAAGGAATCCATTGACAAGGTCAGGAAACTCATCGTGCTGGAAAAAGGAGACGACTGGACACTCAGCGGAAAAACAGGTGGTGGAGTTTTAAATGATAACGACTACATCATGTGGCTGGTCGGATATGTTGAAAAGGATAACCATCCTTATTTCTATGCCATGAATTTCGTATCCGATGATTTTAACGGGACCAGTCAGGCCAGATATAAAATTACGAAGGACATTCTAATGGAATTGAAAATAATAGAACCATGAAAAGTATTTTACATCTTGGGTGGAAACGTCGGTTTGGCCTGCTTTTAGCGGTCGTTGTCTTGTCAACCGGAGCTTTGTTCGGACAACGGGAGAAGCAGTCGAAATTGAAAGTCAAGGATTGGTATTATTATCCGTTGAGCTATCTGTCGAAACCGGATATTGTCTCTCCGGCGGTTTTTAAAGACGGGACTGAAGCGATTTTGGTAATGAAAAAAGATTCGACCTACGGGATTGTTCGGGTAACGGTGGAAAACGGAACTCCTCTTCTTTACAGCAATCAAATTAAATGGATGATGGGAAAGGGCCAACAGCTCGGAGTTGACCAGGGCGATTTCCCGGCGCTGGCCAAGAATGGTTTGCACGATGAAGCAGAGTTAGAAGGCAAGGATAGGATCACGGGATTCCCGGTAGAAATTATTGACGTAATTGGTCGGCCCAACGGGTTCTCTTATGCCGGTTTTATGGCAAAGGATGAAAATATCCTCTCGGTGCTGAAAGGAGACAATCAAACAGTACGTGCGATGGGCCTGACGCATCCGCAGATGGCTAAGCCGCTTTTTCATGTCTGGAATCTTGTCTTGAAGGAAGTTGAGTTAGGGCATTGGAGACGATTTTACGACAACATATCGGTGATATTCTATAACGGCCATCAATTGAGTTTCAAGGGGGAGAGAAGCAAAGGCTGGCAGGTTTCCATCTTTCAGGATGAAATTCAGGGAAGTTTCGATTTTACCGTGAGTCGCCCTCTGACTCCTGAAGAAAAGACCTTCCTGGACGAGCACTACAGTCAGCTATCTACTGCTCAGCGAAAAGAACTGGAAGCAAAACTCACCTCGCTGCATTTTAGCGAAATGGCGCCTTATTATATTATGCGGTACGGATTCTATGAGGGACACACGGCTTACCGTACTGACCCGGTTGCCATTGCTTTTATCTTTGGTTTGAAGACCCTTCCGGAACTGGATACTGCATTCAACCATAATTTATTTGACGTGTTGACGAAGCATTTCACGAAATAGCGGTTGCTGACTATCCCAAAAATAACACCAAACACTTTGCAGGAAAATGTTTGGTGTTAAGGTGATTGAATTATTGAAGAAAAAACATGTAACCTGAGAAAGTCACTATTAGATTACACGTCCTGCTCGTTTTCCACAGAGAACGTAAAACGGTACGTATCTGTGTCATATTCTGTTTCAAAAACCAGTTCGGTTAAACTGACTTGAATAACTGTAAACGTTAAAACTTCACCGCCATCGATGGTAACTTCCAGCTGGATGTTATCGGCAGTAGGCGTACCAATAAAATCCCACAGTAAATATTCGGCTACATCATCCGATGCGGTTGGTCGTTCCTCAATCTTTTGGGTGAGCGGGTTGATAAACCAGATGGTACCGAGGTCAATGGGCAAGTCTTGGGTGGTTACCTGTCCGTTCTTTTGAACTTCAGTCAGTTTCCAGTCGGGACCGGTAAGAAAGTCGGAGAGTTCACATTCGGTAAACCGAAATGACATGGTGTAAACGTTGTCGGTCTCAGTCGTACCTGTTACATTGGTCGATTTGGGAACAGAACTAACATATTCCATTGACAACAGGTGCAAATCACCTTCTGTGTCCACTTTCATCTCGTATCCTTCGCTCATTTCTTCCACAAAAACAAATGTCTTGGAGACAATGGTGTAGGGCAGACTAACTGCTTTCTCATAGGTAGCTGTCGCCATTCCATCTTCAATCAAAGCGCGGAACCGGAAGAGCGAAAGGTTATTTTCCATGGTTTGAGTTTCCGAATTAAAAACAGCTTCGGCTACTTTATAATGCTTGCCATAGATTGCATCTCCCTCGAAGGCGTCGGCTGGTTCTTCCGATTCGAAGTAGAGTGTCACATCGCCGTCTTCTTCGTCGGTGTAACTAATCTTCAGGTTCGTTTCCGAGATTTCATCAATGTTCAGCAGTTGCTCATCTACATAGATTTGTTCTTCATTGAAAGTCCAGGGAAGGTTGTCTTCGTAGTGATAAAAATTGGCCATGGCAAACGTTCCATCAGAATTGAAAATAGCAATATATGGAATGTGGCTACTTGTAATAAAATCAGATGTCTGACCGTTAATTTCCTGACTTTTAAATTTCCAGGGATGAGCTGTGAGAAGTTCTTCGCTGTTCTTTTGTTCAATTTCATCGACGCCGTTGTTGTCATCGCTGCAGCTTGTTATCAAAAGCGAAACGATGAACAGGACGCTCCAGAGATTCTTTACTTTCATTTTGGATAGTTTTTTTAGGTTAATCGATTTCTCAGGAATACGTTTGGAGGCGTCCTTTTAGTATTTCAATCTGTACGAAATATCATCAAAACGTAAAAAAAAAATGAGGTAATATGCTAATCTTAGATAATATGGATGGGAATAAAAAAGCCCTTGCGGGGAAATGCAAGAGCTTTAATTAATATTCTATCGTATCCGGAAGTTAATCCTTCTGCAATTCTTTTAGTACTTCTTTGCCCACCTTTTTAGCCGATTGTGGGTTTTGCCCGGTAATCAATCGTCCGTCGTGCACGACATGCACAGTGAACTTGGATGAGCAGGAATAGATTCCACCGCGCTCTTTGAGTTTATTTTCCAATAAAAACGGAACGACATTGGTGAGTTTCACTGCTTTTTCTTCCTCGTTGCTAAAACCGGTTACCTTTTTCCCGGCAATAAGATAGGAGCCATCATCCAGCTTGATATTTATCAGACCGGCAGGACCGTGACATACGGCACTTACCACGCCATGGTGTTCGTAAATTTTCGCGGCAATGGCTGCCAGTTGCTTACTTTCAGGGAAGTCCCACATGGCACCATGCCCCCCGACAAAGTGGATGGCCACATAATCGTCCGGGTTGATTTCCGATGGTTTCAACGTGTGATTGATTTTGTATTGAATTTCGGGATTGTCCCAAAACTCTTTGTTCACCGGATCGTTCAAATCGAATCCGTCAACAGGTGCTTTCCCGCCTTTCGGACTGACAAAATCGATGACGTATTTGTCTTTTAAGACATCCCACGGATGAGCAGCTTCCGATAAGAAGAATCCGGTTTTCTTGCCGGTGTCACCTTTCTGATCGTGGTTGGTCAACACGAACAGGATTTTTGGTTTGGCCGCTTTTTCCGTTTTCACATTAGCGGCAGTGTCGTCATTTGTCGAATGGTCCTTGTGCTTTTGGCTACAACTGCTTAACAGGAGTCCAAACAGCAGGACGGGCATTAATTTTCTAATCATATACAATTTTTGTTTGATGGATTTCTTTTTAGCATACGAAACCGTATGGCATGGGATTCAAATTCTTGGCTTAAGATTATTTATATGCTGAAGCTGATTGTAACAACTGCAAATCTTCCGGTTCCGGTTTCATTTGCACTGCTTCGAAGAATGCTTTCAGATGGCTGCTTTTGGTCGCACTGGCAATGGGTGCAGTCACGTCCTCCTGATGAATAAGCCAGGCAAGTGCCACAGCTGCCTGCGAAACTTCGTGTTTGGCTGCTAGTTCATCCAGTGCTTTCAGGATACGGAAACCTCGTTCATTCAGGTAGCCTTCAACCCCTCCACCGCGCACACTTTTACGGAGGTCATTCTTGCTTCGGTATTTCCCGCTAAGGAAACCTTTGGCCAACGAAAAATAGGTAATAACGCCCAACCCTTCTTCCCGGCAAACGGGATCGACGCCTTCTTCAAATCCCCGGCGGTCGTACAGGTTATACTCGGGCTGAAATACCTCGTAGCGAGGCAGATTGTTTTCAGCACTGGCTCTCATCGATTCTTTCAGCCTTTCGGGCGGAAGATTGGAGGCGCCGATAAAGCGCACCTTTCCGGCTTTAATAAGTTTTTCGTAAGCTCCCAGCGTTTCTTCCACCGGTGTATTTTCATCGTCCCAGTGGGTGAGATATAAATCGATCGTGTCGGTTTGCAACCGGCGCAATGAGTCCTCTACTGCTTCCATGATGTGTTTCTCCGAAAGGTCGCGATGTCCTTGCCCCATATCGGAGCCTACTTTTGTAATCACGGTTACTTTATCGCGGTTTCCCTTTTCCTTCATCCATTTTCCGATGATCGCTTCCGATTCGCCGCCCTGGTTGCCGTCGACCCAGCGTGAATATACATTGGCTGTATCGATGGTGTTGAAGCCGGCATCCACAAATTCATCCAGTATCCTGAACGACTCTTTTTCGTCGAGTGTCCATCCAAAAACATTGCCCCCGAATACGATGGGAGCAGTCTGTAAATCTGTATTTCCTAATTTTATCATATGATTGCTATTCTAATATTCAATAAAAGATAAGTCTGTCTGTTGTGTTTAACAGTTTACATGTAAGCAATGTTTTTTTGCCGGTGTATTTCAATCTGCATATGCAAGATATCTTTTTAGATATGATAATAGTTTTGTAGTTTTAGAAAGCTGGTTTTTCTCAAGGAGCCAGCTTTACTTTTTCACTAACCTAAACGACCGATGAAACAAATTCTTATTTTCTTTCTTGTTGCCCTGTCAACTCAAGTCTATGGACAAGCGGTACTTGATGCGGAGCGATTTTCAATTGATAAAAATGAGCTAAAGCAGACCATTAAAGTATTAGCGTCCGACTCGATGGAAGGACGCCTGACCGGAACGCTCGGGCAGATGAAAGCGGCACGGTATATTGCCGGAGAGTTTGCAAAGTACGGCCTTTCTGAAGCAGGAGACAACGGCTACTTCGACGATTTTAAGCTGGTGCAGTATTATCGGGGCGAAACGTATTTGAAGACGGCCCGTAACCGAAAGCTCGATGACTTCCAGGAGACGGCCTGTATGAGCCGTGAACCCATAGATGAGGAAACGGAACTGGAGCTCGTCTTCGGCGGTAACGGAACACTTGAAGATCTGGAGCAAATCAATGTAAAAAACCGAATGGTTTTGGTTTTTACAAAGAACCTGCGTTCAGCGTACCATATTAAAGCCGCACTGGAGAAAAGAAAAGCCGCAGGGTTAATTTTAGCTAATCCCTACAACGATAAGCAATTCGAATCCATCCGGAGAACTTTTAAGAACTTCATGACCCGGAAACGATATACGTTTGCTGATAGTGAACAGCTTGAAAATAATAGTATTGGTTTTGTGGAATTTATTATTCCCAATATGCAGATTCGCCATTTGATGAAGATGTCTGCCAGAGACCTCAATCAATTGATCGAAACTAAAGCGATTGCTGATTGTCCGGTGAACACTGTTCGGGTGAAATGTGAGCGGATAGTGAACCGAACGACGGGACGAAATGTAATCGGGATGCTGAAGGGAACATCCGATACTTCCATTTACA
Source organism: Prolixibacter denitrificans (assembly GCF_003014495.1). Taxonomy (GTDB): domain Bacteria; phylum Bacteroidota; class Bacteroidia; order Bacteroidales; family Prolixibacteraceae; genus Prolixibacter; species Prolixibacter denitrificans. The sequence continues at coordinate 103,659 of NZ_PYGC01000003.1, read as the reverse complement.
TCATGGCGCACTACGATCATTTGGGAACTGACGGACGTTTTTATTTCCGCGGTTCCGACGATAATGCCTCCGGCGTGGCTTCCATGCTGGAGTTAGCTAAATTGTTTTCCGGTATTCCGGACTTGAAATACAACCTGATTTTCCTGGCGACCACGGGTGAAGAGGTGGGAGAGTTGGGCGCTAAATACCAGGTAAAACGAGCGGATTTCGAACCGGGAAAAGTATTGATCAACCTGAATATTGATATGGTTGGACGCATCGATTCTCAACATATCGGGAAAAAGGCTTATCTCTATTCCCTTGGAACCGACACGCAACCGAAGCTCGCTGCGCTTTTTGAAAAGGTTGACCAACGGGTTCCTGAATGTTCCTTCGATTATACTTTCAACAATTCGCACGATTTAACCGGGTACTACATGCGCTCCGACCAATACCAGTTTTATGAAAAAGGTATCCCGGCCGTGATGTTCTTCTCCGGTTTGCATAAAGACTACCACAAACCGACCGACACACCGGAGAAGATCAACTATCCTTTGCTGCAAAACCGTATTTTCCTGATAGGCCAGGTTATTCTTACGCTGCAGCGGAATGAATCTTTCAGTTTAGAAAGGGAACAAGTGCAGGCTACTCATCGTTAGTTTTCAGGGAAGTCGCTAAGAGGATTGGTCATTTTTTGGTAACTTGATCATAGATTTCATTTGGGAATCATTGCTTAACGAACGACATATCCGAAACTTAAACTGAGGAAAATGAAACGAAAGACTATCAACAATATTCAGTTTTATCTTGGTATCGTCCTGGCGTTAACAGGAGCGGCGATGATGTTTTTTGATTTGCTGCCAACAGGAGCGAGAATTACCATCGGAATTGTTGGTCTGGCACTAATTGCCACATCCCGTCGAAAGCTGGATCTAATGTAACGAGTGGTTATCCGCAAAGGAAACTTCAAGAATAGCGCAAAAGCCAATACCATGATGCCCCGACAAGAAACGACACTGGAATGGATCGCCGGACATGCAGGGGTAAAAAGGCTCTGCAGAATAGCCGGCATCGCAGCCTTTATTCTGATTGGATACTCGGTAGTCACCATGATTTTGCTGGTCACCATCGGTACCCAACCACTGACGGTTGAAGAATGTTTTGCCATGTTGCAGGAGAATAAGTTGGTCGGCTTGCTTCGCCTTGACATACTAACGGTCATATTTATTCCACTCTACTATGTCCTGTTTGCCGGACTTTATTTTGGTCTGAAGGAATCCAACCGGGGAATTACGACCTTATCGGTTATCATGGTATTTATTGGTGTGACCCTTTTTCTGGCTACCCCCTCGGTATTCTCATGGTTATACCTGAGTAACCGGTATGCCGGTGCCGTTACACCGGAAGAACAACGCCGCCTAATTGCTGCCGGGGAAGTACTTTTTGCATCCGACATGTGGCACGGAACCGGCGCCATTGTGGGAAGCATCCTTACGCAACTGGGCGGCATCTTTATTTCATGGGTGATGCTGAAAAGTGCTGTATTCAGCAAACTCACGGCCTACACCGGCCTGGTAACCCATGGGGTCGATTTTTTGCACATCTTCGCAGGCTTTATTTTCCCGGCAGCCAGTACATTGTTGATGGCAGTTGCCGGGCCATTGTATCTTCTCTGGTTTTTCCTGGTAGGAAGAAAACTATTACAGATTGGGAAAGGTAAGGCCAGACTACTTCGATAACATTCCCTTTAAATCGTGATTTTTTCTTTGTTTTCAGCCAGCCACTCATCAAATGATTGCAGTTCCGGATTGAGTTTCTTCGTAAAATCCACATCTCTCGAACCACAATAATAGTCCTGGAATTCTTTTTTAAACTGGAACATGTTTCCTAAATCGTCGGCTCCCGGAAAGCCAAAACCTCTGTACACATCGGCAGGTACATCATTGTAAACGACCTTAACGCCGAGTGCTTTGGTAAAGCTGTCAGCCATTTGTTGCCCGGTTAAGTTGCCTCCCGAAATGCCAACTGTTTTACCCAGGTAAGTTGTTCCGGCCTTGAAAATGTAGAAAGCCGATTTGCCGATATCCGTTGCTGAGATACTGGGAAGTTTTTTGTCACCCATGGGGAAGGTAATCGCCAGTCGTCCGTCTGGCAGCTTCTGCGGTCCCATTCCAAAGTGAATGAAGTTATCCCAGTAAAAGGCTGTGTGCAGCAGGGTATAAGGAATACCGCTGTTCACAAAGAAAGCATCCGACTCACCTTTGGCATCGAAGTGTGGAACTTTGTACTTCCCCTGTAGTGTAGGCATCCGGTTGTCGCTTAACGGAATCCATTTGCGGGTATCCTCCAGCGTTGACCAGATGACATGTTTTACCCCGGCTTCTTTTGCCGCCTCTGCCATCGATCTTGCATGCGCTTTCTCCTTTTCAGGAGAAAAGTGCTCCCAGTAGAACGTAACGCAATACACACCGTACGCTCCGGTGAAGGCTTTCACCAGACTTTGTTGGTCATCAACATCAGCAGCTACTACTTCAGCTCCCAGTTCTGCCAGTGCTTTTGCTTTATCGGAATTGGGATTCCGTGTTAGTGCACGTACTTTAAACTCCCCCGACGAATCGTTTAAAATGGCATGAACCAGTCCGCCACCCTGTGCCCCGGTAGCTCCCACAACAGCAATAATCTTTTGATCTTTCATGATAATATGATTAGTTAAACGATACAGAATAAATAAGTTACGCTGTTTAGGACCGAAAAGCAATAGATAAATACTTTTTTGTCTTTAATTGCCAATCAAATAGAAAACAAGCAGGTTTAGGTGTGAGGTTTTACAGAGAGCTTTCGATAATTTTTCTACTTTTAAAATCCGTTCGCGGATTCGGTTGGACAGAAGCGCCAGCCCCTAAATTTCCAGATTACATGAATGAAGCTGCACTGACAAAGCATTATCGTCAATTGTACACCGATTCGATAGCAAAGATTCGGGAAGAAGGAGTTGTTACGGATGAATTGCTGGATGCTCCGTCGGATGACCGGCGCGGAATAACCCTGTTGATTCGTCCGGACAACGAGGTGAAGAAGCGCATTCTTCTCTGGCTGGAAATGATGAAAGAGACAGAGCCTGAGCAGTATTATTATCCCACTTCCGATTTACATATCACCCTCTTGTCGGTTATTTCCTGCTACAGCGGATTTCACCCGGAACAGATTGATTTACCGTCCTACAATCAGCTGATTCGTGAAAGTCTGGCAGGCGAAGATTCTTTTTCAATTCGGATGAAAGGAATTACGGCTTCGCCATCGGGAGTGATGGTTCAGGGATTCAGTGAAAACGACCGGCTAAATGAGTTGCGCGAAAGTCTGCGAAAGCAATTCAGGAAATCAGAACTGCAGCAATCTATCGATAAACGGTATGTTCTGCAGACTGCCCATTCTACGGTTATTCGTTTCCGGAAACCGCTCCAACATAAAGATACTTTCCTGGATAAGCTGGAACAGTTTCGGGATTTCGACTTTGGCACGTTTCAGGTGAAGGAAATCGAATTGGTAACCAACGACTGGTATCTCCGGAAGGAAAAAGTAAGAACACTGAGCCGATTCCCGTTAGGATAAATGCAAAGTTTTTACGTAACTTTTTCAATGGAATGGCTGACAACAGATCAACGAAAACCTGCAGCTATTCCATCTCATAGTCGCAGGGAAACGAAGCGACGAAAGGATTCGGCGGGCGGAACAGATAGGAATTCGGCTCCGTCTGAAATAAACAAATGCTTTCCCTTTTCGGGAAAAAGAAACGAGACCTAAACAAGAACGATCATGATGGCTTATTGTGGATTGCACTGCGACGGATGCCCTATTCAAATGGCCACGCTCGAGACGGATTTGATTCGGAAACAGGCCATGCACGAAGATATTGTCAGACAATGTGCCATGGAGTATGGAATCGATATACAATTGCGCGATGTAACCGACTGTGATGGCTGCACGGCTGAAACAGGTCGCCTGTTTTCCGGTTGTCGGAATTGCAATATTCGGAATTGTGCCCGGGAAAGAGGTCTGGATAATTGCGCTCATTGCAGTGATTATCCGTGCGAAAAGCTTGATTCCATTTTCGGTCAGGAACCGGATGCCAAAGCCCGGCTCGATTCCATTCATCAGGCACTGGCATAAGAAATGAACTTCCTAATGGTAACCAATGATAAATATGAAAAAGTGGTTGGTGATTTCCCTGATGGTCTTTTTACAGGGACAAGTATGGGCGCAGCAAATTGCGCAGCGGCTAAAAGTGTCCGATGACATTGTGTTGGTCAAACTGTCCGAGCGGGCATATGTACATATTTCACAGGCAGAGATTCCACCGTTTGGACGAGTTTCTTCCAACGGATTGATATTTGTTAACGGAAAGGAGGCATTTCTGTTTGACACACCGGTAACCGAAGAAGAGACCCGGACGTTGGTCGATTGGCTCAAAAGTTCGATGGAGGTCGAAGTCGTCGGTTTTGTTCCCAACCACTGGCATATTGACTGCATGGGGGGACTAGCTTATTTGCAACAGCAGCATATTCCGTCGTGGGCGAACCAGATAACCGTCGACAGCGCGAAAGTAAAAGGCTTGCCTGTTCCCGATCATAGATTCACAGATTCGTTGCAATTGAAACTAGGAGATAAAACCATCGAATGTTATTACTTGGGGCCGGCCCATGCGACCGATAACATTGTGGTTTGGATTCCGTCAGAGAAGATCCTGTTTCCCGGTTGTTTGGTAAAGAGTATGAATTCGCGTACGTTGGGCAATACGGGCGATGGCGATTTGAAAGCCTATCCGGCCACCATTATAAAGGTGATCGACAAATTCACGGACGCCCGCATTGTCATTCCCGGACACGGACCATTCGGCGGCCCCGAATTGTTGAGGCACACGTACCGGTTAGCCGAATCCAATCAATAACAATTTCTGTTACCTTCTCCCTCTCAATTCCGTAATGGGAAAATAAAATCCATGAGCAGGGAGCTGATCCAACACATTCGCCAGTTTACCGAATTGACGGACGACCAGGCCGATTTCATTACGGCAAGTGTTAGCGAACGAAAGGTGCTGAAAAAGGAGTTGTTGCTGACTACCGGCGACATCTGCCGGGTCAACTATTTTGTGGTGTCCGGATGTTTGCGGATGTTTTTCACCGATGAGCAAGGCATGGAAAGGACTATTCAGTTTGCCATCGAAAACTGGTGGATGACCGATTATACGAGCAAGGACAGAAACGTTCCCAGCCAATATAGTATCCAGGCTGTTGAGGATTCGATGGTCATCTCGCTGGACAATGAAACCAGTGAGAAGTTATTCGCCACGGTACCTGCATTCGAGACCTATTTTCGAAAAATACTGCAACGGGCCTATGCTGCGTCGTTATTCCGCATTGGTTTGTTGTACAGTCGTTCCAAAGAGGAGATGTTTTTCGGTTTTCAGCTAAAATACCCGGAATTTGTGCAACGGGTACCGCAATATATGCTGGCATCTTTGCTCGGTATGACGCCTGAATATCTGAGTGAACTCAGAAAAAAGACTGATTCATCCGTTTCTTAAACCTGTTTAAGTTTTTTCCGTGTTTTCATGGCCAACTTTGTGACGAACAAAAAGCAAATGTCATGGAAGCACATGTAAAGATCGCCGAAGTACACCCGGAAGCATACGAGGCCATGCTCGGTTTGGAACACTACTTCAAAAACAGCGGACTGACCGATATCCATCGTGAGTTAATTAAAATAAGGGCATCGCAAATTAATGGTTGCGCCTTTTGCATCGACAAGCACACCACGGATGCCATGAAGTATGGTGAAACTCCACAACGTATCTTTTTGCTGGATGCCTGGGAAGAAACTGACCTGTTCGATGAAAAAGAAAAAGCCATTCTGGCGCTGACAGATGCCGTTACCCGGATACATGGAGATGTTCCACCGGAACTAATCGTCAACGCACGCAAATATTTTGATGAAACGTACCTGGCCCAAATCATCATGGGTATTATCACCATCAACGCCTGGAACCGGATAGGAATCGTCTCGGGTGCAGCCAGCCGGATTGAAGCGGTTCAACCGTAATGCTCCTTGATAGCAGAGACAGGGAAATTACCTTGTCTCTGCTAATTTATGAACGGAACCAGTCTGGATTCTGCTCGTATGAATATGTATTTCATTTATTTTTGAAGGTACGAGAGAAGTCAGAATGAAGAAAGAAAAGCCAAACGAACTACCCATCCTGCCGTTCAAATCGGGAAAAGAATTTGAAGACTGGATGGCCGTGAACCATACCAACCCGGACGGCATCTGGTTGCGATTGTTTAAAAAAGACTCGGGAAAGGAAACCGTGACTTATGACGAAGCGCTGGATGTAGCACTTTGTTATGGCTGGATAGACGGACAGTTGAAGAAATACGACGAAGAATCGTGGCTGAGAAGATTCACTCCGCGCCGGAATGGAAGCAAATGGTCGAAGCGGAACACCGGGCATGTAGAACGGTTGATGAAACAGGGTCGAATGAAACCGACCGGACTGGCAGAAGTGGAAAGCGCCAAAGCCGATGGACGATGGCAACAAGCCTATGAAGCACAAAGCAACATGACCATCCCTGATGATTTTATGAAAGCTTTATCGGCCAATCAACAGGCACTGGCGTTTTTCCGAAAACTGAACAAAGCCAATCTGTATGCCATTGCATACCGTTTGAGTACCGCGAAAAGACCGGAAACCCGTAAGAAACGTATGCAACAGATTCTGGAAATGATGGCCAAAGGAGAGAAGTTTCATTAAAGAATTCCCGGCCAACCTTTACTCGTCAAAACTGTTTTGCATCTTGTTGATGTGAAGTAGTAAAGCATGACCAGCTCTAAAAAGAAAATACTGGCTATATCAGGAAGCACCAAACAGCAATCGGTGAACCTTGCAATGCTGAAAGCAATAGCGGCAACATACAGCGGTCGAATAACGGTTGATTTGTATGACGGCATTGATAAAATACCGCATTTCAATCCCGACAAAGATACTGACACACCTCCCGAAAGCGTGGTCGATTTTAGGAATCGCATTGCCACCTCCGACGGTGTTATCATTTGTACACCAGAGTATGTTTTCAGCCTGCCGGGAAGTCTGAAAAACGCCATTGAATGGACGGTCTCCACCACCATTTTCAGCAAAAAACCGGTTGCACTGATTGTGGCGGCTGCTTCCGGTGAGAAAGCGATCGAATCACTCCGGTTGATTATGAGCACACTGGATGCCACAGTTCCGGCGAATGGAAGTTTGTTGATCAAAGGAGCGAAAGGGAAAATCGGACCGAATGGTGTAATCACGGATGCGGAGACTGAAGCAAAGTTGAATACTCTGATGGATAACTTTCTCCGTTTGCTGGATAAATAGTTAAACGGCAAACTTTTATCCGATAAGGGTGTTATGAAACCGGATGGATCATCCGGAACAAAACTATCTGTGTAACCAAACTTTGAGATCATGACAATTGTAAATCCCTATCTGACTTTTAAAGGAAACTGCGAGGAGGCTTTTAACCATTACAAAGCTGTTTTTGGTGGCGAGTTTGCCTATGTTGGACGTTTCAAAGACATGCCGCCGCAGGATGGTGTGGAAATCCCGGAAGCCGATCAAAACAAAATTATGCACATTGCGCTGCCCCTCAATAAAGAAAATATCCTGATGGGAAGCGATACCGGTGGCTGGACCCCCGAACTGAAAGTAGGTAACAACTTCTCGTTATCTGTTTCGGCCGAAAGCAAAGAACAGGCCGATCGTTTTTTCATGGCGCTGTCGAAGGGCGGCAATGTGACCATGCCCATGGCTTCCACCTTCTGGGGCGATTACTTTGGGATGTGCACCGACGCTTTCGGTGTCAACTGGATGATTAGCTTCAACGAGAACCCACAGGAATAGCCAACCGGAACTCGTCATTTCATTTCCCGGCAGCCGGAAATGAGCTCCTGGAAGATGCATTTCGAGGCCGGATTGTGTAACTTTATTCAGGTATGGAAAGACCAACGAGCTGTTAACCTGAAACGTTACCAATATGAAACGACCTGAACTTTTCATCACAGCCCTGATGGTGCCTATCCTGTTGCTGATCTCCTGCGATAGTGACACCACTAGAATAACCGGCGAAGGGCCGGTGGTCACGAAGACCATCACGGTTCCTGATTTCACGGGTATCGATTTGGCCGGGGCAGCCAACATCATTATCACACAGGGAGCCACACAAACAGTGGAAGTGTCGGCTCAGCAGAATATCATCGACCGGTTGGAGACTAATGTGTCGGGAGGCATTTGGACCGTAAAGCTCGAAGACGGGAATTACACCAACTACGATTTGACGATTTACATTACCGTACCAACGATCAGTAGCCTGCTGGTCAGTGGCTCGGGAAACATCAAAGTGAACGATTTCACCGGGCAGGATGATTTGGCGCTAACCATTACCGGTTCCGGAAACATTGAAATGAATGCTTTTGGCGGATGCGAAAATCTGTCGGTTACCATCACCGGAAGTGGAAACGTGATGGGGACGAAGGATTTTTCCGATTTGAAGAACCTGGATGTTGTTATCAGCGGTTCGGGCAATTTTGCCGCTTACCCGATTGTTTCGGACAATTGCCACATCAGTATTCCCGGCAGCGGTGTTTGCTTCGTCACGGTTAACGATACCCTGAACATCAGCATCAGCGGTTCGGGAAGTGTTTTCTACAGAGGAAGCCCAACCGTTACGCAAACGATTACCGGATCGGGAGTCGTGATGAATACGAATTAGTTGTCTGTAACGGTTAATCGCTCTATTACAAACTTCAATTTAATTGTTATGTCAAAATCAAGCGGATTAAAAAATGCACCAAGCACAACCGGAAAACCATCCGGGCGCGGACGAGCTAATAATCCTCCAAAAACAGGAGGTAAAAAAGGATAAATCCGAGTTTCAGGATTTGGGCTTTGCAATTACCATCTTCGAAAAGCCTTTTGCGCTATTTGCGAAAACCTTTGCGGATTTTGCGAGGAGCCTTTTCTTTACCACGAAGAACACGAGGATTTTTCACGAAGGCCACAAAGACTCCCTTCATCGAAGCCGAACAACAGTAACGACCGAAACTCCTTAACCTGAAATCGCAACCTTTTTATATCCATTCTAAATAGTCCGGTTTTGGTGATGAACCTATCGATTTCTTCCATGAAAGTACCGATCTGTTCCGTGAACGGAGAAAAGCGCTTTCCCTGCCTGGGCGTAAATGTCTCCTAATGAATAATAAATTAGATTAGAAATACTACTTTCGTGTACTAATTGCGGATACTGTTCGTTTTTGAATAAAACGTCAGGGTAAATTTAGAGCAAACCTTTCCTGGTAAAACTGGCAAATGGAGACGCCTTTTGGGCAGGCGCTCCGGTATTATGGATGAAAAAACTGACCGGGAACAAGGAATGAAGATTTATGAAAGAGTGGTATTACATAGCTGACGATGACCGGTACGGCCCGTTTAGCCTGGATGACCTGGAAGGAAGAATAAAGGAGACGACCAAAGTCTGGAAAAAGGGAATGTCCAGATGGGAGAAAGCCATGCAGGTACAAGAGCTGGCTGGTCTCTTTCGGGATATCTTGCCACCCGTTCCCGCGGAAGACAAAAAGCTGGGACGGGAGACCGAAGCTTTCCGGTACATTCGGGCGGACATTCTATCAGGGTGGATATTCCTGTTGATGCTGGTGGTTGAAATCGTGCTGCAGATGCTCGACATGGATGATATCCGTTTTTACGGCTTCGTGCTGTTTTTGAGTCTCTTGGCGCTCGTCCGGTTGTTGACCGGCATGAAGAAATACCTCTCACTGCACCTCGAAATCAGGAAGCCCGCGATCAATGTCAACTGGGTCATCGTGACCTCCATTCCCATCTACATCCTGATGGCTTACGAGCGGGGACGCGTTATCGACAACACGCTGTATAGTTATGGTATCCTGGTAGTGGTACTGGCCTTCATTCTGAACGGTTATCATTATCTCCGGCTGGCCCAAAAACTAAGTCTGTTGAAAAGGGTAGGAGTAACCGCTTTCCGGAACTTCGCCTACCTGCAGTTCTTCTACAGCATCCTGGTGTTCATGGTCGTTATTGTGGCTCTGTTTCTCATGATTTTCACCGACAGCGCCGTACTCAGTTCGCCGTTAACCCTGCGTGAAGGCCTCACCGTACTGTTCATCGAAATGCTGCCGTACCTTTTCCTGCAATACGGTTTAATGAAGGTGAAGCGGAACTACTTCGTGCATCAACCGGCATATTAGCAAATAAGAATACAAAGCATTTTCATCCTCATATAAACCCTGTCAGCATACAATCGCCGGCAGGGTATTTTTGCATTTGCCTTTATCTAAATCTTAACTCTCTAAATGCATCTAAAACCGACGAAGAGACTCCATGAAGATTCATTTTGAAATACATAAAAACAATTGGAAATAAAAAGGCCAGGTCATAACACTGTATTTGACGCATTGGGGGCTGGCAAGTTGCAAATATTTTTAATTCTATTTTAAGTAAATTGTATTCTGATAAGGACGTACTTCAAAATCGCTAGCGATGCCATATAGGAAGCCGTTTCACTTGATCTAGGAACTCAAATTTAGCGACAATGGAAAGCCATATTTTACGAATAAAGAGAGAATTGGGTATCGCAGTAAAGACGTTGTTAGATGATTCTGTTTTGAAAAACGATATAGATTTTACTTTTGAATTTTTACTTCCCTTCTCAAAAGCGGATAGGACTGACGATGTCAAATTAATTATCATTGGGCAAGACCCAACCGTAAGAAGAGCAGAATCGCGTGGAGATATTAACTTGACATTGAATCTGGATAAAGATAATAGTCTAAAGACATATTTGAGAAAGGTGTGTGATATTTTAGAGATTGATATCGAAAAAGAAATCTATGCAACAAATCTATTTAAATACTTTTTTAGATTTCCTCCAGCCGACGACCAGACAATATTAACCCGACAATTCAAAATCTGGATAGATCTTCTTATAAATGAAATCGCTGTGTTCGGGAATCCATTTGTAATAACGCTAGGTGAGCCTTTGATAGCTCAATTGATACACACAAATAGCAAGAAAGTAAAATATTACTGGAATTATATTGGTGACACAAAATCCGGAAGAGACTTTAAATGTAACGAACCCTTTGAAAACTATTTGCAAAGAAGAATTTATCCGATTGCACATCAGCCGACTTGGAATAGAAACGAGTTTTATAAAAATTATTTAGTTGATTATTTGAATTTTATCAAACAAAACGAAAATTTATGCCCCAACTATATACCACATTGGCCCGCGTGTATCACTAGGTGTACCAACACATCTTCAATGACGATGCAGCGTTTCGCTTTTAGAGCAACCTGCCGCTTGAAATAACCCGCTACACTCGTTGGCAGCACCCCGGTGTCAACGAGTGTTTCCTGTATCGGACATTGGTAAATGAAGAATGATTTTAAATAAAAAACTAACCTGATTCATCACCGTCTTTAGACAAGTATATTTGTTATATTTACTTAAAAACTAATTAACTATGATTTCAGTAAGCCACATTCATCCAATGTTAGTTCATTTTCCAATCGCACTAATTTTGATTGGATTTATTGCCGATTTTGCTTCGCTGGTCTTTAAGAAAGAAGCATGTTTATCGAAGACCGGTTTTTACTTGCTAATCGTTGGTACACTTTCGGCCGTTTTTGCTTTGCTGGCCGGTGTTTTATTTACCTCCGATATGTCAGGTGCCGCAGGAGAAGTTAAGGCTACCCACGAGTTGTTTGCCTGGATAACGTTGGGTTTATTATTTCTTACTTCCGTTATTCGGATTTTTCTTGTTGTTAAGAAAAGAGAACATTCAGACTTAAAATGGCTTGCCTTTGCGCTTTACGGACTTGGCGCCATTTCAGTCGGTATAACAGGTTTCTTTGGCGGAACGCTGGTTTATAACTATATGATGCCCCTTTAATAAACAATATAAATTCAAACTCAAATGAAAAAAGTACGCATATTTTTAGTATTGGCTATTACAAGTCTAATAGCTTTTACAAGTTGTAATCAATCCAAGCCGGTTAAAACAATAGAAAACCTCAAAGCAGGTATAATCGGTGAAACAACAGCAAGCAAAAAGTATGAAGCCTTTGCTCAGAAAGCAAAAGAAGAAGGTCATGATGCAATTGCGATGCTTTTTAGTGCCGCATCAAACGCGGAAGCAGTACATGCAGCCAATCATACCAAGGTTTTGGAATCATTAGGCGAAAAGATGGATGATTTTACACCGGAATTTGAAGTGAAAACAACGGCAGAGAACTTACAGGCAGCGATAGAAGGCGAGTCGTATGAAGTCGCCACAATGTATCCTCAATTTCTGGCCGATGCAAAAGCCGAAAAAGTTCAGAAAGCGGAACAGTCGTTTACCTGGGCGTTGGACACGGAAAAGAAACACAATGATTTTTATTCCAATGCACTGAGCGCTTTAAACGCGGAATCGGAAAGCGGTTTGCCTACGGGGTACGCTGTTTGTCCTGTTTGTGGTAACACATACGATATGGCAAATGTGGATGATAAATGTGCCTTCTGTATGACAGACAAGTCAAAATTTATCAATTTCGATTAAAGTAGGAGACTATTTCATAGTATCTTATTTCAACTGTAATATCCTGTGCAATTACAACTTAATTGCACAGGATATTATGCTTTTTATTCTCCTTCCCAGGAAGAACAACCCAAAAACCATGACCCAACTCTATACCACACTGGCCCGCGTGTACCACGAGATGTACCAACACATCTTCGATTACGATGAAGAGTTTCGTTTCTACGATGACCTCCTGCGAAAGAATCATTGCCAAAAGATTCTCGAGGTAGGCTGCGGTTCGGGCATGCTGGCCCGCCGGTTCCTAGCCAACGGATACGATTACACCGGATTGGATGTAGCCAAAGAGATGCTGGACATTGCCCGGGAAGAAGTGCAGCAGGATGTTTTCGTTCAAAGCGACATGCGCCACCTCCGTTTTGACCAACAGTTCGACGCGGTGCTTATCACTGGCCGCTCGCTGGCCTATGTCACCGACAACAAGGGAATCGTCGACACTCTTACCGGAATTCACAGCGCACTGAAAGAAAATGGGCTGTTCGTCTTCGGTGTCTTCGAAGCCCAAGGTATCTTCGAGAATTTCGGCGATTTTGAGCAAACCATCGAGTTGCCGAACAAAACGATTCAGCGAATCAGCAAGCTCGAAAAGAACCTCGAAACCGGTTGGACCTGGAACTGGCAGGCCCGGTACATCATCGAGAGTAACGGTGAAAAGACCGAACATGATGACCAGACCACATTGCGGGCCTTCACCAAAGACGAAATCCTGCTCTTCCTGAAACTCACCGGTTTCGAAGTGGTGGACATTCAGGAGGAGAACAAAGCGATGACGCTCATCACCCAAAAGGCAGATAATGTCCTTCATTAGACCCTGAATCTGGTCTGAAACCAAAAGGACTATGAGATGAAAAGTGCGCATCCTTCCGAAGAACAGAACCAACAGAAACCTCTCTTGGTTATCTTATCATATTGTAAAACAGTCACTCTCGTCTGTTATTCCCCTCAATATTTTAGTATCTTAAGGAGTGAAAACCTAAGTGTGCGACGATAAAGAAGCAAATCCGATTCTGTCGGCAAGTGTGTCAATGAACCTATCACCTAATTGTGAAACAACATGAACCGCCTAATAACCCTATTGCTGTTATTTGTTACGAGCCTCTGGGCGTCGGGGCAGGAGGCAGATACCATCTATTTCGATGCCAACTGGAAGGTATCCAACCACAACAACAGCGCCTTTTACCGAATCGATAAGAAAGAGAAGAATGGATGGCTGCGCACTGATTATTACCGCGAAAATAACCAAGTGCAGATGGTTGGGCACGTGTCGTCCCGCGAGCCAGAGATAAAGACCGGGTTTTTTGAATATTACTATCCCAACGGAAAGCTTTTGCACAAAGGAAATTATGACGACAATAAAGAGGTGGGCCAACATACCTGGTATTATGAAAACGGCAACCTGGAAGCTATCGAGAATTATGAGAACGGTAAGTTGGAAGGGGAATACAAGGAGTATTACGACAACGGAAAGCTTTCGATGGAAACCTTTTTCCGGAACGACTTGCAGGAAGGCCTGACCCGGATTTACCGGCATGAAGGTAGTTTGTTCGCCGAAGGAGAATTTAGGGATGGGGACCGCACGGGAACCTGGAAATTTTTTACTGAAGCAGGAGATATGGCCGGTACCCATGAATTTAAAACAGAGTATCAGTTGGAGGAAGCGGGGCTATACATCAAGCTTCCCAATTCGCATTGGAGTCTGGCTGATAAGCGTTCGGGTGTTAAAACACAATATGTTTTCAGAAGGGAAGCCGTTATTGATTCGGTCGGTAGGCCCATCACTCCTTCGATAATGGTTTATATAGAAGACGCCAGTCAGTACAAACAGGATGTCACCCAATTCTCCATCGAAAAGCAAACACCGATAAAGGAGCAGGGTGTTGAAACCGAAGAAATACTAACCCAGGAAAATGACGCAGACTATCCTTTGTCGATTAAAAATTCATACATCTTCAAATGCCATTATACCGATGCGTCCAGCGCGGAACTCGAACATTTACTCTACATGGTATACATTATCACGCAGGAGAATAAAGGAGTTCAGATTTACATGGATATGACCAAAAGTGTTGCGCCCAAATACGAAGAGGAATTCATCAGTACCATTAAATCGATTCGGGAAACCAGTCATTTGGTGAATGCAAATTGAGCGGAAAACATGGATTTGAGAAAATGAGAGGGGGAGAAGATGAGAAAGGAAGCACCGATGGTTCGGGAAGATTTCGTGAAGAATCTGCCATCGAATCCGAACAACAGAAGCTACATAGACAAATTCAACGACAGTGACCTCAGAGCGCAACCTGAAACTGCAAAGCCCAACCTGAAAACCTCTTCACATCTGTAAAATATATTCATCAATCAGGAATACGTATACGTCGTCAAAAATTTGGCTGGGCTACTTTTGTATTGTAATCATTAAAAAGAATTCGAGATGAAGAAAGTAGCCTTAATAACCGGAGCGTCGACAGGTATTGGAAAAGAGTTGGCAACCATTCACGCCGAAAAAGGCGGCGACGTTATTCTGATAGCGCGTAGCAAGGACAAGCTGAAACAACTGAAAAGTGACCTGGAACTGAAACACCAGAGCAATGTGCTGGTCATAGCAAAGGACCTGACGCAACCCGGTGCACCGGAGGAAGTGTACGAAGAGGTGAGAAGCGCCGGATGGAAAGTCGATTATTTAATCAACAATGCCGGCTTTGGCGGACGAGGTAAATTCCACGAGCGGGAGTGGGAGAAGGACTTGTCGATGATTAACCTGAACATCGTTGCTCTCACCACCTTAACCCGCTTTTTCTTACCGGAATTTGTCAAGCGAAACGAGGGTAAGATTTTGAATGTATCGTCAACGGCCAGCTTCATGCCCGGTCCGATGCAAGCCGTTTATTTTGCTACCAAAGCCTATGTTACGTTCTTCAGCAACGCGATAGCCGAAGAACTGCGTGATACCCACATTACGGTCACCGCCCTGATGCCCGGTGCTACCGAAACTGAATTTGGGCGAGTTGCGGGACTGGAAAAAACGGAGATGTTCAAAAATGCAACGAGTGCGCGGAAAGTAGCGGAAGATGGTTACAGCGGAATGATAAAGGGTAAGCTGGATGTTGTTTCGGGACTGCCGTTTACCATGAGAATGATGCTGCCCATGATTCCCTTTTTGCCCAAAAAGATGGTATTGAAACAAATCCGCCAGATGCAGGAGGTGAAGTAACTGTTTTCAGGTTACCCTGAAATAAACGATCTTTAAGATGAAAAAACAGAAAAGATAATGAACGTTATCATCACCGGTTCCACGGGCATGGTCGGTAAGGCTGTCTTGCTGGAATGCCTCGAAAGTCCGCATATTGAAAAGGTGCTGGTCGTTAACCGGCATTCGCTGGAGATGCAGCACCCAAAACTGGAAGAGCTGTTGCTACCGGATTTTCTGCGGGTGGAAACCATCAAAGGCCAGCTCAACGGTTATGATGCCTGTTTCTTTTGCATGGGTGTTTCGGCGCTGGGTATGAGTGAAGAAGCTTATCATCAAATTACTTTTAACGTCACCAAAGCTTTCGCTGATGTGTTGTATGAAATTAATCCCGGCATGGTTTTTAATTACGTTTCAGGTGCCGGTACCGACAGCAGCGAAAAAGGAAAGATCATGTGGGCACGGGTGAAGGGGAAAACCGAGAACATGGTGTTGGGTAAAGGATTTAAGGATGCTTACGCTGTGCGGTTGGGAACCATTTTGCCTGAAAAAGGCATCAAATCGAGGACGAATTGGTACAGTTACATGCATGTCATCCTGAGCCCGTTTTTTCCATTGCTGAAGAAATCCAAAAACATCACCACGACCACAAAGTTTGGGAAAGCGATGATCAATACGCTTCGGTTTCCCCGGGAAAATAAATATTTGACGAATAAGGATTTGAACGAATTAGCCGCCCAATGAAAGACATCATCCATGTAAAGACGAAAAGTGAGGTACACGAGCTGCTGGGAATCGACAAGCCGAAACACCCGTTGGTTTCGGTGCTGCATCACCACGATACCGAGTGGCGGGAGAATCAGTACGCCAACCAGCGCGTGTCGCTCGATATGTACCAGGTGACCCTGAAGATGTGTTCGCCCGGCTCGTTTGAGTACGGACGTAATTCGTACGATTTCCGGGAAGGAACAATGATCTTCACCGGCCCGGGACAAGTCTTTACCATTCATGAAATTAGGGAGGGTGATGCCGCCGACGGATGGACGCTCCTGTTTCATCCCGATTTGATACGGAAGTCGGAACTGGGCAAAAGCATCGATGATTATTCCTTTTTCTCCTACGATGTGTTCGAAGCCCTGCACCTTTCGGATGATGAAAAGAAAACGATTCAGGAGCTGGTGAGCAAAATCGAAAAAGAGTATCAGCAAAACATCGACAAACATAGCCAGAAGCTGATTATCTCCAACATTCAGTTGATACTGGATTACTGTACACGGTATTACGATCGGCAGTTCTACGTTCGAACCAACCTGAACAAAGATATCGTGACCCGTTTCGAGCAATTGCTGAAAAGCTATTTCAATGAAGAGAAACCGGTTGAGGGAGGTATCCCGACGGTCAGGTATTGTGGCACCGAAATGGGCATGTCGCCCAACTACCTGAGTGACTTATTAAAGAAAGAAACCGGCCGTAACGCGCAGGAACACATTCACTATTTCGTGGTCGATAAGGCGAAAACCCGCTTACTCAATTCGACGGAATCCATCAGCCAGATAGCTTATAGTCTCGGTTTCGAATACCCGCAACATTTCAGCAAGATATTCAAGTCCAAAACCGGAATGAGCCCGGCGGAGTACCGGAATGTGAATTGAAAGAAGCGTGTTGATTGATTCCCCTTTTATTCCCCGTCTAACGGAGACCGCTTGCCAACTTATTACTCTTTTGCTTGTCAAATTGAATTGTGATACTGCTGCTGGTAATCTATCGCTTTCAATAGAAAAGTACTGCAGCACATGTATCTCGTCGTCTGGAGGCTGTGGCCGAAGTACTATTTTTCACGAGAAGTCGCATGTATTTCTCAAAATTTATTATCTTCAATAGCCTAAACTAACCAACTATGAATTCCAGGGCAAGAAAACGTTGGCTTATAATTTTGATTAGCATCCTTACGTTGTTCGGCATCGCACTCCTCTTAGTGGAACAGAAAAGTTTTGACTACAAGTCACAAATGCCAAAAGACTTTAATTTTGTAGCGAACTACTACGAGGGAGCATACATTCTCGATACCTATCATCAAAAGTTAACTGTTGCGTTGGACTGGAATAAGGATACAGTTCTTCCCTTTCGATTGACGAATGAAGAAAAGAAGCATATCTACGATGTGATGTGTGATATTGATATCTATCAATATCCTCAAGACTATGGACCAACCTCAAAGGTGATTGTCGATCCAAGTCCGGATTTTAACCTGAAATTTACACTTGACACCGTTACGTGCACAATTAATTGGGAGGAAAACACCTGGTCGGAAACTAAAGCAGCCAGAAATCTAAGGAAGCTCTTTGAGCAATTCTCTGAGATAATAGAAAAAGATAAACGGGTACAAGCTTTGCCGAAATCCAGAAGAGCAGTTTTATAAATATTCAATCAAGAAACCAACTAATTGCTAACCCATGAAAAGAAGACTAACCAAAGAAGACATCCGCTTTTTGAAGTATGAAAAACGAAACGGCTATGTTTTTGCCGGGATGATTTTATTGGCAGGAATCCTGTTTAACTTCATTGATTTGTCGATGACAGATATCATTCATCAGCATACCGTGTTAGTAGCTGTTGATATGGTTATTATCGGATTGAGCTGGATGACATTGCATCGGGTCAACCGTGATTTGAACCGGGACCTGGAAGCGGGCTACCGAACCGTCAGGATAGAGAAAGTCACCGGAAAAATGAAACATACCGGTCATGAAGCCGGAAGTGGTACGTTATCGAATCAGGAAATGAAATCCATCGATAAATTTCAGTTGATTATCAACCAGGCAGCTTATGATGTTTCCAGAGAATTTTTCGATAAAGTCAGCGAAGGCGACGAAGTAGAGATGTATTTTGCGCAACACAGCCATGTATTGTTGGGTATTTCCTTAGCGGAATTATAGAACCACGAAACGCTGAATAGGAGAAGTTGAGAGGGAGAGAAGATGGGAAAGTGAGAAATCCCGATGGGATGGCAGGATTGTAGAAAAAGAAGTTACGCACCCAGGGAAGCAGTCGTGAGATGGTGTGGATTGAAAAACAGGTGTTGTTTGCGACCGCAATAACAATGCTAATGGTAAGAACCGAACAACAGTAACAATAGGAACCACAGGAACATTTGCAACCGCGAAGCGCAACCTGAAACTTGAAACCTGAAATGGTGTAACCGTGAAATTACCAACATATAACCTCAAACCAGAAAACCAATGAAACCATTATTTATCATCCTAATCCTTTTGATTTTTGTTTCGTGCCATTCAAATCGGGCAGGAAAGAATGATGCTTCGGAGAATGCTCATTATGTCGCTAAGCTGAAGGCGGCCGATAAAAAGCTCACCTTTCAACTGAACAAATGGATAGTTAATCGGTCCGTTTGTTTACAGCCCTACACCTCGCCCGATTCTTCCCACTACCTGTTTTACCTGAGCGGTTATACCAGCCAGATCTGCGTTTTTAATCTCGACTCGGAAAAGCTGGTCAACATCATTAAGCTGCAACCACGGGGACCTAATGGCGTGGGAGATGCTAATGGCTTCGAGGTACTGAGTTATGACAGTATCTGCGTAACATCCAATTTCCAGAGAAGGCTGTTCATCATCAACCAGGAAGGGAAGCGAACTTCGACGATTGACTATTCAAAGTATCAGCAGGACCAAATGGTGTATGCCCCCAATTCTCGTTCGCTGGAGAATATGCGCATGGGCTTTAAGGATTCGAAATTATATATCCCTTTTTATCCGGGTTTTGACGAAAGCAATTATAAAAGCATTGCGCCGGAAAAAGTCCGGATGGTTGCTGAGCTCGATACGGCTGCGAAGACTGCCCGGATGGTGGATGTTGGTTTACCGAAAGACTTTTGGACCAGCAAATATTATCCGCCGTTCTTTGGGTTCTTTATTGAGAAGGGCAGATTTTATCTGAATTTCATGTATTATGACGATGTGTTCGTCTCCGATGATGCGAAAAACTGGAAGTCATATCCGGCCAAAAGCAAATACATCGATGTGGAAAAAGGTAAATATCGTTTCATGAAAGGACTGAATCCTCATTATTCAAAATTGGTGGCCGATCCCTACCGGGATGTCTTTTACCGGTTTGCGGTGCAGGAACATGGCGTAACCGAAGAACGATCGTCTACGGACCTCATCCGGTATCCTCCTGATTTTTCCATTATCATTCTGGACAAAGATATGAACGTCATCGGGGAAACGGTTTTCCCGACCGATGTATACGATATGAATGGGTATTTCATCACGAAAGATGGATTGTATTTGTCATTGAGTAATCCGTACAATCCGAATTACAATGTCGATTTGCTGGAATTTCAATTATTTAAGCTGGAGAAGGAAAAGGTGTAAAACACTCAAAGCAATGAGTAATGAACAATAAAGAGGTCTAAAGTCTAATGTCTTTCCTCTGGCGTCTCTGGTCTTAAAACTTAACTCCTAAAACTTAAAACTCTTCTAGCAACAGAAACTACAGGAACAATAAAAACAGCGAAGCATAACCTGAAACCTCCAACTCTCTCATCTGTTACTCCCATAAAATAACTTAGCAACAGATGAAACTACGCGTAGCCCGGCACACGAACGATTTTGCACCGCTTATTGAATTTTACTGCGATGCGGTGGGATTGGCACAATTAGGGGGATTCCATGATCACGATGGATACGATGGCATCTTCCTGGGAAAGGACGGAGCCGATTGGCACCTCGAATACACGAAATCAGGTGAGGCGCCCAACCATCATCCCGACGATGATGACCTGCTGGTATTTTATGTAGAAACGGGGCAGGAATACACAGAGTTGAACCAACAAATCCAAACCAAAGGTTTTCACCCGGTAGAACCGGCCAACCCTTATTGGAAAGCAAACGGAATGACGTATGTCGATCCAGATGGTTTCTGCATCGTGATCTCCATCCGGAAATAGGCAACCGGTTTCTTTACGTAATATGATCAAATCGTGACAAAGACGATCCCAAGAGTGACTTTCATACAACGTTTCATTGAAATTCCGTAACTTATTCAACGAGGCAGGATTTCAAATGACCATTAACCAAAAACCAACCGTATGGAATTCAGTTCGCTCACCATTGTATCTGTCATCGTCATCATCCTGATGGTACGATTCTCGTTGCGTCAGCGGTATCCCAATCCAACGAAGCAGTTGATGGTATTGTTGGTCTTAAGTTTGTTGGCCATAGTTTGCATGGCATGGGAACGATACACAACCGGTTTTGGACTGCCCTGGTGGATATATTACCCGGTTCCGTTACTACTGACCTTGTTGTTTCCCATTTTCTGGTTCCGTATGAAACGAAGTGAAGCCCTTACCTACTTTTTGCTCACGATCCTGGCGGCGCCGGTGTCTCACATACTCTATTCGTTACTGGGATGGAAGGAATTTATGCCCTTTATACAGGTTCCTTCACTGTTGGAAATGCTACCCAAGGTATAAGAAACCAAAATAATTCAGTTGAAAATGCCAGGAGAGTATCCGGAAACCGGCCGGTCGCCGGGGACATGCTGCAAAGTCCACCTTCTTCGCGTTCTTCAGCAGCCCTTTCATCTTAAACGAAAGACCTGGGGGGTTAGATCGCCCGACGACCGGTACCGGTTAAAATCTTGCTATGGTTGCTTTCGCAACTTCCTAATAACTATATTCCGGATATTTTGATGTAAAAACGTTGAGATGCAGTGTTTTATTGTTGTGGAGAATAAGTTTTAAGTGTTGAGAGAATCGATCAACCGCTGTCATTGTGAGATCGCATAGCATGAGCGACCGTGGCGTTCTGTCTGGTTTACGGCGTAAGGTATAGGGTATAAGCGTCTCGGAGCTAACAATGAGCGGTCCTTGAAGAATTTTCCTTAACTTGTTGTGAAGCCTAACAACCAGTTACTTCATATGAAAAACAAACGGTTAAAAATATCGCTTGTTGTCCTCGGACTTTTGATCATCGGAATTCCGGGAATAGACTTAATCATTGCCAAATCCAAAACCGATCGTCTGGTTCAGGGATTGCTGAACTCCAAAAACTGTACGCTCGAACTTGATTCCATAGGTGAACAGCGAATTGCTGATATGCTAATGGTGGAAGACCCCGGCTTTTATTCGCATAAAGGCCTGGACTTTCGTTCTCCGGGTGCCGGTTGGACGACGATAAGTCAGGGATTGGTCAAGCTGTTCTACTTTAAGCAGTTCCATCCCGGATTGTCGAAAATCCGGTTGATGCTCATCACGCGGCTGGTATTCGATCCTTCCGTTTCGAAAGCAGACCAATTAAAATTGTTTTATAGCTACGCGTATTTGGGGAATTACAATGACGGAAGCGAGATACACGGTTTCTCCAATGGCGCTAAATTCTATTTTAGAAAGAATTTCAGTGAACTAACACACGACGAATACCTATCGTTAACCGCTATGTTGTTAAATCCCAACCGCTATAGGATCGACAAGTACCCGGAAAGAAACAGGGAAAGAGTGGAACGGATAAAAAAGCTCATCAGAGGCGAATGTCAACCCATCGATTGGAAAGACTGTGAATTAGAAGGATGTAAATAATAAGGGGAAATTCAAGCGGAATAGCCCCCGAAGATTGAGCAGTGTTTTATCTAAAGGAGAAAACAAGATCTCATCTCCAAATTTCGTATTGAACGACCAAAAAATTGAAAGATTTTGGTAACTTGGGACTGACCTAACAACCAACAAAATGAAGACTAAAAATTTGAACAGCTATCATTCGCTCTTTATAACAGATGAAGAGTTTCCCACCTGTATTGGAGAAGAACAACGGATAAGGTTTTTGACAACTCAACACAAAAAGACATTCAATGCAACTCAGAATGAGGGTATAACAATCATGTTGGTTCACACGAATTCGACCAATGATAAGAAATGAGAAGATACTTGAATATAATACTTGCCTTTCTGATTGTTTTGTCTTGCGCGAATTCTTCACAGGAAAATGTGACAACAAAATCCGTTATCACGAATTCGGATGATAGCATCTGCAATAAAATGAAGCTTCAGGCGATTAACGACCTGAAAGCAGGAAAATACAAATTATATGAATTTGGGATTGTTTCTTCACCTGACACAAATAGATTAATAATCAGGCAACTGGGGATTGAACTTATTTATCGGGGGTGTACTGTAACAGCAGGGATTGAATGCTACAGAGCTGTAATGGATAGCGCTGTGAGAGTGAAGTTTAAGAACGAGATTATTGATTACCCGGCGAACCCATTTGACAGGCCCAGATTTAGAAGTGAATTCTTCAATCTGACGGACTCTGCACTTCTTCGAATAAATGCTAAAAAGATATCGAGAGTGATAAATGCGCTGGATGAATTGAACGAGGGAAAAGCACATATTCAAATATTCGTCGATAAGGGGGGAGAACCAATTAGGATTAGATGGCTTGGCAGCCTCGGGAAAAAGAATGAGTTGAATATAGCTAACAGTGTGATGAAAGAACGTTTTGAACCATTAATCATAGGAAAAGATAAAGTGAATACCATCTTGACATTTCCATTAAAAATAGAATAAGGAGTCTGGGCAGAAGTCAGTACAGCCAATGAAAGTCAGGAATCCCTCGAAGTTTTGGGATGGATTGACAGCCCTGATATTCATTTAACTAACAGACGACAAAAAAGACTTTCGACAACTTTCAAACCACCAAACTATGACCAAAAAAGTATTGTTTTTAATGATGGGCATTTTAACCTCATTTGTTGTACACGCACAGAAAAATGAATGCTTAAAAGACTTCGATTACCTCGTTGAAAAGATTAAAAACGATTATCCGGGTTACAACGATAAAGTGAACAAAGAAACATTGCCGGACCTGAAGCAGCTGGAGCAAAACCTGCGAAAACGGATTGTTCAGTATCCCGATTCCTGCCGGAAATATTTCAATCTTTATACCGAATGGTTCAAAGACTATCATTTGCGGGTAAGCGGTACCCGGGCGAATATGCATCGAAAAAACAACGAAAAAGCAGAGACGCAAATCCGTTTTTATCCGGTTCATTTGGACAGTATCAATAACACCGGCCAATCAATCGAAGGAATTTGGATCGGCTTTCGGGGAAAGATAGCCATCGTTCAAAAAGAAGAGGGCCGTTACGTTGGAGTGGCAGTTCAGTATCGAAACTACGAGCGCAATCAGGTGATGTTTGAATTTTCGAAACAGGAAAATAATGAGTTTGAAATGACTTCCTTTAATCCAACTAATTCCCGTACCCTGAAAGGGAAAGCATCGTTGCATATCAATAACAACGTCCTGGAAATACACGACAATACGAAGTTTGTCAGGCAGACGTCCAATGAAATATCAGACCGGGCGCTTCTCTACTCTTATGTCGCTGAATATCCCAACGGGATGAATATCTATCCCGTAGCTACCGCGTTAAACGACAGTACCTATTATTTGCGCATTCCCGGTTTTGAAACGGAGGAGTCAAATAATGTGGTTATCCGGCATTGGAACGAGATCACAAGCCGTCCCAATTTAATCATCGACATCTCCGGTACAATGGAGGTGGTCAGGACACCTATTACCAGAAACTGGCCGAGCTGATTTACACCCATCCATATGAAAGCAAGGATGTTGAGTATTATGCAACCAAAGGAAATATACAGTTTTTCGAAGATGAATTGAAAAATGGGGACATCAGGGATGGAGAAGAAGGAATCAAATGGGCAGAAGCCTTGCTTCGGGCCATGAAGAAAAATGTGGGTGGTTTTGTAACCGACGCCATATACGGCGGAGATGAAGAAGTAATCAGGGATACAGTATACCGGTATCCCCGGAAGGTGGGAATCATCATTAACGATGGAAATGCGTCTTCTGCCGAACAATTTCTCCTGGCTGCCCAAAACAGCAAAAAAGTGACGTTATTTGGAAATCAACATACGGCCGGCGTTCTGGATTATTCAAACGCAGTGCCGGTCATACTCCCTTCCGGGAATTACAAACTGACGTATCCATTGACTCGCTCAAAAAGATTACCCGAACATCCCATTGATAACATCGGAATCTCGCCGGATGTGATGATACCCTATCCTACAACGGAACAATTATACGATCGTCTGGATAATTGGGTATATTTTGTGAGAAATTACCTGGAGTTGATGGACTAGAACAGAAGCCGGTAAACTTTGATTTGAAGGGAGAGTGAATCATCATACGTCCACAATTTGTATATTGTATCGCGCATGTATAATGCGCCGGAAGTCAATAATCTTTGCCAAGTAAAGCGACCGTTAAAGGCCAAACTATGAGGACAAAACTATTCATCTTATTAACTCTGGTCAGCACTAACTGCTTCGCTCAATTTAACTATGGCGAAACGCTATCTAAACTTAAAGACTGGGAATTGATTTCTGATAAGAATGAAAAACAAGAATATGTAGAACGAATAAAATCATTAACCGAGTCCGAGAATATTTTCAGGTTTTTTGATCTAAACGAGTTGCACATCGTTGATGTTGACCAGGATGGATTGAAAGATATATTATTTTCAGGAGAGGGAGGTATAGATGGAGGGATAACTGAGGTTTACCGCTCAAATGGTGTCAGTTTTGAATGTATTCTCTCTGTTATTGGCAAACTTTGTGATGTATCAACCTACCAGCCAGGAGAGAAAATGGTACTTAGAATAAATAATTATGCTTGCTGTGGAGGCTTCACCAATGTATTCGAAAACTACGTACTAACTCTTCAGGGAGGAAAAATAAAATACTCATTACAGTCAAAAGAAGAGTATGTCCCTGAAATGGTTTTTCCAACCGTTTTTTTTGATAGACCCATTGCGTTCAAAATCCGAAATGAGGAATACAAACTTAGATTCTCACCTGTAATTGATGATACGACAGAGATTGTCAGACCCTTTGATGCTTATGGTAATACGATAGATGTTTATTCCAAAAACACAATAGGTTATGCAATAGCTGAGAGAAAAGATGTTACTGGCCGGATTTGGTGGTTTGTGAAAATAGATAACAATACTTCGGGTGTTCATAGAGATTGGAATGCAGTTGGAGATAATAATAAGGAACCCACTTATTCTCTGGGGTGGATGAGTAGTAGATATCTTGATTTGATAAAATAAGAGCAGTACTGGCCGAAAGATAATGGATGGTGATGTCTCATAGGATGACAACTACTAACCAGTCTTTGAGGTCTATGAACAAACATAAATAAGCCTATTGAAAACGATAAAACTTGAAACAGAAAGAACTTATTTGCAAAATCTGACGGTCAATGATGCAGTAGATTTCTATCGTCTGAATCTGGACCCGGATGTGTTGAAATATACTGGAGATGTTCCTTTCCAAACCGTTGATGGGGCCCGGCGATTTTTGAAACAATACGAACAGTATGAAAAATATGGAGTCGGGCGATTGGCGGTCATTGATAAAGAAACAGATGCTTTTATCGGGTGGTGCGGGCTGAAATACAGTCCTGATATCGATGAGTATGATATTGGCTTTCGGTTTTTCAAAGACGTTTGGAACAAAGGATACGCCACCGAGACTGCCGGCAGGTGCCTGGAGTTTGGTTTCTCAGACTTGAATATTGAGGAGATAGTCGGACGGGCCATGACGGAAAACAAGGCATCAATCCAGGTGCTCGAAAAAATAGGAATGACATTCAAGCAACAATTTGACTTCAACGGGCAAAAAGGAGTGATTTACCGAATGACGAAACGTGAATATGATAAAATAAGTGCAACTACAGACAAGTAGTCTTTATCGCTAATAAAAATGACACCCTTGTCGTAAACATGTCACATGATAGTCGCAAGCAGCGTAAGGGTTCCAACCTATTTTTAAGCTGAACCAAATCAATGAAAATGAAAAACATGAATTTGTCGGAAAGAGTTAAAGAGATTCGAATGAAAAGCGGGTTGTCGCAGGAAGTGCTGGCGGACGAAACCGGGTTAAGCCTTCGAACCATTCAACGAATTGAAAGCGGGCAGACCGAGCCAAGAGGCGACACGTTAAAGAAGCTGGCCAATACATTAAAAGTGACCCCTGACGAGATAATCGATTGGGAAGAACAGACAGATAAAAGCTTTTTGTCAGCTTTGAACGCTTCGTCGCTGGGGTTTATCCTTTTTCCCTTACTGGGGATTATCATCCCGCTGTTCCTGTGGATTTTCAAAAAAGGGAAAATCGCCGGACTGAAAAGCCTGATCCGGGAGATACTAAACTTCCAGATAACCTGGACGCTGTTGTTGGTATTGGCTTTTGTAACCTTTACGGGCATAACGATCTACCGGTTTGCTCAAGCCCAGGATATGTCGCCCGCGCTGATGATCAATCCAACCATCAAATATGTCGTGTACGGCTTCCTGTATACCTACAACTTCATTCTGATTATCATCAACTCCATTCGAATCAAGGAAGAAAAGGAAGCTCGGTACCAACCGAAAATACGATTCATTAGATGAATTCATAAATGCCCATATTCAATCTCTGAACCACCAATAGCCGACCATCTGGAAATAACTGTTTTGCACTGTCCAATTCTACACAAACAACCAAGGGTTGCTGAATAACAACCAGAAGTAGTGTCATTACAACGAATAGTAGCTATATTTTGGCTGATTCCGGAGATAACGCAAAATATCTTTGTGGTGTCGATTAAAAACAATAAAAATGACACAAATGGAAACAAAGATGATTGGCAACAAGATTGCTGAAGCCAGAAAGAAGCTAAACATTTCGCAAGCCCAACTTGCTGAACAATTGTTTATCAGCGCACAGGCCGTTGGGAAATGGGAACGTGGTGAATCGATGCCCGACATTGTTACACTGAACCGCCTGGCAGTGATTCTGGGTGTCGACTTGAATTACTTTTCAGAAAGCTTCCCGGTGGGAGAAACGGAAACAGCAACGGGGGATTCATCGCACGAAACCTCATCTGGTGGGCCTGAGAAGAAGCCTGGCTGGAATATGTCACGAGGCAACTGGGTTGACGCTGACTTTTCGGGATTAAAGAATCTGCACGAGAAATTCAGTGGCTCCAACATGCAGCGCTGTATGTTTAATGGTTCCGATTTGTCAGGACTTCTCCTGAAAGGCAATCATGTTGTTGGATGCGATTTTTCTGATTCAGACTTCAACAGCAGTCATATCCGGGGTTCCCACTTGGATAACAACATCTTTAATCGTTGTGTGCTGAAAGAAGCTGAATTTTCAGGATGCCACATCAGCGGCTGCGATTTTTCCGGCGCTGATATGTCAGGAACGACGATGAAATCATGCGACTTCCAAAAAAATACGGTTTCTCATGCTCGCTGGAGTCGTACGTCCTTTCACGATACATCACTGACGAATATCGTTTTTGATGGCACTATGGAGGATTGCTCCTTTGAAAACTGTCACTTTAAAAATGTAAAATTCGAGCACGTAACCATCGTCAACACGTTCTTTAAAAACCGAAGCTTGAAAAGGATTCAGTTTGTTGACTGCCAGGCTGATCCAATAACCTATGCATTCCTGAAAAACGGGAAAGCCGATGTAAACGGTATCACCCTGATAACAACATAAAGCAGGATGTAAATCATATCGAAAAATAAATCGCCAACCGTTGTTTTACCTGAAATACCCAATATCCTTCAATTGAAAAGATTTTGGTAACTTGTTACAACCCTAACATCCAAGATATAAGAAAAGAAAACTTTTGATTGGTATGAACAGGTGCGTTGAAGGAAAAGGGACACAGTAGTAAAAAAGAATGGAGAAGATGGAAAACATATTTGAATCATTTATTGAACCGACAGTTGTTTTACTGATTTTAGTCGTCCTTTTGGTTTTCAACTCGTGGATTTTTAAGAGAATGAAATCAACGGCATCAAATGGAAATATTACCAGAGGGGCTATTTCATTTTTCCTGGTTCTCATCGGTCTGTTGGTTTTTATTCTGGTCTTGCCAATTGATAAATCACTGAAAGGACAAATCTTGGGCTTTCTTGGAATAATTATTAGTGCAGGGATTGCTTTAAGTTCAACCACCGTTTTAGGCAACCTGATAGCTGGGATTATGAACAAATCCATGAACCGTTTTAGGAATGGAGACCTGATAAAAATTGGAGACTTACAGGGTAGGGTGATTAAGAAAAGTGTTTTTCATACGGAAATCCAACTCGAAGACAGCAATTTTATATCGATTCCCAATCTCTATGTTGCCAGCAATCCTGTTAAATTGATACGCAAGACAAACACTGTGATTTCCGCGTCCGTTTCATTAGGATACGATATATCGCGGGATAATATTGAAAAGGCACTAAAAGAGGCAGCGATTTCAGCCGGACTGTCTGACCCTTATGTCTATATTACCAGTTTGGGGGATTTTTCAGTCGTATACAAAATTCATGGTTTTTTAGAGGACAGTAGTAGCTATTTCAGCACGAGTTCACTTCTTAACGCGCATGTCATGGATAGACTTCACGAAGAAAAAATAGAAATTGTATCACCGACTTTTATGAACCAACGACGTGTGGACGAAAAAGAATTCATCCCTACGCAGGTTATTAAGAAAATAGAACCGGTTAAAGAAAAATCTCCGGAAGATTTGATATTTGATGAAGCCATCGAATCGGGAAAAATTGAAACTAAAAAGGACTATATTAAAGAGATAGAGAAAAAGCAGGAAGCATTAAAAGATAAACTGAAGGACTTGAAGGATGACAAAGAGATTGAAAAGACGAAATCCTTGATGAAGAGAAATGAAGATTTGAAGGAGCGACTTCAGAATAGTATCAAAGAGCAGATTGACAAAGATAACTTAGAAAAGTAGACTTCAATCGTTCCACCGGCCCGAAGACCAACCCAACCCGCAACCTACAGCCAAATATGGACATAAAAGAACTCTATCACAATTTGGTAAAAGCATATTCCAACGAAAACCTGAACGTCATTACAGGGAAACTCATTGTGCTTTATAAAAACCGGAATTACCGTAAGATCCGGGAAATGGCCAACCGGATATCGGAATATGTTTCCATTGACGAGGAGAAAGATGCCCGGTGTTTCTCCATACTGGTCATGTTGTATCATCCCGACAGAGGAGAGCAGTTTCGCCGGGAGATTAAAAAACTGTACGAGCAAAACGACTACGCGAGGCTCCGCAGACATTCTCATATCCTATTGATGGACGATATTGATTCTGTTGTCGTTACAAAAATCGATGAAGATATTGACTACCATCCGGAATATGCCTGGGATGTGAATCCGGACGAAGGTTTTGGTTTTGAAGATGCCGATGAGGAGAATGAGGAAGCGTATGAAGTCGGGACCGCTGACTACGAAAGGTCGTTTTACAACCTGGTGAAGATGCGCGAGTATGGAAGGGTAAACATCGAATTTCCGTTTTATTACCTCGAAGATTTCGAAGAATTTGAAATGGCTTACAGTGGATTGGAGACGCTGGATGGTGTCGAACACTGTATTCATGTGAAAATACTAGATGTTTCCAACAACTCGATATCCGATATTGAAAATCTTTGGAATTTAAAAAGTCTGGAAGAATTGTATTTGGCCAATAACCAGATTGGATATATCGATACGCTAAGCAACCTGGTCAATCTGAAAGTGGTTGACCTGTCAGGAAACCAGATTGATGATATATCGCCGCTTTTGGAACTAGAAAATCTGGAGTATGTGAACCTGATTGGAAATCCGGTGCCAAAGAATCAGATTGACTTGCTGGAGGCGAAAGGGATGATTGTTACTATTGTTACTGCTGAAATGGTCGGAACGCAGGGTATTCAGCATTCATAAGCAAAAATGTTTTATCTTGAGGCAATTCAATAACTGACCAATTTGACAACATGACAAAGAAACAAACCAAACGAATTATCAGAATCCTATTATTTGTCGGAACCGCGATCTCTTTGTTTTTTGTACCCTGGATTTTGGTCAGAGCCTGGATAAGACCGCTGCCCGACACCATTCAGGAACAGCTGGAGGAGGGCATTCAATATGGATTTGACGGGATGATTGCCTATGTGGACGAGGCAGGCAAACCACCGGCATTTTATGCAGCCGGCTGGAAGGACAGGGAAAAGAAGATACCGGCCGACCCGCACGCCCTGTTCAAGATTGCCAGCGTCGGGAAATTATATGATGCCGTTGCTATCACGAAATTGGTATATGCCGGACGTTTGTCATTGGACAGTACGTTGGCTTATTACATGCCCAAACTGGTGGGACGAATTCAATATGCCGATAAAATTACCTTACGAATGATGGTGGAGCATCGGAGTGGAATTCCCAACCTGACCAGCACGCCTAATTTTTGGACCAATCCACCCAAAACCAGTGAGGAAGCGCTTCAAAGGGTACTCGACTTGCCGGCAGACTTTAAACCGGGAAAAGACTATGAGTATTCCAATACCAATTATCTGTTGATAGGTGAAATCATTCAAAAGGTGACGGGAGAGAGCAAATTCCAATACATCAAGAAGAGCATACTGGATCCGCTCGGATTAAAACACACGTTCGGTTCAATTCATGATGTGAATATGAACGATTTGATGAGTGGTTATTATGTCGGTGTCAAGCAGGATATAAAAGATACCGATTATAGCTCCATGATAGCTACCGCACAGGATGTGGGAACATTCTTACGGGCGTTAAACGATGGCTCTCTGTTTACCGATAAAAAGGAGCAGGAAATCTATTCCTCCATTTATCGTTATAACCATACTGGTCTGGTTCCCGGCTACCAGACGATTGCCAAATACTTCAAAGACATCGACACGGTGGTCATTCAATTCAATAATACGACTAACTTTGATGGATATGACTGGAATTTAGCGGAAATTATCTACAACCGTGTTGTCAGGATTATCAGAAGACAAAGAAAATCGTAACCGAGTGTATCCATGGATATTTCTTTTCTCTGCGAATTTCTTTGGCGTCCTTTGCGTGGAACAAAATTCTCTTGGTCAGCGTTGGGACCGTACTGCCATCTTAGGATGCTATATTCACAATCTTCCCCATCTCACCAGTCCAATCCTCCTCCCAAAACCCGAAAGATTTCGTTAACTTAGTTATGTCCTAACAACCAGCGAAATGAGAACGAAAAAACTGACCGGTTATCGTTCTGTCTGGATTGCAAAGACACACCGTTGAATGAGGAGGAATCGCTATGGCACCGAAAACAGTCGATCAAAAGGCACCTCAATCAGTAAGCCCCCAGTATTTGGCTGGATTAATCATCACGTATCTCCTGGTACCGCTGGTGCTCATGATAAGCGGATGGGATTGGGGGTGGTGGCAGGGGTGGTTGTATTCAGCGCTGATAACGGTAGCGGCCATCGGTCCGCGGTTGTGGGCAGAAAGAAAGCATCCGGGATTGCTGGCCGAACGGGGCAAATTTGGAAAAGACCAGGATGTGAAATCATGGGACAAAGTACTGGCTCCGTTAATGATACTGACCATATCATTCCCCTTATACATCGTGGCGGGACTCGATCACCGCTTAGGGTGGTCACCCCAGTTTCCGGTATGGCTCAACATCATAGGCTTCCTCCTGGTTGCGTTGGGTTACGCATTCGGGGGATGGGCCATGGTCGAAAACCGATTCTTTTCAACCATGGTACGTATTCAGACCGACCGGGGACACCGGGTGTGTGACAGCGGTCCGTACCGCTTTGTGCGGCATCCGGGGTATGCCGGGAATATCCTGGCGCTGCCCGGCATGGTACTGGCATTGGGCTCCGTTTGGACCATCATTCCAGTGATAGTGGCCCTGATCATTGCCGTGATACGGACCCGCCTGGAAGACCGGACGCTACAGGAAGAACTGCCGGGATATCGCGATTATACCCGCCGCGTACGTTACCGCTTGTTTCCGGGAATCTACTAAGGAACACCGTTGCCTAGTGTTCACCCCGATAGCTGTCGGAACAAGTCAAAGTGTTCCTCCTGCCCGGGATGTGCATCCGGAACTGACTCACGCATTTTTCGCCACCTGAGTCATTGCCCCTAATGGAAAAGAGGCGCATGTTCCAAACCGAATAATGCTTGTATTTCCCTGCGCGGCACGTAATGGCATTGATATGAAATGCCAAAAGCCCCTTTAGGCCCCGAAATATCGGGGTGGGGTAGTGCGCCGCCTGAGTTAAATCCCCGGGTAGGGAAACGTGTGTGAGATAGCGATCGTGTGACGGACATGATTGAAATACATTCGCTGTTTCGAGCGCAATGGTGGTGTAGCCACATTGAAAAACAACTATTTCTTTTGGCTTGTTCTTTTCCGGCAAAGCTGGATAAACCATTCTTCACCCCCAATCAATTTGGGGGTTGGGAACGCCCCCTTTTGGCCATCCTCACCATCCCTTTCCCGCCCACCCATCGGAAAACCGGAGAAATTTCGTTAACTTGTAACTGTACTAACAGCCAGTGAAATGAGAGCAGAAAAACCAACCATTCATCACTGGGATTGCGACCTGGCAGAACTCCTTCCCGTTGGCGTGGAGGAGCAGCCATTCCCATCGTTTTTTACCACTCAGCATACCAGGTGTTGTCGTGCCCTTGGTTCTGACAGTAGCATGACACCCAAAAGTTGGTTAAAAGAAAAATCGCAGCTGTGTGTGATACATGCTGGTTAACAAGCTTTCGTGAATCCTAACTTAAAACGATAATAAAATGAAAAGAAAAATTAGTTTCCCCATCGCTGTTGTCATACTGATGTTTTTGTTCGGGTGTAATGAAAGTAGTCAGAAGATTCGTGATAATGAAGCTTTAGCCAAAGCCGCTCTTGATGCCTGGTCAAGCCACGATTCGGGTAACCTGACCGCTCTTTTTGCCGACAGTTGTTTGTATGAAGAAGTGGCTACCGGAAGGAAATTTAATACGAAAAGAGCAATCGCTGATTATTTTGATCGCACGATAGCAGGAGTTCCTGATTCTGATTTCGAAATAGTTGATGTGATAGCCAGTGAAAATATGGCGATGGTGGAATGGGTTTGGACCGGTACCAATACCGTGGGGTGGGCGAATATGAATATTCCGGCCACCAATAAGCATTTCGAAGTGAGAGGCGTATCGGTAATGGACATAGAAAATAACCGAATCAGTAAAAACCGGGATTATTGGGATTGGAATACATTTTTGAAAGGTATCGGTGTTGAATGAACTGTAAACATACCTGCCAATTAGGTGACTAAATCCCGGAGGGATGAGCCCCGGGTAGGGAAACGTGCGTGAGATTGCGATCGTGTGACGGACATGATTGAAATACATTTGCTGTTTCGAGCGCAATGGTGGTTTAGCCACATTGAAAAACAACTATTTCTTTTGTAGTCCTTTTCCGGCAACGCCGGATAAATCATTCTTCACCCCCAATCAATTTGGGGGTTGGGAACTCCCTCTTTTGACCATCTCCCCAGCCCGAAACCCATCCATCGGAAACCCGAAAGATTTCCTGGACTTGGATGTATCCTAACAACCAACAAAATGAGAATTGAAAAACTGACTACTTGACAATTCAGCACCAGTGGTACACCAATCACGCCCATATGGAAGATATAGCGTCGTTTTAGTAGATATAAACCGTTGTGCAACAATTAACAAGAAATGCTGTAACCATTTTTCCAATTACGTGGTCTAAGTAAGAAATGCTAATCTACCGAAAATGGAAAAAACGAAATTACTATTTCTAATGATTCTAAGCGGGTTTGCCTTGAGTACCCATTTTGCGGAGGCAAATGTGATTTTAGTGCCGCATAATGGTTCCCATTCGGTGCAAAAACCCAATAATTCACCTGACCAATATCGTCTGGAGTTTTCTGAAACAACCCCGAAACTTGTAAAAATTGAAGCACAAATAACACTTAAGGATTCACTCTTGAAAATGAGTGATAATGGACCAATGCCCTATAGATGGCCCCAGTATATTCATGATTTGTGTGCTTATGTTAAAAATGGAAAGCAGCTTAAATTACACAAAAGAGATTCAACTGCCTGGATAGTGAATAATGTGCATAAGGGGCAGGAAATCATCATCCGTTATCATGTACTTATTGATCATGAAAAACAAAATTGGCCTGGTGGAATCGATGGGGTGGCATTCGTAAGAGATTGGGGTATCACGGCATCTGGTCGCTCTTTGTTTATTATCAATGGTGACGTTAAAACAGATATAGAAGTGCTCTTTAAGAAACCTGACGATTGGGAGATATCCACTCCCTGGGAAAGCGTAGATCCGGAGAACACAACCTATATGGTCGCCAATCAAACCCAACTTTTAGAATCATTCATAGTTGCCGGTACTCAACAGGAAGTTAAAATTGCCCGCGATGAATTTAATCTAAACTTTGTACTTGGAGGTGATACCATTGCAAAGAATAAAGAGCACTATGTTGATGCGGCTAACAAAATATTAGATTATTACATAAATCTTATGGGAGGTTTACCCAAAAATTCCTCCGGGGGTAAATTATCCAATGTATTGGTCGTCATCAATCAATCAAAAGAAATGGATGGTGAAGTAATCGGTGATAACATTAGTCTGTTTCTAAACCCGGAAGCTGCTCCACAAGAACAGATAATAAGCTGGTTTCTGTTTGCTCATGAATTCTTTCACCTTTGGAATGGCAAATCAATTAGATTTAAAGACACCCGTACGGATTGGTTTAAGGAAGGGATCACAAATTACTACACACTCAAAGCACTATATAATGCCAAACTAGTAAATGAAGAAGCAATTAAAGGCGTCTTGAATCAATTGTTTTATAAGCGATATATCAATGACAAAGGTTTGGGAAAGATTGCTCCGGCTGATGCTGCTTCAGGTTTTGATAAGGATAACCATTGGGGACTTGTTTATGGAGGTGGTCTGTTTGCCGGAATCTGTATCGATATGCAAATTAGGCATAACACCGAGAATGCTCACAGTTTAGATAACCTGATGCAATTTTTCTACAAAGAAACAGCAGGAACCGATACCTTAATTGGCAACCAGGACATACTAAATCAAGCCAATTTACTTGCTCATACTGACTTCACTGGATTTATGAATGCCTATATAAATGGAACAGACGAAGTTCCATTAAATAAATACCTGGAGTTTGCCGGAATTCAGGCAAGTACCAATAATAAACAATTGCGATTAATTCATGAGTTGGGTAAAACTGATCTTCAACAAAAGTTGTGGCGCGGCTTTTTAGGATTGAACTAATTATTGAATAAAAGGCATAGGTAGGTAGACTGATGTCAACAATGAAGCGTTCTGCCCGTGCTTCCGGTTCTGCTAATTCAAGCTGTTCCCTTTCCCTAAATCCCCACCCATCAAAACCTGAAAGATTTTGTTAACTTGGATGCACCAAACATCCAACAAAATGAAGACAGTAATTTCGACCAATTACCATCAGGCTTGTGACGTAGCAGGACTGCTTCCTGATTGTATGGGGAAGCAGCAATCAATAATGCTTTTGGCAACGCCAAATTATAACGTACGCAATACTTCCCAATAAGGGCGCGTAACAGCAATGTTGATACACACTAGTAAGCCATAATTTTGAAAGAACATACATGAAAAAGTATATTTTAATATTGACAATCGGATTCACAATTTTTTATTCGTGTAAGAATAATAAGAGTCGGTATTTTCAAAATGAATCGAAGATTGTAAATGAGAAGATTAAGTATAATCTTTCAAAGATTCAGAAGAAATTACTATTAAATCCTGAAATGGCTAGACCATATTTTGAGGTCGCTTCTTTTTTGGACACGACATTTGATTCCTTACTGCATTTTGTTGACCAAGGAAATTTGAAAGCAATTAATGATGGCTTAATAAATTTGAATGAATCCATAAAATCGATTTCATACTTCAATTCTGAATACATCAAAGAGATTATTATCCCTAATCGATTCAAAACATTCAAATCATTAGACAATAAAAAAATAATAAGATTAGACCTTCTCAACCTAGAGAATGAACTTGTAAGTTATTTATTTAATAGAATTGAAGCTGATTATTATAAATTCAATAAACTAAGTGTAGTTGTCGTAGATTCTTCGGACAATATTAAAGTTGGCGATATATATCAAGCCAGTATAATTCTTGCAGCCGAAGACACAACAATTTGTCCATCTATGATAGTTACAGACTTTTCACAGCCAGACAGTGTGCTAAATGCAATAAGACCAGACAATAAAAGAACATTTTATCTTGATGCGATTGACGGTAAAGGTATTTACAGAGAGAAAATTAATAAACTAGGAAAACATGGATTCAAAGGAGTAGTTCAGATACCTAATTCAAGTGGAGAACTTGAAAGATTTAAGTTTTATAAAGAATTTACCGTGACAAAATAAAAAAACTATGTCTAACACAGTACATATTGCAGGTCGGGGTTCAGTGGTGCGCCAACTGTGCCCCGAGGCTTCGGGGCTCGTTTCGCAGTTCCGTGTCCTTCGGACAGGGACGCTTTCCGAAATCCGCCCCGCAACTTACACAAACCGTTGTGTGTAATTATTAATGAACAATGAAATATGACCATAAGAAAAGTGATTAGTAACATTGTAAAATCTATGGCAATGGCAGTAAGCCTGGTGATTTTGTTGGCTTGTGTTTTTGATTTACAATATTCGATACTTATTGGACCTTTTTTAGATGTATTGTTGCTAATGGGATTAACGGTAATTGGGATGATTTTATCCATAGTTACCATCCCACTGAATGGCTCAAAGAAACTTTATTCATATCTACCACTCTCTTTGATTATTGTTGCTTTTAGCTTTACTGCTGCATTTCCTAAGCTCAGTTTGGGGCACCATATTCATTATTTGATGAATAAGGGCAATTTAGAAGTTATTGAAAAAGAAAGTACTAAAGCTAATGTGTATGATTTAACTGATATGCTTCGTTACCAAAAAAGCTTAAATGATGAATCATTATCAAATGACTTAAAATATATAACGAAGAAAGAGATTGAAAATGCGTTTGGAGGTTATATCAAAAAACAGAACCTGAATATTGATGAGATTGTAGATATTCAAAGGAGGATGATCGATTCAGATATAATTTCACTGAATCGGACAGATGATTATTTAATCTTGA
Organism: Prolixibacter denitrificans; assembly: GCF_003014495.1. Lineage (GTDB taxonomy): Bacteria > Bacteroidota > Bacteroidia > Bacteroidales > Prolixibacteraceae > Prolixibacter > Prolixibacter denitrificans. Next base: position 65,664 of record NZ_PYGC01000003.1, on the reverse strand, counting down.
CAGTAGACGGATTTGTTGATAACGAATATGGTTACGTTAAATCCTTTAAAAAGAAATTAAAAGTAGGAGATGAATTGCCACCATATGGATTTGTAATTGTTCGACTGATTAAATTTAAAGATGGTTGGTATTTCTTCTATACAACATGATTAATAAGTTATGCAAAACAAATTGTCATATACAGCGAAGCTTTTTTCGATCTATCAACCGAACCCATTCCACCCCGAAACCCCAGCCATCGAAAACCCAAAATATTTTGTTAAATAGCGAGCCCTAACAGCCAACAAAATGAAGATAGAGAATCTGACCACTCAACATCCGATCTTTACTACAGAAAAAGAATTTCCCATTTGCATTGAACGAAGATCTTTTCATCTAGCTAAAAGAAAAATAAGTGCACGACGATTTGCCACATCGGTGTAAACAATTTTGCAGTGAGAGCTAATCTATTAAGTGGACCAGTGTATTTCAAGAAAATTGACAAATCGCTAAATTCAATAACAGATAAGGTTTAAAAATAAAATCAGATAAAAAACTAAAAAATGGCAAAGTATTTAAGAACCTCTAGTATTACGGCAGAATTAGAAAACTTAATTAGAGAAGCACGAAAAGAATTGTATATAATAAGTCCGTACTTAAAACTCTCTGACAACATGAAAGAGTTACTAAATGATAAGGAAAGAGAGAAAGTAGACGTTAGAATTATTTTTGGCAAACAAGAACTTGCCCCAGCGGAAATGAGTTATTTGGAAAAATTAAAATATGTTCGACTATATTTTTCAAAGAATCTTCATGCAAAATGTTACTTAAATGAGAATAAAATGATAATTGCTTCAATGAATTTATATGAGTTCTCTCAGCAACATAATAGAGAAATGGGGATTTTGATTGATACAGCAAATGAGAATGATAAAGAAGTTTATGAAGATGCCTCAAATGATATTGAGTCAATTATGCATAACAGTGAAGATTTTTCTTACGTGCAAGCTCCGCAAAAGACACTTGATCAGAATGAACCTGACGGAATTATGAATGGACAAAATGATTCTGAAATCAAGAAAGTCTTCTCAAATTCAAAATTGTTAACAACTAAAGAAATATCTCAAGCAATTGGAATTAGTAGTAGAAAAATTAATTCATGGCTAGTGGACAATAAATTAATGTATAAAAAGGAAGAAGATTGGTTTGCTACAAAAAAAGGGAATGAGCTTGGAGCAAAACAAAAAGAAGGTGCATATGGAAAATTCATTGTTTGGCCTGAAGATATTATAGCCGAAATAAAAGAATAAAATTGCTTGTAAGTTGTCTTGCAGCGTTCGTACCCTAGGCTTTGAATGGCAACGACAACTTACAATTTATCACTGCCAACCTACACCGCTCCCTCCAAACCCCCACCCACCCAAAACCCGGCAAATTTCCTTAACTTGATGGTGTCTGGTAGAATAGGACGCTTATTTCAATGAATGAATAAACATACGATATGACAACATTAGTCGTTGGAGCAACGGGAGCAACCGGAAAACATCTGGTGGAGCAACTGCTCAATTCCCGGCAAAAAGTAAAGGTGATTGTTCGTTCGCCTGAGAAATTGCCCGAGACATGGAAAACCAACGACCAACTGTCCGTCATTCAAGCCAGCGTATCCGAAATCACGGTAGATGAAATGGCCGGATACATCCGCGATTGTGATGCCGTCGCTTCGTGTTTAGGCCATCATCCGAATTGGAAAGGGATATACGGAAAACCCCGACGACTGGTGACCGACGCTGTCATCCTCCTTTGTCATGCCATTGAAAAGAACGCACCGGGTAAGCCCGTGAAATTTGTATTGATGAACACGACCGGCAACCGGAACCGCGACTTAAACGAACCCGTTTCGATGGGGCAACGGTTGGTCATCGCCATCCTCCGGTTATTGTTACCTCCACATGTCGATAATGAAAAGGCAGCCGATTATTTACGGACGAAGATGGGGCAAATAAACAGTTTCATCGAGTGGGTAGCGGTTCGTCCCGATGGTTTGGTAAACGAAGACCAGGTCACCGGATACGAGGTTCATCCTTCACCCACACGAAGTGCGATTTTTAATGCCGGAACGGTCAGCCGGATCAATGTCGGTCATTTTATGGCTGAACTGATTACCAACAATGACGTATGGAGTAAGTGGAAGGGACAAATGCCCGTTATCTATCAAACGGCTCCGAAGAATCGTCAATCGTAAACGCCAACCATCTCACCACTCCAAAACTCCATCCATCGAAAACCGAAAAGATTTTGTTAACTTGGATGCACCATAAAATCCAACAACATGAAGACAGAAAATGAATTGGGAAGAAAATTGGAAAATTAAAGATGATAAAGTTTTTTCGGGTGGACAAGGTTCGATAAGAAAGGTTATTAACATCAATAATGAAAGTGTTGGTGCTTTAAAAGAATTACATCCTGAGCATTTGAAGTCAACCGAAAGAAGATTTAGATTCCACAGAGAAACGAATGTTCTGTTGATGCTTGATGGTAAGTATACTCCAAAGGTTATTGAGCATAATGTAAATTCTTGGCAAGACGCATCGGAAAAACTTTGGGTTATAATGCAATGGATTGAAGGTCCAACATTAACTGAATTTATTCAAAGAAATGGGAATTTATGTTTAGATGATGCTATTTGTGTTACGTTGGAATTAATTGATGCCTTAAATAGTTTTCATAAGTTAAATGTGCTTCATAGAGATATAAAGCCTGACAATATTATCCTTCTAAATCAAAATATAAATAATCCTGTTCTGGTTGATTTTGGTTTAGCATATTTCGATGAAGAGGATTTTAAAAGCAAACTAGGTCAAGAATTGGGTAATCGTTTTTTGAGAATGCCTGAATTAAGCGCAGGCAGTTCAATTAAGGCACAAGCAACAGATCTAACAATGCTTTTAGGTGTTCTTTTTTATGTGCTAACGGGAGTTGCACCAAGACAACTCCAGGATTTTGAAGGTAAATTACCTCATGAAAGAAACCTTAGTATTTTCACAGAGGACACATTATCTGATTTAAGATGGAGTAAGCTGAAACGAATATTTTATGTAGGTTTTCAACCTAGGTTAGAACTTCGTTTTCAAAACTGTGAATCCTTAAGAAATGCGATTATGAATATTGACCCAAATGAAAATGAAGGTGATGAATTTATTAATGACATCGAGAATCTCAGGGCCACAATTGAGAACTCTGATGTTGCTTATAGAACTGAGATAAGTAACAAAATATCAAAACTGACAGAGAAACTGAGTGGTGAATTCAGTAAATATTTATCTCAAGCTGGTTTAGTAGCATATGGCAGCAGTGGATTTCAAGAAACAGACCTTATACATAAAGTTCATTTCGGTATCCATCGACCAGAAATACCGAAACCAGTTGTGGTTCTCCATCATAAAATTGAAGCTACTTTGAGCGAGATAGCTTTAATGTATAAAATAGATAATGACGAATTTCATACATACTACAATGGTTCAGTTGCCGACGTTGAAGGATTCACAGAGACAGCATTAACAGAAATCAAACATTTATTTAGGTTATCAATAGAATCATTTAGAATGAAATTGGAGAAATAGAACAATTGTGGTTATAGAAACAGAAGAGGGATATATTCGAAAGGTCCCGATAGATTGTTTTCAATTTGCAGATTAATAGCTTTGGATATGTAAAATAGGCGAAATAGTAATAAAATCAAGAGATGTAATCTGCTTCAGATCTTCTTGCGGTTTGAAAATATTGAAGCCGTAATCTACTGCTTTGCTATACACTTGGCGATTAAGCAATATGTTAATTGGAGCTTAAAATATTCACAGGCAAAAAAGGAAAAGAGACAATACAAAAACAATGAGCCATGAGAAAGAATTATGAAACATATAGTGTTTTTACTCCCTCGCAACCCGCTGAGCTAACCTTTGTTGACAGAGAGCAGGTCAATAAGCAATTAGTTGATTCCATTAGAACTCCCGGCAGACAATTAGTAATCTTTGGATTTAGCGGTTCGGGGAAAACAACACTAATAAATAACAAATTAAATCAGCTTTATTCTGAAGTTATTGAATCTCAGTGTACAAAGGGGACAACAATTGACCAACTAAAGCTAGAAGCTTTTGATGCGTTAGATAAATATTACATATCAGAAGTATCTAACACGAATGGCTCTGAGATTTCAGCTAGTTTGAAATCTGTATATGCAGAAATTAGGGCAGCATCAAAGGTTCAAAAAGGAGAAAAATATACACGAGTTGTACCTTTACAATTAACAGATAAAAGATTAGCTGAATTTATTGGTGAATCTAATGCTTGCTGGAAAATTGAAGACTTTCACAAAGTAGGTAAAGAACATAAGCAGAGGTTAGCGCAAATAATGAAAGTTTTCATGGATACTTCCCAAGTATACAAAACTACTAAGATTATTGCAATAGGTGCGGTTGGCACAGGCAAAGAGATAGTTGAGTACGACAATGAAATGAGCGAAAGAATTTCAGAAATATTTGTCCCTCTTATGTCCCCTAAAGAACTTGAAAATATTATAACAAAGGGAGAAAAGCTTTTAAATGTTCATTTTCCTAAATATTTGAAAAATAAAATTATTGCATATTCAAATGGTTTAGGGGCTATATGCCATCAACTTTGCCTTTCAATGTGTACTAATAATAATATTTACGAAACTGCAGAAAGTAGACATAAATTTCTAGAGACAGATTTAGATTTATCAATTGAGGATTATTTGAACCAAAAATATGCAACTCTTAAATCAGCTTACGAAAAAGCGACTAAAACATCTAAAAAGAGTAAATATGGAACAAAAGAGATTTTAAAAGCTATTATCAGACTTAACAAAAGTGAAGTAAGTAGTGAAGAAATATTAGATGAGTTGCGAAATGACATACACGATTACCCATCAAATACCTTAACAACATATTTGAATCATCTAACATCCATTGATAGAGAAGAGGTACTGAGAGTAAATGCTGATTCAAAAGAATATTTTTTCAGTAACCCATTTCAAAAAGCATATATGGAATTGAAATTTAGCAAAGAAAAACAAACCAAAGCCGTAGGTTCTGTGCAGATATCTGCAAATGAACTATTTTCACTCATTGCAGCAAGACAACAATTTGAAAATGATTTTGATGATTCTGACGAAATATTTCAACATAATTATGACCTGTCTGATTTGTAAAATGTAAAAAATAATTTATCGGCGCCTTCGTCAAAATACATCGCCTAACAAAAGGTATACGTAGTATAAGTTCATGGGTAATTCAAGCGCAGCTCTCTGTTGGAACACCGCCAATTCGTCTTTGACGATTTGGCTATAAAAATGAAAATCTGAATAAACGAGTTGGCTCTGCGCAGTTTGAAATTGAATTTCCTCAGTTCCTGCACTCCACATAGCCAAACTGTTACAGCAACCTCATCAAACGCTAACCTTCTTCACAGCTCCGCATCCCTGCAGTTCGCCTTTCTCGAATTGGGCGATCATCTCGCCGGCAATGCTGATGGTGGAGGAGTGGTTGGGCAGGTTACCACGGGAGAACCAGGCGGCTTCCACAATCTCGTTGCCGTCGACGCGGATGGGCTGGTGTTCGTCGGCCTCCGCCACAAAACCAATCATCATCGAACCCGACAGCGGCCAGGGCTGGCTCTTGTAATACTGAATGTTTGTCACATCGAGGCCCACCTCTTCTTTCACCTCGCGTGCCAACGCCTCCTCGAGCGTTTCGCCCACATCCACGTACCCGGCAATCAGCGAAAACCAGTTGCCGCGGAAATTCGCATTGCGCGCCAGCAGCAGTTTATCGCCGCTCACAATGGCCACAATAATGGCCGGCGAAATTTTGGGATAAACGGTGGTATGGCAATTCGGACACACCAGCGCCCGTTCGTTGGACTTGTGTTCGGTCCGGCTCCCGCATTTCCCGCAAAAACGGTTCTGCGTGTACCAGTTCACCAGGTGTAACCCCGCAATGCTCACCCACGCGATTTCCGGCTGTTCAATCGTCCGGAAGAAACTGATTTCCTGGTAAGCAAAATCCGGTTCCTTCGCGGCCAGCTCATCCCACACCAGGAAGCACGAAACATCGTTCAGCGAAAACAGGAACGTGCTTTCCGTCTGCTCCGAAATCTCCGGGAAATCCTTCTTTCGCGGTAGCCCGAATGTCTCCCCGTCGGTTTTCAGCAACAACGTGTTGTCCCGGTAACAAAGCACAATGTCCTCGTCTCCGATGTGTTGTTCAGCGCGGTATTGATTGTCGAAACGGTGGGGAAAAATATCCTGAATCATGAGGCAAACGGTTGAAATATCATCGGCAAAGATAACCAGAATAACGTTGGGTGTGGACGCATTGACGATTTTTAACGGTAGAGACGCCCGACTCGGGCGTCTCTACCGCCGGTGCCCTCATCCCGCCCTCCATCAACGCGCACGTAGAGACGCAATGCCTTGCGTCTCAAAAACCCCCATTAATGTGCTCGTAGACGTAGCATGCTACGTCTCAAAAAACCGTCAGAACCCGGAAACCGCAGATTAATGGATTACCCGGATGATGAACGCGCTACACCCAAAAACGTTTTCGGTAATTTTAATTAATTGACACCCGTGAACAACACGCCGTAGAGACGCAATGCTTTGCGTCTCAAAAACCGTCAGAACCCGGATTATGCAGATTAATGGATTTCCCGGATGATGAACGCGCTACACCCAACAACGTTTCCGTTAATTTCAATTTATTGACACCCATGAACAACGCACCGCAGAGCCGCAACGCCTTGCGCCTCAAAAAACATTCCCCTAATGATTCACCCATCAAACACCGCCGCCGCCCCCATCTGTGTAATCTGGTTAATCTGCGTAATCCAGGTTCAGACAATTATTCACCATCAATGCGCCCGTAAAGACGCCCGACTCGGGCGTCTTTACGGCTCAATGCCCCTGTCTGTTTTGCTATTTGCTCGGGTTCATCTTAAATTTAACTGCTCTCTTTTGTCATTCAACGACATTCTTTTGGTATTATAGCTGACTCTTTTGGCGATCCATGCCTTCCTTTTCACGTTTAACGGGTTCCTTTTGCAGTTAAAGGTCTTCCTTTTGCGGGAAAGGACGTTCCTTTTGCAGTTAAAGGTCTTCCTTTTGTGGGAAAGGACGTTCCTTTTGTAGTTAAAGGTCTTCCTTTTGTGGGAAAAGACGTTCCTTTTGTTGTTAAAGGAGTTCCTTTTGTGGGAAAAGACATTCCTTTTGTTGTTAACCTTGGGAGTATTCGGGAGTATTCATTAAACTGTGTCACCGGCGAAAATCCGTAGAATTATGACAAATAACGCCCGGTTTCATTGGGTAAAAACATCTACACCAGGAAAATGTCGAACGACTGACGGACGAAAACAGGTGGTAAATAACCGGCAAGTACAAAAACTCTCAACCCAATGCGTGCTTATTTGTTTAGGTGGTGGTAGAGACGTAGCATGCTACGTCTCTACAGTAACGGGATATAACAACATGGCAAAAGACTGGAATCCTGAATTATACAACGACAAGCACGCATTTGTGTACCAATATGGCCAGGGAATCCTCAGCTGGCTGGAACCCAAAGCAAATGAACGTATTCTCGACGTGGGATGCGGCTCGGGACAGCTTACCAGTCAGATTAAAGAGAGTGCTGCATGGGTGGTAGGAATGGATAACTCGCCTGAAATGATCGCCGACGTACGAAGCAAATATCCCAGCATCGATTTCGAGGTGGGAAATGCGTCCGATTTTGAGTTCAACCAACGGTTTGATGCCATCTTCTCGAATGCGGCGCTTCACTGGGTAACCGATTACGAGGGAGCCGTTAAATGCATGTACCGCAACCTGAAACCGGGCGGCCGCCTGGTGGCCGAGTTCGGTGGAAAAGGCAATGTGCAAAATATCGTCGGAACACTTCGGAAGGTACTGGCCCAACACGGTTACCACGAACAGGCGGAGAAGCAACTCTGGTATTTCCCGACGATTGGCGAGTATGCCACAGAGCTTGAAAAAGCCGGATTCCGGGTAACCAGGGCCGAACATTTCGACCGCCCCACGGAACTGGCGGATGCAGAGACCGGCATTGCCGACTGGATGGCGATGTTTGGCAAGCAATTCTTCGATGGCGTGAGTGATGAGGATGCCCGGGCCATCAAAGCCGAAGTTCAGGAACGGATTGAACCGATCTGTTTTGTCGACGGGAAATGGAACATCGATTACAAACGCATCCGCGTGAAGGCTATAAAAGAAAAGGTCGAAACCATCGATACCAAATAACGAAACATGGAGAACAAGCAGGCATCAACCAACGAACCGCTTCAGCCGTTCATTCCCGACGGACAGCCAGCTTTGTTGCTGGTCGATATTCAACAAGGATTTGACCACCCGACTTACTGGGGCAGCAAACGCAATCATCCCGACGCGGAGAAAAATGCAGCCCGGTTGTTGGAGGTATGGCGCCAACGCGGCTTTCCCGTTATTCATGTGAAACACAATTCGGTCAACCCGCAATCGCCGCTGGCTGAAGGAAAGCCCGGCAATGCCATTCAGACGGTGGTGCAGCCGAAAGAAGGGGAGCCTGTTATCGGGAAAACGGTCAACAGCGCTTTTATTGGCACCGGGTTGGAGCAACGCCTGCACGACGAAGGCATTCGTCAGTTGGTAGTGGTTGGCCTCACGACCGATCAGTGTATTTCCACGACCGTGCGCATGGCCGGCAACCTCGGCTTCGACACCTACGTGGTGAACGATGCCACTGCCACGTTTCCGAAAACCGGTTTCGACGGTAAGCACTATTCGGCCAGGACACTGCATGAAACGGCGCTGGCCAGCCTGAACGAAGAATTCGCCACCGTTTTAAATACGGAGGACATCATAAAGACATTCATTTAAAACGAAGGCCGGAAATAAATGAACGTAAATCATCCGGCAAAAATGACACGAAAGCTATGAACAGACTTGTACCGATTAAGACAAAAGAAGACATCTTCCCGGAGTACCGGGATACGCCGATTGGTGATTTGTTGGAGTATCATGATCTCGGCAGGGATTTCGATTCGTATGATTCAGCGCAGCTGCTGGTCGGTATGTGTATGGACAACCGGAAGCATCTGAACATCCCCGACAATTTCTCTTTCATCATCAGGGCGGGTGGTGCCAATCTCCGTTACAGCGAATTCAAGGTATCGTTTGCCATCGCGATAGGAAATGTGAAGCACATTGCCATCATCGGGCACAGTAACTGCGGCATGGTGAACCTGGCATCGAAAAAAGAAAATTTTATTGGTGGCCTGGTGGACAAAGCCGGCTGGGAACGTTCGTTTGCCGAAGAGCATTTCAATCAGTTCGCCCCGCTTTTCGAGATCGGCAACGAAATCGATTTCGTATTAACCGAAGTCAAACGCCTGCGGAACCGCTACCCGAAGGTCACCGTGGCTCCCATGTATTACCGCGTGGAAGACAACCGGCTCTACCTGATCAGGGAAGAGTAAGGAAACGGAAGAAAACAAAAGCAAGTAACACCTAAGGATGTCATCCCTCGGAGGGATGACATCCTTTTTTCGTCCCGGGATGCTGAAGGGAGCTTTGGGGCGGTACGTTTTTTCCTGTGCCACGAGTTACCGTTTGGATATTACCGCTATTCCTGTCAAATGGCTAATAAAAAGTACTGTTGCAATAGTTAGTCACAGTTCTGAAGCCCCTTCAGGGGTTTGGGGTGGTTACAGTCGCCGGCCTTTGCGTGAACTATTCGATCCTAATAATGAAACGCCCATTCAATTAATAAACCGAATTGCCCGTAGGGCATCAAGTATTTTAGTAGTTGTAGCAGAAATGTCGCACAGGGCTCCTTTACTCCGTAGGTGTTACTCCCCGAACTTTTTCAACAGCCATCAAGCAAAGATACCAGGTGAAGTGCCCGCCTCTTGTGATGAGAACCGGCGTGCTTCACCTTTTTTCTTGTTTGCCCGTATCGGGTGATAGCCGCCCGGTTGTTTCCTCCTTTCGGGACGTTTTCTAATCATAAAAGTTGTTAATGAAAGCTACCGGGAGGATAACCAGCCTGATTAATCCGTACATTTGATATGGGCAATGAAGTCTGCCATTAACCGTCTCCCAAAGGCTAATGACTTCTGCAATGTGAAATTGGACACTAAAATTTCGATTGTATGATGAAGTCATTACTGATTGCAGGCATGGGAGGGTTTGTCGGAACAGCCTTCCGGTTCGCCGTCTCCCGCTACATTCAAATTCACACACCGACGGTCTTTCCCTGGGGGGACGTTGATTGTGAACAATTCCGGGCAGCCTTTTGACAGGCTTTATTTTCGGTTTAACCGGGCAAGGAGATTGGCTGTCGCCGGAGTTTCGCATTTTTCTGACGGTGGGCATCTGCGGCGGATTTACCACTTTCCCGGCAATCACCGACGATGCCTTTCTACTACTCCAAAGCCGCGAGTGGCTTCGGTTTATCACGTATGCGTCACTGAGCTTCACCCTGGGGCTGGTGGCGGTGAACATTGGACGAATGACGATAAAACTGGTATAAGATGGAAAAATCAAACAAAACACTACTGTTACGGATTTTCATCGGCTCTACCGATAAGCTGGGCAACGATAGTCTGTACGAATCACTGGTATTCAAAGCAAAAAAAGCCGGGTTGGCAGGCTCCACGGTCGTGAAAGGCGTGATGGGCTTCGGGGCCAGTTCGGTAATTCACTCGTACAAATTCTGGGAGGTGGCTGAAAAGCTTCCCACCGTCGTGGAGATTATCGATGAGGAGGATAAGGTGATGGCGTTTTACGAGACGATTAAAGGAGACCTGGAGGCTATGCGCTACGGTTGCCTGGTAACGGTGGAAGAGGTGACGGTTTTGCTGAACAAAGCCGGACAGAAACGGGAATTTTACTTTTAAACCTTGATGATATGAAGATTGCTAAGCTAAGAGCAATGGAAATCCTCGATTCGCGGGGAAACCCGACTGTTGAAGTCGATTTGAAACTGGAAGACGGTACCACCGGACGGGCCATGGTGCCCAGCGGCGCTTCCACCGGCGAGCGCGAAGCTTTCGAAATGCGCGACGGCGACCCGAAACGCTACGGCGGAAAAGGGGTATTGAAAGCCGTTGACAATGTGAACACCGTCATCGCGAATAAAACGGTTGGTCGTTGTTTCGGCAGCCAGCGCGAACTCGATTTGCTGCTCCTCGAACTGGACGGAACTGCAAACAAATCGAACCTGGGAGCCAACGGCATCCTCGGGGTATCGATGGCCTTTGCCCGTGCCATGGCTACCGCGACCAACACGCCGCTCTACCGTTACCTGGGCGGCAGCAATGCCTACCTGATGCCGGTTCCATGTATGAACGTCATCAACGGTGGCCGCCACGCCGACAACAACGTCGATTTCCAGGAATTCATGATTGCGCCGCACGGAGCTACTTCCTTCCGGGAATCCATCCGGATGGGCACCGAAGTGTTTCATGCTCTGAAAGAGGTGCTGAAGAAGAAAGGATACAGCACCGGCGTAGGAGACGAGGGCGGTTTCGCTCCCGATTTGAAATCCAACGAAGAAGCAGTGGAAGTCATCCTCGAAGGAATTACGAAAGCCGGCTACCAGCCCGGCGACGATGTGAGCATCTGCCTCGACCCGGCGTCGAGCGAGTTGTGGGAAGATGGCAAATACCGGCTCTTCAAAAGTACACAAGAGCTTATCACGAGCGATGACATGGTGAAACAGTGGGATAGCTGGGCCCGCCAGTATCCGATTGTGTTACTGGAAGATGGTCTCGCTGAAAATGACTGGGAAGGCTGGAAGAATCTCACCCAAACACTGGGCAACCGCATCGAGTTGGTGGGAGACGACCTCTTCTGCACCAACAAGGCTATCCTGGCGGAAGGCATTGAGAAGGAAGTGGCGAACTCCATCCTCATCAAGCTGAACCAGATTGGTACGGTAACCGAAACGCTCGAAACAATTGAGTTGGCGTACAAAAACGGGTACAACGCTTTTGTATCACACCGCAGCGGCGAAACCGTCGACACGTTTATTGCCGATCTGACCGTTGCCGTGAATGCAGGTCACCTGAAAACCGGCAGCGGCTGCCGAGGCGAACGCATCGAGAAGTTCAACCAGTTGATGCGCATCGAGCAGGAGCTGGTCAACAGCGCTGCCTTTGCCGGTAAGAGCGCGTTCAAAAATGCATAGCCAAATTGAATAAGAAAGTGATTAGTAACTATCGATATACCTAATCCCAACGAACGCTGACGATCCCCTGAGGACTGGCCAACAGTCTCTTCAGGGGATTTTTCGTTTCCCGCTGCAGCGGAAGAATGGAATAATTATTTGATCATATCCTGAACAATGGGCTTCAGTCCGCTGAAGAAGAATTCCACCGCGATGACCATCACGATAAGTCCCATCAGACGCATCAGCACTTTGTTGCCGGTTTCGCCCAGCTTTTTGGTAATCTTCGTTCCGCTAATCAGAATGATGTAGGTCAGAAACAGTATCAACGTAATGGAAGCAATCAGCAGCAACTTTTTCCCGAAGGTGGAGGCATCTTCCATTAACACAATCCCGTTGGTAATGGCGCCCGGCCCGCTAATCATCGGAATCGCCAGCGGCGTGATGGAAATGTCATTCACGTAGGCATTAATCTCCGACTCCTTCTCGCTCACTTTGATTTTTCCCAGACGCGCCTGCAGCATATCCTGTCCCATCAGGAAGAAGATAACGCCTCCGACAATGCGAAAGCTGTTCACCGAAATACCGAAGAAGCGGAACAGCAGTTGGCCGGAAAACGCAAACATCAGGATGGTGATAAACGAGACGAAGACGGCTTTCCGGGCAGTCTTTTTCTTTTGTTCTTCCGGAAGTTCCGAAGTCATCGACACAAAAATGGGCATCGTTCCCAACGGATTGATAAGCGTGAAGAACGAAGTCAGGGCCAGCAGGCCGAAGGAATAGGCTTCCTGCATGAATTCTGGTTTTAGGTATTAAATAATCGGGGAGGAAGATACATATTCGAACGACAATATTCAATAATACCGGTTTCCCGGATGAGCTGTTTGTAAAAGGGGGTTAGCCGGGCAAGTCGCAAGAAAAAACCGGAGACATGTCAAAGACATACTCTCCGGTCTGGCAGGCCTGATGCTCGTTACAGGCCTGTTTCCGGTGTTTCGTACCTTTCCCTAGGGGGATTGGGTACCGGGTGATTTGATACACCGGAAGCCAATGTGGTTGGTACTGGAATTAATCTCTCCTTTTCCGCGGGTACCCACCATATATCGTGTGCAATATTGATTCGTGCAAAGAAATGAACCGCCCCGCTGCACGCGTTTCTGTAAGCCGGGCTCATTTGGATCATTCGACGTATCCGGCCCCTGTGGATTGTTCGTTACATCGTTGGTCATCGCCAGTTGGCGGTAATAGTCGGCGCGGTACCAGTCGTGACACCATTCCCACACATTGCCGGCCATGTCGTACAGCCCGTAACCGTTGGCCGGATATTGGGCTACCGGGGCAATACCGGCGTAACCGTCGGCTGCATCGTCGGATTCGGGGAAATGGCCCTCGAAAATGTTGGCCATCCATTTGCCATCGGGCGTCAACTGGTCGCCCCACACGTACGGTTTACCTGAAAATCCTCCGCGGGCGGCAAATTCCCATTCCGCCTCGGTGGGCAGTCGCTTACCGGCCCATTTGGCATAAGCTTCCGCATCGGCATAGGTCACATGCACCACCGGATAGTTGTCCATTCCCTTGATATCGCTTCCGGGACCAAAGGGATGTTTCCAGTTGGCACCGGGAACGAACCGCCACCACTGGCGATAATCACTCAACTGCACTTGCTGTTGCGGAGGGAAAAAGACAATCGATCCAGCTACGAGTTGATCGGCCGGAACGCCGGGTAGATCTTCCGGTGTCGGTTTCTTTTCGGCTGTGGTAACGTAACCCGTCGCTTCAACGAATTTGCGGAATTCGGCATTGGTAACCTCCGTTTTGTCCATCCAGAAACCATCGACATAAACGCGGTGAACCGGACGCGCATCATTCATGGGCTCTTGTCCGCCATCCTGTAACGTGGTTGGATCGGTTGCCCCCATCGAGAACGTTCCGCCGGGAACCCACACCATTCCGTCGGGAGCCGTTCCGGGTGGTGTCGTCGGATTGCTGATGGTCGGTGCAAATCCTTTCGCAATGGATGCCTGGGCCGATTTGCCTACCGAGATCAATGTCTTCTGTTTGGCTGTTTCCTGCGGATTCTTGTCGGTAATCCAATAGCTGATCACCCCGAGAATCAGGATGGGCAACAGGAGCAATACCACCTTTCCCGGGTTGTTATGCTTTAATCTTAGCGGATTGTTCTTATGTACAGTCTGATTCGGGCTCATGTCTTTTGGTCAATGGTCAAGGTGCCTTCCGGTACCCCTGCCGATCAACAGCAAACCGGTGCGTTGGTTCAAGCATGACGAAAAGATGTCAGGCTGATTTTGGTTCTTCGGCCAGGTATGGTAAAGGTCGACTGCCGGATTATACGGAAGAACGCGCTCCAGGATTCAAAAAAACATAATGAAATACTTCACCGCAAAATGTCTTAGGTGGTTATTCCATTTTCCTCACCCGAACATCGATGGATGTTCCTTTTAGCAGCTTCACGAGCTTTTGCGGGTCGGTCTGCCCGAAATGATAGGGATAAAGAATCTTCGGCATGAAACTGCGGGCTGCCTCAGCGGTTTGTTCCGGTGTCATCGTATAGGGCAGGTTCATGGGCAGGAACGCAATATCGATGTTCTTCAGGTTCTTTATCTCTGGTATATTCTCGGTATCACCCGCAATGTAAATACGTTTACCTCCCATGGTCAGCACATAGCCGTTACCGTTTCCTTTCGGGTGAAATGGTTGTCCGTTGGAGCGTTTATGCACCAGGTTATAGGCCGGCACCGCTTCCACTTGGATACCATCGGCCGTTATGCTTTGCCCGTTGGTAAGAACGGTTTCGTCAGGCACTTTCCCTTCACAACTTTTGCTGACAACGACCTGTGTATTTCCTTGCCGGAGTTGGGCAATGGTTGCCGGGTCGAGATGATCGCCATGTTCGTGGGTAACCAGAATCAGGTTGGCTTTCGGAAGCTTTGAATAATCGGCTTCGCGACTGACCGGGTCAATGTGTATGACCTTCCCGTCCCACATCATCATCAGGGTGCCGTGCCCGATGAATGTGATAGCGAGGTTTCCTTTATCGGTTTGAAACGTATCGGTTTCGAATGTCTTGGCGGCCGGTTGTCCCTGGAACAAAAGGGCCAGCATAATGAGGATATGTGACATGGTTTAGCCTTTTATGGATGTAACAATCCACAAGTTACAAAAAAGAAGCTAACCAGTTAAATTTGATTTTCAGACAGAAAGGTGTCCGTTTTATCAATCGACCAAAATCTGCAGCGGCGACAGAAACGACAGTACTTCCGGTGTAGAGAAGCGGGCATTGGTCATGCGGTTCTCCCACGGATTGAAACGATAGTTCTTGGCTCCGCGGAAATCGGCTTCCGTCAGGTCACATTGCCGGAAGAACGTTCCGGTTAGATCGGTTTCCCTGAACTTAGCCTTTTTCAAATTGGTTTCCACAAACTCGCACTCATCGATGCGACACCTTTCAAAAGACGTTCCTTCGAGGGAAAGGCCGGTAAAGTTGCACATCTCGAGCTCGGAATCGTTGAAAGTCATATCCAGCCTGACGCGGCTTATCATGGTGAAATCGATACCGATTAAACGACAGCCGTCGAAAATAACGCCTTCGAGATTGGACTGCTGAAAACGGCTGCTGCTCAGGTCGCAGTTATCGAACCGGCAGTTGAGGAATACAGTGCGGGTAAAATCGCACGACGAAAAATTACAGTTCTCGAAGAGACAGTCTTCAAATTCCTCGAAACGAAAAGTTTGATTGGAGAAATCTTCGTCCCGAAAAACCACGCTCACGTGAGGGGCGGTAGCTGACTTCATTATGGTCTGATTTTTTGGTTTACTCTGTTCGATGAAGATAGGAAATTCGGGTCAGAAATCAGTCGAACATGTTGTACAGCTATTCGGCGCGAGCGTTCCGGAACAGCTTTTATTTGTCCCGGTAGGTGATAATCAGAAACAAGCAAAAAAGAAGGGAGAGCCGGCATGCGAATCTCCCCTCAGGATGTAGTTCATAAACAACCTATTTCACATATGGTGCATTGTTAAGGAAGTTGAGACTCTTCTCCACACTTTTCAGCGGATCGAAGTTGTACTCTTCCACTTCCACCACAATATATTTCATGCCCGCTGTTTCGGCGTCAGCAAAAATGGGTTTGAAATCCATTACGCTGTCATCGCCACCCAGCTCGGTTTTATCTTTCACGTGCCAGAAAAGGAACCGTCCGGGGTATTGGTTGAAATAGTCCACCGGGTTTTTGCCTCCTTCCATAATCCAGTACAGATCCATTTCGAAAAAGACCTTGGCCGGATCGGTGTGTTGGAGCATGTAGTCGTAAATGATTTGCCCGTCGATGTCCTTGAATTCGGCGTCGTGGTTGTGGTAACCGAAGCGGATACCGGCTGCGTTACACTTTTCACCAACTGCATTGAAGTAATCGCAGTAGCGCTGCACGCCTTCGATGCTTTCGTAACCGACGTTATCCATGAATGGCTGAACGATGTATTTCACGCCGGCCGCTTTGTGTGCCGCAATACACTGGTCCCACCAGGCCATTACTTCGTCCCGGTTAGTTGAATCGGGCACCGCCTGTCCGGTGTGCGACGAAAGGAAGTCCATTCCGTTGGCTTTTACCAAATCAGCAAATGCAGTGGGCTCCATGCCGTAGAATTTTCCATCGGCATAGCCGGCAGCCTCGATAAACTTGTAGCCAATTTTGCCAACTGCTTCGATGGTGCCTTTAACGTCATCTTTCATGTGGTCGCGAACGGACCAGAGTTGAAGTCCAATGTATTTTTCCTGTTTCTTTTGAGTTTGCTTGCAGGAAGAAAGGCCGGATAGCAGGAATACCAGTAGCAGCAGTCCCACTGATTTCATCAAGTGAGTGTTTAGTTTCATAACAGATTAGGTAAATGATTAGTTAATTGGTTGAGCATGCTATGCTTAACCCATACAAAATTAGCAGCATATTTAAATTATGAAAATAACCGGACGCTTTTCTTTGTGAAAACAACAACAAGATTGGCGAAGCTGTTATTGTACATAAATGAAAACTAAAAAAACCAATATAGTTTTCAATTTAACGATTAGATCACATTGAGAAAACTAAATAAACCGAAATAGTTTTCAATATTTGCAGAAAATCAGAAAAGATGAATGCACGTGAACGAATCATGATGGGAGCGATGGACTTGTTTGCCAGGGATGGTATCCGGAGTGTGACAATGGATGCGATTGCTACCGAGTTAGGCGTTTCCAAGCGAAGCATTTATGAGAATTTCAAGGATAAAACAGAATTACTGAGAGAAGGCATCATTGCGGGAGGAGAGGTTCATGGGAAAACGTTGAACGAAATCGTGAATAATTCCCCGAATGTGATTGATGCACTGTACCGGATTGGAAAAGAGAATCACCAGGTAATGCAGAAAATCAATCCGCGATTCTTCAGTGATTTAAAGAAGCATTATCCTGAAATCCTGGCGTTGGTCACACGTGACTACACAGCGAAGTCCAGGAAGTTCATGCTGAAGTTATTCAGGCAGGGCGCTGAAGAGGGCGTTTTTGAAAAGAATATCAACATGGACATTGTAGCTTCGGTGTGGATGCAGCTGGTCGATTTGGCCCAGAACACCCAGGAGAACGACGTGATTAGTGATTCCTGGTCGGTAAAAGAGTGGCACTTCCATTTGTTCATGCCCTATCTCAGGGGAATCAGTACCGACAAAGGCCGGAAACTAATCGACCAGTACCTGGAAAGTTTTGAAGGAGTTCTCAAGAATAAATAATCAGAAATATAGAGTATAAAATAGATAGTGTATGAGAAAAGTAGTGTTGATTGCGACTTTCCTGATTGCTGGTCTGACGACAGCATTTGCACTTCCGCCGGAAGAATTGCAGCTTACGCTGAAACAGGCACAGGATCACGCGTTGGATTACAACAAGCAGGTGAAGAATGCGAAGCTTGATGTAGACGCGGCACAGAAGAAAGTGTGGGAATCCATTGCATCGGGCTTACCACAGATTGATGCCAAGGCTGACTATTCAAATTATTTGGGAGCCTCGATGACCATTCAGTTTGATCCGAACAGCCCGCCAACAAAAATACCGTTTGCAACTACTTCCAACGTATCGGCAACGGTGTCGCAGTTGCTTTTTAGCGGAAGTTATCTCGTGGGACTGCAAACGGCGAAAATTTACAAGTCGTTGTCGGAAACCAATTACCGGAAGTCGAAACAGGACATCAAGGAGCAGGTGGCCAATAGCTATTACCTGATTCTGGTTAGTGAGCAAACGCGCGATATCTTAAAGAAGAACCTCGAGAACATGCGCAGCACATTGGCCAAAACCAAACAGATGGAAAAAGTAGGTATGGCGGAATCGACGGATGTTGATCAGTTATCCGTTTCGGTATCGACGCTGGAAAACGGTGTTCGCTCGGCAGACCGGCAGGTGGAAATGGCTTACAACATGCTTCGGTTTCAGCTGGGAGTTCCGGGTGATGAGAAAATTCAACTGACGCAAACACTCGACGGAATCATTGACCGCATCAATTTTACGGCGCTGATGGATAGCTCGATGTCGGTTCAGAGGAATCTGGACTATCAACTGATGGAAACGCAGGTCGAGTTGTCGAAGAAGCAACTGGCGCTACAGAAATCAGCTTACCTGCCGACACTGAGCAGTTACTACAGTCATACCGAGAAGATTCTGAAACCGAACTTTGATGCATCGCCGAAAGATGTCATCGGTTTGAACCTGAGTATTCCGATTTTTTCCAGCGGACTCAGGAAGTCGAAAGTGAGTCAGGCGAATATCAGTCTGGAACAGACCGAAAACCAGAAGGACTTGCTGGAAGACCAGCTGAAGATTCAGGAAAAACAATTGCGGTTTAACCTGCATAATGCGCTCGATAAGTATAACAGCCAGAAACAGAATGTGAAAGTTGCTCTTCGGGTTAACCGGAATTTCGATTTGAAATACGAGCATGGCGTCGCATCGAGTCTGGAGCGTTTGCAGGCCAATGATAATTATTTACAGGCTGAGAACAATTTTGTGGGAGCCACCATGGAGTTGCTTCAGGCATATGTAGCCTGGGAAAAGTTGTTGAATGATCTATAAAATAAATCCTAAACAGATAATCATGAATTTCAGAATAAAACTAATCATGCTGTTGGCCGCTACTACGCTTTTTGCCGCCGGATGCGGAAATAAAGGCAGTGAGAAGGCCGGCGACGTGAAACAGGATAGCGTGAAAGTGCGGCCGGTAAAGGTCATATCACTCGAGCCGCAGCAAGTTAGCCGCACTATTAACCAGACAGCTTCATTTGTGGCCTACCACGAAAACTACCTGACCTCTGCCAGTCCGGGCCGGATTGAGAAGATATATGTAGAAGTAGGTGATCATGTGAAAGCCGGTCAGCTGCTGGTGCAAATGGATCGCACGCAGCTGAAGCAGGCCGAGTTGCAACTCGAGAATCTGAAGACCGATTTTGGTCGTCTCGACACACTGCAGAAGACGGGTACAGTAACCCAGCAAAGCTACGACCAACTGGCGACACAGTACCGGGTAGCCAAAGAAAACGTTCAGTTCCTGAAACAGAATACGGAACTCAGGGCACCGCTCAGCGGAGTGATTACCAACAAGTACTTCGAAGACGGCGAAATGTATTCCGGTTCACCGAACACGTCGGTTGGCAAGGCAGCGATTGTGACGCTGATGCAGCTCAATCCGCTGAAAGCCATTATCAATGTTACCGAAAAGGATTTCCCGCGCATTCGCAAAGGAATGAAGGTGGACGTGACCGTGGATGTTTATCCCGGTAAGGTTTTCGAAGGGAAAGTGTTCCGCATCCATCCGGCTATCGACCCGGCATCCCGGACTTTCACGGTAGAAATTACCATTCCTAACCCGGATGAGAAAATTCGTCCCGGAATGTATGGCAAGGTATCTATTCATGTGGGAACTGATGTGGCCAAGCTGGTACCGGCCATTGCTGTATTGAAGCAGGAAGGAACCAACCAACGCTACATCTTTAAATATGTGAACGGCAAAGCAAAGCGTGTTGATGTTCAGATTGGTGAGCGTTTCGATGCCGACATGGAAGTGCTCTCGAACGAGTTGAAGACCGGAGACCAGATTATTACGGTAGGACAGGCGAACCTGGTGGATGGCAACGAAGTCAAAGTTGTAAAGTGATCCCATTTGCCTGAATCAGAAATCAATTAAAAAGCAACAACAATGAGTATATATAAAAGTGCGGTGAAGCGCCCCATCACGACGTTGATGATTTTCATGGCGATTATTGTCATGGGGATCTACTCGGTGGTGCACTTACCCGTGGATTTATATCCGGAAATTGAGTTTCCTGCCATCACGGTGATGACCACCTATCCGGGAGCCAGTGCTTCAGATATCGAGACGAACGTTTCGAAGGTGATTGAAGACGGGATGAACTCGGTGGACCGGCTGAAAGATATTTCGTCGGTATCGTACGAAAACCTATCCGTAGTAACACTTGAGTTTCAGTATGAAACAAACCTCGATGAGGCATCCAATAACATACGTGACGCTCTCGACCTGATCGAGAAGCAGTTGCCCGATGGTTGTGAGAAACCGGTTATTTTCAAGTTTAATTCCAGTATGATGCCGGTTCTCTTTTACGCTGTAAACGCGAAAGAGAGTTATCCTGGATTGGAGAAAATACTGGACGAAAAAATCATCAACCCGCTCAACCGGGTCGACGGAATCGGTTCGGTAGGTTTGGCCGGCCAGCCTAACCGGGTAATCTATGTCAATGTAGATCCGAGTAGGTTGGATGCCTATCATATGACCATCGGTCAGATTGGCAATGTCATCCGGGCGGAAAACCAAAATACGCCTTCCGGTAACGTGAAAATGGGGAAAATGGACTACCAGCTTCGCGTGGAAGGTGAGTTTACCGATAGTCGTCAGTTGAACAACATTATCGTGGGCACCAGTGATGGCCATCCGGTTTACCTGCGCGATGTGGCTACCGTGAAAGATACCCTGAAAGATACAGGACTTCACGAACGCATCAACGGACAACGGGGACTCCGGATGTTCGTCATGAAGCAGTCGGGAGCCAACACGGTGAAAGTTGCGAGGGAAGTCAAGAAACACCTGGCAGAGCTGGAAAAAACGCTTCCGCCGGACGTGAAAATTGAAACCATTTTCGACTCGTCCGACTTTATCAAGGATTCGGTATCGAACCTTTCGCAAACGCTGATGTTCGCACTGCTCTTCGTGGTATTGGTGGTGCTGGCCTTTTTGGGGCGTTGGCGGGCAACATTTATTGTGGCGCTCACAATTCCCATATCGCTGATTGTCGCGTTTATCTACCTCTACATTTCGGGGAACTCCATCAACGTCATTTCTCTTTCGTCACTTTCCATTGCGATTGGTATGGTGGTGGACGACGCCATTGTGGTGTTGGAAAATATATCTACGCACATCGAGCGAAAGAGCAGCCCGCGGGAGGCATCTATTTACGCAACCAACGAGGTGTGGCTGTCGGTTATCGTTACCACGCTGGTGATTGTGGCCGTATTCTTCCCGCTGACATTGGTTTCGGGAATGACCGGTGTGATGTTCCGCCAGCTGGGATGGATTGTCACCATCACGGTAGTTACATCAACAGTGGCCGCTATTACGCTGACGCCGATGTTGAGTTCGAAATTGCTGAAGCTGCAGCCGAAGAAAGAGAAGCCGTCCCGTTTCAGTTACGACAATACGTTCCTCCGTGCGCTCAACGCGTTGGATCGGGGTTATGAAAAAGCCATCAAGTGGAGTTTGCACCATAAGAAAGTGATACTTCTGGGAGCATTGGCCATTTTCTTATCCTCAATGTACCTGGCGAAAAACCTGGGAACTGACTTTATGCCGCAGACCGATGAGAGCCGGATTCAGTTGAAAATCGAATTGCAGTCAGGTACGCGTGTCGAAGTGACAGATAAAGTGGCCCGTGAAGTGGAAGGGATTGTCCATCAGAAGGCTCCGGAAGTAAAGTTGATCAGTACCTCTACCGGTTCTGATGATTCCGGTGGCTTCATCTCCATGTTCAGTCAAACCGGTTCGAACATCATCAACATGATGATGGCGCTCGATAAACCCAGCCAGCGGCATCGCAGTGTATGGGAAGTCGCAGCGGCACTTCGTAAACAGCTGGATGAAATTCCGGAAGTGGAAAACTATTCATTCACTTTTACCAGTGGAATGGAAGCTTCGAATACGGTGGATGTGTACATCTACGGTTACGACTTCAATACAACTTCGCACCTGGCGAATGTAATTGCCAGCGGGATAAAAGAAATCAAAGGGGCATCCGATGTGCAAATTAGTCGGGATAAAGAGAAGCCCGAGCTGAAAGTGGTTCTCGACCGCGATAAGCTGGCTTTGCATGGCTTGAGTACTGCTTCGGTTTCAGCGATGATTCGGAACCGGGTAGAAGGATTGACGGCTACCGAGTATCGCGAGCAGGGCGATGAGTACGATGTGATTGTACGTTATTCGCCGAAGTATCGCAGCTCGATTACCGATCTGGAAAATATTTCCATCATGACGCCGGCCGGTAAATACATTAAACTGAAGGAGATTGGCAAGGTAGAAGAATACTGGTCGCCGCCGAACATCGAGCACCGTCAGCGCGAACGCGTGGTGAAAGTTTCGGTTACCCCGTACAAAACGTCACTGGGCCAGTTGGCCGGACAAATTCAGCAGAAGATCGATAAGCTGGATGTGCCAACCGGAGTGATGATTGATGTTGGAGGTGCGTACGAAGATCAGCAGGAATCATTTACCGATTTGGGACTGCTTCTGCTGCTCAGTTTGGTTCTCGTATTCCTGGTGATGGCGTCGCAGTTCGAGTCGTTTAAAATGCCGTTCATTATCATGTTCTCCATTCCATTCTCCTTTGCCGGAGTAGTGCTGGCATTGCTAATTACCGGAACTGATTTGAACCTGGTAGCGGCGCTTGGAGCGGTTCTGCTGGTTGGTATTGTGGTGAAAAACGCCATCGTGTTGGTTGACTACACCAACCTCATGCGTGACCGCGATATGGAGTTGTATGATGCCATCCGGGTAGCTGGTAAATCGCGTTTACGTCCGGTATTGATGACAGCCCTGACGACCATTTTGGGTATGTTGCCAATGGCTATCAGCGGCGGTGAAGGTGCAGAAATCTGGCGCCCCATGGGAATCTCAGTAATCGGTGGTTTGGTCTTCTCGACCTTCATTACCATGATTATTGTGCCGGTACTTTATGCCGTGGTTTCCAAAAAAGGAGAGCGGGATAAGAAAACCGCGTTAAGAAAGAAATTCATCTTCATGGATAAAAAATAATTCGCTGTAAGTAACAGTGAGTTTGTCCAACGATTCATATGGTTAACCTTTATCCGGGAAGATGAAAGCTGAGTAGTTGCAGTATTTGTCTTCCCGGTTTAACCGGAAAAATGAGTGATTGAAGGAACAAATTAAAAAGCATACAAAGTGAAAGCAGTATTTATCGTTTATAATCAGGCCAATACCGAACGGGTAGAGTACATGCTCGACCGCCTCGAAATCAGGGGCTACACGCAGTGGGTCGACGTTCGGGGAAGAGGCTCGGTTTCGGGACCTCCTCATTTGGGAACGCACACCTGGCCCGAAATGAATTCGGCGGTCATGACGGTTGTTCCCGAAGAGAAAGTGGAACAGCTGTTGGAAAAAGTAAAAAGCATGGATGCCATCAATGATGAGGTGGGCGTTCGGGCTTTTGTCTGGAATATTACAGAGTCAGTTTAGGTATAGATTTAGATAACAGAAATCGACCGGGTACAGTGGAGAGTATAAATGGGCATTTATTTTAACTTCACTTGCCCGGTTTTGTTGTTTGCACAAGCTAAAAACTTTAGTGTCCCACGACTTAATGAATCTTTCATATATAAAAATATAGATGTTTTTATGTATGTATTATATTTGTGGGAATTTAGTGATAACCCAATGATGACGTAACTGTTATTATGCCATTTACTGGTTGAAGAAAGCGGTTTTCGTTATTAATAGAAAGATGTGGTAAAATGATGTTTCTGTACATTGGTGGAGGTATTGCAGTATTGTTTATTGCCTATTTGATATATGGCTTTAAAAAGATGAAGAATCTGGAGAATGTACCTCCCAGCAAAAAGATTAAGATTCTGAACAATAAGAATTTCAAAACAGTAGTTCGCAAAGGCACTGTGTTAGTTGATTTTTGGGCTCCCTGGTGTGGCCCCTGTAAGATGGTTGCGCCTACGCTGAACGAAATTGCAGAAGAGAACAGCAATGTCACAATCGCCAAGGTGAATGTGGACGAACAACAGCAACTGGCTCAGAAGTACAATATCCGGAACATCCCGACGATGATTCTCTTCCGGGACGGAAAAGCGGAAAAGCGGATAACCGGTGTAAAATCGAAGAAAGCGATTCTGGCAGAAATTGCCTGATGGAATATTCGCTGGTTACATGCCAGTTAAAGCATAATAAAAGGGACTGTTTCCGTTTTTCGGACAGTCCCTTTGTTGTTTTCCGCCGGTGGCAGAAATCTTACCTCCCATGACGTTCATCTCGCGGGAATGCAGTAAATTGAGTATACAAGCCGGTTTTAACGATAGCGGGTTATGGACATCTCAATTCTGAAGGACATACTCATCATCTTCGCGCTTTCCACGGTGGTGAACTTTATTTTCACTAAAATCCGTGTGCCTACCATCATTGGTTACCTGCTTACCGGAGTACTGGCCGGCCCTCATCTATTTTCGCTCATTTCGTCTATTCATGAAATCGAACTGATGGCAGAAATCGGCATTGTTTTGCTGATGTTTACCATCGGCATGGAATTCTCGCTAAAGCATTTGCTGCGCATTCGCCGGATTGTGTTTGTCGGAGGATTTCTACAGTTGCTGGTCACTTCCGGCGTTACCATGTTGGTGGCGATGGCCTACCAGCTGTCGTGGGCGGCCTCCCTTTTTGTTGGTTTCCTGGTTGCCCTGAGCAGTACTGCAGTCGTTCTTAAAGTTTTGCAGGAACGTTCTGAGTTATCATCCAACTATGGTCGGACGGTACTTGGCATCCTGATTTTTCAGGATATCATTTTGGTGCCATTGTTACTGTTCACGCCCTTATTATCCGGCGCAAGGACCGATGTTGGTTCCGATGTCATGTTGTTGCTGCTTAAGGCGGTTCTTATCATCGCGTTGGTTTATTTGGGGAATAAGTGGCTGATGCCGAAATTGCTTCATGCCGTAGCGATGACACGTAACCAGGAGTTGTTTCTGATGAGTATTTTGCTCATTTGTCTGTCGGTTGCACTCTTCTCATCCTGGCTGGGATTGTCGTTGGCATTTGGCGCCTTTTTGGGGGGATTGATGGTATCGGAATCGGAATACAGCCACCAGGCATTCGGCAACCTGATTCCCTTTAAAGACATGTTCACCAGCTTCTTTTTTGTCTCCATCGGTATGCTCCTCGACTTACACTTTGTGATGAATCATTATGTAGTTGTTATTCTGACGGTTCTGCTGGTGCTGATTTTGAAATTCAGTGTGGCGGGTTTTACCGCATTTCTGCTGGGGCATACATTCCGGGGAGTTATTATGGTCGGAGTGGCATTGAGTCAGGTGGGAGAGTTTTCATTTATCCTGGCAAAGGAAGGAGTCGATTACGGTATTCTTTCCACTTACTATTATCAGCTGTTCCTGGCGGTTGCTGTAGTCACTATGTCGCTGTCGCCGTTTACGCTTCAAATGGCTCATCCGGTAGGCGAGTGGTTGCTGAAATGGCCAATTCCCCGTTTTCTGGTGGATGGACTTTTCCCGCTTCCGCAGATGGAAATTCCACATTTGAAGAATCATATGATCGTTATTGGAAAAGATTCGCGGGCACTGAGTTTATCGAGAATGGCCAGCCACATGAAACTACCCTACGTAGCCATTGTTTTTGACCCGGCTGTCGCCCGCCAGCGACAATTGATTGGCGAAACGGTGATTTACGGAGATGCCGTGAATGAGCCCATTCTGAAAAAGGCACATATCGATACGGCCGATTTGATTGTTATTTCCATTGGCGATGTGATTACGGCCATGGCGGTCATCGATAAAGTAAGGCAACTAAACTCACACGCTAAGATTCTGGTGCGTACCCGCTATGTCGATGATTTGGAGGAATTGTATCACCTGGGCGCAGATCAGGTCATTCCGGAGGAGTTTGAAACGGCTATAGAACTTTTCCAGCGGGTCCTGAAGCACTACCTCATTCCGGACAACGAGATAAGAAGTACCGTCGCCCAGATTCGCGATGACCATTATGGCATCTTTCGTGAAAAAGCTGAAGTGTTTGTACCCAAGCGGCACAATATTTTGAATGAGATCCCAAACCTCGAGATCATCGCGTTAAAGGTAGAACCGATCTCTCCGCTTATCGGTCAATCCCTGGCAGAAGTGCAGTTTCGCCGCACATTCGGTGTGACTTTGCTGGCGCTAAAGAGAGGCGAAGAATTGCACGAACATCCGCCGGCCAATATTACCTTCCTGGAAGGAGACATCGCTTATGTTCTCGGAAAACCAGAACAGATTGCCCGGGCCATTGAGTTGTTTGCTCACGCAGGGGCAGAATAGCGGATTTTATGCTCTTAAAACACATACTGGTAGGTACTGGTCGGTAGAAATTTGACGATTAAATGATTCATAAGTGATATAAAAGTGTAAATTTGAGATTTTGGCACACTGAGGGGACGAAAGCCGGAATCATGAAAAGTGTGCCTTCTGGTTATATACAAATGGTTTATGTTGACAGTGGTGACGTTCACCAACTGTGTGCAAATTAAACTAAATATCATCTATGCACTTTGACCTGACTGATGTTCAATTGATGAATAAGATACGTGTCGGAGACTTCGATGCGTTCAGGTTATTGTTCGAACGTTACTACTCACCCTTGTGCAATTTTGCCAATTCCCGTCTGCAGGATGATTTTATTGCAGAAGACGTTGTTCAGGAGCTTTTTACGAAAGTTTGGGAAGAAAGAACCCGAATCAAATTTACCGGTTCAATAAAGAGTTACCTGTATACAGCCGTTAAAAACCGGAGCTTAAATCGTTTGAATGCTGAAATGCTCCGAAGGAAACACACAGGTGCTTTTCGGAGTAATCAAAATGAGCTGATCAGTGATATCGATTTGGAGTTGGAAGAGTTTCGAAATTACCTGTTCGAATGCATCGAAAAACTACCTCCCCGCTGTAAGATTGTTTTTGAAAAAAGTCGGTTTGAAGATTTGAAACAGCAAGAAATAGCCAGTGTAATGGAAATTTCTGTTAAAACCGTTAAGGCACAGATTGGAAAGGCTTTAAAGCTGATTAAAACTTGTGTTGAACTGGTATATCCTGAATTTTCACAAAAAAACTAAAAAAAGATGTAGGACTTTTGTTTTTGGCAACTGTCCTAGATAATAACAGGGCGTTTTTCGAATGTATGCGATTTGCTCAATATATTGAATCTCGCCGGTTAGGATTAAATAATACTGACTAAGTAAGTTCGGGCGGAGAGCGAACTTAAATATGAAAGAAACATTTGAAATAATTTATACTGTCCTGACAGGAAGCGCTTCTGCTGAAGAGAAGGAACGCTTTGAAGGTTTAATGGAAGAGGAGGAAAATCGTCAGCTTTTCAACCAGATTCAAAAGATTTGGGAGGAAAGTAAGGCAGTTCGCTCCTACAAAAAATATGATGCCCGACGATCCTTTCAGGAGCTGACCCGAAAAATTCAGGAAAAGAAGCGAAGAAGAAAACAGCAACTCTGGATTGGTTTTTCAGGTGTAGCTGCAGGTTTGGCGTTGATGCTTGGAATTTCAAACTTTTTAGGTATTTCCGAAGGGAATCAAAATCCCGGCAATGTGATATTTGCCACCCAGTTGGGAAACCGTTCGGTTATTTATCTCCCTGATAGCAGCAGAGTTTGGTTAAACTCCAGTTCCAGTCTTCAGTACTCTGGTGACTTCAACAAAAAGAACCGTACAGTCAGGTTGAAAGGCGAAGGATATTTTGAAGTCGCTCACAGCAAGAAACCTTTTGTTGTGAATGTCGGCCCCTTTAATATCAAAGTGTACGGAACCCACTTTAATGTGTCTGCCTATCAAAATGACTTATTCATCAAAACCTGTTTAGCGAAAGGAAAGATAAGCATCCAAAGGACAGGGTATGACGAATACATGGTCAAACCGGGGGAGTTGATTACCTATGATAAAGCTGATGCCAGTTTCTCCAAAAAAAATGTAGACCCGGATGAATATTCAGGCTGGCGGAAGAATCTGATGTATATGCACAACGAGTCACTGGAGAATCTTTCCCGGAAGCTGGAGCGAAGATATAATGTGAAGATATCGTTTGAGCCGGAGAAGTTGGGTGAAGAAGTACATTATACCGGAACGTTCAGCAATGAAAATATTGAAGAAGTATTGGATGCCATTTCCATTGCCAGTGGCCTGCAATTTTCAAAGAAAGACAACCTGTATACAATAACCCGCAACAACCAGAAACAACATAAATCCTTTAATGACTAATGTGAAAACAATTTAATCAGTAAAACTACAGATCAATGGAAACAAAAACCACCGAATGCTGGCACATCCGGTGGTTGAAAAAGCCTCGTTAAAAAGGCTTTAAGTAGTATAATTCAAACATTCAAATCTATGAAAAAAAACCTGAAAGTTGAGGGATTAGGAGTCCCTTGCCTTAAAAAACTGTTGCGTATTATGCGACTTATTACCTTTCTGATCTTCGTTACCACACTGCAAGTATCTGCCAGTGTGTACTCACAGGAGACAAAACTAACACTGAATCTGAATGATGTGAGCATCGAGCAGGTTCTGAAGCAGATTGAAGCCCAGAGCGAATTCAAGTTCCTGGTTCAGGACGAACGGCTTGACGTCAATCGAAAAGTGAATATCAATGTTCGGAAAGAATCCGTGCAAAGTATACTGAAACAATTGTTCGGAGAAAGAGGCGTGGATTATGTGATTACCGATAAAAATCTAGTCATACTGAATCCGGCTGTCAAGGAGAAACAACAATCGGCCCCGGCTCAGCCACAACAAAAGAAATCAATAAAAGGTAAGGTGACAGATACTTCGGGGGGGCCTCTTCCCGGAGTAACCGTTGTTATCAAAGGAACAACTACCGGAACGATTACCGATTCAGACGGAAACTATGTCTTATCGAATGTTCCCGAGGGGAGTGTTCTGGAGTTTTCGTTTGTAGGTATGGCTCCTCAGAGTGTGACAGTCGGAGACAAAAAGGAAATCAACGTTTCCATGAAGGAATCTTCTGTTGGGCTTCAGGAAGTGGTAGCTGTTGGTTACGGTACGCAAAAAAAGGAAACACTGACAGGCTCCATTGCTACCGTGAAAAGCAATGACGTAGTGAAAGTACCTGTTACCAACGTTAGTAACAGTTTAGCTGGTCGGGCACCCGGATTGGTAGCAGTAACAGGTAGTGGTGAGCCTGGATATGATGGTACGACATTACGCATCAGGGGTAGTAATACTTTTAATGATAACAGCGTATTGGTTGTCGTAGACGGTGTCCCTGATAGAAGTCTGGACCGGATCGATCCGAACAGCATTGCTAGCATTACGGTCTTAAAAGATGCTTCTGCAGCTATCTATGGTTCAAGAGCAGCTAATGGGGTTATCCTGGTTACGACCAAAAGAGGAAAGCTGGGAAAACCCAAACTGACATTCAATGCTGATTACGGGTTTAACCAGCCCACAAAACTTCCTAAGATGGCAGATGCAGCTACTTATGCCACCTTGTTAAATGAAGTTGCGTATTATAATGATAATTCGTTGGGAATGAATTCTGTTTACACCTCTGATCAAATACAAAAATTCAGAGATGGTTCCGATCCGTTGCATTATCCCAACACCGATTGGTTTAAAAAAGTAATCAAACCGATGTCCGCTCAAAGCAGCAACAACGTTTCTCTTTCAGGCGGTTCTGATGCCATGCGGTATTTTGTTTCTATCGGCACCAAACATCAGGATGGAAACTATTACAATAGCGCTACATACTATAATCAATATGACTTCAGAAGCAATAT
This sequence comes from Prolixibacter denitrificans, assembly GCF_003014495.1. Lineage (GTDB taxonomy): Bacteria > Bacteroidota > Bacteroidia > Bacteroidales > Prolixibacteraceae > Prolixibacter > Prolixibacter denitrificans. The sequence goes on along the minus strand of NZ_PYGC01000003.1, from coordinate 35,330 downwards.
TGACGGTCAGGTTACAAAGGACATTAAAATAGGATTTGACGTCGCTGGACGTCTGGAAGACAAAAACTTTCCGATTTACAGTGCCTATGATATTTTTCGGGGACTGATACAATCTTATCCAACTTCGGTTGCTGTATGGCCTAACGGAGAACCTGGCCCGGCCATCGAAGGCGGTAGAAACTCTGTCGTAACCAGTACGGATGCTGCAGGTTATAACAGAGATAAATATTATAAATTGAACACCAATCTAAAATTGGATATCAATATTCCTTGGGTCAAAGGCCTGTCATTTAGCGGAAATCTTTCGTATGACCAGGGTTTCGACTTTACCAAAACCTTTAGCAAGCCGTTTAATTTGTATACATGGGACGGAACCTCTTTAGACACGAATGGAGATCCGGTTCTTAATTACAAAACCTACGGGGGTGGATATAATAATACGCCAAGCCTGAAGGAATATTTTAGAAGTGATTACAATAAACTGGCGTATGGAACACTGAATTATCAGACAACAATTGCCGAAAAACACCATTTAAAATTGATGGTGGGTTCACAGATTTCAAAAGGGAATACAGAGAATTTCAGTGCATACAGAGACCTCTTCCTTTCGACTGCCATTCAAGAGCTTTTTGCCGGAGGAACGACGTACCAAACAACCGATGGAACAGGTAGCACAAATTCCCGGTTAAGTTATTTTGGCCGGTTTAATTACAGTTTTGCCAATAAATATTTGATTGAGCTGATTGGCCGGTACGATGGTTCCTACATTTTCCCCAAAAACAATCGCTTTGGTTTCTTCCCCAGCGTTTCTTTAGGTTGGGTAGTTTCACAGGAGAATTTCTGGAAAGACCATCTTGGGTTCATCAACTACTTTAAGCTGAGGGGTTCTGTTGGGCAAACCGGTAATGACCGGGTTAACGCATATCAGTACTTAACGTCATATCTGATGGGGTACCAATACGGAAAGACATATGATTCAGGTACGACCTATAACATCCCGTTTGTAACCTATTCCGGTTCAGCGTTAACGGAAATGAAAACATTGTATGAGAGTGTTTTGGCAAATAAAAATATCACATGGGAAGTCGCTAATCAGGCCAATATTGGCTTTGATGCCCGGTTTTTAAATGACAGGTTGAGCATGGAAGCCGATTACTTCTATTACAAGCGAAGCAATATCTTGTGGCCACAAAGTGCTAATGTGCCGACTTCTGCAGGACTTAGCCTGCCGAGTGTAAACTATGGTAAAGTGTCCAATCAGGGAGTCGATGGTTCAATTTCCTACAGAAGCAAAACGAGAAATCAATTCAGTTACTCGGTAACCTTTAATGCAGGATATGCCAAAAACAAAGTAATACAATGGGGTGAAACTGCCGGTGTTCCCAAATGGCAACAAACAACCGGACATCCAATGGGATCGGGGCTGTATTACCTTACCGATGGAATCTACCACAACCAGGCTGAAATTAATGCTGACAATCTAAAATACGAGATTGGTTCAACGCCACAGCCCGGCGATGTTAAGTTTGTTGATTACAACCATGATGGCGTAATCAATGCTGACGACCAGGTGAGAATATACAAGAATAATATTCCTCCATTTACATTTGGTACAAATATTAACCTGAATTATAAAGGGTTCGATATGTCTGCTTTGCTTCAGGGAGCTACCGGTGGAGTGGCCTACATATTCTCTGAAGCCGGACAATTTGGTAATTATCTCCAGAGCTTTGCCGATGCGCGCTGGACACCAGACAATCCAACAGCGAATGGTCCAAGAACATTTAACAGAGGAAACTGGTATTGGGCTACTTTGCCGAATACCTATTGGTTGCATAAAACGAATTATGTGCGCTTGAAATCACTTCAAATCGGTTATACGCTTCCTACGAGAATGGTTAAGCGAGTAGGTCTCCAAAAGTTAAGAGTATACTTAAGCGGGTACAATTTGCTGACCTATGCTCCCGATATGACAAACTTTGATCCTGAGATGGGGGCCAACACTTCTGCCAATGGTGCGGCCAGTAGTATAACTGGATATAATTATCCTTTGGAGCGAGTGGTATCTATGGGATTGACAGTAGGATTTTAATATCCCTGGTTGTCATTTAATTAATCAAGTAAAATAATCAAATATGAAAAAGCTAATATCTCACTTAATATACTTCTTGGCCATTTTATTACTGGGGACATCCTGTAATAAAGATGTGTTGGATTTGTCTCCTACGGATTCGGTTACAGACGCGGCCGTTTTTAATTCAAGCGATGCCGGATTAATGACAGCATTCGTTAATAACATATATGAAGGCATACCCGATGGTTATAACTGGAGTATGTTGGCTTCGGTTACCGATGAAGCTCACATGAATGCAGGTAGTTGGGCCGGTATGACGTCCATTATGCTCAGTCAGTTGTCTCCGAGCAACTTGTCGGCTTTTGGTGCCGGAGGATATTATGGCCAATATAACTGGGCAAGTGCCTACCAAAAGGTTAGAGCTGCCAACCTGTTCTTGTCAAAAGTTGGCGATTCACCCGTTGATGCTGATACGAAAAATGAATTGAAGGGAGAGGTGTATTTCCTGAGGGCTTATTTGTATCACAATTTGGTATCCATGTACGGTGGAGTACCCATTATTACTACTGCATATACTCTGACCGATTCTTTTTCCGTTGCCCGAAATACGTATGCTGAATGTATTCAGTTTATTTCGGACCAGTGCGATAGTGCTGCCCATTATCTCCCATTAACACAAAGTGAGATGGGGAGAGCGACAAAAGGTGCTGCCCTGGCGCTGAAGTCGAGGGCATTGCTGTATGCAGCCAGCGATCTTTACAATACACCTTCAGTATGGGGCAGCTATGGACATCCAGAGCTGGTTGGGTATACCAATGTTTCGGCAAGCGACCGGCAAGCTCGTTGGCAAAAGGCAAAAGATGCAGCCAAGGCGGTAATGGATTTGGGAGTGTATTCGCTTTACAAACCCGATCCGGCGAATGCACAGGAAGCTGCTGACAATTACTATAATCTGTTTTTGTCGATGCGTACTTCAGAAGATATCTTTTCAAGATATTATACACAAAACTTCAAAGGCTCATGGACTACATATAATCCAGGCGTTTTTCATAATCCTTGTGGTTATCACGGTTGGGGTACTGACGCGCCTACCCAGCAATTTGTGGACTCATACGAAATGAGTGATGGTAGTGCTTTTAGCTGGAATAACGCAACGGAAGCCGCAGCACCTTATCAAAACAGGGATCCGCGTTTTTATGCAACCGTTTTGTACGATGGTGCGCATTGGAGAGCAAGACCCTCCGATGTAGCCGGCGATCCGAATGGCGATATTCAAACAGGACACTATTACTATGATGCTAATACCATCAAAGATGGATTGGACACAAGAGGAACGAATGGTGGCGTGGATACATGGAACGGCTCATGGACTGGGTATTATCTCAAGAAAGGGGTCGATTCTTCTATTGATCCCGTTGCTGCTAAACAAACAAGTCCCTGGAGATTCATGCGCTATTCGGAGGTTTTACTAAACTATGCTGAGGCATGCATCGGTTTGGGACAGGAATCGGAAGCGCGGACTTATATAAACATGATTCGAAAAAGAGCGGGTATGCCGGCTATTACGACGTCCGGACCGGATTTGGTTAAGAGCTTGCGTTACGAACGTAAAATAGAGCTGGCTTTCGAAGAACTCCGCTATTATGATATCCGGCGCTGGATGATTGGTCCAAGCGCATATGCCGATGTGGAGGGAATAAATATCCTTTACGGAAGTCCGACATCTTATTCGTCAACGTATGGTGTAGGAACTCCTGCGTACAAAGTTGAAGTTGTTGATCAGCGTGCATGGGATCCGAAGGATTATTTCCTGCCAATCAGTCGGGACGAAATGAATAAGAACTCCAAACTTGTTCAGAATCCGGGTTATTAATGCAGCATGAGATTGACTTATAATATATAGTTTGATACAGGACAGGCATTCAACCGGAATAAGCGGGAATGTCTGTCCTTTCAGATACTATCTTAGTATAAATTGCCAACCTTTTTAACCTTAATTATTCTGCTAAAAACTAGTTTGTCGAAGCTGGAAAGTTAAACCGCTTCCATCTGAACCTGTGTCGTTTTAATGCAGAAAAAGTGGCGGAAACCATTCATTGTCTCACGAAACAGATTACTCTTTTTTGTTGAATTGAAAAAGTAGGAAATCTGCTGTGTGGTGAACAGAACTTATTTCAATTTGAACAAATAATATCTAAATCAATTGAATCGATGAAGAGTTGGATTTTAAAATTGCAAAAACACTCGATTTCCTCACTCGTTTTGTTCGGAATACTAGTTGCAGCCAGCAGTTCAGTATTTGCTCAAACGAGTTATGGGAATCTTCCCGACTGGGAAAACTCCCAGGTCATTGGGATTAACAAAGAACCGCCTTATCTGAGTTTTATGCACTATCCCGACCGGGTGAGTGCATTGGCCGATAGTACACTGGAAATTCATACACCGTACTACAAGTCGTTGGACGGAATGTGGAAGTTCCATTTCTCGAAAAACCCAGCTGAGCGGCCTATGGATTTCTACAAAACGAGTTTTAATGACGGAAAGTGGGCATCCGTTAAAGTGCCGGGAGTATGGCAACTGGAAGGCTACGGCAAGCCCATTTATCTGAATAACCGTTATCCGTTTCATCCGGATTATCCTGCGCACCCTCCGTTGGTTAATGCTAATGCAGACCCGGTTGGCTCGTACCGGACCACCTTCGATGTTCCGAAAAACTGGGACGGTCGTGAAGTTTTTATCCATTTCGGAGGTGTAAAGAGTGCATTTTACATCTGGCTGAACGGGAAAAAGATTGGCTATAGCCAGGGAAGTATGACGCCAGCCGAGTTTAATCTTACTCCTTTCCTGAAAAAGGGAAAAAACGTTCTGGCAGTTGAGGTGTATCGCTGGTCCGATGGTTCTTACCTGGAAGATCAGGATATGTGGCGTTTCAGCGGAATCTTCCGAAGTGTTTATTTATACAGCACGCCTTTGGAGCATCTCGAGGATTTCTTCGTGCGCTCGAGCCTTGATGATCGCTATGAAACGGGGATCATGCATATTACTGCCAAAGTCCGGAACTCTTCCGATGAAAATCACCAGCCGGCAAAAGTTGTGGCCTACTTGTATAATGAACAGGGGAAATTGGTGGGAGACGGTCCGATTGCACAGTCGAAAACCATTACTGATATTCCTGCGGGTACCGATGGAATCGCAGAACTCTATGCCAAAGTTCCAAACGTATTGAAATGGACGGCTGAGACGCCCAATCTCTATACCGTCGTACTGGAACTGAAAGATTCCAAAGGCAAGGTTCTCGAAGCGGCCCGTTCGACGACTGGTTTCCGGAATATCGAAATTAAAGACGGCGTGTTGATGGTGAATGGTGTGCCGGTTAAGTTGAAAGGAGTTAACACGCATGAGCACGATCCGTTTAACGGCCGGGCCATGGACTACAAATGGATTGAGAAGGATCTGAAGTTGCTGAAACAGGCGAATGTCAATACAGTGCGTATGTCACATTACCCGCACGATCCGAGGTATTACTACCTGTTCGACAAATACGGCATGTATGTGCTCGATGAGACGAATCTGGAGGCACACGGAATGCTGGAACGGGAACTCCTTCCGGGAAGTGATCCCCGCTGGACACACGCCTGTGTGAACCGGATTGCCCGTATGATTGCGCGCGATAAAAATCATCCGTCAGTCATTATTTGGTCGTTGGGTAACGAAGCGGGACATGGCGAAAACTTTGCCCAGATGGCATCGTATGCCCGAACGGTTGATCCTTCGAGGCCGATTCACTATGAACAAATGAATAGTGTGGCTGATATGATTAGTCACATGTATCCAACACCGCAATGGTTACAGCAACTGGCTTCGGACCCGAATATTCACAAACCGATTTTCATGTGTGAATACGCTCACTCCATGGGTAACTCCACCGGAGGATTGACGACCTACTGGAATTTAATTAATCACTACAAAAATCTGATTGGCGGTTGTATCTGGGACTGGGTCGATCAGGGGCTGTATAAAAAGGATGCCAAAGGTAAAATGTTTTGGGCCTATGGCGGCGACTACGGTGACGATCCCAACGATGCGAATTTCAATATCAATGGTTTCGTCTCTCCCGACCGGAAGCCCAATCCGGCTTATTATGAGGTGAAACATGTATATCAGTATGTAACTTTCAAAGCTGGTGATTTGAACCACGGAGAGGTCATGGTTCACAATGGATATTACCACCAAAATCTCAGTCAGTTTGATGTAAAATGGACACTGACACAGAATGGTAAAACCATCCAATCGGGTGTGATTGATACACTGACAACACCCGCTAACGGTTGGACAAGGCTTCATTTGCCGATTGAGCAGCCCAAAATGGAAGCAGGCAGCGAATACTGGCTGAACCTGAATCTGACACTGAAGAAGAACAAGTTCTGGGCGGATAAAGGATTCACATTGGCCTGGGACCAGTTCAAAATGCCATGGGCCGTTGCGCCAGCCACCAAGCCTGGTAAAGCCAATGGAACAGCCGTTCAGGTGAAGCAAACGGATGATGCCATCACGCTGACGGGAGCTTCTTTTGCCATGACCATATCCAAAGTGAACGGTTCATTGGAAAGTTATACTTCGAAGGGGAAATCGTTGATCAGTGGCCCGCTGAAACCCAATTTCTGGCGGGCACAGACCGACAACGACAGAGCAGGTTGGCGCGGAGAACTTAATGCCTGGAAAGACGCCGGCTCCGGACGCAAAGTAACAGATGTGAAGCTGAGTCAGCCGGATAATCATCCCGTTGTTGTGACGATTAGTGGAACATTGCCGATTGGTCAGTCAACATGGCAACTAAAATACACGGTTTATGAAAATGGTGTTGTTCAGGTGAATCAAACGTTGACTCCGGTTGGGGATGTTCCGACTGACATTCCTGTTGTGGGTATGAGCCTAAGGATTCCTAAAGAATACGGAACCATGACTTGGTACGGTCGTGGACCGTGGGAAAATTATTCCGACCGGCAAACCGGGGCGAATGTAGGCGTGTATTCCGGTCTTGTGGACACGTTGTGGACCGATTATGTGCGTCCGCAGGCTAACGGTAACCGTGATGGAGTACGTTGGGTGCGGTTTACCGATAAAGATGGTCAGGGACTCATGGTCGTTGGCCTGTCTCCACTCAGTGTTAGTGCGTGGCCATATTCGTTGCAGGAGTTGGAACAGGCCAAACACATCGACGATTTGCCGGTGCGCAATTTCATTACGGTCAATCTGGATGATAAGCAAATGGGCGTTGGTGGTATCGATTCATGGAGCCGCAATGCACGAGCTATGCCGCCTTACCGTTTGCCTTCCGATAAACAGTATCAATACGGATTTTATCTCTATCCTTACCACAAGTAACGTTCAAAAGAATATATTAACCCCAAAATCCACAGCGGAGTCGTCGAAAGGCGGCTCCGTTTTTTTTATCGGCAGGATGAATTGAACAAAATGATGAAGATGCTTACGTGAGTTTTCATGGAGGATTGTATAATAGAGTGTGGGGGCTCCTTGGTATGTATCGGACAGACAATCCACATTTAAGTTGCTTAATTTGCTAATCTCATCATAACTAGTATCAAAAAATGAAACGATTACTCTTGTCATTCCTCGTTGTGTTCATGCTGCAGGGAATATCGAATGTCTGGGCTGCCACTGGTGAAAATCAGGCAACGAAACATGCCGGAAAGCAAAAGCAGGAGCGACGAAAAACCGACGATGGTTTTGCCACGAATGGTGTCATAGCACACCGGGGAGCCTGGAAAGCAAAGAAGCTGCCGACCAATTCCATCGCATCGTTAAAGCAGGCCATGAAACTGGGTGTTGCCGGCTCAGAGTTTGATATTCACGAAACGGCCGATGGTGTGCTGGTTATCCACCACGATAACACCTATAACGGATTAACCATTGAAAAGACGAATTACACCGATTTACTCAAGTTCAAACGCTCCAACGGCGAATCGATTCCCACATTGGAACAATATATCAAAACCGGTATGACGCAGCACCGCACCCGGCTGATCGCCGAATTGAAACCTTCCGTTATCAGTAAAGAACGGTCCATCGAATTAGCCAATAAGGTTGTGGCAATGGTTCAAAAACTACATGCGCAGGATTGGATAGTTTACATCAGTTTTAGTTACGATATACTGAAGCGGATTCATGAGCTGGAACCCGGTGCACGCTTGATGCCATTGCAGAAAAGCGTGAACATCCATCAGATGAAAGCAGATGGTATGTGGGGCATCGATTTCTACTACGGCGCTTTCAAAAAGAATCCGGAATTGGTGGAGGTCGCTCATAGCAACGGATTGAAAGTAAATGCCTGGACGGTGGATAAGCCGGAGGTGATGGATGAGCTTTTGCGTCAAGGCGTCGATTTCATTACGACCGATGCGCCGGAAATGTTGCTGAAGAAAGTGAGTCAACGACGGAAAGCTGCCGGGAAGAGATGATTTGTTATTTAACAGAAAATGATAAAAGCCAAACCGTGGAATTTCAGGATATTGTTGCTGAAAATCATTAATTTCAGAACCTTAACCTGCAGGAATCCATGTACCTGCTCAACCTGTAAAACCAAATCGTAAAATAAAATCCGGTTCTATGAAAACAAAAAATCTTTTACTCGGCATGGCGTTATCAACGCCTTTGTTGGCTCATGCCGGCACACCACCGGCTGTCGAGAAGAAACCCAATGTGGTCATTTTTTTCATCGACGACATGGGCTATTCCGACATTAGCTGTTATGGCCAGAAGAAATGGAAAACACCCAATATCGATCAACTGGCGGAAAACGGAATCCGGTTTACCGATGCCTATTCTGCTTCGCCTATTTGTAGTCCCTCACGGGCAGGTTTGCTTACCGGACGTTATCCGGCACGCATGGGCATTCAGCAGGTGTTCTTTCCTGGAAATTACACAGGCATTCCACAAAAAGAATTATTGATTTCTGAATTGCTGAAAACAGCTGGCTATACAACGGGAATTATTGGGAAATGGCATCTGGGAAGCCGCGAAAAATTCCTTCCGCTGCAAAACGGATTTGACGAATACTTCGGGATACCGTACAGCAACGATATGGCCGAACAGGTTTATTTGCGCGGAAATGATGTGGTGCAGTACCACATCGACCAGTCGCACATGACAAAGAAATACACCGAAGAAGCCATCTCATTCATCGATCGACATAAGGATCAACCGTTCTTCCTCGAGTTGGCGCACAACATGATGCACGTTCCGATATTCTGCTCGCCCGAGTTTCGCGGTAAATCGGGCGCGGGCCTTTACGGAGATGCCGTGCTCGAAGTCGACTGGAGCATCGGGCAGGTGATGGCCGAGCTGAAGAAGCAAGGTTTGCTGGACAATACGCTGGTCATCTTTTCGAGTGATAACGGCCCGTGGTTACAGGAAGGGCCGCTGGGAGGCGAGGCGAAACCCTTGCGGGAAGGGAAGACCACCAGTTACGAAGGTGGCGTTCGGGTTCCGCTCATCGCTTACTGGAAAGGAAAAATCAAGCCGCGCACCGATCATGACGTGGTCCGGAACCTCGACTGGTTCCCAACCCTGGCCGATATCTGCGGGGTTGCTGTTCCCGACAGCATCCGGCTCGATGGTTACGATATCTCGGGGGTATTGTTGCGTGGTGAGAAGAGTCCAGGCAATGTGTACGCTTACTTCCGCAATAATAAAGATGTCACCAGTCTTCGGGTAGGTGACTGGAAAATCACCCTGCCGCAGGACAAAATCGTGGGAAACTTCTGGCGGGCCAGTACGGCTGCGCACGATACGTTGCTTTTCAACCTGAAGGACGATCCGTCGGAAACGACCGACCTGTTTCACAAGTATCCTGAGAAAGCGAAGGAGATGACCAAAGCGATTGAAACCTATAAAGCCAATTTCGGACCCATTCCGCCGGCATTGGTGGTGTGGGGCAACGATCAGCGGAGAGAATTGCAACAACAACGCCACAAGGCCATTGAAGACGCGAAGAAACGCGGAGTTAAGAGCAAAAAAGACGATGTCGACGGTTTCATCGAAGCCCAATAAAAGGCCCTTGTCAGATTCATAAACAATTACATAATCCACACTAATGGTAGAGACGCGCTATAGCGCGTCTCTACCAATATGTTTATTTCACCGTCTTGTGCATAAACCGTTTGGCCAGCCAGTTTCTTACCGGCACGTCGTACAGTTTCAACGCACCATAGGCAATGGCAATAGCCGAAACAATCATCAGCACGCCCACCGGCCAAGCTTTTGACATGGGTACCTGGTTGTCGACTACCCAGGCGGTAAAGATATAAATCAGCGGATAGTGCGTAATGTACAGCGGGTACGAAAGGTCGCCCAGGAACCGCGTGATTTTGGTCGCAAACTTCCCGGTCACTTTACCGCTGGCGCCGATGTACACAATCAGCGGGAAAACGAAGATGATGGTCAGCGAATCGTACAGGCCGTTCATCCACAGGTGCTCGCTTCCACCCACGCGCGGAAACGACAGGGCCACGATAACCAGCAGGCTGGCCCACAGAAACGCGTATTTGATGCGTCCTGGTTGGGCGATGCGCGACAACAACAGTCCGGCAAAGAACGGGTACATCAAACGGGTCAAACCTACCCGCAACTGTTCGGGGTTGACCGACCAGCCGCCAATCACATCGCCGTTGGGACTGGTAACTGCCAGGTGAATCAGCGCAGCGCCGGCCAGAAATACCAGCACAGCCAGCGCCTTCTTCGAGAATTTCCGGATGAACAGCGCATACAGAATGTTGGCGACGTATTCGAAAAAGAGCGACCAGGCCGGGCCATCCAGCGGATGCATCTCGCCCCAGCCCCTGATTTCGAGTGACGGCGGTACGGGCAGCAGGGTAAACCCGATGAGCATTACCAGCAGTAACTTCCATACGGGAACACTCGCAATCCCCGGGAAAAGGATGGGCGATGCGCTGAAATAAAACCCGATGGCGCCGATAATCATCCCCATGATAATCATCGGGTGAAGGCGGATCAGACGTCGCTTGAAAAAGTCTTTTAACGTCATTTTGCCCCAACGGTCGTCGTAAGCATAACCAATTACAAATCCCGAAAGGACAAAGAAAAAGTCCACCGCCAGGTAGCCGTGGTTCATGATTTGCTTCAGGTGGTTACCTCCGCTAAAGGTTTCGAAAAAGTGGAAGATGACCACCATCACCGCGGCCACGCCGCGCAGCCCGTCGAGAATCTCATAGTGGCTCTTGGAATCCGAAAAGGTGGATAGGTGCTTGTTAGTTGAATTCATGTTGAATGCTTGTGGTGTTTTGATTAGGATGATTAAACTCGATGTTTTCCGCCAAAGGCTTAAAACGCGGCATGAATATAAATCATTTCACCCAAAAAACAGGGACATATTGTACTTTTTACAGACAAAAAATGAGTCCCGCAATGGAAACGGTGTTTCAGGTTTCAAGTTTCAGGTTGTGCTGTAAGCTTGCTGTTGTTCGTCAGGCTGAAGGCCTGAAAGCCCATAGCCCGGGGCAAGGAGGTACGACGCCGCCCCGGGAGCGAATGCCCCGCATAGGAAGGAGGCGCACGTTCGAAACAGGATTGGAAAGGAAACGTTCCTGCGCCGCACATGCCGGCGTTGAACAGAACGTCCCCTAAACCGCATATTGACCGCCATTCATTCATCGATATCTTTGTGGAACTTGTGCTTGCTTTGTGTTCATTGTGGTTTAATTTTTCACCACGAAGGACACTAAGTTTTACACAGCGGACACGAAGAAGCCCTTCATCGAAGCCGAACCTGATAAGGGGGTACGCACAGCCACGATATATCGTGGCCCTACAGCACCAGTGCAGCCCAGCAATAGAAATAACATCAACAACAAGAACCACAGGAACATTTGCAACCTCGAAGCTAAACCTGTAACCTGAAACCTGAAACCTGTAACCTTTCTAACCTGAAACTCTTAACGTTTATACCAATACCCCAACATCTTCCGGCCTACTTTTCCGATGTATTTCTTCGGGAGGATGAAATAGAGCAGAAACAGGATAATCGCCATGAAATTGGAAACGATCATCCGCAGGATGGACGAAAAACGAATCTCGCCCTTGCGTCCGGAGGTGGCTACCGGGTGGGCGTGGAGTACTTTGAAACCTTTGTGTAGTGACCTCCCGTACTTCTTCAGGCGATACTGCAGGTCGACCTCCTCCAGGGCATAGAGGTTCTCGCTGAAGCCACCGATGGCATCGAAGGCATCTCTCCGGCAGAGGAGGAAAGCGCCGCCGCTCATGTTCAGGATCCGGAACACCGGGTTGATGCGTTCCATCCGGAGGCGGTTGAACAAAGTGCCTCCCTCGATCCTGATCGTCGATCCACAGCCAATCAACTGGTCCTCGCCGATGATGGCCAGCACGTCCTTCATCAGTGCCTCGTCGGGCCAGGTATCGGCATCGATAAACAGCAGCCATTTCCCCGAAGCAGCGGCCGCGCCGGTATTCCGCGCTCTCGCTATCTGGTTGTGCGGTTCGGTCACCACCCGGGCGCCCAGCCCCGAAGCTAGCTCCGCGGTCCGGTCGTCGGAGTTATTGTCGCACACAATGATTTCCCACTCCGCTTGCGGGAGGTGTTGCGCCCCGACAGCCACCTGAATCCGTTCGAGGGTTCGGGGAAGCACCTCTTCCTCGTTGTAGGCCGGTATGACGATCGATAATTGCATGCGGTTTGACTGTGTGTACCGAATATACCGATTTATGGGCAAACCATCATCCGGTTCCGGGCGGCAGGCACCGTGGGAGTTGTCCCAAACCCTCCCTGACGAAAAGTGGACCCTTGGGAGTTATCCCAACGTTTGCCAACCTGAAAAATGAGCTTTGGAGGTTCGTCCAAACGCTCCCTGGCAAAAAGTGAAGGCTTGGAGGTACGTCCAAACCGTGCCGAACTGAAAAGTGAAGCTTTGGAGGTTCGTCCAAACGTTCCCCGGCAAAAAGTAGAGGCGTGGAGGTACGTCCAACACCTCCCGAACGAAATGACCTTTGGAGGTACGTCCAACACCATCAAGCCAACCCGAAACTCGACCAACAATAGGAACAATAGAAACTACAGTAACAACAGAAACTTTTTTTGTCTTTCCTCTAAAATCTAACGTCTAGGGTCTTTTTTCAATTTATACCCATTCTCAATAGTTCGATTTCTTCCGTGAACGTACCGATTTCTTCCGTGAACGGTCGGATCTGGTATGTGAATGGAAAATCGCCTTTGACGGGATTTTGTTAAACATGTTGTTGAACAATAAGAGTTTGGATAGGAGCGTTATTTTCGAATGAGAAATAATAAAGATTTAAAAATCGATAAATAGAAAGAACGAGCATCGCAAAGGATTCTCGATACAATTAAAGATATCAATTATGGCTAAACCAAGAGTATTTATTAGTTCAACATTTTATGATTTGAGGCAAGTTCGGGCAGACTTAGATATGTTTATTGAGGGGTTAGGTTATGAACCAGTAAGGAATGAAGAAGGGGATATTCCATATGGAAAGGAGGAAGCACTTGAAGAATATTGCTATAAAGAAATTAAAGGAGTTGATATTTTGATTTCTATTGTCGGAGGTCGCTTTGGATCTGAATCAAGAAGAAATAATTCATCTATCTCCCAACTTGAGTTAAAAACGGCACAGAAGGAAAGTAAACAGATATATGTCTTTATCGAAAAGAATGTACTTTCTGAATATGAAACTTACTTATTAAATAAAGAATCGGATGTTAAGTTTAGATATGTAGATGATAAAAGAATATATAAATTTATAGAAGAAATTAAGGGACTTAATACAAATAATAATATTAAAGGATTCGAAACCGCAGCAGATATAACAAAATATTTAAAAGAACAATTTGCTGGATTATTTCAAAGATTTTTAGAAGAACAGACAAGGATAAAGGAAGTTAGTATAATCTCAAACCTAGAGAAAACAGCCCAAACTTTGAATAAATTGGTTAATTACTTAAGTGATGAAAATAAAGGACAAGCAGAAGAGATTAATCGAATATTAACAATAAATCATCCTTTAGTAGAGAATCTTAGAACATTGTTGGATATACCATACAACTTTTATATCGAAGGTGTCGAAGATATGGGGCGTTTGTTAGTTGCTCGTGGTTTTAAGAAGGATGGTTTAGAGAAAAGTGATGATGAGGAGGAAGTGTATTGGGTCTGGAACAAAGAATTTAAGCGGAATCTTATAGAAATCAAGATATCGAACTCGCTATTTGATGAAGAAGGGAAGCTAAAATTTGTGAAGAAATCTGATTGGCATGATTCATATATAGTATATAATGAAAATGAATTACATGACGATGAAGATCTGCCATTTTAGGCGATTACGCTATATGATATTTTTTAGTTAAGTACTCTCATTCATTATTGATCTATCTAATTTTTCTTGATGGACTTTTTCAGCGGTTTAATACACTTTTTTACAGATAAGACTTATTCAACGAGCTCCAAAGTTTTGGGGATTTTCTTAATCCTTGCTGTACTTCTTTTGGTAAACAATTTACTGGGTTTTACTTTTTATTATTCCACTAATCAGAAGATTAGTCAGATTGAAAAGATCGAAAGCTTAAAAGAGAATGGACTTTCTGATAAGACGCTTGATGTCTACCTCTCCAATATTGAAAAAAGAATTGTTGATAGAGAGAATATTTTCGTTCTCTTTTTAAATTTATTTTCTCAAAACCAATATAGTCAGAATACGATCTCTGTCGATACATTAAAAAATAAAGGAAAAACAGTTGATAGTGAAAAATTTGACCACATCGCACCAAAAACAAAACAAGATAACGAGAAAAATGAAATTAAGGTGAGGTCTCCGTTTTGGCATACTGTTACATCATCTTATGCGCTTTTGATATTATTATTGATACTTCCGTTTGCTCCATTTGGGATAGATGATTTGGATAAAAATACGCTGCTTGGAATCATGGTTATCTTTGTTCTGGCTGCTGGTTTAGTTTGGCTGTTTCAATATTTATTGGGTTTGATACCTGTCATTCACGGCAAGCCTATTATCAACTATATAATCAACTTTATTGTTCAATCAGTATTTGCAATTTTCACGATTAGGTTTTTTAGCAAGTACAGTGAAAACTAATTCATTGGAGAAATTGAATTTATAGATATTAGTCCGCTTTAGTTAAGACAAGTTTGTCTGTACAGTAGAATCATCTAACTAAATAACATCCATCATGACACGAGAAGAACACCTCAAATTTTGCACGGTTTGCCAAAACCGGAAGTTCGACAGCCAGCTGGGGCTGGTTTGCGGACTGACCAGCCAACTCGCCAACTTTGGAAACAGTTGCGAACACTATTCCGAAGATTCGGAACTGAAAGCCAAACGAGCGGCAGAACAAGTTCGTAAAGATATCCTGTTCAACACCGCCAGTCTCAGCAAGCGGTTCGCCAATTACCTTCTGGATACAGTATTATTTATTGTTTTTGGTGTGGTATTCATCGTGCTTTTTATGTCCCTTTTGTCCATCGTTTCGCCATCATTACTCTCTGTTTTCGAAGAGGAAAACGTACTATTAAACTATGCCATGGCATACACGGTGATCACCATCTACTACGTCATTTTTGAATATTCCACCGGAAGGTCCATTGCCAAATTCATCACGAAGACAAAGGTCGTTAATATGCAGGGGGAGCAACCCGGTTTTAAGACCATCCTCATCCGCACACTGTGTCGTTTCATTCCTTTCGAAGCTTTTTCCTTTTTAGGGGAGAGTAAAACCGGCTGGCACGATACGCTGTCGAAAACAAGGGTGATTAACGTATAGATTTCTTCCGGCGTTTTTCTATTTTCGGCATTGACAAATGAGAATTATTTAACCAAATAGAATACGAATGGACAATTACATTGGAATTTCGAGGGAAGAGGCGTTGGCCGAAACGCAACGGTTCTTCGTAAAAGTATACAGCTGGATGTCATTCGCCCTGCTGGTGACCGGGGCGGTCGCCATGTGGACAGCCATGCATGTGGATATCGTGCGGATGATTGTTCAGAACCAGATGTTGTTCTTCGGATTGATTATCGGCGAGTTCCTGATGGTCGGTTACTTGGTGGGATGGATTCAGAAGATGTCGGCGCAAACCGCCACGCTGGTGTTTGTGCTCTATTCCGTGTTAAACGGGCTGACCTTTTCGGTGATTTTCCTGTTGTACACGGCTGGTTCCATCGCATCGACGTTCTTCATCACAGCCGGTACCTTCGCGGCGATGAGCGCCTACGGGTACTTCACTAAAAGCGATTTGACCCGCTGGGGCAGCCTGTTGTTCATGGGGCTCATCGGGGTCATCATTGCCTCGGTGGTCAACATGTTTTTTCATAGTCCGGCCCTGTACTGGTTTACCACCTACGCCGGTGTGCTGATTTTCGTGGGACTGACGGCTTACGATACGCAGAAGATTAAAAAGATGAACGTCATCGGGAACGAAGGAACCGAAGAGGATAAGAAGGAAGCCATTGTCGGGGCACTCATCCTGTATCTCGATTTCATTAACCTGTTCCTGCTCCTGCTGCGGTTGTTCGGACGAAGAAGATAAAGGATATTCAGATATTCGGTAAAAGGGTTAGGACATTTCCTGACCGTTTTTTAATTTTCGGATGCTGAATGTGAGGCAAATGAGATGATGAAACAATACCATTTCCATAAGACCAAGTATGGCGAAGAGTTACTCATCGACCTGATCCGGCTGGAAAGTCTGGAGCCGTATCTTTTGGAGGATCCGACCCATCGCCTCGACTACTATGATGTGACACTTATCCTGGACGGCGAGGGAACATTCAGCATCGACAACAATACACAACCGGTTGAACGCGGTCGCATTTTCTTTTCGGCCCCGGGACAGGTGCGTAGCTGGCAGTATAACCGCATCCCGGAAGGTTATGCCCTGATATTTGAAGAAGAATTCCTGTGCGCGTTCTTCAACGATTCGCAGTTTGTGAAAAAACTCTCATGTTTCAACTGCAGTGGAGCTGCTGTGGCGTTGGATCCGGCCTCCGGCGAATTCAGTCAGTTAACCCGGCTGATGCAGAACATCAGAGATGAGATGAGCCGGTACCAGACCAAAGACCAGCATATCCTGCGGGCGTTGCTGTACCAGACGCTCATGTTATTGAACCGGATTTGCCTGGCGCAAAACCCGTTGTTGGCCTCCAAACCGGGTAACCGGTATGTCGATGCCTTCATCCAATTGGTCAATATCCACTACCTCAATAGCCGTTCGGTCGATTACTACGCCGAACAATTGCACATCACACCGGGGCATCTCAACGATTTGGTGAAGAAGCAAACGGGCACCAGCGCCAAGCAGCACATATTGCATCGCACCATGCTGGAAGCAAAGCGCCTGCTAATGTATACAGCCATGACCGTCGATGAAATAGCTGCCCACTTAAACTACGCGAGTACGAACTATTTCGTTCGGGCATTTAGCAAAAGTACCGATACGACACCCCTCCGTTTCCGGAAGAAGGAAATCCGCGAAAAGTGACATTTTGCCCTTTGTTTGCTCTTGGGAAACAGTTCAGGTCCTCACTACCTTTGAACTATTCAAAAACGATTTCTCATGAAAAAACAAACACTAATCTTTCTTTTGATCATGTTAGTTACCAGTTCCTATGCACATGCAGCCGATAGTGTGTCGGCTAAAATTATCGCTTTGGAAAAAGCCGCGCTGGAAAAGTGGAACAGTGGCGATCCGAGTGGTTACTTATCTCTGTCGGCAAGCGATGTGGTGTATTTCGATCCGCCACTCCCGCAACGGCTGAACGGAATTGAAGCCCTCACGAAGTATTACGAACCGGTAAAGGGACAAATTCATGTCGACCGGTACGAGATGCTTCATCCATTGGTTCAGTCGACGGAAAAAATGGCCGTACTAACCTTTAACTTGGTGTCGTATCAGGGCGAAAAGGCCTCGCGATGGAATTGTACCGAAGTGTACCGGCTCGAAGAGGATGGAAATTGGAAAATCATCCAGACTCATTGGTCGCCTGTACAGCCGTTTGCGGATAAATAATTACCGGTATCCCGGGACAGAAGGACAGGTCGCAAGGTCTGTCCTTTTTTGTATCAGATGACGGCCGCTTGCTTTTATGATTCATTGAATGTTGAATTAGAGATGATTGCTTTCAGTCTGCCCAAAATTTTTGTAACTATGTAAAACAAATACCGTAACGTTTAACAGACCAACAAAAACCCTTACTACATGAAGAGACAGATTGCTAACCATCTCCCCGTAACCTTGTTGATATTGGTGGGCTTGCTGTGGCTCAGCCTGCCGGGATGTCACACGAAGAAAGAGGCCGTGAACACCTCGAAAGCCAACCCGGAAGAGACCGCAACCACGAAGAGCACAAGTAAAGCCGTGGAGGACTTCGACCAGTTCTACAACCGTTTCCATAACGACAGTACGTTTCAGATGTCACGCCTGAAGTTTCCCATCGGGGGAGCTGCCGTTGACGTGGACGGTACCACCCCGTGGACGAAGAAGAACTGGCACATCATGAAAACGGAGATTTACGACATCGACACCACCCAATACAAGGTGACCTACCACAAAACACCCACGGAGTTTACCCAGCATGTCTGGCTCCCCAAAACCGGCTTCAGTAACAAGTGCCGTTTCGAACTAATCGGGAAGAAATGGTATTTGGTGTACTGTTTGGATGAGAACCTGTAGGCAATGAACAATGTACAATGAGAAATGAACAATAGGTTTCAGGTTTCATGCTGGGAGCCTTTGTTACTGTAGTTCCTGTGGTTTCTGTTGTTTTTATTGTTCGGCTTCGATGAGGGCTCTTTGTGGTCTTCGTGAAAAACCATTGTGGCCTTTGTGGTAAAAAAACATGAACCACAATGTACACGAGGAAAGCACAAAGTGCTCAAAGACATCAATGAATGATGTACCGTGCAGTAACCTTGTAATATTTGACCCATGGGGTGGTGAACGGGAGTAAGGCCCAGCCCTAAAATTGATTGGAGGTGATGAATATGTATCCGGCGTTGCCGGAATTTGGACTAGCAGCAAGAGAGTGGACCGTTGAGTATCTATTTTTCATTTCTCATTACTCATTTTTCATTGTACTCGTTTCATTCTTCCGTAACTTGTCTATAGATCACCGGACTACCGGTGACGATGTTCTCTCCGTACTTCCTCTTTCCAGTAAATGGGAGGAAAAGTGGCAACTGAATTACGATAAACGGGAATTACACTTCATTCAGAAAACCGTCAGCAACATGGAGACCATCAAAACCTACGAAAATTTCCCTTTGGGTGTTGTGATACAATCCAGCCTAGTATCGCTGGGCATATACGGACTCGGCTTCTTCATCATGTTTCGGGTGGGAATGGCCCTGGCGTGGCTTTACCTCTTGTACATCCTTGTTCTGGAATATCGACTGATACGCTACGATTGCATTAACTGCTACTACTGGGGCAGAACGTGCGGCTTCGGGAAAGGCCGTTTGAGTGGCTTGTTTTTTCCAAAAGGAGAAGCAGCCAACTTCTGCCGGAAGGAGATGGCTTGGAAAGACCTGATTCCGGACATACTGGTGTCGCTGATTCCGTTCGTCGCAGGAATCGTGTTGCTTATCGTGCAATTCAGTTGGGCCGTGTTAATCGCCCTGGCGGTGCTGGTGGTGTTAACCACCTCCGGAAATAACTACATTCGCGGCACACTGACCTGCAAGCATTGTAAACAGCGCGAACTGGGATGCCCCGCGGAACAGTTGTTTAATAAGAAGAAATGAATTCTATCTGTCCTTTTGTCTTGACACAAAAGTACCAAAAAGTCAAGTCAAAGTGATCCTTCAACCCGCGTCATGGTTATGTCTTTTCAAACCCACATCCCTGAATACCCGCACAAAACCATTCCCGCCTTCGCTGGCCCGGGCTACTTTGACCGGCCCTCGCCTTGATCGCCTAAGGGCGATGTTGGGGACGAAGCAATTCAGAACCTGCGATGTAAAGGATCGATAAAACTCCGAACAAATGAAACAAGGTTAAAGGATAAAGTTGAAGGTTGAATTTAAGGACGGTTACAACGGTTAATGGAGTCCCGAAGCATTGGGAGAGAATTGAAAATAATGCTCCTGTGATGCTTCAGAAGGAGGCAAAAGGAAAAAGGAAAAAGTCGCAAGTTGCGAAACCTGAAACCTGAAATGTTTTTCGTCTCATGTCTTTCCTCTGGAGTCTTCTTTCTTAACACCTAACACTTAAAACTCTTCTAACAACAGAAACAACTATAACCGGCGAAGCCATCCATTTGTCAAAATTTCAGTAACTTATCGACTGCATTTGTAACCAAAACCTGACTTCATGAAAGCAGCGATTCGAACGCAATATGGCTTCCCCGATGTGCTAACCGTAGAGGAAATTCAGCAACCTATTCCCCGGGAAAACGAACTATTGGTGAAAGTGTATGCGGCGACCGTTAATCGCACCGACTGTGGCATTCTGACCGGAAAACCCGCCGTCATCCGTTTGTTCTCCGGTTTACTGGAACCCTCAGACGCAACGACCGGCACCGATTTTGCCGGGCTAGTGGTCGCCGTGGGAAGTCAGGTAACGGCCTACAAAGCCGGCGACAAGATTTGGGGATTCAACGATGCCGGACTGCGTTCGCATGCGGGATATATGGTGGTTCCGCAAAACGAAGCGATAGAAATCATCCCGGAAGGAATTACGTATGAACAGGCTGCTGCCAGCATCGAAGGCGCACATTACGCTTACAACTTCATCAAGAAGGTGCCATTGGGAGGTAGCCGGAAGGTTTTGCTGAACGGTGCTACCGGTGCCATTGGCTCGGCTGCGTTGCAGATGTTGAAATACTACGGAGCCGAGGTAACGGCCGTTGGCAATACGCCCAACCTCAATTTGCTCAAATCGATGGGAGCCGACCGGGTGATTGATTACACGGCGGAAGATTTCACACAGGACCGCGAGCAGTACGATTTTGTCTTCGATGCGGTTGGAAAAAGTACGTTCGGGAAGTGTAAATCCATCTTGAAGCCTGGTGGTGTGTACATCTCGTCGGAGTTGGGTCCCAACGGAGAGAATCCGTTCCTCGCTCTATGGACACCCGTCACACGCGGTAAGCAGGTTCGCTTTCCGTTGCCGACTGACCGTAAAGGCAGTATCGGCTTTATCAAAAAGCTGTTGGAGGAAGGAAAGTTCCGGCCGGTCATCGATCGTCGTTATCCGCTGGAAGACATTGCCGAAGCTTTCCGTTATGTGCTCACCGGCCAGAAGACCGGAAATGTGATCATCATTTGCAACCAGGATGGAGAAAGAGCATGAGATAGAAAAACAAATCGGGGAGCTAGTACAGAAGTACAACATCAAATAACATCACAATTATGACGCAGGACGATTACCGGAAAATCATTGAGAACTATGTTGATGCCTATAATCACTTCGATGTGGATCGGATGCTGGCCGACATTGACGAAGAGGCTCGTTTTGAAAATATATCAGAGGGTGAAGTGACTTTGACGACAGAGGGGAAGGCTGCTTTGCGGGAACAGGCCAGGGAAGCAGCTGAAGTCTTCAGCGAACGGGAACAAGTTATTTCGAATTTTCAATTCCATAAACAGGAGGTAGAAGTGGATGTCGATTTTAGCGCCACGCTGGCCATCGACTTCTCCGAAGAACTGAAAGCCGGCGACCGGATTGCCATGACAGGAAAATCAGTTTTCACCTTCCGGGATGATAAAATCATCGAGCTGAAAGATATTAGCTAGAGTGGAAGCTTGAGTGCATAATCTCCCGATAAAAAAAATCGTCGTGAGTAAGGGTATTTTCATCGTTAACTGTCTTTACACCGATATGCATTTCTAACTAAAGCGATCATTAACTTGTCCAGACCCTGATGAAAATACTCTTTTGGTTAGGTTTTCTGCTGGCGATCCTGTTGACGCTGGTTCCCGTATTCGGCTAATCAATTAAACGTATACTAAAATTGCCCCGGAGGGGTATAATCTTAATAGCCCGGGATAGGGATGTTCGCGGACAGAGCGGTCGCGAGCCGGATTTGATTGAAACACAGATGCTGTTTCGACCGCAATGGTCGTACCGTTGATTAGGGCACAACAATAGTAACCACAGTAACGACAGGAACAATGTCAGTTACAGCAATTTCTGAGCGCAACCTGAAACTTGAAATCCTCTAACCTGAAACCGTCTCACGTCTACCATCTCTCTTCTAAAATCTGACATCTCGTTGAATACTTTTGAACACTTTTAGATTCTCCCGCAAAAATGAATACATTTAAGCGATTCGTTGAATGGGTACACTTGCTTTTCCGGTAGGTTTGTGCTCTATGTGTTGAAAATGAAATCGTTCATTGTAATCATAAACTAACATTCCAGACAACATGCAATTCCAAGGTAATCTGAAAACCATCATGAGTCTGTTGGTTCTCATTTTGATGTCAGGCTGTGGCTACGTGCAGGAGCAGTCAGCCACGCTGAAACTCGACAAGAATTGGACCCTCCAGCCATACGGCGAATGGAGTGACGACGGCCAACTCATCAAGCCCGATGTGTATTCATCGAAAAACGAACTCACCTGCGATGTTCCCTCCACTGTTTTTGCCGCCATGGTGAAGGACGGGAAGTATAAAGACCCTTTCTTTTCCGAAAATCTCGAAAAGGTGCCACGTAAGTGGTTCAACAATAAATGGCGGTATACCAAAACATTCGATATTCCTGAGAATCTGCTCGGCACATATTCCCGCCTCTGTTTCGGCGGTATCAATTACAGTGCTGATGTTTTCCTGAACGGGAAGCAAATCGCTTCGGCCGATACGCTGAAAGGTGCATTCCAGCGATTCGAAATCGACGTGACCGGAAAGCTGAAAAAGAAGAGCAACCGATTGCAGGTCGATGTTTATCCGCCGCAGCCCGGTGATTTCACTGTCGGCTTTGTGGACTGGACGCCCAAGGTACCGGACAAAAACATGGGACTCTGGCGGGGTGTAGAGCTCCGGTTCAACGGACCCGTTTCGATTGAGCATCCGTTTGTCGAATCGAAGGTGAATACGGCCAATGACTCGGAAGCGGCATTGACCATCGAAACGCAGGTGGTGAACCACTCGGGAATGAAATTAGAAGCTACGGTTGAGGCGCAGATTGGTGATGTTACGGTGAAGAAAAAGGTGGCGTTAAAGCCATTTGAAAAGAGGATGGTGGTTTGGACGCCGAAGGAATATCCGGCGTTGAATTTCAAAAATGCCAAACTCTGGTGGCCCTTGACCATGGGCGATCCCAATCTTTATACACTGAACGTAAGCAGTAAGGTCGACAATCAAATATCCGATAAGCTTTCTCAGGAATTTGGTATTCGCGAGGTAACCAGCTACATCAACAAAGCCGGTTCAAGAGCCTATAAGATCAACGGACGTGACCTGCAGATACGCGGTGGCGGCTGGGCCGACGACTTGTTGTTGCGCGAAAACAAGGACAACCTGAAAGCACAGGTAGAATATACCAAACTGATGAACCTGAATACCATCCGGCTGGAAGGCTTTTGGGGCGAAAGTGATGAGCTGTACAAGCTTTGCGACGAAAATGGTATTCTCATCATGGTCGGCTGGAGCTGTGAGTGGGAGTGGGAAAATTATGTAGGCAAGAAATGTGATGAGTTTGGTGGTGTGCAGACGCCGGAAGAGATAAAGCTCGTCAGCAATTCGTTGGATGACCAGGTGCTTTGGCTGCGCAATCATCCCAGCATCTTCGTCTGGGTACTGGGAAGCGATATGCTGCCGCGCCCGGCGTTGGAGAAAACATATCTGAAGAACCTTGAAGTCTCCGATCCGACCCGCCCAACATTATCGGCCTGCTCGGTTCGCACGAGTGAGGTAACCGGCCCGACAGCTGTGAAGATGAATGGCCCGTACGATTACGTGTCGCCGAACTACTGGTACATCGATACCGTAAATGGCGGCGCTTTCGGGTTCAATACTGAGACAGGTCCCGGTCCGCAGATTCCACCGATTGAGACATTGAAGAGAATGTTCCCGGCTGACAAGCTCTGGCCGGTGAACGAAATCTGGAATTACCACTGTGGCCGCGGTGAGTTTCACAACATCGATACCTACCTCAAAGCATTGAATCATCGTTACGGAGAAGCGAAGAACATTGACGATTTCGAGATGAAAGCCCAGATGGCCAATTACGAAGCCATCCGGCCCATGTTCGAAGCCTTTGCCGTAAACAAAGCCAATGCAGGTGGCGTCATTCAGTGGATGCTGAATGCACCCTGGCCGAAGCTCTACTGGCAGTTGTACGATTACTACCTCACACCCAACGGAGCTTTTTTCGGCACACAGAACGCCTTAAAACCGCTGAACATCATATACAACTACGGCAACCACGGCATCTACATATCCAACGATTACCGGCATGGTTTCAAAGATCTAACGGCCGAAGTAAAGGTGCTGGATTTGCATTCGAAAGTGGTCCTCAATAAGAAAGTTCCGTTCTCGGTAGATGAATACACGTCGAAAGAACTGTTGTCGTTGCCGGAAATGCGCGGTACTACGCCGGTTTACTTTGCCGATCTACGCATCGTTTCCCCGGAAGGAAAAGAGATAGCCCACAGTTTTTACTGGCTGTCGCAGAAGAAAGATGTGCCCGATTTCAAAAACACAAAATGGTACGTTACCCCGATAAAGGAATATGCCGATTTCACAGCTCTTACCGAGTTGCCGAAAGTGAAAGTGGAGAAAACAGAGACCGTTGAACAGCATGGCGACCAAACCTGGGTGAAAGTAACGCTGAAGAATCCTTCGGACAAGCTGGCGTTCTTCATTGGCCTGAAAGCCAAAACTAGTGAATCGCATGAAATGGTATTGCCGGTTTTCTGGAATGATAACTACATTTCTCTCCTTCCGGGAGAAGAGCGGGAACTGACGGTGAAGATGAACACCAAAGACCTGAACGGCGAACAACCGGTAATTGAGATGAAAGGTTACAATACACTATAACAGATAGAATCGAAATTAATACAGTATTCTCAATAGACAAAAGATGCCTATGAAACGGAACTATTACATGGTGGCCCTGGTGTTCATCGTCTTTTTTGTGATCTCCTTTATTACTAACATCCTGGGTTCCATCAATCCCAATGTGTCCGATAGTTTTCACCTGAGCGGTGCGATGACGGGTTTGTTGCCCTTTTCTTTCTTCATCGCCTACGGTTTGATGTCTATCCCGTCGGGGATGCTGGTGGAGAAGTACAAAGAGAAAATCAGTATGAGTGGTGGCTGGATCGTAGCAACCATCGGAGCGTTTGTTTTTGCCCTGTTTCCCAGCTATCCGGTCTTTCTCGGTTCGCTGTTTTTCATCGGCGCGGCCATGGCCCTGATGCAGGTGGTGATCAATCCGTTGTTGCGGGTATCGGGCGGGGAGGAGCACTTCGCTTTCTATTCGGTGTTCGCACAGCTGGTTTTTGGAGGTGCTTCGTTCCTGAGCCCGTATGTCTACTCGTACCTGGTGCTCAACCTCGACAAGAGCGGACCACAATCGAACTGGTTCCTGCAGATTCTGGCCAACATCACGCCGGAACATTTGCCATGGGTATCGCTCTACTGGGTGTTTGGTGTCATTACGCTGCTGATGATCGTGATCATTGTGGCTTCACGTTTCCCGAAGGTGGAACGGAAAGAAGATGAAACAACGGGAGCGTGGGCCATCCACAAAGAGTTGCTAAAAGACAAAACGGTTATCCTGTTCTTCTTCGGCATCTTTGCTTATGTGGGAACGGAACAGGGCATTGCCAACTGGATTTCGGAATTCCTGCGTACCTATCACGGTTTGCGCCCCGAAGTGGAAGGTGCGGCGGCCGTCGGCTGGTTCTGGGGAATGCTGACCATCGGGTGTTTATTGGGGATGCTGTTGCTGAAGTTTATCGACAGTAAACTGGTGCTGCGCATCTTTGTGATTGCAGCCATGATCATCCTGACGGTGACCTTGTTTGGTGGCGAACAGATGGCCATTTATGGTTTCCCGGCACTGGGTTTCACCCTTTCGGTGATGTGGTCGATAACGGTTTCGCTGGCGCTGAATAGTGTGGCGAAGTATCATGGCACCTTTTCAGGAATACTGATGAGTGGTATTGCCGGCGGGGCGTTGGTATCGTTACTGATTGGTGGGCTGAAAGACCTGATTGGTTTGCGGCAGGGAATGTTTGTTCTGTACCTGACGCTTGGTTACCTGTTGTTCATCAGTATCTGGGCCAAACCATTAATCGCCAATAAAACCATTCAATTAAAGAAACAAGCAGCTGAATGATATGATGAGTTTGTAGAGACAAGGCATTGTCTTGTCTCTACTTGGTTTGGTATCTTTTCCCTATATTTGGATGCATTTTGTAAAACTGACAGGAAGGTCTGATGGTATCCGGATATCTGACTTCCAAACCAAAAATCATCAATCCCATGAAAGGTCTCTTTAGCGCATTCATCTTTGCTCTTTTTGTTAGCATTCTTTCTTCATGCTCCACGTCAACCAAAAACTACAGTTTGGACATCGATTTGTCAGGAACGTGGCAGTTCCGATTGGATTCAGCTAATCGGGGAGTGGAAGGGAAGTGGTATGCCACGGCGTTAAACGACTCTGTTCAACTTCCGGGTACGACCGATACCAACCACAAAGGATTTCTTAACACCGATTCCACTACGATGCATTTGAGCCGGGTATACCGTTACGAAGGGCCGGCCTGGTACCGGAAGACGGTCAATATTCCGGAGAACTGGAATGAGAAGCATATCCGTTTTGTGATGGAGCGGACCAAGCCTTCGAAGGTGTGGATTGATGACCATTACGTTGGTAGTTCATTGCTGTTGGAATCGCCGCAGAAGTATAATGTGTCGGCATTTCTGACTCCCGGAAAACACATAATCACCGTTCGGGTTGATAATGATCGGAAGCTGACGCCTTACGGGAATGTGCATGCCTATGCAGATGACACCCAGACCAACTGGAACGGCATCATTGGGAAGATTTATCTCGAAGCTTCCCCGAAAACGTATATCTCCGACCTGCAGGTGTATCCCGATATCAAGGATAAGAAGATCAAGGTGAAGATGGGCATCCATAACGGATTGAACCTGGATAAAGTAGATGTTGCCTTGCAGGTGACCAAAACGCTGGACGGGAAGGAGACCCGACTGAAAACAGCACACTTTCAGGTGAGTTGTGATTCGGTCATCAACCTGGAATACACGCTGGGCGATAAGATGGATTTATGGGATGAGTACCATCAGCCGATTTATCATCTCAATGCCATTATCAGCCAGAACGATATCAAAGACAACAAGGAGGTTCCTTTCGGGATGCGGAAGTTTACGACCGAGGGAACTAAGTTTGCCATCAACGGTCGGATTACGTTTTTGCGGGGAAAACATGATGCCTGTGTTTTTCCGTTAACCGGATATCCGCCCATGGATGTGGAAGGCTGGATGCACGTGATGAAGATCGCCAAATCGTATGGCATTAATCACTACCGCTTTCATACCTGGTCACCGCCGGAAGCCGCTTTCGAGGCAGCCGATCGGTTGGGAATTTACATGGAGCCGGAACTGCCTTTCTGGGGCGGTTTGGAATCGGATACGCTCGCCGACCGGCTCAAAGCAGAAGGTTTAGCCTTGCTGAAGAACTTTGCTAACCATCCGTCGTTTGTGATGCTGTCGCCCGGAAACGAGCTGTGGGGCAACCTCGACAAAGTAGGCAAACTGATTGCTGACCTGAAGAAGGCGGACGGTCGTCCGTTATACACGCAAGGCTCGAATGATAACATTGGTTATTCGGGGCCACTGCCCGTTGAGGATTTCCACGTAGCAGCCCGTACACCTTATGCCCACGATACGACCCTGACGCATGTGCGACTAACACAGGCTTTTGTCGATTCCCGCGACGGCGGAATCCTGAATACCGAAAAGCCGTCGACGATGGTGAACTTCGACTATCCGGTGTCACAGATAAAGATTCCGTTGATTAGCCATGAAGTGGGGCAATACCAGATTTATCCCAACTATAGTGAGATCAAGAAATACACGGGCATTTTGAAACCCCGCAACCTGGAAGTTTTCCGAAACCGGTTAAAGAAAGCCGGCATGTTGGATCAGGATAGTCTGTTCACAATGGCTTCCGGTGCCTGGTCGGCATTGTGCTACCGCGATGAAATTGAAGCAGCACTGCGCACCAAGGGACTGGCCGGCTTCCAGCTACTCGATCTGCAGGATTATCCCGGACAGGGAACGGCTTTGGTGGGTATTCTGGACGCCTTTATGGACAGTAAGCATGTAATTGACCGCAACGAGTGGCGGAATTTCTGCAATGATGTGGTTCCGTTACTGGAGTTTAAAAAGTATTGCTGGACGGTTAACGAAACGTTCTCGGCCGGAGTGGAAGTGGCCAACTATTCGAACCGGGATTTGGAACAGCCGTTAAGTTGGAAAGTATTGAACCAGCAAGGGCAGATCGTCAAATCGGGTCGCTTCGAACAGCCGGCTATCTCCATGGGAGGAGTCGACAGCGTTGGAGAGATTCATATTCCGCTTTCGGAGATAACCGTGCCTCAGAAATTAACCGTTGCCTTAAGCATCGAAGGAACCGGTTACCGGAACAGCTATCCGGTGTGGGTGTATCCGGAACCCCAAAAGGTACAGCCGGCAGCGGATATTTACGTCACTTCGGGGCTGAACAAAGAACTGTTCGATAAACTCGACAAGGGAGAAAAAGTATTGCTCTTCCCTTCAAAGGAGGAGGTGAAGAAAAACAGCGTGGATGGTCTGTTCCCGCCCGATTTCTGGAACTACGAAATGTTTAAGCAGATTAGCGAAGGGAATAAGAAACCGGTTTCGCCGGGTACGTTGGGGATATTGACCAATCCGGACCATCCGCTGTTCAACCATTTCCCGACGGAGTTTCATACCGATTGGCAGTGGTTTTCCATCATCAAGCACAGCCATCCGTTGAATCTGAATCAACCCGACAAAGACTACCGGCCCATCGTTCAGGTCATCGACAACCTGCAGCGCAACGACAAGTTTGGATTGATATTCGAATACAAAGTGGGTAAAGGGAAATTACTGGTTTGCATGTCAAGATTGGATGAGCTCCCGGATGATCCGGCAGCAACGCAACTCTACCATTCGATTGTTGATTACATGCAGTCTGATGCTTTTGAGCCCGGCAGCACGATAACTGAAAGTCAGCTCCGGAAGTTAATTCAATGAAGGAACCGGCTGAATTTGGCCTATCGTCGCATTTCTTAAAATTTGACGAAGGCCATAGGATAAATGATTTTCATAATTAAATTGCGAGGCTGTAAGCAACATCGAAAATGGAACCGTTCAGTCTCAAAATAATTGTTGTCATTGCGGCAGGAATAAGCCTTATCATGGGCTTCTACATGTTGCTGATTCACTGGAATACAGCCCGGGTGAAGGGGCCAGTGTTCTGGGCCGCAGGAAACCTGCTAATTGGCATCGGGTTTCTTTTCCGGTTAGTTCCACCCGCCAATGGTTTTTTGGCAGCTGTTGTGCCCATGTTGTTGATTACCGTTGGTTTGTATATTTATTTGGCCGGCATTCGGATATTTAAAGACAAGCCCGTTATCCGATGGATCGTTATAGGCTTCCCGGCACTGGATATTGTGCAGTCGTTGGTATTCTTTTATGTGTTTCGCCTGCAACTCCCCCGGGTTGGCATGCACCTTTTCATTCTGGCTTTGTGCAATGTCTTTTCCATTTACGAAATGCTCAAAGTAGACGAGCAAAGCCGCCACCTTAAGCGGATTTTCCAGCTAAACGCTATATTCTTCGGTACATTCCTGGTGGTTCTGGTTGCCGGCATCTTCCTGGTGGTACATCGCAGTTCGTTCAACGATATCCAGGTGGGCAATCTCTGGATAATTGCCTTTGGAATTTCGGGGGGAATTATGACCGCGCTGACCTTTGGCTTCCTGTCGGCCGTTAACATGCAATTGTACACGGAATTGGAAGGACAGCTGAAATCGAAGACCAAATTCTTTTCGATTATTGCTCATGACCTAAGAGGGCCGGTGGGAACCATCATGAACTTCCTGAATTTGATGAATACCGAGAAGGATTTAGAGGAGGAGGAGAAGCTCATTTTTATGGAGAAGATGGAGGCGTTGAGCCAGTCAACCTATCATCTGTTGCAGAATCTGCTGGAATGGGCCCATACATCCCAAAATCTGACCTCCTTTGAGAAAGAGCTGATTGAACTGAATCAGTTGGTTACTTCCAATATCGAATTCTTCCAAAGCCTGACCCGGATGAAATCCATCGGACTCGAGTTTCATAACGGAGAAGCGGCGTATATCGGCGGGAATGCCAAGATGGTCGAAACGGTTATCCGCAACCTGGTTTCCAATGCTATCAAGTATACACCCCGCGGAGGCACGATCTCCATCACGACCCAAAACAACCTGCACGGCGTCCGTCTGGTCGTTGAGGACACAGGTGTTGGTATCAAGCCCGATCGGTTGAAGCAAATTTTTGAACTGGAAAATAGTCGTTCAGAAAAAGGAACCGACGGTGAAAGCGGTTCCGGACTAGGACTGGCGTTGTGCAAGGAGTTCGTCCGGAAGAACAACGGAACCATTCAGGTCGAAAGCACCGTCGATGTCGGAACCCGCGTAGTCGTTGATTTCCCGTCTCCGGTGTAACCAAGGTGAGAGGGGGAGAAATGGAGAGTGGGAGAATCATCTACAGATGGACCGAGATGAAATTGACAGATAACCACGGATATAGAACAGTCAAAGGGGAATTGGAGAACCATTGTCAACCTCTGTGCCTCCTTTGTATTCATTGTGGTTTACATTTTTACCACAAAGGACCGTTAGACTTGCATTTTAATAGAGGAGTAAGTTTGGTTATACTCATAGCATAAATAAGAGACTCCCGTATGTAGCGTTACCTTTAGCAAAGGACCAGGTTTTAAACCTAATTTGCGTATTAAGAACTACATACGTTTGAGTTAAAGCCAGAGAGTATTTAGGGTATAACCCATTATCACGGTTTTTGCCACTCAATTGGAGCCTCTATAAATAAAACACTATGAGACAAATTTATGGTATCGATCTTTCAAAGGAAAAGTTTAATGTGAATTTTCTTTCTGAAGAGGGAATTATTAAAGAATTGGAAGTTAAAAACAACTACAATTCTATTTGTGAGTTTTTATCTGATTTACCTTCAAGTTCAACCTTATGCATCGAACATACAGGCATTTATGGTGACTTACTTATTTTTCTTGCTAACTGTTTTGAAGTAAGCATCAGTGCTGTTTCTGGCTATGAGATTAAGCACTCATTGGTCTTCAAAAAGGGAAAAGTGATCCGGTAGATGCAGCCAGGATAAGAGAGTATGGGGAACGGTTTTCTGATAAACTAAGACCGGCTGAATATGCAGATGAGACCATCCATGAACTTCGTGAGTTACACAACTTACGGCAAGTGTTGGTGAAAAACAGAAAGATACTTTTAACGCAAGGGAAAGACAAAGGCAGGCTTCCGTTCAAGTCATTAAGAGCTCACTATATCGCAACTGAGGTGATCGCTGATCTAAGTGAACAAATCAGTTCAGTTGAGCAAGAAATACAGAAAATAATCAACGCCAACCAGGAATATGCTCAGAACAGTGAACTTATTTGCAGTATAAAGGGAATAGGACCTGTTACAGCCAATGAGCTAATCATAAAGACACATAACTTTACAAAGATCCGAACAGCCCGCCAGGCTGCTTCTTTTGCAGGAATTTGTCCCTTCCCTAACAGTAGTGGCAAGATGGTAAAAAAGCACAGAATAAGTTCAATGGGTGATCGATCATTAAAAACACTTCTGTATTTATGTTCAACATCTGCGATCACTTACAACAAAGAGATGAAAAACTATTATATCAGAAAGAAAGCAGAAGGGAAACCTTCTTATTTAGTACTAAATAATGTAGCCAACAAACTACTGAGAATAATTTATGCGATCCTGGAATCCGGACAAAAGTATGATATAAACTACTTGTGTCTTGATCCCAGAATAGCTGACAAAAAAGTAGCCTGAAAATTTGGATTAATCAGAGTATACGTTAAGGTTTACACAACGGTCTTCTTTCAACCACATTAACCACAGTAACCACAGTAACCTCGAAGCCAAACCTGAAACCTGGAATCTGTAACCTGAAACCTTTCTAACGATAGCAACAACAAAAACCCTCTTCAGCTTTCCTCTAACATCTGGTGTCTCCTTTCTAATTTATATCCATTCTTAATAGTTCGATTTTAATGGTGAACGTTCAATTTTTGATGGTGAACGTATCAAATTTTCTGATGAACGGAAATAGGGCTAATTGGTATGACCGATTTACCCGGGCTGATGAACAATAAGATTTGCACCTTTTTGCTAATTTGGGAAACCAATAGCCAATTTAACAGAGAAAAGACGAATTGCTTAGCTATCGATTAGACAGACAGATTAACCAACAATCAATATATATTACAAAACTTAATTGAATGAAGAACTATTTCGAATTTACCCTAACCGGAAAGAAGTTCCTGCCCATTTGGCTATTGTACTATCTGGTTGCTATTATTCCGATGGGCGTTTATTACTATGAAAAATATGCACCTGGCACCCATCGAATTCAAGACCCTTATCTTGGACTCCTATTGTGGTTTTCAGTGATTTCCGGGTTACTCATCTATTATCTTATCGCCCGGCTCACTATTGAGCATGTTCGGTATGGCGAGACCGGTTTTCGCTTTGATGGAAGGTTCTGGACGTTCGCCGGAAAGGTGTTGCTGGGATTGTTTTTAACAGTTATCACCTTTGGTATTTACGGTGCCTGGTTCGCGCGGGACATCAGCCGCTTTTTTATCGATAACAGTTCGCACAACGGAAACGAATTCAGGTTCAAGGGGAGCGGCAGTACCTTGTTTGTCATCGTTCTCCTGGTAATAATCATCCCGGTTATTCTATTTTTTATATTTGCGGCGCTCCTTTATACCGTCAAAGATGGACCACTCGTCCTGAACATTACCCCGATCTTATTCATGCTCATATTGGCCATTCCTTACTACTATTTGTATTACAACTGGCTGGTAAACATCAATTATAAAGATTACCATATTCAGTGGAATACGGAATGGCATCACTCGATTGGCAAAATTGCACTGGAGGTACTCCTGACGGTCATCACGCTGGGAATCTATTTGCCGATGGCTTTCCTGCGGTTATACACTTATTTTTCAGCAAGGACCACTGCTCAAAAGGAAGATGGAGCCTATGTGTTCGGATACGATATCGAGCCGGGCGCTGATTTCCTGTTCATCTGGGGACAGTGGTTGCTGACCATCGTTACCCTGGGGTTCTATCGTCCCTGGGCCTATGTAAGGATTAGGAAACGTATCCTCAGTAAGACATACGTGACGGCTGTGAATGAACATTGAATAAATAATTAGAGACGTTGCATGCAACGTCTCTACCCCAATAAAGCTACCCCTATGATGAAAAAACTACTGATTCCGCTGTTATTCATGTTAGTTGCCCTGAATTCTTTTGGGCAGTATCAATCCGATTCAATTCAGGTAAAAAAGGCGTTGGGAACCATCTATCTTCATCATGGGAAAAGACTTCGACCCAATCAGCTCCTGGATATCACCTATTCTAATCCGGATGCCTACAATGAAATGAAGATTGCCAGGAGCAATTACGATGCAGGAGCGATATTCGGCTTTGCCGGAGGCTTTCTGATTGGATGGTCCATTGGAGGTGCGATTGGCGGCCGGGATTTTGACTGGAACCTGGCGGCAGTAGGAGCCGGGCTAACCGCTATATCCATTCCGTTTTCCGCTGCTTTTAACCGGCATGCTAAAAAAGCAGTGAAGATTTATAACGACGGATTAAAACCCGTAGGATACTATCCCGAACTCAGAATTGGCGTCAACAGCAACGGCGTCGGGCTGACCATGGTGTTTTAATACAGCGAAGTGAAGCAATACTGAAAGAACATTACGAGAACAGTCGGGACGTTGCAGATAACTTCTCGACAACCTAACCTCCTAAAATGATTGATTGTCATGTTTAGAGAAAGCCCCCAACCCGAAGTTCCTCAAAGCTTTTATCCCAACATCGGGCAGTCGTTCCGGTTACTTATCCGGCTGATTTTAATTACCATTTTATTTTCCATTCCTTTTGGAATTGTCTTGATTTTAAACGAGCGATATGGGATACCCCATGGTCAGCTTTTGATATCGTTTCTCTTATTGTTAGTCCAGGTTGCAAGTTTATACATCGTTGTTCGATTGGGATTGAAACGCATTCGAAAGTTTGATATACCGGAATACCGGGTGAAATTCAACAGGGAGCCGTTTCAGGTCATCCTGGTTATTGCCGTGATGACGATAGCTGCCTCTACTGTTATTTCAGCAGTTTCCTCGTTAATTCCCGGCTCCGACTGGTTTAACAGATATATGTCGGGGGTTCACCAACCTAACTTCTTTCTCTTCTTGTCGATAGTCGTTGCGGCGCCGTTATTGGAAGAGATTCTTTTCCGTGGCGTGATATTGGAAGGTTTGTTAAAGAACTATTCCCCGGCAAAAGCTATCATCTGGTCAGCTGCTATTTTTGCCGTTGCTCACCTAAATCCGTGGCAGGGAGTTGGAGCGCTTTTACTGGGATTGGTCATTGGCTGGGTTTACTGGAAGTCCAATTCGATCATACCCGGAATGCTCATACATTTCGTCAACAACCTGATAGGTTATATTGCCATGATAAATGCGACTGACACGAATGAATCGCTTAGCGACAGTATCGGTGATAATCTAATTTACGGTGTTGTCCTCCTGGTAGCGTTGGGCTTCTTCATCCTCACCTGGCGCTGGCTGAACAAACGTTGGAGCAGTCCACAGGCAGAACCGGCCCTGTAGAGACGCAATGCTTTGCGTCTCAAACCGGCACATTCAAGAGGTTGTCCAAAAGGCTCACAGCGAAATTTAAAACTTACAAATTGCAATTGGCGTTCTGTTTTACCCCTCCAAACCTCCCCTAAAGGGGCGGCTTAAAGTCCCCTTTAGGCTGTATGTTTGTAAAAGCATAAGCTTCCTAAGTTTTGTAAATTAGTTTTTTAAACAGAAAAAGAAACTAAAAACCAGGAAGCTTA
>NZ_PYGC01000002.1 GCF_003014495.1 Prolixibacter denitrificans | reverse complement strand
GCGTTGCAAAGATAGAAATCTTTTCGCGTTATCTCCAAATCTTTTTTCGCCTTTTTCTCAAAGCTTCAGTACCCGGAAATCAACGCCCGTTTTTTCAAACGTGGCGGCAAAGATAAAACCTTTTATCCCGACTTTCCAAATACTTTTTCAAGATTTTTTTCAGTGATGTTTTCGATGCGTAACCCGGCTCTTTCCTGCCAGGATTATCTCGCCATCCCGGTTGGACTCCCAAACAGTGAAAAAACCTTTCACGTGGTCCGAAACATCTCTTTTCATCACCTTCTGAACGCTGCCTCCCTTTCGGAAAGCGGATGCAAAGAAAGCGTATTTTTTCGTATTACTCCAAACCTTTTTACAGTCTTTTTTGACATAAAATCTCAAGTGCCTGATTAGATGGACTAATTTATTTCAAAAAAATACTTAAATGATGTTGCACAGGGGAAGGTGGTGGGGAAAACGGCTTACAGAAACGAAGGGATTTAAAACCCGGGACAATCCACTTCAACCGGTGCGCAAATGAAGACTGTTTAGTACTCTATCCCTACTGTATCTGTACTTAAAATCTACTTTGGGGGTACTTTTCCGTTGCCGGGCATGCTTCAGGAAACTGTGTGCGGCGCAACAGCGTCTTTTTTTATTCAACTCCGTTGGAGTTGCTTTCTATTCAGGTTGCCAATCCTCCGGCTTCGCCGAAGGTGATGAACATCTTTCCCTGGCGGGAAACTCTTTGACCGGCCAACCCGCTTTTCGCCTGACGGCGAAGTGGGGGGCGAACCTTATTGGAAGACTTTTTCCTTATTGGAGAACAAACAACAGAAACATTTCCAACAATAGGAACAACAGAAACCGCGAAGCGCAACCCGGAACTTGAAATTTTGAAACCTGAAACCGAACTTACCCAATCACCACATCCAGTTGGCGGCCTTCTTCAAATTGCTGATCATCGGTTTGTAGTATGCACACTTGCTATAGCATCATAAGTCCAACGAGGATTATTTTGTATCCCTGTTTTTAAAGTAATGCTCTGATTTTCCCCATAACCTTCCGGCTTTCCGAAAAAGCTTTTTTGTGGCATTTTCAACAGATTTGTTTGCTTTCCGGTACGTTTCGCTCTCATGTATTTTGTCTGCGGTATCGTCCATAAATTCTTCCGCTTTATCGATCCATTGCTCTGCTTTATCCTGAAAAGTCTTCTCTTCAGGTTTCTTGTTTTCGTCGTTTTCCATAGTTTGCTTTTTTTTTCCAATAAATTCTTCTACATCTCACTGCCCTGCCATTGCATCGTGTGGTACTTAAGATACAATTGAGGAGCAACTGAGGCTACAAACCGAATCTGCCGATGCTTATTCTTCCTCATCCGGACCTTCAAACGGCTGCACCGTGCATTCATATTCCAGGTTCACAAAATCGTCTTTGGTCAGCCACTTTTCTGAAATCGTCATCGAGTAAGCATCGTCTCCCTCATTTTGCAAGCTCCACACAATTCCTTCAGCCTCGGGAAAGGATGTTCGTCCCTCCAGTTGGTCGCTTAGTAAGCGGTTGAGCAAATTATTGTCTGAAAGGCCGTAACTTAGCGCCTTCAACGCAATTTCCTTTGTGAGTTCCTCAGAGCCATTGTCTTCGCCCTTTATTTCGAATTGTACGATGTTCACTTTGCCCGGGGGGAACTTTCCGTTGTAGGCTTGGTAAAGCAATTGATTAATGTTGAACAGATCCTGGTGAAGGTCGATCTCAGAATAATTTTCAAAGACTTTTACCCTTAGCATCTCGTGCGAAAGATTATCAATTTGCCCTTCAGCAAGTACATCCGAAAGTTTGTAGTCGAGAAGAATCGCAGCCGCCTCATTGGGTTCGAAGTCCGAAATGGCCATAAAAAGAAATTCCTTCAATTCGGTTGGTTTTAATTGCTCCGCATCGGGGTACTCAAATCTTGCCAGCAACTCCTTATAGTCGTCGTTGTTCCAGGCTCCTTCCAGCTCGTCGGTCGATTTTACATCGTTTATCTTTACGAAATATTTCATTCAACTTGTTTTTTGGTCTCTACTCTACTTAACTCCCGGCTAGGATAATTGTTTCATTTTTATTGAAATCCAACAACTTCTGCTCGCAGACCCGCTAATCGGGATTGTTTCTCTATTCGGGGACGGCCTCTCCTGACGGAGGCGGAAGATGCATCTTCAGAGAAGGACAACAGAAACAATTCCAACAATAGGAACGACAGAAACCACAAAGCGCAACCTGAAACTTGAAATGTTGAAACCTGAAACCAACTCCCGCGGCCGGGCGAAGGCCGACAGCCGGACGAAGCGGGACCGGTTGGACGAACGGGAGTGACGGGGCGATTGGAATGAGCCCCCGGAACGACCGGTGAGACCCCAGGACTGCGAGTACGCTACAGGCCGCAGACCTTGAAGCCGCCCTAAACACTTTCTGTCTCGGTAGCATACCGTAACCGGTCGCGCAACATGCCGGGCGTTACATTTTCGAGTTGTCTGAAGGCGCGGGACATGGATACGTTGGAACCAAAACCGGAACGGATGGCCACTTCCTCGAGCAAGAGGATGGGCTGACTGGAGAGCAGTCGCTTGGCTTCATCGACGCGGTACTGGTTAACGAAGGTGTTAAAGTTCACGCCGTAACTGCGGTTGATGGCCTGCGACACATACGTGCGGTTGGTTCCCAGCTCAAGGCACAGGTCGGCCAGCTTGAAATCGTTGTTCAACCAGGGCTTTTGCTCCTGAAAAATCGTTCTGATTTTTTTGATGATGACCGAATCGGGTTCATCGTGCCCCTCCAGTCTTACGGCCAGGCGGTCGCGTTCATCGAAGAGCGGCTTTTGGCGGAACCCCAACACACCCAGCGCCCAGATAAGCAATCCCAGCAAAAACAGCGGGATGACCAGGTAGCGGTCGTCGCCAAATAATTTAACCGGATTGACGGAATAGAAGAAAATGCTGAGAATGGCCATGCCGAAAAAGAGTCCGTTGAACAACCACATCCACTTGAGGCCGATTTTCCCGTAGTCGGCAAACCAGTTGACGGCTTCGTAGCGATGCTTTCGAAGCAGCCGGAACGACAAAACAAAGTAGAGGAAGATTTGCACAAAGAGGCAAACGATATTGAGGAAACGAACCACCAACAGGTAATTCATCAGCGGATTGGAAAAATCGGGGGCAAAGCGGTACTCCGACATGAACTGTACCCGCTCCTGCACATCGAGCATGAGATAGAAAACCGGCGCACTCAGGAAAAAGAAAACAATGGACGGCAGGAAATGAATCCAGGCACGCACCTTTTTCCCGGGAGGCGATGTGAGTTTTAATATGTACGTGTAGATGAACGGGTAAGCCGCCAGCACCGACGAAATGTGCAAACTGTGCAGATAAGTATAGATTTCGTAATGCTTCTGGAAATAAAAGTAGTTGGCCAGAAACAGGAAAGCTGCATTGAGCATGCCCCATCCCAGCCACACCTTGCTGTGATCATCTTTTCCGGCCGAAAAGAAAAGAACGACCGACAAAATCAACGGCACATAAACCGGGCTTAACAAACCGAGGTCTCGAAAAAGTTCCAAAGGCTATCAGGTTAATCGTTTCGATAAAAATACTAAAAAACGTTAATCACAGTCCAATACCCCGCTTCGAACCACAAAGAATAATCTTATCTTTACCGGACACAAAAAAAGTTTAATTGTGCCAGACAGCGTAGTAATTATTCCTACATACAACGAGAAAGAGAATATCGAGCGGATGGTCCGCACGGTATTAGGCCTCGAGCATCCATTCCATCTGTTGATTATTGATGACAATTCGCCCGATGGAACTGCCGACATTATTAAACGTTTGATGCCAGACTACGATGGCCGCCTGCACCTGCTTCAACGAGAAGGGAAGCTAGGGCTTGGAACCGCCTACATTACCGGTTTTCACTGGGCCATCGAACACGGCTACAACTATGTTTTCGAGATGGATGCCGATTTTTCGCACGACCCGAAAGATTTGCTCAGGCTGCATGACGCCTGTGCCAACAAGGGTGCCGATGTCGCCATTGGCTCGCGCTACATTACCGGAATTAACGTGATTAACTGGCCGCTGGGCCGTGTACTGATGTCGTATTTTGCATCGGTGTATGTGCGCACGGTTACCCGAATGCCGGTGATGGATACGACTGCCGGGTTTAAGTGTTACCGGCGCGAAGTGTTGGAAACCATCAGGCTCGATAAAGTCAGGATGAAAGGTTACGGATTTCAGATTGAAATGAAATTCACTGCCTGGAAATTCGGCTTCAACATCGTGGAAGTTCCCATTATTTTCACCGAAAGGCAGGAAGGATCGTCGAAAATGAGCGGCGGCATCTTCGGAGAAGCCTTTTTCGGGGTGATGAAGATGAAGATGAGGAGCTGGTTCCGAAGTTACAAACGAACTTAAATTGCTTAAGATACAGGACAAGAGCAGCTCGCGAGGTTGCTCTTTTTTATGCCACGCAATAAAATAAAGGAGAAAATAGTTTTAAATTGGAAGCTCGTCATGACAACTGATTAAATCAGGCGCTTTCAAATCCATCGAAAAATGCTTACTTTCAACCGACAACCAGTGGAACACATGCCACTACCAAATAATTAAAAACAAAATCAATCAAACTCAAAAATGAAGGACATTGTCATCAGGGATGCCAAGGTAGTGAATGAAGGAAAAATCATGAAAGGGACAAGCATCCTGATTCGAAACGGAAACATTGAGAAAATCTTTCGCAACGAAGTACCGGAAAGCGTGTTGGCGAAAGCTGAAGTCATTGATGCTTCCGGAAAACTACTCCTACCTGGCGCTATCGATGACCAGGTTCATTTCCGGGAACCCGGGCTCACTCACAAAGCCGAAATCGCCACCGAATCGAGAGCGGCTGTAGCCGGCGGCATCACCTCGTTTATGGAAATGCCCAACACCGTTCCGCAAGCCACCACGCAGGAATTACTCGAACAAAAATATGCCCGCGCCGCCGAAGTTTCGATGGCCAACTACTCGTTTTACATGGGCGCCACCAACGACAACATCGACGAAGTACTGAAAACCGACCCGGAAAAGGTTTGCGGAGTGAAAGTCTTCATGGGTTCGTCCACCGGGAATATGCTGGTTGACAATCCCGAGACGCTGGCCAATCTGTTCAGCAAATCGAAAATGCTGATTGCCACGCACTGTGAGGACGAGCCAACCATTCAGGCCAACCTCGCTTCCGCCAAAGAAAAATACGGCGAAGACATTCCGATTAGCGAACACCCGAAAATCCGTAGTGCCGAAGCCTGCTTCCTGAGCACTTCCAAAGCGGTTGAACTGGCGAAAAAGAACGGAGCCCGGCTACACGTGCTACACCTTTCTACCGCCAAAGAGATGGCGCTGTTCGATAATAACATCCCGTTGAAGGATAAGAAAATCACGGCGGAAGCTTGTGTGCATCACCTTTGGTTCAGCGATGCCGATTACGAAAAGTACGGCACACGCATCAAATGGAACCCGGCGGTAAAAACTGCCGACGACCGCGAGGCCATTTTAAAGGCTGTGAACGAAGGCCGCATCGACGTGATTGCCACCGACCATGCCCCGCACACCGAAGAGGAAAAAAATAACAAGTACCTGAAAGCGCCATCCGGCGGACCGCTGGTGCAACACGCGCTGGTTGCCATGCTGGAACTGCACCGAAGAGGCAAAATCAGTATCGAAAAAGTTGTCGAGAAGATGTGTCATGCCCCGGCCGAACTGTTTGGCGTGCAAAAGCGCGGCTACATCCGGAAAGGCTACAAAGCCGACTTGGTGTTGGTAGAACCCTCGCGCTGGACCGTTTCGAAGGATAACCTCTTCTACAAATGTCAATGGTCGCCTTTCGAAGGTGAATCATTCTCTTACCAGGTCACCCACACCTTTGTGAATGGCAACCTGGTGTACGAGAATACCAATGCCGACGGAAAAGGAAAATTCAACGAAGAATTCCGTGGCGAACGTCTAACTTTTGACCGAAGATAAGTGAAAAGAAGCCTCTTCATTCTTGCTGCTCTTGTACTCATCTTTTCAGGATGCAAACAGGAGAAGAAAGAACAACAAACAGCGGCGACGCCTGCCCCCCAAGGTGCGTCGATGGGAAAGATTACGTATGATACCATCATACTGAATCCGAACAAAGATGACACGTGGACGACGGAATGCCTGAGCAAGTTCGAACGGAAGAAACTCATCGATGACATCTTCGATGCCGTTTATGCCGGCAAACTGACGGCCATGGATTATTTTACCCGGAAGAAGTATTCTATACAGGAAGTGAAAGCGATGGAAGCTTCCGGCGAATTTACCCGCGATAAAATCGGGAAAATACAGTTCGACGAGCAGTGGTACTGGGACGAGAAGAACGACCGGTTACGAAAGAAAGTCACCGCGATGACACTCGGTTACGAAGTTTGGAATAACGACAGTACCCTCCGTGGTCACAAACCGGTTTTCCGGATAGAGTTTAACTGAAATTGAATAATTCAAATAGAATAAAGAATCCCGGCGATTGCCGGGATTTTTTTATGATGATGGTTGGGCTAAAGCCCTTACATGCCCGCCATTTATTCCGGCTTTAGCCTAAGGTCTGAAATCCCAAAGCCCGGGGCAATACTCCGGGTAAAAGACCAATAGACGTATGGAAGCCTGAAGGGCTTCAAGCATCAGATCCTGAGAATTGGTACGGATGTGCCAGCCCTACAGGCTGATTGGTTGTATTATACGCCTTTGTCCCGGGCGTTGCCCCAAGTTCTGGAATCGGAGCCTTTCAGGCTCAAAAAAGACTACTGCGGGGACGTACATCCTCACGATACCATCTTTCTAACAACATGCCACCCCTTCCCGAATGGAATATTCATCAACTCCGGATGATAATTGAAGATAATCGGGAACTCAACCCGAATCATCTTTCCCTTAGCTCCACGCATCCAGTCGTTCCCTCCAATCTGAATTAGTAATATTTTAACGCGACAATCTGATTTAGCATTCGGTTTTTCGGCTACTTTTGCAGCTTACTTCCAGAAATCGATGCAGAGCATTTTCAAACCCAAATTCTTTACCATCCTGAAAGGTGGTTATTCCCGGCAAACGATTGTGAACGATCTGTTGGCCGGTGTGATTGTTGGTATTGTGGCGATTCCGTTGGCCATTGCCTTCGCGGTTGCTTCGGGCGTTTCGCCTGAAAAAGGATTGGCAACAGCTATCATAGCGGGTTTCCTGATTTCCTTTTTAGGTGGGAGTCGCGTGCAGATTGGCGGGCCTACCGGAGCGTTTATCGTTGTGGTGGCCGGTATTGTCGGAACCTATGGCATCGAAGGCCTGGCCATCTCGACAATGATGGCGGGCGTTATACTCATTTTGTTTGGATTGCTCCGGTTGGGAGCCGTACTGAAGTTTATTCCGCGACCGCTAACGGTTGGCTTTACCTCCGGTATTGCCCTGGTGATTTTCACCACGCAGGTGAAAGATGCCCTGGGACTGCATCCCGAACATTTACCAGCCGGCTTCTTGCCGAAATGGGGTGTGTATCTGACATCACTCAACCAGGTAAACCCGGCTGCAGTCATCATTACCATAACCACTATATTGATCACCATATATGGGGGGAAGCTTCTGAAACGAATTCCCGGTTCATTCCTGGCGATTCTGATCATTACGCCCATTGTGGCGCTGTTCCATCTCCCTGTTCATACCATTGAGAGCGTGTTCGGCGAAATCCAGGGAAGCATTTCATTCCAAATTCCACATTTGGACTGGTCGAACCTACAAAACTATGTTCAGCCTGCTTTGACCATTGCTATGCTGGGTGCTATTGAGTCGCTGTTGTCGGCGGTGGTAGCTGATGGAATGATTGGCGGACATCACCGTTCGAACACCGAACTGATTGCGCAGGGAATTGCCAACCTGGCATCACCGCTCTTTGGCGGAATTCCGGCTACCGGAGCCATTGCCCGGACAGCTACCAATGTAAAAAACGGTGGACGCACGCCGTTGGCGGGAATGATTCATGCAGTCACATTGTTGCTCATCATGCTTTTCTTTGGGAAGTGGGCCAAACTGATTCCCATGCCGGTGCTGGCCGGTATTCTGATGGTAGTGGCATATAACATGAGCGAATGGCGTTCATTTCGTTCGGTATTGAAAGGCTCGAAATACGATGTGTTGGTATTGCTGACGGTTTTCTTCCTGACCGTATTGGTCGATCTGACGGTTGCCATCGAGGTCGGGATTGTGCTTTCAGCCTTGCTCTTTATGCAGCGGATGGGCAAATTGTCGTCGGTGGAACCGATGGAGCAGGATACCGATGTGATTGAGAACTATTCGGCCTTGCCCCGCGGTGTGGATGTATACGAAATCAGTGGCCCGTTCTTCTTCGCGGCGGCACAGGAATACCGCGATGCATTGCGAAATATTCATT
The DNA here is from genome assembly GCF_003014495.1 of Prolixibacter denitrificans. GTDB lineage: Bacteria > Bacteroidota > Bacteroidia > Bacteroidales > Prolixibacteraceae > Prolixibacter > Prolixibacter denitrificans. Next base: position 737,846 of record NZ_PYGC01000002.1, on the reverse strand, counting down.
ATAAATCAAACGTGTTGATTCTACGGATGCGACATGTGCCTTTCATCGATTCGACCGGGATTCACAATTTCGTTGAGCTGTTGAAGGAGATGGAGAAACGGGGTATCCGGGTCATCCTGTCCGGAGTAAAACCGGAAGTACGCAGAGAACTGGGCTTGTTTGGTATCGATGAGATGGTGGGCGAAGAGTACATTTGCGAAACCTTTGCCAACGCACTTAAACAGGCCGGACTGCATATCGCTTTCACCGAGATGCCGCACGTGCGTCAGGTGATGAAGTAAAAGTACACACCAAAAGCAATCAGCAGTAATGCGGCTTCCCAACGATCGAGCTTGCGTACCTTACCGGTGAACATGGCAATGAACAGGAAGAGCGTTCCGCCGATGAGCAACAGAATGTCGCGGTTGAAGGAAACGTCGAAATGAATGGGGCGAATGAGTGAACTGATGGCCAGGATGAAGAAGATGTTGAAGATGTTCGACCCGATAACGTTCCCCACAGCAATGTCATTGTTCTTGCGTATAGCGGCTACCACCGATGTAGCTAACTCAGGCAGTGATGTTCCCGCGGCAACAATCGTCAGGCTGATGATTTGCTCGCTAATTTGGTAATGCCGGGCAATATTCACCGCGCTATTGACGATCACCTTTCCACCAATGATAAGGATGACCAGCCCACCCAAAATATAGGCTGCCATCTTCCAGTTACTCATCGAAGAGGTTTCGGGTTCTGCGGGTGAACTGAGTCGTTCTTTTTTCACCTGCCGGAAAAGATAGAGCCAGAACAAAGCGAAAAAAAGAAGTAGAATTATGCCATCCGTTCGCGAAATCACATCGATTGCATGCCCGGTCCATTGGTCGTTGGCTAAAATCAATAATACCAGTGCAGCCAGCAACGAGAAGGGAATCTCTTTCCACACGGTGGTGCTTTGTACGCTTAGCGGAAGAATCAATCCCGAAATTCCGAGGATGAGAAACAGGTTGAAGTTGTTACTCCCGATGATGTTCCCCAAAACAATGTCCGGGTGATTCTGGAACGCGGCGAAACTATTAACAACCAGCTCGGGTGCCGATGTTCCGAATGAAACAATGGTTAGCCCGATAACCAGATCAGGAATGCGGAAACGGCGCGCCAGGGCAGATGCCCCGAATACCAGCCAGTCGGCACCTTTGATAAGAAATACCAAACCGAGAATCAATAGCAAAAAACTGGTTGTCATGAGCTGTGTGTATTACTTTTTGTGTGAAACAATCTTTTCTGCCGAAAGGCTCAAAAAGCAAGGCAATTTTATAAAATCTTTTTATGCTTACCGTAAGCCAAACAATAAGTTACCACTGACAGGGACACTTCTTCTGGTACGCATTTGGTCATCCTAAGCGAAACAAATTGGTTTACAAGCCATAAATCATCCTATTCCGGTATGATATCGTAATGAAATATCTTTCAAATAATAAACGTTTTCTATACATTTGTTGCAATTTTCCGCCATCCACCTATTTCGAGCTAACTATGAAAAAAGGGTCTATTCCGTTTTTACTGTATTTTATTGCACTTTTTCTGCTGGTTGTTCCTCTTCAGCGGGTTGTTGGGAAGGAGCTTCCCGGTAAGGGAAGAAAAGAAGGTCCGGTGCGTTTGTACCTGGAAGGAAATATCGTTGATTTTAATTACATCCGCCGAAATATTTCGTTTGTCGATTTTGTAAACGACCCGAATGCTGCCGATGTGCATGTAATTGTCAAGAAGCGGACCACCGGAAGTGGCGGTGCCAACTACTCCATGGCTTTCTACAGCGTCATGTTCGACCAAATTGGCGATTTTACTTTGAACTGCAATACCTACCCGTCGCAAACCTGGAACCAGGTGCGTGATGTTTTTCTTCGTACCCTGAAAATGGGCGTAATGCCATTTGTGAATGAAGCAACCGGCGCTGAATCGGTGAATATCAAAGGAAATAAAAAAGATACCGCTTTCGCGGACACCAAACCATTGGTTGACCCGTGGCACAACTGGGTGTTTCGCATCCAGGGAAACGGCGGGCTGAGCATGGAGGAACGGAAGAAGAACTTCGACTACTCGTTCTCAGGACGTGCCTCTAAAGTGACCGAGGAATGGCGGGTGCGGAATAACATCAATTACTCCAGCCACATCCGCGAGTATAAAAAAACGGTAGAAACCGATACCTCAACCTACGATGAGACGGTCCGAACAGAAAATATTTACAAGGGTTTTTCATCCAGTGTTGTCAGGAGTTTATCGGACCGTTGGTCGTTCGGCGGATTCTTCAATCTGTATTCCAGCACCTATCGTAATATCAAGTATTCCTACAGCCTGAAACCGGCAGTTGAGTATAACTTCTTTCCGTGGGACGAAGCGGATAAACGCACCTTCACGGTTGCTTATTATGCCGGCGGCGAAACGGTGGGCTACAATGAAAAGACCATTTTCGATAAAACAAAGGAGTGGTTGTGGAAACATACCCTCGCGGTCGATTTCGAGATGGTGCAACAATGGGGCGGCATCGAAGCACGGGTGCGGGGAAATCAATACCTGGAAATGCCCGAGAAGTACAGTCTGCAATTCAATACCGGCATTAATTTCCGGGTGGCCAAGGGCCTTTCGGTGAATTTCGGTTTCAATGCCGAAAGCATTCATGACCAGTTGTATCTGCCGTTAGGTGATATTTCAGACGAGGACTTATTACTGAACACGCGCAAACTGCCCACATCGTTCGAGATTTCGAGCGGCATCGGGCTACGTTACCAGTTCGGTTCGATATTCAACAGTGTAGTAAATACCCGGCTGTAGTGGAGCCGGGTTATATGTGTGGGCAAACAGCTTATTCTCCCTTATTGAGAAACTTTTCGTAAACCTCCATGTTGCGGTTAATGTGTGCCTGCATACGTTCCGAAGCACGTTCACCGTCTTTTTCCCGGATAGCATTCACAATTTCCTTGTGATAACCCAGGGTGATTTCCTTCTCCCCTTCGATACTACCATAAATCAGGTTACGCATACGCGGAAGCAAGTTGTGAATGGGCTCCATGGTAACGATAGCAATCGGGTTACCGGTGGCACGGGCCAACAGAATATGGAACCGGTTATCGATATCCGATTCTAACTGGGTATTATCCGGATCGCACTTATCGAACTCAAGCAGGTTCTTCTCCATCTGTTTGAGATCTTCTTCCGTCCGGTTTTGGGCAGCCATCATCGTAATCTGGGGTTCGAATGCTTTTCTCACTTCGATGATCTGCTTGATAAGGTTATTGTCGAACTTCAGGTCGTAATACAGATTCAGCGATTGAATAGCATCCTGCATTCCCAGCTTTGTCACATACATACCGCTACCTTTCCGGATTTCGAGGAGACCACGGGCACTTAAACGTCTCAACGCTTCACGCAAAGCCGTACGGCTGACAGCAAACATTTCGCATAATTCACGCTCGGAGGGAAGACGGGAACCAACTTCCAGTTTCTTATCACGGATAGCCTTCTCTATATTCCGTTCGATCTTCTGACTGAGGGTCTGAGTTGTTCCAATCTTTTTAAAAATCTCGTCCATGGTTCGGTTTTAGTGAGAATACAAAGTTACTCAAAATATAACATACATATGACCAGTTACTAAATGCAGCAAAAATTATTGCATTAATTTAAATTCAGTCCCGTTTATCTGTATGAGTGGCGAAAGAGCACTTTCGTTGTTCAATCTGTCGATGGTTGATACGCGGAAACACTCGTCAACCAGCTTCTTACGCATAGACGGAGGGATAAACAGCTGACGTTGTTCCGTTACTTCAAAAACGTCAGTTATCGGATTGTTTCCCGTCGTATCTTTTTTTACACGATAGACTACATAATGGACACGATCGTCATTATAGTTAGCCGGCAGCTTCCATTTCAGCCAGGTTCCATTAATGGTCGACTCGAGCCTGAAATGGCCCGGAACGGGTGGAGGAACACTATCGAGCCAGGCCATCTTGGGAACAATAGCCGGTTCTTCTTTTAGCTCCTGCCGTAAGCGGCTAACCTGCTCCTGGCTCAAATCGAGCAAATGCGAAGCGCTGAAAAAGGCAAAGCCACGGGCATTGTTCATCTGCCGGGCAATATCGATTTGTTTTTCAATTTCGTTGGGGTCTTGCCATCCGGGTGCCGAGCTGGCAGCCTTATAAAGTGCTTGCCCGAAATACAGATGTCGCTTATCGACATTGTTGTTCCACCAGCGGGCCAGCGTATCGAAATCGCCGTAAGCATTTCCTCTCTCCCAGTACAACTGGGGAATGATGTAATCCACCCAGCCGTTCTTCACCCATGTACGGGCATCGGCGTATAAATCGTCGTAGGAGGATAATCCGCATTTCCCGGCGGAGCCATCCGGATCAAGCGCCAGGTTCCGCCATACCCCAAAAGGGCTGACGCCCAGTTTGACCCAACTCTTTTCCTCTTTTATCTTCTCATTTAACTCACTGATGAACAGGTTAACGTTGTTCCGGCGCCATTCTTTCAACTGGTTGGGGTAATCATTGCCACCGTATTTTTTAAAAGAAGCTTCGTCATCAAAGGTCAGTGATTTTACCGGATAGGGATAAAAATAGTCGTCGAGGTGAACGGCATCGATGTCGTAGCGTTTCACCACATCCATTATGATGTTAATGACATATTCGCGGACTTCCGGAATGCCGGGGTCGAGATAGCTCTTTCCGTTATATTTGACTATCCAGTTACTGTTTTTCCGCAAGGGATGATTAGGAGCCAGATGGAGATAACTGCTGGCCGTTACCCGGAATGGATTGAACCAGGCGTGAAATTCGAGTCCGCGCTGATGGCAAAGATTAATCGCAAAACGCAGTGGATCGTAATAAGGCGTGGGCGCTTTGCCTTGTTCGCCGGTTAAATAATACGACCAGGGTTCAGTAGGTGATGGATAGATGGCGTCGGCAGCCGGCCTGACCTGAAGAATTACCGCGTTTAATCCGGTATTCTCAATCCGGTCAATCAGATGAATCAGTTCCTTTTGTTGTTGGTCTGCAGGCAGACCCGGTTTAGATGGCCAGTCAGTGTTGTTTACCGTCGCAATCCATATCCCTCTGAACTCCTCTTTCACCAATGGTTTCGCCATTCGGGGGTTCCGGCCCGCTGCCTGAAATGCAATGACCAGAACCAGCAGGAGTGTGGGAAAAGCTTGCCGGGGTTTCATTGTTCTAATTGATAATCATAATTTAAACAAATGTAACGAAATATAAAGGTACAAAAAAAGCCTTCCCCGAAAGGAAGGCTGAAACTTATCAACGGATCGTTGAAATCTCTCACGGATAGTATTTAACAAAGGCTTCCATGGCTTCGTACTCGGCCATTCCCAGCTGATCGTAAAGGCTTGCTGTTGCCCTGTTTCGCTGTTCGGCACGTTGCCAGAATTCCCGCTCGTCTTCGCCCATAAACATGGCACCCTCTTTTTGAGATTGGTGGCGCAAAATGGCTTCGCGTTTCCGGGCCAGCTCAATTGGACTAATGGGAACAGCCATCTCGATTTCGTCGGCTTCCCACTCGGCCCAGGCACCACGGTAGAGCCAAACCCAGCAGGTTTTCATCCAATCTTTATCGGTCCGCAAGTGCTCGAGTGCGATAAAAATGGTATCGAGACAAACCCTGTGTGTTCCGTGTGGATCGGACAAATCGCCGGCGGCAAAAATCTGGTGCGGTTCTACCTCATTCAGCAGGTTCATGACGATTTTGACATCTTCTTCGCCAACCGGATTTTTCTGACGTCTTCCACTTTCATAAAAAGGAAGATCGAGGAAATGGATATGCGAATCGGGAATACCGAAATACCGCAAAGCGGAACGCGCTTCCATCCGGCGAATCAAACCTTTGGCTTTCCGAACGTCCATGATGTCCACTTCATCGTCCTTTTTATTTTTCAGGAACGAAAGAACTTTCTCTTTCTGTTCTTTGGCTTTTTCGTTTCCCGGATTATAGAACTCAGCATATTCGTGATGGAAATCGAGGTAACGTGAAATGTATTCATCCGCTACCGCGAAATTACCCGATACCTGGTAAGCCACGTGTACATCGTGGCCCTGTTCCACCAGGCGAAGCAGTGTTCCTCCCATCGAGATGACATCATCGTCGGGGTGGGGACTGAAAATGACAATTCGTTTTTTCGCTGGTTCGGCTCTCTCGGGACGGTTCGAGTCGTCGACCTCCGGTTTTCCGCCGGGCCACCCGGTGATGGTATGCTGCAAGTCGTTAAATACCTTGATATTGATTCGGTAAGCCGAACCGACCGTGGCCAGCAAATCACTCAGGCCAAAATCGTTGTAGTCCTTACCGGTCAGCTTCAGGATGGGCTTCTTTGCTTGTTTACACAACCAAACCACCGCTTTCCGTACCAATCTGTCGTCGTTCCAGTCCATGTTGTCGACCAGCCATGGCGTGCGTACCCTAACGAGTTGTGAACTCGCACCACTGTCGAGCACCACTTTTACATCGTGGTGTTCTTGAATGAAGGATGCGGGAACATCACTATCCGGATCTTCTTCCACGGTTTTCTGGATGACACTGGCTTTCGATTCGCCTAAGGCTACCAATATAATTTTCCGGGACTCCAGAATGGTATCAACTCCCATCGTAATGGCGCGTCGGGGTACGTTGATGAAACCCTGAAATTCGGTGGCTTCTTCCTGTCGGGTGACCGGATCGAGCGTGATAATCCGGGTGCGGGTATTCCGTCCCGAACCGGGCTCGTTGAAACCAATGTGACCGGTACGCCCAATACCCAACAGCATTAAATCGATGCCGCCAGCCTCCTTGATCATCTTTTCGTATTCACGACAGTAATCGTGCACCGAGTCGAACATGATCGTGCCATCCGGAATATGAATATTTTCTTCCGGAATGTCGACATGCTCATAAAGATGACGCTGCATGTAGTTGTTGTAACTGTGGATGGAATGCGGAGACATCGGGTAGTACTCGTCAATGTTGAAGGTAACAACATTGCTAAAGCTCAGGCCTTCTTCCCTGTGCTTACGCACCAGTTCGGCATAAATCCCCAACTGCGTCGAACCGGTAGGCAGCCCCAAAACACATTTTTCCCCTTTCTTTTGTTTCTCTTTAATGAAATCGGCAATCTCGTCAGCTACTGCCTGCGAAACATCTTTTCCTTCAGGATAAATGTACGTGGGAGCTTTTTCATATTTCGTGAGCATGTCCCTGTGGGTGAGGTTGGTTGGGGCATACTCGCCAAATCCGTAAAAAACCGGATTGTCGCTCTGCAACTTTTTACTTAAGTCCATGATAGGCTTTCTGGTTTATTTTGAACTAGTAAAAATAAGCGAATCCGGACGTAAAAAAAAAGTTCTTAAAAAGTTTTAATAAGTGATTTTACTTTCTGTTAATGAAACTCTCCGGCTTCGTACCGGCGAAGGATATGTTCGAGCATGGCATCCTCTTCCGGATCGAAATCCGATTTCAGGCTGGAACCCGTTAGAAACGCCAGCGAGTTCCACAGAAAGGCCTGTCCGCCGCCGCGGTACTCTTTCAGCAAATCGTAAGCTGTTTCGCCTGTTTCCCGGTCGATGAGTTTAAGCAACAGCCTCCCCTGGCGCAGATTCAACGTCTTCAGGGTATCCATGTAAGTCTCCTTGATGTAATGCTGGTACCATTTCATGTATTTCTTCCGGCGGGCGGGGGAAGTATAAACCTGGTCGAGTTCTTTTTTCACGCGGTTCAGCTCTTTGCTGACAATCATGGCCAGCGGATACGTCTTCTTCACATCCTCCACCAACTCATCATATTTCTTTTCCTGATGATGGTTCTTGAATTTAAACGGAGGAATAATGTCAATCGATTTCAGATTGACGTGCAACAGACTATCACTGGTCAAATCATTTTTAGTCAATACGGTATCAACGTGAGCCGAATAGCTTGTAGCCAAACTATCCTGCGCTGATACCCTGCTGAACAAACCGGTGCTCAGAATCAGACAGACTGTAGAGGTCAGTATTAATTGGTGTATGCGATGCATCGTGGTCTTTTTCTTTGGGGGACAAAGTTAATGGATTCTGGTGGATGTGTAACGCTAAAGGCTTAATTAACAATTTTTATCAATTGGCTTTTACCCGTTCGGGGATGACACTTTCTGCAATTTCACTTAACAGCGTAACGGCATGTTGAATGGAAGTTACCTCGCTGAAGATAATGCTGAGTTTTCCCTTCGACTCCTTTATCCGGCATTTCTTCGGATGGGTCTGAAGCCATTGCAGGATATTCCCGAAAAGGCCCGTCTGGTAAAACGGCGATTGCTGGTCAGACGGAAAATAGCAAATCATCTTTTTGTTCTTCAGAATGATCTTCTCGAGGTTTAGTTCGATGGCTGTCCAGCGGAGGCGAACCACTTCCAGCAACTCAATCGTCGAGTCGGGCAGTTTGCCAAAGCGGTCGATGAGCTGTGCGCGGAACTGTTCCAAAGCATCGTTGTCCTCGATATTGTCCAGTTCGCGGTAGAGCAACATGCGCTCCGAAATGCTGGAGATGTAGCTTTCGGGGAAGAGCAGTTCCAGATCGGTGTCCACCTGGCAATCATTCACAAAACGCAGGTTCAGGAAAGCTTCGTTGGCTTCGCGCGATTCTTCCTCTTTGTACAGTTGCTGGAATTCTTCGTGCTTCAATTCCTGAATCGCTTCATTGAGGATGCGGTGGTACGTCTCGAAACCGATATCGGCAATGAAACCGCTTTGTTCGGCTCCCAGCAGGTTTCCGGCTCCCCGGATATCCAAATCCTGCATGGCAATGCTGAATCCGCTACCCAAATCGGAGAACTCTTCGATGGCCTGTAGCCGTCGCCTTGCTTCAGGGGTCATGCTGGTCATCGGCGGTGCGAGCAGGTAGCAGAACGCTTTTTTGTTGGAACGTCCCACGCGTCCGCGCAACTGGTGCAGCTCGCTCAAACCAAAGTTATGCGCCTGGTTGATGATGATGGTATTGGCATTCGGAATATCCAGTCCCGATTCGATGATGGTCGTAGCGATGAGCACATCGAACTCGCCGTTGATGAAGTCGAGCATCACTTTCTCCAGCTGCGAACCTTCCATCTGGCCGTGGCCAACTACGGTACGCACGCCCGGCACAATCCGTTTGATGAGCGCCTCGACCTCGTAAATATTTTGAACGCGATTATTGATGAAGAAAACCTGACCACCACGTGCTACCTCGTAGGTAATTGCCTCGCGGATGATATCTTCGTTGAAACCGTGTACTTCGGTGTTGATGGGGAACCGGTTGGGCGGCGGTGTATTGATGATGGACAAATCGCGCGCTCCCATCAGTGAAAACTGCAGTGTTCTCGGAATCGGTGTCGCGGTCAGCGTCAGTGTGTCCACATTCACTTTCAGGTGCTTCAGTTTTTCCTTCACGGACACCCCGAATTTCTGCTCCTCATCGATAACCAACAGCCCGAGGTCCTTGAATTTGACATCCTTCCCTACCAGCCGATGCGTTCCAATCACAATATCCACTTTCCCTTCGGCCACCTCTTTCAGAATGTGCCGTACCTCGGCAGGCTTACGCAGCCGGCTGATGTACTCAATGCGGCAGGGAAAATCGCTCAGGCGTTCATTGAATGTTTTGAAATGCTGAAACGCCAGAATCGTGGTCGGAACCAAAACGGCAACCTGCTTGCTGTCGGTGACCGCTTTGAAGGCAGCCCGGATAGCTACTTCGGTTTTACCGAAGCCAACGTCGCCACAAATAAGCCGGTCCATGGGCATGGTTTTCTCCATGTCCTCCTTAGTGGCAACCGTAGCTTTCAACTGGTCCGGCGTATCTTCGTAGATAAAGCTGGCTTCCAGCTCCTGCTGCAGGTACGAGTCGCGGGCAAAAGCAAAACCGTCTTCCGCTTTACGGTGTGCATACAAACCAATCAGCTCGCGGGCAATGTCCTTAACCTTCTTCTTGGTTTTGTTCTTCAGATTTTGCCAGGCAGCCGTTCCCAGCTTGTTGATCTTCGGTTCGGTGCCGTCCTTCCCTTTGTATTTCGAAATGCGGTGCAGCGAATGAATGCTCACCAGCAACGAATCGTTATCACGATAAATGAGCCGGATAGCTTCCTGTGTTTTGCCATCCTCCTCGGTTCTTACCAAACCCGCAAATTTCCCGATACCGTGATCGACGTGAACCACATAGTCGCCCGGATGCAACTTGGCCAATTCCTTAAGTGTAATGGCCTGCCGCGCCGATTTCTTCGAACGCAGTTTGAAACGGTGGTACCGTTCGAAAATCTGGTGGTCGGTATAGCAGCAAAGTTTCAGATCGTGATCGATGAAACCTTCCTTCAGTGCAAACGGAAGATGATCGAACTCCTGGGGATCGCCTTTGTCTTCGAAAATAGCGTGGAGGCGTTCCACCTGCTTCTCGCTCGACGACAGGATAATATTGATGTAACCCAGCTGGGAATTTTCACGAAGATTATCGCCCAACAGGTTGAAATTCTTGTTGAAAACCGGTTGCGGTTTGATGTGAAACGGAATCTCTTCCGATTTGAAATGCGCTTTCGGCCCAATTTCGATGCAGGTCAATGCTTCAGCCCGTTCCAACAGGGCGTTTCCACTAATGACCAAATCGTCTACCAGTAAGTCGGTTTCCAGATTTTTCTCCCGGGCACTTTTGTACATTTCGGTCATTCGCTCGGCGCTGAAACGCAGATCGTCGGTGATCAGCAAGGTATCATCCTTCAGGAATTCGAAAAATGAAATCCGCTCTTCCTCCTGCAATCCTTCCTGGATATTCGGAATGATGGAGATCTTTTTCAGGGCGTCCTTCGAAATCTGGTTCTCAATGTCAAACGTGCGGATAGTCTCCACCTCATCGCCGAAGAAATCGATACGGTACGGGTCCTCGTGCGCAAAAGAGAAAATGTCGACAATGGAACCGCGGATGGAATATTGCCCCGGCTCATACACAAAATCAACCCGCTCGAAACCATATTCGAACAGCACTTCGTTGACAAACGAGATGGAGAGCTTTTCACCTACACGAACGGTCAGGGTGTGTTTTTCCAGTCCCTTTCCGGAGATGACCTTCTCCATCACCGCTTCCGGGTACGAAACCACGATGAACCGCTCTTCGGCTTCCACCAGTTGGTTCAGCACATCAGTCCGCAAAATGATATTTTCGCTCTCGATTTTTTCGTATTGAACGCTGCGCTTGTACGACGACGGAAAAAAGAGGACGTGCTCTTCCAGGCCCAACGTCTGCAAATCGTCGTAAAAGTAGGCTGCCTCTTCGCGGTCGCTCAGGAGCATCAGGGCGCCAAACGGTTTCTTCTGAAAGAGCGCTGCCATGGCCACCGACGGCGCCGAACCGTTCAGGCCTTTCGCGTGTAGCTTTTGTCCGAAAGGCGTAGCAAGTTGCCCCGCCAGGGCTTGCACCCCCGGATGTTGCGCATAAAAATCAATTAACTGTTCGCGTTTCAATACGATGCTGTTTCGTTATCCGGATGCAAAAATATAAAAAACTACACCGGATGGAGAATAACGGCTCCCGGGCTTAACAATCTTTAATTTTAACTTAAGCTGTAGTCAATGTCTTTATGCCCAATCCTCCCCCTTTGATTCCCCCTCCAAAGGGGGACAGCCCGCCAACCGGGGAGCCAGATTAAGTTATTTTACGTTCATCAATCGTGTAAACCTATTTCAGGACACGACACCCCTACGGGGCAATCGGAGTCTACCGTTTAGTCGAAGCCCATCCGTGTGAATCCGTGGATAAAATCCGCGGGAATCCTTTTTCCCCTTCTTGCCGAATTCTCCCGATTTTTCTATCTTCCATCTTTTCATAACTAATCATTATGCTGACAATCCGAATGGCGTCGGGGGCTGATGTGCCCGCCATAACCCGCATTTACAATCATGCCGTGCTGCATTCGACGACTACCTTCGATACGGTTCCCCTGTCGGAAGAGGAGCGACGTATGTGGCTGGCCCTGCACAACGAAAATTATCCTGTGCTGGTGGCCGAGGTCGATGAGGAGGTGGTGGGTTATGCGTCGCTGTCGAAATGGTCGGAGAAGCAGGCATACGACAAAACGGTGCAGTTTTCCATCTACCTCGATGAGAACTTTCGGGGGCAGGGCATTGGGCTGCGGCTAAGCGAAGCCATCCTGAAATATGCGAAAGAGCAAGGAATTCATTGTGTTGTTTCTCTCATATCGGAAGGAAACGAAGTGAGCTTCGCGCTGCATCGGAAGCTGGGATTTCAGTTAATGGGCATAATGAAAGAGGCCGGCCGGAAATTCGACCGGTACATCGATGTACACTTTTATCAACTCCTTTTTTGAGAAAATTTCCTGAATACAAATCGTTGCAGAAAACGAATTAACCAGCATATTTGCAGAACAAAGACCAGCAAAAATTTAGTTGAATGACCAGTAGAAAAGTTCGTTTTGGTATAGCGCTTAGTGGTGGAGGAGCCCGTGGATTTGCACACATCGGGGCATTGAAGGCGCTTGAAGAATTCGGCCTGCAGCCTGACGTGGTTTCCGGGACGAGCATGGGGGCGCTGGTGGGCGTTTTGTACGCGGCCGGTTATGCTCCCGATGAGATTTCGGAAATGATCCGCCATGAAAAGTTCTACCGGCTCATCGATATCCGGTTACGGAAAGGCGGGCTGCTGAACCTGAAGAAAGTGCAGGACTTGCTCACCGAGAAGATTGAAGAGAACGACTTTTCAGCGCTGAAGAAACCGTTTTATGTATCGGTGGCCAACCTGAATACCGGGGCGAACGAAGTCCGGCATAGTGGCCGCCTGTTCGAGTTCGTGATTGCCTCCAGCTCCATTCCGCTCGTTTTCACGCCGCAAAAAATCGACGGTCAAACCTATGTGGACGGTGGGCTGTTCAATAACTTGCCGGCCGACGCCATTCGCGACAAGGTGGATGTGGTTGTTGGCATTCATGCGAACCACAATTCGCCGGTGGAAGAGATAAGCGGCACCCGCGAAATTGCCGAACGGTGCTTCCAGTTGAGCATTGCGCAAAATGTGGCGAAGAGCCGGGAACTGTGCGATTATTTTATCGATCCGCCGGAGGCACGCCGGTTCGGAACGTTCGACTTTCCGCAAATTGACCAGATTATGGAGGTCGGTTACCAGGAAGCTGTGCGGGTGCTGAAGGAGGAAATCGTGCCCGACGGCTGGCTTCCGGTGATGAGAGAGGAACTGTCAGCAAAGCAAAACGATTTGCCGGCAAACAAACAGAGAGGGTGATATGATTATTTGTTTTTTACCCCACCCCGAGAATTCGGGGCCTGAAGGGGCTTAAGGGTAGTGCAAGCGTGCAATTGCAGTGCGCTTATCTAATGAGGATGAAATTTTTGATATTTTGCTGAATCCATCATCGAAGAGATTGAGAAGGGGCTCACTGCAAAATTAAAACTTACAAATTGCAACCGGACCTTCCGTTTACCCCTCCAAACCTCCCCTAAAGGGGCGGCTTAAAGTCCCCTTTAGGGGATTTAGGGGTGAAATTCTGATGGTTACTTTCAATTTGATAGTTTTTAAATGTTTGATCTCTTTTTCGGAACCCCTCTTTAGGGGTGAAGTAGCAAAAGCATCGTTTTATAGTGAAGTACCTTTAGGGCTCCAGTAATTCGGGGTTCGGGTGACAAAAACCTTAGGGAAATGAAAATATTCAAATTTGGTGGTGCCTCGGTGAAAGATGCCGCGGCCATTCGTAACCTGGCAACTATTTTACAATCCTTCCGCGACGAAGAGCTGGTGGTAGTCGTTTCGGCCATTGGGAAAACGACCAATGCGCTGGAACAAGTGGTGCGCACCTATTTTTCGGGCGACGAAGCGTTGTGGGAGCACATCGAAACCATCAAATCGGAGCACTTCGCCATTATCGACGAGCTGTTCCCCGACACGGAAAGCCCCGTACGCAACGAGGTAAACGACGAATTCGAGCGGCTGGTCAGCAGTGTTTCAGTACCGCCTTCGCTAAATTACGATTACGAATACGACCAGATTGTCTCGTTTGGTGAGTTGTTGTCGACCCGCGTTGTCAGTGCGTACCTGAACGAGAACGGATTTCCCTGTCGCTGGATGGATGCGCGTGGTTGCATCCGCACGGACGACACCTGGCGGAAGGCTGTCATCGATTACGAGCTGTCGGAAGAGCTGACCAAAGAGATGGTTAATTTCCAAGATGAGGAATGTTACGTCACCCAGGGTTTCATCGGGTCAACCACTTCGAATCTGACGACTACGCTCGGGCGGGAAGGTTCCGACTTTACGGCGGCTATCTTCGGTCATCTGCTCGATGCCGAAAGTGTGACCATCTGGAAAGATGTGCCGGGTATCCTGAATGCCGACCCGCAGTATTTCGATGCCACGCTGAAGCTGGAGCGGTTAACCTACCGGGAAGCGGTGGAGTTGACTTATTTCGGTGCGAAGGTGATTCACCCGAAAACCATGAAGCCGCTGTTCGAGAAGAATATTCCGTTGTACGTGCGGTCGTTCCTGCAGGCCGGCGAAATCGGGACGGTGATTGGCGGCGAAATGCATCCCGATGAACACACCCCGATTTTCATTCTGAAACGAAACCAGGTGCTGCTCACCATCTCGCCCAAGGACTTTTCCTTTATGGGCGAGGCTTCCATCGGCCACATCTACTCCACGCTGGCCGGCTACCGCATCGAGGTGAACATGGTACAGCAGTCGGCGCTGAGTTTGTCGGTGGCGGTGACCAAGCCCGACCACGACTTTGAAACCCTGATGGAAGAGCTGGAGGAAGATTTTGACGTGCGCTACAACAACGGCCTCGATCTACTCACCATCCGGAATTACACCGACGAGGAAATCGAGCGGCACACCTCCGGGCGCAGTATTTTTGTGGAGCAGCGCAGCAGAAGGACCGCGAGGTTTTTACTGAAATAAGTTGTTTACCCCTTGCTGAGGGGTGATTCGTCTGAGCGCATAAAATGAACGGTAGTGGAAAATTGTCCGATTTTCCGCTGTGGCATTGAGTTTTATTAATTTGAATTAATATCCGAATAGGAAAATCTGAGGTAATTATTTATTTAAGCTGTTTGGCGCTTGCCAATCTAGGATTCAGTACTTTCATTCAGGATTTCTCTCATTTCGTTAATTGGTAAGAAGACATTAGTATACAGAATGACTTCTCCTTTTGAGTTTTTCTTGATATCGCGAGCTAAAAAAACCATTCCTCTTTCACTACTTTTATTTTCTATCATACACAAAACTTCTTTCAAGGGTAGTGAAAAGCTTTTCCTAATGTCTTTTTCTACCACTTCCGCAACTTTTAAAATGGAATCAGTCATTTGTTCTATAATTGACATTAAGGGAAATGTTCTTTTTTCTCTGAGTAAATCATCCTCAACAACGCCCCAATCTGAATATTTTGTTAATAACTCGTCTCTATCGAAATATGGTGTAAGAGTTCTTCGGATTTCTTGACTTTTCATAACTCTTTGAGTTTCATATCCAATTTTTGAAATTGGAAGCTCAATATGTTGGGCGTAATTCCTCAGTTTATAAATAAACCTATAAGCAAATTTATTATCATAAAGCTTATTTGTACTCTTTTTAAAATTGTCAAATTCTGAAGAAGACTTACCATACCTTTTTTTCAACTTAGTTTCAGAATGATCTAGGTATGTCCGGATGGATGAAAGATAATTCATTAGTAATCGATTCAATTCTATTTTTACAAACTCGACATCTGTACTTTTGATATAATCTACTGAAAACTTAACCTCCGTTATTTTTTTAGGAGAATTATCTAGAAAAGCAGTTATTTCCTTAAAATTTAAGACAACAAATTCTTTTAATCTTTTATAATATCGAAATTCACTTACTAAATTTAATGAAGTCTCAATTTTATGGTAATCTTCATCGGATAAAGGTTCGTAAAATTCTACATGAGTTTCTTCCTCTGGTAGATAATAATGCATCTTTGCAAGACAACTTAGCATATTTTAGTCTTATTTCCAGCTTGCACCTAACTTATTTGTAACCCAGCTAGGTTGAATTATCTTCGTTTTTGTCTCAATACTTCTTCTAATAGTTCTGCGGGCAAGGCGTCTAACAGGACCGCTAATTGATTTTCAGAATTTTCATCTGCAAATTCAATAATTCCATGTTTGATAGTACGATCCAATGTCATAAAATATTCGTCAAGAATAAGAATCATCCCATGCACACATCTCATTAATTGTTTTTTTGTCAATGTGGAATCTTCAATGGGAAATTCAATAATTGGTCTAACCTCTCCGTCAGTATTGTCGTACTCGAATTGGATAAGTTTGGTTTTCCACTGAATCATTCCACATACTTGGGCAAATAACGATGCCTTATCTTGGGGAACTAAGAATGCGTTTGGGGCAAAAATTTTAATGTATTTGCCATCCTCTTCGAGTTTCACTACCATTAATAGATTTTTCTCCCCATCTGGATTGATATAATTTGAAGTTGCAAATCCAGAGATGATCGAATTATCATTTTGATTTGTTTTGAAGCGCAAATCTTCTTCATAAAAGAATCTTGAGATTTCATTTAAGTTACTTGCCATTTTTACCCGGTTTTACTTTTGTTAGTTAATTTTTCGTATTAGACACAATTGCATGTTGCAATCAATAGTCTTGTCAAAGAAAATTGTGTATAAATTTCCTGATAGTAGTAAGTTCAAGCTATATTTGCTGTACTTTTCAGTCAAAAGTTTTATAATTTAACGCTTTACTCCTTTCTTTTCGTATTTACTTTTCAACACTTTTCAGTTGATAGCCAAATTTGAGACTGAAAACTCCCATAAACAGCGGCCATATCCTATCCCACCTAGCCAAAAACTGCTTCAAAACATAAGAAACCCTTTATCCTTACGAATGTCTGTTTCGGACCTCTCAAAGCTATTCTCAAAGTGGGTTCTTCAAAAGACACTTATTGTTAAATCAAGCATGGTAGCTCCGACGAAGGAAGAACGAAGGAACGACGAAGCTACAGCCTACCTCCAAATACAACATTACGTAAAATAGAGGGAGCGAAATTTTAAAATTCTGATGGTGTTTTTTCATCCCGGATGGGATGTTATGTTGTTAAAAAACGGAACAGGAAATCGATGTGCGACCCCGGCTGGGGTCGAATGTTTGTCGAGAACGAATGGATTCTAACAATATGGGACTCCGGAGGAGTCTTTCCGGCTTCTGAATGATTAGGCTAAAGCCAAAGAAAAATTTAATGCTCCCAATACCCCCGACTAAAGTCAGGGGCAATTCAAGTTTTCTGAAAGGAGAACTGTTTCGATGTATTGAATCAATTGCCCCCGGATTCATCCGGGGGTGAAAAGGATGCCTTTGTATTGAAGGGCTTTAGCCTAATCTGTCGAGCCTGAAAGGCTCCAAATCCATAGCTTGGGGCAACGCCCCAAGACAAAGGTGTATGATATAAACAACCAGCCTGTAGGGCTGGTATGGTCTGTGTGATTCCAAACCTGACAGGTTCTCGAAAACCTGTCAGGGTTTTTTGTGCCTGTTGCAACCACCACCGTCAGGGTTTTTAACCACTGACGGGGTTGTCCGAAACCACAAACATGTTACCCTGAAAAGGATGACATGGTCTCAATACTTGGCGTCGCTTTTTGATATCATCTTGGTTATTCCTTTTTTCCCAAGATTGGCATGTCGGACGTAGGCCCGTAAATGGCCTTTGCTAACATAGTTTTTATACCCCAAACCATTATCCTCGGCACCAACACTGAGAAGTTGACCATTTTCGCAATTAACCACGTACTGACTCATTATGCCGTTGGCGTATCCAAAGGGCGCTAATTCTACAAAAGCATCGTCCTTATTTCGGGACAAATAGGCTTGCTCTATCTCCTTTTGATCGACTATTTTAAATGGATACGGATAGGTGTCACGAATGTCTTGTTCAGTTAATTTTTTATCCATATCCTTTCTGGCAATGAGTAAGGTTTTGGTGGCCAGTTTTCCAGAGTTGGCAAGAGGTTCCCAGGCAATCGTCAATCGCTGCTTTCCTTCGAAGCGAGCAATGAGGTGATTCTGAATTTGATCCAATGCAAACAGAATCTCCTTGTCATCCAAATCAAATGGGTGCTCCGCCTTATCCCTCTTGAATAGCTTGACTTTTTTTGATTGCCGGTCTTCATCGGAATAGGCAACATCTTGATAATATACCGCTCTCCTTTTATTCAGTTTTTCGCCCAGCTTGATTGAAAAACGAATAAATTTATTTCTGAATACGGGTTGACCCCATTTGTTCGTTTCTGTTACTAGCACTCTATTAATCAGCAATACTGCGTACTTTGTCTCCTTCTCATTGAGCGTTTTTTTCAGGTCATCGGATGCGACAAATACAATATTTCTGCTAAATGTCCAGTATTTATGAACTACGTAATTAATCTTTTGGTCAAAGTCCGGATTATCGGTTAAGACCACGAGTAGCGTACGGTCTTTAATCATTTTGGCATCTTCTATTTTGGCCTGCCGGGAAGGGCCTTCTGTGGTTCTCGAAGTTTGTCCGTATGCTACGGCTGTTGAACTTACTGAAAAGACTACAAGAGTAAGCAAGTAAATTAGATTCTTTTTCATTTTCATGGTAATGCATTTTCGCTAAAGAGCGCGTTTGATTTGAGTTATGTTGTTGTTTGCCAATTATTGGTATAAATAGCTTCGGCATTATTTTTATAATACCTAAAGAGCTGGTTGCGCGTTGTTAATCGACGGACTGTAGGCATGTTTGGTCTGATCCCAGATTACTCTTAATACTTATCCGGGTTTTTTTATGTTAACGATCATCCTTCTTCGATTCGTATATTTTTCTTTGATTTTATGTTCAGAAGTTTTCAACAGAAGGAAGTTGATATCGGAATAGCAGGCGGGAATAGTAGTGAAGAAGGGGGTATTAAATACCGGTTTAGTGGGTTAGTAAAATTGAATCCCGGCGGGTTATAATAGCCTGTCGGGATTTTTTGTGCTACCCTGTCGGTGGTTGGAAACCCCGACAGTGGTTTTCATACTGGGCGAGTTTGGATAAATATCCGGCAGGATGAGCCTGAAAGGCTCACATCACAAAGCTTGGGACAACGCCCCAAGACAAAGGCGTATGATATAAACAACCAGCCTGTAGGGCTGGGACTTTCTTCGAATTCGTTTCGAGATGTTGAAGCCCTTCAGGCTTCGAATTGCATTATCGTCCTTTACCCGGGGCGTTGCCCCGGGCTGTGGAATTCCAGACCTTCGGCCTGTGTTGCCCCACCTGTCAGCATGGTTACAAACCTGACAGGTTCTCAAAAACCTGTCAGGTTTTTTGTGTCCGTTGCAACAACCACCGTCAGGGTTTTTAACCGCTGACGGGGTGTTTAGCTCGCACTATATGAAATTCAAATCCTTCAGGCACGAATGGATCAAATTGTACGTGCTTTCGATATCGTGATCCAGGCCTACCGAGAAACGAACCAGGCCGGGCGACATGCCCATAGCATGCTGCACCTCTTCGGGCACTTCGCTGCTGGTGATTTACCGGAATTGCTGAACAGGGTTTTGAAATAGCCCAGGCTGACGGCATGATAACCAACGCCTCGTTGCTGCATCAACTCCATGAGACTGGCTGCCCGCTCGGCCGTTTCCATATCGATGGCAATCATACCGCCGTAGCCAAATTCTTCATTCCGGATGCTGTTGATGAGTTCATGGTCGGGATGTTCGGGCAAGCCCGGGTAGCTGAATTTCAAACCAATTTCCCGGAACCGTTTGGCCAGGTACATGGCGTTTTTGCTGTGTTGCATCATCCGCACATGGAGTGTATGCAGGTTTTTCAGGATACTGGAAGAACGCATCGGGTCCAACACCGGCCCCAGCAACATGGCGGTTCCGTCGTTCACATCGCTAATGGCTTTGATGAACTCATTGCTGGCACAGATAGCCCCGGCAACGCCATCGTTTTTCCCGTTGATAAACTTGGTCATCGAATAGACGACAATATCGGCTCCCAACAGGAACGGGGAGAGAATCATCGGGGTAAACGTGTTATCGACGACCAGTTGGATGTCGTGCTTTTTGGTTATCTCGCTCAGTTTGGGAATGTCGGAAACCTGCAACATCGGGTTGGTCACACTTTCGGTGTAAATCAATTTCGTGTTGGGGCGAATGGCCGCTTCCACCGATTCCAAATCGGAGATATTCACGAACGTAACGTCGATATTGAATTTGGGCAGGTAGTTTTTCAGAAAAGCATAGGTTCCTCCGTACGTGGTGACACTGGTCACGATGTGATCGCCGGCATTGCACAACTGCAGCAGAACGGTGGTAATGGCACTCATCCCCGAGCCGGTTACCCAGGCGCCTTCGGTGCCTTCCATAGCCGCCACAGCATCCGATAAAGCTTTGTTGCTGGGATTCCAGTGGCGCGAATATAAAAAGCAGCCTTCGGTTTCACCATGAAAAGTATCTAACATGGTTTGCGCATCCATAAAGGTAAACGTGCTGCTATCGGTAATGGAAGGATTGACGCCTCCGAACTCACCAAAATTCTCCAGCCGCTGAATCCGGGTAGCCGGATCAAATTTCTTATTTCCCATTCAGTTTGAATTTAATGGAACCAAATACGGGAATGTATTCAGTTCGTCCTGTTCGTTTATTGCTTTCGTTTTATTGGTGCCCTTTTAAACAAGCCTGATATGGGTTTAGTTTCGCTGAATCCCGCGTATTCCGGTAGTTGTATAACATACAGACTATGACATTTTGAGGGTATTGACAGTGAGTCATTTTATTTCTTTGGGATATAAACTGATCGTAGTTTTATGCCTGACAACGTCGAAAAGGCTTGAGGAAATTGTTTTTATGTCCTTTTGTCTTGACACAAAAGAACCAAAAGGTCAAGTCAAAGTGATCCTTCAGCCCGCGTCATGGTTTTGCTTTGCGAGCCCACATCCCTGAATTCCCGCGCAAAACCATTCCCGCTCTCTCCGGCCCGGGCGACTTTGACGGGCCCGCACACTTATCGCCTATCGGCGATTTTGGGATTTCAAACCTTCGGTCTGAGTCGGGTTTCGCCGGAGTAATGAACATATCATCGCTTAGGGATAACGACCTCTGCCCAACCACTGTCGGGGTTTGCAACCACCGACAGGGTTTCCTTTCTAAACGCCGATAGGTCTCAGGACACTGTCAGGTTGGCGAATTTACAACGTCACTAAAACTTTTCCTACGGTTCGGCCACTTTCAACCTGCCGATGGGCATCGGCCAGCTGGTCGAACGGGAAGGTATGTGAGATATGGGGTTTGAGTCGCCCTTTTTCGAGCATATCGGCAATGACCTGCATATCTTCGCGGCCCGAAAAAACCTGCATAAAGAAACTGCCCTGAAGCTGTTTATCCTGCGCCTTTTGTTTCTCCTCTTCAGTCAATCCGGAAGGAAGATTGACAATGGTCCCGCCTTGTTTTACCACTTCTACCGAACGCCCGAAATTTCCCCTTCCCATGGCTTCGAGGCAAAAGTCGATGTCTGACACCACCTTCTCAAAGGGCTGTTCACGGTAGTCGATGTGTTCATCGGCGCCCAATTGCAACACAAAATCGCGGTTTGGCGCCGAAGAGGTTCCAATCACATAAGCGCCCAGGTATTTGGCTATCTGAACGGCAAAATGACCGACACCGCCCGATGCGGCATGAATCAGGGCACGGTCGCCTTTTTTTAATTTCCCGAAATGGGTAAAAGCCTGCCAGGCGGTGAGGGCCGCCAAGCAACTGGCCGCTGCTTCGCTGTGAGAAATCCCTTTGGGCTTCTTCACGAGGTGCGCAGCCGGAGCTGCCACATATTCGGCGTACGCCTTGCCATGTCCCATAAAATTGACCATTCCGAAGACCTCATCTCCTATCCCGAACTGGTCAACTCCCGAGCCGGTTTTGACCACCACACCGGAGATATCCCATCCCAGTATAACCGGTTTGCATTTGGACAAGATGGAATTCAGTGAATAACCTTTCCGGGCCTTTACATCCACCGGGTTAATGCTAATGGCCTTCACCTGGACCAGTACTTCGTCCCAGGCAACGGTCGGAGTCGGTATATCCACCATTTTCAGGTTCTCCACTCCTCCGAATTCTTCTAATATCATTGCTTTCATATGCGTCGAAATTAAATTGAGCATTCATTCGGCTAAAGCCCGAAGAAAACCGGTTATCGTTATCGGCAACCACAACCGGTAATCACTCCTCCCATGAAATTGGGAAGGGTGACTAACTTTTAACAGCGTACGCCCGAAACGGGTTGAATTATTCCGGATGAATAGTTGAATTTTCCTGATTCAGATCCTCCGGGTTGTTTTCCGGTCTGGTTAGCTATTCGACCGATCTCGGAACAAACTACTGTCGGGGTTTGAAACCACCGACAGGGTTTCCTTTCTAAACGCTGACAGGTCTTCCGACGCTGTCAGGTGGGTAGTGCTACACTCTTCGGTTTCCACTTCTCCCATTCTCCGTTTCTCACCTTCTCACTACTTCACCTCTTTGATATCCATATGATAGTTCCACTGATCGAAGTATAAATTGCCACCGCTCCATTCCACTTCGCCGCGCTGGAAATCGATGGGTTCGCTGCGGGGAAATTCCTTGGCGGGTGTGAAAGGCTGACTGAAACCGTCATTGACAATCATCCTGTAGCCATCGTAACCGCCGAAGTAGAAATTCTGAACTGCTTCCTGCGGTACGTTCAACCGACCGAAAGACGGGTCAACCGGCACCCAGCCGATTCCTTCGAAATAGACTTCGCACCAATCATGCAGGTTCAGCTCCACCGGATAGATCATCCAGCCACTCTGCCATTTGGCCGGAACACCGGCGAACCGCGCCATCGTCATGAAGAGCAACGTTTGCATGCCACAATCGCCATGACGGTATTTCAGCACATATTCGGGAATGTTGTCGAACGTGGAATATTCAAGCGCACTCGCCCAGGGGATGTTGCTGTCAATCCAGTTAAAAATATCTCTCGCTTTTACGATGGGATTGGTTTCGTCGCCCACAATTTGGTTCGTCAGTTTCCGGATATCATCACTGAAAATAATTTGCGGTAGCCGCTGGGCGGTGTAGTTCCGGTAAAGTGCACTGGTGGTATCGTACGGTTCGGCTTCCGCCGGATTGAGCGAAACCAATTGCGTATGCGTATCAAACGAAGCTTTGTAGCTAAAAACCACCGGTGAATCCTGCCGGGCAAATTGCTCCATGTAGAGTGAGCGTTGCAGGTTGTCCTTATTCACGGCCAGTTGAAAATCCTTCTGTGAAGTGGATATCAGCTTCACATCATCCTGCCGCGGCTCCGAAATGCGTGGGAAAGGCAGCCAGCAACGAACGACCTGACCGCACGGAACCTCATTCGGCTTGACCGTTATGGTGTAGGTGAACTCGAAATGTTTGGTAAGCGGTTTTCCTGCCTCCACTATTTTCTTGTCATAAACCTTGCAGAATTCGCGGGTTGCATCGATAGCCGGGCCATCCACTTTTAGCTTCACTTTCGCTTCCGCAGAATCGATGCGAAACAGGTTGGGCACGGCATTCCGGAAGAATCGCTTTTGTCCGTCAATGCGGCGCATCTCCAGCGCACCTGTTTGCTCCCAGGCATTCATCTGGCTGTCGGTCAGTGATGGATAGTAACGCTGTAGCTCACTTCGCACCTGTTCTTCGTTCTTTGAGAAGTCCAATTTAATTCGATGCATCAAATCTTTCAGGTAAACCGCTTTCGCGGAATCTTTTCCTGTCAGGGCACCCGACTTCACCAACGAATCAATCATCGAGGATGCTTTTTTGAAGTGCCCCTCGTGTACCATCTGTTTCAAATCCTTCACTTCAACTTTTTTTTGAACAGGTGTCTGGCAGGCTGAAGCCATCACAGTCAACACCAACAGGAAAAGAAGTTTTTGCATAATGCTATTGTTTATTCCTTTTAAAGATAAAAAAACGGGCGCAAGGTAATGCTCAATACTACCCCGCGCCCTCTCAATTAACCCCAAAAAAAGATCTTATATCTCGATGTCAGAAAAATTTGTCACCCCTAAATCCCCTAAAGGGGACTTAAATTAGCATCCATTCTCAACAGGTTCTCCTTTAGTAGTTTAGATGCGCTATTAAAATTGATGCATCATACTCCCGGCTTATACAAATCCTAAATATCGATATCAGAGACTTTTTGAATGCCAATACCCGGCGCGTCAGGCAGAACAATTTTTCCATTCTCCACTTTCAGGCCTTCGAACACATCGTTTTTGATGAGCAGGTTACCGTCCAGATCGGCCCAATCGACAAACGGCGAAAGCTGTGCACCGGCAGTCACCGCACATGAAGTAGCCGTCATACAGCCAATCATCACCTTCATATCGAGGGTGCGGGCTGTGTTCATCATCATGTGTGCATGACGCAAACCGCCGCATTTCTCGAGCTTGATGTTCACGCCGGAATAGACGCCGTATATTTTTTTCATGTCAGCCAGGTCCTGAACTGCCTCATCCGCCATAATCGGCAACGGGCTGTTGGCCGTTAACCAGGCCACATCGTCCGGTTGATCCTTCGGCATTGGTTGTTCGACAAACACGCAGCCGTTCTCATTCAGAAAATGAACCATATCGAGCGCTTCCTGCTTGTCTTTCCACCCTTGATTCACATCAACACAAACCGGCACATCGGTTACCGAGCGCACCGCTTTGATGATTTCGCGATCGGTTCCGCGCCCCAATTTTATCTTCAGGATATTGAAGCCGGCGGCCTCACGGGTTTTTTCCTTCACCACTTCCGGTGTATCAATACCAATGGTAAAAGAGGTAGACGGCGCTTTTTCCTTCGAAAATCCCCACAAGCGGTACCACGGCTCGTCGAGCATCTTCCCAACCAAATCGTGCAATGCGATATCGATGGAACACTTGGCCGCATGGTTTCCGGGAGCGATGTTATCGACATAATCGATAATCTCCTCCATCCGCATCGGGTCGTTGAACTGCGTCAGATTTAACTTGCGATAGAAGGCAGCAGCCGTTTCGTGCGATTCGCCCAGGTACGGCGGCATCGATGCTTCGCCATAGCCCACGTAATCACCAAACCGGATTTTCGTCAGCATCACCGGGGTAGTGGTCCGCGACGAAGAAGCCAGCGTAAATACGTGTTTCAGCTGCAATTCGTATGGTTGAAAACTAAATTCAAGTCGGTCACCAGGCTTCATGTTATTTCTCTTTTCAGTTGACTGGCACGACTGCAAAACGGGAGCAGCTGCTACGCCGGCTCCGGTCAGCAATCCCGCCTTTAGAAAGTTACGACGGTTCGTTTGCATTAGACGTTTTTTTGTTAGTTGGTTTGAACGATTAATACCAGGGATGGTTTTTTACAGAAACAATCCCTTTGGTATCAATGGAATCAATCACATCGCGCATACCGACCATGTAACCGGGAGCGTATGTGAAGTAATTGCTTTTGGTGCTGTCGAGACTATTTAAGCGTACCCGACCCGCGGAATGCTCGATATTCATATCACCCAGATACAATCCGGTATGAGTAACGCGCGGTCCTTTTTTCCCGTGGTATCCGAAGAAAAGCAGGTCTCCCGGCTTAGCGTTTTTCAGTGTAACTGGTTTGCCATGCCTAACCATCAGCGATGCGTCGCGGGCCAGAATGATACCGAAATTAAAGTAGACGGTTTTCACAAATCCACTGCAATCCATCGCTTTGGGTGAAGTTCCTCCCCACAGGTACGGACGCCCGACAAACAGGTGTGCCAGCTTGCAAATCGCAGCCCGGTCGGGCTTGACAGTATTTTCCCATTCGGTGAAATTTCTTAATTCGGACTGCGGCAAATATCCTTTTCTTCCATCCGGGAAACTCACCTCTGCATACTTGCCGTTTGTTGCCGTTTGTTCCAAAATACAGCCCATTACCACATCCGAAACCGGCTGACTGGTTGCATCGGGTTGGGTGCGTATCAAACCATAATCAGCGGTAAAGATGACCCGTTTGGCATTTCGCCACTGGTTCATCCCGGCTTCGTTTTCACGATGAATGCCC
The DNA here is from genome assembly GCF_003014495.1 of Prolixibacter denitrificans. Classification (GTDB taxonomy): domain Bacteria; phylum Bacteroidota; class Bacteroidia; order Bacteroidales; family Prolixibacteraceae; genus Prolixibacter; species Prolixibacter denitrificans. Next base: position 711,777 of record NZ_PYGC01000002.1, on the reverse strand, counting down.
CAACTGTCGACCCATCCCAGGTAGTTATCAGGTGTTTGGATGTAATACCATCCATGGTGTTTTTTCAGTACCCTGACCGGCGTTCCTAAAAGCGCCTGTGTGGCTAATTCCGCCGAGTGTCTCGGGTTACTGCGAATATTCGCCACCGACAGATTGACCAGCGCCCAATTGCGATCGCCCAACTGTTTTTGCGGAAGCACCTCGATGGAATCGACCGTTTTCACTCCGTTATCACCGAGCGTGTTCATCAATTCGAACTTCGCATCGGGTAAATTCGTTTCCCCTTTTAAAATGACCTCATCACCTTTCTTTTCCGAAGTCACCTGAAAAAGCGCCTCCCGGTGATCGGGCGCATATTTTTCCTGTACCGAGGAAATTATTTTTTGCACATTCTCCTGTTCAGCAGGAGAAGAACAAGCGGCCAAAAAGGCCAGCAAAAGGATAAACCAAAATTTGTTCATTGTATCTAATTATTTCTTCCGTAAATAACCAAGTATCTCTTTCATCACCACAGCACGTTGCTCCGGAGTCGTAATCGTTTCAAACGGGAAGCCGAGCGTCACTACCCGATAACCTTTATCGCAGGCTACTGCCGCACTCTTATTGTTGGCAACATACCGCAGAATGGTCGTTCCGGTGCTGTCGGCCGGTTCGATGGCATCGGGCGATTCCACCCGGTACATATCCGGACGGTATTCCATATTGAATCCAAACTTGCCGTCGAATGCCGGAAGCGGGCTGCCTGTAGTGGCTTTCACCAGAGGTGAATCTGTAGCATGATCGGTTCGTCCAAAGTAGCCGAGGACATTTCGTACAAAATTCTTCTCCTCTTCGGTCACATCGCGGTGTTCCGACTCGAATGAGTCACTTCCCACATAGGCGCCACTGATGAACAAGCGGGCCGATGGCGAACTGCAATAATCGGTCAGTGCTTTCTGCATTTCGGGCGTAAACAACGTATATTTTTCAACGCCACCCGGTTTTTCGGTGGTTTTCTCTTCACCAAAAATCACGTCAACCATTGGATATCCCGTGAGGGAAACGGTTCCGTTTTCCAATGTTTTTCGGCTGCAGGAAACGAAATTGTAACCGGCTTCCTGAATGGCAACTCCATGACTGTACACATGATCGAAATTATTTCCCAGCGGTAACATCGCCGTACGGTTCTGGTAACTGGCACCATGTCCCGGCTCATCGTTATCGATCCACGGCATCAATTGATTGAAATTGTATTGTGAACCGATGGTCGAAAGGTCATTACCCCAGGCCACACCTTCGTCAAGCCATCCGGCAAAACCGGTAAAGTTACCTTGATTGATCACTTCCGGGGCCGAAACGCGATCGAATGCATCGACCACCATCACGGTCGTATCACTTCCATTGTTACAAACCGACAGGATGTTGGAAGGGAAGCTCTCGCCTCCTTCGTTCACTGCGGTGATTTTGTAACTATAAATTTTGCCCTGCTCCAAAGCCGGCGTTTTGTATTCCGGCTGATCGACCAGCACACCGTTATCCCATCCACTGTCGCCAATTCGGGTATACACCACATACTGTTTCGGCTTGGCTGTCGGCTCCAACGGATCGTCCACCGGGTGCCACGAAAGTTCTGTTTTACCGCTATCCAGTTTGGCACTGAAAGCATCAACCGGCAACGGCTGCACGATATATGGAACTTCGTGATAAGTCGCCAGGAATTTCAGCATCGATTTGTAAATGGCGCGTGCCACCACAAACCGGAATTCCGGGTCATTTCCTGAAATCATGTCACCCAGGTTTTGGTGCGACAGCAGTTCCAACAATGCTGACGGAATCGTTGCATAGGTAGCTTCGCTGTACCGTTTGTCCCACAACTCACGCTGCGTCCAGTTGGGCTGCTCGTTCGCCCGGATATCACTCACAATCTGAGTGGACAACATATCGGCAAAGTCGCGATTCGTCAACCGGCTGCGACCGTCGGGATACTTCTTATTAAATTCTGCGTCACGGGTGCTGTAAATGGCGAGTGTTCCCACAATGGTATCTGTTCCCAGGTGATGACCGGCATCGGTATGGAAAGCCAGGCTCAAATCGATTGGGATGTGTTCACCCGGAACGTTTTTCTCTTTCGTAATCCAGGGCTCCATGTATTTTCCGCCGTGCAGGTAATTTACCCAACGGGCGCGACTGCGGTAATCATCCACATAATCGTTCTGTCCTTCGTTGAAGCTATAGGTCAACGAATCCGGGAAACCGCAATACTGCAGATAATAGCGGGCGCCTTCCGTCCAGCGGGGACGACCACTCACTTTCCCGCCACGCGCAACATTTCCCATTCCCCCGCCAAAACGGACAGCGTCTGCCGTAAGGACTTCGCCTTTTACACCATTCGCAAGTAAAGTTACGCTACCTTGTGCCGGGTCCGTTCCTTTTTTAAACTGAAAAGTTCCGAGGTACACCCAGGTACTTCCGCCCATTTGCTGGTCGACAACAAAGTGAGTGGTTCCGCCTGCATGGCGCACCTCGTAATGCGCTTTATCCGAACTATTCGGTAACGTTTTATAGGAAACATACACGGCATACTTCCCTTCAGCGGGAATATTGGGTGTCCAGCTGACTTGCGCTTTTGAACCGGGTTCGAGATTTAAAACTCTGTAATCCCCTTTCTGAAATGGATTTTGTCCTGCTACATAAGGCGGTGTTCCTACACCAAATCCGGTTCCTTCGCCGGTTGTAAATTTATTTTGGTAAGCCTCTTCCCGGTAGGAAGAGTCCTGATTATCGACAATAACCTCATGAGGTTGCGTATCGCGCTCTCGCGGAAGGTACACATTGGCGCCTGCATTTTCGAGCATCGGAACGAGAAACGGAAGCACAAATGATGTTGGTAGCACGTCTTCTACGGTCGTAAACACCGGTGCGCGCTGCCATTCCCAACGATCCTTTTTGTTATTGTAATACCATCCGTGACTGTTCCACAAAGCAATGTGGCGATGGTTCAATCCTTCAGTAATGCGGTAGGGTTTCGAAATATCCTGAACATGGATGGGTTGATTTAGACTGTCAGGCATTAGTCGCAAAGGATCTTTGTCTTCACGGTAGTAATTGGGCACCAGGCGCGAAAGTTGGTAGCCTTTCACCACCACTTTTACGGGATGGCGCCGGGCCAATCCTCTCAGCTTATCGTCCAGCTGAGCATAAATATCTTTCACCTGCAAAGTACGCAGGGTTTTGTAACCAAATTCATCTTTGAATTGAATAACGAGTGTATCGCCACTAAAGAAGAGGGTATCAATTTTCGAACGTTCAGGCGGGGTATATTTGAAGTCACCTTTGACCGCATCGTCGAGGTAACGGCTGGTCCGGCGATAAGCTCTTTTCACCTTACCAGGCAAGGTGTTAACTTTCTCCTTGTTGTAATATGACTGCGCCCTGGCGGGAACAATCATAAAGAAAATCAGCGTGCTAAGCAGAAGAATTTTCATGCGTTGGTAACTTTATTTGTTACAAGCTTCCGGCGATTTCAGCGAGCTGGCAGAAAAACTCAACCGCCGTGAGATAAAGGGAATTGATACGGTTTATTCAAATATCGCAGAAAAAGAGCAATCATAAAAGACAAACCTCCTTTTCCTCAACGACTTAATTGCTTAAAAAAAGCCGGAAGCGGCAGATAGTATAAGCCTGCCTGCCATCCCCCGGCTTTTATTTCATCTATGAAAAAACGTTAAACTATTTTAGTTACCACCAGTCGTATAACCTGGGTTCTGAGGAACATCACCTGATGTAATATCCACCTCAGCCTGTGGTACCGGCCAGTATTCGTGTGCTTTTGTCCAGTTGGGCAAAATGTTGGCACGTCCGGTACGAACCAAATCAGGATACCGGTCGTTTTCCATCGCCAGTTCGAGACGACGCTCAGTGTAAATGGCCTGGAGCAGTGCATCGCCTGATACATTCTTATCAGGAAGATTCACCCGTTCGCGAACCATATTCATTTTCGCCAATGCTTCAGATTCATTTCCTAAATGATATTCTGCTTCAGCATACATTAACAGAACCTCAGCGTAACGCATCACGCGGGTATTGTTTCCATTGTTACGGATATGGACAGCGCGATGTGCCGGATCTACATAAATCTTCTGGTTGTAGAAACCGGTACGGTCGAAAGTGAGCTTGGTTTTTCCAGCAGCCAAATCAGCTTGTGCCTGGTCGATAGCCGCCTGGTCACCGCTTTGTTCAGCCTGATCGAGAGCTGTGTACAGATCAGCCAGCTCGTTGTGGAATACCTCTGTTGTATCCAACAACGTTGCCTGCATACGAACTGTATCGTTTTCAGCCATGAAGGCGTTGTACAAGTTCTTAGTCGGCTGGTTGATACCGTAACCGTAGGTGATGTTACGCGGCAGCTGGAACAGTGTCTGGAAGTTACCGTTGTTACGATACGCCGAAGTTTCGGTTGGTGAATCGTAGAACTGGATTTCGAAAATCGATTCCATTCCGTTTTCGCCATCGAAAGAGAACTGATGCGCATAGTTGGGATCCAACTGGTATTCGCCGGAATCGATGATCTTTTTCGACCATTTAGCTGCATCTGCCCAGTTTTTCCGGTAAAGATTCACCTTTGCCAGGAAAGCGTCGGCAGCACCTTTGGTTGCACGGCCAATGTCAGAGGCAGCATATTCGCTCTTCAGCGGAAGATCGGCTTCAGCAGCTTCCAGGTCCGATGCGATAAAATCGTATACATCCGAAATAGAAGAAGGAGCAATCTTCTCATCTGCTGTTTTAATCAGGTGATCCACAATCGGAACTTTTCCAAATGCAATGACCAGATTCCAGTGATAGTAAGCGCGAAGGAAACGTGCTTCTGCAATCAGTCGTTTTTTCAGGCCCGGCGTGGTGAACAAGTCGTCGTTCATCGCCTGGATTCCTTCGATAGCCTGATTGGATTTGTTAATTCCGCGGTAGCACAACTCCCACTTATACCGAACCTGATACATGTCGGCCGTACCATTGAAATCTTTCAATGGCTGGAACCCGCCACTATCGCCGTCAGAACCACTGTAGATGGCATTATCACTCAATGTTTCACCGAAGGCCCACTGAAACCAACCGAAACGATAGTCTTTCAAGTCGGAATAGGCAGCCGTAACGGAGTGGATAGCTTTATCCTGGCTGTTGAAGTAAACCTCAGAGGTTTCCTGTCCCAGCTTTTTCTTGTCGAGAAAGTCCGAACAACTCATGACCGACAAGCTAAGGCATCCAATAAGCAATGCCTTTGTATATGTCTTTAATGAAATTTTCATAACAATAAATCCTTATTCAATTAGAATCCCAGTTTTACACCGAATACATAGGTCTGCGCCTGCGGGTAGGTACCAATATCAACACCGCGACTCAGATAGTTCGTAGTTGAATTCTGTCCGATTTCCGGATCCGCACCTGAATAGTTGGTAATGGTAACCAGGTTCTGACCTGACACATAGAACCGCAATGAAGCAATACCTGCTTTCTGAACCAACGATTTAGGAAGTGTGTATCCCAGCGTGATGTTCTTCAGACGGGCATATGAACCATCTTCCACAAACCGGTCAGAAGTACGGTTGGTGTTGTTCTTGTCATTACCGTTCAGACGAGGCATATCCGTGTTGGTATTGCTCGGAGTCCATGAGTTCAGCATATCTGTCGACTTATTTGTTTCGTCGAAGTTATACAGGTGTGTCTTCATTGCATTGAAGATTTTATTACCCTGTGATCCCTGAACAAATGCGCTAAGATCAAAAGCTCCGTATGTAATACCCAGGTTGAAACCATAAGTAAATTTCGGAATCGGGCTTCCCAGATAAGTTTTATCCTCATCGTTTACAACACCATCTCCGTTCACATCGACAAACTTCAGGTCACCGGGTTTCAAATCTTCATTGCTACTTCCTTCCTGAACCGGTGCATTGTTAATTTCCTGCTGTGACTGGAAAACGCCATCGGTTTTATATCCGTAGAAGTATCCGATAGGCTCGCCTTCTTCCGTGCGGGTTGCGTTACCACCATAATAGTAACCTCCGGCAATTGGCTCACCATTACCCAGACTGAGTACTTCATTCTTCACGGTAGCAATGTTGAAGCCTACATTGTAAGAAAGCTTGTTTGAAATCCGATCGCGATAGCTCACAGAAACCTCAAGACCGTTGTTTTTCACCGAACCTACGTTAGAAGTCGGTCCGCTCTCGTAACCATAGTAGTAAGGAATCGGCACGTTAACGAGCATGTCCTTGGTTTTCTTGTTATACCAGTCGATGGTTGTTTGCAAACGGTCGTCGAAGAATGATGCATCAACACCAAAGTTCAATGATTCAACCGTTTCCCATTTGATAGACTGGTCAACCATTCCGGTTACAACATAACCCTGATCGATGGTCGGAGTCATTCCGAAGAGGTAGCGGTACTGTGAGTTACCGTTCATTGTTTCCTGATAAGGATAGCTTCCGATATTCTGGTTACCAATTTGTCCCCAACCGGCACGCAGTTTCAGGTTGGTCAACCAGGTTGCATTCTCCAGGAAAGACTCTTTTGAGATTTTCCATCCAAGTGCTACAGACGGGAAATATCCCCAACGATTTTCTTTCGGGAACTTAGAAGAAGCATCAGCACGGAAGTTTACCGTTGCCAGATATTTGTTGTCATACGAATAGTTGATACGTCCGAGGAAAGACATCATGGAAACGGACGATGCACTACCGGATGCCAAATCGCCGTCGGCTGCAGCATCGAGATACCACATCGAAGGATCTTCGTTCGGAATATTGGTTTTCGAAGCAGAGAACCATTCGTAGTTTCCTTCTTCCATGGTGTAACCAGCCAGTGCTGACAGGCTGTGTTTTCCAAACGTACCATCGTAGTTCAGGGTGTTTTCCCATGACCAGTAATCGCCACGGTTGTAACCCCGATACACTTTGTTAACCAGATTCTGCTGGTTAATGTTGACCGAGTAAACCGGAGTGAAGTTGTAGGAATCGGTCCGGTAGCTACTCTGACCAAAACTGGTTTTTGCCTTCAAACCTTTCGCCAGTTCCAGCTCACCATACACGTTTCCTACCAGCTGCAGTTTTTCTGAATGACTGTTGTCATACTGAATCGCTGCTACCGGGTTCGGATAGTCGGTAAACTTGGAATAATCATACACATGATTGGCTTTGTCCTTCCATACCGGAATTACCGGCTCAATCTTAATCGCTGTATTAATTACTCCCACGTGGTAGTTTTCCTCGCTGATGGAGTATTTCTTACTGTGCTCGATATTCAGGTTTGTACCGATTTTAAATCGTTTAGAAACCTGGTAATCGACATTCAATTTACCGGTCGTACGTTCGAAGCTACTTCCTTCAACCGTACCTTCCTGGTTCAGGTGACCGATGCTCAGCGCGTAAGTCATTGCCTTGCTACCTCCGGTTACACCGAAATTGTAGTTCTGCATAGGAGCTACACGTGTAATGGCATTGAACCAATCGGTGTTCTGGTTTTTGTCGACCAGTGAAAGATCGATAGGGCTGGTACGCGTCTTGTTCAGCTCTTGCTGAATGCTGTACCACTCCGGACCGGTAGTGGTTTTCCAGTTGTTGATTACTTTCTGTACACCATAGTAAACATCAAGATTTACACTGGCTTTAGAATTCAACTTACCTTTTTTCGTGGTAATCAAAACCACACCGTTAGCACCTCTTGAACCATAAATAGCAGAAGCCGAAGCATCTTTCAAAATTTCTACCGAAGCAATATCATTCGGGTTCAAAAAGTTGATGTTACCAACAGGAAGGCCATCGACAACGTACAACGGATCGGCATCGTTAATCGTTCCGATTCCGCGAACGCGGACAGAAATAGAACCACCGGGAGCTCCGGAATTGGAGGTAATCTGAACGCCGGCTACGCGTCCCTGGAGAGCCTGGTCAACTGAAGAGACCGGCTGGCCTTTAAGGTCATCAGCGCTCACCGAAGCCACAGCCCCGGTAATGTCACTTTTTTTCTGGGTACCATAACCGACGACCACAACTTCGTCGAGTGATTTGGTATCCTCTTTCAGTTGTACGTTAATCACACTGTTGGAGGCAGGAATTTCCTGAGGAATATATCCCAGGAATGAGAATTTCAGTACATCCGATGCTTTCGCATCCAACTGATACTTACCATCAAAGTCGGTGATGGTACCATTAGTGGTGCCCTTGACGACAATGTTTACACCGGGAAGCGGCGCACCGCTTTGGTCAGTGACCATCCCGGTTACAGTCCTCTTTTGGGCAACCGATGAGAAGGCAACCATCATGGCTGCCACAAGCAATAGAAAACGTCTCATGGTACTAGTAGTTTAGATTTTAAAATTTAGCCTAGGGGTATATTTCTCCCTCCGTCCTTTCATGAAAAGGCATATAACTCACCCTTTCCGGAGGATTACACCCTTCGGACTGATTAAAAATGAGAACTCAAAAAACTTTCAAACTATAAGTCAAAATATAACCTAGCTATTTACGGTATTCGTCGAGCGCTTTCTTCACAGAACCGTGTATGAGCAAGAGATTCCTGGCTTTATCCTGTTCCAGTCCTAACTCTTCCATAATCATTCGGGTTCCGCGCTCTATCAGTTTTTTATTGGTTAATTGCATATTAACCATCTTGTTACCTTTCACTTTTCCCAGCTGAATCATCAGCGTGGTTGTGATCATATTCAGAATTAATTTTTGTGCTGTACCGGATTTCATGCGGGTGCTTCCGGTTACGAACTCAGGGCCAACAACGGCTTCAATCGCAATATCGGCATGCTTAGCCATCTCGCTGTTGGGATTACTGGTTACGCAAGCAGTAAGAATATTGTTTTCGCGCGCTTTTTTCAAAGCACCTACTACATAAGGTGTTCTTCCGGAGGCGGCGATACCTACAATGGTATCCATTTCGGTGAGGTGATATTTTTGCAAATCTTCCCAGCCCATCGCCTCGTTATCTTCAGCTGACTCCACAGCTTTGCGAATGGCTGTATCTCCTCCGGCAATCAAACCGATAACCAAATCATAACCAACCCCGTAAGTTGGGGGAATTTCCGACGCATCGAGAATACCCAACCGTCCACTGGTTCCGGCTCCGACATAAAACAATCGGCCACCTTTTTTCATTCGCGGAGCAACCGCCGTTACTAACGCTTCGATTTGTGGAATGGTTTTCTGTACAGCCGGGAGAACCTTGCGATCCTCTTCATGAATTGACTCCAGCAACTCACGCACACTCTTCTTTTCAAGATCGTTATAAAGCGATTCTGATTCCGTTATACTCATTTTCGTTTTTTTCAATCCCGGAATTAAGCCAGGTAAAGCAAATTTTTAACTATGATAATCAACCAATGCCTCAATCGGATCGCGCACAATGCGTCCCGGGTTAAGGCCCTCTTCTTTTAAAACTTTCTCCAGTTGCTCGGAGAAATACCAGGCAACCGACCCGGCAAAATTCACCGGCAAACTCTTGTAGTTAGGATAATGCACCAGGTTTCGCTGAACAAATTCACGAAAACTCTCCTCTACAAGCTGACTGCAATAAGGTTCTGTAATGTTTTCACTCAAAAAACGGGTAAACTGAGCGAGAAAACGATTAGGATAGGGTTTTCGATAGACCCGATCCATAATTTCAGGAGCTGAAAGATGATACATTTCTTCGAACTTTTCCCTAAGATAGCCCGGCATCATCTCCTTCAAATAATCGGCAACCACTTTCCGACCAATTACACCGCCGCTTCCTTCGTCTCCCAGAATCAATCCCAGTGGAGAAACATTTAGCTTCACTTCTTCTCCATCGTAGTAACACGAGTTCGAGCCCGTTCCCAAGATGCAGGCAATCCCCGATTCATGTCCGCAGACAGCGTGAGCCGCGCCAACCAAATCGCTGGCAACTTCGATAGTTGAACCGGGAAAAACTTCGCGTAATGCGTTGCTTACGATGGCACATTTTTCCTCATTTGCACATCCTGCGCCATAAAAAAACACTTCATTCACCCGTCCTTTTATATATGGGAGCAAACTTTCCTTCAATGTGGCGACCATTTCTGCCGACTCCTGATAAAAAGGATTCAATCCCTCGGTTTCAACCGATTGAACTCCTCCTTCTGCGTCAATCAGGCGCCAGGCTGTTTTTGTCGATCCACTGTCTGCAATCATTTTCATGCACCAAATATATAATAAAAAAATAATACATTAAGACATATTATATAACATGTATTACCAATCTTGCATCAATCATCAATTGATTATATTTTTGAAACTCATTTAAATTTAAGAAAGAAACCATGGACTTAAGCAAGAAACTTCAATCACCCGACAGTCTTTTTGCAGACGAAAATCTATTTCCCGCTGAAAATCCAACAGAGAGAGAACTTCTGACCAAATATGAGAATGCCCCGGCATATATTTACAAAGAAGCAACAGACGCTTCTGTCGCTGTGGCGAAAGAAATCGCAACCCTTATTAAGGAAAAACAAGCTGAAAATAAACAATGTATTTTAGGATTGGCCACAGGCTCGACACCGCTTGGCGTATATAAAGAGCTGGTCAGGATGCACAAAGAAGAGGGACTCAGTTTTCAAAATGTCGTATCGTTCAACCTGGACGAATATTTCCCGATGGACCCGTCTTCTAGTCATAGCTATCACCACTTCATGCACAAAAACCTGTTCGACCATATCGATATCCTACCGGAAAACATTCACATCCCGGCAGGAAACATTCCGCTCGACCAGGTACACGATTTCTGCATGAAATACGAAGAAAAGATTAAGAATGCCGGCGGCATCGATATACAGTTATTAGGAATTGGACGCACGGGTCACATCGGATTCAATGAGCCGGGAGCCCGTTCCAATTCGCGCACACGCATCATTGTACTGGATACACTGACACGCCGCGATGCAGCTAACTCCTTCAACGGCATCCGGAATGTACCGCAACGGGCCATTACGATGGGAGTTAGCACGATTATGAATGCGAAGAAAGTAATCTTGGTTGCACTGGGCGAGAATAAGGCCTCCATCATCAAAAAAGCAGTGGAAGGCAACGTGACACCATTGTTACCGGCTTCTTTCCTGCAAAATCATCCCGAAGCGAAATTCATTCTCGATTCCAGCGCGGCAAGCGAACTTATCCGGGTAAAAACTCCGTGGTTAGTAGGTTCGTGCGATTGGGACGATGAACGCCTGGTTCGCAAAGCAGTGGTATGGTTATGCCAGAAAACGGAAAAGCCCATTCTGAAGCTGACTGATAAAGATTACAACGATAATGGTTTAAGTGATTTGATTGTCATTTTCGGCTCAGCCTATGGATTAAATATCAAGGTGTTCAACGACCTGCAGTCAACCATCACCGGTTGGCCCGGAGGAAAACCCAACGCCGACGATTCGCGCCGGCCCGAAAGAGCCGAACCAGCTCAAAAACGCGTAGTTGTTTTCAGTCCGCACCCCGACGACGACGTAATTTCCATGGGCGGAACGCTAATTCGTCTGGCTGACCAGGGCCACGATGTGCATGTCGCTTACCAGGTTTCCGGTAATGTGGCTGTTTCCGATGAATATGCCACCCGGTTCATCTCGTTCCATAATTCTTTCTCCAACTACATCGACGAGGGCAACGAAAAACAAAAAGCGATGTACGATAAACTCGTTACTCATCTAAACGAAAAAGAGGAAGGTGACATCGACCTGCCCGAACTTCGAAAACTGAAAAGTCTTATACGGCGGATGGAAGCAAAAGCCGCCTGTCGTTATTCAGGGGTACGAAGCAAAAATGTTCACTTCCTCGATCTTCCGTTTTACGAAACCGGAAAAGCCCAGAAAGCACCTATCGGGGAAAAGGATGTACGCATCGTGATGGATTACCTCAACGAAATCAAGCCCCACCAGATATTTGCCGCCGGCGACCTGTCGGACCCACACGGAACGCACCGGGTCTGCCTCGACGCTATCCTGATTGCACTGGAGCAGTTGAAAGACGAAGATTGGATGCAGGAATGCTGGATCTGGTTGTACCGCGGTGCCTGGGCTGAATGGGATATCGACCAGATTGAAATGGCTGTGCCTATCAGCCCGCAGGAGTTGCTCAAAAAGCGGGAAGCGATTTTCCGTCACCAGTCGCAAAAAGAAGGGGCGATGTTCATGGGAAATGACGACCGCGAATTCTGGCAACGTGCCGAAGACCGGAACCATGCCACAGCCGAACTATACAATCAGTTGGGAATGGCCGAATACGAAGCCATCGAAGCTTTCGTTCGCTACTATCCGTGATTTCAGCGGTTCGACCGGGCAGTTACGGGGTAAGTTGATTAATTTGCATAACGAAACAATAACCAACCATGGGAAAAACCAAACGATTAGTTGCTCTGGATGTTTTGCGCGGATTCACCGTCGCTCTGATGATTACCGTTAATAATCCGGGAAGCTGGAGTCACATCTATGCCCCGCTTGAACATTCCAAGTGGAATGGCTGTACCCCGACCGACCTGGTCTTTCCGTTCTTCCTATTTGCGGTAGGAACGGCCATGTGGTTTGCTTTCAAAAAGTTCAATCACAACCTGAGCGGAGACGCGACAAAGAAAGTGCTGAAACGGACGGTGCTCATATTTCTGATTGGATTGGGCCTAAATGCCTTCCCAATCTTCGGCATCGACTATAGTCACCTGCGAATTATGGGCGTACTGCAACGCATTGCGCTGGCCTATGGTATCGCCTCATTCATTGCCCTTGCCGGGAAACGAACCGGAGTCTGGATTGCACTTCCTATTCTGCTACTTGGTTATTGGGGCCTACTGATGCTGGGTGGTGAAGGAGCGTTATCGTTGCAGGGCAACATTGTTAGAACCGTGGATTTGGCCATTTTCGGTGTTAACCACATTTATCATGGCTACGGCATCCCATTCGATCCCGAAGGCTTACTCAGTACCATTCCGGCCATCGGCACCGTGTTGATAGGTTACCTGGTGGGCAGGCAAGTTGATGTAAGAGCCGACAAATCGCGCGCTGTCAAAGATTTAATTCTGGTAGGTGCAGCGATGACGCTTGCCGGGGTGAGTTGGAGTTTCGTTTTTCCGCTCAATAAACCCATCTGGAGCAGTTCGTATGTGCTTTACACAGCCGGATTAGCAACCATCTTGCTTGCCTTCTTCATTTGGATCATCGATATTCGCGGATACAAGAAATGGTCGAAGCCAGCGCTCGTTTTTGGAATGAACCCGCTGTTTATTTTTGTCCTTTCGGGAATAGTCGGACGGCTGTTGTTTATGATCAAATTTTCCGCCAGAGGCGAAACGGTTACGCTCAAAGGATGGATTTACGAACACCTTTTTGCATCGTGGGCCGGCAACCTGAACGGCTCGCTGCTTTTCGCGTTAACGCTGATTTTCTTATACTGGATACTGGCCGACGTACTGTATCGCAAAAAAATATTCATCAAAATCTGACCTGTCAAATGAAACCTTGTCGACACGCATTTATTCTGTTTATCGCTGTTCTCCTGTCTATCCCGGCTTTTGCCGGAAATAGGAACCCGGAAACACCGGTACCACCTAAAAGAGAATTCCGGGGCGTTTGGGTTGCCACGGTCGCTAACATCGATTGGCCTTCTAAACCGGGTCTTCCGGTTGCCAAACAAAAACAGGAGATCATCGATCTGCTGAACATGAACAAAAGGAACGGCATGAATGCTGTTATTGTGCAGATCAGGCCGTCGGCTGATGCCTTTTACCCGTCTGAACTCGAGCCATGGTCGAAATACCTCGAAGGAACACAGGGCGTAGCGCCAAAGCCTTTTTATGACCCGCTGGCCTTTTTCATCAAAGAGGCACACAAACGCGGTATGGAGTTTCATGCGTGGCTGAATCCCTATCGGGTAAAGAACGACACGCTCGATACGCTGGCCGCATCCAACATCGTCAACCAACATCCGGACTGGGCGTGGAACTACGGCAAGAAGATGTATTTCGATCCTGGAAATCCACACGTACGCGATTTTGTTACGGCGGTTGTTCGCGATATTGTGAAACGATACGATGTAGATGCGATTCACTTTGATGATTATTTCTATCCGTACCGCGTGGCGAACCAGGAATTTCCTGATTCGACTACTTTCAAAAAATATCCGCGTGGATTTGCACCCGACCAGATTGATGATTGGCGGCGCGACAATGTTGATTTGATTATTCAGCAGCTGAGCAAAGCCATTAAAGAGGTGAAGCCGTGGGTGAAATTTGGCATCAGCCCGTTCGGGGTGTGGAGAAACAAAAAAGACGATCCGGATGGTTCGAACACCAATGCCGGAACCACTAATTACGACGGTTTGTATGCCGATATTATCAAATGGCAGCGCGAGGGTTGGATTGATTACACGTTACCGCAGCTTTACTGGCGCATTGGTCACCCGCTGGTCGATTTTGACGAACTGGCGCACTGGTGGGCACGTCACACCTATGGTCGCAGCATGTACATTGGTCAGGCCGTTTACCGGCTCGATAAACACTCAAAAATTCCGGATTGGCGAACTCCCGCTGAACTGACCAACCAGATTAAAATGATTCGCTCCATTCCCGGACTGGAAGGAAGCGCCTGGTTTAGTTCCAAACATTTTGCGCGTCATCTCGAGGGCTTTCAAAAAGAACTTAGGGACGACTACTATAGAACTCCGGCGATTGTTCCCGCTATGCCATGGATTGACGATAAAGCGCCCGATGCACCTTCAAATCTGCAGGTAGAAAAAGTAAAACACGGTCGTGAAATTACCTGGAAAGCACCGCAAACAGACGACGAGATGAATAAAGCACGCTTTTTCGCGGTGTACCGTTGTGGGAAAAATGACAGCATCGATGTCAGCAACCCGGAATATTTGATCGATGTGACAGGTGAAGATGGATACTTTGTGAAACGTCGCTTTCTGCACATTTTCCGTAAGAAATATTACTACAAAGTAACCACACTCGACCGCCTCAACAACGAGAGCGTCCCGAGTGAACGAATGATGTTCAAACAATAATTCAGAAATTTTTAAATCAAAGCATAAAAATGAAAACCGATATTTTTCTCGCTTTTAGCGGAGAAGAGGCAACAAAAAAATCAGTGGCCGAACTGAAAGAAGCCACAAATGTGAATACCATTTACGTGCTCGCTCCCGAAGGTGCAGTCATTCCGGAAGGAACCGAAGCCATTACCGTGAAAAGCATCCATGGAACCGAAGCCATGAAAGCCATAGCCGGCAAAGCCGAAGCTGAATTTACCCTGCTTTCGCTGAAAGATACCGAGCTCGAAATGGGCCAGTTTGGATTGGAGCGCCTGACACAGGCAGCAACGTTCACCAACGCAGCGATGGTTTACGCCGACTATTACGAAATCAAAAACGAAACACGTTCTGTGCATCCAACCATTGATTACCAGGTTGGCTCTTTGCGCGACGATTTCAACTTCGGGCCGGTACAACTTATCCGCACCACTGACCTGAAAGAGTGGGCTGCATGGGAAACAACCAATTATGATGCAGCCGGATTCTATTCGCTGCGTTTGTTCGTTTCCCAGAAAGGAGAATTCATCCGCGTACCGGAACCGCTTTTCACGATGGTGGAATCGGACACCCGGAAATCGGGCGAGAAGCAGTTCGACTACGTAAGCGGAGCTGCCCGTGCTACTCAGATTGAGATGGAAAAAGCGTGCACTGTTCACCTGAAAGAGATTGGCGCTTATCTGAAACCTGAATTCAAAGCCGTTGATTTTGAAGAAGGATTCCCGGTAGAAGCATCTGTTATTATTCCGGTGTTCAACCGCGTAAAAACAATCCGCGATGCCGTTGAATCAGTACTAAAGCAGAAGACAGACTTTCCGTTTAACCTGATTGTGGTCGATAACTATTCTACCGATGGAACAACCGAGGTATTAAACGATTTCGCGGGAAGCGATAAACTCATTCACGTTATTCCGGATAAAAAAGGATTGGGAATTGGCGGTTGCTGGAACGTCGGAATTTTTCACGAGCAGTGTGGCCGTTTCGCCGTTCAGCTCGACAGCGATGACATGTACAGCGACGAAAATACACTGCAAACCATCGTCGATAAATTCCACGCCGACAAGTGTGCCATGGTGATTGGCTCGTACCAGATGACCAACTTCCAGCTGGAAGAAATTCCCCCGGGCATCATCGATCACAAGGAATGGACCGACGATAATGGCCCAAACAATGCATTGCGCATTAACGGACTGGGCGCACCGCGTGCCTTCTACACACCGGTGTTGCGCGACCTGCGGGTTCCCAACTCCAGCTATGGTGAAGATTACGCGCTGGGTATCGCGATTTCGCGCGAGTATAAAATCGGCCGCATCTTTACGCCGGTATACCTGTGCCGTCGCTGGGAAGACAACTCGGATGCATCGCTCGATATCAACAAAATGAATGTGCACAACAGCTATAAAGACCGCCTGCGGACACTGGAACTAAAAGCACGAATTCTGAAAAACCAAAACGAACAATGAGCAATTCGGTAAACCTGGATGACATAATTATTTCAAAGCGTGCGCTCAATCTGTCGGAAGACAGTTCACTGGATCAAATGGCCGACGCCCTGCAAAAACAACAGCAGGGCGTTTGGCCGCTTTACGCCGACAATGCCAAAGGGCTGGAACAAGTGCAAGTGAAGACGTTTCACTACGCCCAATGCGACGTGAAAGTCCAGTTCAATCCGGCACGTATCAAATCGTCAGCGGCCAAAGTCGACAACAAAAGCATCAGTGAGCGCAAATGCTTTCTTTGTACCGACGCTCTTCCGCCGCAACAAAAAGGAATCCCGTTCAACGACGAATACCTGATTCTGGTTAATCCATATCCCATTTTTCCGCGCCACCTCACGATTCCCAGGTTGGAACATGTCCCGCAGCTCATCGAGCCCTATTTCCGGGATATGCTGGAGCTGAGCCGCGCGCTCGAAACCTACACGGTATTTTACAACGGCCCAAAATGCGGTGCATCGGCTCCCGATCACATGCATTTTCAGGCTGGAAACAAAGGATTCCTTCCGGTAGAAACCGAATACAACAAACTAAAAGTTACCACCAACCGGAAGTTATTCAGCAACGATCACCTGGAAATATTCGCGGTAAGCGATTACATGCGGAAATTCATCGCCATCGAATCGGGCGATATTACGTTGCTGCATACTGCATTTGGATGGCTTCACGAACTGCTGGAACAGCGCCAGCAAGAACCAGAGCCCATGCTCAATATCCTTTCGGGATACGAAAATGGGAAATGGCGTGTGTTGGTCTTTCCGCGTGACAAGCACCGTCCGGACCAGTATTTTGCTGAAGGAGATGAGAACATTTTGCTCAGCCCGGCATCAGTCGATTTTGGAGGCGTTTGTATCACTCCCCAGGAAAAGGATTTCCATAAAATTAAAGCGGCTGATCTGACCGATATTTTCGCTCAGGTTTCAGTTAACAATAGCTACTTCGACGAGCTCTGCACTGCTTACGCGAAACGCATGGTGGAGTGAGCGAACAAGAATGGGAGAAGATGAGAGGGTGAGAAGTGGAGAAAATGTGATAGGGAGCCGGTTGCGATAATCCGGAATCAGTTGGAACTACTCACCGAATCGTTGGAACATCACGGTGAGCGGTTGGAAGAACTCCGCAAGTGGTTGGAACAACTAATCTGGGCCTTGGAACTACCCGTCCACTCGTTGGAACATCACGGCGAGCGGTTGGAAGAACTTCAGTGGAAGTTGGAAACAGTTCCGCTTGTGTTGGAACTCTTCTGCAATAGCTGGAAGAACAACCCGGTTAGCGGGAACTACTCCGGGCACAGCGGGATGAACTTGCCGGGTGACGGAAAGTCAGTCGCGACTGCCGGAATTTCGGTCTGCTATAAAGGAATGAACACAGCATACAGCGGAAACATATTCATCGGCAACGGAAACACGATCGCATAGAGCGGAAACTACTTCCGAGTCAGCGGGAAGATGATCGTATGCGGAGGAAACAACTTCAGCAGGAGCGGAATGGTCACGGCGAGGGTCGGAAGAGTAAATCACCCCTCCAAACCTCCCCTAAAGGGGCGGCTTAAAGTCCCCTTCAGGGGATTTAGGGGTAAAAAAATATAGAAGTTACTTACATGTTGGCAACTTGTTATAAAACTTTTTGATAGGAGCTCCGAATCTCTTTTAGAAAGAAGAGCACAAAACGATTAAACTCGTAAAATATTAAACCAGGCATCATGCAATACAACAACGGCAACGAACCCGATATCCGCGTGGGCATTATGGCGGAGAAAACCATTGAAATCGAACTCGAAGGGGTTTACCAATGTGGAAGCAAGGAAGTCACCGGCAAAGGCTCGGCTTTCTTTTCCGGTAACGAGATCCATGTGAAATTCGACTCAGGTATTTCTTTCGAAGGCGAAAAGCTGGTATTCCAACCAACCGATCGCGAGGCTTGCAGTTTGCTGCTCCACGACGTGACCATTGGTATCAACTTCCACTGGGAGCGCAAGGAAGACCAGAAATTCCGCGGAGGTTTGGAGCTCATTCGAGAAGGCGAAAACATCCGGGCCATTAATTTAGTACCGGTTGAACAGTATCTCGTTAGTGTTATTTCATCGGAAATGAGCGCCACCAGCAGCATGGACCTCTTGAAAGCTCACGCTGTAATTTCGCGCAGCTGGTTACTAGCCCAGGTAGATAAGCATGATGAGCTGCAAAGCGAAGCAGAAAAATATGTGACCACGCTTGAAACCGATGATGAACTGATCAGATGGTACGATCGGGAAGATCACACCGACTTCGACGTCTGCGCCGACGATCATTGTCAGCGTTACCAGGGAATCACCCGGGTGGTATCGGAAAATGCCGCTACCGCCATCCGCGAAACCTTCGGCGAAGCGCTCACTTCGAACGAACGCATTGCTGACGCGCGTTTCTCGAAGTCTTGCGGCGGAATATCCGAATCATTCGAGAATTGCTGGGAACCGGTGCATCATCCGTACCTGGTAAAAATTATCGATAATCCGGAAACGCCCGAAGGATTTGATCTTGACCTTACGGTGGAAATCAATGCCGAGCGTTGGATTCGGTCCAATCCGCCAGCTTTCTGTAACACCACCGATGCAAAGGTGCTAAGCCAGGTTTTGAACAATTACGACCAGGAAACCACCGATTTCTATCGCTGGAAAGTAGAGTACAGCCAGGAAGAAATCAGTGCGCTCATCAAAAAACGCACGGGCATCGATTTTGGAAACATTAAAGCATTGGTGCCGGTAGAACGGGGCGATTCAGCCCGTCTGATCAAGCTGCGCATCGAGGGAACAAAGAAAACGCTGACCATTGGCAAGGAGTTGGAAATCCGGAAAGCGCTGTCTACATCGCACTTGTACAGCTCGGCTTTTGTGGTGGATACCGAAGGAGAAGAAAACGGCCTTCCGGCGAAGTTTATCCTGACCGGAGCCGGTTGGGGACACGGCGTTGGTCTCTGCCAAATTGGTGCGGCCGTCATGGGAGAGAAAGGTTACACTTACCAGGAAATTCTGGCGCACTATTTCAAAGACGCTCTGCTCGAAAAAGTCTATTCGTAAACCAAACCATACCAAACCATGAACCGATATCTGCTAATTCTGAGTTTCCTATTGCTGGCTTTCGCCGGAACAACACAGGCGCGCGGAGTTATCCGCGTCAACCAACTGGGGTATCTCCCCGATGACATCAAAGTGGCTGTTTTTCTTTCACCGGAAGGAGATTTGCCCCACGAATTCGAGTTGGTTAATTCCCTCACCGGGAAGACAGTCTACATGGGGCAACCGGAATTGGCAGATGGCAAACCCTGGGGAATGCCCAGCGCTGCCCGGCTCAACTTTAGCAGTTATACCAGGCCTGGTGGTTATTTTCTCCGCATCGGGAAACTGGAATCACCGCAATTCAGCATTTCTGAACATGTGTACGACGGCACCGCCGACTACATCCTGAAATATATGCGGCAGCAGCGGTGCGGGTTTAATCCGTTCCTCGATGATTCGTGTCACACGCACGACGGTATCATTGTCGATCATCCAACCCGTTCAGGTCAGTTCATCAATGTCACCGGCGGCTGGCACGATGCCACCGATTATCTGCAGTATGTCACCACTTCGGCAAATGCAGTAGCTCAAATGCTGTTTGCCTACCGGGAAAATCCGGAAGTGTACGGCGACCATTACAAGGCGAACGGTTTGCCCGGTTCGAATGGTGTTCCCGACATTCTGGACGAAGCACGCTGGGGCATCGACTGGTTGCTAAAAATGAATCCCTCGGATAACGTGATGTTCAACCAGATTGCCGACGACCGCGATCACATTGGTTTTCGGCTTCCTGACAAGGACACCGCTAACTATGGACTGGGCAAATGCCGCCCGGTTTATTTCGTTACCGGAAAACCGCAGGGATTGGGCGAGTTCAAAAATCGCACGACCGGAGTAGCTTCTACGGCCGGAAAGTTTGCATCCGCTTTCGCGTTAGCCGCCGACATTTACAAAAAATCCGATCCGGCTTTCGCTGACACATTGATTCGAAAAGCCAAAGCCGCCTTTCAATTCGGGGTATCGGAGCCCGGAGCCTGTCAAACGGCTTGCTATGTTTCGCCCTATTTCTACGAGGAAGACAATTACGTCGACGACCTGGAGCTGGCGGCAGCAGCCCTCAACGAGGCGACCGGAAAGAAAAAATATTTGCAGGATGCAGCTTACTGGGGAAAACTGGAGCCGGTGACTCCGTGGATGGAACTGAACCGCGCCCGGCATTACCAGTTCTACCCTTTCATGAACTTAGGCCATGTCTACCTGGCCGCTCACGGCGATTCCTCGCAAGCGAAAGCCTTTGCTTCCGACCTGAAGCAAGGACTGGCCGACATCTACGCCCGGGCAAAAAAAGACCCGTTCCTCATGGGTATACCGTTTATCTGGTGCTCCAACAACCTGGTCACGGCAGCGGCCACACAGGCCCGGTTGTATCGCCAAATCACCGGCGACCAAACCTACCGGGAAATGGAAGCGGCATTGCGCGACTGGCTCTTCGGATGCAACCCCTGGGGAACATCGATGGTCGTAGGCTTGCCGGCTGGTGGCGATTATCCGGTCAATCCGCACTCATCCTATAAAGTGATTTTAGGAAAGCTGACTTATGGCGGATTGGTTGACGGTCCCGTTTATACGTCGATTTACAAAAACCTGCGCGGCATCCAATTACTGCACAACGATGACTACGCCGCCTTCCAGAATGGGCGCGCTGTGTATCACGACGACGAAGGCGACTACTCGACCAACGAACCTACTATGGACGGAACGGCCAGTCTTAGCTATCTTCTCTCCTCGCTTCAGAAAGAGGGCATGAAGAGCAAGACTTACGAAAATGTCAAGAAGATTCAGGGCGGCATTGTCCGGATGGATTCGCTGAAATCGACCGTTTACCTCGTTTTTTCAGCACACGACACCAACGATGGCGGAAAGACCATTGAGAAAATATTACGCCGGAATCATGTAAAAGCTTCGTTCTTTTTCACCGGCGACTTTTACCGGAATCCGGACAACCGGAAACTTATTGAGCGTCTCCGCGAAGACGGCCAGTATCTTGGCCCGCATTCCGACAAACACCTGCTGTATGCCGACTGGACCAACCGCGATTCGTTGCTGGTGACCCACGATGAGTTTACCGACGATTTGCGCAACAACATCAAAGCGATGGAAGCCGCCGGCATTCCGGCCAAAGAAGTAACCACGTTCATGCCGCCTTACGAGTGGTACAACCGGGCCATTGCCGACTGGAGCCGTGATTTGGGGCTGACGCTCGTCGATTTCACGCCGGGCATTCGCACCAATGCCGATTACACCACACCCGACATGAAAAATTACCGCAGTTCGGACCAGTTGTACAACGATTTAGTGAAGTTCGACCAAAGCAATCCGGGAGGACTGAATGGCTGCATAATCCTCATTCATCTCGGAACATCGCCGGACAGGAAGGACAAGTTTTATGAACAGCTCGGCAAAGTCATCCATTTTCTGAAGGAAAACAATTATCAACCCAATAGATTCTAACGCATGCGACAAAATGCAACACCAACCAAAAGAAATCCGTGGGCGTGGATTCCCACACTTTATTTCGCAGAAGGGCTTCCCTACGTTATCGTAATGACGGTTTCGGTCATCATGTACAAACGACTGGGAATTTCCAATACCGACATCGCTTTGTACACCAGCTGGCTCTATTTGCCGTGGGTTATCAAGCCGTTGTGGAGTCCGGTGGTCGACGTGTTGCGCACCAAGCGCTGGTGGATTGTTATCATGCAGTTGTTGGTCGGTGCCGGCCTGGCTGGTGTAGCCCTGACGATTCCCATGCCTAACTTTTTCCGCTATTCACTGGCATTCTTATGGCTCGTGGCGTTCAGTTCGGCCACACATGACATTGCTGCCGACGGCTTTTACATGATGGGCCTCAACCAGTACGAGCAAACCTATTTCGTAGGCATCCGCAATACCTTTTACCGTTTTGCCATGCTCACCGGACAAGGCCTGCTGGTGATTCTGGCCGGTTACCTCGAAACAGCCACCGGTCTTCCGGAAACGAATATCGCCTTTCATTCCGTACCTGGAAAAGAGACAACGATACAATTCCAACCCAGTAATATCAGTTTTCCGGAAACGAAAAGCAGCGATTACGTTTTAGTTCCTTCTAAAAAAGACATTCAAATCGGCACTCTTCCGGTTTCCCGGGAAAAAGCCGACAGCATCTTCACGGCAGTGAAAGAATGGAACATCAGCCATGGATTCTATTCGGAAAAAACTTCGCTCAAAGGAACACCCGATGGTTCAAACGGCACAACATCCGGGTTTGCCCTGGTAGCTTACAAACTGAGCCAGCCACCGAAAGACGGCAAGGAAGTGGTGTTGAATTTCGGCATGAACTCAGGCAACAAAAGCTTTCACCTGAAGGAAGGAACCCGTTTTGTTTTCACCGACAAGAACTGGAACGAACCAGCATTTGCCATCGTGCAGGTTGATCCGAAGTTGACGAAGAAAGCGGAAGCTACGTTCTCCGGACGAGCCGGTAATATTCCGCTGGCCTGGAGTCTGACCTTTATGGTGCTGGGCGGATTGTTCATCTTGTTCTTCCTGTGGCACCGGTTCATTCTTCCCCGTCCGGCTGAAGATACCGACAAGCACGAAAAAACCTCCTTATCCCGAGTGATGCACGAAGTGCTCGAAACATTCGCCTCGTTCTTCCGCAAGAAAAACATTTGGGCCGGACTTGCCTTTTTGCTGCTCTTCCGCCTGGGCGAATCGCAGTTGGTTAAACTCGCCTCACCATTCATGCTCGACGGACGCGCTGAAGGAGGACTGGGACTGACCACCGGTGACATCGGTTTGATTTACGGAACCATCGGCATGATTGCCCTGACTGTCGGTGGAATTTTAGGTGGCTTTGTGGCCGCCAAATGGGGCCTGAAGAAAACCATCTGGTGGATGGCCGTAGCAATGAACCTGCCCAACCTGGTGTATGTGTACCTGGCCTATGTGCAACCGGACACCATGCTGCCCATTGTAACGTCGGTCGGCATTGAGCAATTCGGCTACGGCTTTGGATTTACTGCCTACATGTTGTACATGATCTACATTTCGGACGGCGAACACAAAACGGCTCACTATGCGTTGTGTACCGGTTTTATGGCCCTGGGCATGATGCTTCCTGGCATGGTCAGTGGCTGGATTCAAGAAACGGTCGGCTACCAGCATTTTTTCGTTTGGGTCATGCTCTGTACCATTCCAGGGTTCATTCTCATATCGCTACTAAAAATCGATCCGAAGTTCGGAACCAAAGCAAAAGCATAAAAACAAGTCCCCGCTTTCCGGCGGGGATTTTTTTGTCCTAACTTTATTTCTCAAACGGGAAATAATGAAAACAACAACACCGGCAACACTGGAAGAATGGAGACAATGGCTAAAGGAAAACCATGTAAAAGAGACCGAAGTATGGCTGGTTTACCACAAGAAACATACTGGCCAGTCCTCCGTTGCATACGAAGATTCGGTTCAGGAAGCACTGTGCTGGGGCTGGATTGACAGTCTGATTAAGCGGTTGGATGAAGATCGGTATGCACGGAAATTCACCCCCCGGAAACCGGACAGCCAATGGTCAGCATCCAATATCAAGCGGATTCAGTTACTCAAAACCACAAAAAGGCTACAACCAGCCGGTTTGGATGTTATTCCTGAAAAAGTGATGAAAGGTGAAATACCGGAACAAGAATCCAAAACGGAAATGTGCCTGGAATTCCGGGAAGCGCTATCGCAAAGTCCCAAAGCCCGCGAGCATTTTGAGAACCTGACTGAAAAGCAGAAAGACCTTTTTGTCCGTTGGATTGCTTCGGGCAAACAAAGCGCAACAAGGCAGAAACGATCAACAGAAGCCATCAATTTATTAACAAAAGGTAAAAAGCTGGGAATGAAATGAATCTTCTATGATGCAATTTTCGTAAATTGTGTAGAACAAATAAAAATAACCCCGATGCGCCTCTTTCTCTATATAGCCGGATACTTCCTGATGCTGCTGGCCCTCATTGCTGCATTACTGTTTTTATCCGTTTGCCTCGAAAGAATACACCTCAGTAAAGCCATGATTGCCACTCTCCTCTTTGTAGCTCTCTTTTTCTCCGATCATGGACGTTATTTGATCCATCGTGAGCATCGGTCCCGCGAATAAATTCACTCCTCGATCTCTATTCATCCCATTTTTTCGACATTTCTGTTTTTGGAACAATAACACACCCAGACATTTCAGATACCAACATCCCTTTTTGTTGGATTTTTTAATTTTCTGATTAAACCAATTCCTCTTTTTACCATCCAAAGAACCGTGAAACAAAACGACAGGAAATTCTCTCTATGAAAAAGATATTACTCATTAGCATAGTCATTACAGGACTCACATTTCAGTTATATGCCCAACCGGCTCCTGCCCCCGGTGCTGCAGGGAATCCGCCTGCAACATTTCCGGGAGTCGTAAAGGGAAAAATCGTGGAAGCCGGCACCAAAACCCCTATGGAATATGCCAATGTGGCTATATATTCACAACAGGATTCCTCGATTGTTGGAGGAATTATGACACAAGCCGATGGGTCGTTCCAGATAAAAAACGTTCCCCCGGGGAACTACTATCTTCAGGCCAACTTCATAGGTTATGAAAAACATACCCTTCCGGGAATTAGTATCAATCGTTCCGGTTCAGTCGCCGATATTGGTACACTGGAACTGAAACCGGCTTCAAAAGAACTGGAAGGTGTGGACGTGGTGGCCGATAAAGCCCGGGTGGAATTTAAACTCGACCGGCGCGTGGTGAACGTTAGTCAGGAAATCAGTGCTGCCGGAGGTTCGGCTGTCGATGCGCTGGCCAATACCCCATCAGTGGATGTTGACATCGAAGGGAACGTATCGGTTCGCGGCAGTTCCGATTTCACCGTACTCATCGATGGTAAGCCCAGTGTGCTGGATGGTAGCGATGCATTGAAGCAGATTCCGGCCAGCGATATCGAAAGGATAGAAGTTATCACCAATCCTTCGGCCAAATATGACCCCGAGGGCGTCGCAGGAATCATCAACGTGGTGATGAAGAAACACATCAAAGGGTCGTTCAGCGGCGTTGCCAACCTCAGCGCGAGTAACACGAATAAAACCCGTGGAGATTTGACCCTGAACTACCGAAATGACAAGTGGACATTTATGCTGGGAGGGGATTTCCAAAACATGGTTTTTAGTGGCGAAAGAAATGTACATCAGGAATTGTATAACGCCGACACAACGACGGTTATCAACTCGGTTGGTAACATGGACCGAACCTGGAAAGGAAAAGGAGTGCGCGGCGGTATCGATTATCACATTTCTGATAAAACGACACTTAGTATGAGCGGACGCGTTGGCGACTATACTTTCCAGCGGAACAGTCTGTCTACGCAGCACACCTACGACAATTTTGGCACCGACAATTACATTTTCGAGGATAATACTTCTGCCCGAAAGGGGAACTACTGGAATTCCGATTTCACTTACAGCCATAATTTTAACAAAGACGGACATAAGTTAATCGCTACTTTCTATGCCAGTGGTCGTCAAGGTCCGGATAATGAGTACCAAATTCGGTATCCCAGCGACGCCAATGGTAATCCTATTGACCAGAATCCGGACAAAATCCGGACAGTCGAAGCATCGAATGACAATGAATACCGGCTTAAAGCCGATTATACCCTTCCGGTAAACGACGAAAATAAATTCGAAGCCGGATACCAGGGACGTGTCAACCGGGAATCAGAAGATTACCTTTTCGAAAATTTTGACTACACTAGTGATAGCTGGGTCAATAATCCGAATTTCAGTAGTGCTTTCGATTTTAGCCGCGATATCCATGCGCTTTATGCAATCTGGTCACACTCGACCAAATCGTTCTCCTGGCAAACCGGATTAAGAGCGGAATATACCAAGCGCGAAATGGATCACACGGCCTCTTCCGATCCGTATATCATCGACCGGGTTGATTGGTTTCCGTCTGTCCATCTGTCTCAAAAATTCGGAAGGGATATCGAATTGCAATCCAGTTACAGCCGACGCATCAGTCGCCCGAGAGGCTGGGATTTGGAACCATTCCCATCCTACATGGACCCGTACAATATCCGGGTAGGAAATCCGGCTCTGGAGCCTGAATACACCGATTCATATGAATTATCGGTATTAAAGCGCATCAAAAAATCATTCATCTCGCTGGAAGGCTATTATCGCCGTACCAATAACCTGATTACCCGTATTCAGGAGTTACACAGCGATGGAATCATTTACCACACACGGGCGAATATGAACAGCGACCAATCGTTGGGAAGTGAATTGATGGCGAACCTCGATCTCTATCCCTGGCTTCGGATAATCGCCAGCGGAACCGTTTTCTATTACCGCCTGGAAGGAAGCGTAAACGGAGAGAGTGTCGACCGGAACAGCACCAACTTTAACTCCCGCTTAACAGCTGATGTCAAATTCACTCCAACTACCCGCTTTCAGTTGATGTCTATCTATCGCGGTCCTTCCGTTTCGGCGCAGGGAGAGTACAACGGAATGGCATTCGCCAATGCATCATTGAAGCAGGAACTGTTCAACAAGAAACTATCTGCAACCTTGCAGGTTCGTGACATTTTCGGCACGATGAAACGAAGCGGGACATCGTATGGCGATGGTTTCAAAACCGATTTTGAATTCAAGAGAGAACCAAGGGTATTTCAGTTAACTCTAAGCTACATTATCAATAATTACCGGTCGAAGTCGAGAAACGGCGGTGGACAGGAAGGCGGCGGCGACGACATGGGCTCAGAATACTAATTGTAAATCAAACTAACTAATAGGGGCATCCGTCATGGATGCCTTTTTCTTTTCCGGCAACCAGATAAAATTTAGAAACTGTCTAAACAACAATAAGCCAATCTGCGAAGTCTTTCAAAAATCAGCCTGGCATACCGACAACACCAGTGAATTGTTGCCGAGTCAACTGACCTTGTGAGCTAAAGAATACTTCAATTTTGAAAATCCATGAATTAAAAATTATATTTAGAGACCAATATCCGACTTCATACTAAAACTAATTAAAATGACAAAAGCTAAAAAGAACCAAAGCAACGTTTCCCGACGTGCTTTTCTCGGCACGTCCGCAGCGGCCGCTGCAGGATTTACTATTCTTCCCAGTAACACCATCGCCGGTTTGGGGCACAAAGCGCCCAGCGATAAGCTGAACATTGCCGGAATTGGTGTGGGCGGAATGGGCCGTACCAACCTGAAAAACATGAATACGGAGAATATCGTTGCATTGGCCGATGTTGACTGGAAATACGCCGGTAAAACATTCAACGATTATCCAAACGCGGTCCGTTACAAAGATTTCCGCGAATTGCTCGACAAGCAGAAGGATATTGACGCCGTGATGGTCGCTACTCCTGACCACGTGCATGCCCTGGCTGCTTACGAAGCCATGAAACTAGGTAAACATGTGTACGTTCAGAAGCCGTTAACCCACTCGGTTTACGAATCGCGCCTGCTGACCAATACGGCTAACGAAATGGGCGTAGCCACCCAAATGGGAAACCAGGGTAACTCAGGCGAAGGAATTCGTGAAATTTGTGAATGGATTTGGGCCGGAACTATCGGCGACATCAAGGAAGTACATGCCTGGACCAACCGTCCAATCTGGCCTCAAGGTCTCGAGCGTCCTACTGAAAAAGTCCGCGTACCCAGAACCCTCGATTGGGATCTGTTCCTCGGCCCGGCAGCTTACCGTCCGTACAACCCCATCTACACACCGTGGAACTGGCGTGGCTGGTGGGACTTTGGAACCGGAGCATTAGGCGACATGGCCTGCCACATTCTCGACCCGGTATTCAAAGCACTGAAGCTGAAATACCCGACTGCTGTTGAAGGCAGTTCTACGCAAATCAATACCGAGTCGGCTCCTGAGGCACAAAAAGTGACTTACTGGTTCCCCGAAAGGGATAACTTACCCAAAGTAGCCATGCCGGCTGTTAAAGTTACCTGGTACGACGGCGGTCTGTTACCCGAACGTCCTGAAGAGCTGGAAGACGGCGAAATGATGGGCGACTGGGGTGGCGGTGTCATCTTCGTTGGTTCGAAAGGAAAAATTATGTGCGGTACGTATGCACGTAATCCGCAATTGCTTCCTACCAAGAAGATGGAAACCTTCAAACAACCTGAAAAAACATTGCGTCGTATCCCGAAAGCAATGGAAGGTGGCCACGAGCAAGATTGGATTCGCGCTTGTAAGGAAGACAAGAGCAACCGTCTGGAAGCCTCGTCCAACTTCAACTATTCAGGACCGCTGAACGAGATGGTGGTAATGGGTGTGTTGGCTGTTCGTCTACAGGATCTGAAACGTCGTCTCGAGTGGGATGGTGAAAACATGAAGTTTACCAACATTGGCGATAATGACCAGATTCGCGTGGTAACCTCCGACAAATTCGAAGTAGTTGATGGCGACCCGAAATTTGATACCAAGTACGATACCATGAATGCCAAGAAAGCAGCGGAAGAGTGGATTCGTCACCACTACCGTGAAGGCTGGCAACAGATTTGATTCGTATAAATTTATTTCGAGGATGAGGTTGTTTCTGAAAAGAGGCAACCTCTTTTTTTGTATGAAATACAATTTAAAATTTTTGTAGAAACCGGTAAATAAAAATAAATTTAGAAATCCTAGTTATAACCAATTAATTAACCAGATTTATGAATCGAAAGAATAATGTCTCCCGTCGGAGATTTTTGGGAACATCCGCTGCCGCTGCTGCAGGGATAACCATCCTTCCCTCGAACACCATCGCAGGACTTGGACACAAAGCACCAAGTGACAAACTGAACATTGCTGCTGTAGGAATCGGCGGAATGGGTTTTGCCAACCTGAAGAACATGGAAACCGAGAATATCGTAGCTCTCTGCGATGTCGACTGGGGGTACAGTAAACGGGTTTTTGATTATTTCCCTAACGCCAAGCGTTATAAGGACTGGCGCAAGATGTACGATGAAATGAGCGATCAGTTTGATGCTGTTCTGGTGGCTACCGCCGACCATTCACACGCTGCTGCTGCTGCGCACGCCATCACATTGGGCAAACATGTTTACGTGCAAAAACCGCTAACTCACTCGGTTTACGAGTCTCGTCTGCTAACCAAGCTGGCCGATAAATACAAAGTTGCGACCCAGATGGGTAACCAGGGTTCGTCAGGCGAAGGCGTTCGCCAGGCTTGCGAATGGATGTGGAACGGAGAAATTGGTGATATCACGAAAGTGGAAGCTTTCACCGACCGGCCCATTTGGCCGCAAGGACTGAACCGTCCCAAAGAAGTAATGCCTGTTCCGGATACGCTGGATTGGGATCTTTTTATCGGCCCGGCTGCTTTCCGTGAATACAATTCCATTTACACGCCATGGAACTGGCGCGGATGGTGGGATTTCGGAACCGGCGCACTGGGTGATATGGCCTGCCACGTTTTGCACCCGGTATTTATGGGACTGAAACTCGGATACCCGACAAAAGCACAGGGAAGTTCCACATTGTTGCTGACGGATTGTGCGCCTAATGCGCAAATGGTTAACCTGACCTTCCCCGAAAGGGAAAAACCAAAAGATGTAAAAATGAATCTTCCGGAAGTGGAAGTTACCTGGTACGATGGCGGTCTTCAACCGAAGAAGCCGGAAGGTTGGCCGGAAGGCAAGAACATGAACGATGCCGGCGGTGGCGTGATTTTCCATGGAACCAAGGATAAACTGATTTGTGGTTGTTACGGAAAAGACCCGTGGCTGCTTTCAGGAAGAACGCCGAATGTTCCGAAAACGCTTCGTCGCGTAGAGAACGCTATGCAAGGCGGTCACGAACAGGATTGGATTCGCGCCTGTAAAGAAAGTCCCGAAAACCGGGTTCAACCTTCCTCTCCGTTCAGCGAAGCCGGGCCATTCAACGAAATGGTTGTGATGGGCGTACTCGCCGTTCGTCTGCAGGGTCTGAACAAAGAACTGGATTGGGATGGCGCCAATATGCAATTCACGAACATTGGTGATACTGACTCATTGCGCATCTGCGTTGAAGATAATTTCACCATTAAAGATGGCGACCCGACCTTCAACAGGGTATGGACGGATCCAATGAACGCAAAAGCTTTTGCCAATGAATTGATTAAGCATACTTATCGTGAAGGTTTTACTTTACCTGACATGCCTGCTTAATCTGCATTGATTGATTTATAGGTTATGAAAAGAAAGGGGCGACCTTATTGGTTACCCCTTTTTTCATTTTAGGCAATTTAGCTATTACTGTTACTTCGTTTCTTTCGATTGAAATTCAAACTCCTGCACCTTCTCATCCTTTGGAACTTTGCGGATAATAGTAATCTTCTCCCGTCCGTTACTCAGCTTCTTCCGCTGGTAAGAAATAACATTCTTATCGCCTGAATCGAAAGAATAACGGTCGAAATGAAAACCATGCATCATCACTTTCGGTGGCATAGGCGGGAGTTTGGGCATCGGTGGAACCGGTGGAATGTTAATTTCCCCATTCCAAACGATGACATCGCTGTCATTTTTTCCTTTATGCACAAACACCTTCATCGAATCTCCTTCAACAACTTCGACCCGGTATTGAAGCAAGGAATCTCTCAATGCCTTGTCATGGAATACCCGAATGTGAGACTTCGGCATACTTTTCTGCATGATGATTATTTCCTTTCTCAGCGAATCGATTCGGGGTTTCATCATCGATTTCATCGAATCGGCAAAAAATTTCATCTGCACATTGAATTCCTTTTTCGCCACATCATGCTCCTGCATGAATTTGTCGACCTCCTGTTGGATTTCTTCATCCGTCATTCCGGTGAAAACCGTGTCCAGCTTAGCTGTTTTTCCGTTTTCGTCCACCTTAATCGTTACATGGCGGGTAACTTCTTTCTTCTGCGGTTGAAACGCCTCCTCCGGCATTGGAGCAGACGCACTAAAAGTAAAAGCAGAAAGAATCAAAATCACGGCTGCTCCGGTTGGTAAAAACATCAATTTCCTTTTCATATCTATGGTTATTAGTGAATGGCACTTGTTGATACATCTTTCACAATCAAAATTACGAACAGACTGACGAATAGCCGGTTAATGCCTTGTGAAAAACAGTTAAGGAAAAGTTAAAGCCAAATTTCGGCTGCAGATATTGACTATCTTTACGTTATGAACAAGAAGCGATTTATCGGTTTGGTTGTATTAATGGGAATCTCCCTGCTAGGAATTGTTGCCGTACAGTATTATTGGTTTCACAGTGCGGCCAAGGTCCGCAATGAGCTTTTCGACCGTTCGGTGAATGAAGCTTTAACCAGCGCTTCGAAGCGGTTGCAAACCATGCAGGATTATCCGATAGTCAACCAATACTTTTTCAACGATTCGCTCCAATGGACTCCCGATCCCCCACCTCCACCTCCTCCACTTCCGAAGCATAAAATACATGCGCGGGGAACCACCAGCTATCGAATAAAGATCGAACCGAAGATGAACAAAATTGAGAATGAAATTCAGGTGTTTACGTCGAAACGGGATTCGATTATAACCTTACATAAAACCCATGTAAACGACAGCCTGATACAGTTTATCACGCAAAAAAAAATTGAGAAAAGTATACAGGACAGCAACCTGGCCAGAATTATTGTGAAAGACTCGATGATACTTCGTCCGGAGTTTGAAAAACGAATTGAAGACAAGGCTAAGCAATTAAAAGATCTGGCCAAACAGATGGTGGTTGAAATCAAAGATTGGCATGCAGGCCGCGATCTGGACATGAAACAAATCCATCATGTACTGAAAGAAGAATTCGAACGAAAGGATATTCCCATCGATTTCCATTTCACAGTCTTGGCCAATGACAGCGTGATTGGCGGCGATTTGCCTGAAAATGTCATCCCGGAAAATGCGCAAACCTATCAGACGGGATTATTCCCCTACGATGTATTCAGGCAAAACCTGAAACTAACTGTATTCTTTCCTGACAAGGATTCATTTGTGGGCCGCAACATGTTTTGGCTGCTGGGGCTTTCGCTTCTTTTCACCATCGTCATCTTGCTGACTTTTACCTTGAGCATCCTTTTCATTCTAAGGCAGAAGAAAATTTCTGAAATGAAATCGGACTTCATCAATAACATGACACACGAATTTAAAACACCTATAGCCACCATCGGGGTTGCAGCTGATTCCATCGTGAATGAAAAAGTGATTTCGGACGAAGAGAAGCTGCGTTATTTCGCCGGGATGATCAAGAAAGAAAACCGCCGGATGAACTCGCAAGTCGAGAAAATCCTCCAGATTGCCCGCATGGATCGCAATAACGGCGATTATCACTTCGAAGCAGTCAACGCACACGAACTGATTGAAAAAGCGATCCAGAGTATTTCCCTGCAAATTGAAAAACGCAAGGGACAGATTGACACCTACCTGAAAGCTTCCAATCCGGTGGTGGTGACGGACGCAACGCATTTCACCAATGTGATATACAACCTGCTGGATAATGCCGTTAAATACTCATCCGATAAACCGGAGATCGTTTTACGAACCTCCTCGGTCAGCAAAGGGATTTCCATAACGGTAGAAGATCACGGTATTGGAATGAACCGCGCTGTTCAGGCAAAAATATTCGAGCGCTTTTACCGGCAACCTACCGGGAATATTCACAACACCAAAGGTTTTGGACTGGGGCTCAGCTACGTAAAAGCTGTTGTCGATGCCAACAAGGGAACCATTACAGTTCACAGTGAAGCCGGCAAAGGCAGCCGCTTCGTCATTTTCATTCCTTATACGCTGGAAAATGGATGAGAAGAAACACATATTTTTCGTTGAAGACGATCTGAGTTTCGGAGCCGTTCTGAAATCCTACCTGGAAATCAACAACTACGATGTGACCTGGGTGGATGATGGCAAGTACGCCGTCGAAAAATTTCACAGCGGCGATTATCAATTGTGCATCCTCGATGTAATGCTACCCAACGTGGATGGTTTTTCCATTGGCCGGGAAATTCGCACCCTTTCTCCGACAGTGCCGATGATTTATCTAACCGCCAAGGCACTCAAAGAGGACATCCTCAACGGATACAAAATCGGGGCCGACGATTACATCACCAAACCATTCGATACGGAAGTGCTGCTCTGTAAAATAGAAGCCATCCTGAAAAGGGGAAATGAACGAACCACCGACCCCGATCAGGCACTATCGATTGGCCAGTACGTTTTCGATCCACATCTGCGAACCATCGACCTCAACGGAGATATTCGCCAGTTATCGCCCAAAGAATCGGCGCTGCTCCATCTACTTTGCGAACATAAAAACCAACTTCTTCCAAGAGAAGTGGCATTGAAAAGGATTTGGGGAGAAGATGGTTACTTTACCACCCGCAGCATGGATGTATTTGTCACGAAATTAAGGAAATACCTGAAAGACGATCCGTCCATCGAAATCAAAAATATTCACGGAAGTGGGTTCATTATTACGGACGAATAGGTATTTCTTTTACTGAAAATACATTAACTTTATCACAGCGTTTTATGCTATTCTATCATTATTAATCATTCGTCACGTCACGTGTAATTAGTCGGATTTAATATCATAAAACATGGAAAACGTTGAAAATGAAAAAGCTTTAACGGAAGCCATAACTGCCTGTACCAATGAAGATGGATGGGCAAACTTGGCAGAAATCGGAGGCGTACTGAGAGAGAATGGAGTTAAATACGGCAAATTATCCAAATTCATCTCCCGGTTCCCCGAATTAGTTGAGACCCGTATTGATGAAAGCCGGCAACCGCCTGTGGTTTACGCCCGGCTGATAAATCAGACTTAAAAGAACAAACCCGGCTGTTGTCAGCCGGGTTTGTTCTTTTAAGCCAACAGCCTTTTAGTTAGACTGCGCCCCCTCTGTTTCGCCGTATTCCGAAATAATTCCACCGGTAATTCTCATCAGTGAAACATCCGACTCAATCAGATTGTAAACGGCCTGTAACTGACTCAGTGCTGCATTGGCATATATAAGCTGCACATCACGATAGTTAAACGAATTGATGGCACCGTTCCGAAACTTTTCGCCGGCAATCTGCATATTCAGTTTAGCCGCGTCGAGTGCTTCGTTCGCTACCGTCATCAACTCGTTGCGAACATTGTAATATTCGTACAAATTAAGCAGCTGGTTAACCAAACTGTGTTTCAGCGATTCGACATCAATCTGTCCCAAATCCTGGTTGATTTTGGCAATCTGCAATGCCCGGTGACGCACTCCGCCATTATACAGGTTATAGCTCAGGGTCAGGTTACCATAGTAACTCCACGAATTGGATGTGCTTTCGCCCTGCGCATCGTAATTCCTCCGGTTGTGGTTTCCGTCGATTCCGCTGCTAAGCGACAACCTCGGAAAATACCCTGCTTTGGCAAGTGCCACTTCGCGTTCCAGCAATGACTGGTTCAGGAATTGATTTTTCAGGGTATTGTTATCGCTCAACATCTTTTCTTCCAGATCGCCCAGTTGATAAGCCTTCGTTTCCGGTTCAAATTTGTCTGTCAGCTTCCAGTGTTTCTGTGCTTCCACGCCCATCAGGTAATTCAAATCACGCAAAGCACTGCGATAGGCCACCTCCTGGCTCATGTAATTGGCTTTGTCGACCAGGTAAGCGTTTTGCGCCTGCAACACGTCGAAGGTCACCGAACTGCCGATTTCCTGTTTTGTTTTCTCGTAATTATACCGGTCTTCCGAAAGCTTCATAACGCTTTTCAGTACATCCAACTGTTTCCGGGCCAACAGTACTCTGTAGTAACCCAAAATAATCGACTGAATGGTCCCTTCAACCACCACTGCTGTATTCCCGGCTGACAGTTGTTCTAAATCCCCCAACCGGGCTTTCGAAATATTAACCGTAAATCCGTTAAACAAGACCCAATTTAGCGCAACGCCGCCACTAAGCGTATTCTGCGTATAATCGTCCTGCTCATTATTATTCCGCTGATTGAGGGAATTGGCACTGAAGCTAATCGTTGGGTACCGTCCCGCAGTTCCCCAGCGATTACGCAACGCGGCAATTTGCTGGTCACCTTTAATCAGGCGGATATCGTAGTTCTTTTCCAGGGCAACCTGAATCGCGCTGGTCAGGCTCAACGAATCTTGCGCCTGTGCCGGCAATATCTGCGAAATCAAAAGCAGGAAAAGTAAACCAACTGTGTATTTATGTATGTTCATTTTCATGATGAAACGTCAAACTAATTAATGATTACTCCAATTCGAGGTCACCGACCACTTTATTCACATCCGGTGCTTCATCTTCTCCGTCAATACGTCGCTGACTGTGAATAAGCGCAATTTCCACTTCTTCCCGCTCCGGTTTCACTCCATTCCACAAATGATACCGTGCTACGCGCAGGTCATTCAGGATAAGAATCAAAGCCGGGAAGAAAATCAGAATAAAGAATGTTCCGATAGCTACACCATACGCCAGCGAAATCGCCATAGGAATCAGGAACTGTGCCTGGAAACTCTTTTCCAGAATCAACGGATATAATCCTACGGTAGTCGTAATGGTCGTCAGCAAAATCGGGCGTAACCTCGATTTACCAGCCTCGATGATGGCTTCCTTCACGGGAAGTTTTTGTAACAACAAATCGTTGTACCGCGACAGGAAGACGACAGCATCGTTGATGATTACCCCCGACAGGGCCACCATTCCCCACATCGATAACATGGATACCGGTTTTCCGACGATTCCGTGTCCCCAAACTGCACCGAGCAACGACATCGGAATCATCGCTAATACCAGAAGTGGCTGTTCGAAAGACTTAAAGTGAATCATCAGGATCATGACAATGATGAAGAAAGCAATACCGTAGTAAAGGAAGATAACCTGCATGGCTTCGCGCCCTTCTCGTTGCTGTCCTTGCGCCACCATTCTAACACCCGGGAATTTGGCATGCAATTCCGGCAAAATCTCGTTCTCCACCTGATTGAGGATGTCTGTTACCGATGCGTTCCGGTCTACCACATCTGCTTCCACCCGAATTTCGCGCATGCCATTATACCGCTTGATGGCAACCGGTCCACGCTCCATTTTATAAGTTGCCAGCTCATTCAACGGATATTCGCCCTGTGGCGTCATGATCTTCATGTTCTCCAACTGACCAATTTTCTCGCGGTCTTTCCTGGGGAAACGCACCCAAATACGCAATTCGTCGCGACCTTCCTGCAGACGCTGTGCCTGACCGCCGTAAAATCCCTGGCGAACCTGGTTAGCAATGGTCATTTCGTTGAGTCCTAACAAATAGGCTTTCGGCTTCAGTTTCAACCTGATTTCCTGCTTACCCATGGCATTGTTATCGACAATATCCTTGAGCTGCGGCATGTCGCCCAGCTTTTGGAACATGAAATCGCGGGCCTGTTCCAATTCGTCAATATTCCTTCCCAATAAGGATAAAGAAACCGGTTTCCCGAACATTACCCTTCCGGCGACCGTCATTTTCTCTGCCTCCGGAACTTGTCCGATTTTTTCCCGGACACGGTTGATTATTTCGTATGAACTGATTCCTGTACCCTCCAGGTTTCGCGGGAATACCGAAACCTGTCCGGCATGAGCCCCACTCTCCAGTCCATCGAAGGCCGAGCCCAGATTGACGAAGGTATGATCGATGAAAGTGTGAGCTGTATCAATTTTATTTCCGGTGAGTTTGCTCCACAAGGTCGGTTTGACATCATCAAAAGCGTGGGGATACTCTTTCAGCATGTCATCGTTTACTTCCCAGACGGCTTTTTCAAATTTCTTCAGATAAGCCATCGTCTGTTTTTCGCCCGAACCTGGTGTAAACGCAATGTTTATCTCGAAACTGTCAAACTCCATTGCCGGGAATATCGTGGTCCGGATTTTTCCTGAGCCCAATAATCCGATGGTAATCAGGAACAGTGCAACAGGCACGCCCAACATCAGGTACCGGTAATGCAGAATCCATTTCAGAGCTCGTTGATAAACCCGATCACGAAGCCAGCGAATAGCATTCTCCAGGTACTTTTTCAAGCCTCGACTCTCGTTGGTTATCGCTCGCGGATTAAGGACCCGCGGATTGGAAAGGTGCGCAGGAAGTACGAAGAAAGCTTCCAGCAACGAGAATAAAAGACTCAGAATAACAACGATAGCCATTTCGCGCATTCGCTCCATCTGGTTCCTTAGGAAGAGAAGCGGCATAAAAGCAACGATGGTCGTTGTCACCGATGTAACAACAGCCGGCATTACCTCCATTGTACCATCAACCGCCGATCGCATGGGAGACTTCCCTCGCTCGAAGTGCTGGTAAATATTTTCCCCGATTACAATTCCATCATCCACTAGAATACCAATCACCAGGATCATCCCGAAAAGGGAAATCATGTTCATGGTGATGCCAATCTGGTTGGCAACGATAAACATGGCCAGGAACGATGAAGGAATTCCCCAGGCAACCCAAAGTGACAAGCGGAAGTTAAGGAAAAGTGCCAGTGAAATAATAACCATGATCAGTCCGGTCATTCCGTTATAAAGCAACAGGTCCAAACGACTTCTCAACAAATCGAGGAACGAAAATTCGACTGACATTTCCACTCCATTATTCCGGGCATTGAAACTTTTTGCGTAGTCCTCGCAATACTGGGTAATCTCTTCCAGGTCTTCCGAGTTCAGCTTACTGACCCGAAGTGAAACAACCGGCTTTCCTTTTTTCAGCGACTTCTGCGGAACATCGGCAAACTGTTTTTTCACTGTTGCCACATCGCGGATGCGGATGTAACCTCCATCCGGCGTTCCCCGCAAAATGATGTTTCCAATTTTATCGGGATCGGCACTTCGCGACCGTAAGCGTATCAGAATATCCTCATCTTCTGACCGAATTTGTCCTCCTGATATATCCCGGTTGTTCGCCGAAATCGCCTGCATAATCTGGTCGAAAGTGATACCGTAGCGAACCAGGTTATCCTCGTCAACCTCTACCGAAATTTCAGGGGATGGATAACCGGACAAGGACACCTGACTGACAATTCCGGAATTCAGAAAATCTTCCTCGACCCTTTGTCCGTATTCTTTCAGGGTCATCAAATCGACATCTCCCGAAAGGGACATAAAAAGGGCCATACTGGTCGTTCGTTGTTTATACACAATCGGACGTTCGGCCGCCGTTGGAAAAGATGAAATACCATCGACGGCATTTTTCACCTCCATCAATGTTTCATCGATATCGTATTCACCTGTCGTTTCAATACGAACACTGGTCATGTTCTCCGACGAGGTGGAAGTGGTTTCTTTAATACCAACAATCCCCCGAATGGCTTCCTCAATGCGGGTAGTCACCCCCTCTTCCATCTCCAGCGGTGACGCTCCGGGATAAAACACCGTGACATAGATGTAACGGGACTTTACTTCGGGAAAGAAAGACTTCTTCATGGTCATGATGCTGATACCACCGGCCAGAAGAAGTGATGCTATGATTAGGTTGGCGTAAAACGGAAACTTGACAAATTGTGATACAAGTTTTTTCATGTGCTTACAAATTAATTAGGCTCACATGAAACGCGCCGTCGCAAGCGGTTAGCTGTAGTGAAATAATTGCTTTGGCTCGTTTCAATGAATAACAGGTTCAGCTTTGGTGTTTACCTGATAATCTCTACCTCGGTTTTTTCCTTCGCATTAATTAA
Source organism: Prolixibacter denitrificans (assembly GCF_003014495.1). Lineage (GTDB taxonomy): Bacteria > Bacteroidota > Bacteroidia > Bacteroidales > Prolixibacteraceae > Prolixibacter > Prolixibacter denitrificans. The sequence goes on along the minus strand of NZ_PYGC01000002.1, from coordinate 672,497 downwards.
TGGTTCCACCACGAGTTCAGTTCCCGGTTCCAAACCGTTGAACACAATTGTCTCCTCGTTGTACTTAATCAGGTTGATAGGTTCCTTTTTTAACCGCCCGTCCACTACCGTGAAAACGATATTGGAATTGAAAACGGCGCTTCGCTGAATCTCCATGGCATCGGGAATTTCCTGTCCTTTAAATTCCACATCCAGGTATTCGCCCGAAAGAACATCGCGTGCATTATCCGGATCGACCTTTACAAAGATGCTCCTTGACTGTGTACTAGAAGCGACAAAATCCGCTTTGCGAACTACGTGCCCCTGCCAGTTTTTATTGCGGCTGGTTGAGTGAATAATGGCCGGAGAGCCCACTTTAATCCATTCACTCTGTCGGTTTTCCACCGGCACTTCAACCTCCAGATTGTTTGTACTAATCATTTTTGCCAGTTGCGTGCCCATATTCACAAAAGCGCCCACTTCAAAATTCACTTGCGTAAATGTTCCGTCAAACGGAGCATACAGCGTGTAACGCTTCAGCGCCATCTCATCTTTCTTAATGGAATAGTAATCGCTCAGAATATTCCGACTGGCCAGGAAAACTTTTAACTGCTCATTATTCCCGATAGCCACGGTAGGCAGATTCGGCAAATCGCGGTCCAGGCGAACTGATGAGAAAAATTGCTGGAATTGATCATAAAAATCAGGATAGTCAATTTTAATATCCGGAAGCATATTGGCCAGGCTATTCAGGAATTGAGATTTTCGCGAACGCAGTGCCATCTCGGCCTCATCTTTATAGATATTCAATAGTTTCTGCCCTTTCCGAAAACGGGCTCCTTTCTTCAGGGCTACTTCGCCCGGTTCAATCCGCCCCGAAGCTTCAGCAACCAACATCACTTCCTTTGTTGCCAGTACCCGTCCCGGTGCTTTCACCGAAGCAGTAACCGTGTGGTAGGCAACTGGTTTAGCCTTCACAAATCTTTTCACAACTTCCTCGGCTTTTCTCGGAGGTTCAGGTTTCATTCCCACCAAAACCTGCATCAGGACAAACGAAAAGCCCAAAAGTACAATCAGGCCAACGCTGACAATTATTATTCTTCTCTTCGACATGGTTAATTTGATTATGAGGAATTTAAATCAGTTACAATCGTTAGTTTCTATTCTTACAGAAAAACAAGCAATCCTTCCGGCAGCTACGTATCAGTATAACCTGAGCTGTTTCAGTTACAGGCTATAACAAAAAAATACGCCGAACTCCGGATTGGTATTCGGATTCACAGAAAAACAACTATTCAGAGAAGGAGCTTTTAGCGACTGGTCAAAAAACGGAAAAGCAAGCCGACCACTCCAACTTCTTCATAAACAATCGCAACTGAATCTCTCTCCTTATTGGAGAGTCTGCAGAATGCGAAAGCATACGGGAGACAAATTACTACAATTTAGTCTGGTTATTTCAATTGCAAATGTAGTGTTTTATGCCCCTAAAAAATGTTGTTCATTGCCAAAAAAACAAACACCCCACCCACTTCATGTGTTGATAAAGAGAGAAGGTTCATTTTTTTATTCCCTGCTTGGATACAAAAAAGACGCATTGGTTTAAAACTGTTGCAGAAATGTTATTTTTGTCGGGCGTTGATTTGGATGACCTTAAAGCAATTGCATGAAGACCCTTGAATTTGATTTTGTTATTATTGGCAGCGGACTGGCCGGATTAATTTCTGCTTATCATGCTGCTAACCATGGAACTGTTGCTTTAATTTCCAAATCAGAGCTGGATGTGAGTAATTCATATCACGCTCAGGGAGGAATTGCTGTAGCCATTGACAAAGACGACCGCCCTGAGAACCACTTTCAGGACACGCTGACTGCCGGCAGAGGCCTTTGCGATCACGATGCTGTGGACATTTTAGTCAGAGAGGGCCAACAGTGCATTCAAGAGATCATTTCCTGTGGAATGGAATTCGACCACGATGAAAGCGGCGAATTATTTCTGGGTCTGGAAGGAGGTCACACGCACCGGCGGATTTTGCATGCCGGCGGTGATGCTACCGGAAAAATGATGACCAGCTTCATGCTGAAAAAAGTCCTCGAGAAGAAAAATATTTCCACTTTCGAATACACAGCAGCTGTTCGCATTCTGGTCGACGAAAATCGTTGCCACGGAGTACAGACACTACAGTTCATCAATGGCGAGAATATTCTCTTTAAGGGGAAAGCTACCGTGATGGCTACAGGCGGATTGTCCCGCCTTTACACCCGATCAACCAATCCACATACAGCAACCGGAGACGGAATCGCGTTGGCATGGCGCGCCGGAGTAAAAGTGGCTGATATGGAGTTCATCCAGTTTCATCCATCTGCTCTTTCCCTTCCGGGAGAAGACGCCTTCCTGGTAAGTGAAGCAGTTCGTGGCGAAGGTGCCAGGCTACTCGATGTGAATGGCGAACGGTTTATGGAAGGAATTCACCCATTGGCAGAACTGGCACCACGCGATGTAGTAGCAGCGGCCATCTTCCGGCAGATGAAAAAAACAGATTCCTCCTATGTTTATTTGAGTCTGAAACACCTCGATGCTGAATACATTCGCAACCGGTTCCACTCCATCGATGCGCATCTCACCAAATTGGGAATCGATATGACCCGGGATTTAATTCCGGTAGCACCGGCTGCTCATTATATGGTTGGCGGTATTCGCACCGATTTGTGGGGACAAACCAGTCTGTCCGGTCTATATGCGTGTGGTGAGGTGGCTTCAACGGGTGTGATGGGGGCAAATCGGTTGGCAAGCAACTCTCTTCTCGAATGTCTCGTCTATGGAAAGAGAGCCATCGAAAAAGCACGAAGAAATTTGCAGGAAATCAAAACAACAGAAGATCCGGCCCCCATCTTTCTGAACAAGGAAACAGATCAGGAATTCCTTTCGGTGAAAAATGAGCTGGCTGATTTAATGAATTCGCATGTAGGCATTTTGCGCAACCACGAAGGTCTGAAGTCAGCTCTTGAAGAGGTCAACCAATTGTCGTCGAAGTACGATAGCCCGTCAAATGACTACAATCACCATAAGATTAAGAATCTGACAGACATCTGCCGGTTAATCATTCAATCGGCAATCCTGAGAAAAGAGAGCAGAGGTGGTCACATTCGTGAAGATCATCCGGAAGAAGTTGCAGAACAGGCAAAACACATCATTCAGCAATTAGGAAAAGATATCCAATACGAACCTGTAAGAATAAAAAAGTGAAATGAGTATACTGAATTTTGACGTCATCGATCCCAGCATTGACTATGCGCTAAATGAGGATATCGGTGACGGCGATATTACCACAAATGCAGTGATACCCGGAGAAATGCAGACAACTGCGACCATGACAGCCAAAGCGGATGGTGTGGTTGCCGGGCTTCCTGTTGCTGAAAGGGTATTTCGTAAACTGAATCCGGATATTGAATGGACCACTTACATTGAAGATGGCAGTTTTGTGAAGAAAGGCGATGTACTCGTTCAGGTAAAAGGTTCTTTTCGTGCCCTGTTGACCGGAGAAAGGCTCGCTCTTAACTTCCTGCAACGGATGAGCGGAATTGCTAGCGAAACATCCAGGTATGTAAAAGCCGTGGAAGAATACAAGACCGAAATTCTCGATACCCGGAAAACAGTTCCCGGACTCAGATTACTGGATAAATACGCTGTAAAAATGGGTGGCGGCACCAATCACCGCATTGGTTTATACGACATGGTGATGATTAAAGACAATCATATCAAGGTAGCCGGAGGAATTACCGAGGCAGTTGAAGCCATCAGACCAACCATTTCCGACAACATTAAAATAGAGGTCGAAACCACCAATCTCGAAGAAGTGAAAGAAGCCATTGCCGCCGGTGCCGATATCATCATGCTGGACAACATGGACAACGAAACGATGAAGCGCGCCGTGGAACTGGTCAATGGCCGGGCCAAAGTAGAAGCTTCGGGTAATATGACACTGGAACGGTTGAAAGGAGTTGCCGCTACCGGAGTCGATTTTATTTCCATCGGAGCCCTGACCCACAGTGTGACCGCACTGGATATTAGTATGAATATCGATGTAAATCAAAAATAAAGCTCCTGTTGAATCTGGTAATCGACATAGGAAATAGTCGCACCAAACTGGCCGTGTTTGACCAGGACAAGTTGGTTGAAACTGTTCAACTGGAAGAGTTCGACCGGGAAGTGATTTCTCAACTGAAGACCAAGTACTCGCAGTTGGACAAAGCTATTCTTTCGTCGGTAACCCAACATGATTCAGCGCTACTTCAACTCCTGCAAACGGAGTTCTCTTATTTTTTGGAACTTTCAGCGACAACGCCTGTACCAATCAAGAACAATTACCGGTCAAAAGCAACACTCGGTCTCGACCGTTTGGCTGCAGCCGTAGGTGCGGTTACTTTGTTTCCTGGTAAGGATCTATTGATCATCGACGCAGGAACCGCCATTACCTACGATGTAGTCGACAAGGAGAAAGGCTTCCTTGGTGGAAATATCTCACCGGGCCTGCGAACCCGGTTCCGTTCGTTGCACCATTTCACCGGGCGCCTTCCGTTACTCGCGCCAACAGACCAATGGCCCGACATCGGCACAACAACTGAAGAAGCCATTCACAGCGGGGTTCAAACCGGTATTATTTCGGAAGTGGAAAGCGTGATTAACAAGGTGAAATCCAGCTGGCCGGATTTAAGAATAATTATGACCGGGGGCGATGCTGAATTCTTTGATAAAAAGTTAAAAAGTTCCATCTTTGTAAAATTTGAAATTACCCTGCTGGGGTTGAACCGAATCCTCGAATATAATGTCAAAAACGATTAGAATAGTAGCTACGGTTGTTGTTGTATTTGTAACCTCTGTTGCCGCAATGGCACAACAAAATAATGACACCAGCTCTCCGTATTCAAGGTACGGATTGGGAAAACTGCGTGATTATGGGCAGGGGCGCTCCTCTGCCATGGGCGGGATTGGAATTGGAACACGTTTTTCCGATCAGATTAATACGGCCAACCCGGCTTCGTACACCGCCATTGATAGTATGACCTTCCTAATGGACTTTGGACTTAGTTCGCGCCATACTGAATTCAAATCAGCGACGAGTAAAAACGGTGATAACAATACCAACTTAAGCAACATTGACATCTCATTTCCGATTACGCACTGGTGGGCGACCGTATTGGGTATCATGCCTTATTCCGACAAAGGCTACCAGGTTAATCTCACTTCCGAGGTTGAAGGCAATCAGATTGCGACAGATTTCAACGGCAAAGGAACCCTTACTAAAGTATTCTGGGGAAATGGTTTTAATATTACTCCAAATTTCTCGTTAGGCTTTAACGCATGGTACCTGTTTGGAACCTTAAGCGACAATATTTACCGAAATTACCTTACGGACCCGAATATGTACGATTACTCTGAAGTTAAAAGCCTGATGATTCACGACTATGGTTTCAATCTCGGAGTACAATATCATTTCAAAACCAAGAGCAATAACCAATGGGTAGTGGGAGGTACTTTTGAGCCTTCTCAGAAATACCAGTCAAAATATACGCTTCACCAGGAAAAAGCCCTTTTCCGCGGAACATCCAATCAAATCACCGATACACTTACCCATATCGAGGATCGTTCACAACTAACGAAATTACCCGTAACATATGGAGCCGGAGTTTCTTATGTTATCAAGAATAAAATCACGCTGGGTGCCGATTATTATCACCAGTCGTGGTCGCAGGCCACTGTATTCGGGCAAACACCGTCCTACTTAACCGACAGGAATCGTTATTCAGCCGGTGTTGAATGGAACCCGAACCAGTATTCTATCAGAAGTTACTGGAATCGAGCCTACTATCGCATGGGAATGTTTTACGAGAATTCCTATCTTTACCTCAACGGGACACAGATTAACAGTTATGGCATGACCTTTGGTATAGGTTTACCACTGAGCCGTTCCCGGTCTACCCTGAACCTTTCAGCTGAATTCGGAAGATTAGGAACGACGAGCAATAACTTGTTGAAAGAAGACTATGCGAAACTGACTTTGCATTTCTTGCTTAACGAACGATGGTTTATTAAACGTAAATTCGATTAACAATTACACACATATTGGTATGGATATGAAGACGATTATCAGAACAGCTTTAGTACTCATCCTGACCTACACGTTGGGAATCGCTGGCGCAATGGCACAGCGAACGGTTACTGGTACGGTATATATTGATGGTAAACCCGCTGCGGGTGTTACTGTTACTGCCAACCGTACAAACGATTCATTCTTTACAAGTTTCGACGGCAAATACAAACTGCAGATAAGTGACAAGACCAAATATCTGAAATTCAGTTATCCTGCCGGCGAAGAAAAACTGGACATCGAAGGAAACAATAAAGATGTCATCAACATGTACATCGGTAAAAAGCCGGACAAAACAGAAGAAAATGAAGCCGGAGTTGACCTTCGTACTCAATCGCAGCTGATTAAAGCCAAGGACAAGGATTACATGAGTAGCTACTCATTGTATGACCAGTTCTACCAGATGAAAGACTATAAATCGGCACTTAAGCCATGGGAACATATTTACAAGAAGTATCCTAAATCATCTGTCAATGTCTACATCGTAGGTATCAAGATGTACGAGGATATGCTTTCCAAGGCTTCCGATTCAGAAAAACCGGCTTTGCTTGACAAGTTGCTGTCTATCTACGACAAGCGAATGAAGTACTTCGATGACAAAGGATTCCTGTTGGGACGTAAAGCCACTACATACCTGAAATACAAACTTGAACACGCAGATGAGCTAACAGACGACCAATTGAATGAAATTTACAAAACCGGTTACGATTGGTTGCAACAGTCGTTGGAGCTGCAGGGTAATAAAACAGAAGCAGCGGTGCTGGTTCAGTTGATGCAGGGTACTTCTGTTCTTTTCAAAACCGGTGAATTCCAGTCGGATAAAGTAATGGAGGTGTATGACAAAACGTTGGCTGTAGCCAATGCAAACCTGGCTAAAGACCCCAACGACAAGGCATACCAGATAGCTGCGGATAATATTAATACCATCTTCGAAAACTCAGGTGCTGCCGATTGCGAAACCCTGATCAAGCTGTATACGCCGAAATTCGAGAAAAATCCGAATGATGTTGACATGCTGCGCAAGATGTTGTATTTGCTGAACAGTGAAAACTGTACCGACAGCAAGCTTTACGAAAATGCAGCCGATAAGCTTTATCAATTGGAGCCGTCTGCACAGTCTGCATTCTCAATGGCACGTTTGTACATCAAAACAGAGGACTTTGCCAAAGCCATAAAGTATTACAAAGAGGCTATCTCGCTGGAAAAAGATGCGAAACAAAAAGCACTTGACCTGTACGAACTGGGTACTGTTGAGCTGAGCCAGAAACAATACCAGGCTGCACGGAATGATGCTCGCGAAGCCATCAAGCTGGAACCGAACAACGGTAAGCCTTACCTGTTGATGGGAAGCATTTATGCTGCTTCAGCGAAAACTTTCAGCGATAAGGACTTTGAAAAAGCAATGGTATTTGTATTGGCGGTTGACTACTTTGAAAAAGCAAAAGCAGTAGACCCGTCAGTTGCGGCAGAAGCCAATAAGAATATCAACATTTACAAACAATATTTCCCGAACAAGGAGAATGCTTTCTTCCAGGGATACAATGCCGGAGATACTTACAAAGTAGGAGGCTGGATTAATGAAACAACAAAAGTACGACTCCGTTAATACTACGGCATACAAATTTAAAATACTGATTAAGTCAAGCATTGCTGCCCTTTCATTAGGAGCAGCAATGCTTCTTTTGTCTTGTCAGTCTAAGGTTGAAGCTGACCTCCCGTCAAAACTGATCGAGCAGGAGGAATTACCGACAGTTGATGCCAACAATTTCGAGATGACTTACACTGACTCAGGCGTGGTGCGTTACCGACTGACAACCCCGCGTTTGCTTCAGTACGACAATAAAAAAGAACCTTACACCGAATTTCCTGACGGCTTTCATATTGTTGAGTTCGATAAGAACGAGAAGATTACTTCCGGCATTTCAGCCAACTACGGCAAACATTTCGAAAAAGAGCAGAAATGGGTGGCTATTGGTAATGTGGTGGCAGTGAATGCTGACGGGGATACGTTGAAGACCGAAAAACTAACCTGGCTGCAAAAAGAAAAACGTATTTTCTCCGATAAATATGTTCGCATCATCCGAAGTGACCAGGTGATTACTGGTATCGGTCTCGAGTCGGATGAAAATCTAAAAAACTGGAAAATCCTTCAACCGAAAGGAACACTTTACGTAAACGAAGATCAATAATTGCTGAACCTGCCTAACATGAACGTTTTTCTAATCATATTTGGAACACTTGCCGCTTCCGCCTTTTTTTCAGGGATGGAAATGGCATTTGTATCTTCCGATAAGCTACGCCTTGAGTTAGAAAAAAACAGGAACTTTTTAAACAGCAGGTTACTCACTCTGTATACCCGGAAACCAGGGCATTACATCGCCACGATGCTTCTTGGCAACAACGTGGCACTGGTCGTTTACGGTATCGCATTTGCCAAAATGCTGGATCCCATCGTCACTCCCATTGTTACCAACGACACGCTCTCGTTAATAACTCAGACACTCCTCTCAACTCTCGTTATTCTTTTCGTGGCTGAATTCCTGCCCAAAACGCTTTTTCGGTTAAAACCGAACCTAGCCCTTAACATTTTCGCCATCCCGGTAGGTATTTTTTACCTCCTTTTCTATCCAATCACCTGGTTCACCATGGAGATATCCAGGTTACTGCTCAGGAAAGTATTCAAAACAGAGATTGTACAAGAGCAGGAGCAATTGGTATTTGGCCGCGTCGATCTGAATAAATTCATCGGTGAAAGCGAAGCTTCGGCAGGGGAAGTTTCCGAAACAGTTGAAAATGAAATCAAGCTATTCAAAAATGCACTCGATTTTTCGAAAGTAAAATTGAGAGAATGCCTTGTACCGCGACCTGAAATTGAAGCAGTAGAAGTTGATACGCCAATGGATGATCTGCGCCAGCGTTTCATCGAAACAGGTTTTTCCAAAATCATTGTTTTCAACGAAAGCATCGATAATGTCATCGGCTACTTCCATTCATCTGACCTCTTTCACAATCAGGAAAACATTAAAACTTCTCTCCGAAAAGTCATCTTTGTACCGGAAACCATGGAAGCCAGCAAGCTGCTAACGAAATTTCTGCATGAGCACAAAAGCCTGGCCGTTGTAGTTGATGAGTTTGGAGGAACCGCAGGCATCGTTACCACCGAAGATATTTTGGAAGAAATTTTTGGAGAGATTGAAGATGAGCACGACACCGTTGAGTTGGTCGAACGCAAGATTGACGACAAGCATTACATCTTTTCGGGTAGAATGAAAATCGACCAGATCAACGAAAAATATTTCCTCGGTTTACCGGTTGACGACAACTACGAAACCATCGCCGGATACATTCTGCATCAGTACGGAAGTATTCCCACCATGAATACCATTATAGACATCGACAAATTTCAGTTTAAAGTATTGAGAGGATCCAAGACGAGAATTGAGCTCATTGAACTGAAAATATTGGATAACACGTAATTTTGATTCCATCAAAAGCGATGGGTACTCTAAAATTATTATCTTCGTAGCCCAAAGAATTAAACAAAAGATTTTAATAAATAACCTGAACATTAATGGCAACATTACAGAAAATTAGGAACCAGGCTGGTGTTCTGGTTGCAGTAATTATTGGTTTGGCTCTGTTGGCGTTCATTCTGGGCGATATGCTTCGTTCCGGACGTTCCCTTTTGCGGGGAAAACAGATGGAAATTGCTGAGATTGCCGGAAAAAGTATCGACTACAAAGAGTTCCAGCAGAAACTTGACGAACTGACCGAGATTTACAAAATGAATTCGGGAACGAATTCCGTTGATCAAAAAACACTGGATCAGATTCGTGAGCAAACCTGGCAAAACATGGTCCGTCACTACGTGATGACCGGTATTTATAAAGACCTGGGAATCGGTGTAAGTTCTGATGAACTTTTCGATATGGTTCAGGGAAATAACATTAGTCCCATTGTTCAACAGCTTTTCCGCGATCCGCAAACCGGCCAGGTAAACCGTTCGGCTGTCCTTCAATTCCTGAAACATCTGGAAACGAATGGAACAGCACAGCAAAAAGCATATTGGCTGTTCATGGAAAAACAAATTGTTTCGCAACGTGAATTCACGAAGTACAACGATTTGGTATCAAAGGGACTTTATGTTACCACCGGAGAAGCGAAGCAAGATGTAGCCAACAAAAATCATCAGGTTGACATCAATTTTATTGCAAAAACATACGCATCCGTACCCGATAGTGCTGTCACTGTATCCGATGCTGCAATGCAGACCTACTACAACAATCATCAGGAATTGTACAAGCAGGATGCTGCGCGCCGGATCGAATATGTGGTCTTCCCTGTCGAGCCCTCAGAATCGGATAAGGCAAGTACTCACCAATGGATTGAGAAAATCAAAAGTGAATTTGCCAGTGCCAACGATGACGTGGCATTTGTCAATGTCAATTCCGATGTTCCGTTCGATGATTCCTATTACAAGAAAGATGAATTGTCACCAGAACTGGGTGATTTCGCTTTCAGCGGAAAAGTAGGTGATATTTACGGTCCGTATAAAGAGGGCGAAACCTGGAAACTGACCAAAATCGAAAAATTTGAAAATCTTCCCGATTCAGTTAGGGCTCGTCACATTTTAATTCGTGTTACCAGTCAGGCTGACGCGCCTAAAGCACAGGCTTTGGCCGACAGTTTGAAAACATTGATTCAGAAAGGTGCCAACTTCGCTACGCTGGCAGAGAAATACTCACAGGACCCGGGTTCTGCCAACAATGGTGGAGACCTTGGTTGGTTCCGTCGCGGAACAATGGTGAAAGCCTTTAATGATGTAGCCTTCTCAGCTAAAGTAAACGACGTGAACGAAGTGAAAACACAGTATGGTATTCATTTGCTTCAGGTTACCAAGCGCGGGAAAACAGCTCCAAACGTTCAGTTGGCCACTATCAGCCGTAAAATTGAGCCGAGTAGCCAGACTTACCAGAATGTTTACTCCCAGGCTTCAAAATTCGCTGGAGAGAACCAAACAGAAGATGCTTTTAACAAGGCTGTCGCTAAAGAAGGACTGGATAAACGATATGCAACCATCAAAGAGGACCAGCAAAATATCAATGGCCTCAAAGACGCCCGTATACTGGTTCGTTCAGCATTTAACAATTCCGACGTAGGAAAACTCATTGTCAGCTACGAAGGAACACCAATCTTCGAACTGGGTGACAATTTCGTTATCGCTGTAGTTACAGGAATCCAGGAAAAAGGTATTGCTCCTTTCTCGGCTGTAAAAGACCGTGTTGAACTCGCCGTAAGGAAGCAGATGAAAGGTGACTACATCGCTAAGCAAATGGAAGGCAAATCCAACCTGGTAGCGTTAGCAGCTGCATTAAATGTGAACGAGAAACAGGCTCAGAACCTGACCTTCAATTCATATTCAGTTCCGGGTGCCGGTGTTGAACCTGCAGTCATCGGAGCAGCTACCACACTTGGTCTGCACAAAGTTTCGAATCCGATTAAAGGTAACAACGGCGTGTATATGCTGGAAGTGACCAATATTAAGCAGGGTACGGATACTGACGTTGCCGGAGACAAAGCTCAGATGATGATGACTCAGAGCTACCAGGCAAATACGCAGGCTTTCGAAACACTGAAGAAAGAATCTGACATCGTTGACAAACGGTCGAAATTCTATTAATGAAATTTCTTCCGGACAACCGGAAAACATAGATATAAAAGAAAACCCCGCAATTACTTGCGGGGTTTTCTTTTTATCAACTCCGGAATAAAAAAGCTGCGAAACTACGATTCCCGGAGGAAAGAAAGGTATGGTTAATAAAACAGACGATGGCTGACAATCATCAGGAAAGCAGACTTTTCACTTTAGTCGCAATATCTTTTCCTTCAGCACGTCCAGCCAGCTTCGCATTCGCAGCTCCCATAACTTTTCCCATGTCTTTCATCGATTCGGCACCAAGTTCAACGATAATTTCCTTCACGGCAGCCGTCAATTCCTCATCGCTCATCTTCGACGGAAGATAAGCTTCAAACACCTTCACCTGCTCCATTTCCTGGTCATACAGGTCTTGCCGATTCTGTCCTTTGTAGATTTCGGCAGAATCTTTTCCCTGCTTAGCCAACTTGGCAATGGCTTTCAAAGCAACATCATCCGACAGTTCTTCCTGTCCTGCTTTTGCAGTTTTGGCTTCAAGGAGTACTTTTTTTATGTTCCGCAAAGCTTCCAGCTTCGCCTTCTCGCGGGCAAGCATAGCCGCTTTAATATCGGCATTGATTTGATCGAACAAACTCATGATTATTGGGTATTAATGCGTTAATTAATCAGCTTTGTCATGTAAGAAAGAGTTGTTTCGCCGCAGCTTGGGCCCTTCATCTTTATTATCCGAAAGCGAAAAGCGGGAAACCTCGGCCGCCTTTCTCTTTTTCTCATTCTCCAGGCGCATCATTCGGCGCACATAGGCAGGCTCGTTACTTATCTTGTCAATCTCATCATCCGAAAGCGTAGAAAAATCGACCTGCATTACTTGCTTACGTTGCTCCACGACACGGCTGTTTCCGGGCTTTTTTTCCTTCTGAGAAGGTCCATATAACGGCGCGAACTCATCTTCCGGTTCACCTTCAAAAACCGGGGTGCTTGATTTCTTCAAATCCTTATCATCATCCGACAATCCTACCTGACCAGTAATATTGGTGGGTACTTTTTCCTTTTCGTCCCGCAAGGAAACTTTTTCAGCTGGTTCTTTCTTATCAGTCCTCAACTCAGGAATCGAGCTCGTTTTAAATCCGGTAGCAATCACCGTCACCGAAATAGAATCTTCCAACGATGGTTCGATAGCTACACCATAAATCAAATCAGCTGAATTCCCGGCTTTTTCCTGCACATATTCGTTGATCAGGTTCATCTCGTCCATCGTCACCTCTTGCTTGTCGCCGGAAGTAATATTCACCAGAATATTGCGTGCGCCCCGAATGTCATTATTATTCAGCAACGGCGAATTCAAAGCTCCCTGAGCCGCTCTTAAAGCTCTCTCTTCTCCGGTTGCCCGGAATGAGCCCATTACGGCAACACCTGACTCTTTCATCACCGTTTTCACATCCTCGAAGTCCACGTTGATAAAACCGTGATACGTAATGATTTCAGCAATACCTTTGGCGGCAATGGCCAACACATCGTCGGCTTTGGAAAAGGCTTTTGAAATAGGAAAATCACCATACATCTCACGGATTCGCTCGTTGTTAATGACCAGCAACGAATCTACATTGCCTTCCATTTCCCGAATGCCTTTAATGGCCTGCTCAATACGTCTTCTTCCCTCATTCCGGAAAGGAATCGTCACAATACCAACCGTCAGCAAATTCAGCTTCCGTGCTGCTTCGGCAATTACCGGAGCAGCTCCCGTTCCGGTACCACCGCCCATACCAGCGGTAATAAAGACCATCTTTGTACCATGCGAAAGAATCTCTTCCACCTCTTTTATATTCTCCCGGGCAGCTTCCCGCCCCACGTCGGGTTTGTTACCAGCGCCGCGTCCTTCGGTCAGCGAAGCACCCAGTTGTACTTGTGTAGGTACCGGGCTGCTCGACAATGCCTGTGCATCGGTATTACAAACAGCAAAATCTACATCTTTTATCCCTTCCCGGAACATGTGGTTGACCGCATTTCCACCGCCTCCTCCAACACCTATTACCTTAATGATGCAATTCTGCTTCTCCGGCAATTCAAAATTCATCAGTTCGGCCATATCTCACTCTTTTAGTTTAATTCTACCTAATTCAAATATTATTCATCCATTTCCATATCGTTGTCACTGAAGAACGTATTGAACTGCTTGACAAACCAATTGGTAATGGGTTCTGCTGTCACTTCTTCCTTCTCTTTTTTGCTGCGATGCTTCTTCTCATCGCTCTTCTTCCGCTGGTTCTTCTTCTGATAGGAAGGTCTCTCCGGTTCATCTCGAAAATCATTTTCTACCTGAAGATCATCTTCATCGAGATAACTTTTTTGCCTTGACACCGGTTCAAAAATTTCCCCCTCCGGCTCGATGTGTTTTTCCTCGATAAGCGGAAGTTTCATCTCCCCGCTTGTGGATTCAGTTTTTGCATCCTGCAACGAAACTTTTGTAGGTTCCTGTTCCGGATCCATCCGACGATTCGGGTTTGTTTGGAAACCGGTAGCAATCAGTGTTACACAAATCTTAGAGCCCAGTTTTTCATCCCGACCGTTACCCCAGATAATATTGGCGTCATCGCCCGCTGCATCCTGTAGGTAATCGATGATCTGCCCGATCTCGCCCATCAGGATTTCCTCATCACCTGAAGTAATATTCAGTAGTATATTTTCTGTTCCATAAATATCATTGCTATCCAGAAGCGGAGAAATCAACGCCTCCTTCACCGCCCGCATGGCCCGGTCCTCACCATCGGCAATTCCCGACCCCATGATGAAGACGCCACTGCCGCGCATCACGGTATTCACATCGGCAAAATCAATGTTGATATTACCATGCAGGGTGATGATCTCGGCACAACCTTTCACGGCTGTCGCCAGAATATTATCCGCCTGGGCGAATGCTTTTGATGCTGGTAGATCGCCGTAAATCTTATGCAGATTCTCGTTGCTGATCACCAACAAGCTGTCTACGAATTTCTTCAGTTTGCCAACACCGGCCATAGCTTGATCAAACCGTCGCTTTCCCTCTTTTTCCGACGGAAGTGTCACTACTGCAATGGTGAGAATATCCATCTCACGAGCCAGCTGAGCAATTACCGGGGCAGCACCCGTTCCGGTTCCACCTCCCATTCCAGCGGTTACAAAAACCATCCGGGTATTATTCGCCAGCACCTTCCGAATATCAGCCAGGTTTTCGATGGCAGCCTGTTCACCCTGCTCGGGTTTGTTACCTGCCCCACGCCCTTCGGTCAGCGAGACTCCCAGCTGAACCTTTACGGGAACAGGACTATTCTCCAGCGCCTGCGCATCGGTGTTGCAAATGATGAAATCGACGCCGCTGATTCCATTCCGGTACATGTAGTTCAGCGCGTTTCCACCGCCTCCACCAACACCTATGACCTTAATAATGGAATCCTGGTTATGCTTAAAACCAAAATTGAGCAGATCTTCTTCTGATGACATACCGTATTGCTTTTGGTTGTTTTACCTCCTAGTCTAATTCATTTCCATATCTTCATCCGAGATCAGGTTTCCGAGACCATCCCGGGCTTTTTCGAACAGATTGTTGAATACGCCTTTAAATCCGTTTCCATTCTGCCTGTGTTGCTGACGATGGTTGGTTGGTCTTTCCTCTTCTTCGTCTTCATGAATAACCATCGCATCGACGTTACGCATTCCTTCGCGCTTCTTCAATCCCTTCACCAACAGACCGAGAATATTAGCCGCTTCCGGTCCATTCACCTGTTCAGCAAAAAGTAGTTCTTTCATCGGAATCACCGGGCGTCCAAAACGAACATCCAGACCAGTTTTAAAGCTGATGAGCTTCTCCATATCGGCCATTCCTGCTCCACCTCCGGTTATCACGATTCCTGCCCCTAGCTTATGCATCAGTCCTGTTGATTCGATCTGGTAACTGATACCTTCCAGAATTTCTTCCATCCGGGCCTGAATGATATGAGAAAGGTTCTTGAAACTCACTTCCTTGGCAGGCCATCCGTCCGATTCTGGAATCTGCACGACTTTATTGTCGGGTGCCAGCTCAGCCAGTGCTCGTCCAAACTGTACCTTTAAAAGCTCAGCGTGCCGGGCAATAATGTTGCATCCTTCTTTGATATCGCGGGTAACGACGGCACCACCAAAAGGCAGTTCAGCGGCCAGTCGGAGTCTGTTCTCATAGTATACTGAAACGCCAGTCGTTCCGGCACCAAAATCAACCAAAACAACACCGGCTTCTTTCTCGTCCTCGGTGAGATAAGCCTCTCCCTGCACAAAAGGATTGACAAATACACCGGCCAGCTCGAAACCAGCTTTTTCGGCACAACGACGGAGATTGATACGGTAAGAATCGGGAGCCAGAATCAGATTGAACATGGCATCGATGCGATTACCGGCCATCCCAACAGGTTGCTGAATTCCCATTTCTCCATCCACAATGAATTCCTGGGGAACCACGTGAAAGATCTTTTCGCCGGGCTGAAGAGAGTATCGTCCCACTTCTTCGTACAGCGATGACACCAGTTCGCGGGTAACTTCACCATCCTCATCAATCATCCGGTAGCCGCTGGCCGACCGGGTACGAATCTTCTGTCCCGACAAACCGGCATAAATGCTACGAACTTTCAGTTTCAATCCGCGGCAAGCCACATCCACCGCTTCACGTATCGATTGTCCGGCTTCTTCAATATTCACCACAACGCCATTCCTGACACCGCGGGTATCCGTACTTCCATAGCCAACGACCTCCAGTTTCCGATCAATGGTATAGCGACCAATGATGGCAGTCGTTTTCGCAGTACCTATATCTACTGCAGCGGTCATTTCTTTCATTGAACTCATAGGAAGTTATTTTTTTGTGCACACTATCTGATTTCTGTATTTGAGGTTAATGGTTTTGTATTTCGACCATCCTCCATGTCGAAAACCTTCAGTATATAGCGCCTTCAGATTCCTGAACTTAATCCGGTAATCATCGGCTTTTCCAAATTCAATTCGTTGCTCACCAATTCGTGGAATCAAGGTCAAATCGCTGTCATCATCCACGTAAATCTGGTCAATCTGGGCTTTCAGGAAATCATCCGAATCGATGTACGACACCAACGGAACCAAGGTCTCCTTGGCAAATTTCCGGGTAACCGAACCGCCCACCAGGATAACCCTTGCCGTATATTTGGGTGTCCAGTTCATCACATTTCCTTCTTTGTCCATATAGTAATCCAGACCGCTGGTAAACACTCTGAAAATGGGGCGACGCTGCTCGATATGCACAACCAGCGAACCGCCTTTGTCTCCTGTATTGCTCGACAAAGTCGTATACACCTGCGCCTTCCCAATGGCTTGCAACTTCTCCAAGCCATCCTCAATTGTCCGGGTGTTGATGGAATCGAGCCGTTTACCAAAAACCCCGTTATATTTCTTTTGTATCCATCTCTCCACATCATCATTGTCGATGAACCGGTACTGAGCCGAATCACTCACATCGACCACCAGCCCGACACAACGCGTCTGCTTGTATTTTCGTGCGGAAAACCCCAGCGAAAAGACAATGAGCACAATAGCCGCGCCCCACAGAATGATATGCAGAAACTTCTTAAACATCTTCTTTCTTCTTCAATACTTCCACAATCGGTTCTACCCACTGGTCGATATCGCCGGCGCCCAACGTCAGTAAAACACCGGTTTCGAGTTTTTCAACTACTTCGGGTAATTCCTCTTTATGGCAAAGTATTTTATCTTTTATCGTTACTTTTTCCAGTATTAATTGCGAATCCACCCCCGGAATCGGTTCTTCCCTTGCGGGATAGATATCGAGCAAAATCAATTCGTCCAACAAACTCAAACTCGCGGTAAAGTCTTCTGCCAAATCCCGTGTCCGGGAATAAAGGTGTGGCTGAAAAATCCCTGTCACTTTCTTATCAGGAAACATATCCTGAACCGAATGAATCGTCGCCTCCAGCTCTTTCGGATGATGCGCGTAATCGTCTATGTATACCACCTTCTTTCCGCGAAAACGAATATCGAAACGACGAACAACACCCACATAGCTGGCTAACGCTTCCCGAATTTCATCACCGGTCACACCGGAAAGCAAAGCCAATCCGCAAGCGGCCACCGCGTTCTCCACATTCATCAGTCCCGGGTAAGCCAGTCGCAAATCGGCAAATTCACCGAAAGGTGTCACCAAATCAAAATGATAGGCTCCGTCTTCCACCCGGATATTCGTCCCATAAAAATCGGCTTTCCCTTTAATGGAATACGTGTAGAACTTAGCCTCCTCATTCCAGGCTGCCTCTACCGGAAGTCCCTTTTTGTACAATACCTCTCCGCATTTGTTCACCTGCCCGACAAAACTTTTGAATGCATCGAGCAGATGCGAAAAGTCGCCGTAAATATCCAGGTGATCCGGATCGATTGAGGTAATCACTGCCCTTTGCGGGAACAACCGTAAAAAGGACCGATCGAACTCATCAGCTTCAGCCACTACCACATTGGTTTCCTTTTCGGGAAGGATGAGGTTGGTATGGTAGTTCCTCGAAATTCCTCCCATAAAAGAGGTGCAACCAACGGATGACTGATGCAGCAAATGAGCGGTCATGGTTGTTACCGATGTTTTGCCATGTGTTCCGCTTACTGCGATGCACTGACTCTCGGCAGCAATAATGCCCAACACCTGAGAACGTTTGTATATCGCCGTTCCGGTTTTCCGGAAGAACTGTAACTCAATGTTTGATTCCGGGATAGCAGGCGTATAAATCACCAGCGTATTATCCAATGCGTTAAATGGCGGTACATATTTTAAGTCGGCCTCGTAGTGAACGTAAATTCCCTCCTCTTCCAACTCACGGGTCAACTCCGTTTCGGTGCGATCGTAACCTTCCACGCGCATTCCGTGAAAACGGAAATAACGTGCCAGGGCACTCATCCCGATGCCGCCGATACCCAGCAGATAAACCCTATGTACCTTCTCCAGATTCATGACTCTCTTTTTTCGAGCAATTCAGCAATAACCTCTACAATATCGCGGGTCGCATTGGGCAAAGCCATTTTTGTGCTGTTCGCTGCCAGTTTCTCCAACTGGAGCTTATCAGTGATCAACTTCAAAGCCTCAGGAACCAGCTTCTCTTTTGCTTCGCTGTCTTTAACCAATACGGCCGCTTCTTTTTCTACCAACGCCATGGCGTTTCGGGTCTGGTGATCCTCTGCCACGTTAGGCGACGGAACCAGAATGGATGGTTTGCCTACCAGACAAAGTTCAGATATCGTTCCCGCTCCGGCCCGTGAGATGACCAAATCGGCCACAGCATAAGCCAAATCCATTCGCGGGATAAATTCCATCAGATGAATGTGGCCGGGAAGTTTTCCTTCCAGCTTTTCGCTGATGGTTTTATAATAGAATTTTCCTGTTTGCCAGATCACCTCTATTCCGGAATCTTTCAATGCATCAAACTGCACCAGCAAACTGTCGTTGATGGAACGGGCTCCCAAACTTCCGCCGACAATCAACAGAACGGGTTTGTTTTCTTCCAACTGGAAAAATTTCCGCGCCTCCTCAATATTCTTCTGCCCTTCAAGCAGGTTGCTTCGTATTGGATTTCCGGTGAAAACAATCTTCCCGGCCGGGAAAAAGCGCTCCATCTTATCGTAGGCCACGCAAATCTTATCGACTTTCTTCGCCAGAATTTTGTTGGTCACACCCGCAAAAGAATTCTGTTCCTGAATAACTGTAGGCAATCCTTTGTTGGTGGCAACCCTGAGCACCGGGCCGCTGGCATAACCACCTACGCCAATCACACAATCGGGGCGAAACGAAGTGACAATTTTACGTGCTTTCATCATCGAACGAAGCAACTTGAACGGAAACGACAGGTTGCGCCAAATCTCGCCGCGATGGAAACCCGCTACCCGCAGACCTTCGATGGTGTAACCAGCCGCCGGAACTTTCTCCATCTCCATTTTGTGCTCAGCTCCCACAAACAGGATCTCACAATCCGGATACCGTTGCTTCAGACCGTCGGCAATGGAAATTGCCGGAAAAATATGACCTCCGGTTCCGCCTCCGCTAATGATGAATTTGTATGTTTTCATTTTCTTCCGATTCAAAAAACTTATTCCCGGCAGGAAACAGTTAAACCGTTTCTTCTTTCAACTGCACATCCTCATCAGGCAAATCTTCCGTCGAGTGGAACTTGTGCTCAATCTCCTCACGACGTTCTTTGTTATTTTGGGAGCTTACGCTCAGCAATAGTCCAAAAGCAATGGCCGTAAACAGCTGTGATGTTCCTCCCCAGCTTATCCAAGGCAACGGCTGTCCGGTTACGGGCAAAATCCCCACCGACACCCCCATATTGATCATGGCCTGCATAAACAGCAGCACTGTTATTCCGGTAGCCAGAAAAGCCGGGAACGTCCGGTTACTCTTCTTCAGCAAAATTCCTCCCCTCGTCAGCAACATGATGTAAAACAACAGAATGACTCCTCCGCCAAACATTCCATATTCCTCAATAATAATGGAATAAACGAAGTCATTATAGGCCGCACTCATAAAATTACTCACCGTGCTATTTCCGGTACCTACACCGCCAAATCCACCGCGGTGAATCGCAATTTTTGCAAAATCGGCCTGCGTCAATCCTTTCTCCGAGCGTTTATCGCCGTGTATGTAGCGCTCAATCCGGGCCCGCACGGTTTTGATACGTCCTGAACGACCTCCATCGGGAAGATGAGGCGCAATAAAATATAGTATAGCTACCAACGCGACTCCGGCCATAGCAAGCAGCATCATGTATTTGAAAGGAACGCGCCCAACAAACATCATGATGACCACTGTTGTAAAAAGCAGGCCGGCAGTTGAAAAGTCGGCCACGGCAATCGGGGCACAAATGGCGGCTGCCCCCAACAATGTTTTTCCAAACGCTTTTTTCAAGCTCTCTTTACTGGTCTGGTTGTTGGCCAGAATACGGGACACCCAAATAACCAGCGCCACTTTCGCCAGCTCGGCTGGCTGGAAAGTGATAAATCCAAGCGGCAAGGTACGTCCTGTTCCACCACTAGCCCGGCCAAAAACCAATCCCATGATGATGAAAAAGAACGCGGTTAGCATACCTAAATTCGCAGTCCGGTTGTAAAACTTAACAGGAATGATATTGACCATCACCAGGATAATTCCAAATCCGAGCAAGTGCATCAACGTCTGGCGAATCAGGTAGTGAGCGGTGTTTCCACCTGCTACACGAAAAGCCAGTGCTCCCGTCGAGCTGTAAATAATCAGCATGGAAGCTATGGAGAGCGCCACCAGCACTGCCCAGATGATGTTATCGCCTTTGAAATATTTCCGGTAAACGCCAAATCCCATCTTTCAATCCGGTTAAAGGTTTCGTACAGCCTGTTTGAACATCTGGCCGCGTTCTTCATAATTCTGAAACAGGTCGAAACTGGCACAAGCCGGGGACAACAAAACGGTGTCACCTTCGCCGGCCAGGAAATATGCATTCCGAACCGCTTCTTCCATGCTATCCGTGTCGATAACGTCTTTTACCATACCGCTGAATGCATCGACAATCTTCCGATTGTCTTTTCCGAGGCAAACAATGGCTTTCACTTTGGCCTTCACCAAATCGTAGAGCATCGAATAATCGTTGCCTTTGTCGACTCCGCCAACGATCCATACTACCTGCGTATTCATGCTTTCCAGCGCATACCAGGTTGAGTTGATGTTGGTGGCCTTCGAATCGTTGATGAATTCGATACCATGTACCCTGATGAAGCGTTCGAGCCGGTGTTCCACTCCCTGAAAGTCGGTGAGACACTGGCGAATCTTCTCTTTTCGTAACCGGAAAACGACTCCCGACAAACCTGCCGCCATGGAGTTGTACATGTTGTGTTTTCCTTGTAAAGCCAAATCGAATATGGACATTGCGAATGAATTATGATTAATGCTAACTTTTAGTTCATTGTCTTCAATCCAGGCCCCGAAGGCCAGTTTATTTTGAATGGAAAACGGAATCATCTGTGCGTGAATATCCCGATCTTCAATCTCGGAAGTGATGTTCTCATCATCGGCACAATAGATGAAATAGTCTTCCGGCCGCTGGTTTTGCAAAATGCGGAACTTCGAATTCACGTAATTCTGCATCTTGTAATTATAGCGGTCGAGGTGGTCGGGAGTGATGTTCAGAAGAATCGCCACATCAGCCCGGAATTCATACATCCCGTCAAGCTGAAAGCTGGAAAGCTCAATCACATACAGGTCGAAATTTTCTTCAGCGACCTGCCACGCAAAGCTTTTACCCATATTTCCGGCAACGCCTACATTCAATCCTGCCCTTTTCATCATATCGTAAATGAGCAGGGTAGTGGTTGTTTTTCCGTTGCTTCCGGTAATGCAGATGGTTTTTGCCTGCGTATACCTTCCGGCGAATTCAATTTCTGAAATGACCGGAACTCCTTTTTCCACCAGTTTTTGCACCAATGGTACCTTTTCGGGAATACCCGGACTTTTCATCACCAAATCGGCCGACAGGATTTCAGTCTCAGTATGCTGCTTTTCCTCCCACCGGATTCCATTCTCGTAAAGAACGCTTTTGTATTTATTTTTTATCGTTCCGCTATCCGAAACGAACACGTCAAATCCTTTCTTCTGACCGAGAATTGCAGAACCAATTCCGCTCTCGCCTGCGCCTAATATGACCAGTTTTTTTGGGGTCATGATTAACGCATTTTCAATGTTGCCACGGTCAGTACAGCCAGTAAAATCCCGATAATCCAGAACCGCGTAACGATTTTGGCTTCAGGAATGCCTTTTTTCTGATAATGATGATGAAGCGGCGACATCAGGAAAACTCTGCGCCCTTCACCGTATTTCCGTTTCGTATGTTTGAAATAAGCCACCTGGATCATTACCGACAGGTTCTCGACCAAGAAAACACCGCACAACAGCGGGATCAGAATTTCCTTCCGGACGATGATGGCGAACACGGCCAGAATTCCTCCCATGGCCAGACTTCCTGTATCGCCCATGAAAACCTGCGCCGGGAAAGAGTTATACCACAAAAATCCGATAGCCGCACCGATGAAGGCTGCCATAAAAACGGTCAGCTCACCAACCTGTGGTATATACATAATATTCAAGTAATCGGCATATATCAGGTTACCACTGAGGTAGGCAAACACCCCAAGCGTTGTCCCGCTTATCGCGGAAGTCCCTGTCGCCAGACCATCCAGACCGTCGGTGAGATTGGCACCGTTCGACACAGCGGTTATAATAAAAATGATGACCAGGGCATAAACGAGCCAGCCCCACTCAGAAGCTTTATTGCCCATGAACCAAACCAGCCATTTGTAATTGAATTCGTGATTCTTCACAAATGGGATCGTAGTTTTAGTCGATTTCACATCGCGGGTTACCTGGCTGACCTGTTGTTCACCCGTCATACTGTTCACCAGAATTTCTGTTTTTACCTTTCCATCAGGATTCATTACCCGCTCTCGGATGACCACGTCCTTGCTGAAATAGAGCGTAGCTGCTACAATTAATCCCAGTGAAACCTGTCCCAGAATCTTAAATTTGCCGGCTAAACCTTCTTTATCTTTCAGGAATACCTTGATGTAATCGTCTACAAAACCGATGAAGCCAAGCCATACGGTTGTGATAATCATCAGCAGGATGTAAACATTATCAAGCTTGGCGAACAAAAGCACCGGCACCAACAACGACGATAGGATAATAATTCCACCCATGGTCGGCGTTCCCCGTTTCTGCAATTGTCCCTCGAGACCCAGGTCGCGAATTTCCTCGCCAATTTGCTGGCGCTGCAGAATGCGGATGATTTTCTTTCCCACGAAAGTGGAAAACAACAGGGCGGTGATGATCGCCAGGGCCGACCGAAACGAAAGATACTCGAACATCCCCGCACCCGGGAAATTCAACGATTCAAGATATTTAAACAGGTAATAGAGCATATTAAATTAGTTTTGTCCGGTTACACCGAATATTTCCCGAATAACTTCACGATCATCAAAATGGTGTTTCACTCCTTTAATTTCCTGGTACGTTTCGTGTCCTTTCCCGGCCACCAGGATAATATCGCCGGGCCGCGCCATCATGGCCGCTGTGCGAATCGCCTCTTTCCGATTCGATATCGCCAACACTTTGTTTCGTTGATGTGCTTCCACACCGGTCATCATATCGGCGATAATTGCTTCCGGATCTTCCGAACGCGGATTGTCGGCCGTCAGAATTACACGGTCACTGGCAGAAGCTGCTTCCTGGGCCATCTCGGGCCGCTTCGTCTTATCGCGATTTCCTCCGGCTCCCACTACCGTGAAAAGCGTTTCATTCCGGGTACGAATTTCATTGATCGACGAGAGCACATTCTTCAAGGCATCGGGCGTGTGCGCGTAATCGACTATGGCGAAAACACCCAGCGGAGAACGAATAATTTCAAATCGACCATCCACTGGTTTCAGCAAACTCATTTGCTGCAATACTTCGTCTTTCCCCGCCCCCAGCGAAACAGCGGTTCCATATACAGCCAGCAAATTCATTGCATTGAAGTTGCCGATAAAATGCGACCAAACTTCCGTTCCGTCTACACTCAACAACATCCCATCGAAATGACTTTCGAGTACTTTCACCCGAAAATCAGCCAACGAACGCATCGAGTACGTCAGCTTCTGCGCATCGGTATTCTGAAGCATCACCATACCATTCTTATCGTCAGAGTTGGTCAATGCAAATGCTTCTTTACTCAGTCCATCGAAAAACATTTTCTTGGCGTTCCGGTATTCGATGAATGTTTTGTGATAATCGAGATGATCGTGTGTCAGGTTTGTAAAAATTCCTCCATCGAATTGAATGCCGGCAATGCGCTGCTGGTGAATAGCGTGCGAACTCACCTCCATAAAGCAATAGTTGCAACCGGCTTCTACCATTTCCGCCATCAGCTCGTGAATCTGAACCGGATCGGGCGTGGTATGCGTCGATGGTCGCTTTTCATCACCCACATAATTGCAGATAGTTGAAAGCAAACCCGTTTTATAACCGAGCATTCCGAAAAGCTGATACAACAATGTCGCGATAGTGGTTTTCCCATTTGTCCCGGTTACGCCTACCACCTTCATTTGCGCCGATGGTTCTCCATAAAAACGAGAAGCAACTTTACCCAACACCCTGGCAGAATTTTCACATTGAATCCATGCCACATCCGGATTCTGCTTCTCCGGCAAACGCTCACAAATAATAGCTACCGCTCCATCAGCGATGGCATTTTCAATAAACTGATGGCCATCTACCTGTGTTCCGGGTACAGCAACAAACAAAAACCCCGGCTTCACTTTACGTGAATCAAAAGCAACGCCAGCAACCGGAATATCCGTGAATCCGGAAACTTCCAGCCCGCTTAACCCCGATAATATTTCGTTTAAATTCTTCATTTATTCTCCTAATCTTAATCTCACCGACTGCCCGGTTTGGTATTTCGTTCCAGCCGGTATCGACTGCATCAGCACTTTACCACGACCGGAAACAGAAACACGCAGGCCCCGGTTTTCCAAAATGTAAACAGCATCCGATGCACCCATGCCTGTCACTTTGGGCATCACGCCCGGAACAACCTTCAACGGATTCAGCTCCACATCATGGTTGGTGGTATCCATTTCGGCCCATTCGCTGCTACCGTGAAACCAGCCATGCAGTAAATCGGCATCATCCAGCACCTCTTCCAAATCTTTTCGTTTACCCGAAACTTCTCCGGGATAGTCCTGTTTTCCGGCGAAAGCCGAAATATCCAAATCATCGTGCATCCGCAGGTCGCTGGCGTACACGTTGTCCGAGATTTCGCGGAAAACCGGTCCGGCAACCGAGCCACCGTAATAAGCGCCTTTCGGGCCATTGATGACCACAATACACGAGTACCGCGGTTTATCAGCCGGAAAATATCCCACGAATGACGCCTGGTAAATCCGTCCCGAAGCATGGAAGTATCCTTCGCTTTGGTTTGCCACTTGTGCTGTACCTGTTTTTCCCGCAATTTCGTACGCCGGTGTATTCAACGATTTGGCCGTTCCCCGCACCACGACGCCGCGCAACATATCGTGCACCTTATTAAGCGTTTCGGAAGAACAGATTTTCGGATTCATCACCTTCGTTTTAAATTCCTTGACCTCACGTCCGTTTCTCTCGATTGCCTGCACCAACCGTGGCTCGACCATCCGTCCGTTATTGGCAACGGCATTATAAAAAGTCAGCATCTGCAACGGAGTCAATTTCAGCTCATACCCAAACGACATCCAGGCCAGTGTAACTCCAGACCAGCCATTACCGCCACCGGGATACTTGATGAATGGCTTCGCCTCCCCTTTGATGCCCAAATCGACGGGCTGATTCAAGCCAAAACTGTAAATCCGGTCAACGAAATCCCGTTCGTGACCGGCATAAGCCTTGGTAATGATTTTGGCAACCCCAACATTCGACGACAACTCGAAGACCTGTTTCATGGTAATTTTTCCATGTCCTCCGTGTCGCCAGTCACTGTCGTACACCGTTCGGTCCTTATATTTCCACACACCGTTTCCGGTGTCCACTATCGTCGATGTATCGACTTTTCCATCTTCCAGCGCCGCCATCAGCGATACCAGCTTGAAAGTCGATCCTGGTTCAGCATTTCCGGAATTACCGATGGCATAATTTTGATAGCCCTCAACCAAATCGCCATTGTCATCTCGCCCGTAATTCGCAATCGCCTTAATATCGCCGGTTTTGACATCCATCAGAACGGCCGTTCCATATTTAGCCCTACTATCAACCATCTCTTTCTTCAAGGCATGCATCACCATATCCTGAAAATTGACATTGATGGTTGTTATCAAGTTGTAACCATCCTGTGGATCTTCCTTGCTCACGTACAACCATCTTCCCGACAAATTGCGTTTCAAAGCCAGACCGTCTTCACCTTTCAGGTAACTTTCGTACGCTTCTTCCAGTCCGTAGTAACCAACGCTTCCATGGGTTCCACCATACACCGTACTACTCATTCGTCCCAGCGTTCTTGTAGCCATATTCCCAAAAGGGTAAACCCGAAGATTTTCCTGCTCGGCGATTAGGCCACCCCGGTTTCGTCCGCGACGGAAAATGGGGAACTTCTCAATTTTTTGCAGCTCCAGGTAATTCACTTTTCGTGGATTGATCAGATGATAGCGGGCTCCCTGACGATAAGCTGAGCGCAATTCGTGCCGGTAAGCTGCTTCCGATTTATCCTTGAAAAAGTGGGCCAGGCAATAAGCCAACGAATCAACCTTCGCGTTGAAGACCTCTTTCACACCCGGCGCCGCTAAATCCATTCGCAACTCATAATAAGGAACCGATGTAGCCAGTGGCCTCCCGTCGTCGGCACAAATATCACCTCGCCGGGCCGGGATTGTCACCTCTTTTACGTCAAGCCGCTCACCTTTCTGATCCCAGCTTTTATCCTGCTGAATAATAAAAATATTGCCCATCAGAAGGAGGGCAAAAATTATTGCAGCCACGTAAAACAGGCTAAATCGGGTTAGTATGGTTTTCCGGATTTCCATCCACCACTATTCTTTATCTACATACAATCTTCTGGGAGGTTCCTTCGATACCTCGAGCCCCAGGTTACTTTTCTCCACTCGGTCCATCACTTCCGAAGGCCGGCTCATTTTCATCAGCTCCGCGGCCACCGCAACAGATTCAGAACGCAATTCCTTCAGCGAATCCTGAAGGGCGGTAATATGCCTAATGGTTTTCTCCGACTTATACCGAATGGAGATATTAACCAGCAACATGACCACCACGACAAAAATCAACAACCGGTTTCTCCTCAGCCAGTCACTTTCCAGGATACGGCCATTCAAAATGGTCCGTAACGAAACTCGGTATCTCTTTCGGTTGTTCTTTTCCGGCATAATTATATTCTTTCTGCAATCCGCAATTTGGCACTTCGCGCCCGCGGATTATCGTTTATCTCATCTTCATCCGGCACAATCGGCTTCCGGTTGACCGCCTTCACCGGGACTTCATAATTTCCGTACAAGTCCTTCTCAATCGTTCCTTCTACCTTGCCACTCCTGACAAAGTTCTTCACCATCCGGTCTTCCAGCGAATGATATGTGATGGCAACGAACCGACCTCCGGGATTCAACACTTCAGGAATGGCTTCCAAAAAATCTCTCAGCACATCCATCTCCCGGTTTACCTCAATTCGAAGCGCTTGAAATACCTGCGCCAGGTATTTTTTCTCAGTTTTCGCCGGCACACAAGGTTCAATCACTTTCAGAAACTGACCAATCGTATTAACCGGCTCCTCTGATCTTGCATTTGTGATTAATGAAACCAACCTTCTGGCATTTTTAACTTCTCCGTAGGTTCTGAAAATTCGCATCAACTCACTCTCCTCATACTCATTCACAATCGATGCCGCATCTTTTTCAGCGGTTTGATTCATCCGCATATCGAGTTTTCCGTCGAAGCGAAAGGAAAAACCGCGATCTGCCTCATCGAATTCATGCGACGAAACGCCCAAATCGGCCAATATCCCATCCACTTTCTCCAATCCGTAGTAGCGGAGGAAATTCTTCAGAAACCGAAAATTATGCTGAACAAATATGAGACGATCGTCATCAATGAGGTTTTGCCGGGCGTCCACATCCTGGTCGAAAGCCAGCAGCTTGCCGCCCTCCAGTTTTTCCAGAATTCTGCGCGAGTGTCCTCCTCCGCCAAACGTCACATCCACATATACGCCACCCGGTTTCAGCGCCAAACCATCAACACTTGCATCCAACAACACGGGTACATGGTATTCACTCATCACTCAGCAATTTGAAGGGTCAAAAACTATCGGCCGGACCACCGAGCAACTCTTTGTAAAGCCGCACAAAGTCTTCGTCAGAAATCCGTGAAGCTTCATGTCTGGCAGGTTCCCACAATCTCATCCGTTCGCCCTGACCGGCAAAAATGGCTTCTTTGCCGATTCCTGCATAGTCCAGCATTTCGTTGGGAACATTGAGCCTTCCGTTATCAGCCATATTTACTTTCACCACTTCTTCGAAATAACGGGAAAGCATTTTGCTATGAAGCGGATCGTCCATATTAACCCGCTGACGAAGTTTATCCACTTTCCGGCGCCAGGCCGAGAGCGGATAAACGTTCAGGCATTTGTCATAGATATCCTTCTCGACCACGTACACCACCTCCAACGCGTCTCCCATCTCCTTCTTGAAAGGAGCCGGAAGCACGACACGGCCTTTACCGTCAACATTTACAGGATATACGCTGGTGAAAGAGATCATGGCTCAAATTACCTACATTTTCATGTAAAGGTATCTTTTTTACACTATCTGACAAAGTATGACACATTGAGACACTTAGCAAATTTGTCAACATTTTGTTGACATCAATGTTCATAACCATGTTGATAAACACCTTGCAATTGTTGAAATCTTAAAGTTGAGAGAGGTTTTTCTGTCTTTGGATTTCAAAGATACACTTCATTTGGGAAATCCATTCTACAACGGCTTTAAATTGTCGACCATTCTTCGCACGATCAATTTTTTAGTAAATTTCGCCACAGTTGAACGACAATTCCTATGGAGCAAAGAGAACCGGTTCAAAAGTTGAAACCGATTGTACTAAAAGAGCTTATCGCGGATAAAAGCCCTAAACTGGCGTCCCGGATTCCGGGATTTGTGTATCGTTATCTGAACTACAAATTACATATTAAGGAGGTCAACCAGATCATCCGGGATTATGGACACCTGACAGGAGTAGAATTCTGTGATGCCGTTATCAGTGATTTTAAAATCAAATTCGATTTTCACGGACTCAATAATCTTCCCGGGGAAGGACGATACATTTTTGCATCGAATCATCCACTGGGTGGCTTCGACGGACTGCTACTCCTTAGCCAGGTAACGCACCAAATGGGACCTTCCAAATTCCTGGTAAGAGATGAGCTAACAAAGATTCCACCGCTGGCTCCTGTTTTTGTCCCGATCAACAAACACGGCAGTCAGCGAAAAGCCGCCAAAGTGATACAGGATGCGTATGAATCGGACAACCAAATACTTATTTTTCCATCAGGACTGGCTTCGAGACGAATCAATGGGAAAGTAGTCGATTTGGCATGGCACAAACACTTCATACAAAAATCGATTCAGTATCAGCGAGATGTGATACCGGTTCACATTTCCGGCCGAAATTCCGGATTTTTTTACCGATTCGCCAATTTCCGCAAGTTCATCGGTTTGAAATTCAATATCGAAATGTTTTTTTTGCCTGACGAAACATTCAAGCAGAGGGGAAAAGAGGTAAGTATTACATTCGGCGAACCCATTTCGTGGCAAACTTTTTCAAAAGAAAAGTCGCAAAACAATTGGGCAGCCTGGGTAAAATCGAAGGTTTACGATATGGCACCGAGTACTCAAAAATAAGTGTACTTTACACATATCCTGTCTATTATTTCTTATTTTTGAAACCTTAAATCAAATGTTCGAAACATGAAGGAAATCATTCCTCCCGTTCCACGGGAGCTAATTGAGTCGGAACTTACCGAGGATAAATTCCAACGCAAGACGAACAAAGCCGGGAACGAGATTTACATATTCACCTATCACGAGGCTCCGAACACGATGAAGGAGATAGGTCGACTGAGGGAACTTACTTTCAGACAAGCAGGGGGCGGAACCGGCAAAGAAATTGATATTGACGATTACGATACCTGTGAAAATAATCCCTACAAGCAATTGATTGTTTGGGATCCCGTCAGAAGAGAAATCCTGGGAGGCTACCGTTACATTCACTGTAAAGGTCTGCCGCGCGATGAGAATGGTGAAGTACAACTGGCAACAGCCCGTCTTTTCCGTTTTTCAGAGAAGTTTATCGACGAGTACCTGCCCCATGTAATTGAACTGGGCCGCTCATTTGTGCAACCCGATTACCAGTCGAGCAAAGCAGGGGCCAAAGGTTTGTTTGCGCTCGATAACCTGTGGGACGGACTTGGCGCCCTGACGGTAGACCATCCGGAAATCAAGTACTTTTTCGGAAAAGTAACGATGTACACGCACTTCAACACGGAAGCGCGCAACCTGATACTTCACTTCTTCGAGACCTATTTCGCCGACCCGGATGAACTGGTACGGCCTAAAAAACCGATGCCGACCCATCGGAATATCGAAGCACTGAATGCGTTGTTCGAAGGAAAAGAATATCAGGAAGCGTATAAAATCCTTTCACAGGAGGTGCGTAATTACGGCGAAAATATTCCGCCGCTCATCAATGCTTACATGAATCTTTCTCCATCGATGAGGACATTCGGTACAGTTGTCAACGACCATTTTGGTGACGTGGAAGAGACCGGCATCATGATCAACATTGACGAGATGTACGACGCCAAAATCGACCGGCACGTTTCAACTTACCTCGAAGAGCTGGTTGAAAAGGGAGAAGATCCGAAAGTAAGATTCCAGTAAAAGAAACAGAATCAACGAATACACAATAAAGCCTTCTGAAATTTCAGGAGGCTTTTCTTTTTGCCATCAAACCCCTAACAGAAAGGAAACTATAGCATTCCGTATTTGTATCTACTATTTTCTTAGTAGAATTTCTAAGAAAATAGTAGGAATTAACAAACACATCTACTATGTTTGTAGTAGACTTTGAAGTAAACGTGTATCCTCATGGAAATAAAACAGCTGACAAATGCCGAAGAGCAAGTGATGCAGATTGTATGGCGACTAAAGGAAGTAGTGGTAAAGGATGTGGTTGAGCAATTCGACGAACCCAAACCCGCGTACACAACGGTGGCCACAGTACTAACTGTTTTGGAGAAAAAGGGATTTGTGGAAAAACGAAAAATCGGGAATACCAATTTATTCTTTCCGCTGGTTAACAAAGCCGAATACACCAAATTCCAATTTACGTCGCTGCTGAAAAACTATTTCAACGGTTCGTTTCCGAAGATGGCTACATTTTTCGCTCGCGAGAACCAACTGGATATTCAGGACCTGGAATCGATCATGAAACAGGCCGAAGAGGAACTCAGAAAAGACCAATCTAACACCGATTCGTAATGGAAAACTGGTTCGACTTTTTATTTCATGCCTCTGTTGGCCTCAGTCTCTTCTTCGTTGTATACTGGCTGTTACTACGGCAATCAACGCATTTCACGGCCAACCGGATCTACTTGGTGCTTTCGGTATTGCTGGCACTGATAATTGCTGCTTTTCCGTTTCACTATACGGTAACACTCACACCATCTGCGAGCACTCCCCTGTCCAATTTATCGGGTATTCTTAGCCACCAGATCATTTCCGGAAGCAAGCATATTCCTGAAAATAATGGAGTCAGTTGGTCCACGGTTTTACTTTACGCCTACCTGACCGGTACTGCTCTTTTCGCGTTGCGACTACTCATTCAAACATGGAGACCGCTTCGGGTTATCTACTCTTCAGAACCGAAAATACGGGATGGCTATTACATTCATGAAAATGACAAATACGCCCTTCCATTTTCGTTCTTCAACCATATATTAATCAATCCGAAATACCTGAAACAGGGAGAAATCAGTGAAATTCTTTCTCACGAACAAGTGCACATTCGCGAGCGTCACTGGGTCGACCTGCTTATCATAGAACTGTTGACAGTCGTTTTCTGGTTCAATCCATTCATTTGGTTATTTGAACTGGCTATTAAACAAAATCACGAGTACCTGGCCGATCAAGGTGTGATATCCCGGGGCCACTCACCCGTCAGGTACCAGGCATTATTAGTTAATCAGCTAATGGGCATGCAGGTCATTGGAATCACCAACAATCTGAATTTTGCCCTTGGCCCAACCCGTTTAAACATGATGAAAAGACAAAAAACATCGAAAAAGAAGCTGTTCCATATGGCTTGGGGAATTCCCGTCCTGGCTTTTATGCTGGTGGCATTCGCCGAACCTCAATATGAAAAAGCTGCTCCTGCGACCAATACAGCCCAGTCAGAAGCAACCAAAACAATTCATGGAACAGTTGTCAATGAAAAAGGAGAACCATTGACCGGGGCAACCGTTTTAATACGGCATACGACCAAAGGAACCGTAGTAGATCGAAGTGGAAAATTTTCACTTGAAATCCCTGTAGATGGATGTGAGTTAGTCATTTCTTTTGTAGGCTACGAAACAATTGTCAAAAAAGTCTCACCGAAAAAAGACAACCTGAGATTCCGGATGGAAAGGACGATAATCGCTATTGATCCGGGAAGTAGCCAGGCAAAGAAAGAAGTGCCTGCTTCACCGCCGCCAGCAGATTTAAAACAAGCTGACAGCAAGGCCCAAAAAGATGGCCCGGTTTTCTTTGTCGTAGAGGATATGCCAAAGTATCCAGGTGGCGATGAAGCATTAAAAGAATACATTGAAAGCAAAAAGGAAGAAATGCTTAAACAAGCGGAATCCGAAGGAAAAACACTAAAAGGGAAAGTCTACGTTAATTTTGTCGTTCAAACCGATGGTTCCGTTGCAGAAGTAAAAATTGTAAGAAGTAGCGGCTCCCAATATCTCGATGAAAATGGGATCGGAATTGTTAAGGGAATGCCAAAATGGACTCCCGGAAAACAGAGAGGCAAGCCTGTATCAGTTAGCTATACGCTTCCGATTACCTTTTAGATAGCACAAATTTCAAAAAAAAGAAGGATGTCGTTTCTACATCCTTCTTTTATATTTTAGCAAGGTCCGGTTTAATAGGCCCGACCTTTGATTCCTTCGATATAATTAATGAATGAGGTATTCACTACTTTGTTTCCACCGGGTGTTGGATAATCGCCGGTGAAATACCAATCTCCCAAATCGTTCGGGCACGCCTTGTGGAGATTATCCACCGTTTGGTAAACGATATCCACTTCCGCATTACAATCGACCGGCTTCAACAACTGGGCGATTTTATCCGAGACCTCCTGATCGGTAAAGGGACGATAAATTTCCTTCACATAGTTCACAATCTCTTCCTTCGGCAAGTGTTGCTGCTCTTTACATTTCTTGTAGGTCTCATCAATCACGTGTCCTCTGCCAGTTTCCTTGAGCAACGTGATGGCCGCTTCAAAAGCAATGAACTTGCCAAGCTCCGCCATGTCGATTCCGTAACAATCGGGATACCGAATCTGCGGTGCCGACGAGATAATGACAATCCGTTTCGGATGCAACCGGTCGAGAATACGCAGGATACTTCGCTTGAGTGTCGTCCCCCGAACGATGGAGTCGTCGATGACTACCAGTGTATCCTTCTCATTCTTAACAACGCCATAAGTAACGTCGTACACGTGACCTACCAAATCATCCCGGCTGGAATCATCCGTGATGAAGGTTCGCATCTTCACGTCCTTAATGGCAATCTTTTCAATACGAGGCTCAACCGAGATAATTTCAGCAATGGCTTCTTCCGTCATGTTCTCGCCAAGCGCGTGAATCTTCTCTTTTTTCCACTCCAACAGCAGGTCGCGAATGCCCTCCATCATTCCCGAAAAGGCGGTTTCAGCCGTGTTGGGGATATACGAGAAAACTGTATTCTCCAGGTCGCCATCCACAGCATCCATAATGGTTGGTGCCAACAAGTGCCCCAACTTTTTTCGCTCGAGGTAGATATCGCGATCGGAACCACGGGAAAAGTAAATCCGCTCGAAAGAACACGATTTCCGCTCCTGCGGAACACGGACCATTTCTTCGGACAAGGTTCCGTCTTTCTTCACAATCAACGCAGATCCGGGCTTCACTTCCTGAACACTTTTCCAGGAGACGTTCATCACGGTTTGAATCACCGGACGCTCAGAAGCTACCACCACAATTTCATCGTCGGCATAGTAATACGCCGGCCGGATTCCCCACGGGTCGCGCAGCACGAAAGCATCGCCGTGGCCAATGATTCCACCAATAGCGTATCCTCCGTCCCAATCGCGACTGGAACGTTCCAGCGTTTGTCTCAAATCGAGGTTTCGTTCGATCAGCGGAGATATTTCTTTATTGGAGTGACCTTCGTTTTTATACTTGCGGAAAAGCAATTCATTCTCTTCATCCAGAAAATGGCCTACTTTCTCCAGGACAGTCACCGTATCGGTATACGCTTTCGGATGCTGCCCCAAATCGACCAGCAGATCGAACAACTCATCGACGTTGGTCAGGTTGAAGTTACCAGCCAGCACCAGGTTCCGCGAACGCCAGTTATTTTGCCGCATCACGGGGTGGGTAAATTCCACACTGTTTCGACCGAACGTACCATACCGCAAGTGCCCCAGGTAAAGCTCGCTGACAAAGGGCAGGTTATTTTTGGCCCAGGCCGGATCATGATATGTTTTCGGGAAATTGGTTTTAGCATGGTTGAATTCGCCAAAAACATTGTCGAACACATCTTTAATCGGATTCGCATCCACCGAACGGTGACGATGAATGTAATCCTGTCCCGCCGCCATGTCAATCTTCACACTAACGACTCCGGCTCCGTCCTGTCCCCTGTTGTGTTGCTTTTCCATCAACAGGTAAAGCTTGTTCAAACCGTACTGCCAGGTTCCGTATTTTACTTTGTAATACTCAAGCGGTTTGCGAAGCCTTATCATCGCTATACCACACTCATGTTTTATTAGCTCGCTCATCTCAGCTTATTCTGCTTTTTTATCGTTCTGACGTTGAATTGCTGTTAAGGTCTGGAAACTGAATATTGTCGGGTACAATAAAAGCATTGGGATAATCCCGGGCAATCTTTTTTTGCAACCGAAGTGCGTCGCTCCGTGTGCGAAAATCGCCAACCCTAACTTTAAAATCGGGCGATTGGTATATGATATAGGCTTTTACATCCGGGTACGAGGAAAGGAAGTCGGTTTTCACCTTCATGGCCCGCAGTCGCGCTGAGCTTCCGGAACCAAAATAAATCTGCACCCTGTACCCCGGCGTGGTTTGATCATTCTTATTGAGCTGTATTTTTCGCTCAAGCAGTTCTTTCGTTTTCGGGTTCTGATGAACATCGAGTCCTGTCCAGATCCGGGTCGTATCGTTCGCCGAAAGCTGACCGTATTCGCTGACCGGCGCCGGCTTCTGTGCCAGCACATTACCCCAAAAGAGCAGAAGGACAACGAAAGTTGAAAGTATCCTCTTCATGAACTGTTTTTCTTTAAGGATGCAAATATAACGGAAAAAGAAATGGCCGGGAAATTCCGGCCATTGTCAAATCTTTAAATATTATTCTGATTCAAGCGCTTCCTGCAATTCGTCTGTCATCTCGAGGTTGTGGTAAACGTTCTGAACGTCATCATCATCTTCCAGCGCCTCGACTAATTTCAGGACTTTTTGAGCAGAATCCACATCCAACTCCTTGGTATCGTTGGGTATTCGCTGCAAATCGGCGCTCGCTACCTCGATGTTCAAATCTTCCAACTTTTTATTCAGGTTACCGAAATCTTCCATCGCAGAGGTCAGAATAATAAAGCCGTCCTCTTCTTCAATATCCTCAACACCCGCGTCAATCAAATCGAGTTCGACCTCCTCGAGGTTAATGTTATCGGCGGCAATACGGAAAATTCCCTTCCGGTCGAACAAAAAACTTAGTGAACCATTCGTTCCCAGGCTTCCACCGTACTTATTAAAAATGGAACGTACACTCGAAACGGAACGGTTATTATTGTCGGTCAAACACTCTACAAAAACAGCAATTCCGTGCGTGGCATAACCTTCGAAGGTTACCTCCATATAGCTTTCAGCGTCAGCGCCGGCAGCCTTCTTAATCGCTCTTTCGATATTGTCCTTCGGCATGTTCTCGCCCTTGGCATTCTGTATGGCCAGGCGTAAGCGGGGATTTCCATCCGGATCAGGGCCGCCCTCCTTCACGGCTATTGAGATTTCCTTGATAAGGCGGGTAAATATTTTTCCGCGTTTCGCGTCAAGTGCGCCCTTTTTTCGTTTAATCGTCGACCATTTACTGTGTCCTGACATAATTCGTTTTTTTGGGTTGACTATTTTGAAATCGTCGGGGCTGTAAAGATAAGAAAATCCCATTTTTTACAGAAAATCCTTCAGGAAAGGACAATTAAGTCTTATTTAGACAGCACCTTATTGTCCAAATTCAAAATATGATGGTAAATTTGCCCAACTAATTTTCTCAATTGATTTTACCGTAATGGCGAACAAGAAATTATATATCGAGACGTACGGTTGCCAGATGAATGTGGCAGACAGCGAAGTGGTGGCAGCCGTATTGGGAGAGAAGGGATATGACCTGACCGAAGACCATCAGGATGCCGATGCCATATTAATTAATACCTGTTCCATTCGTGACAACGCCGAGCAGCGCATTCACGCCCGGTTGGATTTGTTTCAGAGTCATAAAAAGAAAGCACCTGAAAAAGTGGTTGGTCTGATTGGCTGTATGGCCGAACGAGTTGGCGACCAGTTGCTCGAAAAGAAGAAAATCGACCTAGTGGCAGGACCCGATGCTTACCGCGATCTTCCCTACCTGTTCGACAAAGTAAAGCGCGGCGAGGAAGCCATCAACGTGGATTTAACCACCAACGAAACATACGATTCCATCATTCCGAAACGTATTGGGAACAATAAAATTTCCGGTTTTGTATCCATTACACGTGGTTGCAACAACTTCTGCACGTTCTGTATTGTGCCTTATACCCGTGGCCGGGAAAGAAGTCGTGACCCGAAAGATATTCTCAGCGAAGTACAGGATCTCATCAGCAAAGGCTATAAAGAAGTTACCCTGCTGGGACAGAATGTCGATTCGTACCGCTTCCGTGCTCCCGGAACCCGTCCGGTGAAGTTTGCCGATTTGATGGAAATGGTAGCACAGATTGACCCGACAGTCCGGGTACGCTTTACCACGTCGCATCCGAAAGATATGTCGAACAAGCTGCTGGAGGTGATTGCCAAATATCCGAACATTTGCAAGTTCATTCACCTGCCCTTCCAGTCGGGAAGCTCGACGGTGCTCGACAAGATGAACCGGAAATACACCCGCGAATGGTATCTCGACCGCATCAAGGCCATCAACGAAATCATTCCCAACTGCGGCTTGTCAACCGACGTAATTACCGGCTTCTGCGGCGAAACGGAAGAAGATCACAAAGAGACGCTCTCGCTGATGGAGGAAGTTCGCTTCGACTCGGCCTTCATGTTCAAGTATTCGGTTCGTCCCGGAACCTATGCGCACGAACATTACGAAGACGATGTGCCGGATGAGGTGAAATCGCGCCGTCTGAACGAAGTAATTGCCTTGCAAAGCCGGATTTCGCAGGAGAATAACCGTCAGGACATTGGCAAAGTAGTGGAGGTGCTGGTAGAAGGTGTTTCGAAGAAGAGCGACGAGCAATACTTCGGACGCAGCTCGCAGAACAAGATGGTTGTTTTCCCGAAAGGTGATTTGCAGTTTGGCGATTATGTCCGGGTAAAAGTGAACGAAAGTACGCAGACCACGCTGATTGGCGAGGTAACCGAAAAAATAGGACAACCCACCGAATAAACTGAAATGAGCAAAATGATAGATGAATTCCGGGATTATCGTGCCCGGATGAATGAGAAAATTCTTTCCGCCGATAACAAGGTGATGAAGCGCATCTACAACCTCGACACCAATACTTATATGGAAGGTGCGCTGTCGACAAAAACCAAGGAAATGCTGGGACTGGTAAGTTCCATGGTGCTGCGCTGCGACGATTGCGTGAAATACCACCTGGAGAAATGTCATGAGCAAGGTGTTACCACCGAAGAACTCTTCGAAGTGTTTTCGGTAGCCAACCTGGTGGGCGGAACCATTGTAATTCCCCACACCCGCCGTGCCGTGGAGTACTGGGAAGAGTTGCAGAATGCAGAATAAATCAACAACCCAAACAAATAAAAAAGGGTCTTCGTTACGGAAGGCCCTTTTCTTTTATCTCATTCTCCGGGGAAAAGCTCCGGCCTGACAAACGGAATCAGCGCCAGACAAACGGCCTGTTCGTAAAGCAACGTCCGCGTGATGGCGTTGCGGGTGAGCAATCCTACCGCCCCGTTTTCCTGTTTCGAGTTAGTTTTCCCAAACACCTGGTCGTCGGCATCGCCCAGCTCCAGTCCTTCTTCCACCAGTTTCACCACTTCCGGCGGAAGCTGAAAAGTAGTGGTGCGCGATTCGCCAAACTGCCCGTCAGCGCAGGCGGCAATCCAGGCAAACGACTGCATCCCGCCGTTATGCCGCTCGATGCCGCCCTCTACGCCAAACCAGAAATCGGCGTGCGGCACTTTTTCCCGCGCATTGGCGGCCCGGTTATGCGCCCCATTCCGGGTTTCTTCATCGCTCATCGGTTGATCGGGAACCCCAGACTCAACGCTCACACCTTCTATTTTAATTTCCGTGTCCGGGAAAAGCTTTTCAAAGCCCCGCTTCACCGCCTCAATCTTCACCGGGTTATGCGAGGCTACCACAATATGTTTTATCATCATTCCGAATACTGTTTTTGTTCCTAATTCACTAGTCCGGCCAAAGCGTATACCAGCGCAGCCTGCCAGTTGATGGCAATTTCGTTGGTGGTATAATCCGACTGTTTATCCTGCCAGTTGGTGGCCGAACGTCCGCCGCCCACGAGGTAACCCGGCCAGGGTTCTTCAATCCCGTCGGCAGCGCTGCGCCGGTCATGCGGATGCATGGGCGGACGAAACCCGATGCCGGTTACGTACGAACGGTCATATACATTCCGTCCCAGCAAATGGTCGGCAATGGAGACCACTGCGTTGGTATAGGCCCGGTTGGGCGAAATGGCGTTGGCCACCTGCAGGTTGACAGCCTGCCGCGCCACCGTTCCGTTGCACCCCCAGTAATAGCGCCCTGCCAGTGGCCGTCCGTAAATATCCCTTCGTCCTTTTGCCACCAGGGTATCGGCATTCGCCAGAATCGCTTTTTGAACACGGTTCAGCAGGTCCGCGTTCCTTCCGTTCCTGCCGGAAAGCACATAGGTAAACAGGGCCAGGTTTTTCACATTGCCCCAGTCCCAGTCGCTGTCGATGAGCGGCGGATGAATGTCCGGCACCGCCGATTCGAAGTCCGCCAGGTAAGCCGGCTCGCCCGTTGTTTCCCACAACTCGGCTGCGGCCCACAGCCGTTCGCTTTTATCGCTCTTCACTTTGTAGGCACCCGTCTTGAAATCGCCCTGCTCAAACGGTTTCATCTCCGGATGTTCTTTCAGAAAGGCATAACTGTTCTTCGCAGCCGTCAGACACTTTTTCGCATACACGGAATCATACGGCTGAAAGTTGCGGGCCGCCATGGCCATTACCGCGGCAAAATCAGCGGTAGCTGCCGAACTCCATTCCGTGAAATAGCGTTTCCCCTTATCATCTTCAGGCATGATAAAACCGGCAAAGTTCGTGCGCGTCAACTTGTGCGACACCCGGCCCGAACCATCGG
Source organism: Prolixibacter denitrificans (assembly GCF_003014495.1). Classification (GTDB taxonomy): domain Bacteria; phylum Bacteroidota; class Bacteroidia; order Bacteroidales; family Prolixibacteraceae; genus Prolixibacter; species Prolixibacter denitrificans. Next base: position 632,291 of record NZ_PYGC01000002.1, on the reverse strand, counting down.
GGTATGGCATTTTCAGCAGCCAGTCGGTTTCCCACTTCAACTCTTCAAGGTATTCGGGGAAACCGGGAGCTGTCTCCGGTAGATTCAGCTTCACATTTTCCAGTGCCGGCCGGAACTGTTCCCATGCCAGAAACAATGTGCCCAACGTGATACCGGCGTTCACCGTGTATTTCCCATAATCGCCGGCATCGTGCCAGCCGCCGGTACCGTTACGGATAACGCCTTTCTGTCCTGTGTAATCGCCGTAAGCATCGTCGAGGTGACAGGCAGCGTGCGCGTAATGATTTCCGTTGAAATCGCCTTCCACGGCTGTGCCGCAACGCCAAAGATAAAAAGCCCGCATGGCCGTTTTGTACGGAAACCGGAAGATATCATCGCTGATGCGAAAGGCCACCGACCGTCCAACTCCGGGCACTTCCAGGTAGTAAGAACCAGTATCGGCGAATGCCGAAAAATCAGCCAGCCAGGCATTTTGGTTGACATCCTTCTGATGAAACGGCCCCGTAACCTTTCCGCTGAAAACCGTGGAGTCGTCAGCCAACCGTTTCACTTCGAACTGGCTGCAGGGTTGTATAATGGTGGCTATTTTGGCTTTCGCCGGAAGAAAACCGACGGAATTGAGGCGGACCGGGTACGTATCGCCCGATGGCCCGGCGCCGCAGGCAGTGAGCCACAACAGCAGCATCGTCAATAATTTTCTCATGAATCAGATCGTGTAAAAAGGTTTGGAAAAGTGGTCACGGTGCGTCACATTCAGGCTCTTCCTCCGACAAGCCGTAAACTCTCCCGGAGGGTTTCAACTTTCATTTCCAGGTCGTGGATTTGCTGGTTCAGCCCTTCCATCTCCTGTTTTAACAGGGTGGTCTCCTCCCGTTCCGGGTTTTCGATGGCCCGTGCTTTGGCAATCAGGGTAAAGAAATTAAAATCCAGCGCCTCCGATAGTTGCCACAACCGGCCTATCTTAACGTCCTTCGAGTTCAGGATGTAATGAGCCATCTGCTCCGAAACCCCCAGCCTGCGGGCAAACTGCGGAACCGTAAGTTGCCGTTCCGCCAGCCGCTCCCGGATGGCATTCCCGATGTGAAAAGGCAGTTTCAATTCGTTATTCATGACCAAATATTTTGTGGTGATATTCTCCGAAGCTTCGCAAAAGCCATCGGCTACTTAAAGTTACACAAAATTATTCTATTTTTCTAACAAAGAACAAGATTCCCACCACACAGCGTTAGATAGCCACCACATAGCGTTAGATACTCACCGAATAGTATTATATTAAAACTGCAGTTTAATTTATCTATACATCATTTTATTTTATGCTTATCTGATTTTAATTTTTCTGCTCCATTAGATATAATTATTATTGTTGTTTTATTATATTTTATGTAGTGACTATTTGTCTTCTTAATGGTTTTATTAGTCATATACCAAATTTTATTTACTATATATCAAATAAAATTTCACCTCACAGTAGAAGTGTAACAAATGCCATAGCCTGGGGCATCCCCCAGGGATCGGGCGCAACAGGCAAACCGCCAGCCTGTAGGGCTGGACCTGGTATTCGCCCGTCAAGAAGATCGTGGAAGCCCTTCAGGCTTCCCTCATTGTTCATGGATTTTTTCTGGGGACGATGCCCCCAGCTTCGGAATATCAGGCCTTCAGCCTGGACAGGGTCGGCAGGCCCTAAGTGAAACATCGAAGGAAACCTCTAAAGTTTGACGCTGGCACCCAATGAAGCTACGCTAGTGAATCTGTCATCGGTCCAAAAGTCTCCCCGGGTGGGGAGATTTAGAGGGGCGGAAAATGGAAGAACCACAATCCGGGTATTTCCATTTTTCCCGGTAGGATAATAAGTTTGTTTTGGGAATTGATGCCTCGCGAATATGCAGCGGTGCAAAATCATTAACGGCCGAGGAGTTTAAAGAGAAAAATAATAACTTGCCGTCAACCCTAAAAAATTCGGCCATGGTGAACACGAAATTATTCAGGATGATACGAGAGGGGGAACACCAGCAGCAGGATTTCAAGTTTTGTATCAACGATTCGCGAAAGATAGCCCGCTCGCTGGTTGCTTTCGCCAATACCGATGGCGGCCGGTTGCTTATCGGCGTAAAAGACAATGGAAACATTGCCGGCGTGCAGACCGAGGAAGAATATTACATGATTGAAGCGGCTGCTAAATTATACAGCAAACCCAAAATTGAATTTGAGACCCAACAGTGGCATACCACCGATGGGAAAACGGTTTTACAGATTGATATTCCGCCGAGCCCGAACAAACCACACTACGCTAAAGACGAGAACCAGAAGTGGTTGGCCTACATCCGGCACGAAGATCAAAACATCCTCGCCAACCGGATCCTGCTTGAAGTTTGGAAGAAAAAACAAAAGCCGCGTGGAGTCTTCATCCGGTATACCGAAGAAGAGAAAAAAATACTGCAGTATCTGAGCAATCACCAAAAGATAAATCCGGGTCGTTTATCCCGTTCCATGTCTATCTCGCGCTGGAAAACAGAACGAATCTTAATAAACCTCATAACCATCGGAGTTATTGAGATTGAACAAACGACAGATGGAGTACATTACCATCTGACAGACAATTTTATTCTTTCCGGGAATAATAAATAAAATCCCCTCTTCGTTTAAATAAAAAAGCCCCATGGTTCACCTTTTCAGAAAGAGAATCAGGGAAAGCTAATAAAAGGGGGTTGAAAAATGGGAAGGAATCAAATTTTGGCTTTAGCAAGTAGCTTTTTGTTGCTGCTAGCCGGATGTGCGAAAGACAATACAATAACTACTGAGTTTACTGCAAATGCAGAAAAAATCTCCAAAGAGAATGCTGACCGGGTTACCTATGTCAACGAACGAATCGATCTGGCTGGAAGCAGTTCACTGAAATCAGCTGAATCGCCGGAAGACTATACCTACACGCCGGCGGTTGATATCTACAACACTGTTTTCGATAAAATAATTATCCAGTCCAGTACGGCCACGTATACTGTCTATTCCGGGCAAACAGTTTTGTTGCCCAAAGGCTTGACATACGAGGGAAATATTACAGTAAATGATGGCGGAATGTTAGTGGTCGTTGGCAACCTAGCCGGCTCGACGCTCAGTGGAACAGGAACCGTGGTGATTAATCCAACCGGTGTCTTTTCGGCAAAATATCTAAATCTCAACTCTGGGGTGAAACTGGTTAACTACGGTGAATGGAATGCCGAAAAGAACGCCAACCTGAACGGCATCCTAGAAAATCATGGTATCATATCGTTCGATGCCATGAATAACAATAGTTCGGGGCACGTGGTCAACACCGGAAAAATTACGCTGTCCGCAGATCTCAACAACAACGGCGTCATAGACAACTTCGGGACATTTATTACCGATGGAACATTCAATCTGAACAGCGGCGCGAACCTCAACAACGCTTGTCATTTCGAAACGGCGAAGATGCAGTCGAACGGATTAACCCATTCCACCGGCTTCCTAAAAGTCAATGGCCTGTTAACGATAAACGGAGGCAGTGTTCTGATGCTGGGCTCCCACTCGGTAACCGATGTAGCTAACATTTCCCTTAACGGGAAAATTTCAGGCACCAACGACGACTACGCAGGTATCGTTATCCGAAACTCGTTTCAATCGAACTGGGGCGCACGGATAACCGGAAAAATTGACATCCGTTACGACAATGAAATCACCAGCTCCGATCCTGACTTGTTGGGCTCGCTGGTATCATTTAAATCCGTGTATTTCCCGGCTACCGGATGTGTTCCACAGTACGGTACCAACCCGGTAAATTCTTTTACACTGGTTGCAAATGTTAAGGCCCCAATCGATAGCAGAGGAAATACACTGAGTGCAACAAGTGTGGATATTCAGGGAGACTATGCATACGTTTCATACCACCTGCACGGGGCAGAATTTGGTGGCCTTATCGAGGTGTATGATATTACTGACCCTTCAACTCCTACGATCGTCAGCCAATACTGGAGCGAAAATGCCGACTTTAACGACATTGAGGTGGATGGTAACAAATTATATGTAACAGGCGGAGCCAATCCGGACAAAACCGGCGCTGATACTCCTGCGACTTTTACCATTATCGATTTAAAAAATGGTGAATTACCCAATGCTGCACCAACATTTTATTCCCTGCCCAGTTTTTCAGGCAACTGTGTACACCTCGCTGAAAACGGAAAACTTTATATCGCAACTGGAAATACCGGAGGTCAGTTTATCACTGCAGATGCTAATAATGGTTCGATTATCAGCAAACGAAATGCACTTACTGCCAAATATTTTGACAGTGAAGGAAACACCATTATCGGATTGCAGGGAGGTACCGTTGGCTTGCTGTCGGTATTTAACGAAAATAATGGCCTAAATCCGGTCAGATCCATCCCGGTGGGAAGCATTATTCCGGAAGACGGAAAAGCAGTAGCCCGCCTGAAAAACGGACTCGCTTATGTTTGTGAAGGCGAGGCCGGATTGTATGTTTTCGATACAAACGACGCTTCCGGAACGCCTCTGGAAATGTTTAACCCGCAAAGCGGCGACACCAATGGTGTCGATATTGATCATGGCCTGGTGTATGTAGCCAATGGAGCAGGTGGCTTATACGTCATCGACCAAAATACATTTAAAGTATACGGAAATTACAACTACGATGGCTCAGCCAACTTCGTAAGAGCTGTTGACAACTACATTTTTGTGGCTAACGGAACCGGAGGCCTCAAAATTTTGATGAGAGATAATCCCTAGTTTTTTTCATACCCAATTCAAATGAAAACAGCACGCTCAGGCGTGCTTTTTCTTTGTCATAAATACTACTTAAATATTTAGCCTTTTGTTTACAGAAGAGCATTACGTGACTTCTCACAGAAACTCTTAATTTTGTACCTGATATCCTAATCAATTAAAAACCTTACAGAAACATCAAGTAATGAGAAACCTTCTTATGAAAAACATCCGCTATGCCTTTTTGATTGGTATCATCATTGGCGGATTTACATTTGCCGGTTGTGCACAGAATGAGTATATGGATCCGGCCAACCGGAAGTTGCAGGAAGCTTATGTGGGTGGTGACTTCTATCCGGTAAAACATTATCAGCAAAGTACCCGTAAAAAACGTCCGAAGAATGTGATCCTGATGATTGGCGACGGCATGGGACTCGCCCAGGTTTATGCCGGACTTACAGCCAACGGCGGTCACCTTTACCTGGAAAATTTCAAACACATTGGTTTTTCAAAAACCTATTCTTCCGATAATTACATCACCGATTCAGCTGCCGGGGGAACAGCCCTGGCTTGTGGCGAAAAAACATACAACGGTGCGATTGGCGTAAATCCGCAAAAACAGCCGATTGTCAACATCCGTGAACTGGCTGAAAAGAAAGGTTTGGAAACCGGGCTCGTTTCGACATCGGCCATTACACACGCCACCCCGGCATCATTTATCGCTCATCAGCCATCACGAAACATGTACGAAGCCATTGCTGCCGATTTTATCAACAGCGGCATCGATGTTTTTATTGGTGGCGGCGTCGACCATTTTGAGAAGCGTAAAGACGGCCGGAACCTGAGTGATGAGTTGAGAAAAGACGGCTACCAGGTTTTGTACAACATGTATAATATCAGCCAGGTAACATCGGGTAAACTGGCCGGGCTCACGGCACCGATTCACAATCCCGCTGAACCCGAACGTGGCAATATGCTGGTTCAATCGACTAATACCGCACTGAATATCTTGTCCCAAAACAAGAAAGGTTATTTCATCATGATTGAAGGAAGCCAGATCGACTGGGGCGGCCACGCCAACAAAACGCCTTACGTAGTAGAGGAAATGCTCGACTTCGATCAGGCCATCGGGGCTGCACTCAAACATGCGGCGCAAGATGGTGAGACATTGATCATCGTGACAGCCGACCACGAAACGGGCGGAATGTCCATCAACGAAGGCGACATGGCAACCGGGAAAGTTGTTGGTGAATATACCACAGGGCACCATACAGGAATTATGGTTCCGGTATATGCTTTTGGACCGGGCGCTGAGCAATTTACCGGAATGATGGAAAACACCGATATTCAGAAAAAAATTAAAGATCTATTGGATCTGTAACTGCACTAACCAATTTCTGGTTATTTTAGAAGGGAAACCACTGCGTTTCCCTTTTTTAATTACGACCAATAGCGGGGTTATTGTTGCAACCTAATGTTTGAAACCACTCCTATTTGGAATGAAGCCATGCTTCTTCGAATAAAAAATAAGGTTACTCAGCGTTCATACATGACTGAAGGATTGATTAAAATCCGCCTGACTGCCCGCCCCGGAGATTCCTGAAGTTGCTGCCATTCTGCTGATTATTATTCTGGTTGTTGTTGTCCGGCGTAGCTGATTCGTCGATATGTTTGGCCCCTTCCATCTTAGGTGCTTTCGGCATCTTCTTCGTTCTCCACAACGGAATCCGGTAGTAAATACCGTATGAAAAATCCATCGGAATATCCACGTTGGTTTTCCCGAATCCGGGTACGATATAGGGCGACATATTCGGATCCTTGGTTTCGCTCACCATGAATTTCACGCGAACAGACCATCCGAGGAAAAAATTCTTAAAAATCTCCCCTTTCATCCCGAACACGAACTCGCCCCAATGAGCATTCATATTTCTTTTCGGAATGGATGTGTTATAATCGCCCCAGAAATTGGAATATTTGACATCATTGGCCTGTTGAGTAAAACGGCTGTAACCATAACGCGCACCTATAAACACCAAATCGCCGTCTTCGAGATTTCGGTAGCGCAAAATATTGAAATCCGTTCCCACCCGGCCATAAACACCATTTGCCTGGTAGTGGAAATTATCCCGACGATCATTCAACCCCATCATACCCACTTCAACCGTAGGAAACCAATATCCCTTAACAGGAATATCTCCCTGCAATTCCCAACCCCAACGGTCAGCCGATTGCAGGTATGTAGATGCAAACCGCGAGAGATCGACTCCGATACGGGGTCCTTCCACACGCCAAACATCCGCATTCTGTTTCTCCTGAGCCAGTGCTTTCAGCGGGCTACTGAGTGTTAGCAGGCAAATTGAAATATACAGTAATATTTTGCTCATTATTGGGCTTTTCAATAGATGTTGGGCCCACTGAGGGGTCCGAAATATTCACCGAGTCGATTCGGGACGTATATGAGAAACCTTTCAAGTTGTAATAGGGTGCAAAGCCACACGCCTCCGACACCAGTTTCATTTGCATGGTATGATAAATGAACAGCGTGTCAGCTTCTCCATTCACAAACAATACAAACGCAGTGGAATCATGTTCAAGCGAAAGCGGTAAAGGATAACGCTTGGATATGGAAGGCAGCGTATCGCGTACCCATCCGGTATCATTTTTGGCAACGCCCCAAATCATCAACGAATCAATCGTCGTTGAATCACTGTCGATGAATTTGGCCATGAGATAAGTATCTGTGGAATCGTAACACCTGTCCGCCTCGCTACACGAAACGACAATTGCCAAAAGCACCACAAGTAAAGGTAAAATGTATTTTTTCATATCCGGATACGGGTTTCCGCTTGCCTGACAAATATAAACAAAATGAGAGGAAACAAGCATGAAGCAAGATGTCAGATTGAAAAAGCGTAAACCAGGAACAATTGGCTTATCATCAACAAAAAAAAGTTATTTTCGTTAATTCCATTGCGGCACAAAAACATAAGTAAAACTGCCGCCGATCTTACATTGAACGACAATCTACTTTAAATATGCGAAACATGCAGTTTGCCATTTTCTTCGGAACCGTCATTTTAGTCTACTTTCTGGTCAATTATTATATCTATGTTCACGGATTAATGGCCTTCCAGGCGACCGGAAATTTTAAAACGATATACAAAATTCTTTTCTGGGTTGTCGCTTCCACTTTTATCGTTGGTGAAATACTGGAGCACACACATTCCAGTCTGGCCGGCGAATGGGTGTACCGAATAGGAGCTTTCTGGCTCTCGTTCATGCTGTACCTGTTTATCGCTGTCCTTTTCATCGACATCATCCGGTTACTGGACAAATTCTTTCACATTGTTCCGGCTGTGCTAAAAAGCAACCCGGACCAACTCAGGCTGTGGACCGGCGTTGTTGTTTTTTCCTTGGTAGCCCTGGTGGTTTTCTTCGGACACCTCAATGCGCTGAATACGCGGGTCAAGCAATTCTCGATTACCATACCCAAAAGTGTTACCGGTTCCCCGGATATGAAAGTGCTGATGGCTTCCGACATTCACCTCGGAGCACTGATTGGTGAACGCCGCGAACAAAAGCTTGTCGACATTATTAATCAGCAAAAGCCCGATTTGGTTCTCCTTTGCGGTGATATGGTGGACGGAGATATTGCCCCGGTCTTGCGAAAACACCTGGGAAGACACTTGCAGGAAATCAAGCCACCGATGGGCATGTTCGCTATTCCAGGCAACCATGAATACATTGGTGGGATAAAAGAAACCTTACCCTACCTGGAAAGCATCAACATCAACGTGCTGCGCGACCAGGTGATTACCCTTCCCAACGGCGTTCAGATTGTCGGGCGCGATGATTTGTCGGCACGCAATCGTGATGGGGGAAGAAAGGAACTTCCGGAATTACTGAAAGACGTGGACATGAGCAAACCGGTCATTGTGATGAACCACCAACCGTTCAACCTGGAAGAGGTTGCCCAGGCCGGTGTCGATTTACACCTGTCGGGACACACCCACGACGGGCAAATGTGGCCGCTCAACTACGTTACCGAAGCTATATTCGAAGACAGCTGGGGATTTCTGAAAAAAGACAAAACCAACATTTATGTTTCCTCCGGATTTGGTTCGTGGGGACCGCCCGTTCGCATCGGAAACACACCGGAAGTTGTGGTTTTCAATCTTCACTTTCAACCGAAGACGGCCGAGTTGTAGGCTGATTTAGTCATCGTACGACATGGGAAGCGGTTCCGGATGGATGGTCGTTATGATACCCAATTCCTTTTCGATGGCTTCTTCGATGACAGAACAGATATGATGCGCTTCATCCAGTGTCATCTCCGGAGGCAATTTAATGTGACAGCTTAATTCGGTATGGTGTCCGTAGCGGTGCATATGGAAATGATGGGGATACACCTCCCTGTCTACATTTAGCCGGACCAATTCCCTTATTTGGCCAATCATTGTAGGATCGGCACTTTCACCGAGCAGCAAGCTGAAATCATTTTTCATGACCTCATAAGCAGTATACGCAATCAGAATAGCCACCAGAATTCCCAGAACGCCGTCAATCCACCAGAAATAACCGCCGAGGAAAATACCTGCCAGGATAATGATGGAAGACAATGCGTCGGAACGGTGATGCCAGCCATCGGCTTTTAAAACCGACGACTTTGCTTTTCGTCCGACCCCAAAAGCATATTGAGCCAGACCTTCTTTCGCCAAAATCGAAACAACCGTTACAACTTTCGCAACCATTCCGTAGTGCACAGCTGTGTGCGATCGGAGTCGATCGACCGATTGCAGCAGGAACTCAAACGAGATAATAGCCAACAGCACCCCAATAATCACGGCGGCGATGTGCTCAGCACGACCGTGGCCGAACGGATGCTCGTCATCGGCAGGCTTACCGGCCAGTGTTGCACCGAAAATAACAATGATGGAAGAGACCGAATCGGAAAGAGTATGCCACGCATCCGCTACAATAGCAATCGAACCGGATACAATTCCGGCCCAGTATTTCAAGGCAAACAGCACCAGATTAACGATAATCGAGACCCATCCGGCCTTAACGATCATTCTGGTATTCTTCGATCTCATAAGCTTTGGCAGGTTTTTCAACTACTAAAGCATCAAAGCTAAGCGATTCAGCCTTAAAATCCGAGAAAATAAAAGGTGGTTGCGTTCTAAATTACGCGCTATGCATCTCGTCGTACCACATAAGGAATTTCTTAATGCCTTCGCGGAATGAAGTTTTCGGCTGATAGCCCAGTAGCTCTTTCGCCCTGGAAATGTCGGCATACGTAATATTCACGTCGCCATCCTGCATCGGGAGCTGATTGATAACGGGCTTAACGCCGGCCTCTTCGGCAATCGTTTGAATCATATCGCGGAGCAGCACCGGATGATTATTTCCGAGGTTCACGGTTTCGTACACATTCTCATTTTTCAACAAATAGTCAATCGCCGATTCAATGCCGGCAACAGTATCCGCTACATATGTGTAATCACGTGCCGTTCCTCCATCGCCAAACATGGGAATAGGCTCATTATTCCGAAGCAACCGGGTAAACTTGTGAATGGCCAAATCGGGTCGCTGCCGTGGACCAAACACCGTGAAAAAACGCATATTCAGAATATCCAGCTGATAAAGGTGATGGTAAGTGTAGTTGATAAGCTCACAACTCTTCTTGGTAAAAGCGTACGGCGAAACCGGATTAGAAACGTCCATATCTTCACGGAACGGTGTTTCCGGACAATTCCCATACACCGACGATGACGAAGCGAAGGCCATTTTCCGGATACCTTTTTCCTTCATGATATCGAGAATATTCTGCGTCGCTGTGATATTAGCCCGAATGTAGCCCGCCGGATCATCAATCGACGGCCGTACACCGGCTTTCCCAGCCAGGTGAACAATAATATCCGGAGATTTATCTTTCAAAAAAGTGGCCAGGTCATCTTTATTGGCCAAATCCAGCTCGGCAAACGAGCAATAAGGCTGACCGATGAAGCTAACCAGGTTTCGCTCTTTTATTACCCGACTATAAAACGGGTCAAAATTGTCGACTCCGATTACCCGGAATCCTTTATTCAAAAGACTTTCGCACAGATGTGAACCGATGAAGCCGGCACATCCGGTCACTAAAACAGTTTGCATTACGGCGTATCTTGTTTCATCCGAATTATGGTCACATAATTCGAGAATATTTTAATTCCATCTTTTTTCTTCATGTCGAGATCGTAATGTCCCAACGACTCAAAATCGTACTTCTCCTTAAAACTTTCGTTGAAAACGTCCTCGGGAGGTTCGTGTGTCATCACCACCAGCGGCGTAACAACCGGAGTTCCGGTCGCATTCGACGTATCCCAGTACTGAATCAGATGTCCGCTACTCCAAACCACCTGAATGAATTTTCCGGGTACGGGGCCATTGAAATAGAAAGGCATATTTTGCACTTTCTCCATGTGGCGCAAATCGTTATAAGGCCGGTAATCGGGATTTTTCTGGAAGAAATTACGCGCCGAGGGAATCACCAGCAAGCAAAATGCCATAATCAGTACCACCGTTCCACTCCACAGGCGGAACGCCTTTTTCCGGTAGGTGCTTCTTACCACATATCCGCCAATGGCCCAGAAAACAACCAAAATAATTATCTGCAAACCAAGTGATAAACCATCATTAAACCGGTGATTATGATACATCACTGCCAGCGGCAAAGCAAAACCAACCAAACCTACCAGGTATCCCTGGATGGAATATAAAATCGTATCGGCTTTGGTGTGCTCCTTCTCTTTGAAAGCATGCATCAAGTAACGGAAATAATAGGCCGTTATTAATGCCAACGGAATCAGAACCGGCATCAGGTAACGCTCTTTCTTTTCAGGAAATGAGGAAAGCAGAATAACCGCTGCCCAAACCCAAAGCGCCAAAAACTTGTAGTTGCCGAACTGTCCGATTTTCTTCCGTGCATAAGGGATAATTACAGCAGCCGCAGCCGGCAGTGCCCATATTCCGGATTGCACCGGGAAGCTCCAGTAGTGATACCACGGGTGTACACTCCTGTTCATCCATGCAGCCGATTCCTTTTCGGCCACATACGTGGAAAATTCGGGATGCAGGAAATAGATATACAACGGCCACCACGTACTGAACGCAAGCAAAATCCCCAATGCTACCATCAAAGGTTTCCATTGCAACTTCACACCGCTGAAACCATAGGCAACGAAAAACGCAATGAGGAAAGGCAACAGCAGCGCAAAGAACGAAACCGGGCCTTTACTCAGAAAGGAAAGTCCCATTAGTATACCCGCCCACATAAACTCTTTCCAGGCTTTTTCCTTTCGGTTCCAGCCGCGATATAGCATCCAGATGGCGCCCAACATAAAACTGTGACAGAAGATGTCCCAGGTAATGGTTCGCGCCATGAAAAATATATAGAAACTGGTTGCAACGGTTCCACCGGCCAGCAAGGGAAGATGTTCGTCACGCGTCAGTTCTTTCGTCAAGTTATACAGGAAGAAAACCAACAACATAGCGGAAAGGGCAGCCGGAATACGAAGAATCGCCAGACTGTCCTGCCCGAAAATATGCATCATAAAGGCTGCAATCCAGGTTGGCAACGGCGGTTTTTCCAGTCGCAACACACCATTCATAGTAGGAACTAACCAGTTGTGTGTCTGCAAAATCTCGCGGGCAGTCACCAGGTTTCGGGCCTCCATGATGTTGGCGTCCAATACGCCGTTATGAATCACAAAGGCGAAAAAAGTAATTACCAGCAATGCCAGAAGTTGACGGTTCTCTCTGCTCATGATCGTTTCTTTAATCGTGCGGCCACTTTCCGGATGACCGGACTTAAAAATCCGGGATGATTCAATCCCAGCAATAAATTACGTGAATAGACAAATGCTCCGGTTAACTGTCCCAGAAACAACACCGGATCGAGGCGAAAAATGGCGTAGCTGAATATCATCAACGAGCCCGCCAGGCTGATAATCCAAAATGTATTGGACAATACCGATTCGTTTTGTCGCTCGGAATCGATCCATTGATACACAAACCGGAAAGTAAATATTAACTGCCCGGCGCTACCCCAAAGCAACAAGCCGAATGATACATTTTCGTTTCCAAGTATTTCACGGATGTTGTTCGGTGCCCCGGAAAAAAGATAACCAAGACTGAAAGCCGGCAAAACATAAAACACCCACCGAAAAATCAATGGAATGGTTTTCCACCTATTCTTCAACTGTAAGTTTCGGATATAAACAAAGTAAACCAACAGCTGTCCAAGGACAATGGCAAAATCCTTCCGAAGTACGCCGTAAACGAACAGCAACATAGACGCGAAAAGGCTGAGCTGCCAGAAAATAGTAGGAGACAACGGTTTGCCCGCTTTTTCGGAGCGAAACCACTGAATAATCATCCGGCCCGAGAAAAGGATCTGTGCCAGGAAACCTACACCATATACCAGGAAGTTATCTCTCATCAACCGCGCTTCTTAATATCGTAACGGATATACCGGTTTTTCATCCAACTGTAAGCAAACAAATCCTTCAACGGACCTCCCAGTCGATTCCACAAATGGAATTTCGACTCGCCAGCCACCCTCGGGAAATGACGAACCGGAACTTCCTTCACGGTTCCGCCTTCGAGTTGAATCAATGCCGGAAGAAAACGGTGCATCCCATCGAAAAAGGGAATCTTCCGGGCCACCGGGGTTTGCATAATTTTCAACGGGCAACCGGTATCCGTAGCGCCGTCGTGTGTAATGGAACGACGAATGCTATTGGCCAGTTTCGACGACAGCTTCTTCACAAAACTGTCTTTCCGATCGACTCGTATTCCGGTTACCAGAGCAAAATCATTTGCAAACGGCAGCAACTTGTTAAAGTCTTCCGGCGACGTTTGCAAATCAGCATCGATGTATCCCACCAAAGGGGTTTCCGCCTGATCGATTCCGGCTTTGATGGCTGCACTCAGACCACAATTTTCGCGAAACTGAATAAATGAGAACGCCTCATTGCGCTCGCACATCGTTTCCAGCTGTTGTTGACTGGTATCGGTTGAACCATCGTTGACGAACAGAATGCGTGTCGGCACGGAAGAAATCCCGGCAAAAGCAGAAAGTTCTTTTTCCAGCCGATCCATGTTACTTTCCTCGTTATAAACGGGGACAACGACGGTCAGAATATTATTTTCCTTCATTTCTGTATAATTCGACCGGAACTCAAAAACCATTTCAACTGTTCCGGATTTGGCGGTTCAAAGTTAAAATATTATCAGGCACATCAATTATTGCGCGACTGCTTAATCGATAAATTTAGATGATCTGTCCGGTCCGAAAAAATCATGCTGTTGTAAAATCCTGAAATTAACTGTTTTTCCATAAGGAAATCAAGTAGATAAAAGCGTCGAAAGATAGCATATATCCGCCAAATATCCATCTGACAATGACCGTGAATTTTTCCCACTCGTTATCAAAAATTGAATATCTTTGCGTGACTTTGGAATAGACTTTTAGAATAAGAAAATCAGGACATAAGATATCATTTGCCCATGAATAACATCAGGAACTTTTGTATTATTGCCCACATTGACCACGGTAAAAGCACATTAGCCGATCGTCTCCTGGAAATGACGCAAACTGTCACCCAACGGGAGATGAAGCAGCAGGTGCTCGACAATATGGATTTGGAGCAGGAAAGGGGAATTACCATTAAGAGTCATGCCATCCAGATGAACTATCTGCAGGAAGGACAAAAATACACGCTCAACCTGATTGATACTCCCGGGCACGTCGACTTCTCCTACGAAGTTTCCCGTTCCATCGCTGCTTGCGAAGGAGCCTTGTTAATTATCGATTCTACTCAGGGAATTCAGGCGCAAACCATATCGAACCTGTACCTGGCACTCGAGCACGATTTGGAAATCATTCCGGTAATGAACAAGATGGACTTACCAAATGCCATGCCGGAAGTAGTGGAAGACCAAATCATCGACCTATTGGGTTGCGAGCGCGAAGACATTATCCGGGCATCGGGGAAAACAGGAGAAGGCGTTGGCGAAATTCTTACGCGCATTGTAAAAGATGTTCCGCCTCCCGTTGGTGACCCGGACGCACCCTTGCAATGCCTCATTTTCGACTCAGTCTTCAACTCATTCCGCGGTGTTATTGCTTATTTCAAAGTTACCAACGGAACCATCCACACCAACGATTTGGTGAAATTTGTGGCGACCGGCAAACAGTACCAGGCCGATGAAATTGGTGTGCTGAAACTGAAAATGAATCCTCGCGATGAATTGAGCGCCGGCGACGTAGGTTACATCATTTCCGGAATAAAAACAGCGCGCGAGGTAAAAGTCGGTGATACCATCACACACGTGAAGAATCCCTGCGATAAAGCCATTGCCGGTTTCGAGGAAGTGAAGCCGATGGTCTTTGCCGGTATCTATCCAATCGATAGCGACGATTACGAGGACCTGCGGACAGCCATGGAAAAGCTGCAGCTAAACGACGCATCACTTACTTTCCAGCCGGAATCATCGGCAGCTCTTGGCTTCGGTTTCCGATGCGGATTCCTCGGGCTTCTCCACATGGAAATTGTGCAGGAACGTCTCGATCGCGAATTCGACATGAATGTGATTACCACCGTTCCGAACGTTTCCTATCATGTTCATACCAAGGGCGGTGAAATACTGGATGTATATAACCCATCCGGAATGCCTGAAGCTACTTTGATTGAAGATATCGAAGAACCCTTTATCAGGGCACAAGTCATCAGTAAGTCCGACTTCATTGGTCCTATCATGACGCTTTGTTTGGAGAAGCGGGGCATTTTGAAAAAGCAGGATTATCTGACCGCCGACCGGGTTGAACTGACTTTTGATATGCCACTGGGCGAGATTGTATTCGATTTTTACGATAAATTGAAAAGTATTTCCAAAGGCTACGCCTCATTCGATTACCACATCACCGGATACCGCTCAGCCAAGCTGATAAAGCTGGATATTCTGCTGAATAGCGAGCCGGTCGATGCACTTTCAACGCTCATTCATTTCGACAACGCATATAACTTCGGACGACGTATTTGCGAAAAGCTAAAAGAGTTGATTCCGCGCCAGCAATTCGACGTGGCCATTCAGGCCGCTATTGGCGCCAAGATTATTGCGCGCGAAACGGTAAAAGCCGTTCGGAAAGATGTAACAGCCAAATGTTACGGAGGTGATATCTCGCGTAAACGGAAACTGCTGGAGAAACAGAAAAAGGGTAAAAAGCGGATGAAGCAGGTAGGTAATGTGGAAGTTCCACAGAAAGCCTTCCTGGCCGTTCTCAAACTCGATTAAAAATATTTCTGCAAAATACGAAGCCCGGATTCTGAATAAAGAATCCGGGCTTTTTGTTGATTAAAGTTTCTTGCACGAATATTTTATACAATCAGTTTATACCCCTTGCCGTGAACATTGATAATTTCAACACCCGGATCATCCTTCAGGTGCTTACGTAGCTTCGTAATATACACGTCCATACTACGGGCATTGAAATAATTATCGTCTACCCAGATAGTTTTCAACGCGAAGTTACGCTCCAACACTTTATTCACATTCACGCAAAGCAACCGCAACAATTCACTCTCTTTGGTCGTCAGCTTCTGCGTTTCCTTACCATCGGTAAGCGTTTGTTTCTGCGAATCGAAGGTGTACTTTCCTAGTTTGAAAACCTCCTGGTTTCCTTCCTGCCCTTCTCCTTCGGTTCGACGGAGGATTGCTTCGATGCGGAAGATCAGCTCTTCCATGCTGAATGGTTTTGTCAGGTAATCATCAGCACCCAGTTTAAAACCTTCCAACACATCCTCCTTCATGTTCTTCGCCGTAAGGAAAATCACCGGAATATCGGTGTTCACCATACGAATGTCTCTTGCCAGCGAGAAGCCGTCTTTTTTGGGCATCATCACATCAAGAATACAAAGGTTAAACTGGCTCTTCATAAATCCCTGATAGGCTGCTTCGCCATCGGGATAAAGCTCGGTGTCGAAACCTTTGGCTATCAAGTATTCTTTCAACAGCAGCCCCAGGTTTTCGTCATCCTCAGCCAGGAGAATTCTAGTCTTTTTTTCCATAATCTATTGTACTTTAACGGGCAGATAGATTCTGAAACGGGTTCCTTTACCAGATGCGCTGTCCACTTTTATCTGGCCGTTGTGGACATCGACTATACGCTTAACGTACGATAATCCCAGGCCAAAACCTTTGACATTATGGACATTCCCGGTAGGAACGCGGTAGAATCTCTCAAAAATTTGTTTCTGATGTTCTCTTGGAATTCCTATTCCATTATCTTTTACTGCAACCACTACCCAACCATTTTTGTTCTCGGTAGAGAGTTCTATTTCCGGATTTTCTGTGCTGTATTTCACTGCGTTATCCAGCAAATTGAACAACACGTTGGTAATATGAACCTCGTCACCTTTCACAATCGGACGATCGGCTGCAAAATTTGTATGCAAGACTCCGTTTTGCGAGCTAACCCTTATCTGGAAGTTTGATGCGACAGTGCCGGCCACATCATTCAGATTAATCTCCGCCATTTTAAGTTTCAGGCGGCCTTCGTTGAATACCGCCATCTGTAACACCTTCTCGACCTGATAACTTAGTCTTTTACTTTCGTCGAAAATTACACCCGACACGTGTTCAATCGTCTTCGGGGTATGAGTTACAGAAGTATCCTTTAGCATTTGCGACGCAAGCGAGATAGTAGATATCGGCGTTTTCAACTCGTGCGTCATATTGTTAATAAAGTCGTTCTTTATCAGCGAAAGCTTCTTCTGCCGCAAAATGATATGCAACGTTATGGCAAAAATCCCGATGATAATAAACGTCAAAAGAATTGAAGGGATAACCAGAAAACCGGTCGATTGTATCAAAAACCCACGCTGTTCGGGGAAATATACCGTCAGAAAATTGGGCTTAACGTTGATATCATTCTGGAACAACAATTTCCGGTATTTCGTGGCGTGGCTCGGATCAAACCCATCGCTTCCCATCAACACCGTTGACTTGCCACTTATCTGCGATTCGACAGCATACTGATAGTTAAGTGTAATTCCGCTGTTGCGGAGTTCCGTGTTCAGCAGATGCTTTAAATAATCAGGGTCAATTCTTTTGTTAATCGGGATACTGGAACGGTTCAGATTAAATTCCATCGAACGGATCACCCGCTCTTGCCGGGCAGAGCTTTGTTGGAACTTTTTCTGCATCATATTATCACTCGCTGCGGAGTTGTTCCCCAGAAACTCAATCGTGCCCATGCTGCGGTGTTGCACATGCACCTGATTCGAATCGCCAAATGAGATTTTGGTTTCAGTCTTCACTCCACTGCGGTAGGATGAAGCTGACATATTGTATGACAAACTCAGTTCCCCTTTGGCAACCTTTTCGTTCAAAGGCTTTATAGCGCCCGAGTTCGGAAAGAAGCCCGAGCCACCTCCCGGTGTCGAGGGATCGTCCTCTCCATACCAAAAGAGGTTCATCTCTTCGCTCTCGAGTTTATCGACAACATCCTCCAAGGCACGGTTAACCAACAGGTTAAAGTGTTCCTCCTTAAGCTGCGACGTGCGCTTAATTGCCATTGTCTGAAGCCAGATCAATGCCACAACAGCAATTGCCATTGTAAGGCTTAGGAAGTAGATCACCTTTCTGCTCATGGATACAAAGATAACTTACTTGGGTTATCTGCTAACCAGCACTTAACAATATTTAACAATATCTTAGATTGATTAGCAATCAGATGCATTTGAAATTAACATTTTAAACGAGACAAACACAGGGAAAGCAGGCAGGAAAAATGGGATGATGTATGATCAATTTTTAACTCGTTTTAACATATTGCCGATTGCATTTTAAAATAAAAAAACTATGTTTGTAACATAAAACGTGGTTAATAGGTTTTTAATTTTTGGGGTTAACTGAGTTTTTTCACAAGGTGAATTTAGGTTTTGGTTTAAAAGGCGGGTAGTTCCCGCCTTTTTCTTTCTACGACAATTTACGGGAAAATTTCTTAGTCCTGAATCTTCATCAAAGCCACCTTGGCAGCCTGTTGCTGTGATTCCTTTTTCGAATATCCATCGCCCTCGCCGAACAGCTCTCCTTCAACAATTACCTGCGAAACAAAAGGCGGCTTATCTCCCGTGGTACCCGGATTATCCTGGGTCTTAAACTGCACCTCTTTTTTATTCTTCTGTCCCCACTCAATCAACTGGCTCTTGTAGTTGGTATCCTTCTTTTCCAGTTTATGAATGTCGACATAGACCGACAAGATGCGCTTAACGATGAATTTCTTGGTCTGCTCGTATCCTTTGTCGAGATAAATGGCGCCAATCAGCGCCTCGAAAGCATCACCGTAGATGTGGCTGGTCTCGTTAGCAGAGTTGGTATTCGATTCAACAAAACGATTCAGACCCGTTTTAAAAGTAAGTTTGGTAAGAAAGCTCCGGTTGACCATCCGGGAGCGCAATTGGGTAAGAAAGCCCTCGTCTTTATGAGGAAAACGGTTGTAAAGATAATCGGCCACTACGGCACCAAGAATGGCATCACCCAGATATTCGAGGCGTTCGTTATTGACCGGATAACCGTGAGAATCGACCGTGGAAGCCGACTTATGAATAAACGCAATGTCGTAAAAGTGCAGGGTTCCGGGGTAGAACCCAAGCAATGATTTCAAAAACAAATAAAACTCTTTCCCCGGCGAGGAAAAGAGTTTTATTCTTTGCTTCAAAGCCTTTATCACTTTCTTATGACAATTTTTTGAAGATTACAGTCGCATTGTGTCCGCCAAATCCAAATGTATTGCTAAGTGCAAAATTAATCTGGCGTTCTTTTGCGTGATTAAAAGTAAAATCAATGTTCGGATCAACTTCCGGATCCAATTCAAATTGATTTATCGTTGGAGGTACAATGCTGTTCTGCATTGCCAAAATAGAGGCAATACTTTCAACTGCACCAGCCGCTCCCAGCAAGTGACCTGTCATCGACTTGGTTGAACTCACACTTACCTTGTAAGAATGGTCACCAAATACTTTCAGGATTGCTTTTGGCTCGGCAACATCTCCCAGCCCGGTAGAAGTACCGTGTACGTTAATGTAATCGATATCTTCAGGTTTCAGACCGGCATCGTCCAGCGCATGCTTCATTACCAGTGCAGCACCTTCTCCTTCGGGATCAGGAGCAGTCATATGGTAAGCATCCGTTGACATGCCAGTGCCAACCAATTCCGCGTAGATGGTCGCGCCACGGCGAACTGCGTGTTCATATTCTTCGAGGATGAGTGCACCAGCACCTTCTCCCATCACGAATCCATCACGATCTTTATCGAAAGGCCGCGATGCCGTTTTCGGGTCATCGTTACGCGTTGAAAGGGCACGCATGGCATTGAAACCACCAACACCCGCCTGGTTGATTGCTGATTCGGAACCACCGGCTACGAACATATCGGCTTTTCCGAGCCGGATATAACTCGCTGCATCAATTAATGCATGGGTTGCCGAAGCACAAGCAGTAACCGTGGTAATGCTGGGTCCCCGAAAGCGATATTTCAAGGCAATATTACCACTGGCCATGTTGGCAATCATCTTAGGAATGAAGAAGGGGGTAAATCGCGGATTTTCCGGATTTGAATTGAAGGAGGTTACTTCCTGAAAGAAAGTATCCAAACCACCAATACCTGCACCCCAGATCACACCAACCCGGTCCTTATCGATTTTTTCCAGGTCGATTCCTGAATGACTGATTGCCTGGTCAGCAGCGATGTAAGCAAACTGAGCATACATGTCATGTTTGCGAACTTCCTTGCGCTCGAGGTAATCATTCGGGTCGAAATCCTTTATTTCGCAGGCAAACTGCGTTTTGAATTTGGAGGCATCAAAATGAGTAATGGGGCCGGCACCGCTAACCCCATTCCTCAGGCCTTCCCAGAATTCCTGGATATTCTTACCGAGCGGGTTGATCGTACCTAAGCCGGTAACAACAACTCGTTTCAATTCCATGGTAAGTTTTTAAGACCTTTATTCAGTAATAATTACTTTCCGTTCTCTTCGATGTAAGCAACAGCTTCGCCTACAGTACCGATTTTTTCAGCCTGATCATCAGGGATAGCAATATTGAATTCTTTTTCGAATTCCATAATCAGCTCAACGGTATCGAGTGAATCAGCTCCCAAGTCATTGGTGAAAGAAGCTTCGTTAGTAACTTCGCTTTCATCAACACCAAGTTTGTCTACAATGATCGATTTAACTTTAGCCGAAACGTCAGACATAATTTCTAAATTTTAACGTTAATACTATGAATAAATTTAAACTATGATTTTTTCAAATCAACGGGTGCAAAGTAATAAAGAAACCCAATTATTTTCCAAATATTTGTTCCATAATATGGCTTTTCGTCAGGGTAAAACGGCTTCCTAAGCCTGTTTTCGAATTCATCAGTCGAATAGTCAATTTTCAAATAGCACACAAAACTCTAATTATGAAAAACATAGCCATACTTGCATCGGGTTCAGGAACAAATGCACAAAACATAATACAGTATTTTCAAGACCATCCAACCATCCGCGTCGATTCGGTTTGGAGCAACCGCTCAGACGCCTATGTGCTCGAAAGAGCAGCAAAATATGGAATTGAGTATGGCTCCTTTAACAGGAAAGAGTTTTACGATTCGGAAGATTTCCTGAATCGACTCAAAAGCCGCAACATCGATTTAGTTGTTTTGGCAGGCTTTCTTTGGTTGGTACCCACCAACCTCATCCAGGCTTTCCCGACTATTAATATTCACCCGGCCCTGCTACCAACGTATGGTGGTAAAGGAATGTACGGAATGAAAGTACACGAGGCAGTTGTCGCCAACCAGGAAAAGGAAAGTGGTATCACCATTCACATGGTCGATGAAGTTTACGATCACGGAACCGTTTTACGCCAGGAAAAGTGTCCTGTCCTCCCGGACGACACACCGGAGTCGCTGGCTAAACGCATCCACCAATTGGAATACCAATACTTCCCCGAGGTGATCGAAAATTTTTTAATGAAATAATCACCATAACTGGAAAATCCGTACCAAAAATTCGAAAGCTGTTATTGATTATCTGCAGGCGTGCTGTGAATGACATCGGCCACAGGAATTTGATCGGTTTCGTTGCCGGGAATCGGGATAGTCATTAACTCATTCATGAGTGAATCCCGATGCTCCTCAAAACGCACCATATTCTCTTTCTTCACCGGTTCTACAGGCGGCGCTTTCACTTTTAGCGGATCGACAGCTGTACCATTTTTATATACCCTGAAATCGAGGTGTGGCCCGGTAGCTAGTCCTGTCATTCCTACATAGCCAATCAACTGTCCCTGCTTAACACGCACACCGGGGTGCATGCCCCTGGCAAACCGCGAAAGGTGCATATAGGAAGTCGTGTAGACAGAGTTGTGTTTGATGTATAAGTAATTGCCGCCACCACGTGCCTGGTAACCCCGGCGCGTAATCACTCCGTCACCAATTGAATGAACCGGTGTTCCGGTCGGTGCAGCGTAATCAACTCCATGGTGCGGTCTTCTGATTCGTAGAATAGGATGATAGCGGCTGTTGGTAAAACGCGAACTGATGCGCGAATATTTGAGTGGAGCTTTCAGGAAAGCTTTCCGCAAACTCTTGCCGTCTTCGTCGAAATAATCGGCCCGGCCGTCCTGATCGAAATTGAACGCATAATAATCATCACCCATGTTATTAAAACGGGCGGCATAAATGGTTCCGATACCAATGGATTTTCCATCGACATAATTCTCATCGTATATTATCTGAAACCAATCTCCCCTCTGAACTCCAAAAAAGTCAATGGTCCAGGCATAAATCTCTGAAAGGTCGATAGCCAGAATCGGATTCAAATTATTATCCGTCATTGCGTTCCACAGGGAAGAGTTAATCTGACCAAATGCCACCTTGCGTTTGGTTATCACCGGTTTCTGACCGGCTTTCACGCGAAGTGAATCGCCGCTAAGATCGAATGTATAATAATCAACAGGTGAATCTTCGTAAATGAAATAACGGGGAGTATGCAAAGAATCGTGAGCCAGGAACATAGAATAGGCACTTCCTGCCTTGATCCGACGCACATCAAAAACGCCTTTTGCATTCCGGGCAAGCTGATCGATAGCCTGATACGACACGCCATATTTTACCAAAATATCCGAAAGGTTCTGATTGCGCCGCACCTTCTTATTTTCAATAACAAAGGAATCAACTGGCAGTCCAAACTTTAAAACTGGCGGCGGTAAAACCTTTGCTACGCTATCAATTGGTTGAGTAACCGATAAATCTTCCTGCCCCGATTTTGTATTCTTCCGGATGATAAAAAATCCCACAACAACAATTATCAAAACGGCCAAAACAATCCCCGGAATCCACTTTTTCATTTGCTTCTACTTTCCCTGATTTAACATATGATAATAATCACAACACAGACAAAGTTAATATTTGATTTGGTCAAATCCGTGACCAAATACACCCATTACGGAGTTCTGGGATATAAATGCATCAGGATCAATCTGTTTTATTTGTTTATAAATTGGAGAAGCCTCTCTTTTTCTGACTACCGTCATAATCACTTTTACATGTTTCCGGGTGTACCAACCTGTTCCGTCGAAAACAGTTAGTCCCCGATTTGCTTGATAAACAATATAATCCGCGATATCATCGTAGCGCTCGGAGAAGATAAACATCTGAACCGACTGCTTGGCACCGTTCAAGAACGAATCGACCGTATAAGAAACGACCCACATCGAAACGTAACCGTACACCATTCCCTCTACTGATTTCAGAACGAAAAACGAGGAAGCAATAATAATCACGTCGCAATACATAATAATACGTCCCGGGCTTACATTCCGATACTTATTAATAATCATCGCGATAATATCGGTACCACCGGTACTTCCTCCACGATTAAAGACAATTCCCAGGCCGGCTCCCCCCAGGATACCTCCCAGAACAGCAGACAAAAACTGATCGTCGATAATAGGGTGAGTAAATATCGACTGTAATACATTCAGAAATACGGCCATCACCGCCATACCGAAGATCGTCTTCACCCCGAAGCTTGTCCCCAGTATTTTGATGGCTGCCAAAACAAGGAAAATATTAATAATAAAATAGGTATACCCGGTTTCTATTCCCGTCGTGAAGTAAATAACCGTTGCCACACCCGTAATTCCGCCACCAATAATCTTAGCGGGAATTAAAAATGCAGCTACACCAAAAGCATACAGGAATAACCCTAAAACGATAATTGCGTAGTCCCGAACCTGATTATATACTTTTCCGCTCATCTCGATTAAAATTTGCGCAAAAGTAGAATAAAAAAAAGCACGGAAATCATGATTTTTCCGTGCTTTTTATGAAGATTGGATTCTTTACAATTACTTAACAACCACGTTGATAATCTTACCTAGTACGTAAATCAGTTTCACCACGGTTTTACCTTCCGTCCAACGTTTTGCAGCCTCATGTTCCAGTACTGCTTTTTCAGCATCATCTTTCGAAATATCTAACGGAAGTTCGAGTTTGAAGCGCATTTTTCCATTAAATGAAACCGGATACTCAAAGGTATTCTCAACCAGGTATTCTTCGTTCACTTTGGGCCATTCAGCCAAACTTACACTGGCATCGTTCCCGTAGAGGTTCCAAAGCTCTTCCGCAATGTGCGGAGCAAAAGGAGCCAACACCTGCATAAATGTTTCGGCAGTCAAACGGGAAACTTTGCCCGCTTTATAACAGTGATTGGTGAACACCATCATCTGCGAAATCGCGGTATTGAACTTCAAATCTTCTACGTCATCGCCTACCTTCCGGATGGTTTGATGTAAAAGCTTCAACGTCTCTTTGGTATCGTCTTTTTCACTGACATTGTCCAGGTTGGAGAAGAAGGTGAATACCCTTCTCAGGAAGTTATACACACCTTTCACACCGGTATCGGTCCAGGGTTTGGTGGCATCCAGCGGCCCCATAAACATTTCGTACAGACGCAATGAATCGGCTCCGTATTCTTCTACCACGTCGTCCGGATTGATGACGTTCTTCAGCGATTTGGACATCTTGGCCACAATCTGCTTCAGCTCCTCACCGGTTTCGATATGGAAATAACTGCCGTCACGTTCCTCCACCATATCAGAAGGAACTTTCGAGCCGGAAGCCGTTTCATAAGCAAAAGCCAGAATCATTCCCTGGTTATACAATTTCAGATAGGGCTCATCGGTAGAAACCACACCCAAATCAAACAATACTTTATGCCAGAAACGGCTATACAGCAAGTGAAGTACCGCATGTTCGGCACCACCGACATAAAGGTCAACCGGCATCCAATAGTTCTCTTTTACTTTATCGAATGGAGCCTCATCATTTTTCGGGTCGATATAGCGCAGGTAGTACCAGCACGACCCGGCCCACTGGGGCATGGTATTCGTTTCACGACGGCCTTTCCGTCCATTTGAATCGGTTACATATAACCAATCGCCGGCATTGGCCAAAGGAGACTCGCCCGTTTCTCCCGGCAGATATTTTTCAACATCCGGAAGAATCAGGGGCAGATCTTCGTCTGACAAAACAGAAACTTCGCCATCTTCCCAATGAATTACCGGGAAAGGCTCTCCCCAGAAACGCTGGCGGCTAAACAACCAGTCACGGATCTTGTAATTCACGGTAGCCTTACCCAGATTTTTCGACTCAAGCCATTCAATAACAGTTTTCAGGCCGTCCTCTTTGCTCATGCCGTCAATATCGAGACCTTCGCTTTCGTTAGCCGAGTTGATATAAGCTCCGTCTTCCGTCCAGCAAGCGTCTCCCTTAAGAACCTTTTCACGTAATTCAGGTTCCGCATCTTTCGGATCGAGAATGCAGACAATATCTAAACCGAATGTTTTCGCAAATTCAAAGTCACGGGTATCGTGTGCCGGCACAGCCATAATCGCACCGGTACCGTATCCCGTCAGCACATAATCGGCCACCCACACCGGAATTTTCTTCCCGGTAAGGGGATTAATAGCATACCGGCCCGTAAATACGCCGGTTTTATCTTTCGCCAAATCGGTCCGGTCCAAATCACTTTTCAGTGCAGCCGAGCGCACGTAATCATTAACGGCATCTTTGTGTTCCTCCGTAGTAATCACGTCAACCAATTCATGCTCTGGAGCAATGACCATATAGGTTGCGCCAAACAATGTATCGGGACGGGTAGTATACACCCTGATTTTCTCATCAACACCATCCAGCAGGAAATCCACTTCGGCACCGGTTGACCTTCCAATCCAGTTCCGCTGCATATCTTTCACGCCTTCCGGCCAGTCCAGATTGTCAAGGCCGGTCAGCAAACGCTCGGCATAATGCGGAATACGAAGCATCCACTGTTTCAGGAAACGACGCTCCACCTCTTTCGTACCGCACTTCTCGTGCGAGCCGTCGTTCAGCACCTCTTCGTTGGCACAAACCGTCTTACAATGACGGCAATACCAAACCTGTGCATTATCGTAATAAGCCAGACGCTTTTCATCAATATACTCGCGTACTGCTTCTTTTCCTTTACTTTCAATTTCTGCCGGAACAGACAGTTCTTCTATCGGACGACCTTTCTGCTGCTCCCCATCAAACCACGTATTATATAAACGGGTAAAAATCCATTGTGTCCATTTATAATATGCCGGATCGGTCGTATTGATTTCCCGGTCCCAGTCGTAGCTCAATCCCAACGACTGAATCTGACGGCGGAAGTTGTCACAATTCTTTTGCGTGGTAATCGCCGGATGGGTACCGGTTTGAATAGCATACTGTTCTGCAGGGAGTCCGAATGCATCCCATCCCATTGGGTGAAGGACGTTAAATCCGTTTGCCCTTTTGTAACGGCAAATGATATCGGTAGCCGTATATCCTTCCGGATGGCCCACATGCAATCCGGCACCCGAAGGATAAGGAAACATATCGAGGCAATAGAATTTCGGTTTTGAATAATCGTCTTCTGTTTTGAAGGTCTTATGCTCGGCCCAGTAATTTTGCCAGCTTTTTTCAATCTCCCTGAAGTTGTAATCCATCTTTATTGAGACTATTAAATTCTTTTTTCAACTAAAGTGCGAAAATAAGACTTTATTTTCTGACTGCCGGAAAGCTTCCTAAAAATCATGAAAATAACTTTTAGGTGCCCCGAAAATAAATCGGAGACCAATGAACGGGGCTTTTTCACCTCAAAACATCTAATCCTCAATGATATGTTAAAGAACACCCCGTGTTTAAATTGCATTTTCTACCTTATCATACCTTAATTAATAAAACAAACAGCTATGACAGCCACCGCCACACTTTCATCACCGACCAAACTGGTCGATGAATTCATGTCCGATTTAAGAAAAAAAGATCCGCATGAAGTAGAATTCCACCAGGCCGTTCATGAGGTCGTCGAATCGCTCGCCCCTTACCTGATGGCTCATCCCCAGTACATGAAAGCGAAGATTCTGGAACGAATGACGGAACCGGAAAGAGTCATCCAATTCCGGGTTCCATGGATGGACGACCGGGGAAACATTCACGTTAACCGGGGATTTCGAGTAGAAATGAACAGCGCCATTGGTCCTTACAAAGGTGGTCTTCGTTTCCACCCCAGTGTCAACCT
The DNA here is from genome assembly GCF_003014495.1 of Prolixibacter denitrificans. Lineage (GTDB taxonomy): Bacteria > Bacteroidota > Bacteroidia > Bacteroidales > Prolixibacteraceae > Prolixibacter > Prolixibacter denitrificans. The sequence goes on along the minus strand of NZ_PYGC01000002.1, from coordinate 604,879 downwards.
CAGTATCCTGAAATTTTTGGCCTTTGAGCAGACCTTTAAAAACAGCCTCACCAATCTTCCTATGGGAGCTGGTAAAGGTGGTTCTGACTTTGATCCCAAAGGCAAATCAGATGCAGAAGTAATGCGGTTCTGTCAGTCGTTTATGACGGAACTCAGCCGACATATCGGGCCTTACACCGATGTCCCGGCAGGTGATATTGGCGTTGGAGGACGTGAAATTGGTTTCCTTTTTGGACAATACAAACGTCTCCGCAATGAATTCACCGGTTCATTAACCGGAAAAGGAATCGAGTGGGGTGGTTCGCTAATCAGACCGGAAGCAACCGGTTATGGTAATGTATATTTCGCCCGCGAAATGCTCAAAACGCAGGGTAAAGATTTCAAGGGCTTGACGGTTAGCATTTCCGGCTCAGGTAATGTCGCACAGTTCTCAGCTGAAAAAGTGATTGAACTCGGCGGAAAAGTTATTACGTTTTCCGACTCGAGCGGTTACATATATGACCCGGCCGGTATCGATCGCGAAAAGCTGGAGTACGTGATGGATTTAAAAAATAACCGACGCGGTCGAATTAAAGAATACGCTGAAAAGTACGGTGTAAAATACGTTCCCAATGCCCGTCCGTGGAGTGAAAAATGCGATGTTGCATTACCATCGGCTACCGAGAACGAAATTGATGAAAACGATGCCCGCATGCTGATTGAAAACGGTTGTTTCTGTGTAGCTGAAGGAGCCAATATGCCAAGCACGGCTGAAGCCATTCACCTGTACATGAAGCATAAAATTCTGTATGCTCCGGGCAAAGCCTCCAATGCAGGTGGTGTTGCCGTATCAGGTCTTGAAATGACACAAAACTCCATGCGCCTGAAATGGACCCGCGAAGAGGTTGACCAGAAATTGCTGCAAATCATGCAGAATATTCATCACACTTGCGTGAAATACGGTACGCAAAAAGATGGATTCGTCAACTACGAAGTAGGTGCCAACATCGGCGGTTTCCTGAAAGTTGCCAACTCAATGATGGCGCAGGGATTAGTTTGATTTTCTGTTTTCCAATCTATACCGATACGCTCCTTTGCTCCGGCAGAGGGGCGTTTTTTCTTTCTGGCTTTCACGCAATCAGCACCTCATTTATTCATAAGGCCAAAAATCCACTTTCAAAATTCTGACATAAGTCAAACTTCCGGTTTTTTGTGCTATTAAACATACTCCAAAAGCGATATAATCACCTGTTTTTTTGATGATTACAATATTCGTCTTTTTTGAATAATCATTAGGAAGATGAGAAAATGTTTTCTCTACCTTTGACTCTAACAAATTGAAACCGTCGGGGTGTAACTGTCTTCGGGCATTATACCCATACAGAGACGGAATCCATAGGGTTTTTACAAAAATATGTTATCATGAATACCGGTATAGATCAATTCATGGAGGCCTTAAAGGCCCGCACCAATGGCGAGAAGGAATTTCATCAGGCCGTTCAGGAAGTTGTTGAATCTGTTTGGGAGGTATACGATTCGAATCCTCGGTACAAACAGGCACGCATTCTGGAACGCATGGTGGAGCCGGAACGAGTCGTCATGTTCAGGGTTCCCTGGATGAATGACCGGGGCGAAGTTGAAATTAATCGCGGCTACCGCGTCGAATTCAACAGCGCACTTGGTCCATATAAAGGTGGATTACGTTTCCACCCCAGTGTTAATTTAAGTATTCTCAAGTTTTTAGGGTTTGAACAAACCTTTAAAAACAGCCTGACCACCCTTCCTATGGGAGGCGGTAAAGGAGGCTCCGACTTCAGCGCCAAAGGACGCAGCGACAACGAAATCATGCGTTTCTGTCAATCGTTCATGACTGAGTTGAGCCGCCACATCGGTCCGGATACTGATGTACCCGCTGGTGACATCGGCGTTGGCGGTCGCGAGATCGGCTACCTCTTCGGACAGTACAAACGGATTCGTAATGAATTCACCGGAGTACTGACTGGAAAAGGCCTGGGTTGGGGAGGTTCACTCATCCGTCCGGAAGCAACCGGTTACGGTGCCGTGTATTTCGTTCAGCACATGTTAGCCGAAATGGGCAAAGACATCAAAGGTCAGGTATTCTCAGTTTCCGGTTTCGGAAACGTTGCCTGGGGAGCCATCAGTAAAATCAACGAATTGGGTGGTAAAGTAGTTACTATCTCCGGTCCCGACGGCTACATTTACGATGCGGCTGGCATTACCGGCGAAAAGGTTGACTACCTGCTCGAACTGCGGGCAACCAACAACGACATTGTTGAGCCTTATGCCGAAGAATTTGGCGCACAGTTCTTCGCTGGTAAAAAACCATGGGAACAAGCAGTTGACATTGCCATGCCATGTGCTACTGAAAACGAACTGAACGAAGAAGACGCCAAGTTGCTGATCAAGAACGGCTGCTTCCTCGTTGGCGAAGTTTCCAACATGGGCTGTACAGCTGACGCAGCAGAATTGCTGACCAAAGAAATCGCGTATGCTCCGGGTAAAGCAGTTAATGCCGGTGGTGTTGCTGTTTCCGGCCTCGAAATGTCGCAAAACAGCATGCGTTACAACTGGACCCGCGAAGAAGTGGATCAACGCTTACATATTATTATGAAAGAGATTCACGAGACTTGTAAAATCCACGGACGTAACGGAAGTAAGATAAATTATGTCAAAGGTGCCAACGTTGGTGGCTTCGTAAAAGTTGCCGATGCCATGCTGGCACAAGGGCTTGTGTAAGCACCTATCCTAAAAAGCAGAAAGAGCCGTTTCCCTTCCGGGAGATGGCTCTTTTCGCATAAAGCAGGCTCAATTATTTCCAATGTAAATTGCACTTAGGATTCAGATAACATTCTGTTAATGGGTGGATGCTTCTGCTTTTGCTATTTTTGACCAAATTTCGAAAAATGTTTGTTGATACCCATTCACATATTTATTCGCCTGAGTTTAATATCGATCGGACGGAAGTTGTAAACCGTGCCACAACATCCGGAATTAAGAAAATAGTTCTCCCCAATATCGACAGCTCTTCCATCAAACCTATGCTGGACTTGTCAGCATCGTACCCGAATGTTTGCTATCCGTTAATCGGATTACACCCCACTTCGGTAAAGGAAGATTTTCGAAATGAATTGGAAATTGTTCGCTTTTGGCTCGACCGTCACCAGTTTTATGGTATCGGCGAAATCGGGCTCGACCTATTCTGGGATCAGACTTTCGTCGAAGAACAGACCGAGGTCTTTCGCGTTCAGTTGCAATGGGCAAAAGACCGTAAACTTCCGGTCGTTATCCACGTAAGAGATTCATTCGAAGAAGTATTCAACGAAGTAGGAAAAGCTGCGGACGAAAACCTAAGAGGCGTTTTTCACAGCTTCACCGGGACACTGAAACAGGCAGAACAGATTATTGACTGGGGATTTAAAATTGGTGTGAATGGTATTGTTACTTTTAAAAATGCCGGAGTCGATAAAGTAATCTCCCAAATCGATCCCAAACACCTTCTTCTGGAAACCGATTCACCTTATCTTGCACCCGTTCCATTCAGAGGGAAACGCAACGAAAGTGCACACATTGTACAGGTAGCTGCCAAAGTTGCCGAGCTGCACAACACTACTCCCGAAGAAATTGCAGAAATAACCACAAAAAATGCTGAAGAAATGTTTGGAATCTGACCACGCTTCGTTCCAATATTTCTAATTTTGAGGGCAATTTAACCGTGTAGACAAAGAAATCCGGGCCGAACCCGTTCGCCGGACTCAAATTACACGTATTATATTATTGTACTTCATCCAAATTTTCACCGATTCGGCAATTGGTGATAAAAACATTAGGTGTGAAAAACAACGAAAAGCCTTCAATTCATATTATTTATACCGGCGGCACCATCGGGATGCGGGAAGATCCCGACACCCACACACTGGCCCCGATGAAATTTTCCCACATTCAAAATGAAATTCCTGAGTTGTCGAAACTTGGCATAGAAGTGTCGGCAACTGCCTTCAATCCTCCCATCGACTCGTCCGACATGCAACCAGCCATTTGGGCCCGGATTGCCAGAACGGTGCGTCAGAACTACCAAAAATACGACGGCTTTGTTGTTCTTCACGGCACCGATACCATGGCGTACACCGCATCGGCATTAAGCTTCATGTTCGAGAACCTCGACAAGCCCGTTATCCTGACTGGCTCGCAGCTTCCTATTGGTGTTATGCGTACAGACGGGAAAGAAAACCTGGTAACGGCTGTAGAACTTGCGGCTGCCAGCCGAAACGGCCGGGCCATTGTTCCGGAAGTTTGTATTTATTTCAACTCCCGCCTTTTTCGCGGTAACCGCACAACAAAAGAAGATTCAGAGAAATTCAGCGCATTTATGTCACACAATTATCCGATTCTGGCCCGTGCCGGAGTGGATATTGTATACAGCTACGACCGCATTAATTATCCGAAAAACAAAGGAATACTAAAAGTCAACACCAACATCAGCGATAAAGTCATTATCTTGAAGATGTTTCCGGGGATGAACCGGCAGTATATTGAGCATGCGCTTAATCTGCCGGAATTGAAAGGTGTTGTACTGGAATCGTATGGTTCAGGGAATGTTCCCACACACCGTTGGCTGTTAAACGCCATCCGGAAAGCCATCAGGCAAGGGGTTATCTTCCTGAATGTAACACAGTGTTCAGGCGGCAGAGTACAGATGGGACAATACATGACCAGCTATGATCTGCTCAACGCAGGCGTTATAAGTGGAAAGGACATAACCGTTGAAGCAGCTATCACTAAGTTGATGTTTCTACTCGGACAAGAACTCACAACAGAGGAAGTGAAGACTCATTTACAACGGAGTCTGAGCGGGGAAATAACAGAATGAGTTGTTTTTTTTTCAACTTTTTTTTGTAATTTGCGTGCCTGAATTTTAGACCGATCCGGAATCTTTTTAAGCGGAAATAGTTTCATTTGGAAAGAGAAAACGGGGGGCTAATTGAAGAACGAAACAAGGATTTTTTTTTATTTGTTGGAAATTTATTGTAGATCAATAAATCGTAAATAGAAATTAATAGTAAGAACAATTTATTAATCAAAATTCAAAACCAATTATGAAAAAACTATTTGCGTTAATTGCAGTTTTCGGGATGCTTAGTTTTGGCGCATCGGTGGTTGCTTTCGCACAGGAGCAAGACACCACGCAGGCAGCTACTGAACAAGCGGCTACTGATTCCGTAACACAGGCTCAAGCTCAAAGTTCTGACTTGACAGCTGATCCTGTAGAGCAAGCAGCTGCCAAAGCTGAATCAGGCAAGTCTCTTCACAGCATGCTTAAGCAATATTTCATTCAGGGGGGTCCGAGCTTCATGGCATTCGTACTTATCGCCCTGATTCTTGGTCTTGCATTGGCTATCGAGAGGGTTCTTTATTTGAACCTCGCCACTACCAACACCAAAAAACTGCTGGCAAATGTAGAAGATGCATTGAATAGTGGTGGTGTAGAAGCTGCTAAGGAAGTTTGCCGCAATACCCGCGGTCCTGTTGCTTCTATTTTCTATCAGGGGCTCGATCGTTTCGATGAAGGAATCGACGTAGTTGAGAAGTCAATCGTATCATACGGTGGTGTACAGGCTGGTCTGCTGGAAAAAGGACTGAGCTGGATTGCACTGTTTATCGCACTGGCTCCGATGCTTGGTTTCATGGGAACTGTAATCGGTATGATTTCAGCATTCGATGCTATCCAGGTAGCTGGTGACATTTCTCCTTCTCTGGTTGCTGGTGGTATTAAGGTTGCACTTATTACGACTGTAACAGGTCTTATCGTTGCTATCATCCTTCAGATTTTCTACAACTACTGTGTTGCAAAAATCGATAGCATCATCAACAGCATGGAAGATGCTTCTATCTCTCTGCTTGACCTGCTGGTAAAACACAACCTGAAGAAGTAATTACAAAATTAATTCGTACCCATGAGTAGTAAAGTAACAAGAATACTGACTATTATTCTTTGGGTCATGTTGGCGTTGTCAGCAATCTTTATCGTACTACTGGTCGATAAGATTGACACACCGCAGATGGACTCAATGATAAATCTTAACCTTCGCTGGGCCTACATACTCTTTGGCATTGCAGCTATTGTTGCTGTCGGATTCTCCGTTTTCCATATGTTCTCATCTGGAGAAAAAGCCAAGAAGAGTTTGATGGCTATAGGAGTGCTTGCAGCAGTAGTCATTATTGCAAGCCTGCTGGCATCGTCAGAAATTCCGAATTTCTACGGAGCTCAAACGATGGTTCAGAAGGGAACATTGACCCCTGAAGTTGCTAAATTCACAGACACCCTGCTCTATACCACCTACATCTTGTTTGGCGGAGCCGTTTTGTCTGTTATTTATTCGGGTCTTTCCCGTTTCTGGAAATAAGATTTAAATCAGAATGAAAAAGGGTAACTTTTTCATCATAACTGAACATGAAATTAAATAAACATGCCTAGAAAATTACCGGAATATAATGCTGCATCTTTGGCTGACATTGCCTTCATGTTGCTTCTCTTCTTCCTGGTAACAACTACCATGGACGTTGATTCTGGGCTCGAACGTAAGTTGCCACCGCCACCTCCGCCGAATCAGGACTTGAGCAAGCAGCCACAAATTAAAGAACGTAACGTCTTTGTTGTGCTGGTGAACAAGAACGATCAGTTGTTGGTGGAAGGCAAACCGATGCGCGTCCGCGACCTTCGCGAAGCAGCGGAAAATTTTATGGCCAACCCAAATAACGATCCGACGTTACCGGAAAAAGAAGTGAAAGACGTTCCCTTCTTTGGTCCGACGGAAGTAACCAAGGGAGTCATCTCGCTGCAGAATGACGTAGGTACGACATACGGTACCTATATCGCGGTCCAGAATGAATTGGTAGGCGCTATCAACGACTTACGGGACCAGCTGGCACAACGGAAATGGGGAAAATCCTATGACGATCTCGATAGAGATCAGCAAAAAGCTATTCAGGAGATTTACCCATCACGTATTTCAGAAGCTGAGCCCAAAAAAGTTGGTAAAAAATAATTAGGAGGATTTAAAGAATGTCAAAATTCAGAAAAGACGACAAAAAGGAAACTCCACCGATTTCGACAGCAGCTTTGCCTGACATTGTATTTATGCTTCTGTTCTTCATCATGGTGTCGACCACCATGCGTGAGGTAACGTTGAAAGTACAAGTTAAGTTGCCCCAGGCAACTGAGTTGAGCAAACTGGAGCGTAAATCTTTGGTGAGTTACATCTACATCGGCCCTCCTCAACAGCAATACCAGGCACAGTTAGGTAGCGAACCGCGAATTCAGCTGAACGATTCATTTGCCACTGTTGGCGACATCCAGGATTTTATTGTATCCGAAAGGGAAGCACACGACGAGAACGAAGTTCCGTTGATGGTTACCTCTCTTAAAGTGGATCAATATACCAAGATGGGTATCGTTTCAGACGTGAAGCAGGAATTGAGGAGAGTTCAGGCTCTTCACATCAATTACTCAGCCAGAAAACGTACTGAGAAAAATTAAGATGTACACTAAATAAAAGAAAGCGGTCTGAAATTCAGGCCGCTTTTTTTGTGCCAATATTTTTACCTACAAAAAACGGCTGCTCATAAGAACAACCGTTTTAATTAGTAACGCGTACGCTAAATTTATTTCTTTTCTTTCTGCGGAACGACTTTCAGCGTGAGTTCTTCCAACTGTGCATCAGCAATGGTCGACGGACTGTCAATCATTACGTCACGCCCTGCGTTGTTTTTCGGGAATGCAATCACATCGCGAATACTGTCGAGTCCGGCAAACAGCGATACCAAACGGTCGAAACCGAATGCAATTCCTGCATGCGGAGGCGCACCGTATTTAAACGCATCCATAAGGAAACCAAACTGCTTCTCAGCCTCTTCTTTGGTAAAACCGAGTGTTTTAAACATTTTGGCCTGGAGCTCGCTGTTGAAAATACGAACAGAACCGCCACCAATTTCTACTCCGTTAATAACAAGGTCGTAAGCATTTGCATGAACCTTGCCCGGATCGGTATCCAACAAATCCACCTCATCCAATTTTGGCGATGTAAACGGATGGTGCATGGCAAAATAGCGCTGTACTTCCTCATCCCATTCCAACAGCGGGAAATCAACTACCCACAATGGACGGAAATCATCACTTTTAACCAGCCCTAACTGCTTGCCCATCTCCAGACGAAGTATTCCGGCAGCTGTTTGTGTTGCCACTTTATTGCCTGATAAAACGAGCAACAAATCACCTGGGACGGCCCCGAACGCATCGGCCCATTTCTTCAAATCATCAGCGCTGTAAAACTTATCAACTGACGATTTAAATGAGCCGTCTTCGTTATATTTCACATAAACGAGCCCTTTGGCACCAACCTGCGGACGTTTAACGAAATCAGTCAACGCATCCAGTTGCTTGCGCGAATAGGAAGCTGCGCCGGAAGCACAAATACCTCCAATATATTCAGCGTCGTCAAACACTTTAAAGCCATTTCCCTTCACCGTTTCGGTTAGGTCATGGATTTCCATTCCAAAGCGAATATCGGGTTTGTCTGAGCCATATTTTTCCATTGCCTCTTCATAGGGCATACGCGGAAACTCACCCGGGTCGAAACCTTTCAGTTCCTTGAAAAGATATCGGGTCAGTCCTTCAAACATACCCAGCACGTCATCTTGTTCCACAAACGACATCTCACAGTCAATCTGTGTAAACTCAGGTTGCCGGTCTGCGCGAAGATCCTCATCGCGGAAGCATTTTACAATCTGATAGTACCGATCAAAACCAGCAACCATCAGCAACTGTTTGAAGGTCTGCGGTGATTGCGGAAGAGCATAAAACTCGCCGGGATTCATTCGCGAAGGGACCACGAAGTCGCGGGCTCCTTCCGGTGTCGACTTGATCAGAACCGGCGTTTCTGTTTCGATAAAATCCTGATCATTCAGGTAATTTCTTACGTAATGGGCCATCCGGGCACGAAGCTCGAGATTCTTGCGAACATTTTCCCGACGTAAATCCAGGTACCGGTATTTCATACGAATTTCATCACCGCCATCCGTATCTTCAGCAATGGTAAACGGAGGAACAACCGATTGATTCAGAACCTTGACTTTTTTGAGCTCCACCTCCACATCTCCGGTAGGAATTTTGCTGTTCTTGCTCGCGCGTTCTCTCACGACACCCACAATCTGGATGACAAATTCGCGTCCCAAGTGATTCACAGCATTCTTAATTTCAGCCGAAGCAGTATCGTCAGCGACCAGCTGCGTGATACCGTAACGGTCACGGAGGTCAACAAAAGTCATTGCACCGAGGTTGCGGACCCTCTGCACCCATCCGGCAAGCGTCACTTCATTGCCAGCCTGGTTGATTCGTAATTCACCGCAATTATGGCTTCTGTACATCGATTATTCTTTTATAAATTTGAATGCAAAAGTACAAAAGTTCTAAAGAAAACAGGAAGCAATCAATCACAGGTTTAGGCGCCTCCTGAGAAATATGTCAGGAATCGAATTTGCCTGCTTTTGGAATCAGAATTACTTTTAAGCTAAAACTCATAATATGCTGGAACCATTTTCCGATGAATATTTCATGAAGCAAGCACTTAACGAGGCCCAAAAAGCATTTGATATGGGGGAAATCCCCGTCGGCGCTGTAGTCGTTTGCCAAAATCGTATCGTTGCGCGGGCGCATAACCTCACCGAAACACTGAACGATGTAACCGCTCATGCGGAAATGCAGGCCATCACGGCTGCCGCCAACATGTTGGGGGGCAAATACCTGAACGAGTGTACACTTTACGTTACCCTGGAACCCTGCGTTATGTGTGCCGGGGCATTGGGCTGGTCGCAAATCGGTCGAATTGTATATGGTGCTGAAGACGAAAAGAGAGGCTTCCAAAAGTTTGCGGCGAAAGCTATACATCCTAAAACAGCATTACTGGGAGGAATTATGGAAGCCGAATGCTCAACACTTGTCAAAGACTTCTTTTTGTCGAAACGATAAGCAAACGCTCGAAACACCTTTTTAAAAGTGATATCAGGTAGAAAACATTTTGCTATTTTGCCTGACAAACCAACTCTATTAACGACTAAATAAAAATTCGATGAGTATACACAACCAGGCTAAAAAAGGAGACATCGCTAAAACCGTTCTTCTCCCGGGTGACCCACTTAGGGCAAAGTTCATTGCTGATAACTTTCTCGAGGATACGGTCTGTTACAACGAAGTCCGCGGCATGTTAGGCTACACCGGTTATTACAACGGACAGCAAGTGAGTGTGCAGGGAACTGGCATGGGAATGCCGTCCATGTCGATTTACGCCACTGAGCTAATTGAAGAATACGATTGTGAACAGCTTATCCGTATCGGCAGCTGTGGTTCCATTCAACCGGAAGTACAACTCCGGGATATTATTCTCGCACAAGGTGCTTGTACCGATAATGGTATGAACCAGTTGCGATTCGGCGGGCTACAGTTTGCTCCGCTAGCCGATTTCGACCTGCTTCACAGGGCATACACTATTGCCCGGGGAAAAGATGTGAACCTTCATGTAGGAAATGTTTTAAGTTCTGACTTCTTCTACAACGATGAGCACATTGGTGACCCATTTGCCGTATGGCAGAAATTCAATGTTCTGGCAGTAGAAATGGAAACGGCCGCTCTTTATACAATTGCTGCTAAATACAAGAAACGGGCGCTTTCTATTCTGACCGTTAGCGACCACATTCCGGAGGGAAAATCAACTACCTCAGAACAACGGCAAACCACATTTACACAAATGATGGACATTGCCCTGAAACTAGTCTAAACACTTTGCAAACCGCACAAACAACTGCGAATGACGCGTTTTACAACATCACTATTGCTTCTCCTGTTTTTGAATCTGACGGCTTTTGGACAAACGCCAAAAGACAAGGGTCTACAAACAATTACCATGAAGAGCGTTAAAAGCCCCGTTCAGTTTCTGGCCAGCGACCAACTCGAGGGAAGAATGGCCGGAACAAAACAAGGCCAAATAGCAGGTGAATATGTAGCATCGTTGTTCAGCTTCATCGGTTTGGAACCAGTGGGCGACTCGGTTTCGTTCAAACCCGATCGATATCAAAAACTTTTGGGAGCGGAAAAAAGAAAAACCACGTCTTTCTCTCAACCCTTTCAGGCAATTGAAGTAACGCCAGATACAATACAGAAACTGGCATTAGTCACAACATCAGATAAGTCTACCCTTAAAAAAGAATACGCGTACAAAGCTGATTTTCGAGTAACAATTCCCAATGGAAGCAGTCAGATCTCAGCTCCGGTAGTATTCGTTGGCTATGGGCTAACCGATGAGAAAAGTGGCTATGATGATTTCAACAAAGTCGATGTCAAAAACAAAATCGTCGTCAGGTGGGCCGGCTTACCCGGCGATGGTTTTCAGAACAGTCAGGCAGCAAAAGCAATCACAGGACCAGAGGGCAGAGTGCTGGAGCGATTGAAAAATAAACAGGCAAAAGAGCATGGCGCATTAGCCATACTGGAAGTTGCAAGTGGTACACAAATCAGTCATTGGAACGCTAACCAGTATTATTTCCATAATACAATGTATGAAGGCGTGAAGAAGCGTAAATCGTTTTATGACAAACGGGTTTACCTACCGAACACTGGCGATGGAAATATTCCGGTTATTTACATCTCGCCTTCTGTATTCTCAGACATCATGGGACCGGAGTTTCAGAATACGCAAGCCCGTAAGAAAGCTTCCGAACTGAAAAATGTATCACAAGCCGTTAGTGGAAAGACAATTGAACTGGCAATAAACACCAGGAATCGAAGACTGCAGCTACGAAATGTGTTGGGTAAGATTGAAGGAAAGGAAAAGAACAAATTCATCGTCATTGGTGCCCATTACGACCATTTGGGCATCCACGATGGTTATATTTGGAACGGCGCAGATGACAACGCTTCGGGAGTTTCTGCGGTACTGAATATTGCCAAAGCGATGCTCGCCTCCAAAGTTCAACCCGAATACACCATTTTGTTTGCTTGTTGGGATGGAGAAGAAAGAGGACTGCTGGGTTCGCATTACTTTGTCAATCATTGGTCTAATATGGACGAAATAATGGCTTATCTGAACTTCGATATGATTGGCCGAAATGCCGGCCCGGAAGCACCGGACAACCAGGTAACCATGATTTATTCGAAAGCCTTCCAACCGGCAGTTACTCTATCGAAACAACACATCAGTGACTACAACCTAAATCTGGATGTTTCATACAACGGTTCGGAAAAGCCGGATAGTGGCAGTGATAATGTGTGGTTTGTCAAAGACAATGTGCCACTGTTCTGGTTTCACACTGGTGGTCAACCGGATTACCACCAACCGACTGATGTGCCGGAAATGATCAACTACACCAAGATGGCCAACATCATCCGGCTGAGCTATCTCGACATTTTTGAGTTGTCGACGAATCCTGAAAGCTGGAAATAGCAAAAAAAAACTTTTCCAGAAACATCAATCAGGTACTTCCTGAACTGTAAATCCAACTTGCTTCAAATCCTCGTAGAAAGCGGGATAAGATTTGGTCACCACCATGGGATCGGCAATCTTCAAGTTACCGAAAACCAAAGCAGCCGGAGCAAACGCCAACGCCATCCGATGGTCATGATAGGTTTCGATAGTAGCCTCACTCGCATCAACACTTTCATCCAACTTTCCATCCCAGGCAATTTCACCGAGCTGTAATTCGGTCAGTTTTGCTCCCAGCTTGGCGCATTCATTCTGCAATGCAGCAATCCGGTCAGTCTCTTTTATCTTTAGGGTATGCAAGCCCGTAAAGTGAAATGGTATCTGTTTTGCCACACACAAAACGGCAAAAGTCTGGGCCACGTCCGGATTTTCCACAAAGTTCAAGTCAAGGCGTTTCACATCCGGTTTTTCCTTTCGGGAAATTCGTACATCGTTGCCTTCCTGTTTTGACTGGATTCCGAAATATTGGTCAAACCATTTAGCTAACACAGCGTCGCCCTGCAAGCTTTGCAAGCGCAATCCTTTTAACAGGATATCGAAATCATCGGACATAGCGGCGATTTGATACCAGTAAGAAGCTCCGGACCAATCAGCTTCCACCGTGAATCGGATGGGCTTGTAATCCTGCTGCTCGATACGAATCTCACTCCCTTTCCAGGCATACCGCACACCAAATTTCTTCATCAGCTTTAACGTCAACTCGATGTATGGACGGGAAGTAATCTTGTTTTTCAACCTCAACGTCAAACCATTTTGGATAGACGGAGCAATCATCAGCAACGCTGAAATATATTGGCTACTCACACTTCCGTCGAGTTCCAGTACGCCCCCTTTCAGAGCGGTTCCGGTAATCTTCAGCGGTGGATAACCCTCTTCTCCCGCATACTCAATTACCGCACCTAACTCTCGCAAAGCATCAACCAATATGCTAATCGGCCGTTGTTTCATCCGCTCCGAACCGGTTAGCGTCCACTGCCCCATTATCTTCGAAAGAAAAGCCGTCAGGAAACGCATAGCCGTTCCGGCATGACCGATATCGAACTCGTTGGTCGAAGCGTTCAGCACCTTCTCCATCACGCGGGTATCGTCGCTATCCGACAAATTTCCGATAGTGTATGACGAATAACTCAGCGCATTGATAATCAACACACGATTACTAATACTTTTTGAAGCAGGCAGTTTGATTTCTCCTTCCAACCTGCTGGTGGGTCTGGTTATCTGGTAAAGCATCTATACAATTCGTTAAAGGGAAAGATTCCGGTAAAAATCAAGCGATTCAATGATTAAGTCGCGACTGCAATCCTGGTCAATCGCCACTTTTCCAACTTTCGGCAACAGCGTAAAGTTAATTCGCTTGCCTTCGTTTTTCTTATCATGACTCATCAGGCTCAGCAACGCATCGTAATCCTCTGACGTGATATCAAATTTTCCGTAGATGGTCATCAGCCAATACGAAAGTTCCTTCAAATCGCGACTTGACAACCCGGCCATTTTGTGCGACAGATACAATTCCGCCATCATACCGTAAGCCACTGCATAGCCGTGTAATATCGGTTTCCCGGAAGTCATGGCATAACTCTCGAAAGCGTGACCAATGGTATGGCCAAAGTTCAATGCTTTTCGAATATTCTTTTCTGTCGGGTCCTTATCAACAAAATAATCTTTGATGGCTACCGAGCGGGCGATTAGTCCGGCTAACGCTTCGTAGTTGAGCAAATCGAGATCGTAGTTGCGGACCTCCTTCAGATGATCGGCTGAACGAATCAAGCCGTGTTTCACCATTTCAGCAAATCCGGATACAAAATTCCGGCGGTCAATGGTTTTCAAAAAGCGAGTATCGATAATGACATCTTTGGGTTGATTAATCACCCCGATTTCGTTCTTAAAACCGTTGAAGTTAAAGCCGGTCTTACCACCGACCGAAGCGTCTACCTGCGATAGCAGCGTCGTTGGAACATTCACGAAATCCATTCCGCGTTTATAGGTCGAAGCCGCAAAACTTCCCAGGTCGGTTAACATTCCACCGCCCACGTTAATTACCAGTGATTTCCGGTCGGCCCCGTTTTGGCTCAGAAACATCCAGATTTTCTCGACCGAAGACAGCTTCTTGTTTTCTTCGCCTGCCGGAACTTCTGTTTTCTTCACCTTCTCCCATCCAATGACGTCCTGTAAAACAGGAAGACAAAATTGGGTCGTATTCGATTCGCTCACCAGAAAAACCTTATCTTCGGGATAACGGGAAATCAATTGAGAGAGAGCAGCTACAACATCATCAGTCACGGTTACTGCTGCATGGTATGATGGTAGATTGTTCATTTTTCGGATGTTTACCGGACAAAGTTAAAACTATTTGCTATTTTGAATTTCGAATTGCAAACTTCTACACTAAAATATACACAAAGATGATATACAGTAACCGGAAATATGCCGACAAGCTGAGAAAGAGAATTCTGCTTGGAGGAGTGCTCGTTCTGGTAAGTTTAACGGTTTTACTTCTGCTACAACTTTTTACCTGGCTGGCTATTGGTGCCGCCGTCTTTGTTGTCGCTTTTCTTTTCATCGCCGCACTCAATCTCCAGTACATTCGTATTTTCGATGAAAAAGAGAAGATCATCATCCGGTACTTCTCCGTCTTCACTATCAACCGCTTGTTTCAATCCATCGAATTTCCCGTTACTAATTTGATGAAAGCGGAAGCTGAAAAACATTTAGGCGGAATAAAGACCGACCTGATATTAACGGTCAGAACCCGGCAAGGAGTAGCCGTTTATCCGCCGGTTAGTCTTTCCGGCATTAAAAGAAAAGAGAGGCAACAAATCATTGAAGAACTCAATAAGTTAATTCCACGAAAAAAAGAGGGAGCATAAAAAAAGCGACCCATTTGGATCGCTTCTATCTGTTCACATGTATTTTATTTGATCAAACTTTCTTCAGGATATACAAACCTCCTGTTCCGGCTGCCAAAATAATGTAGTCATTCGTTCCGGCAACATAGTTCACCGAACCTTCCGGGTTGTAACTTCCTAAGATTTCCAAATCAGTTCCCTGCGCAGGAATACTGGCGACAACCAAACCGTCAGCTCCGTTGGCAATCATGATATCACCATTGAACAGCGTTACCGCATTCACATTTCCAACATTCTGATCGGTTAACAAGTACTGGTACACCGGAGTCGGATCGGTTTGACCAGCCGTCAAATCGAAAGCCTTCAAACCAACAGCTCCCAACGAAACGAATACCAGGTTACCGTCTACGGTAATCGTCGATTTCCCTTGATAATCGGGAGTTGTATGATTATCGGAGGTACCCGGGTTATTCGAATTACCGGGATAGTAGTAGTTACCGATATTCATCACGTCGTCCGATGAAAGGTCGGGTGCTAACACGTGCAGTTTAGCATCGGCAACACCTTCAAAACCTACCACTTTATCTACATTGGCAGCATAAACCGCATACTTTGCGTAAGAGAAGCGCACTCTTGCCGCTGTCGAGAAATCACTCAGGGCAATCTTCGTAATACCGGTGTTCAGAGTAATCGTTTCACCTTTACTATTCGTGATGGTCTTCTCTTCACCGCCGGCAGCAAAATAGAGATAGTCACCATGTCGGAAAACCGCATTGGAAGACGGAGCATCCAACACCTTATCGCGTTGAATAATCTTGTTTTTATTTTTCCCGGTAGGATAATAAATATCTCCATTAGCTTCCAGGTAAATTTCCCGAAGAACCGCACCATCTTTATGATCATCGCAGGCCAGCCAACAACGGGTTACTGTGCCCGCATCCGGATCGGAATAGGTTTGATCATCGACATTCAAGGCATTGAATTCCACGTTTCCGTACGTTAGCTGAGATGAAATTTTAGGATGCTTGGGAGCCGACATGTCAATTACCTCGAATGCTCCCTTCACAATATCATCCTGCCGGTGATAGGTTACATAAGCCTTATCGCCAACCACTTGAACGAAAGATGCACTCAACTTATCCGATTTCCCCTGATCAGCCAGAGGTGGATCGACATGAGCCACCAACTTCAATGTATAACTATTCGAAGGGACCACAGAAGCCGACTTCAGCGAAGATGAAGCCACGTTGACCACTTCATCCATTGTCGTTACCCTTGAAGTAAAAGCCGCGTCATCGTTAACAACGGTTATGTCTTCATCGGTGTTACTATCAAACGGCGATTTGCCGTCGTCCTTGGAACATGATGCCAACACCAGGGCAAAAAGAGCAATAATAATTCCAAGGACCCAAAGACTTCTAAGACTAGGTCTACTCATAAGGGGTTACTTTTGGTTAATAATTAGATCATTCCTAAGAAGAATAACGAAATTCTCCCTGATTTTGGTATATAGGAAAGCAACAATTTTCTATAAATCAATAAAGTAAACTAACCTTTGAAGTCGATTTTCTTGTGGGTGCCATCACAGAACGGCTTATTGGAAGAGCCTCCGCAACGGCAAAGAAAAATGGTTTTGGTTTCTGTGGCCTTATTGCCATACTGACCTTCCATCGTAACAGGTCCTTCGATCATGATCGGTCCGTTTTCCGTGAAAGTCACTTTGGTGGTTTTGATTTCTGATACCATAAATAGTCGGTTTTATAAAAGATTCGCACTTCATTTACTTATTAATCAAACAGCACAGGCATATCAAAAGTTTGATTAAAAAACGTAAGCTTTACCCTGTCATCGAATCCGTTTGTACGACTCTTTTTTCAGCACAACTGCGGTACGTGCAGGCAAATACAACCTCAGATAATGGTTAGAACTCAACTTAGAAACCGGCAGCGTGTAATAAATGATATCCTGATCAATCCGGTTTTGTCCGCCATAAGGATGAGCATCTGTGCTAAGGATTACCCTGAATTTCGACGGGTCCATCTGTATTCCGTATCCTTCAAATGATTTGTCGGGGTTGAAATTAAAGACAAACAGTAAATCACCGCGCTGAAAGGCCAGTATTTGATCGGCCTTATTGTCGGTAATCCAACGTACTTCCGGATTCTCGAGCAGCCTTTCTTCCCTGAGAATGTGAATCATATCCCGGTCGAAATCGAGCAGCCAGTGGTACCGTAATTCGGGGTCTTCAGCAATACTCCATATTCTCCTAGCATGTTGATACGACCAGCCATTCCCTTCGCGTGGAAAATCAATCCATTCAGGGTGCCCGAATTCATTTCCCATGAAATTAAGATAGGCGCCACCGGCACACGAAGCTGTTGCCAACCGGAGCATCTTATGAAGCGCGATTCCGCGTTCCACGGTCAGATTGGGTTGGTCTTTTCGCATGCTGAAATACATCTCCTTATCAATCAACCGGAAGATGATCGTTTTGTCACCTACCAATGCCTGGTCATGGCTCTCGGCATAGCTTACCACTTTTTCGTCCTGACGATGCGCTGTCAGCTCGTAAAAAATCCGGCCGACATCCCACTCCTCATCTTTCAGCTCTTTAATAATTTTAATCCAGAAATCGGGGACACCCATCGCCATACGAAAATCGAAACCGAGTCCACCGTCTTCCTGCGGTGAAGCCAGTCCGGGCATTCCACTCACTTCTTCGGCAATAGAAATAGCATTCGGCTTGATTTGGTGAATGAGTTTATTCGCCAACTTAAAATAAACAATCGCCTCGTAATCGATATTGGGCGTAAAATAATCGGTATAAGAAGAAAATGCTTTACCCAGACCATGATCAAAATAGAGCATGCTGGTCACACCGTCGAACCGGAAACCATCGAACCGGAACTCATCCAGCCAGTACTTGATATTCGAGAATAGAAAATGAAGCACTTCGGGCTTACCATAGTTAAAGCAATACGAATCCCAGGCAGGATGTTCCCCTCTTCCACCTTCATGAAAAAACTGGTATCGCGTGCCATCGTAACGGCCCAAGCCTTCCACCTCGTTTTTCACCGCATGCGAATGCACCAGATCCATAATAACCGCCATTCCCATTCTATGCGCTTCATCAATTAATGCTTTCAGCTCGTCCGGCGTACCAAACCTCGAAGACGGCGCAAAGAAACTAGACACATGATAGCCAAAGCTTCCATAGTAAGGATGTTCAGGAACCGCCATCAACTGAATCGTGTTATAACCCGCCTTCTTTATTCGAGGTAGCATATTCTTACGAAACTCGTCATACGTGTGAATCCGCGGCTCTTCACCTGCCATTCCCACGTGCGATTCGTAAATTAGCGGAGCTTCGGTTAAACCGGAAAAATCATTCTTCCATTCGTAAGGATTTTCGGGCATCCAGACTTTCGCATTAAAAATCAACGAATCCGGATCTTGAACCGCCCAACGGGTCCAGGCAGGAATTCGCTTCCCCTGTCCTCCTTCCCAGTAAACCGAAAGCGCGAACAGGTCGCCATGTTTCAATGCGTCCGGCGTCAATCTTAGCTCCCAGTTCCCTTCTCCAATAGATTGCAGTTCGAATTCCGGCAGTTCCTTCCAATCATTAAATGCTCCGATTAGAAAGATGCGGGTCGCATTGGGCGCCCACTCGCGTAACACCCATCCTTTCTCATCACGGAATAACCCGAAGTAGTGATGGCCTTCGGCAAAATCGACCAAAGATCTACCTCCGGTTAACTCTCTTTCTTTTTGTTCAGAAAGTTCTTTCCACTCGATAAACGTCCCCTCGAAAGGTTCGAGCCAGGGGTCGTTTTGTACAATCGGGATTCTGTCCATGATGATGATTTTTAACTATTCTCTGTAAGGAACTTCGAACTACAAGTATTTTTCTATTCCTTCAGCCAGTACTTTTTCTAAATCTTCCGGGGTATCGATACCAAAACTGTCGTAATTGGTTTCCTGGGTGCGGATACGATAACTATGCTCAAGCCAGCGAAGTTGCTCCAACGATTCCATCTTCTCCAAGCGTCCTTCCCGCAAACCAGTTAATTCATGTAAAACTTCGGTACGATACGCATACAAACCAATGTGACCGAAGAATGTGTGATGATTAATCCATTTATCCTGCTCGATATTTCGGGCAAAAGGAATTGGCGAACGACTGAAATATATGGCATCGCCGTTTTCGGCCAGTACCACTTTGGGTATATTCGGATTGAAAATATCTTCGCTTTTGGTAATCGGCTGCACCAACGTGCCAATCTGTGTCTCCTCTTCGTCAAACAAAGCAGCGACTTTATTTAACTGGCTGGGTTTAATAAATGGCTCATCGCCCTGAATATTTACGACCACATCAAAGCTTTTGCCAGTTGATTCACTCACATTCTTCACCGCTTCCGAGCAACGATCCGTTCCGCTGCGGTGCTCTTCTGACGTCATTACCGCCTTTCCTCCAAACGCCTCCACTGCGTCAAATATGCGCTGGTCGTCTGTTGCGACCCACACATCATCGAAAACGCTGGCGGCAGTTTCATATACGCGTTGTATCATTGATTTTCCCGCAATGTCAGCCAGCGGTTTCCCCGGAAATCTGCTGGAAGCATAACGGGACGGAATAATTCCGATTATCTTCTTCTGATTCGAATTGTCCATTTACGACTTTAAGCTAAATATTGTTACTAAATCGAAGTTAAAGATAAAAATAAGCATGTGTGTTTTTTCGTGAGTTAAGGTAAAGTAAATTTCCTCTGTTCAGATAGAACAAGTAACCTTGGCTATCGTTCCGATATTTTGGGGATTAATTATAAATTTGTAATCCAATATTAAAACGGGAAGATGGATATTCAGGAAATAAAACAACGTTTCGGCATTATTGGTAATGCTCTGGGGTTAAACCGGGCCATTGAAGTAGCTGTGCAGGTTGCTCCCACCGACCTATCGGTTCTGATATCCGGGGAGAGTGGTGCCGGTAAAGAGGCGTTCCCGCAGATTATTCATAACTATTCGCATCGAAAACACGGAAAATATATTGCTGTCAACTGTGGTGCCATCCCCGAAGGTACCATCGATTCGGAGCTTTTTGGTCACGAAAAAGGTGCCTTTACAGGAGCTTTGTCCGACCGGAAGGGATATTTTGAAGTAGCCGACGGCGGAACCATCTTTTTAGACGAGATTGGCGAGTTGCCACTTTCAACGCAGGTCCGCTTGCTCAGGGTACTCGAAGCCGGCGAATTCATCCGGGTAGGTTCGTCGAAGGTGATCAAAACCGATGTCCGCGTGGTAGCAGCAACAAACGTCGATCTGCCGACAGCTATTCGGGAAGGAAAGTTCAGGGAAGATTTGTACTACCGGCTGAATACGGTCCCGATTCACGTGCTTTCGTTGCGCGACCGTGGTGAAGATGCCCTGTTGCTGTTCCGCAAATTTGCCCTCGACTTTGCCGAACGTTACCATATGCCGCCCGTCAGGTTGTCGGAAGACGCACAACGTGTATTGCTAAGTTACCGGTGGCCCGGAAACGTGCGCCAACTGAAAAATATCACCGAGCAAATTTCAATCATCGAGCAGGAGCGCCAGATTGACGCCAATACCCTGAGGAATTATATTCCCGATGATAGCGGAGGTTCGCTGCCGGCGATCTATTCATCGGTGGACGAAAAAACATTTCACTCGGAAAGAGAGATTCTGTATAAAATTCTCTTCGAGATGAAAAGGGACGTGACCGATTTGAAGAAACTGGTCCACGACTTGCTGGAAGATGGGCATACGCCTCACGTACACGAGGACAATGCGCAAATCATCCGGAAACTCTATCAGAGTTCTGACGGGGAGTTCCAGCCGGAACCCAGTAACTATGGTTCCCCTGTTCCGTCTGCTCCGCCAAGTAATGATCATCATCAGATTGAGGACACAGAAGAGTTTGTTGAAGAATCGTTATCATTGGAAGAGAAAGAAATTGAACTGATACAGAAAGCACTGGAAAAACATAACGGGAAAAGGAAACTGGCCGCTGCCGAATTGGGCATATCGGAACGAACCCTCTACCGGAAAATAAAAGAATACAACATCAGCTAATGACGATTATGCCAAAGCATTCAGGAAAATTCCTGTTAACAACGCTGCTTGTTTCCATTTTAGTGGTAACAGGATGCACCATAAGTTATACATTCACCGGAGCATCGATTGCACCGAACGTGAAAACGGTTTTTGTTGATTATTTTCCAAACCGGGCGAGAGTAGTCAATCCAACGTTGAGTAATACCTTTACAGAAGGTCTGAAGGATAAATTTGTCAACCAAACCAGTCTGACTCTGAACAATAGTCAGGGCGACCTGGAATTCAGTGGTGAAATTACCGGCTACGATATCCGGCCGCTATCAATTCAGCAAAGTAACGATGGCCGCGATGTTGCATCCCAAAACCGGTTAACAGTGACGGTAAAAGTGAAGTTCGTGAACAACAAGGATCACGAACAGGATTTCAATTCAACCTTCTCGGCCTATTATGATTGGGATAGTACGAGAAACCTGAGCGACGTGGAAGATGCAGCTGTACAAGACATCACCGAACAGTTGGTAGATGATATTTTCAACCGCTCGGTAGCGAACTGGTAAAAACGAGTAGTTATGTCGATGAACAGAGAGCAAATGATGCGATACCTGGACGAACCGACTCAGTTAAATGAGAAGTCGCTGGGCGAACTGAAGGAAATCCTGGATGAATTCCCGTTTTTCCAGACGGCTCATATGCTCTATGCCCGCAACCTACTCAACGAAAAAAGCTTTCGGTTTACGAACCAGTTAAAAGTAGCGGCCGCCAACGTCACCGACCGGTCGATGCTCTATTTTCTGTTGCATCCCAAAGCCCGCCATGAAGCCGAGGTCTATGAACCGAAGCAGGAAACGGCCGACATAGAAATGCCGCCGCAATCAGTTGCCACGTCTCCTGAAGAAGAGAAAACCGGGACGGCAACGGAAGAGGATGAAGGCTTCTTCGAACTGGCAGAGGATGTAACACACGCACATCCGGAAAAAGAATCTCCGGTAGACGATCATTCAAATACGACAGATGACGAAGAGGGTGTTGCACAAAAACCGCCGCAAAAGTCATTCGATCTGCTTGACTTTGACGTTATGGAACCATCTTTTTATCAGCTCGATGAAGATGTAACCAGCATCAAAGGATTGTCAGATCTGAGTAAATCGATTAATCGTAACGCGAAGAAGGACAACAAGCCGGAGAAAGAAGAAGCGAAAGATAACCTGATTGACAAATTTCTGGAAACTAAACCCACTATCTCGCCGGCAAAGAAGGGAGACGGTCAGCAGGAAGATATCTCGGAGCGAAGCGCGGAAGAAACGGACGAATTTATGACTGAGACCCTTGCACACATCTACGTAAAGCAGGGATACT
This sequence comes from Prolixibacter denitrificans, assembly GCF_003014495.1. Taxonomy (GTDB): domain Bacteria; phylum Bacteroidota; class Bacteroidia; order Bacteroidales; family Prolixibacteraceae; genus Prolixibacter; species Prolixibacter denitrificans. The sequence goes on along the minus strand of NZ_PYGC01000002.1, from coordinate 582,075 downwards.
ACGAAAAAGCCATCAAAGCTTTTCAAAAATTAAGTTTGAAATATCCCGAAAAAAGTATTTACTTTGCTCGGCAAATTGAAGATGTCAGGAAACTGCTAAATAGATAACCCGATATGTATACACTGATAACCGTTTTAATTTTCATAATCTGTATCCTCATGATTTTGATTGTGCTGGTACAGAACTCGAAAGGTGGAGGTCTGACTTCAACTTTCTCAGGCTCAAATCAAGTAATGGGTGTTCGTAAAACCACCGACTTTCTCGAGAAAGCGACCTGGTACCTGGCTGGTGCACTCCTGATTCTGTCTGTTTCTGCTTCGGCTTTTATTCCGCGCCAGGGACAACAGCAGCGTTCGGCTATTGAAAAGCAGATTGAAAATGCGGCAGACCCGACTGAATTGCCTACTTTCCCGCAGGCAGCACCTCAACAAGGGGATTCAGACAATACAACGCAACAAAGCAACGGTCAATAATATTACCCTGATAGAATTAGAGAAAGCTCACCAAACGGTGGGCTTTTTTTATGTCTGACATTTCCAAAACCAATCAAATGTCAGCTTGTCAGCCCCAACTGACAACAAGATAAAATCGTATCTACTTGATTTTATTTAAATTACAAAAACAACTTTTCCCAGTCGTCCACATCCAAATGATTTTTTGTCCTGAATACAGCCTGTAACAGGCCTGTACCCGCTTTGGCACGTAATATGATGAATAGCGGGTGTCAATGAAATAACTATTGTCTAACGAAAAATACAATACAAGATGACAGAACTGAAAGGTAGAATACTTGCCGGCAAGATTCTGGTACAGCCACAGGAGGCTGTGGAGAAGACCGCCGGAGGGATCATCATCCCTGACTCAGCCAAAGAAAAACCACAACTGGGAACGGTCGTGAAAGTGGGAGCGGATAAAAAAGACGAACCCATGGAGGTAAAAGTTGGGGACACTGTATTCTATGGTAAATATTCAGGCACTGAGCTTCAGATCGACGATGAAAACTACCTGTTGATTTCTCAGTCAGATGTTCTTTACATCGCATAGTGAAAAGACCGATTGTACAAAAATTAAAATGAAAAAATAACATGGCTAAAGAGATCAAATTTGAAATCGAAGCACGCGAGTTGCTGAAACAAGGCGTCGATCAACTTGCCGATGCAGTAAAGGTAACGCTGGGCCCTAAAGGACGCAACGTTATTATTGACAAGAAATTTGGTGCACCTCAGGTAACCAAGGACGGTGTAACTGTTGCCAAAGAAATCGAACTGTCGGATGCATATGCCAACATGGGCGCACAGCTTGTTAAAGAAGTAGCTTCCAAAACAGGTGACGATGCCGGTGACGGTACAACCACTGCAACTGTACTGGCGCAGTCAATCATCAATGTTGGACTGAAAAACGTAACTGCCGGTGCAAACCCGATGGATTTGAAACGCGGAATCGACAAAGCAGTTGCCAAAGTTGTTCAAAGCATCAAAGATCAGTCAAAAACGGTTGGTGACGACTACAGCAAAATCGAGCAGGTTGCCCGCATTTCGGCTAACAACGATTTCGAAATCGGTAAACTGATTGCCGAGGCAATGGAGAAAGTTCACAAAGAAGGCGTTATCACGGTAGAAGAAGCCAAAGGTACCGAAACCTACGTTGAAGTAGTGGAAGGTATGCAGTTCGACCGTGGTTACATCTCTCCTTACTTTGTAACCGACACCGAGAAAATGTCAGCTGAACTGGAGAATCCGTTCATCCTGATTCACGACAAGAAGATCTCAACCATGAAAGACCTGGTTCCGATCCTGGAAGCTACTCACCAGTCCGGTCGTCCGTTGATGATTATCTCTGAAGACATCGACGGTGAAGCATTGGCAACCCTGGTAGTTAACCGTCTGCGTGCCGGACTGAAAGTATGTGCTGTAAAAGCTCCCGGATTCGGCGACCGCCGGAAAGAAATGCTGGAAGACATTGCTGTACTGACCGGTGGAACCGTGATTACCGAAGAAAAAGGTATGAAACTGGAAGACACCTCTCTGGAAATGTTGGGACAGGCTGAAAAGATTACCGTTGACAAAGAGAATACCACTATCGTGAATGGTTCAGGCGAAGGTTCCAACATTGCAGCCCGTGTAGCTCAGATTAAAAACCAGATCGAATCAACGACTTCCGATTACGACCGCGAAAAACTGCAGGAGCGTCTGGCTAAATTGTCAGGTGGTGTTGCTGTACTGTATGTTGGTGCTCCTTCGGAAGTGGAAATGAAAGAGAAGAAAGACCGCGTTGACGATGCACTGAGTGCCACCCGTGCCGCTGTTGAAGAAGGTATCGTACCCGGAGGTGGTGTAGCGTACATTCGTGCTACCAACGAACTGAAAAACCTTGAAGGTGACAACGAAGACGAAACCACCGGTATCGAAATCGTGAAACGTGCCATCGAAGAGCCGATGCGTCAGATTGTAGCCAACGCTGGACTGGAAGGTGCTGTTATCGTCCACAAAGTAATGGAAGGCAAAGACGACTTTGGTTACAACGCCCGCGTAGGTGAATACCAGAACCTGTTCGAATCAGGCGTTATCGACCCAGCTAAAGTAACCCGTGTTGCTCTTGAAAATGCTGCATCTATCGCAGGTATGTTCCTGACCACCGAGTGTGTTCTCGTTGAAGAGAAAGAGGACAATCCTCCAATGCCGGCAGGCGGAGGAATGGGCGGAGGTATGCCCGGAATGATGTAATCGATACATCAAACAATATATAACAACCTTTTATTGGTTTTGAACAAGCCGTCCGGAAAATCCGGGCGGCTTTATTCTTGCTCGATTTTGCCCGATTCCCGCGGTTTTTCTATCTTCGTTCAAAATCTTTTGCATGGATTTACTGACCGTTTCGATTCTCGCTCTGGGCCTCTCCATGGACTCGTTTGCTGTTTCCATTAGTTGTGGTCTGGCCGAGCGAAAAATCTCCTTCCAACATGCAGTCAAAATCGCTTTGTCATTAGCTTTTTTCCAGGGATTGCTACCATTGCTGGGATGGTTTGTGGGTTCCGAAATCAAAGATTTTGTGGAACACATCGATCACTGGATTGCCTTCGCACTTTTATCCTATCTGGGTGGGAAAATGATTTTCGAAAGTCTCGATAAAGAAAACACCGAAGGAATGGCCAACGTATACTCATGGGGCAACATCCTCACCCTTTCCATTGCCACCAGCATCGATGCGCTGATTGTGGGCTTTTCATATGCGTTAGCTTCTCCCGGCGACCTTTTTGAGGGAGCTATCATCATCGGCGGCGTCACCTTCTTTTTCTCCATGTTGGGTATCCGGATTGGGAAGAATGTCGGCAACCGCTTCGGTAAACGGATGGAACTTCTTGGAGGAATTGTTCTGCTCGCCATCGGATTCAAAATCCTGCTGGAGCACCTCTTTTCGTAATCGCCTTACGGCACAAGACATTATCTCCGGCGCGGCTTCTTTTTTCCACGCAAGTGTTTACTCTTCGAATTGAAATCGAAATTATTCTTCTTGGCCCGCCTTTTCTTTTCATGAAAAGCCCCCTTGTAATCGGGGTCATTAACCCGCTTCACCCGGTCAATTTCGCGTGCCTGTTCCTGCAACTCCCGCCGGGTCGATTCCACCAACTCCACATCTTCCGGAACACTTTTTTCCGGAATCTCCATCCGGATAAGTTTTTCAATGCGTTCCAAATGATAAATCTCGGCCGGATTCACCAACGAAATGGCCTCACCTTCGTAACTGGCACGGGCTGTTCGTCCAATCCGGTGGACGTAATCTTCATCGTTGGGCGGCAAATCAAAGTTAATCACGTGGCTGATGCGTGACACGTCAATTCCCCGCGCCGAAACATCCGTCGAAATCAGCACCCTGACTTCACCTTTCTTAAACGCGTTAATCGCATTGATGCGCGTAACCTGTCCTTTGTTCGAATGCAAAATGCGCACTTCGCCTTCCGTCTTCCGCTTGATGACTTTGTAAACTCCTTCGGCATTCTCTTTTGTACGGCAGAAAATAAGCACGCGGTTGAATTTCTCTTCATCCCGCAACAGGTAATGAATCAGGTTAAGTTTACTGCGGTAGTTGGGAACATTGTAAAAATACTGCTCCACCTTTTCGGCCGGTGTCGCCGATGGCGCTACTTCCACACGCACCGGGAAATCGAGGAATTCATCACTCATTTTCTCCACCTTTCCGGAAAAAGTAGCCGAAAAAAGCAGGTTTTGCCGCTTGGGCGGAATTACCTCAAACAATTGATGCAACTGATGAATAAAGCCCATATCCAGCATTCGGTCAGCCTCATCAATCACCAGTGTTTTCACTTTCTTAAATGAAACCACACCGGCTTTGTACAAATCCCACAACCGCCCGGGTGTCGCTACCAGAATATCGATTCCCGGTTCCACCAAAGCAGCATGTTTCGTCCAGCCCACGCCTCCGTAAACAGCAGCATACCGGATATTGGAATAACTCGTCAGTTCCTCGATATCTTCGCCAACCTGCAGCGACAGCTCCCGCGTTGGAACCAAAACGATAGCGCGCGGATCGTTTCCTTCCGCCTTCACCAGCTTCATGAACAATGGAATCAGGTAAGCCGCCGTCTTTCCGGTTCCGGTTTGGGCAATCCCCAACACGTCCTGTCCCGATTTGATGGCAGGAATAGCTTTCTCCTGAATCGGAGTCGGCTCCTCGAAGCCAATCTCATCCAACGCCTTCAAAATCGATTTTCCTACACCTAATTCCTGAAAAGTCTTCATTATACTGGTATTCGTTTGCCTGCAAAAATACACTTTCCCAACGAATTGCTTCAACACATTGTTCCTCCTTTAACAAGAAGAACTGATTTGATGATATTGCCAGCGGAAAAAGGGCAATCGCCATATGTAACGACGTTTTTTTTCTTACAGGAAACTTCTGCAAACGGCAGATGGCTCTTGTCCGGACACGGGAGCAAACTACATTTTGTAGTTCGTTGCCGAAGCGATGCGGGGGGAAACTACAATTTGTAGTTACTGCCCGAGACAACGCAGGAAACAATTACAGTTTGTAGTTGGCTGTCGACAGTTCGCCGGGAGTAGCTACATTTTGTAGTCCTACCGGAAAACCAAGTGCAACCGTAATCAACATCCAACTTACAACAGCTTAAATACCTTACCGGGAAGTCCTTTCACCAGGCCGGCGAATTCCAGATTGAGTAATAAGGGAGATACTTTGTTCATCGGCATACCACTTTTGATACAGAGGATATCGATGGCCAGCGGCCCCTCTTCCTCCAGAATGGTAATCACCACTTTTTCATCTTCCGATAAATCGGAAAACAGGCGCGGCTGAACGGCATCGGGTCTGCCCTTTGCGGGCTCCCAGTTCATGATGTATTCCAAATCAGCTACCGATTCGATAAGCGCGGCCCGGTTCGATTTGATGAGAAAGTTACACCCTTCGGAAAACGCGTCACCTTTCCTGCCGGGAAAAGCAAACACATCACGGTTATAGGAATTGGCTATTTCGGCCGTCACCAAAGCACCCCCCTTGTGCGCCGACTCTACTACCAGCGTGGCGTCGGCCAGTCCGGCAATAATCCGGTTACGACGAATAAAATGCTTCCGGTCGATGGACGAACCACTCACAAAATCGGTCACCAATCCTCCCTGGTGGTTCACCATTTCGCGCGCTGTTCCGGCATGCAGCTGAGGATACAACTTGTCGAGACCATGGGCCAGTACACCAACAGTAGGCAACCCATTTTTCAATGCTCCCCGGTGCGCCCGGATATCGATGCCATACGCCAGACCACTTACGACCATCACCTGGTAATTGCGGTTACCCAAATCGCCCAGCAACTCATCCACCATCTGGTAGCCGTAATCCGTGGCACTGCGCGTTCCCACAACACTAATGATTTTCGTTGCATTCAAATCAGGTTCACCTTTCACATACAACATCACCGGTGCATCGCTGCAGGCTTTTAACCGTTCGGGATATTCCTTATCGAGATAAAAGAGCGGCCGGATTTGATTCTTCTCGATGAATTTCAACTCCTTTTCGGCCCGCTTCAACACATCGCTTTTGGCAATATTGCGGGCCAACACTGTACCGATTCCCGGAATTTCACGCAGCTCCTTCTCGGAAGTATGAAATACTTCCCCGATACCTCCGGCGTAAGCCACCAGATTTCGAGCCGTGATACATCCCACGAGAGGAATTAAAGAGATGCCAATTTGATATAGCCGGTCGTCAGTCATGGTTCGGAAAAAATGATACCATAAGTTACTAAAATCGCCCGTAATTCAGATCTCTCAGCTCATAAACAATCAAAAGCGGAGAAAGCCCATTCGTGCAGTAACAGGCAGTCATTTCGACGCTAACTGGTTAAACATAACATGATTAAAATCAATATAAATTAACAAAATCAAGCTCTTTAATGGCGAAAATACCGTCAATCTACCACAAATTCCTTTAACTTTTCGCGCTGAATTAAGCTGTCTTAACTACTGACAGAATACAACGTGTTAATTCGGCTTACTTCCGAAACCAAAAAAATCAAAAGCATATGACCAAAGGAAAAAGTGTCGGAGAACGCATCAGTAATATCCGACAGTTGAAAGACATTTCGAGGGAAGAGCTGGCCGACCGGTGCCAGTTTACACTCGAAGTTTTGACAAAAATTGAAGAGGATGCGGTCATTCCTTCCCTGGGACATCTCATTAAAATTTCCAGGGTACTGGGAGTTCGTTTGGGTACTTTCCTTGACGATGCAGATCAACTTGGACCGGTTATTTCCCGCAAGGGTGTTAATAAACCGAGTGCCAGTTTCTCGAATAAAAACAGCGAAGCACGGGTCAATCTTGATTTTCATGCACTGGCCAGTGACAAATCGGGCCGGCACATGGAGCCGCTTATTGTGCAGATTAAACCATCGGAGCGGAAGGATTATTTGCTATCGTCGCACGAGGGCGAGGAATTCATTTACGTTTTGGAAGGTGAGATTGAAGTGACCTACGGAAAAGAAAACCACAAGCTGGCAGTTGGCGACAGCATTTATTACGATTCGGTTGTGGAGCATCACATCCACACCCACGCCGATAAGCCCGCCACCATTCTTGCCGTTGTTTATGCACCTTACTAAAAACGGCTTCTTATGGAATTACTTGATATTACATTAGGCGAGCAGCTTGAATATTGGGCGAAAAAAACGCCTGACCAGGAATTCATGGTTTATCCCGATCGTAACCTGCGCTTCACCTACCGGGAATTCGACGAGCGGGTCAATAACCTGGCAAAGGGCCTCCAGTATATTGGAATGGGTCCCGGAGATAAGCTGGGAATCTGGGCCAATAACGTTCCCGATTGGATGACCTTCATGTTCGCGACCGCTAAAATTGGTGTTGTGCTGGTTACTATCAACACCAACTACAAATTGCACGAACTGGAGTACCTCATCAAAAACTCCGACCTGCAAACACTCTGCATTATCAACGGTTTCCGCGACAGCGACTACGTGAAAATGGTATATGAACTGGTACCGGAACTAAAGGAGAGTCAACGTGGCTACCTGGAAAGCGAGAAATTCCCCTTTTTGAAGAATATTGTTTTCATCGGCCCGGAAAAACACCGCGGGATGTACAATACCGCCGAACTGATTTTGCTCGGTAGCCAACTGGATGATGACCTGCTGAATTCGACAAAGAAAATGGTGTCGCCGCACGATGTGGTGAACATGCAATACACATCAGGAACCACAGGCTTCCCAAAGGGAGTCATGCTATCGCACCATAACATTTTGAACAATGGCTACAGCACCGGCGAATGCATGAATTACACACAAAACGATCGGTTATGCGTGTGTGTACCATTATTTCATTGCTTTGGCTGTGTATTGGCCGTGTGTGCCATTATTTCGCATGGAGCTACGATGGTGATGGTCGAGAATTTCGATCCATTGATGGTTTTGGCGTCGGTGCATAAAGAACGTTGTACGGCGCTTTACGGCGTACCGACCATGTTCATTGCCGAACTCAATCATCCCATGTTCGACATGTTCGATCTTTCCTCGTTACGTACCGGAATCATGGCGGGAGCACCTTGTCCCATCGACACGATGAACCAGGTGATGGAGAAGATGTACATGAAAGAAATCATCATTGTGTACGGACTGACTGAATCGTCGCCGGGAATGACTGCCACACGGACCACCGATCCGCCGGAAATCCGCTCGACAACCGTTGGTAAAGAGTTTCCTTTTGTCGATGTAAAAGTTGTAGATCCCGAAACCGGTGAAGAGCTGAAACCGGGAGAGCAGGGAGAACTTTGCTGCAAGGGATACAACGTAATGAAAGGTTACTACAAAAATCCGGAAGCCACTGCCAAAGCGATCGACAAGGACGGTTGGTTGCATTCGGGCGATTTGGGCGTGAAGGATGAAGAAGGCTATTTCAGGGTAACCGGAAGAATAAAGGATATGATTATTCGTGGTGGCGAAAATATCTATCCGCGCGAAATCGAAAACTTTCTATACGAGATGCCGGGAATTCAATCGGTTGAAATCGCCGGCGTTCCCAGTCCCAAATACGGCGAACAAATCGGAGCCTTTATCAAACTGAAAGAAAGCGCAACGTTAACCGCGGAAGATGTGCAAGATTATTGCCGTGGACAGATTGCCCGGTACAAAATACCGAAGTACATCTTTTTTGTGGATGAATATCCGATGACGGCCAGCGGAAAAATACAGAAATACAAACTCAGCGAACTCAGTATCGAACTGCTGAAAGAGCAAGGCATTGAGCCCGTATAAGAATACTCAGAAAAAAAGGCCTCCCGAATTCGGGAGGCCTTTTCATTTATTATAGCATAGCTTTTAAATCCATTTCAGGTAACGGAAATCCTGGCGGTGCGGAAGGTTCTCATTCTTCGGATAGACCCGTAAACCGTAATTAAAGGTTCCCGACTGCTTCAGATTGAGATCCAACTGGTAATGTGTCATTCCGTTTTCCGTTTTCACGGGAGTAAACTCCTGTTTCTGTATCAACTCAACAGGTTCATCCGACGTAACCACAATCATTTCCACGCCAACTTCCTCAGGCGTCAATTCTTTCAAATCGAGCACCACTTTCGACGGATAGTCCTGCCCCATTTTATAGGAATTTGTAATGCCGTCGGCCAACTGCACACTCACCAGCTCGATATCATTCCAAACATTGGAAATTTTCGATTTCCACTCCGCCATCTCGCGGGCATGCTTGTAATCTTCCGCAATGATATCCTTTGATCGGTCGGCTTGCTTGATATAGAAACGGTCGAAATAGTCGCGCATCATCCGGCGTGTGGTAAAGTAAGGCGCCACTTCAGCAAATGTATTTTTGATGAAGTCGACCCAAAGAACCGGTACGCCTTTTTCGTTACGGTAGTAATAAGCCGGAATAATCTCGTTTTCCAGGGTACTGTAAATGCTTTCCGCATCCAGTTCATCCTGCAAATCCTGAATATCGAACGAGCGTTCTTCCGGAAGGGCCCATCCGGCGTCCTTCTTGTAACCTTCGACCCACCAGCCGTCAAGAACCGAGAAGTGCAACGTTCCATTCATCACACCTTTTTCGCCTGAGGTACCGGAAGCTTCCAGCGGGCGCGTCGGGGTGTTCATCCACACATCGCAACCCTGCACCATAATTTTGGCGAGGTTCATGTCATAATTCTGGATGAACAAAATCTTCCCAATAAATTCCGGCCGCTTGGAGATCTCCATGATGTACCTGATCAAATCCTGTCCTTCTTTGTCGGCAGGGTGTGCTTTACCAGCGAAAATAAACTGCACCGGGCGTTCCGGGTTGTTCACAATCTTATTCAGCCGGTCGAGATTCCGGAAAATAAGGTGCGCTCGCTTATAGGTGGCAAAACGCCGGGCAAAACCGATTGTCAGCGCATTGGGATTCAGCTTCGACAATGCCTCGGCAATGAATTTCGGATTTTCGTTTCGCTGAATATGAATATCGGTAAAACGCTCTTTGATGTATTCAATCAACCGGGCGCGCAGTTTCGATTTAGTATTCCAAATAACACCATCTTCCACCTTGTAAATATTCTTCCAAGCACGGGCTTCCGAATCTTCATCATAATCGTGAATATCTTCCGGCAGCTCTTCCTTCAGAAATTTATCGTGGATCTTTCTCCATTCCGGCGCCACCCATGTCGGATAGTGCACTCCGTTGGTTACATATCCAACATTTTCCAACTCTTCCGGAAGGAAACCTTTATAAAGCTCGACCAACAGCTCCTGGCTAACCCGCCCGTGCAAACGACTTACACCGTTGATGCGTTCGGACATATTAGCCGCCAGAAAGCTCATGTTGAAATGGTCTTCGTGCATGTGCGATTTTCCCAACATCTGGAATTCTTCCCACGAAATTCCCAACCGATCGGTAAATTTCTCCATGTAGGCACGGAACAAATCGTCGTGGAAGGCGTCGTGTCCGGCCGGAACCGGTGTATGAGTCGTGAAGAGGTTCGACGCCCGAACAGCTTCTTTGGCTTCAGCAAAAGTAAGATTGGTTTTCTGCTGCAGATTGCACATTCGCTCCAAACCGATGAAGGCGGCATGACCTTCATTGATGTGATAAATCTCAGCTGAAATACCCATCTTTTCCAGTGCCCTGATTCCACCCAAACCGAGTACCATTTCCTGTTTCAACCGATTCTCATTATCGCCGCCATACAAATGGTGAGTAATGAACCGATCCTGCTCCTGGTTCGCTTCCATGTCGGTATCGAGCAGATATAACTTCACGGCTCCTACATGTACGACCCAAACCTGAGCCAATACGGTCCGTCCGGGCATCTCGATCGTAATGGTCACCCAGTTGCCGTTGTCGTCCATTACCGGCTGCACCGGAATATGGGTAAAATGCTCGGCATCGTAATGCGCCACCTGCTCACCGTTTCCCGAAATCGTTTGCTTGAAATAACCGAAACGGTACAATAAACCAACGGCTACCATATCGACTTTTGAGTCACTGGCTTCTTTCAGGTAATCGCCGGCCAGAATTCCCAATCCACCGGAATAAATCTTCAGGCTCGAATGCAAGCCATACTCCATACTGAAATATGCCACCTTCGGCCCTAATAACTCATTACGCTCCTCAAGATATTGGTGTAAACGGGCTTCTACTTCGCGCATGCGCAAAATAAAAGCTTCATCTGCTTCCAGTTCATCGTAGCGTTCAAAGCTTGTTTCTTCCAGAAGCAATATCGGGTTGTGTGCTGTTTGTTCCCAAATTTCAGGATCGATCTCCTCAAAAAGCTTCCTCGCATCGTCATTCCAGCTCCACCACAAATTCTTTGCGATTTCGCGAAGAGGTTTCAGACGCTCAGGAACATTTGACTCGACTATTATTTTTTTCCAGGTTGGTTCAGGGTTCTCGGGTAGTTTAACAAATCTCACTCCTTGTCTTTCCATGATTCGTATGCATTTAACTCTCCTTCTGCAAGAGTTCGGTTAATAATGGGTCAACTACTTTCACACGGCAATTTGCATGCAATTTAGCCAATACAAATTACCTGTACGTTAAATTACTAGAACATAGGTTTGAATAGTGAGTCTGGTCAAAAAGCAGGTCGAACTATTTGTCAATTACTCTTACTTTTCGTTTTACTCTTTGCTGTTGTCTTTTTTGTCGTTTTCTTCTTTTCCACCTTAGGTAAGGTAGCACCTTTAGCTTCTTTCAATTTCTTTTTCAGATTTCTCAATTCTTCTTCGGCTTTTGTCAGCCGGTCTTCCTTTTCGTCAATGACTTCTTTCAAAGCCGCAATTTCACGGTCGGTTTCCGATTCAGGAACCAATGCGTTCAGTCGAATCCTGAAGTCGCTCAGCACATTCATGTAGTTAATGAACGCTTCGTACGGACTGCTGTAGGGATTGAAGTACATATGCACCTCGCCATCGGAAAAGAACTTGGTACACATGTAGTACATATGGTCGCTAATTTGCAGGTAGTTCCAGTCTTTAATCATAACCGGATCGGTACACCGCAACATCCGGTCCTTCAAATCATATAATTTACCAAAAGCTTCTTCCTGCAACTCATTTCCAAGCCAGGCAGAAAGATCTCTCTCTTCGTCCGCCCAGGAAATCGGGTGCGGAACATGCACTGCCGAAATGGGCTGGTACTTATCAACTATTTCTGAAGGAGTATCAAAAGTAAATTCTCCACTATTTAATGCAACCTCCGGGAAATTCTTCAGGAAATCGAATATGCCTGAGTCTTTCGTCTGATGTTCGCCAAATGTTTCGTAATCCATGAACAGGTTGATCATCTCTTCATTCTTATCGAGCGCATTCATCCAGTTCACGAATTTCTCAGCGGTCAGTGGGTATTCATTCCAGCCTTTGTTCGAAAAGCGGAAAGAGATATCGTCACTGAGTTTGTAGTTCCGCATCAGCACCTTCAGCCGCGGATTAACAGCATTACAATAGAGGAAATTAGGACTTTTCCAGCCCAAAACGTGTTTTGCTCCTTCGGTGAGCATGGCTTTGAACCCCATTTTATACACCTTATCCCCGATATCATCGGAATAGATCATTTCGGTATTCCGGAAAACGGTTGGACGCTGACCGAAATAAGTTTCGATTTTATCATCGTGATCCTTCACCTGTCTCTCGAAAGACTCACCATCGAATAATGAAACAAGCGAGTGAGAGTAGGTTTCGGACAGAAATTCCACATAACCGGTATCAGCCAGCTCCTGAAACGAGTGCAAAACTTCGGGCGCATACAGTTCAAATTGCTCCAGCGCAATACCCGAAATTGAGAGGGCTATCTTAAATCTTCCTTTGTGCTTCTTCAGTTGCTCCAGCAACACTTTGTTAGCCGGCAAATAACAATTGTTTGCCACCTTTCTCAGAATGGTTTCATTGGCATAATCATCATAATAGTAATGGTCGTTACCAATATCAAAGAAGCGGTATTTCCGGTAACGAAATGGCTGATGAATCTGAAAATACAAACAAACGGATTTCATATGGCTAACTTTTTACGCGTTACTGTTACTGATTGGCTGTCCTAAAGCAGATAAATACACCTGGCGCACATGTGCTGCAGAGTGGCGCCACTGCAGGTGGTCTACTTCAATCCGGCCATGTTTCTTAAACATCTTAGGTAAAGCAGGATACTTCAATATCGAATAGATGGCATCGGCCATGGCATTGATATCCCAAAAATCGACTTTGATGGCGTGTGTCAGAATTTCGGCCACACCCGACTGCTTGGAAATGATCACCGGAACATCCGACATCATTGCTTCTAGTGGCGAAATTCCAAATGGTTCAGACACCGAAGGCATCACATACACATCGCTGAGGCGGAACATATCAAACACGTCATCTCCTTTTAAAAAGCCTGTAAAATGGAAGCGGTCGGTTATTCCCAACTGGGCCGAACGTTTTATCATCTTGTTCATCATATCGCCGCTGCCCGCCATCACAAAACGGACATTGTCCATCCGCCGCAAAACCTGGTGAGCTGCTTCGATAAAATACTCCGGTCCTTTCTGCATGGTAATTCGCCCTAGAAACGTCACGATCTTCTCATCCACCCCTTTGGTAATACCCAGTCTCGGTTTGCGTTCAACTGGTTCAACTGCGTTATAAACCGTCACAACTTTGGCCGGATCGATACCATACTTATCGATAACAATATTCCGGGTCAGATTACTCACGGTAATCACCTTATCGGCAGCCTCCATACCTTCGCGTTCGATGGCATAAACACTCGGATTAACACTTCCCCCCGAACGGTCGAAATCGGTAGCGTGCACATGCACGACCAACGGTTTTCCACTGGCTTTTTTGGCAGCTATTCCGGCAGGATAAGCCAACCAATCGTGTGCGTGAATCAGGTCGAATTCATTCTCCTGAGCAATCACTTCTGCCACGAGTGCATAACGGGCTATCTCCTGCAATAAATCGGCACCATACTTTCCTGTAAAAGGTAATCGTCCTTCCGAGTCGGTCTGAATGAAACGCGATCGTGAACTAACTTTTTGCTGTGTGAGCTTATAAAATTCTTCCGGCCCGACATAGGGAATCAGGGATGAATCCACTTCAAAATAATCGACCTTTTTCTGCAGATCCTCAAACTTCACCTGCTTTCGTGTAATCGGCACGTCACTGGCACCAATGATATTATCCACAGCCGATCGATCTTCGTCACCGTAAGCTTTGGGAACAACAAAGAGAACATTCACATCATCATAATGGGCCAATCCCCTGGTGAGTCCGTAACTGGCAGTTCCGAGGCCGCCACTGATATGGGGAGGGAATTCCCATCCAAACATTAATACTTTCATTCAGCTCTTCGATTTAAGGGGTTTTCTAACTGACATTACTCTTCATAGTTATCAAGAAACGAAATGGCCGATAATATGGAGCCCACATTCCATGCCTGGGAAACGGCGCCACGGGCCTCGTGGGGCGGATTTCCGTCATACATTTCGGAAAGTGTGCCAATACAGTGTTCTGTCATTTCTTCTTCAAAGGACTCCATAATGTTTTTCACAAACGACATCCCCCCCATCTTATGAATTCCTATATACGCCTTAACAAAAGGCCCGATAAAAAACGGATAAACAGTTCCCTGGTGCATCGCCAGTGACCGGGCACTCAAATCTCCGTCACATATTCCCAAATATTCCTGATTTTTCGGCGACAACGAGCGCAACCCACTGGTGGTAAGCAACTCATTCTTCACCCGGCTGATAACGGCTTTTTTCTGCTCCCGCGATAATGGAGAATATGAAAGCCAGGCAGCAAAAAGCATGTTGGGACGCACTGACCAATCTTTGTAATCGCCATCGACATAATCGGCCAGGTATTCTTCGTCATCGCACCAGAATGTTTCCTGAAACGAGGCGGCGATTTTTTCCGGTATATCTTTCCACTCCTCAACAAAAGCATGATCTCCGGCAATTTCAGCCAACTCCAGAGCATAAGAAACCGCGTTGTACCAAAGCGCATTGATCTCAACGGCCAAACCACCTCTCGGTGTAACCGGTTTTCCTTCCACGTAAGCATCCATCCAAGTCAGCGCTACATTCTCTGCTTTCGCATGAATCAAGCCGTTATCCTGCATATGGATATTGAATCGTGTGCCTTTCCGGTAGTTGGCCAGTATCTTCTTCATGGTCGGACCATACTTCTCCCAGAGCTCTTTCTTCTCCACGTAATCATTCAACTCCTGCACACTGGCGAAGAACAGCAACGGTGCATCGGCTGCATCGTAATCACTTTCGCCGGCACCAACATATTTTGGGAAAAGGCCGTCCTTTAAACGCTTGGTATGCGTTTTCAGAATCGACTCATACGTTTTCATGTTTCCCTGGCGCAACAGAATTCCGTTAATCGCCAGAAAAGTTTGCCTCGGAATTGACTCATACCAGGGATAACCGGCAATAATATCATCACCGTCGTCCCGCATGCAAAGAAACTGCTGGGCAGAATTGAGCAACGAGTTGGAAAACGAATCACGAGGCGTTCTCTTCTTTGTTTCGTTGGTAAACCGGCGTTTAAATCCGCTCGGCTTCTCTTCGGCTGTCGATGCCGAGAAAACAATGGATTCTCCCTTCTTAATCGGAAGTTCAAAATATCCCGGCACAAAGAGGTCTTCCTGAAACTCGTAACCTCTTTTTTGCTCCTTCATGTATTCGATATTGAAATACCAATCCGGGACAGGAACAAAATCGACTTCTTTCGAAAACTGCATGTGCAGGAAGGGATACCCCTCGTATAAGCGCATTTTAATTCCATTCTCAACCGGAACAAAACGCGTATTCGCAAACATGTTGGCTTTACTCAGTGTGTGAACATTTCGAAAAGCCAGAAATGGTTTGAACCGAAGCGTTGTCGGACTATGAGCATCTTCCAGCGTGTATCGGATCAGAAGCTGTTCTTCCTTTTCTACCAAAATCCTCTCACGCGAAAGAATGACACCACCAACGCGGTAAGTGAGCTTTGAAATTTTATTGAATTCAATATCACGAAGATATTTATGTCCGCGGGGCTCGTAATGGTCGCCCGGGAACTTGTGTATTCCCAGGTTAAATTCTGCGTCATGCTGAATCACTGTTTCATCCAACGACGAAAGCAGTACATGTCTCCCTCCGTCCAGCTCATTCAACTGAGTAACGAGCAAACCGTGATACTTACGGGTATTACATCCCGCAAGGGTAGAAGATGAATAACTTCCCGCACGGTTGGTGCGAAGAAATTCACGCTGCAGTGAATATTCCAGATTGACTAACTGCTGTTTATCAAATTTCAGATAGCTCATAGGTGCAGAATTAATTTTAATGCGCTTCAACGATTAATTTCCAAAAAATCGCAATAGGAATGAATTTAAAATACAGAAAAATTTAGGCAATTGGCACCTCTGTAAAAATTTATTCCTTCAGTTTTCGAAGAAAATACTCCAAAATATCTTGAATGTTAAGGAACGGGTATTGTTTCATCAATTTATCAGCCTGTGTTAACTGATTGTCAAGGAATAAGCGGTAGTCTCTCCCATGTTCATCGAAGGGCCGGTGTTCGGTCGCTCGTCGCAGTTTTTCTACTCTGTTCATGATGCTCAAACTATCTTTTGTTATTAGAACATCCGAAAAGCGCTCCCAGATATAATCGACAGCGGTATCGCCCAGGTGAACCATGTCAGGGGCGTAAAACCGGTAGTCCCGCAATTCATCCATCACAATTTCATACGATGGGAAATAAGCTATTCGCCCCTTTTCAAACCGATTCAACAAGGTCTCGATTATTAGAAACAACACCGATTTACTGATTTGGTTTTCGTGAGCCCCATCTTTCCAGTGACGTATCGGACTCACGGTAAAAATAACCTGCAAACCGGGATTCATCTCCCACAACCGGGTTAGCAAAGTCTCCCAGCGGGCAACCGTTTCATCAACATTTAAGCGGTATCTGAGAAATTGCTTTACCGGCTGCTTGTGACAATTGGACACTACTTTTTCATCGTCGCGGTTTTCATACACCCAGGCTGTACCGAAAGTAATGAAAAGAAAACCAGCCTGGCGAAGTTGCTCTGCCCCAAATGTTACGCGTTTGTTAATTTCCTCAAGGCAGATTTTTTTATCCTGATGAGAAAAACGACTATGGTGGTGATAGCTGTTCCATCGTCCGTTAGCAAAAAAGATATCTTTATCCTTAAATTTCTTTTCTTCCATCAGAAGCTCCAGGCTATTCCCCACCGAAACCGGATTGTATAAAATTCCGAATGGATTCACATCGACCGGGAAACAGCGGCTCGTGAGCTTTTCCCCAATGCTTTCGGCAAAGCATGATCCCATCAGCACGATTTTATCACGGTAGTCGAGTTTCTTCTCGTAATCCGGCAATTCTATTTTCGTTCTGAATCGGCTCATATATTCTGTTCTATCCAGTGAAAAATAAACTCCAACACCTCGTCCTGATTCTCGTAATCGTGCAATTGATGACGAGCGCCGTGCCATCCACGGTAGGTAATCCGGTCGGCCGCATTATCGAATAGCTTCAGACCGGCATTGCTATCCATAATGGGATCATCCAGACCTTGCATCAACAAGACCGGAATATTCAACCGATAGGCATTTTCCAGTAACCATTCGCCTTCGCGCTTCACTTCGCAAAACAGCCGGACAGAGATTCGGTTGTGCAACAGCTCATCTTTGCTTCGCGACTCCGCCGATTCATTATCTTCCGAGAAATCGCGTGAACGGAGTCCGGTTTTGAACGTGAGACGGGGCGTCAACCTATTGGCCAAACAAGCTGCTGCAGTCATTACAGCACCGGGCCTTTTTCGCAACGTTATCCATGGCGAAGTGATGATAGCCAGCTGTGGAATGGCAGCTCTGCGCAAACAGTAACTCAACGCCATGTTTCCGCCCATGCTGTGTCCGAAAAGGATAACCGGAATGCCGGGGAACAATTCGCGTGTCTTTCGCACCAATAGCTCCACGTCCTGCAAAAAATCGGTGTAATGGCGAAGAACGCCCTTTTTTCCACCCGATCGTCCGTGTCCCCGGTAATCGAATGCCACAGCAGCCAGATTCTGCTCCGGAAAACGACTCAGCCAATGGTCATACCTGCGGCAATGATCGCCATGACCGTGGACCAGTGCCAAAACTGCCTTCGGATAAACATCCGGCGCCCAACTGACCGCATAGTAGTCCAGTCCGTCGAACGATTCCCATTTGTATTCCGAAAACTTCATTGGCACAAGGGTTCATCTTTGATTAACTAAATGTGCAAAAAAGTTCGCAGGAGTAAAACTTAATTAATCTAAAAAATCGATGTTGCGGCGAAGGCCTTTAAAACCGGCTCGTTTTACCGCCGATTTTCGGAAGAGTTGATTGAAGTGTTCCCGGTCCAGCTCTTTCCACTCAGCACGTGACATTTCAAGCAGCTCAGGCTTAGGCTGGAATGCTTCGACATTATGAGGAGCAGGAGTCCGGTTCCACGGGCAAACATCCTGGCAGATGTCACAGCCATACATGCGGTCCTGCAGCTGACCTTTAAAAGCTTCGGGAATTTCTTCGCGGTTTTCAATAGTCAGGTAAGAAATACATTTCCGGGCATCGATGGTGTGAGGCGCCACTATGGCTTTGGTTGGACACGAGTCGATACAGCGGGTGCAAGAGCCGCAGAAATCAGTGTCAGCGGGCTTATCATATGCCAGTTCCAAATCGATGATCAGTTCACCGATGAAAAAGAAGGAGCCATGCTTAGGCGAAATAAGGTGGGAGTTCTTACCAATCCAGCCGAGTCCAGCCCGACGTGCCCATGCCCGGTCGAGAACCGGCGCCGAGTCGACAAACGGTCGTCCGGAACAAGGAGCAATCTCTTCCTGAATAAACCGCATCAGGCTTTTCAGCTTGTCCTTGATGACAAAGTGATAGTCCGTTCCGTAAGCATATTTCGAAATCACCGGCGCATCTTCGGCCTTTTGCGTTTCGCCCGGATAGTAATTAAGAATAACCGAAACCACCGAACGGGCACCTTCCACCAATTTTCCCGAGTCGAGACGTTTCTCTACATTTCGCTCCATGTAGCCCATCTGCCCGTTCATGCCTTTTTCAAGCCATTGCAACAAGCGAGGCTCCTCTTCATCGAGGTGCTCGACGGCCGCTATGCCGCAATCGGTAAAACCGAGCCGTTTCGCCTCTTCCTTGATGCGCTCGCTGTATGTGGCTTTTTCGGTATCCATTCGTTTCCGGGTACGATATTTTCTGACAAAAAAACCACCACAATATGTGATGGTTAAATATTTTACATGAAGCCGAGTTCGAGTCGCGCCTCTTCGGACATCATCGATTTATCCCACGGCGGATCAAAAGTAATCTCCACCTTGCAGTCTTCAACGCCGTCCACCTTTTTCGTCATGTACTCCACATCCGAAACAATCATGTCGGCGGCGGGACAGTTCGGAGCCGTTAATGTCATTAGTACGTTGGCCGTGTTGTGTTCATCCACATCAACACTGTAAACCATGCCCAAATCGTATACATTGACCGGAATTTCCGGGTCGTAAACCTCTTTCAGGCTGGCAATTATTTTGTCAATTCTTTCATCCATTTCTTAACCCTCCTGTTGTGAAAGTTTTTCGTAGGCCAGAGCATAAAGTTTCATCTGTTTCACCATGGCCAGTAATCCATTTGAACGTGTAGGAGACAAATGTTGTTTCAATCCGATGTCATCGATAAAATGTAAATCGGCATCGATTATCTCCCTCGGTGAACGATTGGAAAGTACACGCAGCAACAAAGCCACCAGGCCTTTCACAATAATCGCGTCACTTTCTGCTTCAAACAGAATTTTATCACCGTCCTTTTCAGGATGAAGCCACACCCGTGACTGGCATCCCCGAATCAGGTTGTCATCAATCTTATATTTCGCATCAATGGGTTCCAGTTCATTCCCGAGTTCAATTAGGTATGCGTACTTGTCCATCCAATCTTCGAACACCGAAAACTCTTCAATGATTTCCTGTTGTATATCTTCAATAGTCATAACGAAAAACTGCTTTGAATCAAAATCAAGGGAACAAACTTACGATAAAATTCAAAACATTCCCTTGATACGAATCAGGGCCTTGTACAACGCCTCAACCTCTTCTTCCGTATTATAAAATGCAAACGAAGCCCTCGTCATTCCGGGTACGTCAAAATGATCCATGATCGGATCGGTGCACATGCGCCCGGTACGGACCGCTATGCCCAGTTGATCAAGAAGCGTACCTAAATCGAATGAGTGAATCCCTTCAATCTCGAAAGAGATTACACCTACCTTATTTTCAGCTTCTCCGAAGAACCGGATACCTTCGATTGACTTCAGTTTCTCTGTTGCCAGTTTCAATATTTCTTGTTCACGAACTGCCAGATTGTCAACTCCGAGCGACTGAACATACTCTATAGCCGTTCCCAACGCAATAGCTCCTATGTAATTGGGCGTCCCGGGCTCAAATTTATAGGGCAGTTCATTAAAGGTCGTTCCGGAAAACTTCACCTCCGAAATCATCTCCCCACCGCCCATGAAAGGTGGCATTTGCTCCAGCCATTTCCGCTTTCCGTACAAAACGCCAATCCCGGTAGGGCCGTAAATCTTGTGACCGGAGAAAACATAGAAATCGCAATCGAGCGTTTGTACATCCGGCGGATAATGGGCAATTCCCTGCGCCCCGTCGAGCAACACCGGGATATTTCGCTTATGTGAAATCTCGACAATCTTCTCAACCGGATTGATCGTCCCCAGTGTATTTGACACATGGTTCATCGCTACCAACTTGGTGCGCTCAGTTAGCAAACCATCCAGCTCTTCAATTTTCAGAACGCCTTTTTCGTCGAACGGTAATACTTTCAGTGTTGCTTTCTTCCGCTCGCAAAGCAATTGCCAGGGAACAATGTTCGCATGATGTTCCAGCTCAGAAACTACAATCTCGTCACCTTCCGAAACGAACGCTTCACCAAAAGAATAAGCAACGAGGTTAACCGATTCCGTAGTTCCATGCGTGAAAATAATCTCGCCCCGATCGCCTGCTTTGATATACTGCCGCACTGTTTCGCGCGCGCCTTCGAAAGCCTCGGTTGTTTCGTTGGCCATAAAATGAGCCCCGCGATGAATATTGGCATTGGTCTTCAGGTAATATTCTTCCACCTTATCGAGAACCACCCGGGGTTTCTGCGTAGTAGCAGCGTTATCGAGATAGGCCAGTGGCTTTCCGTGAACCTGCTGGTCAAGGATGGGAAAATCCTTTCTAATTTTCCGGAAATCGAGACTCATAATATGAATAAAATTATTGAACCGGAAGCTAAGTTTAAAACGCTAACTCCCGGCTTATGCTTTGTGCCTTCCGCGTAAGCGAAAAAGCGATGTTCTTCTCCCTAAAACGAAACGAATCAGCTTTCACAATCCATCACGCAGGAGTGACATTTAGACACTTCTCCGCGCAGGCGCTTGTTCACCAGCTCGTCAATTCGTTCTCCCAGTTTTTCAACGCGAACTTCCTGCAGCACCTCGTGCGCGAAAGCATACATCAACATCAGGCGGGCTTCCCGTTCAGCAATACCACGTGATTTCAGGTAAAACAAAGCCTCTTCGTCAATCCGTCCAACCGTAGCTCCGTGCGAACATTTCACATCGTCGTTATCAATCACCAACTGCGGCTTCGTATTCATTTTCGCAGTGCCTGTCAATAACACGTTGTTATTTCGCTGGTAAGCCAACGTTCCGTGTGCTCCACGTCCCACATGAATCCGGCCCGTAAATCCACCGGTGGACTGATCATCCAAAACATTCTTGAAAAGCTGGTTGCTCTGACAATCGGGATGCGCATGTTCAACGAAAGTGAAATTATCGACATGTTGACTTTTGTCTGTCAGTGCCAGCCCATACAAATTAGCTTCAGCATGCTCGCCATCGATGAGAACGTTCAGGTTGTTGCGAACAATTCCGCCATGCAGTGACAAGGTATTTGTCAACACATTAGAATTTCGCTCCTGACGGATATACAAACCGGTCAAGTTTACAGCCTTATTATGCTGGTTTTGCAGATTGTAAAAATCGACAACCGCATTTTCACCAACGTGAGCTTCCGTCAGGTTATTTACCATGTAGTCCTGCGGGTCAAGCGTATGATCGCAGAAAATCACTTTCACCTGACTGTTCTCTTCGGCAATTACCAGATTACGTTGTGTCGCATAAGTATTTTCGCCCCCTCTCATCAGGTCGATGATTTGAATGGGCTTCTCTACCACAACACTTCGCGGTACATAAATAAAGACACCATCCTGGGCAAAAGCCGTATTCAATGCGGTCAACGGATCTTTTTCCGGATCCGCCATCTTGCCATAGTATTTTTCAACCAACTCGGGATATTCAACCGCAGCTTTGCGAAGACTGGTCACCACAACTCCTTCCGGGAGTTCTGTCAGCTGTTCGTTACCGGAATAATACCAGCCGTTGGTAAGCATCACCAGGTTAGTGTCCAGTTCCGGAACATCGCACTGGAAAAGCTCGTGCAGATTGACGTTACTTTCCTCGTAAGCAAACACCCGGCGGTGATTCTCGTTAGCAAAAATCTTCGCGAGGTTGGTATACTTATAGTTTTCCGTTTTAAAATCGGGAATTCCCTGTTTCCGGAATGCCTCGATTGCCGGCTTGCGTGCATCATTAAGAACACCGCCCGCACCATCTTCCAGAAGGTGAACATTCGATTCAAAAAGGTTGGCGAGCCGCTGATTGATTTCTTGATTTCTTTTCGCCTCAGTCATATTTACGCTCCCACCTCTTTTTTGATCCAGTCGTAACCTTTCTCTTCCAGTTCCAGTGCCAGCTCTTTTCCGGCGGACTTCACAATACGACCGTTATACAAAACATGAACAAAATCGGGGACAATATAATCGAGCAGACGCTGATAGTGCGTTACCACGATGGTGGCATTATCAGGGCGCTTCAGGGCATTCACACCGTGAGCCACAATACGAAGCGCATCGATATCCAGTCCTGAGTCCGTTTCATCAAGGATTGCCAGTTTCGGTTCGAGCATAGCCATCTGGAAGATTTCATTCTTCTTTTTCTCTCCACCTGAAAAACCTTCGTTGACAGAACGGTTGGTCAGATGAGAATCGATTTCGACCAGCGCTTTCTTTTCCTTCATCAGTTTCAGAAAATCGCCGGCTTTCAGCTCATCTTTTCCCTGATATTTACGATGTTCATTCAACGCGGTCTTCAGGAAATTGACCATGCTGACACCCGGAATTTCTACCGGATACTGGAAACTGAGGAACAAACCTTCTTTGGAACGAACATCTGCATCCATATCGAGCAAATCCTTTCCGAAGAATGTAACCTCTCCACCAGTCACCTCATAATTCTCATGACCGGCTAATACATTAGCCAATGTACTTTTTCCTGAACCGTTGGGTCCCATAATGGCATGAACCTCTCCGGGATTTACCTCGAGGTTAATGCCCTTCAATATTTCTTTTCCTTCGACTTTAGCGTGTAAGTCTTTTACAATTAACATATTTTCTGAACTTATCTTACGTATATATCCGATTAACCCACACTGCCTTCAAGGCTGATTTGCAACAGTTTTTGTGCTTCTACTGCAAATTCCATGGGCAATTTATTGATTACTTCACGTGCATAACCATTCACAATCATTCCAACTGCATCCTGTGTTGAAATTCCGCGTTGGTTACAATAGAAAATCTGGTCTTCACCAATTTTCGATGTGGTTGCCTCATGTTCCACCACCGATGAATTATTGGAAACTTCGATGTACGGGAAGGTATGAGCTCCACAGGTATCGCCGAGCAACAACGAATCACACTGCGAGAAGTTCCGGGCATTTTCCGCTTTGGGAGCAACCCTTACCAAACCACGATAGGAGTTGTCACTCTTTCCGGCCGAAATACCTTTCGATACAATGGTACTCTTGGTGTTTTTACCGATGTGCACCATCTTGGTTCCGGTATCGGCCTGCTGGTAGTTATTGGTAACAGCTACTGAGTTAAACTCCGCTACCGAATTATCGCCTAACAAAATGCAACTCGGGTATTTCCAGGTAATGGCGGAACCGGTTTCCACCTGGTTCCAGAAAATCTTGGATGATTCTCCTTTACACAATCCGCGTTTTGTCACGAAGTTGTAGATACCGCCTTTTCCGTTCTCATCACCGGGATACCAGTTCTGTACAGTCGAGTATTTTACTTCTGCACGATCGAGCGCAATGATTTCCACAACGGCCGCGTGCAACTGATTCTCGTCACGCATCGGAGCGGTACAACCTTCAAGATACGAAACGTAGCTATCGTCGTCGGCTACAATCAGCGTACGCTCGAACTGACCTGTATTTGCGGCATTGATTCGGAAATAAGTTGAAAGCTCCATCGGGCAACGAACACCTTTCGGAATGTAAACAAACGAACCGTCGGAGAAAACGGCTGCATTCAGCGCAGCAAAGTAGTTGTCAGTCGACGGAACCGACATTCCCAAATATTTCTGAACCAAATCGGGATGCTCCTGAACAGCTTCACTGAACGAACTGAAGATGATCCCTTTTTCGGCAAGTGTTTCTTTAAAAGTGGTTTTCACCGACACGCTGTCCATCACCGCGTCCACTGCCACGCCGGCGAGCAATTTCTGCTCTTCCAGCGGAATACCCAGTTTTTCGAAAGTACTCAGCAATTCAGGGTCCACTTCGTCAAGACTCTGCAATTCCTTTTTCTTTTTCGGCGCCGAATAATAGATGATGTCCTGGTAATCGATTTCCGGGATTTTCAGGTAAGCCCAGTCCGGCATTTCCATCTCCAGCCATTTGCGATAAGCTTTCAAACGGAAATCAAGCATAAACTGAGGCTCTTTCTTCTTGGCCGAGATCCAACGAATCACATCTTCATTCAACCCTTTTCCCAGCGTATCGGAATCAATATTGGTCACAAAACCATACTGATATTCACTCTTTGTTACTTTATCAAGTAGTTTATTTTGGTCTTCCATAACTGCGAATATTTAATTAAAGCCGGCCCACCTCTTCACTATGCGCGTCTCACACCGTTAACACATTTAAATAGACCGCTTTTAAATTGTTGCAAAGATATAAAATGTGCGCTATTTTTGAAGCCTGATTCCTACTAAAAAAACCTCGAGGTCTTTTATTATATGACAGACGAAAAAAGAACAATTCATCAACTTTCCGAACTCGGAGAGTTTGGCCTGATCAACAGGCTTACATCACATCTTACTATACACAACAAAAGTACCCTCAAGGGGGTTGGCGATGACTGTGCAGTTTTAGATTTTAATAACAAAAAGACGGTCGTAACTACTGATATGCTGACGGAAGGAATTCATTTCAACCTAATGTATGTCCCGTTAAAACATTTAGGATACAAAGCCGTGGTAGTCAACCTCAGCGATGTTTATGCTATGAATGCCATCCCGAAACAGATTACCGTAAGTATGGCCATATCGTCGAAGTTTTCTATAGAAGCACTCGACGAGCTTTATTCCGGCATCCGGTTGGCCTGTGACACGTACGGAGTTGATTTGGTGGGAGGAGACACCACCTCATCGATGACAGGACTGGTACTTTCCATTACCGCTATTGGTGAAGCTGAAGAAGAAGATTTGGTTTTCCGCAGCGGCGCCAAACCAACTGATCTTTTATGTGTCAGCGGTGATTTAGGCGGCGCGTACATGGGATTGCAGCTTTTGGAAAGAGAAAACGAAGTCTTCAAAGTGAACCCGAAAATGCAACCGCAGTTGGAAGGTTATGACTACATCCTGGAAAGACAGTTAAAACCGGAAGCCCGGCGTGACATGTTGAGAATCTTCCAGGAACAAGGAATTCATCCCACGGCCATGATCGATATATCAGATGGATTGTCATCCGAAATTATGCACATCTGTGAAGAATCGGGAACCGGCTGCAAGTTATTCGAGGATCGCATTCCGATGGACGACCAGACCAAACAAATGGCGGAAGAGTTAAATGTTAATCCGCTGGTTGCGGCATTGAACGGAGGCGAAGATTATGAATTGTTATTCACCATCCCGGTAGGTGAATATGATAAAATCCGGAATCATCCGGACATTACAGTCATTGGGCACATCACAGAAAAGTCGGAAGGAACGAATTTGGTTACCGCCGGCAGCGGTCAGGAAATTCCGTTGATGGCACAAGGATGGAATCCTTTGATGAATCAGGAATAAGACAAAAACCTCAAGCAATAAAAAACCGCCCCGGAAATGGAGGCGGTTTTCTTTTTCAATATCATATCATCAATCGGGGAAATATCCTTTGATAATTCCTCGTTTCGAATCTTTCACAAACAACAGAATATCATCGCGTTCGCGGGAAGCAGGAAGCTCAGCTTCGATTACTTCCAACGCTTGTGTATTGTTGTAACCTTTCTGATAAATCAGACGGTAGATTTCCTGCACCTCACGGATTTTTTCGTTGGTATATCCACGACGACGAAGTCCGATAGAGTTTACACCAACATAGGAAAGTGGCTCACGGCCTGCCTTGATGTACGGAGGAACATCTTTCCGCACCAGCGAACCACCTGAAAGCATCACATGCTTACCAATATGGCAGAACTGATGTACGGCTGTATATCCACCCAGGATGGCGAAGTCGTCGACGAACACTTCACCGGCCAGACCGGTATAGTTAACCAAAATAACGTTGTTTCCAACCACACAGTCATGGGCAATATGGACATATGCCATGATCAGACAGTTGCTTCCCACCACCGTTTTACCTTTAGCAGCAGTACCTTTGTTGATGGTTACATACTCGCGAATGGTTGTATTGTCTCCAATTTCCACGGTAGTGTATTCTCCCTGAAATTTCAGATCCTGCGGCTCACCACCAATCACCGCTCCGGGAGATATTTTACAATTTTTACCAATCCGGGTACCCGGTAAAATGGTAACATTAGGTCCAATATGGGAACCTTCGCCAATCACCACGTCCTTATCAACAGTTGTAAAGGGCTCAATAACTACATTTTCAGCAATCTGAGCTTCGGGATGAACGTACGCTAAAGGTTGTTTCATTACTATAAAATTTGAGACAACACCGCTGGTTGTCGTTTCAGAATCATCTTAGTTCTTAACAATTTGAGCCATAAATTCGCCTTCGCAAACAATCGTATCGCCCACAAAAGCGTAACCAATCATATTGGCAATTCCACGTCGAATCGGACTTGTCAGCTTCAATTTAAATATCAGGGTGTCCCCCGGAACCACTTTCTTCCTGAACTTAATATTATCAAGTTTCATAAAATAAGTAGAATAATTTCCGTCGGAAGGTAATGAACTAATCACAAATACACCACCACATTGCGCCATAGCCTCCACCATCAGAACGCCCGGCATAACCGGCTCATCAGGGAAATGACCGCTGAAAAACGGTTCATCCATGGTCACATTCTTAACTCCAATAATGAAATCGTCGCCCTTATCCATAATTTTGTCAACCAAAAGAAATGGAGACCGGTGCGGCAGCATCGTTTTTATCTCGTTAATATCGTATAAAGGAGTTGCGTTGGGATCGTATTCCGGAGCTGAATTCAGTGCCGTCTGACGCTTACATTCTTTTTGGAGAATCCGGGCAAATTCGGTGTTAGCCATGTGTCCCGGACGGCGAGCAATGATCCGCCCCTTGATTCGTTTTCCAACCAACGCCAAATCACCAATCACGTCAAGCAGCTTATGACGGGCGCATTCATTCTCGAAATGCAGATCGACATTGTTCAAGACACCAATCTTATCAACCTGAACATGCTCGTGATGAAACAAATCAGCAATGCGATCCAGCTCCTGCTGCGGCATTTTCTGATCCATAATAACAATTGCGTTATCCAGATCGCCACCTTTCACCAAGTTATTCTTTAACAACATTTCCAGCTCCCGTACAAAAACGAAAGTGCGACAAGGAGCCACCTGCTTTTCAAAGTTATCTAACGAATTAAGTGTCGCAAATTGATTTCCCAACACTACCGAATCATAGGAAATCATCACATCCAGGGAAAATTCATCGTCCGGAAGGGCAATCAATTCGATCCCTTGTTCTTCGTTCCGGTAAACTATCTTCTGCTTGATTTCAAAATAATCGCGACGAGCTTCCTGCTCTGCGATTCCTGCTTCTTTCAAAGCAGTCACAATCGGAGCAGAACTACCATCCAGAATGGGAGCTTCGGGACCATCTACCTCGATCAGCACATTGTCAATATCCATCCCGAGCAAAGCAGCCATCGTGTGCTCAATCGTGCTAACTCCAATTTCACCTTCCTGAAGAACCGTTCCGCGCGAAGTACCTTTTACTTTCGATACATCGGCGTTAATCACCGGTTTTCCCTCTACATCTATCCTCTGAAATTTGAAACCATGATCTTCGGGAGCAGGTTTAAAGGTCATCGTCACTTCTACTCCCGTATGGAGTCCTATACCTGTCACCGAAACAGGTTTCGCAATGGTCTTTTGTTTCACACTCATTTTTCTGAGAAATTTGGTTCAACCCGGTTAGGCTAATGCCGGAATTCCGGGAGTTCTCATCCCATTTTTATTATTTCAGAATTCCCAAAAATAAACAATAAACCGTCTGAATCAATCACTTCACTAAAATCAGCTGTTGGATTCGTCCAGGTCTTTTATTTTCCGCCCAAGCTCAATCACATCTGAACGCAACTGCGGAAGATTTTTAAATACGGCATACGATTTCATAAAATCGCGATGTCCAAAGGCAGGCGTCCCAAAAATTGTCGAATTATCTTTCACATTATTTGAAATTCCTGACTGGGCACCAATTTTAACGTTATTGCCAATTCTAATATGACCGGCAATACCTACTTGTCCGCCAATCATACAATTTTCTCCAATCTTAGCTGATCCTGCAACTCCTACCTGAGCTACAATAACAGTATTTTTTCCAACTTCCACATTGTGCGCAATCTGCACCAAGTTGTCAATTTTCACACCCTCGTTGATAACGGTTGACCCCATGGTCGCACAATCGATTGTGGTATTTGAGCCAATCTCCACATTATCATAAATCTCCACATTCCCCACCTGAGCAATCTTATCATAGCTACCATCGGAAGTTGGCGCAAATCCAAACCCATCGGATCCAACAACTACACCTGCGTGCAGAATACAATTCTTACCCACTTTACAGCCGGCGTAAATTTTTACTCCTGCATACAGAATCGTATCGTCTCCAATGGCAGCTCCGTCACCAATATATACGTTAGGATAAATTTTGACATTTTTACCAATCGTGGCTTTTTCACCCACATAGGCAAAAGCGCCTACATATGCCTGCTCTCCAACTGATGCGGATTCACTTATAAAGGAAGGTTGTTCGACGCCAACTTTTTTCGGCTTCGATTGCTCGTAGTAATTCAGCAATTTGGCAATCGAAGCGTAGGCGTCGTCTACACGGATAAGCGTACAGGAAAGTTCATCCTCCGGTTGAAAATCGCGGTTAACCAACACCACCGATGCCTTCGTTGTATATATATATTTAGCGTAAGCCGGATTAGCAAGAAAAGCCAATGTTCCGGGAATTCCCTGGTCGATTTTGGAAACATTATTCACTTTTACACTGCCATCTCCTTCTACTTCACCGCCCAGCAACCCGGCAATGTCGTTGGCTGAAAACTCCATGCGCTGTTCTTTAAATTTCGTGCAAAAATAGTTAATTAATATTACTTCAAAATTATTTCGCGAGGATAACAGACAAAATATTTGCGCACAGTCGTAGATAATCCGGACAAATTAATGTCCGAAGCATCCTTGATATCCTTTATTTTTCCGTTTTTGAACAAGATATTGATCT
Source organism: Prolixibacter denitrificans (assembly GCF_003014495.1). Classification (GTDB taxonomy): domain Bacteria; phylum Bacteroidota; class Bacteroidia; order Bacteroidales; family Prolixibacteraceae; genus Prolixibacter; species Prolixibacter denitrificans. Next base: position 552,193 of record NZ_PYGC01000002.1, on the reverse strand, counting down.
GCTCGACACTTGGCATGTAGGCATTGTTTGTCGCCGTTCCCGAGATGACAAAATAATCGGCTTCGGATGATGTCACCGAAAAAGTCTTCATAACACGTTCACGCAATTCTGCCCTCTTTTTTTCCGTTACCGGATGACTACTCAACTTGATCTTAAAAAGGTTTCGGTTAATGATACTCCGGGAAAGCGTTGACAAAATCACGTCAGAATGACGAGTCCATTCTTTTATCGAACTAAGAATATCCGTATCGTCCAGTTCGGCGAACAATTGAAGCGCTGATTTGACCGTTTCATTGTCGCCCGATTCGAACTCGTGCCGGCTGATATCGCCACGCAGAAATACACCCAGTGCTGGCGGGGCAAATACATTGTCGCCATCGGAAGCTAGCTCATGCGCCCTTTTCAACACACTTATCATCATATGCTCGGCCGACAAAACCGTTTTGTGCATGTACACCTGCCAGTACATCAATCGTCGGGCAATCAGAAATTTTTCGATAGAGTAAATCCCCTTCGACTCAACCACCAGTTCATCATTCCGGATATTCAGCATCTTGATGATCCGATCAGACGAAACAATTCCTTCCGAAACACCGGAATAAAAGCTGTCACGCTTCAGGTAATCGAGCCGATCCATGTCCAGCTGACTGCTGACCAACTGGTGCAGAAATTTTTTGTGATACTCTCCGGCGAATATCTGAATAGCCAAATCGAGACGGCCGTCAAATTCCCGATTCAACTGGTGCATGAACAACTTCGAGATAACTTCATGTGAAATCCCTTTTACCATGCTTTCTTCCAAAGCGTGTGAAAACGGACCATGTCCGATGTCATGCAAAAGGATAGCAGCCAGCACACCTGTTGTTTCCTCCTCTGTTATCTCATGTCCTTTTGTTTTCAGTACATCCAACGCTGAGCGCACCAAGTGCATTGCACCGATAACATGCTCGAAGCGGGTATGATTGGCACCGGGATAAACCAGACTGGAAAGCCCCAACTGTTTAATCCGACGAAGACGCTGTACGTAAGGATGACTAATCAAATCCAACAACAACGGTGAATCCCACTCGATAAACCCCCACACCGGATCGTTGACAATTTTTCGTTTAAGCGGCTTCAAATGATGTTCTTTTACGATATTTTTAACTTCTGCAAAATACAAAATGTTTTCGGAAGGGGAAGGAAAAGACCGGCAACCCCCTAAAACCCAAATCTAAAATAGCTCAAACAAAAGTAGGTTTGTTTTGATATATCATACAATTATATTATTTTTGCGGCGAAGAATAATCGAAGGATTAGGGGACAGTGAGTCCCCTATTTTATTAGGGTTAAAGATGATTAATAAAGAACTGATTCGGAGTCTGATTGATGAGAAGCTTACTGACGACATGTTTGTTGTCGATATTCAGGTCTCAGCCGGTAACGCCATATCGGTTCTGATCGATAGTGACAATGGCCTGAGCATTGATCAATGCGTTGCATTCAGCCGTCAAATTGAGCACAATCTCGACCGGGATGAAGAAGATTTTCAACTGGAGGTCTCGTCGCCGGGTTTAACCCAACCCTTCAAGGTGCTTCGTCAGTACCAAAAAAATATTGGACGCGAAATTGAAGTAACAACCAATGACGGTGACAAGCACACCGGCATTTTAAAGGAAGCCAGTGAAGACGGCATCATACTGGAAGAAAGCCGGCGTGAGCGGGTTGAAGGAAAAAAGAAGAAGGTAACTGTAACAGAGGACCTTCCATTTTCGTTCGACATGATAAGAACAGCAAAAAGCGTTATTTCTTTTAAATAAAAGAATAAAGAAATGGACAATCTGAACTTGATTGACACCTTCTCGGAGTTTAAAGAGTTAAAGAACATCGACAGAGCCACGATGATGAGTGTGCTGGAAGATGTTTTTCGCAGTGTGCTACAAAAACAATACGGCACCGATGAGAATTTCGATGTAATCATCAACCCTGACAAGGGCGACTTCGAGATTTGGCGGAACCGTGAGGTTGTAGAAGACAAGGATTTAACCGATCCCAACCTTCAGATTTCATTATCTGAAGCGAAAAAAATTGATACCGACTACGAAGTAGGTGAAGAAGTGTCTGACGAAGTGAGATTGGTTCATTTCGGTCGCCGGGCAATTCTTAACTTGCGTCAGAATCTGGCAGCAAGGATATTGGAGCTTGAAAAAGATAACATTTACACCATATATAAATCAAAAGTAGGTGATATTGTTACCGGAGAAGTTTACCAAATTTGGAAGAGGGAAATTCTGGTACTCGACGACGAAGGCAACGAACTGTTGCTTCCGAAAGCAGAGCAGATTCCTTCAGACTTTTTCCGGAAAGGAGATACCATTCGTGCAGTAGTCGTAAGGGTTGAAATGAAAAACAATAATCCGCAGATTATTCTGTCACGTACTTCACCGGTATTCCTCGAAAGACTTTTCGAGTTGGAAGTTCCCGAGATTTTCGATGGCCTGATAACCATCAAGAAAATCGTTAGAGTACCCGGTGAGCGGGCCAAAGTTGCCGTTGAATCATACGACGAGCGCGTTGACCCGGTTGGAGCTTGTGTAGGCATGAAAGGTTCCCGCATTCATGGTATTGTTCGGGAGCTCCGCAACGAAAATATTGATGTAATTAATTTTACGAATAACTTGCAGCTGTACATTCAACGGGCATTGAACCCGGCTAAAATTTCCACCATTAAAATTAATGAAGAGGATAAACGTGCCGAGGTATATCTGAAACCCGAGGAAGTATCGCTCGCAATTGGTAAAGGCGGTTTGAATATCCGTCTGGCCAGTCAGTTGACCGGCTACGAAATTGACGTTTACCGCGATCAGATAGAGGAAGATGACGAGGATGTTAACCTCGACGAATTCTCTGACGAAATTGAAGATTGGATTCTCGACGAATTGAAAGCGATTGGTTGCGACACAGCCAAAAATGTATTAAGTCTTTCAAGAGAAGAATTGATCAAAAGAACCGATCTTGAAGAGGAAACCATTGACGAGGTTCTCCGTATCTTCAAGACTGAATTTGAGTAACTCATGTTCATGTCAACAGCAGACAATCTGCCGTACAGAGATTCGGGGTAAACGGAACAGACATTTTGATTATTAACTCTTTGGCTAAATATGGTTGTAGGAAACAAAGGTACTAGATTAAGTAAAATTGCACGCGAATTAAACGTGGGTATTTCCACCCTGGTTGACTATTTGCAGAAGCAGGGGGTCGAGATTTCATCCAATCCGAACACCAAGATTGATGATAAGACACAGGAAATGCTCGAAAAGCAGTTTCGTAAAGATCACGAGGCTCGCATCGAAGCGAACAAGGTGAACTTGCGTCAAACAAGGTCGAAGAAAGAATCTGTTTCACTTGATGACGTTCATCAGGAGGAAAATGCAGACACGGAAGAAGAAGACTTCCAGGATGATGACTCCATCCGCATCGCCGACCATAGCAGTTCTGCACACCGCGCAGAAGAGAAAAAACAACAACCTTCGGAAGAGCCTCCCAAACCCAAACAATCCAAAGAACCTACGCCTCCTGCACCCGAGAAGAAAGAAAAAGAAGACAAGCCAAAAGTTAAAGTTGTTGGTCACGTAGATTTGGAAAACGTGGGCCCAAAGAAAGCCCCAAAAGAGGAAGAGAAAAAGGAAACTCCGAAAACAGAAAAAGCTCCGGAGAAAAAAGAACCAGTACCTTCTCCCGAATCTTCAGAAAAGGAAAAGAAACAGGAACAAGATAAGTCCGAAAAAGCTCCGAAACAGGAGAAAAAAGAGCCAGGGAAGACTGAAAAACCCGCGGCTGGGACACCCCCTGAAGCTGAGAAATCAGACAAAAAGGAATCTGCTTCGCCAAAAGCAGAGGACAAAGTTAAAGTCGTTGGTAAAGTCGATCTCGATTCCATGAAGCCTGGCTCAAAACAAACTAAAGAGACTCCGAAAAAACAGCAAAGACCTACCCCGGGAGAGCAGGAAGCTCGAAAAAAACCGCAGGGAAAGGGCAAAGAGAAAGAGCAATCGCAGGAGGCGAATGCTGATAACGGAGATGAAATTTTCAAACTGGAAAGAAAGAAACTTTCCGGACCGACAGTTGTCGGAAAAATTGATCTTCCGCAAGCGGATAAACGCAAGCCCGGAAACAATAAGAATAAAAAAGACGAAGAACGGCAAAACCGAAGGAAAAAGCGTAAAAGGATTCAGAAGGACCCAAAAGAACGCGTTTCGGTAAGCAACAATAAAAAGGACAATCAGCCCAACAAGCAACAACATCATAAAGATGGAGGCAAAAGGGGCGATTGGAAGAAAAAACCAAACCGGAAGAAAAACGCACCGAAAAAAGAGGTTAGCGAGGAAGATGTTCAGAAGCAAATCAAAGAAACACTTGCCCGCCTGACTTCCAAAGGTCAGAAATCGAAAGGGTCGAAATACCGTCGTGAAAAACGTCATGCCGTCAGTGAGAAGATGGCTGAGGAAATGGCGAAAGCCGAACAGGAAAAGAATGTAATTAAGGTAACAGAATTCGTTTCTGTAAACGAATTGGCCAACATGATTGATGTTCCGGTTACCAAGATTATTGAGACCTGTATGAATCTCGGCTTGTTCGTATCCATCAACCAGCGTCTCGATGCGGAAACCATGGCTCTTGTTGCCGATGAGTTCGGCTACACCGTAGAATTTATCTCGGTAGAGGTACAGGAAGCCATCATGGAAGAGGACGATACCGACGAGGAAATGCAACCTCGCCCGCCGATTGTAACGGTGATGGGACACGTTGACCACGGTAAAACCTCACTACTCGACTACATTCGGAAAACCAACGTAATTGCTGGTGAGGCCGGAGGTATTACACAGCACATTGGAGCATATAACGTCACGCTGGAAGATAATCGTAAGATTACTTTCCTCGATACTCCAGGTCACGAGGCTTTTACAGCAATGCGTGCCCGTGGTGCTCAGATTACCGATATCGCCATCATTATTATCGCTGCCGATGATAACGTGATGCCGCAGACAATCGAGGCTATCAACCACGCTTCAGCAGCTGGTGTGCCAATTATATTCGCTATCAATAAAGTTGATAAACCGGGAGCCAACCCGGAGCGAATCAAGGAAGAGTTAGCCAACATGAACTACCTCGTTGAAGAGTGGGGCGGTAAATACCAGTCACAGGACATCTCGGCCAAGAGTGGTAATGGCATCGAAGAATTGATGGAGAAAGTGCTGCTTGAAGCTGAAATGCTCGACTTGCAGGCCAATCCGGATAAACGTGCTGTCGGTTCGGTTATCGAATCATCGCTGGATAAAGGACGTGGTTATGTTGCCACAGTATTGGTTCAAGCCGGTACACTCCGGGTAGGTGACGTTATCCTGGCCGGACAGTATTTTGGACACGTCAAGGCGATGTTCAACGAACGGAACCAACGAATCGAAGAGGTGGGTCCATCAGAACCTACGTTGATTCTCGGATTGAACGGTGCACCACAGGCTGGTGACAAGTTCAATGTAATGGAAGAAGAAAAAGAGGCCCGGCAAATTGCCAACAAGCGCGAACAGTTACAGCGTGAGCAAGGACTCCGGACTCAGAAACATATCACACTCGACGAGATTGGTCGTCGTATCGCCATCGGAAACTTCCAGGAACTGAATGTGATTGTGAAAGGTGACGTTGACGGTTCCATCGAAGCACTCTCCGACTCGTTGATTAAACTGTCGACGCAGGAGATTCAGGTAAATGTTATCCACAAAGCTGTGGGACAGATTACCGAATCGGATGTGATGCTGGCTACCGCATCCAATGCAATTATCATTGGATTCCAGGTACGTCCGTCCATCAATGCTCGCCGGATTGCGGAGAAAGAGGAAATCGATATCCGTCTCTACTCCATTATCTACGACGCTATCAACGAAATCAAGTCGGCGATGGAAGGAATGCTTGCTCCCGAAATCAAGGAAGAAATACAGGGAACGGCCGAAATTATGACAACGTTCAAGATCACCAAAGTGGGTACCATTGCCGGTTGTATCGTTCGGGATGGAAAGATTACCCGCAATGCTCAGGTTCGTGTCATCAGGGATGGTATCGTGGTCTACACAGGCGTACTTGGTTCACTGAAGCGCTTCAAGGATGATGTGAAAGAGGTTGCCCGTGGTTACGAATGTGGATTAAACATCGAAGGCTACAATGATATCAAAGAAGGTGATTTTGTAGAAGCTTTCACTGAGGTAGAAGTGGCCAAAAAACTGAAATAAGCAAAATTCACGATAAAAGACACTAAAAAAGCCGGTCAAAATTTTGACCGGCTTTTTTAGTGTCTTTTAGGAGGATAATCAGCCCTCGATCAAATCTTTGTATTCGTCTGCCGACATCAGGTCATCCAATTCAGATGAGTCACTCATGGCAATTTTAATCATCCATCCTTTTCCGTACGGATCTTTGTTCACCAACTCGGGTGCGTCTTCCAGTTCAGTATTGAAAGACTCTACGGTTCCGGAAACGGGCATAAACAAATCAGAGACAGTTTTAACGGCTTCGACAGTACCAAAAACCTCCTCTTTTCCCAGTTCGTCGCCTTCGGTCTCAATTTCGAGGAAAACGATATCACCTAACTCACCCTGAGCAAAATCGGTGATACCAACTACAGCTTTGTCACCTTCCACACGAACCCATTCGTGGTCTTTCGTGTATTTTAAATCAGCAGGAATATTCATAAGATAAAACGTTTTAAAAATTTCAGATGCTTTCCCAAAAGTACAACAATTTTTGGTTTAAACCCTGTTAGAAAGTCAGCTCCAAAAAACAGAATCCTGAACTGGGAAAGAAGCGTTGAAATTAATTAATACACTGTTTTTATTAAATCCCGAAATTGATTAAAATTGAAAAACGAAAATCCACATTGAAAATGTTTAAGGCTGAGATACATTCTCTGGAGGATATCAACCATATCGCCAAGCGATTTATTGCGGCGCATCCGGCCGACAGAGTATTTGCATTTTACGGCAAGATGGGAGCGGGTAAAACAACGTTTATCAAGGCGTTATGCGAAGAAATGCAGGTAATCGATTACGTTACATCCCCCACCTTTGCATTGATCAACGAATACCAAACTTCAACCGACGACCAGATTTTCCACTTCGATTTTTACCGGATAAAAACGCTGGAAGAAGCATTCGATTTCGGTTACGAAGACTACTTTTTCAGTGGAAAACACTGCTTTATCGAATGGCCCGAAAAAATTGAGCCCCTTCTCCCGGAGAATGCTGTTAAAGTCTATATCACAGAACTGGACGACGGACTGAGGATGATCGAATCGAGAAATTAACCTGATACGCCATGATTCAACGGAAATCTGCCAAAATGAGTTCGCTTGCCAATCCGGATTTGCTTCCCAAAGAACAACTCCTGATTCCACAGAAGAAAAGCATGAAACTGAGCATCGGCATTCCCAATGTCGTTCCCGACGTAGAGTTCCGTATACCATTGACACCGCAGGCTGTCGAACTTTTGGTGTCGAACGGCCACGATATCTTCATTGAAAAAGGAGCAGGAGAAGGTTCCAGCTATTCCGATCACGCTTACGCTGAATCGGGAGCAGTCATCTGTGAAACAAAGGCCGAGGTTCTTCAGTCGGACGTGATTGTAAAAATGTCGGCATTTACGCTGGAGGAAGCTAAACTTTTGAAAGGCAACCAACTTCTGTTGTCACCGCTATACATCACATTTCAAAGCCAGGAGACCATTCGCAAACTGATGCAAAAACGGGTGACTGCCATTGGCTTTGAGTACATGAAGGACGAACATGGCATTTTCCCGGTTACCCGGATTTTAAGTGAAATAATGGGAAACGCTGCCATTTTTGTAGCCAGCGATTACCTCAGTACCTTCCGGGACGGAAAAGGAGTTATCCTGGGTGGAATCACCGGCATATCTCCAACTGAAGTAGTCATTATCGGTTCCGGAACAGCAGCTGAGTTTGCTGCCCGCAATGCATTAGGCCTAGGAGCGGTTGTCAAGGTATTCGACGACAGTATCCACAAGCTGATGCGCTTCCAGGAACGACTCGGGCAGCGGGTTTTTACATCTGTTTTCCACCCGAAAGCGTTAAAGAAAGCTTTGAAATCGGCGGATGTCGCCATTGGTGCACTATCGATGAATGAGGTTCCGAAAATAATTGTCCCCGAAACGATGGTAGAGAACATGAAAAACGGCTCTGTCATTATCGATTTGAATATTATCCAGGGAGGCTGTTTCGAAACATCGCGGATTACCAATCTGAAAAAACCGGTTTTCAACAGACATGGTGTTATTCACTACTGTGTACCAAATATCTCTTCGCGAATGGCGCGAACCACATCTATTTCGGTTAGCAACATCATCGCTCCCATCCTGCTCAACATGGGACGTTCAGGGAGTTTGAAACAATATATCCGAATCAACCAGGGATTCTGCGAAGGAATTTATGTTTTCAACGGCATCCTAACGAATCACGATCTCGGGAACATACTCGACATTCCTGTTAAGGATATCAACCTTCTACTTGCTGCTTTCTAATCTTCAGCCACCAAAATCATCATCGAGGTAGGATGAATGCGCACTTTTCCGGTAGTCATCCGCCCCATTCCATTGGGATTAATTTCCCCGTCCTCAGCAATAACCAGCCAGTTGGCTTCAGGAATCTCCAATTCAACTGAGTAATTATTTCCGTTAAATAACATCTGGATACTCTTCCATGAATCGCCATTGGCATAATCACCCAGCTCGTATTGAATAATTCCGGGAATGTATTTGCCGTTGAACCGCATCTTCTCGTTTATCATTTTCGCAGAACTCATCCGGAATGCCGGATGCTGCCGGCGCAGCTCAATGCATTTCTGAGTGAAAAGGAACAAATTGTGAAATTCGTGCTTCCGGCTCCAGTCAATCTGGTTCAACAAATCAGGTGACCGATATGAATCGTGATGACCTCCCTTGGTCCGCATCATTTCGGATCCTGCGTGCAGAAACGGCACCCCTTGCGAAGTAAGCACAATACCTAAGGCAAGTCGGACCATTCGTTCGATCTGTGCCTTGGAAGCCTCCGGACAGGAATATTGAAGCTTATCGAACAACGTGAAATTGTCGTGACATGAGACGTAATTAATACATTGTGCTGCTTCGTTGGCCCAGGGGCCTTTCGACGATTCGACATAGTCGTACGCAATCTGATCGTGTTTTACCGCGCCCACCATCGAAAACTTCAAACGCTCTTCCTGCAGCGTATGACCACTGATGAAGCCGGTACTAAACTGATCGAAAGCACTTCCTTTCAAGCCGTCGCGCATGTCGTCGCTAAAGCTGGCAATCCGGTCAAGCTTCAACGTGTGCCGTTTGGTCGCCCGCCTCTTCTTTTCCAGAGGGCTTTTGCCGGCAGTCCATCCTTCGCCGTAAAGGAAAATATTCGGGTTGATAGTATCGAGACTTTTCCGAATGATATTCATCGTTTCAATATCCAGCACGCCCATTAAGTCAAAGCGGAAGCCATCGATATGATATTCAGAAGCCCAATACATCACCGAATCAACGATATACTTCCGAACCATCGCCCTTTCAGAGGCCAGTTCATTTCCACACCCGCTGGCATCAGAGAAACCGCCATCCTCTTTCTGTCGATAAAAATAACCGGGAACGGTTTGATTGAAGTACGACTCGTTGATAAGACCAGTATGATTGTAAACCACATCGAGGATGACGCCAATTTCCTGTTCATGTAACGCCTTTACCAGTTGCTTCAGCTCTCTAACCCGTACTCTGCCATCGTTCGGGTCAGTTGAGTACCATCCCTCGGGTGTATTGTAGTTCAGCGGGTCATACCCCCAATTGTATTGAGGAGCTTCCTTTCTTTCGTCAACCGTATAGAAATCGGCAACCGGCAACAAATGAACATGAGTGACTCCCAGTTCATCCAGGTGATTCAATCCTGTTTTTTCCCCTGTGGGTGATTTTGTTCCGGTCTCGGTAAACCCCAGGTATTTCCCTTTATGTCGTATACCCGAATCGGGCGACATGGAAAAATCGCGGATATGCGTCTCATAAATGACCATGTCCGTGGGAGAGGCCGGCACAACACGCTCGTCAGCTGACCACCCCTCAGGATTGGTCTCAGCCGGATTGAAAATCATCCCACGCCGGCCGTTAATACCGGTGCTTCGAGCGTAAATGTCGGGACCTTCCAGAAGCCAGCCGTAGTTGTCGCGTACTTGAAGGGTGTAGTACCAACCATTCCAGTCTCCCGATAACTCCAAAAGCCAAATGCCATTACCTCTTTGCTCGAGGTAGTGTTCAACCTCGGCATCGCCTCCAAATCCTTCCCGGTACAACCGAAAAAAAATACGGGTTGCCGAAGGCGCCCAAACCTTCACCATGGTCTTATCCTCAGACCAGAATACTCCTAAATCGTTACCTTCGTAAACGGGGTATTTATCAAATTCAACAGGATTAAATTTCCAGTTTCTCACAGTCTATATCCATTTTAAACGCACAATCTGGCTTTCGAGCCGAATATTTCCATTCACTTCCGCGACTTCCACTCTCACCCTGGTTGCTGTTCTCAGAATGGGTTCCTTCCGATAAAAAGGTTCGAGTTGCACGGTTAGCTCGTGGGTTTGGCCGGAATCCAACAACAGCGGATAAATCTCCGATTCATTTACTTTCCGTATCCGGAATTTTCGGGAGCTTCGCCATCGTTTAAACACAATTACCGGCGCTTCAATATCGATTATGCGGTCCGAATGATTTTTCATTCTGACATACAAAACAATGGGTCTGAATTCCGGTTCACCGAAAAGCGATAATGACAATTCTCCGTTATCTGATTCAGGGTTTTTCGACGCGCTGAACAGTCGTCTCCACGAAACCCTCCTCCATAAATAGTACACGATTAGCGGCACGAGCAAAGCAGCCAGTGCCCAAAGTATCTTGTACCCTTCAGGTCCGACATTATGCAACGCTAATAAACTATTTACCGAAAGTGTAACACATGCAATCATCCTCTGGTGCAGGATTTAATCACACAAAAGAAGGGAATTCTGCGAATATTCCCGCATAAAAACCAGTCGATTACCAAAATATCTTTATAGAGAAACCCTGACACAAACTAATCCTGTTCAAACCCTGTGAATATATTGTTGAAAACTCAATCCAGTCCGTTCAAATAATAGTTAAAACCTTGTGGAATACTTTTACTGACGGTGAATAAATTTGAATTAAAGCTCTTTTGACATTTGCCATTTTCCAGATGCCAGTTAGCAGAAAGTTGAAAAAAGCGGTTGTTATTCACATTTTATCAACAGTGAAATTAAAAACTCAGTCGCTCCCGAAGATTCCGGTAGCCCGATTTACTAACCTTCAGCTTTTCACCACCATTAAGCTGCAATATCCATGACTCTTTTTCGTACTGCTGAATTTCGTTGATTTGTGAAACATTCACCAGATAAGAACGATGAATACGGATAAACTGCTGCGGATCGAGGTGAGTCTCGAAGTATTTCATCGTCTTCTGTTTCATTGCATGTTCATTCTTCCAGTAGATCATCACATAGTCATCTTGTGACTCGATGTAGCGGATATCGCTGGCCGGAATGATGTGGATTTTACTCCCGGATTTAACAACAATCCGTTCCACATGAACCACCTGATCGTCGTGATCACTGACTAACTGTTCAACAGGCAGCTGGTCGATATCTTTTTTCTCGATTCGTTCGATGGCTTTATCAACAGCTTGCGAAAGTCGCTCAATCGGGTAAGGTTTCAACAAGTAATCAACAGCGTTCATCTCGAAGGCGCGGATGGCATATTGATCGAATGCCGTGGAAAAAATAATTTCCGGCGGCTCGGTCAGCAGCTCCAGCATCTCAAAACCGTTGACTTTAGGCATCTGAATATCCAGGAACACCAAATCGGGATGCAGCTCCTGAACGGCCTTCACTCCTTCAAGCCCGTTCGAACATTCTCCGATCACTTCAACACGTTGGTCTTCTTTGAGGTATTCAATTAATAATTCACGGGCCAGATCTTCATCATCAACAACAAGGACGCGATATTTTTTCATGGCAAAAAGGTTTTCAATTGATTCAATGCTAAGATGACAAGCAATATTCTTTAGATATTCTTCGACTTATCAACTTCGTCCTGAGGAATTTTCATATGAACGTGAAATGTATTCATCCGCTTCTCAACATCCAGCAGCCCACTACGTCCGTACATCACCCTTAGCCGGCTCCCAATATTTCGGAGTCCCACTCCTTCACCTTTTGTTGGAACTGCTTCCGGGTCAAAATCATTTTCAATATCGAGAACAAGAAATTCAGCCACCACCACTGCTTTCAGTCTAATCTCAACGGGTTCAATCGCCTCATAAACACCGTATTTAATGGCATTTTCAAAAACCGGTTGCAATATCAGGTTAGGCACAATGCTTTCTCCGGCCGCATCTTCAACATCAATATGATACTTTAACTTGCTACCAAATCGCACCTTCTCTATTTTCAGGTACAACTCGATATTGTGCAACTCCTGATTCAGGGTAACTTTATCCTCGTTCCGGCTTTTAAGCGAATACCGCATAAATTCGGAAAGGCATACCACCATTTCGCGGGCGCGTTCCGGCTTTGTCATCGTCAATGAAGCAATGGAATTTAAACTGTTGAACAGGAAATGTGGATTGATTTGCGACTTCAGAGCTTTCAGTTCAGATTCCTTCACCATTGATTCCAGCTGTGCTGTACGTTCTACCTTTTCCCTGAAATTCCGGTAGTAAACAATCAGATAATAAAACAAAACCAGCAGGACGTAGAGCAACAGGCAAGTCCAGGCACGGCCAGGATAACTATTCTCATAAAACCCGTAATAAGTGGGCGACTGAACAAACAAATGAACGATTACTCCGCCAACAAAAAGCCACAAGGAAATAAATATCAGGGCAGCTGCGATATGATTCCCTAAAAACTGCAACCGGCTCATTTCATCCGGATCGGTATATATTACCATATACCAAACGCCTAATCCCATACCCCCGAAGAGCACGATATTGACAAAACTGTCTGTAAAGGCAAACCACCAGGGCACTGGATTATTCAAAGCCAGCACCAGAAAGATACCGATCCCGATAACAATCAGGACCGATAGATATATGACCAGAAAACGCCTGTTAGCAATAAACGGGTGAGTCATAGATTAGTGGTTAGATGGTTATGGTAAATTGGCCACTTCTCCGCCGCCAAAAATAGCAAACCCCTTTATAACTACTACTTTGTTACTATCGACTTCACTCAATGAGATAGAGCGCTTGTCAGAGAATCCGCCGAGAATAGCAACGACCTCCACTTTCACATTCCAATCGGATGGTACGATGAACTTGGAACCGCCAAACATAGTGAACATATCGATGGTACAGTTTTCTGCCGGGTTTGCCTTCAACAGATTAAATGTACAACCACCAAAAATAGTCGTCACTTTTCCGCCTTTAAAATTATTGGTTACCAGGGAAGTTTCACGTCCGCCCAGCACAGCGACTTCGTCAAAATAGTCCGTTGAATTCACCCCTTTTTTAAAGTTCGCTCCGTGCCGTGTTCGATCCATTAAAAATACCAGACCGACAATGACCAGTACAGCCGGCCAGAAATTATAAACGATATTATCGGGGACACCCGAAATGCGGGGCAAGAGGAAAAACCCTCCAATAGCGATTAAAATAAGACCAGGTGTAACAACTCGTTTGGCGAGGTTAAATAAGCCAATGACAATAAGCAGCATTTGCCAGCTAATAACAATCCTTGATATTGAAGGACGTATCCATCCGGAATTATCGGCAATCAAGATAACTCCAATCAGGACCAGTATCAATCCCAGGAGTGGACGATTTCCTTTATGAGAACGATAAGGCTTCGCAAAATCATCCTGAGGGAAATGCGGATTATGGTTTGATGTCATGATATTAACTTTTATTGTTTACCTCAAAAATAGCCCGAAAGAGCAGAATCCAAAATGCTAAATCGGTAAATCCCGCTTAATTATCGGTAAACAGCGAAAAATTAATAATCGTTATTTCTACCCGACTGCTCGATCATCTTACTCAACGCATGGTTAAAGCCATCGGAGCGCAACAACTCTTCCATCTTCAAATGCATCCGGTAGCGCCAATAGTAATAGGTTATCCCCGGGATGTTAATCCGCTCGTTCCATATCTTCTCCCAGCGCAATTCACCGTCCATGGCCAGTAAATCCTGCAAAGGAAAGATGGCCCACATAGCCGGCGACCACAAATGCTGATTGATAATATCACGCGCTATCCATGGTTCCATGAAATGCGGCACTTCGCCTGCATGTCCCAACAGGTTATGGAAAAACCGGCTACTACGCTCGTAGTCTTCTTCCCACCATCCCCTGATGGTCGTCATATCGTGGCTCGAAGTAGTGCAGACTGACAGGTACGGCGCATCGGACGGGTGCCCGAATTCCACCTCGGTATCATGAGGCCTGCGTTGCACCTCGAGCGTTAGGATGCCCAACTCTTTGAGCACCTGCTGCACACAGTCAGGATTCATGCCCAAATCATCGCCAAAAGCCATCATATCGGAAGTGCGCAATAAAGCAGGAAGTTTCACCATAGCATTGTCGCGCCACAAATCTTCATGCCGTTTGTAGAAATAATCCACATACAGCTGCTCGAAACTATAACGCGTTTCTTCATCCAGGTTAATGAACGAATAAGTATCCTGAAGGCGAATTCTGGGATGGAACTTATACTTGTCATACGGATCGCGCAAAAACAGGACCTCGCTAACCAGCGAATTCAAGCCTTCCATAATCCGGGTTTCCTTATCAGGAAGATTGCCTTCTTTCTTGAACTGCTCAAAGTGAATAGCAATTTTTCTTTGTGTATCTACTTCCGGACGAAGATTGTACTTACCCGAACCATACTCTTCCAGGTACCTGTTCTTCACCTCATCGGTATAATCGCCGAACAAATCCCACAGAAAATATTCGCGGATAAACGGCCGCGTCATTCGCTCCTCGATGAAATGAATTCCGGCATCGATAATATCATCCCGCGTAAGCGGAAAAGAAGGCACAAAAAAGCCCATATCAGCGCTGGTTTGCGGAGAAGGAATTACCCACGTACGAAAGAATCCCACCACATGGGCCAGCCGATAAGCGTCGAACCAGGAGCCAAGTTTTAGTAACCGTTTGCGCCACCAATCGTAACCATCATACGCCATGCGCTCCCAGTTGTAGGTCGGATATCCCCAGTTTTGTCCCATATCGTCATCCTCATTCGGCGGTGCACCTATCTGTTCCTCCAGGTTAAATAACTCGGGATGTGTCCAGGTCTCAACACTATCGGGACTAACGCCTATCGGGATATCGATTTTCAGCACGATTCCGTTTTTCCGCGCATAGTTCGACGCATCACGCAGCTGCCGGTCGAGATGATACTGAATGAAATAGTGGACAGCAATATCGGGATAGTGTTTTTGTGACGGATCGCAAAGCTGCTGTATCTCCTCTGGACGATAGATGGCGTACTTCTTCCACATACGATGAGCGGCTGTTTTATTCTGATCACGCAAATAACAAAATGCTGCATAAGGAACCAGCCACTCTTTGTTTTCCGAGAAGAACAGAAGAAAATCACGATCATTCAGAAACGTTTCCATCTCTTGGTCAAACAGCTGTTTAAAATAACGCGACTTAACCCGGTGAACCTCCTCATAGGGAACCGATTCCATCTGGTTTAATTCGTAAAGCTGTTCCCGAAAATCCTGCATCACCTTCCCGTCTTTCAACTCTCCCATTAGTTCAATGTTCGCATAAACCGGGTGCAGGGCCATCGCAGAAATAACTTTGTACGGGTATGAATCAATCCAGCTTTGCGTAGCCACCGTTTCATTGACCGGAAGGAGCTGTATCATCTTGAGACCAGTTTTCTTAGCCCAGTCAACCAACATTCTCAAGTCAGGAAATTCACCAATTCCTCCACTTTTTTCGGTCCGGATAGAAAATACCGGCAGCGCCACACCCGCGCCCCGCCAAACACCAATCGGGAAACGAAACTTCTCGTCGGTATGTACTTTCAGGCTATTATCTTCTTTACAGACAAAATCACGAATCACACGATTATTGCCATCTTCCCACGAAATCACTTTTCGCTCACGCTCGTCATACACGACATATTTGAATTCCAGTGGAAACACTAATTCCGAGGCATCAATATCCACCGACCAAAGCGGGAAACGCGAATCATCCATCACGAGAGCGTCCCGCTCTTTCCAGGCACCTAATTCCGGGCGATTTCCCAATAAAGCAATAGTGTACCGGTGATTTACCCTAGGAACATGTACCTGCACCCGCAACACCCGGCCAGTATGTAACTGTTTCTGTCGCTTACCGGATGGTTTCCGTTGCATCAGCACACGGGTAAAAGCCGAATGGAAAAGTGTATTCTCTACATCCTGCGAGGTTCTCCAGAAATCCCGGATACGAACTTCATCAAACTTCCCTTTCGAAAGATCAACATGTCGGTTACCTCCCCACTCCCACAAAACGCCTCCGTCATCGTCTTTCACGAGGTATTTATAATCCCACGAATCAAGATCTTCTACTTTGATAATCAATTCCCATTCGCCCGGATAGTTATTCTTCATCTCAAGAGCCCGATCGGGGTTCCATTCGCCAAATTCAGGCCGGGAGCCCAAAACATAAAGTCGTTGTCCCCAAACAGTCTGATAATCTATCTTAAAAGAAACTCTCATAAGTTATCCTCCGAAAATGTAGGTGAACAAAAGCTTTGGGGGTCATTACCTACAATTTACAACTTATAAATTTGTCATAAAATGAAACACTACAAAAAATAAATTGTTGGAGAGTCAGTATATGCAAGTACTTTACCTGCATTTTGCCAGTAATTTGTTAAACACGAGGATAACTTAACATGAACAGCCGATCTAATTTTACAACTGCGCCACTACCCGGACTTATCAAGCAATTGGCGGTTCCGGCCAGTGTTGGCTTCATTTTCAACACGCTGTTCAACGTAGCCGACACGTGGTACGGCGGACTTCTATCTACGAAAGTACTGGCATCCCTGTCACTGTCTTTCCCTGTTTTCTTTATCATCCTGGCACTGGGAACCGGTTTGGGAACGGGAACAACTGCTCTCATATCTCATGCGCTGGGCGCGGGAAAATTTAAGGAAGCCCGGTTGTACGGCATTCAGGCTATCTCGTTTGCTATCGTCAACTCAGTACTGCTCACGATAATCGGTTTCTTCCTTGCCCCCATACTTTTCCGCATTATGGGTGCTGAAGGCGAATACCTCGACACGGCACTGCAATACATGTACCTAATACTTTGCGGCACCGTCTTTTTCCTGATGAATAATATCTTCAACGCCTTCCTAACCTCGCGGGGAGACACCCGCACCTACCGGAATTTCCTGATAGCCGGATTCTTTTTGAACCTCGGATTCGACCCCTGGTTCATGTTCGGAGGCCTGGGAGTTCCCGCGATGGGTATAAAAGGCATTGCCCTTTCGACCGTTATGATTCAATTCATCGGCATGTTTTACCTGCTATTCGTGGTTCGGAGTCGCGGCATTCTTCTTCACTTAAACTACCGTGAACTTTTTCCGAGAAAGCTGT
Source organism: Prolixibacter denitrificans (assembly GCF_003014495.1). Classification (GTDB taxonomy): domain Bacteria; phylum Bacteroidota; class Bacteroidia; order Bacteroidales; family Prolixibacteraceae; genus Prolixibacter; species Prolixibacter denitrificans. The sequence continues at coordinate 534,506 of NZ_PYGC01000002.1, read as the reverse complement.
TTTTCACCAACCTCTTCAAGCAGGGATTCCCGGCCAGTTTAAATATGATGACAATCGCGCTGGGAATTTTTATCATTACGGCTTTCGCCGGAAGATTTGGAGCCAACACGGTTGCTGCATTCGGGATTGCCATTCGGATAGAGCAGATGGCTTTACTACCGACCATCGGATTGAATATTGCCACACTGACGCTTACGGGCCAAAACATGGGCGCCCTTTTGTTACACCGTGTTTATGAAACCTGGAAATTGAGCCAGACCTACGGGATTATCATCATTCTGATTGGTTCCACGCTGGTTTTCTTCTTTGCGAGACAGTTGGTCGGATTTTTCACCGAAGATCCCGATGTGGTCGGAATAGGCGTTGAATACCTCCACGTAGGTGTTTTTTATTTCCTTTCCTACATTATTTTGAATATTTCTGTCTCTACTTTGCAAGGAATGAAAAAGCCCATGTATGCCATATGGATTGGACTATATAGAAGATTACTCGTGCCCCTGCCCCTGTTCTATTTTCTAGCTGTGATATTAAATTGGGGCACAAAAGGAATCTGGTGGAGCCTTTTTATCGTAAACTGGACAGCAGCCATTTATACTTTTTTTTATACCCGGAAAAAAATTCGTAAGGTTGCACACATTCATACGTCTAAAACTTAGTTTAACCCTAATAATTGAATTCATATGAGCTCACTTATTTGCCCCGTATCGACTGAAAAAGTCGACGAGAAAGCCGTACGAGGTACCGCTTTGCTCAGTTTCATTATTGCTGTTTTGTTTACCGTAAAACCGAACCTGTTTGCCGCGGCCTTTCTGGCCATTGATTTCTATTCACGTGGTTTTGGAATGAAGAACACCAGCATACTGGCGTGTTCCGGCGCCGGACTCACCCAATTTGTTCCATTTCAATCGAAACAGATTAATAAGGGGCCGAAAATTTTCGCAGCTCGCGTTGGCTTTCTGTTTTCTGTTGTATCCTTTATTCTTCTGCTCACCCATTATGTTTTGGCCTCACAAATTGTCATGGGAGTCCTTACGGTTTTTGCGTTTTTGGAGTGGAGCGTGGGTTTCTGCATGGGATGTTACGTTTACACCTACGCTGTCCTTCCCTTCTTCAACAAGAACAGGAAAAAGATTTAACGAGACAGGGAAAAAAGATATGACAAAAAAAGAGCTGTCTCCGGCGTAAACCGGAGACAACTCTTTTCTATATATCATCTGTTTAAACTTATTGCATCTTTTTCCAGGTTTCCCTGAGCGGAACCGTGCGGTTAAAACGCATATGCTCCGGTGTTGAGTCCGGATCGAGGTTGAAATAACCGACGCGCTCAAACTGGAAATGATCCAGTGGTTTCGCATCCTTCACGAAAGGTTCGACATAACACTCCGAACGAATCTCCAGCGAATCAGGATTCAGGAATTCCTTGAAGTCAACATCCTTGTGGCCGGCCGGATCCGGATCATTAAACAAGCGATCGTAAAGCCGTACTTCTGCTTTTACCGCATGCTTGGCTGAAACCCAGTGAAGCGTCGCTTTCACTTTCCGCCCGTCGGGAGCATTTCCACCCTTAGTTTCCGGATCGTAAGTGCATCGCAATTCAACAACTTCTCCGTTTTCGTCTTTTATTACTTCGTTACAAGTAATGAAGTATGCATAACGCAAACGGACTTCGCGGCCCGGTGCCAGACGGAAAAACTTCCGTGGCGGGTCTTCCATAAAGTCGTCACGTTCGATATAAAGCTCCCTGGAAAACGGCACACTACGTTTGCCCATGCTTTCATCTTCCGGATTATTAACTGCTTCGGTGTTTTCCTCTTCTCCTTCCGGATAGTTGGTGATTACCACTTTCAACGGATTCAAAACACCCATCACACGCTGGGCACGCTTGTTCAAATCTTCGCGAACAGCATGTTCCAGAAGAGCGACATCGGTCACGCCGTCGACCTTGGTTACACCAATTCGCTCAGAAAATTTCCGGATTGATTCGGGCGTATACCCTCTTCGGCGAAGGCCGGAAATAGTGGGCATACGCGGATCGTCCCATCCACTAACGTATCCTTTCTGAACAAGCTCGAGCAAACGACGCTTACTCATGACGGTATAACTCAGGTTCAACCGCGAGAACTCAATCTGTCGCGGACGATACTCATCTGTTTTCAATTGATCGACGAACCAGTCATATAACGGGCGGTGAATCTCAAATTCCAGCGTACAAATCGAATGGGTAATTCCTTCCCAATAGTCACTCTGTCCGTGCGCGAAATCATACATCGGGTAGATGCACCACTTGTCACCTGTACGGTGATGCGTCTTTTTCAGGACACGATACATCAACGGATCGCGCATGTGCATGTTCGGCGATGCCATATCAACCTTGGCACGCAACACGCAATGACCTTCCTCGTATTCTCCGTTCCGCATTTTCTCGAAATGCATCAGGTTTTCTTCCGGCGAAGTATTTCGGTACGGACTTTCAATTCCCGGACGTTGCGGCGTACCACGTTGCTGACTGATCATTTCCTGTCCCTGTAAATCGACATAAGCGAGTCCGCGCTTGATTAATGTTACGGCGAACTCATACAGCTTGTCAAAATAATCAGAGGCGTAGTATTCCCGATCGCCCCAGTCAAAACCGAGCCAGTGAACGTCGGCCTTAATGGAATCAACGTATTCGGTTTCCTCTTTCGTCGGGTTAGTATCGTCGAAACGCAGGTTGGTCAGGCCGCCATATTTTTCTGCTAAACCAAAATTCAGGCAAATCGATTTGGCATGACCGATATGCAAATAGCCATTAGGCTCCGGGGGGAAACGAGTATGAACACGTCCACCATTCTTACCTTCGGCCAAATCAGCGTCAATCTGCTGATGTATAAAATTCTTAGGAGCCTTTTTTTCAGCTCCTTCGGTTGTGGTTTTCTTTTCCGTCATATGCAATGAGTTACTTCGCGGAATTGTTGTCAAAATGTTCTCACAAAAGTAAGAAGAGTTTCCCCATTCATGGTAATAATCAATCATAAAAATAGGTTTTCATAAAATACTCGTAATTTTGAGGAAACAAACGCCGGAAGGAAATGCAATTTCTGACCAAAAGGGACGTAGTTTAACACCGGAACAACATGGGACTGATTGAAATTGAGGACATGGAATTTTATGCCTATCACGGGCATTTCAAAGAGGAACAAGTAGTCGGGAACCGTTTTTTGGTTAATGTAGCGATACGGACAAACTGCCAGGCTGCTTCGAAAAGTGACAAGCTGGAAGATGCGCTGAATTACCAGTTGGTCTACCAGTTGATTAAGGATGAGATGGAAGAGAAGTCACATCTTTTAGAGCATATTGGCGGACGAATTCTGGATAGTCTGTATGCAACCTTTCCGGAAATACACTGGGCCAAAGTGAAGATTTCGAAAATGAATCCTCCGATGGGAGGACAAATCGAGCGGGTAAGTGTCACCCTCGAGCGCTAGCCCGGGGATTTTTGAAAAGAGAGTTGCAAGGGATGAAGAAATTTCCCTATATTTGCATCCGCATCGAAAAAATACAGGCTATTCGTCACTAAAAAGTGAGATTCCAGCTAATTTTCGAATGTTATAATGGTCGGTTGGCCGAGTGGCTAGGCAGCGGTCTGCAAAACCGCGTACGGCGGTTCGAATCCGCCACCGACCTCCACCTAAAAGCCGCATCTCTGAACTCAGGAATGCGGCTTTTATTTTTCCGGTCTAACAACCAGAAAAAGAATCACAGGAAATCGCTATCAGCCTTCGAATTTGAACGACACTTTCACCTTGGCCCGGTAAGCTTCTACTTTACCATCCTTTATGTGCATATCCAGTTGCGAAACTTCAGCAATACGTAGGTCTCGTAAAGATTTCGAAGCCCGATTAATCGCATTCATCGCTGCTTTTTCCCATGATTCAGTACTGGTACCGACCAGTTCAATAATTTTATAAACGCTTTCTGACATAATGAGCCCTCCTAATTTAGTGTTCGAATCTATTTAAGGTACAAATATTCAACGCGAAAGACAACCAATTTTCACAACACAAAAACCTGCTTTTCAACTGTCGGTATTCACCGGTATCGTCGACATTTTTTTGTAACTTCAATATCCGAATGTCAAAATCCACCTCAAATGACTCCGAATCCTGAAATCGATCTTGCGAGGAAATTCGTATGGTATACCAACCGGAACGTTTTCTTAACCGGGAAGGCAGGTACTGGAAAAACCACCTTCTTACAAAATCTAAAAGTCAATCCTTTAAAGCGAACAATTGTTGTGGCACCTACAGGTGTAGCGGCTATCAATGCCGGTGGTGTAACCATTCATTCGTTCTTTCAACTTCCATTTGGGCCCATTCTGACGAAAAAGATAACAGGAGTTACGAATCAACAGCGCAGCAATGAGCAACGTTACCGATTTAGTAAAACCAAAATCAACATTATCAGAACTCTCGATTTATTAGTCATTGATGAAATCAGCATGGTTCGGGCCGATGTACTTGATGGAATTGATGAAGTGCTCCGCAGATACCGCCGTGCGGATGTTCCTTTTGGTGGAGTGCAGTTGCTATTAATCGGAGACCTTCAGCAACTTCCGCCGGTAGTGAAAAAAGAAGAATGGGAGTTGCTCAAATCTTATTACGATACGTTTTATTTCTTCAGCAGCCACGCGCTGGCCGACTCCAAGCCGGTTAACATCGAACTGAAAACAATTTTCCGCCAACAAGACGAAGAATTTATTCGAATTCTGAATGAAATAAGAGATGACCGATTGACGCCCGGATCTCTCCAGACACTAAATGACCGATTTCATCCGTCTTACCTCCACGGAGATAACGAGGGCTATATCACGCTCACAACACACAATGCCGGAGCTGAAAGTATCAATCATCAGAAACTGGCACGACTCGGAACCCAGTTGTACACCTTCGAAGCAGAAGTTCAGGGAGATTTTCCTTCATACAATTATCCGGCACCAGCCAATCTGCAACTGAAAGAAGGAGCTCAGGTGATGTTTTTAAAGAACGACACCTCGTACCGCAAGCAATATTACAACGGAAAGATTGGTGTGGTCACCGAGCTCGACGAGGAACACATCGAAGTATCTTTTCCGGGGGAAGATGAACGGGTTGAAGTCGAAAAGGAAGAATGGCGTAATATCCAGTACACCATCCATCCGGGAACGAAAAATATCGAGGAGAAGGAGGTTGGAAAATTTATTCAGTACCCGTTGAAGCTGGCATGGGCCATCACCATTCACAAAAGTCAGGGATTAACCTTCGACAAAGCTGTTATCGATGCGCATGCCGCCTTTGCACATGGGCAAACCTACGTGGCGCTAAGCCGGTGCAAAACACTGGAGGGCCTTCGGCTTAGTACGCCCTTATCATCCGATGCTGTTATCTGCGATCCGATGGTTCGGCATTTCAACAGCAAAGTGGCCGCCAACAAACCCGATAGTCAGGATTTCGCCAAATCCAGGCGAGCCTACCAACAAATGTTGCTGAACGAACTCTTTAACTTTCATTCCATCGAAAAGCAAATCAACAATCTATTCCATCTTATCGACACCAACGAGGAGAGCGTTCAGGGTAACCTGAAAAACAAACTGATGGAATTGTCAAATGTTCATTTACCTCATCTAAAGGATGTTTCGATAAAATTCCAAAATCAATGTAATCGACTATTTCAGGAAAACAGGTATCCGGAAACCGATTCTTTCTTCAACGAACGGATCAGTAAAGCCGGCATCTATTTTAAAGAATATCTGGAAAACCAATGGCAACCCGCTTTCGGGAAACTTTATTACGAGTCAGATAACAGAGCAATTCAGAAATCACTGGATGAACTTTCTGAAAAGATAGAGGGAGAAACCACACAGAAAATAAAGTCTTTCACAGCAGTCAGTACAGGTTTCGATCTGGTGAGCTATCTTCGCACAAGGGCGTTGGCACAGCTTGGAGATATGGAAGTTGAAAGAAAACCGAAAATCATTCTGAATGACTCGGATGTTATTCATCCCGAACTTTACCAGGAACTAAAAGCATGGCGCTATCAACTATCTAATGAGGCCGGTGTTGCTCTTTATTCTATCGTTTCGCAGAAATCACTGCGTCTGATTGCCAATGAACTACCAACAACGATAAAACAACTCGGTTCTATTAACGGCATTGGAAAGAAAAAACTAACTCAACATGGCGACGACATCCTCAAAATTGTGCAGGAATATTGCCATAAGAAAAACATACCGATAAGAAAAGACAGCAACCATCCACCCTTACGTGAGAAAAAAGAAGATACCAAACAGGTCACCTTCAACCTCTACCAACAGGGGATGGATATACCTGCCATCAGCAAACAGAGAGGTCTCACCACTGGAACAATTGAAAGGCATCTTGCTTATTACGTTGAACAAGGAACTCTGGAAATCACAGACTTTGTCCGCGAAGAAACCATAAAAACGATTTCACCACTCATTAAAAGTGATAAAACAAGGTCATTATCGGAAATAAAAAGCTTAGCCGGCGATGAAGTTACCTTCTCCGACCTGCATTTTGTGATAAGTCATTTAAAAAGGAAAGAAGTAGAAAAAGCGAAGTAAAGAATCAAGCTATTCTGTCACATCGAGCTGCACGAGCTGAGCATCGACACCTTTTACCAACTTGAGCTTTCGAACCAGCTCTTCATGTTTAGCCTGCTCACCGACCAGTTCCAGGAATATCAGGCCGCTTTCGGAACAGTTATCCAAAACACCATCATGAAGTCCCAGGCGTGTTTTGATGAAACATCCCCAACCGGTTAATATCTTTTGAACACGGTCGGCTGTATCTTCGCGATGTTGGACAAGCAACAATAAGACATCTCTTTTCATGGAATAAAAGTTTACTGGTTAATTGATTACAAGAAATTTACGAAATTCCGGCCGATGCATCAACTGAATTAGCAAATCAACACATACAAAATTCCGGTTGGAAGAATTTATATTTATGCGTTCATCGCTAAATCCTTTTTCCAATGAAAACTTTCGTATTTGCTTTCCTTCTGGTTGCCTTCAGTGCTTGTCAAAACGAACCCGTCGTTGAAATCCAGACTACTCTGGGAAACATACAGGTTGAGCTTTACTCAGACAAAGCTCCGGTTACCGCTAATAATTTTCTGCAACTGGTAGAGGACAGCGTATATAACAACGCCGAATTTTACCGCACGGTCCGCATGAATAACCAGCCGCACAATCAGGTAAAAATTGAAGTCATACAGGGAGGATTGTTCGCAGATAGTCTGGTGGATAAAATTCCAACCATCCCGCATGAAACAACTCAACAAACCGGTATTCAGCACAAAAACGGCGTTATTTCAATGGCACGAAATAAACCCGGTTCCGCCTCATCGGAGTTCTTCATCTGCATCGGAGATCAACCTGCGCTTGATTATGGCGGAAAGCGAAATCCGGACGGACAAGGATTTGCTGCTTTTGGCAAAGTAATTAAGGGTATGGACGTTGTTAAGCAAATACAAATGCAACCGGACTCAGGACAATACCTCGTACATCCGGTCAAGATTTTAAATATATCCCGGATAAAATGACGACCTAAATAAAATTATTGATTGGGAATCAAGAAATAAGCCCGTTTTAAGAAGTACCTAAACATAAAAAAATTGCTATTCATCCTTTCAAACATATGATTCAATCATTCAAAATACTCATTCGCTCATTCTAATTTAATATTTGTTAAATTAATATTACGAAAGCTGTATCTTTGTACCGGTTGATTAAAGTTCAAGTTGCCTCGCACGAAAACGAACAGGCAATTTTTGGTTTTTACCCCGCTGCATCCCAGCGGGTTTTTTTATATCTTGTCTGCAGGTATTTACCCCGCAAAAGCACAAATATAAATGGGACCAACTCCTGAACAGATACAACACGGACCAGGCTACAAACTAGTAGCCCGAATCTCCCACGATAATATTAAAGCGTTTTTGCTGGAGCAATTTTCGGGTGGCTCGAGGCTGGCCAAACGGTATATGATATACCAAACCATCATGGGTGCCGTTTTAGCCGGCTTACTGGTCTACAGCATTGTGACCTTTTTTAAAGGTTCGAAAATGGAACTCGAATGGTTTTCGCTGGCTGTGCTGATTTCGTTTACTGCACTGGTGGTAATTCACGAGCTACTGCATGCCGCCGCTTTTCTGATAACAGGGATAAGAAATATTTCATTCGGTGCTAATTTCTGGCGCTTCATTTTTTATGTACAGGCCGACCGCGAAGTCATTCAAAAAAAACAATTCCGATTTGTAGCACTCGTTCCTTTCGTGGTAGTCAACCTGGTTACGGCTGCAGGTGCTTTGTGGTGCATCTGGCAGAATTCACCGGCAGTCATTCTCTGGTTAAGCATCATGGCCATCCACAGCTTCTTTTGCGCCGGCGACTACGGATTACTCTGTCTTTATCAAAATCATCCCGAAAAGGAGATAGTAACATTCGACATGAAGCACGAACGTTGCTCTTACTTCTACGAAAAAATTACCTGATTATTTAATCCGGAATACGTACCGATCCCCTTCTTTTTCAAATCCAATCTTCTCGAGGTAGTTGTTATGCGCTGAGTTTTGCACTTCGGAATAGAGCATATTGTATCCCAAATAACGGAACCGATCGATGTTTCGCTTGAAAATATAATCGGCCACTTTGTAATCGCGGTAGCGGGGCACTACGTAGTCGAGAACTATGTGTAACGTATCGGCATCCTTTATTTCCAGTACAATAAGACCGGCCATATTCAGGTCGCGGTGTACAAACATGATTAGATATTCCTCTTCGATATCGAAGTTGAATCGAGGAAAGAAACGCTGAATGTCGTCATGATAATATTCCAGAAAATCAGTTAGATAATCGTTTTCTTCCGAATGAACAAAAGCAACGCGAAAAGCTTCCTTTTTCCGGTAAATTCCCCAAAGGTGAACGATATTCACCCCCACAATAAAAATATTAACTCCCGCTACCGAAACGGAATGGATTAAAATACCATAAACGGAAAATATAACAGACCCGAACAGATTCAACCACCGCAACTTAACAAGCGAAGACATCATCAGGCTAATCGCCACCAACACCGAAGCCACCAATCCAATGGCTTCATAATAATCAGAGAAATCCATAAGTAAAAGTTTCTATCCCAAAAGACAACACCCAATAGCTGTGTTTGGTTTGTCTCTTTTTCAATTGAGCATAAAATTAATCTTTGAGTCACTTCTGACCAAACAATTTTGGGTTACAGAAAGATTTAAAAAGTCTTCAAATAAATCTGGAAAAAAGAAACATCTGCATCATAAACTCACGTAATTTTGTTAGGGGGAGATATGAGATGGGATACGCACTGAAAATATTGAATGTATTTCTTCTGGCAAGCTTAAAATACTTCTGGACACCGCCTTACGTTAAAATACTGAAGCTTGAATTCTGGGAGACTTTTCTGGCAGTTGAAGCGGGAGGAATCCTTGGATTCATCTTTTACTACTACCTGAGCGGCATCATCATTCATAAAATCCTGGAACATCTCCCGAAACTGTATTGCTGTACGCCCGCTACTTTCAAGCGCCGAATGGAAATCTGGCTGGACCAGTTTAAAGAAAGGCGCAGAAACCGAAGGAAATTTACCCGCCGAAATAAGTTTATTGTTCGTACCCGGATGAAATACGGCATGTGGGGCATCATCATCCTGACACCGATTTTGCTGTCAATTCCCCTGGGAGCATTTCTCGGGAAAAAGTATTATGAGCGAAAAAGAAGATTTTTGCCGCTGATGCTTTTCTCGATATTCTTATGGGGTATTATATCGTTTATCCTTTTTTATGAATTCCCATTCATTTTCCGCTGATCCTCGATAGCTGCCAGCAGTTTTCCTCCACGACTACGAAAACCTTTACTTTCCATCTCCCACTGCTCTTCAATAATTGCCTTCAGCTCCTGCAACAGATCGGGCTCTTTCTTCCCGGCGTGAAAAATAATCTGCATACAATGCACCTTTACAGCCGCTGGTTCCTGCGAATACAACCATTCGAAACAGGTATTGACCACCGTCCCCAGCCACTCCTCAGGAATAACACAACGAGTTAACATACGGGCAAAATGCCGTTTCTGAGAACTATTGCTCAAAGAGGGAAGCCGCTCACAGAATTTTTCAATGTGTGGTTCCAGCAATTCGGGATATTTTTCCGTCGTATTGTCAATCAGGTAGCAGGCCCGCCACGCGGTTGGAAGTTCATCAGAAAAAGCAGCTTCGAGGCATCGGTTGAACAACGCTGCATTGCTATGCAAAGCTTCGTGCCAGAAGCCAGACTGGCTGCCTCCGAAATTCACGAAGCCCCCTCGCAACAATTCGATCATTTCTTCAGGACTTTCCATATCTGAAGTCTTGCTTTTCTTACCGAACATCGAATCTTTAGGTTCCCTCTTCGTAGTCACCGTGCTGTTCCCGGATGAAACGGTAGAACTCCATCTGCGATTTGAACGGAGTTTCGTTATCCGTTCTTTTCAGCTGATTCACCAGGTTATTATCCAAAATGCGGGCTGCCTCATTATCCTGCCACTGCATTTCCAGCATCTTTTTAATCTCGTTCCGCAGGTCTGCATCATAAATCGGGGCTCCCACTTCAACGCGTCGGTCAAGGTTCCGCGACATCAAATCGGATGATGAGATGAACAAACGCTCATGCCCATTATTATGGAAAAAATACACACGGGAATGCTCCAGGAAACGATCGATCAGCCCAATGCAAGGAATGGTGTATTTCTGGTCGGATGGTGTAGGCAGCAACGAAAACATTCCTCGCACGTTGAGCCTGACATCAACCCCGGCCCGGGCAGCATCGTGTATTTTCCGGATGATAACCGGATCGACCAGGTTGTTGCATTTGAAGTAAAACATCGCCTCTTTCCCTTCCAGCTTGTTGCGTATTTCCTGGTTAATCATGCGGATAATCCGGCTTCGCATATTGAAAGGCGAAACCATCAGGTGCCGGAAACGATTCAGCTTATAATTGCGCTCGAAAAAGTCGAACACATAGTTGACTTCGCGGGTAATGCGCGGATCGGCTGTACACAACAAATGGTCGCTGAACACCCGGGCTGTATCCTCGTGGAAATTACCGGTTCCGATACAAGCGAACAGTTTGTCTTCGCCGTGTTCCTTCCGGTTAATCACACATATCTTGGAATGCACTTTCAGTCCGGGCACACCGAAAATCACCTTCACATTCTCTTTATCCAGAATATTTCCCCACTCTATGTTATCCTGCTCGTTAAAGCGCGCCCGAAGTTCCAGTACAACGGTCACCTGCTTCCCGTTACGGGCCGCATTGATGAGGGCATTCATCACGCTCGAATCGGGAGCCACGCGATAAACCGTCAGCTTAATCTCGGTAACTTTCGGGTCAATCGATGCTTCCCGCAGAAGATCGATGAAATGAATAAACGACTGATAGGGAAAATGGAACAGAAGATCCTTTTCTGATATACTCTCCAAATAAGTTTTTCCCGGTAGGATCCGCTTATGCCGGGCCGGTGATATCGGTTGATATTGGAGCTCTTTACTTCCCACTTTCGGAAAGTTCATAAAGTCCTTGAAGTTATGAATCCGCCCACCACCGATGATCGTGTCGTCTTTAGTGAAATTCAGTTTCCTTAAAAGTATCTTCAGAAACTCACGGGGAAGTTTTTTATCGTAAACAAACCGCGTGGGCTCACTCTGACCCCGTTTCTCCAGACTCTTCTCTACTGTCTTCACATAACTTTCGGCCACATCGTCGTTGATATCCAGCTCGGCGTCACGTGTCAGCTTGACAATATAAGATTTGATATCCTCGAACTCGAACATGTAGAACAAGTCCTTCAGCTCATACCGGATAATATCTTCCAAAAGGATTATATAAGTCCCGCGAGGATCTTCCGACGGAATAATGATGAAACGCGGCAACACATCCGAAGGAACCTCGATAAGCGCATAGGTCGTTTTGTCCTTCCCGGTTAGTTCCACAGCCATGTATATGGCATCATCGCCTAGCATGGGCAATGGCAGACTCTTCTTCAGGATGATAGGCATAATCCGTGGCCGAACCTCCTTCAAAAAGTAGTCGCGCACAAATTTTCCCTGGCTCTCCGAAAGTTCCTGCTCGTTTACCAGATAGATATAGTCCTTGGCGAGTTCCTTCAGAATGCCTTTGTAAATCTGCTCAAACCGTTTCCCCTGTTCTACAACAATCCGCTCAATCTCATCCAGCACTTCTCTCGGGTCAGCCCCTTCCACCATCGTGGTGCGCCCCATCATGGCCAGACGCCGGAGAATAGCCACCCGTACCCGGAAAAATTCATCCAGGTTATTGGAGTAGATTCCCAGAAACTTGATACGTTCGATAACCGGCACATTCTTCTTCGAAGCCTCCTGCAACAGTCGCTCGTTGAATGACAACCAGCTTATTTCTTTATTTCTAACTTCAATGCTCATAAAACTTGTGACCATAATGTTATGGTAAATTTTAAAGATAAGAATTATGCGGTAAAAGCAACCTGACAAAGGCTACTTCCTGCTTAAAAAATAAGGAAAAAAGATAGAATTTTGGGTTCCTCAGAACTACAATGGTAAGGGATTGTTTTCACTATTGGTAACCATAATTTGCATCAAAAGTTCGAAAACCACTGCTATGAAAAAGTCGCACCTTGGAAACCTTCCGGTTTATACCTTTTCCCACTTTTCCAGTTACCCGGAAATCGTTCATTTTTCAACCACTCGGAACGGCGGAAGAAGCGAGGGAATTTATCAATCGCTCAACCTGGGCTTTCATTCCGGCGATAAGAACACACACGTACAAGCTAATCGCGAAGTACTGGCCAACGCACTGGATTTACAACCGGAGCAATTGGTCTTCGCCGTACAAACGCATTCGGCTGATGTTGTCAGAATCAATGCCGATGTGCTTAGCTGGAGTGATGAAATTCGCCGTGAACAACTTAACGAGACTGATGCCTTAATCACCAATGAGTCCAACATCTGCATTGCAGTAAAAACCGCCGATTGCATCCCGGTTTTACTCTACGACCCGCAACGCAAAGCTGCTGCAGCCATCCATGCTGGTTGGCGCGGAACCGTCGGCCGGATTGTTGCCAAAACCATCGAAGCGATGCAACTGGAATACGGCACGCAACCGGAAGATCTTATTGCCGGTATCGGACCGGGAATTGGGCCGAGAGTATACCAGATAGGACCCGAAGTCGTGCAAATTGTGCACAAACAATTGGGAGAAAACCACGGCTTCATTCAGTATCTGGTTTCGAAAAATGAGCATCAGAAAACTCCACACCTGAACCTGTGGAAAGCCAATCGCATTCAACTCCGCGAATCAGGCATACGTGCAGAAAATATTGAAGTAGCAGAATTGTGCACCTTTAGCCATCCGGAAGATTTCTATTCGGCCCGCCGCGATGGTGCCGCTACCGGACGCCTGGCAACAGGAATTATGATTCGGACATAAAAAAACAGCCCGATGTGGATATCAACAGGCTGTTCTATGCAGCATTTCGGGCTATGAAATATTGGAACGGCTACTGATTAGGCACGAAAGAGATTAGCAGGTAAAGAATGGCCGCGACCCGACTTTTTTAAGCTGCATCATTCAAGACAGATATAATATTAGGAAGGAACTCGTTTTTATAATTGAATTCAAGATACAACCTTGGCAAGTAGAAAGTCAATACCTCATTCGTTGAATTTTTCCACACAAAAATACCCGGGGTGTTGACAACTATTTTTCATTTGCTTGCAATCAGACCAACAGGATCTCATCAATAATACGACAATCTGCTTCGCTAAAATCAACCGACTTTAGTTTCGAAAGCGATATCCAGCGAAACTCATCGTGGTCGGTTAGAGAGATAGTTCCCCCGTTGACAAAACACTTCATCGCGATTAGCCGGATAGAAATATCGGGATAGTGGTGAACAACGGAACCCAACATTCTATCAACCTTCACGTCCAACGACAATTCCTCGTGTAATTCTCTTTCAATAGCTTCTTCCGGCGATTCGTCTTCTTTTACTTTCCCTCCGGGGAATTCCCATTTTCCGCCTCTTGCTTTGCCTTGTTTCCGTCGGCAAGCCAGAAATTTGCCGTCCTTCTGAATAATTGCGCATACTACATTCACCATGCCGGTAAAGATAGGAGAATTAGCTCTGATGAAACTTTTCCTGACCGCCTTGAAATTTTCAGAAGGTTCCCGCTTCAGCATTTGGCGCTGTTGAATTTTTCAACGCCTTCCCGACACCAAGAATAGAGCTATCGAATTTTTCAATCGGCCGCCGACGAGACGCGAGAGGTTATTGAAATTTTCAATTCGTTCCCGGGAAGAAAAATGAAGCTGTTGAAATTTTAAATTGGTTGCCGACACGACGCGGGGAGCTGTTGAAATTTTCAATTCACTTCCACAGCGAAGCAGAAAACTATTTTCATTAGCCTTTTGTGTAATCAGAGAAATCTGCTCCTAAGCGAAATAAACAAAGCCCGGAGAAAAATTCCCCGGGCCAGGCTTCACATAAAATAGTATGACAGTTGATTAAAGTATTTGGATTTTACCATCCTCCGCGTCCGTGACGTCCCTGGCCGTAGCCTCTGCCACAACCGGCACCGCGTCCCTGACCACGTCCGAATCCCATAGCTAAATGATCGTTGGCCCATTGCTGTTGGTCTTTGTCGAGCACTGCCATTAAATCGGCATGATGAGCAGCACGAGCTTCAGCTATCTGAATACCAATCTGGTCGCGTTCCTTAAGCGTCGCAGCGCGCATTCTTTTCAGACGTAGTTCGTCCATTTGCTTCCAGTGAGTTTTCTGCAAGTCAGCAATTTTATCCTGCTGTTCCTGTGTCAATCCGGGAATATTCTGGCAAATTCCAGCATTCCGGTATCCATAGCCATTTCCCTGACCTTTTCCATAACCGTTACCACGAGGTTGAGCGTTGGCCCCCAATGCCAGTAAACCGGCAAACATAATCGTCAACACGACTTTAAACATTTGATTTTTCATGATTTTTTGACTTTTAAGTTGATACATTCTTGATTTTTAAGACATACTTTTCCCATTCAAGCCTTCGAAGCTTTTTTCGAAAACCAGGGTATTTTTCAGTTATTAAATTCCGATAAGTTAATTTCCGGGCCTGCCTCTGCGCATTCCCCGACCGTGTCGCCAACCTCTTCCGTAACGATGCAAGGGCAAATCGTTGTTCGGATTCAGCATGGTACGAAACAGCACATGCAGTTCTTGCTGCTGCTCAGGTGTACACACCGAGCGCAATTCCATATAGTAGTTAATTGTTTGTTCTTTCAATTGCCGGTGCAAATCACCAAAAGCAGCCGCCAGCGAATCGAGTTTCTGCCTGTCGGGGTTCTCCTTTCCCAGTTCATTCACCATCTCCCGTCTCATATTCGCCATCTCCATGGACAGTTGATGCACCCGCGGATTAAATGTGCGGTTTGCATTCCGGAAGGCTTCCATCTGCTCGGGCCGCAATCCCAATTCTTGCGCAAAAAAATGGAAACGAACAGCATCCGGATCTGCCGTTGGATTTTGCACCTGGGTTGTTTTCGGTTCAACCGTTCGGTTGCGACTAACCACAATCGTCACAATCGTTGCCACGTTCATGGCAAACAGGATAATCACTGCCCATATCAGGAATTGTGTCTTTTTCATCGCCGCATCATTTAAAATCGAACAGATAGCCTTCAATTGGTTCATTCACCATCTCGTTGATGGCCAGGTTGCCCATCGGGTTTTCCACCGAAGTACCGGAAGTTTGTCGTACGTCCATCGTTCCGAGTTTTACGCCGCCCCAGATACTCACCAGCAACAAAATGGTTCCCAATGACGTGACCAGAGTGCGTTTCCATAACGGTGCCGGTTTCCTGACTGATTCCAGTCGTCCCTGAATCCGGGTATAAAGAAAAGGAGGAACTTCCTGCGAACGTTCAACGACTATCTCCTGAACAGCTTGTTTTACGACCTCCGATTCACGAAGACATGATTCACAAGCTTCGAGGTGGGCTTCCATCTGCCGGTTTTCTTCTTCCGAAAGATTTCCCAGATGAAACTCCCAAAGTCGTTCTGTGGTATGTTGCTCGTTCATCATTTTTTACCTCGTTTTACTGTTTGACACCGTTACCCGGAAAAACTTGCGCCGGGTTCCTCATTTTTTGTAAAAATTCATCAGTTTCTTTTGCAGATTCTTTCGCGCCCGGTGAATCAGTGACTCAACCGAAGGCAGCGAAACGTTCATCACGGTAGCGATTTCCTTGTAAGCCATATCTTCATAGTGATAAAGCACAAAAGCTGTCCGTTGATTTTCCGGCAGACTTTCCAACGCTTGTTGTAACGCCTGAGCCGTTTCCTGATTGCCTACCACCGCTTCGGGGTGAATAGAGCAATCAGCTTCCGGTTCCCCGGTCCAATCTGCATCATCCTGAAAGAACGCCTCGATTCGCTGAAAAAAGCCTTTCCGTTTCCGGCTCCGTAAGCGGTTCAGCGAACGGTTGACTGTCATCCGGTAAATCCAGGTCGAAAGGCTCGCTTCGCCCCGAAACCCATGAACCGATCTGAAAACCTCGACAAAAACCTCCTGTGCAATATCATCGGCTTCCGAACCATCGTGGACAAATCCCATAGCTGTGCGAAATACCTGTTGTTGGTACTTCCCGACAAGCTGACGAAAGGCTTTTTCGTCGCCTGCTTGCAATTCAATAACCAGTTGTTTCTCGTCCATTAATGGTTCTAATCGTTGTCCGGATTTTTCTGTTGGACACATCAAGGTAAAAAAACTTGCGCCATGGATTGAAAAATTTTTCTTCTCATTCCGACGCAGGTTTTCTTTAGATTGTTTATCAGGCAACTGGTTTAATCACTGCCGGTTTATACAATAGTTCCGATTTCTTAACAACCAATTACCGAACGCGCATCGTTTTTTTCCTACATTTGCGGCCTCAAAAGCCTTTTTTAAAAATGATTACAGTCTCAGATTTAGCCATTCAGTTTGGTAAAAGAATACTTTTCCAGGATGTGAACATGAAGTTTACACCCGGCAACTGCTACGGAGTAATTGGAGCGAACGGTGCCGGTAAATCTACTTTCTTGAAAATGATTTCAGGAGAGCAGGATTCGACCAGAGGTTCTATTTCCATGGGACCGGGCGAACGATTGTCAGTACTCAGCCAGGACCACCACGCGTATGATGAATTCAACGTGCTCGATACCGTGATGATGGGTTACGAGGAGTTGTGGAGCATTATGCAGGAAAAGAACGCCATTTATGCCAAGCCCGATTTCTCGGAAGAAGATGGAATGAAGGCAGCCGAGCTGGAAGATAAATTTGCCGAAATGGACGGCTGGAATGCCGAAAGCGATGCAGCGGCTCTATTGAGCGGACTCGGTATTCGTGAAAGTTTGCATTACCGCCGCATGGGCGATTTGGAACAGAAAGAAAAAGTTCGCGTGTTGCTGGCCCAGGCTTTGTTTGGAAACCCTGACAACCTGCTCCTCGATGAGCCGACCAACGACCTCGATTTGGAAACGGTCATGTGGCTGGAAAACTTCCTCGCCAACTTCAATAATACCGTCATTCTGGTTTCGCACGACCGTCACTTCCTCGACAGCGTATCGACGCACACCGTTGATATCGATTACGGAAAAGTACGGATGTTCGGTGGAAACTACTCCTTCTGGTACCACTCCAGTCAGTTGGCTGCCCGCCAAATGGCGCAACAGAATAAGAAGATGGAGGAGAAGAAGAAAGAGCTGCAGGAATTCATTTCACGCTTCAGTGCCAACGTGGCCAAGTCGAAACAGACGACCAGCCGCAAGAAAATGCTGGAAAAACTCAACGTGGAAGAGATTCAGCCATCGACCCGTCGTTACCCGGGAATTATTTTTCAACCCGAGCGGGAAGTGGGGAACAACATCCTTACGGTGAAAAATCTGAGTAAAAGCATCGATGGCGAGACGGTATTCAACAACGTGAATTTCACCATCGAGCAGGATGAGAAAGTCGTCTTTCTTTCGCGCGATACGCGTGCTATGACGGCACTTTTCAACATTCTGAACGAAGAGACTCAACCCGATTCCGGTGAATTTGAATGGGGTGTAACCGTAACCACCGGTTATCTTCCGATGGATAACAACCGTTACTTCAACAACGATTTGCCGTTGGTTGACTGGCTGGCACAATACACCGACAACACCGACGCCAGTTTCCTCCGTTCCTTCCTCGGGAAAATGCTCTTCTCGGGCGAAGAGATCTTCAAAAGTGCCAAGGTACTTTCGGGAGGTGAAAAGATGCGCTGTATGATTTCGCGGCTGATGATGCGTCACCCGAACGTGGTGATGCTGGACAACCCGACCAACCACCTCGATTTGGAATCCATTCAGGCTTTCAACAACGGCTTGATTAGCTTCCCAGGCATTGTGCTGATGGCATCGCATGACCACGAATTCATTCAAACCGTTTGTAACCGTGTTATCGAACTCACGCCGAACGGAATCATCGATAAACTGATGAATTACGACGATTACATCACCGACGACCGCATCAAAGAACTGCGCGAATCGATGTACCAGCAATAATTTGTACTGCTTGACCATTAACAAATAGTATCAAAGGCTGCGATGGATGAAAATCTGTTGCAGCCTTTTTCTTTTTCCTCTTCCGAAGGCTTTTCATTTGGCTGCTGTTTTTCCTATCTTCATCAGAACGAATCCAATACCTGCACAAATGAACCGAACTGCCTTTCTCCCGGGTTATCTTTTATTCTTCCTCTTCACTAGCTTTCTATCCGCTCCGTCACAGGATCAAACTCCGAAGTATGTTTTAGTAATTCACGGTGGTGCCGGAGTTATCAGTCGCGAAAATTTGGAACCTGAACTGGAGAAACAATTCCGCGACAAACTCCGTGAAGCGCTCGACACAGGCAAGGCAGTTTTGTCGCGCGGCGGAACCGCCATCGATGCCGTAGAATACACCATTCGGGTGATGGAAGATTCCCCGCTGTTTAATGCCGGGAAAGGAGCCGTATTTTCTCACTACGGAACCAACGAAATGGATGCTTCCATTATGGATGGTGCCACCCTGAATGCAGGCGCTGTCGCCGGAGTTGGCGATGTGAAAAATCCCATCTCGCTGGCGCGGAAAGTGATGGAAAAGTCGGAACACGTGCTGCTGTACGGTTCCGGGGCGTCGGAATTTGCCCGGAAGCAGGGATTAACGATAGTCGACAGCAGTTACTTCTTCACGCAAAGGCGCTGGGATACACTGCAACGTTACCTGGCGAAAGAAGGGAAAAACAAATTCGGAACAGTCGGTTGTGCCGCCCTCGATCAATATGGTAACCTGGCAGCAGGGACGTCCACCGGCGGCATGACCAACAAAAAGTTTCACCGCATTGGCGACTCTCCCATCATTGGGGCGGGAACGTATGCCAGCAATAACAGCTGCGCGATTTCCTGCACCGGCCACGGCGAGTTCTTCATTCGTTATACGGTAGCCCGAACCATCGCAGCTTTAATGGAATACAAACAACTTTCGTTTCACGATGCAGCCTACGAAATCATCAACAATGAACTGGTAAAAGCCGGTGGCGATGGAGGAATGATTGGAGTAGATAAGGACGGAAATGTCGTAATGATGATGAATACGTCGGGCATGTTTCGTGGCTTTGTCAAGTCGACCGAAGAAAAGCATGTAACCATTTACGGCGACGAAGAATAATTCGCAAATCAACCGTATCATGTATAACCAATCACATTAGCTATGAGTAAAATTGGTGTCCTCGGAACCGGAATGGTCGGACAGGCCATTGCATCCCGTCTGGTCGGTAAAGGCTATGAAGTATGTATGGGCTCACGCTCAGCCGAAAATGAAAAAGCTGTGGCTTTCGCCGAAAAATACGGAGACCTGGCTAACAACGGCACGTTTGCCGATGCAGCCCTTTTCGCTGACGAAATCGTTTTCAATTGCACCAACGGACATGCATCCATTACCGCACTCGAGTTGGCTGGCGCCGAAAATCTGAAAGGGAAAGTCATCATCGATGTAGCCAATCCTCTTGATTTTACGAACGGCATGCCGCCCAAACTGCTCTTTTGCAACGATAGTTCGCTGGGCGAACAGATTCAGAATCACTTCCCTGATTCCATGGTGGTGAAGTCCCTCAACACCATGAATTGCGAAATCATGCTGCACCCCGAAGGCATTCCCGGGGACCACAATGTTTTCGTTTGTGGAAACGATTCCGGCGCCCGGACGAAAGTCTCGGAATTGCTCCAGGAGTTTGGCTGGAAAGCTGACAACATCATCGACCTGGGCGATATTACCGCTGCCCGCGGAACCGAGATGCTGCTTCCACTCTGGCTTCGCTTATTCAGCAAAATCGGAACCGTGGAATTCAACTTCAATATTGTACGAAAACCTTAGACCAGGTTGAAAATTAACAATGCACGATCCAACCATGTTAACCAATGGGGCGGTCGTTTTCTTTGGCCGTGGCAAATTCGATGACTGGTGCGTTTTCCTTCGTTCTCCGGAAGGAAAAACTGTGGCTCCGCGGGATATGGAATACTTTCAAAAGCTAAAAACCATCAGTAATCGTTTCGGCCGGCAGAAGCTATATGATGATTTCGTGTCGGTTTATGCACCTACCGGGAAAATTGTCGATCCGCTAATTCTAAGGCGCATTAAAAGGTTATCGTTGAAATATGGTGAACTGACAGATGAAGTAGAACAATGGCTAACGGTCATCTATTACGGAATGGTAGCCGAAGAGAACAAAGAGCATGCGATTCTGAAAAAGCGGATTAAACGATTGGGTATTCATCAAATATTAATTGAGGATAACTCACCCGAACAGGCTGCCACATTCAGTAAAGGAAAATCTGCAAACGAATTGGATAAACTGATACTTGAAAAAGGATTTTAATCGTAATTCCGAATCAGCAACTCACTGATTTCTCCGCGCCGGCTTCCGCGCGAGTTAATTGCCCTGCGCGCCTGCACCCGTTCTATTTGATAATCACCATACAATTCATCGAAGAAATGATTTTCCGGATCTTCGTTCTTCGGATCGGAATTACTGAGCAACAAACGAGCTCCCGTTTCGTGTAGCTTATCGCAAAATCCCTTCAGGCGTTCCTGATCGCCGTCACCAAATCCATTCTGCGAATAAGCATTAAATGAAGCCGTTGAACTGATGGGTTTGTAGGGTGGATCGAAGTAGAAAAAAGCATCGGGAGTTACCAGGTCGTTTAACGCATCAAAATCGCCCAGCCGAATCTCCACTTTCTGCAAGACTTTGTGCACCAACCGGATGTTGGCTTCGTTGCAAATCTTCGGATTTTTGTGTTTTCCGAAAGGCACATTGAACTGATTTTCCTTGTTCACCCGGTACAAGCCATTGTAACACGTCCGGTTCAGAAATATCAAATATGCCGTATGTTCCGTCCTCGATTTTTCCCGCTTATTAAACAGTTCGCGGACCATGAGATAGTGAGCTTGTCTGAATTCCTCCTCCGGACTTCCATTATATTCCCGTTCCAACTGCTGTAACGACTCAATCAACGCATCCGGTTCCTCCTGTATCGTTCTGTAAGCATTAATCAAATCTTCATTGACATCGTTGATGACAGCTTTTTCAATGTTGGGAAATTTATCGAGCATCCTGAAAAGGACAGCTCCACTTCCCACGAAAGGCTCGACATACACAAAGGGTTTCTTCTCCAAATCTTTCGGAAGCGCATCTGTAATAACCGGCAAAAGCTGCCTTTTTCCACCGGCCCACTTCAAAAAGGGTCGGGCAGTGGCTGGTTTTTTATGATGTGTGGGATAAACCATAGCAGATGCTTTACGAACGTCTCGTTACCACGAAAATACAGTTTCAGGAACGCGCAGCCAAAGAAATCGCAAAAAAGTCGTGATTTACAACAAAACATAATCTTAACTTCAGGTTATCACGTCGTTCTCTGGAAAGATACCCATAATAAAAAAGGCTCCCCTGAAACAGGAGAGCCTTCGGATTGTAGGAGAAATTCGGAAATTACCTGACAATTACTTTTGATACGGTTTTGTGCTGTATCTGCACCAGGTAGATTCCCTTTGGAGTTCCGGATAGATCAAAGCGTTGGATATTTGATTCCATCAACGCTGTTTTCACCAATCGGCCGTTCATGTCAATCAGTTGTACGGTTTCCCCGACAGGACCGTCGATATAGAAATAACTTTGAGCAGGGTTCGGGTAGACCTTCACTTCTTTCAATGCCAGGTCGTCCAAACCGGTCGTTACATCGTCGCTGGTATCGTTTGTGATGCCGATGATTACTTCAAGGTAATCGCTTCGGTTAATCCCATCCCAAACCGAAATTCTGACTTTCAGCTCATCGTTGGCTTCATAATCGAAATCATCTTTGTCGCGGATATACAGATTACCATTCGATTCATTAATGATAAACGCTTCCGCCCCATCCATGTCCGGATCAGTATTTTTCACAATGTGCCAGGTAAAGGTTGCCGGCGTAACATCTACGTCCGTAGCTTCAAACTGGGCCACCAGTGTTCCAATCTCGGAATTTTCCTGGATGGTGAAATACGGCATAGTGATGATAACAGGCGCATTGTCGTTTTTATCCGTCAGATGCAAGGCTACTTCCACCGGAAGGCTGGTATTCACACTGTCATCAACCGTTACCGCGATGTTGAAATCCGGCACAGTTTCGAAATCAAGATCGCCCGGATCGTTGACCGTCAGGTTACCCGATAAACTATCGATAGCAAAGGCCGGATTACCGTCTCCGTTGCCGTCGAAATTGGTCGATATCTGCCAATTACTAAACGTGCTGGCGGTTACATCGCTATCGGCTACCTGAATGGTTCCAACCGAAGTTCCCGCAACAGTATTCTCCGGAAGGGTAAACGATTGTCCGGCAGCAATCACCGGCAGGATATCGTTCACATCGTTCAGCGTTACAATGACCAACTCAGGAGCACTGGTATTCACTCCATCGCTAACCGTAATACTTAATTTCAGTGTGTCTATTTTCTCACGGTCTAACGCCGAACTTTGCGCAACCGTAATCTGACCGGAGCTACCATCAATGGCAAAAGCTCCTCCGGTATTTCCGTCAATAATAGCCCAATTAGAGAAAGTCGTTGGCGTTACATCGCCATCCGTTGCCGAAGCTGTTCCCACAACCGTGCCGGCAGGACTATTCTCATCAATGGCAAATGTCGAATCAGCTGCAATAACGGGAAGAACATCGTTCACATCATTCAGGTGAATCGTTACATTTTGCACAGCACTGGTATCTAGTCCATCACTGACAAAGACACCGATAATCAATGAATCGAGAACTTCGCGATCGAGCGTTGCCGGATCGTTGACTGAAAGAACACCTGACAAACTATCAATGGCAAATGCATTGTCATCATTCCCGGTGCTAATTGTCCAGTTGGTAAAGGTTGTTGGAGTCACATCACCATCGGTTGCAAGCACTGTTCCTATGGTCGTACCGGCAACACTGTTTTCGTCAACATTGAATGATTGATCGGCTGTAACAACCGGCGTTACATCGTTCACATCCGTGAGATTGATGACTACATCTACTGTATCGCTGGTGTTCACACCGTCACCGGTTACTACACCGAGAGTGAAAGATGAGGTTGTTTCGCGATCAAGCGCCGTACTGTCAGCCACCGATAAAGCACCTGTAGCTGCGTCGAGAGCAAAGGTTCCGGAAGCATTTCCTGTAAGGATATTCCAGTTTTGGAAGGTTGTAGCCGATACATCACCATCGGTTGCCACCAGCGCTCCTATAACCAAATCGTTGGCACTGTTCTCTTCGATGGTAAACGACTGGTCAGCGGTAACCACCGGTGCCACATCATTCACGTCATTCAGTGTAATCGTGACATCCTCCAGAGCACTCACATTAATACTGTCACTCACAGTAATGCTTAACACGATTGACTCAATACTTTCTCGGTCAAGCAATGTGCTGTCGGCAACGGTAATGACTCCTGTCGAATCATTTATTGCAAATGTTCCGGCATCATTACCACCTACAATAGTCCAGTCCCGGAACGTGGTAGCCGTTACATCAGCGTCAGTCGCGGCCACAGTACCTACCTCGGTTCCATTGGTAGCATTCTCATCAACCGGAAAACTTTGTCCCGCCGTAACCACCGGAGGCTGATTATTGGTATCACTCAAATTAACAACCACATCAGTCGTATCGCTGGTATTGACACCATCGCCAACGGTTACCTGAATGGTCAAAGAAGCATTTTGCTCACGATCCAGATCGTCGGAATCGGCGACGGTAAGCACGCCTGTATCAGCATTCAGTGCAAAAGCACCAGTTCCATCACCATCCACGTCCATGTTGGTTGCAATGGCCCAATTCTGGAAGGTTGTTGAGCTAATATCGCCATCCGTTGCAGCAAGTGTTCCAACGGTCGTTCCAACGTCGCTCTTTTCTTTAATAGTGAACGACTGGTCGGCAGTAACAACCGGCGGCACATCATTCAATTCATTCAGATTTATCGTTACATCTACCGCAGCACTGGTATTTTCACCGTCCGAGACCGTTACCTGAATGGTCAGTGAAGCATTTTGTTCCCGATCCAAATCGGAAGAATCATTCACGAAAATCTCGCCCGTCACATCATCGATGCCAAAAGCTTCCAGCACATCGTTATTAGGATTCACATTAGAAACAATCCTCCAATTCTCGAAAGTGGTGGCTGTCACGTCAATATCGGTTGCTACCAAGGTACCAATAACGGTATCGTCAGGTGAATTCTCATCAATCGAGAAACTCTGGTTCGCCGTTACTACAGGTGCTTCGTCATTCAAATCGTTTAGGTAAATAACCACATCCTGCTGCGCGCTAGTATTAACTCCATCGCTCACTGTAATCCCAATCGTAAAGGAAGCGGCAGTTTCACGATCCAGATCACCTGCATCATTCACGGTTATCTCACCTGTTCCACTATTAATCGTAAAGGCGTTGTTCGTGTCCCCATCATCATTCACGTTGGAAACGATTTGCCATGTCTGAAATGTCGTTGCCGTTACATCACCATCAGTGGCCGTCAGAGTTCCCACAACGGTTCCGCCGACACTATTCTCATCAATGGTGAAAGATTGCGATGCAGTTATCACCGGCAACACATCATTCGCATCATTCACATCCACCGTGAGTGTTTGAGCTGTGCTGGTAT
The DNA here is from genome assembly GCF_003014495.1 of Prolixibacter denitrificans. Lineage (GTDB taxonomy): Bacteria > Bacteroidota > Bacteroidia > Bacteroidales > Prolixibacteraceae > Prolixibacter > Prolixibacter denitrificans. The sequence goes on along the minus strand of NZ_PYGC01000002.1, from coordinate 509,211 downwards.
TCACGCCGTCATCGACAGTAACCGTCAACGTGTAGGAAGTAACGACCTCTCGATCGAGTTCTGTCGATTTAGCGACAGTGATTTCACCGGTCGAACCGTTGATAGCAAACGCTCCGTTCGTGTTACCATCAGTAATCGTCCAGTTCTGGAAAGTTGTAGCCGTTACATCACCGTCAGTGGCCAGAACCGTTCCTACCGAAGAACCATTCGCACTGTTTTCATCGATAGAGAAAGTCTGATTAGCTGTCACCACCGGAACTTCGTCGTTCAAATCATTTAGCGTAATGGTAACAGTTTGTTCTGCACTGGTATTCACACCATCGCTAACGGTTAAACTTAACGTGAATGACGAAGTTGTCTCCTTGTCCAAAGCCGTACTGGTTGCTACCGTAATCTCGCCTGTCGAACTATTTAAAGCAAATGCATTATCTGTGTTGCCGGAAACAATGGTCCAATCCTGGAAAGTAGTACCGGCGTCCGGATCGGTAGCAGCAACTGTTCCAACGATGGTTGAATTGACACTGTTCTCGTCTATCGTGAAGTTCTGATCGGCTGTGATAACCGGTGCCTGATTATTTACATCATTCAAATTGATGGTTACACTTCCTTCGGCACTGGTATTGGTCCCGTCACTAACCGTTAATGTCAGTGTAAACGATGGATTGACCGCAAAGTCCAATGCCGAACTGTTCGTCACCGTTATCTGTCCCGAAGAAGCATTAATCCCGAAAGCATTATCTGTATTACCTCCAGTAATGGTCCAATCGTGGAAAGTAGTTGAAGTTACATCCTGATCGGTTGCTGCAACGGTTCCCACCACGGTAGCGTTGGCGCTTCCTTCATCCACATTGAATACCTGGTTGGCAGTTATCACCGGAGCCACATCATTTACATCCGTCAATGTGATAGTCATATCCTGTGCTGCGCTGGTATTAACGCCGTCTCCCACCGTCAAACCAAGTGTGATGGTTTCCACGGTTTCCCGATCCAGAGCAGTCGAATTAGCGACGGTAATTTGTCCCGTCGAAGCATCAATTGCAAAAGCTCCTGCGACTGTACTTGATGAGATTGCCCAATTCTGGAGGGTTGTTGATGAAACATCACCATCCGTTGCTGTTGCAGTTCCAACAACCGTCCCGTTTGCACTATTCTCAGCTATGCTAAAAGATTGCCCGGTGTCAACAACCGGAGTGACATCATTCACATCGTTTAAATTGATGGTTACATTTTCAGCGGCTGAAGTGTTGGTTCCGTCACTAACAGTAACCTGAATAACCAAAGAAGCATTGGCTTCCCGATCCAGATCGTCTGCATCATTAACCGTTATTTCTCCCGTAGAAGCATCAATTGCAAACGCATCATTGGCATCACCATCTCCATTCACATTGCTGGTAATTGTCCAATTCTGGAAAGTTGTATTGGAGTCTGCATCCGTAGCAGCCACCGTTCCGACCGACGTAGCCGCTGCACTGTTTTCATCCACATCAAACGTCTGACCACTCGTAACCACCGGTGCCTGGTTGTTGACATCCGTTAGATTAATCGTTACTGTTTCGGCAGCACTGGTATTCACTCCATCACTAACCGTAAGCGTCAGTGTGAAAGTTGGATTGACTGCAATATCCAATGGCGTTGAATTGGCCACTGTTATCTCTCCCGAAGAACCGTCAATAGCGAAAGCATTATCCGTATTTCCATTTGTAATGGTCCAGCTTGAATAGGTTGTAGAAGTTACGTCACCATCGGTGGCTGCAACCGTGCCGACAACGGTTCCGTTGCTACTGGCCTCAGCAATACTGAACGATTGACTGGCGGTAATAACCGGAGCCACATCGTTCACATCATTCAGAAGCACAGTTACTGTTTCCTCTGTGCTGGTATTGGTTCCATCACTAACGGTCAGTCCCAGAGTAAAAGATGCCGTTGTTTCCCTATCGAGTTGAGAGGTATTAGCTACAGTAAGCTGCCCGGTAGTTGCATTAACGGCAAAAGCACCATTGGTATTTCCTGTCGTAATAGTCCAGTCGTGATAGACGGTAGAAGGATTGTCCGGGTCGGAAACAGCCACTGTCCCGACAACGGTTCCGTACGCACTGTTTTCCGCTATTGTAAACTCCTGACTGGCTGTGATAATCGGAGCTTCGTCGTTCAGATTATTCAAATTGATGGTTACGTCTTGCGGCGCACTGGTATTTCCTCCACCGTCCTGAACAGTAACCTGAATCGTTAATGACGGATTGGCTTCATAATCCAAGTCATCCGCATCATTCACCGACAGTTGTCCGGTACCTGCATCAATCGCAAACGCTGGATTAGCATCACCATCCGGATTGACATTAGTACTAATAGTCCAGTTTGAAAAAGTCGTTGAAGTCACATCACCATCGGTAGCAGCCAGAACAGGAGATAAATTCGTTCCTGCAGCAGAATTCTCATCAATGGTAAAACTTTGACTTGCTGTGACTACCGGTGCTACATCATTTACATCCGTCAAAGTAATTGTAACATCTTGCGGATCACTCGTATTGGCTCCGTCGCTCACCGTCAGGCTAAGGGTAACTGTTGCTACAGTTTCCCGGTCCAACAAAGTTGAATTAGCAACCGTAATAGCACCATTAGAACCATTTATTGCAAAAGCGCCTGACAAGGTACTGGAAGAGATGGTCCAGTTCTGGAATGTCGTCGATGTAACGTCACCGTCAGTAGCAGTTGCTGTTCCGACTGTCACCCCGTTAGCACTGTTCTCGGCAATACTAAACGAAAGACCGGTAGCAACTACCGGAGTAACATCATTCACATCCGTCAGATCAATGGTTACGGTTTGCTCCGCACTAACATTCGCTCCGTCGCTAACAGTAATACCCAGAGAGAAAGAAGTCGTTGTTTCATAATCCAAAGCAGAACTATTGGCAACTGTGATGTCTCCGGAAGAAGCATCAATAGCGAACGCCCCGGAAGTATTTCCACTGGAGATAGTCCAGTCACCTAATGTTGCTGAACCATCACCATCCGTAGCGGTCATCGTTACAATGAACGTCGTATTTGATGTATTTTCAGCAATGGTAAATGGGCCGGCTGAATTGACCACCGGAGTAAATTCGTTTACATCGGTCAGATTAATCGTGACAGTTTGCTCTGCACTGGTAAAATTATCGTCATCAACGGTAATTCCCAATGTAAAGGTGGTTGTCGTCTCATAGTCCAACGCAGCACTCGAGTTCACTGATATCTGGCCAGAACCATCTATCTTAAATGCGTTATTCGTGTTGCCGGAAGCGATTGCCCAATTCTGCAAATTTGTTGTCCCATCCTGATCGGCTGCCGTCAAAGCTGTACCTACAGCTGTATTGTCCGCCAGATTTTCAGCAATCGTAAACGGACCAACTGAATTAACAACCGGAGCAAATTCGTTCACATCCGTCAGGTCGATGACCACATCTTCAGCTGCACTAGATTGTGTATCGTCGCTAACAACAATAGAAAGGGTTACAGATGTGACCGTTTCATAATCAAGCAGGCTTCCGTCGGCTACAGTTATTTCACCTGTCGAAGAATCGATCGCAAATGCTCCACTTAAGGTACTGGATTGGATCGTCCAGCCGGTTAGCACACCCGCTCCTTGATCGTCAGTAGCAGCTACTGTACCCACGGACGCTGTATTAGCACTATTTTCCGCAATGGAAAAAGTTTGTCCGGTAGTAATCACAGGTGCGGTACCCGCCAATAATTCTGCATTATTTTGGGTATTCTCGGGGGACGAAAAGTCAGTCAGGCCAGGTCCCCCTGCTGCCATAACATTTATTCCGATTAATAGGATAATAAATGACAAGAGTAGAGGTTTCTTCATAAAGCTGAGGTTAGAGGTTAGTATTAAGCTACAGAAAGATGCCAGGAGGCATCTTTACCGTATATAAATATAAGGCAAAAAGGTTTGAAATGTAAGAGTATGATAAATAAAGATGTACTGATTATCAATACATAACACGAAATTATGTTTAAAACATTCGATGAAAAACTGCTCCCACACCAGTGAAAATAGCACTTCCAAACAGGTCGGGGCCCCCGTTCATATGTCATTTAACATACCACACTGTGTATGAATACTATCCCAAAATCTCCAACCAGTAAAAACATAATTATAATTTACAAAAACAAAAGACTGTTTTTATCTATCATAATTTATAATTAAAGAGCATTTATTGATTTCTATAGGCTCATATTTCACTACAAACATGAACCTTAAAAACAAAAAGAGGGTCACCCGAAAACCAGGCAACCCTCCTTTATAAGTTTATCTTAAATAGCTATCGACTAATATTGGCTACACCATTCCGTATCCGGCGAATGGTCTCTTCCTTTCCAATAATTTCGCATATCTCGAATAGGTCAGGACCAAATCCACCGCCTACCAGGCAGAGCCGGAAAGCATTCATCACCGCTCCAAATCCCCACTCTTTCCCATTTACGAAAGCTGAGAAAGGCTCTTTAATTTCCGGTGCTTTCCAGTTTTCCACTGTTTCCAGGAAGTCCGCGATTTCGGTCATCATGGCTGGCGTACCTTCTTTCCAACGCTTCTTCACCACTTTTGCATCGTAGTCGGTTGGCGCTTCGAAAAAGAAATGACTCTGTTCCCAGATTTCAGGGACAAAATTGCAACGCTCTTTCACCATGCCGCAAATCCGGGCGACCATTTCCTGACCGGCATCAATTCCCTTTTCCCTCAAAAACGGAAGGAATAATTCCGCAAGCTCCTCGTCGCTCCTTGCAACCAGATATTGATGATTGAACCACTTGGTTTTTTCCGGATCGAAACGGGAACCCGACTTACCTACGCGTTCCAGCGAAAAGGCATTGACCAGTTCATCCATTGAGAAAAGCTCCTGCTCTGTCCCGGGATTCCAACCCAGCAATGCCAACACATTGATAAATGCCTCCGGGAAATATCCGTCTTCGCGGTAACCGCGTGAAATTTCGCCCGACTTCGGGTCTTTCCACTCCAGTGGGAAAACGGGAAAGCCCATTTTGTCACCATCGCGTTTCGAGAGTTTACCTTTACCAACTGGTTTCAGGATAAGCGGCAAGTGAGCAAAGCGCGGCATGGTATCGCTCCAACCCAGTGCCCGGTACAGCAAAACGTGCAGCGGCATCGACGACAACCACTCCTCGCCACGAATAACGTGCGTAATCTCCATCAAGTGATCATCTACCACATTAGCCAGGTGGTACGTTGGCATGCCATCAGCTTTATACAAAACTTTGTCATCAAGCAATGAGGTTTCGAAGGTAACGCGACCGCGAATCAGATCGTCCTCCGTAACCGATTCGTTGTCAGGCATCCGGAAACGAACCACAGCCGGAACGCCGTCGGCTATTAGTTTTTTCCATTCGGCTTCCGTTAACGAAAGAGAATTCTTCATGTTGCCACGGGTAGCCGCATTGTACGTAAAGGTTTCACCCTTTGCTTCCGCTTCAGCGCGGGCAGCTTCCAGTTCTTCCGGCGTATCAAACGCATAATAGGCATTGCCGCCAGCAACCAACTGCTCTGCATACTGGTGGTACAACTCCTTACGCTCACTCTGGCGGTAAGGTCCATGTGGTCCGCCTTCTTTGGGGCCTTCGTCAATCTTCATTCCACACCAGGCCAGACTTTCCATGATGTATTCCTCGGCGCCCGGCACATAACGGTTTTGGTCAGTATCTTCGATACGGAGCAGGAAATCGCCACCGTGTCCTTTGGCAAACAGGTAATTGAACAGCGCGGTACGCACCCCGCCCATGTGCAGCGGTCCGGTTGGACTTGGGGCGAAACGAACCCTCACTTTTCTCTCACTCATGATGGTATATTTTTCAATTTCACGTTCTTTCAAAAAGTTGGGGCAAAGATAAGAAATATGATCACGCTACTGCGGAAAAAGGCTCCGCAATGAATCAGTAAAGAGCATGGAAAGAAGAATCATTGAAACCGATTTCGAACCTTAATTGTTGATCAATTTGCTATGATTGCTCTAAGCAAAAACGGAACAACCGTTTTCCCAAACCATGCTGTCCACAGGGAAAAAGAAAAGGAGTTGCACCAGCTCAGGCTTCGTTTAAAAGCGGTTCGTGTGCAATGCCTGCTCCTCGAATTTTTTTATCCCGAGCGTTACACTTCGAAATCACTTTTTACTCCCTTCCGGGAATACTACCAACAAACCAGCCGTCTGCGCGATCTAACAGTAGCTCTGCATCGCTTCCGCAAAATTTGCAGGAAGCACCGATTACCTTCCAACGGTTTTCAAAACTACCTAAGGCACCACTACCGTGAAGAAGAAAAACGTCTCCAACGTCTTCCGGCTCACGATATCGATACATTTGAACAACAACACCGAAATGAAATACCTCCGGAAGAACTTACGGACATCGTTACGCAGCAATTGCAACAACTGATAGAAAAGGTGCTGACAGCTCACATGGATTCCGAAAAATCGGGCAACCTGCACTGGCAGCGGAAGCAACTGAAGAAACTGATATATTTGAATCAGTTGCTACCGGAAAAACGGTCCGTTTGGGATGAATCCATAACCGGAAAACTGGAAACACTCGACGAGAAGCTGGGAGCCTGGCACGACCTGCAGGTCCTGTTGCAATTTATCGGACGGTTTGCAGGCCAACATTCACGGGGGCATACTCCCGTTTGGTTACCACGAATTGCCCGGGCAGTGATAACTGAGCAGGTACGAATTCTGGAGTCATTAAAAGAACTAACAAAATAACGTTCAATACCGGTACCTATGAAAAAAATTATTTCCTGGTTTTTGCAGGGGTTACTCATGATTGCTCCGCTGGCCATCACCGTTTATGTACTTTACATTGCATTCGACTTTACTGACGGTCTATTGCAAGCCTACATCCGCGATTGGCTGGGCTTCAGTCTTCCCGGCTTCGGCATTCTCATTATCTTTTTCATCATCACCTTGTTGGGGATGTTGGGAAAGTCCATTGTACTGCGTCCGGTTATTCATTTCACCGATCATTTGCTCGACCGGGCGCCGCTGGTGCGGGTTATCTACACATCGTTGCGCGATCTGTTTTCGGCCTTTGTCGGAAAAGAGAAAAAGTTCAACCGACCGGCCATGGTGCTCATCAACCGCGAAAATGATTTGTGGAAAATGGGATTCATCACCCAGGAAACACTCGAACAGATTGGGCGGCAGGAATTGGTGGCCATCTATTTTCCACACTCTTACAACTTCTCAGGAGAGCTGTACATGGTCCCATCCTCCAGTGTTCAACCCATCGACATCAATCCGGCCGAAGCCATGAAATTCATTGTGTCGGGAGGGATAACGAGGGTTGACTAACCACAAATTGATTGCTTTACTGAGCCTGGAAGCAAAAAAACCGCTCCTCCAACAAATGGAGAAACGGGAAAGAGAGGATTATAATTTCTTCAGGCACCTTTTACAGTAACTGTTTTGGCAGTCGCATCGTAAGTGGTCTGATACTTCGCCAACGGGCGTGCAGCCGGTCCACGCATTACACTACCCGAGGTAGAAAATACCGAACCGTGACACGGGCAATAAAAATCTTTCTGCGATGATTGATATTCTACCAAACAGCCCGCATGGGTACAGATAGCCGAAAGTGCAATGAAATTGTCGCTTCCGGTGTTGACCACAATGGTACTGCCAACAATCACCGAGCCGCCACTCTGTGTTAGCTGACTGTACTTCGAACTGGTCAAATCAAGTGTAAGGTCCCCTGTTAACGGAGCCCCTGCATTGGACGATTTGGAACACGATGCCAGTGCGGCAGGAACAACCATCAGCGTTCCGGTTCCTAAAAATAATTGCTGAAGGGCTTTACGTCTTTCCATAAATCATTATTTAGACTTATTAAATACAGTAGCAATATGCTGAAAATGAACAAGACGAAAAATTAAAACCTTCTTAAAAATATTGAACAATAAAATACAGGATGCAGTATTCCAGACACAAAAAAACCCGGAGAAGTATCCGGGCTCAGGTAATCTGTTAAAAGAGAAAAATTGATATGATGCAATTTATGAACGATCGATAGTTAGCGTGTCGCCATTGCGGGTTACTTTGTATTTCGGAAGCGGCTTGGTAGCCGGCCCCTGAAGCACACTTCCATCGAAGGCGAACTCCGAACGGTGACACGGACACAAAATATCTTTATGGGCTTTGTCGTATCCTACGGTGCAGCCTTTATGAGTACAAATGCTCGACAAGGCGACAATACCGTCAGCAGCCGTATTAATAATAATGGTATTGTCGGTTACCACTGAGCCGCCCTGCTCTTTCAGCGAGGCAAATTTGGCATCATCCAGGTTCACCGTCAAAGGCGAAGTGTCCGAACTCTTCTTTTTGCTGCTTCCACAGGCCGCCAGAGCCGAGGGAACCACGAAAAGTGTAGCACTACCTGCTACCATTTGTTGTAAAGCTTTACGTCTGTCCATAAATTTATCATTGTTAAGTTTCCAATTTACCCTTACGAACAAACCCAGCGAAAGTTGGCTCTCCAATACAAGTTTTTTGTTAAAAAAAGTGAATTCCGAAACATGCCTGCCCCAAACAGGTCAAAACAACGTTCTCTGCTTCCCTGCCAAATATCATCCCTCAAACCATCAATTTTCCGTTATTTTTGTAATTGATTTTGAACTGGTCAATAACAGGCCGGCAAAACAGAGAGAATTCTCTCCACACAATTCGACAAACTTTTTATACCATAAAATTATGTACGGCAAAATAAAAGATCACCTGCAACAAGAACTGGATAACATCCGGGAAGCAGGCTTGTACAAGAGCGAACGTATTATTGTTTCACCACAAAGCGCGGTTATTCACCTCGAAGACGGCAAGGAAGTTCTGAACTTCTGTGCCAACAACTACCTCGGCTTGTCAAACCATCCGAAGCTGATTGAAGCGGCCAAAGAAGCGCTCGATACGCATGGCTTTGGAATGTCATCGGTACGGTTCATCTGTGGCACCACCGATTTGCACAAAACACTCGAGCAGAAAGTTGCTGAATTCTTCGGTACCGAAGACACCATTCTCTACGCCGCCGCATTCGATGCCAATGGTGGAGTGTTCGAGCCATTACTGACGGATGAAGATGCGATCATCTCCGATTCATTGAACCACGCCTCCATCATCGATGGAGTACGTTTGTGTAAGGCACAGCGCTTCCGCTACAAAAATGCCGACATGGCCGATCTGGAAGAGCAATTGAAAGCCGCTCAGAAAGCGCGGTTCCGCGTCATCGTCACTGACGGAGTTTTCTCGATGGACGGAAACGTAGCACCAATGGATAAAATCAACGAACTGGCCGAAAAATACGATGCCATGGTGATGGTCGACGAATGCCATTCGGCCGGTGTTGTTGGCGAAACCGGTCGCGGTGTAACCGAGTTATTCGACCTTCGCGGAAAAGTGGATATCATTACCGGAACGTTGGGTAAAGCCTTTGGCGGTGCCATTGGCGGCTTTACTACCGGGAAAAAAGAAATCATCGAACTGCTGCGCCAACGCTCGCGTCCGTACCTGTTCTCCAACTCACTGCCACCGGTAGTTGTTAATGCAGGAATCCGCATGTTCGACATGATGGCTGAAACCACAGAACTACAAGATAAGCTGCATGCCAACACCGACTATTTTATGGAGAAAATGCAGGCAGTTGGTTTCGATATCAAGCCCAGTAAATCGGCGATTTGCGCTGTGATGCTGTACGATGCCAAATTGTCGCAGGAGTTTGCTGCCAAATTGCTGGACGAAGGCATTTATGTAATCGGTTTCTATTATCCGGTTGTCCCGAAAGGCGAAGCGCGTATTCGCGTTCAATTATCGGCCGGTCACGAAAGAGAACATCTTGATAAGGCCATTGCTGCTTTTACCAAAATTGGAAAAGAGCTGAAAGTATTAAAATAACAGCAGTTAACTACAAATACAAAAGGCTGTCCATCAGGGCAGCCTTCTCTGTATCATCTGTTTTTCCAACCGAAGTTATTTTTTTCGAACGGAAATACGTTTAACAACGAGTTTGGAAACAAAATGGGTTAGTACGGTAAATATGACCAAACCACCAACCATTCCCAACTGCCAGTACTTCATCTTACCGTCAAGTAAATCGGCCGATTGCGAGAACAAGTAACCAGCGATTCCAATCACAGCAATCCAGATAATGGTTCCGGGAATATCGGCACGCAGGAAAGTTCGAACGTTAATACGGGCCGCATGCAGGCGCAACAGAGTAGGCCGGTGCATTCCGTACAGAAATTTCGAACCTACAATACTTAGTATCGGCTTTCGCCGGATAAAGTGGTCAATAGTTTTAGGCATACGCTCCGACAAACGTTGTACGAATGGTACGCGCATGAGCAACTTTCCTCCGTAATACCAAAGCAAGTCGCCCGTAAGGACACCGGCGATAGCCACCACGATAGTATAAAACAGTTGCAGCTCCTGTTGATTCACCAAAAAGAATGCTGCAAACAGAATACTCTCCCCTTCAATCAGCAACCCTACAAAGAGGATTACATAAATCAATGGTGTCCAGATGTGAAGCTGTTGTGTTAAGATTGCATCCATGCCCGAAATAAATCAAATTCTTTTCCATAATAACGGATAAGACAGCCTTTTAGTACTCCAAATCTGCATCTAAATGTTATTTTTTCTAAAATCGGATACATAATGTTAATGAAGTGATGCTATTTATGTAAAGCATATTGATATTGGGGTATTTCTCACCGAAATTCAGCAATTTTTTATTTCCTTTGAAATACGTTCAAACAGCACCATGAGAATATCACTTTTTATCATATTATTCGCGACCTTGGGAGGTCTTGCGTCCTGTCACCGTGTCGATAAAAAAGCGGCGCAAACAGAAGGCGAGTATCTAATGAAACTCGAAAAAGCAAAAGCAGGTCCGCAGGATACAACTGCCATCTCAGCCGAAGAGTTTCAGAAAAAATTCAGCTGGGTGAAGGAAGGAACGGAAGGTTACGCAGCTGTTACGGCGCCCATCAATGGTCACTATTATGGTCGTCCTATCAAAGCTCGCGTTATCCGTAAAACCGACCGGGAACTGAAACTCCGATTTCTGGAATCAGTCATGGTGGCACCGGCCAAAAACTGCCCGGCAGAAGTGAAGAGTGGACAAACATATTGGGAAAAAAGGGGAGCCTTCTGGAAAACACGGGAAGAAGCAAAAAAATACCTGGCAAAACATGGCTGGTTGGGAGAATAAGCCAGCCTAACAATACGACTAACTAACAATTAACCTGATGTTCAAAAGGATTAAATCGCTCCATCCATGGCGCGAATTTCTCCGGTTCGGCGTTATCGCCTGGATTCTGTACCTCGTTTTCCGTAGCATTTTCGATCGGGCATTTCATCCCGATTACGAAGCCTATTGTCCTTTCGGCGGATTGCAGGCAGCCGCCAGTCTTTTCGAACGAGGCTCTTTGGCCTGCACCATGACCAGCGCCCAGATTGTGACGGGAGCGGTACTGGCCATCGGCGTCATCATCTTCAGCAAACTGTTCTGTGGCGTGGTTTGTCCGCTGGGAACCATTACCGAAAAACTTTCGTCGCTGGGGCGGAAATGGAAGTTACAGGTTAAACAGGTTCCCGAAATCGCTGACAAGCTCCTTCGCAGCCTGAAATACATTCTGCTCTTCGTAACAGTTTATTACACCGTGGACAGCAGCGAACTTTTCTGCAAAACATACGATCCTTATTATGCCGCCACAACCGGTTTTGGAGCAGATGTCAATCCACTTTGGGCCGGGATAGCCATCTTAGTCTTCATCACAACCCCCATTTTCATCCGTACAGCCTGGTGCCGGTATTTGTGTCCCCTGGGAGCCGTTTCCAATATTTTCCGATACTTTCTGATGTTCAGTGTCGTCACTATCGCATACATTTTGGCCAATGCCGCGGGATTACAACTATCGTATGTCTGGCCGTTGGCTGCAGTAACCTTCTTAGCCTGGTTGTTCGAAATTCAGCGAAAAGCAAGCTTCCCATTACCGTTGAGCCGGATAACCCGCAATACCAGCACCTGCAACAACTGCAGGCAATGCACCGAAAGCTGTCCGCAAGGTATCCCGGTAGGAAAACTAAAGGAGGTTCGCCACATTGATTGCAACCTTTGCGGTGTCTGTGTAGCATCCTGCAATCAACAAAAAAGCCTGACCATTAATCATCGCTACCGCGAATGGTACCCGGTGACTATCGCGGTTTTACTAATCGTTCTGGGTTTGTCTTTGGGGGCTTCGATTCGTATCCCAACCATCGAGCAACAGTGGGGCGAGCCAAATGATTTGGAAAATGCCTCAACGCTGACGATCTCCGGACTTGACAACGTGAAATGTTACGGAAGTTCCATGGCTTTTGCTTCCGGGATGAAGAAAGTAAATGGAGTTCTTGGCGTGGCCACTTACGTCGACGACCACTCGGTTAAAATTTGGTACGACGCCAACAAACTGACTCCAACCGACATTAGGAAGAATATTTTCACGCCTGTTCGTCGACAGATTAAACCAGTCCCGGAAGATGTTCGACAACTGGGAGTGATAACAGCCGGCATCGATCAATTATACGACGTATACGATGCTGAATATTTACAGCAGCTCCTTCTGCAAAACTTTCCGGCAGCTTATGGTTTCGAGACCACCTTCGATTGTCCCGTGAAGGTGAATATTTTTTACGACAAGACAGTCAACATCGACAAAAATACCGTCCGGAAAATCGTTGAAAAGCGGGAAATTCGCATTGAAAACGGCCTGAATATCCGTAAGGTAAAACTCAACTATCAGCTATCAGGAATGACGGTTTCGGATACGGCCATCACCCGGGATGACTTTATCAGAACCATGTTTGTACCGTTTCGAAAAACGTTCGCCCGATTTGACCGGACTCCTATTCCTTCGATTGATACGCTGCGATTGTCTTACAATCATCCGGGAGAAAACGACTATCAGCGAATGCTTCCGTACCTCACAAGTCACCTGTCGTCTTATCAGGCCGTGCTGGGAGTGAGAACAACTTTCGGAAGGAAAAACCCGGAACTTCAGGTCTTCTTCCACAAAGAGAAAGCCGGCATATCCCAGATAAAAGAATGGACCAACGCTGAAAAGCTGACAATACATTATGCCAACGGAAAAACCGGATCGGTCGTCAATCCTTTCCGCTCAGAGGATTAATTAGCGGACATATACTTTTATATTTCAGCGAATTTGAATTTTATTCCTGAAAAATATGATGTCAAAATTTTTAACATTAAATTTGGACGATTGGTTTTCCCACAAAACCTCTGCTATTTAATTGCTTTTTTACCTAAACCCGACAGAAATGAAAGGATTTGCGCATTTCGTCCTGATTGTTACGTTGTTTTTTTTCTCTTCCTCCACTTATGCTCAGTGGATTCCCTATGATACCGGAACTGGTAAAACACTCATGAAATTATACCCGATAAGTAGCCAGGAAGCCATGCTTTCCGGGAAAGATACGCTACTTATGAAAACGACCGACGGTGGTGCATCATGGGCACAGGTACAACTCACGCTTCCGCAGAAGATTCCTTACGATTTCATGGATATTGCTTTTTCCGATCAGTTGAACGGTTACGTAGCCGGAACTAAAGCGAAAGATCTATCCGGAACTTATCAGAACGGAACCATGCTTCATACTACCGACGGAGGCAACACATGGAGCCCCGTCCCGTTGAATGCTTTCAGCGATGGTTCTTCCAATATAACCACCGATCCGCTGGCAGGTGAAAAGGCCAACTTTTCATCGGTGGTAGCTTTAAATAACGATACCATTTTTACCTCACTCTCCTGGAGCGATCCAGCCAGTGGAACTACGTACGGTTATATTTTCCGGAGTACCGATGCCGGCGTAAGCTGGCAGATTACGTCTCCCAATTTTGGCCGTTCGACGATTAACCGGATTGCGTTTAACGACAGTAGAGGTTATGCCATTGGTTCGCTGGGGGCGTTTCTCACGACGACCAACCGGGGCGATTCGTGGAATGACTTATCAAGTTCATCGCTCGGCTCGCTCAACGATATTATCCCAGCGCTCGGAGACACCGCCGTAATTGCCGGACAATATGGGGTTTCCACTACAGTGGATGGCGGAACAACGATCGTTCCCAGCGACAGTGTTATTTATGCTTTCGACGCTTTCGTTCTGAACGATACAACATTTCTTTCTATTGGAGGACGTGATACCAAAACGGCCCGTACACTCGATAAGGGAAAAACGTGGCAATCAGCCAATATCGGACAAAACACCACACTCTTTCATCTCGATGAATTCGCCGGAAAAGTCTGGGCTTTAGGCAGCAATGGAATTATGGAGCACATAGGTCCCAACGAAATTCTGGATCCCAAAGCAGACTTCACCTATACGCAGACCGATAACCAATATGCCTTTACTAACCAAGCTGAAAATTTTGGTACATTAACGTGGGATTTCGGCGATGGAGTCGTTATGGATGCCATTGATCCGACACACGCTTATCCGGCCTTTGGCGTTTACGATGTGACTTTAACGGCTACCAATGCAGTAGCCAGCGTAACTTCTGCAGTACAAAGTGTTTCTGTGGATAATATAACCAATCTCTGGACACAAGTCCCTATCAATTCAAATACGCATCTGGCTAAGCTCGTTCAACTGAATGACCGCTCGGCTGTTCTTCTGGGGCTCAAAGGTGAGATTTTCCGAAGTACCGATGGTGGTCTGACCTGGCCAAAAGTAGCAGTCGGCGATACACTATCTTCCTATACGCCTATGGACATGAAGTTTGAAGCCGATAGTACACACGGTTACATTTCCTATTATTTCGGTGGAAACAAGAACTTTATTATTACAACAGCAGACTCGGGAAAAACATGGAGCCCGCTGCCCCTATCAAACTTCTCAGACGGAACAGGAAACTACCTGACAGATTTGTCTGTCGGTGCCAACGTCAAATTCATGCCGCTGGCCACAGTTGGTGATACTGTTTATACAGCTGCACGCTGGACTAATCCGGCCAATAGCCAGGAATATCACGGCTTCATTTTCAAATCAACAGACCACGGTACTACCTGGACAAAGACATCAGACGATCTATACAGCAGTTACACATCCTATCTCTTTGCCATGGAATTTTCGGCTGATGGAAAAACCGGGTATCTGGGTGGAAGCAAAACCATATGGAAAACGAACGATTACGGAAAAACCTGGACGATGACGGCCGATGCCAACATGGGTGTGATTTCCGATATTCTGGTTATCAATCCGGATACATTATATATGTCCTCATCAGCCGGAATGGTGACCAGCACAGATGGAATGAGCACATACAAATTGCTTAGCACCTCAGTCCTGACGGATATGATTTGGGTAGGAGACAGCACTCTTCTTGCGGGAAAAATCGATCAAATGATTCAGACCTCAAATGATTGGGGAAGCAACTGGCAATCGGCGGATGCCGGTCGTCCGACCTATTTTTATGAACTGGCCAATTTCGGCGATAAAGTATTTATCCTTTCCAACAGCGCTTTGTATTTCAGCTTGAAAGATAACTTCCTTCGTCCAAAAGCCAACTTCGAAATGCTGGCTGATGGAAAACAAGTAACCTTCACGAATACATCGACGAATGCGATAAGCTACGAATGGGATTTTGGAGACCAATCAACCAGTACAGAAGTTGATCCCATCCATGACTATGCATATGATGGAACGTACCATGTAAGTTTAGTGGCTTCTAACCGTACAGCCCGCGATACCTTCAAGGTAGATAACATGATTATTGACACTGCTGTCGATTCGCCGTTGGCTGACCAGATGAATGTCTATCCGAACCCCAGCAGCGATGGTCGCTTCGTGTTAAACCTGGGAACATCAGATAAAACCTACGAAGTTTCAGTCATGAATTTAACCGGTGCTACCATCCTGAAAAAGGAAGTGCCTTCCGGGGAAAATAACCTGGCTGTTTCGCTGAGCACTCAACCCGCA
This sequence comes from Prolixibacter denitrificans, assembly GCF_003014495.1. Lineage (GTDB taxonomy): Bacteria > Bacteroidota > Bacteroidia > Bacteroidales > Prolixibacteraceae > Prolixibacter > Prolixibacter denitrificans. The sequence continues at coordinate 493,201 of NZ_PYGC01000002.1, read as the reverse complement.
GGAATATACTTGTTGCAGGTAAGCGATCATTCCGGTCATCCGAAAACGTTTAAACTAATTCGGCGATAGATTTTATGATAATTAGCTGAGGAAATTCGGCTTTCTAAATAATAATTAAAGAATCTCGCAAATACTTATTTTGAGCTGAATTTCAGGTTTCGTGCTGTTAAAAACATGATGTTTCGATAAATATTATTTTATTTGTTACCATCCTTGTTTTTTACCATACATGACAGTTCGCTTCAAAAAATACATCTTACTTATCTGTTTTGGGATAACCAGCATTCCTGTACTTTTTGCTCAGGTAAATGAAGGTGAACTGTATGGTAAAATTGTCGGACACGATGGAAAAGGGATATCCGATGTATCGGTTATCAATGCCGAAACACAAAACTGGAGCTTAACCGATAGCTCAGGAAATTACCGGTTAAAACTCCCTGCCGGGAAATCCGAAATTGTTATCCGCCACCTGGGATACCAACCCGAATCGTACTTTATAAATATCGGGCCGAATCAAAGCGTTCAAAAAAACTTCACCCTTCAAATTCAATCACTCAGTTTGAAAGAGGTGAGAGTTTTGGCTCGTGAAAACGAACAAAGTCTGACCTCAACTTCCACCATCGGACAACAAGCCATCGAACTGGTTCAGGCAACCAATCTGGGCGACATACTGCAACTCCTTCCCGGTAGGCCAGCGCAAAACCCCGACCTCAACACCGCTGGACAGGCACAATTAAGGGGAACCGGCTCGTCCTCCGACGACAAAATTGATGCACTGGGAACCACTGTTGTAATAGACGGTGCCCCACTTTCCAACGATGCCAATTTGCAGGTAAGTAATACTGCCACCATCGGTGCCAACGGACTTTTCTCAACCGTTAGTGGCGGAGGAATTGACCTGCGCGATATTCCCGCCGACCAAATCAGCCGGGTTGAAGTCATTCGGGGAATCCCTTCCGTTCAATACGGAAACCTCACTTCGGGAGTTATCCGTGTGGAAACCATGCAGGGGAAAGCTCCTTTTCGTGGCAAAGTTCGTCTCGACCCGACGACCCAGGAAGCCAGTTTGGGAAAAGGAATTGCTCTGGGAAAAAGTAACCAGACGTTAAACATTGGCTTTGATCTCACGCATTCGCAACAGGATTTGCGCATTCCTGTCCCCACTTATAACCGGGTGACAGCCAATATCAACTGGAATTCGCACAGCAACAACCAGAACTGGCGAAACCAGGTGAACCTTTCCCTGCTTTACACGAAAGATCAGGATAAGGGAGACAAAGATGCTGCTCTGGAAGAAAAACGCTATGCCAATGATAAAGGCTTTCGGCTAAGTACGAAAGGCGAGTACAAATCCGGAGAAAAAATCCTGAAAAGATTAACATACCAAGCCTCTCTGGCCATTCGGAACCAGGACTCCTACAACAAACAACTCCGCTCGGGCGAAGCTCAGCCACTACCAACTAGTCTGGTTGACGGAACGTTTGAAGTTCCCTTTGCTCCGGCCGAATATTATACGGCAACACGCATCCAGGGTAAACCGTTGAACTTTTATGCTTCGCTTATTCAACATTTCGCGGTAAGCGGAACAAAAGTACGTGACCTTTTTCTGGCCGGTGCCGAATGGCGAACCGATGTCAATCACGGCAAAGGAAAAACATTCGATGCGGGCTATCTGCCTCCGTCATCCTATCGACCAAGAGCATACAGCGATATTCCCGCACTCAACCAGCTTTCGCTTTTTGCCGAAAACACCTTCACTTTTCCGTTGGCCGGAAAAACAGTGCAATGGCAGGCCGGCATCCGGTTCGATAAAGTACAACCTGATGGATTGTTCAAAAGTGGCTTCGATACGAAATGGCAACCCCGAACAAATCTGACGTACCAACTTTTCCCATTCCTTCGCCTTCGCGGAGGTTATGGTATGACCGCTAAAGCTCCTTCGCTGGTCTATCTCTATCCGGAAACGGCTTACTTCGATGCGCTCAGCTACATGTACTATTCCGCCGCTTATCCCGACGAAAGCCTGGCGTTAATGACAACTCATACTTTCGATGCACAGAACAATCATCTCAAGTTCATGACCAATCGCAAAGCGGAAGTTGGTTTCGATTTAACAGTGGGAAGATGGAGTGCTCATGCCACCTTTTTCAAGGAGCAAACACGAAACGCTTATTCTTTCAACGATGTGGCAGCAGCCTTCCGATACCCGGTTTACGATACCTATTTCTATATTCCCGGAAACGGTGAAAAGCCCCAACTCGATGAAGTAAACGTCGATACGTTGACCTATCGGAATGCTTATCTGAAGCCCGGTAATTCGCTGAATATTGCTCGCAAAGGAATTGAATTCACGTTGCAGGCGCCGCAAATTCCACAAACTGGTACTTCGTTTAATCTAAGTGGTGCGTGGTCCTCGAACACCTCCTGGAGTGATGTTCCGGACATTCTGGAAATCAGCCGGAATTTCCCCAACAACCCGAACGGATACATTGGCATGTACGAATCGAATAAAACCAAACGCGAACTGTTTCTGACAACTTTGCGTATTGTTCAGCACATTCCTGTACTTCGGTTTGTAGCTACGGTTGCATTACAAAATACCTGGATTGATAAATACGAATCAACTTTTCGGGGTTCTGTCCCGGTAGGATATATCGATGAAAATGGCAACACACTGCCACTGACTTCCGCGCAAGTAAAAACCGATTTTCCGTTTCTGATAAGAACAGTAGACCCAGTAACCTATGAAACGGTTAACCGGCCCGCGTTGTGGAACCTCAACCTGAAACTGGCGAAAGAAATCGGGAAAAATTATCGTTTCTCGTTTTTTGCCAACAATATGTTTATGCACAATCCGGCTTACGCGAACAATCGTACCGGATACATTGAAAAACGAAATCTTGCTCTCTATTTTGGCGGAGAACTGGCGTTTCACTTTTAAATGAAAAGACTAAAGAACATAGGGCTTTTTCTGTTTGGGACAGTGCTTTTACTGACCGGATGCCGCGATGACAAGTTCAACATCGAACCGCAGATGTACGATGTTTCGATCCAGTTGTCATTGCCGGACAATTATTCCGGTGGTTCGCCGGAAAATACAACTGTTCGGTTGATCAACATCGACAATCAGCTGGAGAGCGAAGGCGTGACGGATGCCAACGGACAGTACACTTTTCACAGGGTAACTGCCGGAACTTACCGCTTGTCGGCAGGGAAAAAGTACCCGGCTGCCGAAGCCCGGTCGTACGGTTCTACGCTTGTGACCGACAGGGATATTCTGCAAAACCGGAAAGTATCGCTCAACTACAGTCAGGCCAATATTACCGTAACCGGAAATGCCGATTTAGGTAAGCAAACACTAAAAGAAAGCCTGGCCGGATTGCTGGTCATTAAAGAATTGTACTACACCGGTTCCCGTACACCTGCCGGGAAAGCATACTGGTCCGATCAGTTTGTAGAAATCTTCAACAACAGCGACGATACAATCTATCTCGACAGTCTCTATATTGCCAGTGTTTACGGTGCGAGTGGTAATTCAACAGCCACTTCGCCAACACCGTTCGCCAGCATTCAGGATAGTGTATTTCTGGACTTCGTCTGGATGATTCCAGGTAGTGGAAAAGATCATCCGTTGCAGCCGGGGAAAAGCATTGTGATTGCCCAGGACGGGATGAATCACCGCGACGATCCGAATGGCAATCCTAACAGCATCGACCTCTCGCATGCAGACTGGGAAACATTCTTGTACCGACCGGACAAACAACGGGACATTGACTTTGCTGAAGTTCCTAACCTGACCGAAATCTTTGCGAGCATGCAATCGACCTTCGATTGGATTTTCAATAGTTACGGAACCGGCATAGTCATTTACCGCAATTACCAACCCGATGATGTACATTTTGTCCCGCGCCCCAATGATACCAAGGGACGGACATTAATGGTTGTTCCGGCTAAATGGGTGCTGGATGGAGTGGACGCACTGGCTTCTGCTGATGCCGGAGCTTATCACCGCATCCCTTATTCTATCGATGCCGGCTTTGTTTACTGCGATGGGAACTTCAACCTGCAAAGTTGTCGGCGAAAGATCGAACAGGACCAGGATGGACGCATCATTTTAACGGATACTAATAATTCAAGTGAAGACTTTGAAGTCATTCCATTCCCAACACCCGGAACATTCAATTAGCATGAAAAAGCCTGAAAACAGACATATCATCCTGTGCATGTTGCTCTTCACGCTGCTCCCATTATCCGGGCGGACACAAAATCAGGTGCCATCGAAAATGGATGAACAAGCACTTTTCCTTTCCGGGAAACCGGGAAAAGATTTGCCCTTTGCACTTGTTTTGAATGACTCACTACCAGACTTCAACCGTCTTGAATTATCAGGTATGATACGTAATCAACCTTTCCGGGAAACCGGAACACCCGATAAATATAAAAGCCTTGACTTCTCGACGTACGGTTACAAGCAGGTCCGACAATTCCGGTTTTTTGGCAAATTCGACTACCGGCGCAGCAGTGAAGAGAACATCCAGTGGCACGACCGTTTATCTCAACATCCGGTCAATCCATTTCAATTGGTTGATTCCATTGGCGGAAGCTGGAAAAAAGATCAGTATCATCTTCAAGTACACGGATTGGCTTCAATTAATCAACATTGGACAGCCGGACTCGGCCTCAATTATCGGGTCGAAAGTGGCGGGAAAGATCAAAATCCCCGGGCGGGTAACACCGCTTTCGAAATCACGATAACACCATCGTTGACATACCAAACCGGCAGTTGGAACCTGGGAATCGAAGGCTGGTACCAAAGTTCCCGGGAGGATATCGATTTCCTCACCTACCAGAACAATGTCGGTTACGACTACTTTTTCATCAATGGTTTGAGTCTGTACGGACATCCGCTAAACCGCATCAACTTCAGTTATCGCTACAATGCAAATGGAAAAGGTGGAACCATTTTCTTTCGAAAGAGAGTTTCGTCAGGCAGCGAATGGAACGGAAAACTAGGCTACAAACTGTGGGAAGAATCGGCTATTGAAACACCGTACGCCAGCAGTCTGAACCCGGAGACCGGGAGAATTGCATCGAATCCGGTCACAGATGCACAATATTCACTGGAACGATTTGACGGCTTGGTATCGCTTACCCTTCCGGGCGAAAATTGGAGTCAACACTTCAGTGTAAGCGCTCGGTACTATGATGGGAAAAACTTCATGACAGAAACGGCGCAGACCAATTTAACCACACAATACCTCAATGCCCAAATCGACTGGAAAGCATTGTTGAAAAAGGAAATGCAAGTTCGATGGATTTTCAACGCCGGCATCAATTTCCTTTCCGGGAAAACCGAAAATATTCTCTACGGCTACCAACAGCTCAAAAAACTAACAACACACGGCTCTGCAACTCATTCTTTCTTTACAGGACAAAAAGGAAAAATTGAATTCGAGCTGGCTGCTTCATGGAACGCCAATCTGGGAAGCACGCTAAATATAGCGCCGGCATCCGTGTTCATTCCCGAATCATCGGAAATAACAGCCCCGGTTGTTCGCCATAATTTCAACTATCTTTCTGCCGAAAATGTTAACCTTTTCTCTCAAATCTACTGGTACCCTGAATGGAAAGCCGCTCCAAATGCTTATATTCGCTTAGCAGGCGGAGCTAACAGATTTACATCGGTAGGTGAAACCAACAATTTTTTGGAGATAGGTTTGGGTAGCTATTTTTAGTACACATCAAATTTCTTACCTCTTTAATTGTTTTCCACTCCTCCTGGATGCAGATAATTATCAGAAGATTCGTTAACGTGTTATGAAAAGATTTCTTCCGGTTATTCTTGTGCTCGTCTCATTTCAGACTGTTTCAGCGCAACAGGCAAACTGGTCAGATTTTCTGTCCAGCCCGGATGACGTGGAAGTTTATTCTTGTGCCGCTTCAACCGACGGCAATTACTATTGGTTGGCTAAGTTCAGAAAAGACTTGACTATCGACAGCTACCAGCTTCAGCCTACAGACACGGCAGGAAAAATGCTGTTGCTCAAAACATCCAAAGACGGACAGATTATCTGGAGTCAAACAGCAGGTTCCGACTCCACCATTTATACACTTACACCTTACAAAGTGGCGGTAGCTCCGGATAATCATATTTACACCGGAGGCATGTTTTACAACGATGTGCGATTCGATGATAATACCAAGCTGACCGGCACGTCTTCCGATCAAGGAACAGGTTTCTTAACCTGCTACAATCCCGACGGAACCGTTAACTGGGCGAAAGTATTTACCAGCACCGGCAGCTCAAGAATCGAATCGGTCGCAGCCAATCAATCGTACATCGTCGCAGGAGGAACCTTTACACAATCAATGACCATTGATGGAACCACACTTCAGTCAACATACCCGGGAGTAACCAACGAACACACGCCATTTATAGCTGTATTCGATGCGACGGGCGCGCTGGACTATGCCATTGTATTTAATACGCAGTCGGGCTTTTTGCGGGAAGTTAATCTTTCACCTGACGGAAACATCGCATTTGCCATCGAGGCCAGCGACAACCTGTATTTGACATCGACTGCCACCAGCGAGCAATTTCCGATGAAACAATCATTCGGGAATATGGACGCATACACCGGAAAGATTGATATTTCCAATGGCTCACTGCTTTGGAGCGAGCGAATCGGAGGAACCAGCTATGATTATGCTTACGGTCTGACGACAGACACCGAAAACAATATTTACGTTTCCGGAAATGTGAATGGCGATTTCATGATGGATTCTGCCGATGGCAGCTTTTATCACGATGTAGCCGATGGAATGGACTACTTTGCAGCGAAATATGATTCCCATGGAAATTTAATTTGGGAGTTCATCATGGGCGGTTCCGCCAGTGATGGTAATCTCGGCGATATCGCGGTCAACCAATACGGCGAAGTTTACTCCACAGCTTATTACCTGAGTTCCGATTTGGTTTTGAACCAAAAAACTTATTCAACGAACGGCTTTGCCTCTCTACTCATCAAGCTTTCGCCGGAGGGCAAACTGGATTGGGCTATCGATTTTAGCAGCAGCGTTTCCAGTGCCCGGCTTTGGACGGTTTCACTCGATTCAAACGGAGAAATACTTGCCGGCGGTCATTTCAAAGGAAGCATGGCTGTGGGCAATCAAAACTATCAGGCACCTGCCACCATTTATAATGGCTTCCTGCTATCACTTCATGACGACAGCAGCGTTGGAACGGAAGATCTGGAGCGCCCGGTTGCCCAATTAAAAGTGTATCCTAATCCGGCCAGCGATTATGTGCACATTGATCCGCAACCGGGAGAAACCATTGTTCGCTCGACTCTTTATAACATACGTGGACAGCTTATCCAGTCAAACGATTATCAAAATCAGCTGGCGGTTTCGGGTCTTCCCGAAGGAATTTACATTTTGCGGGTAACCAGCACGCAGGGAACCAACAATCATAAATTGATCATTCAACATTAGCAGAACAACCGGTATGGAGAATATCATCGAGTGTAAAAACCTGACACATCATTACGGAACCAAACCGGTTTTCGAAAATCTGAATTTCAATGTGCCTGCCGGAAGTATCCTTGGCTTGCTAGGCAAAAACGGAACCGGCAAAACCACTACCATCAATATCCTAAATGGTTTTCTGCAGCCGACAGGAGGGCAATGTTACGTCTTCGGGGAAGACTCGCAACACATTTCTCCCAGGACGAAAGCACGCATCGGTTATCTGCTGGAAGGACATATTCAATACGGCTTCATGACCATTGCCGAAATTGAGCGATACTATTCTGCCTATTATCCGGGATGGAAGAAAGAACCGTACTACGAGCTCATGGAGAAGCTCGATGTGGCACCGAACCAGAAGATTTCGTCCATGTCAACGGGACAGCGATCGCAGGTTGCATTGGGGCTCATTTTGGCACAGGACCCGGAATTGTTGATTCTCGATGATTTCAGCATGGGGCTCGATCCCGGTTACCGAAGGTTGTTCATCGATTACTTGCGCGAATATGCCCGTGCCGGAAACAAAACTGTTTTCACCACCTCACACATCATCCAGGACATGGAGCGATTGATTGATGATGTGCTGATTCTCGATTCCAAACAGGTCGTCGCTCAGCAACATTTAAACGATTTCATGGAGCATTTTCGAAAATATACCTTCACAACCGATCGAAAAGTGGAGGACTGGAGTCAGGCCCCGGCTGTCAATGTGGAACAAATGAACCAACATGTAGAACTTTATACATGGGCTGAGGAAATTGAAGTGAAAGCCTTTCTGGATGGAAATGGAATTTTAACAGAAAATTTTTCACCGGAGAACATGAATCTGGAAGACGCCTTCATCGGCCTGACCGGAAAATATTAATTGAAAAAATTCTCTGAGATGCTAAAGGCATTATTTATAAAAGAATGGATTAAAATACGCTGGATTCTGATTGGATTCTTTGTCGTATCCCTGTTTTCAGCGGCCAAATTGATGATGGATATTCATCACCAGATTGAATTGATGGGAGCCGCAAATTTATGGGACATCTTGCTTTTCAATAACTTCAATCCTTACCGCTGGATGGAATATGTTCCGCTCTTTACGGGGATAGCCATCGCTTTAGCACAGTTTATCCCCGAAGTTCAGCAAAAACGCATTAAACTGATGTTTCATCTTCCGGTTAACGAAAACCGGATGTTAATGCAACTCACTTTGATGGGAGACCTGTTCTTGTTCGTTATTTTCCTGTCAGAATTGTTAATCGCACTCACCGGAATTACATTTGTGCTGCCGAAGAAACTGGTAACAGATGCTTTTATCACTTTTGCTCCCTGGTTTCTGGGGGGCATAACGGCCTATCACTTAACGGTCATGGTCATATTCGAATCGACTGCGTTCCGCAGGCTTTTTCTAATTCTCATCGCTTCCGCTTTCATTACATTGTTTTATCAAACAGCCACAACTGGTGCCTATCGACCTGCGCTGCCATTGCTCGGAATATTGACCCTATTGGCTTTTTTCACTCATTTGTACACCGCATACCGCTTCAGGAAAGGAATTAACCAATGATAAAGGCAAGCCGCTACATACTTATCCTACTGACAGTTTTCACACTGTCGGCTTTTCTGCCTGACTTCTTCCGGACAACTTTTGAACGACATGTTCCGGTTCCGTTTGTCATGTACAGTTCGGTTTCGCATCATTTTGTCATGCGTAAAGCCGAAAATGGAAAAACATTGTACTACGATTCTAAAGGACAGCAGTTTAACCGCAGCCAGTATGAGCAACAACTGCCACTGTTTCATTTCCGGCAGTTGATGACCGACGGACTGATGCCTGATTCCCTTTTCGGGAAACCTGTTGATGTGTTCGAAATCAACAACGCCAACTTTTTCTCCCGCATCACTCCCTCCGATATCGACGCTCCGAAAACCGGATTGTATCCGCTGTTTGAGTCGGAATCAGGCAGAGTAGCGCTCGAAAAACCCGAAGATTATTTCAGGATAAACAACAAAGGGATCCAGTTCATCGATCCGGCTTCCAACGGTGTCAAACCTGGGAAAAGTGCGCTGTTCACGAAAGTGTTGACAGAAAAAGGAATGACCTTTCCGGCGAAGATGATTGCCGGTATTCCGACCATTCGGAAAAAGTATGACCAGGGCTATTTCATCGTCGATAAGAAAGAACATCTCTTTCATCTGAAAATGGAGAAAGGGCTGCCTTACTGTGTTCAAATTCCCTTGCCGGAAAACTTTCGAATTCTGCACATCGACTGCACGGATTTCAGCAACCGCGAATTCTACGGATACATCATCACAACGGATAACCGGGTTTTTGTTCTGGAAACCGACACGTACAAACTAGTCAACTGGCCGGTCGAAAACTACAATCCCAAGACCGATAAATTAAGGCTGCGCGGGAACCTCGATTCGAGGCTGGCGATTGTCGATAAACCGAATGACGTTTATGCTTATGCCAGCAACCGGAAGTATATCCTTCAAAATGAATATCATGAAAAACTGATACCTAATCTTTCACGCGGAGCTCAAATCGCTAACCAAATCCTGTTCCCTTTTAAGATTGAGTCTGGTCCGGGAACGTCGGGATTTCACCGGATTGTTTTGAAGCTCCCGAGCAAGAGTCTCTTTATTATTGGTAATCTGCTCTTTCTGTTGCTTTACCTTGGCATCTTCTTCGCAAGAAAAAGAAAACGGATAGCTGTTGTCGAGTTGGCAATTATACTTCTCACCGGACTATATGGATTTCTGGGCGTTCTTTTGTTGCCAACAATGAAAAAATAGCTGACTGTCAGATTGTCAAAAGATTCCGAAAATAGATTAAAACACCCCGACTTTGGACTTTTTAAACGACAATTTCGATTTTTTAGAAATTCAATTTAATTTTGGCCCGAATCTTGACAGATCAAGCGTCGATGACGAATTAAGAAGAGAGACATGACAACAAAAGTAAAACTGTATAAAATTTTACGGCGTGTAGGGTTGCAAAAAAAACGCATCCTGGTAGCCAATAACAAGGAAGAACTCTTCCTCGACGATTTGGATAATCGTCTTTTGACGTATTATTTCGAGAAAGAATTCAATGTAACCGTGGAAGATGAAAAAATACCTACTCTGACCACCGTTCCTAAGGTAGAGCACTTTTTAGCCCGACTAAGAAAATCAGCGTAAATAACCAGTTTGATCGTCTTAACGAAAATTTTGTATTTATTTTAATAAATAAATATTGCCAATCTGGAATTTTTATTTTTTCTTTACAACGTAAACGTGAAGAGAATGAAAATTAATCAATCAATATGGCTTTGGTGGGGCACCTTCCTCTTTTGAGAGGCTAAGCCATATTGCATTTAAAAATATGACGGCTTACCTTCTCAACAAGGTGAGCTTTTTTATTATCTGAAAACCGAATATCATGAATCTGCATACAAACAATACAACCTGGCGTTGGTGGTGGCACCGCAACTTTTTACAACCGTGAAGAGAATGAGCTTGGTATGTATTTTATGTGCAGAAGAAAGCGGCTTATCGATTCACGGTAGGCCGCTTTCTTTTTAAACAGCAAAATCAAAAAAATAAACGTATATATCATGAAGACGATCAAATTCAGTCCACGCGTAAAAGAAATTCTTGCCGACACCGTAACGCCGGTCAGTATTTACCTGAAGTTGCGCGACATTTACCCCAATACGTTGTTGCTCGAAAGTTCCGATTACCACGGCAACGAAAACAGTTACTCATTTATCTGCATCAAGCCGGAAGCCACGTTTATGGTGGAGCAGAATAACATCCGAATCAAGTATCCCCACCAGCAGGATGAAATCAGGCCGGTGGAAAAACACGGCCAAGTAGCCGACGAGCTGGACGCATTCTTTCAATCATTCAAGCCCTCCAACGGCATATCGGGTATTCCGGCCAACGGCTTGTTCGGATATGTAAGCTATGATGGCGTTCAGTATTTCGAAACCATTAAATTCAAAAATCCGGTTAAACCGGAATACGCGATTCCGGAAATTCGCTATTCATTTTACCGGTACATCATCGCCATTAATCACCACATGAACCGTGTCCAGCTGATTGAAAACCTTCCGGAAGGAGAAGAAGAAACCATTGCAGAACTGGAAGGTTTGCTAGCCAACCGCAACTACGCCACGTTCACTTTCGATACGCACAGCGAAGAAACCTCGAATATAACCGACGAAGCATACAAAGAAATGGTCACTCGCGGAAAAGAACATTGCCACCGCGGCGACGTGTTCCAGATTGTTCTTTCAAGGCAATATAATCAGCCTTTCCATGGAGACGAATTCAATGTATATCGTGCTCTACGAAACATCAATCCTTCACCTTATCTCTTCTACTTCGATTACGGCGATTACAAAATCTTTGGCTCTTCGCCGGAAGCCCAGTTGCAAATCAAAGACCGGAAAGTTTCCATCAACCCGATTGCCGGAACCTTCCGTCGTACGGGCGATGATGAGCAGGACCGCCAACTGGCCGAGAAGCTGGCAGCCGACCCAAAAGAAAATGCAGAGCATGTCATGTTGGTCGATTTGGCGCGAAATGATTTGAGCCGCAACGCAGAAAATGTGGAAGTTGAGCAATTCCGGGAAGTTCAGTACTACTCGCATGTCATTCACCTTGTTTCAAAAGTTTCAGGCTATCTTCCCAAAAATAGCAATGCTTTCCGGGTAAACGGCGATTCGTTTCCAGCGGGAACCTTATCCGGGGCACCGAAATACCGCGCGATGGAACTGATTGACCAGTACGAAAATCAGAACCGCGGCTATTATGGCGGCTGCATCGGATACATTGGCTTTGACAACCACTTCAACCACGCCATCATGATTCGTTCGTTCCTGAGTAAGAATGCCACTCTGTATTACCAGGCAGGCGCGGGAATTGTTTCTGAATCGAACGAAGAGAACGAGCTGCAGGAAGTGAATAACAAGTTGGCAGCACTGAAAAAGGCTATCCAGCTGGCCCGCGAAATTCAATAACCCCGAAAAACCTCAGAAGATGAAGATATTAGTTATCGATAATTACGATTCATTCACCTACAATCTGGTGCACGCACTTCGAAAATTTGAAGGCGTAACGGTTATCGTGAAACGGAATGATGAAATTGAGCTGCCGGAGTTGAATGAATACGACAAAATCGTCCTCTCACCCGGACCAGGAATTCCGGAAGAAGCCGGTCAGATGCCCGAAGTCATTAAAACTTACGCCGGTAAGAAACCGTTTTTGGGCGTATGTCTCGGACATCAGGCGCTGGCCGAAAGTTTTGGTGCCAAGTTGAAAAACATGGACAAGGTGTTACACGGTGTAGCTACCCCGATTGTCCAGATCAAACCATCGTATCTTTTCAAAGATGTCCCGGAAACCTTCGATGCAGGTCGCTATCATTCGTGGGTAGTAGAAAAGAAAGACCTGCCCGCTGATCTGGAAGTCACCTGCGAAGATGAGCAGGGCCGTATCATGGCTTTTCAGCATAAGACTTACGATATGGTTGGCGTGCAGTTCCATCCCGAATCGGTGTTAACACCCATGGGGATGAAAATTCTCGAAAACTGGATCAACCATTAATTCACTTGCAGACGAAAAAACACAATCATGAAAGAGATACTCAATTACCTGTTCGAATATAAAAAGCTCACCAGTGAGCAGGCCGAGGCCGTTCTTCTGGAAATCACGGAAGGGAAATACACCGATGCCGAGATTGCTGCTTTTATCACCGTTTTCAACATGCGTACTATCAGCATCGAAGAATTGGAAGGTTTCCGCAATGCTTTGTTGAAAACCCGTATCCCGGTTGATTTTTCTGATTTTGAAACCATCGATTTGTGCGGAACCGGCGGTGACGGAAAGGATACCTTCAACATCTCTACGCTTTCAGCCTTTGTAGTGGCCGGGGCCGGAGAAAAAGTGGCCAAACACGGAAACTATGGCGCGTCGTCCAGTTGTGGTTCTTCGAACGTGATGGAACACCTCGGCTATCGTTTCAGTAATGATGCCGATCAATTGCGGAAAGAGCTCGACAGTTGTGGAATCACGTTCCTGCACGCACCGCTGTTCAACCCGGCCATGAAAAATGTAGCACCTGTTCGTCGCGCATTGCGACTGAAGACCTTCTTCAACATGCTGGGCCCGATGGTGAATCCCAGTCAGCCCAAAAATCAGATGGTCGGAGTTTTCAGTTTAGAGCTGGGCCGTATGTACAGTTATTTGTACCAGAAATCAGACAAGAACTTCTGCATCCTCCATAGTCTTGATGGTTACGATGAGATTTCCCTTACCGGCGAATTTAAAATGCAAACTAATTACGTCGACCGGCTGTTGAGTCCATCAGACATCGGCTTGCCGAAAGTGCAACCTGAAGAGTTGGCCAGCACCGGCGATATTCCGGGTACAGCAAAAATATTCACCGATGTGCTGAACGGCAAAGGAACCGAAGCGCAAAATTCAGCTGTCATTGCTAACTCGGCTATGGCGCTGCACTGCGTCGAACCGCAGAAAAGCATTGAACAATGCATTGAAGAAGCCCGTTCGTCCCTTGCCGGGAAAAAGGCGTTGAAAATATTCACTCAACTGATGGAGATTCAGAAATGACGATTCTTGATGAAATAGTAGCCAACCGGAGAAAAGAAATCGAGCAGGTGAAAAGCCATGTTTCGCTGGCGGAACTGAAAAAGCAGATTCCGGCAGATCGAAAAGGAAATTCACTAAAAAAGCGACTATTGAATCCGGAAGCTTCGGGAATTATTGCTGAATTCAAAAGGAAGTCACCTTCCAAAGGAATCATCAACGATAAGGTGACGCCGGAGGTCGTAACAAAAGGCTATGTCACGGCGGGTGCCAGCGGCATCTCGGTACTTACCGATAAGAGCTATTTCGGCGGAAGCCTCGATGATTTTGCGAAAGTCCGGGAAGCCAACCCGGAAACACCGATACTCCGCAAAGATTTCATGGTGGATGAATACCAGATTTACGAGGCAAGTGTGGTAAAAGCAGACGTTATTCTGCTGATTGCTGCCGTTTTGACGAAGGAGGAAATCGAGCGCTTTACCACATTGGCTCACAAGCTGGGACTGGAGGTACTGCTCGAGCTACACGCTGAAGAAGAGTTGCAGAAAGTAGACCCGCGAGTGGATCTGATTGGCATCAACAACCGGAACCTGAAAGACTTTACGGTCGATCTCGACCACTCCATCCAGATGTTGGAAAAACTTCCTGCGGAAGCGGTGAAAATTGCAGAGAGCGGCATCAGCGATCCGGAAACCGTCGAACATCTTCGCAAAAGCGGTTTCCATGGCTTTCTGATGGGAGAAAATTTCATGAAACAGGAACATCCGGCGGAAGCCTGCCGGGAATTCATAAATGCATTGAAGAGATGAAAATTAAAGTATGCGGGATGCGGGAGACGGAGAATATCCGTCAGCTGGTGGAGCTTGGCCCCGACTATATCGGTTTTATTTTTTATCCGAAATCAAAACGTTTTGTCGGTGAAGAAATAGCTCCGGAAGCAGTGGAGCTGGTCCCGACCTTTATCCAGAAAGTGGGTGTTTTTGTCGATGAGCCCTTTGAATCGCTGCTCGAACAGTTTCGGAACAACAAACTGGAAATGGTTCAGCTGCATGGCAACGAGCTGCCCGAATACTGTGCCCGGATGAAACAGCTGGGCATTCCGGTCATCAAGGTATTCAGCGTAGGCAACGACTTTGATTTCACAACCACCGAACCATACACAGGAAACTGTGATTTCTTCCTGTTCGATACCAAAGGCGATTTACCCGGCGGTACCGGACGAAAATTTAACTGGCAGTTGCTCGACACTTATGCAGGCGACACACCTTTTTTCCTGAGTGGTGGCATCGGTCCGGCTGATGCCGAAATGATCGGCAACCTGCGACACCCGAAACTCTATGGCGTTGATGTGAACAGTGGTTTTGAAATTGAGCCGGCGCTAAAAAACATTGAAGCACTCAAACGATTCATTGCCACCATCCGGGAGAACAATACGGGTTCAAATAAATCCTATTTAGATTATCTATAACGAATACAAGAAATAAATCAGATATCATGAGTTATCATGTCGACCAGAATGGCTATTACGGACGGTTTGGCGGAGCATTCATCCCGGAAATGATGTATCCGAACGTGGATGAATTGCGGAACCGTTACCGGGAAATTATCGAAAGCGAAGAATTTCGGAAGGAGTACACCGATTTGCTCCGCGACTATGTGGGAAGGCCTTCTCCACTCTATTATTCCAATCGACTGTCGCAGCAATACGAAGCGCAGATTTACCTGAAGCGGGAAGACCTGAACCATACCGGTTCGCATAAAATTAACAACACTGTTGGTCAAATTTTATTGGCGAAACGACTAGGCAAACAACGTATCATTGCGGAAACCGGCGCCGGTCAGCACGGTGTCGCTACCGCGACCGTTTGCGCCCGCGAAGGTCTGCAATGCATTGTTTACATGGGAGCTCTCGATGTATCGCGACAAGCGCCTAACGTAGAGAAGATGAAAATGCTGGGTGCGGAAGTTCGTCCGGTTTACAGCGGCAACCAAACACTGAAAGATGCAACCAACGAAGCCATCCGTGACTGGATTAATAATCCGGAAGATACGCATTACATCATCGGTTCAGTGGTGGGCCCGCATCCTTACCCCGATATGGTAGCCCGCTTTCAGGCCGTCATCAGTGAAGAGATGCGTCAACAACTGAAAGAAAAAACAGGCAGCGAACTCCCCAATGCAGTTATTGCCTGCGTCGGTGGAGGAAGTAACGCGGCCGGAGCATTCTATCATTTCCTGGACGACGAAGAGGTAAAACTGATTGCGGTGGAAGCTGCCGGCAAAGGTGTCGACACGAACGAATCGGCTGCCACCACTGCGCTGGGAAAAACCGGTGTTCTTCACGGTAGTAAAAGCCTGCTGATGCAAACGGAAGACGGACAGGTGATAGAACCCTACTCCATTTCCGCCGGCCTGGATTATCCCGGCATCGGTCCCATGCACGCGAACCTCTATGAAACCGGCCGCGCCAAATTCATGAGCGTAACCGATGAAGAGACATTGGAAGCTGCCTACAACCTCACCGAGAAGGAAGGAATTATTCCGGCCCTGGAGTCGGCGCATGCTTTAGCCGCACTGGAAAAGCTCAAGTTTGATCAGGACGAAGTAGTTGTTGTCAACATCTCAGGAAGAGGTGACAAAGACATGGAGACCTACCTGAAACATTTTCGCGCAAAGCAATAGATGAACATCGAAACGAAAGAATAAAGAGATGGAAAATCGCATCAATCGGCTTTTCAAAGAAAAGCCCAATAACATACTATCGGTC
Organism: Prolixibacter denitrificans; assembly: GCF_003014495.1. Lineage (GTDB taxonomy): Bacteria > Bacteroidota > Bacteroidia > Bacteroidales > Prolixibacteraceae > Prolixibacter > Prolixibacter denitrificans. The sequence continues at coordinate 476,322 of NZ_PYGC01000002.1, read as the reverse complement.
TATTTCACGGCCGGGTTCCCTCAGCTCAACGACACAGAAGAAATCATTGTGGAATTGGAGAAAAGCGGCGCCGACTTAATCGAAATCGGTATTCCGTTTTCCGATCCGGTAGCCGACGGCCCTACTATTCAAAAAAGCTCCGATAAAGCCCTCAAAAACGGGATGTCAATCAAACTGCTTTTCGAGCAGCTGAAAGATATTCGCCGGCATGTAAAACTGCCCCTCGTACTCATGGGCTATTTCAACAACGTGTTGCAATATGGTGTAGAAGATTTCTGCCGGAAGGCAAATGAAATTGGCATAGATGGAATCATCCTGCCCGACCTTCCGCTGGAAGTTTACGAAAACGAATACCGCCCCTTTTTCGAGCAAAACAACCTCAGGAACATTTTCCTGATCACTCCCCAAACCAGCGAAGCGCGAATCCGGAAAATCGACGCTCTTTCCAACGGATTTATCTACATGGTATCGTCATCATCGACTACCGGAGCGAAATCGAACGTAACAGAACAACAGGAGGCATATTTCAAACGAATTCAGGGAATGAACCTGAAGAATCCCCGGCTGGTCGGGTTTGGTATTTCGAATAACACAACTTTTGTTAATTCCTGCCGTTATAGTAATGGAGCCATTGTGGGAAGTGCGTTTATCAAGGCATTATCCGACGAAGGTTCTATTTCGCAGAACGTGAAAAAGTTCATTGATTTAATTCATTCTTCAGAAGAAAATAAATAACAAAATTTACCGTGTGCAATCAGAAAAATGAGATTGTTAAAATAGATTAAAAGCTGTTATTGCATACCCGATTTTTGGTTCTGATTTGGTATATTGAGGAAGAGAATGAAAATTCTGAGCACGTTCTTTTAAAATTGATACACTATGATGGAATACGCAAAAGTAATCTTACCGAAGGTAAGTTTCAGTCAGGAGCTTTTCGAGAAAGAGCTGCTGAAATGCATTGGCTGGTCGAATGACAATGGAAAGGAATTGGAAGAATTAAGAGATTGGTGCTATGATCAATTTGGCGCGATCTATCCGGATATTCTGGACGATGCCTTTTCGGACATTGCAGCCTGATATCATTCCCATCAGCTTTACCTGTATTAAAAATTATAGCCCGTTCTTCAACGGATAACAAAACAGCATTTCCGCTTTTGCTGTTTTCCTCGAACATTAAGGAAATGCATCATCCGATGAAAGTTAGGCTACAATAACCATAATCAAAAAAGAGGTTCTCCAAAAAGGGAACCTCTTTTTACTTTTATGAACATTTGCGTTTAACCGCATTTCGAAGAGCCACAATCTTTACAAATCAGACAACCTTCCTGGTAAACTACATTTTCCGAACCGCAGCCTCCACAAGTAGCGCCATCAACTGAAGTTCCGTTCGGGATGTACTTTTTCAACGCCCGTGCTACACCGTTTTTCCAGGTGTTAATGGTATCGATGTCAAACTGCAGACTGGTCACCAGATCAACCACTTTTTGGATGGCCATACCGTGGCGCAGCACACTGGAAATCAATTTGGCATAGTTCCAGAATATCGGATTGAACTTATATGAAAGTCCTTCAATGGTTGTTTTATAGCCACGTTTGTTGATGTACTGGAAATCGTACCGGGCTACCCCATTTTCGTCACGGCTCTTAATGATTCGTCCGCGGGTTACTGAGCGGGGAAGCAAAATTCCGTCTTCGTCATCGGCCAAACCGGTAAAGATTTCGTAGGGCTTATCGTCAATCAAACCAATGAAGGCGATCCACTTGTCTTTGCTGTTCTGAAAACGAACGACATCTGCCTCCAAAATTTCCGGACGCTTGGTCGGGAAATTTCCTTTCTTCTCAGTCTTATCTTTCGTCGAAATCAGTACGCCCGAACGGGAACCATCACGGTAAACAGTCACACCTTTACATCCGCTTTCCCATGCAGTGAAATAAAGTTCACCAACCAGCTCCTCATCAACATCTGAGGGGAGGTTAATCGTCACCGAGATAGAATGGTCGACCCATTTTTGAATTTGCCCCTGCATTTTCACTTTGGCCACCCAGTCTACATCATTCGAAGTAGCTTTGTAATAAGGTGATGCAGCCACCATCTTATCCAGCTCCTCGTCGGTATATTTCTTATTCACATCATATCCTTTCAACGTCATCCAGTCCTTGAACTTATGATGGAATACAATGTACTCTTCCCAGCTATCACCTACTTCATCTACAAAATCAACACGAACATCCCTATCGTTCGGGTTCACTTTGCGCCGGCGTTTATAAACCGGCATAAATACCGGCTCAATTCCCGAAGTAGTTTGAGTCATCAAACTAGTTGTTCCGGTAGGAGCAATGGTCAGTAACGCAATGTTACGGCGACCATGTTTCTTCATGTCTTCATAAAGTTCCGGATCGGCTTCGGCCAAACGTTTGATGTACGGATTATCTTTCTCGCGATTCGAATCATAAATCGGGAAAGCACCCCGATCTTTCGCCAGCAATACAGAACCACGGTAAGCTTCCATAGCGATTGACTTATGCACCTCTACCGAGAAATCGATAGCATTATCGGTTCCGTAAACCAGTCCGAGAGCGGCCAGCATATCGCCTTCAGCAGTGATACCGATTCCGGTACGACGACCGTTTATCGCCATTTCGCGGATTTTGTTCCAGAGATTCGACTCCACCCGCTTAATTTCTTCATCCTCCTTATCGGAACCTACCTTACCGGTGATTGCTTCGATTTTCTCCAGCTCCAAATCGATGATATCGTCCATAATACGCTGCGCATACCGAACATGCTTGCGGAAGAGTTCGAAATCGAATTTTGCTTTTTTCGTGAATGGTTTCTCAACGTATGAGAACAAATTAATAGCCAGCAACCGACAGCTGTCATAAGGACAAAGCGGAATTTCACCACATGGATTGGTAGAAACGGTTTTATAACCCAAATCAGCGTACGAATCCGGAACCGACTCACGAATCACTGTATCCCAGAAAAGGATTCCCGGTTCCGCCGATTTCCAGGCATTATGAACAATCTTCTTCCACAGGTCGCCGGCGTTAATATCGCGGGTAAACGATGGATTTTTGCTCTCTACGGGATACTGTTGTGTATAAGGTTTGTTCTCACGAACCGACTGCATGAACTCGTCGTCGATCTTCACCGACACATTGGCTCCGGTCACTTTTCCTTCCGTCATCTTGGCATCGATGAAATTTTCGGAGTCGGGGTGTTTAATCGACACCGAAAGCATCAGCGCGCCACGGCGGCCATCCTGGGCCACTTCACGGGTTGAATTGGAAAAGCGCTCCATAAACGGAACAATACCGGTAGAGGTCAGGGCAGAGTTTTTCACCGGTGAACCGGCTGGCCGGATGTGAGACAAGTCGTGACCGACACCACCACGGCGCTTCATGAGCTGAACCTGTTCCTGATCAACCATCATGATGCCACCATATGAGTCGGCATTATTTCCTACCACGAAGCAATTCGACAGTGATGCTACCTGGTATTCGTTTCCGATACCAGTCATCGGTCCACCTTGCGGAACGATGTACTTAAAATCTTTTAGCAGGCTATAAATTTCTTCTTCTGAGAGGGGATTAGGGTAACGATTTTCAATACGCGCAATTTCTTTAGCAAGACGACGATGCATATCGTCTGGGGTTAATTCAAAAATGTTTCCGTAGGAATCTTTTAAGGCATACTTATTCACCCACACTCGGGCAGCCAAATCATCTCCCTTAAAATACTTGAGCGACGCTTGATAAGCTTCCTCTGCTGAGTATACTTTTTTGTGCGTAGCCGACCGTCCTGAAGATACTTCTTTCAAATCCATGGTGAACTAAATTTGGGTTTTGTAATTCGGTTGTCTGTCGGATTTTTTCGTGCCCGCAATCGAGGCGATGAATCCGATATGCAATTTACTTTTCATGTTGCAAGAATGGAACACTTTATTTTCCATTTCCTGTAAAAGTTATCAACTTCAACATGTTTATTCACTTACTACAAGAATGTTACATTTTTGATAACTGTCGAAAGTTGACCAAAATGAAAAATAATTCAAAAAAATAAGGCAAAATATTCTCTTATCCGAAATGGCTCTGCATGCCGGATAAACAATGAAATGACCGCGAAAACTAATTGAAAATGTAGTCTACTACTACATCTGAGGCGCCCCGACTCTGTGAAACATAATTACTGGCTAAGTCGGCAGTAAGTTGCAATTTCTTCTCGTTTCCGAGGAACTCGTCCATGACAGATTTGAATTCTTTGAAATCGTGAATACAGAAAGCCGCTTTTTTCTCAAGTAAATCAAGCGCCTCCTGAAATTTTTCGTGATTCGGGCCAAAAATAACCGGCATACCGAAAGTTGCCGCTTCCAAAATATTGTGAATACCGCTTCCGAAACCGCCGCCGATGTATGCCAGGTTTCCATAGCGATAAACCGATGTCAGGTAACCATAGCCATCAACAATCAGCACATCTGTCTGCTTCAAATCGCCATTTCCGGCTTTCGAAAAACGGACATATTTCTTATCCAAAGCAGTGGTAATTCGCTGAATGGACTTATCCGAAACTTCGTGCGGCGCAATGACATATTTTACGTCATGCTCCGTCGAGTTGATGTACTCCAGCAACAGTGCTTCGTCAGCTTTCCAGGTACTACCGGCAATCACCAGTTTTTTCCCGTTGGCAAACTCATCGAGCACAGAGAGACGCGGAGCTGCATCAGCAATTTGTCCCACCCGGTCGAACCGGGTATCACCCGAAAGGGAGACGTTGGTAAAACCAAATTTATTAAGTAAATCAAGCGACTCCTGATTCTGAACAAAAATATGGGTATAAGCTTGCAGTGCTTTCCGGTACCAACTTCCCCAGGGTTTGAAGAAAATCTGTCCGGGGCGGAAAATCGCTGAAAAAATATACGTCGGAATTCCACGTTTTTTTAACGCAGTTAGGTAATGGAACCAGAATTCGTATTTCACGAAAAACGCCTTTTCCGGCTTTACGATATCCAGAAATCGTTTGACATTATACGGCGTATCGAGAGGGAGGTAATATACGTAATCGGCGAACTCGTAATCTTTTCGTACCTCGTAACCGGAAGGAGAGAAAAAAGTGAGCAGAATCTTCACATCCGGCACTTTCTTCCGGATCGCCTCAATCACTGGCCGCCCCTGTTCAAATTCTCCGAGCGATGCTACGTGAAACCAATAGATGGGTTGATCGGACGGTAACTCTTCTTTCAACCGACTGAAAATATTACGACGGCCCTTTATCCATTTGCGGGCCTTCTCACTACGCAAGGATGCCAACCGAATGAGCAAGTGGTATCCCCGAACTCCTATGTCGTATAATAATCTCATAACTTTTCAGCGCCCAAAGGTAAATTACTTTTGAGAATTGGAGGCAAGGTTTCAACAAAAATTATGTTTCAGGCTGATAGCCTGCATCTTCCTTCAGATTTGGCTTCAATGCCGCCTCGACGGCCAATTCGTCACACCGTTCGTTTCCCGGGTTATCAGCATGACCTTTTACCCAAATAAACCGCACTTTATGCTTGGCATAAATTCGTAAAAAGCGAGCCCACAAATCGGGATTTTTCTTCCCTTTAAAACGTTTCTTCGCCCAACCGAAGACCCATCCTTTTTCGACCGCATCAGCTACGTACTTTGAGTCGGTGTAAATGGTGACATAGCTTCCTTCTACTTTCAACGATTCCAGAGCGACAATCACCGCCAGTAACTCCATACGGTTGTTTGTCGTTAGCCGGAAGCCTTCGGACAACTCTTTCCGGTGACGCCCGGACTGCAGAATTACGCCATAACCTCCGGGCCCCGGATTTCCACGGGAAGCGCCGTCGGTATAAACGATAATATGAGGCTTCTTTACATCAGTCATAAATGCAAATGTATACATAAAGAAAAGACCGGCATGCAACCGGTCCTTCCTTGTACTTATATTTTAGAGCATTCGTCCGATTAACGAACAATGGTCATCTCATCAATCAAATTAGTTGCACCGGCATATTTGTCGATTACCCAAAGTACAAAGCGGATATCAACGCAGATACACCGTTGAATATTCGGTTCAAAAGCAATATCACCGCTCATGGCTTCCCAGTTGCCGTCAAAAGCAGCGCCAACAAGTTCACCTTTCGCATTAATAACCGGGCTACCCGAATTACCTCCTGTAATATCGTTATTGGTGATGAAGCAGGTGTGCAGCGTTCCGTCTTTATCGGCATACTGCCCGTAATCTTTGGCGTAGTACAGATCTTTCAGGCGCTGTGGCGTGTCAAACTCATCGTCACCAGGAATATCCTTCTGGATATAACCGACCAACGTTGTGTAATATTTATACCAAACCGCATCGCGGGGACTGTAGCCTCCAACGGTACCGTAAGTCAATCGCATCGTTGAGTTGGCATCAGGATACAGATTCTGGCCTTTATCCATTTTCATCAGACCGGCAACAAACAACCTGCGTCCTTTTTCCAGTTCAGGAACCGTTTTCATGTTATCGCTATTGATAACACGCATCGCATCGATTATTTGTTCGGTTGCCTGGAAAGCCGGATCTTTTTTCAACACCTTCAGGGACGGAGCATTCAGGAATGCAATCAACGACGCCTTATTGGCGAAGATGGTTTTCTTGAACATTTTCTCAGCAAACTTGCTGTAATCGCCTTTGTATTTATCCTTGATGGTATTCAGATACGCCGGATAATATTTCGGATCGACATTATCTGCATAAATTTTGGAGAGGGCCGCAACCAATTTCTCATCCGTTGGCGCATTGTAATCCTTGAAGAAATCATCCAACGAACCTTGTATGCGGGCCGACATTGCCTTGATAGCCTCTTTGTTTTCCGGTTGATTTTTCATCACCTCGTACAGGCCATTTGCCCGCATCGCCAGGGTGAAAATTTCAGGACCTCGTAAAAATGCTTCCCGCATATACGCACCGGCTACTTCATCGTCGGTGTTTGTGTAAGCATCTTTAATCATACTTAACGCCTTCCCGTATTTGGCTTCCCGTGACGAATCTTCGTCAATCCAGGCAGTAAAACGTTTCTCCAGCGCTTTCTTGTCAGCAATCACATCCAACGCCTTCAGTCCTTTATTCTGACCGATGGAATACTTATAATAATTGGCACTACGGGCATATTTCGAAGCATACTGAATCCGCGCTTTTGTTCCCGTATCCATGTATTTTTTGATGATCGCCAGTTTTTTCGCCCGCACTTTCGTACGCACCTCATTGGTCACATTCATGGTATACTGGACACCGTACGACGTTTTGTAGCGTTCCGTTCTTCCAGGGTATCCCATTACCATGGTAAAATCGCCCTTGTGGACACCTTTCAAAGAAATAGGCAGGAAGTGTTTGGGGTGATAAGGTACGTTGTCCGGTGAGTAATCTGCCGGTTTTCCATCCGGACTGCAATACACACGGAACATACTGAAATCGCCGGTATGACGAGGCCACTCCCAGTTATCAGTATCGCCACCAAATTTTCCGATTGACTGCGGCGGAGCACCAACCAAACGAACATCGCGGAAGGTTTCGTATACAAACAAGTAATATTTATTCGACTCGAAGAAACTACGAACGCGTGCCTGATAATCGGTACCTTCAGAAGCTGCTCTCTCAATCTTTGAGGCCACTTCTTCGACCTTTGCTTCGCGCGCATTCTCGTCCATATCAGGGGTGAGCGCACTATCAATCTTGGCAGTTACGTCTTTAATACTTATCAGGAATGAAACCGTTTTTCCCGGATTAGGAAGTTCCTGGTCTCTCGACTTTGCCCAAAATCCATCTTTCAGATAATCGTGCTCCACGGTACTGTGTGCCTGAATCTCTCCGAAACCACAATGATGGTTTGTCAACAGCAGTCCATCAGGAGAAATCAACTCTCCGGTACATGAACCATGGTCTAAAGCCACAACAGCGTCTTTCAGACTGGAATGGTTAATACTGTATATTTGATCTGCCGTTAATTCACACCCCATAGCGTGCATCTTGTCGATGTTCAGCTTCTGAACAAGAGCAGGCAGCCACATTCCCTCATCGGCTTTTACACTACCTGAAAACGCAGCGATCAAAGCAATAAGGACGATAATACCTTTCTTCATCTCTAAGTTTTTGATTTTTCTGTCCCGCAAATTTAATTTTATTTGGAGCTTTTCCATGCTGTTTTTCAAACAGTATCCCCTCAAGCTGTAATTTTCCTTACCTCGCGGCCCCAAAATACAGCAATACTCAATCCAACAGCCAAAGTGATTATCTCACCGGTCATTGCGCCAGGATAGGCAGCTATAATAGCCTGTCGCACCGCTTCGGGCACCAAAATCCCCGCCATGACAACCGGAATGATTGAGGGAGAATACCGGAATGCAAAATACCAGACGCTCCAAATCATGAGTCCAACTACAATACCTGCAGGAACCATATAGGCAAACTGCTGCAGCGAACTTCCTGTAATTGATAGTCCCATCAAAAGCGAAATCATTACACCGGCAGCATTTCTTTTTTTACCCATATGGGTTATTCTATTCAATCCCAGGGTGACCAACCAGGCAAAAACCGGCAGCAAAATGAAATTATCGACATTATGGAAAACGACTCCCAACCACGGAATATAGTCATTAGCCGCACCAAACCAAGGAATGTAAGGCATAAGCTCGGGCCTGAAAAAACGCACAAGAGCAATAATACCAGCCAACAGCAAGCCTAATCCAAACTGCTTTCGCGATGAAACATCGATACGTTCCTGCGCCACGATGGTATAAGGCAACATACCTGCGACAACCCCCATTCCCAATGCCAGGAAAAGAGGTCCAAGCAACTGAAAAATCAGCGCAACGGTAATGTAATTTCCAAAATCCTGCCCGGTTGGATAAGCATAAAGGCTTTGGCTCCATCCGTTTGCCACCGAAAGCAGCTTCACAACCGTGAGGAAAACCGTCATGATGCCGAAAAGTCTCACTGAAAAATAGCCTTTTGTCCAGCGGATGATTCCGATAACAATTCCGGCAATGACCACAGCCACCAAAATCAACCAGCTAATGGTACGCCAAACAGACAACTTGCTTTCGCGATCACGATATTCGCGCTGCCAATCCTCCGGAACATGAATTGATCGGCCAAAATATGCGAGTTTATTTCCGGCAAGTTGAACCTGGTATCTTGCTTCACCTGTTCGCAACGGATAATTAGCGGTATCAGCATATGTAAATTTCCAGTCGGTTCGTTTGTCCAGTTTTTCCGGTATAACCGAAATCTCTTTCAGCCGGAAAATTCCCGTCTGGAACTCGACGTGTAAAAGCGAGTCGACTAATTCGGAAGCTTCTGACCGGGAAAGATTCGCTCCCGGTTGTTTCTCCGGGAATACGTGACGATAGGATAACAGTTCTCCGTTCCCCGAAACTCCCATTCGAAATTCTTCAGTCCGTTCCTCTACCGAACCTTCCGTTTTCATGTACCTGACCATGAAGTGCGACGGCTCCAGGAAAGTTCCAAGAAGTTGCCTGTAAACTTCCGGTCCTCCTTCCTGCCAAATAAAACGATGATCGGTCCCTCCTTCCTTTACAGTAGTTGCGACAGTCCAATTGGCCGAATCGAGCGAAATGCGTTGCGCCATCTCCTTTTTCGCGATGCCAAGTGCCGCTTTTCTCTTGATAGTCATCGAATCATCATCGTGATCGAACCTGGAGAAAAACGCCCACAAAAGAATACCAAAGACCGCTACCGGAAGAATCCATTTAAATACCGGCCTTTTCTCAAAATCACTTTCCACTGCAAAAGGGGCCATCGTTCTTCGTGACGTTTCTTCCTCTTCCGGCTTGGGAGGTCGCCACGCCCAATTTCGGTAGGTATCCGGCAATTCGGTCCACTTTTTATTTCGGAACCTGAAAAACAGGATAATGAACAACGGAGTAAGAAACAGGAGAACAATAATGATTCGGTCTATCCAGATTCCGGGAGAACTGGCTACCCACAAGGGCAGTGAGATCCAGAAGACATCCACCGCATAGTGAGTAATAATCACCGGAAGCAGTCCAAACTGCAGATAAATAATTCCGAAAATCACGAACGGGACCAGCATTTCAACGACCCGCGCATACGATGGCTGGTTGGGATAATTCGCGTGCCCAAGTCCAAATACTACCGTTTGCAGAATCAGTACGAGGATTACCCAAAACCTGTGACTTTTCCAGTTTCGTGTTAACAGAACAACGCCTGCGAGCGGAATGGCACGGAACATCGCCTCTTCCCAGAATCCCGCCTGCAACGAAACCGAGAATGGGCTGAGCCACGGAAACGGTGTCGCTAAAATATCTGGATCGGAGAGGGTTCCTGCCGGACTCCACCAACCCAGATGCCGCGTGGTAAACATGTAGAAAGCAATATCGAAGGCCAGTACAATAATCATGAAAAGATAGGCGCCCAGAGTTTGTCCGAGAACTAACTTCGAACTACCTGCTCTTTTCGACCAGACATGCCAGAATTGGACGTGGCGGGGAAATGCCATGCGTCCCATGCCTTCACCGGCAGTTATCGACAAACTGACCAACGCACCCATTCCGATCGCGCTCAGAAATCCATACAAAAGCGTCCGGGCAATGTAATTAGATGCAGAAGTGGATGTTTCGTAATAAAGCCACGAAAGGGGAAGTTGATTGGCCTCAACCAGAAACACTGAAAAGAAACAAATAGCAAATCCCCAAATAAATGCTTTACGCCACAAAACATATCGCCTCTTCATCAGGAAGAACAGGCCTATTACAATACCGCCCAAACCATACAGCAACGCCATGAGCAATGTAGCAATGGAAGATAAAGTCGTATTGGAAGAGCGCATCTCTTCATATTTTCGATCAAATGCTTCGGGAATTTTCACAAACCATGTCAATTCCGTCAACCGGTCACCGCTCACCACCAACCGCAAACGATACTTCCCATCAGCAATGCTCTTCGTGTCATTCTCATACACAAAGGTGTGATCGATACGCCCGCTTGGAAGCACCTCGATAGAATGCTCCACTAAATGATAATTCTTCATATTGGCATGCCAGTCCTTTTGGGCTGCCTCCTCTGCGATGTAACGAGCACGGGCCGAATCGAGAGCGGCGCCTTTGAAATCCTCGGGAAGCTTTTCTTTAAAACCGTACGGCTTTCCTTCCGGGGTAAACCGGAACAACACCTCACGCGGGTTGTACTCCTGAAATTGCCTGACAACCCACCGATACGGATGATAGTCTCCCCGCTGCATGACAACTGAAAACGTATCGAGACCTCCGCCTTCCAACTCCACATAGTTTTGGAACCGATAATCGTTGGTAAAACTCGCTGCCTGCCGGAAGCGTTCCGGCCCGAGCCTCAACCTCTGCGACATTCGGGAGGCCATAGACAAGGCAGAATCACGTGACATTGAGATATCGACATGCACGAGCGGATTGGCTTTTTCAAAATTTTGGTAAACGAAAACACCACTACCCAGCGAAAGAAGCACAAGAATCACCCAGGTAATCGGCTTACGGAAAAGCGAGAATTGATCCATACGGAAAGGAAATTAGTTTGAGGAAAAGCATATTGGTTCAAGATAGTGAAAATTGAGACCCGGAGCAACAGGTTCAACCATGCCACATGAACCTTCAAGGGCAACAAATGCAGCCGATTCGGACAAAATCGCATATTGAATTTCGTGGGTGTATCTACATTGGTTTAGTTAGACTATGCTAATCAGATAGGCCTAGAGCTCCAGCGTCAGCTGATCGTCTGTCAATCGAAAAGACATTCGGTGATAAGAGGTTACCCCATACTGCTTAATGGCTTCGCGGTGTGCTTTGGTAGGATATCCCTTGTTCCGGTCCCAGGCATAAACCGGGTATTGTTGATGAAGATCGAGCATAAAATCATCGCGGTAGGTCTTGGCCAAAACCGAGGCCGCAGCAATCGACAGATACTTTCCATCGCCTTTTATCACACAGGTATGCGGGATATCCCGGTAGGGTTTGAAACGATTGCCATCAACCAGAATATGCTCCGGTGTAATCTTAAGCTGCTCCAATGCCCGGTGCATCGAAAAGATGGAGGCATTGAGGATATTGACTTCATCAATCTCGTTATTATCGTAGTAACCGACAGCCCACGAAAGCGCTTCTTTTTGGACAATTTCCCTGAGCAGGTAGCGATTCTTTTCAGTTAGCTGCTTCGAATCATTCAGCAAATCATTTTGAAAATCGGCAGGCAGGATAACAGCAGCCGCAAACACAGGCCCGGCTAAACACCCGCGGCCAGCTTCGTCGCAGCCGGCTTCCACTTTCCCCTCATGTAAAAACGATGCAAGCATGTTTCAAAATTAATCATTTCCCTCGTTAGGAAGGATATTCAATCGTTTTCATCATCGACTTCCATAAAAGCTCTGCCGACCGCTCCCATGTGTAATTCTCGGAACGTTTTTCCCCGCTTAATATCAAATCGCCGGCATATTCCTGGTCGGTATAAATCTTCATCATCGCTGCAGCAATTTCGTCGATGGAATCCGGTTCGACGTAGCAAACCGACTCGCCTCCTACCTCCGGCAATGACGACGAGTTAGAACAAATAACCGGGACGCCGGCAGCCATTGCTTCGATGACCGGTATGCCAAATCCTTCGAAGAACGGAACAAAGGTTAAAGCTAAAGCTGCTCCCATCAACTGCACCAATTCGACATCAGGCACACGTCCGGTAAAATGAACACGGTTTCCACATTTCATCGAACGGTGTGCTCTCGAAATTCCGCTCGTTTTATGCATGGCTCCACCAACAATCAATAAATCAATTTCGGTAGTGGATTGTTGACAAAATTGGTCGAAAGCCCGCAGAAGTCCAACCAGATTCTTGCGCGGCTGAAGCGCACCAACAAACAGAAAATAGGGACGACCATTGGTATATTTTCCTCTGACTTTGCGAATCGCCGGAACGGGCAACGGGTGAAACATGTCGCTAACTCCGTTGGGAACGACGTCAATCTTGCTTTCGGAGATATGATATTTCTGCATCAAATCGTCGCGTGAAAATCCGGAAACGGTAACCAACCTTTTAGCCTTTTTTGCATAACGAGGAACAAAGTGATGCTGGAACCACCAGTGTGAAAAACGCAAATCCTGAGGACGATGCTCAAAACTCAAGTCGTGTATCACCAATGCTTGCGGAACATTGGTACTCAACGATGCGAAACCATCAGTCGATAAAAACAGATGTGCGTTCAGTCCTTTCAATGCGCGCGGAACCACCCGTTCGAACCACAGATACCAAAGCAACGGGTGACGGGCCGGCGGGCCGAAAACAACCGGAGTAACATTAGAACTATAAATGAATTCGCGTGAATAAGGCCTATCGAAAAGGAAAAAAAAGCGATGCTCCGGATGATTGGTCGTCATTCTACGCAACGTTTCGTGCGTAAACCGCCCAATTCCTTCCAACTTACCGGGAAGCAACAACCTTGTATTCACAACAATATTCATATTCCGTTAAATAGAATTGCTAAAAAGCAAAGGTATTTATCCTTAGCTAACCTCGCACGGAAAATTTCTTAATTTTGAATTAAAGCAAAACTATTCACCTTGCAAAAGAAATTCGTCACCAACCTACTCCTACTTATTGTCCTGAATTTGCTAATAAAACCATTTTGGATATTTGGCATCGACCGGACGGTACAGAACATGGTAGGAGCCGAGTCGTACGGATTTTATTTCTCGCTGCTCAACTTCACACTGCTCCTCAATATGATTCCCGACCTGGGAATTACGAATTATAATAACCGGAACATTGCCCGCCACACACAGCTTCTAAACAAACATCTGGCTAACGTATCGGGCCTGAAGATTATTCTGGCGACAGTTTATGCCATTGTTTCGATGGTTGCAGCGCTGATTATCGGTTACTCAGCCGCCCAAATTTCATTGTTGGTATTCCTGATTCTGAACCAGATTTTCATCTCCTTCAGTCTCTATTTTCGCTCGAATTTAACAGCTCTCCACCTGTTTCGCACCGATAGCCTTTTGTCGATACTCGACCGCTCATTGATGATTCTTTTTTGCAGCATCATCTTGTTTACCAACTTGACCGATCACACCATGCGCATAGAATGGTTCGTTTACATTCAGACATTTTCGTATCTGCTGGCAGCCATCATCATTTTCGCAGTCGTGAAACACTATTCGGGAAGTATCAAACTTAGTTTCAATCGCTCGTTTTTCATCATTTTCCTGCGGAAGTCCTACCCTTACGCACTGCTCATTTTGCTTATGTCGCTGTACACAAGAATGGATTCCGTTCTCATCGAACGCCTGCTTCCGGCAACAGAAGGAAAAACCGAAGCCGGAATTTATGCCCAGGCTTATCGCTTGCTCGAAGCTGTTTCAAATTTCGGCGTGCTTTTCGCGGGGATGCTGCTGCCCATCTTCTCCAGAATGCTGAAAAAGCAAGAAGACATTCGTCCGATGCTGCGGTTTTCCTTTTTGCTGATTATTGCTCCGGCATTGCTGCTCGCTTTCTCTTCCTGGTTTTTCCGGAAGGAAATCATGGAGGTGCTTTATCACCACAACACCTCGCAATCGCCGCTCATCCTCGGAATCCTTATGTTTACATTTATTTCGATTGCCACTACCTACATCTTCGGAACACTACTAACCGCCAAAGGAACATTAAAACAATTAAATATTTTAGCGGCCGGAGGCGTTGTACTGAATCTCATCCTCAACCTGATGATGATACCTAAATTGATGGCTTTGGGCGCCGCATGGGCAGCTTTCGCTACGCAATCGGTGATGGCGCTGGCGCAGGTTGTTTTAGTCTATTATCTTTTCCGGTTTACACCGGATTTCAAGCTAATTATGCGCATACTTTTCTATGCGTTAGCTGTCATTGTATTGGGAATTTTCTGTGCCGGATGGCAAAATTGGTTGCAAGGATATCTGATCATGCTGGTGGGCGGAATACTACTCGCCTTTGGAACCGGGCTCATCAGCTTGAAGACATTGCGAGCCATTTTAACTGAGCAATAAGTCTTCCGGTTGAACCGGAAAAATTAGTGCGATAAAGTGAACCGGAAGCTTACACCAATGTTGGAATTAGCCGTGGGATAAGAGAGCGAAATAAACGGATTATTCACAATTCGGTCGTAATACAACCGGACGATAAAGGCTTCACTCAGATTGTAATCGGCCGATAATTTGATGGTCATTGCCTGCTGGCCGGCCGTAAGCTGATCATCTGATTCCACCAGTTTTCTCAGAACGGTTTTGTTCTTCCGCAAGCCAAAGTCCGCCCTGACTTGCAAGTCGTTGTTCAATGTCTTCTGCGAGTTCTTCGTCTTAATGAACAACTTCAAATCCTCGAAACGGTAGCCCAAACCGACACTCATCTCGTTGTTGTACACTTCCGTCAACTGATTATTTGTCAAGCTAAGCGTCAAATTCCGTGATTTCCGGTATTCGAAACGAGTGGTCAGGTTATTTAACCAGGTCACATCCACGTTGAACAGCGGACTGAACGACTCATTGATACTGATGGCGTTAATGTCATTCTTTGGCAGGAAGTTATCCTGATAGTCACGCACATAACTGAAGCCATCACCAAGCTCATCATAATTCAGGTTACTGATAAACGACCCCACGTTATAAGAAGAACGGTAGGCATGTGAAATACTGACCGTTTTCATTATATTCTTCAAACCCGGAACAGCGTTAACAGCACCATTGTATTGAAGACGCCAGTTAGGCATCATGAACTTGACCGAAGGGAACGGATCGAGCGATACTTTATTTGGATCGGTTCCGGTATACGCAGCAAAGAACGAAGGTATCAGAACCTGAGCAGCGGTTGGACCATAGCCATCGGGGAATCCGGTCGTCGGATCAGTTTTACCCGGATCGTATCCCTGGTTCGGATTCGCCACCCGCTGAGCGGCTAACCGACCGGCAATAATATGACGGTAATCCCGAAACTTATCCCATGCCGAAGATTGCTGCACACCACTGGTACCCAGCTTATCGAAAGCTGATCCGATTGTAATAACCGACATGGTGAAGTTCCCGAAATAATTTTTGTTGTAAGCACCCCAGCCATCCTGCGCATCGTACAAATAGAATTCCGATGAGTTTTCGGAATAACTCCGGTTGGCCGTCAAATCAATTTTCAATCCCGGAATGGGTTCGAGTTTAGCCCGCAGGTTCAGTGTATTGTTGTGAGTCATTTGATACGGGCTGTTTTGAGCAGAATCCGTCGTCATCCAACCATTCTGAATCGCTTTCCAGGCAAAGTCCGGGTCCTGTTGTCCCAAAACAAAAGGCCATCCCGGGGCCAGTGATTTGACGGTACTGCCATCGGGAGCATAATTCTCCAGTCCAAAATAGCTGGTATTTGGCAGGTAGCCCGGAAGAACCGTTCCGTCGGTCTGTGTATAGGAAATATTGATATCGCGGACCATCATCAGTAAACGCGAAGTGAATTGGGCTATCTCCAGGGCGATATTGGCAGATGGTTTTTGTGTACCTACCACCAACACATTGGCATTGGTATAATCCCTGGGAGCTGTAAAAGTCACCCGGTTTTCATTCACGATCTTCACCTCACCGTTAATCGGTTTTCCCTTAGCATCCGTAACGGTTACCCGGACATCTTTCGTACCCAGCTTATGGAAAATCGAGCGGGCCTTCCCAGCCTTCAGGTTGAGTCCCTTGTCGGCGAACCGCACCTCTTTCCCATTCCCTCCGTTCCGGGCATCCGAACGCATCGGCGAAGGCCGCCGCATCATGCTTCTTCTTCCCCGTCCTCCCGAATATTTTTGATTTACTTTTCTCAGGAACGGGACTTTGTTATACAGGTTTACCAGGTTGGCCTGACCGTTAAACTGCATCGAACGTGAGTTTTGGATAATATTACCCAGCTGGTATTCACTGCTGGTAATCGGTCCGGTATCCCAGTCAAAAGTCGATTGATAGCGCGCCGAACCCGATGTCCAGTTCAGCAATGGAATTTTATTAATCGGCAATGTGTACGAAGCATTCACCGTATGATGATAATGCGTGTTACGACCTCCGTCGAGAATACTCTGAATAATTGTATCACGCCGTGCCTCATACTCATCCTGATTCTTGTTTAACCGGACTCCCAACGGCTCTTCCACGCGTGATGTATTCTGAGCCGAAACATCCAGCTTCAAACTGCGGGTGAGGCTGTATCGCAAATCATAGTAGCGGTCCCAGATAAAATCTTTCTCGTAAGAAGAAGGAATAATAAAATCGGGATTGGTGATGTTACGATACTGCAGCTCGCTGTACCTCCGGTTCATATCCGAGCGGAAAGAAATCTGTTCCGGCGAGTAATAGAAGTTGAAATCACGAATCAGCGAGAACCACGGCGAGCGAAACAACTTCACATTTTTGAAGGGCTCCACAGCCTTTGGACGTGTGTTGTAGTTGTACGAAAACAGCATGCGTGTATTACGCGTCTCATTCCTCGTGGTGTTGATGTCACGGTGATAATACTGGTTGAATGAATAGGTCACCGCGAAATTCGAAATATCATAGACCTTGGGTTTCCCTTTTTTGTTAGGCTTGTCGATGTGCACATTCGTGAAATTGATACTTCGACGAGTGGTATAATCCTGCGAAATTCGCTTGATAGAATCCCTTTCGGACTTATTCGCAGCAGCATCCAGCGCATCTTTCAATTTCACATCCGGGTCGAGCGGCGAATATTCCGGCGTTTGTACCGCTTTCGAAAAACCGAGGTACATCGGAATCTGTACTCCCGACTTCTCCCCAAAGAATTTTCCTAATTGAAGATTCGTAGAAATATCGTACTCATGGCTGTCTTCCATACTGCGCTGCTGCATCTTCGAATCGATACTTCCGAAGCCGGCCGTACTGGTTCGTCCGGCAAACGAATAAGTACCCAAATCAGCCAAGTTACCCGAAATGCGGCCCAAGGCTGCCCAACCACCTTTCTCGTCGAAATCCGTCAATCGAAGCTCGTTGACCCATACTTCCACCGATTTACTTCCCGGATGCGGGCTACCATCCTTGTTCCGGATACCAATCATCACCGAAGTCACCTCTCCCAGGTTGGGATTACCCTTCACCTTAATGATGTTCTGGTTGTTGTTCACACCATTCTGAATCTTTTCAAAGACATCATTCATCGAAAGCTGGGACCCAGCTTGCCGCATTTTGGCATTTCGCTCGAGCTTTAACTTTGGTAACAGATCCAGCGGGATATACATCCGGTTCGCTTCGGGCCACACAATGAACCGGTCGTTCTGCGAATCATTACTGTAGTAACCCGGCGGCGTCAGCTTCAGCGGAATTTCATATTCGTAATAGTTGTAGCGGTAATCCGACCCGATGCGAATGAAAAGCGAAAGATCGTCATCATTCAACGCATGGTTTTTAATTGCTTCGGCATGCACCTCCATTTTCAGCGTTTTATACCGCCGCATGTCTACTGTAGTGGTTTTGTATGCTGCCCGCGCATCGCCGGTTGGCAAATCGATCGTCCGCAGCACCATCGACTGTTCGTTCAGTTGTCGGATCTGCGGGTTGGCGGGGTCGATCACACGGCTGATTCCGGGAGGTAACACGTAGTTCACCGGCTCGCGATTCGCATTCTCCTCAATGTTGACAGCTGATATCTCGAACTTGGTATTCGGAGAAGGAACACTGTTGTTTTCCGACAAATCCTTTTCATAAATCCGCCAGTCAGAGCGAACCAAATCGAGCGTGGCAAAACGCAACACGACCGGCTTCTTCCATCCGCGCAGGAACATCCGCATAAAACGGATAGAACGGAAATCGGAAATAGTTCCGATAGTCGAAGTCGGTTGTTTGACCGGGATCTTAAACTGGTACCAGGTAATCTCCGAAGTGGTACCATCTTTCAGTTTAACACGCGCCGTTTTCGCGTCGGTGATGTAATTCTTTCCAACAGTCAAATCCTGCCGATCCAGCTTCAGGTGGTATTGAAAATATGACTCATTCTCACTTAACGTATTATCGTCGTTAATATCCTCGGCATCGGGAATTGATGTTGCGGCCGTACTATAGGGTTCCGGCGACATATCGGACGTCGGCGAGTTGCCATCAGGATTGTTGTAATTTTTGTATCGCTGAAGAATACCCAGCTTTTCATTATCATAATCGGTTCCCCGGAAATAGTGGAAGTTATCATTCGCCGGATCGGCATAAACCTTAGCGTATACACTATCAATCAACAAGCCTTTTAGCTGGTCGAGATACGTTTTATAAAAACTCTCTTCATCCTTCGAGTCCAGACCATCCAAACCAACATCCTGATAACGACGGGCCTGTGGATTGTTGTCGAAAGCCTTCACCAACGACTGTTGTCTCGAAACACGGCCCCAGGCAGTCGTATCGCAGGTAGCTGCGTAATTACCATCGGCCGGCAATCCGTTCTCAAACGATTTTCTTCCATCCCGAAGAATATCCTCTGACACATTTCCCAAATCGAAATACAAATCTCCACCTGGATTTTGCTGCAACGTATCTTCGGCAAACGGATCCATCATCCAGAACTCGATGTACTCGATATTCGCTGCTTCAAAATCGCTGGTCTGCACCTGACGCATAATTCCGCCCCAGCGCGTCTCAGGCTGATTCAGCGAACCATTGGGAGCTACACCGGCAGAGTAAGTCGAAGGGTAAGTATCAAAGTTGTATGGACCTTTTTCCGAAGGATAATATGCCAAATCAAGTGTCGGAATATTCGTAGGTTGACCTACAGGTGTCTGCCTGTCGGGATAAATTTCACTCTGATATACTTCGCGCACATAGTTACTCGAGCGCTGTTTCGGAAACTCTAAGAGATGCTTCGGCGTAGTCGCGGTATTTCGTTGCAAGAGCGGATCGATAACATACCACGCCAGCTTTGCCCGGTTGTAGCCATTGGCCAGGTTGTCAACCAGCTCTCCTTCCGGGAACATGTCTTGTCCCTGCGGCGTGCTGGCGAAGGTCCACGCATGCTGCGTTTTCATATCGATGGTCGTTTTCGTCCCCTCGAAATCATCGATATACACTGCACCGGCATTCGAAATCACCTTCGAGTGTCCGGGAAGTAACTGTGCAAACTCCGCATCCACAGCCACTTTCGATTCCGCTTTCGTATCAAGGAATGGCAGTGCATCCACCAAATTAGTAATCAGTTGCGATGATGTTTTATACGAAGCATTCAATCCCAGCATGGTGTTCGAAATGGGATCTTCACCGTAATTCACTTTCTGCGTCAGCGGCTTCTCGTGCAGATACATTACCGTACCGCCCAGATTAAAGTTCTTATTGAACTCGTAATTCATGTGGGTCCCCAACAAGGTCTTCCGCTGCATACTGAACAGATTGTTACTTTCGGTGGAAACCGAAATAGGCGTTCCCGATTCGAGCAGCCCCTGGTTAATAATCTTCACCGTTCCCTGGGCGTAATCCAGCACGTAATCGACGTTTTCCGTCAGCTCCCGGCCACCGGCAGTTACTTTTACCGATCCCCGCGCTACGTTAATTGTATTGAGCGAAATTTCGTTGCTGGCACTTCCCTTGTAACTACCTACCAACTGATATTTATTTTTTTCAGCATCCTGCTCGGCTACTGTCTTTGTTTCATCATACAAACTCTGGAAAACATATCGGTCGATTGCCGTCTGATCGCTCCCCAGTTGCTTTTTCAGGTTGGAACCGAATGGCTGAACAACCGGGAAGAACACCCGCCCTGTAGCGGCATCGATCGTCACGCCGTCGATAAAGTCGAAAAGTCCGTCGGGATACGGATCCTTTTGCTTGTTCAGATTGTCAAGGTTCATCACCTTGAGCAATATTTTCTCCTTCAGCGGACCTGTAGGCAGGTAATTCAAATTAGTACCGGTCGAATCGTTCTGGTATTCCACGTCGAAACGGAAATCTTCCGGCGAAAGCTGGTAAGCCCCGAGGTTATAGACGTTTTTCATCATCAAATCCCAATTCTTGAATTTGGGATTTAAATCGGTGCCTTTGATTAGTTTCAGAACCAACGTCTGCGGCGCATCGATACCATCGGTCGAGAATTCACCCACCTGGTAGGTTTTCCCGTTGGCCGTGTACTGGTAAGCGACAGCCAACACCTCATCCGCATTCAGAGCTGAGTTGAGCGAAATGTAACCCAGTTTCTTATTGACGGTATATTCTGAAGGAGAGAGCCTGCGGGCATTTTCTATTTTTTCGTAGTCGCGGCCGGCCACAAATCCTCGACTGGCCAACGGAGCCATTACCTGTGTCAGCTGTGCAATATTACGAATACCGGAATAGGTAGACGTGATGGACTTATACATTTGGTTGGCACCGTTGAACGTATAAACGTTTTCCGGGTACGAGAGTCCGGGCGTATCGCCAAATTCTGAAATCGATTGATTCTCACGGTTCGCACCCCGTTCACCCAGGTCGGTTAGTGCCAGAATATTTCGGGATTCCTTAAAGTCGTTGGATTTATTGGTGACCCATACTTCCACCTTGTTGATGGTGATGGCTGAATTGATAACCGGCAGGTTGGCCAGTGCCTGATCGTAGTGATCGTAAAAATACTGCCCGAGGAAGAAGTGCCGGTTGGCATCGTAATCCGTTACATCGAGTTTGAACTTGGTCTTCTGGGCACCGCCCTCCGTTTCGATGGTCTTGGTTTCTCCTTTTTGCTGCGAGAAAATTGTCGAAACCGCGAGTTTACCAAACTGCAGATCCGTTCTCACCCCAAAGAGATTAGTCCCTCCGGTAATCAGCGACCCCGACAACGGCATCGAAACGTTACCGGCTTCCACATTCTTCACAATCTCATCCTCATCGCCGGTGTAGTTCAGCTTCATCTTGTTTTCAAAATCGAAAGTCGCTTCGGTATTATAATTCACCCGCATATTCAGCTTACTTCCGATTTGTCCCACCACATTCATGTTCACTTTCTCGTTGAAATCGAATGTTGTGGTTTTACGCATCCTTTCGGGAATGGAAGGATTATCGATGCGGTTAGTTTGCACACCAAGGCTCAGTTCTACATAGCCCTGTGGGCGAATGCTCACCGTATTCGAACCGAATATTCTGTTGAAAGATTCGCCGCCTACCTTGAGTTGGGGGATGAGTTGCGACTGTTGTTCGAAGGATTGTTGTGCCATCCGTTGCCGCCAGTAGCGCTTAATGGACTCCTGAAAATCCCAATGGCGGTACTCTTCCAGCGACATGGTTCGCGGTAGCCGGTAGTTGAAGTCTCCAATCCGGTCGTAGAAAATATAATCGCCGGTTTCCGGATCGTACTCCACCTCCTTTTTCATATTCGAAGGATCATGAAGATACAAGGCGGATGAATCCTGTTGTCCTGCATTTCCGAAGGGGCCTTTATCCCGAAAGGGATAGGGTAATTTCCCAATGGTATCTACGGCAAGCGTATCACCCTCTTCTTTAACCGGACCGTTATCATTCCACCTGACAGCTTTTCCCATGTTGACCGACGCATCGCTGTTTCCGATAATGGACACAACGATAATCAGCAGGGGAATAGCCAGTATATATCTACGGTACCTTCTCAACACCAGCTACTACAAATTTTTTCCGCAAAAATGCAGGGAAAGGGAGCCCTCAAAGATTTTTCAGCGCAATTTTTATGGTTTCCTCAACAGAAATACCCGGATTGTCGGAAAAAATCCGGTCCAGTGCTTTTTCGATTGCCCGCTTGTTGAACCCCAGCATCACCAAAGCAGATAACGCTTCTTCCCGCGTGGTATTGTCTGCTTTGTCGAAAACCTGCACTGATTCTGATGATTTACCGATTTTATCCTTCAAATCGATGATAACCCGCTGCGCCGTTTTGGCTCCAATGCCTTTGATACTTTTGAGCACATTCACATTCTCGGTAGCAATAGCGTCCCTCAGCTGCTCCGGCTGATACGACGAAAGCATCATAACAGCCGTATTGGCTCCGATGCCGTTCACCGATATCAGTAACCTGAAGATCTCCCGCTCATCCCGGTCGGCAAAACCATACAGGAGATGGGCGTCTTCGCGAACAATTTGCTGAAGAAAAACCGTCACATTTTCCCGTCCGTTCAAACGGGTATAGGTGGTTAGTGAAATGTTGATAAAGTACCCGATACCTCCGGTCTCAACAATGACCGAAGCAGGCGTTAGTTCAGTGATATTTCCCTTGATGTATTCGTACATCCTTTGCGTTCATTCAAGTTTATTCATGGAATCGGGGAGAAAACTATTCTCCCCCGGTTCGATCGATCTCCTGACTCTGCAGCGGATCTTTCGAAAACTCTTTGTACTGCTCCCGGTTCAGGAACAGGTCAATGGCCAGGTACATGGCGTTCCGGAACGAATCTTCCGAAGCGGTTCCTTCACCAGCCAGACTGTAAGCCGTTCCGTGTCCCGGAGATGTCCTGACAATGGGCAAGCCTGCGGTGAAATTCACGCCCGACTCGAACGACGCCAACTTAAACGGCGTCAGTCCCTGATCGTGGTACATCGCCAGAATAGCATCGAATTTCTTGTAATCGGATGAACCGAAAAATCCGTCGGCGGGATACGGTCCCATGGCAATCATTCCCTCTTCATTCGCCGCTTTGATGGCAGGAATAATTTCACGCTCTTCTTCGTCACCAATCAATCCATGGTCACCAGCGTGCGGATTCAACGCCAGAACTGCAATACGGGGCTTGTGCAACGTAAAGTCCTCCATCAATGTCCGGTTCAATACCCGGAGCTTACTCAGGATCATGTCCGTGGTAATCGTCGAGGCCACTTTCGACAACGGAATGTGTTCAGTAACAATACCAACTTTCAGGTCGTTGCTCACCATCAGCATCAGGTGATCATCCGCCTTAAACTCTTCGGCCAGATACTGCGTGTGTCCCGGAAAGTGAAAAACGTTGGACTGAATATTCTCCTTGTTGATGGGAGCCGTAATCAGCACATCAATCTTCCCCTCTTTGATATCCTTAACAGCCGCTTCGAGTGCCATGTAGCTCGCTTCGCCGGCCATCTTGGTCGATTTACCCAGCTCGACCCGGATATTCTCATCGATACAGTTAATAATATTGGGCCGCTTGGGCACTGCTTCTTCCGCCGTGTTAATGTGGTTAAAACTGAAATTATTAATATTTAAGGCCTTTCGGTGATAAGCGGCTACTTTGGGCGAACCGTAGACAATGGGAGTACAGTTTTCCATTATCCGGTTGTCCAGCAGAGCCTTCATGATAACCTCATAACCAATTCCGTTGATGTCGCCGTGCGTAATTCCGACCTTGACAATATGTTGCTTCATAGTCCTGTCTAAATGTTAGATTTTCAACAATTCCCCTAAGGAGAAAGGATGGTCAAATTTAAACTTTTCTTCGGTATATCCCTGAACAGCCCGTGTTTTTATAGAGGTTTCAGAGCATATCATCCAACCATGCTTTTCAGGAAACGGTATAACAGGCGTACACCAGTGCCCGTAGCTCCCTTTCCACGATAGCCGTCCGGTTGCATCAGAAAAGCGGCTCCGGCGATATCCAGGTGAATCCAGGGATAGTCCACAAAGTTTTCGAGGAACTTCCCGGCAGTAATCATTCCTGCTTCGCGCGGCCCCAGGTTTTTCAGGTCGGCAATATCCGATTTCAACAATTCGCCATATTCCTCCCAAAAAGGAAATTCGACCACACGCTCGTACACTTCGTGCCCGGCTTTTTGAAGTTGCTGCATCACTTCCGGTTTCGCAGTTCCCATACCCGCAATTCCATAGTGTCCCAGCGCAACGGCTGCTGACCCGGTTAGCGTAGCCGCATCGATGACCAGTTGCGGTTCAAATTTCTTCGCATAGCTTAATGCATCGGCCAGCAACAAACGCCCTTCTGCATCGGTGTTGAGCACTTCCACGGTTTTGCCGCTATGCATCGTAATCACATCACCCGGAACATAAGCGTTTCCGTCGGGGCGGTTATCAGTTGCCGGAATCAGCGCAATAACATGCAATGGCAAACGGTTCAGCGCCGCCGCATAAATGGCTCCACCTACAGCAGCGCCACCGGCCATATCCGATTTCATGTAATCCATCGAATTGGCCGTCGGCTTGAGGCTCATACCTCCCGTATCGTACACCACGCCTTTACCGACCAGCACAATCGGTTTTTCATTCACCGGGTTTTCCGGTTTCCATTCCATGATGGTGAATGTGGGAGGATCGATACTTCCTTTATTGACCGCCAGCAGGCCGCCCATTTTTAGCGATTCTATTTTTTGCATATGGAAAACATCCACCGTCACTCCGGCTTCCTTTCCCATCTTCGTGAAAGCTTCTGCCAGCCGCTCAGCATTCATGTGCGACAGCGGTTCGTTTACTAAATCGCGTGTTTGGCAAACACTCTTCACCAGGTTGCTCAATTCAGTTACGTCAGCATCGCTCAATTGCTCAGAGACCAGAGACACACTTTTTAGCGAAGTCTCTTTCCCTTTTTTATCTGTAAAATGGTTCAAAAACCGGTAGCTGCTCAATGCCACTCCTTCAGCGACAGCCAAAACAGCCTGAGCATTGTTTCCCAATATGCCCAGATCTTCCAGTTTTTCCTCGGTAGCCCGCACTGCAATTTCATCTCCTTTTTTCCGGCATTGCTCTAAAAATGCCTCTTCACCTTTGTCCTGTTTCGGAACAACCAGAAAAATCCATCCATCCAATCGGTTGATGAAAATTAATTCGGCTTTATCTTCCAACCGCTTTTCGGCATATTTTTTTTCTTTTTCGCTAAGCGGAACAGAGGCCAGCTCCAGACCATCTTTTAATATGTATACCAGATTATTACCACTGTATTTGCTTTGTCTTTTCAGTTCCATATCGAAAATTTAAATTTACTGATGCAACATTATCCCCTGAAAAAGGTTGAATCTTTTTAAAAAGGATAGCCGTAAAAATCAGCAACTATCGTATTTGAAAATTAGTACCTTTACGCCAAATTTTTACTACATGAATTTCGAATCAATATACCAAAAAGCCTTAAATTTTGAGGCATTGACCGTTGATGAAGGATTGCTGCTGTATGAGCATGCTCCCACTCCGGAGTTGATGCATGTAGCAAATGAGCTGCGGAAGAAGAAGGTGCCCGGCAACGTGGTAACCTGGATAATCGACCGCAACGTAAATACCACCAACGTATGTGTGGCCCACTGTAATTTCTGTAATTTCCGACGCGATATCGGCGATAAGGATACCTATACAACCACCATCGAAGAGTATTCTGAAAAAATTGAGGAAATGCTCAAGCAGGGTGGTAATCAGCTGCTGCTCCAGGGCGGCATGCATCCGCGATATGGTATCAAGTTTTATACCGACCTGTTCAGTGAGTTGAAACGCCGTTATCCGGAAGTGAAACTGCACTCGCTGGGACCACCTGAGGTGGCACACATCGCCAAGCGCTCTCGTTTGAGCTTCCGCGATACGCTTATCCAACTGCGGGATTCGGGGCTGGATAGTTTGCCCGGAGCCGGTGCAGAAATTCTGTCGGATCGGGTTCGCCGGATTTTATCACCCGGAAAGTGCAACACGCAGGAGTGGCTTGACGTAATGCGTCAAGCTCACAAACTGAAAATGGTGACTTCGGCTACCATGATGTTCGGAACGATTGAAACCAACCGCGAGCGCATCGAACACCTGGCACTGCTTCGCGATGTGCAGGACGAACGCCCGGAAGGTAGTGATGGCTTCACCGCTTTCATTCCTTGGCCGGTGATGCTGGAAGATACCGAGCTCTACCAGAACATCGAAGTTACTCCGATTGAGCCAATGGAATATGTGCGGATGATTGCCGTTGCACGTATCATGTTGCACAATGTGACCAACATCCAGGCATCGTGGTTAACAGTAGGAAGAGATACCGCGCAGCTTTGTCTGAATGCCGGAGCTAACGACATGGGTTCCATCATGATTGAGGAAAATGTTGTTTCTGCCGCAGGCGCATCGTACCAGATGAATGCCAAAGGTATTCAGCAATCGATTATCGATGCTGGTTTCCGTCCGCAACTGCGTAACCAGGGTTACGAGCATGTAGAATTGCCGGAAATGGTTCCGGAATTGCAGCCGGCATAATTAAAAAGAAACTTTACTCCCGAGAGTTACCACATAAAAAAAGAGGCGGAATTAATTGTTCCGCCTCTTTTTTTTTATGCCCAATTGCTTTCGCAAATTTATTTCGTTTCTACCGAATCTACCGGTGGCGCACTCGTGTCGTTGCCCATCTCAGCCATCCGGTTAATCTTGTCGTTCTTTTTCTGGTCGGGGAAACGCACCGAATAAATCATCGCTTCCACCTGCCTCATCAATTCCCGCTTATCTTTCTTCGGAGCATAAACAAATCCTTCCAGTGTCAGCACACGACCACGAATCGGGTCGAGTGTGCTGATGCTAACAAAAGGACCTCCCATGAAATCGCCGTGCACCTTCCAGAGCCCGCGCAGCATAGCAGTGTAATTACCGTTCAGCTTAAAGGCACGGAAAAGAGTAGGAATCTGTCGCTCTGTCATCATGTAAGTTCCGGGATCGGGACCGGGAACATTTTTCTTCAGCACTGAATCGCGCTTATTCAGCAGATAATTCCTGGTAAAGGTACTATCGGAAGTATACGGGTACCAGTAAGCGATTACATCCTGGCTGATGTTCGGAGTCTCGTAACGAATCCATACAAAATTGGTCGTATCCACTGAAACAACAAATCCTTTCGGCACGTTGAGCGTGAAATGGTGCTCTTTTGCCATCCGCTCGGCAACGGCATCATTTTTAAATTTTCGGTCGGCATACATTTTCATCAACCGGTTCCGCTCTTCTTTCACGAAGATGCTCACGATATCGTTTCCCTTTTTGGCAAAGAAATCGGTAAAACTCTTTTCATTGGGCGCCTGTACCGAAACAATTATCTGCGGTTTCGCCCACACATTGCGCTGTATCGTAATCTTAGGTTCTTTCACCGAAGGGTTAATCTTTGTCAGCAGAAGATTTCTGCCGGTTTTAAAAATCTCGCCAAATGCCTGCGGCGGGATATGCACCACGTTCAACATCGGCTCCTCCTGGGGCAAATCGGCAACAGGCTGCGCCAGGAAATGAAAGATGGTATCGCCTGCCTCGCCCTCCCAGGTAGCCTTAGGAATCACGACAACAATTTCGCCTGGCTTTCCGGTAGAATTTTTCATTGTTGGATTACTGTCTCCCCCGCAGGAGGAAAGCATCGCTCCCAATACAAAGGTGACAGTCAGTTGAAATAGTATCTTCTTCATGATACGCTATATTTTAGATTTATTGACTCGATAAGAAAATAAACAGAAACAACCTTGCGACAAAACCGTAATCCGGTTCTCATTCCGGGACGAATCACAAATGGTCAGGTCAAGGCTGCATGGTTATCAAACGTTGTCTTACAAAATGATACAATGGTTAATTCGAAATTAACAAAATCATTTTAGGAAAAAAAGTTAAAGAATATCAACGAACGAACCCCGGCTCATTCGAACCAGGGTTCTGTTTGGTATGCTTAATATTTTGCAGACTACTCTTTGAGTGTTTCTTTCGAACTGTCTTCTTTCTTGGAAGATTTCTCTTCAGAACCACCCTCATCGTTGGTGGCGTTTTTAAACTCTTTCATACCCTTCCCAAGGCCGCGCATCAGTTCCGGTATCTTCTTGCCTCCAAACAGAAGCAGAACAATGACCAGTATGATAATGATTTCCTGCGGGCCAATGAACCCTGCTATCACGAATAAGTTCATAATGTCATGTTTTAAAGGTTTGGTTACAAATTTAGAATTTTTTTCATACGATGTTCTTCATCCACAGGAAATGACACACTAACCCTTGAATAATTTAATAATGTCGTTTCCATTGGCGAAAATCAACAGTGCAAACAGAATCACCATTCCGGCAATCTGCGCGTACTCCAGGAATTTATCGCTGGGCTTGCGGCCCGAAATAATTTCGTAGAGCAGGAACAATACATGACCACCGTCGAGTGCCGGAATGGGCAGAATATTCATTACGGCCAAAATAATCGACAGGAAGGCGGTCAGGTTCCAGAACGAGCGCCAGTCCCAAATGCCCGGGAAAATGTTCCCGATAGCAATAAAACCGCCCAACGATTCGTATGCTTTCGTTTCGGGCTGAAACAACAGCTTGAATTGCTTCAGGTAATTATCGACAGTATTAAAACCTTTCGTCACACCGGCCGGAATGGATTGCCAAAAACCATAGGTGAGTGTTTTAAAGGTAAACAGGCTGTCGAGGTTCATCATGGTACGTTCGACCCCAAGCAAGCCATTCTCACCAATCGTCACCGGTAATGTCTTCGTTGCACCGTCGCGGTCAATCGTCACATCCACCGTTTTGCCTTTCGCATCTTTCAGTGCCTGGACAAACTGGTCGTTGTAGGTAAAATGCTGTCCGTTGATGGCTACTACTTTGTCGCCAATATCCATTCCGGCATCCCGCGCGGGCGATTTCTTCATGAAGCCATGCACCTTAAGGGAATAAGGAATCCGGACACCCATTACGTTTTTATTATTCAGCAATTTGGCAATATCTTCCTGCGTAATCGGAACTTTCACGTCCTTGCCATCACGTTCCACCTCTACATAGCTCGCTTTTTCAAGCACAATGGTCGGAACGATTTTCGTGAAATCAGCAACCTTCTTCCCGTCTACATTTAATATTTTATCGCCGTTCTGAAAACCAATTTCTTTGCCGGTATCACTGGTGACGATTCCGTACTTCACATTAGCTGTCGGCAGGTATTGCTCGCCCCAGGTGTACAACACCATGGCATACAGGAAAAGCGCAAAAAGAAGGTTGAACAGCACACCACCAATCATGATTAACAGGCGCTGCCAGGCCGGTTTCGACCGGAATTCCCATGGCTGCGGAGGTTGTTTCATCTGCTCTTTGTCCATCGACTCGTCGATCATCCCCGAGATTTTCACATAGCCACCCAACGGCAGCCAGCCGACGCCGTACTCGGTTTCGCCTTTTTTGAATTTGAAGAGCGAAAACCACGGATCGAAGAAAAGGTAGAATTTTTCAACCCGGCACTTAAAGAGCTTGGCGAAAATAAAGTGTCCAAACTCGTGAAGGACAACCAGAATCGAAAGACTCAGGATAAGCTGAGCCGCCTTAACCAAAACAACCATAGTATCTTTATCGAATCGTTTTTAACTATTTTCATTTACCAATGAGACAGCCCTTTCGCGAGCTTCCCGATCGGTTTCAACATAATCTTCGTACGAAGGTTCATTTACCAACGAAGTTTTCATCATAACTGCCTCATTGATACATGCCATTTCGGTAAAAGCGATTTTTCTGTCGAGGAATGCTTTTACAGCAATTTCGTTGGATGCGTTGAGTGAACAGGCGATATTTCCACCCTGATGCAAAGCCTCATACGAAAGTGCAAGATTACGAAAATTTTCGGTATCGGGTGTATCGAATGTAAGCGTCGGGTAATCGGAGAACCGGAAGCGCGGGAAATCGCTCGCTAACCTTTCGGGATAAGCCAATGCGTACTGAATCGGGACCCGCATATCGGGCATGCCCAACTGCGCTTTCAAAGCGCCATCCTGGAACTCAACCAGCGAGTGAATGATACTCTGCGGATGCACGACCACGTCAATCTGTTCCGGCTTTAAGCCGAACAGCCATTTGGCCTCGATCACCTCAAAACCTTTGTTCATCAGCGAGGCCGAATCGATGGTAATTTTCGCGCCCATGTCCCAGCTCGGATGCTTCAACGCATCTTCCGGCGTAACTGCCCTCAACTCTTTCGCTGTTCTTCCGTGAAACGGTCCGCCCGAACAAGTCAGAATCACTTTTTCGATGGGATTCATGAACTCACCGGCCAGGCATTGGAAAATGGCCGAGTGTTCCGAATCCACCGGAAGGATATCCACCTTCTTTTCGTTGGCCAGTCGTACAATCAGCTCGCCGGCAACGACCATCGTTTCCTTGTTGGCCAGTGCGATGGTTTTTCCGGCATTAATCGCATTGATGGTCGGAAGTAAGCCCGAGTAGCCCACCATGGCTGTTAAAACCAGGTCGACGGAGCCCATCGAAACCACCTGTGCCACCGCATCGGCACCGGCATACACTTTTATCGGTTCCGAAGCCAGCGCATCGCGGACCTCGTCGTATTTTTCTTCGTTGGCAATAACCACAACATTGGGCCTGAACTGACGCGCCTGCTCAATCAACAACTTCGTGTTATTGTTGGCCGTCAATACCTCCACAGTGAACCGGTCGGGATTTTTCTCGATCACCTCCAGCGCCTGTGTTCCGATAGAACCGGTTGAACCCAGTATGGCAATGTTTTTCATGATGTTCCGCCTAAAAATTGATGTAATCTTCGGGATTCAAAGGTACACCAGATTGCCACATTTCAAAATGAAGATGCGGTCCGGTTGTTTCCATTCCGGTATTCCCCATAATGGCAATGGCTTCGCCGGCTTTCACCTTGTCGCCGGCCTTTTTCAGCAGCTCGGAATTGTGCTTATAGAACGTCACAAGGTTATGCTCGTGCTGAATCTCAATCACATATCCGGTTTGCATTGTCCATCCGGTAAATACAACCGTACCGTCGAGCACCGACGAAATACGGGTGTTTTTCTTCGCCACCACATCGACGCCAAAATGACCCGAGGCCGCATCGAAGTGATTGGTGATGACACCGTTAATCGGCGGGAAGAACAACAGCTCCGAGATGCCGCGTTTGCGGTCGGGAGCCTGGTTATTCAGAGATAGATTAAATTGTTCGCGCGACAGTTGGTCCTGGAACAGGCTGTCGTGGTCGTATTTTTTGAAATGTATCTGGTCGAGCCGAACGATGGTATCGGGCGAAGTCGTTTCGTCGGGGGGCGTTTCGCCGGCCAGCAACATACGGATGTCGCGGAAATACCGATCGCGCACAGCCAGCTCGCTTTCCAGCGAATCGACCATCAACGCATTTTGAACAATGGTTTGACGCATTTCTCCGGTAGGATAACCGGGTATATATTCCCTGAGCGGTGTAAAGGCGATAAGCAAGATAACAGCCACAATCAGTAAAATCACCACCGAGGCGATGAGCATGAACAACGATTGAGGCGTAAACCGAAACTGCCCAACGGTATGCAGGTTCTGGTCGTTAAAAATCACCATCCGCAGGGGATTCTTCATTTTATAGCGAAGGCGCTTCTTCTGGTTTTCCGTAATCATTCCATCCTGTTTTCTCTGGATGCCAAAGTTAATAAGAAAAAGGAGAAATTTTTTTATTTGCGGCTACCGCTTCACCTTCAAGTCACAACACCCAAAAGTGCTCCTATTCGCAATGAATTTTCATGAATTTATTTGGAGGGACACAAAAACTGATCTATATTTGCAACCGCGTTTGAGAAACATACTCAACGCCTACATTGCGGGGTAGAGCAGTTGGTAGCTCGTCGGGCTCATAACCCGGAGGTCGCAGGTTCGAGTCCTGTCCCCGCTACTACAGAGCCGGTTTCTTAACCGGCTTTTTTATTTCACCCTCCAAACATTTTCTGATTATGCTACCTTTGATGGACAGTAAGCATGATTAAAAACAACAAACCGACTATGGTTTTTTCCGATTTTCAAGAACTGAAACCTATCATACTAAAATCCGTCATCACCTGCCCCGAATGCGGTTTTCAGAAGGAAGAAACGATGCCTGAAAATGCGTGCAGTTTCTTTTACGAATGTACCAACTGCCACACCATCTTAAAACCTAAGGAAGGTGATTGCTGCGTGTATTGTTCGTATGGTACCGTTCCCTGTCCCCCAATTCAACAAGGAAAGAACTGTTGCTGATACAATCTCAGATTTTACTCATTCCAGATACGAAAAGAGAAACCCGAAGTCATTGGCTTCGGGTTTTTTGTTTTTTATTGATTTAATTGAAAAACGTTTTCAATAATAAAAGAATGTTATCGAATATTTCTAGGCAAATAATAATTAGTTATCGCTTCAGTTGCTGATGTATCCCTGCCAACGATTGTGAAACTTTTCAGATTTCCCAATCTTTCCAGTTCAGCTTCTGTTGTTCCGAACAAATCGTAACCAGAATCACGCCTCAAGAGACAATGGTAAGTTACCGATATACTGTCTTTTGAGTTTATCAGACTATCATACCAAAATAAGCTTAGCTGATAATAAAAATCATTCTTATCATTTGATGGTACAACAATCGCATCTGATATATTTCTTGACTGTCCTTGAAAAATTGGATTTGCCCATTGTGCAGAATCCAATGTATAAATTAAACTTGATTTGAAAAAAATTGCTCTTGATTTCAACTTAAAATTACATGCGGTTCGCTGCCCTGTATTCTTTATCTCCACTCTAAACAGCGGCAGGTTATAAATAAAGTAACTATTCTTCCCTAAATAATATTTCTTTTCTGGAACTCTTGATGCATAACCACGCTGATCCATTATTGATATCTGAGGTTTTGCTGCATTTACAGAAAATTGAAGTGTACAATACGCGATGTATAGAGATAAGGTAGCTACCAACACCGTCATCAAATTAACAATCGTACTAAACTTAACTGGCTTTATCCATCGCCACGTCCTCGAGAAGAACTTTTTAATTGATTCTAATAAAAGAATAGCAACGTTATATACTGAAGATTTGAGCGTATTAGCAAAGTTCACAAACCTGCTTTTCGCAGCAGATTTAGATTCTTGTCCACTGACCTGTTTCATCTAAGTCAAATATGATTTTCTTGAATAAAGTTAATAAAAAGTACTTACTGTTCAATAAAATAGCTCAAACCAATTATCTCTCTTGAACCAATACTAAATAGTTTTATCCTTCTCCTGAACATTTCCCCTTTCCAACCCTTTACTATATTTACGTTTTAAACCCATCGAAAATTCAATTATGAACTGGAAACATCTTGCGCGCGGAAGGTACCTACTGCTGATTCTTTCGCTCACGCTTCTCCTTTCTTCCTGCCAGAAGAAAACCGTCAACCTCGAATTCATCGAAACCAGCGATGTGCACGGCTCACTCTTCCCATGGAATTTTATGACCGATACGACCGCCAACCATTCGCTGGCATCGGTTTATTCTTACGTGAAAGCAGAGCGGGCCAAACCCGACCAGGATGTGATATTGCTCGATAATGGCGACATTCTGCAAGGCGAACCCGATGTATATTTCTCAAATTTCCTGCAGCCCGATAGTACCAACATCGTGGCACGGGTCTACAATTTCATGAAGTACGACGCCGCCACCGTGGGTAACCACGACATCGAAGCGGGCCATCACGTGTACGACAAGGTGCGCAGTGAGATGCACATGCCGTGGCTGGCTGCCAACGCCGTCCGCACCGACGACGGGAAACCGTATTTTAAACCTTACACCATCATCGAGAAAGAGGGCGTGAAGATTGCCGTGCTGGGCATGATTACCCCGCACATTCCGTACTGGCTTCCGGAGAAAATCTGGAAAGGGATGGAGTTTGAAGACATGATTGAAACCGCCCGCAAATGGGTGAAGATTATACAGGAAAAAGAGCATCCCGATGTGCTGATTGGCCTGTTCCATTCAGGTGTCGATTATACCTACGGCGGAACAACTGCCAAGACGTACAAAAACGAAAATGCCTCGGCGCTGGTAGCCGAGCAGGTGCCCGGTTTCGACATTGTATTTGCCGGCCACGACCACCGCGAGTGGAACAAGTGGGTGACCAACACCGCTGGCAAAAAAGTTCTCATCATGGGACCACAGGCCCATGCCCGGGAATTTCCGGTAGCCAAAATGAAGCTAACCTACGACAGCTCCGACAAAACCTGGAAGAAGGAAATCACTTCGGAAGTGAAGCATTCCAAAAACTACCAGCCCGACCCGGAATACATGGCGCACTTTAAGCCGTTTGTGAACGAGGTGAAAAAATGGGTGAACCAGCCGGTGGCCAAACTCACGGCCGAAATCGATACCCGCGATGCTTTCTTTGGTAGCTCCAGCTTTATGGGACTCATCCACAAGGTGCAGCTCGCACAAAGCGGCGCCGACATTTCCCTTTCGGCTCCCACCATTTTTGACACGCAACTGAAAAAAGGCGAGCTGTACGTCCGCGACATGTTCCGCCTGTACAAATACGAGAACCTGCTGTACACGATGAAGCTCTCCGGGAAAGAAATCAAAGGATACCTGGAATATTCGTACGCCGGTTGGTTCAACACCATGAAAAGCCCGAATGACCACCTCATCAACTTCCGCAAGGACAAAGAGGGCCACCTGATGGAGAACAAAGGTCGCGGCACGTATTCGCTGGCCAAGCCGTATTTCAATTTCGATTCGGCCGGCGGCATCAGGTACACCGTCGATGTGCGCAAACCGGCCGGTCACCGCGTACACATCATCTCCATGTCGGACGGAACGCCCTTCCGGGAAAACCACATCTACGAAGTGGCGGTGAATTCATACCGGGGAAATGGCGGCGGCGGTCACCTCGAAAAGGGAGCCGGCATCCCGCATGACGAATTGAATGCGCGACGCATTAGCACCACCGAAAAGGATTTGCGCTTCTACATGATGAAGTGGCTGGAAAAACAGGGAACTTATACTCCGGTTAATCCGGAGAACTGGAAAGTGATTCCACAAGCCTGGGAGAAAAAAGCCCGCGCCGTCGACGAACCGATGATGTTCGGCAAAGGAGGAAACGAATGATATTACCCTTTCGGGAAAACATATTGAAGAGGCTGTCTGTGAAGGCAGCCTTTTTTATTTAACTCAACCCGCTTCGGGGTTGGGGTCCAACCTCAGAAACCCAACCCTCAATTCCATTGGGGGAGATGAATATTCATCCGGCTTCGCCGGAAAAGCTAAGTAGATTTTGGCCCCAGTATCTGGAAACTGAGATTCCCGCAAGGGAATAATCATTCTTCACCTCAGGTGAAACCGGAGGACAAGCGACTTCGCTAAAAACCAACTCAGAAGTGTTGAATCGAAATGAAGAAATCTTTGAAAATTTGCGTCCCGTAATGTTGTGATATGAAAAAGCTCTCAGAATTTTCTTTGTCTCCGAGTTGCAGCATCAAAAAACTTCAACGGTTTTTGTTCCCCTTGGGCCAGGGCGTGAGAGAACGCGGTCGGATTCCGTTCTCCGGGAGCCCAGGCATGAAAAAACGCGGCCGGATTTTGTTCCCCTTGGGCCCGGGCATGAGAAAACGCGGACGGATTTTACTCCCCGGGGGCCCGGCACGAAAAAACGCAGGCGGATTTTGCTCCCCGGGAGTCAGGACACGAGAAAACGCAGAAAGTTTTGGTCGCCTCAGACTCGCGGTAACCTCATATTTTTCCCGAGCCGTTCCAGTCCAACCGAGCCCAGTTTCAGGATTCCGAACAGGATCACCAGCGCAAAGATGATGGAAGCACCCGAAGGAATATTAAAGGAATAGGAAAAGAGTAATCCGGCCATGGAACCAATGAAGGCAAAAATCACCGACAGAATCATCATGGTACCGAAGTTCCGGGTGAAGATATTGGAAATGGCCTGCGGAATGGTCAGCAGTGACATCACCAGAATGATTCCCACCACGCGAATATTCATCACGATAGTTAGTGCTACCAAACTAATCAACACCAGGTTGAATAACCGTACCGGCGCGTTGTTGGTAAGGGCAAACTCTTCGTCGAACGACACAAACAGGATCATCCGGAAGAAGGTGATGAAAAAGGCAATCACCGCCAGCGTTATCAGCCCCATGAAAAGTAAATTCCCGGCCGAAACCGTCAGGATATTCCCGAAAAGGTAACTCATCAGGTTGGGTGCATAACCCGGCGTGAGGTACACGAAAATAATTCCGATAGCCATACCAAACGCCCACAACATCGCGATAGCCGAGTCCTCGCGTACATCCGCTTTGCGCGTGAAGAATTCGATTCCCAGAGCTGACAAAACACCAAATATCAACGCGCCCAGAATCGGGTTAATGCCCAGGAAATATCCCAGACCGATTCCCCCAAACGAAGCGTGCGTAATACCTCCGCTGATGAAAACAATGCGTCTTGAAACAATGTACGTTCCTACCAACCCACAGGTGATGCTCGCCATGAGCGCCGCCCAGAAGGCATTTTGAAAAAATCCGAATTGAAAAATTGAGGCCAGGCTATCCATTAGTGATCGTGTTGTAAGAGAACGGTGTGCGGTATTTGTCCGTGCGAGATAATCTGAATCGGACATTCGTAAGCCGCCAGTTGTTCGGTTGATATTTTATTCGACGGGTGATAATGCAGGTTGCGGTTCACACAAGCAATGGTTTTTACATAAGAAGTAATCGTACCCACATCGTGGGAAACCAGCATTATCGCCATATCCTTGTTCAGGATACGCAAGCGCTCGTACAATTCGCGCTCAAATTTATTGTCGACATACGTGTTCGGCTCGTCCAAAATCAACAATTTAGGCTGGTTCACCAGGGCACGGCACAGCAAAACGCGCTGCAATTGCCCACCCGACAATTCGCCTACTGCTTTTTTTCGCAAAGCGTAAATGCCCATCTTTTGTAACAAATCGGCTGTTCGTTCATTTTCCTCGCGGGAATAACGTCCAACCAGCCGCTTCCGCGACATCAATCCGCTTCGCACCACATCGAAAACAGTGATAGGAAACTTCTTGTCAATCCGGTTCACCTGCGGCAGATAACCGATGTGATGATGGGAGCCCTCCCGCATCGATTCGTTGAAGACAATTTCACCTTTGATGGGCGGCAACAACCCCAGCATGGTTTTCAGCAAGGTCGTTTTTCCACCGCCATTGGGGCCAATTACCCCGATAAAATCTTCGGGATTAACGGTCAGGTTCACGTTGCTCAGGACCACTTTCTTTTCGTAGCCCGCAGACATATTGCGTATTTCGAGGAGACTTTCCATGTGTATTCGTTTCCGTTTCAACCGCCGGTTCATTCCCCGATGGAATACTCCGTCAGTAAAAAATGAAATTAGCAATTAAACAATGAAGTAACAACCCTAAGCGGGAGTAGTTCACCAAAGACTGTCGAACAACTTGGCTGCAATAGAGAGTGTTTCCTTTGGCCAGTCCTCGTCCAGCGGGTCGATTTGCACCACATCCGCATGGATTTCCCGGGCAATGGTTTCGGCGTCTGCTTTATCGAATTGTTTCTGAATCAGGATCAGCTTGATGTGCTGCTTCCGGGCCTTTTTCACAATCTCCTCCATGTGTTTGGGTGAAGGTGATTTCCCTTCAAATTCGATCGACTCCTGAATCAGGCCATAGTCACGCGCCAGGTAGCCCAGTGACGGGTGGAAAATCAGGAACCGTTTCCCTTTCAAAAGGGACAGCTTCATGCCGACTTCGTGGTCAACCCGCGCAATTTCGTCGAACAGCTTCTGCAGGTTTTGGTAGTAATATTCCCGGTTACCCGGATCGATGGCCACCATTCCTTCGAAAATATTGATGGCAATTTGCTTGGCCTGCTTGGGCGATGTCCAGATATGCGGATCAACTCCTTCGTGGTGATCATGGTCGCCATGTTGTATGGTATCACCCTTAATCAGCGTAATTCCGGTGTCGGTGTAGAACAATTCCATGTTGGGATTGGCCTGCCGGATGCGATTCAACCACGCATTCTCGAAACCGAGATGACCAACCGCGAAGTAAGCCGCTGCATTCGATAGTTTTTGTATCTGCCGGGGCGTAGGCTCATAGGTCGCCGGACTGGCACCCGGCGGAACCATCACCTCGACGGGAAACCGATCGCCAATGATTTGTTTGGCAAAATATTTTAACGGTAGAATACTGACAAAAACCGCAGCAGAATCAGCCTGACTTCCACCAGACGATTTGTGCGAACGATTTGAACAGGAACCAAACAGAAATGACGCAATGGTCAACAAAATTAAAATCTTCTTCATGCAGAAATGCTACTTCAGTTTAAGGGGTTTCACTTTAATTTTTCTTGGCGGAACCGGGTCATACCCATGTGTCCCCCAGGGATGACAATGCAGAATACGTCGGGTTCCCAGAAACAAACCCTTAATGGGACCATGAATTTCCAGTGCTTTCACCGCGTACTCCGAACAAGTCGGAATATGGCGGCACGAAGCCGGAGTCATTGGCGAAATGAAATACCGGTAGAAGTACACCGGAATCTTCAAAATCCAGATAAAAATTTTACGAACCCACTTTCCCATCACTCAAAATCCCTGTAAAGTAAACTCGGTTGTATCCCCTGATTCAATTGATATTTTCCACTATTGTACCGTTCGTATTGCCCTTCGATGGAGTGGTAATAAATCTGGCAGATTTCCACACCAGCGTAGATACGAACCGGCTGAACACAAAATATTTCCAGTGTCCAGTAACCGCTGAACCCCACGTCGCCGAAGCCTGCAGTCACATGAATAAACAGCCCCAGTCGCCCGACAGACGAACGTCCTTCGAGCATCGGAACGTAATCCTCGGTCCGGGTGTACTCCAAGGTACGTCCCAGGTACAGTTTATTGGGTTGCAGTGTCAGGCCTTCCGGTGGAATTTCCATCTCACTCACCTTGTTCGGACTCTTCATGTCAAGCACATCCTCATCGTACACCAATAGTTGGTTATGCAAACGAAGATTGTAACTGTTCGGATTCAACTGCTCTGGCCGGAAGGGATCGATAAAGATCTTCCGGTTCAGCTGTTTTTCAATTTCCTTTCCCGACAGGATCATCGTGCGATGGTATTTCCATGAGATTCAAGACGTAAAATTACCTTTTTTAGCATGACTGCCGAAATTTTTGAAGGGAATTTCGGAGAAAGCCATCCAAATTATAGTGCATCAGTCATTTTTGACGAAAGTTGCCTGATTTTTCCCGACGCTGAACCAACCGGATGAATGGGTGTTTATTCAACACAAACGCATAACGCTTTATGGGAAAATCAGCTGATTACACAAAATACGACGACGAATTATACCAGGTGGCGCTTTTGAAAAATAACGAAATTGCCCCCGGTGTTTATGTCCTTTCCTTGCCCCGTCTTCATGATTTCAAAGCAGGTCAGGTGGTAAAAATCGGTCTGCCGGAAGGCGAACCACCTCGCATGTACAGCATTTGCAGCGGCGAAAAAGAAGATGAACTGAAAATCCTGTTCAACGTAAAAGGCGGAGGCTGGCTGACTCCACGTTTGGCCAAGTTACAGCCCGGCGATTCAATACTCGTTTCCGAGCCCATGGGCGACTTCACCGGTGATGATAAACCAGCCTGGTGGGTAGCTTCCGGAACCGGAATTGCACCTTTCTACAGCATGTTCAAATCAGGTCTGGGCTCCAACAAAACCGTTGTGCACGGCGGACGTTACCTGCAGAATTTCTATTTCGAAGATGAATTCATGCCCGAATTGAAAGACCAGTACGTCCGTTGCTGTTCGCAGGAAAAAGGCGGTGATGTATATCATGGACGACTTACCCATTTCCTGGAAGACCAGGATAATTTACCGAAGGATCAGAAATTCTATCTCTGCGGTAGCCCGGAAATGGTCGTCGAAACCCGCGACCTACTCATCCGGAAAGGCATTCCATACGGAAACATTGTGGCCGAAATCTATTTTTAATGAACGATTTACATGCATCGTTCGCGAAGCGGTGTACAATGATTATCTTTGCAGCGGCGAAAGGAAAATCAAAAGCTTTGGCCTAAACAGAGGAGCAGCATGGAGAAGGAAAGATTATTTGGAAAAACGCTCGATGAACTGAAAGCAGTAGCAGCACAGGTTGGCTTGCCCAAATTTGCAGCCAAACAGATGGCTGACTGGCTGTATAAAAAGGACATCCGTTCCATCGACGAGATGACCAACCTGTCGGTGAAGGGAAGGGAAGCGCTGAAAGAATTCTACGAATTCGGATTGACCGAACCGACCAAAGTACAGGCCAGCATCGACGGAACCAAGAAATATCTTTTCCCCACAGACCATGCGAAATTCATCGAAACAGCGATGATCCCGGAGAACGATCGCAAAACCGTTTGCGTATCATCACAAGTAGGTTGCAAAATGGGCTGCCTCTTCTGCATGACCGGGAAGCAAGGTTTCCAGGGACAACTGACCGCTGGCGAAATTGTGAACCAGATTCGCAGCATTGAGGAAAACGGTGAGGTAAGCAACATTGTCTACATGGGAATGGGCGAACCGTTTGACAACCTCGACAATGTCCTGAAGAGCGTCGAAATCCTGACGTCGGACTGGGGCTATGCGATGAGTCCAAAGCGGATCACCGTTTCAACCATTGGTATCATTCCGGCAATGAAAAAATTCCTGGAAACCAGCACGGCCCATTTGGCTGTCAGTCTGCACTCACCTTTCGATGAGGAGCGGAAACAGCTGATGCCGATCCAAACGGCTTACCCGATTCAAAAAGTGTTGGACGAGATCAAAAGCTGGGAATTTGGCAGACAGCGTCGCGTTTCATTCGAGTACATCATGTTCGGCGGATTAAACGATACGCCGGCACATGCCAAAGAGCTGGCCCGCATCCTCAACGGAATCAAATGCCGTATCAACCTTATCCGGTTCCATCCCATTCCGGATACGCCGCTTAAAAGCAGCGATGAAGAGACACTACAATCATTCAAGGATTTGCTCAACAGCAAAGGTATTCTGACCACCATTCGTGCTTCGCGCGGACAGGATATTTACGCCGCCTGCGGGTTGCTGTCGACCAAAGCGCTGGTGAAAAAAGAAGAAGAGCCGGATTATTAATCTCTTCGCGAAAGCGAAAAAATTCCAGACAGAATTTCATAAATTCGTTTTACCTTGGGTGAAAACAACTAATCTTTCAACCCATGGACCGTTACGAATATAAATTCTACCGGATTAAGCTGACTCCTTTTTTTAGGAAGCCCAAAGAAGACTACCAGGAGGTGATTGGCCGTATGACCAGAGATGGCTGGCGGCTAATTCAGATTTTTTCTCCGGCCGTTTCAGGCCACGGAGCCTCCAGCTATTTCGAGCTCATTTTCGAACGTCAGCGCATGTAATTTCGCTTAGCGCGGAGACAGCGTAACGAAAGGTACCAACATTTCCTCCAGTGAAATGCCACCATGCTGAAACGTGTCGCGGTAGTAGCTTACGTAATAATTGAAGTTATTCGGGTACGCGAAGAAATCGGTTCCGCTGGCGAAGATAAACGTTGAACTGACATTGGACGATGGCAAAAAGCCCGCTCCCGGATTCGTCATTTCAAATACTTCCTTCCGATTGTATTTAAGATTGCGGCCTTGCTTGTAGCGCAAATTGGTATTGGTCGAACGCTCACCTATCACCTTCAATGGGTTATGCACGCGTATGGTACCGTGGTCAGTCGTGACCACCAGTTTAATATCTCTTGTCGAAAGTTCCTTAATCAGTTCGAGCAACGGAGAGTGCCGGAACCACGATTCGGTGAGAGACCGGTAAGCTGCTTCGTCGTTGGCCAGCTCGCGAATCATATCCATTTCGGTCCGCGCATGCGACATAATATCGACAAAGTTGATGACCATCACGGAGAGCGGATTTTCAAGCATGTTCGCCAGATTATCGAGTACACGACGTCCAGATTTCAGGTTGGTCATTTTCTCGAAACTGAATTTCTCACTTCGCCCATAACGAGCCATTTGGCGTGTAAACAACTCTTCCTCGTGCTGGTTTTTGATACCCTCTTCCTCTTCGTTCAACCAAAGATTTGGATAGGTTTTCGCTATTTCCGACGGCATTAATCCCGAAAAGATCGCATTCCGCGCATACATCGTCGCAGTAGGTAAAATACTGAAGTACAATTCCTCTTCGTCGGTCGTATAGTATTCACGGACTATTTGCTGAAGAATACGCCATTGATCGTAGCGGAGGTTATCAATCAGCAAGACAAAGACTTTTTCACCCTGGTCAAGCAGCGGGAAAACGCGGTGACGGAATAGATCGGGCGAAATTAACGGACGTTCGCCGGCCGGTTGCTCCAGCCAGTCGAAATAGTTCTTTTTCACGAAACGGGAAAAAGCCTGGTTGGCTTCACTTTTCTGCATCAGCAGCACTTCGTCCATTGTGTGATCATCCGATTCCTCGAGTTCCAATTCCCAAAAAACCAGTTTCCGGTACACTTCCACCCAGTCTTCATGTGTCAGCGAATCGTTTATTTGCATTCCCAGCCGCGCAAATTCACTCTGATAAGCAGAGGTCGTTTTCCGGGTAACCAGCTCCGTCTTCTCGATATTCTTCTTGATGGAGAGTAGAATCTGATTGGGATTGACAGGTTTAATAAGGTAGTCAGCGATTTTGGCACCGATGGCCTCCTCCATAATGTCCTCTTCCTCACTTTTGGTAATCATCACCACGGGGATTCCGGGGACAACATTCTTGATGGAAGCGAGTGTTTCCAAGCCGCTAAGACCGGGCATGTTTTCATCAAGAAAAATAATGTCAAAGTTCTTTCGGTTGACCTGTTCGATGGCATCATCGCCGTTTGTTACAGCAGTTACGCTATACCCCTTTCCTTCGAGGAAAAGCAGGTGAGGTTTAAGCAAATCAATTTCATCGTCGGCCCAAAGAATTCGGATCGTCTTCATATATTAAGTTCAGGATTAACGTCTTTGTCTTACCGCAGTCCCAATTTAAAAAAACTATCTAGTTTTTCAGGTAGAACTGACCAAAGAACTCGAGATAAGGTGTGAGATTTTTCTTTTGCTTAAGAATCTTCTCATTGGACGCGCTGATGACAAAGTTTCTGTACTCCCTGTCTTCCAACGGTGTAAACAGCGGCCGGCTGGCAATCACCTTACGGAAATAGACCATTGAACTTTCCTTTCCTCCCAGACCACTAATCACTAACATCATCCGGCTAGCGTCCAGTGGTTCGGTCTCCACTTTGATTTTACCAGAACCAAAGTTGTCCGTATTAAACTTCTCGAAACCCGATTGTAATTTTGCCAAATCAACACCTGCAGCTGAGAAGACCAGGATAAACCGGTTGTCAACTCCCAGATTGGTATTGTAAGGTCCGTTGTACGAAGGCGCAGGCTTTGCCACCGGTGTTGCAGGCTGAGTTTGAGTTTCAGGTGCTGTTG
Organism: Prolixibacter denitrificans; assembly: GCF_003014495.1. GTDB lineage: Bacteria > Bacteroidota > Bacteroidia > Bacteroidales > Prolixibacteraceae > Prolixibacter > Prolixibacter denitrificans. The sequence continues at coordinate 432,216 of NZ_PYGC01000002.1, read as the reverse complement.
TCTGTGGCGTTGATTCCGGCTCTTTCGGTTGTGGAATTTTTCCCAGATATGCGCGAGAGAAGAAATCCATGTAACCATCGATGTCTTTCTTTTTCTCCAGTAATTTCATGTTCGTATCCGAGATATAGAAATTCCGGTAGTTTCCACCGTTCAACGGAGCGAACAACTCGCGGGTTTTCACCACGGCTCCAAAATAATCTTTTGCCACTGCTTCCCCGGTTAAACCGGTTACCAGTAATGCCGGTTTCCCGGAAACGGTTCCTTTAACAACGGCCAAATTCAAATCGGCATAGTTGGTCGAATCGAATGCGGCAAACAATTTTAGCAGCGGCTGCAAATTCTGCTTCGCATTTTCCGGAATCAGCACAAACTGGTGCGCTTCATCAGCCGTCCGGTGGTAACTGTTCGGATCTACCGTCGTTTTCACCATCACAAACTGACCCTTTTCTTCCGGCTCTTCCTGCTTGCGCGCTTTGGCCAGCAACTCTTCCAGATTAGGCAATTCATTCTGCGGGAAATCGGAACTGATGTACCGGCTGTAATTCTTCATGAAGAACTTCAGGTATTCATGGTAATCGTGGTCAGCCAGCATAGTCCGGTAGTTAGGCGAAGAAGCAATGAAATTGACATATTCCACACCTTTGAGCGTTTCGAATACTTTCCGTTTCCGGATGATGGAGCGGAAATAAATCAAGCCTTCTTCCTTGTCGGGAAGACTGCGCACAACCACCATCTGCGAACGCGCGTTCAGGTTCACTTTTTCAATATCGAAATCCTGCTGCGTGTAATAGTCAATATCGTAATTGGCGATGTCGAAAATCAACCGGTTGACATCCACCTTCGCCTGACGCGGGAAGACGATAACAAAGTAATGGAACACATCTTCCTTGTAAGAGAATTTACCTCCGAACTCATCGTTCTTTTGGTTCTCCTCCTGCACAACTTCCGGGTTTTGAATATTCTGATGGATATATCCTTCTGCCAGCATTTTCTGGTAATCTGCCAGTGTACTGTCCTGAAGCCGACTGTAAATTTTATTGGCCAGCGGCAGTGTTTCCGCGTGGGGATTGGCAGCAATGTATGCTTTCAGACTATCGGCAAATACTTTGCGATCCTGCTGTGTACCTTTTGAAACCACTTCCAGGAAGCGGGTTTTGGCTACCAGCCCCGTGTCAGGGTGCATTGCTAGCAATTGACGCGCTTTCTGTGCAGCTCCTTTGAAATCCCGATCCTGATACAAGGTAAATGCCTTGCTGTAGATGCGGTTCATACTGTCGCGTTGTGCTTCCAACGTCACAAAGTAGTTCGGATCTTTCAGGAATTTCGCGTATTTCGAATTAGGATACTTGGCTACAATCAACTGCTCATATTTGGCGGCGTCTGCGGTTTTCTCCTGTGTCTTATAAATCTGGTACAAGTCGAACCACGACATGAGCTCCAAACTTCCTCCCGGGAATTTCCGGTCCAGTTCCTCCAGCATTTCCGCCGAGCGCTGATAATCGTTGAATTCTGAGCGGTAAATTCGTGCAGCATTGTAATATGCCAGCATCAACCGGTCGTTGGAAGCCGCCATCAGTGAATCGGTCAATGGCACATCCTGCAGGTAATAATCGCGCTGTCGCGGATCGGAAACCCGTTGTTCCGTCACCTGAGCGGAGTCGCTTTGCGTTTCTTCGGCCAGCTGGTCAGTATCGCTTGCCGAAAGCTGGGTTTTATTCAGCCTGCGCCAGTTATCCTCCAGTTTTCTCTTTCCCCAGATGCGGCGGAACTCTTCTTTCCCGATTCCCACTGTAGTGGGATTATAAAAATACCAAGAGCCGTCGTTGCTTCCCTGAATCGTATTTCTTCGCTGGTTATACCGGTAATAATTCTGCGTCAACTGCTGGTTGCGTTCTTCTTCCCGTTTACGGGCCTCTTCTTTATTAATTTTGGAAATCCAGCTGTCAATCAACGCATTCCGATCAGCGGTTGTCATTTGGGCCAACCGCTGCAAACTATCTTCCCGGGTAATGGTATTCAGGTTCGTCACCAGACGGCCTAAACTGGCTGCCCGCGATGAAATCTCGTCATATCCGGGATACGTATTATCAATCACGACCAATGTGCTGTCGTAATAACTTTGCGATTGCACATAGTTTTCATCCTGAAAATAAATACGAGCCAGAGTTAGGCAGGTTTCTGCCCGCTGAGCATTATTGTTCTTACTGTAAGCGGCCGATTTCCGGTAGTCATCAATAGCCTCCGCCTTCATGCCTTCCTTCATCGCCACTTTTCCCATGGCAAAGTAAATCCGATCGCGAAACTCTTCGTTTTTCTCGTCGCGAAGCATACGCCGCAACTGCTTTTTCAGATCGTCGGCACTTCCGGCTCCGGTGTATTCTTCGGCCCGGTTAATCCGAGCGTTGAAAGCCATCTCGTAAGGTGGACGCATCTTCAAAACCTTCCGGTAGTAAGCTACTGCATCTGACTGTTGGTCAGTTTCAGCATACAATTGCGCCAGAATATAGTTGTACCGAAGTTTCTTTTTTCGGGAAAACCGGTTATTTACAGCCGACTTCAAATGTGGAATGGCTTGCCTGTACTGGGCCTGCTTCATGAAATAATCAGTCTGCACCAGCTCAAACTCCTTCAACAGTTTTTTGGGAAAATTGGGATCGCCCTGCAGTAAATCGAAAATATCGCGGGCATTGCTGTATTGCCCATTTTCGTTGTATGCCCGGGCCAACCAAAGATAGGCATCATAACGAATAGGCTCTTTACTGAAGTTCCGAATGACGTAAGAGAAATTCTCGATGGCGCGGTAATAGTCGTGCTTGTAAAAATAAGCCCGCCCCATCAACAGGTACGCATCATCGACCCATTTGTTGAATTCCGTTTTCGAAGCAAATTCCTTGTACCGTTCCGAACGGTTACTTCGCCGGCGTGGCTTCTTGGTAATAGAGTGCTGTGTAATCAACTTCGAGCACTTCATAATGGCTACGTCCATCGTCGAACGGGCAGCATTCGCAGCCTCCTTTTCGCTGGCTTTATACAACGGAAGGATGTGCGTGTAGTCGTTCTTCACGGCCTGATCGACCTGCCCCAATCCCGATTTCACACTCTCTTTCGCATTGAAATAGATATTATAATGTGAAGTTAGGTTATTGTAGGCCCTCGACACAACCGTATTTTTACTGGTCGAACATCCCAGTACTAATCCACTCAGGCCAAGCAGAAAAAAAATATATCGGGTTTTCAGCTTCAACAATTCTTCCTTTTGCTATGGGAAATTGGAATTCAGCAACGAGCGGTAAAATAACCAAAATGAATCGCTCTGCCACAAAGATATAAAGATAATTAAGCCAGCAATCTGTCAAATACCATGCAAAAAAAGAGGGCACCGATTTTTCCGTGCCCTCCTTGCTGACTGCTATTGCAGTTATTTTCTTTCGGTTTTCACTTTTCGTGAAGGTTTGAAAAACTTATTGCGAAGATCCAAACGGTGAACAACCTGTTCGGCAACTTCCAGGAACGCCTGACTGGTTACCGAATCTTCTTTCGATGCAGCAGGAACCCCGTTATCACCGCCTTCGCGGATACTCATTACCAACGGGATTTGTCCGAGCAACGGAATTTCCAGCTGTTCTGCCAGCTCTTTTCCGCCATCTTTTCCGAAGATGTAGTATTTACTATCGGGAAGTTCAGCGGGCGTAAACCAGGACATATTTTCGATAATTCCCAGGACCGGAACATCGACTGATTTACTATTGAACATGGCCACACCTTTCACCACGTCGGCCAAAGCCACTTCCTGCGGTGTTGTCACAATGACCGATGCCGTAACCGGAATAGTCTGTACCAGCGTCAGGTGAATATCGCTGGTTCCGGGCGGCATGTCAATCAGAAGATAATCGAGTTCGCCCCAGTCGGCTTCAATCAACAGTTGCTTCAGCGCGTTGGAAGCCATCGGACCACGCCATACAAGCGCATCTTCCTTGTTCACGAAGAAACCAATGGACAACAACTTCACTCCGTATTTCTCAACCGGAACAATCAAATCGCGGCCTTCTACCTTGGTCATGACCGGACGGGCATTTTCCTCGTCGAACATTTTGGGAACTGAAGGCCCGAAAATGTCGGCATCAATCAATCCCACTTTCGCTCCGGTTTTCGCCAGGGCCACCGCCAGGTTGACCGCCACAGTCGATTTACCGACGCCGCCTTTACCCGAAGCAACCGCAATCGTATTCTTCACGCCGGGAAGAACGGGTGCCTGCATACGATGAATCGCTTTAGGCGTAATACTGATTTCAACCTCTGAGCCCAGCTCATCTTCAATCGCTTCGGCGCAAGCCTGAGCCACGTTTTGAATATTGGGGTCGTTGTCTTTTTGAAAAACCAGGGTAAAACTAATGCGGGTACCGGCAATCCGGATCTCCTGAACCATATCCAGCTCCACCACATTCTCTTCCGAACCCGGGAATTTTACCGATCGTAGAATATCGGTAATCTGCTTGGGAACAATAGCCATATCGTAAGTATTTTCTTGAACTTGAAATTGAAAAACAAAGTTATAAATAAGGAGAACATTATCCGTTTATGGTGTAGGAAAAGTTTCGTCAAACGGGAGTTCCTTCAAAGGGTCCCAAAAATGTTTTTGAAAATCGACAATCTGGTCTTCAACCACTTCGATACCTTCACTTTCCAGCAGTTCCTGCATCACGTCCGGTCCGCCAAAGTGCACCTTCCCGGTTAACAAGCCCTGACGATTCACCACCCGGTGGGCCGGAACATAAGGCTGCTGATTGTGTGCGTTATTCATGGCCCAACCTACCATGCGCGACGATTGCGGCGAGCCAAGATAACGGGCAATGGCACCGTAACTGGTAACCCTGCCTACCGGGATTTGCCGGACCACATCGTACACATTTTCGTAAAAGTCGGACATGATGACAATATTATTGCTTAATCGTCTGGCTGACGGCGCTTGCTCCGGCCAAAGCTACGGTAATCGTCAGGCTCCAGCTCTACATCGGGCTCCGTCAGCTCACCATCTTTCAGATGAAAACGAAGGTATTTGATGGTCTTTCCTCGTTCGAGCCACTGCTGTTCGTAAAATGTGCGGATTTCCAGTATCTCGTTGGCCAGATTGGATTGATACAAATCGTCCGTATCCACATCCACCGGAAGGTGATTCTCTTCAATCATCGCCCGGGTGTACTGGTACATAAAGTTACTGTCTGTCTTCAGGTGAATAACGCCACCGGGTTTCAGAAAGCTCCGGTACAATTCCATAAACCGGATCGATGTTAACCGCTTGCGCACCTTTTTCATTTGCGGATCGGGAAACGTAATCCAGATTTCAGCCACTTCTCCCGGAGCAAAAAAGGCGTCCAATAGTTCAATGTTGGTCCGCAAGAATCCGACATTATCCATATTGTCTTCCCACGATTCTTTGGCTCCCTGCCACATCCGGGCACCTTTGATATCGATGCCTATAAAGTTATGGTCGCGAAACCGGCGTCCCAGGCCAACCGTGTATTCGCCTTTGCCACATCCCAGCTCTAATACGATTGGGTTCTCATTCTTGAAAAAGCGCTCATTCCAAAGGCCTTTCATGTCAAAGCCCTCTTCCTTCAGTACCTTGAAAGGAACCTGCACCACGTGTTCGAAAGTTTCCATTTCTGCAAACTTCGACAGCTTATTTTTCCCCACGATTGTTTTGTGTAATTAAATGGTCACAAGAAAGGGCCTCTTTAGCCCTCTCTTTATTTTTAGTATTGTCAATTCGCTTTTTCTACGCGGAAACCAAAGTCGTGTATTCCCTTCAATATCCCGTCCTTACTTCTCATTCCCTGCTGCACAGAGAAGGTGTAATCACCGGGATTCGGGAAATAAACATCGTGCTTGTACGGATACTTTTTATCGTACATATCACCAATTCCTGAACCGTACCATTTACCGGCATCATTCGCCAGCATCAGCTCCACGGTATCCTGCATCAGTTTACCGCCATCGGGTGGCGTCACTTTAATAAACAGCCACAGGTTTTGATACGGATAGGAACCTTCGTTCCGAACGTTGAAATAGATATTGTACAATGTGGTCGAGTCGGGAATATTCACCGTAAAATCCAAGACAGAATCCTTGTTCCATTTTGAACCTTTCAGTTGATGATATTCGTCGTACACAGCACCACCACTGCACGAATAAAGTATTCCGGCCCAAACCAAAAGCATCAGGCCGGCAATCCATTTAGCGTTTCCTCGGTTTTCTCGGTTTCCCATGATTTTTGCTATTGCCGGAAGGTTTTTGATTGCTTGATGATGATGATGGATTATTGCTTCGGTTCGACGGTTTCCGCCGTTTCTTTTTCCGACGATTGCGCGAAGACGACGGCTTATCGAAGCGATCGAGACTATCCTGTCCGACTACCTTGTGGTAATCTAATACTTCGGCTTGCTCAACAGCTACCGGTTCCGAAGTCAACTGCGGAACTTTCTTTCCGGCTTTATTCAGACGGATAATTTCCTTCACTTTGTCCACCGAGATGGCAACCTGCCCACCGGGCTGATGTTCAGCAGGCGCATACCAGTAAAGCCTTTTGAAGATATCCGCCTTTAGGAAATTGTAGTTTCCTTTTTCCGTCTCCAACGGAATGTTATTCGGCGGGAAGTCCTTCTGCGCGTCGATGTACGAATCGAGCTCGTAATTCAAGCAGCACTTCAATTTTCCACACTGTCCGGCCAGTTTCTGCGGATTCAGAGAAATTTCCTGGTAACGGGCAGCATTGGTTGTTACCGAAACAAAATTAGTGATCCACGAGCTACAGCACAATTCGCGTCCGCAGGGACCAATACCACCAATCCGGCCAGCTTCCTGCCGGGCTCCAATCTGGCGCATTTCAATCCGGATACGGAATGTTTCGGCATATACCTTAATCAACTGCCGGAAATCCACTCGCTCGTCGGCGATATAATAGAAAATGGCTTTTGTCTTATCGCCCTGGTATTCCACATCTCCAATCTTCATATCAAGCCGGAGATCCTCGGCAATTTTACGCGCCTTCAACATGGTATCATGCTCCAGCGCCATCGCCTCTTCCCATTTCTGAATATCCACCGGTTTGGCTTTCCGGTATACTTTGCGCAATTCACCGTCAACGTAGGTTACCTTATGACGGTTCATCTGTTTCAGCACCAAATCACCGACCAGCGAGACCACACCGATATCATGTCCCGGGTTTGCCTCTACAGCCACCACATCGCCCTCTTTCAGTTTCAGGCCATTTACATTTCGGTAGTAATCTTTACGGGTATTTTTGAACCGGACTTCAACGATATCATCCGGGTTGAGAATATTGGGAACGTCTTTTAACCAATTAAAAACATCCAGCTTCGCCGTCGAACCGGCAACAGTGGATGACGGGCACCCTCGTGCCAGCTTTTCCTGTGAACTCATACAGTTATATATATTTAGTAGCCCTCAACCTTTTCGGGAAGGCTCGATTGTACTGATTTTCTACAAAAATAATGATTTACACGAAATCGCGATCGGCTTCCGACAAAGCCTGATTTCACATGTTCGCGCTTTTACGAACGCAGGAAGATAGCCACCTTCAGGGCCAAATCCAAAAAAATGATGCGGGCATTGCCATTCATGCTGATATCCCGGTAGGCCTGTTCAAACTCCTGAAACAACGGAATCACATTGCGCTCGTGAATAAACGGCGCAAAACGGGCCGAAAAATCCGATTGCTGATCATCCATATAAACCAGCTCCGGCTCTTTCATATTCAGTACAAAATTCTCGCGAAGGTATTCACTGCAATACTGCAGAAAACTTTTCTGCTTTACTCTTCCAATCCGGGAAACTTCGTCAGTCCACTTCAGCAATTCAGAATTCCCTTTGCGGGAATAAGCGAGTCGCATCAGCTTAGTGAAATTTTCGTGATTGGAAGCCCGCAATTCATCATTCTCCAGAAGCTCCAGCGCATAAATGAAATTTCCCCGTGCCAAACGGGCAACCGTCGCCGGGTTTTGTCTCCCGACAGAAGGATGTGTCGCTAATCCCGCTTCCAAATCATGATCGGCAATGCGCGGTATACGAACCACCTGGCAACGCGACCGGATGGTGCTGATGATTTGCTCTTCATCTTCCGCCACTAACAGGAAAACCGTGCGGGCCGGCGGCTCCTCAATCATCTTCAGCAGCTTGTTAGCACACTCCGCATTCATCTGCTCGGGCAACCAAACAATCGCTACTTTATAGCCACTCTCGAACGCTTTTTGATTCAGTTTCCGGATAATTTCCCGCGCCTCATACACATAAATGGAGCCCTGCTTATTTTCATCGGCAATCAGGTTCATCCATTTCTCAAATGCCGGGTAGCGATTCTCCAGGAAAAAAGGTCGCCACTTATCGATATAATCGGTACTGGTCGGTTCCTTGAATTTCTCACTTTTCACCACCGGGTAAATCATGTGCAAATCGGGGTGAATCAATTTCGAGAATTTACGGCACGAACTACATTCCCCACACGAATCACCATCTTTTCGGTTCGTACAATTCAAATACTGTCCGAAAGCATAAGCCATGGCCAGTTTACCGTTTCCGGCCGGACCGGTTAACAATTGTGCATGCGGAATACGATCTTCAGCAACTTCCTGTACCAGTTGCTTTTTCACCTCTTCTTGTCCGATAATATCTTTAAACTGCATGCAATTTTCAATTATAAGGTCACGTCCGGTTTCTCACCGGAATTTCACGATAATTTCCCTCAAAGGTAGAAAAAAACTGTGCAACCGTGACACCGTTAAATCATCGGAATGGCTCGGGGAAAAAACGGGGTTTCGGTATGTTATATAGCATGATTTTCCTATCTTTGGGGAAGCTAAATTTTTAACACAGCGAAACATGCAGACAATAGAGACTTACGATTTTTCCGGCAAAAAAGCGTTGATTCGCGTCGACTTCAATGTGCCGTTGAACGAAAAGTTCGAAATTACTGATGATACAAGGATGCGCGCCGCATTACCTACCATTGAAAAAGTGATTGAAAAAGGCGGTTCACCCGTTATTATGTCCCACCTGGGCCGTCCGAAAAACGGACCGGAAGACAAATTCTCTCTCAAACATTTGGTTCCGCACCTTTCTGAATTGCTCGGCGGACGTACGGTAAAAATTGCTCCCGATTGCATTGGTGAGGAAACCAAAAAAGTTGCCGATGCATTGCAGCCAGGAGAAGTGCTGATTCTCGAAAATCTTCGTTTCCATGGCGAAGAAACCAAAGGCGACGCTGAATTTGCCCGCCAGCTCTCCGAAATGGGCGACTGCTGGGTGAACGATGCATTTGGTACTGCTCACCGCGCTCACGCCTCAACCGCTGTGATTGCACAGTATTTCCCGAATGACAAAATGTTCGGATTCCTGGTAGGCAGCGAAGTAGCCAGCCTCGAGAAAGTGATGAAAGAGCCGCAGCGTCCATTCACCGCTATCATGGGAGGTTCCAAAGTTTCTTCCAAAATCACCATTATCGAAAACCTGCTCGAGCGTGTTGATCACCTCATCATTGGTGGTGGTATGACTTACACTTTCGTGAAATCGCAGGGCGGAAAAATCGGTGATTCCATCTGCGAAGATGATTATCTCGATTTGGCAAAAGACCTGATGAAAAAAGCCGAAGCCAAAGGTGTTCAACTGCACTTCGCCGTTGATGTACTGGAAGCTGACGACTTTGCAGAAACTGCCAACACCAAAGTTGTTCCGGCCAACGATATTGAAGACGGATGGCAGGGACTGGACGTAGGCCCGAAAACCATCGAAAAATTCAATAAAGTAATCAGCGAATCGAAAACTGTTCTTTGGAATGGTCCGGTAGGCGTTTTCGAGATGGACAAATTTGCTGAAGGCACCAAAGCCATTGGTGCCGCCGTTGTTGAAGCAACTAAAAAAGGAGCATTCTCGCTCGTAGGTGGTGGTGACTCAGTAGCAGCCGTAAACAAATTCGGTATTGCCGACGGTGTTTCCTACATTTCAACTGCCGGTGGTGCACTTCTCGAATACCTCGAAGGAAAAGACCTTCCGGGAATTGCAGCCGTTCGTCAATAAAATTATTGCATTATTATATGCGTCAAACCCGGGCAATTTTGTCCGGGTTTTTTAATTTGCATAAAAACCAGAATCTTATGAGCCGAATTTCAATCCGTCCGGGTTTTTATCTCGAAAGTTTGGGAATGGAACATGTCGACACCGTTTTTGAAGCTATAGATAAAAACCGTGAACACCTGAGCAAATGGCTTCCGTTCGTCAGTTTTACCCGGAAACCGGAAGACACAGAAGAATTTATCTCCTCGGTTACCAACAGAAAACCTCACGAAAAAGAAGAAGTCTTTACGATTTGGCACGACGAAGAATTCTCGGGCCTGATTGGCTATGTGAATACCGATCGTGTCAACCGGAAAACTGAAATTGGCTACTGGTTGGCAAAAAGTAAGGAAGGGAAAGGCATCATCACCGAAACCACCTTGCAATTAATCAAACTCGCCTTCAAAAGATTGCAAATGAATCGCATTACGATTCGATGTGCTGTGGGAAACAACCGGAGCAGTGCCGTTCCCAAGCGGCTTGGTTTCACTTACGAAGGCATAGAAAGGCAAGGTGAAAAACATGGGAACTCCTATTTTGATCTGGAAATTTTCAGTTTGTTAAAAGACGAATGGAAAAAACAGGGTTCATAAGGCCAAAAACAGTACATATTTATTGATAAATAGATGGTCCTTTTTTTGTTAAAATTTTCCGTTCACTAAACAGATCCGTACGTTCATCAAAAAAAAACGACCGTTCGTCAAAAATTTTTTTTTTATCGAACTTGTCCGCTTACCTTAGTTTCAGCTTTCAGAAATGAGAATCAACAAATCCTTTTTTAAGTTTTCTCTTTTCCCACCAAAAGCACATGCTATTGTTAACAGGCCGGTTCCCCTGCCGGCCTCCCCAAAAAAGGGATGCACCCGCATCCCTTTTTGTTTTATTCCGTAATTTTAATCTGCTCACCAAAAATCTCAATCGTCTCGCCAGCCCTTATTTTAGCCCGCTTTCGAAGTTCTACTTCACCGTTGCGTTTCACTTCTCCATCTTCGACCATCAGCTTTGCCTGGCCTCCAGATTCAGCAATACGGGCTAATTTCAGCAATTTCACCAGCTCAATGAATTCTGTTCCGTTCAGAGCGTATTCCATTTTCTTTAATTTTTAAAGATTTTGGTGCTCACTTCTTCGGGAATACTATTCCGGTTAACCGTAATGGCAATGGTATTCAACCGTACATAGCGTTCCGACATGTACAACATTCCGCCGTAGGCATTGCTTTTGGCCGACCACGAATTTTTCGTGATGTAATATTTATTACCGTCCGCGTCTTTAGCAATTCCCACGATATGCATCAAGTGGTCATCGGTGGTTTTCCAGGTAAGAAAAGCTTTCTGACGGGCTTGCTGGTCGACCGATACACTGTCCGGTACAACAGCCAAACCTCTCCGGTGCGAGAAGCCTTTATCACTGACATCGCCATCCCAAACCACCGTGTATCCTTGCATGATGGCATGGTCCATCGTCTTGATGATATCGTCCTCCGGCACATTGTAGTACAAATCGTGTGACCAGTTGTCCGGAACCTCGAGGCTGAACTGCTGATAAAACGGGTGATGCGTGTAGGAAGTGATCTCCACATATTGATTGGGATCCAAACCCAGCGACTTCATGAAAGACTCAGGTGTGAACGTTTTTCCGTCATATTCGAAACTCTTCGGGTCCTTTCCCAAGTATGCGTTCAAAACTCCATTCAACGCGTTCGACCAAACCGTCGATACGGTATTCATCTTATCAGAAACCAGGCCTTCCAACATTCCTTTCATCATGGCCTTCAATTCCGTATGATTGGCGTGTCCCGGATTATAGAGATTTCCCGGATAGACACTCTGTGGCACCAAACCGCATTTTTTCATTACATCCAGAACATCATGCGCCTGACCGCCTTCGTCGAAATTGGCTTTTCCGTGCAACTCGACAAAATATTTGGCTTTCGCCGGGTAAGCATTCCGCACAAAATACATTTCCGCCAGATCGAATTCGCCTTTTCCCATCCGCAGCAACTCTGATTCAAGAAAAGAGGTCGTTGCATAACTCCAGCAAGTTCCAGTACGTTGCTGATTTTTGACCGACGTATAAGCATTCTCTTTAACAACTTTAAACGAACTAACGTCCTGGGCCGTGGCTGAGCCCGCATAGAGTAGTCCTGCTAGAAGGACCAGAAATAACTTCTTCATAAAAACCAATATAAATGTAACTAACTTTATTCTAACTCATTTCGAACTTTTCGCGGCAACGATGACACCACCAGGCTGTACGATTCATCAATCCACTCCTGAATCAATTTATCCGGGATAGTATCGTCAACACTAACCGTATTCCAGTGTTGTTTATTCATGTGATATCCCGGAGTCACCTGTGGAAACTCTTCCCTTAACTCAATTGCCTTTTCGGGATCACACTTCAAATTAACCCAAAGCGGACCTTCGAGATTTGTCAAAGCAAACATCTTTCCACCAACTTTGAAAACGAGGGCATTTTCACCGAAAGGAAGTCCCTCCGTTGCTCCCTTCAACGACAGACAATATTTTCGCAACGACTCTATATTCATCTCGATTTGCCCTTAGGTTGCACCCAGCTAAAACTACAGCTTTTATTTTCCTTCCGGAATGACTATCTGCATATCTCTGGCAGGCCGCTATTTCTGTACAATATTAATATAATCGCCAAATGTTAAAAATACCTTGTTTAATAACGAGTCACAATTTTTGATCCCCGGATAATTTTATATTTTAGCTACTTCATCTAGAATCGTAACAAAATGACGAAAAGAATCCTTCTGGCAGAAGATAATTTGATGAGTCAAAAACTGGCGCTGCTGGGGTTAAAAAGCTATCACGTCGATGTTGCGAAAGACGGGGAAGAAGCGGTGGAGTTGTTTCGCAATAATACTTATGATGTAATTTTGATGGATATTCAGATGCCCAAAATGACGGGCGTGGAAGCAACCATCGAAATTCGTCAAATCGAAGTTTTAGAAAACAGAATCCCAAAAACTGTAATATTGGCGCTTACAGCCGATGTATTTTCCAGTGTAACCGAGGAATGTACCGAAGCCGGCATGAACGGATTTTTCCCAAAACCTTTCCGCCCGGCGGAGATGTCTGACCTAATTGAAGAAATGTACTCGCGTTTTGCGCATACCACTGCGCCGGAATAATGGCTAATTCACCGGAGGAATAAAAGCCCCGGGATAATGCTGCAACTCGAACTTTTCACCATAAAACACAACGGTAATCACGTCAAACCGACTTTCCACATCCAGATTTCGCATCCGCAGAAAGATATCCGCAGCCGTCACTAAATTTCTGATTTTACCCGACGAAATCGCTTCCAACGGATGCTCGTATTGATATCCTGTCCTTGTTTTCACCTCTACAAAAACCAGATCGTCACCGTCATAAGCAATGATATCGAGCTCCTTGTGATCGAAAATCCAGTTCCGCTCAATTATCCGATATCCTTTTCGGGTTAGGTAATCAGCCGCTATCTGTTCGCCTTTTTCACCAAGTTCTCTTGATTTTCGGGTCATATCTTAAAACTTAACCGGGATTCCTTCTCTCCAACCACCAGTCTTGTTTCTGCTCCCATGATTAATGGATAGTTAGGCATGATGTGACCAGCCGGGAAGCCAAACATAACCGGGTAGTCATATTCATCAACCGCTTCCTTAATAATCACCGCCGCCTCTTTCTCAAAGCCGGTATCACCATCTTTCATATCCGAAAAATGTCCAACCACCAGGCCGCTCAGCTTCGCAAGAATCCCTGAAACTTTCAGGTTCATCATCATTCGGTCGAGGTGGTAATGATATTCAGCCAAATCCTCGATAAACAAGATATTGCCTTCAGGCGATAAATCGAGCGGTGTTCCACGCAGGCTATAAATCATCGACAAATTTCCTCCAATTAACGAACCGGAGGCTTCTCCCGCACGGTTCAACGGATGATTTGCCTCTTTGAACCACGGAATTTTTCCTTTCAACAAATCGATTGTCAGCCGAAAACTCTCGGACGGCGTACCTTCCTGATCAAAGAACGCAGTCATCACTCCATGAATCGATGCAATTCCATGCTGAAAGAGGAAAGCATGAAATACCGTAATGTCACTGAAGCCGATAAGCCATTTGGGTCGTTGCAGAAACCTTCTCCAGTCGAGTAACTGATGCGTCCGCAAACTTCCGTAACCTCCCCGGGCAAAAAGGATGGCTTTTACCAAATCGTCGTCCAGAGCTTTTTGCATGTCGCCGGCTCTTTCGGCATCGGTTCCGGCAAAAACGCCCGATTGCGCAAAAGCATTTTCTCCGATTTCAACTTCAAAACCTTCTTCTCTGAGCCGCATGGCACCGTGTTTAACAATTTCAGGATTCACTTTCCCGGCAGGAGACACGATGGCAATTTTATCACCAACTTTTAGGTATGGAGGGTAAATCATAAAACGTGTTTGATTTCTTTGTTGTTCAGAACCAGTCGATTCTACATTAGCGGAATTTTTCGGTCCCGTTTTTAACTTGACTATGAAATTAAGAAAAGAAGACGGCCATGCAAAACGGTTCCTGAATACTCCTCCAAATTAGCTTTTGTTTCCAAATTGTTTCTGAAGTGTGAATATTTCATAAACAATTGCATTTCAATAAAATTGCCCATTCATGATAATGTGAATGCTTCTATCTTTAGAGTTATAATACCTGCGAGAACAGGAAGTTAAGTTTCACCAAAACCTCGTTTAAATGAGTATCAAAAAACAGACACTAAAGTCGAAGCCGGTTTGCAAAGTCACATTCCGGATTCCCAAGGAATTGGCACCTGAAGCCAATGAAGCAACCGTTGTTGGAGATTTCAACAATTGGAAAGAAAATGATGCCCCAATGCAAAAACTGAAGTCGGGTGATTTCACCGTAACGCTGGAGTTATCGCCCAAGCAATCCTACCAGTTTCGTTACCTGCTCAACAAATCCGTATGGATAAACGACCAGGAAGCTGATGGCTACATCCCCAATGCCTTTGGCGAAGAAAATTCAGTAGTCAACACCTTATGAGATGAGTAATGCCGGTACCCCACCGGCATTTTGCTTTTATTCCAGTTCCGATCCGCATTTTTTACAAAACCGGGCCTCCTGGTCCGGTTCGTGGTAGCTACACGAAGGGCAAACTAACTGCCTTTCCTGCTTCGAACTTTTTACGGCATCGCTTATTTCTACCGTGAGTATCCCGGTAGGAACAGCTATGATGGAATAACCGATGAGCATTGCCACCGAAGAAATAAATTTTCCCAACACGGTCACCGGCGCAATATCACCGTAGCCAACCGTTGTAATGGTCACAATCGCCCAATAAATACTTTGCGGGATGGAAGTGAAACCGTTTTGTTCGCTTTCGACCAGGTACATTAGCGTTCCCAGAAATAAAACCAGCGTTAATACCACACCAAAGAAGACCACTATTTTGTACATGCTCTTTTTCAGGGCCGAAATCAAGACCTGCGATTCATGCATGTACCTTCCCAGTTTTAGTATCCTGAAAATTCGCAGCAAGCGAAACGCCCGAACCGTTAACAGGAAATGAGACCGCAAGAAGAACAACCCGATGTAAGTAGGCAAAATAGACATCAGGTCAATAATCCCGAAGAAACTGGTAATGTACTTCCACGGACGTGGATGCGTCAAAATCCGTAAAAAATATTCCACCGTAAAGAGGATGGTGAAAAACCACTCTAAAAACTGGAAGGTTCCGGGATAGGCAACCCGAAATGATTTGACACTCTCGAGTACAACCGTCAAAACACTGAGCAGGATGGCCCAAAGTAATATCACATCGAAACCACGACCTGCCGGTGTATCAGTTCCAAAAATTATCCGGTAAAGAGTTTGTTTCAGCTTTTGCATTCCTGGGGAAAATTTACACCAAGATAATAAAAGTGAAGGAGTCGCGCAGTAAGCATGAATATGAAACAAAAGCCAATCTCTCTTTTCGTAGCCTGAATTTCCATTGCAAACCCCGTTGCATTCCGTAGGCATTGATTATCTTTGTGCTTCAATACGAAAAATCATTCATCAACGATATTTCAAACAACATGAGTCATTACAAACGAACGCTTATCACCTCGGCATTACCCTATGCCAATGGTCCGGTTCACATCGGTCACCTGGCCGGCGTATATGTTCCGGCCGACATTTATGCCCGTTACCTGCGTCTCAAAGGAGAAGAAGTGGCATTCATTGGCGGCTCGGATGAGCATGGCGTTCCCATTACCCTGAAAGCAAAAAAAGAAGGCGTTACCCCTCAGGATATCGTCGATAAATATCACGGCATCATCAAGGAATCATTTGCCAAATTCGGTATTTCCTTTGATGTTTATTCCCGCACCAGCGCGAAAATTCACTACGAAACGGCATCAGAGATTTTCAGAACCCTCTACGACAAAGGTGAATTTATCGAGCAAACATCGGAGCAATTCTACGACGAGGAAGCCAAACAATTCTTGGCCGACAGGTACATCACAGGAACCTGCCCGAAATGTAATTACGAAAAGGCTTACGGTGATCAATGCGAAAGTTGTGGTTCATCGCTTAACGCAACCGACCTGATCGACCCAAAATCAGTACTGAGTGGAAACAAACCGGTCTTGAAAGAAACCAAACACTGGTTCCTTCCGCTGGACAAGTATGAACCCTGGTTGCGTGAATGGATTCTGGAGCAACACAAAGAGTGGAAGCCAAACGTATATGGTCAGTGCAAATCGTGGTTGGACGGCGGACTAAATCCCCGTGCGGTTACCCGCGACCTGAGTTGGGGAGTTCCGGTCCCGGTAGAAGGTGCCGAAGGCAAAGTGCTTTACGTTTGGTTCGATGCCCCTATTGGGTACATCTCCGCAACAAAAGAGTTGACCCCCGACTGGGAAAAATACTGGAAAGATCCAGAAACGAAGATGGTCCACTTCATTGGAAAAGACAATATCGTTTTCCACTGCATCATTTTCCCGTCAATACTGAAAGCTGAGGGAAGTTATATTCTGCCCGATAATGTTCCGGCCAACGAGTTTTTGAACCTGGAAGGCGATAAAATTTCGACTTCACGGAACTGGGCCGTTTGGTTGCACGAATACCTCGAAGAATTTCCCGGTAAGGAAGATGTGCTGAAATATGTGCTCACAGCCAACGCCCCGGAAACAAAGGATAACGACTTTACCTGGAAAGATTTCCAAACGCGGAACAACAGCGAGTTGGTTGCCATTCTTGGAAACTTTGTGAACCGTGTACTGGTACTGACAAATAAATATTACGAAGGCGAAACGCCAGCTGCCGGTGCTTTGGAAGCGTATGATAGCGAAACGCTGGCTGACATCAGCAAGCTGAGAAATGACGTGGAGAAATCGCTCGATAATTACCGTTTCCGGGAAGCCCTGAAAGGTGCAATGGACATGGCCCGTTTGGGGAACAAATACCTCGCCGATATGGAGCCCTGGAAGGTCGTAAAAACCGATCCGGAGCGGGTAAAAACCATCATGAATGTGTGTCTGCAGATTACGGCCAATCTCACCATCGTTTTTGAGCCCTTCCTGCCTTTCAGCATGGATAAACTGCGCGGTTTCATGAACCTGGAAAAACTCAGTTGGGAAAATCTGGGACGTACCGATTTGATAGCGGCCGGTCACAAGGTTAACAAGCCGGAACTGCTTTTCGAGAAAATCGAAGATGCGACCATTCAGGCACAAGTTGACAAGTTGCTGGCAACGAAAAAAGCCAACGAACTGGAAGCTGCCGAAGCCAAACCAGCGAAAGAGAACATCGAATTTGACGATTTCGCGAAACTGGATATCCGCGTCGGTACCATCATTGAAGCCGAGAAAGTAGCCAAAACCAAGAAACTGCTGAAACTGAAAATCGATACCGGAATCGACAAACGAATCGTGGTTTCGGGTATTGCCGAATACTACACGCCGGAAGAGATCATCGGTAAGCAGGTTTCCATTTTGGTGAACCTGGCACCCAAAAACCTCCGCGGTATAGAGTCACAAGGAATGATCCTGATGGCTGAAAATCCGGACGGAACCCTGGCATTCGTTTCACCCGACAAAGCCATTAAAAACGGTGGCGAAATCAGGTAATCATCTGTAATAAAATAATTCAAACGGCCTTTCCGTACTTTTCGGGATGGCCGTTTTTATTTTCTCCTCTCCTTCCCATAACAACATAATATACAATCCCATGAACCATTCGCTCAATTGTTGAAAATTGATTGCGCAATCGGTTGCACAACTTTTTTACATTGCTTAATATTGTAAGGTGAAAAATCCGCGCATCACCATACACGACTTGGCCAAAGAGCTGGGATTATCTTCCTCTACTGTTTCGAGAGCACTGCAGGACAATCCCCGCATCAGCGAGAAAACCCGGAAGGACGTGACCGAACTGGCGGCCAAATGGAACTACCAGCCCAACAGCAATGCTTCGAACCTGCGCAAAGGTCGTAGCAACACCATTGGTGTGTTGGTGCCCCGCATCAGCCGGCATTTCTTTTCGAATGCGATTGCCGGAATTGAAGCGGTTAGCAGTGCTGCCAAGCGAAACGTGGTGATATTCCAGTCGCATGAAAGTCTGGAAAATGAAAAAGCCGGACTGGAAGCTTTCTTACGCATTCCGGTTGACGGATTTATCATGTCACTTTCGGCAGAAACCAGGCAATACGAACACATTCGGGAGGTGTTAAAGCGAGATATTCCCATCGTCTTTTTTGACCGCGTACTTGAAGAAGAGAACAACTACCGGGTCGTACTCGACGATTATGCCGGAGCCTTTCAGGCAACAGAACACCTCATCCGGCAAGGTTGTCGAAAGATTGCTTTCATGGGCGGTCCTGACTATTTGAATAACTACCGGGAAAGAAAAAGAGGTTTTACGGACGCCCTGGAAAAAAATAACCTTTCGGTGAATCCGGGATGGATGGCTGAGCAAGCGCTTACGCGTGAAGAAGGGGCTGCTTTCGTTGAGAAAATCTTTGGTCAGTCGGTTCAAAATCGTCCTGACGGACTTTTCTCCTGCAGTGACTACTCTGCACTAGGCGCGATTCTCTTCATGAAAAAAACAGGAATTCGTATCCCGGAAGAGGTAGCTGTGGCGGGTTTCGCTAACGAGCCCTTCACCGAATTCATGGAACCAGCTATGACCTCTGTCGACCAGTCAGCCGAAGAGATGGGACAAAGCGCGGCCGAAATGCTGTTCCGGATTATCGACTCCGGAGACGCTGAAAAAAGCGCTAAACAACAATACATTCAACCCAAACTAGTCATCCGAAAATCAACCATGAAATAAAATTTGCCGATGAAGACAATCGATTGCATAAAAATAAAATACAGTCGCCTCACAAAAGTACTGGTTGCGATAGTTCTGTTGCCAATCGTTTCGGTAAGTCGTGCGCAAACCACCGCACCATTATCCGGAGAACTCACGCGTCCGGATGTATATAGGGCGATGGAAAAGGTAGCCGACTGGCAACTCAAAACCCCGCTTCAACACCAGCTCACCGACTGGACGAATAGCGCTCTCTACAAAGGAATGGTCGAGTGGGCAAAAATTGCCAAATCGCCTGAATACTACAATTGGCTTTACAACATTGGCGAAAAGACTAACTGGCAACTGGGTAAACGGATTTATCATGCCGACGACCATGTGGTAGGACTCATGTACCTCGAGATGTACCGAAAGTACCACGAGAAAAAAATGCTGAAACCAACAAAGAAAAGGTTGGACTGGATCATGAAAAATCCGTCGGATGCCAGCATAAAGAATTTCTCGTATGAGAAAGGGAATAATTGTACCGACCGCTGGTCGTGGTGCGATGCCTTGTTTATGGGACCCACTGTTTGGGCGACGCTGGCTAACGTAACCGGAAAGAAGAAATACCTGAATTTCATGTTCAAAGAATATAAAGCCACCACCGATTACCTCTTCGATACGAATGAAAATTTGTTTTATCGCGATGACCGGTATTTCAATATGAAGGAAGCCAATGGCCAAAAGATATTCTGGGGACGAGGCAACGGATGGGTATTTGCAGGCTTGGCCATCATCATGACGGAGCTACCTGACAACTACAAGGAACGCCCCTATTTCGAAGATATCTTCAAGAAAATGGCGGCTAAACTGGCGACACTACAAGACTCTTCAGGATACTGGCATGCCAGCCTACTTGACCCGAAATCATACCCGGCTCCGGAAACCAGTGCTACCGCGTTTTACGTGTATGGCCTGGCCTGGGGAATCACCAACGGCCTGCTTGATAAAGAAACTTACCTGCCGGTTGTGCAGAAAGGTTGGCAGGCACTCGTCCGCGCCGTTCATCCTGACGGGAAACTGGGTTGGGTGCAACCCATTGGCGCCGATCCTAAACAGGTAACCAGTGACATGACGGAAGTTTATGGAGTTGGTGGATTTTTGCTCGCAGGAAGTGAAATATACCGAATATTAAAATAGTGATTCATTAAAAATCAAATAGATATGACTACCACATACGAAAAGAGACACAACGTCCACCCGGATGACGCCAAACGCTACGATACCGAGCGTCTGCGCAAAGAATTCTTAGTCGACAACCTGATGAATGACGACAAGATTCATTTCATCTACTCGTTCATCGATCGGTACATGGTTGGAGGTGCAATTCCGAAAAGCAAAGCACTCGAACTGGAGAGCATCGAACCATTGAAAGCCGATTATTTCCTGGAAAGAAGAGAAATGGGAATCATCAACGTGGGTGGAAAAGGGAAAATTACCGCCGACGGTGAGACTTATGAGCTCAACTTCAAAGAGGCACTTTATCTTGGTAGAGGAACGAAAAAAGTAAAGTTCGAAAGTGTGGATGTCAGCAAGCCGGCCCACTATTATATCAACTCCGCTCCTGCGCACACTAGCTACCCGAATAAACTGGTTACCATGGCCGATGCCAATGTGCTGGAACTCGGAGCGCTCGAATCATCAAATGCGCGAAAAGTCAACCAGCTCATCATTAATGGAATCGTTCAGACTTGTCAATTGCAGATGGGATTGACAGAACTGCAGCCCGGAAGCGTTTGGAACACCATGCCTGCGCACACCCACGATCGGAGAATGGAAGCGTACTTCTATTTTAATGTACCGGAAGGACAAAGCGTTTGCCACTTCATGGGCAAGCCGAAGGAAACCCGCCACATCTGGATGCACAATGAGCAAGCTGTTTTGTCTCCCTCGTGGTCGATTCACAGCGGTGCCGGAACCTCCAACTACTCCTTCATCTGGGGTATGTCGGGTGAAAACCTCGATTACAGCGATATGGATTTTAGTCAACCCGATGAACTGCGATAAACCATGATGAACTTATTTGACTTAAATGGCAAAGTAGCGCTGGTAACCGGTGCCACTCATGGTTTGGGGATGGCGATGGCCAAAGCGCTGGCACAGGCGGGAGCAACTCTGGTCATTAACGGCCACACCCCAGATAAGATGGAAAAGGCACTCGCCGCTTACGCTGAAGACGGTATCCAGGTAAAAGGCTATCTCTTCGATGTAACCAAAGAAGAAGAAGTCATCAAAAATCTTGATGCCATTGAAAAAGAGGTTGGCCCCATTGATATACTGGTCAACAACGCCGGAATCATTAAGCGTGTTCCGATGACTGAAATGGATGTGGAAGAATTCCGCACCGTTGTAGATATCGATTTGGTAGCTCCGTTTATCATGGGACGCAATGTGGTAAAGCGCTTGCTGAAAAGAAATGCAGGCGGCAAAATCATCAACATCTGCTCGATGATGAGCGAATTAGGCCGCGATACCGTTGGTGCCTACGCCGCAGCCAAAGGCGGACTGAAAATGCTGACCCGGAACATGGCCACTGAATGGGCCAAATATGATATCCAGGTGAACGGCATCGGCCCCGGCTATTTTGCAACCGAGCAGACTGCTCCTATTCGCGTAAACGGACATCCGTTCAACGATTTCATTGTTGGTCGTACACCGGCCGGACGATGGGGCGATCCGGAAGATTTGGCTGGAACCACCATTTTTCTGGCATCCAAAGCATCCGATTTTGTAAACGGGCAAGTAGTTTACGTCGATGGCGGAATTCTGGCTACCATCGGCAAGCCCTCGAATGAATAGTTTTCCACTATATCCAAAACAATCGACAGTAGGTTAATAAAGCAGATTATATCATTCATTTCAGGAATCCTGGTCAGGGGCACTTTGCTCTGACCGGGATTTTTTATTTCCTAAAAGTCTTCCCGCACAAGCAATACATCCTGAATTTTTTACGATTTGAATGCCCGATTGTACAATATGAAAATTATCAAAGGGGACTTCCATTGTAAATTTATAAAGGTGCTTCTCTCTTCTTTCGTGTAAACAATGTGTCAATCGCCCATTTGATTCCTTTAAACCCTTCATGCCTGGGAGAAAGGACACCAACCAAAAATCAAATTCATAACCTAAACCTGTCGAAATGTCTTTTCTAACAATGCCCCGAAAACGTCCGGTATACATGAAACGCTCCATTTTATTTCTGTTGCTGGCAACTATCAGTCTACTGACGACTGCTCAAACACTTCCCTTTAGTCTTACCGACTTAAACGAATCAGGAAATCCGGTTTATGCCCCTGAAATGATCGTCTCCGGCGAAACCATTCACACCATCTGGATAACCAGAAATTCGGATAATACCTACACCATGAACTACCGTCGCTCCACCGATAGTGGAGTCTCATGGGAAACAACGAAAGTTCTGTTTACATCCGACATCGAATCATGGCAAGGCATGGCGACCAGCAACAACTTTAAACGTTTAGCAATCGACAGAAACAAAGTGTTTGTGATGATACAGGCCGGCAATGTAGATGACAAAGCCGTTCTTTACCTAACCTCATCGACAGACGGAGGCGTCTCATTCAGCACGCCTAAACCAGTATACGAAGGTGATGTTTACAATTCGGTCGATCACTCGTTCGTACAATACTCCAACGGGACACTCTACAATGTGTTTGTAACGCACAATAACAACAATGGCGCTACACAATTCTATCTTTTGAGTTCTACCAATGACGGTGCGGATGTAACGCTCAATCCGTTTTTAGCACCGGAAAGCTGGGGTATCGATGATTTTCTGGCAGACGGAAATGATCTCTATATACTTTACTCGTACGCTTACTATTACTATGGCTTCAACTATGGCAATGTGAAGATGGCCGTTTCCCACGACGGGGGTGCTACCTTCAGTGAAACAGAACTATCAGTTCCGGCCGAAGGATACACTGATGACCGTCACCGGGCATCCATCTCCACTGACCGAAGAGCTCCTCTGATTGCAAAATCAGGATCCACTGTCTCCGTTATATGGACGCTCATTGACTCGGATGAAAAAACACACCTGCGCTATGCCCGGTCAGCGGATAACGGAGATACTTTTTCCACACCTGTTTCGCTTGCCAGCGATGATGACGTAGCCGGCACCATAAACGGACAAAGAATTACCATAGCAACTCTTGACGAAGATATCTTCATCATATTCCCCGATTACATTATCAACAAGGCTTCGTCGATGTACCTGATTACTTCGAACGACAACGGCAACAGCTTTTCTTCGGTGAAAACACTCAACACCGATTACAGCTATCCGAAAGGCAATCTTCCTTTGTTATCCCTGTCCCCCAACAAGGTCGCTGCAGCCTGGAGCCCCGGAGTCGTCCGCTATTCAACCGACAAAGGTGAAACATTCGATAGTGGACAGATGCTCTATCCCTACTCAACTTACATGTATGACATGATTTTGCGTGACTTCGTTTCTGACGAAGACAGAAACGTGAGGTTTCTGGGAAACGGAAGAATTTCATCCGATTTGGAAAACCAGGTAATCTTTGGTCGGTTGCTTTCAGCGAATACCCCTTCAGAAACCAATAGTGCCTTCACCATTACAAGGGGCGCCGACAATCCATCCTACCTCGAGATACCGGAAACGCCAGAAATAGCTATCGACTCAGCAATTACTATCGAATTTTGGACCCGGATTGACATTACAACAGAAGGAAGCTCAAGCTTTATTCTGTTCGAGAAACTGGACAGCCACGCCGGTTCCGCCGACCGGCAGTTCGAGATTGAAGTGATGCGTGATTACAATACGGCGAACAACCCGAAGTTAAGGGGAACCTTGATTACCGATAAGGGAACTTTTGTTATTGAAGCAAAAACGGATTTATACGACGATAAATGGCACCACATAGGTTATAGCTACGACGCACGGGCCGGTCTGAAAAACTACAAACTGTTTGTCGATGGGAAGGAGGTAGCCAGCAAAACGGTTACCGGGAAGATTGAACCGGAACCCGGTGTCTACATCTTTGGTCCTTATTATCTGAGCAATCCTCTAGGTCTCGGATTGGACGAAATCAGGATTTGGGAAAAAGGCTTTAACCAGGAAGAAATGGCTGAAAAGGCTACGCATATAATGACAGGAACCGAAGACAAACTTTTGGTTTACATCAATTGCAACGAAAGTCTGAAAGATTTAACCGGGCATGGTGCTGATGGCTTTAACCTGGTAACAGGTGAATTTACAGCCGCTTCGCCTCAACCGCCAGTAGTAGCCTTTGAAGCATACAAAAATATTCAAACCGTAAGTTTCAATCAGAAATCAGAAAACGCAACACAGTATTCCTGGGATTTTGGCGATGGGGAAACCTCCGATTTAGCTAATCCAACTCACGAGTATTCCGGACCCGGTGAATACAACGTGACACTCACTGCTTCGAATAACGGAACATCCTTTTCGGCAACCAAAACCATTACGATCGAAGGCATTGCCAGAATAGAAGATGACGTAGCCGGAAACACCGGTTATGCAACCGTGAAAATCTATGGCGGTGGTTTGACAGATAATTCTACTTTCAAAATTACCATGGGTGGAGAAGAAGTCGTTGCTGAAGAAATCAGTCTTTACCAACCGGGCGTGCTGATCGGAACCCTCGATTTGCACGAAAAAGCGGTTGGGAAATGGGATGTAGTCGTGCAATCTGCTTCCGGAACAGTAACCATTCCTGAAGGTTTCACGGTAGTGGAAGGAGAAGAAGCTTCGCCCTGGGTAGAAGTGCAGGGACGAGGTCGCATTCTTTTCAACATGTGGCAAACGTACACTATCCGTTACGGCAACGACAGTAATGTGGATGCCATGGGTGTTCCTCTTTTCCTCGTTGTTCCTTGGGATACTGAGGTTGAGTTGATTGACTTTACCATAAGCTTCAACGGGTATGCTGAATCGAACGGAGAGGAAATTCCGGCTGAACTATTGCAACCCTTTTATGAAACCGATCAGGTGATGGGCGAGGAATTCCATGCCAAAGTTTACCCGTTTTATGTTCCCATCATTCCTGCGAACTCGAGCAACGAAGTACATATTCGGTTAAAATCACCATCGGATATCCGGGTTCTTGCCTGGGTTTCCGAGCCATTCTTCGGCTCGCCCATGGACGAAGAAATTCAGGATTGCCTGTTGCGCGCACAGGCAGGAGCGGTCGCCAACGGCTTGGTCAATCTGGCTGCCAGTGCACTTCCCGGCGCCGGCTGTGTAAAAGATGTGGTGACCACGTATATCTGGAACCCGTTGGATTTCTCCAAGCCTAAAGCCGATGAAAAACCGACCTGGGGAAGTATGATTTGGAACTACGCTAAAACAGTTGCCAGCTGCGCGGTCGATTTTGTTCCGGCAGCCAAAGCTTATGAACTGGCTATTGGCGTCTTCCAGTTCGGAGCGGATATTTACGATAACTATCAGAAGGATCAAGAGTGTCGTAAGTTGGCGAAACAATCGAAAAACGACCGGGGAATAACGGCCGTCTCCTCATTTGACCCCAATGAAATTGTCGGTCCGGATGGTCCGGGAGCTGAGAAATATATCGCCGAAACGCAGCGTTTTCCGTACACCATTTATTTTGAGAACAAATCGTCAGCATCGGCACCAGCGCATATTGTAACGGTTACTGATACGCTCGATTTAGCCCGGTTCCGCGCAAGCGATTTCACCTTTGGCTCCTTCGGATTCGGCGACACCATTATTACGCCCAACACCCAGGAAACGTATAGTTTCTCGTCAGATGTAGAACTCAACAGCAACCTGCTTCTTCGGGTAACCGGAAAAGTCGATACCCTGACCGGGGTAATTAGCTGGCAATTTGCCTCGCTAGACCCGTTGACCATGGATATCCACGAAGACCCGCAAGTTGGTTTTCTTCCACCTAATGTTACATCGCCCGAAGGGGAAGGATTTGTCTCCTTCACGGTAGGTGTACACGAGCCCGGAGCAAACGGGACGACTTACGAAAACCAGGCCACCATAGTATTCGATGCCAATGAGCCTATCAAAACCAATGTCTGGCATAACACCGTTGATGTCATTGCTCCGGAAAGCCAGGTGGAACAACTCGATGCAGAAACCGGACCAACCACTTTTACGGTTACCTGGTCGGGCACGGACAACGCAGCCGGAATTGAATATTACGACATTTATGTGAAGGTGAATGATGAGGACCCGGTTTTGTGGCTGGTTCACACGAAAGAGACCTCAGCTGAATTTGTTGGCGAGGTGGGCGATGTCTACAAGTTTTACAGTGTGGCCACCGACAACGTTGGAAATACAGAAGAAGCATCTACTACCTATGATGCTGAAACACTCGTGACGAGTTCGGATGAGCTTATCTCGCTGAACGAATCATGGACGCTTTTCCCGAACCCAACCAATGGTGAATTGAATTTGTCAATTAACGACATGGAAGGAGAACTGATTCTGTTGGAAATTTATTCCGCTACCGGGAACAAAGTTTTCGAACGACAAATCTCAATCCACGGGTGTCAACAAAATGAACATATTAATTTGAACCGGTACCCGTCGGGTATTTATATCGCCAGGTTGACGGTTGGAAACGAAATAACACAGAAATCCATTATTTTGAAATAACCAAAACCATACCCCGAAAACCGGCACCCCTTTTGTAGAAGCACCAAAAGCCGGATGCCCCCGTTTTTGCCATCCCGTTTATTCGGGGTGGCATTTTTTCGGATACAAAAAAGGCCGGCAATTAAGCCAGCCCAATATCGTATTGTCAATATTTTTCTATTCTTCCAGCAACCAGATTCCCGATTTAGGATTGGCTTTTGTCAGATTATCCAATACGGCCAACGCCTCGTCGCGATCGTTGTACGATTGAATCGTTACGCGGTAAAATCCATTATCCAGTGTAAAAATCTGGGAATCGTACCCCTGGCGAATCAAATCGTCCTGGTATTTCTTTGCGTTTACTTCTTTTTTAAAACTTCCGCCAACCAGGTAAAAACGAGTGGCTTCGTCGTTGGTTGCGGGCTTTTCTACTTTAACCGCCGGTTCACTCACCGACTGATTGTCTGCCAGCCTTTCATCCGCTTTGGATTTGGCTTTCGATTCCACCGGCACCGACTCCGCCGGAATTTTATCTGCTGCAACAAACGTGTCTGCCGGCGTGCTATCCATTACTGATAACACAGACGATGTAGTAGATGCCTGATCGCCTGACGTATCCCCCTGTTGCATGTGCTTGGAAAGAGGTATCAGGGTAAGTGCCAGCATCAGCGGAACTCCGATAAGCAATTTTTTTGCCGTCCGTGAATTGAAAACGACTCGCACAGCCTCTTTGTCTTCGAAGCGGGCGGTCGTCCGCACCAAATCGTTGCGCTCAATCTTCGGGAAATGAAAATCGCCCATTCCGTAGGAATCAAGCAATAGATTTTCAGCCTGTTCAGGTTCAAAAATCAGCTTCTCATGCCTATCGTAATGAAGCGAGCCGATGTGCTGGAATTCCAGTTTCTCACCGTTTTCGAGCTTCGACCATGCTTCATCAACAAATTCAGCAATAATCTGACGGGCTTCCAAATACCCTACTCCTTCGCTTTCGGAAATGTGATTCACCAACAAACCATCGTTTCCGGTCAGCTTGCTGTTAAAAACAATCTCTTTGCGCGGAGGAGCAAACGTATTTCGGTTGTAATCGACTCCAGCTGGCTGGTAATTCGAAATGAAACCACCCAGTTCAGGAACGATAACACAATCGTGAATTCGAACTAATTCAATAAGATAGATGCTGATATCCATTTTCCCTTTTCGCATTTCTTAGCAACCAAATGTAGCGAAAAATTAGGTGAAGCCAAACCTTACTTTACAATAAAGTTATCAAACAGAATAGCTTGAGAACTGATCCTCCTGAGAAGCAAAATTTTATCCTATAATTCCTATTTTTGAGACTCCAATAAAAATAAAAGGAACCTATACATGAAAAAGCAAATTCTGGTAACTGGAGGAACGGGTTACATTGGATCTCATACTGTTGTTGAACTACAGGAAGCCGGCTACGATGTGGTTATTATTGATGATTTGTCGAATTCGACTGCCGATGTAGTGGATAAAATTGAAAAGATAACCGGTATTCGCCCCACATTTGAGGAATTTAATCTTCAGGATTATAATCGACTGGAAGCATTCTTCAACAAATATCCGAATATAGAAGCCATCATTCACTTCGCCGCCAGTAAAGCAGTAGGAGAATCGGTTGAAAAACCATTGCTTTACTACCGGAATAATCTGGTTTCACTGATGAATTTGCTGGAGCTGATGCCCAAACATGATGTTCCCAACTTCGTTTTTTCATCATCATGTACCGTTTACGGTCAGCCTGATGTTCTTCCGGTTACGGAAGACACGCCCAGAAAAGAAGCTGAATCACCTTACGGGAATACCAAAGCAGTGGCCGAAGATATTATCCGCGACAGCGTAAAAGCTATGGAGAGAATCAACGCTATCGCACTTCGCTATTTCAACCCGGTTGGGGCACATCCGTCCTCACTTATTGGTGAATTGCCCCGTGGTGTTCCTAACAACCTGGTTCCTTTTATCACCCAAACTGCAGCAGGGCTTCGCGAAAAGCTAAGCATCTTCGGTGACGACTACAACACTCCGGATGGAACGGCCATACGCGATTACATCAACGTGGTCGATTTGGCCAAAGCCCACGTGGTAGCGATTGAACGACTACTCGAAAACAAAAATGATGCTCGCTACGAGTTTTTCAATATTGGTACCGGAAAAGGAGCCTCGGTATTAGAACTGGTAAAAACCTTCATTGAAGTTACCGGAGTAGACCTCAATTATCAGATTGTAGGACGCCGCGCAGGTGACATCGAGCAGACCTATGCCGATACTACCAAGGCTAACAAGATACTGGGCTGGAAGGCAGAAAAATCACTGGGAGAAACACTACTTTCTGCCTGGAATTGGGAAAAGAAAGTCAGGAATATACAGTAGCGACAACCTTTGTTATTACCTTTAGGGTTCTGAAATAGCAAGACCATGCAGAAAACTATTTTAATTACCGGAGGGGCCGGATTCATTGGCTCCCATGTTGTTCGCCGTTTGGTAAACGGTTACCCGGAATACCAAATCATCAACCTCGATGCGCTGACGTACGCCGGCAACCTGGAGAACCTGAAAGACATCGAAAACAAGCCCAATTACCAGTTCGTAAAGGGCGACATTACCGATGACGATTTTATACAAAAACTTTTCAGGAAATATCAGTTCGACGGCGTGATGCACCTGGCTGCCGAATCGCATGTCGATCGGTCCATCAGCAACCCGATGGAGTTCATCATGACCAACATCGTGGGAACGGTTAATTTGCTGAATGCAGCCCGCGAAATCTGGAAAGATGATTATTCCGGGAAACGGTTTTATCACATTTCAACCGACGAGGTTTACGGCTCGCTCGGAGCAACAGGTTTCTTTACTGAAACCACTTCTTACGACCCTAAAAGCCCCTATTCTGCATCCAAAGCCAGCTCCGATCATTTGGTCCGGGCCTATCACAACACCTACGGGCTTCCGGTAGTCATTTCGAACTGCTCAAATAACTATGGGCCAAATCAATTTCCGGAGAAATTGATTCCACTGGCCATCAATAACATTAAAAACAACAAGCCGATCCCGATTTACGGAAAAGGAGAAAATATTCGCGACTGGCTTTACGTTGAAGACCATGCACGTGCCATCGACCTCATTTTCCAGGAAGGAAAAGAGGGAGAAACATACAACATTGGTGGTAACAACGAATGGACCAATATTGACCTGATTCGCACCCTCTGCAAGGTGATGGACAAAAAATTGGATCGGGAACCCGGAACATCCGAGAAGCTCATCACTTTTGTGAAAGATCGTGCCGGTCATGATTTGCGCTACGCCATCGATTCGTCCAAGTTGATGAACGAGTTGGGCTGGAAACCGTCGCTGCAATTCGAAGAAGGAATCGAAAAAACCGTCGATTGGTACCTGGGAAACCAGGAATGGTTGGAAAATATTGTGAATGGAACCTACGAAAATTATTATCGTGAAATGTACGAGAACCGGTAATCACGAGTTCTGCATTCAAAATAAAAAGCCGGAAGTTGTTTTTATGCTTCCGGCTTTTCTACTTCAGGTATGGTATGTTATTCCACTTTGGAAGCCTTCACTTCGACGGGCCCATCCGGACTATTGGCTTCGCCCACTAAACTACCATCGACCAGTTTAAACTTAACCGTTACCAGATTATATTCGATTTCAATTTCCATCACCAGCTCATTATTTTCGAAAGCGACCGACGACGCGGGTAAACGATTCCCTTCGACCACCAGCTCTCCGGCCAAACCGCTTTCAGCTTCCTTCAGCACAATTCGTCCTGACGTGTAAGGATAGGGTGCAGTGGGTGCTGAATATTCCCAGGTACCAGCTATTTTATTCTTTTCATCGGTACCAGCTTTCGCTTGAAAAGCAACCATCAAGAGCAAAGCAAATGCAGCAATTATTCGACAAGTTTTCATAAGCACGTTTTTGTAGTTAATGACTTTGGTTTCACCTGCATGGTGCTTTCTAAATTTAAGGGCATTTTCTGAACATTAAAAATGAGAAGGCACAAAAAAAACCTGCCTCATCTGAAGCAGGTTTCTGTTCGATATCAAGTGTTCATTTTATTTCTTCAGTTCCCAGGAAAAGCCATCTTTGGTATCTTTTATTTCAAATCCAAGGGCACTCAATTCATTCCGAATCTTATCGGCGGTTGCCCAGTCTTTATTTTTCTTGGCCTCGATCCTCAAATTCAACAATAAATCCACAACGTGTGTCATCGTTTCTTCGCCTCCACCAGCAGCTGCTTGCTCCTCCGACTGCAAGCCCAGAATATCAAATGCAAATTCGTGGTACAGCTGTTGAAGCGCAGTCAAATCCTCTGCTGAAATCTTTTCTTTCCCATCATTAATAGAATTAATCATCTTCACACCATCAAACAGATGCGCAATCAGAATAGGACTGTTCAAATCATCGTTCATCGCTTCGTAGCACTTTTGCTTCAAAGCGGCTACATCAACGGTAGATTCAGCGGAAACTGGCAGATTTCCCAATACTTCAATCGCTTTCATCAAACGCTCCATCCCTTTCTCCGCCGCCTGCAGCGCTTCGTTCGAAAAATCAAGCGGGC
This sequence comes from Prolixibacter denitrificans, assembly GCF_003014495.1. Taxonomy (GTDB): domain Bacteria; phylum Bacteroidota; class Bacteroidia; order Bacteroidales; family Prolixibacteraceae; genus Prolixibacter; species Prolixibacter denitrificans. The sequence goes on along the minus strand of NZ_PYGC01000002.1, from coordinate 400,550 downwards.
TGCGGTAATGTGCCTGAAGAATGAAGAAACGAATCGTCATCGGACTGTAGGCCTTCTCCAGCAAATCGTGCTTACCTCCGAACAGCTCGTTGAGCGTAATAAAATTCCCCAGCGACTTGCCCATCTTCTGACCGTTGATGGTAATCAGGTTGTTGTGCATCCAGTAGTTCACCGATTCATGTCCGGTGCAAGCTACACTTTGTGCTATTTCCGCTTCGTGATGGGGAAACAGCAAATCCATTCCGCCTCCGTGGATGTCAAACCGCTCGCCCAGGTATTTGGTGCTCATAGCCGTACACTCCATGTGCCAGCCGGGATAACCATCGCTCCACGGCGAAGGCCAGCGCATGATATGCTCGGGCGTTGCTTTCTTCCACAGAGCAAAATCCATCGACGATCTTTTCTCCGATTGTCCGTCCAGTTCACGGGTATTGGAATAAAGGTCTTCCACTTTTCTTCCGGAAAGTTTGCCGTAATGATGGTCTTTCGAGAATCTCTCTACATCGAAATAAACGGAGCCATTACTTTCATAGCCGTATCCGGCTTCCAGAATCTTCTTCACCGCCTCAACCTGCTCGATGATATGACCTGATGCGGTCGGTTCGATACTCGGTGGAAGGTTATTCAGCCGGGCCATATTTCCGCGGTAGCTGTTGGTGTAGATCTGCACAACCTCCATTGGCTCCAGCTGCTCGACTTTCGCTCTGCGTTCAATTTTATCCTCTCCCTCATCAGCGTCGTCAACCAGGTGGCCTACATCGGTAATGTTCCTCACATAGCGCACTTTATAGCCTATGTGTTTCAAATATCTGAAAAGCATATCGAACGTGATAGCCGGCCGGGCGTGTCCCAGGTGTGCTTCACCGTAAACTGTCGGTCCACAGACATACATCCCCACCGCTCCGGGATGAATGGGTTTGAACAATTCTTTCTTCCGCGTAAGCGTATTGTAAATGACGAGCTTGTCCATTCGGGTTAAGAATTAAAAATTGATGCACAAAGGTAGAAAAATCAGTGCGGATGAAAAAGCGACATACCACAGCTTTCGCCGAAAGGAGTCGGATTGTCATTTACCGACGAATAACCGCCATTCACCGATTTTTCGTTTCATCTGCGTTCAGGTTATTCGATTTTTGAATTGTCATTGAAAAAGCGCCAGATCGTAAATTCAAGTCCCGAGGGTTTCCCGTTTTCAGAAAATGAGACGACCGGGGAAACACCACGGCTTAGATTTGCAAGACCAAACGAAGCCCCTTTTTCTAGTACTTGACAGATTTCACCAACCATGAAAAAACGAAGAACAATGGAAAATCATCATTCTGACATACCACAACGGAAACCTTTCCACATTGTCTGCTTCCTGTTCGGACACAATTTTGACCCAATAAATGCTTGCTCGAATGAGAACGAACATTGCCGACGTTGCGGAAAGAAATGCGATGAGCAAGACCGCTGGTTTGACTGGAACGGGTACATAAAGTGGAGACTATTACCGGTACGAAGAGCCGTTCAGAAAGTAAAAGGCAAGAGAGACATTTATTCCTTCTGACATTCCTCAATCTTTTACCGAACGCCATTCACCGATACAACGCCGCCGTTTACCGATTCCCTCTTGAAACGCATTTTGTCCCCCTCTATTTTTGCACTAACACCAGTAATTAAAATCGTCATACCTACCTCGTTAGTTTCCCCCAAACACAAAGATGTAAGTATGAAAAAAATAGATTAACCTGAATAATTAACGATGAGAAAGACACTTTTACTTGCTTCACTTTGCCTGATGTTTATTTACGGGGCAAAGGCCCAGCAACCGGACACACTATATTTCACACTTGATGAAGCGCTTCAGTACGCGATGGAGCACTCGTTCAATTCGAAAAACGCTGACATTGATTTGCAGACGTCTCAAAAAAAAGTGTGGGAAACCATTGCTTCCGGACTACCGCAGGTGGATGCCTCGGCCGGATATACGGCCAACCTGAATTTGCCGGTATCGCTTATTCCGGCTGAATTTGTTGGTGGCGATCCCGGAACCTATATACCAGTGAAATTTGGACAGGATTACAACTCCAATTTTGGCCTGTCGGTTTCCCAGATGATTTTCGATGGCTCGTACCTCATTGGCCTGAAATCAGCTAAAATTTATGTGGACTTGGCCCGTAATGCGAAAGAAAAAACCAATATCGCCGTAAGGGAAGCAGTCACCAGCGCCTATTTCACAACGCTGATTGCTGAAGAAAAAATGGGTATAGTGAAAGACAATCTGCTGAACAGCGAACAGCTGCTGAAAGAAGCAAAAGCCTATTACCAAAATGGCTTTCGCGAAGAACAGGATGTGGAACAACTGCAGTTGATGCAACAACAGGCCGAAAACGAAGTGATCAAAGCCGAGCGTGAAATCAGGGTATCGAAGATGGTCCTGAAATTCGCGATGGGCATGAATGTGGATTGGGACATTCAGCTGAAAGACAGTCTTTCGCGATTTATTCAGCCCATCCAAACCGGAGCAGCGTTAACCGGGAAGTTCGATTATACACAGCACATCGATTACCGGATGCAGGAAACCCAGGTAGCCGCCAAACAATCGTTACTCAGCCTGGAGAAGGTCAGTTTTCTGCCCAAGCTAAACGCTTTTTACAACTACCAGAAAACGGCTTACAGCAATGAATTTAATGTTACAACAGCCGATTGGTATCCATCCTCGATGGTTGGTTTGCAAATCACGTTGCCCATCACTTATTCCGGTGCACGTACTTCGCGGATCAATCAGGCAAAACTCGAAGTAAAAAAAGCTGAAAATGAACAGTTGCAAAACATTCAGAACCTTCAGATGCAATATCTGACCGCATTGTCGGACATGGAAAGTGCGATGGACAAATACAAAAACGATAAGGAAAACAGAGCCATCGCACAGCGGATTTACGACAAAACACAAATAAAATTCAATAACGGAATTGCCTCCAGTACCGAGTTATCGCAAAACGAGACGCAGTACCTGACAGCTTATTCCAATTACCTGATATCCATGCTACAGTTATTACAGTCGAAAATCAATCTCGACAAAGCAGAAGGAAATTTATAGTAATTGCTCAACGGTTTAACTACCAGTCAAGAAAATGAACATATACCAGCTTAACGATTTGAAATTGATACAACCCGGAAAGATGAAAAAGCTATTACTGATATTACCACTCGTTGTTTTGATGGCCTGCAGCGCCACTACAACCGAAGAAGGTGACCGCAAAGCCAAAGAACAATTGCTTCAGGATTATCGCCAACAGGCTACGGAACTGAAGCAGAAGATTGCCCAACTGGAAAAGGAACTGGGCACCGAAAAAGTAGATAAAACAATTCCCGTCAAGGTGGATACCGTTGTCCCGAAACGCTTTACGCATACCATCGAAGTGACCGGCAATGTAGAAGCCGACGAAGATGTTACGGTAGCTCCGGAAACCGCTGGAAACATTATTTCCATCGATGTAACCGAAGGACAGCATGTAAGAAAAGGAACTGTGATGGGCCGCCTGAATACCGAAGCGATTCAGCGAAACATCGAAGATTTGCAGATTCAGCTTGAGTTGGCCAAAACGGTTTTCGAACGTCAGCAGAAACTGTGGGACCAACACATCGGTTCCGAGATTGAATACCTGCAGGCCAAATCGAACAAAGAATCGCTGGAACGCAAACTGGAAGGATTGCAGGCTCAACTCGATATGGCGATTATTAAATCGCCGGTAGATGGAGTAGTCGATCGTATCTACCAAAAGCAAGGCGAGATTGCCGGACCAGCCATTCCGTTTGCCAAGGTCGTCAACATCTCCAATGTGCGGATTTATGCCGATGTATCGGAAGCCTACCTGACTTCCATTCATGCCGGACAGGAAGTAGATATCAATTTCCCGGCCCTGAAGAAAACGGTCACCGCACCGATTTTCCGGAAGTCGAGTACCATCAATCCCGACAACCGGACTTTCCAGGTCAGGGTTAACCTGAATAATCCCGACAAGGAGATTCGTCCGAACCTGGTTTCGTTGCTGCACATCACCGATTACAAAGCCAACGACGCCATCGTTGTTCCGTCTATCTTGATCAAGAATGATTTCAACGGAAAGTACGTATTTGTTGCCGCCCAAAATTCAGGAAAGTGGAAAGCTTCGAAGCGGTATGTCGAAACCGGTCGCAATAACAACAACTACACCATGTTGAGCAACGGCCTAAAATCCGGTGAAAAACTAATTGTAGAAGGTTACGAACAGGTCGTCGACGGTTCACCTATTGCCATTCATTAATTGCCAAACAACTTGTAACAAAAGATTCCGATGTCGAATATTGAGAACAACAATAATTCATCTAATACCGAGGGTATTCACCGGATTTTTAAGCCGACGTATGCTGCTCTGAAGAATAAAACAACGGTTTTTATTCTGACAGCGATCCTGGCTGGCTTCGGATTGCTCTCGTATCAGCAGATGCCGCGGGAGCTCAATCCGGAGATTGTGATTCCCTATGTGATGATTTCGACCGTTTATCCGGGAAACTCACCGGTCGATATTGAAAACCTGATTACGCGTCCTATCGAGAAGGAGTTGAAAAACCTGAAAGGCGTTAAAAATGTCAGCTCGTCTTCTTACCAGGATATGAGTTTGATTGTCCTCGAATTTGAAACCGATGTGCCGGTAAAACAGGCATTGCAGGACACCAAGGACCAGGTTGACAAAGCCAAGAGCGAACTTCCCGATGATTTGGATAATGACCCGTCGGTGGAAGATTTTGATTTTGAGGAATTTCCCATTATGAGCATCAACCTTTATGGCGACTACAGTTTGTCAGAGTTGAAGCGTTATGCGGAAAAACTGCAGGATGAACTGGAAGGATTGTCCGAAATATCGGAAGCCGATATCCAGGGAATCGACGAACGGGAAATTCAGATTGATGTCGATCCGTACATGCTCGAAGCTAGTAATGTGAGCTTCCAGGATATTGAAGATGCCATCCGGTTTGAGAATGTGACCATGGGGGCGGGAGAAATGATTTCCGATGATACCCGCCGTTCCATTCGTACGCAGGCCGACTACACCAACATGAACCAGATTCGCAACACGATTGTGAAATCGGAAAACGGAAACGTGGTATACCTGCGCGACATCGGGAATGTTACTGACGGATTCCAGGAACGAACTACCATCTCGCGACTGGACAAAATGCCGGTTGTGAGTCTTTCCATCGTGAAAAAGAGCGGTGCCAATGTATTGGATGCATCCGACAAAGTTTACCAGGTTATTCAAAAAGCAAAAGATAGCGGAGCCATTCCTTCCGGACTGAACGTTGTTGTTTCTGACGATAGCACGACTTATATCCGGAACCAAATCAACAACCTGGAGAATTCCATTATCATGGGAATGTTGTTGGTGATGTTCATTTTGTACCTGTTCATGGGGCCGCGTAATGCACTGTTCTCCGGTTTGGCCATCCCGATGTCGATGTTCATTTCGTTCATTATCATCAAGCAGATGGGCTATACGCTGAACTTCATGGTGCTTTTTTCCATGATTCTGGCGTTAGGTATGCTGGTCGATAACGCTATTGTGGTGGTCGAAAATGTCTACCGGCTCTATTCCCACGGAAGTGATGCGATGACAGCAACCAAGAAAGGGGTCAGTGAAATTGCCTACCCGATTATTTCGTCAACGGCAACCACGCTGGCAGCGTTCTTTCCATTGGTCTTCTGGAAGGGAATCATGGGAGAATTCATGAAATATCTTCCCATCACGCTGATTATCGTACTGACCTCGTCGCTGTTTGTGGCATTGATTCTGAATCCGGCATTTACTTCCACCTTCATGAAACTGGAGAATCTGCACGGGAAGAAGAACATCACCAAACTCTGGCGCAATGCATCAATTTTTGCCATTCTGTCCATTCCATTTTATTTCATGAAGTTGTATTGGCTGGGTAATGTAATGGCAGTCATCACGCTGATCATGCTGGGAAACCATTATATCATGCGTCCATTGGCGCGGGCTTTTCAGGAGCACTTTATTCCGCGCATGGAAAATGCCTACGAAAAAACACTCACTTTCGCGTTGAAAGGAAGAAAACCATGGCTCTTCGTTACCGGAACTTTTGTTGTTCTGGTTTTCTCTCTCATGTTTTTCATGAGCCGCCAATCGGGTGTCCTGTTCTTCCCGGACGTTGATCCAAGTTCGGTCTATATTACGATGGAACTCCCGGTAGGAACCGATTTGGATCGAACCAACAAAGTGTCGAAACAGGTTGAATCCATTGTCTACAAAACGCTTGAGCCGTACATGGACATTGTTAAGTCGATCAATACCGTCGTGGGCGTGGGCAAAGGTCAGATGTTAGGTTCGAACCGCGAGACGAACAAATCGCTTACGACTATTTCGTTCAAGGAATTTAAATACCGACACGGCGAGAATACGTCGGAGATTATGCAGAAACTGACAGATAACCTGTCGGGATTTGTTGGAGCTAAAATTTCGCTCGATAAAGACGAAATGGGACCACCAGTAGGAAATCCCATCAACCTGGAAATTTCCGGCGACGACTTCGATGAATTAATCAAACTCTCGACACAGGTGAAATCGTTAATCGATGCGGAAAATATTCCGGGAATCGACCAATTGAAAATCGACTTGAATGTAGACAAGCCGGAAATGGTGGTAGACGTTGACCGCGATAAAGTGCGACGGTTTGGATTGTCGACACAACAGGTTGCCTATGCGCTCCGGAGTTCATTGTACGGCCGCAAAGTTGGCAAGTACAAAGAAGGTGAAGACGAGTACGACATCATGCTCCGGTTCAAGGATAAATACCGGAACAATGTCGCTTCTCTGATGAATCAGCGCATTGATGTCAACGGTGGCGGCGACGGTGCCAAAAAGGCTATTCCAATTTCGGCTGTAGCCGATTTCCAGTACGGAACCACCTACGACAAGATCAACCGGAAGGATTTTACCCGGGTTATCACACTTTACTCAGGCGTGAAAGAAGGTTACAATGCCAATGAAATTAATGAACGCATCCGCCAGGTATTAAAAGGATTCGATGTTCCTCCGGGCTACAAAATCGATTTCACCGGCGAGCAGGAAGAGCAAGCTGATACGATGGCCTTCCTTACCCAGGCATTGTTAATCGCGCTCTCGTTGATTCTGATTATCCTGGTCACTCAGTTCAATTCGCTCATCAGGCCGTTGATTATTGTGGGAACTGTTCTATTCAGTACCATTGGAGTATTCCTGGGATTGGGTGCATTCAAAATGCAGTTTGTCATCCTGATGACCGGAATCGGAATTATTTCACTGGCGGGAATTGTGGTGAACAATGGCATTGTATTGGTCGACTACATCGATCTGTTACGCCAGCGCCGGAAGGAAAAACTTTCGTACCGGCAGGATGCTTTCCTTGAGATAAAGGAACTGCAAGGACTGATTGTAAAAGCCGGAAAAACGAGGCTCCGTCCGGTATTGCTGACAGCCATCACGACTGTTCTTGGGTTACTCCCGCTGGCCATTGGATTGAATTTCGACTTCATTAAGCTGTTCACTTCATTCGATCCAGACTTCTACGTTGGAGGAGAAATGACTGCTTTCTGGGGACCGATGTCCTGGACGGTAATTTTCGGACTGGTATTCGCGACCTTCCTTACGTTGGTGATTGCGCCGGTCATGTACCTGATTACAGTAAAAGTAAACTACACTATTCGGAAATGGCAAGGAAAAATTCCTACTGATTTAATGACTGAGAATTACGGTCAGGAATTGATACAATAAAAAAAATCCACGATTAAAACGTAATGAAAGACGATCCGGTATGGATCGTCTTTTTTTACCACTTCTCTCAACACGACATTGACGTAGAGGCAATATTTGTGAGAAAAGCATAACGCTTCTGTGAGAAACGTATTAAGCTTCGACGAGAACAGTATAAAGAGAGTAAGGAGAAACGTACAAAGATTTGATGAGAACAGTATAAAGACAAGAAGAGAAACGGTTCTTTTTTGAGAGTAGCTTTTTCTCGAAGTCATCATCTTATTTTCCAAATGACGATGAAATGAGTAGAATATAAACGATAGAGAACAGTGCTCTTTTAGAAGCACAAAAAAACCGGAGGAAATATCCTCCGGTGTATATAAACTTGAATGAGAGTGCTATTTTATTCTAGGAATTTAATATTCCCAAAGATCCTGTTCGAAGTTGAAAATTTCGTTTTTAATTCGTTCCGATTCATTGGTAGCATACTGTCCCTGAGCATACTGACTAATTGCACGGTCGTTGTAAATGTTGGATTCCTTAGTAATATAACTGTCAAACTTGCGCAACAGGAAAATATCGTCAAAACTAAGGCTTCTTGAATCGTTGAAAGGATTCAACACCTCATATTTTGCCAACAACGGACGAACTTCGGGATAATATACCCAAAATACCTTTCTGCGAAGCGGACGATCATGGTTTACGTCGTCGTCACGAAAAAACTCTTGAATAGGACATAAGCCGATTATCCGAACCTGGAGCGTCGATGTTTGCTTATCGAAATACCAAACCTCTTTCACCATAATCTGCTTAATATCCTCGGGGTTAATATCCTGATCGACCTTGACATTTTCCATCTCTCCCGTTTCAAAATTCCTTCGCTCTACCATCTTAGGAACAGCACCAAATGCTTCCTTCACCTGATCGAACGTCATCGGAAGCTTGAACTCATTATCGGTGGAAGCATCGTAAGCAGTAATTTGCCCTTCTTTAATGCCTTTCAACAAAAGATTGATGAGGCTCAACCGACCATGCATTTCACGGGTAGGATAATACAAATCCTGATTCATCTTCTCCCGCAAGTCAATGATCCGCCAGATGGTTTTTGACCAAAACACATCAGCTTCTCTGACTGCAGGAAGCGGAGCCGGTTTCCGGTCGCGGGTAATTTTTTTCTGGTAAGGACCATCAATAACCTGCGCCATTGCTGGCTGGGTTGCGGCACAAGCCAGCCCTATTGCAAACAGAATCAAAAATAGCTTTTTCATTCTTCTCAAGTTTGTTCTTCCAAATTAATAATCTACCAGTTAGCGAATCAGTTAAGTATTTCTGTTACGTCCCGTAAATTAGGTTCAGCAGGATGTTTATCTGATTCTGAAACTGATGGCCGAAAGGTTACGGGTTGTCCCGTCTTCTCCTTTGGCTACAATGTTTTCAATATACAGTCTACTGCCGGAGTTAAGACTTTTCATCAAGTTAATCTGGTCCGGAGTAAACAAATTGCTGTTGGATTTTTTATCCACCACGAAACCTCCCCGTGTAGTTGAAACCACAAATGAGGTTACCGTAAATTTCATATCGAAATCGAAATCGGGGATTTCAGCGTAGACTCCCTGTTCGAGTAATAATTCGTTTTTGGTAATCTGACCTTCGTTTTTACCTCCGACGGTAGCCACCGGGTCAGGTACTCTTTTCACCCGGAAATCAGTCGAACCGATTGTCTTCACATGGCCATCAATTTCGGCTTTCACCGTAATAACCGATTTCACTCCCGGTTTCTTCGGATACACTAAATAATTCCGGCCATTCGACTTCATTGTTGCATTGGTAATCGACGGAATGATTTTGTTCGCCGGAATACCCGGCACTGAAATCGAGACAGGGTTGGCCAGACCTGCATAAAAGACATTCATCTTGGTAGGAGACACCGTCATCGACGGTTTAGCCACCTGGTATTCACCTTCAAACGGATATTGTCTGATTTGACCCGATGGGCCTTTATAATTAATGTACCCCTTCCAGTGGTGAGTTCCTTCGGTCGTCGCAGGAACCTTATATTCTCCGACTCCTTCACCTTCTAAAACCGGGACTTTTTTACCATCTACCAGAATCTGAGGCTCAGCCGTTGTATCAACTGCGGAAAGGAAGATTTTCGCTTCGTAAGTTCCGCCTTCCAATACATAGTCGGTCTTCGGCAATATCTGTGCTTTCAGCTTATTAAACTTAAACGAAGTGGCATCGATTTTAGAATACAGGTAATTGGCCACATCGGATTCGGTATTACGGATATCACTCTGCATCTTCGACATTAAGGTTACAACAGCAACCAACGGGTATCCCTGAAATATAGACTCCTGCCATGAAGGCGAATTACCTTCCACCGGAGGCGGATCGGATGTATTGAGACTACTTTTTATACTTGCAATCAACGCTGTATCTTTGGGATCGACCAACGACAAAAGATACTTGCGATACGATTCTATTGATTGCTTCAATTCTTTACCTAAACGCCCCTGGTGTTTTACCAGCATCAATTCCGGCGCTACCTGGGTATTATCCTTCGACTTAATGTTATGGATATTACCATCTTCACCGTCTGCTGCAACCACCAGCATCTTTTTCAGCTCTGTAATATAATTATAGAGCGAGTCAGTTTTTGCTTTAACGGTTTTCGCCTCCAGATTCAGATTTCCTGATTTTTCCGGATTGTCAAGAGCAGCCTTCGCGAAATCGGCATAAACCCTGGCATTCTTCGAATTGAAATTCTCGATAGTCGTCGATAACCCTCGATCCACAGTTTCAAAAGCATCCAGCACTGATTTATCGACGTTTAGTGCCAATAAAGCCATTAGCACCAGATACATCAGGCTAATCATTCGTTGCCGTGGAGTTTCCGGACAATTTTTTGCACTCATTTCGAATCGAGAATTTGGTGAATTACTTCTTGATATTCATGGCTCCAAGCATATTTCCATATACGTTGTTGAGCGCTTCAAGATTTTTATTTAACTCTTCTGCCTGGGCCTGATATTTTTTAGCCTCTTGTACCGAACTGGACAGTAACTCGTTCATCTGAGCAAAATCCTTGTGTACTGAAGAAGCTGTTTCAGCCTGTTTGCGGGCTCCTTCCAACTGTACTTCATAAGAGGCATTCAGAGACGAAAGATTCGAATTGATGCGCTCCAGTTCTTCGGTATAGTTGCCAGAATGATCATTTAATACCTTGAAGTCACGTTGAATGGTATTGACAAACTCGTGATAAGACTCAGCCAGTTTTTCTCCTGAATGAACCACTTTGTTAATAGTACTGTCAACACTCTCACCAGCCCTTGTATTTACTTCAGCAAATATATTCATGGACTCAGATGCAGCGTTCAGGTTCTTCACATATACATCTGTTGCCATTGTAGCAGAAGAAATATCGGCGAAACTCTGTGCCGTGTTACTCAAATCAGTCAGTCCTTTCTGCAGTTTATTCAGCAACTCAGGCGATATTTCTGTCGATTCCAGGAAGGTATCCATATCGAATGAGCTCTTCGGCTTCCTGTTCAGCGATTCTTCGAAAAGTTCGTCTGCATCCAGATGGGCAAAATCTTCTTTTAACTGCGGATAAACTTTGGTCCAGTCCGGCGGTTCGTTCGAAGGCTCAAAAGCAGACAGGAAAAATATCAACGCTTCAGTTGACATACCAATGGTCAGCATTATCGGACCACCGGGCCAGTGTTGAAGTTTAAACAGTGCACCCAAAAGTACGATGGCCGCTCCAATACTGTACACATAGTTCATGAAGACTTTCCATCGTCTGGAATGCGTAAAATCGGTCAATCCCATGGCAAAAGCAATTTAATGGTTTAATTCCTTTCTAAAATTCATCTCCAAATGACGATCGTACGCAACGGAATCCGATGTACGATTTCGCTGTATCCTGATACTCATAGGTACGTGTACCTACCTGCAGGAAGTATGAAATATCCTTCCAGGAGCCACCGCGAATCACTTTTCTTTTCATCGCCGGAGGATCATCCGGAAGAGCATTATATTCATAGTTCGGGTTAAAGTCATTCATGAAGTTGTACTCAGCTTCATCATAAGCAGTAATGGTCCATTCGGCCACATTACCTGCCATATCATACAATCCATATCCGTTCGGATCGTATGTTCCGACTTTAACCGTTGCCAGTCCTTTATCATCGATATAATTTCCCCGCATAGGTTTAAAGTTCGCCAGGAAACAACCTTCCTGAGTACGGGTATAGTAACCACCCCACGGATACATCGAATTCTGAAGTCCTCCACGAGCAGCGTATTCCCATTCAGCTTCCGAAGGTAACCGGTAATCCTGAACAGCATATTCACCTTGTTGCGCCAAAGCTGCATTCTTGTAACGGGTTCTCCAGATACAAAATGCTCTCGCCTGTTTCCAGGTCACACCAACAACCGGATAGTCATCAAAACCGGGATGCCAGAAATACATGGTAGCCCAGGGTTCATTATACGAATAGGTAAAATCTCGGATCCAAACCAAAGTATCGGGATACACATTAACCGCATCGCTCATGATAAAACTGGAACGGCCTTCGATCGGGACTTCTTTACCATCAATATCATTAACGGTTCCTTTATAACTCTGGGTTTTGTAATCATAAGCATTAGCCCGCTTAGCGGCTTGCTTCAGGTCAACCCAAAAATATTTGTAATTGAGTTTCCGCGTATCGATCTCTTTCTTGCCAAACAAACGATCTTTGGGCGCATAGTACAACCCTGCAAGTGCCTCCTTGTAATCCGGGTCGTTCCAGTCGATGCGCTCGTCCCAGTTTATTGTTGGCGGATCGATCGGATTTCCATCCCGATCTTCCGTGTTCAGGAACTCGTCAAATTGCTGTCCGAGCATCCGACGAGCAATGGAGTCGCGAACCCAGTACACAAACTGCCGGTATTCATTGTTGGTGATTTCCGTTTCATCCATCCAGAATGCATCCACAGAAACAGTTCTTGAGGGAGAGGTCGAATGAGAGATATCCTGATCACTCGGCCCCATTGTAAAACTTCCCCTGGGAACCATGGTCATTCCAAAAGGGGTGGGCTCAAAATACTTACCTCGTTTCCCCACTCCAACAAGTTCACCGTTTGTTCCGCGGTTACAACTACTCAGAGACAGGACGATGGCAACTACACTACCAAAGAAGAATAATCGTCTCATATTATTGTTCATATGTGGCACAAATATTTTCACGCTTCAATGTATTATTATAGAAATCGAACGCTTTTATATTTTTGTTCTCTTCTCCGGTTCAGATTAAACGAGTAAGCGATAAAAAACTCGTGAGAACCCGAACTGTAACGGGCGAGCGGTGAAATGGTCAGATCATAAGAATATCCTACCTTAATCCCATTTCGAAACTCCGTCCCAAGCAAAACAATCACAGCATCATTTAACCGATAGCCCAGTCCTCCCCATACGCGCTTGTTATAGCGCACATTCACATCTACATCGACCTGGTAACTGGCAGCATCTGTCTTAAACAATAACGATGGCTGTACTTCAAATAACGGGTCGGATAAACGAATATTGTATCCGCCCGAAAAATAATAGTTCCTTACCAGCGAATATTTTCCACTCTCTTCGTAAGAATAAACTGCCTGGTTCAGATGTTTCACCGACAATCCCAGGTAATAATCTTTGTGTTCATAGAATAACCCGAATCCTATATCTGGAACTAAAGCATTCACCTCACTCTGAGGAATTAGCGGATCCCCTTGATCGATTAGGTTAGCTCCGGCATCCGAACTCCAACCAGGCTTGAGGTTTTTATTCATCAAACCGATAGAAATTCCGGTTCCCAGTTTTCCGTTCCCAACATCTGTACGCCAGGCATATATTAGGCTAACCGAAATATTTTTCTCATAGCCTATTTCATCATTCATTACGGAAAAACCGATACCGTCCTCCTGACCGATAAGGCCAACAGTAGCATCTGCATTAAAAACGGTGGTAACTGGTGCTCCTGGAAATCCTACCCACTGAAAACGGTTGAGCAATGAAGCATTAATTGCATCACTTTTACCCGCAAATCCCGGATTGATAGTCAAATGATTGAACATGTTCTGACTAAACTGTGGGTCCTGCTGGGCTCTCGCAACGAAATTAACAATAATTAAAAGAAACAAAAATATCAGTATTCGCTTCATAGATTACGTCAACCTTGTCGAATATCCCCTCCTGAAAACAGGTCAAAAAAAGATTAATTCTACCGTTTTTAAATTGCTTAGTCTGTTAAGTTAATAACTCGCTTCTACCACTATTATTGTTTGGTTATATTTCATTCACACCCCAATAACGAATCCAACGTTCGGGGATTTCATTTTTCTGCGCCAAAAGGTAATCATTTTCAGAACAGGCAATTCGAACTTCTTCATTCTTTTTCGAATTTACCTCCATCCACCACCTTCCGGTAACGGGATGTTTTAGAAAAACAATGGGCTCATCCACCCCCCCAACCGGAACCATGAAATGTAAAAATTCCGATGCTTCTCCCACTGGCTCCTCATCTTTCTGCACGATCGCTCCTTTCAAAAAATACCACCCAATCTGAGCCGCCATTACAGCTCCCCAACGTTGTAAATCGAGCGAGGGGCTATAGCCAAAAATACCGGTCATATTCAGCTTCGTACTCATTCCGGCATACCATGCCAACTGGCAAGCCTCCTCTCCATAAAGTCCGTTGGGAGACAACCGCTGCTGACCGGGCGCTTCGTGGGCTTTCAAGGCACCGAAATCGAAGCTAATCACATCGGCCTCACGCAACATTGGTTCGCTTTCGCGAATATTTTCGCGTAAGTCCCCCAGTGGCAATTGGAGGCCCCGATGCTGTTTGAGTAAGTCGTCCGTTTTGTCTAATGGCGAGAAGTAGGCTTGCAGGCCCAATAACCGAAGAGTAGTGCCAGTCGTAATTTTTTCCAGGAAATTCTCGTCCGTTCCGAACTCCTCTCCAGCCTTATAATCGGGCCGGTCATCGATAACCGTCAACGTTTGCCGTTTAGTCTGCCTGCCTTCCAACAAGGGCAATGTTAAGTCCTGACTTCCTCCCAGGACCAACACCTGCAAACCTTTCGACACAAGCGATTCCGTGACCATCCGAACGGCCGCATACGTATCAGCAGGTGTATTTCCGGGGCGAACATTTCCAATATCTGCAATCAACGAAGAATCGCCAACAGCTGTCAACTGGTATAGCTGCTCGCGAATCATGTCCGGAGCATTTTCCAGACCTTCAAACCGGGATAAACGACTCTCCGGAATACCGAGAATCACCACTTTCAGCTTCTCGTTCTCCTCCCAGAGGTCAGCCTGAATCAATTGTTTTCCCAGGGAATCAGAAGCTCCCTGAAACAATCGAACCACGGTCAACTCGTTAGCCGGAATAAGCAGGTCGTTTAACATAGGCAGCAAAATACGAAATCTGAAAGTTGTTTGGTAGTAAAGCGGTAATATTAATTCAGTATAAAAAAGGGCAAACTCCATAAGTGTTTGCCCTGACTTCGTTTCTTACTTTGTTTTCTTCTTCGTCGTCTTCGTCGACTTTGTTTTTGTCTTCGAAGCGGTCGTTTTCTTTTTGGTTGTGGTCTTTTTGGCTGCTTTCTTTCCTGATGCCGGCCCCTTTTCAATAATCTTCTTGCAATCCTCCAGCGTCAGCTTTTCAGCTTCGGTACCTTTCGGAATCTTGTAATTCTTCTTATCGCTCGTTATATAAGGTCCCCAACGGCCTTGCAGCACCCTAATTTCGGGCTCCTCTTCGTCGAATACTTTGATAATCGCTTTCCGATCCTTCTCCCGCTTCTCTTCAATGAGTTCAATCGCCCGCTCCAGATCAATCGTGTGCGGATCATCTACATCTTTTTTCAACGACACAAATTTCCCGTCGTGTCGCACGTAAGGACCGAACCGGCCAATGCCGATCACTACTTTCTTTCCTTCGTACTCACCCACATCGCGGGGAAGTTTAAACAGCTCGAGGGCCTCTTCCAGCGAAATAGTCTCAATACTCTGCCCACTGCGAAGGCTGGCAAACTGAGGTTTCTCTTCTGATTCCTCTGACGCTTCACCGAGTTGAGCAAATGCACCGTAGCGACCAATTTTAACCGACACTTCTTTTCCGGTAGCCGGATCATTACCGAGGATACGTTCACCACGGGTTCGTTCCGAAACATTCAGCACCTCTTCAATATTTTCATGGAAAGGCCGGTAGAATGCATCAATCATTTCATACCATTGCAAGCCTCCAAGTGCGATATCATCGAATTGTTCCTCAACCGAAGCGGTAAAGTTGTAATCCATGATGCGCGGGAAATACTTCATCAGGAAGTCATTTACCACCAAACCAATATCCGTCGGGAAGAGCTTCGATTTCTCAGCTCCGGTAATTTCTGTTTTTTCTTCTTCCTGAATATCGCTGTCTTTCAACAGAATCGTCTTATATTTTCTCTCAACGCCGGGACGATCTTCCTTCACCACATAATTCCGGTTCTGGATGGTCGTAATAATCGGTGCATAAGTTGACGGACGTCCGATTCCCAGCTCTTCCAGCTTACGAACCAAACTTGCTTCCGTATAACGCGGTGGCTTCAGGGTAAAGCGCTCCGATGCAATAATGTTATCAAGATCCAGCTTCTGACCTTTATTCAATGGAGGAAGCAATCCTTTCTGTTCCTCATTCTGTCCTTCATCATCCGTCGATTCCAGGTATACTCCCAGAAAACCATCGAATTTCAACACTTCACCGTTGGCAACAAAATGCTCTTTAGCACCGGAAACATCAATGGTAACAGTTGTCTTTTCCAACTCGGCATCCGCCATCTGCGAAGCAATGGTGCGTTTCCAGATCAGGTTATATAACTTCTGCTCCTGCGGTGAACCGGAAATATTTTCTTTTCTCAAATCGGTCGGACGAATGGCTTCGTGCGCTTCCTGTGCTCCTTTTGCTTTGGTTTTAAACTGCCGTGTTTTGACATATTTATCGCCGTATAGCTCGGAGATTTTTTCTTTCGCCGAACCGATGGCCAGTTTCGACAAGTTCACCGAGTCGGTACGCATGTAGGTGATTTGTCCCGCTTCATACAACCGCTGAGCCACTGACATTGTCATACTTACCGGAAATCCCAGTTTTCGACTGGCTTCCTGCTGCAACGTCGAAGTAATAAACGGCGGCGCCGGTGATTTTTTGGCCGGTTTTGTAACGATATCAGCAATATCGAAATCGGAAGCATCGCATTTTTCCAAAAATGCTTTGGCTTCTTCGGCCGTATTGAAACGCTTGTCGAGTTCGGCCTCGAGCGGTGCCAATCGTCCGTTTTTATCAGGAACCATGAACAAAGCCCGGACGCGGAAAGAGGAAGTACTAACAAATTTGTTGATTTCGCGCTCGCGCTCCACAATCAGGCGAACGGCTACCGACTGCACGCGACCAGCTGAAAGGGATGGTTTCACTTTTTTCCAAAGTACCGGCGAGATCTCAAATCCAACGAGGCGGTCAAGTACACGCCGAGCCTGTTGCGCATCCACCAGGTTTTTATCCAGCTTCCTCGGGCTTTCAATCGCATGAAGAATAGCATCCTTGGTAATTTCGTGAAAAACAATCCGGTTGGTACTACCCGGATCAAGTTTTAACACCTCCATCAAGTGCCAGGCAATGGCTTCTCCTTCGCGGTCTTCATCGGATGCGATCCAAACCCGCTTCGAGTTCTTCACCATCTTTTTCAGTTCGCTGACAACTTTCTTCTTGTCGTCGGAGACAATATACCTGGGCTGGTATTTATTTTCGAGATCCACACCAAAATCTTTCTTGTCCAGATCGCGGATGTGTCCAAAACTCGAGGTAACCTGGAAATCTTTTCCAAGAAATTTTTCTATCGTTTTTGCCTTTGCAGGCGACTCGACAATAACTAGGTTTTCTTCCATCTTCCTTCCCGATAATTATGCATTATGCAGTGAAAACTATGCAAAGTAAAGGAAATCACGACCTATGTTCAAAATTTTTCTTCGCTTCTTTGTCAAACCGGCACGGTTTTTTATTGATTGAATCTACTTGAAAACGTTTATTTTCATTAGAATTACCATCATCTTCCACCTGTTTGATCTTGAGATCAGTTTAACGGAAGGAACATTAATTTTATATCTTTGTCCGTGTTCACTAGGATTGGCGCCATGACAGAAAATAAAAAACCATTCAGAAAATACCTCATAGCGTTCTGGAGTTTGTATGCTCTGGGCGTACTGGGAGTTGTAATTCTGTTTACTCTGATTGCAAAAGGAGATTTGGGCTTCATGCCTACCTTCGAAGAATTGGAAAACACAGAACCAGCTCTGGCTTCGGAAGTTTATACGCACGATGGAGAAGTGCTTCGGAAGTTTTTCAAGGAAAACCGTACCTATGTACGTTTCGAGGATTTGAGCCCGAATATTGTCAATGCCCTTGTAGCAACCGAAGATGTGCGTTTTTACCAGCATTCCGGAATTGACTTGCGCGGTCTGTTCCGTGTAGCCAAAGGAATTCTCACCGGAAATGAAAGTGCCGGTGGAGGTAGTACAATTTCGCAGCAGGTAGCGAAAATGCTCTTCCCGCGGGAACAATATGAAAATAAACTCGATTTCGTTATCCGGAAATTCAGGGAATGGGTAATTGCGGTAAAACTGGAACGGAGTTTCACCAAAGAGGAAATCCTGACCATGTACCTGAATAAATTCGATTTCCTGAATCTGGCAGTCGGTGTGAAATCTGCCGCTCAAATTTATTTCAATACTACACCCGATAGCCTTAATGTTGACGAGGCGGCTACGCTGGTCGGCATGGCCAAAAACCCGTCGCTGTTCAACCCGGTTCGAAGGCCGGACATGGTGCTTGGGCGAAGAAATGTTGTGCTTTCGCAGATGACGAAATACGGCTATCTGACGCCGGCCGCATTTGATACACTAAAAACCAAGTCGCTCGACTTAAAATACAAGAGAGAAGACTTTAAAAGCGGTTCAGGTACTTATTTTACTGAATATTTGCGGGTAATTATGACGGCCACCAAACCCGACCGGAGTAATTATGCTTCGTGGCAGGACGAAAAATTTAAAGAAGACTCCATTGAATGGGAAACCAATCCATTGTATGGCTGGTGCTCCAAGAATCTGAAGCCGGACGGGACCAACTACAACATCTATAACGATGGCTTGAAAATCTACACCACCATCGACTCGCGCATGCAACGGGATGCCGAACAATCAGTGGTGGAACATTTGAGTACCGATTTACAGCCCACTTTCTTCAGCAAGCTGAAAGAACTCAAGCATCCTCCGTTTTCGGATGACCTCTCTGTAAGTCAAATTGACGACATTCTCGATAGGGAAATTCGAAAAAGCGAGCGCTACCACGTGCTTCATGAGCGGGGATTGAACTTTAAAGAAATCAAGAAAAACTTCAATAAACCGGTTGAGATGAGCGTGTTCTCCTGGAAAGGTGAAGTAGACACGACCATGACGCCGCTTGATTCAATTAAATATTATTTGAGCTATCTCCGGTCGTCGATGATGACAATGGATGTGAAAACCGGAGCCGTGAGAGCTTACGTAGGCGGCCCTAACTACAAATATTTCATGTACGACATGGTGACCGGCGGGAAACGTCAGGTAGGTTCAACGGTGAAACCGTTCCTCTACACGCTAGCCATGCAAAACGGTTATTCACCTTGTACGCTGGTTCCCAATACCGAACAAACATTCTACCTGCCCGATGGAACAACCTGGACAGCCAAGAACTCTTCGTCGGAGCGCGAAGGGCAAATGGTAACATTGAAATGGGGATTGGCTAATTCGGTAAACCAGATTTCGGCCTGGATCATGAAGAAATTCAACCCTCAGGCCATGAAGAATGTAATGCGAAAAATGGGCATTATTAGTCCCATCGATGCAGTACCTTCGATGTTCCTCGGAACTTCAGATATTTCGTTGTACGAAATGGTCGGGGCTTTTGGAACGTTCGGAAATCACGGGGTTTATACCAAGCCTTATTTCGTCGATCGGATTGAAGACAAGGACGGTAATGTGCTGGCGCGGTTCACACCTCAACAGCACGAAGCCATTGACCAGAAAACGGCTTACCTGATGCTGAACCTGATGGAAGGCGTTGTCAATGAGGGAACAAGCCAGCGCCTGCGGTGGCATCCGGTTTACGGACATTTGACCGCTGACATTGCCGGTAAAACCGGAACAACACAAAACCAGTCGGACGGTTGGTTCATTGGTATTACGCCGGAATTGGTTACCGGTGTCTGGACCGGAGCAGACTTACGAAGTATTCACTTTAAAGGCATTCACTTTGGTCAGGGAGCCAACATGGCACTTCCAATTTACGGCCGTTTCATGAATAAGTTATATTCTGATTCAACACTGAATTTGTCGCAGGACACCAAATTTGACCGTCCACCGAACTTCAATATCAACCTCGATTGTGACGAGGTGAATAAGAAGAACAGTCAGAAAAATCAGACGACAACGCAGGATGACTTCTTCTAACAGAAAAAAGCATTTGAATTATACAAAAAAGGCGGAAATAACATTCCGCCTTTTTTATTTTCGTTGACTGAAAACCATCCGGACCATTTTCTCAATCCGGTCCACCTGGTTAACCTGTATTTTAAAGCGGGAAAAATCGACTCCCTTGTTGTATCTCGAAATATAAATTTCGCTGAAGCCTTGCTTTTCGGCCTCGGTAATGCGTTGCTCAATCCGGTTCACCGGGCGAATTTCTCCGGTCAACCCCACTTCTCCGGCAAAGCATGACTGTTTACTTACCGGAATATCGAAATTAGATGAAAGAATCGATATTATGACTGCCAAATCCATGGCCGGATCATCAACGCGCAAACCGCCGGCAATATTCAAAAACACGTCTTTGGCCATCAGTTTAAAGCCAGCCCGTTTTTCCAAAACCGCCAACAACATATTTAAACGACGCAAATCAAAACCGGTCGCCGAACGTTGCGGTGTTCCGTAAGCTGCCGAACTAACTAATCCCTGAACCTCAATCATGAACGACCGCATTCCTTCTATAGAAGCCGCGATACTCGTTCCGCTCAGTCCATCATTGTGCTGCAGCATCAACATCTCCGATGGGTTGGAAACAATGCGCAGGCCATCCTGTCGCATTTCGTAAATTCCCAACTCAGAAGTGGAACCGAACCGGTTTTTTACCGAACGGAGGATGCGATATAAATAATTTCGGTCACCTTCAAATTGCAAAACCGTATCGACAATATGTTCCAGCACTTTCGGTCCGGCCAAATTTCCGTCTTTCGTAATGTGGCCGATTAAAATCACCGGAACATGCGCAGGCTTCGCCGTTTTCATTATGGCTGAAGCACATTCGCGGATTTGCCCAACGCTCCCCGGCGCTGATTCCAGGCCATCAGCTGTTAGCGTCTGAATGGAATCAATAATCACCAAATCGGGCTTTTCATTTTCAATGTGTGCCAAAACACTTTCCAGCGATGTCTCACTGAGAAAAAGACAATCAGTACTGTCTTGTTGCAATCTCCTGGCCCGCATTTTCAATTGCTGCAGACTTTCCTCACCCGAGATATATAAAACTTTTTTATCCTTCAATGCCAACGCCACCTGTAACACCAGTGTCGATTTTCCAATGCCCGGTTCACCACCAAGAAGTATCAAACTCCCTGGGACCAAACCACCGCCCAACACGCGATTCAGTTCACTGTTGCAGGTATCGATGCGCTCCTGCTTACCGCTGGTAATCTGGTCGAGGCGCAACGGACTGGAAGAACTTCGGGCTGTAGCCTGCACGGGCTGTTTGTTTTTTACCACGATTTCTTCCACCAGGGTATTCCACTCTCCGCAGCTGTTACATTGTCCCATCCATTTGGGCCATTGAGCTCCACAGTTCTGACAGGTATAAACGGTTTTGGCTTTAGCCATTTTCAGGGATTTTGAAGTTGATATGTACCAAAATTAAAAAACCCCACGGGAAAACCCACGGGGTATAGGTATGGAAAATGTTTTTATTGCTTATACCAGTTTATTGGTTTCCGTATCCGGAAAAACCAGACTGGGTTTCCACTTTTTCGCTTCTTCAAAATCCATGGTCGCGTAGGAAATGATGATAACAACATCACCAACAGCCACCTTACGGGCAGCCGGTCCGTTCAGACAAACTTCGCCTGAACCACGCTCACCTCTGATAACGTAGGTTTCGAGCCGCTCGCCATTGTTAATGTTAACGATTTGCACCTTCTCGTTCTCAATCAGGTTGGCCGCATCCATCAGATCTTCATCAATGGTAATGCTCCCCACATACTGCAGGTCGGCAGCTGTAACAGTTACCCTGTGAATTTTGGATTTGCAAACTTCAATATTCATCACCTGAATTTACTGTTTTTCAAGAATTACATTATCAATTAACCGGACTTTACCGGCATGTACCGCAATGCAACCTACTTTCACGGTAGGTTCGCCCCACGTTTTTACAGGCTGAAGGTAGTTATCATCAACTATCTCAAAATATTCAACCTCCAACAAAGGACTATTGTTTATTTTTTCCTGCACCCATGCTTTAAGTTCTTCTACGCTTTTTTCACCCACCAGTTTCTTTGCTTCGGAAAGGGTTTGTGAAATCAGCGGAGCTGCAGCCCGGTGTTCCGGCGTCAACAGTTGATTACGGGAACTCATGGCCAAACCATCGGCTTCGCGAACAATTTCGCAGGGCACGATCTTAATATCATATTGCAATTGGCGTACCATTTCCTTGATAATGGCCAATTGCTGGAAATCTTTCAGTCCAAAGTAAGCACGATGCGGCATTACCACGTCAAAAAGCTTGCTGACAATTTGACCGACGCCATTAAAATGTCCCGGCCGAAACTGACCTTCCATAACCGTTTCCAGATTTCCGAAATCAAATTGGCGGTTATCGGGTTCGGGATACATTTCTCTCACCGCGGGGGCAAAAATCAATGGATCGCCAACCGTTGCCAGCTTTTTCATGTCCTCTTCCAACGTCCTTGGATATCGTTCCAGGTCAGCCGGGTCGTTAAACTGTGTGGGATTAACAAAAATCGAAACCACCACCACATCATTCTCATTTCCGGCCTGGCTGACAAGCGAGAGATGTCCCTCGTGAAGTGCTCCCATCGTAGGCACAAATCCGATGCTTTTCCCCTGATTACGATTAGCATCCAAAGCTTCATTCAGCTCATTCCGGGTAGTAAAAAGTTTCATCTTTTCATTTGGTTACAGCGTGCAAAGTAACGAAATATATAAACACGATAAAACACTCTTTCGCTCCTTGCTGACAGGGCCATACCCCTTTCGTCGTTGAATATCTGAGGTATTTTTTCTATTTTTGCAGGATAAATTCTCAAAAGATCATGGAAAAGAAGAAGGTTTTATTCATCTCTCAGGAAATTACCCCCTACCTACCTGAAACAGAAATTTCGCAAATCAGTCGTCACTTACCTCAGGGTATACAAGAGAGAGGGAGAGAGATACGGACCTTTATGCCACGATATGGCAGCGTGAATGAACGAAGAAATCAACTTCACGAAGTTATCCGGCTTTCCGGAATGAATCTGGTCATTAATGACACCGACCATCCGCTGATCATCAAAGTAGCCTCCATCCAGGCAGCGCGTATGCAGGTTTATTTCATCGACAACGAAGATTACTTTCACAGGAAAGCCAAATTTGCCGATTCCAAAGGAAAAGAACTTGAAGACAACGATGAACGGGCCATCTTTTTTGCACGGGGAGTTTTGGAAACTGTAATCAAATTACGCTGGGCTCCTGATTTAATTCACTGCCATGGATGGTTCACTGGATTAGTTCCGTTATTCATCAAAAAAATCTATAAAGACAATCCGCTTTTTGCCAACTCAAAGGTAGTTTACTCTGCTTATAACGACGCATTTAAAACTCCGATGAACAGTCAGATCGTCTCTAAGATTGCAGAAGATGGCATTCCGAAAGAAGATATTTCTGTTTTGTCCGATCCTACCTTCGTAAATTTGAGTAAACTTGCGGTGGATTATTCTGACGCAACCATAAAAGGGAGTGAAAGCATCAATGAAGAGGTTGAGAATTACATGAAGCAGTCAGGAAAGCTCTTCCTTGATTATCAATCGGCTGATACATACATTGATGCCTATTCAGAGTTTTACGATAAAATTTTATAATTTCCGCGTCTCTTTCAAAAAACTACTAAAAACGGAAATACTTTGACACACAAATGTTTTTTCAAGCCCGGGGGTGTGGTGATAGCTTTGGCCCTCACCCTGCTGATGTTAGGAGGATGTAAAAAGAACGATGAAACGCTGGGTCTTGATTTACTGCCCGGTAGCAACATACTTGATTCACGTTACAGTAACGAAACCGGAAGTATTTCGTCTTACACTTTTACCGACACTAAAATAAGGGTAGACAAACCCGATTACAACGTTTTCGGAAGTTTTAATGACCCGCTGTTTGGACGGACTACCGCGTCGTTTGCAGCACAATTCCGCTTACCTTATTACCCGTCATACGCACAGGACGCGGTTCTCGACTCTGCTGTTGTGAGTCTCGTTTACCGGAAGGTTTACGGCGATACCATCACACCTCAGGAAGTGAAAGTGTACAAATTGGTTCAGCCACTCAATTTCGATGCCCAGTACCTCTCCTCGTTCGATCCAAAAACATTGACGAATGATACGGTTATCGGAATGGCAGACTTCACGCCGAAATTCAGGACCGATTCAACCGGGCAAGATACCACCGTGCAACAGATTTCAGTTCGACTGAACGATAATATCGGCAATATGCTGTTAAAAGCCGATTCACTGGATATGATAAACAACGATGTCTTTCTTAACTTTTTCAAAGGTTTATATATCGAATCGCAACCGCTGCAAGCTGGCGGGGGACTTGTTTACCTGAGATCACATGCATCGTTGCTCAATCTCTTTTACCACACGGCTGATGCCGACAGTTTAGTTTTCTCCTACCAACTGACAACGAACTCGGCTGATGTTCCGTATTTCGAACACGATTACTCTAACGCATGGTTCGCCGACCATCTGAATCAGGAAAATGTGGAGGATTCTCTGGTTTTTGTTCAGCCAACAGGCGGAACAAAGGTGAAGATTGACGTTCCCTCGCTCGACAACTGGACAGACTCGACCAATTGTATGATTAACAAGGCGACGTTGACTTTCCACGCTGATACGACAATGTCGGATTTCCACCAACATCCCATGCCCAGTCAGCTGTTTCTAAAGACCATTCAAGAAGACGGAAGCGAAGCATTTCCGATTGACAGCCAGCTGTCACTAGCCTACTATGGCGGCGTGTACAACGCAACAGATGCTACGTATACCTTCAATATTACTCAGCACTTGCAGCAAATTCTCGACGGAACGGTTCAAAACTTAGGTTTTTACCTGGTTTCTGCTACCAGAAAAAATTCAGCTGACAGGGTTGTATTAAAGGGAAGTAATAGTTCGCAACCGATACAATTGGAAATAAACTATACGCGGTATAAATAATATACCGCTACAGTTGTCCGTTGTTTCCTTGATTGACAGATAATATTTTTAACCTCAAAAGAAGAAATTTATGTGTGGAATCGTAGGCTACATTGGCGACAAGAATGCTTACCCCATTTTAATTAATGGATTGAAAATGCTTGAATACCGGGGGTACGATTCTTCCGGTATTGCTCTTTTAGGAGACGAGCAACGTGTGTACAAATGCCAGGGAAAAATTGCCAACCTGGAAGAGTTAGTCTCTGACAAAGATACCGGTGGAAAAATCGGCATCGGTCACACCCGTTGGGCAACTCACGGTGAGCCAACTGACCAGAATGCACACCCTCACACCTCTATGAACGGACATTTTACCCTTGTTCATAATGGTATTATTGAAAACTACAGCAACCTGCGCAATGATTTAAGCGAACTTGGTTACAAATTTCAATCGGAAACCGATACCGAAGTATTGGTCAATTTGATTGAGTATGTCTACCTGAATAGCGAAGAAAAATCAGCGGAGATTGCCGTTCGTGCTGCACTGAAAAAAGTGGTCGGTGCTTACGGAATTGTTGTTGTTTGTAAGGAAGAACCGAACAAACTCATCGCTGCCCGCAAGGGAAGTCCCCTGGTTATTGGTATTGGCAACGACGAATATTTCCTGGCATCTGATGCGACACCGATTGTTGGTCACACCAACCAGGTACTCTACCTCAACGACCATGATGTTGCTATCATCGAGCGTGGAAGTCTCACGTTGAAAAATATCAACAATGACCCGCTGGTAGCCAAAATCAAGCAGGTTGATTTGAGCATCGGCGAACTGCAGAAAAATGGCTACGACCATTTCATGCTGAAAGAAATTTTCGAACAGCCCAATACCATTGAGCAATCATTTAAAGGCCGTATTAAAACCGACAACAGCGACATTGTTTTAGGTGGCCTTCATAATGTGATGCCAAAACTGAAAGAAGCCCGTCGCCTCATCATCATTGGTTGCGGAACTTCGTGGCATGCCGGCCTGGTGGGCGAATACCTGTTCGAGGAGTATTGTCGCATCCCGGTAGAAGTAGAATACGCTTCCGAATTCCGTTACCGTAATCCCATCATCGACGAGGATGATGTAGTGATTGCCATCAGTCAGAGTGGTGAAACTGCCGATACATTAGCAGCCGTTAAGTTGGCAAAAGAACGCGGAGCAACTGTATTGGGGATCTGCAACGTAGTAGGTTCATCCATTCCACGCGAAACAGATGGTGGTGTATACATTCACGCTGGTGTGGAAATCGGTGTAGCTTCGACCAAAGCATTTACGGCTCAGGTCACCATCCTGACCATGATGGCAGCTCTTCTTGGTAAAGAAAAAGGCCGGCTGAGCGTGGAAGATTATCGCGTCATTATTCAGGAACTTTCAGAAGTGCCTGAGAAGATCAAAACCATCTTGCAAAGCACTGACCACATCCGGAAAGTAGCCGACAAATACAAAGACGCTGTTAACGCATTATACCTGGGACGTGGAGCGTTGTTCCCCGTTGCTCTGGAAGGTGCGTTGAAACTGAAAGAGGTTTCTTACCTGCATGCCGAAGGTTACGCTGCCGCGGAAATGAAACACGGTCCGATCGCATTGGTCGATGACAACCTTCCCGTTGTAGTAGTTGCCGCCAAAGACCGTTACTACGAAAAAGTGGTTTCCAATATTCAGGAAGTAAAAGCGCGGAAGGGAAACATCATCGCGGTGGTTTCGGAAGGTGATACGCAACTTGACAAAATGTGCGACGACATTTTCGAGATTCCTCGTTCGCACCCGGCCGTAGCGCCATTGCTTACCATCATCCCGCTACAGTTATTTGCCTATTATGTAGCGATACTGCGCGGTACCGATGTAGACCAGCCCCGGAACCTGGCCAAATCGGTGACAGTAGAATAAACGAAAAAAGATATCAGCAAAGCCGGCAAGAGTCAAACCTTCGCCGGCTTTTTTATGAAATTCGCCATTCATTTGCTTGCTCGTATCGACTGATCGCCTGCTCCCATAGCAACAAAGGATCGCGCGTTTCGCTCATTGCGTCATAAGCCAATTCTGTCAAATCGTTAATGGCGGGGCCAAAGCGGTAGAACAGCTCCATGAACCATGCCTCATCGATGCCGGTTTGCTTCGCCTCATAAAACTTCCGCTGTGCGAGCTCAAACACCTGGCTGATGTGACGGTCATCTTCCCCAGAGAACCAGCTGTCCGGAATCTTCCATTCGGTAATTCCAGGAAAAAGGTTCGCCAATTTCTCACTCATTTCCTCAGCGAGAAAATCAGGGATGGTCAAATCCGGCTTTACTGGAATGGCAGAAGTTTGTTTCCGGTTTTCGACAGGTAGAATATCTTCGTGACTGAGCGAAAAAAGCTGTTTTAACTCATCGATAATTTGCTTTTCGTCGTTTACAGTATCTTCTGCGAAAGCGGTAGCACGCACACTTTCTTTTCCCCGTGAAAGAATATAGTCCGCGAATTCACCGGAAATACGAACCGGATTTTTCCACTCTGTGTCAGGCAAACGAACTTCGAACTGGAAAAGCCGGGAGTCAGCAGTCAGCTGAATGACGCGTTCTGCCTTAATCTTTTTCTTCTCCTTTGAAATCAGGTCTTCCAGCTGCAAAACTCGTCCATCCCGGTCAGTCGCTTTAATAAAGTTTCCAACCAGTGCACCTTCGCGGGAAGCAGTTTTCAGCCACTCGAGCATCAAGCGGGAATGATTGTACCGGTATTCACGACAAAGAATTCCATGCGTATAACCACTTTGTCTGAAGAAAGAGAATTCAGGGTAGTCACCTAACTTTAAAGTTCCGGCTTTCTCCGAGTGATTCCTTACAGCTAGTTGGTTATATGACCGGGTTATTAATTGATTGCTGAGTGCATTTCCCCGCAGCCAGACCATTCGCTGCTGCAGAAAAAGGTGCGGGGCAGATTGCTGCATTTGTGCAGCATAATCCAGTCGTGATCCAACACCGGAAAGCTCCTTCATGGTTTCTGGAAACATGCGGGTAAACCGGAAATCATCCTGCCTCTCAAAATCACCCTCAATAAACAAAGCCACCTTTTTTCCTGCGGAAGCCAATTGGTAAGCAATCAAAACTCCGGGAAGGTTCACTCCCAGGAAAACAACATCAAAATCCGTTTCATTCAAATCGTTAAAAATCCTTGCAGACGGGGCTTTCTTCATCTATTTTTCCTTCCTTACTGTGAATATCGGACCAAGTTACCGGTTTTACCGAAAAAAAGAATGACGGGTAAAACCTCTTTAGGCCAGTTTTCGTAAGTTTGTAGCGTTTGTAAATCCATAATATCAACAGTTTGGACAAGAAATTTCCTTATCTAATCATCCTTGTATTTGGCTCATTAGCATTGTATACCTCGTGCGCCAACATGGGTATGCCGTCGGGAGGTGCCAAGGATACCATTCCACCGGTCGTTATTCGAAGCATTCCGCAGGCGAATCAAACCAATTACAAAGGTGATGAAGTCAGATTATATTTCGACGAATTTGTAGTGCCTGAGAAATTGAACGAAAAATTTGTGATTTCTCCGCCAATCGACAAACGTCCCATTTTCCGGACCAAAGGAAAATCGCTGATTGTCGATTTAAACGGGGCAAAACTGAAAGATAGTACCACCTATTCGCTCGACTTCAAAGACGCTATTGTCGACAACAACGAGAAAAACCCGCTAAAGAATTACCGGTTGGCATTTTCAACGGGCCCCGATCTTGATACGCTTCGCGTTGTTGGCTTTGTATTGAATTCGTTCAACCTGGAGCCGTCGGCGGGCACATATGTCATGCTGTACAAAAATTTATCGGATACCGCTGTCCTGACGACCAAACCCGATTACGTTGCCAAGACCGATGACAACGGCTTCTTTGCCGTGACGAATCTGCCCAAAGCAACCTACAATGTCTATGCGGTTACCGACAACGACAACAACATGATGCTGACATCGACGGCGGAACCAGTCGCATTTCTCGATTCAACGGTGACGCCTTCAGCCAAATATTTCCCAAAGCAGGACACAGCCGTTGTGGGGATGGATACCTTGCTGGTTTTTGGAAAAACCCGTTTTTATCCAAATCCGCTGTACTTGCTGCAATTCGAACAACCCTTCTTCGACCTGCGGCTGGACAACGAAACAAGGCCTACCCGGAAATATGTTGATCTGACGTTCACACAATCGGTGAAGGACACCTTCGATATTCAGCTATTAAACTACGAACCGAAAGGTAATTGGAAATATATTGAACATTCGGCCAACGATGACTCGCTTCGCGTTTGGTTGACCGATTCGATGGTGTATAAAAAAGATACACTCAAGTTCCGGGTTACCTACGAACAGCAAGATTCGACCGGAGTGAAATACGCTTACAACGACACCATCAATTTGTATTTCAGCGATGCCCCTACCGACAAAAAACGGGGAAGGAGAGATCGCAGAAAGATTGAAAAGAAAGATGTCAATGTATCGCTTAGTCTGAACACGCGTTCCAATGGTTTTGATGTTTACAAGAACGTGTCAGTGGAATCGCCGGAGCCTGTAAAAAGTATGGACACTTCCATGATCCATCTGTTTGTGAAGCAGGATACGGTGTTTAATCCGATCGATTTTAAAATACTGCCCGATTCCATCAACAAACGAAGGTTCTTTATCCACTATCCGTGGGATTACAAAACGGCCTACCGATTGAAAATCGATTCGGCAGCAGTGACGACTATTTATGGAGCCGTGTCCGACAGTGTGGAAAATACCTTTGTTACGCAGGAAGAAGAGCATTACGGCACAATTAATTTTGCCATACAGAATGTAACCGGGCCGACCATTATTCAGTTACTGAAAAATGACGATAAAGAAGAAGTTGTCCGGTCCAAAACCATTTACAAAGATGGCACGGTTGAATTTCCTTACCTGGAACCACAAAAGTACAAGGTGAAGGCTATCTTCGACCGAAACGACAACGGAAAATGGGACACCGGAAACCTGGAAGCGCATGTCCAGCCCGAGGAGGTATTCTATTATCCCGAGGTACTGAAGTTACGTTCCAACTGGACAATGAATCCGACCTGGCAACTGTCGACCCAGGAAGTTTTCAAAAAAGACATTGTCGATAAAGAAAAACAGGAAGAGGAAGCAAAACGGAAGAAAAAGGAACGTAACAGCAAGGCTTTTTAATCTTGGTTAAAAGCAAACCGATTTGTATCTTGCTTTGGGCTAAAAACAACCAGCCGCTCCTGTTTTACAAACACCGAACTGCTTATGCGGCGTCAGCGGTTCGCCTGAAGAAATTGATGCCGTTGACTACAGAAAACCGACCATTATGGCAAGTGTCAGAAGATTAAAAAAAGACATCGTTGAGCTGACAGCGCAACTTATCGGCGATTGCATCGACTACGTTGAATACTTCGATAATGCAGACGAAGAAAAAGCCGTCGCCATCATCAGCGATGCGGTAAAAATGCACAACGAAGCCATAGACAGAGCCAATCACCCCGACGGGAAAGACAATCCCAAACTGGTGAAAGCCCATTATAACAAACTGCAGGAAGATTTTGTGAAGGGAATTGATGAAGCTTACGCCGAACTCGAAAAGCTCGTAAAAGAATAAACCGCTTCGGCGGAAAAACAGGAAAGGAATCACCGAGAGGCTGGTTCCTTTTTTATTTGGCAACCAGGCGCAATGTTTTTTGGGCAACAATTTTTCCATCCAGCCAGGTGGTCATGGTCCAGTTGCCCAACTTATCTTCGAGAGGTTCCCAGATGCAGTCGCCCAGGAAAAATTCGTAATCGTTGCTTCGAATGTATTGTTCCCCGGTAAATGGCGGCGCTACTTTCCCTTCCTTATCGGGAAACGAAGGATGGTCGATACGGAAATCCAGTTTCTTACCTTTTCCATGCCGTATTTTCAACACATAACCAAACTCGGTTCCGATTTCCGCGCCAACCGTTTCCGTAATCGCCACCAACCTCGGAATCGATTTACTCTGCCTGTCCCATTCGGCATATTCACCGAAACTGTAAAGTTCGATTTCTACTTTGCGTTTCGCCATCCGGTCTGTTTTCTGCAAAAATAAACAACCATGCACTTTTTCGGAAACCGGGAGCCGGATGAAATTCGTTATCTTAGCAAGAATCAAACACTTTCCTGACATGATTAAATATGCACTCGTTATGATAGCTTCCACCATTTTGTTCACCATGCCGGCCCAGGGACAGAAGGCCGACCTCATCATTAAAAACGCCAAAATATATACCGTCGATCCGGAATTTTCAGCGGCCGAAGCATTGGCGGTAAAAGACGGTCTATTTATCGGCGTTGGTTCCGATGAAGAGATACTGAAAAAGTATACCAGCGACAATATCATCGATGCTGGCGGAAAAACCATCTATCCCGGTTTCATCGATGCACATTGCCACTTTTTGATGTACGGTCAAACGTTGCAGAAAGCCAATTTGCGGGACACGAAATCATTTGAAGAAATACTCGAAATTCTAAAGAGACACCACCGGGAAAATCCGGAAGGCTGGCTCGAAGGAACTGGCTGGGATCACAACGACTGGCCGGTGAAAGAATTTCCGGATAACCGAAAACTGAATGAGCTTTACCCCAATATACCGGTTGTTCTCACACGTATCGACGGACACGCCGTGCTGGCCAACAAAGCGGCGATTCAAGCTTCAGGCATTCGGGCAAATGATTTTGAGGAAAGTGAAATTATCCGTGAAAACGGAAAGATGACCGGCATTTTTTTGGAAAATGCCGCCGATGCACTTAAGAAAGCGATTCCTCCGGTTTCCCGGAAAGGAAAAGAAACAGCGCTGATGAAGGCTCAACGCAATTGCTTCGCTGTTGGCCTCACCTCGGTACACGATGCGGGCCTCCCGCATGATGATATTGCCTTAATCGATTCACTCCAGGAGAAAGGCGATTTGAAAATGCGCATTTACAGCATGATGTCTCCTGACGAGAAAAACATGGCACAACTGGCCAAAGGACCTATCGTCAAGCCCCGGTTGCATGTGGCATCCATCAAGCTTTATGCCGACGGCGCTCTTGGCTCGAGAGGAGCGAAACTGTTAGCGCCTTATTCCGATGCTCCGGAAACGTCAGGGATTTTTGTGAATGAAAAAGATTATCTGACAAGCATCTGCCGGAAGGCTTACGAGGCCGGATTCCAAATCAACACCCACTGCATCGGCGATGCTGCGGTGAAACGAATGCTCGATATTTACCAGGAAATTCTCGGCGGACCGAACGACCGTCGCTGGCGGATCGAACACGCCCAAATTGTGGCACCGGAAGATTTCGCCCGCTTTCGCGAATACAGTGTAATCCCATCCGTGCAAACCACACATTGCACCAGCGATATGTACTGGGCCGGTGACAGAATCGGGGAACGAATCAAGTACGCATACGCCTACAAGCAATTGCTGGATGAGAATGGCTGGCTGCCCAACGGTAGTGATTTTCCGATTGAAGAGATCAATCCGATTCTGGGTTTCTATGCCGGAGTGGTGCGAAAAGATCCGGCTGGCTGGCCTCCTGAACGTTTCCAGCCCGAGAATGCGATCAGTCGAAAAGAAGCGTTACGAGCCATGACCATCTGGGCGGCCAAAGCGGCTTTCGAAGAAAACGAAAAAGGTTCCATCGAGCCGGGGAAACTGGCCGATTTCGTCATGCTCGACACCGACCTGATGGAAGCCAAAGAAGATCAACTTGTCGATTCGAAAGTGCTGATGACTGTTTCCAACGGAGAAGTGGTTTACCGGAAGGAATGAATCAGGGAGCCAGGCGAACCAATTTCCAGCTATCTCCGTCACGGCTGTATAAAACGCGATCGTGCAGACGGTTGGCCCTTCCCTGCCAGAACTCAATTTTGTCGGGAAGCAACCGGTAACCGCCCCAGAAATCGGGCCGTTGGATAGCTTCATCGCCAAGCTCTTCCTGCTTCTTTTTCCACAGTTCTTCCAATGAAGAGCGGTCCTTCACTTCTTTACTCTGGGGAGAAATGGCCGCACTCAGTTGGCTTTCGGCAGGACGCGACGCAAAATAGGAATCCGATAACTCCGGACTGGCTTTTACTACATGCCCTTCTACCCGGACCTGACGTTCCAGCTCGGGCCAGAAGAAGAGAAGTGCTGCCTGGTCGTTCGCTTCCAGTTCTGTCCCTTTTCGGCTTTGGTAATTTGTGAAAAAGAAGAAACCATCGTGGCTGAAATATTTCAGTAGTACAATCCTCGCCGACGGTTTTCCTTCCGCGGAAGCGGTAGCCAATGTCATTGCTGTGGGGTCGGAAGTTTTGGCATCGAGCGCCTCATTCATCCATATCTCGAATTGCCTAATCGGATCGTTGTTTACTTCTTTAGGATCGAGCTGTTTTAACTGATACTCTCTTCGTACCTCGGATAGATTCATTACGCCTGTTTCGGTTTATCATCACTTGTTACATTAACCGGAAAAAACGATTCTGCAAAGGTTTTCCGGTTACGGCATCGTGAGTCTTAAAACAATGCTTCAACATATTTTGTTGTCCAATATCGGAATATCATCCCCTAAAAAGAAGAACTTTTTTTGCGATTCTCCCCCCTCCAAAGACGTTTGATCAGGACTAAAATAATATTACTTTTGTACGTACTCTAATTGGGTTGAAACCTTTGCAATACAGGGAAAACATGGCAAATCAGGAAAATAAATCATCAGCCGACAAACGGAACAACATTATTGTTATCGTTTTGGCTGTTTTGTTAGTTGTTGTCGGAGTCCTCTTCTTCTTTCAACGGAGGAATAACCAACAGATGGTGCAACAACTAAATGTGGAGAAAGATTCAATTCAAGCTGAGCTTTCCAGGATGGTCGTCTCTTATGACTCACTACATACCGAGAATGACACACTAAGCACGCACATCGATATGGCCCGTACACGCGTTCAGAATCTGCTAACGGAAATAGAACAACTGAAAAAAGCCAGTTATTCGCAGATTTCCAACTACCGTGATGAGGTAAACACATTGCGGGGGATTATGCGGAATTACATCGTTCAGATTGATTCGCTCAACACGCGGAACAAAATCCTGATGGCCGAAAACAAACAGGTGAAGCAACAGTATACCGAGGTGCAAACCCAAAACAAACAGCTGGAAGAGCAAAAGAAAAAGCTGCAACAAAAGGTTTCCCTCGCAGCTCAGCTCGATGCATTGAACCTCACCGCGACAGGCATCAACCGGAAAGGAAATGACACACCCAAGTCGAGAAAAATCGAAAAAATAAAAGTGAGTTTCACGCTCAGCAAAAACGTAACCGCCAAGCGTGGCTCCAAGAATATTTACGTCCGCATTCAGCGCCCCGATCAGCTACTGTTGGTCAAATCGAAGGACAATGTTTTCAAATTCGAAGACTTGAAAATTCCTTATTCTGCTATGCGTACCGTGGAATACGAGGGCGCCCAGCTTCCTGTGAATATTTACTGGGACAATACCGATGAACCGCAGCTGATGGACGGTACCTACACCGTTGATGTGTTTGCTGACGGTTTTAATATCGGGACCACCACCTTCGAAGTGAAATAATCGTAATTGAAATACCGAAAGCCGGAGCAGTCCATGTATCATCTTCCCGAACTGAAAAAACAGCTAAAAAACCGCAACGCCGGGCACCTGCTCGACGTCGCCACAGGTGAAGGTGACTTTCTGGCTTTCCTGTTGGATGCATTTGCCTTGTATGAATCGGGTACGGGATTGGATATGAATCCCGCCAATCTGAAAGTGGCCGGAGAAAAGCTTTCGCAAGCCACAATTACACTGGTAGAAGGAAATGCCGAACAACTGGACTTTGAAGATGAGTATTTCGACACGGTTAGCATTTCAAACTCGCTGCACCATTTTCCTAATCCCCGAAAGGCATTAAAGGAGATGACCCGGGTGCTCGCTCCCGGAGGATTGCTGCTGATTAGCGAGTTGATATGCGAAGATTTAACACCTGCGCAAGAGGCACACCTCACTTATCATCACCTTAAAGCCGATATGGATATGACCGCCGGGCATTTTCACCGCCATACCTTTACACAGGATGAAGTGGTGAACCTGGTAGAAGATCTCCCGATGGTTGTAGACAAAGTTTTTCTGTCTTTCGACAAAAAGCCGATGTTGAACTCCAGCGAACGGATGTGGCGCTTTTTCCGGATGCTCGACGAACGGGTAAGTGAATTTACCGGTCACGACCGGGGGAAAGAGTTCGAAGAACGGGCAGAAGCAGTTAAAGAAAATATTTCCAAACACGGTTTTATCCGTCCTCCCCAGGTATGTATCATGGGATTGAAGAGCGGTTTCGGGCGTTAATCGTTTCCACCGCTTTCTACTCCAATTATCAAAATCACATCAAATAATATCACTGGCTATAACATTATTTTTTCCTTTGGATAGCCATGATTACAGCCTTTTTTGTTATTTTCGATAATAATTGATATTCAACCTGAACCCACTGCAATGAAAAAGTTATTGCTATTTAGCCTGACCGGATTTATGTTCATTATAACCTCCTGCGTATCGCCGGGGAAAATCCGTACGACCAACAAAAACAACATGTTGCAAATTGAACCGGGGATGTCAAAATCCGACGTTATCAGCATCATGGGTGGCGTAGAAACCAAACCCGATGAGTTCGGTAAACTGCAGGTTAATCCGTACCACTACGAAATGTTCGAGGTAAATCCCGACGATACGGTAGAGGTTCTGTGGTATTATACCGACCAGGTATATGCCGACGGTATCGTCAATCAGGCCGAACTGACCCCCATCGTTTTGGATAATAATAAAGTGGTAGCCATTGGCTGGAAATTTTACCAGGATTTCTTCAAACGGAAAAAGTTATCTGCCGAAAAACGCGATGCCGAGCCAGTTGGAGAACAGGCAACGACGGATAATTCAGAAGCCAAATAACAAAAAAGAACATCATCAGATATGTACAAGAAGAGTCAAGCAGTTGGCTCTTCTTTTTTTGCATTCTGTTTTCATCTCTTCCTTTCACGTTAGTTTTCGTATATTTAAACCCAACCAGCCTAACTATCAAACAATTTAAACCTGACGAATGAAACGAAAACTACGCATGGGCATGGTCGGTGGAGGCGAAGGAGCTTTTATCGGGGCTATTCACCGCATCGCAGCTCAAATGGACGGACAAATGGAACTGGTTTGCGGCTGCTTCAGTTCCAATCCCAATGTCTCTTTACGCTCCGGACGTTCTCTTTTTCTTTCTGATAGCCGAATTTATGATTCCTACAAGGAAATGTTTGAGCAAGAATCACGGTTGCCGGAAAACGAAAGAATGGATCTCGTATCCATTGTAACTCCTAATCACCTCCATTTTGAACCAGCCATAATGGCGCTTGAGCATGGCTTTCACGTGGTACTCGACAAACCAATTACTTATAACCTGGAAGAGGCTCTTTTGCTTAAGCAGAAAGTGGAAGAAACCGGACTGATTCTCGCACTGACCCACACCTATTCGGGATACCCGGCCGTAAAAGAAGCCAGGAAAAGAGTTTCCGATGGTGATTTCGGGAGAATCAGGAAAATCTATGTGGAATATCCGCAGGGATGGCTCTCAGAAAAAGTTGAAAATTCAGGAAATCTTCAAGCATCATGGCGGGTCGACCCCAAACGATCGGGGAAAGCAGGTTGTATGGGCGATATCGGGACACATGCCCTGCAATTAGCTGAGTATATTTCCGGCCTGAAAACAACCCAATTATGTGCTGAACTCGACACGTTTGTAGATGGCCGGCAACTTGACGATGATGGTGCAGCCTTGCTTCGTTTTAACAACGGTGCCAGCGGTGTATTAATGGCGTCGCAAATTGCTGCAGGCGAAGAAAACGCTCTCAAAATACGGGTTTATGGCGAAAGAGGTGGACTGGAATGGTCACAACAGGAACCCAATACCTTGATTTTAAAATGGAACGACTATCCCTCTGAAATCGTCCGGACCGGACTGGGTTATATGAGCGGTATCGCCGCGCATAACACCCGCACTCCCGGAGGACATCCCGAAGGTTATCTAGAGGCTTTTGCCAACATCTACCGCAACGTTGCACTTACCATCGGCGCACGGTTGGAAGATCAGGAACCACAGCCGGAATGGCTCGATTTTCCCGATGTCAACGATGGCATCCGTGGCATGCAGTTCATCGATACAATCGTAAAGGCCGGGTATGATGAAGAAACCAAATGGGTGAAATTTCCAGACGAACCAAACAAATAACTAAACCATTCATATGAAACGACCTGTCACACTTTTTACCGGGCAGTGGGCCGACCTGCCTTTTGAAACCATGTTGAAAAAAGCCAAAGCCTTTGGGTACGATGGTGTGGAACTGGGCTGCTGGGGCGACCATATGGAAATCGACAAAGCAGATCAGGCCTATTGCGACGCGAAACGAAAGGTATTAAAAAAACATCAGTTAAAATTATTCACCATCTCCACACACTTGGTCGGGCAAGCTGTTTGCGATCGTCCAGACCAGCGCCATAAAGCCATTTTGCCCGACTATATTTGGGGTGACGGGGACCCGGAAGGCGTTCGCCAGAGGGCTGCGGAAGAAATCATTCAAACCGGGAGAGCAGCCAAACGACTGGGTATCGATACGGTGGTGGGATTTACCGGAAGCTCTATCTGGCATTTGCTATATTCTTTTCCAGCCGTTTCCGAGGAGATGATTGCAGAAGGATACGAAGATTTCAGAAAACGATGGAAACCGATTCTGGATGAGTATCAGAAACTGGGTGTGAAATATGCGTTGGAAGTTCACCCAACGGAAATAGCTTTTGACATCGAGACCGCCAAACGAGCCCTGGATGCAGTTGATTATCATCCGGCATTTGGTTTCAATTACGACCCCAGTCATCTAGGCTACCAAGGGGTCGACTACGTCAAATTCATTTACGAATTCAGTGATCGTATTTTTCATGTGCATATGAAAGATGTAACATGGAATGACGTCCCCGGAACTTCCGGTGTATTTGGCGGACATTTGCCTTTCGGCGATAACCGGCGATTCTGGAACTTCCGCAGTGTTGGCCGCGGCCGTATCGATTTTGAACGCATCATCCGTGCGCTAAATGATATCGGTTATACCGGGCCGCTTTCGGTAGAATGGGAAGACAGCGGCATGGATCGCGAAATGGGAGCAATGGAATCATGTGAATTTTGTAAACGGATTGACTTCTCACCCAGCGGCCAGGCTTTCGATTCAGTCATGAAAAATGACTAATCATTAGCAGCATTAAAAATTCCGGAGAAGTAGGCAGAAGTGTTTTATGACGCTTAATCCCGTTATTCAGAAAGAGTAAAACAGGCTTTCCGACTTCATGTTAAAACATAATTTATATCTTGGGGCTGCTCGCAATATGAAAGCTTAATTATACATAATAACTCCGAACAACTAACCGTTATTGGGAATAGAAGATCAGGCTGACCATTTTCAGTAATGGCAACATGTAAAACGAAGAACCAATTACCAAACAGAAGTACATGAACAAACTTAAAGCACTGGCATTGACAGGACTTATTGCGCTGATGGGCTGCAGCGGTGCATCTCACCAAGCCATTAAAGTGGAACTGAAAGACGGCTGGCAGTTCAGTCAGGCTGATAAAAATGATTGGTTGCCGGCAAATGTACCAGGTTGTGTCCATACCGACCTGATGAAAAACGGAAAAATAGAAGATCCGTTCTATCGGTTGAACGAGCATGATGTGCAGTGGATTGATAAAGTTAACTGGGAATACAAAACTACATTTCAGGTAACATCCGCCATGATGCGTCATGACAGGATTGCACTCGACTTTAAAGGTTTAGATACTTATGCCGACGTATTTGTCAATGATGAACAAGTACTTTCGGCCGACAATATGTTCCGCGAGTGGCAGGTCGATGTGAAGGACGCAGTGAAAAAAGGGCAGAACAATCTGCGCATTGTCTTCCGTTCACCAATTAAAGAAGGCATCAAAAAATACGACGCCAACGGTTACGTCATTCCTGTTTCGGACAACGACCTGGCAGAAATGGGAAAAGTTCCCGGCGACAAAAAAGTTTCGGTTTACACCCGCAAAGCGGGATACGATTTTGGCTGGGACTGGGGCCCCCGATTGGTTTCCAGCGGTATTTGGCGTCCGGTGTACCTGAAAGCCTGGGATTCGGACAGGATTGCAGATCTGCACATTGTTCAGGACAGCGTTTCCAAAGCACAGGCAGAAATGACCGCCGTGTTCGAAATCGATGCAGAGAAAAATGGTCCGGCACAACTGACCGTCAGCAATGATGGTAAGGTTCTGGCAACGGCCAATGTCAACCTGCAAAAGGGAACCCAAACCTATCCGGTTAAATTCTCCATCCAAAATCCCAAACTCTGGTGGACTAACGGGCTCGGCCCGCAGAATATGTATACCATCAACGGTGAGGTAAAAAACGATGTGACTACAGCTACCCGTTCAGTACGCATCGGTATCCGGACACTCAAATTGGTTCGTAAGAAAGACGATAAAGGCCGCACCTTCTACTTCGAATTGAATGGCGTGCCTGTCTTTATGAAGGGTGCGAATTATATTCCTAACGATATTTTCCCGTCAAGGGTAACCGATGCAAATTATAAGAAGGTCATTGAAACGGCTAAAGAATCGAACTTCAACATGCTGCGTGTTTGGGGCGGCGGTATTTACGAGAACAACATCTTCTACAATCTTTGTGATGAAGCTGGTATTCTGGTTTGGCAGGATTTCATGTTTGCCTGTGCCATGTACCCGGGCGACAAGGCTTTCCTGGACAATGTAAAACAGGAAGCTATCGACAACGTGAAGCGATTGCGTAACCATCCGTCCATCGCTTTATGGTGTGGAAATAACGAATGTTTGGTTGCCTGGAAACAGTGGGGCTGGCAACAGAAAGAGGAAGCAAAAAACAAAGCGGACGCCGATTCTATCTGGAAATCATACACCACCATCTTCCACGATATTTTGCCTTCAGTAGTCAAAAAATACGATCCTTCGCGCGCTTACTGGAGTTCCAGTCCATCATCAGGTCCCGGGGTTGTTCCCGACCTGGTTAGCGGAGACGAACACTACTGGGGCGTTTGGTGGGGAAAAGAGCCATTCAGCAGCTACGACACCCATCTGGCCCGTTTTATGAGCGAATACGGCTTCCAGAGTTTCCCGGAACTGAAAACGGTTAAACAGTATGCCGAGCCGAAGGATTTCAACATTTATTCCGATGTGATGAAATCGCACCAACGCTCATCCATTGGTAACGGTACCATCGTGGAATACATGAATCGTCACTACCGGAAACCGAAAGACTTTGAGTCGTTCCTCTACGTTGGTCAGGTATTGCAGGCTGAAGGCGTGAAAGAGGCGATGGAGGCACACCGCCGGGCCATGCCGTATGTAATGGGCTCGCTCTACTGGCAACTCAACGACTGCTGGCCGGTTGCATCGTGGTCGAGCACTGACTACTACCAACGCTGGAAAGCACTGCAGTATTTCGCGAAAAAGACATTTTCTCCGGTGCTTATTTCGCCTATCGAAACGAGGAAGTTCATCAAAGTGTATGTGGTGAGCGACCGCCTGAAGGCATTTGAAGGGCAGATTCACCTGCAAATTGTCGATTTCGACGGAAATGTCTTATGGCAAAAAGATGTGGAAACTACTATCAAACCCAACGCTTCCGAATCGTATGTCGATTTCCGGAGAGACAATGTTTTGAAGCCCATCGACACACATCATTCGTTGTTGGTCTGCACGGTATCAGAAAACGGCAAGACGCTTTCAACGAACCATTTATATTTCCACGACATCAAATATCTGCCACTGCCGAAAGCGCACGT
Source organism: Prolixibacter denitrificans (assembly GCF_003014495.1). GTDB lineage: Bacteria > Bacteroidota > Bacteroidia > Bacteroidales > Prolixibacteraceae > Prolixibacter > Prolixibacter denitrificans. The sequence goes on along the minus strand of NZ_PYGC01000002.1, from coordinate 359,321 downwards.
CAAAGCGGAACTGTTTGAACTGCCCAATGGATACAGCATCACACTTTCGACCGATAAGCTGGCCAAAAATGTTTATCTGAGCGCAGACACCGATGCCGACCTGTTCTTTACGGACAACTACTTCGATCTGCTGCCTAACGAGAAGGTAACCATCGAATGTTATACCAACGGGAAAAGTGTTCCGAACCTGGCTGATAAGCTAAAAATCCAGACGCTTGCCGATACCTATTGATAACGAGATATTATTTCAACATACAACAAAGGCTGCTTCCATTCAGGGGGCAGCCTTTTTATTTCCTCTCCATTCTATAAATCGCCTTCATTCCTTGCTTTTAACTAAATGTTTTACAAATTTTAAACGGACCAACAACAGTCATTATCAACCTCAAATGACCTAACCATTGCACATGAAAAGAATAACTTCTTCTTCGTCCACTGTTCTCTTATTAGTCTTACTATTCTCCTTATCCTTACCGAAAGCAGAAGCTCAGCAACCAAAAGAGATTCTCGTCAAAACCAAAATCCAGCCGACGCGATACCTGACCGATAACCTGAAAGTCGAAAAATACATTCCGCTCGAGACGAATTCAGAAAGCCTTTTGGGAAGAATTTGGTCTATAAAATTCAGGAACGATACCATCTTTATTTTCTCGAAGAAACGGGTGTTCGTATTTTCCCCGACCGGAAAATATATAAACACAATTGGGACACTAGGCCGAGGCCCGAATGAGATGATTCTTCCTTCTGACTTTGCCATTATCCCAAAAAGTCAAGACATCGCAATCTGGGACAATGTAAAGAGTTCCATGTTCTTTTATAGTTTAAATGGAGAGATTGTGAAGACTTTCCGCCCGGCAATCAAGCGAATCACGAATTTTGAACGCACCGATACAGGGGCTTTTATTTATAATTCGCAATTCACCCCACAGTCCCAGGGGAACTACTCGATTTATCTCTCAGACGATTCGGGAAAAGAAATTTCCGGCCATATCCCGTTTGAGGAGGAAACCTCGGGCTATGGATTTTTGAGCTTTTCATATTTTCCGAAATATCAGAACCGCCAATATGCATGGATTGAATTTGATCCCATCATCTACCGAATAACCGCAAATAATAAGCTAAATCCGACCTACAAAATAAAATTCGACTCCAGAAATATCACCGAGTCTGACCTAATCAAATTCAAGGGTGATACCCACACGCTTGTAAATTACCGGCAGCGAAACGAATACAACAGCCTCGTATCATTCAACGAGTTTAGTAACTGCTACGTGATTAGTTACGTTACCGGGCGCAAGCGGAACACGAATATAATCTATAAGAACAATAACAAGCAGGTTCGCATGGTAATCCGGGATGAATCCTTTGATCCGCTGGGAAGTGTTCTGCCTCTGTTTAAAAATAATGAATGTATAGTCGGGGTATTACAACCTTATTTACTGAAATCAAACATGGAAAATCCAAAACTTGACGTCCCGGAACAGTTAGGCAGTAATTATTCAACTTTAAAAAAAATCAACTCGGAAATAAAAGCAGACGACAATCCCGTTCTAGTCGTGTTTAGGGTGAAGAATTGATGACAAATCAGAATACACAAACGATTGGCTACCCTTCACAGATGCAGCCTTTTATTTTGTACGCAGTCTTATTCAGAATGACAGTAACGCTTGCTGAAAATACCCTAATGGAACTTACCAAAGGCAAAAGCGTATACACCCAAAAAAATCTCTGCTTTCTATGCATACCAGTGTAAAGAAGGGATTTACTATCTATTCCCTTTTTATGAGAGATGTTGCTAAAACATTCACTTTCAATAAGAGTCTAAGATTACTTGAAGTTCCCTAATGACCTTAATCGTGGTGTTTTTGAAAACCAAGTATCATTTAAATTATAAAAAATGAAATTAAAAGATCTGCTTATTACTGACACTTCAAACGTTCTGGCACTGATCGCCAGATTGGCCCTGGCCATCGTGATTTTCCCACACGGAGCCCAAAAACTGTTGGGCTGGTTCGGAGGCGGTGGTTTTGAAGGAACCATGGGTTTTTTGACAGGCACAATTGGCTTGCCTTATGTAATTGGGGTACTGGTCATCATCATCGAATTTTTTGGTTCACTGTTTGTTTTCTTTGGATTCCTGACAAGAGTAGCAGCCTTCGGAATCATAGCAAACTTTATAGGAGTTGTACTCAGTGTCCATATTCACGCCGGCTTTTTCATGAACTGGTACGGACAAGCGCATAAAACAGAGGGGCTGGAATATTTCATTTTGCTATTTGGACTAGCCATCATCGTGCTGATTGCCGGCGGAGGCAAAGCCAGTATTGATGGACAATTACCGATAAACTCCAGGAAGTAGTCACCCCAACCAACGGATATCATCGTAAAATTTGAATTTGATTATCGGGCTCAAGTATCGAGTGAAGGTCCCTGGTAAGATAAATGCGGAAAAGTCCCAAAGAAATAAATTTAGTATTGCCAGGGGGTGAATAATTATGCATTCGCTCTCTGGCACTATTGATAATTACTTATCAAACCGATCATCCGATTGAATATCTTTCATCCGGTTCTCCTTGTCCTCGACCCAGCCCCATTTTTCTACCTGATGATCATCAAACTGCGGGATGTATGGCTTAATATCCAGCAGCGGCGTGCCATCCAGCATGTCCACATTTTCCACTTCCAGAATATTCTTATCAACATGCAGCAGTTTAACGACTGACATGCCGATGCCATTGGGCCTCTTCGGGGCCCGGGTCGCGAAAACGCCGTGCTTGTTATCATCCAGAAATGGCTTCACCTGCAACTCAAAACCGTTCGATTCATGAAAGTAATACACAAGGAAAATGTGGGAAAAACCGTCCAAATCGAGCAAGCCGGGAACAAATTCCTCTTTCAATTCAATCCGCCCCTTAATCCCTTTCGCTAAACGCGACTGAATGGGCATTCCCTCTTTGCTTTTAAAAGGAGTGAAAATGGTTCCTATGGGTTAAAGTGCTATCGACATAAGTCCGTAAATTTTCAAAGTTTTCCCTTCATTGGGCGATTTTCAAGGTAAGAAAATCGGGTGTAAATACCGCATCACATCCAATAGGTATCCAAACTCTGAATGAGCAAGCGCCAGTAGTTGCCAACATCGTGGATATCGGATGAGGTTCAGCCAGAATTTCATGACGCTAAACAGATTCCCGTTTCCTTCATCCTAAATTTCATGACGCCAAACAGGTTTTCAATTGGGATATCAAGATATCGGGAAGAAAAAAGCCCTGCGAACCTTTGATTCACCCAACTGTTTTCCTTATGAATTGTACAATGTAATGAAAAAACCGAGGATGACCGAAGAGAAAAAACAGCCACTGATCGCCCTTTTCGATACGAAACCCTACGACAAGGAAGTTTTCGATCAACTGAACAGCGAATACGGCTACAAAATAAAGTACTTTCAGTACCACATTACCCCCGACAACTGCATTTTGGCAAAAGATGCCGATGTGGTCGTTGTGTTTGTCAACGACATTATTTCAAAAGAAGTGATTGACCAGTTGACAGGATTCGGCGTAAAGCTGATTGCCCTACGTTGCTCGGGCTTCAACAACGTCGATTTGAAATACGCCAAAGGGAAGATTCCGATTGTGCGTGTCCCGGCTTATTCACCCAACGCCATTGCCGAGCACACCGTCGCGCTGATGATGACGCTGAACCGGAAAATTCACCGCGCCTATTTCCGTACCCGCGATTCCAACTTTACCCTCAACGGCCTGATGGGATTTACCATGCAGGGAAAAACTGCCGGGGTCATCGGGACCGGAAAAATCGGGAGAGCACTGGTGAAAATTCTGCGTGGTTTCGACATGGAAGTACTTGCTTACGACCCGTTTCCTGATAAGGAATATGCGAAGAAAGAAGGATTCCGCTACGTCGATCTGGACACACTGATGCAAACGTCGGACATCATATCGCTCAACTGTCCGCTGACGCGGGAAACCAAATGGCTGATTGACAAGGATGCCATCGACATGATGAAACCGGGCGTGATGATCATCAACACCGGACGTGGGAAGTTGATCAAAACTTCTGATCTGATTGATGGTTTGAAATCGGGGCAGGTTGGCTCCGCCGGCTTGGATGTATACGAAGAAGAGAGCGAATATTTCTTCGAAGACCTTTCAGACCGCGTGTTGTTCGACGATACGCTGGCCCGTTTACTCACCTTCAACAATGTTATCATTACGTCGCACCAGGCTTTCTTCACCCGCGAGGCTATGTTTAACATTGCGGGAACCACGATGGGAAATATCCGGGCTTTCTTGGAAAATAACGAGCTGTTAAACGAGGTTGTATTTAACCCCCAAAGCTAGAGATCTGTTTTCTCTTTGATGAGATTCGCCAGCTGCGTGCGGTTTTTCACAAACGTCTTGAGATAGATGCGATGGCTGTGATCTTTTACGGTTTGCAGACTAATAAACAGTTTATCCGCAATGTCTTGATTGGTTAGCCCTTTGCAGATTTCAAGAATAATTTCCGCTTCACGCGGAGAAATTTCGTATTTCCGGCAGAAAGACTTGAAAGACATATTGCCTGTGCCAGTTCCTTCTGATTCCATCATCGAAAAATCGGCAAAATAAGTAAGGAAAATGGGCAAAAAGGCATTCCCGAGAAAATAGAACAGGATGAATATGGCACCGATGTAATGATTATCTCGGTAAAACTCCAGAAAAATGCCCTGAACGACGGCGACAATCACAAATCCTACTGCCACCCATAAACGGTCGGAAAAATTCAAACTTTGCTTCTTCCCATCCATCAAAATCAGGATAGCAGATAGCAAAAAGAAGAGTGAATTGAAAGAAATGTAGTAATACTTTAGTAGTATCCTGACCTCCATATCGGGATATCGGTAAATCGCTCCCCCTAAAATCGCCAGACCAACTAAATTAAAAAGCAGGAAAAATATGATAAATGAGCGCCGTGTTGAACGCCCCGACATTTCGATAGAAGATCTCACCAACATGTACCAGGAAGCCACTAAAAAGGGAATTCCGATAAATGTCATAATGCCGGTAATCCGCTCTGTCAAATCTGTTTGCACGAAGGAAGAAATAAATGTCCGAAGAAGCACACTCCCCCAAATCCCGTAGAAACCAAAGGCATACGTAAATATTTGAAAGTATTGAACCGATGTGAGGAAACGTGTCTCGAAACGATTTCTCAACCGTTGCGACAACATTACACCACCAGCTGTAAGTGCAGAACTAAATGCAAATATGACGAGCAGCAGATAAATTAGCATAACATAAAAATACACATTTTTATCGTAACGCGTTAAATAATAGTTGCCCTACTAAAGTAGTGTTGCTACCTACCAAAGTAGGAAAAAGTTCGAACACTACTTCCGTCGCTAAAATCCGGCTCTACCGCGTCGTAATTTTGGATTAGAAATTCAATCAAAAACGATTGGGCCATGAAAGCAACAACAAATATTAAATCAGGAAATCAGGTGAACCGGATATTAACCGAAGGAAAAGATTGGGTCATGAATCACTTAGTATTTATACTCCTGGCTGTCGCGTTAACTGTTTTGGTCGCCGCACCTCAGCAAAAACAATCGCACGAGGTACAGCATCACTCCTCACCACAGGTAGTCTCTATCCTGGTAGGAAAATGCACATTAAAGTAACGAAAACGGCAAAACACTACTTTGGTAGTTAGCCTGTAAATAAAGGGATGCATAGTTTTACATCATTATAATATCTGTCAAACAAACGAAAAAACATACGCCATGAAAGCCATTGATTACAAACAACTGAAACCCGGAGCCGGAAAAGCCTTTGGCTTTGGCTGGGAGGTCATGAAAACCTATTTTCTCCACCTGTTCCTGGTGGTGATGGTTTTGTCCATTTTGGAATTTCCAATGAAAATAATGGAGCACGACGGTAACATGGGATGGGCCATTTTTCTTTCGAGTATTTTTGGGCTGGCCTACTATTTCCTGTTTCTTCCAATCATTAAATATGCGACCGACTTGATGTTCATTCAGGCAGTTAGGGGTGAAAAAATCGAAGTAGAAACCATTCTTGTTGGATTCAAAAATTACCTGAACATCATTCTGGCACATCTTCTAACCGCGGCTATTGTCGGACTTGGATTTGTAGCTATTATTCTTCCGGGAATCATTTTTGCCTGCCGACTGGCGTTCGTATCATACCTGGTGATGGACAAACACCTTGATCCGATTTCAGCCGTAGAAGAAAGTTGGCGAATGACTCGTGGGCATGGGTGGCGTATTTTCTGGATGGCCATCGTATCCTTCTTCATCTTCCTTGCAGGCTTAATCATGTTAGTTGTTGGAATCATTCCCGCAAGAATATGGGTCAAATCATCATTCGCAAGCCTTTACCAATCAGTCCTGAACGAGATGGAAGGCACTCCGGAAGCTCAGCCAGCGCATTAAACACACAATATCAATTATCCAGTTCAAAACGCTCCGAAGTTTTCGGGGCGTTTTTTATACGCTGAATCATTTTTTAGGAATATGACGAAGTTCGGTGGTGCTTTCACAAAGCCTTCTTACTTTTAGCCGGAGAAATTCTCTTTAAAAAAAAGCAAAACCTGCACCAGTGAAAGTCAACAATCAGCATTATCATACCATTTGGGTAAACGAAAACGATGCAACCATAATCGAAGTTATCGATCAACGTCGTTTGCCCTTTTCCTTTGAGACGGTACATTTAAAAAACGAGAACGACGCCTTTGAAGCTATCCGCAACATGACGGTCCGCGGGGCGCCACTCATCGGCGTGACGGGTGCCTATGGAATTTACCTGGCTCTTTTACATTTCGATGAAGAGATTTCCTTGCGGGAATACCTGGATGAGAAAGCGGCATTCCTGAAAACAGCCCGACCGACGGCTGTCAACCTGGCCATTTTGATTGATGAAATGGTCGATGCGTTAAACGATTGCGCAGAAAAGGAAACGGCTGTAAAGAAAGCTTTAAACAAAGCAGATGAGCTGAAAAACCGTGAAATATCGTGGTCGGAGCAAATTGGCGAATACGGCTGTGAGCTCATTGAAGAGATTAGCAAAAAGAAGAATGGTGCGCCTGTCAACATTCTTACCCACTGCAATGCTGGCTGGCTGGCCTGCATCGACTGGGGAACGGCCACAGCTCCTATCTACAAAGCCTTTCTGAAAGGCATTCCGGTACATGTTTGGGTCGACGAGACCCGGCCTCGAAACCAGGGAGCCAGACTGACTGCATGGGAACTGGGACAAGAAGGCGTTCCACACACCGTGATTCCGGACAATACGGGAGGCCACCTCATGCAACACGGCATGGTCGATATTTGCATTGTGGGCAGCGACCGAACGACCGGCACCGGCGACGTAGCCAATAAAATCGGCACTTACCTGAAAGCACTGGCTGCACACGATAATCAGATACCTTTTTATGTAGCCTTGCCATCCAGCACGTTCGATTTTAACCTGAGTGATGGCATTCAGGAAATTCCCATCGAGCAACGAGATGCTGCAGAGGTCAATCAGATGGAAGGCATTTCACCGGAAGGAGAAATTCAGACCGTGCGTATTATGCCGGAAGGAAGCCCGGTAGCCAATTACGGCTTCGATGTTACACCCGCCCGACTGGTCACCGGCCTAATCACCGAAAGGGGTATTTGTAAAGCAAACCGCGAAAGCATATCTTCTCTATTTCAGAAATAGTTACTGAATGTTACAGGAAGAAGGATATATCAAATTCAACTGTCACTGGAATCAGAAAACAGTGAATTTTCCGTCAATGGCGATAGACAAATTGAACCGATGGAGAAGCCAACTATACCAACAACAACTGATTGGCGTCTATCCGGACGGAATTGGATTTGGCAATATTTCCATCCGGCTAAACAACGAGAACCAATTCATCGTTACAGGTTCGGCCACCGGCCAATTTTCGGAAACAGGTCCGGAACATTATGCCCGGGTCGATGCGTTCAAAATAGCAACCAATGAAGTTTGGTGTACCGGACAAGTCAAGGCTTCCAGCGAATCCTTGTCACATGCCATCGTATACAAAACACTGCCGGAAGTAAATGGCGTTGTTCATGTACACGATTTGAAACGATGGGAGAAATGGAAAAACGTGCTTCCCACAACCGATGAAGCCACAGCATACGGAACACCTGAAATGGCGACGGAAATCGCCCGGCTTCTATCTATTCCGGGTAACCGTGAAAAAGGGATACTCATCATGGGTGGACACCGGGAAGGAATGCTGGCCTTTGGAAAATCTCTGGAAGAGGCCTGTGGAATTCTCCTTTCTCTTGAATAACTTTATAAAACTGAAATAAAAAAACGGAAGCAAACAGATGAAGTACATTGCCATCATTGGTGGTTCAGGGCTGGAAAATCCTGATATCCTGGAAGACTCGAAACGAATTGATGTGGAAACGCCTTACGGTGAACCGAGTTCCGATTTTCTCACGGGGAAAATTAACGGAGTCGATGTTGTTATCTTGTCGCGACACGGACGCGAACACACCATTCCTCCTACCCAGGTGAATAACCGGGCCAACATATGGGCCATCAAAGAATTGGGCTGCACCCACATACTGTCGACTACAGCGTGTGGAAGTCTGAAAGAAGACATCAAAAGAGGCGAGTTGGTGGTTCCCGATCAGTTCATCGATTTTACCCGGAGACGGCCCGTTACCTTCTTCGACAAATTCAAACCCGGCAAAATGAAACACACTCCCATGGCCGATCCGTTTGAAGAAAGTTTGCGCGCCCGGTTATTGCAAAGCGCCGGCAAGCTCAACATCAAAGCGCATGATGGAGGAACGGTGATAACCATTGAGGGACCCCGTTTTTCGACCCGCGCAGAATCCCGGATGTTTCAGATGTGGGGCGCCGATATTGTCAACATGTCGACCGCACCCGAAGCTATCCTGGCCAACGAATTAGGAATTCCTTATGCTACCGTTGCCATGGCAACCGATTACGATAGTTGGAAAACCGATGAAGCTCCGGTTTCCTGGGAAGAGATTCTGAAGGTATTCAATCAGAACGTTGAGAATGTCACAAGCCTTTTAACGAAAGCCATCGGGTTAATCTAAAAACATACAAAATGCTTGTGAAATACGGGACAAATCCGTAAAATTGCAATCCGAAATTCTAAGCGAATTTCCGGGCCCATAGCTCAGTTGGTTAGAGCGGATGACTCATAATCATTAGGTCGCTGGTTCAAGCCCAGCTGGGCCCACCATTTAGTTAAGTAAAACTCACAAAGACGCTTGAAATTAACCATTTCAGGCGTTTTTTCTTTTTACGCCCCACCAAAATTCACATTTATTCCCGGAATTAACGAGACTAAATCGAGACCTAAATCCACTTCTCTCAAAAGGTCTCGGCAAATCACATAAAATACTGATGTGATTGCAGTTAAATGCACTCCTTTGCAATTATTGCCTACCCTATTTCAGCGTAATTTTGTAGCCAAAAGAGACCTTGAAATAAAAGAAAGGAAAAAATATGAATAATACATTGGTATTAAACTTCATCTTAAAACGCTCAAAAACAAATCATGAGAATGGGAAAGCTCCTATTTATTTGCGAGTGACGATTAACGGCGTCCGCTTTGAAATGTCAACCAAAATCTTTGTCACGACTACCCAATGGGACGAAGCTTCACAGCGAATCAAAGGCCGCAAGGAGGAAGCCAGGCAAACCAACGAATACTTGAATAATATTCAGACGGAAGTGCAACGAAAGTTTTATCGCTATCAGGAAACAGAAGAATACGTAACAGCAGATAAATTCAAACGTTTTCTCAAAGGACAGGACAAACCACATAAACTACTGTTGAAAGTCTTCGACGAAGTGATAAAAACAGTGGAGGCCGAGCTGGATATAAATTACTCCATCGATACAGTAAAGCGGTACAAGATTTCCATCGAGAGGCTTAGGGCTTACATCAATGAGATACATCATTTGGAAGATATCCCGTTGACCGATCTGGACTACAACTTCGCACGTGAGTACGACCTTTTCCTACGTAAAACCTACGGTTGTTCCCATAATACAGCGATGAAATATATTAAGCATCTTAAAAAGGTTATTCATCGCGCAATGCTGTATGAATACATTGATAGAGATCCATTCTCCGCTTACAAGACAGCATATAAAGATGTTGACAGGGGCTTTTTGACAACCGAAGAATTAAGGACAATTGAAGAAAAAAGCTTCCGAGTAACAAGGCTGGAGGAAACAAAAGATATATTCATATTTGTTTGCTACACAGGCTTAAGCTATTCAGACCTAAGGAAACTTTCTCCAGAACACATTGTGAAAGGTAGTGACGATAAATTATGGATCATCAAGAATCGAGAAAAGACAGGGGTTCAGTCGCGTATCCCACTATTACCTCAGGCTCTAGAAATACTGAAAAAGTATCAGGAACATCCTGTTTGCGCTGCTGATAACAAAATACTGCCCATTCGAAGCAATCAGAAGCTCAATGCTTATTTGTCTGAAATTGCTGAACTGTGCGAAATAAACAAGCACATCACCATGCACCTGGGGCGGCATACTTTCGCAACGACCGTAACACTGTCAAATGATGTGCCCATTGAAACAGTACAAAAAATGCTGGGTCACAAAAATCTTTCGACAACCCAGATTTACAGCAGAGTTGTCGACAGCAAAATTGCCAATGACATGGGGCGTTTAAGAAAGAAAGTCGCTCGCAAAAAATAAATATTTAGTAGCTTAGGTCAGTTAATATATCAATTGACCTAAGCTATGTCAGAATCCATCAACATTGAGAATGAATTCAATTTTTTCAGTAAGCTCATATATGAGACAGAGGAAACGAGCTTTTTCAGGAAAGAATTTGAAGGTCAAAATGATCCTGAATATTGCTACAATAAACAAAAAGACGTTATTGAATACCAAAGGCAATTTCCGGTAGATGATGCAAAAAATGAATACGAACAACAATTCGATGTCGAGGAAGGAGAAATAACCTACGAAGAGTATGTCTTGGAAAAAATCCGGTGCGAGACGAATCGATTAAAAAAACTCATAAATAATTTCCACGAAAACCCCAGTAACGGCAAAGACCAGCACAACTGGTTTTACGAAAAAGTCCTTTCTTCCATTCATGAGAAATTGTTATTCCTTGACAATAATGACGTTGATTTCAAAGATGAGATCAAAAAAGCGTTGAAACAGGTTGCTACATATACCGCCAAATCATATAAAGAGTTTTTCCCCAATGACCCCCAATTCTTGAAGATGAAGGAATACATGACCGGGAAGAAAAGCGTTTTAAAGAGCAAAAAACATTTTACAATATTTAAATCAAACCTAAACGAGGCACAGTTAAAGTCAGTATTTGATACAGGAATTAGTTTAGAGCTTATCTCTACGGAAACATCCAGTGATGATTTCATTGATGCATTCTCCGGCTGGAATCCAAAAAATAAAATTCAATGGATCGGAACAACTTATTCCCTAGCGAGATTCATTAAGCAGATTGAAGGCTATGCATTACCCAAATTGGGACGAGGTAAATGGGAGATTGTTTCTGATATTTTTTGTACATCGAAACACGATCAGCTAACGCCGGACCAATTAAAACATCCATCAAAAGGGACAAACGAAAATCTTGATTCAGTCAATGCTTTCATCGCCGAATTTAATGACCCGCCTGAAGATTAATTCGAATTTTTACTCGGAACCCCAAAATTTTTTCCCCTGTAATTGCTAGTCTAAGGACTATCACAACTCGAACTTTGTCAATCTCCGAGTTAATCCCTCCTTACGTTTGTGGCGAGCGATATTGCTCCAAAATTAAAAATTGGAGGTAACATGCATGATGCATTATTTCCAGAGCATTTCAGAAGTGAGATCGCGAATACTATTCGGGAGGAGCTTCGAAATGCCGTCACCCCTCAACCTACGTGGTTGAGATCCTCTCAGGTAAGGGAAATGTTGAACATCAGCGATTCGACCTTACAGAATTTACGAATTAATGGTACACTACCGGCTTACAAACTCGGTACTACGTGGTTTTACAAACACGACGAAATTGTTGCCGCACTTGAAGCTGGTAGGCAGCACAGAAAGGAGGCCGATCATGAAAAGTAATGATCTGGCATTTGAATTAAAGCAGCTTAAACAAACGGTCAAGCAGCTTGGGGATGAAATCAAAACCCTAAAACAAAAACAACTGGACGACGAGATGTGGGATAGCTCCGATGTAATCCGGCATTGGAAAATTTCTCCCCGAACCTTGGCGTCCTGGCGAGCAGAGAAAAAGATTAGGTACGTACAGGTAGGCAATAAAATCTGGTACCCTCAGGAGGCACGTAAAGCATTTCTCGATCAACATGAAGTTCCGGGCGAAACCAGAAAAAAGGAGGAGCCATGGAATTAAATCAAGCATCGAACCAACGGCCTGCTAAAAAGGTGGCACGCAATCTAAGCGAACATCGAGAGGAGAATGAAGAACAGAAAGTATTTACAGCATTGGAGCTTTTCGAAATGGGCATTACAGAATTTCCAATGTTATTGGACCCGATTTTTCCCAAAGCGGGCTTGACCGTACTCGCGGGTTCAAGTGACACCGGCAAAAGCACTTTCCTGAGGCAGATGGCAATCGCCATTGCGCGAGGAGATGAAAAGTTTTTAGGGTGGACAATTAAAGCAGAACACAACCGGGTAATCTATGTTTCGACCGAGGATGACAAGATTGCCATTTCCCATTTACTAAACCAAACAATTGATGGGAATGGGGACATTCAAAAACTCGAAAACCTGAAGTATCTCTTCAGCTTGGACAATCCATTTGATGAATTAGATGCCATACTGAGTGAATACCCGGCCGATTGTATAATCATTGACGCTTTTTCCGATTTATTCCCTGGAGAAATGAACCAGGCAAATAAAGTTCGCACATTCATGAAACCTTTCTTTGAACTCGTGAACAGACACAATTGCCTGGTGATTTTTCTTCATCATACCGGTAAACGAACGGAAGAAAATCCACCTAGCAAGAACAACCTTTTGGGTTCACAGGGTATTGAAGGAAAAGCACGACTGGTAATCGAGCTCAGACGTGACCCATACGATTCAAGTTTTCGTCATCTGTGCATTGTAAAGGGAAATTACGTCGAAGACGACTTAAAAACATACAGCTACAAACTCCTTTTTAAGGACCGCCAATTCGAAATGACAGACGAAAGGGCCGATTTTGATGATTTGGTGGTCAATCCTGATGAAAAACAGAGAATAAAAGAAAAAAAATTAGCGAGAGTAGTCGAGTTGAAGGATAAGGACATGTCCTTTGAAGAAATAGCGGCTCAAATGAACAAGGAGGGTTTAAATATTTCAAAAAGCACAGCTCACAATTACTACAAGGAGGCAGAGAGAAGAGAAGCAAAATAAGGTCACCGTCCATCCATCTAATACCATTAAGAGAAAAGGATGGATGGATGAACAAGAAAGCTCACCAACACGGTGGGCTTTTCTTTTTCACTAAACGTTCAGGCAATAATCACTTTTCTATTTCGTTAACAATAAGTTGACTAAATAAATACACCAAACAAAATGCACCTACTTTCGCCAATCAGGAATAGCTCCTAATCGTCAATATCGACGATATCCGACAGCGGAATTTCAAGTGCCTGAGAAATCTTGTACAAAGTGGAAACAGTAGGATTGGTTCGACCAGCTTCGAGCCTGGAAAGATTGGCCTTCTCAAAATTGCAGATGGCAGCCAGATTCTGTTGAGAAATCCCCTTAGATTCCCGCAACGTTCTGACGCGCGCTCCAATTTTTTGCTGAAGTTGACCGATTTCCATTAGTTATCATTTCTGACAACTAATTTTTTGTTTTAAATTTGAAATGAGGTTATCATAAATGATAACACCACTTTGAGATATACTACATTCACATAAAACATGCACCAACCAACAGCACGCAAATCATTATTTAACCTTAAAAATACCTTATTATGCTTTTTAATCTATTCAGAAAAAACAACCAAAAGGAATCTGTAAAACAACACTTCCAGGACTTCAACAGTGACTTCACATTAAGGCAAAAGAAAGCAATAATCGGCAGTCTGATTGTAATTGCAATGGCTGATGGAGATTATGACAGAAGCGAAGCAAGGTGTCTGGAAGAGACTGCTATGATGCTGGATTACCCATTGGATGACGATATTAATATCGCTGTACTTGAATTAATGGATATGGACAGAGAGGAAGTACTGGCAACACTAAATAGCTTAACAAGCTCACAAAAGGACTGGTACATTATCACTGCCATGGGTATGATTCATGCAGATGGTAAGACATTAGCCGAAGAATTAATGACCGCCGCAGCCTACTTCGAAAACATGGGTATTACGCCGGAACGAGTCGATAACACACTTAAAAAAAGCATGCTGTTCGCGGAAATGCTCGGTTAATCGCTTGGTGCCATATTTCAAATAGTCAATCTAAATTAACCTATATTTGCCATGCGACCTTTATTCAAAACCTTTCCCCAACGTAGGTATTTCAAATTTCAACTGATAACAATTATCAGTACTGTGCTTTGTACCTCAGTTACGATTGTCGCCAATCCAAGTCCGCCCAAACAATATGGCTCCGGTCAATCATCCCTCACACTACCTTATTCGTCATCAACCTATTTTGTAAACGGTAAGAGTGGGCAAACAAACGAAGACGGGGAAATAATACTGGAGAAATCACATATTACGATTCGCTCTGCAGACTACCGCGAACGGTTCAATATACGCTCTGTAAATACTAACGCGAATCCAATCACATTGACAGCGTACAATAGCCGAAACAGCAACGCCAGGTTCATAATATATTTCGATGCTTTGGCATCCTTGAAAGGAATAAAAGCACAACTCCCTTCAAAAAATATCAACTTCATATTGAAGCCCCAGAATTTCTTGTTTTCGGAGATCAAGCAGTTTTATTCCTTTTCCAATTCCACTAACTGGCAATCAGATAAAACTAATACAGAGGAAGACCCATTATCTTTCTTAGACCCTGGAAAATTTGATATACATGAAGTTAAGGCCGGACAGTCTTTGGAACCTATTCCTTCTAATGTAGATGTTTCCAAATATGAAAAGGATTTAGGAAGCACGCTTGACATATACCCAGATCTGGATAAGGCCTTAGAGAAAGCAAAAGCCAAGAAAAGAGAGGAGACGTTCAAAGCCATCATTCCAATTGTTGCAGTTCTCATTGGCTTAATGTTGATCCTACTTATCTACCAATTGAAAAATAGCTGGAGGAATTAGGCCTTTTGATCCTCTAACGAATAAAACCCTGTTTTTCAAAAATGACTGAAATGAGCGAAGGAAATCCACCTTACAAAAGAGTATTTCATTGTGACCATTGCGGATATGAGGCACAAGTGGCAGGAGAACGGTATCTCGATAAAGGCTGCAACAACTACATGGAAACATTTGTATGCCCGGATTGCCAAATTCTTTACGAAAGCATTGTTACGGAAATTACGCTGCACAAAACTTTGCCTCTTTTCTTCGAAATGAAAGAAGTATTTCCAGACTTCAATCTGGACTTACCCAAAGAAATCGAAGGAGATCAATCTATTGAACCGGCTCTTTATGCAGACCATGATGAAAGACCAGAATCCAAATGCCTTCGCTGTGGAAATACTCAAGGCATTAAATGGACGAAAGAGAATCCAATTTGCCCCAAGTGCAGTCAACTGATGAGGACCAAGAAAATTGAATAATTAACGCAAACCCCCTTCAAATAGTACATCGATATGATTTACAAACTATTATACATTTCCCTGCTTTGTTTGCTAACAACCTCCATGCATGCTCAAACATCCATAGAGAAGAATTCGATTAGTGAATTCAATGCTGGTAAAACCATTGAATATTTTTCGAATGGGCAAGGTAAATCACAAGGTTTAAAAATACATTTAAAGTACCCGCAATCATGGAAGTCTCTTGAAGGCCGTCATCCACATGTTCTGGTCGACCTTGTTCAGCCCGGAAATTATGTGAATGCACTGCTCATGGTTAGAAAAAGCAATGACATTTTTACGAAACCCGAAATAAGCCACCTATTGTCCAAAGAAGGGTTAAACATGTTTGTACCTCCCAATGGATCATATATTTCGAGTAATAGTAATATCCAAATTGAAGGCCAAAGAGCTGGATTGGTTAATTATACAATGACCGGTAAAAGAATGAATCGAGTATTCTTTTCTTATTCATCGGCATATATTGTTATTTACCAGGATTATATTTTTACTCTGACTTTTATGGTTACGAATAAAATCGGTGAATCCGAGAGCAGTGTTAAGAATAGGTATGATGCGATCAAGCCGCTATTTGGACAGATGTTCAATAGTATCGTAATCGACAATATTTGGGAGTAACCTTTAGAATATTTCCTAATAACTTAAAATCACAATTAAGTAAATCAGAAACAACAACAATTTAATTTCTTAATCATGGATACTATCGGCACCATTTTACTTGTCATTGGCCTTTTGATATTTCTAATGATTTTCTTAGGTGCAATAATGGCGGGTTTTTCAAAACTATTTAATGTTCGTGTGAGAGGTAGATTCGGCAGTAAGATCGCCGACCCAGAAGATTGGGATATGATGATTGATACATTTAAAGGAGTCGGAGAATTGGCAAAAGATTCCGCTAAAGGAACTTACAAAAAGATTAAAGCAATCGACCTGGGTAGAACAAACCTCAAATCAACTGACAGACAAAATAAAATTGATCAACTACAAAAATTGGCAGATCTAAAAAATAGCGGAGCGATTACCGATGAAGAATATAATGCGTTGAAAAAGGATTTGTTAAGATAGGCACGTCAAAGGGTGGCTTCGTCCGTTAAACGCTATTACTGTTGTCAAATCCAACAATAAAGATTAAGATGCTTTTTCCTTGAACAAATTTCAATATCTTACCACCAAATAACAACATAACTAAATTTATTTATATAATGAGATTTGTACTTTTACTAAGCGCAGCCTTATTGTTACTCTCACTGGCAGCCTTACCCAGCGGATTTTACATTCTCCTTCGCATTGCAGTAACAATCGGAGCAGTTGCGGCAATTATTAGTGAGATTGACAATGGAATCAATTTCTGGGTGGTAGCATTCGCAATAATCGCCATTCTGTTTAATCCGCTGCTACCGATTTACCTGGACGACAAATCTGCTTGGATGCCCATTGATATCATCGCAGCAGTCTTGTTTTTGGTAAAATCATTTACGCTAAAGAAAGCTGAAAAGGTGAGTTAGTCCGTAATCTCTCTTTCCTCGATACACAACAATAACGAAAAGGCATTTTTGTCCTCGAGGAAAGCGATGAAAAAAAAACCTCAAAGGCAATTGGGAAATCACTCTGATTCAGTTCGAATCATATTTGAAACCAAGAAGGTTCGGCTGGCTATAAAAGAGGTCTAGCCCAGGCTTTTCTTTTTTACACATTTTTTAAATAGTGTTGTGAATCTCAGACCCCTGAAAATATCAACAACTAACCTGCTGGAGTAACACCATTTTCTATCATCCACCTAATTGCTTTTTGGGCATCTTCCCAGGCAAATTTTTTCTTCTGCTCTGACCAATCATATAGAAGCTTTATGAGACTTTCATCGTTAACAAGCTGATTCTTTTCAATTAATTCTAACCAACAACCATAAAGAGTAGCAACAAGCTCAACTTTATGAAACGGAGCCTTTTTAAATACATCAATAAACCATTGTATCCGCCCCTTACTGCTACTAAAATATCTATTGTAATATCTTCTATGCGAACCATAATTGTTAGAAGGAGCGTACAAATACCTCGTAATCACCCCTCTCTTTTCTCTCTTTACATTAAACCATCCTTGCTTTTTAAATTCATGATCAATACTATGCATGAACTTATTATCGTAAGGGCCGGCAACCTGCTTAGAATAATGATTTCTGATGTTCATTCCTTCTATGTTTTCACACAAAAACATGAGTTTTTGAAGCTTTACATGACCAAAAGTTGGTTCTTCATATAACTGAGATGTTATTTCAGCTGCGAGAACAGCTCTTTTGAAATAGGTGTTTTTGTTCCTTCCATTCTTTGCCAGAGGTAAATTCGTATTCATTTTCTTTTCTTCCTCTGCAAATATTTTATCGGGATCTCCCAGGCAATTTTTCAATTCAGAGTCCCAGTCGGCATACAGGTTATTAAAATAATCCAGTTCATGTTCAGTTCGAGGAAAAATAAAACCTGTTGAAGCCAATATATGATCTACTTTGCTTTGATCTAAACTTCGTCCCTTTGTTGCCATAACTCGGTGTATTCGTTTATTTTCCTAATTACCTCATATCTGTAATAGCGTATCGTATCTTGAGAGATATCAAGCTTTTCACGCAATTCAGTTAAAAGCTTCCTAGGTAATTTATGTCCCTGCATTTCATACTTAAGGTAGGTCAAGTAAATAACTTTGTGCTTCCAAGAAAATGTCTCCAACACCTTTTTGAGAATAATGAGTTTTTCACTTCTGACATTCAATAATTCATCAGGAATTTCAACATCATAAACGATTTCCTCACTACCATCATATGGAGAGACATTTATTCCTTTTCGCTCATTGAGTAAATCATAAAATGAATTTTGTGCAATTCGTAGAAGGTACAATTCTACCCCTTTATCAGGAGTAGAGGCTTTCATTTTTTCAAGCCTAAAATTTGGATATTTCCAGAACCGCTTAAAGGTTCTTTCAAGAATTTCTACTGCAAATTCTTTGTCAAAGTTGTTGTTTAGGCTTATACGTTCGGCCGTCTTTGCAATTACAGGCCAAAATCTAAAATAAAAAGCACGAAACGCTGCTTTAGCTATATCAAGATTTCCAAGACCGTCCTTTGACTTTATAAGCTCAATAAGTTCAGTTGTCGGAGTTTCCTTATAATTTCTCCAATCTATCATTCTTGACTGGTATTATATATACCTAAAACCGTTGGTAACGCTTTGAAGTATTTTTTATGAGGAATTGCCTTAATCCGCGATTTCAATTAACAAATATAAAAAAAGAAAGGAGTCCTATTATGGCTAAAAACGGAAAACCCAACGATGGACACCGAGAAGGTGCCGTAAAACAAAGATCTCAAACTTATAATCCAAAAATTGACCGTTGGACAAAAAGAGATACCGAATCAGGTAAATTCATGGATCAGAAGTCTGATAACAAACCCTTTAAGGGTGTTAGAAAAGAAAAATAACTAGTATTTAACCCTTTAAACATTTACACAATGGAAATCATTGATTTAGAAGAATTCTCAGAAAAAAATCCCTTAGGAAAACCTGAAAAAGGGAAGACGTATCAAATTCGTGTTGACCGGAACAAGTATGTTGTTGATGTCGATGCTATGACTGGAAAAGAAATCCTCGAATTGGCCAATAAGAATCCATACAACCACTACCAATTGAATCAGAAGCTAAGAAGTGGAACAGTGAGAAAAATCAACTATGAAGAATTGGTTGATTTTACTGAGCCCGGCATAGAAAGATTCATGACAATTCCATTACAGCAACAGGAGGGCTCTAGATGAGAAAACAATTTTTATTACCCCCTGAAGACACTTCGTTTTTGGATTCTTTGGGTCTCAATTGGGAGACCCTTAAAGAATCTAATTCAGAGTGGTTGATTGTTTATGATTACCCTGTGCCAAAAGGATATTCAATAACCTGTGTGGACGTTGCAATTAAAATTCCCTCAGGCTATCCCATAGCACCTCTTGATATGGCATATTTTCATCCTGCGTTACAAAGATTAGATGGCAAACAAATAAATGCCACCAATTGTGTACAAGCTTTAGATGAGAAATCATGGCAACGTTGGTCTAGACATAGGACAGGCACCAATGCCTGGGAACCAGGCGTTGACAGCATCATCACTCATTTTATTTCAATTAAATATTGGCTAGAAAGGGAATTTCAATGAGTTGTAAACTAAGAATAAGCGGAATTCATTACCGCGAATTGAAGCAGTATTTGTATCCTGGTGACGGAAAAGAAGCTATTGCTATAGGATTATGTGGCAGATTAACGCTGAAAGACGAGACAATATTTACGGTTCACAAGATCTTTCCAATCCCTTATTCAGATTGTATTGTTAGAGAGGAACTATTCCTTGATTGGAAAACCGATCGTATTCAACCAATACTTGTTGAAGCAGAAAAAAACGGCTATTCAGTACTCAAAATACATTCTCACCCTTCAGGTTACTCTAATTTTTCCAATACAGATGACGATTCTGATCTAAAGCTATTCGAATCAGTTTTCGGATGGACATTAAATACTAAAAACCATCTTTCAGCCATTATGGTACCTGATGGGAGAATTCTTGGAAGAATAATTGACGACAAGCTCACTTTCCATGCCATAAGTTCAGTATCTATTATCTCTGATGACATAAAAAGGTTTGAGCAAAATAATGACGAAGGTCTCCAAAAAAGAGAGGTCGATATCAGAAATATTCAAGCTTTTGGAGAGGGAACATACCAAATTCTGAAGAAAATGTCCGTAGCTGTTATTGGATGTTCGGGAACTGGTAGTCCTGTTATTGAACAATTGGCAAGATTAGGAATAGGTAAACTAGTTTTAGTCGACCCTGATGTAGTTGAAGAAAAGAATCTGAATAGGATAATCAACGCAACGCAGGAGGACGCCGTTAAGCGAAGGCACAAAGTGGAAGTACTTAAAAATGCGATAATGTCATTTGGATTTGGTACTGAGGTGACTACATATTCTGACAATCTTTATAACAATATGGAAGCAATCAAAACAGTTGCATCGTGCGATTTCATATTTGGCTGTGTTGACACCGTTGATGGCAGACACTTGTTAAACTTAATATCGAACTACTATTTGACCCCTTTACTCGACATTGGTGTAAGATTAGATGCTGATGGAAAAGGTGGTATCGAATCGATCCACGGTACCGTTAACTACGTAACCCCAGGTCGAGCCTCATTACTTAAAAGAGGTCTTTATACCCCCGAGGATCTGCTTTCAGCAGGAGAATTACGGAAAAATCCCGAGCATTACGCAAATCTAGAAAAAGAGAAATATCTGAAAAAAGCAAAGACCGATTCCCCTGCTGTAATAAGTGTCAACATGTTTTACGCGAGCCTTGCTGTGAACGATTTCTTAGCAAGAATACACCCTTTTAGAATAGAGCCGAATAACAAGTATTCCATACAACGATTTGTCTTATCAGATCCAATGTATCTTGCAGAGGAAGTTGAAGAAGACAAACTCTTTATAAAAACCATTGGGAAAGGTGATATTTCACCTCTTTTAGGATTACCAGAACTCAGTTGATATGTGGAAATGGAAAGCTAAAAGACTCAGATATAAATACCAATTTGTAAATGAGATTCCACAATTGTTGCACACCAATACTCTATATGTCGAAGGAAATCAAAAGCACAGATGGACTGCTGCATTTATTTGTCCTTGTGGTTGCAACGAGATTATTTACCTAAATCTGATACCAACAACTCGCCCCAGATGGAAAATAAAACTGGGTTGGTTTAAAAAACCTACAGTTTCACCTTCAATAAATAGACGAATAGAATGTAAAAGTCACTTCTTCATCAAAAAAGGCAGAATAAAATGGGTTTAGAATTTTTATCACGATGACACAAAAAAATATCAGGCAGTGTCAATATCTCTTGTATTTTTTTATTTCATGAATGCAGGCTCCATCTAAAATTCCAGAATTTTCAACACCAAAATTAAGTTGTTTAACCGTTGCAGGTAATACAAGCCATTCTCTATCTCTCTCGGAATTTTTCTTGGCTTCTTCATAACCTTTCTGATTATCTAAACACCTTACTACATCAATCAGAACTATCCGGTATTTGAGTTGAAATTCAAACTCTTTGAGACTTGGACTGTAAAATCCTTCATACACACCTTGACCAACTTGAACCAACGACATTTTATCAGTATCCAATGCTATTAATGCAAAATCCCAATCCTTGTCATTTTCAAAGTATTCTTGGTAATCCATGAAATTTCTCACCACTTTGTCGAGTTCACAATGTAATCCTAATCGAAGAGCAATATCCTCACTCTCGGAAAAGGAAAGGAAATGAGTTTCGGACCATCCGGTATCAACGTGTTTATTTATTAAATCAAACAGTGGCTTTTCAATAATTTCTCTTCCAACGCCACCATTAATGAGATTTGATTGAAGTTGATAATAGCTCAAAGTATTTTTTAGCTCTCTCTTGTTTTTGTGGTCATTGTCACCTCGGTACAAAAACCTTGGTATTCTATATTTCATCGTCCTTTTGATTAAACGAAATAACGGTCTCTGCTATGCTTAGTGCGGGGTTTCAAGGCACTTCGTTGTCCGAATACCAATAAGTTCATTTAATGTAACTACTTCCTTTTTAGCACTTTCACCCGCATTATGTATAGCCAATGTTGTATCCCCGTGCTTTTTCATTTTTTTTCTTGTCAGCGTTGTTGCAACCATACTCTTTAACAATTTTCGGTTTGAGCGGTTGCCTTGAGCGTCTTGGCAATTGTGTATGGATGCGAAGGGTCAGGCTGTTTGTTCGGCATATTCATTTCTTAATGTTTCAAATATCCTTTCAATCTCAGGGTATTTCTCCTGGTCTGAAAGTGAAGTAATATCATAGTCCATGCATATTTCTAAATCTTTTTGTGATAGGTAATGCTCGTGGATTAAAACTTCCTTTATCTGTTCTTCAATTATTGAATATTGCCTTTCTTCTTCGTCTTGGCTCTCAATAAGGAACTTTGTAAAACATTCTTCAATTACTGGTTTACTGAATTCCTGTATTTCTGCCACGTATCGTATAATATCATTCAAGCGGCTTTGCAAATAGCTTTCAGTACGAAATGGCATGTTTCCGCTGGCATGTGCAATATCGTTCCGTTCTTTTACCAGTCTTTTGTATTGCCCAATAAGAGATTCGACATCTGAGTGAGAATTACATAAATATTTTAACAGATTAAATACTTTGCTTTCATTTTCTATGCTAAAACCAAACGGATTTTGTGCATTGCCTAAATTATTATGAAATCCAAGTTTAATCTTGTCAAAATCATCTGCCCTGACTGATTTAATTTGCCAAATGGTAAAATACACAAAACTCATAAAAAGCATGTGGTAAGCAATAAAGGCAAATTGAAACTTCTCGTTTTGGTAATTGCTTTCAAAAGCATCCCACAAGAATTCAATGTATTCCTGTTCGTCTCTTTGTTTAAAACGATTAGGCAAATATTGTAATATTTGATAGGCTTCTTCCATTATTCTCCCCAAACTTTTGCTATGCGGTCTTTTATTTTTTGCTCGAATATTTCTATGAGTTGCTTGTTGGCATTCACCAATTTTTGCTCTTTTTCAATTTGAGCTACGATTTGGTGTTGGGTATCAATGTCGGGCAAGGGAATAGAAATACTCTCAATTCCTTTATTGCTAATATTAGCTTGTCTAACACCACCTGATGAATTTGAAAAGAGTTGTTTTCTGAAATTGTCAGTTTGAGCAATGAAATATAGGTATTGACCATCTAATTGCTCAGTTTGAATTTCAAACTTGCCAACTCGTTGATTAAGTAGGAATTGTTGGTCAACATCAATTTGGCAAACATTTCCGTAGTCTTCTTTACCGACAGTTCCTGTCATTGAGATTAATAAATCGCCTTTCACAAGAACATAGTCCGAATAAATATTCAAATAATCTTGTGGTAAATAGGAAGGTGAATTTTCTTTGTCAAAGAACATTTGTTTGACATTCCCCATTCTTATAAGTTGAATACCTTTATCTACATAATCACTACTTTTAAAGGCGTTGCCTCCCTTAATTTTACAATGCTCACCCAACTCCACCATTTCCCATTCCGGGTCAATATCAATTTTCGGTTTGTAGTTTTCAACAACCTGGCGGGCTCCATCAATTATTTTTTGGTAGCTTTCTATTTCGGCTACAATTTCTTCCTGAACGGATAAGGGGGGAAGGGGGATTGGAACTTCACCTAAATCTGATGGTCTTACTCCTGCTTGTGCTGCCCGGTTACCTAATTCAATTATCTTGTTTTGAATAAAATCAGATTGAAGAATTAAAAATAAAAAGTCTTTTGTGATTTTCTTTTCATCCGGAATGGTTTTTAGAAGAGCTACATTGTAAGCCCCTTCTTGACCTCTACAAATTCTGCCTAATGATGCTCCGTATCGAGCAATAAATACATCATCCTTCTTACAAAGTTTATTTTTAGAAGATTCAGGAATAAATGTGGGTATAGGATTTTTCCCAAAATCTCTTATTTGTATTAGCCGAACGTAATCGTTTTTAGGTTCATAAATGAATGTTTCCTTTGGTGGCTGTGAACCACCTTGGAAATCCACAATTTCTTTAAGTTCAACATAAGGAAATTGAGATGTGGTAGTTATTTGCTGCTTGTACCTCTCTCCACTCAAATTGAATTCCCCATTCTCCTCAATTTTCTCTTTTTCAACCAACGAAACCAAAACTTCATTTTCAAAATCAACATCCTCACCAAGCATCAATTTATCCCGGTATTCTGTTAATTTTCGGAATACTTCGGGTAAATCATTTTGCTTTATTGGTCTTCTTTGAGCCCCCAAATCAAAACCATCGTTTTCTATTTTGGCAAAGAGTATTTTGTCGGTTTTTTTAGCCAGACTTTTATCCAACCACAATATGGATGTTTTTACACCGCTGTATGGATTGAAAACTCCTGCCGGCAGAGAAATAACACCCACCAGATAATTGTCTTCTACCAACATCTTACGCAGGCTTTTATAGGCTGTGCCACTTTGAAAAATGATGCCTTCAGGAACAATAATGGCTGCTTTTCCGGTTGGCGTAAGATGTTCAGCCATATAATCCACGAACAGCACTTCGCTACGCTTACTTTGTACAGCAAAACGCTTATGTGGGCGTATGCCACCTTTCGGAGACATGAAAGGCGGATTGGCGAGAATAATATCGAAAAACTCATTCCAGCGTTCTTCACTGGTCAAAGTATCGTATTCGTGAATATGCGGGTCTGTAAAACCATGCAAATAAAGATTTACCAAACTTAAACGCACCATATCAGGCGAAATGTCGTAGCCTTTTATATTTTGGATGATTCGTGCCCGGTCATCTGGACTTAATTTGTCGCCTTTGTAATGCTTGCCATTTACGGTAATTTCTGCCAGCTTAACATTATTCTGCTCAAAGGTGTAAGGGTCTGTTTTATCGTAGTTACTCGAATTTTCTTTTAAAATATGCTTGTACGCCGAAATTAAAAATCCTGCTGTTCCGCATGCAGGGTCAAGCACGGTTTCGTTTTTCTTTGGTGCAATAAGGGCTGTCATAAAGTCAATCACATGGCGTGGGGTACGAAACTGCCCGGCATCGCCCTGGCTTCCCAGAACCGACAAAAGATATTCAAAAGCATCACCCAATCTTTCGCTGTGGTCGTAGGAAAAGTCATTGATTATTTTCAGGAAACTTTTCAACGTTTCAGGGTCACGGTAAGGCAAATAGGCATTTTTGAAAATATCACGAAATAATTGAGGCAAATTGGGGTTTTGACCCATTTTTAAAATAGCTTCACTATACAAGTTCAGCATTTCAAAACCACCGAGTGAAGGATTAAATATCTTTCTCCAACCGTATTTTTCATATTCTCCGCTAAAAAACGTTGGTTCACCGCCTAATTCTTCCGAATCTAAATCCATGTCGTCCATGAATTTGTAAATCAATGCAATGGTAATCTGCTCCACCTGACTTTTTGGGTCAGGGACTTTTCCCACTAAAATATCACGGGCTGTATCTATTCTTCGTTTTGTTGTTGTATCTAACATTTATAATTCTCCTACATAAATTTATTTAACGGAACATAATCCTTCACATATTCCGGTATTAGCATTCTCCAATTTTTACCAACCGATTTGTAATCGTTGATATTAAAAGAAGGATTCACATTTAATTCATTGAATTTTTTCTTTTCAATGATATCTCTTACCCTGTTATCGGTAATATATGCTTTAAAGAAGTATTTCAGTGCAATAACATCATCTTTATCCTGTGGTTTATAGTCGCTTAAAAATTTGTCAAACTCTTCTTCCAGTAATTCGTCTTTTGATTTGAAGTAAGGAATTAAACCAAAAATTTTCTCAATAATTTCCCGTAGCGTTAAACGCCTGTCAACTTCTGCTGCTTTTCTTAATTTTTCAATGGTGTAGTATTCTTCAGGCTTATTCATTATCTCTTCATTGATATAATTCAATACCAAATCCCATTTACCTTCACGCACATTTTCAGCAACAAAATCATCTTGTTTCATTTCATCCTCAAACTTATTGAAGAACATGCGGTCTATACGCATTCCTTCCATTCCGATTTGTTCTTCCTGAAGTGTCAAAACTTTGTCTTCCTCAAAAGTCTCGTATTCTTCAATAGGTGTTGGACCATCTCCACCTTGTCCTTTTTTCGATGGCTTTGCAGGTAATTTTAAAACTTCGTCATAATTGAATTTTTCTTCGAAATACTCACAATTGGCAAAGAAATCAAACAGCTTAAAGGTTTTCTTTTCGGTATCTTTGAATTCTTCCTTTAACCCAACATCAACAATCTGTTCCGAAAAGTTGTGTTTTCTAGTTCCCCTGCCTTTTATTTGGATGAAATCCTGAGGTGAAAATATTGGACGCATCAGACAAATATTCAGAATATCGGTACAGTCATAACCTGTTGTCATCATACCAACCGTAACGCAAACCCTTGTTTTTGAAGTGCGATAAACTGGATTAAAATTTCCTGTTCCGTTCAAATTATTGCTCTTGTCGGTAAAATTCAAAGTCTTTTGTTGAGCCCCTGAAATAAGAGAAGTCACTTGAACAGCAAAATCGGAATTGTATCTTCCCGGGTAAAGCTTATCAGCCATTTCATTCAATATCTGCGTAAGTTTTGCTGCATGGTTCTGACTGACGGTAAATACAATAGTTTTGCCCATTTCTCCTGAAATTGGGTCTCTTAAGGCGTTTTCTAAAAAGGTTTTACAAAAAACTACATTGGTTCTTTCTGAGAAAAATTTACGTTCAAAATCACGTTGGAAGAATGAAGTTTCATCCTCTTGATTTTCTTCATTTGTTTCTAATACAGCATACCCTTCATCTGAAAGTAGTTGGGTAGTTATTTCGGTTCTTGCATCAACTACTGTTGGGTTTCTCAGAAAATCATCTTTAACACCGTCAAGCAAAGAATAACGGAAAGTTGGTTCGCCAGATTCACAACCAAAAGTACGATAGGTATCTAAAAGCAATCTTCTTTCAAATTCCCGTGGGTCTTTTGTCTTTTTAGTATCATCGTACTTCTTTAAATAATCTTTTGGAGTTGCTGTCAAACCTAATTTATATCCGACAAAATATTCAAAAACAGCACGGGCATTTCCGCCAATTGAGCGATGCGCTTCATCAGAAATGACCAAATCAAAATCGGTCGGTGCGAATAAACGCTTGAATTTGTTATTGAATAGAAGCGACTGCACAGTGGTCACTACAATTTCAGCTTTCCGCCAATCGTCCCGGTTTTCTTTGTAAATAACCGTTTTATAGTCATTACGTAAATATTCATCAAAAGCTTTTTTTGCCTGGTCTTCCAATTCCAGCCGGTCAACCAAAAACAAGACTCGCCTTGTATTTCCAGTTCTTAGAAAAAGTTTTATAACGGCTGCTGATGTTAATGTTTTTCCTGTCCCTGTAGCCATTTCAAACAAAAAACGGTCTTTCTTTTCTGCAACGGCTTTTTGAATAGCTTTTACTGCTTTTTTCTGATAATGACGTAAGAACCTTACTTTGGTGCGAAAGAAGAAATCGCTCCTTGTTGCTTCGTTTTGAAATTCAGGGTCGGTGGCATAGCTGGGGTATTGTGTAAGCGCAATATAATCATCATCAACATTTTCCGTAACAAGTCGGTTTTTGTCTGGTTTAAACATTTTGTACCCTTCAACCGAATCAGGATTAGGAAAATTGGTTATGATATAGGGATTGCCCCTTTCTAAATCCCAGAAATAATGCAGATTCCCGTTTGAAAGAATAATAAATCGGCAATTTTGTGATTTAGCATATTTCCGGGCTTGTTCTTTACCAATCAGTGGGTTTTTACCTTCGGCTTTAGCTTCTAAAACAATTAATGGATACCCTTTTTCATCTAAGAGCAAAAAGTCAATAAATCCATTTTTGGTTTTGTCGAAATTTTCTCCCAGGTCATTAATTGCCTGTTCTGTTATCTTAATATTGTTTTCAAATACAACATTGGCTTTTTTTGAACCATCGTCTAAAAGATTCCAGCCTGCTTCTTCGAGTAGTTTATTAATCTTTATTCTTGCTTTTGCTTCTTTTTCAGCCATTATATCATTTTCCTAATTCAATTTCATTTTGTTGGTTCGTTTTGGTGCATTAAAGTATTTAAAAATCTTTTAAAAGTAAGCATTTGAGTCTCATCTCTCCAACACATAATTATCATAATTTCCCCTCACTTAACAGATCTGACCGTTCGCCACTAAAAAATGACTGTTCACCCCAATTTTTTGACGAAAAATTCTTCATTTAAATAAGAATTCAACCATAATCAAAACGAAAAGCAAAAGTTCGGCTGGATTTGGGTATGGTGAGAAAGGACATGCGGTTGATGGCATACCTAAAATATCAACACTTTTATTACACTAAACCGTCCTCCCAGATTTTAAAACATAGCTATTTCTGAGAGAACCCTCCAACTATACCACGCACCCGCCCTAACAATTGGATGGGGGAAGTCCCCCCGCAAGTTTTCAATTGTTGAATTTAAATTTTTTATCATGGTAACAATTATTGATTATTCGAAAAGAAAGAATTCTGAGGGTGAAGAGTTCTTCCTATTGGTTTTACAAGGTGGAGTTGAAATGGTTAAATCGAATGAAACCGGAAGATATTATGCCACTGCCAGACAGTGCAATATTCCATCTACCTTCGATGAAAACACTTGTAAAAACCTTATTGGTGAGCAGATGCCAGGTTCGATTCAGAAAGTGAAATGCGAGCCTTAT
Organism: Prolixibacter denitrificans; assembly: GCF_003014495.1. Taxonomy (GTDB): domain Bacteria; phylum Bacteroidota; class Bacteroidia; order Bacteroidales; family Prolixibacteraceae; genus Prolixibacter; species Prolixibacter denitrificans. The sequence continues at coordinate 330,176 of NZ_PYGC01000002.1, read as the reverse complement.
GAATACGCTATTCCGGACACCGGAGAACTCATCGAACTGGACTTTCATTGGACCTTCGTGAAAGAAGGCGATACGATTGAAGAAGTAATTTACGACGGTGATATACAACAACCAAGTCCAGGAGTTTTTTAAACCAACTGTCGTGAAAAGAGGGGAGCTCATTGCTCCTCTTTTTTTTACCCAAAATAAAGATGTTATGGAATTAAGAAAAGCAAAACGAAGCGAAGCCACTATCAAGATGGCATTGCAAGGCCCCAGCGGAAGTGGAAAAACCTACAGCTCACTTCTAATCGCGAACGGATTACTGAGCGACTGGCGAAAAATAGCTATTGTAGATACAGAGAATCATTCCGCTCATCTGTATTCCCATTTAGGGAACTACAATGTCCTAAGCCTTGAAAAACCTTTTTCTCCTGAGCGATATATTGAAGCCATTTCAATGTGTGAAAACGCTGGTATGGAAGTAATCATTATTGATTCAATCTCTCACGAATGGGAAGGTCAAGGCGGTATTTTGGATATCCATGGGAATATGGTAGGTAACAGTTTCACCAATTGGAGCAAAGTAACACCCAGGCATAATGCGTTTGTCCAGAAAATCCTTCAGTCCCCTTCTCATATTATTGGAACCATCAGAACAAAACAGGATTACGTCATCAGTGAGAAAAATGGCAAACATGTTCCTGAGAAAGTCGGATTAAAGGGAATTACACGAGATGGACTGGATTACGAATTCACCATCGTCTTTGATTTGGATGTCAGACATCACGCTACAGCATCAAAAGACAGAACCGGTCTGTTTATGGACAAGCCTCAATTCATGATCAATAACTACACCGGTAAAAAGATTATGAATTGGTGTAATCCGGGAGAGAACAAGGACGAAATCATTAACCAGATCAACACCGCAAAATCCGTTGATGAACTCAGGAAAATTTACCTGGCTTACCCGCTCTACCAGAAAGAATTAGAAGAAAGATTTCTTTACAGAAAAAATGAATTAACAGCAAACACTAAAATCGAAGAACATGGAGCTAACAGCAGTCAATCACTATGATACGTTGGTTAAAGACCAAAATGAATCAACCAACGCAAACTTCATGGGTGCCAATACCCAGGCAATTGATGGGGAGGAGCTCTTTCATCAATGTATCATCCCATCGTTCGCAAAAGACAATGAGAGTACCATCAGCCATACTGAATTTCTTGAGGTGGTCCATCAGGCTGCATCAAGCATCTTTAGCAACGAGCAAATATTAAGCCCGGCGATACGTGTATCCCATCCAATCAAAGGGCGGATACCCGAAGCGATGGGAAAACCTGCCAAAGAACTTCTTGAGCACGAAAAAACACTTTATTATGAACGGATGGCTTTCATTCTCGAAATTCCTACGATAAGCGAAACAGTTAGTAATAATCAATTGAGCCTGACGGTAGGTGGAGTAAGAGCCTACAATCTTGAAAACCTGTACAGCAAAAAGTCGGAAGAACGATTTAAGATTTTCATCGGTTTTCAAAATAAGGTGTGTACCAATCTTTGTATTTCAACCGATGGATTTTTAAGTTCAATAAAGGTTAGAACCACAGCAGAATTGTTAGATACCGCATTACAGCTTTTTGCCAGTTACAAAGCTGACAAGCAACTAATGCAACTCTCAGCGTTGAACAATTATGCAATCAGTGAAAAACAATTTGCACACCTGGTGGGGAAGGCACGAATGTATCAGTTTCTTTCGCCACCGGAGAAAAAAAAGATCAATCCGGTTCCAATAAACGAATCCCAAATATCGACTGTAGTAAAAGACTACTACACCGATGAGGCATTTTGTAAAAATGAAAATGGAGACATTGATTTATGGAAACTGTATAATCTTTTCACCGGAGCAAACAAAAGCTCATATATCGACACATTTCTTGAAAGAGAAGTCGGTTGCCTAAATTTTGTTGAAACACTATTCTCAGTCATACAAGGTAATAACGAGAACTGGTATTTACAGTAAATAGTCATTACCGCGAATAAAGAATGTCTGCCAGTCAAACGTATGAATTATATCGACTGGCGATATACTTTGAATCAATTGAATACAACGTTAATACCTCGTAGGGGTTTATTTGAATATTGAATAGTGATGAAACTGTCGAACAACTCCCCTCCTGTACTATCCACCAACAGCATACTTTATATTGACTCAAAAGGCAAGCTACATAGATTATACTGCCCTTTTAAAGCAGTTGTAACCATTGATGCATCACCATTAAAAAGGGGTGATATTGTCACGATTGAGGCAGTAAAAGTAACATCTGAGTGGATTGATATATATATCGTAGAGAACAGAGGGTATTATTATTACTGCTTCAGAATTACACTCTAAACTAATAGGTTTTATGCTGGATTTTTACGGAATTTTTGAGATGGTTTTTTCCCTGAATAAAAATGCGCTGTAAATAAAAACCACTGAAAAATCCATTTAAGAGCTGCCCTTCGGGGTAGCTTTTAACGAATCCGGCAAATCATAATTGCATGGCTTTCGATGCGGGTAAATGTGAAAGAAGCGAGACTTTATCGAGACCTCGTGAATCAAGGGCTTCTAAAAGCCGCTAAAACAGGCGTATTCCAAATTTCGTTCAAGCCCAGCTGGGCCCACCACCAAAGGGAAGCAGGCATCTGTTTCCCTTTTTTATTTCCGGAAACTGACACATCTTCAACTATTTTTAATACTCCTCAAACGCAGCAAATTTGCCATTGGATGTTGAATTTTGTATATTCTAAAGACTCAACAGGGGGGAATTTATGATTTACAAACAAATTGACATCCGTTACGAAGCCATTCTGGATGGATACCGGAAAATCATTAAAAATGCCACCGAAGTCACGTGCATCCGCAACCGTCTTGCGCCATTTGGGTACGATGAAGCTCACTTGCAAAAGGGACTGGCCCTTTGTGAAGAAGTGGATGAGTTGCTGAATCAGCAACGAAGTGAGTCGGAGGAAAAAGACAAGACGATCCGGACCTATCTGGAATTGAAAGAAATTGCCGACCTCCATTTCCGGCGGGTCCGCAAAATCGCACAGTACGTTTTCCGTCGGGACCTGGCCAACTGGCAGGCACTGCGTTTGGGCCTAATGGTTCCGGAACGAATTGACCGATGGCAAAACTTTGTGACACTATTCTACGAGGCCTTACTCGAACATCCGATGTGGCGAAAACCGCTCGAACCATTTGGTTACACACACGAAGTAATTAACCAGCTTTATCAACAACTAAACGAACTGAAAAACCTTCAGGCAGCGATGCTGACGGAAGATGGTGTTTTTCCGAAATCGCTGTTGCGGCTAAATGCCAAGCTTGAGAAGTTGAAGAACTGGTGCAACGATTTATCGGAACTGGTTCCGTTACTTTGTGAAGAAGACGATAATCATTACATCGAAAACATTATTCGCATTGAGGAGGCCTAATGCTGATTTAGCAAGGAAAAAGCGTTGAAACGGTTACAATACTGGTTTCAACGCTTTTTATTTTAATACCGTGTATTTTTATCAATCTCTTTCCAGGTAATCCTCGTGTACACCCACCTGTAATCAACATACCAAATCAATGTCAAATACAAGGGTATAAGCAGTAAGCTGACATGAAACGGCATACTTAATAATCCCCAATGCAGTAACGCAATAAATACGACAATAAGCATTGAAAGCATCACCCGTATTCCATTGGAGCCACCCTGGACAGCCGATTTTTCCATCGAAAACGGAAATCTGGGCGTCTGATAATAATAAATAATAATGGTCATTAAGTAATTGGCAAGAAGCGCAATTGCGATATCATCTATTTTGGACGGCCCCCAAAAGAAGAGAACCACAGCCGACACAATAAAGTACACCGGAAGCAAAAAACGAATAAATCCCGCTTTGATGATGCCCCGAAACAACTCGGCCGGCGAATTCATCGGGCTGGAACGAAATATCCAACCACTCATTTTCTGTTCGCCAACCAACACAGCATTAGCCAATGTTGCAGATATCAATACCGGGAAATACAACAAAACAAGATACATTTGACTCGTCCCCAGCGAACTCATATGTTTTCCCTGAAACATCAGCGGAAGCAGTACCAGAATATAACCAATGGAAGGCAACAACATCAGCTTGAACTGCCGTTCCCGGCCAATCATTTTCCACATTACCGTAAACGAGGCTCGCTCTTCCGCTTTGCGCGTGAAGATTTTTGCTGCCGTACGGCTCCATCTTCCACTCACCTTGCTGGTTTTCCGAACCGGAGAACTACGGTCACCTTGCTCCAAATCCGCCAGCTTTTTATTGAAAAGGGGCGTCAGGTACTTACCGGTGATGATAGCGGCAGCCAGCGGCATGCCAATGGTCAACGCCACAAAAATGAGGTGGTTCAAATCCCAGTTAGAGGTCGCAATCGCATCAATGGTACCGGCAAACCACGATTGTGGTAAAAGGAAGGTATACCAATGTACAGTTACAAACATGTTGAAAACATCGGTATTATCGATGAGACGGATTCCGTACTGGTAAAATGCCATAAAGAAAATAGCAATGGCGACCTGAAAATACATCATCAGGTTCTTGAGTTTCTCGCCGGATGCCAGCTTCATAATTCCCAGATACATAATATTCGTCAGGAATAAAGTAAAGGCCGCATTCAGCGCCAGCGAACCGATATACACCACCAGCGTGATGATACCAAACCGAAACGCTCCCATAATCATCGGAACCAGCGACAAACTGAAGCCCAGCAGAAAAAGATAGACAAATATGTGTGCATTCCGGGCCAGATTGACGGTTTGCCCATTAACCGGAAGTGAATGGATCAGACTATTATCGGAAGTGGCGAACAGAATAGCATAGAACTCCGAGATAATCAACATCGCCGTGAAAATCATCACCATGGAGTGAATGACGAAATAAAACACAAATGCCGACTGAATCACTTGAAGCATACCGGTAAGAATTGCGCCAAATAACGCATACAGCCCGCTTTGCATCAGCAACATATTCCGTGCTTCTCCGCCCCGTTTGGATGAAAAGGCCGTATTTCGGCGGTTATCCATCAATAGCTTGAGCTTTAATATGGTGATGAATTGCCCGTAATCAACGCCGGTCCATTCAATCAGTCTGCGGAAGGGCCAAAAGAGGGAAACAATAAATTTAACCATAGCCAACTACTTTTCTACAGAATGAATGAATTCCTCTGCTCTGTCGGAAAGGCCGGTAGATCCGGTCAGTCGCGTAAACAGTTTTTCCAGCGATTCGTCGTTGGCCTGAGCTTTCAACTCATCGAAGGTGCCGTCGGCAATCACATTACCTTTATCAATCAACACAATGCGATCGGAAATTTTCTCTACCACATCCATCAAATGTGAACTGTAGAAAATAGTTTTGCCGTCGCGTGCCAGCTGCGTCAATACTTCCTTCACCATGATAACTGAATTGGCATCCAGGCCGGAGAGCGGTTCATCGAGGAAGATGATCTCCGGATTATGAATCATTCCCGAAATAATCAGCACCTTCTGGCGCATACCCTTGGAAAACGTGGAAATGCGCTGGTTGGCATTTTTTTGCATCTCAAAAATGCGTAACAGATTCATCGCTCTTTCGGTTACCCGGCCCGGTTCTATTCCGCGCATCTCGCCCAGGAACGAAAGGAATTCCATCGGCGTAAGCGAATCGTAAAGCGAAGCATTTTCAGGAATATAACCGATCCGCTTTTTTATCTCCATCGCATCAGTGCGAACGTTCATTCCCATCATCCGGATATCGCCTTCAAAGTCGTCAATCAAACCGCATAATATCTTCACGGTAGTCGATTTGCCAGCTCCGTTCGGACCTATATAACCAATGATATTTCCGTTTTTTATATCGAGGTTAATTCCTTTGAGCACCTCATTTTCCGAGCTTCCACTCCAAAAACTTTTGTAGAGGTCACGGATTTCAATAACATTATGTTGAGACTCCATTGATATTGGTGAGTTTAGATTATCGAATTTAAAGTTAGAATTTTGTCGCAGATATAATCAGCAAGAAATAGAAAACTTGGTCCGTTTAAATCTATATAAATTAACATAATTCAATTTGGCATTTATTTTTTCCTGAAAACGCTGACTTTTCCCAATCCCTTTTAACTTTGTAGCAAACCATACGAATATGAAGAGCAAGCTGAATATACCGGTTATTCTACTGATCACCTTTACGTTGCTGATGGTATCGTGTAAAAAACAGAATACCCCGGAATATTTTGCGCAAACGGAAGTCAACTTTTCGTATACCGAACCCGATAGCGTCACCGACTCTATTCATCCCGTTACCGTAAACATCGACTGCCAAGCGGTCAACGCTCCTGAATACAGAGGTTCATTGGAGCCTTACGCTAAAGATGCTTACTGGAAATTGTCGATGGATCAATCAGAAAAAATTCTGAAAAGCTACAACTTTGCCATTATTGACGGGCTGTCAGCCCAGTACCATCAACAGGTCAACGTCACGCGCGGCGATACGGTTGTTTTTGCCCTTTCGGGAAAATTCCAGGTAAAAGTATCGGCTGACGAAACAAAAGTTTACCTGATTGATAAAGTAGATTCGCTGATTGTTCCCTGATAATTATCGCCCAATGGGATGAGTTTTCCCTGGAATACAGTTGGCGTAGCAATACGTGCATCCCAACGGGCAAGTATCATATTCCCCGATATCCTTTGAGGCAATGCAACCGCAGTCATTCCGCTGCGATTTATCTTTGATTTTCAGATAACGACTATTGTCCTCACCGGGAAATAGCGTGTCCTGCCCGCCAATAAAATTCATCAGATCCGGATCTCCAGAAAATAGTTCACGGATTAAATCGTCATCGATGCATTTGTTTGGCTGAATACCATACCCCCTCAGGTCGATTGCCTCGCAGCACGAACGCAATTCCAGATCGTATCGCGTCCCAATGTCCTCCAGCATTTTTGCCGCTTCGTTCATTAACTCCGGTGTAAATTCGCGGTAATCGACACTGGCTTTGCGCAAATTCCTCTCCACTTTCCGGTAAACCGAAATATCGGCAAAGCTGAAAACCAGTTTTCGGGTATAACCACTCAACTGACTGGCCAATGATTCCACTCTTTGCATCAGCTTCTCCAGCGATAATTCCCGGGTAATCAACAATGGATCGAACCGCCAGATTACTTTTTCCGGACCAATTCTCTGAGACAATCTCTGAAAAGTTTCTATCCGTTTCGCCAACGGAGGCATGAAAGGCTCAAGTCCCTCCGACTCGTAATCATTCAGTGTAAACTGGAAATAGTAATTGAGATGACGCTCGTCGAGCAACGGAAGAGCCGAAAAAAACGGAGCCGGATTTTTACTCCAAAATACAAACAGACGTGCTTTGTCGAAGGAGACATAACTGACTTTCTGATTGTAGGGATTTTTCCAACTCACATAACCTTCCTTCAGCCGTTTCCTGAACCAGACACTGTAATTGGCAGGTATATCGGTGCGACGACTGGCCGAAATAATAAGCGGCGTCGTAGCTTCTTCAATCCGTCCATCGGGGAGCTGTATCGTAGATTTATCCCAAATCATATGCTTGCCTTTTCAGTCTAATCTCTCACAGCATACAACCGGAACTCCAAATAAGTTAACAGCCCCGGTTATTTCAGTGAGGAAGGGATTTCGGTGTTCATAATCGTTTCTTTCGAATCGGCGATAGTTATTTCCCGCCAAGGGAAAGGAAACGGGAAAAAGTTGATAACGGTCCCGGTTTCACTGATGACATCGAGCGTAAAATCTCCCGTCTTTCGTAGTGACGCAGTCGGTACTTTTTCGATATCGCTGATCCGAACCCAGGCATTACGCGAACTGAACCACACCGGAAAATCGATATGCGTATCAGGTTGAATGGGATTATCGCCCAATTGGCCACTATAGAAATTATTCTGTCTTCCTTTCGGAAGAATGAATTCCGTCAATTCTCCATTGATATCAATATTCTCCGATAAACCGGAAAGCACCTCGCAACGAAACGCCATCACGTTATTCCCGTACAACCGCACCAGCAACTTCATGCGCCTATCCGGAACCTCTTTACTTCGCAGGTAAATGGCCAATTCATTATAATTATGCGCATCGGCTGCTTCGCCGGCTTGCTGCTCGCGGTACGAACGACCAATCACCTTTTCAACCTCCGGCTGAGACAAAAAGGCCTTGTTCTCCGCATTCGTTAATCCCAGTCGCGAAGGCTCCAGGATATTCCTGCCTTTATAATTGATACTGAATAAGATTCCTTTTTGCGGGAAAGCTTCGAAAAACAATTTAATCTGACCACTTGGAGCGCGCATCTCCAATGCATTTTCTCCGTTAAAACGATAAAAATCCTTTTTAGGTTGGTAACATCCTGAGAGCAGGAAAAGGAAAACAAAAATGGCAGAAAGGTTCGTCGCTTTTTGAAACAGGTTCCCGGTTCGTCTCATCTTTCAAAGTTTTTAAGTCAGGTTATCATGTAGACAAAGTAAATGCTTTCATGATAATATTCTAACTTTACCGGGCGCTTTTTTACAGGAAGCTCTTTTGCCACAAAATATCCCGATATGAGTACCATCAAAAATATCATCTTCGATTTAGGCGGCGTCATACTGAATATCGCACCGGAGCGAACCGTCGAAGCATTTGCCGCCCTGGGACTGGAAAATCCGCTGGGCGAAGGGGGATGGTTCTATCATCATGACTTGTTTTACCTGCTGGAGCAAGGTACTTCGTCACCCGAAGAATTTAGGGACAATGTACGCCGGTTGCTCCACCAGAACATTCCCGACTCCGCTATCGATGATGCCTGGTGTGCCATGATTCTCGATATTCCGGCTGACCGGGTTGAGTATTTGCAAAGCCTGCGGGGCCAATTCCGGATCTTCCTTTTGAGCAACACCAACGAAATTCATCGTCAACAGTATTTCAAGGATTTTGAGTCAGCATATGGCTTTGTGCTTTCTGAACTATTTGAGCAAGATTATTACTCACATCAAATGGGGATGAGAAAACCCGATCCGGATATTTTCAGGCAAGTTCTGGAAAACCATGAATTGGTACCTGAAGAGACTTTATTTATTGACGATTCCGAGGTAAATATCAAGGCTGCATCTGAGCTTGGAATTCAGGCACTACATATCGAACCGGGAACACTAACACAAGCATTACCGGATTTTTTCGTCAAATAAAAAATAGTTTTCGAGTAAATTTTCTACCTGGAAAGCGTTGGCTCGTGCCAGTCACCATTTTCCATCATCAGTTTTTTCAGCTCATCCACAGCCTTTTCTGATGGCACATGACGTTTCACAAGCTTCTGTCCTTTGTAGAGGTTGATATGTCCCGGGCCGGAACCAACGTAGCCGTAATCCACATCGCCCATTTCGCCAGGTCCGTTAACGACACATCCCATCACACCGATTTTCAGGTGGTTGAGATGACGGAAGTGTTTTTTCACTTCGGATAAGGTACCCTGAAGCTCGAAAAGGGTTCTACCACAACCCGGACAGGAAACAAATTCGGTGCGTGTTACCCGCATACGACTGGCTTGCAACAATCCGAACGAAAGATCCTTCAACTCGTTATAACCAATGGTTCCCTGATTCGACAACAAAATACCATCACCGTAGCCATCAATCAGCAGTCCGCCCAAATCGGTTGAAGCCTTTATCAGGAGATCTTCGTAATTATCTTCCCGGTAGGAACGATGCAGAATAACCGGATTTTTGCAGATATGCGCATCAAGTTCCATGAAGAAAGCACGTAACTCCGCAAAGCTATTCAGATTATCACTTTCCATAATGATAATCGCTTTCCGCTCGTTCTTCAGCTTTTCAACAATTTCCGGGTTTTCGGCTTTCAGGGCGTCATATTCCGGTTTGCTGGCGCGAATAAACCGCTCCTGGTTGGTGTACATATCGTTGAAGAGATAGTCTTCGAGCGAAAGTATCGGAAATGCTCGACCAGCTTTATTGAAAATGCGCTTACCATCGAAATAATAATCCGGTTCCGTTCCGGTATTCAGCGAACGCACTTCTTCCAGGGTGTAGTTATTTAGCGACGCAATGACAACAACCGATTTTTTACCACCAATATCACCAACCGGGCGGTTACTTCTCCGCTCATACTCGAACGGGTTGGTTTGTGAAATCATCGGAGCAGATATTGGCGCATGATTCTCGCGACCTTTAAAAGCATCGACCAGCTTACGGGCAAACCCAATTTCGTTGGCCGGATCTTCTGTCAGGGAAACCCGGATTGTATCGCCAATTCCGTCAGCCAGTAACGCACCGGACCCAACGGCTGATTTTATGCGTCCGTCTTCGCCTTCGCCCGCTTCCGTCACACCAATATGGAACGGATAATTCATTCCTTCCAGGCGCATCCGGTAGTTCATCAACCGGACGGTGTACACCATCAGCCGCGTGTTACTTGCTTTGATGGATATTACGACGTTGTGAAAGTCAACTTTTTTGCAAATGCGAAGGAATTCCATCACCGATTCGACGATTCCCGCCGGCGTATCGCCATAACGGCTCATGATTCGGTCAGAAAGCGAACCGTGATTGGCTCCAATCCGAAGCGCTGTGCCACGTTCTGCACAAGCTTTCAAAAACGGAATAAAGCGCTCTTCGATGCTCGCCAACTCGTCACGATATTCATCGTCGGTATATTCTACCTTCTGGAATCGGGCCCGAGGATCGTAAAAATTGCCGGGATTGATGCGGACTTTCTTCACATATTTAATAGCCGTTTCGGCAGCTTGCGGAGAAAAATGAATATCAGCCACAAGAGGTGTTGCGGCGTATCCGCGCTTATCAAGTTCTGCCCGGATATTCTTAAGATTTTCAGCTTCGCGGAGTCCCTGTACCGCCATACGAACGTAATCAGCACCCTCCTTGATAATCCGGATGATCTGCTCAACCGTGGCTTCCGTATCTTTTGTATCCGTGTCGGTCATCGACTGTAGACGAATAGGAAACTCTCCTCCAACCTTCACTTCTCCTACTTGTACGGTAGCTGTTTCTTGCCGCTCGTACCGGAATAAACTCTTCACAAAATTAAAATTCTGATCCTTCATGGTTATCGTCGCTCCGGGACATTTTACTGTAAAACAGACTCATTACACAACTTTTAATTGGCATTCAAAGAGCCTGTTCGAAATTCTCGAAATTAGTTGTTTCATGGTTCGCTGCCACAAAATTAGCAAAGATTTTCAGAGAGATATGAAAATTGTCATTGCATATTGCTATTTAGACCTAAAGTCAGCAAAAACAGTTAAAATTGTCGGCCATAGCCGCTGATTTTCTTGTCAAATGAAAGGAAAAGTTATTTTTGTAGAAAAGCGAGTTTATGTCGATACAGGTCGAAAACATCACAAAATTATTCGGGGAGCAGAAAGCACTGGACGATGTTACTTTTTCCATCCACACTGGTGAGGTGACTGGTTTTCTGGGACCTAACGGTGCTGGAAAATCAACCATGATGAAGATTATCACCGGCTTGCTCACTCCTTCATCGGGCAACGCAGTGGTGAATGACCTGCCTGTCCGGGAACACTCTATCGACATACGCCGGCAGATTGGATACCTGCCCGAGAACAACCCCCTGTATCCCGACATGTACATCCGGGAGTACCTTGAATCAGTTGCCGGAATGTACCCAATCAAAAACCGGAAAGCCCGTGTTGAAGAAATGATTGAACTTACCGGGCTGACTCCGGAATTAGGAAAGAAGATCGGTTCCCTGTCAAAAGGATTCCGGCAGCGTGTGGGCATTGCACAAGCGCTGATTCACGATCCGGGCGTTCTCATTCTCGACGAGCCAACCTCCGGACTCGACCCGGCACAACTGATCGAAATCCGACGTTTGATTCAGGAAGTAAGCCGAAATAAAACCGTTATGCTGTCCACTCATATTATGCAGGAAGTGGAAGCTATTTGCAACCGGGTACTTATCATCAACAAAGGCCGGATTGTAGCTGACAAAGACCGTTCGCAATTTCACGCACTCAGAACCGACGCACCTCAGCTTGTTCGTATTGAAACACAAGGTGAGGTTACGGCTGAAATGCTCGGATCGATCGATGGCGTAGAACAGGTTGAAAAAACCGGCGAGTCGGAATGGCTTCTGACCGGAACTACGCCCGAAGACATCAGGCCGGCTATATTCCGCTTTGCGGCAGAAAATGGATTTGTCTTACTCACACTGCAACGCGAAACCACCACACTCGAGAAAGTCTTCCTCGAAGTAACCGGGAACTGAGCAGAAACCGGTCAATGCCTGTCATTCAATTTTTATCCATCTTTTTGCATATTTAAATATTTTCGATGTACATTTGTGCCTCGAATGTGGATAGATTTGATTGATTGCAACCACGGAAAAAAATGCTAAAGCAGTGCCTTCCCGTCTATTATCAATCAACCATTTAACGTCCCGTTCTATTTTTGTTTCATCGATGGTCGGCCTGTGCCGTCCAAAAAATTATAATTATGGGATTTCTGTTTACATCAGAATCGGTATCGGAAGGGCATCCCGATAAGGTGGCTGATCAAATATCCGATGCATTGTTAGACGCCTTACTGGCGTACGATCCGGACTCGAAAGTGGCGATTGAAACCCTGGTAACCACAGGGCAGGTAATTATTGCCGGCGAAGTAAAGACCCAGACGTATATCGACGTTCAGAAAGAGGCACGCGACGTAATTGCCCGCATAGGTTACACCAAAGCCGAGTATCAGTTCGACAGTGATTCATGTGGTATCCTCACAGCCATTCATGAGCAATCGCCGGATATTAACCGGGGTGTTGACCGCGAAGATCGCGAAAACCAGGGAGCTGGTGACCAGGGGATGATGTTTGGTTATGCGTGTAAAGAAACCGATGATTACATGCCGCTTCCGCTGGAATTATCGCACCGTTTGCTGCTAGAGCTGGCTGAAATTCGCCGCGAAGGAAAGGAAATGACATACCTTCGTCCTGATTCCAAATCGCAGGTAACGATTGAGTACAATGACGATAATGAACCGTTGCGGGTTCACACCATCGTAGTTTCTACGCAGCACGACGATTTCGACAACGACGACGAACGTATGCTGGCAAAAATCAAAGATGATGTCCGCAAGATTCTTATTCCACGCACGGTTGCCAAGTTGCCTGAGCGTCTGAAGAAATTGTTCGACGACCAATATGTTTTGCACGTTAATCCTACCGGGAAGTTCGTTATCGGAGGTCCTAACGGCGACACAGGTTTAACCGGTCGTAAAATTATTGTCGATACCTACGGAGGAAAAGGAGCGCACGGTGGAGGAGCATTTTCCGGAAAAGACCCGTCGAAGGTAGACCGTTCGGCTGCTTATGCTGCGCGCCACATTGCCAAAAACCTGATAGCCGCCGACGTTGCCGATGAAATATTGGTTCAGCTGGCGTATGCCATTGGAGTAGCCCAACCGGTAAACATCTATGTTAACACTTACGGTCGGGCCAATGTCGATCTTTCGGATAGCGAAATTGCGGAAAAGATTAGCGAGATTTTTGACCTTCGTCCGTTTGCCATCGAAAAACGGTTGAAGCTTCGTAATCCGATTTACGAAGAAACAGCTGCCTACGGACACATGGGACGGACCCCGAGAACAGTCGTCAAAAACTTTGAATCGCCGTATTCGGGCAAGCTAGAACGCGAAGTAGAACTCTTTACCTGGGAAAAACTCGATTATGTTGAGAAAATAAGAGAGCATTTTATGCTTTAACAAATCTCATTTCTTACATAAACAAAAAAAGATCGCCCAAAATGAGCGATCTTTTTTTGTCTGAGAGAATACCATCGATTATTGAATATGATGTGGCAAACCCAGCTATTATCTTTCTGACAATTTGGTCCTTAATAATTCAATTGATGAAGTCACATCAGTCAATACACAATTCCGTATTTATCTTTTGAATATTGAATTTTACTTTTTGTGCATTCGAATTGACCATTTGTTTCGCAAAAATACCAGACTTACCATATTTTCGAACGGAAACCAAAACCCAAATTCGCCTTTGTACATGCATTCATTAATCAAGTTTTGCTTTTGAAAAGTCTGCAACACTAAGTCCGGGCATCCGGATTTAGTGTTTGTTTTTACAACGGCAAATAGGTTTTCCGCTTCGCGTTTTGAAGCAAATATTTTCGACTAACCAATGCCCATATATGGTGGATCCGGAGGGAAAAATCAAGTTGCCTCACAGCAACCTGAGCCAATCAACCAGCATTAAAACGGATTCGCACATAAAAAGAGCCGGTACCTGCAAAGGCAACCGGCTCTTTCATCAACTAACCTAACCAAACTAACTTAAAGATTCCTATGAAAAAACTTGCTTTTCCTTAAGACCAAAGATGAAACAATATTCTGTTAAGTGCTTAAAACGGATACTAAGAAAAGTTAAAGGAGAAGGATACGGTGGATGATTGCTGTACAGGCCGAATCGCAAAAAATTTATTTAACCGAAATGTGGAGACAAAAAAAGAGTCGGGCTGGGAACCCAACTCTTAATAAACTAACCTAACCTAACTTAAAGATTCCTATGAAAAAAACTTGCTTTTCCTGTTAACAAAGGTGCCCGTTTTTTCTGTTAACCCGTCCAAACAGGTATTAAAGAAAGTTAAACCTTATAGTAAATAGAAAGAATCTTTCGGACGAAGACAGGCTTGCACTAAAATGAGCTCAGGAAATATGACAACATAAAAAAGTCGGGCTGGGAACCCGACTTCTTAATAACCTAACTAAACCAAACTAACCTAACTTAAAGATTCCTATGAAAAAAACTTGCTTTTCCTGTTGACAAAGGTGCCCGTTTTTTCTGTTAACCCATTCAAACAGGTATTAAAGAAAGTTAAACCTTATAGTAAATAGAAAATCATTCGGGAAGACAGCCCTGCACTGAAATGAGCTCAGAAATATGAGGACACAAAAAAGTCGGGCTGGGAACCCGACTTCTTAATAACCTAACCTAACTAAACCAAACTAACCTAACTTAAAGATTCCTATGAAAAAACTTGCTTTTCCTGTTAACAAAGGTGCCCGTTTTTTCTGTTAACCCGTTTAAACAGGTATTAAAGAAAGTTAAACCTCACATCAAACCATAAAAAAGCCGGGCTGGGAACCCGGCTTTGTAAAACCTAACTGACTAAACCAACTAACTCTAACATATCAATGAAAAACTTGCTCTTCCTTGAGAACAAAGGTGTAACAATATTCCGTTAAGTAAATTCAACGCTACTTAAATATCGTTAATGCAAGTTTCCGGTAGTTGTAATTGGCTTAGTTATGCTCTTTCAGAAAAATCTTCGATACCCTGGCTACGCTTTCTTCCACGGCAGTGTACTGAAACGGAACAACCCGGGTGATACGGGAACCGTCGTAATGACTCATCTCGTTAGAACTATTGACACTATCGCGGGTGATGGCTGGCCTCGAGGAACTAAACCAGGATACAAACAAGGCAACACGCCAGCCAATTGCCAAAAGCCATTTCCCAGCCGGAATAACAGGCCGCTTTCTTCCCAGGTTGTCAGCAACCAGGTTAAAGAATTCGCGAAACCTGACATTTCGGGCTACCAACACATATCGTTCGTTTTTCGCCAACTCCCACTGCGCCGGATCAATCGTCGAAACAACCGCCTCAACCACATCGAGAACATCGACAAAACCGGTTCCGCCCTTCGTGTAGAACAGGAATCCGTTCCAAATGGTCTTAAAAAGCTGGGGACTTCCATTGTCCCAGTTTCCCGGTCCGATAATCACACCGGGATTCACAATTAGCACCTCCATGCCTTCGTGCATTCCCCGCCAAACTTCCATCTCGGAAAGGAATTTACTCATGCCATAGGCAGTCCGTTTCCGGCTATTATTCCAAACGTGCTCTTCAGAGGCAGGAACGCCTTCGGGTGGATTTCCCAAAGCCGAAGTAGAACTTACATGGCAAAAGCGATTAATTCCGGCTTCCTTTGCCAAATCAATCAGATTGCCTGTTCCCTCAACGTTGCTATGAATCATCGCATTGCGATCCTTTCGGTTAAACGAAACGATTGCCGCTGCATGGATAATAAAATCAACACCTACGAGATGCTCTTTTATCGAATCACGATCGAGCAAGTCACCGTCAACCCACTCAATCTTTGCCAACAGTTGCCTGGCCTCTTCTTCGGAACTATAGTAAGAAAATATTTTTTGTATCTGGTTCAGTTTGCTGGTCTCTCGTTTCAAGGCCCTTACCTGATAGCCTTCTTTTGTGAGACGATGGAGCAGATGCGCCCCCAGCATTCCGGTCCCGCCGGTTACATATATCATTAACTAATTCTTTTGATTAAAAGGAAACAAACCACAAAGATGATATGTGGTTTTGAGATAACCAATCAGTATCTGTTTGGGTTTAAAAATTAATGGTCCTTTTGCCAAGTTTATCCGACAACTCCTTTTCTACCAATTTGAGATTCTGAATATTCCGCTGCAAATCGACAATTCGATCAAAATCGTCGCCTTTAGCTGCCTCTTTCATCTCGTCGATGGCCTGGTTGATGAGGAATCGTACCATCCGGAGTTTGTACTCCTGCAACAACCGGGGCACCAGCATGTACAAGATATCGTGTTCCTCTTCGACGTAACTTCCCTGCTTTTTCCAAAACTGACTTTCGGTATATTTTTCCGACAAAATATTGGAGCAAAGCTGACTAACAGATGAATCGGGATGCTGAACAAAGTAACGCAGCGGTTCGAAGCCTTCTTCACCGAAATGTTCATCACATTCCTGAAAAACCTGCCGAATTACCGGGTCGACCGATTCGATGCCATCCGCATCCAGTTCCGATATAAAATAGTCCGCGACGGTGATTACTTCGGTTTCACCTTCATCGTTTTCTACTTCGAAAAGCTTCTGGTCGCCATACTTCAACATCATACGAAGCACTTCCCTCTCTTCGATGGCACACGGATTATTAACCGGTCCGGCCTCTTTCTTGACTTCAACATTTGGTGCTTCCGGAATATTCTCATGATGCACCTGCACCCGCTGTTCTCTACGAAACATTTCGTCGTCGCGCTTGCGCTTCAGCTTCCGCAACTCTTCGTACAAAACCTCTTCCCGAACATTCATCAAACGGCTGCATTCTTTCAGGTATTCCGCCCGTACAATCCCATCCGGAATAACCGAAACTGAACGAACGATATCGGTCGTCAATCGCGCGCGCGTAATCGGGTCGTTTTCGGTACCTTCCAGCAACAGTTGCGTTTTGAACTTGATGAAATCGGTTTCGTTTTTGTCGATGTATTCCTGCAACTCGGAAGAGCCCATCGAACGTGAAAACGAATCGGGATCTTCGCCTTCCGGAAGCGGAAGCACTTTAACGTTCACCCCTTCTTCCAGCACCAAATCAATTCCGCGCAGAGAGGCTTTGATACCTGCCTGGTCGCCATCGTAAATAATGGTAATATTGTTGGTAAACCGGCGAATCAACCTGATCTGGTCACTTGTCAGCGACGTACCCGACGATGCCACTACGTTTTCAATTCCCGACTGATGCATGGCAATTACATCGGTATATCCTTCCACCAGGTAGCATTTATCATTTTGAATAACGCTGCGTTTTGCCTGGAAGATTCCGTATAAAACACGGCTTTTGTGATAAATATCCGACTCCGGTGAATTGAGGTATTTGGCAATTTTCTTATCCTGCGAAAGTGTCCGGCCACCAAAGGCAATTACCCGCCCCGAAACACCATGAATAGGGAACATGACACGGCCGCTGAACCGGTCGCGAATCCAATCCTCACGTTTAATGGTGAGTCCGGTTTTTTCCAGGAACTTCATCTCGTATCCCGCTTTCAAGGCTTCCTGGGTAAAAACATCATTCCCGGAAGGACAATAGCCCAACTCGAATTTCCGGACCATGTCGTCGCGTAATCCGCGTTCGCGGAAATAGCCCAATGCAGCAATCCGACCTTCGTTGCTGTCCCAAAGCTGGCTGGTGAAATATTTCTGTGCAAACGAAGTGACAATCATCTGGCTCTCGCGATCGTTACGGGCCTGGATATCTTCGGGCGTTTCTTCCCGTTCGTTTACCTCGATATTGTATTTTTTCGCCAACCACTTCAGGGCCTCCACATACGAGAGGTGCTCATGCTCCATCACAAAGTTGACAACACTTCCTCCTTTTCCGCAACCAAAGCATTTATAAATTCCTTTGGAAGGCGACACATTAAACGAAGGAGTCTTCTCGTTATGGAACGGGCACAAACCGATGAAATTGGTTCCCCGCCGTTTGAGTGTGACAAAATCACCAACGACATCCACAATCTCGGAACTGTCCAGTATGCGTTGTATCGTACCCTGATCAATCATGAAGCAAAAGTAATGAAAATTGACAGATCCTATCGGCAGCTTGTCCTTGTATCCAGTTGATTTGAAAATTATTCTATAGGTTTGTTAATTAACACTTAATTGAAAAAATCTTTACCAAAGGTTGGTATCAATCTGAAATTTTTAGGTTACTTTTGACTTATAGATTAGAAATAAGTTCTGTGAGCCGATTGAAAAACACTTGCTTTGCTTGTCTCTCTTCTAACCGCGTTCATTACCCCTTTTAATTATTTAATAATTTTTATTTATCATGAACATTTTTGTAGCAAAGCTGAGCTCCGAGACTACAAGCGAAGACCTTGAGAATCTTTTTGCACACTATGGCGAAGTTGCTTACGCCAAAATTATCTTCGACCGGGAAACCGGGAACTCCAAAAGATATGGATTTGTTGAAATGCCTAATGAACCGGAAGCTTATGAAGCAATCAGTGAACTGAACGAATCAGAGCTTCAGGGCAGCACAATTGTTGTTAAGAAATCAGCACCCCGTGAAGGCGGCGGACGTGATGATCGTCGTGATTTCCGTGGTGGAGGTGGCAACCGTGGTGGCGGTGGTGGATATCGTCGTGAAGGAGGTTACCGTCGCGAGGGTGGAAACAGAGATTTTAACCGGGATGGTGGAAACAGAGATTTCAACCGTCGCTCCGATAGAAGGTACTAAAAAAGAGAGCGGGCAATGCCCGCTTTTTTTATGCTTTTTCTCTTAGCCGAACAATTTCCTCAACTTGTTCATGGCCTTCACCGAAATCATCGGAACCCGATAACCAGTTGCTCCCCTTATCGGGATTTTCCAACAGCAATCTGAGAATTTTTTCCAGCCTGTTTTCATGTACCGAAATACCTTTTTCTTTCAGGTAATGAATTAATCCACTATTCATCATTCGCCCTGCATGCAGCGGAAAATCGAATAACTGGGGATATACATCCGGTTTTTCGGGTTGGTGGAATTCCTGAAGACAGCTATTCAAATCAGAGGACAAATAAATTCGGCACGCCATCGGCCGAACCGCATAAACGCTACAACTCCCGTCCTGTAGTAACGGACACGGAATTTTTACCTGCAAGGCCCTTTCAGCCGTTAGGGATTGAACTTTCTCATCCTTTTCTATAGCACGACTCAGAATAGATTCCTTCGCTTCATCATCGAAATTCGTCCGGATATAGTCAGCAATTAACAGCATCTCTGCGGGCATCACCAAAACCTGTTGATGACAACACCATGAGCATCCCCGCCGGCAATCGATATGGCTACCGCTTGACTCGACTCTATGCTGAAAAGCTTCCAACAGACTATCGATTACGCTATATTGCGTTTTTAGATGTGCCAAAAGCGAATCCCTGGTCAAATTATCTTCCAGATTACTCGCCGCTAAACGGTATCCATCGGCAAAAAAAGCCTGGTCAATCTCGGCATACGGATCATGGTTTTCCCGTGTCATACAGTAAAATTAGAACAACAACAAGATATCGAATTATATGAATCCATATAATGGTTTCACTCATTCTTCGTATATTTTCATACGAACATTTAACCTAAAGAGTTATCGGGCCAATGAAACGACTGGTAGTACTATCCGGTGCTGGCATTTCCGCCGAAAGCGGTCTCAAAACCTTCCGCGACATGGATGGTTTATGGGAGCAGTACGATGTGACCGAAGTAGCAAGTCCCGAAGCCTGGCAACGAAATCCAGAACTTGTCCTGCGTTTTTATAACGAGCGACGGAAACAGCTTTTCGAATGCGAGCCCAATGCTGGCCATATAGGCCTGGCCCAATTACAGGATGATTACGATGTTCGAATCATTACGCAGAACGTCGACGATTTGCATGAACGGGCTGGTTCTCGAAATGTGCTTCATTTGCATGGCGAACTGAAGAAAGCACGCAGCACCGTCGATGAATCGCTGGTTTACGATCTCGACAATTGGGAACTGAAGCCCGGAGATTGTTGCGAAAAAGGAAGTCAGTTGCGCCCGCACGTGGTATGGTTTGGCGAACCAGTTACCGCTATTCCCGATGCTGTTGCGTTGGTTGAATCGGCAGATATCATGGTGGTGATTGGCACTTCATTGAATGTTTACCCGGCAGCCGGGCTGTTGAATTATACGCGAGAAAATGTGCCGGTTTTCCTAATCGACCCGAATCCGCCATTTCAGGTCTCACCGGAAGTACACATTATAGCAATGAAAGCGGGCGCCGGCGTCACCGAGTTAGAAAGAATATTAAAACAATAGGTCTGCAATAGACAGACAATTAATCCGATAAATGAAAAAACTATTCGTTATTCTTCTGTTTCTGCTACCAGCGTCGCTTTATGCGCAGAAATTTTATGGCGGTCTACAGGGAGGACTCAATGCCACACAGGTGGAAGGTGATTTATCTTCCGGCTTTAACAAAGTCGGAATTGTTGCTGGCGGATGGGTACAAATCGACCTGGCTCCGAAACTCTGGAGCGGCTTGGAATTAAAGTACACCCAGAAAGGGAGCAGAATGAATCCCAATCCGAAAACAGGTGAATTGAGGAAATACGTGATGCGCCTCGGCTACATGGAGATGCCCGTAACCATCGGCTATCGGGCTGAAGACTGGCTTTCGGTACTAGCCGGAGTGTCATACAACCGGTTAGTTAATTCCCGCGAATTCGATAATTACGGAGATTTGCCGCCACAGGAAACATTACCATTTAAAGACAACACGTGGGACGTAATGGCAGGTGGTCGCTTCAATGTTCTGCCGAAACTCCAGGTCGATATCCGTTACGCTATTTCACTAACTCCGATTAGGAATCTACCTGGACAATCAATTGTTTACATACGCGATGACCAGTATAGCCGGGCCATTACGACTACGTTGTTTTATCAAATTGATTGGTAACTTTGGCAAGAAACTTTTATCCCCGTCTTTCGTTTCTTCTGTAAACACTTTCCCGGATGACCGGAAGAGAAGAATTGGTATCATGAGAAAAAAACTGGTGGTTGCCGTTACCGGAGCAAGCGGCTCGATTTATGCAGCAACATTGCTGAAAAAGCTGGAAAGCATCAAGGACCAAATTGAATCCTGCGGAGTGGTGATGTCGACCAACGCCCGCGACATATGGTCGTACGAACTGAACAGCGAACCGCCGGTTCTGGAATATCCTTTCCTCGAATACAAGAAAAGTGACTTCTATGCCCCTTTTGCCTCCGGTTCGGCAGGTTACGATGCCATGCTGGTCGTGCCCTGTTCGATGGGAACAATGGGGAGAATTGCCGCAGGTGTTTCAGACGATTTGGTTACCCGCGCGGCCGATGTGATGTTGAAAGAGCGCAAAAAACTGATTCTCGTTCCCCGGGAAACACCGTACAGTCTCATTCATTTGCAGAATATGACCCGCTTAACTGAAGCCGGAGCCATTATCTGTCCGGCCAGTCCGTCGTTTTACAGTCGCCCCGAAACACTGGAAGAAGCAGCCGCGACAGTCATCAACCGGGTTATCGATCTGGCAGGCCTCCAACTCGACAGTTACCGCTGGCCCGGAGATTCGGGCCATTAAGCACACGCCAGGGTTGCAATGCTCACTTTCACACCCGGAATTTTCAACAATGGTGCACAACAGGCTTCAAGGGTAGCGCCTGTCGTTACCACATCGTCGACTACCAGCACATGCAGATTCCCGAGTTTTTCCGGTTTGGTAACCTGAAAAATACCTTCTACATTCTCCCAACGGTTGTAACGGCTCTTCCGCGTTTGCGATGAAGTATGGACGTTACGAATCAACACATCGGTGATAACCGGAATATTCATCACCTCGCTGATACCATTGGCAATGTACTCGCTCTGGTTATATCCGCGTTTCTTTTGTTTTTTAGGATGCAACGGAACCGGAATAACCGCATCCAATGTTTCGAACATCGAACTGGAGAACAACTCGATTCCCAATTCTCTTCCCAAAACCTGCCCGACTCCTGGTTCACGCCGATACTTCATCCTGTGAAACATCTTTTGCAACCGGCTTCCTTTCTCGAAATAACAAAGCGAAACAGCATGCTCCAATGGAATGCGTCCCCAGAAAACCTGGGCCACTTTATTATCAGCGAACCGGGCAAATCCCGTCCGGGGCAGATCGGCGAGACAGCGGATACAAATTTCCTCTTCGCCATGGACCAGAGGTTCGCCACAGCCGGCACATAAATGGGGAAAGAAAAGTGATATGAAATCGTTGACAAGAGACATAGCTTATCTTCGATATTCAAGTTACTATTTTTCAGTCATACTATATATCTCTTTCACTCCTGATTTGATTCACCCAGGAAAACAGTCTTTTTATGTATGAACATGTGATAGGAGAGAAGAATATTTGATTCCGTTAATTAAACCGAATGGTATAAGGCTTTCAGTGGATTATGGAAAGGCAAAAACAGATATGAACGTAATAAATGTTAATAAAAAAATTTGGTTAGATCTCGTAGAACTACTACTTTGCAGCAGATTTTAAAAGCAGGCATTTTAAGGGCAAACTTTGTTATTCTTTTTCCATTTTCCCAATTCCCAGAAGAACATGTTGTCCTTAAATACACAAAAGGGGTTGCACGAGTTGCAACCTTTTTTTTGCCCTAATAATCAAGAAAACACTTTCACCTGAATCATAAAAAAAGGCCCGCATTTTACGGGCCTTTCCTCTCTATTTCTCGTGAGCTCAGTTATTGATTATAGGTATTCAACCGGCTCAAATATTTTCCAATGATATCGAACTCGATATTTACAACAGAACCTGCTTCAAAAGTGTGGAAGTTAGTGTGTTCCTGAGTGTAAGGAATAATTGCCACCTGGAAACTATTGTCTTTTGCATTCACGACCGTGAGACTGACACCATTCACACACACCGAACCTTTTTCAACGGTCATATATCCCTGCCGCGCTTTCTCTATATCGAAATCGTAAGCAAACGTGTAGTACCAGCTTCCATCGGCTTCTTCTACTTTCCGGCAAGTAGCCGTCTGGTCAACATGTCCCTGAACAATGTGTCCGTCCAGTCGTCCGTTAATCGGCATGCTGCGCTCCAGGTTGACCTTATCGCCAACTTTCAGCAAACCCAGATTCGACTTTTGGAGCGTCTCCTTAATAGCGGTAACCGTGTAGGTTGTATCGGTTCTTTTCACTACCGTGAGACAAACCCCGTTGTGTGACAAACTTTGATCGATTTTCAGATCATTAACAAAATCACACTCCAGTGTAAGGTGAACATTTTCCTGTTCTTTATCGATGGCCACTACAGTGCCCATTCCTTCGACGATTCCTGAGAACATTTTCGCGTATCTTTAAAAATTTCTACGAAGGTAATTATTTTTGAAGAGAGAAAAGAGGAACCAACGTTCCGTTACCGTAACCATAACACAATAAGATTCATTTGTATGCCAACCGTTAAGACAAAATACCTGGGAAACCTCAGAACGGAAAACGAACATCTCCAATCGGGATGTACACTAATAACCGATGCGCCGCTGGATAATCAAGGCCGTGGCGAAGCTTTCTCGCCGACCGATTTGGCAGCAACAGCGCTCGGCGATTGCATCATGACCATCATGGGAATTAAGGCTCGGGACAAAGGAATCGACCTGGAAGGAACTCAAATTGAGATTACCAAGATCATGGCCGCTAATCCACGTCGCATTGGCGAAATTCAGGTCACTTTCCGTTTTCCTGATAAGCCTTACAGTGAGAAAGATAAAAAGTTACTCGAAGCAGTTTCAAAAACCTGTCCGGTAGCATTGAGTCTTCATCCCGAAATCAAACAAAACATTCAGTTCATTTGGCCGTAAAGAAATTTATAACGCTTCAACATTAAAAACCAATCAGGCAGATTAACACTAGAATTTCTATTTTTGATAGCTGAAGACACGAACAATGGAAAAACCCGATAAACGCATTCGCGACTTTATTAAGGAGCACCATGTCCTGACGCTGGCTACCAGCCAAAATGGACAACCGTGGTGTGCTAACTGTTTTTACGCTTATCACGAAGATGAGAATGTGCTCATCTTTACTTCGGACGATGAAACCCGGCATATTCAGGAAGCATTAGCCAATCAACAGGTAGCAGCCTCCATCGTGCTGGAAACAGGCGTTGTTGGAAAAATCAGGGGGCTGCAGATTACCGGAAAATTGGAATTACCCGAAGGCGAACTATCCGGCAAGGTTAAGAAACGCTACCTGAAGAAGTTTCCCTATGCCGCACTAATGGACACTAAGTTATGGGTGCTGCTAATTGAGTCGATGAAAATGACGGATAACCGGCTTGGATTCGGGAAGAAATTATACTGGCCATCTTAGTCAGGTACAATAAATTAACTAACTAAATAATGAAAAAAATTTGCACTTTTCTTTTTTTATCCTTCATGCTATTCCCTGTTTATCAGGTATTGGGGCAAACTCTTGAGGGCCGAATCACCGATAGTCAAACCGGAGCGCCCTTGCAACAAGCTACCGTTAGCATCCGTGGAACCAGCATGGGCCGGATTGCCGGAAATGAAGGACAATATCAATTCGATCACCTAAAACCAGGTACTTACCAAATCAAAGTGTCTTTTATCGGCTACGAGCCTACCGGGAAAACAATCACGGTAAAATCCGGCGAAACGACAAAAGCCGACTTTCAGCTGGTTTCGAAAATTTACCAACAAGAGCAGGTGCTCGTTACCGGAAACCAGGTGGCAACGACCCGTGAATTGGTTCCACTTACAACCTCGGTTGTTAACGAAGCCGAAATTGAAAACAGTTCACAAACCAACATTTTGCCTCTGCTGAGCGCCAAAGTTCCCGGCATGTTTGTTACCCAGCGCGGATACAGCGGTTTTGGCGTGGCCAGCGGTTCAGCGGGACAAATTACCATTCGCGGAGTTGGCCTCAACGGCGCGACCTCGGAAGTGCTGGTGATGATTGACGGTCAACCGCAGATGATGGGCTTAATGGGCCATCCATTTCCCGACAGCTACGTCAGTTCCGATTTGGAAAAGGTAGAAGTGATTCGCGGTCCGGGCTCGTTGCTTTACGGAACCAATGCCATGGGAGGTGTTATTAACCTCATCACCCGGAAGGAAGATAAAGAGGGCTTTTCGGGTCAGGTTCGCGGACAATATGGCTCGTTCAACACGGTAAAAGCGGCAGGTTCGGCTGGCTATCGCGGAAACGGACTGAATATTTTCGCGTCTTACAATTTCGATTCAACGGACGGTTCACGCGACAATTCCGATTTTAAAAACAACACGGCTTACCTGAAAACGGGATATCAGTTTAACGACCATCTTGATTTAGTTTGGGACGGAAGCTACGTTAATTTCACCGCTCATGATCCGGGACCGGTCAATGCATCCGATCCATCGATATATGCCAATAACGGCGCCTGGAACGATATTAAGCGGACGAACACGACGCTGACCCTATCGAACCATTACGACAAGGCTGACGGTAAGCTGAAGCTCTTCTTCAATCGCGGACATCACTTATTGTACGATGGTTGGAATTCAATTGATAAAAATTTTGGTGTCAACTTTTTCCAGGGCTTAAAACTAATCAACCACAACCTGATTGGAATTGGTATTGACTGGAATCGCTATGGCGGGAAAGGTTCGCCGGTGATGGTTCCGCAAATGAATCCCAATGGCCCACCAACCATGGTTCCGTCGCCGTACAACGATAAATGGATTTGGATAAACGAAACAGGTGTTTACTCTTTTGTTCAGCAAACATTTTTCGGATGGTTGACTGCGAATGCCGGATTGCGCTACCAACACCACACAACGTTTGGTCACGAGTGGATTCCGCAATTTGCACTGACCTTCAAAACTACCGAAAACAGCGATGTTAAGCTATTGGCATCGAAAGGATTTCGCAGCCCGAATGTACGGGAATTGTATCTGTTCCCGCCAGCCAATCCGGACCTGCAGCCCGAAAGCATGTGGAATTACGAAATCGGATACAACCAATCGTTGTTGAACAAGAAGTTGCAGTTGGAAGCTGATATTTACTATCTGAAAGGAAAAAATCTTATCCAGTTAGTACCTACTGGTTCTTTTCCTCCCGTCCGAAATGAAAACACCTGGGCATTTAAGCACTACGGCCTGGAATTGGACGCCAAATATTACGCATTGCCCAATTTAGCTTTCGACGCCAACTACAGCTACCTGCACATGGACACGCCCAAACTGGCATCACCTGAAAATCAGCTGTATTTTGGTGTAAATTACCTTTTCGGGAAATTCACCCTGAATACCAATATGCAATGGATTTCGGGACTTTACACGCTGGTGAAAGGAGATACGCGTGTCAGTCAGAATTACGTGGTGGTCAATGGAAAGTTGAACTACAAGGTCAATAAATACCTTGATGTATATGTGTCGGGCGACAACCTGACCGGAGCCAATTACGAAATCAATTACGGTTACCCGATGCCGGGAATATCCGTTTTGGCTGGTGCTACATTACGCTTTTAAACATTCCGACGATATATCAGGAAAGGCCGGATAACTCCGACCTTTCTTTTTTTTGGAGAAATACAAAATGCCAAGTTTATTGTCTTCCACCATACACTTTGTAAATATTACCAATTCAACAAACTATCTTTCCAGGCAAAAAGGTGGTCTTTCCAATACAATCTGGTATTCATTCCAGGTATTTTACTCATCTTTCCAGCAATATTGACACTTCTTTCAGCTATTTTGCCTGTCATTCCAGCTTCGCCGGCACTTCTTCCAACCAAAAACACCTTCATTCCTGCTCGCGGCACATGCTTTCCCTGATTTCGGATATTTCTTCCAGCCCCGACTTCTTTCTTTCCTGTGAAGGAAAGCTTATATACCAGGAACCAAAGAGCACCAATGCCCTTTTGAGGGCATTCCGGTAGGAAACAAAAAAGGCTGTCCCAACCGGAACAGCCTTTTTTATATACAAGTATTCTCTTTTATTCCTTTTCCAGTTCTTTCCAAACCAATGCACTGGCACCAACAATTGCAGCAGAACCAGCTTTCAGTTTCGAAGGAAGAATCTCCACCTTGTTACGGAAAATAGGTAGTACATGTCTTTCCATGCTCTCCTTAGTGGGTTTGAAGATCAGATCGCCGGCAGCAGTTGGACCTCCGAACAGGAAGATGGCTTCCGGGCTCAGATGACAAACCGTATCGCCAAGTCCCTGACCAAGCAATTCACCGGTAATTTCGAACGCTTCCAGGGCAACTTTATCACCTTTTTCAGCAGCTTCGAATACCTTCTTCGAGTCGAGTTCATCGAACGAATATTTCGTCAATTCACTGCCACCATTATATTTGGTCAACAGTTCAAATACGGTACGTTTGATACCAGGTGCTGAACAATAAGCTTCGAGGTGACCTGCACCGCCGCAACCGCAAACACGTCCGTGCGGAATAACAGTTGTGTGACCTACTTCGCCGGCAAAACCGTCATGCCCATAAACCAAATCACCATTTACCACAATACCACTTCCTAAACCTGTACCGAGGGTAATCATCACGAAGTTCTTCATGCCTTTAGCACCTCCGTAAATCATCTCACCCATAGCAGCTGCATTGGCATCGTTAGTCAACGCCAGCGCTTTCAGATGCGGAAAATTCTCTTTCAGCAAATCAACCAGTGGCACTACTCCTTTAAAAGCCAGGTTTGCTGCCTGCTCGATGGTTCCTTTATAGTAGTTTCCGTTAGGAGCACCAATACCAATTCCCATCACTTCTGCATCAGCATTCAGCTTGTGAACAGAATCGATTAACTCGTTGATACTTTCGCTCAACGAAGCAACATATTTGCCAACATCACCATGGTTGGGTGTTGAGATGGAATCTTTTACCAGGACATCGCCATTTTCGTCAACCACACCCAGAACGGTATTGGTTCCGCCGATATCTATACCTATCGCAACTCTTTTCATGTGTTTTTATGTTTTTAAAGGAGAGAACAAGTCCCAAAGTAAAAGCTTTACGTTTGGGACCTGAATCCTATTGATATTCTTATTAGTGATTAACGAATCTTGCTACCCTTAACAGCATAGAAGAAGATGTACAGGTAACTGAATGCCGGTACAAAGAATGCCCAGGTATAACCGTAGCTATCGGCAATGGTTCCCATAATAAGAGGAAGAACAGCACCTCCGAAAATCAAACTGTTGATAATTCCGGAAGCCGTACTTTTCTCTGCATTATCGAGGTCTCTGACAGCCAGAGCGAAGATATTCGGGAACATGATGGAGTTAAAGAAACCGATGGAAACAATGGTCCAAAGAGAAACACTTCCTGTAGTAACCGCGGTTGTAATGGCCAAAATAGCAGCAACACCCGCAAAAACAGCCAGGGTACGGTTGGCGTTTCCTTTACCCAATTGCATAATGGCAAAGTTGATTACAGCAATCAACAGGAAGTAGGCACCATAGTTAAAGTTCCAGTCGGTAACAAAAGCACCTGAAACGAGTGCAAGAATCAGCACTCCGAAAATATAAGGCAACTTATTTCCTTTCATTTCTGAGAGCAGAATCGAACCGAAGAAACGGCCAATCATAGCACCTCCCCAGTAAATAGCAGCAAAACGCGAGGCAATTTCAGGAGTAATATTCAACCCCTCGAGAGATTGCAGATAGTTAACCAGCAATCCGGCGTTTCCTACTTCTGCACCTACGTAAAAGAAAATACCTAAAGCTCCCAATAATACGTGGGGATACTTCCAAACACTCTTCTTAACACGCTCCGGATTAGCCATCTCTTCGCTGTCAAGCAAAACAGGAAGCTTAATCGCCATAATGGCAATCGCAACCAGTGTAATAATAACTCCCATGATAATAAATGGCAGCTGAACGGTCTTTGCGGAAGTCGCAGCATCAAGCATATCGCCTGCGCCTTTGAAAATAGCTACGGAGATAATCCAGGGAGCAATCATGGTAGCGATGGAATTCAACGCCTGCGTCAGGTTTAGTCGTCCTGAAGCACTGGATTCCGGACCAAGAGCCGTCACATAAGGATTGGCAGCCGTTTGGAGAATAACCACTCCGGCAGCCAACACAAAAGTTGCAGTCAGGAACAATCCGAAAGACGGAATGGCTGCTGCCGGGAAAAACAGGAAGCTACCTATTGCCATTACAATAAGTCCGGCTACAACAGCTGTTTTGTACCCAATACGATTAATAAGATAGCCTGTGGGAATCGATAAAACCGGATAGGTAAGGAAGAATGCAGCAGTTAAAAGCTGAGCTTCAAATTCCGACAAGGTAAAAATCATCTTCACCTTGGCACTTAACGTGATGATGAAAGTAGTTGCGAAACCAAAAATGAAGAAAATGGCTCCGAAAACGGACATTCCAAGTCCGTAATTAGCGTGCTTTTGTTCCATTATGCTTTGTTTTCAGTTAATGATTTGGTTTAGAATAAATCATTTCAAGTTTGAACAAATATAAAAATTAATCTGTCTTTCGTCATGAAAGATCTCAATCTTTACATGTACGTCACTTGCGATTTTAAAAATTCCCAACCATTATTTTACCTTTTTATTCAGGGATATTGTTATTCAACCAATAAGTCGCTCTGATCATTCGGTCTGAATAGCGGTTGTTTCACCTAAATATCTCTCAATGTTATTTAACTCTTTCGTGGTCGATTTCAGGATTCCGGGTAGTCAAATTGTTGTGGTAAGCTAAGAAAAGTGTGGGACGTACTGGATTCGAACCAGTGACTTCTACCCTGTCAAGGTAGCGCTCTAAACCAACTGAGCTAACGTCCCTTTGTGGTGAAGCCAAAAATAGAATATTTGACCGAATAAAAAAAGCCTTTCCAAAACTTGAAAAGGCCTTTTTTAGTAGTATATAACTGGAATAGATTCTGTCTAAACCAAAAACTTCAGAACGAATAAAACTGCCAGAACATACATAATGACACTAACATCTTTCATCTTACCCGACAAAACTTTGAGCAGTACATATGAAAGCATTCCGAAAACAATACCTTCGGCAATACTGTAGGTCAGCGGCATCATGACGATGGTCAGGAATGCCGGAATCGACTCGGTGTAATCATCAAAGTTGATTTTCAGAATTGGTGACATCATAAACGAACCGACCAAAATCAGGGCCGGAGCCGTAGCTGCACCCGGAACCATCAGGAAAAGCGGAGCCAGGAACAGTGCCAGGAAAAACATTCCGGCAACGGTCAGCGAAGTCAAACCGGTTTTTCCGCCTTCAGCCACGCCCGAAGCGCTTTCCACGTAAGTGGTAACTGTAGAGGTACCCAGCATGGCACCAAAAGTAGTTCCTACTGCGTCAGCAAACAGTGCTTGCTTCACACGGGGAACGCGTCCTTCCGAATCCAGCATGTTCGCTTTCGACGATACCCCCACCAGGGTTCCAACCGTATCGAACATATCGACAAACAAGAAGGTGAAGAGAATGATCACCATATCGAGAGAGAAAACCTTGCTGAAATCGAATTTGAAAGCGATGGGAGCAATGGACGGCGGCAGACTTAATACATGTCCTTCGGGAAGATGAGTCACGCCCAGCGGAATACCCAAAATAGTCGAAGCAAAGATACCAATCAACAGGGCACCTTTCACCCGCAAAGCCAGCAATACCCCGGTGAGCAGCAAGCCAAAAAGGGTAACCAGCACGGTCGGTGAGCTCATATCGCCGAGACCAACCAAAGTGGCGTCATTATTTACAATCAAACCAGAGCCCTGCATTCCGATAAATGCGATAAACAAACCGATACCAGCTGAAACAGCATGCTTCAGGTTAATTGGGATGGCATTCACAATTAGCTCGCGAATATTAAATGCAGTTAGAATCAGAAAAATGATTCCCTCGATAAATACTGCCGTCAGGGCAAATTCCCAACTAAAGCCCATTCCCAGGCACACTGTGAAAGCAAAGAAAGCATTCAAGCCCATTCCCGGAGCCAAGGCAAAAGGCAGGTTCGCCAGGAGAGCCATTACCAACGTAGCAACGATTGAGGCAACAGCCGTTGCCGTGAAAAGCGCATTCTTATCCATTCCGGTTTCCGAAAGAATGGTCGGGTTCACCGCAAGGATATATGCCATTGTCATAAACGTGGTGATTCCGGCCACCACTTCGGTTTTCACCGATGTTTTGTTCTGTGTAAGTTTAAAAAGCTTTTCTAACATAACAGGTTATTTAACAATGTCCGGTATCAGAATGTCCATTTACCGGCAATGGTCGGATTCACCATAAATCCTTCATGTCCTCCAAAGTTAGTACTCAACTCAATTTCACTACCTACCGAGAAATTCTTGGTCACATTGTACCAAAACTGCGGTTCACTCAGGAAAACGAACTTGGTAGATTTATCAGCAAACATATTGTCCTCGCGCCAGAAATCCGCAAATCCATCCAATGTCAACTTGTTGTTGAAAAACTGGAGTGTCCACACGCCAGTAACCTGGAAAGAGTTTTTGTTCTTTCCGCGGATGGTTTTGTACATCAGTTGCAGAGTGAAAATCTTCGAATAATCAGCCGTGTTCCAGGTGTAGTTTCCACCGAAAAGCCAGGCATCGTTAATCTGGTAAGCACCACCCGGGGCATACTGTCCGAAGCCACCGTTGTACTCTACATGGATTTCAAACGGATTATCCCAGAATTTGAGTCCGCGGGCAATTTCCCAGTAAGCCAAAGCCACCCCTTGCACATCGTTGGCACCATAATCCATATCGATGAAGAAGAAGGTACTACCATACTGGTCGGGTTTGAACATTTCAACCGTCGAAGTCAAATACTTGCGGTCTTTGCCCAGGTCATAATGCAGCTGAATGTCCTGAGCTTCCAAAGCCGTAAAGGCCATCAGAAAGGAAAGAGCAAAAAGGATCTTTTTCATGTGATATTAGTTCATTTTACGTCACATGCAACGAACCAACACATTGCCGACCATTAGGTTACAATGCTAATGGCTTGTTTCATGAAATGAGGGTTTATTACGATAATCGTTGCAAAACTAATGAAATATCCCTGCGACGATTTTAAAAAATATTAACAAATCCGCCGCGAAATTAACAATATTTACAAATTGACTTACAGATTAGTAGGTCAGAACGATAGTTTGTAATAAATCTACATTTCAAAGTTCTTTTGCTTCTCCCGTTTTCACTGATGAACCGCAAAGAATTTGGACTGACTTCAGGACTTCAGATTATCATCGATGGCCTGGTTCAGGAAATGGTTCATCCGGGAAAGTACTTTGAAGGTTTCCAACACATTTTCCATCAACGAAGACGATAGAATTTCCTCTTCACTCAGGTTACGGTCATAAGCGTATGATTTATTTCTAAGCAAATGAATGTATTCCCAGTCCTTCGGAAAATCGCGGGGTGCGGTTTTCAGTTTGTCATCGTATTCATCGGGGAGATATCGCTGAAATTCGGGGTTGTCTTTTATTTCCATAAAGCCTTTCGGATCGAGATAGATTTCCTGCCGGATGGCTTTCAACCGGTCGGATGGCGGCATATACACGCCTCCTCCCAGGAAAGAACTTCCCGGTTGCAAATGCAGATAATAACCAGCATATCCTGATTTTCGTCCGCCGCGGGCAATAAAACTTCCGTAATTGGTTTTGTAGGGACGTTTATCGTTCGAAAACCGAACATCGCGGAAAATCCGGAACATACAATCTTTTGGAGCGAGTATTGGCACCTCCGGATCAAACGTCCTGATTTCATTATTCAGCAATTCAGTAAAAACCAAAAACTGGTTCCGGGTCGCTTCGTAACGAGCCCGATTTTCTTCAAACCATTCGCGGTTATTATTCTTTTCCAAGTCATTCAAAAAGTCAAGAATCTCTTTCATGATAAAATGCTTATGCAGTTTCACCAAATTTATTCGAAATCACCGTAAGGTTTGTAAAGGGAAGACTAAATTTGCAAGGAAAACCGAAATCAGACCTGAATCGCCATGAACAGAACCGACTCACATTCCATGACACGTTCCACGATTATTGTTGCCGGCGGCAGTGGCTCGCGAATGAAAAGCGACCGACCGAAACAGTTTCTCGAATTATTAGGCAAACCTGTTCTGATGTACACACTCGAAGCTTTCCACCGGTTCGACTCATCCATGGAATTGATTGTAGTTCTTCCTGCCGAACAGATTCCTTTCTGGGAACAACTGTGTCTGAATCATCATTTTGTCCTTCGGCATCAGGTTGTTTCCGGAGGAGACACGCGTTTTCAGTCGGTAAAAAACGGTTTGTCGGCTTTGTCCGACTCCGATTTAGTTGCTATACACGACGGTGTTCGGCCGTTGGTCAGCCAAACCACCATCAACGATTGCTTCGCGGTAGCGGAAAAAAAAGGAGCTGCTATTCCGGTTCTGTCCGTTGTTGAATCGTTACGTGAAGGGACTATGGAAAAATCGGTTCCGGTTGACCGCAGCCGTTATTTTTCGGTGCAAACGCCACAAGTATTCCATTCGTCGACGTTGCTAAAAGCTTACGAACAAGCTTACGATCCGTTATTCACCGACGATGCTTCGGTAGCAGAAAGTGCTGGCTTTCGGGTTCATCTTGTGGAAGGAAACCGCGAAAACATCAAAATTACGCATCCGGTAGATTTGAGAATTGCCGAGTTTTTCCTTTCCCTACCGGGAAGAAAATAATCACTTCAGGATACGAATACGCTTCACGCGAATATCGCGCAACGGGCGGTAATATTTGTCCACGCTCACGGTATCAATCCGGTCTGCCACGTCCATCCCCGAAGTCACTTCACCAAAGATGGTGTATTCTCCGTCCAGCGTTGGAGCTCCGCCAATGGTTTTGTACACCCGACGTTGTTCGGGCGAGAATTTAATGTGGTTCTCTTTTTCAATGTCATCCAACTCGCTATCGGAGTACTTTCTTCCCACCACAATATAAAACTGACTTCCGTCCGAACGCTTATAATTGTTTTGACTATCGGGAAGACGGGGCACTCCCACCATTCCACGGCGGTGGAAATATTTCGGGTTGATATTGGCCGGCAGCGTGTAACCCGGACCTTTCCAACCTACCATGTCATCGGGCTTGGCATGCCGCGTGTCAGCCGCACCGGTTTGAATCACGAATTTGGCAATGACCCGGTGCCACAGCAGCGAGTCGTAGTAATGCTCCCGGACCAGTTTCAGGAAATTATCCCGGTAAATCGGCATATTATTAAAAAGCTTGATGGTTATGTTACCATAGTCGGTTTCCACCAACACCCCCTTAATTTTTGCATTGGCAGCACTAACCGCCGGAGGAACTTTCCCTCCCAAGCGGGACAGCGGTTTCAACGGCTCGGTCTGTTTCTTCAGTAGCTTTTCGACAAGTTCAGCCGGAATAGCCAGGTAATCCTGATCGATGCCCGCGGAATAGAGGTTGCCAACCCCCAACACTTCACGGTTCTTAAGAAAAACCGGCCGTCCACAGGTCGATCCATAAATAACGTTGGATATCCGGAAAACATGGTTCCCCTGGATGGTCGATTCTTCAAGCATTTTACCCGTGCCAACAGGAACTGTATTTCCCCTTATGGGACTAACCAAATAGGTCAGAGCCGCCTGTGGAACATGGCCTGTATATAATTTCAATCCGGGCCGGTGCAAATTTTTTATCTTCAGTAACACCAAATCATTGATTCGATCGACCGCCAGAAAGCCGGCTACCTCATAGGTCTTGTTTCCATCCAGCGGCTGCACGATGGCGCGATTCGAATTTCCAAAAAGCGAATAGAGACTAACAGCAACGCTATCGTTCAGGAAGAAACCCATTCCCTGCTCCAGGCGGCGTTTCCCGTCGTAGGTGGTAACTGAAAAAATAGAGGGCAAAAATTTTCCGAATGAGACTTTCTCCGGCGCTTTCTTCTCAGTTTTTGCATCTTTTTCACCAGACGTATTGCCTTTTTTTCCCGAACCTCCACAGGAAACCAATACTACCGCGAGCGTCAGAATCAACAGTTGTCTCATTCGTGCCATTTACTTGATTACTTTAATATTTAAAATTTTCACATCCGTGAGGGGACGATCATTTTTGTCTGTCTTCATTGCAGCAATCTTATCAATGACATCAAAGCCATCAATCACTTCGCCAAAAACTGTGTACTTTCTGTCCAGTTCCGGATAACCGCCAACCGTTGTGTATGCTTTTCGCTGCGCTTTGGAGAACTTCAGCACATGAGGGTTCAAAGCATATTCCGTTTCGATTTGTCCTTTAATAGGATTAGCAAGCGCCCGGAATTCCTTTACTTTCTTTTCCTCTTTTAGTTTTTTCAGCTTCGCTTTTATTTCGGGTGTCAGAATCTGATTGACGATTTGTTGCTTAATCGGAACATTGTTTGCCAGTTCCATGGTATCCAATTCTCCCGGACGAAAAACACGTCCTTCGACAATATAAAACTGCGAAATATCGGATTGCTTGAACGGATTCACTTTGTCGGGTTGGCGGGGAGCACACAAAGCTCCTTTCTTGTGGAAATGGTTTGGACGAATCTCATCGTCGACCGTGAATGCCGGATCTCCATAGCCAATGCGCTTCCCCGGAGGCGCATTGCGCGAATCAGCAGCTCCACCCTGAATCAGAAAATTATGTATCACCCTGTAGAACAAGGTTCCGTTGTAGTAACCCTTCCTGACTTCCTGTAAAAATTTGTCGCGGTGTTTCGGTGTGTCGTTATACAATTTGCACTTCATATCACCGAAGTTCGTTGAGATAACCACAACATGTTCGGGCTGCTGAGCTTTAGCAGCAATTACTGCAAAAAATAATACCAACAAGAAAACGATCTTCTTCACAATCCGGTCTGTTTTTGATGTTTTCCGTGAATAAAATGAAAATTGAAGAAACAGGCAAATAGCCTGACTTCTTCGCTAATCCTTCAATATTTTCATGCTCATCTTCACATCTTTCACGGGCCTGTCGTGATCATCCGTTTTTACGTGAGCAATGGAATCGATTACATTCAGGCCTTCAATCACCTCACCAAATACGGTGTAGTTGCCATCGAGATGCGGAACACCGCCAATGGTGGTATAGGTCTCCCGTTGCTGTTTCGTAAAATGGAACGGATGCAAAGCGGCACTATCCTGAGCCTGCTTTTCCAATCGATCGAGCATATCAGCATACTCAATCTGCTTCCCTTGCTCCTGCAATATGCGTACCGAGTCGGCCTTCTTCATAAACAGCTGATGATAAATCGTCTGAGCTTCATGCTGCGTGCGCAATGCTTCCAGCGAATCCAGGGCTTGCGGCGTAAAGACTTTCCCTTCGACAATGTAAAACTGTGAGCCGGATGAACGCTTTTCCGGATTTTCCTGATCGCCCAGACGCGCTGCTGCCAGAGCACCTTTCTTATGAATCAAATCGGGCCGGAATTCTGCCGGAAGGGTATAACCCGGGCCACCGTTTCCCAACATCTGACCGGGTTCTGCATCCCGCGACTTCGGATCGCCGCCCTGAATCATGAACTCAGGAATTACGCGGTGAAAAAGCAGTCCGTTGTAGAATCCCTGCTTGACCAGTTTCAGGAAATTATCGCGGTGTTGTGGTGTTTCGTTGTACAACAACACTTTCATGTTGCCATATTCTGTTTTTATCAGTACGACCGGTCCTTTTTGTTTTCCGGTTTTACCGGAATGAGAACAGGACGCGAGGAACAGGATGGCCAGCGTCAGGAAAAGATGGATTTTTCGTTGCATAATTTTCAGATTTGATGCCTAAGGTATAAAAATCAGCCAGATCAGATGACAGGCAAAACAACAAAGGCCTCCTTTTGAGGAAGCCTCTTATTGTAATAAATATTTTGTGATTACTTTTTCTCTTCTGCCAGATTCACATCTGCAACAAACTGCCTGATTTGTTGCTCATCATCCTTTTTGCAAATCAAAAGAGTATTGTCTGTTTCCACAACAATGTACCCTTCCAACCCCTGCACCACAGCAGTTTTTTCTCCTTGCATATTGATGATGCTATCTCTGGTTTCATAAAGAAAAACCTTGTTTCCCCACACGGCATTTTGATTTTCATCGACATGATGATTTTCGTGAAGAGAGCCCCAGGTTCCCAGATCGGACCAACCAAAATCGGAACAAAGAACGTAGACGTTATCCGCCTTCTCCATAATTCCGTAATCGATAGAAATATTCGGACATTCAGAATACGCTTTATTGATAAAATGGACTTCGTCTTCTGTATGGTAATATTTGTAGCCCTTCTCAAAAACGGTGTTCACATCCGGAAGGTACTTCGACAATGCTTCGTGAATGGCCTTTACGGACCAGATAAAAATGCCCGAATTCCAAAAGAATTCACCTGTCTCCATAAACAGCTGAGCCATTTTCCGATCGGGCTTTTCGGTAAATGTTTTTACATGATACAGATTATCATAATCATCGTACTCACAACTGTCCGCTACCTGAATATATCCATATCCTGTTTCAGGTCTGCTTGGTTTTATTCCGAGCGTTAAAAGTACGTTGTTCTTTTCAGTGAAATCCATTCCTTTACGAATCTCCTCCAGAAACGCATCTTCTTTCAAAATCAGATGATCGGACGGAGCCACAACGATGTTGGCATCTTTACAGCGACTAAGAATTTTATGGGTCGCATAAGCCATACAAGGCGCTGTATTTCTTCTGAGCGGCTCACACAGCACCTGGTCCGAATCCAGCTGAGGCAGCTGCTCCAACACCATTTCGCGGTAACGCTCACTGGTAACTATCAGTATATTTTCAGCAGGGAATATCTTGTTGAAGCGTTCAAAAGTGAGTTGAAGTAAAGACTTTCCTACTCCCAGAATATCAATAAATTGTTTCGGTCTGTCTTGCGTACTGAGCGGCCAGAATCGACTTCCGATACCACCAGCCATAATGACGCAGTAATTATTGCAATTGTCCATATGAACGGTTTTGTACCAAATTTATCCAAATTTTTGCAAAGGTAAAGTCAAAATCCTTCAGGATGATCAAATAGCTAAGAAAAGGCAGAAATAAGAGCATTCCTTAATAATTTTGTACTTTTAGATCAATGTATCAAACAGGCTATCCATCCGGTTCGGGTGTTTAGGAAAGAAATGGTTCAGAGAAAATAACTGCTGATAATCAACTTGTTATTTTATCCGTAAAACAAAGACACGCGCATATTTGTACAATAATAGGTTAAAGAACCGAACTGAAAAGCAGACCGGAAATTCGACAAGACCTGAGCAAATAATGCACGACAAAAGGCATTACAAAGAATTAGAAAAACCAGATATATGAAATTCTTCTTCCACCTGGGTCAGTATATGTTACTGATGAAGAAAGTATTCAGTAAGCCGGAAAAAGGCCGGATTTACTGGCGTCAGTTACTGGTTGAGATCGAAAAACTAGGAATTGATTCCATTGGCATCGTGGTGATCATATCGGTTTTCATGGGAGGAATTATCACCCTTCAGTTAACCTATAACCTAACCAATCCGTTTATGCCCAGCTATTTGATTG
Source organism: Prolixibacter denitrificans (assembly GCF_003014495.1). GTDB lineage: Bacteria > Bacteroidota > Bacteroidia > Bacteroidales > Prolixibacteraceae > Prolixibacter > Prolixibacter denitrificans. Next base: position 291,295 of record NZ_PYGC01000002.1, on the reverse strand, counting down.
GACTCGGCAACCGCGATACACTCATACTCGAGTTCTCTTCGACGGTTCTTAGCCTGATGCTGGCCGGAAAAGTTGGTGCCAACATTGCCACCGAAATAGGAAGTATGCGAATTACCGAGCAGATTGATTCGATGGAAATTATGGGTGTTAACTCGGCTTCGTTCCTCATTCTTCCCAAAATTATCGCGGTGGTTTTTGTGAGTCCGATGCTGTTCATCCTGAGTATTGCCACGGGACTGGTTGGTGGCTTAATCACTGGTCCAATGGCCGGAGTTGTCACAACCGCCCAATATCTGAATGGTGTGACTTACGCATTCGTACCCTACTATGTTACCTTTTCGGGATTAAAAACGCTGGTATTCGGTTTCCTCATTGCATCGGTGCCGGCATACAAAGGTTATTATGTCGATGGAGGTGCGCTCGAGGTAGGAAAAGTAAGTACACAGTCGGTGGTGACAACCAGTATTTTAATTCTGTTTTTTGATTTAATTCTGACGCAAATCTTCTTCAAATGATCGAGATAAAAAACCTGTGCAAATCCTTCGAAGAACGCCCGGTTCTGAAAGATATATCCACCAAATTCGAGAAAGGAAAAACCAATCTGATTATCGGACAAAGCGGTTCGGGTAAGACCGTTTTGCTGAAATCCATTGTTGGCTTACTCGAGATTGATGAGGGAGAAATTCTGTACAACGGAGAAGATGTGGCCCACTTCTCAAATAAAGAACGGAAAAGTTTGCGGCAGGATATCGGCATGGTTTTCCAGGGCGGTGCGTTGTTCGATTCCCTTACGGTAGAAGAAAATGTGCGCTTTCCGCTCGACATGTTCAGCAAGCAAACAGAAAAGGAAAAGCTTGACCGGGTTAACTTCTGCCTCGAACGGGTCGATATCAAAGGTGCCAACGAATTATATCCAGCTGAAATTTCGGGAGGGATGCGTAAACGTGTAGCGATTGCCCGGGCCATCGTGCTCAATCCGAAATACCTATTTTGTGACGAGCCCAACTCGGGTCTCGACCCGATGACCTCCATTCTGATTGACAACCTGATCAATCAGATTACGCGCGACCTGGACATCACGACCATTATCAACACGCACGATATGAACTCGGTAATGGAAATTGGTGACAACATTCTGTTCATTTCGCATGGAGAAAAATGGTGGGAAGGGAATAAAAACGAAATTCTGTACACGTCGAATGAGAAGTTGAACGACTTTGTTTTTGCTTCGCCGCTTTACCGCGAGATGCGGACCTTGAAAAAGCAGGAATTAAAAGACGAACAATCATAGAATAAAAAAAAACGGTAGCCGCCAGACTACCGTTTTCCAGCTATTCCACACGTATTTACAGACCTTCAACGGACAACCGGAAATTTGAACCATCCGCTGTCGGTCGCTCACACTCTCTCATATTCCGCCGGCCGGCATTTCATCGACAATTACTGTCGTCGACTAATCCTACTCTTAATTTGCCCGGCCAACTCTTACCCCATATTTTGATTGAACTTCTTCGAAACCAATGTCAAAAATATATTTTTCGTTTCCCCTAAAGACTGACGTTTGTTACCCTTTTGCGATAATATGACATAAAACAGCAATTGCGAGGATAAAAATCGCCCCGTCATAACCCAAAACAGACTTTTTAATACTATGGTCCCCCGATTTTCAGCAACTTTAACATTTGTCTTTCATACAATGGGTAAGTATCTTTGGTCTCACTAAAACAGAATCATGCGGACAAAAATATTCTTACTCATATCGGCACTATGGCTGCTGGCTTCGTGCTCCGACAGTAATAAAACTCCGAAAGGAATTCTCCCTCAAAAACAGATGGTGGATCTGCTGGTCGATATGCACCTCTCGGAGGCCATCAACGGCCAACGGTTCCGCCTCGATCAAACCACCAAAAATTTTTCCAACGACCTTTATTTTTCCATTTGCAAGAAACACGACGTCGACCCGGATGTATTTGCCAAATCGGTGCTCTACTATGGTAAACATCCCGAAAAATATGACGCCATTTACGACCAGGTGCTGAACCGGCTTAACGAGATGGAAGAACAGGCAAAGAAAGAAGAACCCAAACTCAAGCCCGACGATGGCAAAAAATAAGTTCGCAGCTCATTATATATTCACCGGTAACGGAAAAGTATACAAAAACGGGATCGTTGTCACCGAAAAGGATGGCACCATCAAAGAAATCATCGACACTGGCGGTCAACTGCCGGAAAAAGCCAGCGTAAAGTTTTACAGCGGCGTCATCGTTCCGGGATTCATAAATGCACACTGCCATCTCGAGTTATCTCATCTGAGAAATACGTTTCCTGAAAAAACCGGGATGGCCGGATTTCTCTCCCGCATTGTCAAACAACGCGAAATACAGGAAGACCTCATCAAGGAAGCGGCCCGGATTGCCGACGCTGAAATGCAGCGAAACGGCATTGTAGCCGTGGGAGATATTGCCAACAATCCGCTGGCTTTCGACACGAAAAAGTCATCGCCAATTCAGTATCACACATTCATCGAAGCCCTGGGATTCTCACCTTCCCGGGCTGATGCAGCTTTCGAGTACACTACGCTTTTGCAGAAAAAAGCACTCGAACTGGGTTTAAATGCTTCTGTTGTTCCTCACGCACCTTATTCCATTTCGGAGCAACTTTTCCGCAAAATAGGTGAACTGGCGTTAGAACAGAACGCGATTCTCACCATGCATAACCAGGAAAGCAATGAGGAAAATGAACTCTACCAAACGGGGAAAGGCAAGATTGCGAAGCACATCAGGAAAAACCTCGGCATCGATCTAAAGTCGTTTCACCCTACCGGGAAGAATTCGCTGGAAAGCGTATTGCCGTTTTTGCCGGCCTCGAGCCAGCTACTCCTCGTACACAATACATTTACTGGAAAAGAAGAACTCGATTGGCTCCATGCTAACCGCGACGAGGGGAAAACATCGCTGGTGCTGTGCCCCAATTCCAATTTGTTTATAGAAGATCGTCTCCCGGATGTGGAAATGCTCCGCTCCAACGGCCTGAACATCTGCCTGGGAACCGACAGTCTGTCGTCCAATCATTCGCTGTCGGTACTCGACGAAATGATTACCCTTCACCAGTATTTCCCGGACATACCATTCGGTGAACTGGTGCAATGGGCCACCGGAAATGGAGCCCGGGCACTCCGAATGGACGGAAAACTGGGCACTATTAAACCCGGGAAAAAACCCGGCCTGAATCTCATCACCGGCATGGATTTGCAACAACTGAAATTACTGCCCGGATCGCGGGTAAAACGGCTAATCTAAATTGACGAAGAATTTCCCATCTTTGTAGCAAATTATTACCATGTCCACATTTCTTTTCGACCAAACTATTTTCGGCCCCGTCAAAAGTCGGCGACTGGGGGTTTCGCTCGGCATCAACCTGCTACCCAACGACACCAAAGTCTGTTCGTTCGACTGCATCTACTGCGAGTGCGGATGGACTCCACACAAACGGGAAAAGAAAGCCGAACTACCTTCACGGAAAACCGTTGCACAACTGCTGCGCAAAAAGCTGGAGGAGATGAGAAATGCAGGAGAAGCTCCCGACGTGTTTACCTTTGCAGGAAACGGAGAACCGACACTTCATCCCGCTTTTGCTGATATTATCGATGACACCATCGTCATCCGGAACGAATACTTTCCGAATGCCCGAATAGCAGTGCTATCCAATTCGACCATGTTGCACAAACCGAAAGTGGTAGAAGCACTGAAAAAAGTGGACGACAACATCCTGAAGCTCGATTCGGCTATCCCCGACACCATTCAACTGCTCGATTGTCCGCTGGGTCGTTTTCACTTGGTGGAAGTCGTGAATAACATGAAGAAATTCGAAGGAAAGCTCACCATTCAGACCATGTTCATCCGGGGAGAATTTTCCGGACATCGAATTGACAATACCACCGAAGAAGAGCTTTCGGCCTGGTTGAAACTACTAGCAGAAATTAGCCCCGAACGCGTGATGATATACACCATTGCCCGCGATACGCCCACCCAGAATCTCTCGAAAGTGACGACTGACGATTTGGAAAAAATTGCCACTCGCGTGAAAAATGAATTGGGTATCGACGTGCAGGTAAGCGGCTGAAACAGGCATAAAAAAACCTGCCGAGGATCGACAGGTTAGGTTCGTTTATCTTTCGGGGAAATCAATCCCGTTTCATGATACCATAATTGATGATGCGGACAATCGCGTCCACACTTTTCTCCAGGTCAGTTGATTTGTAAGGGCCGGCCGAAAGCGGCATTTCCAGTCCGCGAATAGCAGTGGTAATCCCGATAGCCACCAGCGTAAAATCGCGTACGGCAAATTTCCCACGACGGGCCCCTTCCAGCAAAATACGCTTCATCATCCGAATTTCTTCCTGGTCATATTGCGACTTGATTTTATCCACAAACTCCACCGCAGCCAAATCGTTTTCAATGGCGTTGTAGAAATTGGCCAGCTGCCGGTAGGTGGTAATTTTGGTCATGATATAGTCCTTCAGCTTCTCTTCAGGACTGATATTCTTCAAGAGCACCTTCGATAATTCAGCCCGGAGTATGTCGGCTTCCTTCTGCACCACTTCCTGGAACAAATCCTCTTTACTGCTGAAATAATAATACAGGGAGCTTTTACCTTTCCTGACGGCGTTGGCTATGTCGTCAAGTGTGGTTTTTTTGTAACCGTATTTACTAAAAATCTCCTGTGCAATGGTCAGAATGTTTTCCCGAACGGCATCGCGCTTTGAACTTCCGTTTTCAGTACTCATTTCTATTTTACTTACTATTGGGCCAAATATAGATGATTTTTTCGAACTTTCGCCCCGACTGTTCACCACAAGATAATGAAAACACCTGTAAACCAACCCAAACCACGGGTAATTTCATGGAATAACGAAAAAAATATGTTATTCACCATCTTCTACCAAACGAAAATCCATTTGTTTCTTCTGTAGGTTGGTACGAACAATTTCCACATTTACTTCATCGCCCAGTTGGTAGCGTTTGTGCGTATGACTTCCGATAATGCAATAGTTTTTCTCGTCAAACTCGTAAAAATCGTCGGTCAAATCGCGTAGAGGAACCATACCCTCGCATTTGTTTTCTTCCAATTCAACGTAAATCCCCCAGTCAGTTACACCGGAAATAACGCCTTTGAATTCTTCTCCAACATGGTCACTCATGAACTCAACCTGCTTGTATTTCACCGACGACCGCTCGGCATTACTGGCCCGCACTTCCATATCGGACGAATGTTTACACATCTCTTCCCATTTCTGGGCCACTACCGAACGACCACCATCGAGATAACGGGCCAGGAGGCGATGCACCATCATATCCGGATAACGGCGAATAGGCGAGGTAAAATGCGTGTAGTACTCGAAAGACAAACCATAGTGACCGATGTTCCGGGTTGAATATTCGGCCCTAGCCATGGTACGAATGGCCAATGTTTCGATCACATTCTGTTCTTTCTTCCCTTCGACATTTGTCAGGAGTTTGTTCATCGAATCGGAAACAGCTTTCGGATTATTGGTTTGAATACCATAACCAAAACGTTTGATGAAATGGTTGAACGAATCGAGCTTATCCGGATCGGGCTTATCGTGAATACGATACACGAACGTTTTCGCTTTTTTGTTCGGCGTTGGCTTTCCAATGAATTCCGCCACATATTTGTTGGCCAGCAACATGAACTCTTCGATGAGTTTGTTGGCATCTTTTGATACTTTGAAAATAATGCCCAGCGGTTTTCCGTCCTCATCGATATCGAATTTCACCTCGATGCGATCGAACGAAATGGAACCGTTCTGGAACCGTTGATTCCGCAACTCTTTCGCCAATCGGTCGAGCGTCAGGATTTCCTCTTTCATATCTCCTTCGCCCGTTTCGATCACTTCCTGCGCCTCTTCGTAAGCAAAGCGCCGGTCGGAATGAATGACCGTCCGTCCAAACCACCGGTGATGAACTTTCGCGTTATCGTCCAACTGGAAAACGGCCGAAAAGCAAAGCTTATCCTCGTTGGGCCGCAGCGAACAAACGCCGTTCGAGAGTCTTTCGGGCAACATGGGCACCACGCGATCGACCAGGTAAACCGAAGTTGCCCGGTTGTACGCTTCTTCCTCGAGAATCGAATTCGGTTGCACGTAATGCGTCACATCAGCAATGTGCACCCCGACCTCCCAGAAACCGTTGTCAAGCTTTTGAACCGAGAGCGCATCGTCGAAATCCTTGGCGTCAGCCGGGTCGATGGTAAAAGTTGGAACCTTGCGGAAATCGCGCCGGTTGGCATATTCCTCTTTCGGGATTTCCAAGGGAATTTGCTCAGCTGCTTTCTCCACCTTACCGGGAAATTTATACGGCAAGTCAAACTCCGCCAGGATAGCGTGCATTTCCGTTTCATTTTCGCCCACATCTCCCAGCACTTCTACAATTTCGGCATACGGATTTTTAGCACGTTCGGGCCACTCCAGAATTTTCGCAATAGCTTTTTGTCCGTTTTTCGCACCGTTTAGTTTTTCTTTCGGAATAAAAAGATCGAACGGCGTCTTTTGTGTCGGAATCAGGAAAGCATGAAATTTCGAAACTTCGACCGTTCCCACGAAAGTGGTTTTGGCCCGTTCCAAAATCTCGACCACTTCGCCTTCCGGGTTGTGTTTCTTCCGTCGGGCATAAAGGTAAACCTTCACCTTGTCGCCATGCATTGCCCTTTTCAGGTTGGCTGCCGAAACGAATACATCCTGATCGATTTCATCGGAAATCACAAAACCAAAGCCTTGCTGCGTCAGTTCGACCACTCCGTTAATGTAACCGCCTTTCGAGCGCAGCTTATATTTACCCCGACTAATTTCCTCGAGGTTTTCATTATCTCTCAACTCCTCCAGCACGACATGAATCAGCTTTTTGGTCGGCATATCGCGGATGAAAAGTTCAGCTGATAGCTGTTTGTAGTTGAAAGTCTTTTTCGGGTTGGCGTAAAAAATATCAAGCACCGCCTTTTTCAGGCCGGCTTTATTGAATCTTAGTTTCTTCTTCTTTTTTTTCTTCTTGACCATATATGGGTTATGATTTTAACGAATGAAGTTAACGGAAATTTCCTAATTCTGTTATCATAAAATGAAAAAGGAAAGGCAAACCTTCATTCTCCATTTTCAACAGTTTTTTTTGAGGTTCGCGGTTTTTCCAGGAAACAGAATCACGGTAGTAGAAAAACGCTGTTTTCATGACCTTCCGGATACTTCTCACTCAAACACTAAAGCTCTTCGTTGAGTTTTCAATCGGATATTAACAAAACCATAAATCGTTCAACAGGCGATCATTTTTCAGGCAACAGATCCTACCTTCATCACGGTAATTATCCGCAACAATGAATACAACAACATCTATAGATCTTCGTGCCATGACACAGGAAGATTGGCCGGAAGTCGCCCGCATTTACGCTGAAGGCCTCGAAACCGGAAACGCCACCTTCCAGCAAACCGTTCCAACCTGGGAAGAATGGAATAGCGGACACATTCAATCCTGTCGGCTTATTGCCTCTGTTGGAAAAACAGTTGCCGGATGGGCTGCATTATCGTCTGTTTCGTCAAGGCCGGTTTATGCTGGTGTAGCCGAAGTGAGTGTTTATATCAGGAAAAATTTCCGCGGCCGGGGAGTTGGAAACCGACTTATGCAGAACCTCATCGAAGCAAGTGAGAAAGCAGGATTCTGGACGCTGCAATCGAGCATTTTTCGGGAAAACGAAGCCAGTATCAAACTTCACGAAAAGTATGATTTTCGCACCGTGGGCTATCGCGAAAAAGTGGGCAAAATGAATGGCATTTGGCGCGACACAGTGATCATGGAACGACGCAGCAAAGTGATCGGAGTGGATTAAAAATAGCCTGCCTCCAAACAAGAGACAGGCTACCTGTTCGAATATTTTTTAGTCGTCAGAATACCGCTTTGGCAATTTGCCGTGTATTATCAGAGATTCCGTATGTGTACACATGCAAGCATGGCGCGTTGTGGGCAATCAAATCCTTTGCCTGGTGAATGGCCCATTCGGTTCCCACTTCACGGGCTTCATCATTGTTTTTACACTTCCTCACTTCTTTGGCGAACTCTTCCGGAATATCGATGCTGAAGATTCCCGGCAACACCGACACCTGGTTCTTCCTTGAAAGAGGTTTTATGCCCGGAATAATCGGAACCGTAATACCGGCTGCCCGGCACTTATCGACAAAATCGTAGTATTTCTGATTATCAAAAAACATCTGGGTAACAATGTAATCGGCACCAGCTTCTACCTTCCTTTTCAGGTTCAGCAAATCCACATCCGGGTTGGTTGCTTCCGCATGTTTTTCGGGGTAACCCGCCACGCCAATACAGAAATCCATGGGAGTGTTGTTTTTCAATTCCGGGTCAAGGTATTTTCCATGCCGCAAATCGACAATCTGCTTCACCAAATCGCTGGCGTAAGCATGACCTTCCGGCTCCGGCTTAAATATATTCTCCGACTTCAGTTTATCACCCCGAAGAGCCAACACATTTTTAACGCCCATAAAATTGAGGTCGATAAGCATATTCTCGGTTTCTTCCTTCGTGAATCCACCACAAACCACATGCGGAACAACCGGCACGCCATACTTATACTGGATGGAAGCAGCAATAGCTACCGTTCCCGGTCTTTTCCGGATGGTCCGCCTTTCATGCAATCCGTTGGGCAATGTGCGGTATTCCATCTCATCGCGATGGGTGGTAATGTTGATATATTTGGGGTCAAACTCCAGCAAATCTTCGATAGTTCGATAAAGTTTATCGGCATTCTGTCCTTTCAGCGGCGGCAAAAGTTCAAAAGAAAAAACCGTTTTATCAGACTGGGTGATAATGTCGCTTACGTTCATTCAAAAATTATTTTTTCGTCCACACAAAAACCATCTTAATCTGATGATCTCCTTCTTTCAGTTCTTCATTAGTATCTCCTTACAAAATTACAAATTGCAATGAAGTGAAGCGACTCAATAGGATAACAAATGCATAAGTTAGTATTATAATAACATTTTGTTTGACTGGAATTTTCTATATTTAGCCGTTCTATGATGTAACTGACATATTGTATATGAGGTACCTTTTTTCCCTTGCCTTTACCTTGCTTTTTACCTCATATTCTTACTCACAATCCTTGACGATGTCCGTATCAGGCGGAGAAAAGCATCAGGGAAGCACTGTTATGCATTGGAGAATCGGTGGCTTTTCAGGAAGCAATGCAACCGGTTTTCAGCTGTTGGGATATCCAATCCCGGCAATGAAAACACAAGCAAATTTCGTTGACGAAAAAGTAAAATCAAAAAACCGGTTTTATCCAAATCCGTTTAGCGAAACGCTGAACATCAAGCTGGTCAACAACCTTGCCCCCGTGGACATTACCATTTACGACATAACCGGCATGGCCATTTCAACTATTTCCAACGTAACCAATAGTCAGGAATTAAATCTCTCGGGGCTAGCCGATGGAATATATCTTCTTCGATGCGTCGACAGACAGACACATCAGGTTGTCGATACGCGAAAACTCATAAAGAAACATTAATCCCTATCCTTTTCCTCATGTTGAAATCAAAGCTCACATTATTGCTTTTCTTGTTAGTGATATCAATATCGCAGGCACAGGAAAGGCCCGGATTTCTTTATCAGACACAATTAACCGATGAGAACAACCAACCGGTGATCAATCAAAATATTGATTGCCAAATTGAATTAACGCAAGGCGAAAATTCGTCCACTCCGATTTATTCAGAATCACAAAATCTAACGACGTCACCAACCGGGATGCTTGAACTCGTTGTCGGAAATGGCACAGATGCCAGTGGCAGTCTTAACGACATTGACTGGACACAGGGAACAGTATTCATACAAATCTCCATCGATATGAAAGATGGTAACGGATACCGTGTTTTTAAGAAAGAACCCATCCATGCGGTTCCTTTTGCACTTGCTGCCGGCAACTCCAATCCCGGATGGAAGTTGCAAAGTAACCAACTTTCCTATACTGCCGGGAATGTAGGAATCGGTACAGACAAACCGGAAGAGGCTCTCGATTTCGGTGTAAACAAAGCGGTTCGTTTTAAAACAACCTTGACCCGCCTGAATGAGAGCGCCATGATAAAACTCAAATGGAAATCCGACTCCGCCAAACCCGCCATTATGTGGGTGGATAAGAACGATAATCCCCGGGCAGCGCTTTATACTTACCGTTTGGGCATCAACGGAGAACCCGACAGCGTATTTTGCATCGCAACCTCCGATTCGAAAGGAAACCTGATTCCCCGTTTTAACATTCCATGGGGATACAATAAAGTGGAACTCTCTACCACCAACAGTGAATTCAAGGTGAGCGGCAGTAAAAAATTCATCGTCGGAACGAGTGGTAGTCCCGGCCAAACCGCATTTTACGGTGACGTATACATTGGTGCAGGGAAAAAGCTGGGAATTGGTGACAAGGACTGGGAAAATACGGGAGTAGAGGAATATGCCGAAATGGAAATATACCAGGAATCAAAAAATGCGCAACTGCTCCTCAACCAGGCAACCGGAAGTGCACCAGCTGCTATTTTGCTTAAAAAAGGAGACAATACCTGGAAAATTGAGAATAACGACAACCTGCATATTTTCTATAATGACCAGGATGTAATAACCATGGCACAAAATGGTAACCTGGGAATTGGCATCGTCGCTCCGACTGAAAAAGTAGATGTAGCAGGAAATGTAAAAGTTTCTGTTGGAAACAGTTTTATTTCAGGAACCAGAGGCACCGCATCCTATATGACATTATCTGGCAGTTGTCCGGCCGGAGATTTGGTTGGACTAAATCCAGCAACCGGAGAACTGAGAGATTACCAGGCAGGAGATGAGTTCATCGGTGTGGCTACCGAAAACGCTGCTTTTATTGCCAACCATCAAAACTCCACCGGAGATATTCTGGTAGGCACGCATGGTCAATTTACAGTCAACTCGGGCGCTATTCAAATCGACGGACACAAGGCTCTCACCCCAGACGGGAAACTCATTGGTTATATTCTCAGTAACGGAAACCTATTCATCCGCTAAGCTATGCAGAAGACAATCGTTATTATCGCCATGTTTCTGTTACCATTCTTAGCAATGGCACAGTCGCCTTACTATCTCCCGTTTGAAGGAATAATACAAAATGATGATGGTACGGTTCCTGCTAACGAATCGCTGGAAATGGATTTCCAACTTGTTTCTGCTGTCGACCATTCGCAAGTTGTGTACGAAGAACAACAAACCGTAACAACTAATCAGGCAGGATATTTCTACGCATCCATCGGAGCAGGCACACCGGTTACCGGGAGTTTCGAAAATATCGACTGGAGTCAGTCCCAAAACTACGTGTTTCATATAACAGCCCATTCGGTGAGCGACCGAAATACTTTTGACCTGGGTTATGCCGATCTCCATCCGGTTCCAATTGCTTTACATGCGAAAACCGTTATTGATAGTTCCAACTGGCAGGTTTCAGGAAACAATCTTTATACACAAAGAAAAGTATCGATTGGCTCGGCAGATTCAACCTTTGCATTGGAGATAAGAGATAACGGAAGAATGCGTTTACAGACCGATCAGTCGCATTTGCCGGAATCGGCGCTTATTAAAATGAAATGGCCAGCCGATACAGCGAAAACAGCTGTGGTGTGGTACAACAAACATGATGATGGCAAAATAGCCATGGTCGCACACTATTATCTGCATTACCCAACCCGTTTGCATCAACATTTTTCCATTGAAAGTGAAGATTCTTCAGGCTTCATTCAAACCCGTTTTGAGTTTCCGTGGGGGAACGATACTGCCCGCATCGAAACGCACAGTGCTGACCTGCAGATTAACGGCAAATTCTCTACCGGATCTCCCTCTACACCATCGGAAAATGACATCTATGCGGACACATGGATTCACGGTAAAGCCTCGGAATTGAACATGGGCACGGCACAATTACACACCGGAAACTATCCGGTCACCATTCAATCAGACAATGGTCCTGCCAATATCCTCATACAGTCTGTTGCCACCGGTAAACGTTCCATTTTAATGTTGAAGAAGGGCGATAATGAATGGGATGTGGATAATAACAACAATCTGTTCCGCATCACCAATACGAATTCAGGCAACTTTCTGCATCTGACGACCTCCGGAAAGTTCACCTTCGATGCAGAATCTGACACCTCTGAAGTTTTCAATATCAACGAAAATATCACGGTTAACCAACATGCATTTATCAGTGCCGGCCCAGGTTCTTACGCTGAATACATGCCCGCTGAAGGAACCCTGTCAGTAGGCGACATTGCCGGAATCGATCCATCGACAGGTAAAATCAGGACATACCAGGCCGGGGATTTTCTGGCCGGTGTTGTTAGTTCCACCGCCACAAGAATTGGCAATGCTAAGCCAGACTATGTTGGAAGCCCCGATTATGCTTTGGTTGTCATAACCGGAACAGCGAATTATAACAGCAATCAGGTGACAACTTCGGGAAGAGTAGTGTACACCACCGACAATCAGAAAATCGGTGTTGAAATTACAGCCGGGAAAGTATTATTGAAATAAGAGGGAACCTTTCTTTGATTCCCTCTCTTCATCTCAATCTTATTTGTAATTCAAATTCACCGGAAGGAATTTCTCGATGAATTCAACCGATTCGTTCTTCCTTCGGGCATAATCTTCCACCTGTTCTTTTCCGACTTTATCCACACCAAAATAGATCGAGTCGGGGTGCGAGAAGTACTGCCCGCTCACCGAAGCTGCCGGGTACATCGCATAGTGCTCCGTGAGCTTTATGCCGGTATTTTTCTCTACATCCATCAGGTTAAACAAATTGGCCTTTTCGGAATGTTCCGGGCAAGCCGGATAACCCAGTGCAGGTCGGATTCCCTGGTATTTCACCCGAATCAGCTCTTCATTGGTCAGGTTTTCATCGGGAGCGTACGCCCAAAACTCTTTCCGGACCCTTTCGTGCAGCCTTTCGGCGAAAGCCTCGGCCAAACGGTCGGCGAGTGCCTCAATCATAATGGCCTTGTAGTCATTGTGATCCTCCTTGTATTCTTTCACCCATTTCTCCAAACCGATTCCGGCAGTTACCGCAAATCCTCCGCAGTAATCTTTCACGCCGCTATCCTTGGGCGCTACAAAATCGCTGAGACAAAAGTTGGGCTTGCCCTTTTCCTTTTTGATGGTTTGCTGACGCAGATGATGGAAAGTTCCTACTTTTTCGGTCCGTGATTCATCGGTGTACAACTCGATATCTTCGCCTACCGAGTTGGCAGGCCACAAACCAAACACGCCGCTCGCCTTCAACATTTTCTTCTCTATAATTTCATCGAGCATGGCGTTGGCATCGGCAAACAACTTGCGCGCTTCTTTACCCATTTTCGGGTCGTCCAACACATCCGGGAAATGTGCCCGTAGCTCCCAGGCCAGGAAAAAGAAGGTCCAGTCGATATAATCGCGCAATTCTTCCAGCGGATAATCGTCAAAAACTTTCACACCTGTAAAATTGGGCGTGTAAACCGGTTGTGTTTTCCAGTCAGGGCGAAAGGCATTTTTCTTCGCCTGCTCAAAAGTGAGGTACGATTTTGGCTTTTTATTTCCATGGAACTCTCGAATTCCTTCGTACTCGGTTTTGATATCGTTGATGTATTTCTGTTCACGATTAACAAGACTCTGCACCACACCAACCGCACGTGAAGCGTCCTTCACATGAACAACCGGCTGACTGTATTCCGGCTCAATTTTTACTGCTGTATGAATTTTTGACGTTGTCGCCCCACCGATAATCAGCGGCATATTCATATTCCGGTTTTCCATTTCGCGGGCCACCAAAACCATCTCTTCCAGCGAAGGCGTAATCAAACCACTCAGGCCAATCAAATCCACCTTTTCCTCTTCGGCTTTCGCCAGAATGGTTTCCGTTGGGACCATTACGCCCAGGTCAATCACCTCGATGTTGTTACAGGCCAGTACCACCCCGACAATGTTTTTACCAATGTCGTGTACATCACCTTTCACCGTAGCCAGCAGAACTTTGGTGCGGTTCTTCGCTTCTCCTCCGTTTAGCGCCTTTTCCCGCTCGATATGGGGTTGTAGCCAGGCAACCGCTTTTTTCATCACACGGGCCGATTTAATCACCTGTGGAAGGAACATTTTCCCATCACCAAACAGGTCGCCCACTATGTTCATCCCGTCCATCAACGGACCTTCGATGATATTCAGTGCCGCATCAAACTTCGGTAGAATTTCTTCGAGATCTTCTTCCACATGATCCGGAAGTCCTTTCACCAGCGAATGTTCCAATCGTTTTTCTACGGGAAGTTCGCGCCATTCGTCTTTCTTCTCCTCTTTCTGTCCGGTGCCTTTTACCTTCTCGGCAAATTCCAGCAACCGCTCCGTAGCATCCGGACGACGGTTCAGCAATACATCTTCCACGTGTTCCAGGAGGTCTTTCGGAACTTCGTCGTATATCTGCAGCATTCCCGGGTTGACGATCCCCATGTCCATACCAGCTTTGATCGCATGATACAGAAATGCCGAGTGCATCGCTTCCCGGACTACATTGTTTCCGCGGAAAGCGAACGACACGTTGGACACACCGCCACTTACCCTTGCTTCCGGCAGATTTTCCTTAATCCATTTCGTTGCCCGGATATAATCGATCGCATAATTATTGTGCTCATCAATACCAGTTCCAACCGTCAGAATATTGGGATCGAAAATAATGTCCGTTGCCGGGAATTGAACGTCTTCCGTAAGGATACGATAAGCCCGCTCACATATTTGAATTCGGCGTTCGTAGGAGTCAGCCTGACCTTCTTCATCGAAAGCCATGACAACCACTGCGGCTCCGTACTGCTTTATTTTATGGGCATGTGCTTTAAATTCTTCCTCGCCTTCTTTCAAGCTAATGGAGTTGACTATCGCTTTCCCTTGCAAACACTGCAGCCCAGCTTCAATCACCTCCCACTTGGAAGAGTCGATCATGATTGGCAGGCGTGCAATATCCGGTTCAGCCATCAACAGGTTCAGAAAGCGAACCATCTCTTTTTTGGCGTCCAACATGGCATCATCCAGGTTCACATCGATGACCTGGGCACCACCTTCCACCATTTCACGGGCAATGGAAAGCGCTTCCTCATACTTTTCTTCCCGAATCAAACGGGCAAATTTTCGTGAACCTGCTACATTACAACGCTCTCCCACGTTGATGAAATTCGCCATTTGATTCACCGTAAGGGGCTCCAATCCACTCAGGCGCATCGCTACTTCGGGATGTACTTTTTCATGTGGCTGGGCCTTTTCGGCCAGCTTCGCCAGTTCCCGAATGTGGTCTGGCGTGGTACCACAGCAACCGCCCACGATATTTACCGTGCTCTTGTCGAGAAAACCTTTCACCTGCTCGGCCATCATTTCCGGCGTTTCGTCGTATTCACCAAACTGGTTGGGTAAGCCGGCATTCGGGTACGCACTGATGTAAAACGGTGCTTTCCGCCCCAGCTCTTCCAGGTATGGACGCATGTCTTTCGCTCCCAGCGAGCAGTTCAGCCCGATGGTCAGCAAATCCATGTGTGAAACGGAGTTCAGGAATGCCTCAACCGTTTGCCCGGAAAGAGTTCGTCCGCTGGCGTCTGTAATTGTTCCGGAAACCATCACCGGCTTACGAATGCCACGTGCTTCCAACGCTTCATCAATCGCCATCAGCGCAGCTTTGGCGTTCAGGGTATCAAAAATCGTTTCTACCAGCAGCAGGTCAACACCGCCATCGAGGAGGCCTTCCACCTGTTCCCGGTAGGTTTCTTTCAAATCGTTGTAACTAACGGCACGAAAACCCGGATCATTCACATCGGGTGACATGGATGCCGTTTTGTTTGTCGGTCCCAGCGAACCTGCCACAAAACGAGGTTTATCCGGCGTTGAATACTTTTCGGCCGCTTCGCGGGCTACTTTCACCGAAGCGACATTCAGTTCGTAAACCAACTCTTCCATGCCGTAATCGGACTGGGAAATGCGGTTGGCATTGAACGTATTGGTCTCCAGAATGTCGGCACCCGCTTCCAGAAATTCTTCATGAATATCACGAATGATATCGGGGCGAACAATGGAAAGGAGGTCGTTATTTCCTCTCAACGACTGTTTCCAGTCGGCAAAACGGGTCCCCCGGAAGTCTTCCTCTTCCAGCTTGTATTTTTGAATCATCGTTCCCATGGCTCCATCGAGCACCAGGACACGCTTTTTAATTTCTTCCTGTATATTGTATTTGCTTGTCATATCGATTGTATCTATTCAGCTAAATCAAGTCTTTTCTTTGCTTTCACAAAACTATGAGTTTCAAAAAAACATCTCACAATTATGAGATTAAACCTCCCGAGGTCACTTCAACCATTTCCTTAACAGTGAACCCCCTGTCCGGTTCATTTTCCTGTGTGACAGGCGAAATCGAAACACCCAGCACATTGCTTCAAATAACAACATTGCACGAAAATCAAAAAGTACATAGTTGTAGCTTCAATTGGCTATTTCCGTGCTGTACACGAACAGTTGTCGGAGAAATCCGGGAGATGAGTAAATGGAGTAATAAACAGCGCTAATCAGCGCATGCACCGATTGGAGAAATGTATATGACTAACCATGAAAAGCCCATTCCCATGAGACCTCCGGGTGACTAGTTCCTGGTTTTCGATGCTTATTCTTTCAATCATTTGGAAGACAGAAAAAGATTTGTTTCAGATCATCAGTTTTTAAACTGAATAAAAAATAATTTCGCGCAAATATAGCATATTGTCCAATAGTTTACAACAATCAAAATTACCATGAAGGAGCCATCTGCATTAACGCAAAAACCGTTTTACAAAGTTGCATAAAAAATGCCGCATCCTCCCGAACGCGGCATTTTCATTTTTTGCAGTCTTACTTCTGAAGTAAGTAGCCTTCACAAACCAACGATGAAGGTAACTACTGCGTATCCTTGCTTTTTTACCTGTCGGCAATTAATACATTCCTGAACAAACAGAAAAAAATTTTTGACGAACGGCCGATTTTATGTGGTGAACGGCACGATCTGTTCATTAAACGGAAAAATCAATTGCAAATTCCAGCCAAAAAATCATACAATTTTTAGTCACTCCTGGTTAATATTTCATCACTTTCCGGGTTTCCACATTGCCGGAAGTGGTAATTACTTTTACAATATAAGTTCCCTGCGGCCAACCATCGGATTGAATCGCTACGGATGTTTTTCCGTACCCGGGAAAGCTTTTATCGAGCAATACCCGTCCGGTAATGGAATATACGGTTACACGATTCATATCTTCATCTGCAGACAAATTCAAGCTGTTCTGAACCGGATTGGGCCACACCTGCAATGGGTTATCATTAGCCGAAACAGTCGGTACATCGGTTACAATATGGTCCTTCGTAAATTTCTCTGTTGAATACAACCGGTACTCGCCGGGCGCCAGATGAGCCATGTACGAATTGCTGGTCAGATCGATGGAATCGCCGGTAAAATATTCATACCACTTTCCGGTAACCGGAAAATCAACAGACAGATCGGCATCGGTCAAACCAAAGTTTCCCTCGACCACTACGTGCTGATTGTTTTTATTCAGCTTTATCCACTTCGTCACACCATTCAATGAATACGTAAAATCGGTGGTTGAGAAGATGTCGTAATTGCGCTTCAGATAAAATAATTTGGCATATGTCTGGAAAACATCGGTACGATTGGGATCGTCCACGTAGCTCCACAAAGGTTCTTTTTCACCGGTACGACTCGGGACATTAATATCCTTGTCGTTACCCAACTCATCAAACATGTAGAACATTTTCGGGCCGGGAATAGTGAAAAATAGTGCGGCATTCAACTCGATTCGTTTCAACGCCGTAGGAACGTCTTTTATATTGTAATCGCCATTTGCCAAACCTGAGGTTTCGGCAACATAAGCCACCCGCTGCTCATCATGGCTTTCCATATAACCAACCAGTCTCGATTTATTCCAACCGCGTTGTGTATAGGAGCCCCACGAAAAATCTGCCTGGTTATTTTCAACGTTACCTTTTGCAGCATTTTGAGCCGCACCCGACATATTACCCCAAAGAAGAATCCCTTTGTTGTAGTCAGCCAAAACGGTCTCTTCACTATTGTCAGCCAAATGCTCGAAAATAACCAGCGCATCCGACTTCCGTTTCCATATCTGATCGGCCATTCTTTCCAATATGCGAATCCGATCAGCATCGTATTTACTTCCCCACGGATCGGTTGCCAACGGTTTGAAATTATTCGAAAAACCTTTTGTAAAGTCGAAACGGAATCCATCGACTTTATACTGACTCATCCAAAAGGAATTGATACTGTCGACCAGCTCCTGGGTAGCCGGGCTTTCGTGGTTGAAATCGTATCCCCACTGAGCATCCGGATTTTCGAAGTTACTTTGCTGATTATACCAGGGATTTTGGGCAGTTGGTTTCCCGTCTTTGAAATAAAGCTGAACAAACGGACTCTGACCATACGAATGGTTCAGGACCAAATCAATAACAACAGCCATTCCTCTTTTATGGCATTCGTCAACCAGCTTTTTCAGTTCATTCTTCGGACCGTAATATTTATCCGGAGCAAAATAGAAATCGGGATTATACCCCCAACTGCTGTTTCCTTCAAATTCATTTACCGGCATTAATTCCACAACATTCACGTTCAAATCCTGTAAATAGTCGAGGTGGTCAATCACTCCCTGAAAAGAATGTGATGCATCGAAATCCCTAACTAATAACTCATAAATGACTAAAGAATCAGCTGCTGGCGGTGTAAAATTAGTCACCTGCCAGTTATAAGGTGTCTGTGCCGTTTGAAAACTGGAGGTAATTCCGGTCGTTTTCCCGGTAGGATATGCAATTAGATTGGGATAAGTTGTACTGGAGATGTACTGGTCATTCCACGGATCGCTTACCTTCTCTGTATAAGGATCTGCAATCTTGATGGAATCGTCAACCAGGTATTGATACAGATACTCTTTCCCTTTTTCAACATTTAAGGTAATCCAATAATAGTCACTATCCTTGTGCATTTGATAAGCCGCCTTCGGCTGCCAGTTATCAAAATCACCCAACACGTAAACATTGTGCTTATACGGAGCCCAAAGCACCAACCCAACAGTCGTATCATTCACATAGTTAATTCCTTTTTTATATCCGTCCGGAAGCAGTCCGGTCAAATCCTGTCGAATGGTAACAAATGTTGAATCATAAGAAGTCTGAGTGGCAGTTACAGCTTTTGATATCAGCCAGTGGTCACCCGACTGTGGCAATGTAACCGTGTCCGATAGTGTGACACTATGAGCCATTTTCAATTCCGTATTATCCAGGAACAGATAAATATCGGCCGTATCGCTGGTTGATACAGTGACCGGAAGCTTTTCACCTGCTGTTCCAATGTAAGGCGATGTAACGGAATTTTGAATTTGTAAAACTCCTTCCGGCGAAACATCCAACATGTGGTCCGGATAGGTTTTCTTTTCTCCCGAGCCCGTATCTGAGCCATCTTTTGCCTTCGCAATCACACCAATAGTCTTGATGGTTGTCGGATCCACATTAGGCCAAAGCGCCGAAGGGGTGAAGGTGAATGAATACTGATTATTTCCATCGTTTGTCATCTTGTAGGCATCAGCAGTATTCGACCAGGTTCCCTGATCGGAGGGATTTCCATCATTCGGGTCCGAAAGCCAAATCCATAAATAAACATCTCCCCATTGGTTGGGAGTGTCGAATCCCTTCAAATCGAAGGTTACTTTTACCTGCTGATTGGCCGTGAAAAACGTTGGATCAGTAGTAACAGAATAGTCTGTTACCGTTTGTGCTCCTGCTGTCAGACTGACAAACAGGGCCGCTATCAGGAATAGTGTTTTCTTCATCAGTGTCATCTGGTTCTCAGTATTATGATTGGTAAAAATTTTCTATTGTTTATGAAGTTTATCGACCGGTACATATAGGGATATACCTCTTGAAGGTGCTTTTAGTTCCACAAATCCATCGTTAGATACATTCACTTCATCACCGGGGTGGAGCAAATTAATGAGCTTTTTACCAGCCCAATTAGAGTAGCCTTTTGCTTTCGTGTCAGCCATGCAACTTAGCTCTCGTGAATCATTATTATTTAAAACTAAAATGGCACCGGAGTTCTCTTCTCCACCTTCCCGTCTTGCCACAAACAGATTATTTGCAGAAGCACACTGACTAAATTGCAATGTCTTCATCGAGCCACCGAGGTAGTCTGCCCGAATGTTAATCATTTTATCGATAAAGGCTCGTAGCGTATCGGATGCCTGTACTGAAAATTCCTTATGGTTGAAGTCGTGTTGTTTCACACCGTAATAATGCGGATAGAAAATGCAAGGCCTTTCAGGCGCAAACAAAATGTATGCATAAGCCATTCGCCAGTCTTTCACAATCCATTTATCGTGTTCTTTTCCGGTATCGTGATTCTCGGCAAAGCTGACAACCGATGATGCCGGGAGTTCATATTTCCCATTATCACTCATCGAAGCCGTTGCCAGGCGCTTCATCGAAAAAGACTTCCCATCGCCGTTACACATGTCGGTCAAGGCTTTCTTCAGCGGAAAATCAAAAGCCGTCACATTCGGATGTTTTCCTTGAAAATGGTAATTATTAACACGGTTCACCCAATCAAATATCCTATCGGGATAATTGGTGAAATATTCGCTGACAATGAACGGCTGTTTTCCTGTTCTGTCCGGAGGCAGGTTGGTCACCCATTTAGCCACCATTTCCGGTTGGTAACCCTGGACAAAATCGAGCCGATAACCATCGAAACCAATGGAATCGGCCAACCATTTGCCCCAATCCATCAACCTTTGCTGAACTTCAGGATTCAGGGTATTCAAATCGTTCCCAAACCACTTCACATTCGTCATCAGGGTGTCACGGTTTCCCGGAAAACCGAGTGAATCAGTTGCATCGGACGGGTGAAAATCGGAGTAGTGCCATTTCAGGTTCGGAAGGTTTCCGTGATCGACATAGTGGATACCGGTATGCGTCAGCGCAAACAGTGAGTCGTTAACCGATTTTCCTGCCAAAGTAACATCAGCAACATAATAGGCATTGGTTTGGTCGATCCACTGAAAGTTCTTGCCATCAGGACTCTTTTGCGCAGTCAAACGAATTTCGACCGTTTGGTTTATCTTATCTGCAGGCACATCAACCTGAAATTCCTGTTCACTTTCAGGTGATTGAATTGTCCTGTAATATTTTTTTTGAGGTGTTTCCTCAACTCCATTTCCGGCTCGTGCCGGAAGATTACATTCCAGTTGAAAAAAACGTTCCGATGCAGGCGCATCAAAGTTCAGATGAAATCCACGAATGTGGAAAATATAGTTGCCGGGCCGGGAAGGAACAAATTGCCAGACAATCTCATTGGTTGGGTAGGGAGCATGTGCTTTTCCATTTATTACAGCCTGTTCCTGCATGTATTTCTTCACAACAGGATTTCGCTCCAAATCTTTTTTCTGTGTAGAATACATATGGTTCATGACAATGTCAGCATAAATGTCCATTCGCTGACCTTTCGAGGTATCATGAGCCACTTGCAAAAGGTTCATCAATTCGGCCTTCGAACCGAAACGGGTTTCCACCGTACCACATTGGTTAAAATTACCGAGGTCGTAATGATCATAAATGCCATAGCCCATATCGTAAATTCCCCAGTTCCCTTTACAGGGAGAAGGAATCCATAGCGCTTTTATTCCGGCAGCTTCCAACTCCGGTATTTCACCGGCCAGTTTATCCCACCAAATGCCATTCAGATGTGCCGCATCGACTGGCGGATCCCAGTAGAATGCCTGCATCATGACATCGGACTGAGCCTGGCAGGAAACTCTGATAAAAAGAAGCAATGATAATATGACCAGAAAACCTCTCATGAATCAAATGTCAAGATCCTTATTCGATCAAATATGTACGCTACCGACTTTTTTTCACATACATGCTTAAAAAGCAACACCGTGCATATATAAAAAATTTCAATAGACGTTTAACTCTATTGAATTACCATGAATTTTCAGATTTAAAGAAAAATAAGGGCTGTCCGGAAACCCAGACAGCCCTTGTAATATAAGAGGATTAATTTGCCGTAAGTGTATACGTGCCATTAACAAGATCCAATGTGATAGTATAATTACCATCAGCAGGAACTGTAATGTTGGCACCACCCCAGGACAGTTCACTTGGAGTTCCACCCAAGTTGTAATCCCAGCCGTGATTAGCCCGGAACTTAAACTCGCCTGCTGTCAAATTAGCAGTAACGCTCCAGGTATTGTTGGCTCCAGGAGTCAAATCGATATCAGTACTCCAGTCACCTCCAGGCGTTGAACTACCAATAATGCTCCATGTAGTAAGTGCATACGTATAAACCAGTGGCTGAGAAAGATTCAGCATAACACTATAAGTACCAGCAGTAGAAAGAGTGAGATTGCCTGCCGATGGATCGCTGCTTAAAGTGTCCGCAGCTGCACCAGCTCCCAAATTCATCACATCCCATGATGAGTTTGCACGGAACTTATATTCTCCAGCAGTCATTGGAATGGTAGCGAACCACCGCTTCAGTAAGGGACTATAGGTCATTGGTTGATCTGAGTTCCAGGCATCGGCTGTTGCAGTACCAATAACACCCCAGGTCGTCTTGGTTGCGGTATAAGTCATGTCTGCCAAATTCAACTCAAAATAATAATAACCTGCTTCCGGCACATTCAAATTACCTGCATTTGCATCTGTACTTAAGGTACCAGCAGTCGCACCGGCTCCATAGTTAGGACCATCCCAGTTGCGCTGACTGGTAAACTTGAATCCATTAGTATTTGAGATATAAACAAATCCCCGAACTATTGAATTAGCCTGATCATTCATTATTGAATCAGTTGCAGCAGCTGGATCCCATCCCTGGAAATCACCGGCAGCATACAAGGTCACGAGTGCCTCAGGCGTAGTGAACGAAACTTCATTACCATAGGCTGTACCCGCACTGTTGGTTGCATAAGCACGAACGTAATAAGTAGTTTTACCACTCAGGCCCGACAGTGAACTGGTAAAGTCACCCATGCCATCACCATCCGTTGTTTTATCATTGGAAATTGTCGGATTGTGTTGCGTACTGTAACAAACACCGCGTACAGTAACGGCTGCTCCACCATTATTGGTAATACTACCACCACCTGTTGCTGATGTACCTGAAGTTGCGGTAAAATCAGCTGTGGTAACGGTCGGAACAACTGGCAGAGTAGTAAATGTCAATTGCTCTCCATAGATCGTTCCGGAAGCAGTGACACCATATGCCCTTGCATAATACTTGGTAGCATAATCCAAACCACCAATCTTCACGGTAAAAGCTGCAGTATTCTCATTACCGGAATAAACCGCTTTATTATCGTCAACTGTAGGAAGAGAATCTGTACTGTAACAGATACCCTTTTCAGTGATTCCCTGACCTTCTGACACGATAAATCCAACAACGGTTGCCGAATCAGAAGTGACGTTCATCTTTTCAGTTGTAGTCAGCTTTGCGTTCAAACGCACATCTGACATCTCCTTTGTACAGGCGGCAAAAACGACTGCCGCTGTAACAAAGGATGCTATCATCATATAAATTGATTTTCTTTTCATAGATAATCTCTTAAATACGTTTCACGCTAATTATTTTTCACAATGGTGTAAGTACCTGTTTCAGAACCCACCGGAGTTGCATTTGTAATGGTCAGCGAAATGGTGTAATTACCAGCCGTAACAGCAATGTTATCACCATTGTGAACCAGATTGTCCGGAGTTCCACCCAGGTTCCATGCCCAACCATCGTTCAAGCGGAATTTAATATCACCATCAACCAGGTCAATCGTGATATTCCAGGTACCGGTCTTAGCATCATAATCCATTTTCTGGTCCGGTGCATCCCAACCGTTAGGTGTTGCTGAACCTACCAAACCAATCATATACGGATCTAATTTGTAAGTAAGAGCATTCACATCAGCTGTCATTTCGTACCAACCACTTCCCGGATCACTTGGCACTGCAATAGGATTACCATCCACAGCAAGTGCGCCGCCGGCATCTCCGTAAGAAGTATTGGTATCCGGATCGCTCAACGTAAACGGATTGTTTACATTAAGTTTTACAAAACCACTGTAAACGCCGTCTCCCAGGACAGATTCAATTTTCTGATCGATACCTGAATTAATCAGGTTCAATCGTGGATAACCATAAGGAGTCACATTCACAGTTTTCACATCAGAGATGTAAGTCAGAGGCTTTGAGGTTGTACCCAAAGCACCGGTACCAGCGTCAACCACTAAATTAGCGCGTAGTCTCAAATCAACGGAAGTTGTTGCGTCCGCCGGGAACTTTTTCAAAAGTGCCGTATTTAAATCACTGACTTTAACTTTCATTACATCAGCCTGTACTCCGGAAAACAAAGTAACCGGATCGGCGAAGTCTGTCCCACTGGCGCAAGCTTCGAGGAAGTAGTTCGCTGATGCCTGGAAACCTGGATCAACAGCCGTTCCATTAAAAGTCAGCGTATCATTACCTGCTGTCCGCTGAAGGGTCAGATCAGGTACTGTTGTTAACGTAGGCGCAATTGGATTGTCCAGCATTACCACTTTCATGCCGTCGTTCTCACACGAGGTAAAAAGTCCGATCAATCCAATGAAAACCAATAATATTTTGAAATGCTTATTCATTGTTTCGAATTTTTAAGGATTAGTAACCTGGATTCTGCTGAATGTTCGGGTTAGCAGCCACCTCGTCACCCGGAATCGGGAAGAGATTCAAATGGCTATCTGTGCTGACACCTGCATAAGCGCCACCTTTCCAGGTCCAGTTATACGTACCGTCGGTAAACTGACCAAAACGAATCAAGTCGGTACGACGCTGACCTTCGTAGTAGAATTCACGTCCACGCTCATCCAACATAAATTTGTTGAATTTGGCAGGAGTATCAATATCAGCAGTACTGATATCACCACTATTATCACCGTAAGCACGTTCGCGAACGACATTGATGTCATTTACTGCATCCGCTGTGTTACCCAAACGGTAATTGGCTTCAGCTCTCATCAGGTAAGCGTCTGCCAGACGGAAAATCGGGAAGTCGGTACAAGCATAAGCCGGGTTGTAATCTGCCGGAAGTGTTCCATCATGATTGCGGGCTGTGAACTTATATACACCTACACCAAAGTCACCACTTGAAGAAGGACTTGGAATATTAATACTTCTCTTCTGTCTCAGGAATACGCGATGATCAGGACACTGAGCGAAAATGGTATCAGAAGCCGGAACCGGTTGATTACCATAAGTTGCGAGTGTATCGACCAAAACGTTCATGAAGTCTTTCCGGGTACGGTTACCGTTCCAGTTCGTGTTGGATGTTAATCCGTGATATTGCTCTGCCGGAATGTAAGTTGCATCACTACTTGACTCGATAATAAAAGTAGTTCCCACATAACCCTGTGTATGGATTCCATCTTGCTCGAAAGCAAAAATCATTTCCGGGTTATGGTTACCATCGTTGTCGGCACTAAAGTTCTGACGATAATCGGTAGCCAGTGAATACTGACCGCTGTTGAGCACTTTATCAGTATAAATCTTACAGCTATCCCATTTTGCTTGTCCGGTATAAACCTGGGCATTCAGGTAAACACGCGCCAGCAACATCCAGTCTGCAGCTTTATCGGCCTCAGGATACGAAAATCCGGGGTCGCCCAGTGTAGGCTCGATAGCGTGAAGCTCTGAGACAATGTAGTTGAACAAATCTGCCCGTTTAATTTGTTTGGGGAAGAATTTACCCACTCCATCTTTTTCGGTTGTAAAAGGCGGATTACCAAACAAGTCCATCTGGTAATAATAAGCCAAGGCTCTCAGAAAACGAGCTTCAGCGGTATACCGCTGTACTGTTGGATCGGTGTTACCTTCCGTTTTTGAAATAAAGTCATTGGCATAGGTAATACTCAAACTCAACCGTTGGTACAATGCTGTCAGGAACGGGTTACTCGGACTCCAGGTCTGGGTGTTCAGGTCGGCAATACCGATGTCACCCCAGGCACAAATAGCCTCGTCAGTCGTAATTTCCTGCAAGTTCCAGAGAGCTCGGGAAGTCGTGAAGAAGTTAGCATCCGACGCGCTGATATCAGCGTTGTCATTGCTCTGACCAGAAACGATGAAACTGGCGTAGATTTTTCCCAATACTTGCTTCATATAGACAGGATCGTCACCTAAGTTTCCCGCCATAATCGTATTGGGATCGATTGGCTTCACATTCAGATCTTTCACGCAAGACTGCATCAGCAGTGCGGAAAGAAATATTCCTAATATGATATGTATTTTCTTCATGTTACTTACTGTTCGTCGATTAATAAGTCAGGTTTACACCAAGAATAAAGGTACGTGCCCTGGGATAGAAATTGTTGTCAATTCCAGGTCTGCCATCGGAGTAAGGTACTTCAGGATCGACACCATCGTAATTGGTAATGGTAAACACGTTCTGAACGGTGAAACTTACCCTTGCACTCAATTTGTCAACCAGGTTATCCAACTGGTAGCCTGCGCTCACATTATCCAATTTTAAGAATGACGCATTCTGAACGAAATAATCACTGCTAAACTGGCGTTTCACGAAATTGGTATTATTCAAGGCTCTCGGGAAGTTTTTCCAGTAACCAATCTGCTGCATCTGATCCAGTGATGAACCAGCCTGCACCATGTTATAAACATAGTTACCAATGTTTGCCCTTGATGAAGCAGACAGATCAAACTTCTTGTAATTGAAACGCAGCGACAGTCCCATGGTGTAATCCGGAACCGGGTTGTGATAAATGTACTTGTCGTTGTTATTGCCACTTACTGTACCGCCGGCGCCTGAACGATCGACGTACAATCCTTCAATCGGGTTACCGTTGCTATCGTAAACCTGTTGATTTACGAAGAAGGAATATGCAGGATGTCCAACACGAGTCACCTGGTTTTGACCGGTCATTCCACTACCATACAAAATACCAAGATAGGTAGGATCATCTGTCAGCAACAGCTTGGTGATCTTGTTTTTATTATAGGTAAGGTTGAAGCCAACATTCAAAGACATGTCCTTTTTCGAAATAGGAACCAGGTTCAGTGAGAATTCTGCTCCTTTATTTTCAAGGCTACCTACGTTCGTCAACAACGTGTTGGAGAAGTTACTACCACTGGGAATGGTCACCTGGTTCAACAAGTTGTCGGTAACACGTTTGTAAACATCAATCGAACCATAAATACGGTTATCAAGGAAACCGAAATCAAGACCAATGTTTTGAGTAGTGGTCTGCTCCCATTTAATGTTCGGGTCATATGCATCCGGTCGCAAAGTTGGTAAGAACTCACCACCAATCGGATAATAATACCCCGCACTTGCCAACACATATTTTGCCTGAGCCGGGTAATCGCTACCGATATCCTGTTGACCGGTGATACCCCAACCTAAACGCAGTTTCATTTGAGAAATCGCATTTACATTTTTCAGGAATGACTCCTCTTTCATTTTCCAGGCAAAAGCAGCTGAAGGGAAGATACCCCACTGATTTCCTTTAGCAAACCTGGACGAACCATCATCACGAACAGTTACGGTAAGCAAGTATTTGTCAGCCAGTGTATAATTCAAACGACCGAAGAATGACACCAGGTAGTTTTCAGTAGCGAAAGCTGTACTGTCTACTTTCTGGTAAGGATGATCGGCATCCACAATACCGCGGGCATAATTAAAACTTTCGCGTTTGAAATGCTGCCAGGAATAACCACCGGTTACATCCACCTTACTATTGATAGACTCAATGTCCTTCGTGTAGTTCAGGTAAAAATCGAGCAGATTATTGTAATTCTTACCATTATAATCAGTCAACCGTCCCCACGTTGGATTTGTAAGTACCGAAGGTGCGGTCGTCGGGCGATTATTATGTCCCTCGCTTTTTGTGTAATCTGTTGCCACATTCAAATTGGCATGCATGTCAGGAAGGAACGGCAGCTTGTAGTCTGCCTGAATATTACCGACAAAACGTTTTACATTCGACTTGTTATCGACGGCCAAAGCTTGTTCCACCGGGTTAGGAGTACCCAGATTAGCACCGTAGTTGACCCATTGGAAATAACCTGCCGAACCTGTTTTTGTTGGGTCGTAAACCGACTGAGTCGGATCCATATTAATGGCCGAACCAATCGCTCCGGTATCACCGAAGTTATTATCAGTATTCATCCCCTTCGCACTCACGTTGAATTTCAAATCGCCATTCAGCAGCGTAGGATTAAGGTTGACGGCGGCTGTCATTCGCTTCAAACCGGTATTTTTCAGAATACCGTTTTGGTCGGTATAGCCTACCGATACACGGTAAGGCATGGATTTTACCGCACCGGATAAACTCAGGTTGTGTTCGTGAGAAATCGTAGTCCGAAAAATCTCTTTCTGCCAGTTGGTATTTTCCTGTCCCAGTTTACTCAGGGTCTCCGCACCAAACAAATCTATATGGTTGGCAGCGATTTGTCTCATCTCATCACCTGAATAAACGTCGACATATTTCTCGGGAGTCGCTACCGATACATTACCATCGTAGCTGATTTTCATCGGAGCACCGGCTTTCCCTTTTTTGGTTGTAATCAGGATAACACCATTCGATGCGCGGGAACCGTAAATAGCAGTAGCCGAGGCATCCTTCAACACAGTAAACGTCTCGATGTCATTCGGGTTGATGAACGACAGGAAGTTACCACTACCATCAATTTTATTGTTATCCAGCGGAACACCATCGACAATAATCAACGGATCGTTCGATGCGTTCAAAGAAGAACCACCACGAATACGAATGGTTGCGCCACTTCCGGGAGCACCACCGCCGGGAGTAATAACAACACCAGCACTTTTACCTACCAACAGGTCCTGCGGAGAGGTAATGGCCCCCTTATTGAAATCTTTCGAATCAACGGCGACTACCGAGCCGGTAGCATCGCTCTTTTTCACTTGACCATAACCAATTACAACGACTTCATCCAGGCCCTTGGTTTCAACTGAAAGGGCGACATCAAGTGTTTTTTGGTCACCTACAGTAATGGTTTGTGATTTGTAACCAATGAACGAGAATACCAGATTCTGTCCTTTGGCGACATTTAACCGGTAGTTACCATCAAAGTCGGTTGTTGTACCGCTTGTTGTTCCCTGGATCACAACTGTTACCCCCACCAAAGGCTCCTTGGTGGACGCGTCTGTGACCTTACCGGTAATTGTCATTTCTTGCGCAAATGACACGTTTGCCATGAGTAGTGCTGAGAACAGCAACAAAACATGCAATTTTCCAAAGACAAACTTCATAAGGATCAAATTATAGGTTCATAAAAACAGAATTAATACGATTGAAATAGTTCCTTTTTAGAAAGGAATTAAACAGTTGAAAATCATCCATTATTCTTTCCGGAAACAGAGCTGATCACACTAATTTCCGATTCAAATAAACATTTTTTAACCTTAAATAAATGTATGATTATGTTCATCAGGTCATGATTTCTTAACGCAAACGATTGCGATGACGTTTGCACTCAACATGTTTTACAACATATTCATTGAAAAATGCCCCTCTTCGTTAAAAAACCGAAAGGATATATTACAGCTCAGATGTTTTGGATTACTTTAAATTTTCTTTACTTTGACACAAGTAGTGCTTTTCATAATATTTGACCAGCGGAATAAAAAAAATGAAGGGTAGTCAGGTAACCATTAAAGACATAGCAAAAGAATTAGGTATTTCTGCATCGACAGTTTCCAGGGCACTGAAGGACCATCCCGATATCAGTGTGGAAACCAAGCGTATGGTAAACGATCTGGCTAAAAAGCTAAGGTACAAGCCGAACGCTGTTGCCCTGTCGTTGAAGAGTAGCCGCACCAACACCATTGGTGTTATCATTCCCGAAATCGTCCATTATTTCTTCTCTTCGGTCATTAGCGGGGTCGAAGATGTAGCCTACGAAGCCGGCTATAACGTCATGATATTCCAGTCGAACGAAAAGTACGAGCGGGAAGTAACCAATGCGCAGGCACTCCTGTCCAACCGCACTGAGGGCGTTATGGTTTCCGTATCGAAAGAGACCCACAATTTCGAACACCTTCACATGCTGGAAGACAGTGGCATACCACTGGTTTTTTTCGATCGGATAGCAACCGGTTTTACTTCCGATAAGGTTATTATTGATGATCACAAAGCCGCTTACACCGCAACACAACATCTGGTTAAAACAGGCTGCAAACGGATTGCTCACCTGGCAGCTCCGCAAAATCTGGCTATCGGTGAAAAACGCTTGGAAGGATACAAGAATGCATTGCGGGATGGAGGCCTTCCCTATAAAGAAGAATATGTTTACCCGGCCGATTCCGTCGAACTGGCCGAAAATGCCATTGAGTACCTGATGCATTTACCGGAGCCACCTGACGGAATATTCGCGAACAACGATTTAACGGCTATTGGTGCCATGAAGGCTCTCCAGCGCCGGGAATACCGGGTTCCGGAAGACGTCAGCATCATGGGATTTTCTGCAGGGCGGTTCTCGGATTTTACAACACCCAAATTAAGCTCGGTAGACCAGCATGGCTATGAGATGGGTGCCGAAGCCACTCGTATTTTATTGAAACGCATTGCTAATCCGAATTATAGCTACGGCGATACCAAGGTAGTCGATACCAACCTGGTGATTCGGGAGTCGACCCGCAGTATATAAAATCGCTATAAAACATGTTATGCATCGCAAACGATTGCAATAAGGTATCCTGAATAAGAAGACTATATTTTTTTGATATAAAAGCGGTTACCACTTGCAAAAAACGAGTGGCTTAACTATTTTTGAACCGAAAATCATTCCATTCTATTCTTTCCACTTAGCACGGAATTGCTTCCGGCGCAGAATTGATCTATCTACTTTCCAGGAACGAAACAACAGGCATTCTATGCTTTAGTGCATTGGTATGTTTTCCTGTTTCAATTATTAATTCAGACGATAATTATTAACGTATGGCAAAAAAACCACGCCTAAACTTTTGGCAGATCTGGAACGTAAGTTTCGGCTTTCTGGGAGTCCAAATCGGATTTTCTCTGCAAAATGCCAATGTCAGCCGTATTCTTTCAAATCTGGGTGCCGACTTGCATTCGCTTTCATTTTTCTGGCTGGCTGCTCCCCTCATGGGATTAATTGTCCAACCGATTGTTGGCGCTGCAAGTGACCGCACATGGAACCGGCTGGGACGGCGCGGTCCATACATCTTTGGAGGTGCGCTGGTAGCCACCATTGCCATGTGGCTTATGCCGAATGCATCGGCCCTGGTGGCCATCATACCTCCCATTATTTTCGGAGCCACGATGTTTGCCTTGATGGATGGTTCCTTTAACATTACCATGCAACCTTTCCGCGCATTGGTTGCAGATATGGTACCCGAAGGACAACGAACCCTGGGTTATTCCATCCAGAGTTTTCTCATCAATGCCGGAGCAATTTTCGGTTCCGTATTACCGTATTTCCTGACCAATATTTTGCATGTCCGGAATACGGCTCCCAGCGGCGAGGTTCCGCCTTCAGTTATCTGGTCGTTTTACATCGGAGGAAGTATTCTCCTGTTATCGGTCCTCTGGACGGTTTTCAGAACGAAGGAGTACCCGCCGGAAGTGTACTGCGAACAGAATGACTTGGATTATGAAACCTGGAATACTGACAAGACTGAAAAGAAATCTTTGGCGACCAGGCTGAAAGCTTTCTTTGAACTGTTTACCAAGATGCCCAAAACCATGGCGCAACTGGCAATCGTTCAATTCTTCTCCTGGTTTGCGCTCTATCTGATGTGGGTATATACTACGCCGGCAGTAGCGCAGCACATTTACGGAACGCCCATCGGGGATGCTTCCTCCGCTGCTTACAATGAAGCCGGAAACTGGGTCGGAATTTTATTTGGGGCATACAGCCTCTTCGCCGCCCTGTTCTCCATCGTTATGACCAAAATTGCCAGTCTCATCGGTAGAAAAGCGACCTATTCACTGGCACTGGCATTGGGCGGCTTAGGCTACATCTCCATGTATTTCCTGCATACACCCAACTCCCTGCTGATATCAATGGTCGGTATTGGGATTGCCTGGGCCGCTATTCTGGCCATGCCCTATTCCCTTCTGTCCGATGCACTTCCGGCAGATAAAATGGGTGTTTATATGGGAATTTTCAATTTCACGATTGCCGGTCCGCAAATCATTTCAGGAATTGTGGGAGCAACCCTCGTGCGCGACATTTTTGGCAACCATGCCATTTATATGATGATCATCTGCGGTGTATCCATGTTGTTGGGTGCTGCTTCCGTATTCTTTGTTAAAGTGAAAAAACACGAAGTTATAACCATCGAATAATTTTCATGACACAGATAAAAGCTTGTTTGTTCGACCTCGACGGGGTAGTTGTTGATACAGCTAAATACCATTTCATTGCCTGGAAAGAACTGGCAAACGAACTGGGATTCGATTTTACCGAAGCCGATAATGAGCGGCTGAAAGGAGTGAGCCGGGTACGTTCGCTGGAAATTCTGCTGGAAATTGGCGGTATTGAATTAGATGAGGAACGAAAAGAACAACTCGCAGCTCAGAAGAATGAAAACTACGTTAGTTATATCCGGAAAATGAAACCGGATGAAATCCTTCCCGGCGTGGAAGATTTTCTGAATCAATTAAGAAAAAACGGAATTCTAATTGCGCTCGGCTCGGCCAGTAAAAACGCGCCGTTAATCCTCAAACAGATTGGTTTGACGCATATGTTCGATGCCATCATCGATGGTAACAGCGTATCGAAAGCTAAACCGGATCCGGAAGTATTCCTGAAAGGTGCCGAAGCGCTTAACGTAAAGCCAACCGACTGTGTGGTTTTTGAAGATGCACAGGCAGGAATCGAAGCTGCACGCAATGCCGGAATGCATGTTATCGGTATCGGACATCCCGACAATCTAAAAAATGCCGATTTCGTTATGCCCGGATTTGAAGACATGAATATTGATAAATTGAATTTCAATTAAATATACTGGCTGCAACCGAACAAAGTAGCCATCCATATATAAAAGTGAATTAGGAGTTCGTCTGAGAATAGAGAAGACGAAGCCTGATAAAACCAAACGGAAGATGAAGAATTACCTGATCAATGACGAGTGGAAGATTGTAGAGGACAAATTTCACCCGGAATACAATAAAATATCAGAAAGTGTAATGAGCCTCGGTAACGGCCGGATGGGCCACCGGGCTAATTTCGAAGAGCAATATTCTGGTGAAACCCTCCAGGGTAATTACGTTGCGGGTATTTATTATCCCGACAAAACCCGCGTTGGATGGTGGAAAAACGGTTATCCAGAATATTTTGCCAAGGTATTGAACGCAGCCAACTGGCTGGGAATCGATGTTCGCATTAACAGTAACGTGCTCGATTTGGCTCAGGCCGACGTAAAAGCATTCCGGCGCGAACTAAACATGAAAGAAGGTCACCTCACCCGAACGGTAACAGCAGGTCTTTCTTCCGGTGAAGAGGTTTCCATTCATTCTCAGCGACTGCTCAGTATTGTCGATTCAGCCACCGGAGCCATCCGCTACACGCTGAAGGCAAATAACTTCTCAGGCGAAATTACGCTTCGTCCATACGTCGACTTCGATGTGATGAACGAAGACGCCAACTACGACGAGAAATTCTGGGATGAGGTAGGCAAAGAAGTAAAGGGCGGAGAAGGATATGTGACTGCCGAAGTTCGCAAGACTTTCTTCCACGTTACTTCAGGAATGAAATTCAGGGTACTGAAAAACGGCGAAGAAATCAAAGTTGAAGCAGCAACCGAAGAGCGGAATAAATACATCGCCAACACATTTACGGTAAACGTAGCAGAAGGAGATGAGATTACCATCGAAAAATTCGGTGTCAATCTCTCATCGGAATATCACCCGAAGCAAGGTCTTCAGGCGAAAGCCAAAGAGCTGCTGAACGGCGTTTATGCCAAAGGTTTCGACCAGATGATGAAAGAGCAGGCCGACGCCTGGGCTGTTAAATGGGAGACCAGCGATATCATCATCGAAGGTGATGTGTCGGCACAGCAGGGAATCCGCTTCAATATTTTCCAGCTGAATCAAACATACACTGGTGAAGATGAGCGTCTGAACATTGGACCGAAAGGATTCACCGGCGAAAAATACGGAGGTTCTACTTACTGGGATACCGAAGCGTACTGTGTGCCGTTTTATCTGGCCACCGCACCACAGGATGTATCGCGCAACCTGTTGCTCTACCGTCACAAACATCTGCAGAAAGCCATTGAAAACGCTGAAAAACTCGGATTCAAAAACGGTGCAGCCCTTTACCCGATGGTTACGATGAATGGTGAAGAGTGCCACAACGAATGGGAAATCACCTTCGAAGAGATTCACCGGAACGGGGCGATCGCTTTCGCCATTTATGATTACATCCGGTACACCGGCGATCAGGATTATCTGGCGCCCTATGGATTTGAAGTATTACTCGGCATCTCCCGTTTCTGGGCACAGCGCGTGAACTGGTCCGAAGCTAAACAGAAATATGTGATGCTCGGCGTTACCGGCCCGAACGAATACGAAAACAACGTCAACAATAACTTCCACACCAACCGCATGGCACAATGGACCCTGCGTTATACCCTGGAAGCAATTGATTTCCTGAAGAAAAATCATGCAGATACATATGCCGGATTAGTTAAGAAATGGAATCTTGATGAAACCGCAGAATTAACCAAGTGGGCCGACATTATCGAGAAGATGTACTTCCCATTTGATGAAGAACGCGGAGTATTTCTCCAACAGGATGGGTTCCTCGATAAAGATTTGACACCCGCTGCACAGCTTCCCGCAGAGGAACGTCCGCTGAACAAAAACTGGTCGTGGGATCGGATTTTGCGTTCATGCTACATCAAGCAGGCGGACACGTTGCAAAGCATTTTCCTGTACGAAAATGAGTTCGACAAAGAAACTATCAAGCGTCATTTCGATTTCTACGAGCCTATTACAGTTCACGAATCTTCGCTTTCGCCTTGCATCCATACCATTTTGGCTTCTACGTTAGGTAAGGAAGAAAAAGCCTACGAAATGTATTTGCGAACTGCCCGGCTGGATATCGACGATTACAACAGCGATACCGATGAAGGTTGTCACATCACTTCGATGGGCGGCACCTGGATGGCCTTTGTGATGGGCTTTGGCGGCATGCGTGTACGTGACGGCCGCGTAGTGCTCAATCCGTTCATCACGAAATCCTGGAAATCGTATGCATTCCGCATTAACTTCCGGGGTGCTTGGTTAGAAATCAAAGCCAGCCAGGGCAAAGTATACATCGAGAATCACTCAGCGACTGCTTGCCCGTTGACCATCTACGGACAAGATTACACGCTCGAGGGCAACCAGAATCTCGAAGTTGAACACCAAAGTCTAGTCACCAAATAATGAAAACAA
Organism: Prolixibacter denitrificans; assembly: GCF_003014495.1. GTDB lineage: Bacteria > Bacteroidota > Bacteroidia > Bacteroidales > Prolixibacteraceae > Prolixibacter > Prolixibacter denitrificans. The sequence goes on along the minus strand of NZ_PYGC01000002.1, from coordinate 255,696 downwards.
TGCCAAGGTATAAGAATCTACTAGCCATAATCACCCTGATGTTGCTGACGTCGTTAGCAACTCAGGCAGCCGTCAAGCCGAAACTTGACCGCGTTGAACCACCGAACTGGTGGGTCGGAATGAAAGACCCGCACCTGCAACTGATGGTGCACGGACAAAACATCTCGGATACGAAAGTAAAAATCGATTATCCGGGTGTTCGGGTAGAGGGTGTCACTTCCGTAGAAAATCCCAATTACCTGTTCATCGACCTGATGCTGGCCGATACCGTGAAAGCAGGCTCGTTTGACATCCTTTTCACGCAAAAAGGGAAGACGATTCAGAAGTACACCTATCAACTGGAAACCCGAAAAAAGGGTTCCGCCCAGCGAAAAGGTTTTTCCGATAGCGACGTAATCTACCTGATTATGCCCGACCGTTTTGCCAATGGCAATCCGTCGAATGACTCGATGGATGGAATGCTTGAAAAGGCAGACCGGAGCGATCCGAATGGCCGTCACGGAGGTGACATCCAGGGGGTAATCGATCACCTTGGTTACATTGCCAACCAGGGATACACCCAAATCTGGTTGAACCCCGTACTGGAAAATAATCAACCCAAATATTCCTACCACGGTTACTCAACCACCGATTTTTACAAGGTTGACCCGCGCATGGGAACCAACAAGGAATATTCAGAGCTTTCGGCGAAAGCCAAAGCAAAAGGGATTGGTCTTATCATGGATATGGTGTTCAACCACATTGGTTCCTCACACTGGTGGATGAAAGATATGCCGATGAAAGACTGGCTCAACGGTTATCCGAATTTTGAACTGTGCAACTTCCAGAAAACCGTAGCCCAGGACCCGCATGTATCGAAGGAAGATTACAACCAGATGTACGACGGCTGGTTCGTACCTTCGATGCCCGATTTGAATCAGAAAAACCCGTATGTGGCCAATTACCTGATTGAAAATTCCATCTGGTGGATTGAATATGCCGGACTAAGCGGCATCCGCATGGATACCTATTCTTTTCCCGATATGCATATGATGGCACGATGGACTTGCCGCATCATGAAAGAATATCCAAATTTCAATATCGTTGGAGAAGAATGGGACACTTCACCCGCCATCGTTTCCTACTGGCAGCGGGGCAAGAAAAATCCGAACGGTTACAAATCATGCCTTCCCAGCCTGATGGATTTCCCCATCCAGGATGCCCTCACCAAGTCGCTTACCGGCAACAGCTGGATGCCGCTTTACGGGACACTGGCTATGGACTTTTTGTACCCGGATCCGGACAACCTCGTGGTTTTTGCTGACAACCACGACACCGAACGTTTCTTCTCGAGCATCGGTAAAGATCTCGGCAAGTTTAAATTGGGAATGGCTTACATTTTAACAACCCGCGGCATTCCGCAGATTTACTACGGAACAGAAATCCTGAGTACCGGTGGTGCCAACGGTGAAGGTGACGGTTTCAAACGGAAAGATTTCCCGGGCGGTTGGGCCGGCGATAAAGTGAATGCCTTCACCGGCCAAGGATTGACAGCACAGCAAAAGACTGCACAGGAGTTTATCAAAAAATTACTCAACTGGCGGAAATCGAACGATATTGTGGAACACGGTAAACTGATGCACTTCATTCCGCACGATAACATTTATGTCTATTTCCGTTACAACGACAAAGGCACCATCATGGTCATTCTGAACAAGAATACCGAAGGCAAATTATTGTCGACGGCTCGTTTTGCTGAAATCATGAAGGGATTTACAAGCGGACATGATGTGGTTAGTGGTGAAAACATTACCGACTTGTCGACGATTACGGTACCGGCGATGTCGCCCATGATTATTGAACTGAAAAAGTAAGTAAACAGGACTAAAAACATATCGCAGTGAAGTATGTAAAACAACTTGCGGTTTTATTTTTACAGTTAGCTTTGATTTCTCCCCTCTTTGCAGGGGAGAATCCTTTTTTAAATCCACAGTATCGTTCATCGGTTTATTCCAACGGGCAACTGCAAATCAAGACTGATGAAGGCCTTCTTACGTTGACGCCTTTCGGCCCGGAAATGGTTCGGATTGCATTGACCGAAAACGGGGAGTTGCCACCATCGTATGCCGTCGTTGCTCATCCTGACACGACAGGTGTAACGGTCAGGGAAGACAAGAATTCTGTTACCATGAACCTGTCTTCGCTTCAGATTTCGGTCCTGAAGAACCCGCTTCAGATAGCTTTCATCCGCAAAGGAACAACCGATACCATCGCTGTACAGAAAGCCACTTTCTCGAAACAGGATACAGCTGGTTTTCGATTCCGGCTACAGCCAAGAGAAATGATTTTTGGCGGCGGAGAGCGGGCCATTTCCATGAATCGAAGAGGGTATCGTCTTCACCTCAACAACGAAGCGCACTATGGTTACGGCTGGGGTGAAGAGAATCTGAATTTCTCGGTTCCCTATTTTGTGTCGTCCAACGAATATGGCATCCTGTTCGATAATCCATCTATCGGCTATGCTGACTTGGGAAAGACAAATGCCGGCACCATGGAGTTGGGAGCAATAGGTGGTCAGTTGGTTTATTATTTCCTCGCGGGAAAAACCTTCGAAAACCTGCACCATTCATTGGCATATTTAACCGGAACGCAACCGATGCCTCCACGTTGGGCGTTAGGCAACCTGCAATCACGCTTCGGATACCAAACGGAGAAACAAGCACGCGATGTTGTTGACAGTATGCAACAGGCTGGTTATCCGCTCGACGGAATCATCCTCGACCTCTATTGGTTTGGGCAGGGCGAAAAAGACTGGCGCATGGGCGACCTTGACTGGTTCAGGAAGAACTGGCCGACACCGAAGAAGATGATCGCCGATTTCAAAAAGAAAGGCGTTCATACCATTTTGATTACCGAACCGTACATTCTGCAATCATCAAAAAACTTTCCGGAAGCCGACAGCCTGGGCATCCTGGCCGATGACGAAAGTGGCAAAACCGGTATCATCAAGAACTTCTATTTCGGAAAATCCGGTCTGATTGATATGTTCGATCCGGTAGCACAGGATTGGTTCTGGAAGAAATACAACAAGCAAATTAAAATTGGTGTTTCAGGCTGGTGGGGCGATTTGGGTGAACCCGAAACATTGCCATCCAACCTGGTATTTATTAACGGAAAGGCCAACAATGTAAAGAATGCGTTTGGTCTTGTGTGGAGCAAAATGCTACACGACAAATACGCAGCCAACTACCCGGATGTTCGGTTATTCCACCTCAATCGGGCTGGATTTGCCGGCTCACAGCGTTATTCCAGTTTCCCCTGGTCGGGAGACGTAGGGCACTCATGGGCCGGCTTGAAAGCTCAAGTTCCCATCATGCTGGGCATGAGTATGTGCCAGATTCCATACACCAGCTCCGATTTGGGTGGTTTCAGCATCGGGAAAAAGGACGAAGCATTGTATCGTCGCTGGTTGCAGTTTGGCGTATTCAATCCCATTTTCCGGCCACACTCGGGAACAGCACCGCCCGAACCCATCCACTATTCCGATTCAACGCAAACGATCGTGCGCAATTTCATTAAACTGCGCTACCGGTTGATGCCATACAATTATACCCTGGCGTGGCGACAGAGCGTAACCGGGGAACCACTGGCCTCCCCCGTTTTCTACAAATCGGCTTATCCGAAAAAATACTGGCCGAACAACGACCTGTATTACTGGGGCAACGCTTTCCTTGTAGCACCGGTGTTAAAAGCAGGAGTAAAATCGAAGGACATTTTGTTGCCTCGCGGAACATGGTTCGATTACTTCAGCGGAAAGGAATACGACGGCAATGGTTGGGTTCACTACAACCTGAATGACTCGACAATTCCCGTATTTGTCAAAGCCGGAAACTTCATTCCTTCGGTGCCGGTCTTCTATTCTACCAGCCAGTATTCAAGCCAAAAACTGACGGTTGATTATTACCATTCTCCGGAAGTAAAACAGGCTGAATATACGATGTACGAAGACGACGGTCACACGCGGAATGCCTACAAAAAAGGCGAGTATGAATTGCTGCACTTTACGCAGAAGTCAAACAAAAAAGGCATGACATTCCGCTTCACACGGGATGGAGGACATTATTCCGGTGCACCGGAAAACCGGGAGATGAAACTGGTTGTTCACCATGCAGAAGGCATACAAACCGTTCAAGTTGACAATGTTCAAATCCCGCTGAACGAAAACGCTGAGGGAACAGCCTATTCTGCCCAAATGAAAGAAAAGAATCTCGTTATTCGCTTCCCGTGGAAGATGAGTGATGAGGTGACCATACAACTGAATTAATCGTTATTCTAAAACAGAAAGTGATGCTTAGATTAAGAAACTTATTGGTATTGGCCCTGATGGCTGGCATGTTTTTTACGGCTTGCAACGGCACGTCGAAAAAGAAGGCCGAGAAAAAAGCTAATGAAAAAGAGGTTGCAGGTCCGGGCAAGGCAGAAGCCATCTTTCCAGATTGGTCTCGCGACGCGACCATTTACGAAGTAAATATTCGTCAGTACACCAAAGAGGGAACCTTCGCCGCATTTGAAAAAAGTCTTCCTCGCCTGAAAAAACTGGGTGTTGATATTCTCTGGATTATGCCGATTTATCCCATCAGTGAGAAGAACCGCAAAGGTACGCTGGGTTCGTATTATGCTGTCGCAGATTACAAGGGAGTTAATCCTGAATTCGGGAATCTGGCAGATTTCAAACACTTAGTGGACAAAGCGCATGAAATGGGCTTCCACGTACTACTCGACTGGGTGGCTAATCACACCGGCTGGGATAACAAATGGATTACTGAACATCCGGATTGGTACACACAGGATTCACTGGGTCACATCATTTCTCCGGTTCCGGACTGGACCGATGTTGCTGATTTGAACTACAACAATCCGAACATGCGCGCCGCTATGATCGACGCCATGAAATATTGGGTGAAAGAAGCCAACATCGACGGCTATCGCTGCGACGTTGCCGGTAGTGTTCCGGTTGACTTTTGGAACCAGGCACGTGCCGAGCTGGATGCCATCAAACCGGTGTACATGTTGGCGGAAGATGCCGATAATATGGATCTGCTGAAGAAGGCATTCAACGCTAATTATGGCTGGCCTTTCCTTCACATCATGAATGAGATATACAAAGGGAAAAAAACCTCAGCTGATATCGTCAATTACTTCGAGAAGACCTATGCTGCTTATCCGCAAGGTTCGTACCCAATGATGTTCACCACCAACCACGATGAGAACTCATGGAACGGCACCGCTTACGAGCGTCTGGGTGACGCAGTAAAAACATTCTCTGCACTCACGTTTGTTGTTCCGGGAATGCCACTGATTTACAGCGGTCAGGAAGCCGGTTTAAACAAGCGTCTCTCTTTCTTCGAAAAAGACGAGATCGATTGGAGCGACTTGTCGATGAGCACCTTCTTCCACAAACTGATTCAATTGAAAAAGGACAACAATGCGCTGTGGAACGGAAACTCAGGCGGCGACTTTGAGAACCTGCAGAATTCTGCTATGCCGAAAGTATTAACCTTCTCACGTAAGAACAATGGCAACGAGGTAGTATCGGTATTCAACCTTTCACCGGAAGCGGTGTCATTCGAAATTACCGGCTCCATTCCGGAAGGAACCTTCAAGGAAGCTTTCACCGGCCAGGAGCGTGAGCTCAACGGCATCTTCAAACTGAAACCGTGGGGCTACCAGATATTCGTAAAATAGTTTAGTTTGGTTTAGTTAGTTTTTATCGTTGAAGCATCTTCCTTTCGGGGAAGGTGCTTTTTTGTTTTCGAAAACTCAATCACAAATTTTTTCCCTTTCTAAATAAGATTGAACAACCAGTAATTTCAACGATTATACTGACCTGTAAGAAACTTCAGCCTGGCATTGAATCCTATGCTTCTTTTGTTTCTGGACGCTTCAGATTATCTTGTGAATTAAATAATTAAAGAGGAAGGATTCCCTTTGAGGTTATTCCGAATAGTGCAACGGATGATATGGATATTTACAAATTCCTGCGTCCCCTACAACCGACTGATTGGTTGCATTTTTATATATTGAAGCTGAAAAACCAACTAAACAATTAACAACATGTCAGAAGCTAAACTTGACCGCCGTCATTTTTTACGGCTGGGGGCTGCCGCTACGGCTGGATTAACAACTGCCGTTGCTTTCACTCCCGAAAATGCGAGGGCTTCATCAAAAGCCGACAAGAAAATCATTACCCGGAAACTAGGTAATACCGGAATAGAACTTCCCATTGTCAGTATGGGCGTTATGCGTGCTGACAATCCCAACATTCTGAAAGCCGCCTACCAGATTGGCATCAAACATTTCGACACAGCGCACGGCTACCAGGGAGGTCGCAATGAAGAGATGGTCGGTGAGTTTTTCAAAGACAAACCGCGCGATTCGTTCATCGTTTCCACGAAAATCCATCCAGACCGCGAAGGTATTTCCACTGAGAAATTCATGGAAATGCTGGACATCAGTCTGAAAAGACTGCAAATGGATCATGTCGATATTCTTTATCTGCATGCAGCCAGAGACAAAGACTATACACTCGATCCTCGCTATCTGGCCGCACTGAAACAAGCCAAAGCAGAAGGTAAGGCGAAACACCTGGGAGTGACCACACATTCCAACATGGCTGAGGTCATCAATGCAGCCGTAGACAGCAAGATTTACGAAGTTGTTTTGACTTCTTATAACTTCCGCCTGGCAAAGGATGAAGAGCTTCATAAAGCGTTAAAAAGAGCCAATGAAGCAGGCTTGGGGATTATCGGGATGAAAAATATGGCCGGAGGTTTTCTCGACAAGGAAAAACAGAAGCCGGTGAACTGCAAAGCGGCGTTAAAATGGGCGCTCACCAATCCGGATGTGCATACCTGTATCCCCGGCTTCACCACCTACGAGATGCTGATGGAGAACTGGTCGGTTGCTTCTGATATCAACCTGGACGCAAAAGAAATGAGCGACCTGCAACTGGCTTCCAACGAAGTAGGATTGTATTGCCAAGGTTGTCAAAGCTGTAACGGGCAGTGTCCGGAAAATCTGCCCATACCCGACCTGATGCGATCGTACATGTACAATTACGGCTACAGTTATCCGGCAAAAGCATACGAAACAGTAGCTGCACTTTCGTTACCGGAAAACCCGTGTGCCAACTGTGATGAATGCACTGTTACCTGTCCCAACGGTTTGAATGTTGGCGAACGGGTAGCCGATATTGCCAGAATCCGGAATATTCCGGGCGAGTTTCTGGTATAATCAATCAATTAATTAACCTTCACTATCCGGGGATGATTACCAAATCATTCCCGGAATTTTTAACACAAAACTTTCCAATTCATGTTCAAAAAATCATTGATTCTGCTCGTGCTACTGCTACCTGTTTTTGCTTTCGCTGAAGATGTCAAATTCCCGAAGATGGAGGGATGGCAACAGGACGGTGAAGTGAAAACCTACAACCGCGACAACCTGTTCGAACGCATTGACGGAGCTTCGGAGTTTTACTTCAGCTACGCGTTCGAAAAACTATACGTTGCCGAATACAAAAAGGGAGATGCCGAGCTGACCATCGAAATTTACGACCAGCACGACCCGGTTCATGCGTACGGAATTTACAGCATGGAACGTCCGCCATCCGCCGATACAAAACCAATCGGCCTCGAAGGTTATTACGACGATGCCACCCTGAATTTCACGACCGGAAAATACTACGTGAAAATGAATACTTACCATGTAGAAAATGCCGGGGAAACTCTTCTGACAAAAGTCGCTCAGCAACTGGCTCCCACTTTGTGCGCCGATCCAAAGTTGCCCGCTCAATATGCTGCTTTTCCGCAAGAAAACATGGTTCCGCATTCACAGCAGTATGTCTCCACCAATTTCATGGGACTAAGCATGATGGGATCTGCTTTCAGGGCAAAATACACCGGTAGTGAAGGCGATTTCACGCTTTTTATTATGCATAAAAAAGATCGGGATGCTGCAGCCGAAACCATGAAAAAATACCAGGAGTTCAGTCAGGCTGAAACCATCGGAACCAAAGAGGGAGAATACACCATCGACGATCCGTTCAACGGCACCATTTACCTACTGTGGAAAGGGAATTACCTGGTGGGCACTTCGGGTAAAGTAACACCGAAAAAAGCCTTCGTGTTAGCCAAAGAAACCATGGCAAATTTGAAACAGGAATAAATATTCATTAGAAGAAAATATCTGGCAACGAGAAAGATCATCCAAGAGGTGGTCTTTCTTTTTTTATTTCAAAACACACGAAAAGAGCCTTATACTCCGTTATCTATTGAACACCAACAACCTTAAAACCCTTGAGTGGGGATGCTGAACTCTATTATCATTGGAAGGTGGCTTTGGCTACCGCGGCATCGTGAACGTTGGATTATTTGCGGCATTTTGAGAACCTGCTTTCACATACTTCAAACAAAAAGGCTGCCTGTTATGGGCAGCCTTTCTCATATGTTATGAAGTAAATTCTTAGTGAGCAGATTTGAATTGATTCAGGAAGCGCACGTCATTCTCGAAATAGAGGCGCAAGTCGTTGATACCGTATTTCAACATGGCGATGCGCTCGATTCCCATTCCGAAGGCAAAACCGGTGTATTTGTTGCTATCGATGCCCGATGATTCCAATACATTGGGATCGACCATACCGCAACCGAGAATTTCCAGCCAGCCGGTGTGCTTACAAACGTTACATCCTTCGCCGCCACAGATAGAGCACGAAACATCCATCTCAGCCGATGGTTCGGTGAACGGGAAGTACGATGGACGCATACGGATTTTTGTTTCCTCGCCGAAAAGTTCCTGTGCAAAGTAAAGCAGGGTCTGTTTCAGGTCGGCAAACGAAACATTCTCATCGATGTACAATCCCTCAATCTGGTGGAACATACAATGTGCCCGGGCCGAAATGGCCTCGTTCCGGAAAACGCGTCCCGGAGTGACCGTACGAATCGGCGGCTCCATCTCTTCCATGTCGTGCACCTGCACCGAAGAAGTATGCGTACGCAGCAAAATATCCGGATTACGCTGAATAAAGAATGTATCCTGCATATCGCGGGCCGGGTGTTCTTCCGGGAAATTCAACGCTGAGAAAACATGCCAGTCATCTTCAATTTCCGGTCCTTCCGTCACCACGAAACCCAACCGCTTGAAGATATCGAGAATCTCATTTCGTACGATGGAAAGCGGGTGACGGGTACCCAGTTTCATCGATTCTCCCGGAAGGGTAAAATCGATACCGGCTGCACTGTCTTTCTGCTCCTGCAAACCGCTGCGCAATACTTCCAAACGCTCCTGTGCAAAATCTCTGAGCGTATTGATCGCTTGTCCTACTTCACGCTTCTGTTCGGCCGGAACATTCCGAAACTCGGCGAAAAGCTTCGACACCTCACCCTTTTTACTCAGGTACTTAATACGCAGCTGCTCTACTTCTTCAGCCGATTGAGCCGCCACGGCCTCAATCTCTTTCTTCAGTTGTTCGATTTTATCTAGCATTCCTTCCGGATTTTTTTCTGAATGGCAAATTTATAAAATAATCAGCATAATCGCCGGACCTTCATGACGAAGAGAGAAAAAGGAAACAGTAAATTTATATCCTTGCGGATGAAAATCTACATCCAAGCAACCATTCCGCTAAGCCGATAGTCTGTTCCGCTGACTGTCCTGTTCGTTCCGCTCTCCCCGAAGTAGTTTCCGCTCATCGCCTTGTTCGTTCCGCTGCGGCGGAAGTAGTTTCCGCTCTCACGAATGCTCATTCCGTTGAGGAGGATTGTCGTTTTGTTGAGACGGGTTATCGTTTCGTTGAGACAGGCTGAAAGTCCGGCAGTCGCGACTGACCTTCCGGCAACTCACGAGTGGTTTCCGCTCATCATGTTCATGTTTTCGTTGAGTTCAAAGTCGTTTTCGCCGGCAGCACAGTTCATCCAATTCACCGGAATAGCCTTCCAACCAACCCCGGAGTAGTTCCAACTGATCGCAAAGTGGTTCCAACCAACGGCCGACATGTTCCAACGACTCGCGGAGTAGTTCCAACGCCCGGGGAAGTACTTCCAACACCTCTCCGGGTTCGTCCAACCTACCGGAAAGTGGTTCCAACGGCTGCATGAGTTGTTCCAACGACCCGCTGACTTCGTCCAATGCATGACGGAGTAGTTCCAACACCTGTCGCAGTAGTTCCAACGGGTAGCGGAGTAGTTCCAACCAACCGCTGACATCTTCCAACGACGAACGGAGTTGTTCCAACCAGTAAAACCGGTCGTTTCAGCCAATCTGATCTGTCCGGTACAACCATCCGGCTCCGTCGTTAAACCCTGCCTTCTTTCTGACTCTTTCCACATTTGAAAAGTTTTGCCGGTAATACATCAGATGACTATCTTCGGCACCGTACCATGCTTTTCCAGGCATATACCTGACCAATAAATGAAAATAAGCTATTCCGATTTCAACTGAAGCGGCTGGTGTGGATGCTTCCGCTAATGTTTTTCCTTGCTTCGTGCCAAAAGGATGACAGCCCGGTAACGCCGCCTCAACCCACAACCGTTGAAAGTCCCATCATCATCGCCGGCTATTTGCCCGATTACAGCTTCAGCAGTTTCGATTTCGACGCCCTGAATTTACTGTCACGCGTTTATTTTTTCTCGGTAGCTCCTGACAAATCAGGCAACTTCACCATTTCTCCGGAAATGACGGCGCACATCCGCGAGGTCAAATCGGCTATTGGCAACCAGAATATCGAGCTCTTCCTGGTACTGGGCGGTTGGTACGAATCAGAAAACATTTTCCCAATGGCGGCTTCCGCCGAAAAAAGAGCGCAGTATGTAGCCGATATCACCAACTTCTGCGTAAGCGAAAAGCTCGCAGGAGTGGACCTCGACTGGGAAGACTACCCGCAAACCATCCCACAGCAGGACTACGAAGCACTCTGCTCGGATCTATCAGCATCTCTGCACAATCAGAAGCTGATGTTCTCGGTGGCGGCAACTACTTACAATGTACAGCGCTCCGTCGCGATAGCCAATTACGTCGATTTCCTCAACCTGATGATTTACGACTCGTTTGACAACAGCGGCAACCAGGCTACTGCCAGTCAGTTTGTCGATGCCCTCACAACATTCAGTGAAGCAGGTGTTCCCAAATCGAAACTCATAGGCGGTGTGCCGTTTTACGGACGACGGGTGCCCGGAGCTTCCACCGATGAGCCGTCGGCACTCACCTATCGCCAGATTGTTGCCCGGTATCAGCCCGGCGTGAACATGAACAAGGCCGGCGACTACTCATACAATGGCCCTGATTTGCTGGCGCTGAAGACCCGCTATCTTATCGACAAAAGCTATGCAGGAATTATGGCGTGGGAACTAACCCAGGATGTTGCTCCGGGAGCCGCCACATCTCTTCTTCGGGCTATTCATACCGAAGCCACCACCGCCCGGTAGGCTTTATCTCTGCTCTTAGCCTTAACATAGCCAGTACAATGTTATCCCTGTTTTAACAAGCAGTGCAATAGGTTAAGGATTCTTTATAATCCCGCTATCGACATATCCAGACAGCTCCATTTTTATATATTTGCGGCCCTAAATCGAATCAATAGAGCCAACCATCCGACCTGTAAGTAAGAGGGAAATTTCATTTTTGAATAGGTATAATACGGTCTGTTCTGCAGACAGTGAGAGGAGTTGATTGAGAAATGAGCATGAAATACATCATTGTAGGAGGAGTAGCCGGTGGTGCCACCACAGCAGCCCGGCTCAGGAGAGTGGACGAAGAAGCTGAAATCATCATGTGTGAGAAGGGACCGCATATTTCGTATGCGAACTGCGGACTACCTTACTACATCGGAGGTGTGATTAAAGAACGCGACAAACTGTTGGTGCAAACCCCGGAAAGCTTCGGCAACCGCTTCAACATCGATGTGCGTATTCACACCGAAGTGAAAGACATCGATGCAGCCAGCAAAAAAGTAAAAATATACAATTCCCAAACCGGCGAAACATATTACGAGACATACGATAAACTGGTACTGTCGCCCGGAGCGTCTCCGGTAAGACCCCCCATTCCGGGCATCGATTCACCCAATATTTTCACCTTACGGAATGTGCAGGACACCGACCGCATTAAAGCTTTCGTCGATGACAATGAGCCCCATTCTGCTATCGTTATCGGCGCCGGATTCATCGGGTTGGAAATGGCCGAAAACCTGCACCGCCGGGGCGTGAAAGTGACGGTAGTGGAAGCCGCCGAGCAGGTGATGAACATGATGGACCCCGAAATGGCGGCCCAGTTGCATCAGCACTTTAAAGAGATGGAAGTAGCGCTTTACCTGAAAGATGCGGTGCAGGAATTTGCTCCCGATGGCCACCAGCTTAAAGTGAGCCTGAGTAGTGGGAAGAAGCTGAAAGCCGATTTCATTATTCTCTCTATCGGCGTGAAGCCCGATACGCGACTGGCCCAAAAGGCCGGCATTGAAACCGGCGAACGCGGCGGAATTATTGTCAATGAATATCTCGAAACCTCTGTCAAAGACATTTACGCAGTAGGCGACGGTATCGAGTTTCCGCATCCGGTTACCGGAAAGCCGTCGCTGGCATTCCTGGCCGGACCGGCGAACAAACAGGGACGCATCCTGGCCGACAACATGGTGTACGGCAATGTACGAAAGTACCGTGGCTCCATCGGGACAGCCATTGCCAAAGTATTCGACAAAACAGCCGGTATCACCGGTTTGAGCGACAAAGCGCTGGAAGCAGCCGGTTTGCCTTTCCAATCCACTATCGTGAATGCGGGATCGCACGCAGGTTACTATCCCGGCGCGATGCAGATGGTGTTGAAAATCTCGTTCCATCCCGAAACCGGAAAGTTGTACGGCGGGCAAATTGTCGGCTACAAAGGCGTCGATAAACGCCTCGACATGCTGGCAGCTGTTATCAAAAATGGTGGTGACATTTACGATCTGCAGGAGCTCGAGCACGCCTATGCACCACCTTTCAGCTCAGCGAAAGACCCGGTCAACCAGGCTGGCTTCAATGCCGAGAACATCATTAAGGGATTGTTCAAACCGCTATCGCCGTACAAATTTCACTCACGAGAAAAGGAAAATACATTCGTGTTGGATGTGCGCACTCCCGATGAATTTGAACTGGATCACCTCGATGATGCAACCAACATCGAAGTCGACAGCCTCCGGGATAACCTCGACCGTATTCCGAAAGACAAAAAAATATACATCTATTGCGGCGTTGGATTGCGCGGTTATGTAGCTGCCCGTATTCTTCGTCAAAAAGGATTTAAAGAGGTCTACAACCTTTCGGGTGGATTGAAAGTATGCAAGGATGCCATTGCCGAGCAATCCAATCCTATTAATTACCACGAAGACGTTTACATCCACGAAAGTGAATACACCGAAAGCGCCAAAACGCATTTCAATGTGAAAACCATGGAAGTGGATGCCTGCGGACTGCAGTGCCCGGGCCCGATTCTGAAGTTAAAAGAAGACATCGAAAAAATACAGCCGGGCGAGCGTATGCGTGTGCTGGCTACCGATGCCGGCTTCTACAAAGATGTAGAATCGTGGTGTAACGTCACCGGAAACCGCCTGGTAGCGCGTTCGCGTGAAAACGGCGAAATCAGGGCTATCATTGAAAAAGCCGAACCGGCAGAGGGTGTGAAGGTGATGAACCAGGGCGGAAACAAAACCCTCATCGTATTCAGCGACGACCTCGACAAAGCACTGGCTTCGTTTGTCATTGCCAACGGTGCCGCCTCGATGGGCAAAAAAGTAACCATGTTCTTTACCTTCTGGGGACTGAACGTGATTAAGAAACAAGACAAGCCCAGGGTAAAGAAAGATTTCATGGGACAGATGTTTGGCAAGATGATGCCGGGCAACGCCAAAAAACTGAAGCTGTCGAACATGAACATGGGCGGTATCGGCTCGAAAATGATGCGCCAACGCATGAAAGAAAAGAACGTGGATGCGCTGGAGCGGATGATTGACAAAGCCGCCGAAATGGGCGTGAACATGATTGCCTGCCAGATGAGCATGGATATCATGGGCGTTACCCAAGAGGAACTGCTCAACAACGTAAACATTGGTGGAGTGGCTAACTACCTCGAAGAAGCCGAGCAGTCGAATGTCAATCTGTTTGTCTGACTTTTTTTAAACCTGCACATAAGTCTATCATCAGTTAAAGAAAAAGGGCGTCCCGGTTTGGGATGCCCTTTTCATTTATAGTGTAGTGTGATTACTCTTTCAATCCACTTCTTTCCAGCAATGCATCAACAGTCGGTTCCTGTCCGCGAAAAGCTTTGTACAGTTCCATTGGGTGTTGTGTTCCACCTTTTTCCAGGATGTTCTTGCGGAACGATTCGGCAGTAGCTTTGTCGAAAATACCGTTCTTCTTGAACATTGAGAAGGCATCGGCATCGAGTACTTCGGCCCACTTGTAACCGTAGTAACCGGCTGCATAACCACCGGCAAAAATGTGCGAGAAAGCAGTGTTAAAACAGCTGCCGTCAACATGCGGGAACAGTTCTGTTTTGTCCATCACGCGACGCTCGAATGAAATCACGTCTTCGGTGACCGGCTTGGTAATCGAGTGCCATGCCATGTCGTCCATTCCGAAACTCAACTGGCGTTCGCTCAGGTAACCGGACTGGAAGTTACGGGCTTTGATCAGTTTATCGACCAACTCAGCCGGAATCTTTTCCCCCGTTTGGTAATGTACAGCAAACAGATCGAGCCACTCTTTTTCAGTCGCCCAGTTCTCCATGATCTGAGAGGGGAGCTCCACGAAATCGCGGTACACGCCGGTTCCCGACATGCTCGGGTAAACCGTATTAGCCAGCATGCCGTGCAACGAGTGACCAAATTCGTGCAGGAAGGTCTCCACCTCGTCAAATGTCAGCAGCGACGGCTTGGTTTCCGTCGGTTTGGTAAAGTTGGTCACAACCGTAATGATTGGACGTTCCATCTTACCGTTGATATTGCTTTGCGCACGGAAGTCGTTCATCCAGGCACCGCCGCGCTTCCCTTCCCGCGGGAAGAAATCGAGGTACAATACAGATAAGAACGAACCATCCTCGTTAAACACATCGTAAGCTGTCACATCCGGATGGTAAACCTGGATGTCTTTATTCTCTTTAAAGTTTAATCCGTACAAACGGTGAGCCAGCTCAAAAACACCTTCACGCACTTTTTCCAACTGGAAATATGGCTTCACTTCCTCTTCGTCGAACCCGAATTTTTCCGTTTTCAACTTTTCCGAATAATAGGCCCAGTCCCAACGTTGCAATTCGCCTTTCAGTCCATTTGCTTTCGCAAAATCGGTCACTTCCTTAAATTCCTTCTCGGCATAAGGTTTCGATGCTTCGTGCAACTCTTCCAGGAAGCTGTTCACCTTTTCAGGAGTCTCGGCCATTCGTTCTGAAAGCACATAATCGGCATGGCTTTTAAAGCCGAGCAAATTGGCTTTCTCCAGACGGAGATTCACAATCTTGTGAATGATCTCTTCGTTATTGTAATCGTTGTCTTTGAAGGCGCGCGAAGTATAAGTCCGGTACATTTTCTCCCGCAGTTCGCGGTTGTCGGCATACTTCATAAACGGCAGGTAACTTGGATATTGCAGGTTGAACATCCAGCCTTCCTTACCTTTCGACTTCGCCAGCTGTTGCGCCGCCTCACGAACCGCTTCCGGCAGACCGGAAAGGTCTTTTTCGTCGGTAATCAACAGCTCAAATGCGTTGGTTTCCTCCAGCACGTTTTCACCAAATTTCAGCGAAAGCTGAGCCAGCTCCGTAGTGATTTCCGCATACCGCTTTTTTGCTTCCCCCTGAAGATTGGCTCCGCGGCGAACAAAACCTTTGTAGGAATTCTCCAGCAACTTGGCTTGCTCAGGCGTCAAATCCAGCGATTCGCGTTTATCGTAAACCGCCTTTACGCGCTTGAACAGATCTTCGTTCAGCGAAACATAGTTGCCAAATTCTGACAGTTTCGGTGAAACTTCGCGGGCAACGGCCTGCAATTCTTTGTTGGTTTCGGCTGAATTCAGATTGAAGAGCACACCAGTTACCCGGTCGAGTTGCTCGCCGGAAACCTCGAGTGCTTCAATGGTATTCTGAAAAGTTGCCGGCTCCGGATTATTGATAATCGCATCAACGTCTTTGCGCGCTTCAGCAAGTGCGACATCGATAGCCGGGACAAAATTTTCGGTTTTGATTAAATTGAAAGGTGCCGTTTCGTGCGGCGTATTCCACTTCATTAACAGCGGATTGCTTTCCGTTCCGTCGGAAGCTCCCTGCGAAGAAGCTATGCTAAATAGGATCATCATCGACAATACAATTGTTTTCTTCATGATTAAAAATGGTTAGTTACTCTGGTTATTATTATTTTTCCTTTTAAGTCTTCATAACGTCTTTTTTATTACATGAACTGGCAAACATCCTGATTAAAAATCATTAACCGGACGCAATTTCATAGTAACAGAAGGACTACGGAATAGTTTAAATGAAAGATTTTTCTGAGAATTACTTCTTCCCGCCGCCTGATTTTCCCTTCTGCCTGGCCAGACGTTTTTTCGTTTTGGGCTTCATCACGCTGTAGCCGAACCGCCCTACTTCTTTCCCAAGTGAGTAATAATGCCCATGCGAGTAAGCTATCGGTTTTGAGCGAATCAAACTGAACGCATCCGTTTCCGGGTCGATATAGCGATCATCAGCAATCACGTTCACCACTTCAGCCATAAACATGTCGTGGCTACCCAGTGGCTTGATTTCCGTCACGCGGCACTCGATGCTCACCGGCGCTTCCTCCACAATGGGACATTTCACCACCGATGCCTCGGCTGGTGTTAATCCGGTCTCTTTAAACTTGTCGTAATCGCGGCCCGAACGAACACCACACCAGTCGGTCACGTTGGCCATTTCTTCGGTCGTCAGGTTAATAACAAACTCGCCGGTACGTTTAATGATATCGTAGGAATGTCTTCCCGGGCGAACCGAGATGTAACACATGGGCGGATCGGAGCAGATAGTTCCGGTCCAGGCAATCGTAATCAGGTTGTATTCTTCCGGGGTATGTCCGCAGCTCACCAGGGCGGCCGGCAACGGATAAACCATGTTTCCGGGTTTCCAGTTTTGTTTTCCCATATCTTCGAAAATTTAGGCTAAAGTACGAAAAAGAGGGCGATATAGCCTGTTGTTACCAACCCGTAAGCCCCAGACTCCAAACCAGAAAATGCTGACGAATAGCCGGATTATAATGCCAGGCCGCTTCGACAGGCATTTGCAGTTTTTTACCTACCGGAATAGCATATTCACCTTTTACTCCAAGATTCAACCACGAAGCTTCAGATGTGTAGTAACCTTTAAATGGCGTCATTCCGGCAAAGAACTGAAAGTTGATTTTCTGAACCGCCTGTTCCCAGCGTCCTTCGATGTAAGTACTGTAAAAAGGTCGCCCTGTTTCATCGTTGTCGCCAGTCAGGAAAGTTGCTCCGAAAAGGCTGAAATGGTCGATGGCTGATATTTCAGCGGACGCTTCCACTGAATGCCGTTGTTGGTCGCCATTCCACTGCAAAAACCGGTTGGTTTCTCCTCTGACCGGATTATAATAGTCGTAGAGCGTGAACTCGACGAAAGGTATTTTCCATGAAAGGATGAGATCGAACTCATTATAGTTTCCATCGAAAGACCGGGCCGCCCACGAAGTAAATGCCCAGTTTCCTTTACTAACGGTCAATTCGGGTTCGAAGCAATAATCCATGCTCACCGGAATTCCTCTCCAGATATGAGAAGAACGCACCAACAACGTTCCGGCAATGGAAAAATCATCCTCTGCCGTTGCATTTTCAGCACCGAATCCATTTCCTGGTAAGAGAAACAGGAAAAAAGACGAGACAATGAGCCACTTTTTCATACGGCGAAGAAAAGCAACCAGAAAAACATCAAACAGGATTTTTATCAATGCTGCTGAAAGTCATATCAGAGAGAAAGGCAACGCCATGTTGTGTAAAATACAGATTGCATATTTCCTATTCTTCTTGCTACCTTTAACCAACTAATCGTAAAACAAAAATCAAATGAACTATTTACCGGCATCCGATCGATACGACAACAAAATCCCGTACAACCGCTGCGGGCGTAGTGGACTGAAACTTCCTGCTATATCGCTGGGGCTTTGGCATAACTTCGGGGGAGTAGACGTGATGGAAAATGGCCGCGCCATGTTGCGCTACGCTTTCGACCACGGTGTGACGCACTTCGATTTGGCCAACAATTACGGCCCGCCTCCCGGCTCGGCTGAAGAAAACTTCGGAGTAATCATGAAAAAAGATTTCATGCCCTACCGGGATGAACTGATTATTTCCACCAAAGCCGGCTACCTGATGTGGGACGGCCCTTACGGGGAATGGGGGTCGCGCAAATATGTTCTTTCCAGTTTGGATCAAAGCCTGAAACGGATGGATTTGGACTACGTCGACATTTTCTATTCGCACCGCTTCGATCCAGAAACACCACTGGAAGAAACCATGGGCGCACTTGATTATGCCGTTCGTTCAGGAAAAGCATTGTATGCCGGCATCTCCAACTACCCAAAAGAAGCCACCAAAGAAGCGTCCCGGATTCTAAAGGAACTGGGAACTCCCTGCCTGATTCACCAGGCAAAATATTCGATGTTCGAACGTTGGGTAGAAGATGGCCTCACCGATACGCTGGAAGAAGAAGGAATTGGTTTGATTGCATTCTCTCCGTTGGCCCAGGGACTCTTAACCGATCGCTATCTTCACGGTATTCCGGAAGATTCCCGTGCGGCTAAGTCCTGGGGATTCTTGCAAAAAGATGCGGTAGAACCGGCATTGGAAAAAGTGAGAAAACTAAACCAACTGGCAGAAGAACGCGGCCAGTCGTTGGCGCAAATGGCTATCGCCTGGTTACTGCGTGACCCAAGGACAACTTCCGTACTAATTGGCTCCAGTTCGGTTAAACAGTTGCAGAACAACCTGTCGGCATTGAAGAACCTGGAATTTAGTGATTCAGAGTTGAAGCAGATTGAAAAGATTCTGAAATAGATAAGAAATTCGATAGCTGACGGCATAACTCTGACTATTCGTCCAGGGACGCCGTTAGCCTTTGAGGAAATAAAATAGTAAGCGGGGAAGCAACCACTCTTCCCCGCTTTGGCTTTACGACTACCTAATGCATACAATCATCTATGATGATAATATCTTAGATAGCTCACACACTTTTCTCTCGGTTCTCTTTCCGCTGGTACTCCAGACGATCAGCCCAATGGTGAACTAATGCCTTGTCGATATATACCAATACATGCTTTCGGAAAAAGAATAAAGTAAACTGCCCCGGGAAACAGGGCAGTTAACCACCTAAACTCAAAAGAAAAAATTTAATACTTACAATCACACAAACCGGGTATCCGGCCGCCGCAAATATAGGGCAGTACACTGCAAACCAGTTGCAGTAAGCCGGATTTTATAAACTTTAACGATTTTTAACAAACGAAAAAAGCCCGTTATTCGGGCTCAAACTTGATCATCATTTTTCCGGGATATTTATAGTAGTAGGTTTCCCGGACACGGCTATATTCTATCGGTGCTCCTCTGTCACGAAGAAAATGCAAATAATTATAAAGCGTGCGGGTGGAAATCCCCAAACGTCTTGCAAATTCGTCGGGCGCTCCTGTACTAGCCTGGTGAATGGATTCTTCCATCCGCTCAAGCACATCAACCATTTTCATTAGCTCATCCAGTTACTCAGGTTACAGACTAACAATTTTACAAAATGGTAAAGGATAATGCAAGTATGATGCCATACCAATTTGGGGAATATGCCTTTTGCTTTCGGAAAATATAAACTTATTATGCCTCATTTCGTTTGATAAAAGCAGCGATACAAACGAAAACTTAGTGGAGGAGGAAAATGAAAACCGATTCAAGTCAACCTGAATTCAGCAACGAACTCATCAATGAAACCAGTCCATATCTGCTGCAGCATGCTCACAATCCGGTTGACTGGTATCCGTGGGGTGGCAAAGCGTTGGAAAAAGCTAAATCGGAAAACAAGCTGCTTCTGATTAGCATTGGTTATTCAGCTTGCCACTGGTGCCACGTAATGGAGCACGAAAGTTTCGAAGACACCGAAGTCGCGGAACTAATGAACCGCAATTATGTATGCATTAAAGTGGACCGGGAGGAAAGGCCGGACATTGACAAAATATACATGACAGCTGTTCAGTTGCTAACGCGACAAGGTGGGTGGCCGTTAAACTGTATCGCTCTTCCCGATGGACGTCCCATTTGGGGAGGCACCTACTTCCCGAAAGAACAATGGACGCACTACCTCAATACTATTGCTGGATTTTATCGCGATAACCGGCAGAAAACAGTTGAATACGCCGAGCAACTCAATCAGGGCATTATTCAGACGTCGCTGGCCTCAGAACCGGCAGACAAAGAGACGTTCACGAAAAAAGAATGGAGTGTGGTCCTGAAAAACGTTATCGACGATATTGACCACGAATACGGAGGGAGCAAAGGAGCACCCAAATTCCCGATGCCGGTTAACCTTAGCTTTCAGTTGCAGGCTTCTCATCTGTTGCGAAACGAAGAAGTTCTTCGCCAGTTCGAAAACACTTTGCAAAAAATGGCGTTTGGTGGAATTTACGACCAGGTAGGAGGAGGTTTTGCCCGCTATTCTGTAGACGAAATCTGGAAGGTGCCCCATTTCGAAAAAATGCTGTACGATAATGCGCAATTGATAGGCGTATATGCCGAAGCTTTTCAGAAAACGGGAAAAGAGTTGTACCGGCAGGTGGTTTACGAGTCTGTAGAATTTATCAGCCGCGAAATGACTTCTCCGGAAGGTGCATTTTATTCTGCCCTCGATGCGGACAGCGAAGGAGAGGAGGGCCGCTTTTATATTTGGTCGAAAGAGGAACTAAAGCAGATTATCGGAGACGATTTCATGCTCTTTTCCGACTACTACAATGTCAATAAAACAGGTAATTGGGAGGATGGAAATTATATTCTTTTCCGGACGGAAAGTGATGAGCTATTTACGAAGGAAAAGAATATTGAATTATCTGTTTTACAGGATAAAATAAAGAATTGGAAATCGAAGCTTCTGGAAGCCAGAAGCCAACGCGAACGACCGGGATTGGACGATAAAACACTAACTTCCTGGAATGCGCTGATGATATCCGGGCTGGTCAAAGCTTACCGGGCATTCGGAGAAAAGGAATTTCTAAAACTCGCTTTGCAAAACGGCGAATTTCTGTTCACAAATCAGCTTTCGCCAGAAGGAAATTTGCTAAGAAATTACAAGAACGGCACCAGCAACATTGATGGTTTTCTGGATGACTACGCCATGCTGGCGGAAGCAAGTATTTCGCTGTTCGAAGTGACCGGCGAATCGATTTGGCTGACACGAGCAGAACAACTCACGCAAACCGGTTTTGCCAAATTCTATAACGAAAACGACAACCTTTTCTACTATTCACCAGGCGGCGAACAAGCTTTTGTCACCAATTCGTATGAAACGTATGATAATGTAATTCCGGCAGCCAATTCAGTGATGGCACATGTGCTTTTCCGTTTAGGGCATTTGCTCGAAAACAGTGACTGGATCGACACGGCTTCACGTATGGCGCTCCAACATCAAAAGCTGTTTACGAAAATTCCGGGAGCGTTTGCCAACTGGGGAAGACTACTTCTCAACCTGGCCAATCCCTATTACGAAATAGCGATTTCGGGACCTAATGCGTTAGCTCTTTCAAACGAAATTAATCTGCACTATCTGCCCAATGCAGTCATTTGTCCGGGAAACGAACGTAGCGAATTGCCGCTTCTGAAAAACCGATTGGAAGAAGATAAAACGAGGATATATGTCTGTGTCAATCAGGCATGTCAACTTCCGGTAGAAGAAGTTGCAGATGCACTAGAAATGATAAAATAGTTTACCGCTTCATTTGATACCGGATAAAAACCAAGCGGATAATCATCGCCAGCGAAAGCGTTGCGAAGACTTTTAAAGCCCTAAGCAAAACAAACTCGACGTTGTAGGGTGTAAACTCAATATTCAACCGAATGATTAGCACCGACGCGCCGAAAAGAACCAACAAGCGAAACAAAAGTTGGAAAAGACCATGTTTGATAAAGTTTCGTGCGGGATAATCACTTAAAACGAATGTGAACAGTAGAATGCAAAATACTTCAACGGTTTGAATACAGGCATATCCGGGATTATAAGGTGTAGCTTCCCAATTGACAAAAACCACTGCCAGAGATAGAGTGAATAAATATGCCAACAAAAGCAATAAATGTTCCTGCTTCAATGAAGATGCATCTTTTCTAACCATTTTGAAAATCTGTTAATTGGCCAATAAATACAAATAACTTCCTTTAAGGTGATATTACAGTATCCCCCAAACAATAGACTTTCCGGGCTGCTGCAACAACACCAAAACACTTCAACAGGCAAATAAATGCTCTGCTCTAATTGATTGTATTTATCCAGGTATTATCCGTCTTTCTATCCCGAAATTATCCTTAAAAATTGATTATTCCAAACGGAGGGAGAAACAAACACTCTTCGCTAGTCACAAATTCTAACTTAAAAAAGAACCAATGCATTATTCGGCAGGATTGTCTTCAAAAACTTTCGAAAAATAACGAATAGCACAATCCTGAAGTGTTTTCTGCTTTCGTTCTTCGGTCCAGTTGGTTAAAAGAGATTTTTCGCGGAACATTGGCCATCCGTCCCGGTCGGTTCCCAACTCTTCTACCATCCCAATTTCCTTATATAAAACACAACTGCCCAAATTAATCAGGCTCCATTTCTCAAATTTGGTAAACTTCCGAAGAGTCAATCCGCGCTCCCTAACTCCCACCAGGTACAATACGCCGTTCAGGTCAACATCCATCCCGAACATATCACTCAGTCGGTCACACAACTCATTCCAATTCTGCGGTGCACTCATTTTATTACTTGTTTTTTGCAAAGGTAAAAAAAGACATTAACGTCGGCTATGCAGATTTACCACCACTCTGTCCCCTGACAATTAAAAAGATTTAAAGTTGAGGTCACCCTGTAAAAGACAAAAATCTTACTTTTGTAGTTCTGTTCAATCAGCTATAAAAATTTTTTAAAATGAAGAAGAATCAAATTATTGACATTCTGAAATCGGGCCAGGTTGGCGCCGAAATTACAGTGAAAGGTTGGGTTAGAACCCGTCGCGGCAGTAAAAATGTAAGTTTCATCGCTTTAAATGACGGCTCAACCATCAATAATTTGCAGGTGGTAGCTGATGCAGAAAACTTTGCAGAAGAGATTCTGAAGCACATTAATACAGGCGCGGCCATTGCTGCAACGGGAAAATTGGTAGAGTCGGCAGGAAGCGGTCAGTCGGTTGAACTGCAGGCGGAAAAAATTGAAATCATTGGTAAAGCCGATCCGGATAAATATCCGATTCAGCCCAAGCGTCATACGCTCGAATTTTTGCGCGATGTAGCGCACCTGCGTCCACGGACCGCAACTTACAGCGCCATTTTCCGTATCCGTCACAAACTGATTTTTGCTATCCACAACTTCTTCAACGAACGTGGATTTTACAATATTCATACACCCATCGTCACCAGTTCCGATGCTGAAGGAGCCGGCGAAATGTTCCGGGTTACCACTTTGCCCATGAACGATCTGCCGAAAACGGAAGATGGGGAAATTGACTACAGCGAAGATTTCTTTGGCAAGTCGACTAACCTAACGGTTTCGGGGCAGTTAGAAGGCGAGTTATTTGCTATGGCGATGTCGCGCATTTACACGTTTGGTCCTACATTCCGTGCCGAAAACTCCAACACTTCGCGCCACCTGGCCGAGTTCTGGATGATTGAGCCGGAAGTTGCTTTCTTCGACCTGAACGACAACATGGATTTGGCCGAAGAGTTCCTGCAATACCTCATCCGTTATGCGCTGGATAATTGCATCGACGACTTGCAGTTCCTCAGCAAACGGCTTCAGGAAGAAGAGAAGAATAAACCGGCCGACCAACGTTCGATGGAATTAATCGAGAAGCTGAAGTTTGTGGCCGACAACGAATTTGTTCGTTTGACGTATACCGAAGCCATCGACATTCTGAAGAATTCGAAACAGAACAAGAAAGGTAAATTCCAGTATCCAATCGAAGGATTTGGAACCGACCTGCAGAGCGAGCACGAACGCTACCTGGTAGAGAAGAAATTCCAGAAGCCCGTTATTCTGACCGATTATCCGAAAGAAATCAAAGCATTCTACATGCGTATGAATGACGATAATCAAACAGTTGCCGCCATGGACGTTCTTTTCCCGCAGATTGGTGAAATCATTGGTGGCTCGCAACGTGAAGAACGCTTAGAGGTGCTGGAAAGCCGCATGGCAGAAATGAACATTCCGGCCGACGAAATGCAGTGGTACCTGGATACCCGTCGTTTTGGCGGATGCCAGCACGCAGGATTCGGATTGGGCTTTGAACGTCTCGTTCAATTCGTAACCGGAATGGGTAACATTCGCGACGTCATTCCATTCCCACGCACGCCGAAAAACTGTGAATTTTAATTAAGTTAAAAACATAAAATACGTGAACCCCGTTAATTATTGCATTAGCGGGGTTTTATTTTCACTGAAGTTTGTTCTTTATTTTATAAATTTCGGACAGATTAAAATCAGCCAGAGATGCAAAAACTAAGTCTTCAACAAAAATTGCTGCAAAAGCTTTCTCCACAGCAGATACAAGTTATCAAGCTGTTGGAGATTCCTACGATGCAGTTGGAGCAACGCATCAAGAAAGAGCTGGAAGAAAACCCGGTACTGGATATGGACAATGATAATTCCGAGTACCAGGAAGAGGAGTACGACAACGATCTGAAGTCGAATGAAGATAAGGACAATGATGAATTCTCGGTAGACGATTATCTGAACGACGAAGATTATCCTTCATACAAATACACGACTCAGAATTATTCAAAGGACGACAAATTCACCGAAATACCTTTCTCATCCGGTTCATCCTTTCACGAGTACGTTGAGCAACAATTGAGCGAGGTTTATCTTTCGGAGCACGAGTTGGTACTGGCTGAGCAGATCATTGGTAATATCGACGAAGACGGCTATTTGCGCCGCGATTTGGAATCGATTATGGATGATTTGGCATTCATGCAGAATGTCACCACCGACGAATTCGAGTTGCTTCGCATTCTTAGGGTTATTCAGGAATTCGATCCTCCCGGCGTAGGAGCAAGAAACCTTCGGGAATGCTTACGTCTGCAGGTGGAGAGAAAGGACTTGTCGAAGCCGGAAATACAACTGGCATCCCGGATTCTCCGCGATACATTTGACGAATTCACGCGCAAGCATTACGATAAGATTACCCGGAAATTCGGCGTTTCGGAAGACGAGCTGAAAAGAGCCATCGATGAAATATTAAAGCTGAATCCGAAGCCGGGAAGTTCGTTTAGCAATACGATTAATCGCACAAACCAATCCATTATCCCCGATTTCATTCTGGAATTGATGGATGGCGAGTTACAGCTTTCGCTGAACCAGCGGAATGTACCCGATCTTCATATCAACGGGCATTATGCTAATATGCTCAAAGCTTACCAGGAAAATCGAAAAAACCTAAGCCGTCAGGACAAGGACACCGTCATGTTCATGAAGCAAAAGCTCGATTCGGCCAAGTGGTTCATCGATGCCATTCGCCAACGTCAGCAAACGCTGCTGTTGGTCATGAACGAAATCATCGATTACCAGAAGGAGTACTTCATGGAGGGAGATGAAACCAAGATGCGTCCGATGATTCTGAAAGACATTGCCGACAGAACCGGACTGGATATTTCAACAGTTTCCCGCGTTTCCAACAGCAAGTACATTCAAACACATTTTGGAATTTTCCCGCTTAAATATTTCTTTTCTGAATCGATGCAAAAAGACACCGGGGAAGAAGTCTCTACCCGGGAAATAAAGCAAATACTAAAGGAGTGCATTGAAGGAGAGGATAAGCGCAAGCCGTTAACCGATCAGGCTCTGGCCGAAATTCTGAAGCAGAAGTCTTACCCAATTGCACGCCGTACTGTTGCCAAATACCGCGAACAGATGGACATTCCGGTCGCCCGTATGCGAAAAGAGTTGTAAGTAAAAAGGAAGGCAACAATATTCACCTGAACAATACCGTAATGGAAAAATTTTTAGCCCGAAGCATATCAATTGCTTTTCACCCGTTGTTATTACCCACACTCGGATTGCTTCTTCTGTTTCAAACAGATTTGTACATCACATTTCTATCGGGAACGCTAAAACAGGTTGTTATCATCAGCACACTGGTCAGCACAGGCGTTATTCCTGCCCTGTTTGTGCTTAGCGGACGAATATTTAAAAGCAACTCAGATTCGTGGGAGAAAGTTCCGGTCCAGACATTAACTTATCTCATTTCAGGTGTGAGTTATTTCGCCGGATATTATTTGGTTTCCAAATTACCGGTAGCTGGCTTTTTTAATGCTATTTTTCTTTCCGGAACACTGGTGTTGGTGGCTTTGGCGTTAATATCCCTTCGGTGGAATATCAGTTCACATATGGCCGCATTAGGAGCGTTGTTTGGGATTGTTTTGGCCATCATGCTACGTCTCGGACAACATGATATGGGCTTGATTGTAGTCATCCTGCTGGCCGGAGGATTTACAGGATATGCACGGCTGGTAATGGGAAAAAATAACCCGGCACAGGTTTATGCCGGGTATATCTTAGGATTTTCTATTTTATTCCTCATCTTCAATTTTGTTTGAGCGATTCATCACCCAGGCATCTTTAAACTCCGGGTATTCCTTCCGAAGCTTCAGTGCCGCAGCCATTGCATCGGAGTAATCGTCAAATGACTTAATCGCCAAACGATAATAGCCGTCCATATTCCGCATAATTACGTGGGGCTTAAATCCCTTCTTGCTCCATTCCTTGCTCTTTTCGCGGGCAATTTCCGGAATCGTATAGCTATTTACTACCACAAAATATTTATCATCGAGATTAACCCCTTCGTCTTTAACTACCGGCTTTGGCTTGGCTACCGGCTTGGGTTTTGGCTTGGGAGTCTCGATTTTTGGCGGTGCCGGAGGTGGCGGTGCCGGCTTCTCCTTTTTCTTACATGAATAGGAAAAAGCAACAACAATGACCATTACGGCAATCACAAATCTCTTCATAAGCGTGAATTTACGTGATTAAAACAAATGTAATAATTATCCGGTTGAATTCCATTATGAAAACTATCCGGACTACCGGGTTAATTCACAAACTTATAACCAATACCTTTCAGAGTTTTGATATGATCGTTACCTATCTTCTCCCGTAATTTCCTGATATGCACGTCAATGGTACGATCTCCGACAATCACGTTTTCTCCCCATACAGCATTATAAATCTCTTCGCGGGTAAAAACCTTTTCAGGTTTGGAAACCAGCAACGACAGCAATTCAAATTCCTTTCGGGGAAGAATCATCTCCTTATCATCGATTTTGAGGAGGTACCGTTCCTTATCAATCGTTAGGTTACCAATAGTGATAATTTGTTCGGGAGCAGCGGCCTCGGCTGCGGCAACGCCTGAGCGCTTCAGCAGCGCTTTAACGCGACTGATGAGCACCTTCGGCCGGATGGGCTTGGTGATGTAATCATCGGCTCCCGCCTCGAAACCGGCAATCTGTGAATAATCTTCACCACGTGCTGTCAGGAAAGCAATCACGGTATCCTTACATGACGGAATCTTGCGGATTTCTTCACAAGCCACGATACCATCCATTTCAGGCATCATAACATCCAGAATAATCAAATCCGGTTTTTTCTTTTCAGCCATCTTAATAGCTTCCACTCCATTCCTGGCTGAATACACCTTAAAACCTTCGCGCTCGAGGTTGTAGCTGATAAATTCAAGAATGTCTTCTTCGTCGTCTACCAGGAGAATTTTGTAGTTATTTTCTTTTTCTGCCATAATGATTATGATTATGCCGGGTCAGTTTTACCCTCCCAAATTACAAAATGTTAATTTGGTTTAACCCATTCCGGAAAAATTATTTGCCCGGAGTGCCCTTTTCTAACGTAAACGTAAAAGTAGTTCCTTTATCGAGAACACTCCGCACCTGTATGGTTTGGTCGTGTGCTTCAATAATATGTTTAACAATCGCTAGTCCAAGGCCGGTACCTCCCTGCTGCCGCGAACGACTTTTATCGACACGGTAGAAACGTTCGAAAATACGGGGCAGATCCTGCTTGGCAATTCCGAGACCATTGTCGCTCACCTCCACCAACACATGATCATCCATGTCGAAGAAACCAACTTTCACATAGCCGCCTTTCTTTCCGTATTTCAAACCATTCATCACCAGGTTGCTAACCGCTTCGAAAATTCGCTTTTTATCGGCCAGTACCCAAAGTGGCTTCGTATTGGTTTGCTGGAAAAGAAGTGAAATGCGGCGCTCCTGGGCTTCCATCAGCTCCAGCTCAAATACGTCTTCGGTCAGTTTCACAATGTCGAAAGTCTCCCAGTTCAGCTTCAACTCACCGGACTCTAATTTGGTGATTGACTCCAGATCTTCCACAATACTAATCATCCGGTCGATACTTCTCTCGGTACGTTCCAGGTACAATCGATTGATTTTCGGGTCGTCCATTCCACCGTCGAGTAACGTTAGAACGTACCCCTGAATATTAAAAATCGGGGTTTTCAGCTCATGCGAAACGTTGCCCAAAAAGTCTTTCCGGTACTTTTCCAAATCACGAAGGCGCTCAATTTCCGAAAGTTTTTCGCTGGCCCAGGCTTTTACTTCCATGTTTACCTGCGAAATAATATCAGAGCTGCCTTCCTGCCGTTTTAACTGTTTCTTTCCTTCAACCGGAACTTCCCGAATGGTTTTGTAAATTGGGGTGATTTTATCGTATATCAGGTGATTCAGAATGTAATGAATCAACAAATATGCGATTCCGAAAAAAACAGGAACAAAGAGAAAACTCCAGTACCAGTAGGTTACGTGCAGAAAGAAAGAGCTTGCCAATAAAAGCGTGAAAACGAGTGTGAGGGATACCGATAGTAACACCGACATCCTTCTTGGTGAGGAAGTATTCATTAATTGTTCGTTTTTCAATTCTATTACACTCTAAATATCAACAAATATAGGAATTGTTTGTCCGGTAAACCTAAACTAAACAATAAATAAGAAAATTCAGATAATGATAACCAGTTAACATTTCTTAACACAGGTAACAACTGTGTAACAATATCTTTGGCACGAGTTTTTTACAAAAATCTAATCAATGGAAAGCTTTTATCTAATCCTTGTAATTATCCTGTTTGCTTTGGCTGCGTCCGACCTGATTGTCGGGGTAAGTAACGACGCCGTTAACTTCCTGAATTCAGCCATAGGTTCCAAAGCCGCTCCCAAATGGCTCATTTTGGGTGTCGCCGGTTTAGGTGTTCTTATCGGAGCAACTTTTTCCAGCGGTATGATGGAGGTTGCCCGTAAAGGGATCTTCCATCCTGACATGTTTGCTTTTTCCGAAATTATGACCGTTTTCCTTGCGGTGATGATAACGGATATCATCCTGCTTGACATGTTCAATACGTTTGGTTTACCTACGTCTACAACCGTATCCATCGTGTTCGAACTTTTAGGTTCGGCTGTAGCAGTGGCTGCTGTTAAAATCAAAGAAGCCTCTGGTTCAATGGTAGAACTCGCTCAGTATATCAATACTGAAAAAGCACTCGCCATTATCTCCGGAATTCTGGTATCGGTAGTCATCGCATTTACAGTGGGAACCATCGTCCAATGGTTTACCCGACTGGTATTCACCTTTAAGTACGAAAAGAAAATTCGTTACATCGGTTCCATGTTTGGAGGTTTTGCATTTGCCGTTATCACCTATTTCATCGTCATTAAAGGTGCCAAAGGTGCATCGTGGTTAACACCTGAAAATGTTGACTTCCTCAAAAACAACATGTGGACGATTCTGTTTTTCAGCTTCATTGGGTGGACCATTTTACTACAAATTCTCCAGTTCATTTTCAAGAAATTCGACGTTCTCAAGTTCATCGTGCTGGTAGGAACCTTCGCGTTAGCGATGGCTTTCGCCGGAAATGATTTGGTGAACTTTATCGGGGTACCGCTTGCCGGATTCGAATCGTTCAAAGCGTGGATGGCTGCCGGTGCCGTTAATCCGGATGGATTCACCATGAACATCCTCAACCAACCGGTGAAAACCGATACCTACATGCTCTTGATCGCTGGACTCATCATGATTGGAACCCTGATTGCCTCCCGAAAAGCAAAATCGGTGGTTGCTACCACTGTCGATTTGGCCCGTCAGGCTGAAGGTGACGAGCGCTTTGGTTCTTCCTACGCATCACGTGCCCTGGTACGCTCTTCTATTCGCACCGGCGATAGATTGAAACGCATCCTGGGAAGCCGGGTTACCAGCTGGATCGACAGCCGTTTCGAAGCTGTTCCGATAGACGATACGAATCCGGACCGACCGCATTTCGATAAAATCAGGGCGGCCAGTAACCTGATTGTTGCATCGGTATTGATTACCATCGGTACCAACCTGAAACTACCGCTTTCAACAACTTACGTTACCTTCATGGTAGCCATGGGTACTTCGTTGGCTGACCGCGCCTGGGATCGTGAATCAGCCGTTTACCGTATTTCAGGTGTCTTCACGGTAGTAGGAGGTTGGTTCCTGACCGCTTTTGTTGC
This sequence comes from Prolixibacter denitrificans, assembly GCF_003014495.1. Lineage (GTDB taxonomy): Bacteria > Bacteroidota > Bacteroidia > Bacteroidales > Prolixibacteraceae > Prolixibacter > Prolixibacter denitrificans. The sequence continues at coordinate 224,905 of NZ_PYGC01000002.1, read as the reverse complement.
TTTCACCGTTTCACTCATCATTGCTACCCTGATTTCACTCGGTGGACAGTACATGATTTTTGTCTTTGCTGCTGTTGCTGCTGTTATGGTGATTCGCACCTATGTATTCTTCCGCAAACGCGAAGCTAAAAAGCTGGAAGAAGAGGATTTCCCGGAAGCAACTGTAGAAGTAGAAAAGGTACTGGACAAGTCCAATCAGAAAGTAACCAACGCGATTATTTCCACATCGAAAGCTTACTTCCTTGCACTGGAAAGTTTCTTTGCCCAAAACCGGAAGCAACTGGCACAGATTGATCGCGACGTGGAAGAGTTCAACCAGAAAGCGAGAAAGCTGAAAGCCAACATTTCCAAGGTGGTGCAAAAATTACAGAAAGATTCGGTTGAAACCGGACATTTCTACGTGCAAATTGTTGACTACCTGCGTGAAATGGCTCACTCAATCAAATACGTAGTTGGCCCGTTGCACCAGCATGTGGAAAACAATCACAAGCCATTCAACGATGACCAGGTTGAAGATTTAACCAAGTTCAGTTCGCAAATTACCGACTTCCTGAATTTTGCTCTTCACATTATTAAAGAAAGCGAGTTCGATCAAATTGAAGAACTGATTGCCAAACGACAGGTCATCATCGATAACATCCGCGATTTGGAGAAAAACCAGATTCGCCGTATCAAGAAGAAAGAAGTCAATAGCCGCAACTCGGTTCTGTTTTTCAATGTGATGTCAGAAACCAAAAACCTGTTGCTACAAACTGTTAACATGGTCAAATCGACCCGTGATTTTATCACACATTCAACAATGGAACAACAATAAACCAGGTTGCTTCAATATACTGAGCCCTTCCCCTTCCGGGAAGGGCTTTTCTTTTGGTCCCAGAATACTTCCCCTTATTTAAGCACTCCACAGCGATTTTTGTTAATTAATTATTAACCTGTAATAATCTCGAAATATTTCTTTAAAAACTTATTTAATCTGAATTAGTATTTACTTCTCATTTCATACCTATCTATGTATCACAGTAAAAGCATCAGGAAGAGAATTGAGTTGACAGAGCATTTTTCTTCTTTGGCGAACATATAGCTGAAACTTCATTAAGATACAAAGTAGGTTCAAAACAATTTTTCAAGAGGCCATTGTTAGATGGCGAGTAACTTTCCTTTCCAAAAAGGGTACCTGAAGCGTCGGGTGCCCTTTTTCTTTTTATTGCTAAACAGGTTTCGCTTCAATACAGAATGTGATTATCTTTAACATGTTCTAATCCAAAATAAACCAAACAATGAAACTGATTTTTTCACTATTCTTTCTCTGCTCATTTTTCTATGCAGCAGTGGCAGCACCAGATGCTTCAAAAAATATCCCGTTAAAAGAACATCCGCGTCCCGGATTCCAACGCAACACTTTTCAAAATCTGAACGGAACCTGGCATTTCCGGACCGATAAAAACAATGCAGGGGTCAGGCAGCATTGGCAAAACCAACCGGAAAGTTTCAACCAGCAAATATTGGTTCCGTTTTCGTGGGCAAGTCCAAAGTCAGGAATAAAAGAGCCCGATGTACATTACGGATGGTACACCCGGGAATTCACGCTGAATGACGAACTCACCGCGTCCGAGGGGAAAACCTACCTGGTTTTCATGGCCAGTGATTTTCATACCACCGTTTGGTTGAACGGTCATAAAGTAGGGGAGCATCGTGGCGGATACACCCTTTTCGATTTCGATATACAACCTTACCTGCAACAGGGAAAGAACCGGTTGGTAGTGCGCGTAGAGGATCGTGATTGGGACAACCGTCCTTCGGGGAAACAGTACTATGGCAACGCCCGGGGAATATGGCAAACGGTTTACCTCGAGAAACGTCCGGACATCTTTATCAAACAGGTTCATTTCCTGCCCGACATCGACAAAAAACAAGTAACCATACAAGTAACGCTTTCGCGGAAAGCGGAATCAGACTGGCCTTTTACTTTAACTGGAGAAAATAACAACCTGCATCTGAAAGGAGCGATTCCGGCTTCGAACACCACAGCTCAATTCACCCTTCCGGTGAAAAACATGCTCTTATGGGAATTGAGTAATCCCTTCTTATATAATGTAACCGTTACAGCGGGAAAAGGAAAACAAGCCGATGAGATTCATACCTACTTCGGTATGCGGAAAATTTCCTCTGTTAAAATCCCCAGAGAAGATTTCTGGTACGTGGCGCTGAACAACAAACCAATTTACCTGCGCCTGACACTCGACCAAAGTTATCATCCTGAAGGTTTTTACACCTTTCCTTCCGATAACTTCATGAAAAACGAAATAAAACGGGCCAAAGCGCTCGGATTAAACGGGCTTCGCATTCACATTAAAGCCGAAATTCCGCGAAAGCTTTACTGGGCCGATAAACTTGGTCTGCTTATCATGGAAGACATTCCGAACTTCTGGGGACCGCCAACACCGGAAGCAAAAAAGAATTGGGAGGAGTTAGCCGTAGCCGAAATTAACCGCGATTTCAACCATCCATCCATCTTTTCATGGGTTCTGTTCAACGAAACCTGGGGACTTTTTTCCGGAAAAGGGAATAACCGAAAATACACACCCGCTACTCAACAATGGGTTGCCGACTGGTATCACAAAGCAAAAAAAATGGACCCAACCCGATTGGTGGAAGATAACTCGCCTTGTAACTACGACCATGTGGTAACGGACCTCAACAGCTGGCATGCTTACTTGCCCGCGCGACAATGGTCTGATTTTCTGGACAACGTAGTCGCTAAAACCTTTCCAGGTTCAACCTTCAATTATATTAACGGGCACAAACAGGGCAAGGTGCCCATGCTCAATTCCGAGTGTGGTGCCGTGTGGGGTTATGCAGGCAGCACCGGCGACATCGACCTGACCTGGGAATACCATGTTATGATGAACGAATTCAGGCGCAGGCCGAAAATCGCTGGCTTCCTTTTCACTGAGTTCCACGATGTGATTAATGAATGGAACGGCTACTACCGCTTCGACCGTAGTAAGAAAATATTTGGACTGTCGGACCTCGTTCCGGGAATGAGCATGCGTGATTTCCATTCCAGCGACTACGTTATTCCCGGCAAAGATTTCTACCAGGTTTATCAGGCCGGGCAGAAAGCAACTATTCCTGTTGCCGTTTCATCGGTCACTCAAAAGAATATCGGACCAGCAACCATTGCATGGTATATTACAGGATATTCACCGACAGGAAAAGTAATTCAGGGCGAGAACGGGACCATGCCGGCTGTTATAAAACCGTTCGAGGCGGTTCCGCAAGAAAACATTACAACCAACCTTCCCGAAAATCTGGCGTCCGGTATGCTGGTCACCTTACTGAAAGATGAAAATGGTAATATTATTCAACGGAATTTTCTTCCATTCCGGACAACCGGTACAAAACTACCGGTGAATACGGTTGCAATTTCGCCTTCACAGTTCAGCAAAGCCGACTGGACCATCAAATACCGGAAGCCACAGGAAGGGAAAAAAGTGTGGGGAATGGGTACCGGATATTTCGAATACCGATTTAAGGTGCCGACCGGTTTGAATCCGGAGAATGTGACCGGCGCTGTCTTTCGCTGTGAAGTTGCATCGAGGTTTCCGCAGAGCAAATACCTGGAAGATGGTGATGCAGAAAATATCGGGATGACGATTGTTACCGAAAAAGGAACTGACCCGGGTTATGGGCAAAACTCCTATCCACAAACTGATGAAAACAAACATCCGGGGCTGCTCTCCATTTCCATCGATGGAAAACCGCTCAACCAAATTCTTCTGGAAGATGATCCAGCTGACCACCGGGGCATGCTGTCGTGGATGAACCAGAAAGCCGGAGATAAGTGGGGCGAAAACACTGGCAAAAAGTGGATGCTCGACGAAGCGGGTTCGTATGGTTACCTGGTTACAGTTGGATTATCGCTCGACGAGGTTAAAGAAGCGATGAAAAATGGCTTCCTCACCATTCGCCTGACATCGGAAAAAGGAGGTCTCTCTGTTTATGGAGCAGAATCCGGTCGGTACCCGGTCGAACCACAGATTGAATTTTTGACAAAAGAGTAATACCATTATATATAGTAATGGAAAGGGTGGAAATTTCTCCACCCTTTTTTTATTTGCCCAACCCTTGTTCTTTTAATTTTCACTTTTCATCCGGCTGAAATCTCCTCCAGACAATTTCTTCCCTGTCAACTCTTTTTTTATTTCTTTCATCGTCCTGAACAGCCTGTTTTTAGCCAAAACCACCCCAAAAGCTGTCAAAATTTCGTTACAAAAATACTTCCCTACATTGTTACAACAGCCCCCTGTAATAACACTAAAGACACCACATAATAAACTGTTTTACTGTCAATTAATTATTAATCGAATTGTAACAGAACCCACCGGTTTGTAACACAAAAGTTAATATTCCTTAATCACAGTGTAATATTTTACGTCGTTCTTCACATCGAATTCGAAAGGGATTGATATTCTAAAATATGACAAAAATGTAACAACTAATTTCTTCACCAAAAACGGCTTTAAACCGTGGGAAAAAAGAAGCAATTAGTGAACATAAATATCAAATCTGAAAACGAACCCGAATTTTAAATTAAATAATGAAGAGGATTATGAAAAAATTGCATTTTTTCCTGTTTGCAACACTGATTATGGGCGCAGTAATTTTGAACTCATGTTCAAAAAATGACAGCCCTTCAGTAGCAGATGCTCCATCTGTAAGTGCTCCTTCTGTCAACACTGATGTACAGGTTGCTACAGACGTTGATGTTACCTTCAATGTTTCTGTTCCCGGAGGATACAATTCAGCCACTGCAAATGCCACAGGAGGTTCAGCTACTATTAAGAGTGAACTTACTGCCGGAGCAACCAGCGGCGATGTAGTAGTTACCTTTACTGCTGACAGTGAAGTTGGTGCAGGTTCAGTTAGCCTGACCGTTACCGATGCCAATTCGAAATCGGACAACGCAACGGCCACTATGAACAAAACGGCTGAGCCGGCAATGCCGACCAAAGATGTCTACGCGAGTGCTGATGGTATTGGAACCGTAACCTGGAGTGCCGACACAATCTATGTATTGCGTGGTTTCATCTTCGTTAACGACGGTCAAACGTTGACCATCGAGCCCGGAACTATCATTAAAGGACAGCCCGGACAGGGTGCTGGCGCATCTGCTTTAATCGTTGCCCGTGGTGCTAAAATCATGGCTGAAGGTACCGCAGACAAGCCTATCATCATGACTGGTCTGGCTGATGACCTGAACGGTTCTGTACCGGACGATGCCAACCAAACCTGGGGTGGCTTGATCATTCTTGGTAAAGCAACTACCAGCAACGTTGCTGAAGGTGGCGAAAAATCAATCGAAGGTATTCCCGAAACTGAAACACGGGGATTGTACGGTGGTACTGATGATACCGACAACTCAGGTGTATTAAAATATGTATCTGTTCGTCACGGTGGTAGTGTAATTGGCGCCGACAACGAAATCAACGGTATTTCACTGGGTGCTGTAGGTTCAGGAACAACCCTTGATCACATTGAAGTATTCTCCAACTTCGACGATGGTATCGAGTTCTTCGGTGGTGCTCCGAACCTAAGACACGCTGTTCTTTCATACACCGGTGACGACGGTCTGGACGAAGACGAAGGTTTCCACGGAACTGTTCAGTACGCCCTGGTATGGAAAAAAGCTTCAGTTAACGAAAGTAGCGACCCACGCGGTTCTGAAGATGACGGTGGTGTTGGAGCCAACGAAGCTGCAAGACCTTTTGCTACCGTAGCAAACGTAAACGTTACTCTTTACAACGAAGGTACGAACGATAACCTGACTCCGAGCAACAAGCAGACCATCTATATGCGCGATGGTTGGGCAGGACGTTGGATCAACTCTGTATTCTACGGATTTGATGGTCCTATCGATATGGAGAGAAGAACTGACAAAATCAATGCAACTGATAACAAATCAGCAAGCTGTTACGATATGTGGCTTCCGGTGGCCGATGGTGGTTACGGAACGCTGAAAATCGAAAACAACCTGATTTATACCAACAATGCATTCTCTAACGATTCTACAGGCTTTGCCAACATGTTCCAGCTCAGCGACGAAACTGATGCAGCTCTGGAATATAATGTAGAGAAATACCTGATGGCGAAAAACAAAATCGGTGACCCTGCTTTCGGAACGGGTGCTCAGAAATTCACTCCAACCTCTGCAGATATAACTACTGATGTGGCTACAGGTCTTGCTTCTGCATACAATGTAAGCCTGGAAGACGCAGGTTTCAAAGGTGCAGTTGACCCCAATGCAACGACTCCGTTCTTTGCTAACTGGACAAAAACATGGGAAGTGATCAACAACTAGTACCCAGTGATGATATACAAAAGGGCCAATTCACTTTGGCCCTTTTTTTTAGAATACCATGTGACAAAATCTTTACATAAAAATCAACCGAGTAAACCAACATAACAAAGCCCAAATTTTATCAGTCTAAGAATTTTAACAGATTTATTATGAATTTCAAGCATGCTGTATTAAGTCTAATGTTGGTAATTGGTAGTGTTTTTTCCGCCTTTGCCCAAACAACAGGGTCCGTCCGGCTGACAGTGGTTGATGACAAAACCGGAGAGACATTGATTGGGGCAACGGTAATGATTGAAGGAACCTCAAAAGGAACCATTACCGATTTTGATGGAATTGCCACACTAAACAATATAAACGCTGGCACATACAATGTCAGAGTTTCATACATTTCATACCAAACTACTGTCATTTCCGATGTAAAAGTTGAAGCTGGTAAAGCGGAAGAGTTGACCGTCCACTTGAAACCGGCCGATCTCGAAATCAATGAAGTTGTTATTACCGCCAAAGCGGCAAAAAACAGCGAAAACGCTCTGCTCACGTTGCAACGCAAATCACCGAAACTTTTCGACGCTATTACCGCCGACCAGTTTTCAAGGATTGGTGTAAGCGATGCAGCCGGTGCCCTGAAAAAGGTAACCGGTGTCACCATCACATCAGGAAAATATGTATTTGTCAGGGGACTGGGTGACCGCTATAGTAAATCAGTACTGAACGGTTCCGATGTTCCAAGTCTTGACCCGAACAAAAACTCGGTTCAGCTCGACTTGTTCCCAACGAACCTGATTGACAACATCATCGTTTATAAGACATTTACGCCCGATCTTCCGGGCGATTTCACCGGAGGATTAGTAGACATCACAACCAAGGACTTTCCGACTTCCTTTAACCTGACATTTTCGGCCGGACTCGAATACAATCCGCAAGCCAACTTTAACAGCGACTTTCTGGCCCCAAAAGGAAGTTCAACCGACTTCCTGGGATATGATAACGGCTTCCGGGCCTTACCGAAAGAAATTGCCCAGTACAGTGCCAGCGATTTCCCCGATCCGTATCTCAATAAAAGCGAAATCACGTCGGTTTCACGGGCGTTTAAAAACCGCCAATTCAATCCGGGAAAAGCTTCACAGTTTCTGAATCACAGTTTCAGCTTCTCCGTAGGTGACCAGGTGAAACTTTTCGGCAAACCACTTGGATACATTTTCGGACTGTCATACAATCGGAAATATTCCAACTACACCGATGGGGTTCAAAATTCCTACGAGGGAATTAGTGAAGGACAAACCACGTTGAACCGTGACATTCACATGGCTACAACCGAACATAAATCAGATGATGAGGTATTGCTCGGTGCCATGTTCAACACCTCATACAAGTTCAACAATAACAACAAAATTGGTTTGAGTCTGATGACCAACCAAAGTGGAACAAATGATGCTCGTTATCAGGACGGTTACTTGCTGGATGCCAACCCCGACTCAACAACGCACTTACAGAACCGTGCTATCACTTATACGCAAAGGGCTTTCCGTAACGGACAGCTTCGGGGTGAACATGTGTTTCCGCACCTGAACAACCTGAATGTAAAATGGAGCAATTCTTTCACTATTTCCTCCATTAAGCAGCCCGACACGCGGATGATCAGGAACCAGTACACGATCAATCAACAGGGAGACACCCTTTATTACATGGGAAACCTTGATCGTCCGTCCCGCTTTTATCGTGACCTGAAGGAGATCAACAACAGTTCAAAACTCGATTTTACCCTTCCGGCGAAATTGTTTGGCGGACGCGATTCAAAGATCAAATTCGGTGGTTTGTATACCTACAAAAACCGTGAATTCCGGGAAAATATTTACCAGTACAATATCCAATCGAATAAAAATTTCGACGGTGATATCAGCGTCTTCTTTCAGGACCAGAATCTCGGTTACGTAGACGGAACGCTGAAAAACTACCTGATGATGATCAACATCGACGGCAACAACTTCGATGCTTACCAACGTTTGTTCGCGGGTTACGCAATGATCGAAAGTCCGATTGCCAAAAAACTGAATCTGACAGCAGGTGTCCGGATGGAAAAAACCGATATGGAATTGCGCGCCTTTAACGATTCGACAGGTACAATTAAAACCAATGACCTGCTTCCGTCGATTGCGCTGACCTATAATATCAACGACAAAACCAACATTCGCGCTTCTGCCAACCGCACGTTGGCACGCCCTTCATTCAGGGAGTTTGCGCCGCTGGCTACGTATGATTTCTTCGGTGGATACATTCAGAACGGTAATCCCGATTTGAAACGTACATTGGTGAACAACTTTGACCTGCGCTGGGAAAAATACCCAAGCCCGGGAGAATACCTGTCCGCAAGTCTGTTCTATAAAAAGTTCTTTAACCCAATTGAAAACGCACAGTTGCCTCGTGCCGGAGGATCAACCAGTCAGTTCCAGTTTAAAAACGTTGACAAATCGACTCTATACGGTGCCGAGATTGAAATCAGAAAAAACCTTGGTTCATTTACCGAAGCACTGAAGAATTTCCGTGTGTCAGCCAACTATACGTATGTTTACTCTTACGTGAATGTCACTCCGGAAGAGTTGGTAGCCATCCGCGCCTGGAACCCGGGAGCCAGCGATACGCGGCCGATGTATGACCAGGCGCCGTATACATTCAACGCCAGTTTATCATATGATAACCCGGAAAAAGGTTGGGAGTCAACACTAAGCTATAACGTCAGCGGAAAACGGTTGATCGTTTACCAGATTGACTTGCCGTCGATTTACCTGCAGCCGATGCCCGAGATGAATTTCACACTGAAAAAGAACTTGTCGAAACGTTGCTCATTGATGTTCAAAGCGAAAAACATTCTGGACAATACGTACAAGGAGCAAATTACACTTGGCGACAATGTTTACTATACAACCAAGTACCAACAAGGCCGTACTTATGCCATATCGTTCAGTTATAATCTAAGTAAATAGGAAAACATACATATCAGATGAAGAAATCTGTTCAAATTTTCATTTTTGCACTGCTTGCCGGCCTCATGTTTGCCTGCAACCCGCAAAAGCAAAATAACGGGCTCGTATTCGATGCAACGTTATTTAAGGGACATCCGGATACGACGGAAGTCAAAAAGTTGTTGGATGCCCAGCCGGACACAGCCTTTTACCGCTTACTTTTCGGTCGACCGAGATACATTCAGATGTATGATGCTCTCGACTCTACAGAATTTCGGTTCAAGCATAATAAGCTAATTGAGATCATCGTGCACAAGCCGACGGTGGATTACAAACCGGAAAGCATAACCCGCTTCGGTTTGCCATTTAAACCTGCAACCAGTCGGGATACCAGTGCTTATATCATGTGGAAAAACGTATATCCTCAATATCCGGTAGTGAACTTTTACCTGGTCGGAAATAAACCAAGCGGGAACGAAAAAGCTTTCAAAATATACTTCAAACTGAAGGACTAAAACACCACTGTTTATGCTTTCAATTTATTTATACAGCATGCGGAATTGCAAAATTCCATCGAATTGACAGCGCTCAAACAGCACGAATGAACCAGCATCCAAACCGGGTCTGGTTCATTCTTAAGAACTAAAAACGCCGGCATCCTAAACAGAACCGGCGTTTTTCAACTACCCTCAATACTAATTAAGTAGGCAAACCTTGCATAACGATCTTAATCAGATCTTCACATCTTTGTAACCAATCTGTAACCTTTTAGCCATACTTTTCATTTTGAATAAACACAAGCGAAATGAAAAAATTTGTTTTATCAGTTTTATTGATTGGAAGCACCGTTTTCGCGATGGCTGCCAATAACGAAAGTAAATCAGAAAATACCTCTACCGGGAAGGCTGTCGTAACAGAGCTCTCAGGTGAAATTGTAGACACCAATACCAACGAAACCCTGGTTGGCGTAAAAGTGTCAATTGACGGAACTGATAAGGTTGCTTACACCGATTTTGACGGAAAATACCATTTCGATAATCTGAAACCGGGTACATATAACCTGACAGCTTCCTACATTTCGTACGAAAACAAAACCGTTGAAAATATTGTACTCACTCCAACAGCAAATGAAGTTGATTTAAGTTTGAAGAACTCGAACTAAATTTATTTCAAAATCATTCGACCCGTTCTGTTGCCCCGGAGCGGGTTTTTTTATTGAATTCTCTGGCCCAATTCGCATTCGTTTCGCCGTTTTTAGCTACTTACTTCTCACCAATTCGAAGCAAATAAGCAGCTTATAAAACTCCTATTTTATATATTATGTTTTATACAATTACAGAATTAAACTTTAGATATCTCTTTATAGACATATTCCACATTTTATTAATTTCATTTTGAAATAAATATTTAACATTAATTTTCTGTTAACCCAAAATCAACTCAGTTAACTTTTACTTAACTTTAGCATAATAAAAACACGTAACGAGATAAGGAGGCTGTTATGAAGAAGTTAATTGGATTGATCGCGATATTGCTTTTCCTCTTACCCAATACATTTGCCCAGGATGTCAGTAAAGTCGACGGTATATATTATGCCGATTCGAAGCCTTACACCGGCGAATACACCCAGTATTACGAAAATGGAAATCCGAAAACAAAGATGAACCTGAAAGATGGTTTGAAGGATGGCAAAGCGAAAATCTATTTCGAAGATGGCAAACTGAAGGGCATTTGCTCATACAAAAACAACGAAATGGACGGAACCTGGGTTACCTACAACCAGCAGGGAGTAAAGGTAGCTATCGCCAATTACAAGAACGGCGAAAAGAATGGTGAATGGAAAATCTGGGACGACCAGGGAAAACTCATTTATGAAATGAACTATGTGAACGGACAGAAATCGGGCACGTGGAAAAAATATGGCCCTGAAGGAAAACTGTTGAGCGAAAGAACATTTTAATGATTCTCTGGATCTTAAAATTCGGGTTAATAGATTACATCTTATGGTATGAAAAAAGCCGGTTTTGAAGCCGGCTTTTTCTATATTAATTCATCTCTACATTCTCAGTTGTCGAAACTTCTGGTTCTTCAGCGGTCGCTGGCTGACGATCGAAAAAACGACGGTAGAAAAGCAGAATCAAAAATATTCCAATGGTAATTGACGAGTCAGCGAGGTTGAAAACCGGCCGGAAAAATATAAACTGCTGTCCGCCCCAGAACGGGAACCACATGGGGTAATGTCCCTCCAGAATGGGGAAATAAAGCATGTCAACCACTCTTCCGTGCAGGAAAGAAGAATAACCTCCACCGGGAGGGAAAAGCGTAGCCACCTGTCCGTAGCTATCGCTGAAAATCATTCCGTAGAACGCACTATCGATAATGTTACCAATAGCACCCGCCATGATAAGGGAAACACTAATAATCAATCCAAACGGCACGTCTCTTTTCCATAATTTCGTTAGGTACCAGCCAATCCCCACAACGGCGGCAATGCGAAATACGCTCAGGAATATTTTGCCATAATCACCGGCAAACTCGAATCCAAAAGCCATACCGTTATTCTCCACAAAGTGAATGACAAACCATTTCCCGAAAACGGAAAATTCCTGTCCAAGCATCATATGCGTCTTCACCCAAAACTTCAACGTCTGATCGGCCAGCAAAATCAGAAAGACAATCAATAACGAACTGGTTTTCTTACCCATTATCCTATATTTTCAACAAACCATTAAAAAAAATCCGGAGCGCAGAATTCCACCCCGGACAAAATAAGTCATTTATTTTTTACAACCTTCATCCAGTAACCTCTGCACGAACAATTACCGTTGCTTGTTTTTTGCATCGATACTGAGCGTAGCATGAGGAACAGCACGCAGTCGTTCTTTCGAAATCAATTTTCCTGTTTCGCGGCAAATACCGTAGGTTTTGTTTTCGATACGGATTAATGCAGCTTCGAGGTGCTGAATGAATTTTTGCTGACGTTGAGCTAATTTACCGGCTTCTTCTTTAGAAAGGGTTGCAGCTCCTTCTTCCAGCACTTTAAATGTAGGCGAAGTGTCTTGCGTGTCGTTTCCGTCACCATGGGTGATAGCATTACGGTACAACTCGTAATCCTTCCGCGCTTTCTCAAGTTTCTTCAGAATGATATCCTTGAACTCGGCCAATTCTTCATCTGAATATCGCATTTTTTCAGCCATAATGTAAAAGTATTAAGGTGAATACAGGCTTAAAATAAGCTGACTAATATAACTTTTTTCAGCTTATATTTCCATGGCTGATAACATGGGAAATTATTTTCCCACCTTCTCAACCATAATATAGGTTTCGACTCCTTTATCAATTTCAACCAGTCTGGCCTTTTCATCCTCAATGGCATCCACCAGTTCGAGATTCGAAGCCAATGTCTGGTTACTGATGTAATCACTAAAATTATTGACCGCTTCATTAATCTCATCCTGACGAGCAATTCGAAGGTTAATCTTATCGGTTACCTCAAAATCGCTTTCCTTCCGGAGATTCTGAATACGGTTAATGAACTCACGGGCGATTCCTTCCTGCCGCAATTCGGGCGACACTTCAATATCGAGCGCCACGGTCAGTCCACCTTCATTAGCGACCAACCAACCCGGAATATCTTCCGAAAGAATTTCAACATCTTCCAGTCCAAGATGAACGTTTTCGTCACCAACGACAAGTTCGTAAGCACTCTCTTTTTCGAACCGGGCAATGTCATCCTGCGACATCTGGTTGATAGCACCAGCAATCTGCTTCATGATTTTGCCGTACTTCGGACCTAACGTCTTGAAATTAGGCTTTATCTTTTTCTTGATAATACCTGCAGTATCATCAATATATTCTACTTCCTTAACGTTGACTTCCGTCAAAATAATATCCCGGACAGCCTCAAACTGTTCCTTAAAATGTTTATCCAGCACTGGAACCATAATTTTCGCCAGCGGCTGGCGCACTTTCAGTTTTTCCTTCCGGCGAAGGCCGAGAATCATCGAGGAAACGCGCTGAGCGATATCCATCCGCTCTTCGAGCGACTTATCGATAAGCGAACTATCCGCTTTCGGGAATTCAGTCAGGTGAACCGAGATATCTTCATCACGACCGGTTACCGCGTTCAAATCACGGAACAACTGCTCCATGTAGAACGGTGCGATCGGAGCAGCTAATTTGGCGACCGTCTCCAGGCAAGTATAAAGTGTCTGATAAGCCGAAATCTTATCGGCACCGTACTCACCACCCCAGAAGCGTTTGCGGCTCAAACGCACGTACCAGTTCGACAAATTCTCGGTAACAAATTCCGAAATAGCTCGTCCGGCGCGCGTCGGCTCGTAGCTTTCCAACGCATCGCCGACTTCAAGTACCAAACTGTTCAGCAGCGACAAAATCCAGCGGTCAATTTCGGGGCGATCAGCAGCGGCTACTTCCGGCTCGCTGTAACTAAAGCCATCCACATTCGCGTAAAGCGAGAAGAAGCTGTAGGTATTGTACAACGTACCGAAAAACTTGCGGCGTACCTCTTCAACACCCGCAATATCAAATTTCAGGTTATCCCACGGCTGCGAGTTAGTCAACATGTACCAACGCAGCGGGTCAGAACCGTATTTTTCAATCGATTCAAACGGGTCGACTGCATTGCCGAGCCGTTTCGACATCTTGTTTCCTTTGGCATCGAGCACGAGGCCGTTGGAAATAATATTCTTGAACGCAACCGACTTTTTCGTCATCGTTGCAATCGCATGCAATGTAAAGAACCATCCACGGGTCTGGTCAACACCTTCAGCGATGAAGTCAGCCGGGAATACCTGGTCGAATACTTCCTTGTTTTCGAACGGGTAGTGCATCTGCGCAAACGGCATAGCTCCCGAGTCGAACCAAACGTCGATCAAATCGGGCTCACGGAACATCTTTTCACCTTTCGCCGATACCAATACGATGTTGTCGACATACGGACGATGCAAATCGATTTTGTCGTAATTCTCTTTCGAGTAATCGCCCGGAACAAATCCTTCGTAAGGATTCTTGTCCATAAATCCGGCAGCAACGGCCTTTTCGATTTCACCGTAAAGCTCTTCGACCGAACCAATACACTTTTCTTCAGTTCCATCTTCCGTACGCCAGATAGGCAAAGGCGTTCCCCAGTAACGTGAACGCGACAGGTTCCAGTCAACCAGGTTTTCCAGCCAGTTACCAAAACGGCCTGTTCCGGTCGATTTCGGTTTCCAGTTGATGGTATTATTCAGTTCGATCAAATCATCACGAACCGCTGTGGTCCGGATAAACCATGAATCGAGCGGGTAGTAGAGCACCGGCTTATCGGTACGCCAACAGTGCGGATAGTTGTGCTCGTGCTTTTCGACACGGAAGGCTTTGTTTTCCTTCTTCAGCATCACCGAAATATCCACATCCAGCGTTGCATCATCGTCGGCCAGACTTTCGTCGTACGCATTTTTCACATATCGTCCGGCATATTCTGCATACAACTCTGTATTGACATTCTCGTCAACAAACGATGTATCCAGATCTTCCGTACGGAAGAAGCGGCCTTTCCTGTCTACCATGGGTTGGCGACGACCTTCGTTGTCTATCAGAATCAGCGGTGCAATGCCTGCTCTCTTAGCGACACGGTCGTCATCCGCACCAAACGTAGGAGCGATGTGCACAATTCCGGTACCGTCCGCGGTGGTAACAAAATCACCGGTGATAACGCGGAAGGCGTCTCCCATTGGTTTTACCCACGGGATTAATTGCTCGTAAGCTGTTCCTTCCAAATCGGAGCCGGTAAATTCGGCTGTGATCTGAAACGGTATCTTTTTGTCGCCGGGTTGATAATCTTCCAGCGAAAGCTCTTCGTTTTTCTCGGGGAAATAGCTTCTCAGCAAATCTTTGGACAGGATCACCGTTACCGGAATGCCTGTATAAGGATTAAAAGTTTTTACCCGGACGTACCGAATCTTTTCACCTACAGCCAGCGCTGTGTTCGAAGGTAAGGTCCAGGGCGTAGTGGTCCAGGCCAGGAAATACAAATCCGTATCAACGTCAGCAAAAAGTTTTTCCGACTTATCGTCACGAACCACTTTAAACTGAGCCACACAAGTCGTGTCTTTCACATCGCGATAGCAACCCGGCTGGTTCAGCTCGTGTGAGCTCAATCCGGTTCCTGCAGCAGGAGAATACGGCTGAATGGTGTACCCTTTGTACAACATATCCTTGTCGTACAGTTGGCGCAACAACCACCAAAGCGTTTCGATGTAACGGTTATCGTACGTGATGTACGGGTCATCCATGTTCACCCAGTAACCCATTTTTCGGGTCAGGTCCTCCCACATGTCGGTGTATTTCATCACCTCTTTTCGGCAGGCGGCGTTGTATTCCTCAACGGTAATGCTCTTACCAATGTCTTCCTTGGTAATGCCCAGCATTTTTTCAACACCCAGTTCAACCGGAAGTCCATGCGTATCCCAACCGGCTTTCCGTTTTACCAGGTAACCCTGTTGGGTCTTATAGCGGCAAAATACATCTTTGATAGCACGGGCCATTACGTGGTGAATACCCGGCTGACCATTGGCAGAAGGCGGACCTTCGTAGAACACGAATGTCGGACGTCCTTCGCGGGTCGACATGGATTTATGAAACGTATCGTCCTGCTCCCAATAGCTCAGGACATCCTTGTTTATTTGTGATAGATCAAACTCCTTATATTCCCTGAATTTCCTCGTCATAATGATTGAAAACCTCCGGTTTTTAAAAGTCTACAAATATAGGAAAATTTTTATTGAACATCAGATGTTTTATGGCTTTCCAAATAGGGTTAAAGAGTACATTTTTCTGTGGAAATTATTGAAAACTTCAGGTGACCATAGTTTATCATAAAACCTAAATCCAATTCTTCATCACAGTACTTGGGAAATCAATTTTGTTTCCAAAAACGAAAGTCTGACCGGGCAGCAAAAACTTCTACGTATAAGTTCGTAAACTTCTACTGTTCTTTTTGAAAACTTCTACTTATAAGTGATCAGTACTTCTACTTAGAAAGATGGAAAAAGAACAGTAGAAAGATTTCCACTTCTCTTGTTCTTTTCTATAAGAGAATAAAAGGGCGTGCAATAAAAGGCTTGGAGAATGAAAAACGCCATCTGCCCAACTACAAAGATTGACTGGCAGAAGGCAACAGATCGAGTTCGGCAATAATGACAGGTTCGTAAGTTTTCGAAACCTGAATGACTAAATTTTCCGGTCCGTTCAAATGAAGTTCCAGACCTTTCTTTCCTTTTTGCATCATTTTTACCTGCTCAATATTCACCATATAGGAACGGTGGCAACGCAAGATATGATGGGGTTTCATCTCGTTTTCCAGCTTCTTCAAACTGTTTCGCAACAGGTATTGCTTAATATCGCTTCGAACACGGTAATGAACCAACACATAATTTTCGCTGGCTTCGAGGTAAAGTAAATCGCTCTTTTTGAGGCTCAGGCGCATCACACCGTTTTCATCCCGGAAGGGAATAAAATCGATAGCCGGCTTTCGCAGATAATCGAACATGAGGTTTTCGAGTTTAATCTTCTTTTCCTGGAAAGCGAAAAAAAGCAAGCTGATAACATACGGTATGAGGAGAATCAGCGCTGTATTCTGAATGGCAATAAACCAAAGTTCGGCATAGGTGCGCGAATCATCGAGCGCGTAATCCTCGATGAGGGCGAAAAAGGCAGCCATAATGATGATTTCAGCGGCTACCATCCAACTGTACTGCAAAATAGAAACCGACCGCACTTTATTAATCTGGTACATGATGACCCGGCTGACGATCACCACCACCATCCCCAATAAAACCAACAATCCGGAATAGAGCAGAAACTGCCACTTGGTGATAGCGTACCAGTGAGCAGCGCCAAACGGCTCGTAAATATTGATAAAAGCATAGGCAAAAACCGTTGTAAAGGCAATCTGAACGTAAATATTTCTTTTACTGATGAAATATTCAGGTATGCTTTTGGGTCTTTCCATAGAACACGTACGGTGAGATTAATTTCTTCTGCTGTTAAAAGTAAACATATTCTACTTACGTGATCCGAAACCGGGTTGCTTTCCCTTCGGATTTTCGCCCCAAAACTACACTTCACGCCGAAATCCGCAAAATCGGAAAAAGCATCCGTCATCATAACCGGGCATACCTCCAAAATTTCATTGGATTTTTATCCCGAAATAATAAATTTCATCCCCCAAAAAGCAATTCCATCCCAAATCGGAAGCATTGATGGCAAAGGAGCAAAATCACCACTACTGATAGTCAATATCGAGCTAACTTGCAACTGAAAATACTGATTATCAACCTCCATCAGAATACAATGAAAAGAGACTACGCTGAGATGCAACAAATGATTGCCGCCAATTTTGTGGATGACAAGCCGGAAATTCAGTTGGAAAGTTGCCCGGTGAGTATTCGGAACTTTCAGTTTCGTTCGGAATTTCGAAAAAAGCGTAGTTGGAAGGATTTGCTTCCTGCTTCGTTAAGCAATCATGAGCTACTGGGAACCAGTTATCCCGAAAATGACCAATTCTGGTATCCCATTTTCCTTCCGGAAAAAGACCGAAAATCGGACGAAGCTATTTTGTTGCTTCACGGCCTTAACGAGCGGAGCTGGGACAAGTATTTTTCTTGGGCTTTTTACCTGGCCCAGCACACCGGAAAAGCAGTTATCCTGTTTCCCATTGCATTTCATATGAACCGCTCGCCGAAAAAGTGGACCAACCCAAGAGAAATGAACTCAGTGGTAAAAGAACGGAAAACCAGCTCGGCGGAATTAAAAGAGCTTTCATTCGCGAACGCTGCACTAAGTTCAAGGCTGGATGAGCGGCCCGAACAGTTTTTTCTTTCTGGTGCGCAAAGTTACCAGGATGTGGTCAGTTTGCTAAAACAAATAACGAATGGAGAACATGAACTCTTTCCGGAAGGAACTAAAGTAGACTTCTTTGCTTATTCCATTGGAGCTTTTCTATCGGAAATTCTTTTCCTGTCCAATCCCAAAGGATTGCTGAAAGATGCACGGCTATTCATGTTTTGCGGTGGTCCAACTTTCGACCAAATGAACGGAGCATCGAAATACATCATGGACAACCAGGCGTTTTTCACGTTGCGCCAAATGTTTTTCCACAAACGAAACAGGGAAATACGGGCCATTCTGAAAATGTACGGCATTCTGCGCTTTCGCGAGATGTGGAAATCATTTGTAACAATGCTTCGGATTGAGAAAAAGAAACGGAGGAGGGAACGTTTTTTCAAGAAATACAATCAGCAGATTTACTCGATTGCCCTGGCAAAAGACAAGGTGATGCCGCCGGATGCCATCGACCGGACGCTTCATGGAAGAAAAGGAAGTATTCCCGTTCCGATGGAAGTGTTGGATTTTCCATTTCCATACAGTCACGAAAATCCTTTTCCGGTAAGTAATAATGGAATTGCGAAAGACGTGGACGAAAGTTTCCGGCAGGTATTCAGTAAAGCGGTTGCTTTTTTGAGTTAAGATATAAGATTGGGTTCGATTCAGAGCACTTCATCGACAGCGTTCTTTAGAAACTGACGAGTATAATAATCGCGATCGACTACTTTACCGTTCCATACAACTACATCAAGGTCGATGGTTCTGGGTCCGAAGCGGGGCTGTGTACGGTCCCGTTTCAACCGATCTTCAATATTTTTCAGATAAACCGAAAATTCTTCTTGCGCCATCGAAGTCGAGATTTTTACCGCACCGTTGATGAAAGCCGGCTGATCGGTAACACCAATGGGTTCGGTTTCTACCATCGCCGAAACCGATAGAAGAGTCTGCTCTCCTTCCAAAATGCGAAGTGCTTCCCTGATATTCTCTTCCGGTTGAATATTCGAACCGATACCAACCACGCAAGTATTCATTTCGCTCATCTTTTTTCCTCCATTACAACGGAAACCGATTCAGCAAAACGAAGGGCATGAGGTTTGTCTACTTCAACGCGAGCCCGTTTTACCCGCTCATCTTTCATAATAAGAGAAAGAATTGTGTGCGTTAATTTTTCCAGCAGATTGAACTGGCTCTCCTGCACCAGGCTTATCACCTGTTTCGTGATGGCTTTATAATCGTAGATACCATCTGGTTCGTCGGTTTCTATCGCCTTTTGGGTGTCGACTTCTATCTCGATGTTAATCAGTACATCCTGACGATTCTTCCGTTCGTCGGGATTAAATCCGATGATGGTGCGTATGAGCAGATCTTTGATGCGTATCAGGGCCATAAAAAGGGGAATCTAAGTTAGCAGGCTAAAAATTAGCACTTCGGTAAATAAAAACAAAATGATCAGTGAAAAGTTAAAGCAATTGCTCACCACTATCGCAGAACAAAACCTGGCCGGTCAGATTTTCATTTTCCAGTATATAGGAAAGGCTTTGTAAAACCGGCTTCAAACCGGCAGCCTCTTTCATTGGTGTTCTCTCGGACAAATTATTCAGGTAAGCATCATCTTTTCCTTCCGGAGGAAGAACAGCACCGGGAGCAATAGCGTTTACGCGGAATGCCGGTGCCAGTTCCAGTGCACTCATTTTCGTTAGTTCCCAAAGTACTTTTTTCGATAAACTATAAGCAGCATGAGAGGAATTGTTCTTCTTTATCCGGGTATCGACCAAATTAATGATCACACCATTGTCGGCATGGTTCGCGAATTCCCTCGTGAGTATGAAAGGAGCCACGAAATTCACCTGCAGATTACGCTGCAACATCATGGTAGAGGTTTCTTTGATAGTGCCAGGCTGAAAAACGGAAGCATTGTTCACCAGCAAATCGAGTCGGGCAAAAGCACTAATCACATTCGAAATCAAATTCTCCGCATCCGGAACATGATTCAGGTCGGCCTGAAACAGGCGATAGGTACCGTGACTGTTGATGTGTTTTAACTCTCTCTTTAACTCAGCCGCCTCCGTCTCCGAATGATGAAAATGAAGCGCCAAGTCCCATCCTGACTGAGCCAGATGCAAAGCAACAGCCCGTCCGATGCGCTTGGCGCTTCCGGTAATCAAAGCCACTTTTCGCATACCTCTTGATTTTGTTTCCACTAAAGGTACAACGAACGAGCTTCATATAAAAAGGGCAAAGCCTTTTCGGAAAATTTCAAAATTTTAGTTCATCGGAATTTCCATAATGAGAAACCTGGCCGGTTGCAAACTCTTCACCGAGAATTCCGAAGTATCGTAAATACCTATTCCATCGCGGCTTTTCAGCGTATCTCCATCCACTTCCAGTTCTCCGTCAATCACGAAAAGATATACGCCACTGTTGCCGGAATGCATTTGGTATTCCATTTCTTTGCCATCGTCCGTTTCGGCAAGTGAAAACCAGGCATCCTGATGAATAAACAACGATTCACCGGCGCCGTCGGGCGTGACCACTGTCAGAAACTGATTTTTCATTTTCGAAGTATCGAAACGTTTCTGGTCATAGCGCGGCGTTAGATTCCGTTCGCGCGGGAAGACCCAGATTTGTAACAAATTCACTTCTTCTTCCTGTGAAGGATTGAACTCAGAGTGTGTAATTCCCGAACCGGCAGTCATTACCTGAACTTCACCGGCTTCGATGATGGAACCGTTTCCCATGCTGTCGCGGTGCTCCAACTGGCCCTCCAACGGAATCGTTATGATTTCCATATTGTTATGTGGATGAGTTCCAAAGCCCATTCCGGGTTTTACCACATCATCATTCAGTACCCGAAGCAAGCCAAACTGAATGCGATCGGGGTTATAATAGTCAGCAAAACTAAATGAATGATAAGTATTAAGCCACCCGTGATTGAAATGACCACGGGTTTCAGCTCTGTGAATTACTTTTGGCATGATAATTTCCTTTCTTCTTTAAATGAGTTGGTTACTGATGGGCAACCAAACTGAAATCGAGGGTGAAAACATCGTCAATCATTTTATCACCCAGATTGGAAAAGAACGAGCCCGAACCATATTTGATTCCATATTTTGTTCTGTCTACCGGAATTGTACCAGTTGCTTCCAGTTTATTCCCGGTTACCAAAATACTGGAATCGAATTCAACAGGCTTTGTAATTCCTTTGATGGTGAGATCTCCGGTCACATGATACAGATTTCCACCCTTGGATTCTACCTTCTTAATGACCAGCCTGGAAACAGGAAACTTTTCCACGCCAAAGAAATCGTTGGAACGCAGATGCCCAACCAGTTTCTGATTCCATTCGGGATCGGTTAAATCTAAATCTTTGATGGTTGTCATATCAACTACCACACTGCCACCGATCAACTGGTTACCTTTCATCTCCAGTTCACCTTCTTTCAGTGCGATGGTCCCGTGATGACTTCCTGCTACCTTTTTACCTGTCCATTTAACTGTACTCGCATTTGTATCTACCTGATATGACTGTGCAAACGCCGGAGCCACCGTCAACACAAGCAAGGCCAGAACCACAGCCAGTTTATTTACCTTCGTTTTCATAACTGTCAATTTTTGGTTTTTAATTGAATACAACACAAAGGTATAACTGACTGGTATTCCAGTAAATGAACAAAAATATGTTTTACTTGTACTTTTTACGCGAGCGTTCTCTAAAATCGGAAAGCGAAGTACCGGTGTACTTTTTGAAAAACCGGCTGAAATAGGCAGGATCGTCGAATCCCATTTCAATACCAATCTCCTTGATTGACATGTCGGTGCTAAATAAAAGCCGTTTGACTTCGGTAATAATGCGATTGCGAATCATTTCGCCGGCTGTTATTCCAGTCGTCCTGCGGGTGACATTGTTCAGACACGAAGGTTGCATGTTTAGCTTTTCGGCATAAAAAGCAACCCCTTTTTCTTCGCGATAATGTTTATCGATTAGCGATTTGAATTCGATAATAGATGAGTTGGGAGCATCGCCGGGTTCAACTTCTTCTTCCTGGCTCTGCTGCTCATAAATGCGGGATGCTTCCAAAAAGAAGAGATTGAGCAAATTAAGGATAATGCTGCGCGAGAACTTGTCGTGCCGGTTGTATTCCTTCATCAACTTTTCCACAATCATCTCGAAGGCAGGAATATCATCATCCGTTAGTGTAACCATACTTTTAAAAGTATGATTGAAGAATATTTCATATTGGTGCACGGGAATATTCGAATCAAAATTCATCCGGATGAATTCTTCATTGAAAATAAACGTGACTCCATCACAGTATTTATCCAGAATCATTCGATGACGTATCCCGGGCGGAACAAATAAAATACTGTTCCCTTTCAAGGTATATTCCACAAAATCGGTGGCATGAACTACTTCGCCCGTTTTTATCCAGAACACTGAATAATAATCATGCAAGTGAAAAACTTCCGATTGGTTTTCCGTTTTGTAATCACATATAGTCATCAGTTTGAAAAACCACTGGTCGTTGGTCCAGCCTTTGTGCGCGTCTCTTCTTTGTATTGCCGGAATTACCATTTTTACACAATTCGTATTTCTGAAGTCATATCCACCACTTCACGGTAGACAGCACTTACCCCACAATACTTCTCTTCGGATAACTGAACAGCTCTTTCCAGTTTAGCCAAAGGGAGATCTTTCCCGCTAAACTGATAAATTACGTGCATCTTATCGTATTTCTTTGGATGCTCGTCGGTTACTTCAGCTTCAACAATTACATTGAATTTATCGGGTATAATCTTCATTTTTCGTAACATCGATATCACATCCATGGCAGTGCAACCTGCTAATGCCAATAGCATGAGTTTCTTGGGACGGGGTCCCTTATCCGTTCCTCCACTTTCTTCCGAAGCATCAATAATAAGGCGGTGTCCGTCTAAAACCGTGTCGAAAAACATGTTTTCATGCCATGCTAAATCCACCATATGTTTCATATAATCAGCGTTTAAGTGTTATTACAGCATTTTTAGTTATTCGAACCGTAAGTTGTATATTTACGAAATCTAAAAACTATTCAATTCAATCGCATTTTCAGAATGAGAAATTATAATGAACCTATAGAGGAGGAGGCCGATCTTTCCAAATTCCGTTTCTTTCAGACATTAACAACAGAGGAAATGGAAAGGTTGAATTACGAAAAGACCTGTTCATTTTACAAAAAGGGAAGCGTAATCTATCGGGAAGGTAACCGGCTAACCGGATTTTACTGTGTCACCCGTGGAATTCTGAAAATTTATAAAACCGGAATCGACGGCAAAGAACAGATCATCCGTTTTGTGAAGAAAGGAGATATTATTGCGTATCGTTCGTTACTGAGTCAGGAATCGGCTTGTACAACTGCCAAAGTAATCGAAGATGCCGTTTTATGCCACATTCCGTATAAAACCTTACTGTATCTGATTGATGAAAACTCGAAGTTTTCGCTGGCTATGTTACGCATTGTTTGCGCCGAACTGAAAGACGCCAATGATTTCATTACGGACATTGCTCAGAAAACAGTTCGCGAACGGCTGGCCGAAGTTTTGTTATTACTAAAGGAGAGTTTCGACCTGGATGATAATAAAACCCTCCAAATTTCGCTTACGCGGGAAGAATTGGCCAATATGGTAGGTACAGCGACAGAATCGGTTATTCGGCTTCTTTCGGAGTTTAAACACGATCAATTGATCGAACTTCACGGAAGGAAAATACGAATCGTCGATTTACCCGGATTAACACGAGTAGCCAACTTATAAAATAGAAAAGCTGTCATTGGAAGACAGCTTTTTTTGTGTTTACTACTTTTTCACAATCCAATCCTCTGGATTCTGTTTTTTGTTCTCGTGCCATATCTGGAACTTCAAAACCGTCTTATTATCTCCCGGATCGGTGTATATCTTTCCGATTTCCTGTTTCGTTTCTACTTTCTGTCCTACCCGAACAAACACGTCACTCAGGTTCGAATACACCGAGAGGTAATTTCCGTGACGAATAATCACAGCTATGTTACCACCGGGTATCGCTACCACACGCGAAACCGTTCCTCTGAATATCGCCCGTGCTTTTTCGCCTGCACTGGTGGTAATGTCGATACCGTTATTCCGCACCATCACCCGCTTCAATACCGGATGCGGATGTTCTCCAAATTCCTCGGTAATTAATCCGCGATCGACAGGCCAGGGGAAACGTCCTTTGTTTTTGCCAAAATCATCCGACAGCTCTTTCTCGGCAGGTGTTAAACTAAAACCCTTTTTGTTTTTGGCTGCGCTTTTCTTTGCTTCTTCTGCAATAATGCGTTCGATCTCCTTTTGAAGACGCTGCTCTACTTCACGCTGCTGTTCCAGTTTTTTCTTCAGTTCGCGCTGTTTTTTTTGCAAACCGGCGTAGTATTGATTTTGCTGAACCTTTTGCTGACGAATTTGAGTTGATTCGTCCTGCTTTTGCTCCAGCATATTTTCTTTCTCTTTCCGCCTTTTTTCCAAATCCGCCAATTTGGCGTCCAAAATATCTTTCACAGCCAGAATGGATTCTACCTGCTTTTTCCGGTAATCGGCGTATTGTCGTAAATAAAGAAACCGTTTATATGCCTGATTGAAATCCTCAGCTGACAACAGGAACAGAAGCTTGCTGTTGGCGTCCGCATTTCTGCGGGCATACCGTATCATTTGTGCGTAATTAGCCCGGATACGTTTCAAATCAGAGGTAAGACCATTAACCACATAGGCATTGTCAGCAATGGAGCTATCGAGGTAGGCAATTTCACCGTTGATTTCGTTTATCAATTGTTCGCGCAACCGGATTTGCTTATTCAGCAGCGCCAAACGATTGAGCGAAGTCTTTGCATTTTTGCTGGTTTCTTCCAGCAACTGATTGGTGTACTTAATCTCTTCGGATGTTTTTTGTTTCTTTTTTCTAAGGTCGGTAAGTGACTGAGCCGAAGCTGTCAGAGCACCTGCCATCACAAAAAACACAGCAATAAAAATACCCGCACACCTACTCATATATTACTTCAGCAAAATTTGTTTGTACTTCGATGGAATCTTAAAATTAAAAGATTCCGGTTGATCAAACGAAATCCGGTTCAATTTTACCTTCACCTGATAATTTTCCTCGCCCTGGTAATTTAGCTGAATTTCCTCCGGAAACCATCGACCATCAATCATTTCGAAATGCGAGAAATCCAGACTCATCGTACGGTTGTAATCGATGTCGTTAAATACCAGCTTTCGTATGACAAACCTATTGGGATCGACATAAATGTCCTGCCGTATTAAATGCTCTTCGTCATACCGGTTCCGATAGCGCTCCAACTTTTCTTCCTTTCGTATTACCTTCCGGAGTTTACGATCTTTCATCGATGAAATCCGGTACATCCCATCGTCGATGATACAATGAAAATCCCTGAAATCACGATCTTTCGGGTCATTTCGAAATGAAAAAAGCTGGTTGGTAAAAATGGCCTCAAACATATCGAAGCCAATATCCATTCCTAACCGCTTTGACAAATAGTTTAACGCACCTTCATAATACTCTTTATCGATATAATAAACGGCCCGGAAGGTATCAGGTGTAATTTCCAGTTTACCTACCGGGATGGTCGCTTTTTGTGCATTGATTTGTATAACACTGTCGCGTTTAATTCGGTATGAAGCCCGAAATGAATGGCTTTTTCCCTGTGCCTCGACACTAACTGCAACACGTTTAACAGCCATGGTTTCATAAGACGGTTCATTTTCCGACACATTCTTCAGAATACGCCCGCAACTCATGTGCCTGATCTTCTTTGCCGTCGTAACTTTTTCAGTCGATTTACATGAAAATAAAAGTGTTGCAATGATGCCAACCCAAACAAAACGAAATACAACTCTCCTGGTAATCTTTAACACGGTCAATTCGGATTTTCTTCGATGTAGGTTTTCTTCTTAATTTTCTCTTTCAGCGTAGGTGAGTCATTCCCCATTTCTTCAGACTTCTTCCAGTTTTCCAAAGCTTTATCTTTCTCTCCCAGGAAATACAGAATATCACCATAATGCTCCAGTAGTACCGGATTCTTGTCATTATCATTCCGAATAGCAGACTCCATGTAGAATTTGGCCAGGCTGTAATCTTTCTTTTTGAAAAGCACCCAGGCATAAGTATCCAGGAATGTAGCATTATCGGGATTAGCCTGTACAACTTTACCACTCAACTTTTCAGCCAACTGCAAACTATCACTTCGTAACGATAAGTAATAAGCGTAGTTATTCATTGCTGTATAGTTTGTCGGATCGAGTTGGACCACCTTATTAAACATAGCATACGACTCCTTCAGTTTCTTCATCTTGTACAACGCTTCTGCACGGTACATGTAAAATTGAGAACTCAACTGATTGTTATCGCCAACATATTGCTGTCCTTTATCCAAAACAGATATTACATCCTGGTATTTTTCCATTTGTAGTGCACCGACAGCTTTCATCACATAGAGCAATGGTTGACTTGGGAAATACTTGAGTGCATCATCACCGTCCGTGTACATGGCTTTCCAATCCTGCAGGTTATTATCGAGGAAAAGTAAGCGTTGCCAATACTGAATATTGTCTTTATTCATCCCAACCACAATGCGCATTTCGTCACGTGCCTTCTCAATTTCGTTGTGCTGAACAAGATAGTCAACATACATGGCCCGGGGACGCTCATCATCCATGTTAGCATTCATCATGGCCTTTAGCAACTCGAGTTCCTGTTCGTCGGTCACCTTGCGGTTGTCCTTCTGAACAATCATCACATACATCTGAATCTTGGTGTCCACATCCAAATTCGGATTTTTGAATGCCATCAATAAGTGCTGATATGCTTCATCCGGTTTTCCGCTTTCGCGATAAAAATTAGCCAGTGAAATCTGGACAAAACCATTATCCGGTTCGATTTGAAGAATTTTATTGTAATTCTCCAATGCTTTAGTACTATCACCATCAGCCAGGTACATATCGGCCAACAAACCATAGTAGCGGGTATCCTTCGGATTGGTTTTGATCAGTCCTTTAATCTCATCAAACGCCTCTTTCTTTTTCCCCATTTTGAGGTAAAGTTGCTGCTTGGCTACAGCAATTTGCTCCAGTGGCCCCGTTGACTGCTGAAGTGCATCGAATGCTTTCAGTGCATCTTCATACTTACCGGCCTGTGCCAGCAACGAAGCGTGATAGTATTTGTAATCATCGTTTCCGGGAAACAAAATCGCCAGCTGTCCGTACTGATCGGCTGCTTTATCAAACTGTTTGTTTTGCTGATAAACGCGGGCCAACATCAAATGATAATATTCATTTTCAGGATTATTGGCAACTGCTTTTTCGAGTAACAGCATGGCACTGGTAAAGTCGCCTTTCGCTATATGAATATTTGCCAGTTCGAACATGGCTGTCGAAGAAGAAGGATCGATTTCGAGACAGCGTGAGAAAATCGGAATAGCTTTATCGAGGTTTCCCAACGCTTTCTGTTTCAACCCTTCAATTAGCAAATATTGAAATTCTCGTTCCTGATCTTTGGTAACCTGGGTTGTTTCCTGAGCCACCTGTTTCTCGGGAGCTTTTTGTGCCACTTTTTTTGTTGTTGCACAAGATGACAAACCAATGAGGGCCAGAAACAATACCCAATAGGTAATCGAATTTTTTCTAATCATGGTGATAATTAATAGCACCGTGTGCCTGTGTATAATTTAATTTTTTCCGGTGTGCCCGAATCCGCCTTCACCGCGAACTGTTTCAACCAATTCGTTCACTTTCACCCATTCCACTTTTTCGTGCTGAGCCACTACCATTTGTGCAATGCGCTCGCCATCGGAAATAACAAATTCTTCGGAGGAAAGATTGATGAGGATAACCTGAATTTCCCCCCGGTAATCAGCATCAATAGTTCCGGGAGAATTCAGTACGGTAATACCTTTTTTCAAAGCAAGACCGCTGCGTGGCCGAACTTGTGCTTCATATCCTACCGGAAGTTCAATAAAAAGCCCGGTGGGAACAAGTGCACGTTCGAGAGGTTTTAAAACAATATCTTGTTTCAGGTTAGCCCTCAGGTCCATACCGGCCGAATGCTCGGTGCTGTAATGAGGCAGAGGGTGTCCTGAATGATTGACAATTTTCACTTCCATATGTTCATTTCGGTATTTAACTCGCTAAGATATAAAACTTAAGCGAAACCAATTAGTTAAAAAATGTTTTGCTCTGTCAAGTCCTAAACAAACAAACGTTTCAGCTCCTTTTTTTCTTTCCAAACCACAAATCCGAGGAAAAACAGAAGAACGATTGTCCGAAGAACATAATGAATGACAACATTCGATACATTGATGTTCACCCCCACAGCATAAAGAATCAGGGCTACGAAAAAATAAAGTGCTACCCTTTTTAGATCGTATTTTACCGGGAAATGCTTTTGACCCAGAAAATAGGAAGCAATCGTCATAAGAACAGAGGCAACCAAAAAAGCCAAAGCTGAAGCCATATACCCCAACACCGGGATAAAGAGTACGTTCAATCCGATGGTAACTATAGCTCCCAAAAGTGCCAACTTAGCTCCATAACTGGTTTTATCTGTGAGTTTATACCAAAGCGACAGTGTATAAAATATTCCCTGGAAGAAATAGCCCATCAAAATGAACGGGACAATTTTCAAACCTTCGTAATAACGGGGACCAATGAAATATTTGGCAATACCGATATAAAGCATGACACCCAAAAAGATGGTCAATCCAAAAATGACAAAGTATTTCATCACCAGCGCATAGGTCATTTTCGAATCTTCCCCTTTGTAATGGGAAAAGAAAAACGGTTCGAACGAGTATCGGAATGCCTGGATGAAAAGATTCATCAATACAGCCAGCTTAAAGTTGGCGGCATAAATTCCCAGTTGTTGCAATCCATCAACCGATTCGGGCAACAATTTCGGCATCAAAATCTTCTCTATATTCTGATTTGCCATTCCTGCCAGTCCCACAATAAGTAAGGGCCATCCATACCGAAGCATCTGCAAAAGCAACTGTTTATCGAAAACCATTTTCTTTCCGACAAAATCGGGAAAGAGCATTAACATCATAACACCCGATGAAATCAGATTGGCTATGAACACGTAACCAATTCCGATGTGAGGATTGTAGATGTACCGGAAAATGGAATATGGATTGGCATCGATGATCTTCGGGCAGTAATAAATCAGGAAAATGTTCAGTCCTATATTTACAGCAATTCCCGTTAATTTAACAAAGGCAAAACGAATAGGGCGGCTATTCAACCGAAGGCGTGCAAAGGGAATGGAGGTAAAAGCATCGAGCGCCACCGTTAATCCCATCCAGCGGATGTATTCCGGGTGGCCTGGATATTCCATCCAGGTAGCAATATTTCCTGAAAAGACAAAAACAGCCAGCACAAACGAAACCGAAGTAACGAACAGAGAAATAAGGGTAGTGGTATAAACTTCATCGGGCTTTTTACTTTTCCCGGCAAACCGGAAGAAAGAAGTTTCCATTCCGTAGGTTAGCAATATCAACAGAAACGCTACGTACGCATATACGTTACTAACAATACCGTATTGTTCCGGAGCAAACATCCGGGTATAGAAGGGAACCAACCACCAGTTAAGAAATCGTCCAATGATACTCGAACCACCATAGATGACGGTTTCTCCGGCCAGTTTTTTTAGTGCGCTCAAATCAGTGCTTTATTAACGGTGAATTATTTTACTTTTACAAATATAAGGTTAGCCGTTGTACATCGAAGAGACTTTGAAAGAAAGCGCAAAAATTTTTAGAGTATTACTCTACCGTATTTATTCATATGAATTGTTGACACTTCACTACCGTGGAAAGCAGTCAACACGAGCGTTCCACGTGAAGCAATTTTAATAAATCCGGCAAAATTGTTAATAACTGCCGAAAATTTTGAAAATTTGTCGCATACCATTACCATTTTTAAATTTCGTTGTTTGTTTACCAGTTGATATGATGAAAAAGTTAGCTGTTCTCACATTAACCCTGTCGTTGACGGGAATTCTTTTATTTCAGTGTTCGAGTACTCCGAAGCGTTCCCGCAAGCCGGTAACAGCTATCGAAATTCTACCGAAAAGCAAATACTACCCGCAGGGAACTCCCATTACCATAAAAACAAGAACCAACGTAAAGAACGGTATCATCCAAAACATCAAGGTGGAAGTGGACGGAAAAAGTTATTTCAGTGGTAAGACGCTCGAAAACGAAATTAAGGTTTCAACGGACGAAATGGCGATGGGCAAGCATTCCATAAAAGTTATCGCCATAAAAACAGACAGCGTAACCGGAGAAAACTATAGCGATTTTATCGTGGTTTCGGATACTAAACCAGTTGATTACACATATAAAATCACCGCTACTTATCCGCATAATACCAAGTTTTTCACCGAAGGTTTGCTAATACACAACGGCTACTTATACGAAGGAACTGGTGAGAAAGGCCAATCGGTAATTGCCAAACAAGTGTTGAAAACCGGAAAAATACTGCAGGAGAAAAAGCTGGATAAAAAATACTTTGGTGAGGGTATTACGATTCTCGATAACAAGCTGTATCAGCTTACTTACAAGGCCCAAACCGGCTTTATTTACGATGTAAAAACATTTGATAAAACAGGACAATGGCATTACGAAGCCAAAGAAGGCTGGGGGATGACGAACGATGGTACGAATCTCATCATGAGCGATGGAACGGAAAACTTACGCTTTCTCAATCCCGATAATCAACAAGTTTTAAAAACTATAAGTGTTTATGACGACAAAGGCCCTGTTAAATACCTGAATGAGCTCGAGTATATCAACGGAGAAATTTGGGCCAACGTGTGGACGACGAACACTATTGTTCGAATCAATCCCAACAATGGAAAAGTATTGGGAAGAATTGATCTAACCGGTTTACTCAGTGTGATGTACCGCGACGAAAATAAACCGATTGATGTACTGAACGGAATTGCCTGGAACGCTAAAACCAACGCTATTTACGTTACTGGAAAACTGTGGCCAAAGCTTTTCGAAATTGTCCCTGTTAAGAAATAGTTGACACGAGATAAAAAGACAAAATGAAGGCCGGTATTTGAGTAGTACCGGCCTATTATTTTTAAAACAACGATGGGTTGTCTCCGTCAATTTTGGCTCTGCCCAGATGGTGATAGGCAAGCTCTGTAGCTTCCCGTCCCCGCGGTGTACGTTTTAAAAATCCTTCTTTTATAAGGAAAGGTTCGTACACTTCCTCAATGGTTCCGCCATCTTCACCAACGGCAGTGGCAATCGTACTGATTCCAACCGGTCCGCCTTTAAACTTGTCAATAATTGTCGTCAGAATGCGGTTATCCATTTCATCGAGGCCGTGCTTATCAATATTGAGTGCTTCGAGGCCAAAACGCGTGATTTCGATGTCTATTTCGCCGTTTCCCTTCACCATAGCAAAGTCACGTACCCGACGAAGGAGAGCGTTCACGATTCGCGGCGTACCGCGGCTTCTCGAAGCTATTTCAAGCGCAGCTTCGCGATTGATAGGAACATTCAGGATCGAAGCCGAACGTTCAACAATGCCCGTCAAAATCGCTGTATCGTAATATTCCAGGTGGCAGTTGATTCCAAAGCGAGCACGCAGCGGACTTGTCAATAAACCGGAGCGCGTCGTAGCACCAATCAGCGTAAACGGATTTAATTCCAGTTGAATGGAACGGGCACTTGGCCCTTTATCGATCATGATATCGATCCGGTAATCCTCCATTGCCGAATAAAGATATTCTTCTACCACAGGACTCAAACGATGTATTTCATCGATAAACAGCACATCGTTTGCTTCCAGATTGGTTAGTAAACCTGCTAAATCGCCTGGTTTATCCAACACCGGTCCGGACGTCAATTTCAAATTAACGCCGAGTTCGTTGGCCAGAATATTTGAGAGGGTAGTTTTCCCGAGTCCGGGCGGGCCATGCAACAAAACATGATCAAGTGCATCACCCCGCATGAGCGCAGCTTTTACAAATACCTGCAGGTTTTCAACAATCTTAGCCTGTCCTTTAAAGTCGTTGAAGCGAAGCGGACGTAACTTATTATCAAATTCACGTTCAGTTTCAGAAACCTGATTGCCCCTGAGATCAATAAAGTCGCTCATAATATAAGGGATTCTTTACCAGGTAAAGTTAGTGAATGAAGGGAGGAAAACAATAATCAGACAATTTTGAGACTCAGTAAAATCTCATTCAGCTGATTCATATCAAAGGGTTTGGCAATGAATTCATCCATCCCCCACGAAAGGCATTTTTCACGGTCGTTATCGAGTGTATTGGCAGTAACAGCGATGATAGGAGTATATTCACTTAACTTATTCGCTTTCTCAATTTTCCTAATCTCCCTGGTTGCTTCCAATCCGTCCATCACCGGCATCATAATATCCATCAGAATCAAATCAAATTTCTTCTCTTTGAAAAGATTCACAGCTTCTAAACCGTTGTTGGCAATAGAAACTTTATGGTTATACTTCCGCAGATTGTACGTCGTAATTTTCTGATTTAGAAAATTATCCTCCACCAGCAGTATAGACAGCCCTTCTTTATTTTGATCTTCAATTTTCAAATCAGCAGAGTTTAGAATCAAATCCCTTTACTTATTAATATGATTTTTATGTAAAAGGATACCCTTTGAATTCAAATAATTTTCAAAGTGGTACTACAAA
This sequence comes from Prolixibacter denitrificans, assembly GCF_003014495.1. Lineage (GTDB taxonomy): Bacteria > Bacteroidota > Bacteroidia > Bacteroidales > Prolixibacteraceae > Prolixibacter > Prolixibacter denitrificans. Next base: position 191,962 of record NZ_PYGC01000002.1, on the reverse strand, counting down.
TAAATCTATTCGGAGAGAAATAAACAAATCCGAAAAGAGCATCTTCATTTTATATTATTAGAAGTAAAGTTAAAATTTTAAAAAGATGATGTTAATGATATACGGTTTATAACGCTTAAAAGTTCATATTTCTTTTGTTGTAATACTCCTTATTAACTTCATTTTTTACAATTTTGACAAGAAATGAACATAATGGTGTTTTCTTAATCAGTATTTTACTGTGATTTTAACAGGCTGTTAAGATCGTTTTGTGAATAGCTGTTTATTTTGTTGAACGGTGTTAATTCAGTGAAAAAGGCGTTGATTTTTTAGGGTGAAATTGATCGCTAACTTTTTTGGATCTTGAAATGGGTAGCGTTAATGAAAATATTCATCTATTCGCCAAAAATATTTTTCAGATTTTGTTTTTATTTTTTAACATGATTGAAACATTCTATTTCAACATAGGAGTAAGAAATACGCTTTTCATACAGAAAAATGTAGTGAAAAACAGGATTTTGTGAGGTTATTAACGTTGTTGATTTCTGTTGAAAACACTGGATAGGTAAGAATTTTCTGGTGTTAAACCGTCGGATTTCTTTCGACCGTATGGAGTGAGGAAGTCAAGCTAGAGGTTATTACATAATATGTTACAATGAAGAATAAGAAGCGCTTTGTTATTGATTCAGAAATTGCTGCTGAGAACGTCGATTTAAGGCAGAAATTGAAGTACAATATTCGGCAGTATGATAACGCTTTCCAGTCCGGAATTAGTCGTTTTGCCAATCACGATGCGCTTCGAAAAAGAGCTTCTGATTTAAAGGACAAAGTAGTTTCTCACCTCGACGATTACCTGGAGGAGTTTGAAAAGAACGCTCTGGCAAACGGTAGTCAGGTATTATGGGCGAGAGATAAGGATGAGGCAATCGAATTGATAACTGACATCTTGTTGAAAGAAGAGGTTAAGCTCGTGGTGAAGAGCAAGTCGATGCTCAGTGAAGAGATCCACCTGAACGAAGAGTTGGAAAAGTTGGGAATGGTTAGCCAGGAGACTGATTTGGGCGAATTCATTGTGCAAACAGCTGGCGAACCACCGTTTCATATTGTCACGCCGGCTATGCACAAGTCAAAGGAAGATGTAGCTGAACTTTTTCACGAACATTTTAACACACCTACCCAGTCAACGCCTGTTGAGTTGACCAACTTTGTTCGCGAGAAATTGAGAATTCCGTACCAGGAAGCCGGCGCAGGAATTACAGGCGCTAACTTTTTGATTGCTGAAAACGGAAATGTTGCGTTAACTGAAAATGAAGGGAACGGGGTAATGAGTACGTCTTTTCCGAAAACACATATCGTTATTGCGGGAATTGAGAAGATAATTCCTTCGATGAAGGATTTAGGATTTATCTGGCCGTTGTTGGCCGGGCATGGTACGGGGCAAAAAATATCTGCTTATAACACCGTTTTTACCGGACCTAAGAGAAAAAGCGAAGAGGATGGCCCCGAAAAGCAATTTATTATTCTTATCGATAACGAACGTTCGTCGATGCTGGATACCAACGAACATTGGCAGGCTTTAAAGTGCATCCGGTGTGGCGCTTGTTTGAATGCTTGTCCTATCTATAAAGTGGTTGGCGGATATACCTATAATACAGTTTACAGTGGGCCAATTGGATCGGTAATCACTCCTTTTATGAAGAATTTTGCCGAGTTTGGTCACCTAAGTACAGCCTGTACGCAATGTGGAAAATGTGATGAAGTTTGTCCTGTTATGATTCCATTGCCCAGATTATTACTTTTAAACCGAAAACTAACTAACGAAAATGGAGGGAATGATTGGCGATGGGACACAGGAATGAAATTTTTTGAATACATTAGCTCTAACCGAAAACGGATGGATGTGACACAGGGTAGTTTGAAGAATTCAGCTGTTTCGCTAACCGCTAAAAACTTAATGGGAAAAAATAAATCGATGCCGACTTTTGAAGAGCTCTCCTTTTCGCGGCAGTGGAAAATAAAAGGTAAAAACGGATGATGTTATCAAAAACTTGTAAATACGCTGTTCGTGCTGTCATTTATATGGCAGCCAACTATAATGAAAATCAAAAATGTGGAATAAAAGTACTGGCGGAAGAATTGAAAATTCCGGCTCCTTTCTTAAGTAAAATTCTGCAAAAGCTTGCCCGGTTTAATGTTTTGGTTTCCAATAAAGGTCCCAATGGCGGTTTTGCGCTGGCTGCGCCTCCGGATCAGATTTCATTATATAAAGTGGTAGAAATTATCGATGGTAAGGAGCTGTTTGAGAGTTGTGCTCTTTCTGATGATACTTGCGACGGCCGCAGGGAAGCGTCTCATGTATGTGCGTTACACGATAGTTATTCTGATATTCGCAAACAGTTGATAAGTACCTTCAAGGACAAAATGATTGCGGACTTGCTAACGGAAGCTGGCAGTTTCCCTGGAAAAATGAAATTTTAACTCAGCCATTTTCCTACAAAAGTATTTTTGAGCCAGTACAGGTAAATTAGTGTACCGGTGATAGCTCCTGTTGTATTTGCTGCAAAATCACCCCAACTACAATCACGGTTGATAGGTAACTCATATTGAAGAATCTCGAGTAAGCCGCCTATAAAGATTAACAACAGGGCATTTATCAACAGAATTTTCTGGTTGGAATATTTTTTGAATTGATGAAAGTATCCGGCAAGTAGCATTGACATAACGAAATACATCGTGAAATGTACTACTTTATCGAAGTAAGGAATTGACAACAAAGACAGTTTTGGAATGTCGCCTGCCGGTGTTAAGGTTAAATAGAGAATAACGATAAACCAGCCAATAATTTTAATGTACTTTTGCATTTTGATTTACATTGAATTGCGAATATACAAAAATGGCGGGCATATACTTCCACATACCTTTCTGTAAAACGCATTGTCATTACTGCGACTTCCACACGAGTTGCCGTCTTGCTGACCTGCCAGGTGTCATGGAGGCAGAGTTCAAAGAACTTTCGCTGAGAAGGAATTATCTCGGTGATGAGATTGTTGACACCATCTATCTGGGGGGAGGAACCCCTTCCCTTTTGCGATTGGAATACCTGAAAAAGATACAAGAATCAGTGCACTCATTGTTCAAAGTCAGCAATGAAGCAGAATGGACTATTGAGGCTAATCCCGATGATTTAGAGCAAAAGTATTTGTACGATCTCCAAAAATCGGGGTTTAACCGACTAAGCATCGGGACACAAAGCTTCGACGAAGAGATACTAAAATACCTGAATAGGCGCCATAATGCGCAGCAATCTGTTCGTTCGGTCCTTCTGGCAAGGGAAGCCGGTTTTCAGAATATATCAGCCGATTTAATTTATGGTATTCCCGGACTAAGTAAGGAAGCCTGGGAGCGCTCAGTTGATACGGTTGTTGATCTGGATGTGGAACATGTTTCGGCTTACCACCTCACTTATCACGAAGGCACCGTTTTATATCAGCGTTTGCAGGATGGCAAACTCAGCGAAGTTCCCGATGAAGTAAGCTTGGAGCAATACGAGTATTTGGTATCGGCTTTGAAAAATGCCGGTTACGAACATTACGAAGTAAGTAATTTTGCCAAACCAGGTTATTATTCCCGTCACAACTCTGCTTACTGGAAAGAAAAGAAATATCTGGGCATTGGCCCTTCTGCTCACAGCTACGACGGCCTATCGAGACAGTGGAACATCCGTAGTAATCCGCAATATGTTCAGTTGATCAATGAAAATCAGAAATTTTTCGATATTGAAGAACTGAGCGAAGTTGATCGGTACAATGACTACATCATCACTTCGCTTCGGACGATCTGGGGCATCGATATCCGGAAGATTGAAACGGAGTGGAATAGTGAGCTTGGAAGGCATTTTCATAAGTCGCTTGCTAAATATCGCGGAACTGATTTGGTATTTGTAGAGAACGATATTTTCAGGTTAACCGAAAAAGGAATTTTTGTTTCCGATCGCATTATGGAAGATTTCTTTTATGCCTGATTTTGTAATTTAGTTGTATTCCGGAAGAGAAGACTGATGAAAGAGTGGAAGGAAATAGACATACTGTACAACGCGCTTCGCCGACTGTATTACCGTAATAAGATCCTCTTGGGAGTTATTCGGTTGGTGCTTGTTGTTGTAGGATTGTCGTTTCTACTTATTGGTTTACAGCAACTCTACTATTTTGGTTCTGACGCCAGGACAGTTCTTTTTTACTTCTTCATTTTCGTGGTAATTAGTCTCTTTGTCTTTTTTGTTGGTTTGCCTTTTTTCAAATTGTTCGATTGGCTTCCAGGTGTTACACCGACAGAGATTAGTAATGTTTTGAAAACTCGTTTTTTTGGTTTAGAAGATCGGTTTCAGAACATGATGGAGTTGAAATCAGTCTACGAACAGAATAACGGAAATGATCTCGTAATTGCAAGTATTAAGCAAAAGCTTGAAGTTGTTCAGAAATATCCGCTCAAAGAAGCTTTCCGGTTTCGGTTACCGCAAATGGAAAAGTGGAGTTTAACTATGGCAGCTGCGCTTTTCCTTTCTTTTAGTCTCTTTAGGCCTGGCTTCCTAATAAAAGGATATCATCAATACGTCCATTACAATCAGGAATTTTCACCTGCTGCTGACTTTTCATTTGTGCTCCTAAATGATTCACTTTCTGTTAAAAAGGGACATTCATACAAAATTCGTGTTCGTTTGCAAGGAAGCAATTTTCCTGCGCATTTGAACGTGGTGATGAATGGAAATCAATTTGCCATGCAACCTGTCGGCGATGGTTCATATAATTATACCATTGGAAATGTGTATCACGATTTACAGTTCCAGTTGAATGGCGGACCATATTACTCCGGTGTTTATGGTATCAAGTGTTTGGCGGTTCCTGTTATTAGGTCATTCACCGTCAATGTTATCCCTCCGAAGTATACGTCTATGGCGTCTAGAACACTCGAGAATCAGGGTGACGCAGAAATTCCTGCCGGAAGTAAGGTGAAATGGACGCTAAACGCCGTTGATGCTGATTCTGTTTTTGTTTGTTCAGGTTCACATGCCGAACAGATGGTCAGACAGGATGATGGGAGTTTTCGTTTAGACTCGACGATATTAGGGAATACCGAGTACTTTTTCAGGGTAAAGAATGTAAATTTCACGGATGACGGTTTGGTATATAATTTAAAAGTGCTGAAAGACGAATATCCGTCCATCGCTGTTAAGCAGGTACAGGATTCCGTAAATCTTACAGCTTATTATTTTCATGGAAGAATATCCGACGATTATGGGATCAATAATGTGAAATTTCACGTCGTTGGTAACGAGCTCGATTCGACATCTAATGTTTCCGTGCATCCAAACCAAAACCCACAGGATTTCTTCTACGGATATAGTTTCAAAGGGTTGAAGCCTGGCGTTTATCAATATTGGTTTACAGTGGCCGATAATGACAAGCTCCATCATTTTAAGAAGAAACAAAGCGAGGTGTTTACGTTTCGTTTTCCCGGATTTCACGAAGTGGAAGCGGAAAACAAGAAAGGCTATCAGCGGCTTGAAGACAAATTGAATGAAGGGAAGGAAGCGGCCCGGAAGATACAACAGGATTTCGGAAAGATGCGAAATAAGATGTTAAGCGGTCAACTTACCGATTGGGAAAAGAAACAAATATCGGAAGGAATTAGGCAACAGAACAGCCAGCTTCATCAGTTGATGGATAATGTGAGTAAAGAGAATCGAGAACTGAATAATTTGTCGAAGAATTTCTCACAGCTGTCACCTGCTTTGTTGGAGAAGCAAAAGCAAGTAGAGCAGTTGATGGATCAGCTTTATTCCGATGACTTGAAAAAGTTGTTTGACGAGTTGAACACGCTCATGAACCAGTTTGACCAAAAGAAATTCAACGAGTTAACTAAGGACATCAATTATCGGTTGGATGATTTAAGTAAGCAGTTGGACAGGAACATCGCTTTGTTGAAGAAAATGCAGGTAGAAAAGTCCATTCATGACATTGAGAACAATTTACAGGAGCTGGCAAAACAGCAAAAAACTTTGTCCGACTTGATGAAAAAAGGCGGTCGTTCCAAAGAGGATTCTTTGTTAGCTAAGCAAGACGAAGATATTAAAGCTGCCTTTTCAGCAATTGATTCTGTAATGAAGCAGAATGGCGAATTAGAAAAGCCTTATTCGATTAACAAGTCAGGTTCGCTCCGGAAAGAAATAAACGATGATATGCAATCGCTTTCTGAAAAGAAGGAAAGCCGGAATAAGCGTAGTGATACTTCTGACCGGATTAGTCATTCCTTGAAGAAGGTAGCCGAGAATTTGAATAAGAGTATGTTGTCGTCACAGATGGAAATTGATTGGGAACAGGTTCGGCGGATTCAATACCTCGCGGATAATATTCTGACTTATTCATTTCAGCAGGAGAATTTGATGGAAGAGATGAAGGGAGTTTCTGCTTTGGATCCCGCGTTGACAGGCTATCTCGACAAGCAAAAGAATCTGGTGCAGTTTGAGGAACAGTTGCGTGATACGCTGTACCTGTTGTCGAAGCAGGCACCACAGATTAATATGCAAATAGGCAAGGAGTCGCTCAATTGGAAATATTATACCGATAAGGCACTTTCGGGTTTAGAGGAGAGTCAGTATCAAAAAGGAAGGATTAATCAGCAGTTTTCAATGACGTCGGCTAACAACCTGGCGTTGTATCTTTCAGAGGCATTGCAGCAAATCATGGATATGATGAAGAATGCACAGCCCGGCGATGGTACCTGCAATAGGCCTGGCGGTAAAAGCAGTTCAATTCCCAGCCTGGCAGAGCTTCAGAAAAAGCTAAAGCAGCAAATGCAGGGGATGTTGGATGACCTTAAGAGTGGCCAGAATCCAGGAAATGAACAGATTGGTGAAATGTTGATGCAGCAGGAGATGATTGAGCAGGCGATTCGGGAGCAGGTTTTGAAAGGTAATTTAGGTCCGGATGTCGAGAAGCAGCTGAAGGAAGCGCAAAGGTTACTCAATCAAAATAGAAATGATTTGGTAAGTAAAAACGTTACCCAACAGACAGTTAAGCGACAAAATCTTATATTTGAACATTTATTGGATGCAAAAAATGCCAAAATGCAGCGTAATTCAGACAACGAAAGAGAGTCTGAAACAGCTAAAAATCAATTGGTAAGTCATCCCCAAGAGTTTTTTGAGAAGGAGGCGAAAAAGGAAGATGAGCTTGACATAATTTCGAGGTCATCGTGGAGAATGAACTATTTTTACCGTGAAAAGTTTAATTCTTATCTAAAAAATATTAATGGTCGGTAATGTAATCAAACGGCAATTGGAAATTCAATCCCGCATCGAGGAGTTGAAAACGTGTCTTAAGGTGTGTCACGAGATGCGTGATTCGTTGTCGCTTGATTGTGAGACCTATTTTTCTTTTCAGACTTCGTTGCTTGAGGCTGTTCAAAATGCGATTATACATGGGAATAAGTCTGATGAGAGTAAGAAAGTCAAGATCGATTTGGAGGTAGATGAATCTACAATCCAGGTTCGTATAGAAGATGAAGGAAAAGGTTTTGACCCGGAATGTGTTGCTAATCCTACCTGTGGCGATAATATAACCAAGGAAAATGGCAGGGGAATATTTTTTATTAAAAACCTTTGCGATGGGTTTGAGGTTATCGGTAAAGGGAATGTCGTCAAATTGTTAATCCGTATTTAGTCGTGAATATTCAGTTTTACAACGAGGATGTGGAATTACCCCATCTCGATATCGAACGCGTTAAAAAATGGCTTGTTTTTGTAGCCAAAAAGCATGAAAAAGAAATAGGTGAGCTGAGTTACATTTTCTGTAGCGATTCGTATTTGTTGGAGGTGAATCGACAATACTTAAGTCACGATTACCTGACTGATATTATTACGTTCGATTATACCGAGTGTGATACGGTGTCAGGTGATGTGTTCATCAGCACCGAAAGAGTTGCCGATAATGCTATTGAGTTTAATGTTTCTTATGATGAAGAATTACTTCGGGTTCTTGCTCATGGCATTTTGCATTTAATCGGATTCAATGATAAAAATGAGAATGACCAGGAGGAAATGACGCTGCAAGAAGACGCGTCTATTTTAGATTATCATAATATTGAAAAATAAAGAAAAGAGAATATGCTGCCAAAATACGATGTGATAGTAGTGGGAGCCGGTCATTCCGGTAGTGAGGCTGCAGCAGCAGCAGCAAATTTGGGTTCGAAGGTTTTATTGGTGACCATGGACCTGAATAAGATTGCACAGATGAGCTGTAATCCTGCTGTTGGTGGTATTGCCAAGGGGCAGATTGTTAGAGAGATAGATGCTCTTGGCGGCTACATGGGAATTGTGACTGATCGGAGTACAATTCAGTTCAGAATGTTAAACCGTTCTAAGGGGCCGGCAATGTGGAGTCCAAGGGCTCAGTGCGACAGGATGCGATTCTCAGAGAATTGGAGATCCGTTTTAGAGGGTATTCCGAACGTCGATTTCTGGCAGGGAATGGTAAAAGATCTCATTTTCGAAGGGGATCGTGTTTGCGGTGTGCGGACTGAATTGGGTGTTGAGTTTTTTGGAAAAGCGGTTGTTTTGACGAATGGCACTTTTTTGAACGGCTTAATGCATTTCGGAAAAACAAAAATTGAAGGTGGACGCATTTCCGAACCTTCCTCTAAAGGGATGTCTGCCCAGCTGTTTGACTTTGGATTCAAAGTTGGTCGGATGAAAACCGGTACGCCAGTGCGTATTGATGGTCGTTCTATTGATTTCTCGAAATTGCAGGAACAACCCGGAGATGAGTCGTACGGAAAATTTAGTTATTTGCCGAGTTCAGATAACCGGGCATTGAAACAAAAAAGTTGTTTTATTACTTATACGAATAAGGAGGTTCACGAAGAGCTATCTACCGGCTTTGAGTTTTCACCGCTGTTCGATGGTAGTATTGAAGGGCTAGGTCCGCGGTACTGTCCGAGTATCGAGACCAAGTTGGTGACATTCGCCGACAAGGAAAAACATCAGTTGTTTCTGGAACCGGAAGGAGAGAGTACCATCGAATATTATCTCAATGGATTTTCTTCGTCTCTTCCATGGGATGTTCAGATCAAAGCTATCCACAAAGTAGAAGGTTTAGAAAATGCTCGCGTACTTCGACCCGGATACGCCATCGAGTATGACTATTTCGATCCGACGCAACTTCATCATACGCTGGAGACGAAGATGGTTTCGAACCTGTACTTTGCCGGTCAGATAAATGGAACGACAGGATATGAGGAAGCAGCTGCGCAGGGTATCATCGCTGGTATCAATGCACACCTCAAGATAAATGAAAAAGAACCGTTCACGCTCGGACGTAATGAGTCTTACATTGGTGTTCTCATTGATGATTTGGTAACGAAAGGTGTAGACGAACCTTATCGGATGTTTACCAGTCGTGCTGAATATCGGATTTTGCTACGTCAGGATGATGCAGATATTCGACTTACGGAAAAAGGGTACCAACTCGGTTTGGTAGACGAAGAGCGTTATAGTTTATTACAGGAGAAAATTTCCTTACGCGATAAAGTGATTAATTTCTGCAAAGAGTATTCAGTGAAGCCGCAATACATCAACGATCTTTTGGAAGGAAAAAATACCGCACCACTTAAGCAGGGAACAAAACTGTTTAATTTGGTTCTTCGTCCACAACTTCGGATTTTTGATTTATTGGGTACGGTTCGTGGTTTGAAGAAATTGTATGATTCACTTCCGGAAGAAAGGAGAGATGAAATTCTCGAATCAGCTGAAATTTTGATGAAGTATTCTGGATACATCGAAAGAGAGAAAGGAATTGCTGATAAATTGAATCGACTCGAGAATATTAATATCACTGGTAAATTCGATTACATGTCTTTGGAGTCATTATCAACCGAGGCTCGCCAAAAATTGGATAGAATTCTACCGGATACGATTGGACAAGCCAGTCGAATTTCCGGTGTTTCACCGAGTGATATAAATGTACTTTTGGTGCTTCTGGGAAGGTAATGTTCCACGTGGAACATAAGTATAAAAGTTGTAGACTTATTGATTTTCCTATATTTAAACAGCTAAAATGACAAAAATTAATTTGGATGTTGTACAAGCATCTATCAGGAATATTCCCGACTTTCCGAAGCCGGGAATTCAATTTAAAGATGTTACCACCGCATTTAAGCAGCCCGAGCTTATGCAGTTTATTGTAAAGGAAACGGCGAATCATTATCGTGATTTAGGTATCACCCGAATTGTGGGAGTGGAGTCTCGCGGTTTTATTTTGGGAACGGCTCTGGCGTATGAATTAAATGCCGGTTTCGTGCCTGTTCGTAAACCGGGAAAATTACCAGCCGAAACCTATAAGCAATCTTACGAATTAGAATACGGAACGGACACTTTGGAAATGCACACCGACGCACTTTCGTCTGAAGATGTTGTTTTAATTCATGACGATTTGTTGGCTACCGGAGGAACTGTTGGTGCAACAATTGACTTGGTTCGTAAATTTGGAGTGAAGAAAATTTTCGTCAACTTTTTTGTGGAATTGGATTTTCTGAAAGGACGGGAGAAAATCGATGAGCAAGTACCGGTTTGGTCATTGATTCATTTTTAAAAAGAGAATATGAGTGAGGAAAACCTGCGGAATGAACGATTAAAAGAATTAGTTCGGGTCCTTCCCGAATCTCCCGGGGTTTATCAGTATTTCAACTCCGATGGAAAAATCATTTATGTAGGTAAAGCCAAAAACCTCAAAAAGCGGGTTTCCTCCTATTTTACCAAACGCCACGATAACCGGAAAACTGAAATTCTGGTTCGGAAGACTGCCGATATTCAACATGTGGTGGTCGAGACAGAAGAAGATGCCCTTCTCCTCGAAAATAATCTCATTAAAAAATACCAACCGCGTTACAACGTCCTTCTCAAGGACGACAAATCTTTTCCCTGGATTTGCATCAAGAATGAACCTTTCCCGAGAGTTTTTTCTACCCGACGAGTGGTTCGTGACGGTTCCCTCTATTTCGGTCCTTACACTTCGGTTGGAATGGTGCGCACCATCCTGGATGTAATCAAACAGCTTTACACCATTCGAACCTGCGGCTATAATCTGGCCCAGGAAAATATTGCGAAAGGCAAATACAAAGTTTGCCTGGAATATCATTTAGGAAATTGTAAGGGGCCGTGTGAAGGACTTCAGGAAGAAGGAGAGTATAACGAAATGATTGACCAGATTAAAAATATACTGAAGGGAAACCTGAATTCGGTCACGTCACATCTCAAAACAGTCATGGATGGGTATGCTTCTTCGTATGAATTCGAGAAAGCGGCAGAAATAAAATCGAAGCTCGATATTCTCGAAAAGTACCGGAGCAAATCGACAATTGTCGGCTCTTCTATTACCAATCTGGATGTTTTTTCTTTCGATGAAGATGAAAAATTTGGTTACGTCAATTTCCTGAAAGTGGTGGATGGGGCCATTATTCAATCACACACCATCGAAATGAGGAAGCGGTTGGATGAATCAAAAGAAGAATTGTTAGCGCTGGGAATTGTCGAAATCCGGCAAAAAGTATTCTCCAATGCCCGGGAAATTGTGGTCCCCTTTCATCCGGATACTGATTTCGATCAAATCATTTTTACGATTCCCCAGCGCGGAGACAAAAAGAAATTACTGGAGCTTTCGCAGAAAAATGCACGCTTTTATAAGCTGGAAAAACGCAAACAGCAATCGCTTCGTAATCCACAAAATAAAGTAGACCGGATTATGGAGACCATGAAAACCGATCTGCGATTAAAAGAAGCGCCGGTTCACATTGAGTGTTTTGACAACTCCAATATCCAGGGAAATTATCCGGTAGCATCGTGTGTCGTTTTTCGGAATGGGAAGCCGGCTAAAAGAGATTACCGGCATTTCAATATTAAAACAGTAGAGGGGCCCAACGATTTTGCATCGATGGAGGAGATTATATTTCGTCGCTACCGTCGGTTGTTGGACGAGGAGAAAGACCTTCCGCAGTTAATCGTCATTGACGGAGGGAAAGGACAGTTGGGCGCTGCATTAAATTCGTTGGAGAAACTTGGTCTGCGGGGAAAAATCAGCATAATTGGAATTGCCAAAAGACTGGAAGAGATCTTTTTTCCGGGTGACAGCGTTCCGATTTATCTCGATAAAAATTCAGAGACTTTAAAGATTATTCAGCACTTGCGCGACGAAGCGCACCGGTTCGGAATTACCTTTCACCGCAATAAGCGTTCGGCTGGTTTTATTAAATCGGAACTGGATAATATTCCCGGCGTCGGCCCTAAAACGGTTGAAGCACTTTTGAAGGAATTTAAGTCGCTAGAGCAGATAAAAAGCCGTTCGGTAGAAGAAATAGCCGCAGTAATTGGGCGGTTAAAAGCTGAAAAGGTAATTTCGTATGTCAAATCAAGCAGCAGTAAATCAGTCAATAAGTAAATATTACTTGAATTTTTAGTAGCTAAACTAAAGGAACAGGTTCAAAAATTCTGCTGCATTTATACTTTTCAGCTCATTTTCCTCCAAAAACTGCTGTAATTTCTCTTTGATATCCTTTCGATCATGGAAATTATCCATCAATTTATCAGAAAGAGCATCTATCAATTCAGGCGATAGAATCTCACTCGCCAATTCTACCGATTTTATTCTGCCTTTCTCTATTTTCAGGCTCAATGATGCTGGTTTTCCTGAAAGCAACCCATCTTTTAGGAATACATATTTGGGCGAGTAGCCGTAGTTCCATTCCCAGGTTCCGAATTTTTCCTTTTGCAGTTGTTCGATCGCAGCTAAGTCCTCTTTCGAAAAAGTATAAGCTTCAGCATTCGGATTGACTTCACGAATATGTCCCAAAATTTGCTGTGTGAACTCTTCAATCGAAGGAGGAGAGGGCAAAAAAGAGGAAATATTGGCAACCCGCGAGCGATTTGATTTGACTGCTTTGTCCTGGAAAAACGAGGGATTTGATTTTAATGCACTGGAAAGCTTTCCAATTTGGGAAGTATAAAGCAGCGTTCCGTGCGATAAAACGCGCTTTTTGTAAACATGCATCGCATTACCCGATATTTTTTTGCTTTTCACCAGCAAATCGTGCCGGCCCGAAAAAGAGGCTTCAATTCCAATAGTCGCGAGAGCGTTGACTATCGGTTGCGTGAAGCGTTTGAACGATATATCCTCGTTTGCGGCGATATTCCGGATGAAACAGAAGTTCAGGTTTCCGGAATCGTGAAAAACAGTACCGCCGCCCGATAACCGCCGAACCACTTTGATTCCGTTGGCTTCAACATAGTCGAGATTGATTTCTGAAAGCGTATTTTGGTGCTTCCCCACGATGATGGAGGGCTCGTTGATATAGAGTAGGAAGAACTCATCGGTGAAATTCTTCAATAAGTATTCTTCCGATGCAATATTGAAATACGGGTCGTTCGACGATGAAACCAGGTAATACATAGCTCGATGTTTGTCAATATGCTGGCAAAAATAGGGTTTTGCGCTCAATCTTGCTTCATACGGCGGTAATTCGTTAAATTAGTGCTCCAAAATTTGGAGGTACTATGCGTGTAGTGATTCAGCGGGTTAGCCGGGCTTCAGTAACCATTGATGGAAACGTTAAATCGTTCATTAATAAAGGCTTGCTTGTATTGTTGGGAGTCGAAGATGCTGACGGACAAGAAGATATTCAATGGTTGAGTAATAAAGTTACTCAATTACGAGTATTTAATGATGACAATGATGTCATGAATCTTTCAGTTAAAGATGTTGAGGGAGAACTGCTTGTTGTTAGTCAGTTTACGCTTCACGCGAAAACGAAGAAAGGAAACAGGCCATCCTATATCACAGCCGCCAAACCGGAAATTTCCGTGCCGATGTACGAAGCTTTCGTGGAACAATTATCGAAGGATTTGGGTAAAGAGGTACAGACAGGAGAGTTTGGCGCGCACATGGACGTTGAATTGGTGAACGACGGGCCGGTTACAATTCTCATCGATACCAAAAACAAGGAATAAATGGAAGAACAGGTGACGCTGCAGGAAGCGCAAACGATGGTGGACGACTGGATTAAAAAGTACGGAGTCCGCTATTTTAGTGAGTTGACCAATATGGCTATCCTGACGGAAGAAGTGGGAGAGCTGGCCCGCATTATTTCGCGGAAATATGGCGATCAGTCATTCAAAAAAGGCGAAGATGGCAGTAAATTAGCCGACGAAATGGCCGATGTACTTTGGGTGCTGCTATGTTTGGCCAATCAAACCGGAGTTGACATTACATCGGCATTCCGGAAGAACCTGGAAAAGAAAACCAATCGCGATAGCGAGCGACATAAGAATAATCAAAAATTATAAACATAAAGTTTTTACAATGAAATCCATCAACGGTTTCGATCGCAAATTTGCGGACGAAGAAGTAAAACAAGCCATTGAAAATGTGCTGAATAAATATGCTGATAGTAGGAATGACGAAATGCTGGAACTGGCTTTCTCGTGTATTGACCTGACCACGTTGAACTCGACCGATACCGAGGCGCGCGGAAAACAGTTTGCAGACAATGTTTCCAATTTCAAGGAACAGTTTCCCGGATTGGCCAACGTCGGAGCTATTTGCGTTTACCCAAAACTGGTTCCGGTAGTCCGGAAAAATCTGAAAGCAGAAGGCGTGAATATCGCTGCGGTATCAGCTGGCTTTCCGTCTTCGATGACGTTTGCCGATGTGAAGGTGATGGAAACAAAGAAAACGGTGGAAGTAGGCGCTGACGAAATCGACATTGTCATTTCCATTGGCGATTTTCTGGCTGGAAACTACGAATTCGTTTTTGACGAAATTAAACAACTGAAAGAAGCTTGCGGAAAAGCACACTTGAAAGTTATCCTGGAAACAGGAGCATTGAAAACGCCGGAAGCTATCTGGAAAGCTTCGCTGATTGCGATGCATGCCGGAGCTGATTTCATCAAAACCTCTACCGGAAAAATGGACCCGGCCGCTACGTTGGAAGCAGCCTGGGTAATGACGACAGCTATTAAGCATTACCATGAAGAAACCGGCCGCAAAGTGGGATTTAAACCTGCCGGCGGAATTTCAACAGCCGATGAAGCATTGCAGTATCTGACAGTTGTGAAAGAAGTATTAGGTGAGGAGTGGATGAATAACAAGCTCTTCCGGATTGGTGCTAGTCGACTGGCAAATAACTTATTAACGGAAATGATAGGAGAAGAGGTTAAATACTTCTGATTCTCGAAGAAAATACGACAGCCCCGTAAAACGTCATTTCGGCGCTTTTTACGGGGTTTATTTATTTCGGTCGGTAATGTAGTAGATGTACTGCTGAAGAGACGTTTTTACGTCTGAATCGGGGTAATCATCCAGAATATTCAATGCTTTGTCGCGGTAGTCGAGCATCACCTGGTGCGCATACTCAATTCCGCCTTTTGATTTCACAAACGTTACGACCTGCTCAATATCTTCCGCTGATTTGATTCGTTTCTTGACGATTTTCAGAATTTTTTTCCGCTCGCCATTTTCCGATTGATTCAACGCATGAATGAGCGGCAGCGTCATCTTCTTCTCCCGGATATCATTCCCGGTAGGTTTCCCCACCATGTTGGTTTTCTCGTAATCAAACAGGTCATCTTTAATCTGAAACGCGACTCCGGCTAATTCGCCCAGTTCCCGCATCCGCGAAATAACATCTTTATCGGTTGTCACCGAACTGGCACCAACAGCAGCGCTGGTAGCCAGTAACGAAGCGGTTTTCTTCCGGATAATTTCAAAATAGACCTCTTCGGTTATATCCTGTTTTCGGGCTTTCTCAATCTGGAGAATTTCTCCCTCACTCATGTCGCCTACGGCTTTCGAAATCAACTGAAGGAAATCGTAGTCTTCATGGTCGATGGACCAAAGCATACCTTTTGCGAGAATGAAATCACCGACCAGAACGGCCAGCTTGTTCCGCCAGATGGCGTTTACCGAGAAAAATCCGCGACGCTGATAGGATTCGTCCACCACGTCGTCGTGTACGAGCGTTGCTGTGTGTAGCAACTCGATGGTTAACGCCGCATGATAAGTCCGTGTATTGAAAGTCCCGTTCAGCTTGGCGGTCAGAAAAACCAGCATTGGGCGCATCTGCTTACCCTTGCGCCTGAGAATATAATTAATAATCGAGTTAAGCAGGGGAATATCCGTTTTCGTAGACTTACGAAAAAACGGTTCGAAACCTTTAAGCTCTTCAGCTATTGGATTCTTTATTTGCTCAATAGAAACAGTTGACATTTTTTTCGTACTATCCTTATAATCCGCAACGTCCAAAGGTAAGAATTAATTTGATCTGCGAACGTTAACTTGTTTTGAAACTTTCTAAATTACTGATTAACAACAAAATAGAATGTTTTTATAAATAAATGTTAAGCTTTGATATTCAATGTTTTATAACATATTTTTGATAATCGGGAAGGTAACTGCACAGTTGCTCAGGCGTCAAGGAGGTGATACCAGCACAATATATTTATATATTTGCATTTCTTGATGATATATATTACGTAACCTGAATGATAACTTGTTAAAATGCTTTTTAGATGAATATAACTGAACTTGAAAGCGAAAAACTGGAAAAAGCTGCCAATATGTTGAAAGCAATTGCGCACCCGATGCGCATCGCCATACTCAGCTTTTTGGAGGGAGACACAAAACTTACCGTAACTGAAATTCACGAACGACTCGGAATTGAGCAGTCCACTACCTCGCACCATCTCGGAATTTTAAAAGATAAAGGTGTTCTTTGCTCGCAGCGCGATGGAAAAAATACCTTCTACTTTCTGAAACACGAAAGCCTGAGTAAACTGGTTGATTGTATTGGCCAGTGTACCTGCAGTGAATAAACAACGAATTGCGATAACCGCCGCCCAGCTCACCTGGGCGGTTTTTTTTTGCCTTTACTTTCCGTAGATTTGGCCATCTGAGCCCTGTGAAATACTTGACAAAGCAGGCGCTTTGCTGTAACTTCAATCCGATAACTCAAGAAAATCAAGATAATGGCCGAAAAAAATCCGAAACGACTGTTTCTGCTCGATGCATATGCACTGATTTACCGCTCTTACTTTGCATTCATCAAAAACCCGCGCTACAACTCCAAAGGCTTAAATACTTCGGCCATTATGGGATTTTTGAATACCCTGGAGCAAATTCTGAAACAGGAAGATCCCAGTCACATTGCGGTGGCTTTCGATTTAAAAGCTCCCACATTTCGTCATGAAATGTATGAGCCGTACAAAGCGAACCGCGAAGAGATGCCTGAGGATTTGCGGAAATCCATTCCCTATATCCGTCAGCTTATTGAAGCCTATCATATTCCGATTGTCGAACGCGAAGGTTTCGAAGCGGATGATGTGATTGGGACATTGGCAAAATCAGCCGAAAAAGAAGGCTATGAAGTTTTCATGGTGACTCCTGATAAAGATTACGCACAGCTGGTTTCGGAGAACATTTTCATGTACAAGCCGAAGCGTAGCGGAAACGATTTGGAAGTGTGGGGACTGAAAGAAGTGAGCGAAAATTTCCAGGTTGAAAAGCCCGAGCAGGTGATCGATATTCTCGGATTGATGGGCGACACCGCAGATAATATTCCCGGTTGTCCCGGAATTGGCCCCAAAACGGCGATGAAGCTGATCTCGGATTTTGCCAGTGTGGATGGAGTTTATCAGAACATCGATAAACTGAAAGGCAAACAGAAAGAGCGTTTGGTGGAAAACGAAGAGCAGGTTCGTATTTCCAGGAAACTGGCGAAAATTATATTAGATGTTCCGCTGGATGCAACGCCGGATGGTCTGGTACGCACTGAACCGGACAAGAATGTGTTGAGGGATTTATTCAGTGAGCTGGAATTTAAAACACTCGCCAAACGTATTTTGAACGAAGAGATTCCGGTACAGCAGGATAATAATTTCGAGCAAGGCACCTTGTTCGGTGCACCCGAATCGCCGCAGGAACCGGAAATGGCACCGGAAAATATTTCAGACATTAACTCGACAGATCATGAGTATTTCCTGATGGATACGCCGGAACTGCGTGCGGATTTACGCGCTGATTTATGCGTGTTGAAAGAGTTCTGTTTCGATACAGAAACCACCGATATCGATCCGCACACAGCGCAATTGGTTGGGATGTCTTTTTCGTGGAAAGACCACGAGGCTTTTTATGTTCCGGTTCCGGCCGACCAGAAAGAAGCACAGGCACTGGTCGATGAATTTCGCTCCATTTTTGCCGACGAGCGTATCATGAAGATTGGTCAGAATATCAAGTACGACATCCTGGTGATGGGGAATTACGGCATCGAGGTGAAAGGTGAAATCTTCGACACGATGATTGCTCATTACCTGGTTCAGCCTGAATTGCGCCACAACCTCGACTACCTGAGTGAGTTGTTCCTCGGCTACAAGAAAGTGGCAACCGAAGAACTGATAGGTAAAAAAGGAAAGAACCAGCGTTCCATGCGCGATGTGGCTGTTTCCAAAATAAAAGAATATGCCGGCGAAGATGCGGACATTACCTGGCAGCTGAAACCGATTCTGGCCCGTGAACTGGAGAAAGCCGGCGTAGAAAAACTGTTCCGAGAGGTGGAAATGCCGTTGTTGAACGTGCTGGTCGACATGGAGCAGGCCGGTGTGAAAATCGATAAGGAAGCATTGGACGCTTACGCGGAAGAACTTCGCGAACAAATCATCACGTTAGAGAAGGATATTCATCAACTGGCAGGAGAGGAATTCAATGTTTCATCACCCAAGCAGCTGGGAGTAATTCTCTTCGAAAAGCTGAAACTGGACAGCAAGGCGAAAAAGACAAAGACCAAGCAATATTCGACCAACGAGGAGACGCTGGTCAAGCTGCAGGACAAGCATGAGATTGTGGGAAAGGTGCTTGATTATCGTGGCTTGAAGAAATTATTGAGCACTTACGTGGAAGCTCTTCCTAAGCTGATCAACGAGCGAACCGGAAAAATTCACACGTCGTTTAACCAGGCCATAGCGGCAACCGGGCGTTTGAGTTCGAACAATCCCAATTTGCAGAATATTCCCATTCGGGATGAAAACGGACGGGAAATCCGGAAAGCATTTGTTCCGTCGGATGACAAGCATGTTTACCTTTCGGCCGACTATTCTCAAATTGAACTGCGCATTATGGCAGCCATTTCAGCTGACAAGGCGATGATAGAAGCTTTCCGCAAGGGTGAGGACATTCACGCGACTACCGCAGCGAAGATTTACGGTGTCCCGTTGAAGGAAGTCACGTCCGACATGCGTCGGAAGGCCAAGACGGCCAATTTCGGCATCATTTACGGCATTTCAGCCTTCGGGCTATCCCAACGATTGAATATTCCGAGAACGGAAGCGAAACAGCTTATTGACGGCTATTTTGAGAACTTTAGTCGTGTGAAGCAGTTCATGGATGAGCAGATTCACAATGCCCGCGAAAAAGGTTACGTGGAAACGCTGATGGGACGGAAGCGCTACCTGCCCGATATCAACTCAAGCAATGCGGTGGTACGCGGCGTAGCCGAACGAAATGCTATCAATGCGCCCATTCAGGGCTCGGCCGCTGACGTTATCAAAGTTGCAATGATCAACATTCACAGGAAGATGCAGGAGAAAGGAATGAAATCGAAGATGATGCTGCAGGTGCATGATGAATTGAACTTCGATGCGCTGAAAGACGAACTGGAAGTGTTGAAAAAGCTGGTCAAACACGAAATGGAACACGCCGTAGAGCTGAACGTACCGCTGACTGTTGATATGCAGTCGGCCGCCAACTGGCTCGAGGCCCACTGATAAAATTTCTGTCGGGGCGTCAGGTGAGTGATACCACTTGCGCCCCGGTTGCTTTTTGCAAATCGGCGGGAGCGAGACGGAGCTGCAAACCGCGTTGCCCGGCACTAATGAAAATCTCCTCAAGTTCGAATGCCGATTCGTCGATGAAAACCGGGTAATTCTTTTTCATTCCTAACGGAGAACAACCGCCGCGAATGTAACCGGTAAGCGGCTCCAGTTCTTTCATCAGAACCATCGCCACCTTTTTGTTTCCGCTGGCTTTAGCTGCTTTTTTCAAATCGAGCGAGGCAGCGCCTGGTATCACGCACACAAAAATCCCGTTTCGGTCGCCGCGAGCCACCAGCGTTTTGTAGACTTTTTCTACCGGAAAACCGGAAACTTCAGCCAGGTGTTCGGCACTCAAATCATTTTCATCGACCGTATATTCAGCCAATTGGTAGCTAATTTTCTGGCGGTCGAGGATACGGGCAGCGTTGGTTTTCTTCATCATTCGTTGTTACAGTTCAAATTGGCGAAAAGCGTGGCTCACAGCTTCATCATATTTGGCTTCCGACGTGGCTTTTTTCACTTTCTTGAATACCTTTCGCGGTTCCGGAAAGCTTTCGCTGAAATAGCTCCAAAACTTAATCATCCTCATTTGTTGGTGGCTAAAGCCGCTCAGTTTTTCAGCGTAAGCGGAATAAATTTCAGAATGAAAATCTCGGAGAAGCTGAACTTTCTCTTTTTCCGTTGCAGTGGAAGTCCCGTTTATTTCCGAAGCCAGAAAAGGATTTTGCAAAATTCCACGGCCTATCATGAGTGTGGAAACATCTTCCCGTGAGGCATAATCTCTGGCGTCGTCGGCAGTTAATATATCTCCGTTATAAATCAGCGGACGCTGGCAAATTTCTTTGGCTTCCGTGAATAAATTTCGGTCAGCTTCGCCTTTGTACAAATCTTTGGCAATGCGCGGATGCAGGATGACTTCCGTTACCGGGAAATCGTTGAGCACTTGCAGAACGGGGGAAAGTTCGTCTTTCGACTCCAGGCCCGCCCGCAGTTTCACCGAAAGGGTAATTTCAGGAATGGCAAATGCATTCTCCAGGATTTCCCTGATTTTATCGGGATGGGGCAGAAGTCCGGCACCCCGGCCACGACGCGTTACCATCGGGTAAGGACAGCCCAGATTCCAGTTCATTTCACGGTAGCCCAACTCCATAATTTTATTGGCCAGCGATACAAATTCGTCGGTGGTGCCGGCCAGAATTTGCGGAACCGGCAAAACATCCGGATTATTTTCCGGCAGAATATCCCGCCAGGTTGATTTCTTCACCGAACCATTGTTTTGAAGGACGAGGTAGGGTGCAAAATATTTGTCCACTCCGCCGAACAACCGGAAATGCGCGTTACGGTAAACGGCATCGGTATATTCCTGCAACGGCGCGAGGTAGATTGGAATGGGATTCTTTTCTGCTTTCATTCCTGCAAAAATAAAGAGGATTCCCGGTCGGTGGTCACACGAATTGAAAAATGTGAGCCTGTATTGCATTATCCAATATTTTATATCTTTGCAGAGCCTGAAAAGTGCCTTATTTTATGGTGATTTCCCCTTTATTACAAAGTCAGCAAAGTGATTCTCTGCGAGTGGACTCGCTGGTGCAGCCGATTAAAACCGAGACGCACCAGGATACAGCCAAGCCGGTTCTGAAAGTTCAGCGCCAGACGGCTGTCGATACCTCAGCTGCCCGGATATTCAGGCAGATGGCCATCCGGGATTCAATCGCGAAAGCGCAGGCCGAGCAGGCTGCCAGGCGAAAAGCCCGTGCGGCGCGACAGGCGAGAATCAAGGCACAGCAAAAGCAAGATTCGATTCAGGCGGCGCAGCAAGCCCAGGCCAGCGATACGCTGATGGTTCATCAGGACTCACTTCAGGTGGATTCGCTAACCACTGTACAGGATACACTGCACCAGGATACTCTGACGACCGAATTGCCTATGATCCCGGTAGGGAAGGAAGGAAAGGAATTCGCTTCCGTTCGGCAAGATTGGTTGTTAGGAGTTATTTTGTTGGCATTGATTCTTTTTGCATCGGTTCGGTTGGTTTTTGGTAAATACCTCAATCACCTGTTTACCAGTTTGATTAACTATTCTACAGCCAGCCGGCTATTCCGCGAACGCGGTTACAAAATTTCCCATGGTTCTTTCCGTTTGGATGTGATGTCACTTGTTGTGACGTCAGTTTTCGTTTACCAAATTTCCAATCACGACGGAAGTTTTACCTGGCTCGGACTGGGAAGTTACAAGTTGTTAATAGCATACTTCATTTTACTAGGTGCCTACGGTATTGGAAAGATGATTTTGTACCATCTGAGTGGCGTTCTGTTTATGCGGGCACCAGTGGTTTCGGAAGTGTTTTTTAACTACGGAATATATACCAAAGCTTTAGGAATTTTTCTGCTACCCATCATAATTGTGACGTCTTTGGCACCCGAGTGGTCCAAAATTATGTTTGTAGCTGGAATATCGATTACCGTTGTACTCTACACGGCATCACTGATCCGGGGAGCATTGGTTGCTCTGAGAAATGGTATTTCTATATTCTATTTGATTTTGTACCTTTGTATCCTTGAAATTTTTCCGTTGCTTTTGGTTTATAAGCTCATTTTCGGGCAAGTATAAATCAACACGCAAACGCTTTTCACCCAAAAAATCTTGAAAAATTGAAGATCAAGAGCATTTTAGTATCGCAACCAGAACCTACTTCAGCTCGATCTCCCTACAAAGATCTTGCTGAGAAAAACCATTTGAAGATTGATTTTCGTCCGTTTATACAGGTTGAAGGGATATCTTCAAAAGATTTTAGAAAAGAGCGCATACAGATTCTGGATCACACAGCGGTTATCTTCACCAGTAGAACCGCCATCGACCATTTCTTCCGTATTGCTCAGGAACTGCGCATTACCGTTCCTGATTCCATGAAGTATTTCTGTATTTCGGAAGCGACCGCCTTCTACCTTCAGAAATACATCGTTTACCGGAAGAGAAAGATTTTTTACGGCAATGGAAGATTTGCCGATTTGGTTGACATCCTTAAGAAACATAAGGATGAAAAATACATCATCCCGCTTTCCGATATCCATAAGGCGGAAATACCTGAATTACTGGATAAAGCAAAGCTAAAGTACACCAAGGCGGTCATGTATCGCACGGTAAGTAGCGACCTTTCGGATTTGAAAGATGTGAATTACGATATTCTCGTATTCTTTAGTCCGTCCGGTATTAAATCATTGCTGCAGAATTTCCCTGATTTTGAGCAGAATGATACCAAGATTGCTACCTTTGGTCCATCCACTGCCAAGGCAGTTCGCGAAGCTGGTTTGAGACTGGATATCGAAGCTCCGGTCCCTGATGCGCCTTCCATGACCATGGCACTGGAGAAATACGTAAAGGATTTTAACAACAAGAAATAAATCAAAGCTTTCAAATAGCTTCGGAGAGAAAGGGGGATGGTTATTCCCCCTTTTTTGTACCGGAAAAACGTATGGCACGTTATACATTTCATAAAGAAGAACGGCTTTGCAGCCGGAAGCTTATCGGAACGCTGTTTGAGTCCGGGCGGTCTTTTCTTTGCTATCCGCTGAAGGTAGTCTACTATACTCCGGAGGTGTGGGAGGGAGATTTTCCGGTGCAGGTAGGATTTACCGTTCCTAAAAAGAATTTTAAACGTGCTGTGAAGCGGAATCTTTTAAAGCGCAGGATACGTGAGGCTTATCGTTTGCGAAAGCATGAGTTATACGAGTACCTGGAGACCACAGAGCAGCAACTGGGTGTGATGTTTATTTACGTGGGGAAAGAGCAGTTAAGCTATCGCAAGATTGAAGGCAGCGTACAAAAAGCTATTAACCGATTGAAAAAGGAACTGACCAAGAGTTCCAGCGCTGAAAAAAAAGCATAAAAAAAACACGGGCAAAAGCGTGTAAGGTGCTCCGGGGCCCGTGTTACATGACTGGTAAATAGTTTATTTCTTCTCAATCAATTCTGTTTGCTGACGTACTGAATCTTCGTGAATCAGCTGGAACAAAATCTTGATAAATGTTTCATCGAGGTGTAATTTGCCGGCCAAGCTGGTGCGGTCGTCCATCATCTGAGCCCACCGGTTAATCTGAAGTGCCGTTACTTTATTCTGCTTCTTATACTCACCGATTTGTTTCACCAATTCCATCCGTGAAGCAAGAATTTCCATCATTTCGTGGTCAATCTGGTCAATACGTCCGCGCAATTCTTCGAGTTTGTTTTCGAAATTCGGGTCGTCCGAGCTGGCATATTTAATTACCAGTTCATCCAGTATTTTGCCCAGATCGGCAGGAGTAACCTGTTGAGCTTTGTCGCTCAATGCACAGGATGGATCGATGTGGGATTCAAGCATCAGGCCATCCAGTCCCATATCGAATACTTTTTGCGAGATCTCCAGCAAATATTCACGTTTTCCGGCAATGTGGCTCGGATCACCGATAATCGGGAGATTTGGCAGCAATCGTTTCAGTTCGATAACCGTTTTCCAACCCGGGTAGTTTCGATACTTCGATTCCCGGAAGGGAGTAAAGCCGCGGTGAATAGCCACCAGGTTTTTAATTCCGGCCTGGTTCAGGCGTTCCAACGCACCTACCCAGAGTTGAACATCAGGGTTCACCGGGTTCTTTACCATTACCGTCTGGTCGGTACCCTTGAGCACATCGGCAATTTCCTGCACAGTGAACGGAGAAGCCGTCGAACGGGCGCCAATCCACATTACGTCGATGCCAGCTTTCAGGCATTCTTCCACATGTTGAGCGTTCGCTACTTCTGTTCCAACAGGTAAACCGGTCTCTTCTTTGATCCGTTTCATCCACTCAAGCCCGATAGAACCAACGCCTTCGAAAGAGCCAGGACGGGTACGGGGTTTCCAGATGCCGCCGCGATAGACAAATACACGCTTGTCTTTAGCCAGTTCGCGGGCAGTAGCCAGTGCCTGTTCTTCTGTTTCGAGGCTGCAAGGACCGGCAACCAGCAGGGGATTGTCGATGTTAGGCAGCCAGTGGCTTATAGGCATGATATCCAATTCAGCAACCATTGGGTCAATTTTTAGGAGTAAATAATTGAATTATTGTTTTTTCTTTTTTTGTCATCGATTGATTTCCACCGTCGAGCACGCTGCGAATGCCATTGGCGTGTTTGATGAGCTCCATCATTTCGCCGGCATCTTCGTTTTGAATGCTCTTTTTAAAGGCTTCCAGGTGCTTTTGGTACTCACCGATGGCTTCCACCATGTAATCGCGGTTTTGATGGAAAATAGGCCCCCACATTTCCGGCGAACTTTTGGCCAGACGCACAGTGGAACGAAATCCACCGGAAGCCAGGTCGAAAATGATGCTCCGGTCTTCTTTGGCCAATACCGCGTTTGCCAGTGCAAAAGCAGTAACGTGCGGTAAATGCGAAACAAACGCCGTGTTGTGGTCTTGTTCGTCACTGCTCATGTAAGCAGTTGACATCCCGATGGATTGATACATTTTTTCAATCAGCGCCACATGTTGCGGACGGGATTTCTCCTGGTCGCAAATGATGCAGATTTTGTCTTCGAACAAATTTTCAATTGCAGCAACCGGTCCGCTGTTTTCCGTTCCCGACATCGGGTGGGAGGGCACGTAATTTCCGCGCTTCGGATGCTTTTCAATCAGGCTGACAATTTCTCGTTTGGTCGAACCCACATCGGTGACGGTTGTATTTTCCGGAATCAAATCCAGCACTTTCGGAAGAACGATTTTGATTTTATCCACCGGAATAGCAATAACGACAAGGTCGGTTTGTTGAACGGCAGTTTCCAATTCCTCGTAACGGTCGGCAATTCCCAGTTCAACAGCTTTTTTCCCGTGTTCGGGATTGCTGTCGACACCCACAATTTCCGTGGCAAAGCCGGTTCGTTTCAGGTCTTTGGCAATGGAGCCGCCAATTAATCCAAGTCCGATAATCGTTACATTCATAGTGGCAATATCTTAAATTCGTTATTTGCTATAAGTTAGACATAAAAAAAGGTCCCCAATCATCTTGGGGACCTTTCTGTTTCATATCGTTTCGTTTCAGACAATACTTTACCGGTCGATCCCCGCTCTGAGGCCGAAATAATAAAACCAGTAATAAAAGCTATTGTTCTGAAATTGATTCATCGCTTTGTTTTTTCTCTTGGTGTCAAAGTAAAACTTAAAAATCTAAAAAAACAAATGCATTTTCCTTTCGGAATGAAAATTTGTGGTGATTTTAACACTAAGGTAACTTAACAACGTTTTATTTCCAGATGTCGGGACGGTACTTAGTGTCTTCCCCGAGCACCAGCGAAAGATACGACTCGTAGCGTGTCACCGGGATTTCTCCGGCTTCGAGAGCGGCCTTCACGGCACAACCGGGTTCATGAATATGCGTGCAGTTGTGGTATCGGCAATCTTTCAGCAATTTAAAAATCTCGGGGAAGAAGTGTGAGATCTCTTCCTTCTCCATGTCGATTACGCCAAAACCACGGATTCCGGGCGTATCGATGAGGTAGCCACCACCATGCATTTCAAACATTTCGGAAAACGTGGTGGTATGTTTTCCCTGGCGGTGATAATCGGAAATTTGTGCCGTTTTCAAATCCAGTTCCGGATCGAGCCGGTTGATGATGCTCGATTTTCCGACACCAGAGTGTCCGGACAGAACATTGATTTTGCCGCGCATGTCATCGCGAAGCGTATCGATATTGAAATTTTTTTCGGCTGAGACCTGGTAGCATTTGTAACCGATTTCCTCGTAGGTCCAAAGGTATTCTTCCAGTTTCTGGTAATCTTTCTCGTTGTAAATGTCGAGTTTGTTAATCACCAGACTGGCCGGAATCCGGTAAGCTTCGGCAGTCACCAGGAAGCGATCGATAAATCCCGGTAGGGTAACCGGGTCTTTGATGGTGATAATGAGAAAAGCCTGGTCAATATTGGCGGCAATAATCTGGCTCTCTTTCGACAGGTTGGAGGCTTTCCGGATAATGTAATTACGGCGTTCCTCAATGTCGGTGATTACCCCGATCGTGTTATGTGATTCGTTTTCTTCGACCCGATAAGTTACGCGGTCACCAACGGCGACCGGATTGGTGGTACGAATTCCTTTCATGCGGAATTTACCTTTAATCCGGCAATCGATAATCTCTCCGCTTTCCGTTTTCACAGAATACCAACTGCCTGTTGAACGTATGACCAGTCCTTTTTCCAAACTCGTGTAATTTTATCGTGTAAAACAAGTTGATGTCTAAAACCGTTTCAAAGTAAATGAAAAATAGCGTTATCAGGAAGTTGACAGGAGGACAGAGGCTTTTTCATTCAGGATAAGGCTTTGTGCACAGGGGATAGAGCCTGATAACATCTCTTAACAGGAAAATTGACGATTGATAATTTTGGTTTTATTACCTTTGCTTGATTCCAATTTTTATGAGGAGTAATTTACAGATTGATAATCCATTCGAACTTTTACGGGCAAATTGGTAATTTCACTAATGCTCCGTTGCAGACAAACAAACGGAAGGGATATCGTATATTAAGCATTAAATAAAAAAACAAATATTCTGAGTGGGACGGGCCAATGGCAACCAACTTTCACGAAAGGTTGCTGAGAGTATGGCGTACCCGGAGTTATCCGGGACTATCTGACCCTTGAAAAGAAAAAAGAAACACATGAAAAAAAGACGATTTCTGAAAACGGGCCTGGCGTCCTTACTGGTACTGGTATTGGCCTTTTCCTTCTGGGGATTTAACCGCGATCAGAAGAATTTCCAGATTGCTAAAAACCTGGATATCTACTATACGCTGTTCAGGGAACTGAATCTCTTCTACGTGGATCCAATCGACCCCGGGAAACTGGTCAAAGAGAGTATCGACGACATGCTTTCCTCACTTGATCCTTATACCGTCTACATTCCGGAATCGGAAATGGAAGACTTCAATTTCATGACCACCGGAGAGTATGCCGGTATCGGAGCGCTTATCAGCAAACATGGCGACGAAATTGTAGTGGCGGAACCTTACAAAGGATTTCCGGCGCAGAAAGCAGGTCTGAGAGCAGGTGATGTTTTCGTGGAAGTTGATGGGAAAAAGACAGCCGACATGAAAGTATCCGATGTTTCGGAATTACTCAAAGGACCGGCGAACAAGCCGATTCGTTTGACAATGCAACGTCCCGGCGAGAAGAAGCCGTACGAAGTGAGCATTGTTCGTCAGAAAATACAAATCAATCCGGTTCCTTATTACGGAATGCTGGATGACAGCGTCGGCTACATTCGTCTCACCAGCTTTACAGCCAATTGCGGTGATGATGTGAAAAACGCGCTGCTCGATCTGCGCAACAACAAACACGCTAAAAAACTGGTACTCGACTTGCGCGGAAACCCAGGCGGTTTGCTGGTGGAAGCAGTGAAGATTGCCAATCTATTTGTGAATCAGGGACAGGAAATTGTCAGTACGCGTGGAAAAGTAGCTCAGTGGGATAAAACTTACCGGGCAACCGAAGAACCGGTCGACACCATTATGCCATTGGTTATCCTGGTGAACAGAGGTTCCGCTTCGGCGTCCGAAATTGTGACCGGTTCGATGCAGGATCTGGACCGTGGTGTAGTGATGGGAACACGAACCTTTGGTAAAGGTTTGGTACAAACCACCCGCGATTTGAGTTATAACTCAAAACTGAAAGTAACCACGGCTAAGTACTACATTCCCAGTGGTCGCTGTATTCAGGCATTAGACTATGCTCACCGCAATCCTGACGGAAGTGTGGGAACGATTCCGGATTCATTAATTTCGAAATTCAGCACCAAGCACGGACGTACCGTATTTGATGGTGGAGGCATTTCACCTGACGTGAAAATCAATCAGGATCAACTGAGCAACATGGTCGTGCAATTGGTACAGAAGTTTATGATCTTCGATTTTGCCACGCATTTTGCCAATACGCATTCCAAAATTGCCCCTGCTGACGAATTTACCATCACCGATGATATTTACAATCAGTTCAAGGACTATGTGAAGGAACATCACTTTACGTACGAATCGAAAAGTGAACAGGCGTTGCAGGATTTGATTGAAACTGCCAAAAAGGAGAAATATTACGACGGAGCTGCAGACGCTTTCAAAACGTTACATGCCGATCTGTCGCATAATATCGATCAGGATTTGACCCGTTTCAGCGGCGACATCAAAGATTTACTGCGCGACGAGATTGTATCGCGGTATTATTACCAGAGCGGCGCTATTCAAACATCCATGAGAGATGACAAGGATATTGAAGCTGCGATTAAACTCTTGCATAATCCTGCTAAGTACAAAGCGTTACTGGCACCGGATAATGTAATCAGTGCAATGAAATAATTTGTTATGCTTTAGATATAGAAAATGCCCGCTTGCCGGGCATTTTTTCTTTGCACGAAATAACTTTTCAATTAATCGAATATGAAACCTAAGATTTTAATTACGTACCGGATTCCGAAGGAAGGTATCCGTGAACTGGAAGAGAAGTTTGATGTCGTTTATCCTGAAAAAGAAGAATTTTCTCCTGCTGACATCGAAGAACTAATTGTTGATTGCGATGCTGTTTTGTCGGTCTTTATTCGCCCGATAAATGCCGAATTGATAGCACGTGCACCGAAGTTGAAAATCATTGCCAATTTCGGGGTGGGGTACAACAACATCGATGTGGCGGAGGCTACCCGTCGTGGAATCGCGGTTTGTAACACGCCCAACGCGGTTACCGAACCAACAGCGGAAATGGCTCTGGGCTTGATGCTTGCAGTTATGCGCCGCATTGCCGAAACTGACCGTAACTTACGCACGAATCCCGATTTTCAGTGGGGAATGATGCGTAACCTGGGCTTCGGTTTAACCGGAAAAACATTGGGAATTATTGGCATGGGAAGAATCGGAAGAGCATTGGCCCGCCGGGCTGTTGCTTCGGGAATGAAGATCATCTACAACAACCGCAATCGCCTTGATGAGTCACTGGAAAAGCCTCTCAATGCGACCTACGTCTCGATGGATGAATTACTGAAGCGCTCGGACGTGATTTCGGTGAATACGCCTTTGACGGCGGAAACGCATCATCTTTTAGGCGAAAATGAGATGCAAAAAATGAAGGATGGCGTTTTTGTAGTCAATACCGCGAGAGGACCCGTGATCGACGAAAAAATGCTGGTTAAATAC
This sequence comes from Prolixibacter denitrificans, assembly GCF_003014495.1. GTDB lineage: Bacteria > Bacteroidota > Bacteroidia > Bacteroidales > Prolixibacteraceae > Prolixibacter > Prolixibacter denitrificans. Next base: position 161,908 of record NZ_PYGC01000002.1, on the reverse strand, counting down.
CTTCGAAACGGGAAGATTGCCGGAGCTGGCCTGGACGTGTTTGAAGAAGAGCCTAAAATCACGCAGGAGCTTTTTGAGATGGAGAATGTGGTTCTCACACCGCACAACGCAACCGGAACCATCGAAACACGGATTGAAACAGCCCGCGAAGCTTCACAAAACATTATCGGCTTCTTTTCCGGAAGAAAAGATATCTCGATTGTCAATCCGGAAATTTTCGCATAAAAATATCCCGCTGAAAATCGTCAGGTAAACGAAGATCAGCGGGATATCACATACATGCAAATAGGATCTTACCACTCAAATTCTGTTGGGAAGAATACGGTAAGACTTAAAATGAGTATGATAATGACCACCAGCGCAACAAAGAAAAGCGTTACTCCCATTTTGTAACGTTTGTTGCTTTTAACCAGTTGCTGTACAGATATAATCTTGGTGATCTTATTAACGATTTTTTTCAGTGCCATCTGGTCTTTCACGATATAATCGTAGGCACCGTATTTCATGGTATTAATAGCGACATCAATGCTGTCCTGTCCCGATAAGAAAATGAATTCGATTTCGGGATGTACTTTTTTTGCGGCTTTCAGCACGTCGATACCGTTCATTCCCTCCAAAAGATAGTCCTGAATAATGATATCTGGTTTTTTATCCAGGGCGTTCAGACAATCTTCACCACTGGTATAAGTTTCTACCCGATTGAATTTTTTAGAGCGTAGATAACTAACAACAAGTTTGTTGTAAACCTGATTGTCTTCAACAACGAAAATTAAGGGATCCTTAAGATTTTGCATGTCTGCCTGATTTTGATTTAGTCGCAATTGCGATGATGAAACGCTGTGTAATAATTATCAAATTGTTGTTTTCAGAAATAGAGTGAAGATAATAATTTTTTATGATTACCATCTTGAATATCTAATTCTCTACTACAACGTGGTTTTAAGATTATTTATTACCAAGAAAGTTAAAATATTTCAAATTTTAAATTCCCTCTGACCAAAACATCCCCCAAATAATCAGATTACTGGCTAAATATTTGAAGGCCATGAAGTAACTTTTTCCAGTTTTTTGCCAATTCTATTCCGTCATCAAAAAGCAGGTCACAACCGTTATCTGTCAAAATATCGTCATCCAGAATGCCTGTATTAATAGCCACTGTGAACAATCCTGCAGCTTTCGCTGACTGAATTCCCAGCGGCGCATTTTCGATAACCATCGCCTGCTGCCTTTCCAAATGAGACTTTTCCAGAGCCATTAGGTAAGGTTCGGGGTGCGGTTTACCATGTTTCACGTCTTTTCCGGTTACGACATGCGTCGGATCAATCAAACCAGGGAAATCGACCTTTAGGTTGTCGATGAAACGCATATGCGACGAGCCGGTAACAATCCAGATTTCGAGGCCGGCATTTTTCACTTGTTCCAGCATATTTTTCATTCCCTCCACGGGAAGAGCACGCGACATGGTGTGCAGTATCTCAGTCTTACGCCGGTAAATCTTTTGAATCTCATCATCGGTTGCCGTTCGGTTTTGCGCTTCTTTTACTGCAGTTAAAACTGTTGAAGCACCGGTTCTTCCCTCGTTCAGATAGGCCAGCTCTTCATGAAAATGAATTCCGGCTTCGGTGAAAGCTTTGGTCCACGAGGCGGCATGATGTCCCATCGAATCATACAACACGCCGTCCATGTCGAAGAAAACGGCCTTTAAATCAAAACGATTCAGTTGTTCCTGTTGAAGATATCTTTCTATCGCGTCGTTAAACATCTTATCTCATTTAATCCGGTAAAATCTCCTGCACACGACCCACATCACCCGAAGTTAACCGCACCTTAATGCCATGCGGATGTGTAGGCGAATTGGTCAGAATATCTTTCACAACTCCTTCGGTACGTTTGCCGGTCCGCTGATCTTTTTTCAGTACGATGGATACATGCAATCCGGGCTTTATATTCGAACGTTTTTTACCATCCATAGCTTTTCTATTCTTTTTGCAAAGAAAGTGTATTCGGTTGACCGGAAGATGAAGCCAGCGTTATTTCCTGTATAATCGGGTATTATCTGGTACGAAAAGTTTCAAAAGACGGTGAGATGGTGTAGTTTCGTCATGAACATTTAAAAAATGAAGAAATGCTGCTGGCAATCGATATTGGTAACTCGAACATCGTTTTCGGTATTCACGATAGTGAGAAATGGGTGAATGAATGGCGTATCCTGACGGTGCCCGATAAAACTGCCGACGAATATGAAGTCATTTTCCGGTCGTTGCTGACCAACTCGGTTGATTACGTGGAGAAGGTCGACCGGATTGTGGTGAGTAGTGTAGTTCCTCAGCTTTTGCGTGCCTTTACCGAAATGTTGGATTCGTTGTTCACAGTCAAGCCTTTGATTGTCGGACCGGAAATCTATCCGATGCTTCCGCTGAAGGTGCTCAATCCCTACGAAATCGGAACAGATTTGATTGCCAATTCGATGGCTGCATACAAGCGGTTTGGTTCGCTGTGTACTGTGGTCGATTTTGGAACTGCTTTGACGTTGACGACGATTTCGGATGATGGAGAAATCCTGGGGGTTTCCATTGCACCGGGATTGAAAACAGCAATCAAATCGTTGACCGGAAATACGGCCCAATTGCCTTCCGTGCATTTAACTCCGCCGCCTTCGGTGTTGGGCGAAAATACGGTTCACGCTTTACAATCGGGTGTTGTGCTGGGCTATTCGGGATTAGTGGATCACCTGATTGATCTACTCCGGAACGAGTTGGGAAATTCTCCGGAAGTAATTGCCACAGGCGGTTTGGCCAACGTGCTGTCACCCATTTCGAGATACATTCGTGTTGTAGACCAGCAACTGACACTCGAAGGTTTGCGCCTGATTAGCGATTGTGTAGCAGTATAAAAAAAGCCGGCTTTAACGGCCGGCAACGTATTTTACGATTCAAGTGAATAGCGCAATTGGTCGAGCATAATCGGAACGTCTTCTTGATCGACTCCCTGCCGAAGCAGATGTTCCAAATCTTCCCCGAAGGCATCCATAAATTCCGCTTCCGAGTTTTCTCTGTCCCGAATGCTTTTTCGGTACCATTCCAACGCTTCTTTGCGATTCCCGAGGCACCATTGCACGTGTCCCATGTTCATCAGATCGTATTTGTTGGGCGATCCTTCCGTTAACTTCCGGTAGTAATTCTCTGATTGTTCCAGTTTTCCAACCAGCAACGATGACCAGGCAATCGGGCGCCAAACGTTTTTGTTTCCGGGCGATAAGTACTCTACCTTAAAATAATACTTTAATGCATCCTCGTACTTTTTCAGCTCCATGTAACAATGCCCGACCGAGATGTGTGTACTCAGGTTATCGGGTTCCAAAATTTCGGCCTGTTTGTAATAATCCAACGCCTTCTCCGGTTCTTTCAGGTTGCGGTAACAGAGTGCTATTTTCTTGTGGTTCCAGATTTTATTGACGTCGAACAAATCCGCTTTCAGATAATACTTAAGCGCTTCCTCGTAATTGCCGGTTTTCTGATAACAAAAAGCCACTTTTTGGAGAAGTTCGCCATCTTCGTTTTCCTGCAAAAGCATGAGGTAAATTTCCGACGCTTCTTCAAAGTAGTTCTTGGCAAAGTAGAATTCGGCCATGTTCCGGAGGATGCCCAAATCTTCCTGTAAAAGAGGACGGAACGTGTTTTTATTATGAAAATCTAACCGCCAGGCGAATACATCTTCAAAATCGGTGTGGTTGGGGTGTAACTTAAAGAAACGGTACAAATCCTGGATGTATTGATTGGAAGCTACTTCGGCAGCTTTGTTGGGCGAAATGGCCAACTCATCCTGTTGCAATTCCTCCATCTGGTCCATTTCCGCCTTGAGCGAACCGGACATCATCTCCTTGTATTCATTCGGAATATTCTGCAAACTCAGGCAGAACGAGTATTTATCGGAGTTACAAAGCATCGGCGATTTCACGATGGCTTCCATGAAGGTGTTGGTCGCTTCATCGCTTTTGTCTCCGGTCACGCTGCTGATTTCGGGATGTTGCGGGAAAAACGGCATGAACCAGTTCACAAACTCACTGAAAAACGGGAAATTCTTCAGCATTGAAAAGGAACTCATAAACACATCGGCGCCTTCCATCTGCAACTCCGACAGCTCTTCCAGTTTATCCATCAAGCCGGGCGAATCGCTGAAAATGTCCTGCCAGTCGGGGTTTTTGTCGTCCACCATGCCTTCGCCCATCAGGTTGTCCATGTTCAGTTTGTTCCGGAGGTTCGGACTCAACCGCATCATTTCGGGGAGGATTTCGTCCTGCAGGCGACGCTGCAATTCTTCAGTTTCCTTGCTTCGAATGAATTGAAGAATCACTTTCTCGAACAAACGCTTGAACTCCGGATCTTCGTTCAGAATAGCCAGCCGGCCTGTAATCTGCGTAAAGAAGGGAAGACGCAAATCATACTGGTACAAGGTAAGCATCAGGCCAACCAACGCTCGCTGACGCACCAACTCATCGGTGGTATCGTAAGCTTCAAAGAGCAGATTGAATTTATGTTCGTCGAAATAACGGGCCAGACTGAAAGTAAGTGCCGTAACCAACAATGCCTTTTCGTGAACCGGAATGCTTTCGCCGGAAAGGAAGCTACGGGCAAAGCTCATTTCATCGTCATTCAGCAAATCGCGGAACCAGAGATGGTAGAAAACGTAATTCAGCTTTTCCAGGTGAGCGCGGGCTGCCTCTTCTTTTCCCGGCTGGGCCGAAATCGATTCATCAATCAACGACTGCAACTCGTTGTGCACGTGAAACTCCTCAATTTCCTGAAGTGTTTCCGAAAGATTTTCGACGTATAGTCCCGCAAAGCCTCTTTTCTTCTGGTAAGGAAACAAGTTGGAGAAACGCATTTTCAGGTTTTCGGTCACCTTGTCTGCCAACTCGAAAGTCGAGACCAGCAAATGGCGGTACACCTTCTGTCTTTCGGGGTCGTTAATCCCTTCGACCGTGTACTGCAACATGTATTTGTAGGTCTGCTCGAGATCGTGGTATTCATCGCGGAAATCGCCGGAGCCAGTTTCAGTAATCAGCTGTTCCAGCAGATCGAATGCGGGTTTCAGCTTCCGCGAAGCCAGTAATTGACAAATCTCGTTGAACTTTTGCGTTATCTCCTGATCATTCATAATGTATTCTTCCTATGTAAGCGTTGTTGGCAGAAATAGTCTTTCCGGTTATTCATCGATCAAAAGCTGAACCAATCAATCTCCTTTGAGAACCAATGAACGGTGGAAAGTTGGCTATTAAAACTTTTCATTGTAATAAAACACAGTAAATCAAATAATTACCGCCCCAGGATTGAGCGCGGACAAAATGCCCCGTTTTATGACAATTTGTCCTGAATATCGGTTGTTGCTCAACATGGAGCTACCGATTTAAATTTACTTGCCGTGTAACCAAGATAGAGGTTTAAGCGTCATATCACAATAATGTGATAGGTAAATCAAATCGTAAGGAAGTTGTTGACAACCTAATCCATGAAAACAGCAGGTGATTTTGCATCTTCAGAATCAATTGAAGCATGAGTAGACAGGAAAAACAAGAGATTATTGTGTTCTCCGTATCGGCGATAATCCTGAGTTCGTTAATTTGTTTTGTCGCATACAAAACTGACAATTCCAATTTATCCATATTATCTGTTTTCACTCCTTCCGTTCTTGCTCTTGTTTTTACTGCCATCAATAAAGGGAAGAAAGGAGTTGATGAATTGTTTGTTAAACAAACGATTCGGAAAACGAAGTTCAAATGGCTTCTCGTTTCCCTGCTTGGAATTCCTATTGTTGCTTCATTGGCTGTGCTTACCTCTTTGAATTTCGAACTTTCAAAGTTTAGTTTGAGAACTTCTCAGCTGATGCCCCAAGTGGTTGTCATCATATTAATTGCGTTGGGAGAAGAATATGGCTGGAGGGGATTCTTACTACCACGGTTGTTGAAGCGACTCAGTTTATTCTCGTCAGCAATAATACTTGGGTTCATATGGGGTTTTTGGCATTTCCCAGCATATCTGATTGGAACCGGAGTCCCTTTGCAGATGAACTTCCTGGTTTTCTTGTTGTGGGTTGTTTTGGGTTCCCTTTTTATCGGATGGATTTATTATTACACAAGAAGCGTACTGACATCTATACTGGCACATATCAGCGCGAACCTCGCTTTCAATTACCTGATGTTTTTGCCTGAGTTTACCGGCAGCATGAAGCCATTTTGGTTTTTCATACTCTATTTGTCAATCATGATGCTGGTCGTCCTGTATGTCACGAGAAAAGATTTAGTAAAAAGCTCTGCCGGAACATTGGATGCAACCTTCGCTAAATGAAGTCGTCTTTTTAATATGAATATTTTTTTGTTCAAGAATAAACCATACCAAATCTTATAAAGCATGAAAAACAAAGTTCTCTTTTCCGTTTTTACGCTTTCACTGATGTTCATTTCGCTTTCACTTTCTGCCCAATCCTGGTGGAACTTCGGGGGAGTGAAGGGAAATGGAAATGTCGTGAAAGTCGATCGTCACCTGACCGGATTCGATGAAATTTCCGTTAGCAGCGGTCTCGATTTGTATATCTCACAGGGAGATAATGAATCTGTTGTCGTTGAGGCTGATGAAAATTTGCAGGATATCATCATAACCAAAGTCGATGGTAACCGGTTGAAGTTATATGTCGATAAATCCATCCGGAATGCAAAGGCCATGAAAGTTCATGTAACCGTGAAAGACCTGAAGGAGCTGAAAGCTTCTGCCGGTTCCGATGTTAGGACCCAAACCGGCTTGACGGTTAGTTCGCTGGAGATTGGCGTTTCCAGTGGTTCGGATGTGAAGATGGAGGTATATGCTGATCAACTTTCGGGAGGAACCAGTAGCGGCAGTGATTTAACGTTGCGTGGGAAGGCAAAGAATTTCCATGCCGATTCTTCCAGCGGTTCCGACATTAACGCCTATGACCTGGCTGCTGAGGATTGCACCGCAGAAGCTTCCAGTGGTTCTGATATCCGTCTGACTGTAAACGGAAATTTTGAAGCACACGCGAGCAGCGGCGCTGATATTTATTACAAAGGAACACCTACATCCATCAACACCCACAGTTCCAGCGGTGGTGATGTAAACAAGAGATAAGAAAGTGTAAAGCTATTGGAGGCCGGTTTCTGAAGAAGCCGGCCTTTTTTGTTTCTTTACATTTTGTTTATCAAGAATTCATTACCATGAATCCCAAACATATTGTCATTACCGGCTCCACCCGCGGAATCGGGTTGGGAATGGCCCGGGCTTTTCTTTCCATGGGACACTTTGTCTCCGTTTCCGGAAGGCATCGGGAATCGGTGAATACCGTTGCCCGCCGACTGCAACAGGAATTTGGTTCCGAAAAAGTGGCCGGTTTTGTAGTTGATGTTGCAGTGCCCCGTAGTCTCGATCAGCTTTGGCTAAAGGCCTCGCTTTGGAAGCCGATTGATATCTGGATCAACAATGCCGGAGTGGGGCAGTCGGATGAGTTGTTTCATCATATTCATCCGGAAGAAATCAACGGTGTGATTCAAACCAACCTGATGGGTGTGATGAACGGAACCCGCGTCGCTTATTTGCACATGAAACAACAAGGGCACGGAGCGATATACAATATGGAAGGTTTCGGCAGCGGCGGAAGGATGATGCCCGGGATGACATTGTACGGAACGACCAAACGGGCTCTTCGGTATTTTACGCGCAGTTTTGCTAAGGAAATGGAAGGGGAGCGTGTTTTGATTGGGACATTGAGTCCCGGAATGGTGGTCACAGATTTGCTGCTCGATTCAGTAAAAAAGAATCCGGAAGCCCATCAACAAAGCATCCGTATATTCAACATTCTGGCTGATCGGGCAGAAACAGTGGCTCCTTTTCTTGCCGGGGAAATTCTAAAAAATCAGAAAAACGATGCGAGAATTGCCTGGCTGACCAGTTGGAAGATTGTATTTCGTTTTTTCCTCTCTTTCTTCCACAAAAGAACTCTGATTTTGGATGAAGATTTAAATAGTTAATATGTTATTTAATAGATAATTAATTCATTATATTTAAAATTTTAATACAAGTAACGAAATCCGATTCTTTTTCAAGAAATCTTTTCGAAGTAATTGATTTATTGAATACTTTAGTTGTATTTAATTAGAGTATTGATGATTAGTGTTATATGAAAATTAATAATGCGGAAGCTATCGTGATGATGATAACGAACCATCGAAAGGTCGATTCCGGTATTTTTTTCACAACTGTAATCCCAAGGAAGGCGCCGGCTGCTATGGCCGGAAGAATAAGAATATCGACCAGAAGGGTTGACCAATGAATTGTTTTCCAAACAAAAACATGCAGTGGGAACTTCGACAGGTTGACAATGAAAAAGAACCAGGCCGTGGTACCGATAAATACTTTCTTCGGAAGGTGCAAAGCCAACAGGTAAACGGCAAATATGGGGCCGGCCACGTTGCCAATCATGGTGGCAAAACCTCCGGCCAATCCCATCAAAGCTGCAAACCAGGGAGAATCGGGAACAGACTCTTTTTTCGCCACCCGGTCGCGCCAGAGCATAATTCCTACCGAAACAAAAATGGTAATCGCAATTAGTCGCTTGAACTGTAGGTCATTCACTTTCTCACCAACCCACAATGCAATTAGCACGCCCGCTAACGCCCAGGGCAAAGCCCGTAGCAAGTGTTTCCAGTTAGCATGTCGATGGTAATAACTTACGGCAAATACATCGGCCATAATGAGAATAGGTAGCAACACTCCGGTTGATTGTTTTCCTCCGAAGATGGAAGCGAGAACTGGGACGACCACCATGGAAACTCCGGGAACGCCCGTTTTCGACATGCCAATCAGCATTCCGCTAAGGGCAATTAAAATCCAATGAACCGGAGTTAGATGAAAGGAATCGAGCAAGCTGAGCATAAAAGGGATTTAAATTCAGCTCAAAATTAAGATTAATTCAGGGGTTTTGTAATTTTAGAACGTTATCATAGAGTTTATTCAGATGAATCGTACCATTAATCGCCGACGTTTTATGGCAACCACCTTATCAGTCCTGGCCGGAATTTCATTTCCTTCTTTTGCCTTTGGAAGAAGGAGGAGAAGGAAACTTCGCATTGGGATTTTGACCGATATTCATTATGCCAATCGCGAGCCCAACCTGGAAAGCAACCGCTATTATCGCCAGTCGCTGCAGAAGGTGCGGGAATGTGTTGAGGTGATGAACAGGGAGAAAGTGGATTTTCTGATTGAGATTGGCGACCTAAAGGACCAGGGCGATCCGCCTGATGAAAGTGAAACGCTTTCTTATCTGGCAGCCATTGAGTCGGAGTTGCAGGATTTCGACGGACCGGTTTTTCACGTGCTCGGAAACCATGACATGGACAGTCTTTCCAAAATCCAGTTTCTCGACCATATCACCAATCATGGACAGTACGATTCGCTGAATTACTACTCGTTTTCCGATCACGGTTATCATTTCGTTGTGCTGGACGCGAACTACTCACCGGATGGTTCGGATTACGACCGCGGAGATTTTGATTGGACAAAAGCTTTTGTTCCACACCAGCAACTGGAGTGGTTAAAAACCGATCTGGCTTTAACCGGTAAGCCGGTTATCGTTTTTATTCACCACCAGCTCGATTCGGCGAAGGTTCCGGATGATAGACATTGCCCGGTAAATGCTGCCGAGGTGCGACAGATTTTAGAAGATTCGGGAAAGGTGAGAGCGGTTTTCCAGGGACATTATCATGCTGGAAGTTTCTCTCAAATCAACGGCATTTTTTACTATACCCTGAAAGCGGTAGTGGACGGTAACGGACCGGAAAATAACAATTACGCAATTGTTGAGCTAAACGATGAAGAACCTATCAAAATCAGAGGGTTTCGTCAAACAAAAGACCAAATATTTAAATAATATTATTTTCAATTAGGTTGAGAGGACTAGATTTAGTCTATTAATAGAGATGGTTTTATTTAAATGTCTAGTAATAAAAATTTTATGATATTTAAATTAATGGATTTTAGAAGCTGGTTTCAATTGCTTTCAACTCTTTTTCTGAATAATTTTTAAACCATTCCTTTAACTTTTCGCGTGCCAACTCCCTGTGTTTGTCTTTGATGTTCTCTTTTAGCAACGATAGGGCCAGAAAAAGGACGCTTATGTCGTCGGTAAAGCCAATCAACGGAGCAAAATCCGGAATGGCATCAGCGGGGAAAATAAAATAGCCCAAAGCGCCAGCAAGGTAGAGCTTATTCTTGAAGGCAACTTCCGGATCATTCAGCATGTAATACAGCAGCAAAGCCGGATAGACCACTTTCACGCCCGCTTTTCCTCCATACATTTTTAGCTTTTCCCGAAAGGAGGACGGAGAGTAGTATTTCGTAAAATCGCGCAGTCGCATGAAACGAATATAAGTAAATCATCGGGAATGCCAAACAGTTCTATTTCAGACTCATGTTGGTATAATCGACACGGGTATCCCGGTATTTGTCGACAATCCGGTCGAGGATTTCCAGAACGTGTGTATGTTCTTCCGCCCGAAGGAGCGCAATCCGCAATTCACGAAAATCGGGGACACCCGGAAAATAGCGGGCAAAGTGGCGGCGCATCTCCCAAATGGCTTGCTTCTCGTACTCTTTCCACGAAAGTGATTGCTCCATTTGTTCTTTGATAACCTCGACAATTTCGGGGACAGTGGGAGGAGGTAACATTTCGCCGGTTTGGAAATAATGCTTGATTTCGCGGAAAATCCATGGGCGGCCGATGGCACCGCGACCAATCATCATTCCGTCAACGCCAGAAATATCCCGCGCTTCTTTCGCTTTTTCCGGACCATTGATATCACCATTCCCGACAAGGGGAATTTTAAAACGGGGATTACTTTTCACTTTACCAATCATTTCCCAGTCGGCCTCGCCGGTGTACAGCTGCTGGCGGGTACGTCCGTGAAGAGCGAGCATCTGAATGCCGACGTCCTGCAATCGTTCGGAAACTTCCACGATGGGTTTGTCATTGTCGTCCCAACCCACGCGGGTTTTAGCCGTTACCGGAAGATTGACGGCTTTGACGATTTGGCTCGCCATCTCAATCATCTTGGGAATGTCTCGCAACAAACCGGAACCAGCGCCTTTGCCGGCAATTTTTTTCATCGGGCAACCGAAGTTGATATCGATGTAGTTGGGCTGAAAGGTTTCGGCTACTTTGGCGGCTTCCACCATCGAATCAATATTGGCGCCGTAAATCTGGATGGCAATGGGGCGGTCGAACTCGAAAAGCGTCATTTTCCGCTTGGTTTTGTTCACGTCGCGGATGAGCGCTTCGGAAGAGATGAATTCGGTCGACATGACGTCGGCTCCGTATTTCTTACAGATGTACCGGAACGACTTGTAGGTCACGTCTTCCATCGGTGATAAAAACAATGGCATTTCGCCCAGTTCGAGTTCCCCAATCTTCACAATACCAGTTTTTTAAATTTTGCGTGCAAATATAAAAATTATTTAGTCGCCGAAAATCCAGAACAATAATGGCCGAAATTCAGTTTCATTAACTTGAATTCAGCGTGAGCTTTGCTCTCGAATGTTAACTTTGCCATGAATTCATTGAATGTTGATAATCATTTCTTAAACAGATACAAGTGAGATTCCGAATACTACGCACCTCAGGTCCGTTTACGCAGTTGATGTTTGCCACACTGGTGGTTTTGATTTTGGCCGTCGTGGCTCTGTTTGTTGGCTTTTTGCTGGCCATGCCGATATTTCACTTGAGCATCGGCGATATGGGCGCTGCCATGACCAATTTTTCGTCGCCGCAAGGAGTCGTTCTGATGAAATACTTCCAGACGGTTCAGGCCATCGGAATTTTCGTCATCCCGCCGTTCATTATCGCCTGGGTGTTGAGCGAACGTCCGATTAGCTATTTGCATCTCGATAAAATCACGACGTTTAAAAGCATCATCCTGGTAATGGTGTTGGTGTATTTTGCCAACCCAATGATTAACTGGATGGCTGAATTCAATTCGGGCTTGCAGTTACCTGACTGGCTTTCCGGTGTTCAGGACTGGATGAAAGCCTCGGAAGATCAGGCTGACCAGATTACCAAAGCCTTTCTGCATGTCGATGGTTTGGGAGGAATGTTCTTCAACCTTTTCATGATTGGATTGCTGCCGGCCATTGGTGAAGAGCTGCTTTTCAGAGGCATCGTACAACGGATTCTGAAGGACTGGACGAAGAATGCGCATGCAGCCATCTGGCTCAGTGCGGCGCTGTTCAGTGCTTTGCACATGCAGTTTTTCGGATTTTTACCAAGAATGATGCTGGGAGCACTGTTTGGCTACCTGCTCGAATGGAGCGGTTCTCTTTGGATTCCGATGGTTGGGCACTTCGTCAACAATGGTTCTGCTGTGATTATTTCCTATTTGATAGAAAAGGGAGTGGTCAGTTCCAGCGTGGAGAAAGTCGGAACATCAGACGGGCAGGGGACGTACCTCGCCATCCTCAGCCTGATTTTCGTGATGGTACTGCTGAGATCGTTCTACGTACAGGTGCGTGGAGCGGGAGAGTTGTGGACTACCACCGAAGAGCCGAATCCACCGGTTGATTAAAACGAAAGGTTCGTCTGCATTTTGCCGGCGTCGATTTTCTTTTTCTCGCTGGGGCGGAAGAAATAAACGATGCCGTATTCCTGTGCTTTCTGCCTTTTTTCTTCATCGGAAAAATGGCCATAGTGCAGTTCTACCTCATTCCAGATATTCAGAATTAATTCGTCGGCCTCTTTGCGCATTTCGGCTACTTTCTCCGACCAGCGCGCTGTGTTGCTCTGAAGTGTCTTCTGAAAATGATAGGCATCGGCAAATTGGTCGTATTTCACTTTTACAACGGCGATACTTGGATTGTAAATCGGACTTCCGCCGTGCATACTACGTTGCTGCTCTCCGTCGATAATTTTCTTTCCCCACTCCAGTAAATCCGATTCGAGGACCAATGAGGGCAGTTTATGGGTTTGGGTATCCATTCCATAGAATTCCCTCACTTCGGGCTTAATTTCGCCTCTAAGGATACAAAAATTGAGTACCTGGATAAAGTGTGAGACATAGAGGCGGGCTTTCTTCACCACCTCGTTGTATTTACGGCTATTGGCCGATTGTTGCCGTTTGGCTTGTTTGAGCTGTAGGATAGCACTTTCGAAGCCCGGAAAAAAGGCTCGTGCTTTGGTTAACGTGGCTGTCGAAAAAGCCAGGTCATCAATCGACTTCTGGAGGGCGATGTCGGTTGCAGCCTTTAAAGCCCGCAGGCGGGCCTGATCAGTGTTGGGTAATCTGCGATAAGGCATGAGCAAGCTATTGTTTTGATTGAATTATGGGATGAGAGCGAAGTTATAAAAAATGAAATGGAATTCAATATTCGCTGAAGAGTTTAACAATAACTTTAGAAACCGAGAGGTGTGAATACGAAAAAAGACTCCCTGTAACAGAGAGCCTTTCATCTATTGCTTGCTTGAAAGTTGATTGTTAATCAGAGAATTTCGCTTTCAGATATTCCCGGTTCAAACGGGCGATATGTGAAATAGAAATATTTTTCGGACAGGCCAGTTCGCAGGCACCGGTATTGGTACAACCACCGAATCCGAGCTCATCCATTTTGGCTACCATCGCTTTCGCACGACGTTTGGCCTCTACTTTTCCTTGCGGAAGCTTGGCAAACTGCGATACTTTGGCCGCTACAAACAGCATAGCCGAAGAGTTTTTACAGGTAGCAACACAGGCACCACAACCGATACAGGCAGCTGCGTCCATTGCTTCTTCAGCGTCAACCTGCGAAATCGGGATGGTATTTCCATCAGGGACACCGCCGGTATTAACCGATACATAACCACCAGCTTGTTGGATTTTATCAAAAGCCGTACGGTCAACAATCAGATCCTTAATAACCGGGAAAGCACCTGCGCGCCAAGGTTCAACCGTAATGGTTTCCCCATCTTCGAACCGGCGCATGTGCAACTGGCACGTGGTAATTTCGCTGTCCGGTCCGTGCGCATGACCGTTGATATACATGGAACACATACCGCAGATACCTTCGCGGCAGTCGTGGTCGAAAGCAATCGGGTCTTTGCCTTCGCGAATAAGCTGGTCGTTCAGGATGTCGATCATTTCGAGGAACGAACTACCCTGTGAAACATTTTCCACCTCGTAAGTTTCAAACCGACCTTTCTCGGAGGGATTGTTTTGCCTCCAAACCTTGACGTATATTTTCTTTAAGATTTTATCAGCCATTTTCTTAATTGTTTAGATTTAAGTAATTGTACCCGGATTTCTTTTTCCGGATACGGTACTTAACTCTTATTTATAACTTCTCTGGGTGAGTTTCACGTTCTCGAATACCAGCTCTTCGCGGTGCATCACCGGCTCTTTGTCTTCGCCCTGGAATTCCCAGGCAGAAGCATAACAACCAATTTCGTCGTTACGTTTGGCTTCACCGTCTTCGGTAACTGATTCTTCACGGAAGTGGCCACCGCACGATTCGTTGCGGTTCAGCGCGTCACGGGCCATCAGGTCACCAATGTCGAGGAAGTCAGCCAAACGGCCGGCTTTTTCAAGCTCCGGATTGATGTTATTCATTTCACCGGGAACGCGTACATTGCTCCAGAACTCTTTCTTCAGTTCGGCAATCTCTTCGATGGCTTTTTTCAGGCCCTCTTCGTTACGCGACATACCCACGTATTCCCACATGATGTGACCCAGTTTTTTGTGGAAGTAATCCACCGGCTGATCTCCTTTGATGTTGTAGAGTTTTTCCAACCGTCCGGTTACATTCTTTTCAGCCTCATCAAATTCGGGTGTATTGGTGTCAATCTTTGGTACCATGATTTCGCCAGCCAGGTAATCACCAATGGTGTAAGGCAGGATGAAATAACCGTCGGCCAGACCCTGCATCAATGCAGAAGCTCCGAGGCGGTTGGCACCGTGATCAGAGAAGTTAGCTTCGCCAATGGCATACAATCCGGGAATCGAAGTCATCAGGTTGTAATCAACCCATGTACCACCCATAGCATAGTGGATAGCCGGATAAATCTGCATCGGATGCGTGTACGGATCAACATCGGTAATCTTTTCGTACATCTGGAAAAGGTTACCATAGCGTTTTTCGATGGTTTCGCGACCCAGACGCTCAATGGCGTATTTGAAATCGAGGAATACCGCTTTACCTTCAGCATTTACACCGAAACCTGCATCGCAGCGCTCTTTGGCAGCACGTGATGCAACGTCGCGGGGAACGAGGTTACCGTATGACGGATAACGGCGTTCGAGGTAAAAGTCTCGGTCCTCGTCTTTGATATCGACAGCACTGATTTCGCCTTTGCGGAGACGCTCAGCATCTTCTTTTTTCTTCGGCACCCAAACCCGTCCGTCATTACGCAGCGATTCGGACATCAACGTCAGTTTCGACTGTTGTGAACCGTGAACCGGAATACAGGTTGGGTGAATCTGTACATAACAAGGATTGGAGAAGTAAGCGCCCTTTTTGTAGGCCTGCCATGCGGCAGAACCGTTAGAACCCATCGCGTTGGTCGACAGGAAGAATACGTTTCCGTAACCTCCGGTTGCCATTACCACAGCGTGCGCACCAAAACGTTTGATTTCGCCGTTTGTCAGGTCGCGGACAATAATTCCGCGGGCTTTTCCGTCGACAAGCACGACGTCGAGCATTTCGTGACGGGCGTACATTTCTACGCTGCCGGCATCAATCTGGCGGTTGAGGGCAGAGTAAGCACCCAGCAATAACTGCTGTCCGGTCTGTCCGCGAGCGTAAAATGTACGGCTGACCAGTACACCACCGAATGAGCGGTTGGCTAGCGTTCCTCCGTATTCACGTGCAAACGGAACACCTTGTGCAACACACTGGTCAATAATGTTGGGAGAAACTTCGGCCAGGCGATAAGTGTTCGCTTCGCGGGCGCGGTAGTCACCCCCTTTAATCGTATCGTAAAACAGACGATAAACCGAGTCGTTATCGTTCTGGTAGTTTTTTGCAGCGTTAATACCGCCCTGTGCGGCAATGGAGTGGGCGCGGCGCGGACTATCCTGGTAACAGAATGCTTTCACATTGTATCCCAGTTCGCCCAGCGATGCGGCAGCCGAAGCTCCGGCCAGTCCGGTTCCCACAACGATGATATCAAGTTTTCGTTTATTGGCAGGACTTACTACGCGGATAGCAGCTTTATGACGAGACCACTTTTCGGCCAACGGGCCTTCAGGTATTTTGGAATCTATGTTGCTCATGTCTTAAATGTCTTTAAGGTTCAATTAAAACTTAATGAGGAAATACAGCGGGATGTAAGCAAATCCGGCACCGATGAGGAAAGCCACCAGGTGAGCCAGAAACTTCAGACGAATCATCCATTTGCTGTTATTCAGGCCAATGGTTTGGAAAGCGCTCCAGAAACCGTGAGAAATGTGGAGTCCGACCAGAATACCTCCCAGGATGTAAATGATGTCGTAAACCGGATAATGAATAAATAGGTTGGCTACGAGTGCGTATGAGTTATGAACGCCGTCTTCCAGTCCCGGTCCCGGTTGATTCAGCAGTGGGTCGCCGGTGAAACGCATCTTTACGTAAAAATTGAAAAGGTGGATGATCAGGAAGATAAGAACCATGCCTCCCAGAATGAACATGTTCTTTGCCGGTGCATACCATTTCAATAAGTTGTCGCCGGCCTGGTATCCCTTCGGTCTCGCCTTCATGTTTTCGAGGGTAATCCATCCCGACCAAATAATGTGGATAATGAAACCAAGTGCCAGGATCGGTTCCATTATTTTAATAATTGGATTTGTAGCCATGAAATGCGCGGCCTCATTGAACAAAACTCCCGAGTCGTCAAACGTCAGGAGCAGGTTCAGTGTAAGGTGAACAAACAGGAAAATAATCAGAAAAAGTCCTGTTAAGCTCATAAAAAACTTCCGCCCAATCGAGGCTTTCATGAAACTGCTCATAAGTCCTTGTTTTAAGTAAATTATTCCATGTATGATTTGTGTTGCAAAAAAATCATCACAAATGTAGACGATGACCATATGCTAAACAACATAACCAGAGGTAAACCAAATAATTTATACTGTTTCTATTATTCCGCAGAAATTATCTGTTTTGGCCATCAATCCTACTATTTTCCGGCTTTTCCACCGAAAATTTCAAAAATTTTTCTAAAAATAAACTTTTCTCTTCGATGAAACCCACATGTCCGCAATTTTCCAACCCGACGAAAGTAGCATTTCGGATATGATGAGCTTCGTTCCATTGTTTGGCAGCTGCCAGTATTTTGTCTTCTTCCCCGGCAATTATCAGTACCGGAAAAGAAGCAGTGTTCAGAAATTCGAGGTACGACGGCCTTCCCATAATGGCTCGGATTGCCCGAACGGCCGCTTCCGGCGATACCCGGGAAGCCATTTCGCGCAACCGGTCATGCAACTCCGGGAACCGATTGAGGTTACAAGGCGCAAAGTTGTTGTGCAACGAATTGCGAATAATCAACTCCAGCCGTCCTTTTTCAATCAAACCCATTTCGCGGCGTCGCAGGTTCAGATGACTTTCCGATGCTTTGTCGGCTGATGCATGCAACAAAGCCAACCGTTTTACCCTTTTGGGGAAGAGGCCGGCAAAAGCCAGTGCATTATATCCTCCCATCGAATGTCCTGCCAGTGTCAATTGACCTGTATGGCCGATTTCTTCCAGAAGACTGTGCAATTCTTTCGCAAAATCGATAAAAGTATAGCCTTCCGGCGGAAGCTCGGAATGGCCGTGACCGGGGAAATCGACTGTCAGAATCTGAAAATGCCGGGTAAGTTCCGGCAGAAGGTCATCGAAAATATCCGATGATTCCAGGTACCCGTGAAGCAAAACCAGTAACTCACCTTCTCCCGAAAGGGAATAGGACAATTTACGACTGTTGGAGAAATGGTAAAGCTGGGTCTGGTTCATCCGTGCAAATTAACACATTTCTTCTTTTTCAGCAGGCGAATTGGAAGCATTTTATCCGTATGAGTTATGATAAATCAAATGTTTCAAAACATCATTTTATGTAGATATGAAAATGTATGATTATAATTTCGTTGTTATGATTCAATTTTGGGATTATGCCTTCTTTTCTCCCTCATATTGAAGTTAAAATCAAGATGTTTAATCATCAGGTGAAAATATTAAACAAAAATATTTATCTTGGTGTTTTATTTCAGACAAAACCAACAAAATGAAGAAAATACTATTCCTGATTGTAACCTTACTTATTTCGTGGCCCGTGTTCAGCCAGCAGGAGAATAACGGCGTGGTGAAGGGGCGCGTTTTCAATGCCAGCAATAACCAGCCGGTTCCCTTTGCCAATGTGGTGGTATTTGGCACCAATACCGGAACGACAGCCGACATTAACGGTAACTTTAAGCTAACCGGATTGACACCGGGATTTATCAAGTTGCAGGTTTCATCAGTTGGTTTTCAGATAAATATCACTGAATCCTTCCGGGTGACCAACGCCAGCGTAGCCGAGATTAATATTCCGATGGAGGAATCAACGGTCAATCTGGATGCCGTCACCGTGAAACCTTCCCAATTCCGGAAACGGGAAGAAAGTCCGGTTTCGTTGCGGAGCATTGGCATCGATGAAATCGAAAAGAATCCGGGCGGCAACCGCGATATTTCCAAAGTTATTCAGAGTTATCCGGGCGTATCGTCCACGCCTGCCTACCGGAATGATGTGATTGTCCGGGGAGGTGGTCCTTCGGAGAACCGCTTCTTTCTGGATGACGTGGAAATTCCAAACCTCAACCACTTTGCCACGCAAGGTGCTTCGGGAGGTCCGGTTGGTATCATCAATGTCGATTTTATTCGCAATGTGGATTTCTATTCCGGTGCTTTTCCGGCCGACCGGGGAAATGCTCTGAGTTCGGTGCTCGAGTTCAAACAGAAGAATGGAAACAGCGATAAGATGAAATACCGGGCCACACTGGGCGCCTCCGATTTGGCCCTGACGCTCGACGGGCCTTTGTCAAAAAACACGACGGCGATTTTCTCGGCCAGGCGTTCGTACCTCCAGTTCCTTTTTAGTGCGTTGGGGCTTCCCTTTTTGCCCACGTACAATGATTTCCAATTTAAGGTTCGCACCAAAATCGACGATAAAAACGAGGTGTACTTTACAGGAATTGGCGCCCTGGACCAGTTTAAACTGAATACCGACGCGAATGAAACTGAAGAGCAGCGCTATATTTTGGGTTACCTGCCGGTGAACAGACAGTGGAGTTATGCGGGCGGTGTTGTTTACAAACACTACCGTGAAAAAGGGTACGACACCTGGGTGCTGAGTCAGAACCGGCTCAACAACATTCAGTACAAATACCAGGACAACATCGAAAAGCCGGAAAACCTGCTACTCGATTACGATTCGTATGAGCGGGAAACCCGTTTTCGTTTTGAGCACAACTACACATCATCCAACGGGTTTCGGTTGAACTACGGCACGGGCCTGCAATATGCCGAATATTTTAACCGTACCTACCGAAAGAATTTCATCAACGGGCAATTGACCGAACTGAACTACCGGACGGATTTGTCCTTCTGGAAGTATGCATTCTTTGGTCAGTTAAGCCGCCATTTCTTCGACGAGCGCTTGGTGCTTTCGTTGGGGGTGCGAACCGATGCCAACAATTACTCATCTGAGATGAATAATTTGTTGAAACAGCTGTCGCCCCGTTTTTCAGCCAGCTATAATTTCACTCCTTCTTTTTCGGTCAGTATGAATACCGGCCGTTATTACCAGTTGCCCTCTTACACTACCATGGGCTACCGCGACAATTCGGGCTCTTTGGTCAACCGGCAAAATGGATTGAAATACATCTCGGTGAATCATTACGTAGCCGGAATAACCTGGCAGCCGCAGCCCGACCGGCAATTCTCGGTAGAAGGATTCTATAAGGGCTACAACGATTATCCGTTTTCGGTTGCCGATTCGGTTTCGCTGGCCAGCAAAGGAGCCGATTACGGAGTTTACGGCGATGAAGAAGTTTTGCCCATCAGTAACGGACGGGCCTACGGTTTCGAAATTCTGGGGCGCGACAAAGATATTCTGGGTTTCAACACTGTGTTTTCTTACACTTACGTTCGAAGCGAATTCCGCGAAGGCGATGGAAAATACATTCCGGCGTCGTGGGACAACCGACATATTTTCAATATTACTGCCAGCAGAAGCCTGAAGAAAAACTGGGACGTTGGTTTCAAGTGGCGTTACGTGGGCGGCGCTCCTTACACTCCGTGGGACATGAAAACATCCTCGCTTCGAACCGCTTGGGATGCGCAGGGGCGTGGTTACCTCGATTACAGCCGGTATAACCAACTCCGGCTGAAAGCTTTTCATCAGCTCGACTTCCGGGTAGATAAATCGTATTATTTCAAGAAGTGGTCGCTGATGCTGTATGTGGATGTGCAAAATGCCTACAACTTCAAAGCCGATCAACCGGCTGACCTGGTTCTGGTGGAAGATGCCAACGGGAATCCGGTTATCGACCCGAATGATCCGAGCCGTTATGAGTTAAAAACCATCAGTCCGGAAAGCGGCACTGTACTTCCTACCATCGGTGTAATGATTGAGTTTTAAGGAAAAAAGTGGCGATACCCGAAGGCATCGCCACTTTTGAACATTGTATGGACTTGAAAAACATTTACTTTCCTAAGCGCTCCTGAATAAGCACCGGGATTTCGGCTGGCTTACGGGCAACCGGAACTCCGGCTTCCTCGAACGCTTTAATTTTTTCTGCAGCTGTACCGCTTCCGCTGGAAATAATAGCACCAGCGTGTCCCATCCGTTTTCCGGGAGGTGCTGTCTGACCTGCAATAAAGGCTACTACCGGTTTGGTCACCTTTTCTTTGATGTATTGGGCTGCACGCTCTTCGGCATCACCACCAATTTCACCAATCAGCACAATAGCTTCCGTTTGCGGGTCGTTCTGGAACATTTCCAGTAACTCTTCATAGTAGAGTCCGGCAACCGGGTCACCGCCAATTCCTACGCAGGTACTTTGTCCGAGACCATTCGTGGTCAACTGGTTCACCATTTCGTAGGTAAGCGTACCACTTCGGCTCATCAAACCTACATTTCCTTGCTTGAAAATGCTTCCCGGAAGGATACCAACCAGCGCTTCGCCGGGAGTGACCAGCCCCGGACAGTTGGGTCCAATCAGTTTGGTGCCGTTCTTTTTCAGGTAGGGCATTAGTTTCACCATATCCAGTGTGGGAAGACCTTCGGTGATGGTAATCACCAGCTCTACGCCTGCTTCAGATGCTTCATAAACAGCATCAGCGGCAAATTTCGGTGGAACAAAAATGATGGATGCATTGGCCTTGGTTGCTGCTACGGCGTCTTTCACCGTATTGAAAACCGGAATATCGCCGACTTTCTGTCCACCTTTACCCGGTGAAACACCGCCAACGACATTGGTTCCGTATTCTTTCATTTTTTGTGCGTGGAAACTACCGTCACGACCGGTAATTCCCTGTACAATGAGGCGGGTATCTGAGTTGATTAGAATGCTCATTTGATTTGAATTAAAAATTGAAACAAAGGGTAAATCAGTTAATTAATTTCAGGAAACGTCAATTAAACAGTCTGGCTGGCCATTTCGATGGCTTTTTCAGCAGCTTCGCCCATGGAAGCAACCGTTACCAGGTTGGTTTTCTTCAAAATTTCCAAACCTTCAGCGGCATTGGTACCGGACAGGCGAACCACAATCGGGATGTTGATATTCATCTGGTCCAGTGCGCTGATAATACCTTTGGCTACATCATCGCAACGAGTGATACCACCGAAGATATTAATCATCACGGCTTTCACGTTTTTGTCGGCCAACAGCAGGTTCATGGCGTCAATTACCTTCTGCGGGTTCGAGCTACCACCAATATCGAGGAAGTTGGCGGGTTCGCCACCGTAAATCTTGATAATGTCCATGGTTGCCATGGCCAAGCCGGCGCCGTTCACCATACAACCAATGTTACCATCGAGTTTGATGAAACTTAATCCTTTTTCCTTTGCTTCGATCTCTGTCTTCTCGTCTTCGGTAGGCTCACGCATTTCCAGAATTTCCGCTTGACGGAACAGGGCGTTGTCATCGAAGTTCATCTTACCGTCGAGTGCCATCAGGTTACCGTCAGCAGTAATCACCAGCGGGTTGATTTCGGCCAGTGAAGCATCGGTATCCATGAAAACACGATAGAGTTTTTCGAACAAAT
This sequence comes from Prolixibacter denitrificans, assembly GCF_003014495.1. Classification (GTDB taxonomy): domain Bacteria; phylum Bacteroidota; class Bacteroidia; order Bacteroidales; family Prolixibacteraceae; genus Prolixibacter; species Prolixibacter denitrificans. Next base: position 139,631 of record NZ_PYGC01000002.1, on the reverse strand, counting down.
CGGCCCCCTGGCGAACCAGCTTGATGTCGTCGAAAAGTTTGAAAGCAATCTGCCGTGCCTGGAAAGGCATCAAACCGATTTCGGCATCGATAACGAATTTGTGAATGGCATCGGGGTTGTCCTTGGCAACCTCTTCAATTTCGACACCACCTTCAGCGCTGGCCATAAACACAACCGACTTGGTGTTCCGGTCGATGGTCAGACCTACGTAAAATTCGTCGGTAAACGAAATGGCTTTGGCGGTCAACACTTTCTCGACAGTGTAACCTTTGATGTCCATGCCGAGGATCTGATTGGCTGCATCGACCAGTTCTTCTTTGGTTTTAGCGAGTTTTACACCTCCGGCTTTACCGCGTCCTCCGGCGAGAACCTGGGCTTTTACCACAACGGGCAATCCCAGTTTGTCAGCGGCTTTTTCCACGTCTTCAACTGAGTGACAGAGAATCTCATCCGAGACCGGGATCTCATAATCGGCAAATATCTGCTTTGCCTGGTATTCGTGAATTTTCATTTAATGCTGGTTGTTAGAGTTTTTAACTAACTATTTGAATAAAATTTTTACAGTCGTTCAATGAGCTAACAGGGTGTTTTTATGTAAAATTTCCCTGATAAATAAGCCTCTAAAGTATTGAAAAATATGAATAAATAAATATGTTGTATATCACATGAAAGAGGTTCGAAAAAGCATGCATTGTGCTCTTAAATGAAATCCGCTAACTTTAGAGGGTTTTCCATCATTAACAAAAGAATAGGTGATTGGTTTTACCTATCGCGAATTCATTTATCCATTGTAAATATTTGCTTATGCGTTCACATGAAATTGATTATCGTATTGTTGGCGGAGACCTTCAGTTTGTGGAGGTGGAACTCGATCCGGGAGAGACCGTAATTGCGGAAGCCGGAGCGATGATGTACATGGAAGATTCGGTGAGTTTTGAAACCCGAATGGGGGATGGTTCCGAAGCCAACCAGAGTATATTGGGAAAATTATTATCAGCCGGAGGTCGGTTGCTTACCGGCGAGTCACTTTTTCTGACCCATTTTACCCACCGGGGATTGGGAAAAGGACACGTGGCTTTTGCGGCACCTTATCCGGGAACAATTCTTCCGATTGACCTGCCCAACCACGGAGGTTCTATTTTGGCTCAGAAAGACGCCTTTTTGTGTGCCGCCTACGGGACAAAAGTGGGAGTGGCGTTGAACAGAAAGCTGGGCGCTGGATTTTTTGGTGGCGAAGGTTTTATTCTTCAGCGTTTCGATGGTGATGGTAAAGTATTTGTTCATGCCGGTGGAACAGTTGTGGAGCGGCAACTGAACAACGAAACATTGCGGGTAGACACCGGCTGTATTGTCGCATTTGAGCCATCCATCGATTTCTCAATTGAATCAGCTGGAGGTTTACGCTCCATGATTTTTGGTGGTGAAGGAATTTTTCTGGCGACCTTACGGGGAACCGGAAAAGTATGGTTACAGTCGATGCCGGTGAGCAAACTGATTAAGGCATTAGCTCCGGCAGGTAAAAATCAGGGAAAAGGCGATAGCTCCATTCTGGACAATTTGTTCGAGCGTTAAAATATTAGACAAAGCCCCGGAAAGTATTTAACTGCCGGGGCTTTTTATGATCTGTCAAAATATTTGCTTTATTCAACTTTTAACTCGGCATCCTTGCTGAACCAGGTGCCGTCGAGGTTGATTCCTTCCACATGTACGTTGTACGTCGACTTAAGCTTACTGGTTTTGAAGTTGAGAACAGTCTCTCCATTTCCATTTGTAAAAACCACCGGAGCCCACAGCAATGTCGATTGCAAATTGTACTTCACTTTCCCGAAAGGCTGAGGTGAAAAATTTCTTGACACTCGTAAACCTTTTTCGTATTCCGGTCCCGCTTCTTTTTTTGGTTGTATGCGTTCCCCCTTCTTCGTAGTAATTTCAATAACACCGACCGAGTTTAGCCCGGTGTACTTAGCCACATCCGAAAGTTTGGTTGACACGTTGATATCTTCCACGGTCAGTGGCGGAATCGCACTCAATGTTGATGCGGAGGTTCCCAGTTGCTGTCCGTCGACCACGATTAACGCACCGCCCTGGTTCATCAAACTGTTGTGTGAGCCTTTGAAGACAATTCGTTCCCCCATCAAATCGAAAGGTTTAATCATATTAATGATATCGAGCAGATTAGACGACTGGTCGAGATATGCTTTCCAGAAATCATCTTTTCTTTTGTTGGGTTCGATTACCTTATCAGGAACAGAAGCGAACAGGTCGGGATTGCTCTCAAAATATGATGCCTGTAGGAGTCCCATTTCTGATTTCCACGGATCGGCTACCGGTTTGCTGTTGATGTAATCAACCACTTTTTCCGCAAAGCTTTTGTCCAGTTTAACCGTGAGATCTTTCTTGCCTGAATCGTCGGTAGCGGTAATGGTCAGGTTGCCGGGGTTCGACAGGAGCGGCGAATCAATGGAAAAGTGCCCATTCTCGTCGCTGGTGGTGTTGAACATCTGCATACTGGAGTTAACGATGTTGATTTTTGCATTGGCTACGGGCTCATCCTTCCGGTTGAAAACCATTCCGGAAAGGCCGATATTCAGTTGTTCAGGCGCCTCAGTGGTTGAGTCTTTATATGTGCGGACTTCGTCCCAGTTAAAATTCTGCAGATGATTGGCCATCAGATAGAATTTAAACGAAGTAGCGTTTTTCTGCGCTTCAGGGTTCGAAAGCGGAATGGGCAGGGAAGTGCCGCAGTTTAACTGGGCGATTCCACTGGCTTTGGGAATATCCGCCCGCGCATCTGTTACCGACACGGCCACTTCTCCTTTTACCGGTTTTCCGTTCTCATCGGTTAGCTTGATACGGATCTTTCCTTCCTGATCAGTGCCCATCGATTCAGGGAATTGCGTTTTTACTGCGACCGATTTTTCTTTGTTGATATTGATAAGGCTCTGTGCCCGAAGTTTTCCCATATCGTCGAAAACGGAGAAGAGCGTAACTCCCTGACGAAAACTGCTCAGGCTAACCGGAATTTTACCGGCTGCCCCGATTTGGAATTCCGAAGCCCAGACTACTTCACCACGGTTGACAGCCAGCATGGAGTATTTATTTTTTTCACTGCCGGCCGGTCTTTTTAACGTGATCCAAAGTGTGTCGGCATTACTCTGGTTGGCGGTAATGGAAACAGCCTGCGCATCAGGTTTCGGCAACGGAAATTCCTGGCCTTTGCCGGGCTCACTGGTGACGACCAGCTTCAACTGGCTGTCATTCTGGGACACCAGGCTAAAAATTCCCAAGCCGGGAGCAATGGTTCCTGCTTTGGCCAGCAGTTTGCCGTTATGATCGACGACATCACCATTGACTACAATTGGATTGCCGAATGCATCGGAAGCACGAAATGCGACCATTTGGGCTGTTGCCGGTACCAGGTTCCCTCCTTCCGGGAAAAAGTGAATGTTCAGCGGTTCATTGGCAAGCGGCACATGGTTGCTGAAATGATAGTCTTCTTTATTTTCATTGAAATTGACAACCAGCATCATGGGCTTTTTCAACTGTTGATTGGGAGCGTTGAAAGTGATGAATGCACTTCCGTTTTTCTCGGTTTTTACTTTCCCCGAAGCAAAAGTGTTGTCGCCCGATTGTACCGTGTATTTTACCCGCACGTTCGATTCCGGTTTCCGGCTAAGATCCGTGACAAAGAGTTTGGCTGTCACCGTTTCGCCTGCCTGATAATTTGGCTTGTCGAATACCATGTTGTAGTGGAGGTTGTGCTGTTCGGGACTTTTAATGATAATGCGTTTGTAAAAAACCTGGTTCACGGGTCTGAAAGTCATTTCCGGAGTGTAGGCGATCAGGTAATAGTGGCCCTGCTTCACAGATTCCGGAATCTTGAAATCACCGTTGGTAATCCCGTTTTGAAGCTTGAACCGGTCGCTTCTGATTTCATCACCGTTGTCGCTGACCAACCTGACATCCAACTCGAGGCTTTTCAGCGAAGGAAGATGTGTGAGCACATCGGTTACATAGCCTTTGAACCAAAGACTTTCACCTGGCCGGTAAAGTGACTTATCGGTTGAAACATAGACTTCCTGATTCACGGTTTGCAAGCGGTAATTATTTAATTGATTGGTCAGTTGATCAATCAGATGAGGCTTTTCTGTATCCTGGGCGTGCAGCCATCCGGCGAACAGGAAAATCCCCGAAAGAACAAGGCGGACAATTGATTTCATAGCGATGGTGTTATTATTGATTTTTATTTTTAGTTGAATCGACGTTTTGTTTTAACGCATTACGCAGATCTTCATCTGGTTTAATCACGTTGTAGTTTTCCCAGAATTGCGGATCATAGTCACCGATAAAGTCGGTGAAAATGTCGTTCGACCGGAAAATTCCTGAGGGACCAAATCTGGCCCTTCGCGGAAACCGGTATTGCTGGGTAACCACCATGTCGGAAACACTCCGGAAAATAGAGCGCTGATGGTTTTCCTTATTGCGTACCCGGAACTGTACATCGGTACGCGCCATGTAGAAACTCCATTTTCCGTTTAATTCCCGGTAGGTAATTTTATATTCGGCCCTGATGGGCTGTGTTTTAACGTTATGCGGCTGTTTCTTGATAAACGATTCGCCCAGAATTTTCAAGCTCTTGTTATCCAGTGAGAAATCGGCCATAATAAGGGCATACGATTCGGCGTCGATAAGGAAGTAACCGTTGAAGCAGGGATAATCCACCCGCTCTTTTCGCGAAAATCGGATAACCCAGGCCACCCGGCCGTTATATACAATTGGTTGTTCGAATTTGTAGCGGTAAATCTGTTCGTATTGCGGATCGAGAAAACTTTCGAGGTTTTTCACTACATCAAGTTTGGTGATGTAGTAGGGGCCTCCCTGAATTTTGAGTTTTACGTCTTTGTATGAGCGGTTGAATTCACTTTTTCGCCCTTTGATAAACCGGACCCTATCGCTTCGAACCCCTCTGTACGGACTTTTGAGCATCTCCATCACGGCTTCCCACACTCCCATATATTTGCCGTCTTGTCTGACAGTTTCACGATAGAATGTGGTCATGAGCTGGGGAGTCAGGGTGTAATTGTCGACAATATGCGATCTGAACCGGGCAATAATTTCTTCAGGCTCGACCGGTTTGACCCTAACTTCGCGCAAGCGGTACGATACAGGTTTGAGGTCGATTTGACCGACATTTTTCAGGCTATCGGGCGTAATGCGATATTCGACATAGCCCAGACATCCGATAAGGACATCATGGTCGAGCAATCGTTGCGGGATAACCAAATCAAAACGACCGTCGGAGTTGGTGATGGTACCAATGCTCTGACCGTCGATGGTGACAGATGCGTACGGAACCGGTTCATGATTGTCGCGATCGATAATTTGTGCCGAAACACGCAATGGCGCCTTTTCGATGTATTTGATAATGATTTGATTATCGATAACCTCAATTTGGTAGTCAGCGGCCGGAAGAAGTTGACGCAAGACACTCTTCAACGGCTTTTTTTCGACATGACACGAATAAAGCCCCTGGGGCAGAATCTGAGGGTTGTACGAAAAATAGAGGTCGTTTTCGAGCACCAATTGGTCGATGATATCTTCGACCGATGAACTGTCGATGGAAATTGTGATAGGACGTTGTAGTACGGAAATAGCTTCCTGAGCACGTACTCCGGGCACAAGAAGGCATATCAGCCACAATAGAATTCCATACTTTTTAAACATAGGTTTAGAAAACTTTTTGCAGGCGAAAATCGGCTCTTATCAACTGTCCGTCTCTTTTCACCAGCATTTTTATATTTCGGTTCTCCCGACTCATCAGGAGTTGGTTGATTTCGCTCAACGAAATGTCTTTGGCCGCTGTATGGTTGATGTATACTATCACATCGTCGGGCAACAATCCTGCCAAATCGCCGGGAGAGCCCTCCCGGACATTGATGATTTTGTAATACGGCAAGCCCGGCATCGGATTCACAATATCGATTCCGCTCATATTATCATAGAACGGTTTGTGAACATGGCGTCCCGGCTGCAACAGCATCCGCTGATTTTGATAATCGATTACAACCGTAAAACGTCGCAAAATCTCGCCTCCAACACTCCCGTTTCGCTGTTTTCCGAGCGTTCCTCCAATGTGGCTGGTATCTGGGAACGAAGCTATCGGTTCGGCAAATTCTATGTTGCCAATCCGGATAGCCTGTATCCGGCCTTTCTTCCCGTAAAGGTTACCTGCCATTCCTCGTCCCAGGAACGTTTCGATACTGTTTCCCGGCGGCTGAAGCCGGTTATCAGAAACCGGAGATAACCAAACGGCATCACTGAATCCCAAGTCGACCATCAGTTTTACCGGAACGATTTCATCATTTTCCATGGTTACAGTGGCTTTCATCAGCGGTTTTGAAGCAGTGAGCTCGAGAGTGACCGTTTCCGATTTCCGCAAAGCCCGTTTCATGTTGAATCGCTCCGGTTGATAAAGGTAAATTATCTTTCGGCCATAATCGATTTTTACGACATAATCTTTAAACAGGTTAAATCCGATTACTCCGTGGACTGGGATGCCGATTAACGGTGATATCCTGAAGTCGGGGTTATCTAACACATGGATGGTTTGGTTATAACCGGTTAGTCCCGGGAATTCGATTTTATTATTGAACGAAGCGTAAGCACTTACTTTTTTCAGTTCGCCCAGTCCGGTAAGTTCCAGCGGTTGCAAAAATTTTAGCTTGAGTTGAATGGAGTCGGGAAATTCGGTAATGGTCGGTACTTTCACGCCTGTATCGAGAATAAAATTCAGGCTTTGCGAACTATTGATCCGCACCGGGACGATGATAAGATTACTGGCGTCGACGAACGGGATGGCAACGAATTTCCGTTCAGGGCGGTTGAAGACAAACGATCGGTGGTCTGATTTTTCGGTGGATTCTGTTTGGAACTGACTGTTCAGGTCGTTATTGAACAAATCGTGGACAATGAGATGCCTGTTCGATACCATGAAGTCAAGCCGGTAACGATTCAGTAATTCCTTTAGCACATCTCCCGCCGCCTGGTTCTCACACCTGAAACTGACCAGCTGATTCGCATCTGCATTGGCATTATAGGTTAATTGCAACCCGAGGGTATCACTTACGTGATGAATAATGTCAATGAGCGGTTGCTCCTTTGCGCGGAGCGATATTTTTTGTTGCAGGATAGCTTCCTGTGCTTTTGTATGCGGACAGGGAAGTGTAAAAAGGAAAATCACCATCAGGCTGAATGCAATAATGATACGTTTTCCTTTTTGCCGTTTCATGTAACGGCCTCCTTTCCTGTAGTTATTTCTTCATGGCAAACACGATACCATCGTCTGTTTTCGATACTTTCAGATTCAGAGTACGACCAATCACATCGACGATAAAATCGAGATTCTGTTTTTCAAAGTCTGCGGTATATCGCAGCGTATCGATGTGCGTATCGGCGCCTTCCACTTTGACGTGGTAGGTATTTTCGAGAACACTGAACACCTCTGAAAGGGGCGTATTCTTAAACCGGATGTCTTTGTTCACCCACGAAAGGTAATTGGGAGCCACACCCAATTGGCTGGACGTAGAACCATCGCTTAAATTCACCCATCCGCGCTGTCCGGCCGGAAGGATCTCTTCGGCTTGCTTACCTTTCTTGCGGGTCGAAACCAGCCGGACGGTACCGGTACGTACATTCACTTCCACTTTCTCCTTGCCGGGATAAGCCGACACATTGAAAGAAGTTCCCAGCACTTCAATTTGCGCTCCTTCGGTTTCGATGATAAACGGGTGCAGTGCATCGTGGTGAACGTCGAAAAATGCTTCACCAACCAGTTTTACAGTTCTTTTCTTGCCGGTGAAACCTTGAGGATACTCAATACGGGAATTGGCATTCAGGCTCACAACAGTTCCATCGGGCAAGGTCACTTGTTTGACAGCGGTTGGCTGTACCACGCTTTGCTGAACAACCCACTGCGATGTGATAGGCTTTTCAGGGCGGGTGAGCCAATAACCGGTAACGCCAAGTGCGACAAGTACCAGTATGGTAGCGGCATATTGCATCACGCGTCGGAATAAACGACGGGTTGGTTGTTCTGCCGGTTGAGGAGTTTTATCCAGTTGCTTATTTAGTTTATCCCAGGCCTTTTCCGGATCAGCAGCCGAATGGCTGAAAATCGTACCACTCAGCTCCCAGGCTTCTCTCATCTCTCTCATCTCAGAGGTTTCCTCTCCCGAAAACGTCTCCGCACCTCTTTCGCCGTTCAGGAAAGCAGCCCATTCTTCCGGCGTCAGTTTCGATATGTTCTTCTGGCTTTTCATAATCTGTATGGAAGACAGTTAATCAGCTTTTTACCCTTAACGGAAATGGAACGATATGGTAATTTTTCTTTAGTTTTATTTATCCCTGTTCCCAGGAAGAAGAGCACAAGGTGGCGATAATCTTTCAACAGCGTTCGTAATTGTTTTAAGGCCAGCGTCATTTGTGTTTCGACGGTTTTCACCGAAATATTTAATTGCTCGGCAATTTCCCGGTACTTCAAACCTTCTTCACGTGCCAGTCGAAAAATTTCCTGTCGTTTTTCCGGCAAAGCCGAAACCGCCGCATCGATTTTTTCTCTCAAACCTACCTCCACATAAAAATCACTGTAATCGTGGCGGTCCGATTCCCGTTCCATAACCATGCTGGCATAGCCCGACATAATTTTCCGGTGCTCGAGATAGTTGAGGCTGAGATTCCGGACTGCCCGAAACAAATAACTGCGAAGGGAAGAGGTAATCATCAATTCCTTCCGCTTTTGCCAGAATTTGAGAAAGACATCCTGCACGACACTTTCCGACGGCTCCATTTCGCCCAGAAACCGGAAAGCATAAGCGACCATCGGGCGATAACACTCATGAAAGAGCGCTTCAAAAGCCTGCTTGTCGCCTTCGCGGATAGCCTGAAGTCGTCTGTTGTCCTCGTTTGGTATCATCTGAGATTTTTGCATCGCCCCATCAATGTAATAGTATTATGACAGTTCATCATCAAAACACCCTTATGTTAAGAGGCATAATTTTTAATTGATGCTTTAATTTAATGAAAAAGAGGCACAATAAATGAGCAATGATGAAATTATTGGAAAGGGAATAATACCCGTTTTATGAAGAATTCGGGGTACAGAAACTTTCCTGCAAATTTTTATCTTTGAGATTTTTCGGAAAATATACCAAACGACTAATTTGACATTTGACATGACGGAGAGAGAAAGTACCTGGCGCTTTTCGCGCGCGTTTTGGGTGGCCAATACCGTTGAACTACTGGAGCGGGCGGCCTATTACGGAGTTTTCATTGTTATTACCCTTTACCTTTCAAGAATATTAGGCTTTTCAGATGTTCAGGCCGGATTCATTTCCGGAACCTTTTCTGCCTTGCTCTACTTTTTGCCCACTTTCAGCGGTGCAATTGCCGATAAAATAGGTTTTCGGAGTGGTTTGTTACTGGCGTTCGGTTTGCTTTCCATTGGTTATTTGGGATTAGCGATTCTGCCAACTACGCTTCAATCAGCCGGTCTGGTTCATTACGGACACACAACAGAATTTACGGGCTTAAGGAGCAGTACTGCCAAGTGGGGCATTTTGCCGGTAATGGCACTCATTATCATTGGCGGTTCCTTCATCAAATCGGTGATTTCCGGAACCGTCTCCAAAGAGACTACCGAACAGAACCGGGCCCGTGGCTTTTCGATATTTTATGCCATGGTGAATATTGGCGCCTTTTCGGGAAAAACCATCGTAAAACCTTTGCGGGAAGCGCTGGGAAACGAAGGTCTGATTACCCTGAATTACTTTTCGGCCGGAGCAACCTTGCTTGGATTTATCGTTGTTTTCTTCCTGTTCAAATCGTCACATCACGAAGGGCAGGGAAAATCGTTGAAAGAAATTTGGCAGGCGCTTATCCGCGTGGTTTCCAACGTGCGGTTGATTGTTCTGATTCTGATCATCACCGGCTTTTGGATGGTGCAGCACCAGTTGTATGCCACCATGCCGAAATACGTGTTGCGTATGGCTGGCGAAGGAGCTTCCCCGTCGTGGTACGCCAACGTTAATCCATTGGTCGTGGTACTGACGGTCGGTTTGGTTACACAGCTGATGCGCAAAAAAAAGGCGGTTACTTCCATGACGGTGGGAATGTTCATCATGCCGTTTTCCGCATTAGCGATGGCGTCCGGCAACATGATTGCTCAGGAACCGATTCTGGGCATGCACCCGGTAGCCTTCATGATGGTGGTGGGAATTGTTTTTCAGGGAGTTGCCGAATCGTTCATTTCACCCCGCTTCCTCGAATACTTTTCGTTGCAGGCGCCAAGAGGTGAGGAGGGACTTTATCTCGGATTCAGCCACCTTCATTCGTTCATCTCATCGTTGGTTGGGTTTGGCTTGTCGGGATACCTGCTTGGAAAATATTGTCCAGATCCGCTGACTTTAACAGATGCCGAAAAGCTTCACGCATACGATCATGCGCACTACATCTGGTTTGTGTTTGTGGGCATTGCGATTGTCTCGGCGATCTCGTTGGTAATTTACGGAAAAGTCACGGCAGCCATTGATGCCCGCCAAGTAAAGGAAATCTGAGTTTTTTCCGTGAAAAATATTTTTCGGAAGTGAATTTTTGATCTATATTTGTGCCGCGCCGGAAAAAACCGGTTGTCTACCTGCCCGGATGGCGGAATTGGTAGACGCGCTGGATTCAAAATCCAGTTCTGGCAACAGAGTGTGGGTTCGATTCCCACTCCGGGTACTGAAGCCTTCTTCCGAAAGGGAGAAGGTTTTTTTATGCCCCAAAATTCGTTTTAGTTGCCGAACAGTTTTTCTTCCCGAAAGGGAATATGGTGATAACGAAGAAACTCGATGTACTCTTCGCGGAAGGATTTATGCAGGTGATGTTGCTGGTGATTCTGAATAAAGCGCATGGTACTCTCCAGTTGTGAGCGGCTGATGGAGTAGGCCGCGAATCCCTTTTGCCAGGTAAAACCTTTACAATTATCGAAATGTTGTCGCAGCCAGGTCTGCGAGGCTTCTTTAAGTGGAAGTACAGCTGACTCAATGGAAAGTCTTGCAGGAATGGCCAGTAGCAAATGCACATGATTTTCGGTTCCGCCCAATGTAATCAACCGCGTTCCTCTCGATTTGGCAATGGCCGAAAGGTACGACACCATTTGGGAACGTATATCGGGCAGCAGGTAACTTCGCTGTCCCATCGTTCCAAATACCACATGCATCAAACAACTGATAAACGTATTTTCCATTAAAGTTTAAGTTCGTTTATTCTCAAGATAATAAATAATATCATTTGATGCGCAGTCAATCATTACGTTAACTAAATTTCGGAGTGAAAAATGTAATGTTATTGTTGCTTTGACTGTAAGATTGATTTTTCTATCTTGCAGCGTCCAAATCATTGCATACTAACTAACTATGAAACTTACTAAAGCTTTGTCGATGCTGGCCATTGGGCTGGTTTTCGTACCCAGAATTGTATGTGCTTCCGGAAATATGCCCCCGACCAATCCGACTTTTTCGTTTTCACGGAAGGATTCCACCGTTACCATTAATACCATCAACAGCGACTATGTTCTGCATGTAAAAAAGCGGACAGGGCCCATCAAACTGGACGGCGTGCTGGATGAAGAAGACTGGAAACGGGCGCAAAAGGCTACAGACTTTTACATGGTCTTGCCTTACGATACCGGCTATTCCGCCGCGAAGTCGGAAGTGATGATGACTTACGGGGACAAAGCTTTTTACCTGGCCTTTGTTTTTTACGATACCATTCCGGGGAAACGGCCCGTTGAGTCATTGCGACGCGATTTTGTTTTTGGTAACAATGATAATTTCCTGTTATTTCTCGATACCTACAACGACCAGACCACGGGTTATTCGTTCGGAGCCAATGCGGCCGGCGCCAAGTGGGACGGCACAATGAGTGACGGTCACAACGTGAATCTGATTTGGGACTGCAAGTGGCAATCGAAGACAAAGAATTACAAAGACCGCTGGGTGACCGAGATGCGAATTCCGTTTAAGTCTATACGGTACCAGAGTGGAGTGGACCACTGGAATGTGCAATTTTCCCGGTTGGATTTGAAAAGGAATGAAAAGTCGGCGTGGGCGCCGGTTCCCAGACAATTTCCAACAGCGTCGCTGGCCTATGCGGGAGTATTGGAATGGGAAACGCCTCCACCCAAATCCGGTCTGCAATTTTCCTTGATTCCCTACATTTTTGGAAGTGTTTCGCGCGACTTTGAAGCGGGAACCGATACCCGTTACCGGAAGGACTTCGGGATGGATGCCAAGCTCGGACTATCGTCGTCTCTAAATCTTGATCTGACTTACAATCCCGATTTTTCCCAGGCCGAAGTGGACGACCAGGTGACGAATCTCGATAGGTTCGAGCTGTATTACCCCGAAAAGCGGCAGTTTTTTCTTGAGAACAGTGACCTGTTTGCCAATTACGGTTCCGACCAGATTCGTCCGTTTTTTTCGCGGCGCATCGGACTCGACGCGCCGGTTCTGGCTGGAGCCCGGTTGAGTGGTAAAATTGGAAATGACTGGCGGATTGGGGTGATGGACATGCAGACGGAAAAACACAACAATTTACTGGCGCGGAACTTTTTTGTGGCTTCGGTCCAGAAGAAGGTTTTTTCCCGCTCGAACATTGGGGCCATCTTAGTGAATAAGCAAAATATGAATGTTCCTTCCGGTTTTACCGGGAATGAATACAACCGGGTCGCGGGTTTGGAGTACAACCTGGCGAGCTCGAATAATTACTGGACGGGTGAATTTTTCGGGTTACGTTCGTTTACCCCGGGCCTGAATTCCGGGAAGCAGTTTACCCAGGGAGCACAACTTAGTTATTCGCGGAAGCAATATGAGTTGTCGATGATTGAATATTACGTAGGGAAAAATTTCAATGCCGAAACCGGTTATGTTCCCAGAGTCGACTACTTACGACTGAATCCAAGAGCGACCGTACGGTTTTATCCTGAAAATAATGGAGTTGAATATCACGGTTTTTTTACCGAACTGGATACTTACTTCCGTCCGGGAGATATGGATTTGACCGATCGGGAAGTGAGTTTCGATTACTTTTTTCAGTTTCACAACCGGAGTCACCTGGAGTTGGAAACCAATTTCTGGTACATCAAACTGCGAAATGAGTTTGATCCCACCAACCAGGGGAATCATTTTCTACAATCTGGAACCGATTACAACTGGTTCGACGCTACGTTGATTTATCAGTCGGACAACCGCAAGACGTTCAAGTACGAGCTTTCTTCCGGTTACGGAGGCTTTTACAACGGGAACCGTTGGCACGCTGAAGGTTTGTTGAATTACCGCTTTCAGCCTCTTGGGTACATTTCTATGGTGTTCAGTTACAACAACCTGATGTTGCCGCAGCCCTGGGGTGACGTGGATTACTGGTTGGTGGGCCCGAAACTGGACGTTACTTTTACCGACAAATTGTTTTTCACCACTTACGTGCAGTACAACGAACAAATCGACAACATCAATGTGAATGCCCGGTTGCAGTGGCGTTATCAACCGGTATCGGATATCTACCTGGTGTACACCGATAATTATTTCCCGGGGAACATGGAGGCAAAGAACAGGGCGCTGGTTTTCAAGATGACCTATTGGTTCAATTAAATGTCAGGATAATTGATGAATCGCTAGTCATTTGTCAGCAAAAGGATTGATTTACTTTCAGTGCATTTTTCAGGTTACGCTGCTTAACTAAAATATTTTTGTATATATTTGAAATTCACAGGACCCAAAAGCTGAACATACGTGGAAAACCCAGAGAAGAAACCCGTTATTCTTGTTGTTGAAGATGCCGAATCTAACTATCTGTATCTGAAGGCTGTATTGCGTAAGATTGATGCGGAAATGATTTGGGTTAAGAATGGACAGGAAGCGGTTGAAACGGTTAAAAAAAATCCGGAAGTAAATCTGGTATTGATGGATTTGCAGATGCCTATCATGAACGGGTTTGATGCTACCCGGAAAATTAAGGAAATCCGGCCCGATCTGCCGGTCATTGCGCAAACCGCGTTTGTGATGCCCGAAGATGTTGAGATGGCGAAAGAGAGTGGCTGTGACGACTTCTGGGCCAAGCCCATCAAGTCGAAAGATATTCTGGATAAAGTAAAGAATTTCCTCTGAACGACTGATACCATGTACACCGCCTCGTTCAAGGCGGTTTTTTTTCATGTGCTTTTTCTACGACCTAACCTAAGTGCAGTTATTAAGTAAATTAATGCATTGAATGGATAAAACGAATAGTCGCAAACAAGCGTTACTGGATTATCGCTATCTGCGTATGGCTCGTATCTGGGCCGAAAATTCGTATTGTAAACGCCGGCAGGTAGGAGCTTTGCTGGTGAAAGACAAGATGATCATTTCGGATGGTTACAACGGTACGCCATCAGGCTTTGAAAACAACTGCGAGGACGAGGAGAACAAAACCAAACCGTACGTGTTGCATGCTGAGGCGAATGCCATTACCAAAGTGGCCAAGTCGAACAACAGCAGCGAACGTGCCACGTTGTATGTCACCTCGTCACCTTGTCTCGAATGCTCGAAACTGATTATCCAGGCGGGCATTAGCCGGGTGGTTTTCTCCGACTCGTACCGGCTGAACGATGGCATTGAATTGTTGAAAAGGGCTTCGATAGAAATTGTACAGATAGATTTGGAATCAAACAGACAGATAGAAGAAAATGGATAAGAAGAACAGAAGGTTAATTACATGGACCCCGGTATTACTGGCATTTGCCATCATAGTTGGAATTTTTATCGGGATCGTCCTGCAACGTCGGCAGCAATCTGCTTTCGACCACGTTAAGTCGCCGGGCAATAGTAAGATCGATCTCATCTTGAATCTGGTCAACGACTATTACGTCGACTCAGTGAACGAAAAACAACTGGTGAACAACGCTATCCCCGATATACTTAAACAACTCGATCCGCATACGACCTACATTCCCAAGAAGGACATGAAGGAAGTGAATGAGGAAATGTCGGGTAATTTCGGTGGAATTGGCGTTCAGTTTTCTATTCAGAACGACACGGTTACTGTAGTAGATGTGATCTCTGGTGGACCGTCCCAGAAGCTCGGTATTCAGGCTGGTGACCGCATCGTTATGGTGAATGATACGACCATTGCCGGAGTGGGAATTACCAACGATAAAGTTATCCAGAAACTGCGCGGCAAAAAAGGAACACACGTAAAGGTCTCCATTGCCCGCCGGGGTATTCCCAATTTGATTGACTTCGATATTACCCGTGGCGATATTCCGCTCTACAGCGTCGATGTTTCGTACATGATCGATAAAAATACCGGCTATGTGAAGGTCGGTCGTTTTGCTGAAAACACGTACACTGAGTTCATGAAGGCGCTCGACAAATTAAATCAGGACAGCGTTAAGAATGTCATCATCGACCTGCGAGGTAACCCGGGTGGTTATTTGGCAGCGGTCATCAAGATGGTGAGTGAGTTCCTCGATAAGGGAGAGCTGATTGTGTACACAAAAGGATTGCACCAACCGAAAAAAATGTTCCGCGCTGACGGCAAAGGAAGTATGCTGGGCAAAAAAGTAGTGGTGCTGATTGACGAGTTCTCGGCCTCAGCCAGCGAGATTTTCTCCGGAGCGATTCAGGACAACGACCGCGGATTAATTGTTGGTCGCCGTTCGTTCGGTAAAGGACTGGTACAGGAGCAGATTCCGTTCAGCGACGGTTCCGCCATGCGATTAACGGTAGCCCGCTATTACACGCCTTCCGGCAGATGTATCCAGAAACCGTATGACGAAGGTAACAAAGCCTACTACCAAGATATTGCACGCCGGTTTAAACACGGTGAATTTGAGCAAAGAGACAGTATTCACTTCAATGATTCATTGAAGTATCATACCCGCCTTGGCAGAGTAGTGTACGGCGGCGGCGGAATCATGCCCGATGTGTTTGTCCCGGCTGATACAACCGGTTTCTCCGACTATTATGGAAAGATTACATCGAAAGGCCTCGTTTACCGTTATGCCTTCGATTATGCCGATGCGCATCGCGAAGTTCTTTCTAAACTGAAAGATGCGAAAGCGATGGAGGCTTACCTGAATAAACAGGATGTATTTGCAAAATTCATTCGGTTTGCCGCGAAAAACGGTGTTCCGCGTGACAGCAAAGGCCTGAAAATTTCAGGGAAAATAATCAAGACACAACTCAACGCTTACATAGCCCGGAATATTTTGGGTGAAGAAGGTTTCTATCCCATCATCAAAGAGATTGATACCACCTTGCAAAAGGCAATTAGCGTAATTGAATCAGATAAAATGCCGGATTAAGGAATGGCAATAGCAGACAGATACAGAAAGGTTGCTCTCTTCAGGGCAACCTTTTTTGTTTTCTACGAATAAGTAAATTGAAAAAAATAGACCATAGCTGTAACTTTAACAGGAAACAATCGTCTTACCCCGAAAAAGTAATTGTAGCCTGACCGGATGACCCTTGATGAATACAACAGCGCAGTAGATGAATGGGCTGACAGAGTGTACCGCTTTGTCGTGAAAAGTATGCACGATGAAGACGGCGCAAGGGACGTTGTACAGGACAGTTACGAAAAGATGTGGCGGCATCGCGAAAATATCGACGGAACGAAGGTGAAAACCTACCTTTTTACCACGGCTTATCATACCATGATTGACCGGATACGGAAAAGCAACCGCGAGGTAATTGGTGATCCGTCGGAACATGTGATCCGCCACGAACGAAACGGTTTTTCCGATTTGCAGGAGGTGCTTCATGAAGCAATATCCCGTTTGCCGGAAAAACAACGAAGCGTGGTTTTGCTACGAGATTATGAAGGCTATTCCTACCGGGAAATTGCCGACATTTCCGGTTTAACCGAAGCACAGGTCAAGGTGTATATTTACCGGGCCCGTGTTTTTCTGAAGAAGTACATCGGTAGCATTGATGTGGTGGTGTAATGAATATAACGACTGAAAATTACGAGGAATTTGTTCTGGATTATCTGGAAGGGAACCTGGAACCAGAAACGCGGAAGGAGCTGGAAGCTTTCTTCGCGGAGCATCCCCGTTTAGCTCCTGACGAGGAAGGAATTTCGTCGTTGGTACTTCTGCCGGAAGAGCTTTCCATGGGTGGAAAGAAATCGTTGCATAAATCACTGTTCGATACACCGGAAGGACTGGAGAATGCAGCCATTGCTCTTTCAGAAGATGACCTTTCGGAAGAAGAAGCGGCCGCTTTCCAAACCTGGCTGAAAAATCACCCTGAAGCGGAAGAAACGGTCAACGCGTTTGGACGACTGAAACTGCAACCGGATTCCGCAACTGTTTTTCCTGTTAAGGCAAAGCTGAAAAGAAAGACCCGTGTACTGCCCATCTGGTGGAGTGTTGCTGCCGCAGCTGTGTTGGCGCTGGGCATTTTCCTTTTCTATCCCGAAAAAGATGCACCTGTTCAACAGCAAATGACTCCGCAAGTCGCAGAAACTTCTGTTCCGGATACTCCGGTGGAATCAGCTCCTGATAAGGGAGAAGTGAAAGCTTCTGATAAAGCGGGTCCTTCACCCAAAGAAAAGATCGTCAGAGAAAAACCGGTGCAGGTCGCAGAAATCCTTCCTGCGAAAGCCAAAGTAACACCTCAAAAAGAGGAACATCCCGAACCCGTTCGGATAGCAATGAACATTCCGGAACCCATGAAAGCAAAAGTCATCCGGTTTGATGTGCAGCCTGAAAAAGTGGTGATGGTGCTCGATTATCAGGACACTGAAAAAGCTCTGGCGGATGAAGTTCCGGTGGAAGACCTGCTCGACAGAAGGCTCGCAAGATCGTTGCATAGTGACGACCGGGAACTGCTTTCACCCGATAACATTGCGCTGGGCGGACTTCAGTTGATTGCCAGAGCATCGGGAGATCGGCTGGTAGGAAAGCGTAACAATGACGGCGAAATAAAGGCTATCTCGTTTCACAGTCGTTTGCTTTCTTTCTCCCTTCCGGTGAATAAAAACCGCTAAGCTGTAACAAAATCCGGCAACGGTTCGTCCTACCCACAAAACGAAAACAAAAAGCTATGTTTGGTAGAATACTTCTGAGCTTCATGCTGATCATGTTCAGCACTCAGTATATGATGGCACAGGATACCGTTCGGGTTAAAGTGCTTGGTAAAAATGCCGTGACCGTAGTGGATGGGATGGGCAAAACCAACGTCCAGGTCGGCGATAATTCGGTTGATGTGAACTCCTTCGACAACGACACGGTGAAAATTCGACTGGGGCGAAGGACAATTGTTTTTGTTGACGGTTGGAGCGGCTCCTATGTCGATTTCGATACCCTGGACGACGACGAATTTGAAAAATGGACCGGTCACCGGCCGAAATTCAAAGGGCACTGGGCGTTTTTCGAGATGGGGGTGAATTCGTTTGCCAATGTCAGTTATGCCGGTTTCCCGGATGCCAACTGGATGGATTTGAACCACAACAAATCGTACGAAGTGAACATCAACTTCCTGCAGTACAACATTGGCCTGCAAAAGGAGCGTAACACCATTGGATTGGTCACCGGCCTGGGCCTGAACTGGAACGACTACCGGTTCTCCAACAAAAACACGGTAGTGAATGACAACGGTGTAACAGCGCCTGTTTACCTGACCTATGACAACCAGCAGAAAACCAAGCTCAATACATTGTATCTGCAAGCGCCCTTGATGCTGGAATTTCAGATTCCTGTGAACAAATCCCATAAACGAATCTACCTTTCCGGAGGAGTCATCGGCGGGCTGAGACTGGGCTCGCATACCAAGATAAAGCATAGCGGTACCAAGGATAAAAACAGGGATGATTTCAATATTTCACCCTTCCGTTATGGGGCAACAACCCGAATTGGTTACAAGGGAATTAACCTGTTTGCAACCTATTATTTTACGCCTTTCTACGAAAGTGGACGCGGACCTGAAATGTATCCCTTCACCATTGGTTTAGGGCTGGTGAATTGGTAATAAAAGACATAGAAACATCATAGACTCTGGGCCGGATTACTACCGGCCCATTTTTTTTCTGCTCCTTTTTCAGTTAAATTTGTACAAACCTCGGTCCATGACAAGAAAATACCTGATAGTCACAATAGCAGCACT
Organism: Prolixibacter denitrificans; assembly: GCF_003014495.1. Taxonomy (GTDB): domain Bacteria; phylum Bacteroidota; class Bacteroidia; order Bacteroidales; family Prolixibacteraceae; genus Prolixibacter; species Prolixibacter denitrificans. The sequence continues at coordinate 120,450 of NZ_PYGC01000002.1, read as the reverse complement.
GTTGTTTTCACCGGTCCTTTTTGCGCAACAAAACGATACGATAACAATTGTACCGGCGAAACCTCGCCACGCTGTCTCTATTAACGATTTTATGGGCAACCAGGATGAGTACAAAAGCTTCTGGGATCGTAATTTTTCCGGTCACTGGAGTGGCTTCCACCTGGGGATTAACTCATTCCTGCAAAAGGATTATTCAGCGTATCCTCCTTCACAGGATGGATTTATGAATTTGAAAATCTGGCGCTCGTTTTCCTACCAGGTTAACTTTTGGCAGAAAAGTATCAGTTTGCAGCGTTATCACGATGCCATCGGTCTGGTAACCGGTTTGGGGTTGTGTTTTGACGATTATCGTTTCAATCCGGAGGTGACCATCGAAGCAGACGGTAATGGAGTGATCCAGCCTATCTATCCCGATTATGAGGAGATGCGGAAATCCAAACTTAGTACGTTTTATGGCCGAATTCCGCTGCTGCTCGAGTTTCAGATTCCCATGGGACATTTCCAGCGACGGTTCTTCATATCAGGAGGAGTGGTTTTCGGATACAAATTGGGAAGTCATACGAAAATCAAGTACCATCAGGCGGGTATCAGTGAAAAGGTGAAATTTCGCGACGAATTGTACCTGAACGAATACCGTTATAGTTACACCGTTCGGATGGGATATAAATGGTTCAACGTATTTGCGGAGTATTCACCGGTTCCGTTTTTCAAAGAAGGTCACGGCCCGGTGCTCTATCCGTTTACGGCAGGCATCACCCTGGTTAGTTTTTAGTTCAGTCTACCTGAATAATTAGACCATTATCCTGTGATTCCTTCTTTTTTCATTCCCTGAATTTGACTTAATTGCGTTCCGGAAAAAATAAATCGAATCAATAAAACTATGCAACTTTTACTCATCAGTAACTCGACGATGGCCGGAGAGCCATACCTCGATTACCCCAAACATGAAATCAAGAAATTCCTTGGCGATAAACCCGTAAAAGCACTTTTCATCCCTTACGCAGCGGTAACGTTTTCATTCGATGATTACGAAGCGAAAGTAGAGCAGCGCTTTGCTGAAATCGGGCACCACGTGCGTGGAATTCACCATTACGACGACCCGGTGAAAGCGGTGGAAGAAGCCGAAGCCATTGTTGTGGGTGGAGGAAACACCTGGCAATTGGTGCGGATGCTGCACGACAACAACCTGATGAAACCGATTGCCAAAAGAGTGGCCAGCGGAATGCCATACATTGGCTGGAGTGCCGGTTCCAATGTGGCTTGTCCCACGCTGCGTACTACCAACGATATGCCCATCATCGATCCGATGGGATTTGACTGCCTGAAGTTGGTTCCTTTCCAGATCAATCCTCATTACCAGGATAAGAATCCGGAAGGACATGCCGGAGAGACACGCGAACAGCGTATCGAAGAGTTTCTGGAAATTAATCCCGATACCTATGTGGTCGGCTTACGCGAAGGAACTATGTTGAAATACGACGATGGCAAGCTTTCGCTGATTGGAAACCTCACAGCAAGAATTTTCAAAAAGGATCAAAAGCCATTGGAGCTAAGCAGTGAAGATAATTTCAACTTCCTGTTAAAGGAATAGTTGTTCAGGATACGACAGAAGAAAAGGGAGGAATTTGATTTCCTCCCTTTTTGTTTTATTCTTCTTTCAGCACTTCTACCGGATTGCGGTTGGCAGCCTTGTAACTTTGCCAGCTTACGGCGACGACAGCAATAATGAGGGTGAACATAGCTGCCGAAGCAAAAATCCACCAGCTTAAAGCGGTTTTCCAGGCGAAATTTTCAAGCCATTTGTGCATGAGATACCATGAGAGGGGAATGCCCACAATAAACGCCGAAATCACCCATTTCAGAATGTCGCCGTTGAGCATAGTCATGATGGAACCAACGGAAGCGCCGTTTACTTTGCGAACGCCAATTTCCTTCCGGCGAATAACACCTGAATACATGGCCAATGCCCATAATCCGAGACAAGCGATGAATACCGCTAACGCGGAGAAAAATCCGAATACCGAACCAAAGCGTTGGTCGGACTGGTATTGTTGTTCGTAAAACCGGTCGACGAAGAAATAATCGAACGTAGATTGTGGGAAGAAGCGTTCCCACAAATTCCGGATATCAGCTATGGTTTTCGCCGATGGATTTCCCGTCATTTTTACAGAAATAAAGCGGGGAGGAATCCACGGAATGCGGTCGTAGCGAAGCATCATAATCGGCGTGTAAGCCTTCACCAGCGATTGCTGATGATAGTTCTTCATGATACCGATAATTTCGAATGGCTCTTCTTCGCCTTCCACGCTTACCCTCCGTCCAATGGATTCTTCGGTATCGGGAAGGTCGAGCAGTTTCAAAGCTTCCTCGTTCACCACCAGTTTATTGCGGTCGTCGCCAAAATCTTCCGAAAAGCCACGCCCGGCAATGATGTTCATTCCGAAGGTTGAAGCGAAGTTATCATCGACCCCCATCATCTCATACAAGCGGTTTTGCATGTTCGGGTCGTCGGCCCGGTGGTTCGAGGCGAAAAACGCTACTTCCATTCCGGGTACGGCACTGGAAATCGTGGCATTTTTCACGGTAGTGAAGTTTTTTACCTCCTTGCGGAAACTCAACACTTTTTGCTGTAAATCATCGGTTTGTGCCGGAAACTTAATGGCCATCACGCGATTGATATCCACACCGGTTGGCTGGTTCATCATGTAATCCAACTGGTGGTAAACCACAATCGTGCTGAATATCAAAACGAACGACGCCACAAACTGAACGATGACAAGCCCTTTCCGCATGGTGCCGGTGCCTTTGGACTGTTTGCTTTTCCCGCGAAGGATGGAAATCGGCTTAATGGAAGCGAGTATGGATGCCGGGTAGAATCCGGAAATAAAGATTCCGGCCAGGAAAACCAGCACAATCGGAATCCAGAAAGTCGGGTTGGCCCAAAGCTGGAACGGAATAGTTTTGCCGGTCAGTTGATTGAACCAGCCCACCGAAACCAACATGACTCCAATGGCGAGCAACAAAGCTACGCCGTTCACCAGCAACGATTCCATCAGGAATTGAATGACGATATGCCTTTTCGATGCGCCTGACACCTTTCGGACGCTCACTTCCCGGGCACGGTCCAAAGCACGGGCGGTGGTCAGGTTGATGTAATTGAACCAGGCAATCACCAGGATAGCCAGTGCAACCAGCATTAGTGCATTCACAGCGTTTCGGTTCCCCTTGGCTTCGCGCTCGTATTGTTTCTGCGGTGTGAGATGAATATTCCGCAGCGGGTTGAGGTGGATGGCCCAGGTTTTATTCTTCAGTGCCGGCAGTGTTTTGTACTGCTCGGCCATTTTGGGGAAAGCATTCTCAATACTGGTCGGCGACACATTTGGCTGCAGCAAAACATAGGTGTAAACTTCGTGCAGGTACCAGAAGTTTTTCATCCACTCGGGGAGTGTTTCCCACGAAATAAAAAAGTCGAAATGAAAATGGGAATTGGGCGGCAAGTCGGCCAAAACGCCGGTGACTTCGCAATTTTTAATCGAGCCGGTTGTGCTGAACTTCAATATTTTCCCGATAGGATTTTCGTCGCCAAAGTAGCGGTGCGCGGCCGTTTGGGTAATCACCACTTTGTTGGGGCCTTCCAGCGCCGTTTTCGGATCTCCTTCCAGTAATGGAAAATCGAAAATCCGGAAAAACGAAGGCTCGGTTACGGTAACATCGCTTTCGCGGAAACGCTTATCGTGGTAACTAACAATTTGCTCGGTTTCGTGAATATCCACCCGAACAGCATCTTCGATTCCGGAAATATGCTGCATCATGGCCGGGGCATAACCAAACGAACTGGTTGGCCAGTCGTCGGTCATAGTGTTGCCTTCATAGAAACGCGACTCCACCCGGTAAATGCGTTTGGCCAGGTGGTGCATGTTGTCGTAGCTGAACTCGAAGTTCACGTAGTTCAGTATCAGTAGCGAAACCGCCATCCCAATGGCCAGTCCAAGGATATTGATGACCGTGAACATTTTGTTCTTCAGCAGATGGCGAATCGCTGCCAAAAGGTAGTTTCGTAGCATGGTTTGGTGTCGGTTTAGTTTGGTGTTTCAGTAAAAATAGTAAGAATGCCCAACTTTAACTGTTGGCAATTTCTTCCTCTATTTCTCCGTCGGTCAGCCTGATGATGCGTTTCCCGTAATTGGCAAATTCCTGGTTGTGTGTCACCTGAATGATGGTCATACCTTCATCGTTCAGTTTTTTCAGCAAGTCCATGATCATTTTTCCCTGGTCGTGATGCAGATTCCCGGTAGGTTCGTCGGCTAACAAAAGTTTAGGCTTGCCGGCGATGGCGCGGGCTATTCCGACCAATTGCTGCTGTCCGCCCGAAAGTTGCTGCGGGAACAAATCCTTTTTTGCCACCATATTGAAGCGATCGAGCAAATCGGCGATCACCGCTTGGCGCTCTTTCTTTTTCATCCCTTTGTAGAATAAAGGCGTCTCGATATTTTCATACACCGTCATTTCCTCAATCAGGTGAAAAGCCTGGAAGATAAAGCCTACATGGTGACGGTGAAAGTCTACTTTCTTCTTCTCATTTAGTTGGTGCGCCGGTTGATCGAGGAAGAAATATTCCCCTTCGTTCGGATCATCCAGCAACCCGATGATGTTGAGTAAGGTCGATTTTCCAGCACCGCTGGGCCCCATCACCGACACAAAATCGCCTTCGGCCACATCGAGGTTCACATTTTTCAGGATGTACGTCCGTTCGTATTTGTTGTCGTAGTACTTGTAGATTTTCTTCAGGTTGATCATGATGATGTATGTTTAATGCGTTAATGTTTATTCGTATCGCAGGGCGTCAACGGGATTGCGGGTAGCGGCTTTCCAACTTTGCCAGCCAACAGCAGCTGTTGCAACCAGCAGGGCGAACATTCCACTGATAATAAAGTAACCCGGATGCAGTGAAACCCGGTTCGCGTAATTGCTGAGCCAATGATTCAGTGCAAAATAATCGGCGGCAAAAGCGAGCAGCATGGCACCTACAACCCAAATGAGCATATCAAAAAGTAGCAGTTGCAGGATTTCCCGTACCGAACTTCCCATCACTTTGCGTACGCCAATTTCTTTGGTTCGGCGGGCCGTGGTGAAAATCGACAGTGCCATGATGCCCATGAAACTAATGATGATGGCGAGCACGGTTCCTGCTGAAATCAATCGCATCACCCGCTCTTCGTTCGCAAATTTCTCGTTGTACCGGTCGGTTAATTCGTAGGTGCTGAAGATAAAGTTGGGGTCGTATTGCTGAAAGATGGAGGCCACCTGCTTTTGCTCGGCTTTGGTAAATTTCCCCGGAATCCTGACATAAAAACAGTTTACTTTATCGCTGTAGTTGGTCAGCATCAGCGGGGCTATTTTTTCGCTACTGCTGGAATTGTAATAAAAATCTTTTACCACTCCGATAATCTTCATCGGGTCTTTGTACATGGTTACCAGCTTTCCTACTGGATCTTTCAACCCCAGCATTTTTACTGCTGCTTCGTTGAGAATAACGGCCATATGATCGGTTTCCCGATCGTCGAAGAACCGGCCTTGCAAAAGATGGAGTTGCATGGTTTTTCCGAATCCGGGGTGAACCCGGTATTCATGGATTGAGTTCAGATTACCCGATGCATCGCTATACAGTTTAATTCCCTGTCCGCTGGAACCTGAGCCCATGTTGTGGATGGAGGCAGCAGCGCTCGTGACAAACGGAAGTTTGCTGAGCTCTTCTTTTATGGCATGTCTGTGAGTTTTGGTATCCTTATTCAGTCCGGAAATTTCGATAACATGGGAAGCGTTGAATCCTAACGGAATATCTTTCAGGTAGGAAATTTGGGACCGGATAACGATTAAGGAAGTAATCAGGAACACCGCCACTGAAAACTGAACAACCACCGAAGCTATTGACAATGGACTTTTCCTGCGTTGTTTTTCTCGTTGACCTTTTAGTCCGGTAACCAGATTGATTCCGGACAGGTTGAATGAAGGATAGGCTCCACTGACGAAGATGAGAAGAATAAGAAAAGCTACGACGATGAGAAGCCCGGCAGGAGAAAACAAGTCGGAAGCCGGAAGCGAGCGCTGCATCAGGTGAGCAAACCATGGACGGGCCAGTTCCGTAATCCAGAAAGCGATGAACAAAGCGAAGAAGCTGATGACTCCAGTTTCGGTGTAAAACAGCTTGGCCAGTGTCCACTTGTCGGCTCCCAACGCCTTGCGGGAAGCAATCTCTTTGATTCTTTTTTCTCCGTGAAGGACATACAGGTTAATGTAGTTGATCATGGCGAGCAACAGGATGAAAAAGGCCAGGCCGGCAATGAGGTAAATACTGCTCAAACTTCCTTTTTCCGATAAATCGAAATCTGCTTTGGTGTGCAGATGAATCCGGGTCAGCGGCTCTATTCCCGAGTTCGCGTTCAAATTGAACATGTCGGCCAACGGCTTCATCAGCTGGTCATTCAGCGCATTGATCTTCGCTTCTGTCTGCTCCCGGTTGGCATTTTTGTTCAGCAGAAAGTAGGTGAAGAATTCAAATCCACCGAATTTTTCCGGGTGAACCGATGACATGCTGGCCAGCAAATCGAAATGAAAGTGGGTGGTTGTGGGCAGCTGTTTCATGACGCCCGTCACGGTAAACGGCTGGTCGGAAATGGTGATGGTTTTTCCGACACAATTGGTGGTGCCGAAAAACTTTTTAGCCGTTGGCACAGTCAATACTACGGAGTTCAAATCCCGTAACGCCGTTTTCTTGTTTCCGGCCAGCAAATTCAACCCAAATACATCGAAAAAGCCGGGATCGGCATACAACAATTGATTCTTCTCGAATCGTTTGTTTTTCCTTTCCACATTCACATTCCAGCCACGATAAATTTGTACCGCTGCATCGATTTCGGGAACTTTCGCAGGAATTTCTGTGTATGCACTGCGGAGCGAAAGAGGAGAGGTTTCAGTAGAATTTCGCTGTGTTATAGAGTTATATAATCTGACAACGCGGTCTTTGGTCGGGAATTGCTGGTCGTAACTCAGTTCGTGGCGAACATAAACCGAGAGCAATAAAAAGGCAGCCAGACCGAATGCCAGGCCGGGAAGGGTAACGAAAACCAGTAACGGATTTCGTTTCAACATGCGGAAGGTGTAACGAAGTTGCTTCATGGGACAAGGTTTTGTGTTCAGCTTTCCTTCTTCACGATTCCTGTCAGCACATGCTGTTCACTGTAAGCTAATTGATAAAATGGGAAAGAGGATGGGCAAAATCCAAACGGAAATTGCACCATCCCTGCTAGTTTGTCTTATGGATGAAAAAGAACCTATCTGTTATGCTTTTCTGTAATAATCTGACCGTCGAACAGGTTGATGATGCGGTGTGCAAAATCGGCGTCGTGCTGCGAGTGAGTTACCATCACAATGGTGGTTCCCTCTTCATTCAGTTCCGAAAGCAGGTTCATCACTTCCAAACCGTTGTTGGAGTCAAGGTTACCGGTGGGCTCATCGGCGAGAATGAGGCCAGGATTGGCTGCCACGGCCCGCGCAATGGCTACGCGCTGCTGCTGACCTCCTGAAAGCTGTCGAGGAAAGTGTTTCCGGCGGTGACTGATTTTCATTCGTTCCAGAATTTTCTCGACGCGTTCTTTGCGTTCTGATGCTTTCATCTTCAGGTAAATGAGCGGCATTTCGACGTTTTCGAAAACAGTCAGCTCGTCAATCAGGTTAAAGCTCTGGAAGACAAAGCCTATGTTTCCCTTCCGCAGTTGGGTTCGATCTTTTTCCCGCATACGCGAAACATCAACACCGTCGAACATATAGGAACCCGACGACGGATTATCGAGTAGCCCAACGATGTTCAGCAGGGTTGATTTTCCGCAACCTGATGGTCCCATAATGGCCACGAATTCACCTTTTTTTACGTTGAAGTTGACCTCATTCAGGGCAGTTGTTTCCACCTCTTCGGTTTGGAAAACTTTTGTCAGATTTTCAGTTTGTATCATGATGTAAAAATTTTGTAGTCGGTATATTTTTGTGAAAATTTAATCAGAATTATTCGTTTCGTAAACTGTCAACCGGGTTGGTATTGGCGGCCTTGTAGCTGAAATAGTTAATCACTAACAAACAGACAGAAAGCACAATAAGTCCGGCACTAATGAATATCCACCAGGGAAGATTGGTCCGGTAAGCAAAGTTTTGCAGCCACTGGTGCATGAAATACCAGGCAACCGGAACAGCGATGACCACGGCGATTCCAATCCAGCGGATAAAGCTTTGATTCAGCAGTGCCAGTATTTGCATGGTCGAAGCGCCGTTGGTTTTGCGTAAGGCAATCTCTTTCGCACGCTTTTGGGTCAGGTACGTCACCAGACCGATGATTCCAATCAGGGCAATCAGCAGCGACATCAACGTGCCGAACTGAATGAAGTTAGCCAGTTTGTTTTCTCGACTATACAATGACGCATATTTCTGATCGAGGAACCCAATGGACGGTGGCGGAGCCGATGAGAATTTCGCCCAGGTATTTTTGATGTACTGAGTTGTTTGCGTAAGGTTGCCGGGGCGTACTTTCAGCAGAATGTAACGCTGCCAGACTGGGTTGTCAGTCAGCCAGAAGACCATGGGCTGCAGTTGTTCACGCAACGACGAGTAGGTAACATTTTTTGCTACACCAATCACATGGCCATCTCCGCCCAGTGCCGGGAAAGTAACATCCAGCGGATCTTTCCATCCAAAATTCTGAACCGCCTTTTCGTTTACGATCAGGTCATTCCGGTCGGCTTCCATATTTTGAGAGAAAGCACGCCCCTGGTCAATCTGGATGTGAAAGAAATCAAGGAACCGTTCGTCAACCGGCCAGGCCCATATTTTGATACGTTGTTCGTTGACATCGCGTCCCCACGACATTTGCACTTGTCCGGGAACGAAAGCACTGTATGTATAGTTGGTAATCTGTTGATCCTTCAGTAACTCTTCCGCAAAAGCGCGGCTATGCTGAGTGATGGACCCATCGGTTTGCAGGTATATCACATTGTTGGGTGACAAACCGGTATCGAAATTTTTCCAGTAATTCAGCTGGCGATGAATCGTGAAAGCTCCGATGATGAGCGCGGTAGAAATGACCAGCTGCAAAGTCGTCAACGTAGCCCGTAGGATTTTTCCGTTTCCGGAGAAGTGAACCTCGCCATGCAGAATCTTGGTTGGTTCGGCCGACGATAGCAGATAGGCCGGATACAGGCCGGCGAAAAAACCGAACAGAATGGCCAGGCCGGTTGGAAGAAGCAACAGATCCAGCTGGTTCATCATCGGCAAGTCCTGGTATGGCAGAATTCCGTTCATGTCGGTTCCGAGAAGCTCAACCACCACGGTAGCTAACAAGAATGCGATCAGTGCGAGCGCAATAGCTTCGAAAATGATCTGCAGCTGCACCTGGAACCGGGTGGCCCCCAAAGCCCGCTGAATTCCCAGCTGGTGAATCCGTTTCCCGGCTTGTACCGAAATCAGGTTGATGTAATTCACAAAGGCCATGAGCAAAATCAAAAGGGCAACGGAGGCAAATATTTTCAGGAACAACGGATTGACCGGATTTAGGTAGGCCATGCTGCCATCGCTGGTAAAGTGAACCTGTTTGAACGGTTTCAGATAGAGGACCCGATCGGCGTGAAAAGCTTTCTTAAAACCTTCGAAATCCTCTTTCATGCTACCCGAATTGGCCTCAATTTTTTGAGCGGTTTGATCGGGATTGGCTCCCGGTTTTAGCAAAAACGCGAGAATGAAATTATACTCAGATCGTTGGTTAGCTGCGTTGTTTGGGTCTTCCGATTCGGTGGCAAACGATAAAAAACAGTCGGTTTTAATGGATGAGTTGGATGGGATGTCCTTCATCACACCGGTAATGGTGAACGGGCTCTTCCCTCTTTGATACAAAATTTGCTTTCCAACCGGATTTTGGTCGCCAAATATTTTGCGTGCCAGCGACTGGGAAATCACCGCGGTAAAAGGTTTGCTCAGCACTGTTTGTGGATTTCCCTGAACCAGCGGAAAAGTAAACGCGGTAAAGACCTCTTTGCTGGCATATACCGGAGTGGCATTATAGTCATCATTCGGCTTATCGACACGATGAATATACTCCAGGCGTGGGATTTGATGAAACACAACCACGTCATCTACTTCCGGCACTGAATTTCCAATCTCTTTTTTCAGCAAGGCGGGGAGGGTGGCTTGCGGCTTCCCCTGATCCATTTTGGCGGTCAACAGGTATATGCGGTCGTAATTTCTATTAAATTTATCGTAGCTCAGTTCATGTTGCAGGTAAATCATGATGAGCAGGAAACCGAAGAAAGCCAGTGTCAGGCCCAGAATGTTGAGCAAAGTCGTCAGCTTCTGCTTCAGCAGGCTTTTCAATGCAATTTTAAGTCCTTTGAATATCATCGTTGTTCAGGTATCTCGTTTTTGAAATGTGATTTACTTTCTCCCACTATGGGTTTATTTAAAAACCACTCGCTCGTTATCGCCAAAGGTGTCGTACCCGGAAGTAATCACCTGTTCGCCCGGTTTCAGTCCTTCCAGCACTTCGTAGTACTGCGGGTTCTGCCGGCCAATCCGGATATTGCGGCGGGTTGCTTCACTACCATCTTTGCTTAGCACGAAAATCCACTGTCCACCGGTCGACTGGAAGAAACCTCCTCTTGGAATCAGCACGGATTTTTGCGCTTGTCCCAATTGCAGTTCCACGTGATATGTTTGTCCTGAGCGAATATTTTGGGGCACCTCGTTATCGAAAACCATGTCGATTTTGAAGGTTCCGTTGCGGACTTCGGGATAGACTTTCTTTACGGACATATCGTAACTTTTATCCTGGCGGGTAAAGGATGCCTTCAATCCTTTTCGTACCCGGTCGATGTAATGCTCGTCGACCTGTGCAGTCACTTTGAAAGCGCTCAGATCGTTCACCTGACCGATGCGGCTGCCTTGTGGAATGGACTGTCCGATTTCAGCGTCGAGCAGGCCAATTTGACCGTCGATAGGTGCTTTCACATCGAGGTTTTCCATTCGCTGTTTCACCAGGTCCAGGTTGGTTTTCATCCGGTCGAGGTTATATTCCATCTGCTTCACCTGGACAGCCCGGAAAGCGGAGTCGGTCTTCTGCCGCTCGTCCAGAATTTTACTGGTTTTCACCGCATATTCGTAATCTTCTTTGGAAGCCAGGTATTCATCTTCCGATATCATATCTTTTTTGTAGAAGCGCTGGTTCTGAGTGTACTTCCGCTTCTTTTTCAGAATGTCGTAATCCATCTGCAGGATTTGGCGCTGAAGGGTCAGCTTATCCTGTTCCATCTGGATGCGGGTGTTCCGGAGGAAGTTAATTTGCTCGGCCAGCCGGGCTTCGGCAGTCAGTATATTCAGTTTCAAATCCGGATTGGATAGTTTCAGGATGATATCTCCCTTCTTCACCATCGCACCTTCATCGTTGATAATTTGTTCGACACGTCCGCCTTCGGTCGCATCGAGGTAAATAAAACGAATCGGTTCCACGGTTCCAATTACCCGGATGTAGTCGTTAAAAAGTCCCTCGGTCACCGGACTGATGGAGACTTTATCCCGGTCTACCCGAATGGTGGATTCGTGATTACCGAAAACCAGCGACATCAGGAAGACGAGAAAAGCCAGTGCTCCTCCAATCATCCAGAAGTGCTTCTTTTTCAATCCTTTCTTTTTCTCTATTTGGCGATCCATTCCAGACATAAGAATTCAAAAAATTAGAAAGTCGTTATCGACTTGCGTTTATAAATCAGCATTAAGTTGTTGGTACTTTTCGTCCGAAAAAGCGTTGTTTATCCTCTTTAGCGTACACTTTTCCGGCTTCGCACACCTCTTTATCCAATTCTATGCCAACAGAAGCAATGTGTACATAGTCAGTTGGATAGATATGTTTGTTCTCTTGTTGAGGAGCCTGAAATGTCAAGTTTCTTGACAAGTTCGACAAATGTTTTTACAACCCCTTGATTGTCGGGGATTGGCAACTTATCTTTGATTATCAAATTGTGCCTATGACTTCCGGAAATATATTAGTCGTCGACGACAACCGAACCGTTTTACGTGCCCTGGAGCTGGTGCTTCAGCCGGAGTTCGGTTCAGTATCGACACTTTCCAATCCCAACCGCTTACCCTTTTTCCTTCAAACGAACACAGTGGATGTGATTCTGCTGGACATGAACTTCGTGGCCGGGGTGAATACCGGTAATGAAGGAATTTACTGGCTGAATGAAATCAAAAAGATGAAGCCGGACATTCCGGTCGTGATGATCACAGCCTTCGGGGATGTGGATTTGGCGGTGAAAGCGTTGAAGATGGGAGCGTCGGATTTTGTGCTGAAACCGTGGGACAACAACCGGTTGATCGAAACATTGAAATCGGCAGTCCGGGTACGGCAATCGCAGGAAAAGCTGGGCAAGTCGGCCGGCAAAGCCGAGAAGAGCGATCACAAAGAGGAAAAGGTGGAATTGCTGGGGCAGTCCAGCGCGATGAAATATGTCTTCAAGTTGATTGAAAAAGTGGCACCTACGAAAGCCAATGTCTTGATCACTGGCGAAAACGGTACAGGTAAAGAACTGATTGCCCAGGCCATTCACCGGCACTCAGAACGGGCGAACAAATCGTTGGTGAGTGTCGACATGGGAGCCATTAGCGAAACGCTGTTCGAAAGCGAACTGTTCGGCCATGTAAAAGGCGCTTTTACAGATGCGCGTGTCGACCGTGAGGGGAAGATTGTGATAGCCAATGACGGCACTCTTTTCCTCGACGAAATCGGGAACCTCTCGTTGCCTTTGCAGGCGAAATTGCTGGCCGTATTGGAAAACCGGCAGGTGATCCCGGTGGGAGCCAACCGGCCCGTTCCGGTCGATATCCGTTTGATTTGTGCCACCAACTGCAACTTGGAGACCATGGTGGAAGAAGGAAAATTCCGGGAAGATTTACTTTTCCGCATCAATACCATCCGCATCGAAGCGCCACCGTTGCGGGAACGGGAAGAAGACATTGTATTGCTGGCGAAACACTTCCTGGGATTCTACGGAGAAAAATACCACAAGCAACATCTCACCCTTTCGGGAATGGCACGGGAGAAAATACGCCGGTATTCCTGGCCGGGAAACGTGCGGGAGTTACGGCACGCCATTGAGAAAGCCGTTATTTTAGCGGAAGGTGAGGTGCTACAGCCCGAAGATTTTCATTTCCGTCCGGTCATCGAGCAGGAAGAGGCGCCCACCACGCTGGAGGAAATGGAGCGCAGCATGATTGAGCAAGCGCTCGAAGAGAGCAGCGGCAACATGAGCTCGGCAGCCACGCGGCTCGGAATTACACGACAAACGCTCTACAATAAAGTGAAGAAATATGGGCTTTAACCGATTCAACCGGAGACTCGCCGGCTTTATTCTGGTGATGGGAGCCCTGGCCATTCTGGCGGCCTTTTTGTGGTTCGCCGGAGGATACCTGTGGAGTGGAATTGCGGCTTTTGTGTTCCTGATAGTAGCCGGTCGGTTATACCATTTCCTGGGGAAAACCAACCGCGATTTGAGCCTGTTTTTCGAAGGTATGCTGAACGAGGATTCATCATTAAATCTGGAAAAAGGGGTAGCCCCCCCGGGATTCGACGAGCTGAAGGAGTCGTTGCTCCGGTTGCGGAGTGCCATCCGGAAAGAGCGGGTGCACAACCGTTTTCAGGAACAGTTTTACGCTGAATTAATAGGTCATTCGGGAACCGGGTTACTGGCTTACGACGAGCAGGGAAAAGTGATCATCGCCAATCCGGCCTTGCTGGAGTTGCTCGAATTGCATCATCTCACTTCCGTGAAGACGCTGGAACACCGCGTGCCTGAATTTTACCAGAAACTGCAGCGACTGAAACCGGGCAAGCCTTTGCTTTATAAGTTTTCCGTCAATGGGCAGGTGGTGGTATTGCAGCTTCGTGCCAGCGAATTCATTTTCGGTGATAAGCACTATCATTTGCTGGCGTTGCAAAACATCAAGGCCGAGCTGGAAGAGCGCGAAGTGGAATCGTGGCAAAAGCTTTTCCGCATCATGTCGCACGAAATCATGAACTCCATTGCCCCAATTACCTCGCTGGCTCAGTCCATCGGTCGTTCGTTGCCCGAGGAGGTTTCCGAAATCTGTACCCAGTCCGGCATCGATATCGAGCGCATCCGGAACAGCGCCGGCGCCATCGAGGAGCAGGGCGATTTGATGATGTCGTTCGTTGAGCGGTACCGAAAATTGTATAAGATTCCGGAACCTGCGCTGAAGCCCATCTCCATTGAAGACTGGCTCTCACGTTTCCGGATTTTGTACCACCAGGAAATGCAGCAGCGGAATATCCATTTCAACGTTAACGTATCGAACGGAATTACAGAATTCACGGCCGACGACAAACTGATTTCGCAGGTCGTGATTAACCTGCTGAAAAATGCCGTGGAAGCGGTGTCGGAAGTGGAGCATGCCGAGATCAACCTGAGCGTGCAGAAAGGCGAGCAGGAAACCCGAATTGTGGTGGCCGATAACGGAGTGGGCATTCCGGAAGAATATGCAGACCAGGTTTTCGTTCCATTTTTCACGACCCGGCAGGGAGGAAGCGGAATCGGGCTTGCCCTCTCGCGGCAGATTGTTCACCGCCACAGCGGAACCCTTTCGTTTCATTCCATTCCCGGAATGGGAACCACCTTCACGGTCGTTTTACCCGGTTAGCCCGGAAAAGAAAAACGGAGCACCGGTTTCCCGAATGCTCCGTTCCGTCAGTATGTGTAAGCAAAATGATTATGCTTCGCTGAGGTATTGCCGCAACACGTATTGCAGAATGCCGCCGTGGCGGTAATACTCGATTTCGATTCGTGAATCGAGGCGGGCCACTGCTTTGAACTGAACAGTTTGCCCGTTTTCCTTCTGTGCTTCCAAATCCAGGTCCTGCAGCGGTTTCATGTCATCGCTGATGCCTTTCACACTAAAGGTTTCTTTCCCCGTCAGGCCCAGCGATTCACTGCTTTCGCCTTCTTTGAATTGGAGCGGCAGTACGCCCATGCCAATCAGGTTGCTGCGGTGGATACGCTCGTAACTTTCGGCCAGCACCGCTTTGATGCCGAGTAGCGAGGTTCCCTTGGCGGCCCAGTCACGCGATGAACCGCTTCCGTACTCCTTCCCGGCCAGCACCATCAATGGCGTTCCGTCGTCGTGGTATTTCATGGCGGCGTCGTACACCGGCATCTCTTCGCCGGAAGGCAAATAGGTCGTAAAACCGCCTTCCTGCTCAGCCAGCTTGTTTTTGATCCGCACGTTGGCAAACGTTCCACGCACCATCACCTCGTCGTTTCCGCGACGCGAACCGTACGAGTTGAAATTCTTCTGCTTCACGTCCCGTTCGGTCAGGTATTTCCCGGCAGGAGAATCAGCTTTGAACGAACCCGCCGGCGAAATGTGGTCGGTGGTTACGCTGTCGCCCAGCGATAGCAGAACACGTGCACCTTCAATCTCCTGCAGTTTTTCCGGTTCTTCCGGAAGCTCAGTGAAGAACGGCGCTTCCTTGATGTAGGTGGACGTTTCTTCCCAGGAATAAAGCTGTTCATCGGGCGCCTGCAGGTTTTGCCATATTTCGTTTCCGTCGGTTATCGTGCTGTAATCCTTGCGGAAATCGTCGGTCGACAGCACGTTCTGCATGGTTTCGTATATCTCTTCCGGCGTCGGCCAGATATCCTTCAGGTAAACCGGTTGCTGATTGGTGTCGTAACCCACCGGCTCGTTGTTCAGGTCGATGTCGACGCGGCCAGCAATGGCAAAGGCAACCACCAGCATGGGCGACATCAGGAAATTCATTTTCACCTGCGGGTGAACGCGGGCCTCGAAGTTCCGGTTTCCCGAAAGGACAGAAGAAACAATCAGTTCGTTATCATCGACTGCCTGTGCGATGTGCGGCGGGAGCGGACCGGAGTTTCCGATACACGAAGTACAGCCGTAGCCTACCAGGTGGAACCGCAGTGCTTCCAGGTCGGTGAGCAGACCGGCTTTTTCGAGGTAATCGGTGACCACTTTGGAACCGGGTGCCAGCGACGTTTTTACCCACGGGCGGGAAGTCAGTCCCAGCCTGCGGGCCTTGCGGGCGACCAGTCCGGCGCCAATCATCACCGACGGGTTGGACGTGTTGGTGCACGAGGTGATGGCGGCAATGACTACGGAACCATCCGAAAGCTGGAATTTTTCCTGCCCCAGTGTTACCTGCACCATCTTCAGGCCTTTTTCGTTCTGGCTTTCTACTTCCACTTCGCGCTGACCGCCGGCATAGGTGTGTACCGGCTGGCTGCCTCCTTCGGCCGACCAGCGTACGATTTCGCGGTTGTCCGGCTCGATGTATCTGCGCCCAAAGCTTTCTTTTAGCAAGTCGACAAACTTCGGCTTGAATTCACGCAGTAAAATCTTGTCTTGCGGCCGTTTCGGTCCGGCAACTGTCGGTTCCACCGTTGAAAGGTTGAGTTCCAGCACATCGGTGTAGGTAATCTCTTCTTTACCGGTTCGCCACAGATTGTTGGCTTTGCAGTAATCTTTCACCAGTTGGATCTGTTCCTCCGAGCGGCCGGTCTTCTGCATGTAGTCGAGCGTCTGGTCGTCGATGGGGAAGTAACTGACGGTGCAGCCAAACTCCGGTGACATGTTGCTGATCGTGGCTCGGTCGGGAACGGTC
Source organism: Prolixibacter denitrificans (assembly GCF_003014495.1). Lineage (GTDB taxonomy): Bacteria > Bacteroidota > Bacteroidia > Bacteroidales > Prolixibacteraceae > Prolixibacter > Prolixibacter denitrificans. Next base: position 103,724 of record NZ_PYGC01000002.1, on the reverse strand, counting down.
AGATGGTCGAGGCCGGGCCCGAAGACTTCGACGAATTTGCCCACCACACCGTAGTTACGCAGCAGCTGTGTGATGGTCAGTACCATATCGGTCGCCGTCGTTCCGGGCGGTAATTGGCCGGTCAGTTTCAGTCCGATCACTTCCGGCATGATGAAATAGATGGGTTGACCCAGCAGTGCCGCTTCGGCTTCGATACCGCCAACGCCCCAGCCAACCACGCCGATTCCGTTCACCATCGGGGTGTGGCTGTCGGTTCCCACGAGTGTGTCGGGGAAAACCGTTCCATCGCGCTCGATGACGCCCTGGGCGAGGTATTCCAGGTTCACCTGGTGGCAAATGCCCATGCCGGGCGGCACCACGCTGAAATTTTTGAACGCCTTTTGCGCCCATTTCAGGAACTGGTAGCGCTCGCCGTTGCGTTCGTACTCCACTTCCACGTTTCGCCGGTAGGCATATTCGGTACCGAAATAGTCGACCTGCACCGAGTGGTCGATGACCAGGTCGACCGGAATTTGCGGGTTCAGCTTGTCCGGGTTTTTGCCTTTGCGGGCCAGTTCGGCGCGCAACGAAGCAATGTCTACCACGGCCGGAACACCGGTGAAATCCTGCATCAGTACTCGGGCCGGCTTGTACGGAATGTCTTTGTCGGACGGTTCCGGCTTCCAGTTGAGCAGCGTTTCGATGTGCTCACCGGTGACGGCAAAATCGTCGTAGTTGCGCAGGGCATTTTCCAGCAGAATGCGGATGGAAAACGGCAGGTGAGAAATGCTGTGTCCTTTGGCTTCCAGTTCGGGCAAACTGAAATACCGGAAGGAGCCCTTGGCGGTTTTCAATTCTTTTTCGAATCGATATGGTGATTCAGACTTCATACTAACAGGTTTTTATGGTGTGAAATTCGATGTTTGGTTCGGTCGGATGAATCGGCGGCTGACACACGGTATGCGCCAGCCAGTAATTTTCTAACACTCAACGGGGAGGGAATGTTTGGGGAAGAAGCAGGTTATTAAAGGAGCCGAACCTGAGTCAGCAGCTAACTAGTGGTCATCAAAAAATAATAAACTATTTCATTAAATTTGGATACATGGTCTTAGTTTTTATACGAGAAAAAAGATTTGTCTCATGATAATACCTACTTCATGATATATAAAAGAAGATTACCTGACTGCAGGAGTACGATAGCTTTTCTGCCAAAGATAAATCCAAAAAGGAAATAGGATGGAACAAGATAACTTGCAAAATATTATCATTTACAACACGCCTGACGGTAGGGCTTCCGTATCCCTTTATGCTAAAGATGGGAGTGTGTGGATGAACCAAAGTCAGCTGGCAGAACTTTTTGACACCTCGGTTCCCAATATCAGTATGCACATATCCAACATATTGAAAGAGGGGGAGTTGTATGATAAATCAGTTGTTAAGAATTACTTAACAACTGCTGCAGATGGCAAGGAATATAGTGTAACATTTTATGCGCTTGATGTGATTTTGGCGATAGGCTTTCGGGTGCGGAGCAAAAGAGGAACGCAATTCCGAATGTGGGCAAATCGCAACCTGAAAGAATACATGATTAAGGGCTTTGTAATGGATGATGAACGTTTGAAAAACCCGGACGGGAGACCCGACTACTTTGATGAGCTCTTAAGTCGTATTCGGGATATACGGGCATCAGAAAAACGTTTCTACCAGAAAGTTCGCGACCTTTTTTCATTAAGCAGTGATTACGATTCTTCCGATAAAGCAACGCAAATGTTCTTTGCAGAGACACAAAATAAGTTGCTGTATGCCGTCACAGGTAAAACTGCGGCTGAGATTATTGTTTCGCGGGCCAGTGCTGATGCGCCTAATATGAATTTAACTTCATGGAAAGGAAGCATTGTTCGGAAAGGCGATATTTTCACGGCTAAAAATTACCTCACAGCAGATGAGATAGATACCCTCAACCGTTTAGTTGTCATTTTCCTGGAAAGTGCCGAGTTGCGAGCGAAAAACAGGCTTGACTTGACCATCTCTTTTTGGAGAGAAAATGTCGATCGGATTTTGGATTTTAATGATCAAAAGATTCTTCGGGGAAAAGGCACCATTAGCAATGCGATAATGGAGAAGAAGGTAAGAGAAATTTACGAACAATTTGATTCGAAGCGAAAAGCCTGGGAAGCGCGACAGGCCGATGAACAGGATTTGAAGGAAATTGAACAGGAAATAAAATCCAGAAAGAAAGAATAATATATAGCTGACCTCATGTCTTTCCGTAAAGTAATGCTCATAAAGGAAAAGGGCAGACATTTTTAAAATATTGTAGAGCGTAATTCTTTCGGTGCCGCATCCGGTGTCAAAAACAAAAAAACCTCCTGAAAATCAGGAGGTGTGGTAGCCCCACTAGAACATAAATAATTGTCTGCAAGTATTTTAAAAACAGTTTAATAGCAAGAAAATAAAAACCTATTTTGCGGCATGTTTTGCGGAAAAGGCTGGTTTATGTGTGTTGAGAGGCTCCGGAGAAAAGTATTTCGGGACGGAAACTGAATGTCGTTTTTCATTACAGGACCGCGCCAGGCTGCTTCCCATCTTGATTTCTAACCATGGCCCGGAAGGGCCGTTTTATTGTCGTGAGCCTGGTAAGGCGAACACCTTTTAGTTGTCCTTACTCAATTACTCTTAAAATTCCCCCGAACCCCCTTTAATGTAATATCTGGGCATGGGGTTAACTATGTTCGTAGTTGAAAGAAAGCTCCGGATGTTGAAAACCTTGTATTTGATGCTGCGAAAGGTTGCGTAAACCGCCGTTTCTATTACGACTTTTCATTTTTTGATTGTGTAAGTAAAAAACCCGGCTACAGTGGCTACACTAAAGACTTATTAAAAGTTTTATTATTGATTATTAGTTATATAATTATTGGTATAGTGTGTTTTACCGTAGCCGACCGTAGCCAAAAAGGCGCCTTGTGTAGCCAATGACCATACATTTGTTGCCGGTGGCTACGTTTAACCCTCATTTGGCTACGGTTTTGAGGGTGTAGCCGGTGATTGGCTACGGTGTAGTGTTCTGATAGTATGCTTTTTAAAGTAAATTCACAGGGGGCGTAGCCGGTGTAGCCGCTTTTTTTTTCGGTATCACTTTTATTTTTTCTTTAGTTACAAAGTACGACGTCAAAAATTTTGAGTCCACTAAAAGAGTTTTCAACGTGAGTATATGTTACCTGGCTACGGTTCATAGGTGTAGCCAATATACTGGCTACATGTGAAATTGCTGATAATTAGCTTGTTGTGTGGAGTTTTTGGGAGTGTAGCCGATGTAGCCGGTTTTTTTAATGGGTGCTAATTTAAATTTGCCGAAAGGCGTGAAAATAATTACCTACACTACCTACACTTACTACTTATTAAAAGTTATATAATTAATTATCATATATATTACAGTTAATTAACTTATTTCGAAGCGTAGGTAGATGTAGGTGAAATAGATTGAAATGTAGGTAAAAACAGTTGAAATGTAGGTTTACCTACAAAACGACACTCTTTACCTACGGTTTTAGGGGTGTAGGTAAATCTTACCTACAGATTAATCTGCTGTATGAAAGCTTATTAAAGCAAAATTTCGAGGTGTGTAGGTAACGTAGGTGGCTTTTTCGACAGGGGTTCTTTTTATGATTTAGATCGCGAGAACGGATTTACTTTCTCCCCGGATTTAGTTGCGAAACTTTTTTTGTAAAACACTGATACACTGATTATATTGCGGGTGCCAAAACCTTTAAAAATACCTACACCTATGCCACTATATATCAAACCCTCAGATGTATCACGATTGGAAGGGTGTAGTTCCCCCACTGCATCCCGGCTGTTGAATCAGGTCCGGGATGCACTGGGTAAATCAGCAAAAAAGCCTATAACGATTTCAGAGTATTGCGAATATTTTGAAGTCGACCAAGAAGAGGTTGCCAAATATCTTCACTCCGCTATTGCTTCATAATTTCTGTCTTTATCCGTAATGTTTTAGATTGGTTTTTTTCTGCACGGCCCCGGCTCCCCGCCGGGGCTTTTTTTGCGCCTTGGAACATATTGCATTTTGATACAAATGTTGCAATTATTGCATCTGTTGCATTTCTGTCATGACTGTTAACAGTATACTGTAAACTTGTACACAATCAGTAAACAATTTGGTTATGAGTGAAAAAGAATTTACAGTAAAAAATCCGTTTACAGCTCGCCTTTCTCAGGATGAACACCAGATGTTCCAGGAGTCTGTAATTGACATTGCACCGGACGTCGACCCCAATGACCTTAACAACCGTCTTCTATTGGTTAGGATGCTTGAAATCTCCACTACGAAGTTAAGAAAGCAGAATGAAGCACGGGGGGAGATTGAGCGCTTGAGCAATGAATGTGCGATGTTGGAGGCACAAAAAACGGAGTTGTCGGAAAAGCTCGCGAGTTTACGGGAACCGAAACCGGGTGAGGTAAGAATTAAACTTTCTCCAATTCAAACAGCATTGCTGAATGAAACGTGTAAACGACTGTCAAAAGATTTGAAAGAGCCGGTGACACCGGGTAAACTGTTAATCGATATGTTTTACCGCTATATCACACGGCAGGAAACAGAAATCTTTTTCCCGTTTGTACTGTCCACAAGAGAAATTCAGGAAATCGCTGAAAAGGTAAGAAAGTCCAACCAGCCAAAACACCATGCTAATGTTGGATAGCCCTATTGTTCAAATGTTCGTCCGGACCCAGCTCCCAAACATCAAAAACTATCTCAAGCAAGGAGAGGAAGCCTACAAAAAGTATCTGGACAAAATCCCCCTTCAGGATGGAGAAACACATGTAGCTGCTTTTACTGAAATCTTCGGAGAGAATGTCTTTATCGTTATTGGAGCCTTCTCGGGTAAAACTTTTGTCCGGACGATTGAAGCCCGGCCCTTTGTCGACTGGCTGTCAAATTTATTAACGAAAAATATTGGCGATGAGGAAAGGAATGGTGAATCCTGATGAGCTTAAAAGTGTGGCACCCACACTGGAAAGTGAGGATGCTACAGCAACAAAAGGCGGCTATTCCTTCGCTTCAGACGATGACTTGGCCGGGCTTCTTTCCGAAATGCAGGAAGAAAAGGAGGTTTTTGAAAAAACTCCGGTTCAGGAAGATTTTGAAGAGCAAAAACCGATTAGTCAGGCTCAAAAAAAGCAAAGCAATACAACGGCTGAATTTGCTGTCAAAACTCTCGACAAGACAATAGCCACTGTTCTGGCTGTTTACGCAAAATCACAGACTCCGGAAGACTTCTATGCCGACGATGCTGATATAAAGGAACTGGCTCAATATTGGGGTGTTTACTTCCAGTATTCATCGATGGACCTTCCTCCATGGGTTATCGCGTCAGTGTTTACACTGATTGTAATGACCAAAAAGTTTAGAGCTGCCAACAGCATCAGGAAAGTAAACCTGGCATTAGAATCTGAGCGTAAAAAAACGGCCGATTTGGAATCACAGATTAAAGAGCTGAAAAAGAAGAAGGAAATCAACGAGCTCAAGCAACAGGTACAGGAACTTAAGGAGGAAACAAAGGATGAGGACAACTAAACAGATTATTCTGCTAGGGTTCAATGGTACCGGTAAAACAACGCTCACCCGGAAATTTGTTGAATCCGAAATAAGCCGGGGTGGCAAAGTCTTGGTCATCACTCCGGATTATTCTGAGTGGAATAATTTAGAGGTTACCAGGTTGGACAAACCTACAGACTTTGATTACATCGGTGCCCGCCGGTATGTATGGGAAGATGAAAGAATTTTGAAGAAAATCAATGCATTTTGGTTTGATGGCCTGATTGTTTTTGATGACTGCCGTGCATACCTCACTACGGTAACCAGTCCGGAACTCAAACGGATGTATATCCGCCGCCGGCAAAAGATGACTGATATTATCATGGTCGGCCACGGTTTTACTGATGTGCCTCCCCAGGCATTTACCAATGCCTCCGAATTCATCCTATTCAAGACAAAAGACAATGTGAACCGGAGGAAAAATGTCATTCTGAATTTCGATGAAATCGCCGAAGCTCAACAGAGAGTAAACAAGGAATCCGATTCTAATATTCACCACTACGAAATCATTAAAACCTAACCATGTCGCACCTGAAACATACCCCCTTCACTGCATTAGCCAGTTTAAAACGAAAGCGTGATTGCCAGATTCTGCCCGGTGGAGTCATCGCGGTAATTTCCCCAAAATCACCCCATCGGGCCGGTGACCTTGGAAACGGCTCCTGGGGCCGCATCGATTACCTGGTAAAAGTTGCCGGTTTTCGCCTGCAAAGAGTTTGGAAATTTTAAAGCCTACAGCCATGCCCAAATCAAGAAACCGGAAGAAACACAAAAAGAAGCTCCGGAATTACAAACAGAGCTTCAATGCCGGACATTCATCATGGATGCGGTCAATTTTGAACAGATACAACAACCTCGATGGAAAATAACAGTGATAATCGATACCGGTGCATAACCAAAGGAGAATTGGCCAAATTATGTGGCGTTTCCGCCACCACAGTGAGAACCTGGTTGAACATCAGGTATTATCCGGAACTAAAGAAACTGGGTTATTTTCCAAGACAGAAAATACTACTGCCTCCACAGGTCAGGTTTTTAGTTGATAAACTGGTAATTATCGAAGATGATTCCTGGTTGAAGGAGCAAGGAGAGGAAAGAGAAGAATCGAAGTAGATCTGAAAAGAATTTTTTGGAGAGCACTGGACCGGGTTAGGAGAATAGATTGATTTTAAAAGAGAAGAACCCGGTTATTGGCCGGGTTCTTTACTCTTTTCAATTTCATCGAAATACCGAATAAGGACTGTTTCCACGAAATTACTAATGGGACGATTCTCCTTCTTGGCCTGTTCTTTGACCTTGTCCCAGATAACCTCATCAACGGTGATTGTTTTGGCTGACTTTGTCATAAGGTATTTAATATTTGTTTGTACTACGAAAATAATATAATAATATCATATGTCATAATATATTTATTATACATTTGTTTTATTATAATATATTATTTTATAAATTTACAGCATGAATCAATTAATAATTCAGTTATGGAACAGACAAATGAAACGTTAAAGGTTAACGGGATAGAGCTTTCTAAAGAAGCAATTGAAGAAATCAAGTTTTACCAGAAAGAAGAAAACATTGTTATTGATGCAACTATTAATTCATTGAATAAGGTCATCGATTTAATTTCTCTGGCAAATATTGACGAATTTACTGCAAGGGATAAATTTGACGCTATTTCCACTGTCGTTGCTACAAAAGTTTTTCTTAACAAGATGAAAAAGAAGTAAATTCATGAAAAACGCATAAAAAAGGGTCTTCCAAATCGGTAGACCTTTTTTTATGTCCAGGAACCGGCCCAACTTCATATAAATATTGGGAGTAAACAGTAGTATTCAACAGGTTGGATGTTTCTTCACCCCTATATTTGTGTAAACAACAAATTCAAATCAAAAAATGAATGATATTATGAATTACACCGGTGCCGATATCCAAGCGGCCGAACAGGCAATTGTTGACGCCTGGAATGTCTACTTACAACGAAAAGAAAGATACGATGGAAGCGTGTCAAAGGGTCATGAAGGATATGCGAAAAGACACTTTCTGAAACCGATGAATCAGGCCTATGCAGATTGGGAAAGAGCGGTACAGTATCGCGACAGCATCGTTTCTGGAATTGATACCGTTGAGAACCTGGATTACATGAATGCCCAGAGAGATTATCAGTCGGCCCAGCTCGATGGGGCCAGCTCCGGAACCTCACAACAGGATGTCTCGTCTTATATTTACCTGGGCTTGGCTGTCCTGGTAATCGCGTACTTTTGGCAAAGCTAAAATCCCCAGCTGTCGCAATGTTGCCAGCTGGGGACCTCCAGTCTCATTAAATCAGAAATCAATCAGTTCATCGAACTGTTTCATCTGTTTATTGATTTGCTGGTCAGTAATATGGACATAAACCATAGTCGTGGTAATGCTGGAATGTCCTAACAGTTTTTGAAGCGTTGCCACATCCGCGGTCTTCTGGATAAATAGCGTTGCGAATGTGTGACGGCCGACATGGGTGGTAACCCTCTTATTTATTTTGTGGTCTTCTGCAATTTGCTTCAAAACCTTGTTCATTCTGGGTTCTGTGTAAGCTGCAAAACAATTTCCATCCTTCTTTCCTTCATCGTCAATCAGACGAATCGCTTTACTCGTAAGGGGAAGTTTGGTGGTTTCCTTTTTCTGTGTCATGGTTTTTTCCCGGACGAAAACCAATGTGTTCCCGAAAATATTATCAAAACGAACCGATTCTCTTAATCCCCCGTGGTCCATACCCGTGAAGCACATAAACAGAAAATGTCGCAAAACTGTGTGTTTGGCTGGACTGTCGATGTACTTTCCTTCTAGGTAACTTTCCCAGAGCTCCTGCAGTTCATCTTCTTCCAGGAATACCCGATCCGTTTTTTGCTTCTTCACCCTGATGGACACAAACGGGTTCTCTTTGATGATACCCTTCCTTTTTGCGATATTCAGATACAGCCGGAAAATTTTTAACTGTTTATGGAGGGTGTTTGTCTCATTCTTATGCTCCTTTTTCAGCCAACGACGGAACAATTCAATAAATTCTGCATCAATCTCGGAGAATGCTATTTCTTTCCGAAATTCCTTCAGTCGACGCTGAAAGACTTCATCCCGGGCAATGGTTCGAGGAGCGGATTCATCTTTTCTTTCTTTAATAGCCTCTTCCAGAAATTTGTGAAAATCGATTCTCAGTGCTGGGTTGTTGTACTCATTCTTTAGCAATTTGGGAGTAAGTTTCTTATTCTGCAATTCATAATCAATAAACACCTTATTCAATCTGGATCTACAATTTTCAATTATAAGGTTTTGCTGATTAACCCTTTTGCCTCTGCCTTTCACTCTCCCTTTAACTTTATCGAACTTATCCGGATGGCAATATACATGGGTGAGAAATTGAACTCTATCGCGATTTACATAGGTCACAATGTAAACAGGGGCTGTTCCATCATTTCTGACCTTTCCTAAGTTAGTTATAACGCTCATTTTCTTTGTCGTTTTTTTGCGGTTTGTAGATTAATTTGCGGTGATTTTGCGGTAAAATCGAAAGAAAGGTATATACAAACCGCCTTAAAAACAAGAGGAGTAGCATAAATATACTACTCCTCAGTAGCCCCACCAGGACTCGAACCTGGATCTACAGTTTAGGAAACTGTCGTTCTATCCCTTGAACTATGGGGCCATAAAAAACACTGCGCTCGGGCAGTGCAAAAATAGATAAAAATCAGTTACAGACAAGCCGGGCGGTTGGCAATTACCTCGCCGGATCCAACACCGGAACAGCGCACAAACGTTTGGCTGCTTCTTCCAGCACATCGTTATTGCGGGCAAAGCAAATGCGCAGCATCCTTGACTTGGTTTTCTCGTGCCGGAAAGCCGAAAGCGGCAGCACCGAAACACCGTATTCCTTCACCAACCGCATGGCAAACTCCACGTCGGTTTCGTCGGAAATATTGCTGTAATCGAGAATTTCGTAATAGGTTCCGGTGGCCGGAATGATTTCGAAATTGCTTTCGCTCATCAGGCGGTTGAAATAGTTTCGCCGGCCCTGGTAGAAATCCGCAATCTCTTCGTATTTGTTATCCTCTTCGAGAAATTCGGCCAGCGCAAACTGTCCGGGCGTGTTGACGCTGTATCCCTGGAATTGCTGGATTTTCCGGAATTCGCTCATCAGTTTTTCAGGGCCCACCACGTAGGCAATTCCCCAGCCACTGATTTTGTACACTGGTCCGAAAGAGGAAACCACGATGCTGCGTTCCGCCAGTTCGGGAACCGACGACATGCTGCGGTGTTTCTCATCGTCGAATACAATGTGTTCGAAAATCTCGTTGGCCAGAATCACAATCCGCGTTCCATTGGTCAGCCGTTTCAACTGGTTGATGTCCTCTTCGTTCATCACCCTGCCGGTAGGGTTCTGCGGGTTGTTGATGATGATCATCCGGGTTTTGGCGTTCATCAGCTTCTTCACCTCGTCCCAGTCGATATGGAAATCGGGCTTCTTCAGATTCACGTACACCGGACGTCCGCCATTCAGCTCGATGGCCGAGATGTAGGATTCCGAAACCGGTTCGAACAACAACACCTCTTCGCCTTCCTTAATCATCGCACTGATGGTGGTAGCCATGGCTTGCGTAGATCCGGCGGTGATGGTGATTTCGGTGTTCGGATTGTATTCTTTGTTGTGTAGTTGCTTAATGCGGTCGACAATAACGCGGCGCAGCGGCTCGATTCCCTCCATGGGCGCATAATGGTTGTATCCTTCCGATACATATTTATGCATCAGCTTAACGAGCTGTTCCGGGCTGGGAAGATCAGAAACCGACAGGGCGAGGTCAATGGCGTTATGTTCTTTTGCCAAGTCAGTCATCGTCGCAATGATACTTCTTCTTGATGTTGGCAATTTTGATGAAACCATATATTCTTTTAGAAGATTGGGGTCAAAAGTAGTAATTATTTGGAAGGCGCAACAGCCTTTTTACACCTACAATTTACTTGATTTTTCGGGAAGAGAAAACGCTTGTGTGAAGATTATGCTACGAAAATAATTCCCTTAGTACCGGGAGGGATTTAATGTGGATGGTGCTCCCGAGATGCAAACTGAAATAGTCGAGGAGTGCTTCGAGGTAGCGGTCGCGTAATTTGTGATCGAGTTTCAGCGTTTCGAGCGAGTCGAAATTCACGTGAATCAGCTTCGCGAACAGGCGGCTTTCGTCCTTGCGAAGGTACTCGGAATGCGGAGGTGGCATGGTGACAAACACGCCGTTGCGCAAGTCGAAATACGGTTTTTCTTCGGAATAATTGTCCCTCGGTCCGAAGCCCAGATAGCGGGCAAACTGCAAGAGAAATACCAGGTGGAAGTTGGCGGTTCCTTCGGTCGCCAAATCAAGGTATTGTACCGCGTGAAACAGAAATTCAAACAGTTCGGGGCGCGGTTCTTCTTCCTGCAACACCTTGTAGAGGATTTCCGAGAGGAACATCGCCTGTGTCGATTTCCCGATTTCGAATGGAATGGAAGAGTAAGGCACGGCATTGCGCATCTCTTTCACGCGCTGCAATTCGCGGCCCGGCTTGTACGATACTTCCATATCGAGCAGGAAGAGCGGCTGTAACAGGTTGGCTTTGCTGCGCGACTTTTTTCCGCGAACGCCCTGCATCATGAACGACATCCGCCCGAACGCTTCGGTGTACAGCGTGACAATCATGCTGGTTTCGCCGTAGCGAAGGTAATGGAGGACGATGGCGCGTGTTTTCTGTTGCATGGTTTACCGGATAAAAAGGAGTTTGGTCACGAAACTCTGGTCGCCGTTCTGGTCGGAGCAGAAGACCAGGTACACACCGGTGTTCACCCGGCGTCCGTAAGAATCTTTTCCATTCCAGATAGCCCGGCCACCATTAGAAGTGGTTTGGAAAACCAGGTTGCCGGCAATGTCGGTAATCTTCACGGTCGACTGGTCCATTAAACCATCGATGGTAATATCGCCGTGGTACGTTTCCCTCACCGGGTTGGGAAACACATATACGTTGGCGAATGTTTGGTTACCACCCGATGCATCGCTCATGTACGACTGAATGCCATAGTCGGTAGCAAAGAATACTTCGCCGTTTTTCGCATTGATGGTTATCGACTTGATATTGTTGGAGAGAAGGGGCGAATTTTCGGTATTGAAATGGCGAATGAGTGTTTGCCCGTCATCCGAAAAGAGAAACGTGCCGGAATTCTTCGTTCCGAACCATTTCCGGTTGCCGCCGTCCACCGCAATGGAGGTCACCACTTCTTTTTCCAGCAGCGGGTGATAGAGACCGTCGCCCAAATCAACGCCGGGTTGAATGCCGTAAAAGTCGGACGTGTCGAACACCTTATCGGGATTGTAATATTCCACCACGCCTTTTCCGGTTCCGACCCATAAGGCACCATCCTGATCTTCGGCCATGCACTGGATGTTGGAATAGAGCTTGGAAATGGAGGTTTCGTTGTTGGAGAAAACGCTTCTCACGGTCAGCTTCCGGTATTTGTCGTCGGTCTGGTCGTCTATGGTGCGGTTGTCGTCGAAGGCAAACAAACCCACATTCGTGATGATAACCCATTTGATGCCTGATTTCGTAGCCAGAATATCGCCCACAAAATTGTCGGTGCTTTCCAGTCCCGGATATTTCAGACTCGCCCAGTTTCCGTCTTCTTTCAGCACTTTTACCTGGTGCTCGACCAATGCGTTAGTCATCCAGAGGTTGTTATTCCGGTCGAACGACAAGCCGCCAATCCAACACAGGTTGTCGCCATAGGCTTCAAGTGGAGAGTTCGATGGATCGTAATGCTCCGTTGCCTGGAGAATATCGAAAGCAATCAATCCTTTTCCCCATGAAGCGGCATAAAACCTGTCGGGATTTCCGGGTACGGAAGCCACCCGGACCAAGTCATTTACATTATCGAGATTCTTCGTGGTGTTGGCGTTGATGGTATGCCACTCGCCGTTGCTTAAAAGATGAACTTCGGCGGGCAGGAATACATCGCCGCTTTTGGAACCGGTCGCAGCAAATACCGTCCCGTTGCCGGATGAGAGTGAAGCGCCCAAATTATCGGATGGACCATCCGGAATGATTTGCTGAAAGCTTCCGCCGTTAGTCCGTTCAATCATCCCGAATTTGCTGTCGCCGATCCAGAGATTACCGTTGCTTCCGGCAAAAGCGTCGGAGGGAGAGATGGTTTGCCACTGCACAATTTCGGGGCTATAGGTGGTGATAGACGAGAGCGAAGAGCCGTTGTACAAATCAACCGACTCACTTCGGGTAATGACCAGTTGGTCGTTGCTGCTGGTCAGGTTCAAGCAATCATTCATGCCGGTGAACGCTGTTTGCCAGTAATTTCCGTTCCATCGGTACAATTGTTTGGCGGTATTGTCGAAAGCGTAAACTTCGTTTTGAAAGGCAGCAATGGAGGTGAAGTCGTCGGTGTTGCCCGGAACCGAGGTTTGCTGTTCCCAGTTGGCGTAATCCTGCAGGTTGGGTTCATCCTTTCGCGCCCGGTAAATTCCGCTTGCTGTGGCTGCCCAGTAATACTGGTTGTCGATGGCCAACGCGTCCACCATGACGGAAGCGCCGCCACTCCCAATCAACCACGTTTCGCTGATTTCCCGTTTCTCCAGGTTCAGTTTTACAATGCCGAAACCACAACTGAGGTAGGCATCGCTGCCGTCGGTAATGATTTGATTGATGGACTTTCGTGTCAGATTGGTTTTGCGTTTGATGGCGGAAATGTTGTGCACGGTTTCGCCGTCCAGCAAATCGATGTTGCCGTTGGAATAACCAATCACCAGTATGCCCGCCGCATCCGACCAGCCAATGGCTGAAATGCCGGCATCCGATAGTCCTTCCACCCGGGTGAAGGTCTCTACACTATTATCGCTTTGGTTGTAACTGAAAAGTCCCTGACTGGTAGCCGCGAACACTTTTCCGTCGGCTTCGGTCACAGCTATCACATCGTTAAACGAAAGATGCGATCGCCAGTGGTACAAAGGCACCTGGGCCTGGGTGATTCCGGTTACCAGTAAAAGCAGGAGGAAGTAGATTCGTTTGTGCATTCCGTCAGGTTTGTTTTCTTGCCCCAAGTTAAAAAAATCGCGTCAGGCAACCGTTTTCTTTTTTCGCTTCCGCAGAAAAGTGTCCCACAAGAGCCAAACTAACAAAAGCAAAAAGCTGATGGCTGAAACCGCAAAAGCTGCCAACACTTTGGTCGGATGGTAGCGGAACCGGATGTGATGTTCACCGGTTGGCACCGAAATCTTCATCAAGGCTTTGTAGGCCGGTTGAATTTCTGTCGCTTTCCCATCGATGAAAGCCTGCCAGCCGTTTTTGAAATTCTGCAGATATATCAATTCAGAAGGTCCCTTTAGCGAAACATCCGCTTCGAGGTAATTAGCACCGAATCCGGTGATGGAAATTTGGGTTGAATCATTGTCATTTTCCTTCCGGAAGTAGAGCAATGGATGGTCGATAACGTCCCGAAAAACGGACGAATCTTCAAATGCGAGCCAGGTGCGATACTGATAAGGCGAATATCCGTCGAAACTGATTTGCTTGTAGAAAGTTGGCACATTTCGCCACAGCGGACGAACATCAGGCGTTCGCTGACGAACGGTGGCAATTCGTTGATTCAAATCGGGAAATGGAAAACCTTTGGGCAGCCGGTTTAGTTCGGCTTGTGTTTGAGTTGGCCGGAAATCGTCGATGACTGACATGTGAATGTTGCTCTGAACGGCAAACAACATGTCGATGAAAATAAGTCCGGGAAGAACAAGTCGCCAGTTTTTCTTCTTCCAACGGTTTATGGTTAGCCAAAGGACGAAAATCAGCACTTCCTGCAAGAGTGCTTGTCTGAAAATAGCATGAAGCGACTCATTTTCAAGTTTCCCAATAAGCGTGTACAGTAAAAGGGCAACAAAAACCGGAAAAACGAAGAGGCTTACTAACATAATTTGCCCTAGTCGTCGCTTATCATATTTAATTAATCTGTTAAGTAATGAACCTGCTAAAAGCAGGCTGAAAAACACGAAAAACAGCCGGAAAAGGGCCGGAATGCGGAAATAGTTGAAAAGTGGCAGGGCGTAATAAAGCCACGTCCGTAACGGCAGGCCTTGTCCCAGCGACACGGCCAGAAAAAAAATAGCGGCCGCGAAATACCACCATTCGGTTCGTTTTTTTCCTTTGGCAAAAATCCAGGCAACGAACAGCATCATGGGCAGTATGCCTAAGTAAACGTTGATCATCGACTGGTCACCAATCCAAAATGTGCGGCTGTAGTTTTGTGCTGCCGGGAAGAAGAGTGATAGCAGGTCGATTGGGTAAAAGGGAACCGATAGTGCCCGCTCCAGCGAAATACCGTTTCCGCGGTGCATCGCCGGTATCAGGTCGAGCAGCGAAACCCACACGACAGCACTGACGGCAGCGAAGAGTACGCCGAGCAATAGGTGGTTTTTCCATTGGCTGGCCAGTCGGGCAAATTTCTTGTTTCGGATTTCCCGATAGGTACGCCACAGAAAAATGCCGATCAGAATATAGACGGTGGTGACAAAAAAGGCGAGATAACCCCCGGTGAACAGGAAAAAGAGATAAAGAACCGTCAAAGCTAAGTGGCGCGGTTTTCCCTTTTTCAGGAAAAGGAGATAGGCTTCGAGCACGAACGGCAGCCAGGTTCCGCTGACAATCCAACCAAGATGTTGGGCATTTCCCACAAAGAAGCCCGACAACATGTACCCGATGGAGCAGAAAAGTGCTACTTCTGGAAGCAGTCCACGACTTCGCGACAAGCGAAACATGCCCCAGCCGGCCAGAAAAATATGCAGCAGGAACTCCAGGCTTAGTGAGTAAAGCGTGTATTTTCCCGCCAGGGCAAAAAGCCAGAAGATGGGATACCAGGTTTGTGGGTCGCTGTGCTGCGAAAAACCGAGAAACTGGAACGGATTCCAGAGCGGCAACTCGCCATGCCACGCTGTAGCGGTGATGATGAACCGCCACGGAAAGGAGATATCCAGCGCGTCCCATTTGAGCGTGTTGCGAAAAAAGGCCACCTGCCAGAAAGCGGACAGTACGGCCACCAGCAAGATGAGGAAGGTCTTTTTTCGCGTTAGCTGCATAACGGAGGTTTAGTTTTTCTTCAGGTAGTCGACCAGTTTGGCGACAGCGCGGCCCCGGTGACTGATTTCATTCTTTTCGTCGGCTTCCATCTCGGCAAACGCTTTTTCTTTTCCTTCCGGAAGGAAAATCGGGTCGTAGCCGAAGCCGGCTTCACCGCGTGTTTCGATGAGGATTTCACCTTCTACAATTCCATCGAATTGCGTCTCTTTTCCATCGATAATGAGGGAAATGACGGTGCGGAAGCGGGCGGTCCGGTTCGTTTCACCGTTCATCAGGCGCAATACCTTCTTCACATTTTCGCTGGCATCTTTGGCTTCGCCGGCATAGCGGGCAGAGTAAACTCCCGGCTCACCATTCAGTGCATCAATTTCGAGACCGGTGTCGTCGGCAAAGCAGTTGATTTGGTAACGATCCCAGATGTAAAATGATTTCTGGGCGGCATTGGCTTCCAGCGTGTCACCCGTTTCCGGGATGTCGTCGGTACAGCCGATGTCGTTCAGGCTGAGCAGTTCGAATTGTTCACCCAGTATTTCGCGAAGTTCTCTCAGTTTGTGCGGATTGTTGGTGGCAAAAACCAGTTTTTTCATAAATGATTGCAAATGCGTTTTGCACAAATGTAAAGCATTTAAGGCGAATCGTCGTTTTCACGAGGAAGGTTCTGTGGTTTTTTCGAGCGGGAGTTGAAGAACAAACGGATGGTGATGCAAAGCGAAACACCGATGAAGAGTCCGGACAGAAACAGCAACGAAGGGTCGTAGCGGGAAATCACCAAAAACAGCAATCCGGCAATGGCTGCGAGAACGGCCATGGCAAGCCAGGTGATTCGCCGGTTATTTCTTCCTGATGTATTCATGACCAGCGGGTTTGGTTGTGATTAAGGTACGAAAAAAGGAAGTGTAAGGAAAGCCAGGGGTTACGGTAAATAAAAAACGGCCGGAAGTATCTCCCGGCCGCATTCAATATTTTGCTCGCCAACCCTTAGTTGACCGAATAGGTTTTCGTTTCGATGGCGTCCTGAACTGACTGCGGGAGTTCCGACAGGAAGTTGTAGCCGGTCGCATCTTCAATGTCCCTTACGGTGACAATGTATTGGGTCCAATCCGCATCGATGTTGTTGGTGTTTGGCGTATTTACGGCCAGAACCATTGTCGTGGAATCAATCCGGCTCAAATCGTTGTCGCCGGTTTTCAACATGACGGCTATTTTCCAGACATGGGAAGGCACCGTGATGTTTCCGTTATCGATGGTGTTAACGGTAGTGCCGTAATAGCCACTTCCGCCTTCACCATACGACCCCATGATGATGTAGATTTCGTAACCTTTGTCCACTTCACCACGCAGGTAATTCTCGAGGTCGGCCCAGGTATGTTGATTGTTGTTGGGCGCTTGCGGAATCATGTTGGTCATCAGGAATGTGGACGAGTTGGCGTTATATGAGCTGGTTCGATCGGCCGAAGGGCAGTTGTGTCCACGGTCGAAACCACTTCCGTGGTAGCTGTTATCCTGTACCTGGAACCAGTCGGAAGGCAAATCGGCCCACGCGGCGAAATTATCCTGCCGGCTCACGGCATGGGTAATGTTCGAAGCATCGAGGTGCCAGCTCACCCAGTTCGGTTCGGCCCGGCTCGCACTATACGACTCGGTGTAGTAACCCATATCGATGAGGTAATTGTCTTTCGAAACGATGGAATTCACGGCATCCGACGGATTTCCCAGCAGCATATTGCTGTTGTCTCCGGATGTGGGCGGCGCATCGGTTCCAACGGTTACATTTCTTGGCTCAGCTGCATCCGAAGTGGAACCACCACCGCCACCGGTTGAGGTTGTATCGGGCTCGGAAACAGAAACACCCGGGTCGCCGATTCCTTTGAATGTAATATCGTCGAGATTGACCCGGTTATCGCTGGATTTCATGATTTTGAACCGTACCGCCAGCGTATCGCTGATACTGAACGAGTCGGTCTTCAGCGTGGTGGACGTTTCGGAAATATCGCTTCCGATTTGGGTGTATGTCGAACCGCCGTCGTCGGAAAGCATGAGCTTCCAGGTGGAATTACCGTCGTTGCCGAATTTCGCGTGCTTCACATATAGCATTTGCACACCGTTGATGTCAAAATTCATCGCAATGCTTCCGTTGCGCAACCGGACCGATTGATTGCCTTCTTTGGCATCGCTGGTCAGGTTTCCGAGGAGTGCATCGTCCATGTGCCAACTACCGGTGCTTAGCGTCACATCTCCGGCGGCATAGGCCGTTTTTTGGCCACTCTCGAAGGTTTCGGTTATCGAGAAAGGATCGGTATTCGTTCCGGATTGAGAGCCTGAGTCTGAATTCGAATCGGAACCCGAATCGGTTCCGGTTTGATTGTCATCGGAAGGAGTAACCGGTGCATCGTTTTTAGAACAGCTGGCAACGGCCAGAATAACGAAGGCCATGAAAAGCCATCGCTGCAGATTTGTCGGTAGTTTTTTCATATCATAAAAATCCTCTAAAACTCGCAGAAACGGGGGAGTTTTGCTGTCAGTTAATCATTGGTAACCCAAACTTAGGAAAATTACAATGGAAAACGTGTTAAAATTACAACAGGGATTCACGGTTATCTGATTTGAGGATATAAAAAGGCAGGGGACAGGTCTGAAGCAGAAGTTTGGAAATAAAAAAAGAGGCAGTGCATTCGAAAAAACTGCCTCTTCAAAGGTTTGCCCGAAAGCCGGACTAGTACCCGCTATGATAACGATAGTCAGGTTCGGGCATAATGATGGCCAGCACGAAATAGAGCACTACCATCAGCGGATTTATAAATGATAATACAACCCAGGCTATTCGCACGAATACCGGGTCCATTTGTGGATTCAAATATTCGGAAATGCCGCCGCATACGCCAAGTAAGCTTTTGTGATACGAGCGGGTTAATCTTTTCTGCATCGCTAACTAAAATTTTGTTGTTTAAAGGTCTATCTGGCTTTCGCCGATTGATTTCAACTCATCGAGGTTGCGGACATCCATGTCACCATAAAAAGAGATGAGGCAGTTCAATCCACTCGGATTATCATTCCCAATCACGATGTGGCATTCGCGCACTTTACGTTTGTTGCCTTTAATCCAGAACGCAACATTGTCAGACGGATCGCTGTCTTCGGGTTCTGCCTTTTTGTAGTGCATCCGCGAAAGCTTATGGTTCATCATCCGGTAGAAGTCCTTATGCAGTTCCGCCTTTTTCGGATTGAAAACCATGATCCGGATCTCTTTCAAATCACCCGTTACTTTTTTGTTTTCATCGTCCAGTGTCAGGTCTACCACATCGAGCATATTTTTCGATACGGAAAACCAGGAGAAACCGTCCTGTTGGTCAAATTCGTTGTAAATCCGGTACGATTTACTTTGCCCGTTGGAGACCAGTGAGGTCAGCAACAGTGCAATCATGATTCCAATTTTATAAATTAAACTCATCTCGGTTTAGTTTTTATGGATGAATTATGGTGTCCGGCAAACCGTTTATTTTGCCATTGAGAGTCCCTGAGGTGTCATGGTCCAGTATTTTCCAACCATGTCGCCATCCCAGGTATTGGTAGTATTTTCGATGTCGTTGATAATTTTAACCATTCTGTCGCCGAGATAAACGGTTTTTCCTACCGGAAGACGAAGAATGACATGCACTTCCTGGTCGCGCCACTGTTTTCCTTCTGCAATTTCGAACCAGGGTGAAAAGTTGACCAGCGAATCTCTGATGACAATCTTATAATTAGCATCTTCCGCGTTGTCCTGTGCCATGTCGATGGTCTTTCCACGCGCTTTCGAACGGATAATCAGTTCCGGTTCGGTGCTGGAAGTCGACTCAATGTCAAAGGTCGGGTGGCCAACCAGCACATCGCGTCCGTTCAGCGAGGCAATGCGCATGTCGTCAAACTGAATATCGTCGTTGATGTAATCGCGGTACTCATCCGGAGCCAGTTTCAGGTAGAGTGTATCTGCTTTCGACGTTATTTCGCGCCGCTGTGTATACGTTCCCTGGCGTTTGAAATAGTTGACTTTGCTGATGCCGGTTCCCAGAAGAATCATCAGGGCAATAATCCAGAGTGCAAAAGCCGAGAGGCCAACGGCCGCGTTATTTGATTTGTAACGGAAAACCAGTTTCGTTCCGAGGTAAATTAACGCCAGCAGTGGAATTCCAACCAAGGCGGCAACGGAAATCATTAACCAGTTCAACGTGTCGGTTCCCACATAGAAGTGGAAGAAATTCGGGACTACATGACTGCTCCAGGGAACAATTCCCAAAAAGGCATTCGAGATGAATAACGAACCGACCAAACCGATGATGGTAAGCAATCCTCCGACAATGAGGACAACCCCAACAACTATGACGAAAATTTTAAGGACTACGCGGAGTGCAGAACCAAGCACGCTGCCTGCATCATTTATTTTTTCCCGCCCCCGCGTGTACGAAGGGGAATTTCGGAACTTTTGATAATTTTTTTTTACGTCCTGAAATTCATCCTTGATGGTCTTTTTTATGTTGTCGATGTTGACATCCTCACCTCGCATCTCAAGGCGTTGCGAAGTGGTGATGGCCTTTGGGACCACAATCCAGAAAATCAGGTAAAGCAACACGATAATTCCATGAGAAATCAGGAAGAGTAAAACGAATGCCAGACGGAAAATCACCGGGTCAAGATTGAAATAGGCACCCAATCCGCCGCAAACACCACCTATTACCTGGTGTTCAGGATCGCGGTAAAGCCTTTTTCCTGTCCGGAACGTCCGCTTCTTGTGTTCTGTTGGTTCTTCCTCCTCTTCTTCAGCGGCAAAGTCTGATGGCCGGCCCATCACTTCGATTACCTCTTCTACATGTTGTATGGTGACTACATTGCCGTCGGTTTTTGTCTTTTCCTGGAAGAGTTCAGCTATACGGGCTTCGATGTCCATAATGATTTCTCTTCCTTCCGGATCGGAACCGAAATACCGGTTAATGTCGAGAAGATAAGCCTGTAACTTATCGTAAGCATCTTCATCGATGTGAAAAACGGTTCCGCTGATATTAATGGTTAGTGTTCTTTTCATGTCCAATGTTTTTGTGTTTCGGGCGATTCCAGTTAACTGTTTTTGATTTCAGCGACAGCTCCGACCAGTTCCTGCCACGAGCCTTCCAGTTCGGAGAGGAATTGGCTGCCGTTTTCGGTTAATTCGTAGTATTTCCGGGGAGGTCCCTGCGACGATTCCTCCCAGCGATATCCGAGCAAACCGGCATTCTTCAGTCGGGTTAGCAGCGGATAAAGGGTGCCTTCCACCACAATCATGCGAGCCGACTTCATCTCTCCGATGATGTCGGAAGCATAGGATGGGCGCTTGGAGAGTATCAGGAGAATGCAGTACTCCAGTACTCCTTTGCGCATTTGTGCTTTTGTATTTTCCAGTTTCATTGCGATCCCTTTCTTTATCTACATCAGCTGGCAACTAACCGGGGCGTCCTGGGGTTTGGTGTCCGGGGTCGATTCGTTGCTGTTTTTCAGCTTGGTAGTTCCACTAGTACTTGTATGGCTATTGTTATTTGATGCTTTTGTGTCTTTGAGTGTTTTGTTGTCTTTCTTTAACGGAATGGGGTTGGCAATCCGGGTATGTATCGGAAGACTTAACACTTTTTCGGAAGCGTTTTGCTTGACTTCTTTTTTATGTTTCTGTTTATTCTTCATAAAATGAGCTTCCATTTCGGTGACGGTTGCATCGATCAACTTTCCAGGAAGTCTCAATAGAACAGTTGAAATCACCGTGCTTTTTGAACTTTCTCCAACCAGTAGGGAGGCTGGGCGAAAGCCGGCAGCTGGTGTGCAGGAATTTAAAAACAGCATCGCTGCCAGTGCCAGGGTTACCGTGATGTGATTTCCTATTCGTTTCATCATTTTTCGATTTACATTTTCAAAAATACCTTTTAAGGCATTGAAGTATGTAATGCAAATATATGAACAAAGAATGGTACTATGCAATACAAAGTAGTATATTTTTTCAGAAATACATCGAATTTTTTTACTTTATGAAGTAAATAGCAGTCTGAAAACCTTTAATTTAAAAGAGAAACAGGCTGTTTATGAGAATGAGATTTTTGTCAGATTTTTTTGATATAAACCGAAAAAATTCAGCTCATTTTAAAAATTATGTCTTCTTCCGGAAGAAAAAAAGGCTGCCTGCCGAAAAAATAGTCCGGAGGCAGCCTTTGGGGTTTCAAGATTGGTTATTTAATTGGGCTTACTGTTTCAATAATTTGAACTGATATACGCGGCTATTCTGTTTAATGTGCAACAGGTAAATACCATCCATCTGATTTTGCAAATCGAGCGTCACTTCGGTTCCTTTATTCTCCAGGTGGATGAGCCGGCTACCACTAATGGCATAGAGATCTAGTTCATCGATACCGGAAGATGACACGATTCGCACTTTACCTTTGGTTGGATTTGGATAGAGTCGAATATCGGAAAGTGAAATATCCGGCACGTCCGAACAGATGACACTCAAAACCGCTGAGGGATCAGATAAGCAACCGGCATCACTTTCCGCGACAGCGAAAAAATCTCCGCTTTGCGAAATGACATATTGGTCGGATAGCTCATCCTGAATTTCCGCATCGTTAAAATACCAGTGGTTGATTCCGGTAAAATTCGAAATCAGGGTATCTTCATTCTGCGTTAGCGTTGGTGTAGCCGGCAGTGAGTTCACCGAGACCAGGATGGTATCCCGGTTGAAGCATCCGTTATCATCACCTACTACCAAAACTACTTCACCAGCACTGAAAACCTCCTGTTCCTCAGTTCCCACAACTTGATTCCATGCGTAGGAGACCATCTCTGAAGGCCCGGTTAAAACGACCGAACTACCTTCACAGAAGGCTAGATCAGGTCCAAGGTCTACTGTTGGCAAAGGATTTACGATTGCCACAATCGTGTCGGAAGCGGAACATCCACTCGCGTTGGTCACTTTCAGTACGTAGGTTCCTTCGGAATCGATCGTCATCGATTCCGTTCCGACGACATTGTTCCACTCGTAGGAAGCAAATCCTGATTCAGCCGTTATGGTAATGGAACTTCCCTCGCAGAATGCAACATCGGGCCCTAAATCTACAGTCGGTAATTCGTTAACCGTGACTAAGACATCGTCGGAAGCCTGACAACCGTTATTATCGGTTACCACAAGGGTGTAGGTTGCCTGACTGTTCACGACCAATGAATCAACGCCGGTTACTCCATTCCATTCGTATGTCTCGAAATCGGATGGAGCCTTCAGCGTTGCTGATTCTCCCTGACAGAGCTGAATATCGGGGCCTAATTCAAGTGTTGGCAACGGATTAACGGTTGCCACGATGGTGTCAGAGGCCGAGCATCCACTCGCATTCGTGACTTTCAGCACGTACGTTCCTTCGGTATCGATGGTCAGCGATTCTGTTCCGGCGACATCGTTCCATTCGTAGGAAGTAAATCCTGATTCAGCAGTTATGGTAATGGAACTGCCCTCGCAGAAAGCAATATCCGGTCCTAAATCGACAGTTGGCAAATCGTTTACTGTAACTAAGGCATCGTCTGAAGCCTGGCATCCGTTATTATCGGTTACAACGAGTGTATAAGTCGCCTGACTGTTCACGACCAATGAATCAACGCCTGTTACTCCATTCCATTCGTATGTCTGGAAATCGGATGGCGCCTTCAGTGTTGCTGATTCTCCCTGGCAGAGCTGAATATCGGGGCCTAAGTCAAGCGTCGGCATCGGATTGACGGTCGCCACGATGGTATCAGAAGCAGAACACCCACTCGCGTTAGTCACTTTCAGTACGTACGTTCCTTCGGTACTGATGATCAGTGATTCCGTTCCGGCGACGTCGTTCCATTCGTAGGAAGCAAACCCTGATTCAGCCGTTATGGTAATGGAACTTCCCTGGCAGAAAGCAACATCCGGTCCCAAATCGACAGTTGGCAAATCGTTTACCGTAACTAAGACATCGTCTGAAGCCTGGCATCCGTTATTATCATTTACCACGAGGGTATAAGTTGCCTGACTGTTCACGACCAATGAATCAACGCCGGTTACTTCATTCCATTCGTATGTCTGGAAATCGGATGGCGCCTTCAAAGTCGCCGACTCTCCCTGGCACAACTGAATATCCGGGCCAAGATTAAGATTGGGGAGCGCATTGACGGTTGCGGTGATGGTGTCGGTAGCCGAACATCCAAATTCGTCGGTTACTTTCAACACATAGGTTCCGGCCGTATCGGTTGTCAATGATTCGGTTCCTGGCACCTCGTTCCATTCATAGGACGTAAATCCGGTTGCTGCGTCAATAGTTACTGAACTTCCTTCGCAGAAGGCTACATCAGGGACTAAATCCAAAGTCGGATTGGCATGGACTGTGATATAATTATCTATCGCAACAGAGTCTTTTAGGTTGTCAGTAGTGTAAATGGCTACCAGTTTTACACTGAAGGTTCCGGCTGTTTCGTATTGATGAACAGGCGAGGTTTCCGTGCTGGTTTGTCCATCGCCAAAATCCCAGTAAAAGGCATCGGCATCGCGGCTGGTATTCGTAAAAGTAACGTCAAGAGGTTGACATCCTTCTACGATATCAGCCGTAAACTGAGCTTTCGGGACAGCTTTGCGTTCAAATTCCCGTGACACTACCGGAGACCATTTTCCTTCTGAATCCATTGCTTGGAAATGCGCCAGATGGCCAGTCCCGATTGGAATAGCTGAAACATCGATATTGGCATCGAATGCCAAGACAGCGACAGGTTGCTCAAGAATAACAGTGTCCATGCTACTCATATCATCGTCGAACCAATAACGGTATTGTGTGATTAGGGCTGGGCTTGAAGATTGACCTCTGACTATAAATTGCTTTGACTGCAGACTGCTCCAAATACCGCTTTCGTCCTGAACTCTGTAGTTCAACAGATGGACGCCCTCATTCAAACCGGAAACATCGATCGTGTTGTCGACACCCAAAGTGGCTGTCGCCGGAATGTCAGTTGTGATGGCATTCGGGTAATCTCTGTCGAACCAATACTGATACCGAACCAAATTGTGAGGTTTTGTAGCCCCGTCTCGTTTAACGAACTGTTTGGTCAGAACCGGACTCCATTTTTGGCTTTCGCTCAGCGACCTGAAATTAAGCGTGTGAACACCGTCACTCAGGGAAGAAATATCAATTGCTTCATCGAATGTGACAGCATCGGCTGCCGGAACTGTTGTTGTAACGGCATTACCGAAATCTTTGTCGAACCAGTATTGATGGGCAATTATTTTCTGAGATGCGCCCAGGTCGACACGTTTAACGAATTGCCTTGTTGCTAAAGGAGTCCAAATTCCATTCTCGTCACGGACTCTGAAGTTTAGCGTATGCACTCCGTCGGTTAATGCTGATACGTCAACCTGATCATCTATATTCATTATATCCGTAGGAGGGAATAGGGAAGTAACCGCATTTCCCACATCATTGTCGAACCAGTATTGACTGGCAACAAGATTATGAGTTAGGGTACTGGCTGTACGTTTGATGAACTGACGGGTTAATACCGGAGTCCAGGCACTGTTTTCATCCAGAAAACGGAAGTTCACAATGTGAACTCCATCGGCCAGTGTGGAAACCGAAAGATCAAGTTCAACATCGATGACAGGCAAAGGAGACGGGAGATCGACCCGCACTTTTCCTGCATCGTTCGTATCGAACCAATATTCATAGCCAGTGACTTTATTCTGCCCCAAAAGCGGAACAAGCCACAGCCACAATATGGCTAAAAGCAAGAGGCGCTTCATAACTCTTTTTTTATTGATGAGATATGATTAGCGTTCCTGGGCAGCGACACCGATTTTTACATTAAGCAAACCATTGGCGTCGTTTTCACTGGCCACCTGAGCTTTGTAAACATGAGGAGTGGAGGGAACAGCTCCCGGTTTGAACGGATCGGCAGCATCGTAAATCCCTGCATCAACGAGTGGTTCACCGGTATTACCGGCAATTCCGGTAGCAGGAGAACCATCAGCCAGATGATAATCGTTGGCATAATCGAACGTATATTCTAGTCCACTTTCGAGATGGACAAATATCGAATTGATGTCAACATTTACGACATTATAATCATCCGGTGTCGTCAGCGTTGGGTTGGAGACGAACACGTTTTTAAGGAAAGTGATGTCGGCAGCAAAATTGAAATAAGTGGAAAGGATAACATTTGATACGATTTGACAGCCAGATGAATAGGCAAACATGTTTGCTGAAAAGGTCGTGCTACCTTTATTTAGAAAAATATTATTCTGAAAGCGGGAAGTATTGTAGAAATAGGTTATTCTCCCCTGAATGATTGATTTCTCGACGAGTACGTTATCCAGTTTGGGATCGCCTGTTAAGTTACCTCGAAGAACAGACTCGGAAATAATAACCCCATTGCTTCCGGTTGCCGGGTTGTTTCTGAAACTGATCGAAGAGACGTTACAACGGTTGATTTGAAAGTTGTCAATGTTTTCACCACTGTAATAATTGATGTCAATTGAAAGATAGAAGCCTTCTAAATGACTTCCGCTGGCTCCACCATAAACGTTGATCGAACCAAAGATTTCGGTCATACCGGATGCTTTGGTCGAATCGGGATGGAAACCGGCACCATAAATAACAAGCTTTTTATTAAGGGTTAGACTTTCGGTGAAAGACGAACCCGGTATATAAACGGTGTCATTGTCGACAGCGGCCGTTAAAGCCTCGCCAATTGTTTTGTAAAAAGTTGAAGTACCTTGATGGTTGAGTGTGACAAATCCTGCCTGCGCAGAAGCCAGTTGAGTACCGGCGACGAAAATAGCAACCAGAAAGAGGCTGCCGATAAAAAGCTTTTTCATGTCGTTTCTGTTAGGTTAGTATTGATTTTCTTTGATTTGAGTTTTAATAAAACAATTTAAGTTAAATTCTGATAATCAGGATGTACATAGTGTAAAAGTCAATTATCAAATCGTAAATATTTTACACAGTATGGCTTGGAGTCTCAATAAAATAGGGGACAAGAGCTTATTTCTTTTTTGTGGTAAAAAAGTTGACAGGGTAATTTGTATGACGCTGAAATAATGAGGAAAAGCCTTTTTGAAAAAAGTAGAGACATAAAAAAACCACTCCGGTTGGGAGTGGTTCCTGATATATATTGGGTGAATTTATTTCTTCGAAGCGCGTTTCCGTTCGTTTTCATCCAGCAAAATTTTACGCAGTCGGATGGACTTAGGTGTCACTTCCACATACTCATCTTTCTGAATGTATTCGAGAGCTTCTTCCAAACTAAATCGGATGGGCGGTGCCAGACGTACTTTGTCGTCGGAACCGGATGCGCGCATGTTGGTCAACTTTTTCGATTTGGTGACATTGAGAACGATATCCCCCTCACGACTGTTTTCACCGACTACCTGGCCAGCGTAAATATCTTCCTGCGGGTCAATGAAGAAACGTCCGCGATCCTGTAGCTTATTCAACGCGTAAGCGAATGCAGTTCCGGTTTCCATGGCAATTAATGAACCGTTCAGTCGCGTTTCGATAGGACCTTTAAACAGGTCGTATTTATGGAAACGGTGCGACATCACAGCTTCGCCTTGGGTGGCTGTCAGCATGCCGGTACGCAGACCAATGATACCACGGGAAGGAATCTCGAATTCGAGGTGAATACGATCGCCTTTGCGTTCCATGTTCATCATCTCTCCCTTGCGGCGGGTGACCATATCCACAGCGGTTCCGCTCATTTCTTCCGGAAGGTCGATGTGCAGCAATTCGACCGGTTCGTGTTTCTCTCCGCCAATTTCGCGGAAGAGTACCTGCGGCTGTCCTACCTGCATTTCATAACCTTCGCGGCGCATGGTTTCAATCAAAACGGACAAGTGCAATACGCCCCGCCCGTGCACATTCCATGCATCGGCCGATTCGGTGGTTTCGACACGCAGTGCCAGGTTCTTTTCCAGCTCCTGCATCAACCGGTCGTGGATGTGGCGGCTGGTGACAAATTTTCCTTCTTTACCAAAGAACGGAGAGTTGTTGATGGTGAACAACATACTCATCGTGGGCTCGTCGACTGCAATCGGGTCGAGTGGCTCCGGGTTTTCGAAATCGCAAACTGTGTCGCCAATATCGAAACCGTCAATCCCGACCAAGGCACAAATATCGCCGTCCTGAACAGAATCTACTTTTTCGCGGCCCAGACCGGTGAATGTTTGCAGCTCTTTGATCTTCGTCCGGATAACTTTGCCGTCGCGCTTTACGAGCGAAACGTTCATGCCTTCTTTCAGCTCGCCCCGGTTAACCCGGCCAATGGCAATTCGTCCGACATATTTTGAATAGTCGAGCGAGGTGATGAGCATTTGCGGTGTTCCCTTGTTTTCGATGGGAGCAGGGATATGCTCTACAATCGCGTCAAGCAATGGGATAATATCGTCAGTTTTCTCTTTCCAGTCGGCACTCATCCAGCCCTGTTTGGCTGAACCGTATACGGTTGGGAAGTCGAGCTGTTTTTCTGTCGCGTCAAGCGAGAACATCAGGTCGAAAACTTCTTCCTGAACTTCTTCCGGACGGCAGTTGGGTTTGTCAACCTTGTTAATGACAACGATAGGTTTCAGCCCCAGCTGAATAGCTTTTTGTAACACGAAGCGGGTTTGCGGCATGGTTCCCTCAAAAGCGTCAACCAACAGCAAAACACCATCGGCCATGTTCAGTACACGCTCTACTTCGCCTCCAAAGTCGGAGTGACCAGGGGTATCGATGATGTTGATCTTAATATCCTTGTAAACAACTGAAACGTTTTTTGACAGAATGGTAATTCCCCGTTCCCGTTCCAAATCGTTGCTATCGAGGATCAGTTCGCCCGGTTTTTGGTTATCACGAAAGATCTTCGAATGAAGTATCATCTTGTCAACCAGCGTTGTTTTTCCGTGGTCGACGTGGGCAATAATGGCAATATTGCGAATGTTCTGCATCTTCAAAAATTTAGTCGGCAAATATAGGAATTTAATCCATGTACTATTTTGAGTCTGAAAGATTAAACCAAACCATAACATTCGCTTAAACCATATTGGAGGTATGGGTATTAAAAAAGGGGGCAAATGCCCCCTCTTAATGAAGTGTATTTTTAATCGGATTTATTCGACAGGAGTTGGTCCTTCAACCAGTTCGAAACTTGGGTCAGGTCCTGACTTGGTACACTGGAGAGTTACCGTGTACTTTCCGTAACTACCATCGTTCTCGTAAGAGTTGAATGAAATAACATACATCACATCCACACCACTTACCTGGGCAACGGCGTTGGGGAATTTAGCTTTCAACATCACAACAATACCTTCGACGACACGGTCCATGATCAGAGTACTTGCCTCCTCATCTGAAAGGCCATCGTATTCTGATTGGGCGAATTCGCCACTGTTCCGTTTCACAATACGAAGGTCGAAGTTGTTGTAAAACGAATTTGCACCGTAGTAGAATTCACCGGTTCCATAACTATCAACCAGGTTCTTCGTATCGGAATTGGCTTTCACCGCATCAACGATCAATTGAAAATCAGAAGAAGACATGGTGAATTTAACGGTCGGGTCGAAGATCCACTTGGAACCGATATTTATGAATTGGTCTGTTTTTACTTCCACTGGGTTGTAAAGGCTCCATGTTCCACTGATGAAATCATATTCGTCGGCATAAATTCTTACTCCACCTGAATAATACTTATAGACGACAGCCATTGTGTCATTCTCCTGGGCATAAGGATATTTTTGAGCCATGAATTGTGGCAGATAATCATTCGCAGGAGCTGAGCTGGAGAAGTTGTTGTAAGCTCCTGGTTCTCCCATTGCATCATAATCTGCATCACTCAAATAGACAACATTTGTCATCGCTACCCAGCTGGAACCATTGTATTTGTAATAGTCGCCTCTGCCATAAATTGTAGAAGCAGCTTTTAGTGAGGCATTTTTGGTACTAAGGACTTCCTCAAATACCGGGTTAGTACCTGCAGAAGTGCAGACAAAGACACGGGTAGGAGTGGCACTACTACTACCATCATATGTTTTGTATGTCACAGAATATTGCTTGTCGACTACTGCGTCGGCACCAATCTTAAGTTCCAGGAACTTGATCAATCCTTCGGTTAATCTCTCCTGTATGAGTGCTTCTGCATCGGCATCGGATAAACCACTGAATTCGGCATAGCCGGTTCTGTTTGAAAGACGAAGATCGAAGTTATCATAATAGTAGGATGCACCATAATAGTATTCAGAATTGTCGTAGTCCGGATCCATGTAAGCACTTAATGTTGGATCGTTTTTGACATAATTGACCAGCAGCTCATAGTCAGCTTTTTCCATGGTTAATACTTCCATGTTTTCAGAGAATGTAGGAGTATCGCCGGCGGCAGTGCAGATAAATGTAGCAGTTGGTGTTTCTGAGGTGGTTCCATCATAAGTTTTGTAGGTCACCTCATACTTCATTCCTTCGATAGCCTTTGCACCAAACTTCAACTGCAGCATTTTTATCAGGCCTTCTTTGAGCCTGCTAGCAATCAAAGCATTTGCTTCAGCATCTGTCAGACCTGCAAATTCCGGATAATCAGCTCGCTTGGAAATTCGGATATCGAAATTATTGTAATAGTACGAAGCACCATAATAATATTCAGAGTTATCGTAATTCGGATCCATGTATGAACTGAGATCCGGGTCGTTCATGACATAATTGACCAGCAATTCATAGTCGCTTGAACTCATCGTAAATGCCACTACTCCTTCTTCACCGGTGTAATCCGGGTCAGTATCAGAATATTCGTAGGTAACCAATCGGATATCTCCACTGGAAGCTCCTGAAACACCATTGTTTAAGATAGTCGGGAGATAATCTTCCGGAGGATTTGACGGAGAAAAATATTTAAATTCAGCAACTGCTCCACCAAATTGCATGTAGTCATCATCGCTGACACCATATTCCGGAGCAGATTTGATATCGTAAAGATATGCTTTTGGACCATTGGTGAAATTATAGCTCACTTTGGCTACCGAATTTTTTCCAAGAGCCGGGTGAAGTTCACTCATGAGTGCAGGAATGTAATCCGCAGCAAATCCTTCAGGAAGAGCCAAATCTTCAGCAATAGCATCAGCTATGGCTGAGTCTTGATGAGACGAAGCATTTTCCAATGCATAAGATGAGATGCTTGAATAATCAGCATCCGAGAGGGTGTATTCAAATTCTGCCGTAGGAGCTTCTTTCTGCTGATCCAACTGGTTATTGATATCTTCCATCGGATTACAGCCTGCCAGAGCAACGGCAATGATGATCAGAAATTTATATAACTTATTCATTCTTATCAGATTTTTCACGGTTAAATCATTCTATTCATAGATTAAAACCTGACTTTTAAACCAGTTGACCAGGTCCGGCCAAATCCGTACCATACCAGTGCTGAAGCAGCATCGTGGTTGGTTCCGTCTGTGGCATCGGTGATGTAAACATTGTCAAACAAGTTGTTCACATTTCCGTAGAGTGATGCATCGAAATTTCCGATTTTGAAACCATAGTTGATATTCAAATCGAAGAGGGCAGCATCGGGCATTTTCCATGCGTCTGAGCGGTCAGCTGCATCGGTACGGTTCGACGGGTCGAAGTCGGCGTAGTTACGTCCGTAGTAGTTCCAGTCGAGACCAATTTTCAGATCGGGCAATACTTCCATTTCTGCGCCAAAGGCTGCAGTCGTCTGAGCTGAGTTACCCACGTGGATACCGCTCAAATAAGCATTGTATGTTCCCTGGTATACATTGTTGTCATCGTATACGTCAAATGACACGTCGTTTTGCCATTTCCAGTCACCAACGGAAACCATACCGCGAAGGCTCAGTTTCGGAATCGGTTTGTAGTTACCTTCCAATTCAACTCCCTGGTGAAGCGCGTTCAAACCACTGATGTTTGAGCTAACTTGTCCGAGTGATACACGCAAACCTTTGTCCATCCAGTTGGTGCGATACACACCCAGTTTCACGTTCAGTTTGCTGCTGGTATATCCATAACCTACTTCCGTAGAAAGAACACGTTCGTATTTCGCGTCTTTATTGATGTCGTTTGTGTAGTTAGGATAAACGATGTTGTAGTAAGGAGTTCGCGTGAAGTAACCTCCGTTTACATATACATTGTGATGCTTGTTGATGTTGTAGTTGGCACCACCTTTTACACTCCATGGCATGAAGTTCACCCATCCTGACATCTGGTCACCGGGAGTATACTGAAAGTAGTCTTTCCGGTTGTATGACTGAGATGAGATAGAAGCCGACAGGAATGCTGAGAAGTTGTCTACTACGTATTCTGCTTGCGAGAAAACACCAATCCAACGAACAATACCGTCGTTGTGATAGGAGTAGTAATCACCTTTTTTCAGCGGGCTGTTTGCCGGCCGGTTGATGTTGACGTTGTCAATAAAGAATGCGCCACCCAGCAAATCATCCACCTGTTTGGCATGTTTACCAATGTAATAACGACCGTCTAAACCTGCAGTGATGTTGATGTTATTCACCTTGGTATTCAAAGTCGACAACATTCCGTACCATTGGTGCGAGTTCACACTCATACCGATGATGGCTTCAGAACCATTGAGCGATGCCTTATTGATATCCATTACGGCGTTGTAATCGTAGTAGCCTTCCGGTGTCAGTTTGGTTGTACCGTAGGGGCGGTCATTGCGATAGTCCCAGTTCAACATCTGGCTGCCGGTACCGTCCACACGACGTCCACCTCCGTTGGTAACAGAAGCATAAACTGCGGTTGAGAGGAAAGTCTCTTCGTTAATTTTGTAGTACCAGTTCAACGAAGCCTGTGGTTTATGGTATACGTTGTATCCGTAGGCACCACCATATACTTTACCATTGCGGTATCCGAAATCGCTGTTGTATTTGTATCCGTCTTGTACCGGATAGGGAATTTCGGGATTTTCGCCGCGGTAAGTGATAATTTTGTGCTGGTTACCGCGTTGATTGTGCCATTGAGGAGCTCCAAAGATGGTAAATGAAAGACGGTTGGCGTCGTTGATTTGTTTTGAAACGTTGAGGAAATAGGAATATCCGTCATAATTGGTTCCGCGAATATAGCCATCACCGTAGCTATGCGCTCCGGAAATAGTTACTGCCCAGCCATTTTCCAACAAACCGGTCGATGCGGTAAACATGTATTTATGCATGCCATCGTTTCCGATTCCGGCATACACCGAACCGCCTTTTTCAGCATCGGTACTACGGGTAATGATGTTGATGGTACCACCAACCGAAGACAGAGCCAGTTTGGAAGCTCCCAGACCACGCTGAACCTGCATGGTTTGTGTAACATCGGAAAGACCAGCCCAGTTTGACCAGTAAACTTTGCCATTTTCCATATCGTTCACCGGAACGCCGTTAATCAGCACCCCAATGTTATTGGAATCAAATCCACGAAGGTTGATACGTGAGTCACCATAACCTCCACCTTGCTTGGTTGCATAAACCGACGGTGTAGATTTCAAAATTTCGGGAAATTCCTGGTTACCCAGTTTTTCCTGAATCAATTGAGGCTGAATGGTGGAAAGAGCAACCGGAGTCTGGCGGTCGCGGGCGAAAGAGCTGACAACCAGAACCTCGTCGAT
The DNA here is from genome assembly GCF_003014495.1 of Prolixibacter denitrificans. Lineage (GTDB taxonomy): Bacteria > Bacteroidota > Bacteroidia > Bacteroidales > Prolixibacteraceae > Prolixibacter > Prolixibacter denitrificans. Next base: position 70,381 of record NZ_PYGC01000002.1, on the reverse strand, counting down.
ACCTACCGTATTCGACTTTAGTTTTACGTTGCCCAGGTCGAGTACCTGACCATCTTTTACTGTTATTTCCTTCTCGGAAGGAATGTATCCGATGTAGGAAAATAACAGCGTTTGTTTGCCTGCAGGAACCTGCAGAGAAAAACTTCCATCAAAAAGAGAGGCTGTACCAATGGAGGTGCCCTTCACAACGGCTGCAGCACCCACCAGGTTTTCACCTGTTGATGAATCGACTAAAACTCCCTTTACGGTTCCTTGTCCAAAGGCTGTAACGGAGAATAGCGATAGAAAAGCTAAAAGGAAAACCCTAATAAATCTTGCTTTCATACTTTCTAGGTTAGATTACAAATTAACTTGTTGAATAATAAATATTTGAATAAATAAAAAAGAAATACAGGTATGTAGGGTAGGTAAAAAAGCATGTTCGGATAAAGAAAAAGGGAGATGTCCGCAAAAGGCTAAACCATACGGAACAGACGGTTTGACTACGGTTGTAGCAGGTTTGTTGGTCTTAGTTGGTTTCATAGGAAGGCCTAATATATTGAACTTTCCTTAATTAGTTTGGCATTTATGTTGCACAATATCTTATTCCTAAAATGAACATAACAAAGATGAGATTGATCTCTCATTCCAGAGTGTTATAAATGTTAAAAAATGTTTATGTTATCAGATACCTGTCTGTCTCCCAGTACTCTAATTTGGTCTAAATCTTAATAATATTATTTGAGTCCGGGCTATTAGTTTCATATGGAAAGTGAATTGATCGTTAAGATTATCAAAAGGGTTTTGGTGATTTGTTTATCAAGATTAAATTCGCCGACGATAAAAGTTATAAATCTAAGTAATCGGATTTACTGAATCTTATTTTTTCTGGCAACGTATCAAATGAAAATTTCCAGATTTCCTGATATGAGATTTTTACTTTCCCATCCCGGTAGGGTACTTCATCCTTACCCCGCAATGAACATCTTTATTCCACAATCACTTTTTAAATCCCTGCAGTATGGTGAGTTTTCACAACAGCGAAGAAAAATTTTTGGGAGTATTGTGTCTGTGTTTTTCTATAAGCAGCTGGTTGTGTGGCGAATAAATGTAGCCAAAATTATTGTTGTAACATGTTTGTAATTTTTGATTATCGTTCACTTAACAAATCGTTAATGGCAGCTTTCAGTTCGTCGATGGGCAAGACTATAATTTTACAGCGCGTTCAGGAACAGGTATTCGAACATCAAAATGTATCTATATACTAGCAACAAACACATAGTTTAACTGGAATTTTACTAATTAATATTTTATGAAAAAGTCAGTCTTTGCTGTCCTTCTCGGAATGATAATGGGGCTTTACTCATTTACCGCTTTTGGACAGGGAACAATTACCGGAAAGGTAGTTGACGCAGAAACAGGCGAGAGCCTGATTGGTGCCGCAGTCACTGTTAGTGGCACAACCATTGGAACGGCAACCGATTTCAATGGAAGCTATAAATTGCAGGTCCCTGCCGGAGAGCAAACCGTTGTATTCTCTTATATTGGCTATGAGCAAAAGAAGCAAACCGTATCGGTAAAAAATGGTGCGACAGTCGATATGAAAAAAGTTTCGCTGAAGAACGACGCAGTAGGTCTTTCTGAAGTGAATGTAATGGCCAACGTGGCAGTATCGCGTAAAACACCGGTTGCTGCTACTACGATTAATGCTAAAACCATCCAGTTGGAGCTCGGTTCTCAGGAATTTCCTGCAATCATGAAAATGACACCGAGTGTTTACACCAGTAATTTAGGTGGTGGTTATGGTGACTCCCGTATCAACGTTCGTGGTTTCGATCAGAAAAACGTTGCAGTATTGATCAACGGCATTCCGGTGAACGATATGGAAAACGGATGGGTGTACTGGTCAAACTGGGCTGGTCTGTCTGATGCTACCCGCATGATGCAGGTTCAGCGTGGTCTGGGTGCTTCGAAATTGGCTATCAGCTCTGTTGGAGGTACGTTGAACATTATCACCAAAACCACCGACGCTAAAAAAGGTGGATTTGCACAGTACGGAATGACCGATTATGGCCGCAAGAAGTACATGGTTGGACTTTCTACCGGTTTGATGGATAACGGATGGGCCGTTTCTTTCATTGGTAGCCGCACCGAAGGGACCGGCTATATCCAGTCTACCTGGGTAGATGCATGGTCATACTTTCTTTCGATTTCGAAGCAGCTGAACGACAAAAACCTGCTACAGTTTACTGCTATCGGTGCTCCGCAGAAACACGGACAGCGTCCGAACAATGAGTATTCTGCCATGACCGAAACGGTTCACGATGCCATGGGAACCAAATTCAACATGCGTTACGGTTACCTCGACGGTAAGAAAATGAACGAAAAAGAAAACTACTACCACAAGCCTCAGTTTGCCTTGAACTGGTACTGGGATATCAATGAGAATGCTAAATTGCAGACTTCTCTGTATGCCTCTGTTGGTCGTGGTGGTGGTTCCGGCTTGCTGGGACGTTACTATGGTCCTTTCCAGTACATGGGCGAAACCGTTCCCGGGTTCTACTACAAATATGACGTACCGAAAGTTGGTTTCGGAACTGATGGTTACGATATTAAGAATCCGATGGCACATGAAGATTTCAATATTTCACGTGCAGCCAACATCAATGCTGCTAACAACGGCGAAGGTGCTGTTCAGATTCTTCGTAACTCGGTTAACCAGCACAACTGGGAAGGTATTCTTTCTTCTTTGAATGCACACTTGGGTGAGAACCTGAACCTGGTTGCCGGCATCGACGGTCGTATTTACAAAGGTATTCACTACCGTGAAGTACGCGATCTGTTGGGCGCTAACTACTACGATGATTCTGGTCGGGGATACCTGTCTGGTAACGCGAGGGCAAAGGTTGGTGACAAAATTGCCTACTACGACGATGGTCTGGTTAACTACTTCGGTGGTTTCGGTCAGTTGGAGTATTCAAACGACATTTGGTCAGCTTTCGTTGCTGCAACACTCTCGAATACCTGGTACAAGCGTATCGACTATTTCACCTACGACAGCAACACGTATAATACCAATGGTTATAACGGTGAGCCGAACTACAAAGGCGTTAAAAGTCCGACTGAGAACCAGTTAGGATATAATGTAAAAGGTGGTGTTAACTGGAATGTTAGCCCGCGTTCGAACTTCTTCGTGAATGCAGGTTACTATGCTCGTGCACCTTACTTCGACTACGTATTTATTAACTATTCAAACGATGTAAATCCGGATTACACTACCGAGAAAATATCATCGATTGAAGCTGGTTACGGATACAAATCGAAAAAATTCGATGCACGCATCAACGCATACTACACGCAGTGGAACGACCGGTGGACCAATGGTTCTTATCGCTATACTATGCCTGACGGAACTTCTGCCAACCAGACTGTATATTTCAAAGGTCTGAACGAGTTGCACAAAGGTGTTGAGGCAGAGTTGAAATACAACCCGACTCACTGGTTGCGTTTGGCTGCCAACGGTTCGGTTAACGACTGGCACTATACAAAAGACGTGAACGTTGACATTTTCGACGACAGTCACGCAAAAGTAGGTTCTGCTACGCTGTATACGAAGGATCTGAAAGTGGCTGATGCACCGCAGACTCAGTTTGGATTGGCTGCTAAAGCAAATCTGACCAAGCAGATTGACTTGGGACTGAACTGGTTGTACAACGCTGATTTCTACGCAAAATTCTCTCCTGAGAAACGTACCGATCCGAATGATCGTCAGCAGTCATGGAAAATCCCGAACTACAACACATTGGATGCCCGTATCGGATATGCATTCAAACTTGGAGGTCTTGATTCTTATTTCAATGCCAACTGTTACAACGTATTCAATACGTCGTACATTGCCGATGCATGGGACCGCGGTTCAGGTGTTGGAAACCACACCCGCGACAACATGGTTGGTTTCTGGGGATTCGGACGTAACTTCAACTTCTCACTTCGTGTGAACTTCTAAGAAGTACCGAAAGACCAAATAATACACAAAAGGGTTGTCTTTTCAGGCAGCCCTTTTTATTTGTCTCTGTTTTTTCAATGCTGGTAATCATTACATTTACTTAGCAGGAAGATGAGTTGTTTGAACCAGTGGGAAAATTGATTGTATTAGTGGTATATAAATGTATCAAATGAAACAAAAAGTCGCTTTGGTATTGGGCAGCGGTGGCGCCCGGGGCTTAGCCCATATTGGAGTTATCGAGGAGCTGGAAGCCCGTGGTTATGAAATCAGCTCGGTTGCCGGCACATCGATGGGGGCCATGGTTGGCGGATTTTACGCTGCAGGCGTATTGGAACCGTTTGCCAAACGAATGTGTAAGCTCACCATGCGCGATTTGTGGCATTACATGGATTTGACCATCAGCAGTCGGGGATTTGTGAAGGGCGACCGGATATTCAAGACCATCCACGAAGAATTTACCCATGATGTGAATATTGAAGATTTAGATATTCCGTTTACCGCCGTTGCGACCGATTTGGTCAGTCATCAACTGGAGGTATTCGACAAAGGTTCGCTGTTTACAGCAGTTCGCGCTTCCATCTCGGTGCCCGATGTTTTTACGCCGGTAGAGGTGGGCAAAAAAAGACTGGTCGACGGAGCGGTGATATCGCCTATCCCGATTCCTTACGTGAAGCGGCAGAAAGACGACATCCTGGTGGTTGTTAACCTTTCGGGAGATGACAAGAGTTATGAGGAGCAATCGAAGAAAATGCTTCGGAAATCGGGTAAGGAAATAAAAAAGAAGGAAGAGGAAAAGCAGACGCTTCACCAGAAGCTGGCCCAGTTTTTCACTTTCCAGATGCCCGGCATCAAGTTCGATTACCTGGAAACCATGGGGAAAACAATCGAGTTGATGCAGCGCGAAATTGCAGCGTTGACGATTCGGAATCACCAACCCGATATTGTGATTGACATCCCGTTTCAGTTGGCCACGCCCTGGGAATTCGAGCGTTCGGCCGAAATCCGGGCAGCCGGAAGAGAAATTGCCGTATCAGCACTGGATGCATGGGAAGAAAAACGCCTGATTAAATCGGCTGGATAGTAATTTTTTCTGCCGTTCCGGAATGGTCCGGCGGTGCTGTTACACTCGCATTTCGTTTGCAGATAAATTCTTACCTTTGCCTCCGTTATTTTGCCTCGTGGCATCCAAACATAACCGTTTAAAGATTGAGAGAGGAATGGAAGAAGTAGCAATCCGGCAAATGCTGGAGGATAAAGGGTTTATCGACGAACCTGTTTCCCCGCAGGTCAACCTGGTTGAAGAGATTCAGCGATTGAAGCGGGAAAAGAATGCGGTCATTCTGGGACATTTCTATATCACTCCTGAGTTACAGGATATTTCCGATTTTTTGGGCGATTCACTGGCTTTGGCCAGGAAAGCACAGGAGACTGACGCTGACGTCATCGTTTTCCTGGGCGTTCATTTTATGGCCGAAACGGCCAAGATTCTGAATCCTGATAAGAAAGTAATCATACCGGACCTGAAAGCCGGTTGTTCGCTGGCCGAATCGGCACCCAAAGAGGCTTTCGCCAAATTCAAGGCCGAACATCCCGACCATAAAGTGATTTCGTACATCAACTGTACAGCCGACATCAAAACACTCTCCGATGTGATTGTTACTTCGTCGAACGCGAAGAAGATTGTCGATTCGTTCCCGGAAGATGCCAAACTCATCTTTGCACCGGATAAGAATTTAGGCAATTACCTGAACTCGCAAACAGGTCGCGATATGGTATTGTGGGATGGAGCTTGCATGGTACATGAAAAATATTCGCTGGAGCGGATTTTGGAGCTGATGGACGAAAATCCGGATGCAGAGTTCATTGCTCATCCCGAGTGCGAAAAACCGGTGCTGATGGTCGCCAAATACGTGGGCTCAACGACAGCACTGCTCAACTACGTTCAGCAGCACGAGGCGAAAAAGTTTATTGTGGCTACCGAAAGCGGTATTCTGCACCAGATGCAGAAAGCCTGCCCCGATAAAGTATTCATTCCGGCTCCATCCATCGACTCGACGTGTGGTTGCAACGATTGTACCTACATGAAGCTGAATACGGTTCAGAAGCTGTACCTGGCGCTGAAACACGAGCGTCCGGAAATTAACCTGGATGCTGACACCATCGAAAAAGCCAAAGCGCCCATTCTGCGGATGTTGGAGCTTTCGTAATAGATTCCCGTTACGACAAAAAAGCCATCTACAAATGGTAGATGGTTCCCGTCAGGAAAAAAGGGTCGTCTACAAACGGTAGATGGTCCCCGTCAGGAAAAAAGAGCAGTCTACGAGCGGTAGATGGTTCCCGCCAGGAAGAAAGAGCGATCTGCGAGCGGCAGATTGTTCCCGCAATGAATCGCCAGTCATCTTCAGACGGCAGATTGACCTTTCCCCGATGCGAAAGTAGAGAACAAGCTTTCAGGCATAAAAAAACCGTCTTCCCGGTAGGGAAAACGGTTGAAAGCCAGTTGGAGCTGACTCTTATTTTTTATTCAATTACTTCAGTCCATCCGTAAGGATCCGGTTCGGTTCCGTACTGAATGGCGCGAAGTTTATCGTACAGTTTTTGACTGACTGTGCCCGGTTCTTTTCCGTACGTATATTCCTTATCGATATCGGCGTCGTAAACCCGTTTGATGGGCGAAATAACAGCTGCCGTACCGCAAGCTCCCACTTCCTCGAACTCGGCCAGTTCTTCTACCGGAATTTTCCGTTCTTCTACGGTCATTCCCATATCAGCAGCCAGCTGACGAAGACTCATGTTCGTTATGGATGGCAGAATAGAAGTGGATTTCGGCGTAACATAGGTATTGTTTTTAATACCGAAGAAGTTGGCTGGTCCGCACTCGTCGAGGTATTTTTTCTCTTTGGCATCGAGATAAAGTACGGCGGAGTATCCTTCTTTATGCGCGCGGGTTCCGGCCTGCAGACTGGCAGCGTAGTTTCCACCCACTTTATAAATACCGGTTCCGTGAGGTGCAGCCCGGTCATATTCACGATAGATAACCAAATCAGTCGGTTTAAAGCCTTCTTTAAAGTAAGGGCCTACCGGCATCACAAATACCATGAAAAGGTATTCTTCCGCAGGTTTTACGCCAATTTGCGGTCCCGTACCAATCAGTAACGGACGAATATAAAGTGATGCTCCTGATTCGAACGGAGGCACGTATTCTTCGTTCATCTTAACCGCTTTCCGGATAGCGTCCATGAAAAGGTCTTCCGGAACCGGAGCCATCATGATTCCGTTGGCGGAATTGCGCAGACGCTTGGCATTTTCATCCATGCGGAAAACGCGTACTTTGTTGTCTTTTCCACGAAAAGCTTTCAGTCCTTCAAATGCTTCCTGGCCGTAATGCAGTGCGGTGGCTGCCATGTGCATGGTTACCTGTTCCGAATCGGATACCTCCAGTTCGCCCCATTTTCCATTGCGATACCAGCACCGGATATTGTAATCGGCTTTCCGGTAGCCGAATCCTAAATTTTTCCAGTCGATAGTTTCCATATGATGCGTAATTATATTATTCAATATATCAATTCCCGGCTTGGGAATGATGTATAAACTAAGGTAAAATTACAGGAAAATAAAATGATTTTCTTCCCAATTCCCGAGTCACAGGTCTTAATTTCAGACCAGATGCGAAGATAGCTAATTTTAAATGGATAGTCGCCTGAATTCAATTAATCATCGTAACGGCTTTTTGAATTCGAGATTCATATTCGGAGGGAATTATTGGTGATAATTTTATAAGAATAATTCATAATATTATATTTACCAATAACACCAACCAAACGGTTTATCGCTCATGACAAAATCGGATTTAATGTTGAATAACATGCCAGTTGAGCCTGAAAATCAGGAGACCTGTAAGAATTGCGGAACAACTTTTCAGGGGCATTATTGCCCGGAATGCGGACAATCAGTTCGTGATTTTCAGAAACCTTTTGGGATGGTAGCTATCGATTTTCTGGGGAATGTAGCCGCATTCGATACCCGTTTATGGCATACCATCAAGCCACTTTTTCTCCAACCCGGAAGATTGACGAAAGAATTTCTGGCCGGAAAAAGGGTGCGTTATGTTCCGCCATTCCGGTTGTTGTTTTTCTTCAGTTTTGTATTCTTTTTATTGCTGAGCTTTCATTACCGGGGAGTTCTCCGAACACATCTCAAAGACGCAGACAAAGTCGAAAAACAGCTCAGTAGCCGGGGACTACCGGTCGATTCGTTGCAGAATAAAGCCGCGGAGAAGATGAAGACGCATGGCGACATACTGAAGGAAGTTTCGAAACAGATGGAAGCCGCGAAAGATATCGTTAGGAGCTCGTCAGAGGAGAGAGTCTTTCAGAAGGTTTCGATGTTGTTGAAATATCCGGAGGTATTTATCTCTAAGTTGTTGCAGACGACTTCCTGGCTGGTGTTTTTGTTGATACCGGTGTTTGCTCTTTTGATGAGTTTGTTTTTCAGGAAGACGCATCCGTATTACATCAATCATTTGATTTTCACGGTGCATTTTCATGCCTTTCTGTACCTGGCGGGGATTGTTGCATTACTCGGAATTTGGGTGGCCGGCCCTAAGCTTGACGGATACATTACGCTATTGCTTTTCGCAGGAGCCGGAGTTTATTTCTTCCTGGCCATTCGGAAATTCTATCAACGGAGTTGGTGGGTAACCGTCAAACGGTTTATATGGGTTTCCTTCTTCTATTTCATCTCATTAATGGTCATGCTTTCGGCAGCGGTCTATATTTCCTTCAGGTTTCTGTAATCAGGCTTTAAGCTCCACGAAGTAGCCGTTGTGAGCACGGACATTGAAAACCCGATCATCATCGAAGATGAGGTATTGTCCTTTGATGCCACTGAGCTCACCTTCCACCTGGTGTGTTTTATCGAGCGAAATGCTTTTAATCTTATCAGGAAATTTTTCTACAGGATAGGTGAGCGACATGATTTCATGTTCGTCGCTGAGGTACTTTCGGAGCTCTTCCGGCAGTAGCGTTGCAACGCGTTCCTTCTCGTCAGCCAAATCGATCGATTCATCCACTTCGTTGCGTAGCATGGCGCGCCAGTTGGTTTTGTCGTTCAGGTAGTTTTTTAGATACGATTCAATCACGCCGGCGATGTGCCGGTTGGGCGTTTTGGCCAGTTTGATGGCGTAACTGGCGCCCTGGTCAATCCAACGGGTAGGCACCTGGTGATAGCGGGTCACACCTACTTTGAGTGCGTCCGTTACGGCCAGGTAGACGTAATGGTCAATCAAATCATGTTTTTGTGCCCATTCCAAATCGCGTGCAATTCCCAGGTGGGAACGCGACAATTCCGGCCGCATCACGCTGGGATCGGCCTCGGGAGCGGTTTGGAAACATTGGTAGCAAAAACCCTGTCCGAAGGAACGCTTGGTCTTCTTACCGCAATGGATACAATTGATTTGCCCCGAAAAACTGATGGTCAGTTGATTTCCAATCAAGTCGTTCATGGCAATAACCTCTTCGCCAAGGGGTAAAAAATAACGGACGGGACTTTCCGCTTCCGTTCTCATCTTAATCAGGTTTCCTTCGTGCTGCATGGTGAAGATTTGCTACAATTTTGTGATGTTAAAGGTAACGGAAAAATCTTCGAAGAGTTTAACGAACTTTGGATGAACTACCGACTTTTTCGGGTCCATTTTATTCGGTGACCAATCGTCCACGCTATGTAATCGGCGTTGGAAAACTGAGTAGCCCGCAGGCCTATAGCCGCAAATGTATTTTTATGGAAGAAAAACTTCAGGCCAACTACCTGGTAGAGTTTGTGCCCGTCCTCGTTGTCGTTTTTCCGGATAACGTAATATCCCAGTTGAGTCCAGACGGCAAATCGGTTCAAATAGAATTCGGCTGAGCCGAAAAATCCCAGGCTGATTCCATCCCAGAAATTCCCATGTACTTTGTACGGATTATTCTGCTCGTCGAAAGCCAGGGTGGTATTAAAAGTTTCGTCGTACACTACGTCGGTACCAAAGCCCGCTTTTACAATATGGCTAACCGGTCTTTGGAAATTCAGGCTCAGGTTGCAGGCATTGAATAATTTGTCATTCCACGGAGAAACTCCGGGCATCTTCGATATATCGAGTTGCAATTGCTTGACACCATACCCTACGGCCAAGTTGGTCTCCCAGATTTTCGAAATAGGGGCAGGAGGCTGCCACTTGAACTCCGGTCGTTCGTTGAACTGGTAGTTCAGCTGCACAAACGGAGCGACCAGGTTGATGCCTTTGTTGGGCTTTTTCAGCGAACCGTTGGAGAAGTGGTTGAACTGACCGCCAGCAACCAATTCAAAATGTTTGGAAAGGGGAACGGATACGTTGGTACCAAACTCAATGTACACTGTTTCCTTTGAACCAATCACGGTGTTGAATGGATTGGTAACAGGGTCGTACGGTTTCCAGTTGTAAGTAAGGCCCAACCCAACCGTGTAGTTTAATGCCACTTTATTGAATCGTTTAAACGGCCCCCTGAAAAATCCATAGAGAGCAACGGGCTTACCCAGTTCACCACTTTCGCCTGGGTAAGTTGCTGTATAAAATCCAATCCCGTATGCCGGATAACCGTAATATTGTTCCCATTCGCGGTCGCCATAGGATTGCCAGCCCAGGATGATGGTTCCCGAATAATTGTGGTCAATTGGGGCAGAGTTCTCATTATAGCCCCTAAAGAAGTTGGATGTCTGCATGACAAATCCCGGGGCATATTTCAACCCAATGAACAGGTGCTTTTGAACCTTCGCCCGTAGTGTATCGCCAAGTAGCCCTTTTCCATAGAGTTGAACGGATATCAACAAGAAAAGGAGCACGATGAATTTCTTCATTGTGAATGATTTGGGATAAACATTCTAAATTTCTTGTCGGTAATGTCAAGCAGGATAAGAAGACTAAAAATAGGAAATAAACTTGGGAAATTAAGCTGATTGGTGTAGCGGAAAAGACAGTTTTTAGAAAAAACTAAATATGTTTTTTTACCAACGCTACGAGTTCTTTCGGGAGATAGGGTTTGAGAAGGAAATCATCGAAAATGGACTGTTGTTTTGATGAATTTTGATGATTGAGTTGCTGCGCACTTTGACCAATGACTAGAATTCCCGGGCATTTCTCTTTTATCAGACGGGCCGTTTCTGCTCCATCTATTCCCGGTAGGTTTAGATCCATAAGAACGAGCCGGATGGAGGAGTCCTCGGCGCAGATTTTAATGGCTGATTCGCCGTCTTTAACAAAGATGACCTCCGCACTCACTTCTTTCAACGCCTCTTTAATCAGAAGGGTGGAGGCGTGCTCGTCTTCTACAATCAGAATGGCTGGGTTTTCGGTTTTAACAGAAGAGACGTTATTCTTTTTCGGTGCAAACGTTGCCTTATCGGGATGATTGGTTTGAGCCGGAATACAAATGTGGAACACGGAACCTTTTCCGTGTTCCGATTCGAGTTTCAGTGAGCCACCCAGAAGTTCAGTTAAGCCAAGGGAAATGGTCAATCCCAGTCCGGTTCCTCCGTATTTCCGGGTCGTCGAATCGTCTACCTGGCGGAATCGCTCGAAAATGGCTTTTTGGTCTTCAGGAGCAATGCCTATTCCTGTGTCAGCGATAGAGAAACAAACTTCGCCATTTTCAACGGAGGAGCTGATGCTGATTTCACCCTCCTGCGTAAATTTTATTGCATTCCCGGTGATGTTGATGAGGATCTGCTTCAGTTTGGCTTCGTCTGTATAAATATGTGCTTTGTCTTTCGGAAGAAGATTCTTGATGGTCAGTTCTATCCCTTTGTCATCGGCCTGAAGCGCGAACAGGTCGTAAATGTCGGATATCACCTTGTTTAAATCGGTTTCCTGACGGATAATTTTTAGTTGTCCGGTTTCCAATCGGGATATATCTAAAACGTTGTTGACAATCACCAGCAGCATTTCCGCATTTTCGGCAATAATACGGCTGTACCATTTCCGTCGTTCATCCGGAAGTTCGTCGTTTCCCAGTAGCTCGGCAAAGCCGATGATGCTGTTCATGGGCGTTCGTATCTCGTGGGAGATGTTGGCGAGGAATACTGACTTCAGGCGCTCGCTTTGCTCGGCATACTGCTTTGCAGTTAGAATGTCTTTCTCGACCTTTTTCTCATCGATAATATCTTTAACGATCACCCAGATTTCCTCGCTATCACCCGTTGGAGCCGGCATTTTGTAGGCCATTAGCGACACGGGGACTTTTTGCCCTGCAGCATTCAGCAGCTCGATGTCGATGATATCGGTGTAGCCTCTTTCGTCGATGGCCGATAGAAGCTGGTGACACCCCATCGGGCAGAGTTCACGGTAGTGTTTACCAATTAGCTGTTCAGAGCTAAACTGGAGCATATTAAGAAAAGCTGGGTTGGTCCCTTTTATATTCCCGGCTGCGTCGAGCCAGGCGAAACCCTCGCGAATATTTTTATACAACCCGAGAAAACGCTTTTGACTCGAACGTTTTTCATTTTGAAATTGGCGGATCGTTTCGAGGCTCTCGGAGAGTTCGTCATTTCGTAAACGTAACAAATCTTCAACAGCATTCCGCTTTCGGATTTCCTGCCGGATAAGAAAAAAGATGAGTAGGGCAGTGGAGATAACAAAAAACCAACCTTTGTAATTTTGCAGACGGGTGAGATCTTCGGCAGTTTGCCCGAACATGAGTATCGCTTCGTCGGAGAGCGTAATCCAAAGAATACCAACGATTAGGTAGATAATGGTGATGCGCACCTCAGTTTTTCCCCTCACCTTGCGCTTTTCATTGGTTGGTTGCTGCATACATTCACTAAACTGGTTAAGACGTCTTTAACCCAACATTTAATTCCGGTTACCCAATCCGTTGATTCGCGTTTCCCCAATAGACTGCAAACCTGGAGTATTCGGGTAATATTGTTTGTTTAAAAGTTTATCGTCTTGACGCATTGAAATTTAGATGATCTGACAAAGACTAAAGTTTAACAGTCAGATGTGGCTAAATGTTTATCAGCCAACGGTAACAATGCTGAGGCGAAGTAAGGAAAACTTTTCTATTATAAATGATTTTGCTGTTAAAAAGATAAACAAAACTAAATTTTAGTTGTATTCTTAGAAACAACAATACAGCGATATCGAACGCTAATATTATCTGATTAAACCTGTTACTCATGTCGTTGATCTGGATTGTCGGTTTGGTTTTTTTCCTGGCATTTCTTGCCCCTTTTATCGACAAAAGGCTGGGTAAGGTCTCAGGCTACCTGTATGCCTTGCTACCGGCTGCCCTGTTTGTGTTATTAATCAGATTGCTTCCAGCTATCATCGATCGCCATTTCATTGTCCGGTCAATCGATTGGTTTCCATTGCTGCACGTCCGTTTATCCTTTTATCTCGATGGGCTCAGTTTGCTTTTCGGTTTACTGATAACCGGAATGGGAACATTGGTATTGATCTATTCGGGGTACTATATGCAACATTATCCCATGCGGGGAAGATTCTATTTCTACATTCTTCTTTTCATGGGAGCGATGCTGGGGCTGGTCCTTGCGAATAACCTGATAACGCTGTTTGTTTTCTGGGAAATTACCAGTTTTTCTTCGTTTCTGCTCATTGGTTTTAACCATGAGCGACCGGAAGCCCGGGCAGCGGCTTTGCAGGCATTGTTGATTACCGGCTTTGGTGGTTTGGCCATGTTGGCAGGATTTGTTTTGCTGGGCAATGTTGGCGGAAGTTACGAGTTGACGGACTTGTTGCAAAACGGTGCGGTGGTGAAGAGCAGTAAAATGTATGTGCCGCTGGTGCTTTTGATAATGGTAGGAGCTTTTACCAAATCGGCGCAGTTCCCGTTTCACTTTTGGCTTCCGGGTGCTATGGAAGCTCCGACGCCTGTGAGCGCTTACCTGCACTCGGCCACCATGGTGAAAGCCGGAATTTATCTGTTGGCCAGGCTTCAGCCGATTCTTGGCGGCACGGACTTGTGGCAATTTTCGCTTGGCCTCGCCGGAGCAATGACCATGTTGGTCGGAGCCTATTTCGCGTTTACGCAAACCGATTTGAAAAAGATATTGGCTTACACCACTATCAGTGCGCTTGGAATGTTGGTGTTGTTGGTCGGAATGGGAACAGAGCTCGCCATTACAGCAATGGTGATTTTTCTGATTGTCCACTCTTTGTATAAGGGGGCATTGTTCATGATAGCCGGCGCTATCGATAAAACCGTCGGTACGCGTGACATTCGTCACCTGGGAGGCATGTGGCCGGTGATGCCGATAGCGGCTGTCGCCACCTTTCTGACACTATTCTCAATGGCGGGACTTCCTCCTTTCCTCGGATTTATTGGAAAAGAAGTGATTTACGACGCCAAGGTGCAGGCCCCTCAGATTGCGGTGTACCTGGCCATCCTGGCGGTTACCGCGAATATATTTATGGTGGCGGTAGCCTTCCTTTTCGGTCATGGTGTATTCTTCGGTAAGCGAAAAGACCCGCCGAAAATTCCAAAGGAACCCGCTATTCCACTGCTGATTGGTCCGGCGGTTCTTTCGGTGACCAGTTTGTTTATGGGGATTTATCCGGCTATCATCACACAGCCGTTGGTGATGCCGGCAATTGATGCGGTGAATGCTAGTCCGGTTGACCTTCATATGAAATTGTGGCATGGCCTGAACCTGGTCTTCCTGCTAAGTGTAATCACCATTACGTTGGGACTGACGCTGTTTTTCTTCCGGAAACGGGCGACCAAAGCCTTACGGAAGTTTAACCAACGCTATTTCAAAATCGAGTTCACCGATCTGTTCCGCAGATTGGTGGAAAACTTTCTTTCATTTACGAAACGGCACACCGAAGTGGTTCAGCACGGCTACCACCGCTTCTACCTGATGTTGATTTTCATAGTCTCGTCGTTGCTGGTATGGTACCAGCTTTATCATACGCGTGGTTGGGGCTTTCAGGCCAACTGGGAAGAAATTCCGTTTTACCTTCTCGGAATCAGTTTGCTGATTATTACTTCCGCAATCGGAGCGGTATTTACGCGATCGCGGCTGGTGGCTATTGTACTTCTCGGCGTTATCGGCTATGCCATGGCTTTCATCTTTATTCTATACGGAGCCGTGGACGTGGCCATTACACTTATTCTGGTGGAAACCCTTATCCTGGTGCTGTTTGTGATGGTGATTTACCATCTGCCGGGTTACATGCCCAAATATTCCAGGCCGGCCAGCCGGATTCGTGACGGCGTGATTGCCATTGTTTTTGGTGGCTTTATGACCGCTCTGGTATTGAAAGCAGAGTTCATCAAACTCAGTCCGCCCATTAGTGATTACTTCCTAAAGGAGGCCTTCACGAAGGGCCATGGCCGGAACATCGTGAATGTGATTCTGGTCGATTTCCGTGGGTTGGATACAATGGGCGAAACCGTTGTACTCGTGATTGCTGCCATTGGCGTGATTTCGTTGTTGAAGTTGAAACCGAAAAAGAAGGAGGAGGAAGAATGAGCAATCCGTATTCAAATATCTTCCGCATGGCAGCCACGAAATTACGTCCGCTGTTGCTCATCCTTTCGCTGGTGGTGCTGTATCGCGGTCATCAGCAACCGGGTGGTGGGTTCATTGGCGGATTGATGGCGGCTTCGGCCTACATTCTTTACGCTTTGGCCTTCACTTCTGCGGAAGCAAGAAAGAAACTGCCGCTTTCCACTTCAGCTTTGCTGGCATCCGGATTGGCGGTTATTCTCGTTTCAGCTTTGCTGAGTGTTTTTTCCGGCGAGCCTTTTATGACCGGTATGTGGACGACCGTGCATCTGCCATTCGGGCAAGAGCTTCATCTGGGAACACCCGTGTTGTTTGACCTGGGCGTCTACCTGGCTGTTACCGGCGTATTGTTAACCATCATGTTTGATATCATTGAAATAGAATAATAATGGAAATCATACTGGCCATCGTAATCGGTGTTTTGTATGCGGCGGGCGTTTACCTCTTGTTGCGGCGAAGCATTGTGAAGTTAATTCTCGGGCTGATTTTCTTTAGTCATGCCACCAATTTGCTGGTTTTCCTGGCGGGAAGTTTGTCGAAAGTGAGTCCCCCGTTTGTGCAGGAAGGGCAGAAAGTGGCTCAGTCCACAGTCGCCGATCCATTGCCTCAGGCATTGGTGTTGACCTCTCTGGTGATTGGCTTCGGAATTACAGCATTTGCGCTGGTGTTGATTTATCGTTTTTACCAATCGTCAGGTACGGTTGATTTTGACCAACTAAAAGAAGATTAGCGGATGGAAAACCTGCTCATGTTACCTTTGGTTCTTCCTGTTTTGGCGGCCATTGTTAGTTTGTTCGCCAAAAACAGCCTGAACTTCCGAAAGGCTTCGGGAGTGTTTTTCACGCTGGCGCAGCTGGTTGTTGCGGTTGTCATCCTGGTCAAAGTGTACCGCGATGGCATTTTGGTTTTGCATGTGGGTAGTTGGCCGGCTCCGTTTGGTATCACGCTGGTGGCCGATATGTTTAGCGCTATCATGCTGTTCTTTGCCGGGCTCATTGGCTTTACCGTGTCAGTGTATGCATTGGGATTGATGGATGAGCGACGATTGAAGTTCCATTTCTATCTACTGTTCAATATTCTCCTGCTAGGCGTGAACGGGGCTTTCATCACCGGCGACGTATTTAATCTCTACGTCTGGTTCGAAGTGATGCTCATTGCGTCGTTCGTTTTGATTACGCTGGGCGGAGAACGCAAACAGCTGGAAGGAGCAGTCAAATACGTGACCATCAACATGGTGTCCTCGATGCTTTTTCTGGCGGCAGCCGGATTGCTGTACGGAAAAATGGGAACGCTGAACATGGCGGATTTGGCGATGAAATTGCAAAACGACCCTTCGTCTAACCTCGTGGCCAGCTCGGCTATGTTGTTCTTCATCGCCTTCGGAATCAAAGCCGCGGTTTTTCCCTTCTTTTTCTGGTTGCCTGCATCGTATCATACGCCGCCGGTAGCGGTGACGGCCCTTTTTGCCGGGCTGTTGACCAAAGTGGGCGTGTATGCCATGATCCGGTTCTTCACCCTGTTTTTTATTCCGCTTGGCGGAATTTGGAAAGAGTTGTTTTTGATAACCGGCGGACTGACCATGTTGATTGGCGTATTCACTGCGGCATCGCAGTACGATATCCGGCGAATTCTGTCCTTCCATATCATTTCCCAGATCGGTTACATGATTATGGGACTTGGCTTTTTCACACCACTCGGGATTGCAGGAGCGATTTATTATATGGGGCACAACATCGTTGCCAAAACCAATACGTTTATGGTGGGAGGAATGGTGAGCAAGTTGAAAGGAACGTTTGAGCTAAAAAGCATTGGAGGTCTCTACAAAACAAAGCCGTACCTGGCATTGCTGTTTATCATTCCGGCATTTGCACTGGCCGGAGTTCCGCCGCTCTCCGGCTTCTTTGGAAAATTTATTCTGGTGAAGGCCGGTTTCGATTCGCACCACTTCTTCGTGACAGGCATCTCGTTGTTTGTGGGACTTATCACTTTGTTTTCAATGATAAAAATCTGGAATGAAGGATTCTGGAAAAAGCAGCCGGAAGAAGCTGACGAAGTCGTGAATTATGCGGAAAAGAAGGTGGGCTTTGCCTTGGTTTTTCCATCGGTTGTGCTGGCGCTGTTTTCTATTGGAATGGGAGTGGCCGTTGGCTTCTTCTTCGATTTTTGCATGACGGCAGCACAGCAATTGCTCGAGCCATCGGCTTACATCAATGCTGTTTTAGGAAAATAATACCGGAAAGCTATGAGGTATATCTTGGTGAAAATAGTTCAGATCATCGCGTTCGCAGGGTTCTATCTCTGGGAATTGATCAAGGCCAACCTGGTTCTGGCGTATGATATTTTAACGCCGACACACCACATGAAGCCGGGCATAGTGGAAATTCCTCTCGATATCAAGAGTGATTACGAGATCATGACATTGGTGAATCTAATTACTATGACTCCCGGCAGCTTAAGTCTTGATGTATCGGAGGATAAGAAAAGGTTGTATGTGCATGTTTTATATCTCGAAGATGCCGATGCCTACCGGGAAGAAGTCAAATCGGGCCTGGAAAGAAGAGTAAAGGAGGTGTGGTCATGATGTTGCTTTCGACCATTATTACCAGTGCGGCCAACATTGCCATGGGCATGTTGCTTTTGGCTTTCTTTTTGGCTTTTTGGCGATTGGTGAAAGGCCCCAGTTTGCCAGACAGGGTTGTGGTGCTGGACTTAATTGCTTCTCTTGTGATTGGCATTACGCTGGCCATTACCTTTTTAAGCGGAGAAAAAGTGTATCTGAATGTAGCCGTGATGATTGCGCTCATCACATTTATGGGAACCGTGGCTTTTGCCATCTATCTAAAGAAACGATACCATGATAAGTGAATGGATTTCGGCCGTATTGCTGGTTTTAGGTGCCTTCTTCATGTTGTTGGCGGCCATCGGAGTTTTGCGTTTTCCCGATTTGTATATCCGTATGCACTCCGCGACCAAAGCGTCGTCGTTTGGTGCTTTGTTGATGTTGGTGGCGGTTTCCATTTATTTTCCCGTTGCCTATGTGATTACCGAAGCGGTGCTGGTCATTCTTTTCATTTTCCTGACGGCTCCGATTGCTTCACACATGATTGGTCGGATTGCGCACCTGTTAAAGGTGCCAAAATGGGAGAAAACAACCACCGACGAACTGGAAAATCGAATTAATTATGATGAAAAGAATGATAAAAATAAAATTTAATCTTATACTTTAATATACAACACATAATCATCAGTATATTAATTCACTCGTTTTATTCCAGAGAAGTTTTCACGAAAGACAGAAGGCGTGCATCCTTCCATTTTCTTAAAGAATCGATTGAAGTTAGCCAGGTTATTGAAGCCAGACTTGTAGGCAATCTCCGAAACACTCATATTCGATTCGATTAACCACCTTGAGGCAAGGCTTATTCGGTAGTGATTCAGGTATTCTACAAACGTTTTTCCGGTTCGTTGCTTGATGAACCGGCTGAATGACACTTCCGTCATGTTCAGTAGCTGCGCCACATCTTCTACTTTGATTCTTTCGGCGTAATGTTGCTGAACGAAGTCGTGTACTTTCTTGATTTTTCCACTGTTATAAAAATCGTCGTTTTTGGCCATGACGGAAGATAGTATTTGCTGTCCGCGCGAATTGGCCAGGTCGAATAACAACGAAACCAACTCCATCAGTGCGTCGATGCCGCTTTTGTGTGCCAGGTTCATGATGCGAGGCTGCAGCGTTTGAATCTTTTCTTCGGAAAAGGCGATACCGCGCACCGATCGATCCAGCATGTCTTTCACCGGTTTCATGATGTTGCGGTCGAGCAAAGTTTGATGAAACAGATCGCGGTGAAACTGGATAGTGATTTCGTGTATATCAGGTGAGTGACATTCGCCCTGTTCCCATACGTGCATCAGATTGGGTCCGGTCAATACCAATTCCCATTTCCCGATAGGTGCGCGGTGTTCGCCGACAACCCGCACTGCATCTTCCGCATTGTAAATGAAGTTGATTTCGTATTCCGGGTGGAAATGTAACGGAAAGTCGAAGTTGAGCTTCTTTCGATCGAAAACCAGCAGGCAATCTCCTTCAGTTAGTGGGGTGATCTCGCGTTGAGGATTGGCCGTTTCCATATTCATAGCAATGTATGTTTAAGAAAAGTATAGGATTTTGATGAAATAGTATTTGAAGAATGCAAGTATAGCAAATACTTTTGAGACTCGATATTCTTATAAAAACAAGAATGTTGATAGCGGATTATTTGGTTTTGGCTTTTGGTATATGCTATTTGTTGGCTTGATGAAGTCGAAATAGTATTTGCTTTAGGAAAGGAAATGGTCAAGCCGGTCAAACCAGCTATTTTTAGAAACTAACGATTCAAACCCTGTAAATGAAGCTTGGAATTATTGATATATCCGTCATTTTCGGATATCTGATGCTGACCGTGGTTATCGGGCTGGTACTGCGGAAGCGTGCGCAAAAAGACAAGTCAGCTTATCTGCTTGGCGGAAACCGCCTCCCCTGGTACATGCTGGGCCTCTCGAATGCTTCCGGGATGTTCGATATCTCCGGAACGATGTGGCTGGTGACCATCACCTTTGTTTATGGTCTGAAAAGTGTTTGGATTCCCTGGCTGTGGCCGGTTTTCAACCAGATTTTCCTGATGGTATTCCTTTCCGTTTGGGTAAGACGTTCGAATGTGACTACCGGAGCCGAATGGATTGGTACCCGGTTTGGGAAAGGCCGCGATGCAGCTATGTCGCATGCGGTGGTCGTTGTATTTGCATTGATTACCTGTTTGGGCTACCTGGCCTATGGTTTTATCGGGCTTGGGAAATTTGTACAGATATTCATCCCGTGGAGTGTCGTGCAACCCTACATTCCCTTTCATATTCCGGCTGAATACGTACCGCACATTTATGGAATCATCTTCACCTTCTTTGCTGTATTCTATTCGGTTTTAGGCGGAATGTCGGGAATCGTCTGGGCCGATGTGCTGCAATATCTTATCATGACGGTTTCGGCTATCGTAATTGCCATCATAGCGATGAGTGCGTTGGGAAACAGTACCCTGAATGTGCCGGATGGCTGGATGAACCCATTCTTTGGATGGAAGCTTCACATGGACTGGTCGCATATCATCGCGGAGGTGAATGAAAAAATTGCTTCGGACGGCTACTCACTTTTCAGCATCTTCTTTTCCATGATGTTGTTCAAAGGTGTGCTGGTCAGTTTGGCCGGACCTGCCCCGAACTACGATTTACAGAAGATACTTTCTACTAAGTCGCCAAAGGAAGCAGCCATGATGAGTGGTTTTGTCAGTGTGGTTTTGATGCCGGTTCGTTACCTGATGATTGCCGGGTTTGCTGTGCTGGCTCTTCTTTACTATAACAAATTAAATTTGGTTGTGGCCGGTCACATCGACTTTGAACAAATTCTTCCGTCGGCTATCAATCAATTTGTTCCGGTAGGATTTACCGGACTGTTGCTGGCCGGATTGTTGGCAGCTTTCATGTCGACTTTTGCGGGAACTTTGAATGCAGCACAAGCATACATTGTCAACGATATTTACCTGAAATACCTGAATCCAAAAGCATCCCGAAGACAAATTAATGTAACGACATATACAACAGGAGTGCTGGTGGTGATTGTCAGTATCTTCTTCGGAATTTTCGCCACCGATGTTAACTCGATTTTGCAATGGATTGTATCGGCGTTGTACGGAAGTTACGTGGCTTCCAACGTGCTGAAATGGTACTGGTGGCGTTTCAATGGACACGGTTTCTTTTGGGGCATGGTGGCCGGCATGGTTCCCGCGCTGGTCTTCCCGTACATCTTCACCGAAACCCTCGATCTCTATTACTTCCCGCTCATTCTCATCATATCAGTAGCCGGAAGTATTATCGGAACTTATATGGCGCCGCCCACCGACGAAGAGACGTTGAAAAGCTTTTACAAAAGTGTCCGTCCGTGGGGATTCTGGAAACCGGTTCATGAGCTGGTCATGGCAGACGATCCGGGCTTCCGCAAGAATAAAAATTTCTATCGCGACATGTTCAATGTGGTGCTTGGTATCATTGCGCAAACCGGACTGGTGCTGGCTCCTATCTATTTGGTATTGAAGAAAAATCTGGCACTGGGAATTTCACTGGCCATCGTGGCGGTGATTGCCATTATCATGAAGAAAACCTGGTGGGACAAGCTGGTAGAAGAGGAAGCGCAGATGAAATAGTTGATTGTGAAATAACCTAATAGCAAATTACATCAAACGAAAGATGACTCAGTATTTCGAAAACAGATTAACCCAACTGAAGGAGAAGCACGAGGAACTGCTGACCCGGAAGAATATAGCCGAATTCTCTGTCAACGGCATTTTCGAACGGTACCGTTACCCGGTTTTGACGGGAGCACATGCTCCGTTGCATTGGCGTTTCGATTTATCGCCCGAACGCAATCCGTATCTATTGGAGCGTATAGGGGTGAATGCCACCTTTAATGCCGGTGCCCTGAAGTTCAACGGCAAATACTTGTTGGTTGCCCGGGTGGAAGGCTGGGACCGAAAATCTTATTTCGCGGTAGCGGAAAGCCCGAATGGCGTGGACAATTTCCGTTTTTGGGAACGGCCCATTTCCATTCCACAGCTGGAAGATCCCGATATTAATGTTTATGATATGCGCCTGGTGGCTCACGAAGATGGCTGGATTTACGGCATCTACTGCACGGAGCGGAAAGATCCCAGCGCACCCGAAGGGGATACCAGCGCTGCGGTTGCCAATGCCGGAATCGTGCGCAGCAAAGACCTCATCAACTGGGAACGCCTGCCCGACCTGATTTCCAATACAGGTCAACAAAGGAACGTCGTGTTGCATCCCGAATTTGTCAATGGGAAATACGCGGTCTACACCCGACCGCAGGACGGTTTCATCGATGTGGGAAGCGGCGGAGGAATTGGTTTCGGTTACATCGATGACATGAAAAATCCGGTGGTTCAAAACGAAACCATCATTCACCAGAAAGCCTATCACACGGTTTACGAGTTGAAAAACGGACTTGGTCCGGCACCGATCAAAACCGAAAAAGGCTGGTTGCAGTTGGCTCACGGAGTACGAAATACCGCCGCCGGCTTGCGCTATGTCCTGTACCTCTTCATGACCGATTTGCACGATTTGACGAAAGTAATCCATCTTCCGGGAGGTTATTTTATGGCGCCCGAAGAAGATGAACGCATCGGTGATGTTTCGAATGTGCTGTTTGCCAACGGCTGGATTGCTGATGACGACGGGACGGTGTTTATCTACTACGCATCATCCGATACACGAATGCATGTAGCTACAACTACTATTGATAAATTGGTTGATTATGTGATGAATACACCGGAAGATCGACTGGTATCCCATCACTCGGTCGAAAACATCAACGCACTCATCGATTCCAATAAAGGCTTGTACTGATGCCTATTTCTGTCGAAACATATTTGGGAGAATTGAGCCGGGAGCTGAAAGATATCCTGAGCTACTGGCAAACTTACATGCCTGACGAAAAGCACGGTGGTTTCTACGGTCAGGTAGATGGACAAAACCGGCCAGTAGAGGAAGCGCCCAAAGGTGTTATTCTGAATGCCAGGATTTTGTGGACTTTCTCGGCGGCCTGTTCACAAACCTTTTCAGAAAATAAAAAGGCGATGGCCGACCGGGCGTATCAATACCTGGAAAGTCATTTCCGCGACAAGCGATATGGCGGAGTGTATTGGGAACTCGATTATTTGGGGAAGCCGCTGAATCCGCGGAAGCAGATTTACGCCCAGGCATTTGCCGTGTATGCATTGTCCGAATATTATAGGCTCACATCGGATCCGACAGTACTTGACTGGATTCTGGAGCTTTTCGATTTGCTGGAAGAAAAGGCGGCTGACCACGAAAACGGGGGATACATTGAGGCTTTCGCCGAAGACTGGAGTGAGCTGGACGATTTGCGCCTGAGCGAAAAAGATGCCAACGAGAAAAAGGGCATGAATACCCACATCCATTTACTGGAAGCGTACACCAACTTGTGCCGTATTCACCGAACGGAAGAAGTGGAAGCTGCATTGCGGCAACTCATCATGTTGATGAAAGAGCATTTTGTTGGCGATGATTATCATTTGAAGCTGTTCTTCGACGAAAAGTGGGAGGTAAGAAGTTCGGTCATCTCCTACGGTCACGATATTGAAACCTCCTGGTTGATATATGAAGCAGCCGAAGTGCTGGGCGAGGAAGCGTTGTTGGAGGAACTGAAGCCGATGTTACTGGGCATGGTGGACACATTTCTGAAGGAAGGAGTGGACAGTGCCGGTGGCGTGATGAATGAGCTGGACGCGGAAACCGGCCATCTCGATACCGATCGCCATTGGTGGCCACAGGCTGAAGCGATGGTTGGATTGGTTTATGCCTACCGGATGAGCGGCGATGATCGATATCTCGGAAAGGCGCTGAGAATATGGACATTCATTAAGGAGTTCATCATTGATCACCGGAAAGGCGAATGGTTCTGGAAGGTCGATCGGTATGGCAATCCCGACCTGACCGATGAAAAAGCGGGTTTCTGGAAATGCCCTTATCACAATTCCCGGGCCTGTTTGGAAATCGAGCGCATACTGAGGTGAATCAACCTATTTAAATACAAACCATGAAACAAAAACTAACGCTATTGTTCCTTTTTTCAGTCTTTCTGGTCACTTCGTGCCAGGAAAAAGGCACGGAGGGAAATGGAATCACGGCCGATCCACAGACGACACCTGAAACACAAAATTTACTGGTCAATCTGAAAAAACTCACTTCCAAAGGTATCATGTTTGGTCATCAGGATGATTTGCTGTACGGCCACGATTGGAAATACGAAGATGGTCGCTCGGATGTAAAAGAGGTTTGTGGCGATTATCCGGCTGTATATGGCTGGGAATTGGGTCATATTGAACTGGGAAACGAGATGAGCCTCGACTCGGTACATTTTGACAAAATCCGGCAACTCATCAAAGTAGCATATAGGCGGGGAGGAGTGAATACTATCAGCTGGCATGCGGACAACCCGCTGACTGGAGGCAGTGCCTGGGATGTTTCATCGAATCAGGTGGTAAAAAGCATTCTTCCGGGAGGAGAAAAACACGAGTTGTTCAATACCTGGCTGACACGACTGGGAAATTTCTTCCTGAGCCTGAAAGACGACGACGGACAACCCATCCCGGTTATTTTCCGGCCGTTCCACGAACATACCGGCAGCTGGTTCTGGTGGGGACAGAAACTTTGCACCACCGACCAATATGTCGCCCTGTGGAAATACACACAAAGCTTTTTGGAAAAGATGGGTGTTCACAACTTACTGTACGCATATTCTGCCGGAAGCGAATTTTCTACGGTTGCACAATATCTCGAACGCTATCCGGGAGATGACGTAATTGATGTGATGGGCTTTGACACTTACGAACGGAACGGCGACAATGGCCGCGAACAATACATGAAAACATTGAGCTCTTGCCTGAATGTGCTGGTGAAAGCCGGTGAAGCTCATCACAAGTTAATCGCCCTAACAGAAACCGGATTTGGCGGAATACCTGATTCAACCTGGTGGACGAAGACGTTATGGCCAACCATCGAAAAAAAACCGATATCATATGTATTGGTCTGGCGGAATGCCTGGAATATGAAAGAGCAATATTTTGCGCCGTTTGAGGGACAACAGAGTGCTGATGATTTTGCGGAATTTTGTCGTTTGCCTCGCACGCTTTTTCAACAGGATATAAGTGGGGTGGAGTTATATCAGAAGGATCAAGAATAAGTTCATATTCTTTTACATAGGTTTGTAATTTTGAAAAAGGGTGACCTGTTTGTGGGTCACCCTTTTCGTTTCTATAGCTAATCTCTTGCGAAAGCAGGCCTGGGCGTTTTGATTCGATTTATGAGAATGAAAACCAACAGAGCTGCAATGATACCAAAGAAGATGGGATCGAGACCGTATGGTAAATCTTTTTTAATGAGTGTGAGCGTAATTGTCAATGTTCCTCCGGTAACCATTGACCAGAAAGCTGCTCCGGGATCTTTTCGTTTGAAATACAGAATTCCGAGTACAGGAATCAGCAAGCCCGAAACCATGAAAGCGTAGGAGTAGAGCATCAGTTGCAGTACATTTTGCATGCTGGAAGCCAGCAGAATGGCAAACACACCTACGACAATGGTCACTATCTGAGGGATGACCATCTTACCACGGCCCGATTTTCCTTTGAATCTGAAGATATCAGTGAGAATGTTTCCGGAGGCAGCCATCAAACAACTGTCGGCGGTAGACATAACAGCCGAAAAGTAAGCGGACAGCATGAGTCCCATGACACCGGCTGGGAGTACATATTTCAACAGCAATGGAAGCCCCAGTTCAGGGTCAATGCTATTGACATCGGCGAAACCAGCATCGGCAAACATTCCCTGAGTAGTGGCTACGCGGGCGAACATTCCCAGAAGAACCCCCATGAACGACATCAATGGATATTCGAACAAGCCGGCAATATACCAGGCACGTTTGGCGGTCTTCTCATCCTTACAGGCATAAATTCGCTGGTAAAGCGTCATCCCGATAAACCAGATGGGAATAATAGTAATACTCCAATTGATAATTTTCGCGATGGAAATATTTTGTAGCGAGAAGAAATGGTCAGGCAGAGCTGCTGAAATGCCATCCATTCCGCCTATGCCAATAAATCCCAGCGGAATACCAATAAATACCAGTCCAAACATCAGGATGGCCCACTGGAAACTGTCGGTATAAATCACCGCTTTCAAGCCACCCAATCCGGTGTAAGCAACAGCAACCACACCCATCACAATCAGGGCAATTTTGGTATCAATTTCAGGGAATGTTGCTGTAGCAAGTTTGGCACCGGCCAGCAGCTGTGAGCTGGTAAAGCCAATGTAGCCAATGGCTGAGATAATTCCGGCGACAAAAGCAACGCGCTTGTCGTAATGGGTGCCTAAAAGTTGAGGGAAAGTAAGCAGATTTTGGTCACGGGCTGATTGGAAAATCTTCGGAATAAGTATGACTGCACTCAGCCAGGCACCTATCAGGCCGGTAAATAGCATCCAACTTCCCGAAAGGCCCATCACAAATCCCAGTCCGCCAAGCCCGATGGAAAATCCTCCACCTACGTCGGTCGCAACAACCGAAAGACCGATGTGAAAGCTTCCCATTTGGCGTCCGCCCACGTAATAATCTTCTTCACTTTCATTCTTCCGGTGGTGATAAATACCAATAGCTAAAACAACAATGAAATAAATAATCAGAACGACTGCGTCAATCAATGTCATATGAATTCGATATTTTGATTAGGCAAAAAAAAGGTTTCGGTATGAATATTTTTTTGACAATACCCGGATGTATTTCCCGAAAGGGGTAGACGGAATGGGGATCGTGATTTACCCCGGATTTCCGGCGACAGGTACCTTTTATTCATCTGTCTCAGCGATGAACATAAAAAAAGGGAGAGTCATACCGAACTGGCTCACCCTTCTGTGAAATTTCCTTAAAATTAATCAATCGAAGGCAAGTCACCAAAAGCAATCGGGCCGGTTGGTTGCTGCCTTTGTCGCTACCCTTCTTACAGTAAAAGCCTTACGGCAGAAATAAGAAAGGCCCGAAAATCTGGGCACGCCTTCGTTTCTGCCGGCAAAATGAACGAAATCCGGCGCTCGGCGGTTATTATGAGCAGCAACTTAACCTGAACAAATAGCAACCATGGACAAAAAGATTAAGCCGAATATCCCCGCGTATTTCTACTGGAGCGCCACTATTGCCTTGATAATCGTATTCCTGATTGTCGGCCGCAGTATTTTGGTGCCGCTGGCGTGGGCGGTTCTGTTTTCATTTCTTCTGGTTCCGCTGGTCATTTTCCTGGAAAAGCATGGCTGGAAAAGGCCATTGGCCATTCTTACTTCGCTGATATTGTTTCTCATCATTATCGGAGCACTTTTCTATTTTCTCGGTTCGCAGGTAGTGGCTATTAGCAGTGAGTTGCCCTCCATCACCGGTAAGTTGTCGGTGTACATCAACGATGTGAAGGATTTTGTTGAGTCGCACTTAAATATCATTCCGCAGGGAAGTGATTTGCAAAAAATACTGGTCGGACAGGCCGAGAAAATGGCGTCTTTCTTCTTGAAACATGTAACCACCATTGGGCAAACATTGATGTACGTGTTCCTGATGCCGGTATTCGTCTATTTCCTGTTGTACTACCGTGAATTACCTGCCAAATTTGTGCGCGAGCGTTACCGAGATCGGGAAAACCGCGAATCGGTGAGTCATGTCTTCTTCAAAATACAGAAGATGATTGAGAAATACCTGGTGGGCGTTCTCTGGTTAACGGCAACAACAGCGGTGATGGATTTCATTGTTCTTATCAGTTTGGGCGTCAACTATGCCCTATTCTTCGCAGTAATGATTGCCCTGTTGAACCTGATTCCTTACGTGGGAAACCTGATTGCCATGATCGTGGTGGTGGGTTATGCCTTGCTCACTTCCGATTCGTTACTTGTTCCGCTCCTTACGCTTGGTCTGCTTTGGGTAGCCAATATCCTGCAGGAGAATATGGTGCGTCCGTGGTTGGTAGGCTCTTCCACCAAAATCAATGCCTTTATCGTACTCATTTCCGTCATTGTCGGCGGAATGGTCTGGGGAGTATCCGGTATGGTGTTGTTCATCCCGATTGTTGGCGTGGTAAAAATTATTTTGGAAGAAGTTCCGACACTACGGCCTTTCGCTGTTTTTCTTAGCGATACAGGCAAAGTTACCGAAGAAGAGGAACCGGAAAAACCGGATACTGGAAACGAAGAATCATAGCTTTTTATCTTCAGCCCTCTTTATTTCCCGTCGGAGGATTGCTGAAAATGCTTTATCTTGCCATCTGAATCAAAAATTAAAACCAAATTGAACAATGAGTAAATTAGTTATTGGCAGCTACGAAGAGTTTGCGGCGTATGATGGTAAGGATTTGGGAACGTCAGACTACCTGAAAATTACCCAGGATCAAATCAATCTGTTCGCCGATGCCACCCTCGATCACCAGTGGATTCACACCGATCCGGAAAGGGCAAAAACCGAAAGCCCGTTCAAAAGCACCATCGCGCACGGATACCTGACCCTCTCGGTTTTGCCTTACTTGTGGGAGCAGATTGCCGAGTTCCACAACGTGAAAATGCTCGTGAACTATGGAATCGATAAGCTGAAATTTATGGAAGCAGTCCGTGTCGACAGCGAAGTACGGCTGCACGCCAAAGTGAATTCCATCATGAACCTCCGGGGCATCACCAAAGCACAGCTCGACGTAACGCTGGAAATTAAAGACAGCAAAAAGCCGGCACTCACTGCCACGCTGATTTTTCTCTACCATTTCGAATAACCATCCGGTATCCTGTAAGCCGGGTTGACGGAAATTACCATGAAACATGTTTTCCGCATGCTCGTCTTATTGGCAGGATTCATCATATCAATGCTCGTCGCCGGCTTACCGGCGGCGTTTGTTTTATCGGTACTTTCCTGTTGTACCAGTCGTGGGGGGTGCTCTTGAAATTAGAGAAAACGGCTGGTTAGAGTTTTCGTTCATCCGGGGTTGGTAATTTTAGTCTTTTGGGCGGGGTGTCGAACTCCCGCATCCGGGAAAGTTTGCCACGGATCGATTTCACGGTTTCCCATACCGGGAAAGTTTGCCACGGATCGATTTCACGGTTTCCCATACCGGGAAAGTTTGCCACGGATTGATTTCACGGTTTCCCATGTCCGGGAAAGTTTGCCACAGATCGGTTTCATGGTTTCCCATACCGGGAAAGTTTGCCACAGATCGGTTTCATGGTTTCCCATACCGGGAAAGTCTGCCACCGATCGATTTCACGGTTTCCCGCATTCGCAGTGTATCAGGATGTCATCCTTAACCAAAGTCGTAGGCAATTTAGGAATACAAATGGTCTCTGATTAAGGCATTCAATTGGGAGATGCTCTAATTTCGGGCACATTTGTTTTTTTAGCGTGCAATAGCCGCAAATGAAAAACCCCGGCATCAGCCAGGGTCTTTAAAATTTATAATGATAAAGTGGATTAATCCGTTAGTAGAATTTCCGGAAACCGATGATTTCACGCACTTCCTTCAGTGTTTGAGAAGCCGATGCACGGGCCTTTTCAGCGCCCATTTGGGCTACTTTTCCCAGATAGGCATCATCCTTCACGATGTCCTCAATTCGTTCACGTATGGGCGTTGTAAAGTTGATAATATCCTCGGCCAGCTGCTTCTTCATATCGCCATAACGGATGGAGCAGTTGTTGTAAGCATCGTCGAAATGTTTCACGGTGTCAGGCGTCGAAACCACGTCCATCAGGGTAAACAGGTTCTGAATGGGTTCCGGCTTTTTCTGGTTCATCTCGGTCGGACCAGCGTCAGTTACAGCGCGCATCACTTTCTTGCGAATGCTTTTCGGATCTTCCGCTAAACCAATGGCATTACCTTCCGATTTACCCATTTTTCCTGAACCGTCCAGTCCGGGTATTTTGATCATATCCTTTCCGTCGAATGTGAAAGGTTTGGGAATCGGGAACTCTTCCACCTTGTACATCCGGTTGAAACGGCGGGCAAATGTACGCGCCATTTCCAGGTTTTGCTCCTGATCTTTTCCTACCGGGACAAAATGTGCTTTGTGGATGATAATGTCGGTCGCCATCAGCACCGGGTAAGTCAACAGGCCGGCATTCACGTTATCGGGTTGCTTCCGCGCCTTATCTTTAAATGAAGTCGTTCTTTCCAACTCGCCCAGGTACGCATTCATGTTCATGAAAGTGTACATTTCGGTAATTTCCGGAACATCGCTTTGTATAAACAGTGTGGCTTTTTCCGGATCGAGTCCGCAGGCCAGGTATTCCGAAAGTACCTGCCGTACATTTTGGTACAGGTGATCGGGGTGTGGGTGCGTGGTCAGCGAGTGAATATCGGCAATGAAAAAATAGCAGTTCATGTCATGCTGCATCTGCACGAAATTCTTTACCGCCCCGAAATAGTTTCCCAGGTGAAGATTCCCGGTTGAGCGGATTCCGCTAACAACTGTAGGCACTTTGGTGGTCATATCGTTGTGTTGTTATGATTTGCTTATGAATAAAACAGATGCAAAAATAGCAAATGTTCCCGAAAGGGGAAGGATGAATCGGCTCCGGCTTAGGCAATTGTTTCCGGTTTGAATCATTGTGAGTAAGAAATCCGTAAACGGGAAATGTTTTCAGACGGATTTACTTTTATAATTTTTAGTCTATTCTGGAACTTTCGGTATTTTTATCAGTGAATTTTTATCCTATTTGTAAAACAAACTTTTGTGACCAATGATTCGTAACATTCTTCCTTTACTTACCGGGATTATGTTGTTGGCAGTGGCTTGCCAACCAACAAAGAAGACAGTGCAGCAGCCGGAACGGTTGACCGATTTTGTCAACCCGTTTATCGGAACCGCCGGCCACGGACACACCTATCCGGGAGCGGCTTATCCTTTCGGACAGATACAGTTGAGCCCAGACAACGGTGTTTCGGGCTGGGACTGGTGTTCCGGTTACCACTATTCCGACAGCATCATTTCCGGATTTTCGAATTTGCATCTGAGTGGAACCGGCATCGGCGATTTGGCCGATCTCTCTTTCCTTCCGGTGAATGAGCCTGTAACATACAAGCCGGGTGAAAAGAACGCCGACTTTACCAAAAAGTATGCGGCTACTTTCTCGCACGACGAAGAGATGGCTTCGCCGGGATATTATGCCGTAACATTACAGGATCGCGATGTGCGGGCCGAAATGACGGTAACCGAGCGCTCCGGATGGCAGCGGTACACGTTCCCTGACGAGGGCGAGCACAACATTATGCTGAACCTGGGATTTGCCATCAACTGGGATAAACCCTACGAAACTGCCATCACGGTAGTGGATGATCATACCATCACCGGAAAACGTTTTTCGCATGGATGGGCGGCCGACCAGCACGTTTTCTTCGTAGCCCGGTTCAGTGCGCCAATTCAGAAATCGAAAATTTTTGATGCGCCGACGGATACCGAGAAAGTGGGCGTATTCACGTTCGGTGAAAACCAGGTGATGGTGAAAGTGGCGGTTTCCTCCGTTTCGGTGGACAATGCCATGGCCAATCTCGCATCGGCGCCGGATAACTGGGATTTCGATGCAGTACACCAGGCAGCCAGCGATGCATGGGAAAAAGAGCTCGATAAAGTTCGCATCAAGTCAAGCGATCCCGACCAGAAAACTACTTTCTACACCGCACTGTATCACACCATGGTAGCGCCGGCACTTTTCTCCGACCGGAACGGCGATTTCAAAGGCGTCGATGGCAGCACGATGAGAGCGGACGGTTACAAGCGTTACACCGTTTTCTCGTTGTGGGACACGTACCGTGCCTTGCATCCGCTGTTTACGTTTATGCACCGCGACCGTGTGAACGATATGGTAAAAACCATGCTCGACCATTACAGGCAGACCGGCCTGTTACCCGTTTGGGAACTGGAAGGCAACGAAACGTTCTGTATGGTAGGCAACAGTTGCGTACCGGTTGTTGGGGAAGCCATCCTGAAAAATATTGGCGATTTCAATCGCGAAGAGGCCTACGAGGCGATGAAAAATACCATGATGTCGGATCGTGACGGACTGGATTACTATAAAAAACTGGGTTACATACCAGCTGATAAAGTGAATGAATCAGTTTCCAAACTACTCGAATATGCCATTGACGATTACAGTGTTGCTCTTGTAGCGAAGAAACTGGGCAAAACCGATGATTACAATTACTTCCTGAAACGGTCACGGAATTTCAAGAATATTTTCGACCCGAAGACTGGTTTCTTCCGTGGGAAAAAGCTCGATGGAAGCTGGACAGGCGATTTTGATCCGGCCTATTCCAAGCATCGTCAGAGTGATTATACCGAAGGAAATGCCTGGCAGTATCTGTGGGAAGTTCCGCAGGATGTGCCCGGTCTGATTGATTTGCTGGGTGGCAAAAAAGCTTTCGCTGACAAGCTCGACACTTTGTTTGCTTTGAAACAAGGCGTAAAAGGTGCCGAAGCTTCACCTGACATTTCGGGCCTGATTGGCGGTTATGCACAGGGTAACGAGCCTGGTCACCATATCACTTATCTGTTCAACTATGCAGGTGAGCCATGGCGGACGCAGGAATTGAACCGTCAGATTCAAACCGAAATGTACTACAACGCACCCGACGGTCTTTGTGGAAATGAAGACTGTGGCCAAATGTCGGCCTGGTACGTGTTCAGTGCTCTTGGCTTCTACCCGGTCAGTCCTTCTGATCAGCAATATCAGTTAGGTTCTCCGATTGTGCAGGAAGCCCAGATTACCGTCGCTCCCGGCAAGGTGTTCACGGTAAAGGCACCGAACGCATCGGAGGACAACTTGTATGTGCAGTCGGTGAAACTGAACGGACAGGAGTTGCATCGTTCGTACATTACGCAGGACGAAATTATGAACGGCGACACACTGGTCTTCGATATGGGACCGGAACCCAACAAGCAACTTTTTCAGTAAAGATATTATCAGGGAGTTCGTTCCCCGTGCTCAACCCGTCAGGCTTCCAGAACCTGACGGGTTTTCTTATTATTGCAAAGGCAAATTCAGCAGGAAACTATTCTGCCGGAATCTTGTTCTCTATTCTGATTTGGACAAAAGTGTAATCTAATCAATTTAAATCATCATGGAATCAGGAAATTCTATCTGGTCGGCAGCCGTTTTATTGTTTTTGCTCATGGACCCGATTGGTAACATACCAATACTCCTGGCAGTGCTGAAAGGAATTGAACTGAAACGTCAGCGGACCATCATCATCCGGGAGCTGCTGATTGCCCTGGGGATCTTGGTATTTTTCATTTTTACCGGAAGGCCAATGCTGAATTTTATGCACCTGCAAAAAGAGGCGGTGACCATCGCCGGAGGAATTATCCTGCTGATTATTGGTCTGCGGATGATCTTCCCGAAACCGGAAGGAGTGATGGGACAAACGCCGGGCGGTGAACCTTTTCTTGTTCCCATTGCCATCCCGATGATCGCTGGACCGTCCGTCCTGTCCATGTTAATCCTGATGACGCAGGGGAGCCCCGCGAACCGTGTCAGTTTGGTACTTTCCCTGGTGATTGCCTGGATCATGTCCTTCATTATCCTGTTGGTGGCACCAGCCCTCATTAAGGTATTGAAACAGCGCGGACTGATCGCTCTCGAGCGCTTCATGGGAATGATTCTGGTGATGATGGCTGTACAGATGCTGTTGGACGGTTTCAAGCAGATACTTTGATAGTTAGCTTATTGTTGATTTTTCATCCGTAACTTCAAATTACCCCTTTCTCTTCCAGCGAAGCCTTCATTTCCCGGTGATGCTTTTGGAAGTTGATGTCGATGGTATGAAGAAGTTTCCGGACTTCAGGATGGTCCTTCATATTATCGAGCAGTGGATCGATTTTGAGGAAAAGAATCACCCAGTAGTAGTAGTCCTGTTGCTCTGAAAAAAGCTTCAACTGCTCAATTGCTTTGGTCGTTTGGTTTTCGTAGGCATAATACATCGCCAGGCTCAAGTGCTTGTAAATGGATTGGTCGCCTTCAGCGAAAGCTTTGTATTTCTGCAAATATTCAGCTGATTTTTCGGTTTGTCCGACCTGGGCTAATACCAATCCAATTTTGGCATCTTCGCCCGGAAAAATCGCCAGGTGATACTTTTCTTTGGCGGCGATGAACGGTTGGTAATAGCGATACGCGCTTTCGTAATCGCGCTGGTAGTAACAGATTTTTCCCACCTCCTGCAAAACATCCAACCGGCTGGTATCCTTTTTCAGCACAGCAATCAAACGAGTCCGTAATTTTTGCAGGTCTGGATTACGGGCATACTGAATGTACGCTTTCACATATTGAGAGTAGAGATTATCGGGATGATAGGCCAGCGATTGATTGATGTACTTTGCGGCTTCATCAACAAAACCGCTTTGAATAAAGGCATTGCTGATGTGCAGGAAGATGAAACTGGCGGTCACCGAGTCATTGGCGGCAATATCCAGTTGCGCACCTTTCAGCGCATATTCCAGGTACTTCTCCGCATTGGGTGAGTAAGTCGAATAAAAATCAGACAGAAGATTGATGACCATGGCGGAATTGGGGTGATATTCCAGCGCTTTCAGCAGGTAGGGTTCCGCCAGTTTGTACTCCCTACTGTGCATATAGAACAGCGCTTTGGCCATTAAACTCTGTGGCAACTGCGAATCGTACAGCAGTGCTTTGTCGGCATTCTCATTGATTTCGGCACCGTATTGTTTTTCGGTTTGACTAATGTCCAGATAATAGTACGCAATGGCAATATCGGCGTAGGCGCGGGCAAATGTCGGGTCGTGTTCCACCGCTTTTTGGAACAAGGGGAGGGCTTTTTTGAGTCCTTCGCCGGTGCCTTTGTGGAAATATTCCTGTGCTTTCAGAAAATAGTCATAAGCAACCAAATTCCGGGTTGGCACTTTGTCTATGCGCTTTTGCTCTTCCGGTGTGATGATGACCTCAATCTTCTCAGCGATGTTTTTAGCGATTTCGTTTTGCAACGAGAAGATATCCTTCGTTTGGCGGTTGTACTGTTCCGCCCATAGGTGTTTGTCGCCATCTGCTTCAATCAGCTGCACATTCAGCCGGATATGATCCCCGATTTTCTGTCCGCTGCCTTCCACCACATAAGTTACGTTGAGCTCTTTGGCAATTTCGGAGATGAGCTCAGGATGCTGCCGGTATTTTTCCACGGAAGTGCGACTAATCACCCGCAAATGCTGGATGTTTTGAAGATTGTTGAGGATGGATTCCATCACACCGTTGATGATGTAGACATTGGTGGAGTCGTTGCTATCGTTGATGAAAGGCAGCACGGCAATGGATTTCTCCTGTGTTTTGGGCTTTTCGGCCATCGGGCCAACGATGAGATAGATGATGTTGGCGGTAATAACAACCAGGATAATAGCCCACAGCCAAACCAGACTTCTCTTTTTTTTCGGAAGTTCTTCCGGAACCGGTTCTTCTTCGGCGGAAGCCTTGTTTTTTGCTTCGCCGGGCGGATAGCCGTAGTGGTCGCGGAAGCATTTGATGAAGTAGGAAGTGCTGCCAAATCCAACCCGGTACGATATTTCCGATGTGGTCAGTGATGTTTCTTTCAGCAGCTCCATGGAAGCTTCGAGGCGTATCTGCCGAATAAACTGACTGGCCGAAAGGTTGGTTAGCTTTTTCACCTTGCGGAGAAGATTGGAGCGGCTCATGCCCATTTCGTGGGCCAGCTCCGATACGCCGAACTGCTCGTTCGACAAATTTTCTTCAATGGCGGCGGTCGCTTTGCTTAAAAAATCGTTCTCGATGGTTCCGGATTCAGGCATGATTCAGTCAGGCATCAGGTAATTTTTGCAAAAGTTACGCATAAAGTTTGACACCCCCATTTCAGGCCGTTTCGTCGTCGTTTGCGTCATAATTGATATACCTGCGTCATAATTTTCGCGTGCTCGTCAAACTTGATACGATTGACGGCATGGTTGATAGGCTTTGCGTCAGCGTGTGACGGAACTTTACACTGTCAATCAAAAGTCGAAATTTAAACGATGCGGTCATGAAAACACGAATCTATTTTTTGGACAATCTGAGGACCTTCCTCATCTTCCTGGTGGTGCTGTTGCACGCTGGATTGGTTTATGAACAAGCCCTCGAAGGCAACTGGATTGTTGTCGACCCGGTGAAAAATAATTCCATTGGCTTAATCAGAATGTATCTGGACCTCTTTGTCATGTTCAGTATCTTCTTCATCTCCGGATACTTTATTCCTTATTCTTTAAAAAGCAAAAATACGTGGGGTTTCGTGAAGTCGAAACTGAAGCGGATTATGCTTCCCTGGCTGATTGCTGTGTTAACCTTGATTCCCGCTTACAAAGCGATCTTTCTTTTCTCAAGAGGCCTGCCGCAGGAAGCCTGGTACACCTATTTTCACGTGTTCCAACGTGCCGGAACCGACCTGTACTTCTTTGCCAATAATCCGACTCAGAACTGGCTGTGGTTCTTACCCATCCTGTTTTTGTTTCAGATGATTTACCTGGCACTGTACAAACTCAACCTCTTATCGTTCAAAATTTCACTGAAAACGGGTGTGGTTTTGACCTTCGTCTTCGGGGTACTTTACGGTATGGTTATTTCCGAATCCGGCTTGATGGGCTGGACGCATACAGCGCTTTTCGATTTTCAGCGGGAAAGGTTGTTGATCTATTTTATGTCCTTCCTGTTGGGAACCCTTTGTAACAAGCAGAAGGTGTTTGAATCGGGCACAAAAAATAAAAAGCTGTATATACAAGTAAATGTGGTATTAACCTTCTCATTGCTGGTTTTCACGGCAGTAGCGCTGAACCTGTTCTTCAATATCATCAATCCCGGAAGGAACTTCTACTTTGTTGACCCGTTTGTCGACAGGCTTTTTTACCATATGTCGGCTGTGATTTCGATGTTGAGTTTCCTGTACGTATTGATTTATGCGTTCCGCTTTAGCCTGAATAAAACCAACTGGTTGATGGACGAACTGAATAAAAGCTCTTACTCGGTGTACATTATTCACGTTATCGTGATGGGCTTGATCGCCGTTGGACTCATGTATGCACCGGTTCCGGCTTTGGTGAAATATGCCGTATTGACCATTTTGACGTACGCGGTGAGTAACCTGCTGGTGATTGTCTATCGCCGGGTTTTCCAACCGAATGTTCCCTTAAAACTGGCGACAGGTGCTGTTATGGTGGGCGCATTGTTTGCCTTCATAGTAATAGGAAGTCAGAAATCAGCTACTGCTGAGCCGGAGCAACCGGCAAAACCGGTCGAAGCGAAAGCGAATCCAAAAGTCAGCTTGCACGAAGCCATCGTCCTCGGTGATATGGAAGCGGTACAGCAGCACATTGCATCCGGTTCCGATCTGAATATGAAAGAATCCTCGGGTGGTTCCAGTCCGTTGATGACGGCTGCTACTTTTGGAAGGAACGAAATGGCACTGGCCTTGATTGAAGCGGGAGCCGATGTCAACTTCCGGAACAACGATGGTTCCACGCCTTTACACACGGCTGCTTTCTTCTGCCGGACGGAAATAGTGAAGGCACTGCTGGAGCATGGCGCTGATGCATCCATTAAAAACAACGCCGGCTCTACAGCCCTCGAATCCGTACAGGTTCCCTTCGAAGCGGTGAAAGGTATTTACGATTATTTCGGGAAGGTATTTGGTCCGCTTGGGCTGAAACTGGACTACGAACGGCTCAAAACCACGCGTCCTGAAATTGCAAAACTGCTGCAACAGTCATAACTTTAATTATCTAACAGGCTAACTTAATGAAGGCTATTGTCTGCACAAAGTATGGACCTCCTGAAGTGTTACAGTTTCAGGAGGTCGCCAAGCCCTCCCCCCGCGATCACGAAGTACTGGTAAAAGTACATGCTACAACGGTTACCGCCGGCGATGTCCGGATTCGGGGATTTGTTGTACATCTTCTGTTTTGGATACCATCCCGTTATATGTTGGGTTGGAGGAAACCCAAAAGTTCCATTCTGGGCGTTGAGTTTGCCGGTGAAATAGAATCGGTTGGCAAAGGAGTGACCCGCTTTCAGCCTGGCGACCGGGTGTATGGGGCGCCGTCATGGTTGCAGTTGGGTTGCTATGCCGAATACCTTACAATACCGGAAGATG
Source organism: Prolixibacter denitrificans (assembly GCF_003014495.1). Classification (GTDB taxonomy): domain Bacteria; phylum Bacteroidota; class Bacteroidia; order Bacteroidales; family Prolixibacteraceae; genus Prolixibacter; species Prolixibacter denitrificans. The sequence continues at coordinate 32,095 of NZ_PYGC01000002.1, read as the reverse complement.
GCATCATCACCCAAATACCTGCCGGGAAAACTTACCAGGAAGTGGCTTCCATTCCGTTTATGGGCATTGGCGCCCTCTATTTTCTGCGGAAAGCGAATCTGCAGAAAGGTCAGAAGATTCTCATTTACGGAGCATCAGGTGCGGTGGGTACCTATGCGGTACAATTGGCCAAATACTTCGGGTCAGTGGTAACGGGCGTGTGCAGCACGGCCAATCTCGAAATGGTGAAATCCATTGGTGCCGACAAAGTGGTCGATTACACACAAGAAGATTTTTCGAAGATTGGCGAAACCTACGACATTGTTTTCGATACGGTCGGAAGAAGTCCTTTTACGAAATGCATTCGTTCACTGAAAAAAGACGGTGTTTACATCCTGGCCGATCAGCGGTTCATGCAGACCATCCGGGGAATCTGGACCTCGCTGACCAGTCGCAAAAAAATCATCACCCAAACAGCTATAGCTAAAGAAGGTGATCTGAAGTTTCTCAATGAGTTGCTGGAGAGCGGAGCTGTTCGTCCCGTGATCGACCGGGTATATCCGTTCGACGAAATGGTAGAGGCGCACCGGTATGTCGATAAAGGCCACAAAAAAGGAAACGTAATCATCAACGTGGTATCATGACCAAAAAAATAAGTACTCAATTAATCTTAATAAACCGAAAACGGAGGAATTCAAATTGAATTTAGATAAAACAACAAGTCAAATCGTCGATTCATCACAACAAAAGGCTGCAAAAATAGCAGGCTTTATGTTCCTGTTGGCCTTTATCGTTCCTACGCTTAATTGGACTCTGATACTTTCCAGATTTAGTATTGGAACAAATGCCTCGGCGACAGCTAATAATATTTTGGAAAGTGAGCTACTATTCCGTCTGGGTATGACAATTGAACTGCTCATGCCGGTAGGTTTGATCATACTGGGGTGGACTCTCTATCGGATACTCAAACCGGAAGGCCGGAATCTTGCTTTGCTTGCGCTTCTTTTGAAGCTGGTCGAGGCCATTATCTCGGCAGTTATTGTACTGGTCGTTTTCATTGCTTTGCATCTTTTAGATGGAGAAGCATATTTGAAAGTGTTTACGCCTGAACAGTTGCAGGTTCCGTTAACTCTAATTATCAAATCGCATATGGCCATATTTTCAGTTCCTATGGTATTTCTGGGGCTGGACATGATGATATTTTCTTATTTGTTTTTCAAGTCAGGATATATCCCCCGGATATTGGCAGCTTTTGGAATCTTTTCATTTGCCCTCATTTTCATTCACTCCCTGATGTATCTTCTGGCTCCCCAATATGCTGCCATGGCGATAAATCAAATAATCTTCTGGTTTCCGAGCGGTCTTTTTGAATTAGTTGTTGGCTTCTGGCTTTTGTTCAGGGGGTTGAATATCAATCATCAAGAGATATATACTTCCACATCTAATATTCAGATATAACAAAACAAAACGGAGGATCTAAAAATGGACGAAAAAGTAAAAATTGAAGACAAAAGTACCTGGGCAACTGGTGGTGGTTTACTGCTGGGCTTAGGCGTAGGATTCTTTTTCCTGCAAACATCTGCATTGGCCTTTGTTGGTTGCCTTTTAGGAGGTTTGGGCCTGGGCTTGATTCTTACCGCCATCATTGGAGGACGGAAGTGAACAGACAACTAACCAAGCCATGAAAAAAGCGATTCTCATCTTATCCATGCTGGCACTGTTTGTTGGTTGCCAGAGCCAGGTTTCCAGTCGGTACACCTACCAGCCTCCCGGGCAAATCAACGATGGATTTGTCACCGGGTCGCTGGATGAGGTGAACATGGATAAACGCTTAATCAAGCGGGCTGTTGAGCGGATTCGGGATGGTCGCCATGGCGAAGTACACTCGATGCTGATTTACCGCGACGGTAAGTTGGTGGTGGAGGAATATTTCCCGGGACACCAATACCAGTGGGATGCACCGAAACATTACGGAGAATGGGTGAACTGGGACCGCGATATGGCACATTGCGTGCACTCGGTAACCAAAAGCATCACATCCCTGTGCATCGGGATTGCTATCGAAAAAGGATTTATCGATAGCGTGCAGCAGTCGATATTCGATTATCTGCCGGAATACCAACATCTGAAAAGGGCCGGCCGGGAGTACATCACCATCGAGCACCTGCTGACCATGACTTCGGGCCTGGCGTGGGACGAATGGGGCGCTCCGCTGACTAGCATCAAAAACGATCAGATTGCCATCTACTTTTCCGGGATGACTCCGGTGGAATATAGCCTGGGAGCGCCGCTGTTTGCACCGCCCGGGGCGCACTTCAACTATTCCGGCGGAAACATGGAAATTCTGAATGCCATCCTGAAGAATGCAACCGGCGGGATGACGCTGGATCAGTTCTCGGCTGAGTACCTGTTCAAGCCGTTGAACATCGAAACCTTTGACTGGTGGTTGAAATATCAGACGGGCGAAGTGCACGCAGCCGGAGGTGTGAAGATGATTCCGCGCGATATGGTGAAAATTGGCGTAGCGATGCTCGATCATCTGAACGGAAACGGGCATAAGTTACTCTCCGACGACTGGGTGAGCCATTGTGCGGAGCCTTACGGCGGAAACCACAGCATCAAAGTACCCGGAGAGGATTTGGGTAGAGTCGGTTACGGCTACACGTGGTGGACCAAGCAATACTCGGCTACCGGCCTGATGTTTTCGGCCCTGGGCTGGGGCGGACAGAAAATTGTTGTTATTCCTGAATTCAATGCCGTGGTGGTGTTCACCGGGGGAAATTACACCTCGAAGGTGAAGCAGTACCGGATTCTGAAAAACTACATCCTGGCTGCGATGGGATGAGCAAAGCGTTTGAACCAACTAACCAATGAATAACCATGATCCGAGTGTTTCGTAAAATGCGATTCGAATTTCTTTCCGGTGAGCGATTCAGCAAATACCTGCTGTATGCAGTGGGCGAGATTGTCTTGCTGGTCATCGGAATCCTGATTGCCCTGCAAATTAACAACTGGAATACCCGCCGCATTGAGAAGGCGAATGAGAAGAAAATCTATCAGAATATCCGGCGGCAGGTAGTTGATGACCGGAACGAGCTACTTCGAGTACAGGCGTTCAACAACTTCTACTCGGGGCAGTACGAGTATGCGAACCGGCTGATGCTCGCCAACGACCGCAGTCAAATAGACACACTGGCTATCATCGTCATGAACCTGTCGCGGTATTCCGATTTCCAACGCAGCGGCAACATCTATGAGACACTGGTGAACAGTGGAGAATTGAAGCTACTGAAGAACCGGGGGATTACCAGCCAGCTGCAAAAGCTGGAGGTGACCTACAATTACATGAACATGTTGGAGAAAATCCATTGGGAAATCATCATCAACGAGCTGTCGCCCGAAGTGAAAGGTGTTATCAACTATGCCACGCTGAAAATCATAAAACCCGAAAAACTCTATTCTGTCGAGCTGCAAAACATTCTCATCGAGAGCCTCTTCCTGACCAAAGGCAAAGAAGGCGCCTACAACCAGGCTTTGGAGGATATCAAAGCGCTAATTGGGTTGATTGATGAGGAGTTGGGGGTAGAGAAATGAACATTAGCCACTTTTATTTTGCTTCCTCATTTTCTTTGGACATTACTTATTAAATGCTTTTGCGGCGAATATAGTAACTAATCACCGCAAAATATGCGACAAATAAGTTAAGTCATTACACGCAATAAAATAAAAAAGTCCCCGAAACCTCAGGGACTTTAATTTTCTCCCGAAATTTCGGGACTTCATTATCAATTTTCTTTTCATTTCTGATCTTCCGTCCGGTACTCCGGCTGTTCCTTCTGGTCTTTCACCATGTCATCCGGGTCGTCGAGTTGGGGACCTTTGTTGAGGGCAGCCCAGTCGAAGTTTTCGTCCAGCGGGTCGAGTGCTTTCTTCGGGTCGAAGATGCGTTGGTCTACCGGAACGGCTTCGTACGGTGTGAAGTCCGGCTTGTCGGTGAACATATCGGCCAGGTCGGTAGCGCCGGCATCGTACTGGTTCAGGTAAGGCAGTCCCAGCACATTCCAGAACGTTTTGAAAATACTTCCAAAGCTGTAGTGCACATGGCCTACGTAATGATGTTTCGCGTAAGGCGAAATCACCATCAGCACGCTGCGGTGTGCGTCCACATGATCGACACCGTTCTGCGCGTCATCCTCGGTAATTACAATCGCCATGCTCTTCCAATATGGCGTGTGCGACAGAAATTCCACAATGCGCCCTACCGCCAGGTCGTTGTCGGCCATGTAACTTTCGCGGAAAGGATACCCTTCGGTTGGCCGCTCACCGGCTCCGTGATCGTTGGGAATGATAACCGTCAGCACGCTCGGCATCGTATCGGTGCTGTTAATCCATTTCTGATTGAATTCCTTGATGAACTGGCTGATGCGGAACTGGTCCGGGATGTTCATGTTGAACGTCGGGTATGCCTTCGACGAGCGGGTGAAGATGGGCTGCGGCACCGGGAAGTTGGCAAACTGCTTAATGCCGGTGTACTTGTACGATTTGTCGTAGAATGCAGGCTCGAACATCACGCTGAACCCGAAATTGTAAAAGTCGATTTTGTTGCGCTCCAGGTGATCCCAAAGCGAACCGGCTTCGTTGTAATCTTCGGGGTAGATGGCTCCTGCCGCGCCGTTCATGGCCAAAGCACCGGGTGCCGTAGATTCCGGATTGTAACGGCGGTTGCCGCCGTAGCTGGCCGGCGTACAGGTTTCCACCCACTCGTTGGGATAGGTATTCACCAGCCAGCGGTGTCCGTCAGCTGACACATCCGAATCCACATAAAAGTTATCGCCAAAGCCGAATTGCCGGGCCAGTCTCAGGTGGTTGGGCATCACGGTGGCGTGCTCCACCTTCATGGTTCCCTCATGGTTGGTGAACCTTACATCGCTTCCGTAACGGGCAATGGTCGGGTCGCCGTTGGCGTTCTTCAACTGACCGAAAATTTCGTCGTACGTCCGGTTCTCTTTCGAGATGAAAACAATGTGCCTGATGGGTGACTCCTTTTGTCCGCCGTAAAGCGGAATCGGGTTGTTCTCCCGTCCTTTCATCGCATCCGTCACCGCCTGGATTTTAAAATTGTTATGGATAACCTTGTCGGTGAGTGAGGTCAATTCCCAGTCATCGGGAATGTCCATCACAGTAACGGTTCCTTTCATCAGATTGCCGATGTAGGTTCCTTCGGGGCCTTCCTTGAAGTCTCTGCCGCCATTGGGGCCGGCACCGTAACCTTTCGCATTGGCCACAATCAGCTTTTTCCCGTCAGGCGTTACTTTCAGTTTCGAGGGGAACCAGCCTACCGGGATGTGGCCGAGCACTTTTAACGAGGGAATATCAATCACACCTACGGCATTGATGCCCGATTCAGCTACGTACAGCCTTTTCTGGTTCGGCGAAACGGCCAGACCGAACGGAATAACGCCCCGGAAATGCTTCAAGGGGTCAGCCGGCTTCAGGGCTATCTCCTTGATGATGGTATCTCTCTTTGCATCGATGACGGAGATGTTATCGTTGTTTCCGTTGCTCACGAAAACGTATTGGTCAGTTGCTACCACCGAGTTCGGGCTCGAGCCACCCACGGCCGGGATGCCTTCCACTTTGGCGCCCACCAGCGTTCCGGTTTTAATTTTGGCCGTTACATGTGGCGTGTCTTTCAGCGATACGGCCCACACCGAGAAAGACTCGGGAACGTTCGGGTCGCCGAGGCCCGGCACTTTCATGCTGTCGATAACCGTTCCGTCCTTCATCTCCTTCGAGCCGTAAGCAAACGCCGGAAACTTCAACGCTTTGTCAATCTTGTGTTCCGACTCGATGTGGTCAATCTTCTTGTACTCGAACATACCCACGTTGGCCACGTACGCCTTGCTTTCGTCAGGCGAAAGGGTGACTCCGAAAGGATATCTTCCGGTAGGAACCGAATACAGCACTTTTTTCGTTTGCGTGTCTGCGATGATGAGCCTAAAGTTCATCTGGTCGACCGCATAAAGGGTTTTTCCATCCTTGCTCAGGACCATATCACCGATGTAACCGAAAGGAGTTTTTTCGCCATCGGCCATCACGTTGCAATCAATGGAATCCAGTTTTTCCCCGGTGTTGATGTCGAACAAATAAATCTGGTTGGTTTGTCCGCCGGCTACGTACACTACTTTATTGTCCGGTGAAATAGCCAGTCCCATAAAAACCGAAGCCAGCACACCGCGGTCGGTCGATGGACCGGGAGGTACCTGTCGGATGTCCGGATTTTTCGACGTGATGTTTTTCAAAATGGAAATGGAGAGTGGCGATATGCCCGAGTTAGCAGTTACGGCCACCGTTCCGTCGTGGCTGAGTGTCAAACCAAACGGGTGTGGCGCCACCGTAAAGGTATTCCCGAAAGGCGTAATGAGCCGTCCGTTGGGAAGTACGGTTTCGCCGCCCGGCACAATCTTCGTGAACCGATCGCCGGCTGGTGCCGTTAGCACAACGGCCTCTTTCTTTTGCGGCTGGCAGGACCAAAGAATCAGCCCGAAAGCGAGTACCGCAAAAGCAGTGAAAAGCTTTTTCATAGTATCTAATTGTCAGTTGTCAAGTCTGTTTTGAACCAGTCTAAGTTATACGATTGGAAAGGGATAACCAACGAGTTACAAAAGGGTTTTCGAAGGATTACAAAAACATTGCTTAGGTAACCCCAAAACAGTGAGATGGATAGCTATTGTGCCAGCTGGAGCTGTCGCCGTTTTGCAACAGAAAAATCACGAAAGGATAATGGAGGAGCGATAGGGAGAGAGCAATTGAACGGGATGCCCCAAATACCCCAGAGGGGTGTAATCTTCATAGCCCGGGGTTAAGAAACCGTAGGTTTTGCCACCCCGGGATTATAGTGCAGGTGCCTTCAGTGGTCGCGAGTGGGTTAAGATTGAAACACTTGGGCCGTTTCGACCGCAATAGCGGTGTTGTCGATTGGAGCACAACAACAGTAACCATAGGAACGACAGGAACCTGAAATGTCTTCTGTCTAGCGTCTGGGGTCTTTCGTCTCATCATAAAAAAACTCCTTTCATTATGTCTGAACATAGAAAGGAGTTTTTCCCCCGAAAGGGGTATCTAATTGGAAGTTACTTTCTCTTGTAGAATAATTTTCCGGTAATCAACAAGCCGGCAAAAACGAAGATGCCAAATACCAGGCTGCTCACGGCTAATTGCATGCCTCCGGAGAGAATGTGCCCGCTGGTACATCCGCCGGCCATGCGTGCGCCGAAAATGAGAATGAAGCCACCAATGAAAGCGGTCACCAATCGTTTGCTAACCGATTTGCCTTTGTAATGCTCCCAGCGACGGTGAATGGCTGTAATTTTGAATTCTTTCGACAGCAGAGAGAAGACCAGTCCGGCCAGCAGTGCTCCGAAAAGAAAAACCAGTTCCCAGTGTCCCGGAGTAGCAATCTTACCAAAATAACCGTTGTTGGTCATCCCGGTGAGCTGGTCAGCTACATACGGATAACTCGTCGAGGCACCAATGGGCCGGTTGGAAGTCACTTTCAGAAATACCATCGCGTTGAGAACAGCCAAAGCCAAACCGGCAAACAGCCAGCGATAATTCGGAGCTTTGTGTTTTTTATCGAAATAGAAGGCGAGCAGAATCATTGCGGCGCCAAATAAAATCGTCAGAAAGTAAAACCAGTAAGTGGTTTGCTCACCCATGATGGTAAAGAGGGAAATCTTGCCTAAGTTGGGACCCAGAATGGGTTCGATGGCAGGCAGGACTGCAGTGAAGATGAGCCCTCCCAGCAAGCCGCCTACGATACCGACCAAAGCGTCGATGGAGCCTTCGCCAAGTGAGACAGCCATGGTTCCGGGGCAGTAACCCAGAATGGCCATGCCGGCTCCGAAAATCAATCCGCCCAGCATAATGCCGCCAACAATGAACGGTTTTACATGGTAGATTGCTTGCCCGGTTCCGATTTCGAAGTTGATGAGCATAATGCCCAGTCCGATGGCGACGAGGATGGCTTTGACTACGGTGTAGTCTTCCAGCGTTGCCATTCCGCTGATGGTGTTGTATTTGTTCAGCTGCGCCCGCTGAAGAATGGCTCCGAAAAGGAAGCCGAATACTAAAATCTGAAGGCTCATAGTTGTCTTATTTAATCGTTTCGGTTATGTTTTTTCCGATAGGAAAGACGTTAAGTACCAACATGAGTTTGAGTGTTGGTTTTCGATGGTAAAGTAAGTGGTAATCAATCGTGTGTGCAAATACAATTCCATTATACTCAATAACGACAGGTTATTGATATATCGTGACAACGATAGCCGGAATGAGGGTTGTTGACTACTGATCTTTCCGGTAGAAGAGTTGAATCAGACCGGTATCGAAGCGTTTGGTTTCACTCAATTTCCAGTTTCGGCGCCTGTTCAGCAAACGGAACAAGGATTTTCCATTGCCAATAAACAGGGGATGAACCGCCAGCTGCATCTCGTCGACCAAACCCAGATCGAGGCACTGTCCGGCGATGTCGGCACCGCCAAACAACCAGATGTCTTTTCCGGGCTGGACTTTCAACTGCGTCACCGTATGTTTCAGGTTTCCCTGATGAAGTCGTGCAGGAGGTTCGAGATTACGGAGCCTTCGGGAGAAAACGACCAACTCTTTGCCGGGAAATGGGTCAGTGGAAGAGGAAGTGAGCACTTCGTAACTTTTCCGTCCCATCAACAACGTGTCAATCTGCTTCATGAATTGGGTCATCCCGTAGTCCTGGTCGGTGAAACACCAGTCAAACTCACCGTTCGGTCCTTCAATACAGCCATCGAGGCTAATAGCAATATTCAGAATGAGCTTTCGCATGGACCCATTAGCGTAGGGTTAATAATCGAGATTCTTACAAATTCATTTCAGTGTAAAAAGATACAACTATTTAGGCAACAGTCGGTTCAGTAATGTCGACTTTTTCGGGGTATTAAATCACTAAATCGGTCATGTATCCCCAAACAGCATAACGGGCCAGCTTGCCGAATGTCATGAACAGGAAGCTCCAGAATGGAGCAATGCGAAAGAAACCAAGCCCGAGGATGATAACATTACCGAGTCCGGGAACAAACGAAAGCGTTGCAGCTGTGGGCCCGTACCGGTTGAGTTGCGGTTGTATTTGCACCAGCTTTTCATGTTTCACCTTGCCGTATTTTTCCAGCCATTCCGGTTTCCCGATGTGTCCCATGTAATAGGTCACCAGTCCCCCCAATGAATTACCGATGGTTGCCACAACGAGTGCGGTCATCAAATCGGCACCGGCGATCAGAACGGCACTCAACACGATTTCCGAATTAAACGGAATGAGGGTTCCCGCCACAAAGGCAGCGACAAAGAGACCAATTAAACCGTATGTTGCCAGCGCTTCCATTCGTAATTTCTATGTTTAAACATGAATAGGTTAGTGATGTCGGTAACCGAAGATATAACAACAAAGAAGAGAAAATTCCGTCTTGGTTTTGACGAGAAAGCTTAAACGTCTGGGTAGACAACCTGGTTGTGCTGAATCTCAATGTTGTAGGCGTATTTGTAAGCGTTGTAAAAGCTGGTGGTGTATTCTACCGGCTGGTTGTCGGTATCATAAACGTAGCGTTCACGAACCAGTACCGGATCGATGGTAGTGATGCCCAGTCGCTTGGCAGTGATAGTCGATGCCGGCCGGGCTTCTACCTTTTCCTTTGAAAGTGAGAGAACTACCGATAAATCGTTGGTTAGAATGTGGTTCATGGACCCCGAAAAATCCATGTCTTCGTGTAATCCGAGGCGGGGATGAAAGTAACTTTCCAGGTACACTACCGGTTCGTCGTCATTTCCTTCCAACCGGGTGATTTTCAAAACGGGTGTTCCTTCCGGAATTTGCATAAACCGGGCGACTGTTTCGTTGGCATCTTCCCGCACCGCATTCGTCTGAAGAGTAAGCAGCGGTTCTTCATCTACCGGAACCTGTCGGGCAACGGCTTTTCCGTCAACCGGTGGCGTGTGATTTGTTTTTGGGGCGACAGTCGTTCCTTGTCCCTTTTTCCTGATAAGCAATCCTTCAAATACCAGCTTGTTGATCGCTTGTCTGACGGTGTTTCGCGATATGCCTAACTTTTTAGCTAAATCAACCTCTTTGGGCAAATAGGCACCTTCCTGATATTCGGGTTTTTCGATCAGTTTGCGCAGTAGAATTTCTACCTGGGCATGCAGGGGCTTTGAACTGTTGTGGTCGATTTTGAGTTTCATACGGTAATGATGTCGATTGGATGGTTACATCCGGAACACAATCAATAATTAGTTGTTTATCCGCAGTTCATAAGCAGTTTGCATATTATGTCTGCACATATAAATATACGGCGATTCAGTGAAAAGTCAAGGCTCAAACGAAAAACGAGAGTCATTTTTTGATAAATGAGCAGCAGTAATTGGGCAATGAATTATCTTCCGTCATAATTATTTACCTTTGCGCTTAAATATCATGACATATAGGTTCCTGTTTTATACCATTCGTGGAGAGTTTCGAAGGGACCGTTATTTATAGCAAAAGAAAAAAGACAGAGAATGAAAGAATATAGTACCCGGCAGAATAAAATTGGCCGGTTGATACAGAAGGAACTGAGCGAATTGTTTCGACGCGAAACCCAGATGCTTTTTCAGGGAAAGATGATTACCGTAACGACTGTGAGGGTGACCCGCGATATGTCACTGGCTCGCTGTTATCTCAGCATTTTCCCGTCGGACAATGCGCAGGAAATTCTGGATCACATCAACAACAGGAAAGGGCATTTGCGCGGTGAATTGGGACGGATTGTGCGTCATCAGTTGCGGGTAATTCCCGATTTGGAGTTCTTCCTGGATGACAGTCTCGACTACATCGAAAACATTGACAACCTGTTGAAATAAATTACAAACGCTCGATTTTAAACGATTTCAGGCACATGCAATACGATCCGATTAAACGCGTTCTGGGAAAAGCTTTCAACCGGACGCCTTTTCTACGCAAAGTTTTCTATTCACTGCTCGATATGCTTTTGTTGCGTGCCTGGCACGTCAGTCGGGAGCTGAAAAAGTGGGGCAAGTCACATACCGGCAAGGAATTGAAAATCCTGGACGCCGGTTCCGGCTTTGGTCAGTACACTTACCGGATGAGCCAGCTTTTTCCGAAGGCACAAATCAAAGGTGTCGACGTAAAAGAAGAACAGATAGCTGATTGCAACCAGTTTTTTAGCCGTATTGGGAAAGGCGAACGGGTGCATTTCGCGGAAGCGGATTTGACCAAATTTGATGAGCCGGAAACTTACGACCTGATTCTTTCGGTGGACGTAATGGAACATATCCTGGAAGACGAGCAGGTTTTCCGGAATTTTAATGCATCACTGAAGCCAGGCGGCGTACTGTTCATTTCCACTCCGTCCGATCAGGGCGGTTCAGATAGCCACGATCACGACCACGAGGAAGATGCCCACGGATTTATCGATGAACACGTGCGCGACGGCTATGGTGTGACGGATATTCGCGAAAAGCTGGAAAGAGCCGGATTTACCAACATCGATGTGCGATATACATACGGTGCCCCGGGAAAAATCTCCTGGCGTCTTTCGATGAAATATCCAATTCAGATGCTGGGCGCTTCCAAAATCTTTTTTGTGGTGCTGCCTTTCTATTACCTGGTGGCTTATCCTGTTTCTGCTTTGCTGAACTATTTCGATGTGCACGGAAAGCATGAAACCGGAACCGGACTGATGGTGAAAGCCGAAAAACCAGCCTAAAGAAGATACGCGATGAACCTGCCGTTATACATAGCCAAGCGTTACCTGCTTTCGCGGAAGAAGACCAACATCATTAACATCATCTCCGGAATTTCCATCGTGGGGATGTCGGTGGGGACGATGGCACTGGTGGTGGTTTTGTCGGTATTCAATGGCTTCGACGGCTTGATCAAATCGCTCTTTTCATCGTTTGACCCTGACCTGAAAATCACCGTTGCCGAAGGAAAAAGTTTCCAGGACAGCACGGCGGTATTTCAAAAGATACGCAATTTGCCCGAGGTGGCGGATTACGCACAGATTATCGAGGAGAATGCACTGCTCCGGTACAGCAATCAACAATACATTGCCACCATCATGGGCGTGAGTCCATCGTTTCAGCAGATGACCGGTATCGATACGATGTTGGTAGATGGCAAATTCAAGCTGGAAGACGCGGACAACTACTACGCTGTCATTGGGCAGGGAGTGGCTTATTACCTTTCGGTCGGGCTCAATTTTATCAATCCCATTCAGGTGTATGTTCCGCAAAGGGGCCGAACCATGGGTATGGGACTGGTCGGGAATTTCAACCACGATATTATTTTTCCTACCGGGATATTCAGTATCCAGCAGGAAATCGATTCGAAGTACGTGATTGTTCCCATGGCATTTGCCCGCCGGTTGTTCGAAATGCCTACCGGCGTCAGCGCTGTTGAGTTAAAACTGAAGAAAGATGCGTCCGTCAAAGAAACACAACAAAAAATACAGGAACTCGTGGGCAACCGGTTTGTGGTGAAAAACCGCTATCAGCAGCACGATTACTTGTACAAGATTATGAAAAGCGAAAAGTGGGCCGTTTACCTCATCCTGGTCTTCATTTTGCTCATTGCATCGTTCAATATTGTTGGCTCACTCACCATGTTGATTCTCGATAAGAAGGAAGACATTAACATCCTGAAAAGTATGGGAGCCAATCACAGTCTTATCCGAAAAATTTTCCTCTTCGAAGGTTGGTCAATTTCCATCATTGGTGCCGTTGTGGGTACCTCACTTGGACTGGTTGTCAGTTGGCTTCAGCAAACATACGGATTGCTAAAACTTACTGGCGGCACCTCCTTCATTATCGATGCTTATCCGGTTAAAATCATTCCCATGGATGTGACGGCCATCTTTATTTCCGTTCTGGTCATCGGATTTTTTGCGGCCTGGTTCCCGGTTCGCTTTATTTCCGGCAAGTACCTCACCAACGAGTCATACTAATCACATTTTTTCTGAGAAAAGTATCGGTCTGTAAGAATATTTACGGAGCGGAGACGTTATTGCTTTTAGGGAATAACCCGACTTGTTTGACGCCGGAGGAAGAAGTGTTCTCTGTTCTAGTCGCTTGGTTATGTGTGGGTTGATGGTATGTGCTTTAAAAAGAAAGGATGAGACAAAAGGGACCACTATATATTTTCTTTTTGCTGATAATTTGGAGCTGTTTGCCCGGTCATTCAAAAGCCGAGCTCGTTTCGAAGGGTGTCGTGAACATCCCTTTAGAGAAGCTGCAGCAGGGGGAGCCCGTCAAACTGGACGGCACCTGGGAATTCTACTGGAAACAGCTGGTCAGTCCCGATAGTCTTTCTTCGGGACGCTCTTTTCGCGAAAAGCCTCAAACGGTCAGAATTCCTGCCTACTGGACCGAATATTCCATTGATGGAGAGTCTCTTCCTGGAAGCGGGTATGCTACGTATCATGCCCGTTTGACCATCCCGGGAGCCCATGGTGACACATTAAGCCTGGCGGTTCCCGTTTTCGATTCTGCCTTCAAACTTTTTATCGATGGTAAACTCCGTTACAAGAATGGAAAAGTAGGGACTTCTACTGATTCGTCGGTTCCGTGTTACCGTCCCGGACATATCCAGTTTGTAGCAGGTGAGCAACCTGTTGATATTGTCATTCAGGTATCCAATTTTCATCATCGAAGAGGTGGCTTTTGGAAGCCTGTATATTTGGGAACGCCGGCATCGGTCAGCCGACAGATGCGGCACGACAACTACTTTGTTTTCTCGGCGCTGATATTCCTTGTTACGTTTGGAATCTTCTATTCCATTTTTGCTTTTTACTACCGTGAAGAGAAATCCCTTTTGTATTTCAGTCTTTCGCTCTGGTTTGTCGTCGTGCGTAGCCTGGTCAACGACAATTTCCTGATCAACGACCTGTTTACACTATCGTGGACCTGGCTCATCAGGATTGAATATCTGTCTACGTTCCTGGCGTTGATGTTCTTCAACTGGTACTACTATTATTTCTACCGAAATCAGGCATTTTATGCATGGAATCGGCTGGTAACTTACATAACCGTTTTCTGTGGTCTGGGGATACTGTTTCTGCCGGTCAGGATATTCGCGTATTCGTTGTTCATTTTTTATGCGCTTGTTTTCCTCTCAGGCATATTGATCTTCTATTTCTCGTTGAAGATGGCCGGTCGGAAAGTTTTGTTCGCCCGTTACCATTTGATTGGGATTAGCCTAATCCTGGTCATCATTTTACATGACATACTGGTCGCCAATGCCTTCGAGATTCATTACGGTGAGTACCTGATGAAGTACGGTTTTGTGGTGTTTATTTACATCGAGACAGCCATCATGTTAAAGCGGTTTGTCATGACCATCCGGAACGAAAGAAAATTGACGAGTGAGTTGGAACTGGTAAATGCCAACCTCGAGTCGCTGGTGAACGAACGTACGGAAGAGATTAACCAGAAAAGAGAAGAGATTGAGAACAAGAACCGGTCGATATCAGAACAAAACAAACGTTTGAAGGAGGATGTGGTAAGCCGGAATCGACTGTTCTCTATCATTGCGCACGATTTGCGTTCGCCGTTGGCTGTATTCGTTCAGGTGATGGAGTTGATGGATGGCGATGAATTGGATGACGCCAGTCGCCGCGAATTAAGAAAGGAAATGAAGGTTTCAGCCCGTTCGCTCGTTGGTTTGGTCGATAACCTGTTGGTGTGGGGCCGAAGCCGGAACAACCAGGTGCAATACGAATTGAAAAGGCATAGCCTGAACAAGATATTGAAGAACAGTATTGAGCAACTGGAGCAAACAGCTCAGTCAAAATCAATCGCACTCACACTTGATTTGAATCAGGAATATGAAGCCGTTATTGATTCGAACTCGATACAGTTGGCCGTTCGCAACCTGGTTTCCAATGCCATAAAATTCACCCCTGAAGGTGGCAGCATCAAGGTGTTTGTTCGCTCGGTGGCAGATAACCGACTTGAAATTCATGTGAAGGATGACGGTATAGGGATTAACGAGGAAGACCTGCAGAAACTTCGCCAGGGAATTGAGTTCACCTCTGCCGGAACCAATAACGAAAAGGGAACCGGTTTGGGATTGCAGTTGTGTCGCGAGATAGCCCATCAGAACAAAGGAGAGCTTGAGATTTGGAGTAAGCCCGGCGAAGGAAGTGATTTTGTTATGTCGGTACATAGCTATGCGAAGCATTCAATTTGAGCATTATAGCTATTTAGAGGTACAGGCTGATGTTCGATTCCATTCCTGTTTAAAAATTCATAACTTTATTTGTGCTTTTCCAAATCTGACTTAGGAAGACCAGAGCCTCCGATATTTCCACCAACGAAGCAGGAATTTTTTGCGCAATCAGAATACTGGTGTGCTCATTATTCCGGGTACGACCAGTCGCTTTTTTTGAAAATCCATTAAAAAATGACCGTGGTTATGAAAAGACGAAATTTTATCAAAACAACGGCAGGTGCCGTTCCTCTTCTCAGTCTTTTTCCAGCCGATCTGGCTGGTATGATTAGGGAGACTCCTCCCGGGAAAATTGAGAGACGCTCATTGGGGAAAACCGGTGAAAAATTATCGATGCTCGGCTTTGGCGGAATTGTGGTGATGGATGCAACACCGCAGCAAGCGTCTTCCAGGGTGAGCGAAGCCATCGATTATGGAATCAATTACTTTGATGTTGCTCCCAGTTACGGCGATGCTGAAATCAAATTGGGACCGGCATTGCAGCCTTACCGGAAAGATGTTTTCCTGGCATGTAAAACAACCGAGCGTTCGAAAGATGGAGCGCGGAAAGAGTTGGAGCAATCGCTGAAAAGGCTGAAAACCGATCATTTGGATTTGTACCAGTTGCATGCTGTGACCACCCTCGACGATGTGAAACAAATTTTTGCTCCGGGTGGTGCCATGGAAACCTTCCTCGCTGCCCGAAATGAAGGGAAGGTTCGCTTTCTCGGTTTTTCTGCGCACTCCGTCGAAGCGGCCAACGCTCTGATGGATCAGTATGATTTTGATACCATTCTGTTCCCCGTCAACTATACGACGTGGTATGCCGGAAATTTTGGTCCACAGGTTCTGGAAAGGGCACACAGCAAACAAATGGGCATTCTGGCTTTGAAAGCCATGGCCAAGAGTCCGTATCCGGAAGGAACGACCAATAAAGTTCCCAAGTGCTGGTATCAACCATTAACCGATCCGGAAGAGGCGCTGATGGGGCTTCGTTTTACACTTTCTCATCCGGTCACTGCCGCACTTCCTCCGGGGAATGAAGACTTGTTTAAAATGGCGCTGGAGCTTTCTTCCCGGATTAAACCTTTGTCGGCTGAGGAGATAAAAATGATGAAAGAGAAAGGAAAAGCGGGGACTCCTATTTTTCAGTATCCAATGGCATAAAAAGGGTGGCACCACGGTGCCACTTTTTTTTGTGCTAAACTTTGCTTTTCCAGGGAAGACTGACCATCGTACCGGCATATTTTTCAGCACCTCCGTAATGAAATGATAAGCAACTGGTAAAATATTCTTATATTCGTTTTACATATTCCTATTCTTAATTTTGTACTTATGAAAATTCTCAAAATCTTCTTTATACTCAGCCTGGCTTTCGTTTTCGGTTGTAAAACCCAACACTTAATGCCGGAAACCACCACTCCCGAGCAGATGAAAGAACCGGAAACGACGAAAATTGATAATGCACCGAAAATTGTGGTGAAGGAAGAAAAGGTGAGTGTGCCGGACGGAGAAGAGAAATCGCTGGATAGCAAACGGTTTTACGTTATCCTGGGTAGTTTTGGTGTGTATCAGAATGCTCAGAAGTTCAAAAATCAATTGATGCACGAAGGTTTTTATCCGGGAATTCTGGTAAACGAAAACGGCCTGTACCGGGTTTGTGTCGACAGCTACGATGACGAGAATACCGCCCGGCAAAAGGTGACGGATATTCGCGATAAGTACAAGCAATTCCGTGATGCCTGGTTACTGATTAAAAAGGAAAATTAAGAACATACAAAGAGAGCCTTGACGCTCTCTTTTTTTATACCTTTCCCCCCGCAAAATTTGCAACGATTTGTAAAATGGGGTTATGCGGTTGATTCTTCTTCTGGTTTTATTTTCTTTTCTCTCCGTTTATGCCAGCGGACAGAGTTCGTTTCTAAAGAAATTGAACTCTCCTCCGGATAGCAGCTACATTGCCTCATACAAGAACGACCTTGTGGTCAGGTTGTATACCTCCCGTAAATACATGGGACAACAACTCATTGACGGCTCCTTAAACAAGAAGCTTAATTATCTGCCCAGCAACAACTACCTGGTTGGTTTTGGTATAAACTACAAGCTATTGGGAATTAACGCGGGTTTTAGTCTGCCATCGATGAGAATGCCGGTGGACAAATACGGCAAAACCACCTTCCTCGATTTTCAAACGCATCTTTACCTCAGGCGGGTTACCTTCGATCTGTTTTCGCATGTTTTCTGGGGGCAGTATCTCAACAACAGCCACGATATATTGAGGTCTCCTCCACCGGAAAGTTTCTATTATACACGACCCGATATTCGTGCTTATGCGGTTAATGCGGAAATGAATTACAACTTCAATTACTCCCGGTTCAGTTTCCGGGCGCCCTTTCTTCAGGATGAGTGGCAGAAAAAGAGCGCAGGAAGTTTCTTTGCCGGTGGCGGTGTATACTGGGATGGTTCCGACGCTGATTCGTCATTTGTTCCCTCGGGAATAGCAGTACCTGATTTTTACAACGGCATTAATTTTAAGCGCTGGGAGTGGCTGGCAGTAGCGGCAACCGGCGGCTATGCACATACCTTTGTCATCGATAAGCGGTTTTTTATCATGCTGTCCGCCATAGGTGGAATCGGTGTGGGGAGAAGCACGTTGACGGACATGGACAACCGGGATTATCATACCTACTCACCCTTTTATAAACTGACGGAACGTTTTGGAGCGGGTTATCAATTTGGGCGAGTGTATGTTGGAGCAACATGTGTGAACATGGATATGCTGATGGGATCACCACCGGATGGCACTAGAATTCATTATCGTTCCGGGAACATCAGGGCCAATGTGGCTTACCGTTTCAGTTTAAATAAGGAAATCAGGATTTTTCCCGGAAGGAAATAAAAAAGCGGAACGCCTGTCCCGCTTTTGGTAAGATTTTATTTCGAAGCGTAGTGTGCCGGATTCAACGCGTCTGGGCTCCAGTTTTTCAGGAAACCTGCCACCTTTTTAATGCTGTAACCTCCGTCTTGTTCCAGGTAAGCGGAGTTTTGCGTATGAATACGTTCCCCCTTGTCATTCAGGATGACCAGCACCGGGAAACCGAAACGTTGCGGATAGCCTAGTTTCGCCAAAACATCCAGGTTTTTGTTCGCCTTGCTGTAATTCACCATCACCCGGACATAATTTTTCTCCATCAATTGATGAATTTCCGGGGTATTGTCGCAAAATGCGTGAAATTTCACACACCAGGGACACCAGTTTCCTCCAATCTGCAGAAAAACGTTTTTTCCCTCAGCATGAGCTTTCTTCACTGCTGCTGCAATTTGTTCGGTGGCGTTGGCGTTCGGATCGTAAATGTGCACGCCCTGGGCAAAAGTCGGACTAGCGGAAAGACCGAGAACAAAAAGGAGCGCGAAAACAATTCTTTTCATATATGAATAAATTTGATTTATGAATGGATGATAGAATCACCATCTGATTTATCGGACGATAATATGTCAAAGTTTAACGTAATATGCAATGGTAAGTTTCATGGTGTGCTTATTCCATGAATACAATTTCGGGGAGTGCGAATTTCGTCAATACTTAAAATCTGAATTGAAATAGGCAGAGAGCGGGGGAAAGGAACGCGAAGAAGGTGGATTATTATGTATGAACATATGCTATTCGTCAACCAAATAAGGTGTAAAAATAATTTACAGAAACCTCTGTAAATAGTTAAAAAAGAGGAGGGAGGTTATCGATTGGTTTCGCTATTCAAATTACAAATATTTTGTTGATGGATCGGGATTAAAAATGGAAAGTTCTTAACAAAAAACGGTTGAAAACTCCCCTCAGGTAGTCATAATTTGGTATTGAAGAGGTATGGATTTGTATAAAAATCCGTATGGAAGGCCGGATGGAGTGGACAAATATTTTTATCTTTCATTATAGATTTGTTTTAGATAAAATCCGGAATTGTGAAGTTATCATTTAAACGAAAAGCCATTATCGGGATGGTCCATTTGGGAGCGTTGCCCGGTACACCTCGCCACAAAATGAGCATGGCCGAAATTATCGACACGGCTGTGAGAGAAGCCCTGATTTACAACAGTCACGAGCTCGATGCTGTGATGATTGAAAACATGCACGATGTGCCTTATTTAAACCGGAAGGTCGGCCCCGAAATTACAGCAGCTATGACGGCTGGGGCGCTTGCCGTACAGCGGGAGATCGAGTTGCCTGTCGGAATTCAGGTGTTGGCCGGAGCCAATACCGATGCCGTGGCCATTGCCAAAGCAGCCGGCCTTGATTTTGTCAGGGCCGAAGGATTTGTTTTCGGTCATGTGGCCGACGAAGGTTACATGGATTCTGACGCGGCCCTGGTCATGCGGTACCGGAAATCAATAGAGGCTGACAGTGTAGGGATTTTCACGGATATCCGGAAAAAACATGCCTCGCACAATATCACAGCCGATGTGAACCTGGAAGAAACGATTCAGGCGGCCGAATTTTTCCTTTCTGACGGAATTATTATCACAGGTGCAGCCACGGGAAAAAAAGCCGCTATTGAGGACGTAAAGATAGCTAAACGGGCTTCCAGCCTGCCGGTGCTGATCGGCTCCGGGATATCGGAAGAAAATATCGAGTCGTACTGGCCTTATGCTGATGGATTTATTATCGGTTCGTCGCTGAAAGAGGAAGGTTACTGGATGAACCCGGTAGATCGAGACCGTGTGGATTCATTAATGGAGAAAGTAAAGCAACTAAGGGAAGGATAATAGTACGCTACCACGAAATAAAAAAGGCTGCAATGATGAATATTGCAGCCTTTGTGTTTTTATAAACAGTCGGTTGTTATACCGTCATGATCTCTTTTTCCTTATTCTCCATTCCTTCATCAACTTTTTTGATATAGTCGTCGGTAATGGTTTGTACTTCGTCAATACCAATCTTCTCCATATCTTCTGAAATCTCTTTTGATTTCAACAATTTCTTGAGATAATCATTGGCATCTTTCCGGGCGTTACGGATACTAACCTTTGCATTCTCGCCTTCCCGGTGCGTGTCTTTCACTAGTGTTTTGCGTCGTTCTTCAGTTAACGGAGGAACATTAATACGGATGATGTCGCCATTGTTGTCTGGGTTGAAGCCAAGATTGGCGTTGATAATAGCTTTTTCGATCTCCGGGATCAGTTTCTTTTCCCAGGGTTGAATAGCGATCGTACGGGCATCCGGCGTGCTGACACTGGAAACCTGGTTCAGGGGAGTCTGCGAACCATAGTAGTCAACCATAACGCCGTCAAGCATGCGCGGATTGGCTTTACCGGCCCGAATATGAGCCAGTTCTTTTTCGAGATGCTCAAGCGCCTGTTCCATTCGGGTACGGGCGTCATCCAATATCATTTGAATTTCTTCGTTCATAGAGCGATTATTTTCCAAGATGTTGATTTAAACAAATTTAGAAAAAATTGAAAGATTTCAAAGTATTAAATATATACTTCAGATAATCAGCTGTTTCAGTTATGTACCAACGTGCCTATTTTTTCACCTTTCAATAATTTAAGCAAATTACCGGGCGTATCCATATCGAAGACCATGATCGGAAGATTGTTCTCTTTGCACATGGTGGTGGCTGTTAAATCCATAATTTTCAGTCCCCGGTTGTAGACTTCATCGTAGGTGATCTCATCGAATTTGGTCGCTGTCGGATCTTTTTCCGGGTCAGCTGAATAAATTCCATCTACCCGTGTTCCTTTCAACATGACATCTGCCTCGATTTCGATGCCGCGCAGCGAGGAACCGGTATCGGTCGTGAAATAGGGATTTCCGGTTCCCGCCGACAAGATAACCACCTCACCTTTCTCCAACGACTCGATAGCCTTCTCCTTGGCATAGAATTCACCCACCGGTTCCATGCGAATAGCTGTAAGAACGCGTGTTTTAACACCTATTGCCTGTAAGGCCGAGCTAAGCGCCAGGCTGTTGATGACCGTTGCCAGCATGCCCATCTGGTCGCCTTTTACCCGGTCGAAACCATTGGCCGCACCACTCAGTCCGCGGAAGATATTACCGCCGCCGATAACTATCCCGATTTGGGAGCCCAGTGCTACGGCTTCTTTTATTTCATTGGCATAATCTGTCAGGCGGTCCCTGTCGATACCATATTGCTGTTGGCCCATTAACGATTCACCGGACAACTTCAGCAATACACGTTTAAATTTTCCCATGAGTGCGTTGGATTTTATTTCGGTAAAGATACGATGAACAATAAAAATCGCCGAGTTTTCAAAATGGTTTTTCTGCGGTTTCCCGCATATTCTTTTGAAACCAGAAAGTTCTGAGGGGCGAAGGCATAAAAAAAGCTGCCTCTGTTGAAGCAGCTTTCCATGTATTCTTTACCGTGATTAGGCGTTCAGAGTGAAACGCTTGAAATCGGTTACGTTCAAATCCTTGTCGCTGGATGCGAGGAATTCGCGGATGGTCATTTTACCATCTTTTACGTAAACCTGGTTCAGCAGAGTGTTCTCTTTGAAGAATTTATTCAAAGCACCCTGAGCAATTTTATCAAGCATGTTTTCCGGCTTGCCTTCCTGACGGAATTTCTCTTTGGCAATTTTGAGCTCCTGCTCAACAACTTCAGCAGGAACATCGTCTTTGTCAACAGCCACCGGAGCCATCGCAGCAACCTGCATAGCGATGTCTTTAGCAACCTGCTCGTCGGCTACTTCTTTCGAGAAGCCAACTACAGTTGCCAGTTTGTTACCCGGGTGAATGTAAGCGATGGTATCCTCAGCCTGAACAGTTTCATAAGCTGAGAGCTCCAGTTTTTCACCAATGATACCGGTTTGCTCGGTAACATGAGCTTCAACTGAGCGGCCATCCATATCGAGAGCTTTCAGTGCATCGAGATCAGCTGGTTTGTTGGCGATAGCCAAATCCAGGATTTTCTCGGTGAAAGCAACAAAGCCTTCATTTTTAGCAACGAAGTCGGTTTCGCAATTCAGGACAACCAGAGCAGCGAATTTTTTATCGTCGGAAACCTTCGCGAGAACAGCACCTTCGGTTGCTTCGCGGTCGGCACGCTTGTTAGCTACCAGTTTTCCTTTTTCACGGATGATTTCAACAGCGCGGTCGAAATCACCTTCGGCTTCGGCGAGGGCTTTTTTACAGTCCATCATTCCGGCACCGGTTGCTTTACGCAACTTCATTACATCAGCAGCAGAAATAGCCATGTTGAAATGATTTATTTGATTTTTTGAATGCGATTATTTGTCAGCTTCTTCATCTTTTTTCTCATCGGCAGCAGGAGCTTCTTTAGCTTCTTCCTTTACAGGCTCAGCTTTCGGAGCTTCTTCTTTAGCCGGCTCAGCTTTTTTAGCTTCCTCTTTTACAGGTTCAGCTTCTTTTTCTTTAGCTGCAGCTTTACGGCTTCCGCGCTTTTGTTTGGCCGGCTTGTCGTCGCCACCTTCTTTCTCACGCTCTGCTTTGCGCTCTGAAAGACCTTCTTTGATGGCTTCGGCCATAACATCGATGATGAGATCGATAGACTGAGAAGCGTCGTCGTTTGCCGGGATCACAAAGTCGATTCCTTCCGGATTCGAGTTGGTATCAACCATTGCGAAAACAGGAATACCCAAACGCTGAGCTTCACGAACGGCGATTTTCTCTTTCATCACGTCAACTACAAACAGGGCAGCAGGCAAACGGGTCAGGTCGGCAATAGAACCGAGCACTTTGTCCAGCTTGGCACGCTGACGGGTAATCTGCAGTTTTTCACGTTTTGAGAGGTTGTCCCAGCTTGTGTCCTTCATCATTTTGTCGATGGAGGTCATTTTCTTAACGGCCTTACGGATGGTTGGGAAGTTGGTGAGTGTACCACCTGACCAACGCTCAGTAATGTAAGGCATATTGGTTTCCTTGATGCGCTCAGAAACGATTGATTTTGCCTGTTTTTTCGTTGCAACGAAAAGAACTTTACGTCCTGACTTGGCAATAGATTTCAACGCAGCAGCTGCTTCGTCGATTTTGACAATAGTTTTCTGAAGGTCGATAATGTGGATTCCGTTTTTCTCCATGAAGATGTACGGAGCCATGTTTGGGTTCCACTTACGTTTCAGGTGTCCAAAGTGAACACCGGCATCGAGCAATTGCTTGAATTCTGTTCTAGGCATAAAATTGTTTTTGTTTACGTTCTGTTCAGGCAACTATCCGGTAGTCGGGCTCACCGAGTCCGGACAGTTTAGATGCTAAACAAAATCTGTTAATGATTCGGCAAATAAGATTAACGTTTAGAGAACTGGAAGCGTTTACGTGCTTTCGGACGACCTGGCTTCTTACGTTCCACTTCGCGTGGGTCACGAGTCAGGAATCCGGCAGCTTTCAGCTTCGGACGATTCTCTTCGTCGATTTTGATCATTGCACGTGAAATAGCAAGACGAAGCGCTTCTGCTTGTCCTTTTACGCCGCCACCGTCAAGGCTCACCTTAACGTCGAACTGACCAGCTACTTCCAACAGGTTAAGCGGTTGCTTAACGATGTATTGCAGTGTATCAACCGGGAAATATTCGGTGATGTCCCGTTTGTTGATAGTGATATTACCTTTACCCTCGGTGATATAAACACGGGCAACAGCGGCTTTTCTCCTACCGATTGCGTTTGTGATTTCCATGTTTCTTATTTAATGTTATCAATGTTAATTACTTTCGGGCTCTGAGCTTGCTTGTCGTGCTCACTGCCCACAAATACATACAGGTTTGTAAAAAGCTTGCGTCCCAAACGGTTTTTAGGGAGCATACCTTTTACAGCTTTTTCAACCAGTCTCTCCGGATGTTTCGCCAGAATTTCCTTGGCGGTCTGCGAACGCTGACCACCCGGATATCCGGTGTGGCGGATATACTCTTTGGCATTCCACTTGTTTCCGGTTAGACGGATTTTCTCTGCATTGATAACAATTACATTGTCACCGCAATCTACGTGAGGGGTGAAGTTCGGTTTGTTCTTACCCCTAAGGATTTTGGCAACTTTGCTTGCAAACCGACCAAGGGTCTGATCGGCGGCATCAACCACAATCCATTCTTTATTTACCGTTGCACTATTTGCCGAAACGGTTTTGTAACTCAACGTATCCACTTGCTTCTTTAATTTAATGAATGAAACAACATATTAACGAACATGCATTTTCCCGGATTCCGAACAGCAGGTCGCCGGTTGTCCGGCACTGTTGCTAAGGCAGTTTTGCTGTCTTCATCCATGCATGTTTGCAAGTATGGATGATAATCGGGACTGCAAAAGTATTTGTTATTTTTCAATTTTACAACTGGGGTAGGAAAAAATAACTGCTACAAAATCAATACAAAAGATCTTGACAGACGGTGTTGAAGTGAAGGAAAACATTTCGGATTTAAAATTTTCGCAAAAATAACCGTTTGAAGCACGTATTTTTCGTTGTAATCGGGACTTAATGTGCTTTTTTTCGGGGAATAACGCCAAAATTAACAACCAGGTACAATCCGGCCGCATTCATCGATTTTTTTTCGATGGTATCATAATACAGGTCGAACATGAACCCCAGGTGTGTTTGCGGGGTAATCAATTTGTCGAAATGATATTTCAGGTTGACCAGTTCGCGGTTCTCAACCGCGGTTCCGGGATAACGGCTCGAAACGTTCTGGTACAATATTCCGCCGAAAGGCGCATAAAAATGATGTGCCCGCCAATAAGCCGCTGTAATATCACCCAAACGCGTATTGACGTAACCGGAAAGCAACACGGCACTTCCTTTCGAAAAAGGAGAGATGGTATCGTCTTTCGGGCCGGTGGTTATAAATAAGTTGTCGTTGGTCCCGATGTCTGTCAGGAAATGGCCACCGGTATTGTGGTTGTACATTATCCCGGGCGAAACGCTGATGTACGTCCGGACCATGGACGGGCCGGAATTGATTTGCCCACCAGCGTGAGTTCCGAAAAAGCTAAGCGGGACAGCAACCTGGTTGGTGTTGTTCTCCAGTAAAGTCCATTTATTCATGACCCCAAAGGAGAACTTTTCCTGAAACGGGTCACCCGGAAGAATCATCTGCCGCCAGTTGATCCACATGTCGGTGTACCATTTTACTGTTTCGTACTTCATCTGGATGCCGCCCTGTGGTTTGTCGGTGTAAAACCGCTGCGGGTCGTAAACTGGTTCGGGCAGCATGTGGTTCTCATCCTGGTCAAGGTTACCCATAATAACGGTGATGGCCGATGTTGGATGATAACGAACCGTAAACCAGGGGCTGATATTTTCGTAATCGGTGCGGCCGGTATATTTTAATACATGCACTCCCAGCTCAAGACGGAGTTGTTTGGTTGGGTAGTACACTGCTTTGGGACGGAACCAGGCGCCGAGAATAGTCGCCCCGGTGGCTATCGTTCCTCTGTATTCGTTATTCTTAAAGAAATTGGTATTGTCGAGTGCGAAATAAATGTTACCGGTCGTATCGGGGAGATAAGGCTCAGTATACTGGAAAAAGTGATAATCGTTTTGCGCGGAAGCAGACTTCGGGTTAACGAATGAAATCAGGATAAAAATAATCCCGGCCGGAATGAGGAAACGGGAAATACGAAATGAGAATAATTGTTTCATGAAATGCATTTCTGTTATAAGCTTCTCGCGAAAGTTGACAATAATAAATCCGGCTGAAAATACACTTATTTTTCCTGCTCTGAAAGTTTTTCGCGGTAGCGAACAAATAAAAAAATCCGGAACAGGAAGGGTAAATTCCAATGTTCCGGATGAATTCATTTTATATCGTAGGCTTATTGCTTTTTCAGTATGATTCGATCATAAAGGAACAGCAGGATGGTAGCTCCCAGACCAATCCCGAACACAACCATCCATATATTTGACGGATGGTATTTATCCCATAGGAACATCGTGAACTCATGCATGTTCATGTTTAGCTTGTGAGCAGCTGCCTCCAGAAAATCGTTTTGAGTAAACTTATCGCTGATGGCCGGCAGGTTGATGCCGCGAGTGACCATTTCGTTTCTGGCCAACTGCACTTTATCAGACATTTGCTGGTAAACATTACCGGAAATGATACCGGCGAAAAAGTTTCCGGCTGCAACCGGTAGAAACGAGGTACCCATGTACAGGGCTGTTTTGTCAGGCGGAGCAATGCGCCCGATGTACTCGGTGATTTTCGGTGAGCTTGACATTTCGCCAATGGAAAAAATGAAAAGAGCGAGTACCACAAACATGCCGCTGTGGGTCATCATCGATAAACCGATACCTATCGAAGCCACAAAGATTCCCGATATCATGGCATTCAAAGGACGCAAGCGCATCACGATAGAGGAGATAATAATCTGGAACAGAATAATGGAACCGGCATCCACATTAACCAGATATTCAGCCGGAATAGTTCCCTGTTCGGTTCCCAGTTTTTGTGCCAGCCAGGGCCACACGTTAGCCAGGAAATCATAAACGCGTGTTGTATCAACCCACTGATCGATGAATACCGGTAGCGTGAAGAACAACTGGTTGTACATGGTCCAGAAGCCGGCAATAATGACCAGGAAGATGACGAATTTGACGTCGCTAAGCGCCACCCCAATATTTTTAAATGCTCCGACGATGTTTTTTCCAAGAGGTTCTTTTACTTTTTCCGGCTCGTCATCGTGTCGGGGTTCTTTGTAGAAGAATGTCAGCAAAACAAAATTGAAGGCGATCACCAACGCAGAGGAAATAAAAACATATTCCCAGGAAATTTCCCGAAAGTGACCGGTGACGAACGGGCCGACAAATGCCCCGATATTCACCATCATGTAAAAAATACCGAAACCGATGGAAGAAGTGGTTTTATCGGTGGTTTTGGCCACAGTAGCCGAAACAATGGGTTTAAACAGGGCCGCACCGAGTGCGAGGTACAGGAAAATAATAAATACGGAAACAAAAGAGTGGAAGAACGGCATAGCTAGAAATGCCGTGGTATAAATTGTGTAAGCAATATAGAGGGTCTTTTTGTAACCGATTTTATCGGAAATGGCTCCAGTAATGAGGGGAAGGAAATATAAGATGGCGGTACCGACTCCCATGATCCAACCTTTTTGAACCTGGGTGAATCCTAATGCTCCTTCATCCGTAGAGTTGGTAAGATATAATGCAAAAAGAATATAGAAACCATACCACGCCCAACGCTCAAATAACTCCATCGTATTCGCAACCCAAAATGTGCGTGGAAATTTTTTAAAAACCTGAAGTGCCTTCATTTGTTTTGTGTTTTTTGAGAGAACAATGGAGCCAAAATTATAAAAATATGCCAGATAAGTACCAAAACAGGCTTTGTTGTAAAATGCTTATCTTGCGCAACTTTTAAAAAGTAGATTCGCTATGGAGACTAGAAGAAAGCCCGATTGGCTGAAAATTAAGGTGCCGATTGGGACGAATTACCGTCACGTAAAAGGTGTCGTTCGTGATCACCATCTACATACCATTTGTACCAGCGGACAGTGCCCGAATATGGGGGAATGCTGGGGAGCCGGAACCGCAACCTTCATGATTTTGGGAGAAATCTGTACCCGTTCCTGTAAGTTTTGTGCGACCAAAACTGGTCGGCCGAAACCGCTTGACCCGAATGAGCCGGCCAATGTAGCCCGCTCAGTGCAGTTGATGAATTTGAAACACGCCGTAATTACCTCGGTCGATCGTGATGACCTGCCCGATGGAGGTGCAGCACACTGGGTGGAAACCATCAATAAAATCAAAGAAGTGAATCCGGATACGACCATGGAGGTGTTGATTCCCGATTTTGATGGAAAGCCCGAGTTGGTGAAGCAGATCATCGATGCCAGGCCTGATATTATTTCGCATAACCTGGAAACCATCGAGCGCTTGACGCCGCAGGTGCGTAGCAAAGCACAGTACGATATCAGCCTGAAAGTGCTTAAGACGATTTCTGATTCGGGAACCGTTTCCAAATCGGGCTTGATGCTCGGATTGGGAGAAACCCTCGACGAGATATACAAAACAATGGATGACCTGGTGGCTAATGGTTGCGAAATCCTGACGATGGGACAGTATCTGCAGCCGACGAAGATTCACCTTCCGGTAGAGGAATACGTTCACCCCGATAAATTCCGTGCGTTAAAAGAAGAAGGTTTACGCCGCGGATTCCGTATTGTGGAAAGTGGACCGTTGGTACGTTCGTCCTACCATGCCGAACGTCATATCAGACCCCGGGTGAATTAATTTTACCGAATACAAAACACAAAATATATAGTCCCTAAGTCCCCTTCAGGGGATTTAGGGCTGTTTTTAACTGGCCTGATTTAGGAGTACAACTCAAATGAATCGAAAAGTTCAGTATCTCGATTTCGGTGTAGCCGAATACAAACATACCTGGGACCGCCAGGAGGAATTAATGGGGGCAACCATCCAGATGAAACTGGATAATAAAAATGCAGAACCCTCTTCCCGGAAGGAAACACCCAATTACTTGATTTTTGTTGAGCATCCACATGTGTATACGCTGGGGAAAAGTGGCGATGAGCACAATCTCCTGCTCAATTATATACAGCTACAGGCAGAGGATGCAACCTTTTTCCGCACCAACCGTGGAGGTGATATCACGTATCACGGTCCCGGACAGATTGTGGGATATCCCATCATCGACCTGGAGAATTTCGACATGGGCTTGCGGCAGTATATCTATAACCTCGAAGAAACCATCATCAAAACCATTGCCGAGTTTGGCCTCGAAGGTTCGCGCGACGAAAGTGCTACCGGTGTCTGGCTCGATGTAGGAAAACCAACCGCACGAAAAATTTGTGCCATTGGAGTGAAGAGCTCTCGCCACGTGACCATGCACGGTTTTGCTTTTAATGTGAACACGAATCTGAACTACTTTCAGCACATCAATCCGTGCGGATTTGTAGACAAAGGAGTGACTTCATTGCAAAAAGAACTGGGCAAAGAGCAGGATTTCGAAGCCATCAAAGCACTGACCCGACAGAAATTCGCCGAGGTGTTTGGTGCCGAGTTGGTGTAAGCTTACTGATGGTTCAGTAGCGGCTCGATATAATCCCCCAGTTTTTCCGGCTTAAAATAAGGAGCAAAACGTTTCACCGGTTTTCCGTTGCGGTCAACCAGAAATTTCGTGAAGTTCCATTTGATTCGCTTTCCCGGGAAACCGGGTTTTTCTTTTTTCAGATATTGATATAAAGGATGGGCACTCTTCCCGTTCACGTCAATTTTCGAAAACATTGGGAAAGTAACACCGTAATTCACCCGGCACGTTTGTTCGATGCTCTCTTTCCCACCGGGCTCCTGGTTGGCGAACTGGTTGCACGGAAACCCCAAAATCACCAATCCGTCATCTTTATACTGCTCGTATAATTTCTCGAGTCCTTCGTATTGAGGTGTGAATCCGCACTTGCTGGCAGTATTGACTATCAACACCACTTTTCCGCGAAAAGCGTCCAGTGTTACTTTTTCTCCTTCCAGTGTTTCGGCTTCGAAACCGTAAATATCTTTCATTGCGTTCTGTTTTGCTGTGAATTCAAAAACGCAGTCGATACCTCAAAGTTCAATGAGCTCTCTTTATGGTAAATAACTTATTCAGAAATAAAACAGATAAATTTTTATCAGCAGCCGACAATGTTTTGATAGGTAGCTGGATGTGAGGATTGTCTGGATTGTTGGTTGACCGTCTTAAATTATCGGGACAAGGCATCGAATTGATTCCAAGATGAAAAATGAGCATCTTTGAAGCCACCAAACCGAAACATACGCATAATGGCAATTGAAGTGGTCGAAGTCAGGTCAACTGATGAGTTAAAAGAATTTGTTGAACTTCCTTTTGAACTTTACCGTAATAATCCGTACTGGGTTCCTCCCGTCAAAAGTGAGGAGCGGAATGCCCTGTTGCCAGAGAAAAATCCTGCAATGCGTGGCTGTGACACACTTTTGTGGATTGCACGCAAGGATGGAAAATGCGTAGGTCGGTTGGCTGGAATCATTCATCACAGGCATAACGAGAAAACCGGCGAGCTGATGGCTCGTTTTTCCCGGGCCGAGTTCATCGACAACGTAGAGGTGGTTGATGCGCTTTTCGCGAAAGCCGAACAATGGGCAAAAGAGCATGACGCCAACGGTATCCATGGTCCGTTGGGCTTTTCCAATCTCGATCACCAGGGGATGCTCGTCGAAGGTTTCGATTACCTTCCGTCGGTTGTTTCCGAGTACCATTTGCCCTACTACCAGAAGCACATGGAGCGGCTGGGCTATGCCAAGGAGATGGACTGGATTGAATTTCGGTTGTCGCTGGCTGGATTCTCGCTTCCTGAGAAGGCGGTTCGCATTAACGACATGGTAAAGCGCCGTTACGGCCTCAAGGTCGTTAACTTCAAAACCCGAAAAGAACTTCACGAATATGGCCAGCGGGTGTTCCAGATCCTGAATTCTGCGTTCAAGGATCTTTTTAGTGTCGTCGAATTCAACGAGGAGACCAGTCGTTATTACCTGAACAAGTACATTCCGTTGCTCAAACCTAAATTTGTGAAAATGATTGAGGACGGCGAGGGGAACATTGCCGGTTTCATTATTGCGCTGCCGTCGCTTTCCAAAGCCCTGCAAAAAGCCAATGGCAAGTTGTTTCCTTTCGGGATTTTCCATATTCGGAAAGCATTGAAAAAACCGGACGAGTGCGATCTGTTGCTCACCGGTGTGCATCCCGACTGGCAGGGAAAGGGAATGGTTTCACTGCTCTTCTCCGAACTGTTGCAGGAGCTTATCGGTAGCGGTGTCAAAAATCTCGAAACCACCGGCATGCTCGAAACCAACAACAAAGCCATCCAAAACTGGAAAAACTTCGATCACATTCAACACAAGCGCAAACGCTGTTACCGTAAAGAAATTTAATTCTGGGCGGCTTCACGGTCTGCGGCCAGTAGCGTACTTGCAGGCCCGGGTTCTCACCAGTCGTTCCGGGGGCTCATTTCAATCGCCCCGGCACTCCCGTTCGTCCAACCGGCCCTGCTTCGTCCGGCTGTCGGCCTCCGCCCGGCCACGGGAGACGGTTTCAGGTTTCAACATTTCAAGTTTCAGGTTGCGCTTCGCGGTTTCTGTCGTTCTGCGTCAAGGGTAAACTTTTCAAACATGCTTCGTCCTTCACTTCGCCGTCAGGCGAAAGATGTGCTGGCCGGTTAAAGAATTTCCCGCCAGGGAAAGATGTTCATCACCTCCGGCGAAGCCGGAGGATTGGCAACCTGAATAGAAAACAACTCCAACGAAGTTGAGCGAAAAAGACGGAGTTGCCACATAATTTCCTGAAGCATGCCCGCAACGGAAAAGCAGACCCAAAGTATATTTTAAGTACAGGTAAAGTAGGGATAGAGTACTAAACAGTCTTCATTTGCGCACCGGTTGAAGAGGGGTGTCCCGGGTTTTGAATCCGTTCGTTTCTGTAGGCCGTTTTCCCCACCACCTTCCCCCGTGCAACATCATTTAAGTATTTTTTGAAATAAATTGGTCCATCTAATCAGGCACTTGAATCTTTATGTCAAAAAAGACTGGAAAAAGGTTTGGAGTAATACGAAAAAATACGCTTTCTTTGCATCCGCTTTCCGAAAGGGGAGCAGCGTTCAGTGGGAGGTTAAAAAGGGAAGAGAAGAGGCCGGAGTCGTCCGGTTTTAACCTGAAAAAATCACCCCGCAAATTTTTTGAAAAAGTATTTGGAAAGTCGGGATAAAAGGTTTTATCTTTGCCGCCACGTTTGAAAAAAACGGGCGTTGATTTCCGGGTACTGAAGCTTTGAGAAAAAGGCGAAAAAAGATTTGGAGATAACGCGAAAAGATTTCTATCTTTGCAACGC
>NZ_PYGC01000001.1:497804-856425 GCF_003014495.1 Prolixibacter denitrificans | reverse complement strand
GGGTTCCACCTCTTCCCATTCCGAACAGAGAAGTTAAGCCCGTCAGCGCCGATGGTACTGCAGAGATGTGGGAGAGTAGGTCGCCGCTTATTTTATCAAAAGCCCGGTTCCTTTATTGGAGTCGGGCTTTTTTGTCCCCAAAAGTTTTAAGACCTGGAGTTTTAAGTGTTAAGAAAGAACCAAAACTTAAAATGGTCATTAGGAATTTTCTTCTGCGAAGCGGATACCCCGTAGGGGTTGTAGTATTGTAGAGGATTGTGTGTGAAGGTAGCCAAACGGCTGCCTTTTTTTGTGAGACGACACCAGGTGTCAGACGTCGTGTTGTTTTTTCATCCTCTACTACTTCCTTAGAATCCTACGAATTCCCTTTGGGGAATTCTTCTGCGTAAGCAAAAAAAAAGTGCGCCACCCAAAGGTAACGCACTTTACAAAAGTTATGCATGGTGCTAGTTAGTGAAACTATTTATTGGGGCGACATATTGGCTCCAAATTCCAGCCTTCGATGCGGAAACCTGATTTGTCAAGATTTTGAGCAGGTGTGCTAACCATTACAGCTCTTGACTCTCCGGGCTTCAGTGTGAAATAACTTGACGACCACAAACTGGGCAATACTTCCTCGCCTTTGTTCATGAGCATCGGACGGACAAAGAACGCCAGTTTATCGGATGGATTGCTCAGTTCAACTGTCCATTTCGTATGCGAACCTTTCGTGGTTTTGTCAGCAACCTTCAACTCAACCTGTGCCTTATCCATCGAGTTCATCGAGGTAAAGTCGTCATCAGGCGAAAGCCAATAGGAATTGTGTGAAATTACTTTCCCGTTAGCATCTTTCAATCGTAAAACTACGAACGAAACACCATCGGTTTTAGCCAATACTTTTGACAGTGAGTATAGTTTTTTGACGGACGCTGCATCCAGGCTTACTTTCTTCGATTCGCTGTGGGTGAGTTTCGAATGAATATTGTACACATCGGCTTCAGCAACCAGATTCTTTTCCGGGTTGTAGGAGCGATTTACAACGGTCACAGAGGCATTATCCTGGTCGTACTGTACATGGACAGGCTCGACGGCATTTTGCATGAAATAATAGCCTGCATTAGGCATCAAATACCAGTCGTATACCTGCCAGATAACACTCGGCAGGGCTGCATTCAGTTTCCAGAGCATTACTCCGCCATTGTCATCCAGCTTGCTTCCGGCTGCTTCGAAAATCCCCTGGTAACCCATGGCATTCATCAGCTGCATTTTTTCGGAAAAACCTTTCATCGATTTTGGCTCGCCGAAACGCTTCACCATATCCTTGTAATAGAGGTCATATTTTCCGTTTCCGGAAGCCGCGTCGTGGTAACCCCAGGTATTGTTCAACGGGAACGGAAGCGTCTTATCCCAAACCAAATCAGGAATAATCTTCGGAAGAATATTGTATGGTGGCTGTGACGGAATACCGGTTTCGTCTTTGAAAACCCAGTCCTTGGCGTTGTTGGCCAGCTTGTAATATTGTTTCGGACTCTGCCATGCATACGGTCCGCCACTGTAAACACCTGATTGCTTGTTATCGGGCCACGAGGCTTTCCAGTCGGCCGGTAATTTGGCAAAGCCGGAAGAACTCGGAATAAACGGACGTGTTCCGTCGAGTTTTATAATACTATCGCGCATGGCGTAGTAAAGCTCTTTACGCGCATGACCTTCGTTTCCGCCGGTCCACAGTAGCAAGCTTGGATGGTTCCGGATACGAAGAATCGTACTAGTCATGTTTTTAATGAAAACATTGCCTTGCAACGGCCAGTCAGGCGAACCTTTAAATTCACCCTGGGTATCTCCGGTTACCCAGAAGTCGGACCAAACCAGCAAACCATAGCGGTCGGCTGCGTTGAAGAACTGGTCGGGAGGCGTAATACCACCGCCCCAAATGCGCACCAGGTTGATGTTGGCATTCTGGCAAAGCCGAAGTTCGTTGTCATAACGCAAGGAATCGCGGTTCACCATCATGTCAGGAACCCACGCTCCACCAACGAGGTTGACACGTTTTCCATTCACATAAAAGTCACGACGCAGAAATTTGCCCTTCACTTCGGTGGCTTTCGAGCTCACTGTGCGAATTCCGAAAACAAAGGTGGTATCGTCGGAAACGGTATTCCCGGCAAGGTACTGCAAACGGATACGATAGAGATTAGGTGCACCGTGACCATTGGGCCACCACAAATGCGGATTGGTGATGTGCAGACTCGTTTCGTTTTCCGCATTGAGATCCACTTTCGTGGAAGAATTGGCACCCAGCGTAACATCTTTCGAAAATTCGATGGACGAACCAGTGAAGTTTTCAGGTGTGATGGTAACATTCAATTTTCCGTTAGCACCGGAATTACCATGATTCGCGAGATTCAGTTTTAATGAAATATCAGCGACCGTTGTATCGGGAAGAGCAGGTAATGTCGTCACCAAATGCGGACGACTGATGGTTACGTTTCCTGAAGTTCTCAAATAAACCGGTTGCCAGATTCCCATGTTCCGATCGCGGGTTGGCGGCATCCAGTCCCAACCGACCGAGCAAAGCATGGTCACATTTTTACCAATATCGCCGGTTGGACCACCGTTGGCAAAGAACGGGCCCATGGCTTTCAGCTGTTCAGGTGCCGGCGTGCCGGGGAAATCGAGCGGATAAATCTTCACCGCCAGGTAATTTTCTGCACCGGCTTTAATCTCTTTGCTAACATCGAGGCTGTATTCGGCGAACATGCCGGCCATATCAGTCGAATCGGCAATTTGTTTTCCGTTAACCCAAACCGCAGCCCGGTAGTTGATGCCTTTGAAGATCAACTGAAAGTGGCGGCCGTTATCGCTGGCGGGCACCTTGAAGGAGGTACGATACCAATACGGCTTTTTCCAGGGATTGGGATCATTCGGAAGAAAGCTGTATTGCTCCAGATTGTACTCTTTATTGAAACTGTCGGATGCATCCGGAATGCGCATGTTGTTCATTCCCTGGTACGGATCGGGATAAACGTTGTTGGCCACCAGTCCGGTAAGTACAGTTGAAGGAACTTTAACCGGAAACCAGTACACATTCTCCTGGTAAGAAGGAGTGGATAACGTTTCGCCGGAAGCGTCGATTACAGCCGACGACTGCAGTTGAAAATTGGTGATTTCTGTTTGCTTTACTACACCGTTTTGTGCCTGAACAGCGGGTGCCGCAAAGAGAAACAGAATCAGGAACAGAAATTGTGTTGCCTCTCTTTTCATTGTTTGGTTTTAATTAATTTATCTAATTGTATTTGTTTGCGGTCTCTCGTTGGGAATCGAACCAACCAAAAGTAGTGAAATAGTGTATTTTTTACAATTAGCTTAAAAAGATATGTCAATCAGACTGCAAGGAGAAGCAGAAACGTAGGAGTAAAAATTTAAGGGCATAAAAAAAGCGCCCTTCTGAAGGACGCTCTGTTTTTTTGATGAAGCAAAAATTTATTTATTCACCGTGTAGGTGTAATTGTTTTTGTCGCCAACGGTTAATACAACCTGATACTGACCCGGTTTAGCCGATTCGAAGTCGAAAATGCGACCCAGACTTACGTCTTTCCCGAGGTTTTCTTCGTGAAGCAGATTGTTGCTGTTGTCGTACAAATAAACTTCAACGTTGTCCTTGCTCAGGTTTAGGTAGGAAAGTTTGAGCATATTGTTTTTAAACCTGAAAGTAGGCGCAACATCTTTGTTATCAGCAATCTGGTCATTCATATTGGCATGGCCATCAACTACGTTGAAAGACTGAACCAGTGTTTTATTACCAGAGCGAACGCGCAGGTTGTAGTTACCATCATCCAGTTTCGAGAAATCGAATGCCTTGAAATACTGGCTTCCCGATACATTGTTTTTGGTATAATACACTACACTTCCTAAGTCATTCTCAATAGTGATACTCATTGGTTGCGTTCCGGGGTTGATAACCGAAACGATGGAGAGATCCGAATTATCTTTTGTATAAACTGAAGTCTTACCACTTGCCAATGCTTGGCCAATTGTAATAACCAGGAAGAACGCGCTCAAACTTACTACCATTAAATTCTTGCTCATCATTGTTTTAAAGTTTGTTGTCTTCATAGCTTCTTATTTTAAGAGGTTTTACACTGCAAATATAAACATGTTATACAGCATATGTTGTAAAACATATATTACTGCTTTTTTAACTGTACGTGATCGGAAACGGGATTTAAGTCGAAATGTGATCTTAAATTGAAGAGCTTTTAGTATTTAGTTTTATAACCACCAATTATTCAGTGGTATATGTGTAAAGTTTGTATGATCCCGCGGTGGGCTGTTTCATTAATCCGACCTTAGTTGAATGAATTTTTTTCTTCAAAAACTCAACTTTGATAAAATTTTTAATAATCCCTTTCGGGAAAAACCCTCTATTTCCATTTATTTTGGATGATCGATTTTCTATTTCCAGAAATCATATTGAATGAATATTCGGATTCTGCAATTAATAGAAGGTGTGCAACAAGCCGATGGGCTGGTTGTAGTCATCGATGTGTTCCGGGCGTTTTCAACCGCTTGTTATGCCATGGAGCGTGGAGCTTCAAGAATCATCCCGGTAGGAGATATTGAAGAAGCATTTCGCTTAGCGGAAGAGATTCCC
The DNA here is from genome assembly GCF_003014495.1 of Prolixibacter denitrificans. Lineage (GTDB taxonomy): Bacteria > Bacteroidota > Bacteroidia > Bacteroidales > Prolixibacteraceae > Prolixibacter > Prolixibacter denitrificans. The sequence goes on along the minus strand of NZ_PYGC01000001.1, from coordinate 851,795 downwards.
GGTTCGGTATTAATGGGCGAACAGAACGAGCGCAAGATTACCGGATTTGATTACGGGAATTCGCCCACGCACATTCTGGGAGCAGACCTGTCGGGAAAAACCGTCATTCACCGGAGTAGTTCCGGCACCCAGGGAATTGTAAATGCCGTTCATGCCGACGAAATCATTACCGGTGGTTTTGTAAACGCTGCGGCAATAGCCCAATATATTAGATACCGCTCGCCGGAAACAGTGAGCTTGGTTTGCATGGGATACGCCGGAGAACGGCCGTCGCAGGAAGACACTTTCCTGGCCGAACATATACGCGATCTCCTAACGGGAAAACCCACCCGTTTTGATGAGATGGTGGAAGAACTTCGTACAGGCGATGGTGCCCGTCTGCTCGATCCGGAGAACAGTGAATGGTCACCGTCCTCGGACTTCGATTTATGTCTTTCGCTCAATCGGTTCGATTTTATTTTGCGACTGGAGGAAGAGAATGGCATCCGCTATCTGAACCGGATCGATTCTGGTACGTTTGAGTTGAAGAAATAACCGTAAACCATAATCATATGCCCTATAATTTTGACGAAATAATTGAGCGAAGAGGAACCAATTGTATCAAATACGACCGGTTGGAACAGTTTTGCGGCAATGCGGAGGCGTTACCAATGTGGGTAGCAGACACCGATTTCCGGGTGCCCGATTTTATCATGAATGCTATTCGCGAACGCGCCGAACATGAAGTGTTGGCTTATTCTTTCCGGCCCGAAAGTTACCACCAGTCCATCATTGATTGGATGAAAAAGCGGCACGACTGGGACATTCAACGCGAGTGGATTTCTTTCAGTCCGGGAGTAGTTCCGGCTGTTACCATGTTAATCATGGCGCTTACCAATGAGGATGAGAAGGTAATTGTGCAGCCGCCGGTTTATTTTCCTTTTTTCACTTGCGTGAAAGGCTCGGGCCGAAAGATGGTGGAGAATCCGTTGAAGTTGGAAAACGGCCGGTATTATTTCGATTTCGAGGATCTGAAAGCCAAGATTGACGATAAAACCAAAATGCTGTTGCTTTCCAGTCCGCACAATCCGGGTGGCATGGTTTGGACCAAAGACGAATTGGCTGAGTTGGGGCGTATTTGCAAAGAGAAGGGAGTAATCATCGTTTCCGATGAAATTCATTCCGACCTGATTTACCCGGGACACAAACATGTTCCGTTGCCTTCCATTTCGGAAGACTTAGCTGAAATTACGGTCGTTTGTATGGCGCCCAATAAAACGTTTAACATTGCAGGTTTATCTTCCGCATTCCTGGTCATTCCGCAAAAGAAAATGCGGGTACGTTACGAGCGGATACTGAATGTACTGCATGTTCACGGAGGCAATATCTTTGGAACCGTTGCCACCGAAGCCGCATACACGAACGGAGAAGAGTGGTTGGGCGAATTGCTGGAATATCTTCAGGGAAACCTGAAATATTTGAACGATTTTATGGCGGAGCATTTGCCAAAAGTTAAAGTAATGCAGCCGGAGTCGACTTTCCTGGTGTGGATGGATTTCCGCGACTATGGTTTGAGCGAAAAAGAGATGAAAGATGTGCTGGTGAATAAAGCCGGTGTGGCCATGAATGTAGGTAGTACGTTTGGAACCGGCGGTGAAGGCTTTTTCAGGATGAATATTGGCTGTCCGCGTTCCACTTTAGAGGAAGGTCTGGAACGCATCGAAAAAGCGTTAAGAGTGCTTTAAAATAACATGTCGGGGATTAGATTAGCTAATCCTCGACATCACCTGTTCAGCCAGAGCAACTAAATCCTTTTTATTGGTCTCTTCCACTTCGAGTTGAGCCAAACACTTTAGCGCTTCATCATGGTAATGAAGCATGAGTTTTTGCGCTTCCTCACTTACTGCAGCTTCATTATATAATTGCGTAACCGCTTCAATTTTTTCTTCCGGAAGGAAAGACTCTTTGGTAATCCAGTTTTCTAGCTGCTCCTTTTTCTGTCCCTGCAACTTTTCCTGCGCTTTGAGTAACAGGAATGTTTTTTTGTTGCTGAGAATATCGCCGCCAATTTTCTTCCCGAACACATTGGGATCGCCGTACACATCGAGCCAGTCGTCCTGCAGCTGAAAGGCCAGCCCAATATTGATTCCGAAGTCATAAAGCAAGTTGGCCTGTTTTTCCGGCGCATTACCGATGATGGCGCCCAGTTTCAACGCTCCGGCAATTAACACCGCTGTTTTCAACCGAATCATTTCGATGTACTCATCTACGGTTACGTCCATCCGGCTTTCAAAATCCATGTCGTACTGCTGACCTTCGCAAACCTCGAGTGCGGTCCGCGAGAAAAGCTTTAGCAATTCCGGCAGTTTTTCACCCGGCGAATTAGCCAGAAACTCGTTGGCCAGAATCATCATGGCATCGCCGCTGAGAATGGCCGTATTGGGATTGAATTTCAGATGAACCGTCGGTTTGCCCCGGCGAACCGAAGCGTTGTCCATCAAATCGTCGTGCAGCAATGTGAAATTGTGGAACACTTCGATGGCAACAGCGGCCGGCAACGCTTCTTCAATATTTTCGGAAAAAAGATTGGCTCCCGTCATAACCAGTACCGGCCTGAGCCGTTTTCCACCCATATCGAGGGTATAGGAGACCGGTTTGTAGAGACCTGCCGGTGAAGCGTTGTCAATTTTTTCCCGTTCTTTTTTCAGTTCCTGAAGAAAGCGGTCAAAGAGTTCCTGCTGGCTTTTCATTCATCGATAGTTTTATCCTTTTCATCGGTTTCGGAGAGCAGATTTCCGTTTTTATCTCTGCCTTCGATTCGAAGTTCATCCTGTTCAATGTCTTCTTCCTCATCGAAAATTTCGAGGAAAGGTTCTTCGAAATACCGGGTTGTAGCGCGACGTTGCAATCCAAGAAGTAATGCCGGCAACAATATCAGGTTCGATATTAAGGCAACGAGCAAGGTTAACGATACCAGAACACCCAGGGCGACTGTCCCACCGAAGCTCGACAGACTGAAGATACCGAATCCGAAGAAAAGTACAAACGAGGTATAAATCATGCTGAAGCCGGTTTCGCGCAAAGCGAGTACCACCGACTTGCCAATATTCCATTGGGTAAACCGAAGTTCCTGCCTGTATTTGGCCAGGAAGTGTATAGTATTGTCGACCGATATACCGAAAGCGATGGAGAAAACCAGAATGGTAGAGGCTTTAATCGGGATACCCGTAAAGCCCATGATTCCGGCCGTGAAAAGTAACGGAATTACGTTTGGAACCAGTGACAGGAATACCATCCGACGCGAGTTGAACATCAATGCCATGAAGGTGGCAATGAGTAAAACTGCCAAACCGAGACTCTGGAACAGACTCTTCACCAGGTATTGAGTTCCTTTCACAAATACCACCGAGGCGCCGGTGACGGTTACGTGGTATTTGTCGGCCGGGAATATCTTAGCAGCCTCTTTCCGGATACGGCTTAACAAGTCTTCCATCCGGGTAGTGCCCACATCCTTCATTCGGAAACTGATCCGTGTTTCTTCTTTGGTACTGTCGATAAACGATTTTAAATCGCCGATTTTGCCGTTCGATTTTCCCACGTAGGACAGAATGAACGACTGTTCGCGGTAGCTTGGCAGCGAATAATATTTTTCTTTTCCGTTATAGAAAGCCTGTTTGGCAAATTTCAAAACATTAACCAACGAAAGCGATGGAGACAAATCGCTGTACTTCGAAAGGGCGGTGCTGAATTCATCAATTTTTTTCAGGTTGGAAGTGCGCAAAACACCATTGGGACGTTCGGTATCGACGGTAATCTCCAGTGGCATTAATCCATCAAAATTCTTCTCGAAGAACTTTAGGTCAAGGTAAATTGGGTCATTCTTCGGTAAGTCGTCCACCATGTAACCGGTGCTTTTCATCTGGGTAATTCCGACGATGCTCAGCAGAAGAATAATGCCAAAGGTGACGTAAATACCTTTCCGGTGCTTTTGTGTGACCAACACAAATTTGTCGATAATCTTCCCGATGAAATTATTATCGAGGTGACGCATGTCCTTGTCGGCCGGCGGGTCGAGTATGGTGAAAGCCGTTGGAATAATGATCAGTGAGGTCATGAAAACTGCCATGATGTTCACTGACGCAATCAAACCGAATTCCCGCAGAATGGAGCTACTGGTCACCAGGAAGGTGGCAAAACCCGAAGCAGTGGTCAGGTTGGTGAGGAACGTAGCGTTACCAATCTTCATGATGGTCCGCTGCAGCGCCTTAATTTTATTTCCGTGCCCTTTGTATTCGTTATGGTATTTATTCACCAGGAAAATACAGTTGGGAACCCCAATCACAATGAGCAAAGGTGGAATCATCCCCGTAAGCAACGTAATTTTGTAGCCGAGTATGGCCATCAACCCGAGCGTCCAGACGACCCCGATAAGTACGACCGTAACTGGAAGAATAACCGCTTTAAACGAACGGAAGAACGAGAACAGGATGATGATAACAACGGCCAGTGCCGCCAGGATAAACATCAAAAATTCGCGTTTGATCTTTTGTGAGGTCACCACCCGGATGTAGGGCATACCGGAATAATGAACCTTTACGTTTGTATCTGCCTGGTATTGGTCGCCAACTTTCACAATCTGATTGACCATCTTTTCCCTTTTGGGCGTCGCCATCAAGGCTTTGCTCACGGTAATGGCCATCATGTAGGTATGGGTCTTCTCGTTATATAGTTGTCCCTTGTAAAAGGGCAGCGTATGCAACGTTTCAACCAGGGTATCGAGTTGTTCCTGCGATTGTGCCCTTGACGGGAAAATACTGTCGAATTTGAATTTGTGTGCTTTCCGGTCTTTGTAAATATCGTAGGCGTTGGCTACCGATAGCATGCCTTCCACACCATCAATCTTTTTCAGCTCGGCAGCCATTTCATTCCACCGGTTGAAATGGTCGATTTTGAAGAAGTTGGAATCCTGCACGCCGATGACAATCACATCGAAACCGGCACCAAATTTCTTAATGAAATCCTGATTTTCCTGATAGACCGTGTCCTTTTTAGGTAACAACGGAGCATATTCGTACGAAAGTTGAACCTGAGGTGCCTTAAATCCCATGTAAATGGTAATTCCCAGCAAAATAACCGAGAGGGCAATCCGGTAAGATAAAATGAAGCGTGCTATTCTTCTCCACATAATAATAAAATCAAATCCCCGCGAAATTAGTGTTTAATTGACTGAATTGAAAAGAATATGCCATTTTACTTGTGATGTTGCTGAGAGGGTTAGGCTAAATGCCAAGGTTTTACCTAATAAGGAATCGGAACAGTGAATTTTGATACAAATGACGATAATGAAAAGATTTCTTTACCGATGAGTGAAATTTGTTTCATTCGCTTTTCAATTTTGTATCAAAAACCTTTAAATTCGGCACAGCCTAACCCCCTTTACCAGAATGATGAACTACGGATTTGTTGATTTCCTAAGGCTACTTGGCTCGCTGGCTGTTTTCCTTTTCGGGATGAAGCTGATGAGTGAATCGTTGCAAAAGGTAGCGGGCAATAAACTGCGCGCTATTCTGGCGTCGATGACAGCCAACCGTATGCGCGGAGTTTTAACCGGCATTCTCATCACCACCCTTATCCAATCGTCTTCGGCAACCATTGTTATGATTGTCAGTTTTGTGAATGCAGGATTGCTTTCGTTGCTCGAATCCATCAGTGTGGTGATGGGGGCGAATATTGGTACAACGGTCACAGCTTGGATTATTTCCCTTTTCGGATTTAAGTTCAACATCACTCAAATAGCGTTGCCGATGGTCGGTTTGGCCTTGCCGGTATTATTCTCCCGCGTTCGTTCGCGTAAATCATGGGGCGAACTGGTGATGGGCTTTGGTTTGCTGTTCATCGGACTCGAATTCCTGAAAACTTCTGTGCCGGATGTCAGCAGCAATCCCGAAGTATTGGGTTGGCTTTCGCAATATGCCCACATGGGTTACCTGGGGTACATTCTGTTTATGCTCATCGGTACCTTGTTGACTATTTTGATTCAGTCGTCCAGTGCGACCATGGCGCTGACGTTGGTGATGTGTAACAACGGATGGATTAATTTCGATATGGCCGCTGCGATGGTGCTGGGTGAAAACCTGGGAACAACCATTACTGCCAATGTGGCTGCTTTGGTGGCCAATACCAATGCACGAAGAGCTGCCCGCGCGCACTTGCTCTTTAATCTGGTCGGAGTGGTTTGGATGCTTATCATCTTTCCCTTCTTCCTGAAAAGTGTTGCTTTTTTGACGGAAGACCTGGGCGGTGGTAATCCGTTTGAAACGAGTAATGCCATTCCGGTGGCACTGGCGCTTTTTCACACGCTGTTTAATGTGCTGAATATGCTGCTGCTGATAGGTTTCACGAAAACGCTCGCCCGGATTGTTACCCGTTTGGTTCCCGAAAGGAAAGTCGAAGCAGAAAGTGCGTTTACGTTGCAGCACATAAAAATTGGTCTTTTGTCTACACCGGAAGCATCGCTTTACCTGGCGCGCGAGGAGATTTCACTCTTCGGCCAGCGGGTTTCGAAAATGTTTAAGGATGTGCAGGATTTAATGACCGAAATTCCTGATAAAAAATTTGAACTGCGTTTCCAACGACTGGAAAGTGAAGAGAAAATATGCGACGGTATTGAGATTGAAATTGCCAACTACCTGACGAAAGTGGGAGAGACGCGTTTGAGTGTGAGGAACTCGAGAGTGTTGTCATCGATGTTTAAGTTGATTGATAACATCGAGAGTATCGGCGATTCGTGTTATAATATTGCCAGAGCGTTTAACCGCGCACACGAACAGGGAATCACCTTTTCGGGAAAGCCGCTGGAGAATCTGGAGATTCTGTTCAGTCTGGTGGACGACACGATTCAAATCATGGAGTTCAACCTGAAAACGGAAGACAGGGTAGATGCTTCGGTGGCCCGGAAAAAAGAGGAAGAGATCAATGTATTCCGCGACATTCTCAAAACAGAACATTTGGAAAACCTGGAAAAGGGAATGTACAATTACCAGAAAGGCAGTATTTACAACGATATTTTCAACGAATGTGAACGGTTGGCCGATTATGCCATCAACGTTTCCGAATCGCTCGAATCGGTAAGCGCCAACCTCTGATAAATAAAATCCCCGGAAGTAATTCCAGGGATTCAATTTCTTTGTGAAAGCAGCCTTTACTTGTTTTCTTTCGGCTTGGCTTCCGGTTGTACCGGAGCAGACTGAGCTTTCGGAGCTGATGCTGAACCAGAGCCAGCACTTCCCATTGAACATTTACCGGTAAACTGAGCTCCCGGCTCAACCGATAATTTGCCCATGGTCAGGTCGCCGTTGATAACGGCTGTGTTTTTCAATGTCATCAGTTCCGAAGCAAAAATTTCCCCTTCAAGATTCCCCATAATATCGGCTAAACGGCAACGAACGGTTCCTTTTACCTTGGCATCGGGACCGAGTACTACCCGACCTTTGCATTCCAGGTTCCCCTCCAGTGCACCGTCGATTCGAATATCACCATCCGATTTGATATCCCCTTTAATCATGGTATCTTTTGCAATCGTGTTCAGTGCTTTCACTTCGTTTTGGATGATGGGTTTTGCCATTTTCTTCGGTTTTAACGTAAACAATTTGTCTTGACTTTAGCCGATGAAGATAATAAAAGCCAATAAGTTTTGAAACTGTTCGTGAACAGTATTCTTCTAAAAATCGAAAGGGAGGCAGGTATTTATCAATAAAATGAAGGATGGAGAACACGACGGGTGTAAAAATAAAAAGGCCTTTCTGAGCACAGAAAAGCCTTTTTAAAGCCATGAAAAAACCAAATAGACAGAAAGAATTTTCTTTCTGCTATGGAAATCAAACAGTAATTTCTTTTTCAATAACGAGTTTACCCCTGTAGTGGCCGCACTCATTACATACGGTGTGATACTTCACAGTAGCACCGCAGTTTGAACAAGTTGCCATGGTAGCAGGAGTTGCTTTATAATGCGTTCTGCGCTTATCCCTTCTCGTTTTCGACGTTTTGTGTTTCGGATGTGCCATTTTAAATCAACTTTACTTAGTTACCAATAATCTTTTTCAAATCATTCCATCTCGGATCGATGGGTTCATCGCCGTCTCCGGGATGATCGTATTCATCGAGCTTATCCAGCATATCCGGGTCACAAGTGCTTTCGCCGTTTTCATCATCCGGATGAACATGTCGTGCCGGTAAGCTCAGAACAATAAATTCATATATCAAGTGACCAATCTCTACCTGATGATCATTCGGGTGGAGATACATCACTTCGTCATCATCTACCTGCGGTTCTTCGCTGAACTTCACGTAGAGCTTAAAATCGCTGTCCAGCGGCTGGTCGTAATTGTCCAGGCACCGGTCGCAGATTAACTGAACGCTTCCAGTTAATTTAAAGCCAAGCGATAAGTAGGTTGTCCGTTTTTCGAGTTCTACCTCGATATTCACTTCACCTCTTTCAATCTCCGACTCTTCAAACTCCCTGAAAAAGCGCTCGCCAGCTTCAAACTGGAACTGATGTTTTCCCTCCTTCAATCCGGAGAAAGGAATAATATAGTTTTTCAGGTATTTCACAACCTTCCTTTTTTAGCTTTGCAAAAGTATAAATTTTTAATATACCACAGAAAAAAACCTGATAATTTTGAAATTCTTAATATTAAACAGGTTGAGTGATTTTCTCGGTCAGGTTTTCGTCGGAGTGAAGAACGATACGGAACGTGGTTCCTTTGTTTATCTCCGAGTGTTTGACAGATATGTGTCCGTTGTGGTAATTTTCGATAATGCGCTTAGCCAGTGATAGTCCTAGTCCCCAGCCTCTTTTCTTTGTCGTGTACCCCGGGCGGAAAACCTCTCTGAAACTGGTTTTCGGAATCCCTTTTCCTGTATCACTCACATCAATGTAAAGTTCCTCCGGGGCTACATACAGCGAAACATTGATTTCCCCTTTTCCTTCAATCGCATCGATAGCGTTTTTGCACAGATTTTCGATTACCCAGGAAAAAAGCGAAGTATTCAGCGGAATCATAATTTCCTGGAAAGGATTAAAATTTGAAGTGAACAGAATCCGTTTAGGGCTTCTCTTCTCGAGATATTCAATCGAGTTGGCCAGTACTTCAACTACGTTAGTTTCGGTCAATTCCGGAGCAGATCCGATTTTCGAGAAGCGTTCGGTAATCCGGTTGAGTCGTTCGGTGTCCTTGGCGATTTCTGACACGATTGATTCATCCACATTTTGCATGCGCAGCAGTTCCACCCAGGCCATCATTGAGGAGATGGGCGTTCCCAATTGATGGGCTGTCTCCTTGGCCATACCTACCCAAACGCGGTTTTGTTCGGACACACGCGAAGCGCTAAACGCGATGTAAGCAACCAGGATGAACAGGATGAGGATGAGAAGTTGAACCAGCGGATAGTACCGGAGCTTCTTCAACAAAACGGAGTTACTATAGTAAATAAGATTTTTTTTGCCAGATGAAATAGGAATAACGATGGGCGGATACTGCTTTTTCATGTTGGCCAGTACCTGTCGCAGTTTTTGCTGCTTGCCCGGGCCGTCGGCAATTTCCAGGTTCCGGTCGTAGAGAATACTATCATTCTGGTTGGTGACGATGATGGGAACCGTTTGGTTGTTTTCCACTACATCAAAGGTAAAAGCCAGTTCGTCTCCCGAAGAATTATGCGATTCTGCCAGGCGGTGCGTTGCCTGAGCCCACAATTCTACTTTCCGATGTTCCTCCTGCTTTAGCTTATCGACTAATGTTTTGGTATAGATAAACGTACCGATGCTGATAAGAAAAGCAAAGCCCAGTAGTACTCCTTTAAAATTCCGGTTGCTGAAAAATTGAAACAAGGTGTTAGTTTTACAGTGTGCTCCGAAGATAGAAATTTCCTGATAAGAATCGGTTTTTCAGCCGAAAAGAATATCAGAAAGGAACTTCCGGATTGCTTTCGAAAAAGCCGTTATCCTTTCATCATCTTGCGGACTTCGCGGCAAATTCCGTCACTGTCAAAACCACATTCGCGGTAAAGTTCTTCCGGCGAACCCTGGTCGATAAACCGGTCGGGAATTCCCAAACGTTTTATCCGGCCCTGATATCCGTTTTCAAACAGGTACTCCATCACCGCACTGCCGAATCCGCCGTTAATCACACCGTCTTCAACCGTGATGATTTTGTCGAAATGCTTCATGACTGAATCCAGAGTTTCGGTATCGAGCGGTTTCACAAAGCGCATGTCGTAATGTTGCACCGAAACACCTTCTTTGCTGAGTTCTTCGGTCGCTTCTTTAGCAAAATTGCCAGGGTGACCGATACTCAGTACGGCGATATCTTTTCCGTTCGCAATCTCTCTGCTTTTTCCTACCGGGATTTCGCTGAGTGGAAGTTCCCATTCCAGGTGGATTCCTTTGCCCCGTGGGAAACGTATGGAGAACGGCCCCTTATCAGGAAGTTGAGCCGTGTACATCAGGTTCCGCATTTCGATTTCGTCCATTGGTGCCGAAACCGTCATGTTCGGTATATTTCTAAGATAAGCGAGATCGAATACGCCGTGATGAGTGGCACCATCGGCGCCAACCAGGCCGGCCCGGTCGAGGCATAAAACGACGTTCAGTTTTTGCAGCGCCACATCATGAATAATTTGGTCGTACGAACGCTGCATGAACGAAGAGTATATATTACAGAACGGAACCAGGTTATTGGCTGCCAGTCCGGCTGCAAAAGTAACGGCATGTTGCTCCGCAATTCCTACATCGAAAGTTCGTTCGGGAAATTTTTCCATCATCCAATTCAATGACGAACCAGTAGGCATCGCAGGAGTGATGGCGGTAATTTTTTCATTCTTTTCGGCCAGTTCCACAATGGTTTTACCGAAAACATCCTGATATTTCGGTGGCGATGGTTTTAATGGTAAATCAACAAACACTTCGCCTGTACGAATATCGAATTTTCCGGGAGCAGCGTGCCATTTGGTGGCGTTCTGTTCGGCCGGAGCAAATCCTTTGCCTTTTTTCGTGATAACGTGCAGAAGTTTCGGGCCTTCGATGTTGCGCAAATCGGCCAGGATTTTTACCATGGCATTCACATCGTGTCCGTCGACTGGTCCGAAGTATCGGAATCCGAACGATTCAAACAGGTTGCTGTTCCGCAACAAAACCGACTTCAGTGCATGCTGATGCTGTTGCAACACCTGGCGAGCTTTAGGACCTACTTTGTTCAGTTTTCCCAGAATTTTCCACACGTCACTCTTCAGCCGGTTATAGGCCGGCGAAGTTTGCATCTGGACCAGGTAGTTATTCAGACCTCCTACGGCCGGATCGATGGCCATGTTGTTATCGTTCAGAATAACCAGGATATCTGAATTACTGGTAGCAGCATTGTTCAAGCCTTCGAAAGCCATTCCGCCGGTCATTGCTCCATCACCGATAACGGCCACTACTTTACGATCGGCTTCGCCTTTTATTTTGGCGGCCAACATCAAACCAAGCGCTGCCGAAATGGAGGTGGACGAGTGGCCGACTCCAAATGAATCAAATTCGCTTTCAGCAATTTTCGGGAAACCACTGATGCCACCCATTCGTCTGTTGGTATGGAATTTTTTCCTTCTTCCTGTTAAGATTTTATGGCCGTACGCCTGATGACCTACGTCCCAAACCAGTTGGTCGTAAGGTGTTTGGTATACGTAATGAAGAGCCACCGTCAACTCAATCACTCCCAGACTGGCTCCAAAGTGTCCGGGATTGGATGAGACCTCCCGAATAATATAATTGCGCAGTTCCGTGCAAAGATCGGGAAGTTCCTTCTCGCTTAATTTGCGCAGATCTGCCGGATATTCAATTTTTTCCAGAAGCTGAGTTTGCGCTTCTGCCATGAACTGAGACACTATCGTTATATGATTTTCCAACGGAACAAAGTTATAAATTAATCCCTATTCAGGATATACGAAGCAGATGCACTACTTGTTTGTTAAGTGCATGGTCTTTCATTATTTTTACTTCGACGATTTGATAATACAAATATATGACAAGGATAGATATGAGAAACTTTCGTGTTATGCTGCTGGGCACATTATTGACGATTTTCATGTTGCCTTCATGTGTCTCAACCAGTGAGTTTAACCGGGTAAAAGGTAAATTAGATGAGTGTGAGGACAGCCAGTTGCTGTTAAAGCAGAAGCTTCAGGATATGGAGGCCAAGGCGAACGAAGCCGGTTCGAAGGCCGATCAGCTGGAGGCTGAAATGAAAAAGATGCAAGCCGAACGAAGTTCACTGAAAGATGAGCGGGACAATCTGGCACGCGAAGTGAAGCGGTTACAGGACACCAACGCTGATTTAGAGAAGCAGATTTCTGCTGTAAAATCAGGGAGCAGTGATGAGATTTCGCGGTTGTTGACGAATCTTGAATCGGCGAGAGCTGATTTGGATGCAAGAGAAAAGAAACTGGCGGAAAAAAATCAGCGGTTGCAACATCTGGAGGACCTTCTGGCAAGAAAAGACAAAGCGGTAAAAGACTTGAAACAGAAGATGCTGGATGCGTTGACCGGGTACAAAAAACTGGGGATAAACGTTACCGAGAAAAATGGTCAGGTTTATGTTTCGATGGCGGAGAAGTTGTTGTTCCAGTCGGGGAAATATGCCGTTGGTCAGCAGGGGCGACAGGCGTTGAAGAAAATTGCCCAGGTATTGGCTGCTAATCCGGATATCAATGTGTTGGTGGAAGGACATACAGACGATGTTCCGTTGCGGGGAGCCGGGGCGATAAAGGACAACTGGGACCTGAGCGTGATGCGGGCAACGGCTGTTACTAAAATACTTTTGCAGGATGCCAACATCAATCCGAAGCGAATTACAGCTGCCGGCCGAAGCAAATATGTTCCGGTCGATCCGCGAAATACACCGGAAGCACGTCAGAAGAACCGGCGTACAGAAATTATTTTGACGCCCGATTTGACCGAATTGTATAAGCTACTGTCGAATTGATCGATGAGATTAAAAAAAGTCCCGGTTGTAGCCGGGACTTTTTGTTTATAGCGGTTCTTCAATCCTTTGTCGTTTCTGATAGCGTATTAAATTACGGTAGCCCAGCTCTCTGAGCATGATTCGGGCATCATCAAAATAGCGTCCGATTTGCTCTGCCTTGTGAGAATCGGAACCCAGAGTGACCGGGACATTCGCTTTGTATAACTCCTTAAGAAATTCCTTTCCGGGAAAGAATTCGCCACAAGGGCGATCGATTCCACTCGTATTGACTTCAAATGCAACTCCCGATTGGGCGAATGCTTTTGCTGTTTTCTTAAAAAGTCCGTTTTGTTTGCTCTCGGGCCAAACCCTGAATTTCTTAATCAAATCGGGATGGGCCATGGTGTCAAAAAGACCTGATAAAGCAGCTTTTTGCAGCTCAGCAAAATACCAACGGTAGAGGTAATCGTTGCTGAACTCTCCGTACCGGCTGCGGTCTGAATCATAATTCCAGTTGTCCAGAAAGTGAACGGAACCAAGTACGTAGTCAAACGGATATTGCGCTAGTTCCTTTGCAATTTCTTCTTCCTTGTCAGGGAAATAATCTACTTCAACGCCGAAAAGAATCTGAATTTGACCCTGGTATTTTTCCCGTAAGGCATCCAGTTTCTTCAGCATTGGCTCCAGACCGTCTGCTCCCATTGCCCATGCACATGGCTGTTTGATACAGAAATGGTCAGTAAATCCGATTTCTGAAAATCCTTTTTTAATTGCCGCTTCCACCATTTCCTCGTGGCTGTTCTTGCCGTCGGACAGGAGAGTGTGCATATGGTAATCGAAGCGGCTCGTCATCATGTTAAGATTGAGTTATTCTTTCCAAATGGATTTTATTTCATGTACCTCCAGTGAATCAACCATGATTTCACCACCGCGCGTCCATAGTTCCATATCATCCGCTTTTTCGGCAGGAGTGAAATTGTCGGTGATGACTTTTTCACCATTGTTGGCAAAGATTTCGATCGATGCCCGATCGACCAGAATATCCAGTTTGATTTTGTTGTCAATGGGAGCCAATGGCATTTTCGAACCCAAACAGGTCAGTACTTGGTTACTTACATCGTAAGCAATCTGCGTTCCCGGTTCTTTCCGCGATTTTCTGACGGTAATTCCGAACGCATTGGATGTTTTGACATCGAATACACCGGTGATGCGGAAGGATTCACTGCGTATTCCACTGAGAAGGTTGTTGTTCTTCAGGCCCGGGATGATGTTCTTGTCGGTTTTATCCATTTTCTTCCCGTAAAGGGAGGAAATTTCCTTGACCGGCGTTCTGACAATGCGTGGTCCCTCGGTTGTCGATTTCAGCGAAAGCACAGTAGGGAACGACATTTGTCCGGTGAAAGGCATGCCGGGATATTTGCTTTCCCTCATCCAGGCAATTTGAATTCTTTTGCCGTTCGGCGTATTGGACCAGGTTTGTGTGGCATAGAAATTTTTTCCGTAGTCAAGTACCTTTTTCCCTGACTCAGGAGTGAAGTGCTTTCCATCAAATTTGCCCAACATGTATGAGCCATCGCCGCCCAGGAGCGCCCATTTCATCTTGGTGCTGTCGCCATCCAAGGGCAGGGCGAAAAGATCGGGGCATTCGTAGTAACCGGTTACATGACTTTCGAAAGTCCAGTGGATCAGGTCAGTGGAGTTGTAAATGGAAATTCCTTCTTTCTTTTTATCGGCTCCGGGCATACGGTAGAGAACCATGACAAAGGTTTTGCCCGGCTCGTACCAAAAGACTTTCGGATCGCGGGTTTCTTCTCCCGGCGCTTCCGGAATAATAGGATTGTCAGCATATTTTTTCCAGGTACGTCCTTTGTCGTTGCTGTAGGCCAAACGTTGACCGCATCCACGGCTGGTGTAAAATGCCAGTAAGGTTTTGTAGTTTCCTTCCTGTAGGCCGGTTACATTGTTTTTGTCGACAATAGCCGAGCCGGACCAGGCGGTGCATTTTACTTTATCCTTCGAATCGTTGTCGGGGTAAATGGCTATAGGAAGATTTTTCCAATGAACCAAGTCGGTGCTGACAGCATGCCCCCAATGCATATAGCCCCATTCGTTCCCGTTTGGGTTGTATTGGTAAAACAGGTGATATTCACCATCGTAGTAAACTAATCCATCGGGGTCGTTCATCCAGTTTTTCTCAGGAGAGAAATGAAACTGAGGTCGGTACAATTCGTCATACGTCTTTACCGGTCTTCCGGAAGTCAACAATAAGATGCCGATAACTAATGCACACATGCTAAGGAACTTTGTCATTTTTATCAAATTAGGAGTGGTAACGCTTCCGGAAAATTTCCGGTTTAGACAAATATACATGTTCCAGCATTTTCTTGAGTAAAAAAGCGGGAGTAAATATTTTTTAGGTAATACAGAAAGAGTAATTGACTTTTGATGACAATTTTAGGGCTGAAAATACGTTTTTGTTTACAACGCAGAAGAAGTTGTGAGTTCGCTGAAATTGAATTTTCTTCTTCGGATTTGCGTTGAACACTTGTGCTGAATGCTACAGGAAGAAGGTGAAATTCAACCTTTGCAATGTCATTTTGTTTATAAAAATGAAGAACCGCATTTGACATGAACGATATTCAGACATATCCCATATTTCCGTTGAGTGTATTTGCATTCCCGGGAGAGGAGTTTGAGCTCCATATTTTCGAGGAGCGCTATAAGCACTTGGTGAATGATGTCATGGAGTCGCATCAAATGTTTGGAATTCCGTATGTGTTAAATGGCGAAGCACAGGATCGCGGCTGTCTGGTTCGGATTGAAACGGTGAAGAACCAAACCGAAAACGGTGAAATGGATATTGTGGTAAAAGTAGTGGAGTTAGTCAATTTTCTGACCCGAAGCAGTTCGCCATCGAAATTGTACATGGAAGGAAATGTGGAGTTGCTCCATTTTGAAGATACAAAGCCTGGTCCCCGGTTGTTATTGCTGTATCATCGGTTTATGTTGATGCGTGACGAGGGGAAGGAACCAGAGCCATTGGTTGACAACAATATTTTCGAATTGGCAGCCCGGTTGAAAATACCATCCAATCAGAAATTCAGCTTCATCGACGATCAATTGCCAGAACATTTCGAGCGTAACCTGACCAACTTTTTAACGTTACAAATTCAAATTGAGTCCATGACGCAGGAAATGGGTTCAAGATTTGTATTAAATTAGGAGCCTGATTTAAATTAATTAACCTAAAACCCGGGCTAATGCCAAGACGCCTTACTTTACTGATCGTACTGGCCTTTTTTTTGATGTTGGGAAATCAGGCCTATTCTAAGAATTATAATCATAGCCTTCCCGGAAGGTATGCTTTATGTTATAAAAGCGATTCTGTTCGCAAAAGTTTTGTCCCTCCACCCAATGCTTTTCTCAAATCTGCAACGGCAAATTCAACCTTTAATTTGGAGCTGATAGGCTTTAGCCAGGAAGCAGCTGATGCATTTCGATATGCAGTGAGTGTCTGGGAATCCGTTTTAGACAGTCCTGTCCCGATTCGACTAAAAGCAACCTGGACGTCACTTGATAAAGGAGTTCTCGGTTCATGTGGGCCAGCTTCCTATTACCGGGATTTCAACGGAGCACTTCGTGAAAACACCTATTATCCGGTAGCCTTAGCAGATAAGATGTCGAATCAGGATATTTTAGGAAGCACCTCACCTGATATGGTCGCCCGTTTTAACTCTGACAACACTGACTGGTATTTTGGAACTGATGGGAATACACCGGTTGATAAGTACGATTTTGTATCGGTCGTTATTCACGAAATTGGTCACGGATTGGGAATTATTGGATTTGCTTCGGTAACCGGTCTCGAAGGGAAAATAGGAGATGACACAAATCTTTTCCCGGGCATTTACGATGTGTATGTGCAAAATCTTCAGGGAGAACAGTTGGTTGATACCAATTATTTCGCTAATCCCTCGGCCGACTTATATAGTCAATTTACCGGAAATGCGCTTCAGTTCGACAGCCGGTTGGCTCGTGAAGATTACAACGGAACCAATCCCCGGTTGTATGCCCCTTCTACTTGGAATGATGGTTCCAGTTTTTATCATCTGGATGATGCCACTTATCCGGCCGGAAGTGCCAATGCATTAATGACGCATGCGCTGGCCTATGGAGAAGCAAACCACGACCCTGGACCGTTATTGGAAGGAATGCTGGCGGAAATGGGATGGAAATACACGTACATTGTCCATATTCCCGTATCAGACTACAGCCAGGTTCCATTGGGTGGGGTACCGGTTACAGCGAAAGTTTACGGTGATTATGGCATCGACACAACATCGGTTGCGTTGCACTATTCATTTGATAATTGGCAAACAGAAACAGTGGATACGATGCAGAGTACAGGAAATCCTGATGAATACTCTGCCAGTATTACCATTCCGGCAATGGGTACAACAACCGATTATTATATCGCGGTAACCGATTTGCGCGATCGGAATTTCACAAAGCCGGTTCATGCTCCCAATAACTATTATTCATTCTATGTAGGTGAAGATATTACTCCGCCAACGATTACGCATGTGCCGGTAAAAATGGTCTTCTCATCTGCGGACTCCGTTTACATCGAGGCTACCGCAACGGACAATATTGGAGTGGCTTCGGTTAAGGTAGAACTGATGTTGAATAGCTCAAACGCGGGAACGTTTGATCTTCCGTTGGTTGCTGACTCGACCTATGCAGCGAATGTGCCACTGCCCTCCGGTTTGACATCCAATGATGTACTGGAATACCGGATTGTGGCCACCGATAGTTCACCCAACAGTAATCAATCAACGTCACCGGCAAAGAATTACTACACAGTATCGATTGTGTCGGTTTTGCCAGCTGTTACCTATTACGAAAATGATTTCAATACAGCGACGGATGATTTTTCGGGTACAGATTTCACGGTGTCCAAAACTTCACTTTTCGATAACGATGCGCTCAACTCACCTCATCCTTATGAAGGTTCGGGAGATAAAGCTCCATATATCAATTATATTACGGTGTTACGCTCACCGGTAATTCTGAACGCAAATACAGAAATCGCTTTCGATGAGGTTGTGCTGGTTGAACCAGGTGCTGATAATGCAAGCTTTGGAAGCGCCGATTTCTACGACTATGTAGTAGTTGAGGGGTCAAAGGATGACGGACATACCTGGAACGCGATTGCTCCCGGATGGGATTCATCTTCCAGTGGTACGTGGCTCACCGCCTATAATCAGGATATACAAAATGGAAACTCGCTGACAGAAGGAAGCAAGGATATGTTCAAACGGAGAGTGCTTAACATGACTTCATCTTCGGATTTTGTTCCAGGTGATACGATTCTTGTCCGCTTCAGGCTTTATTCCGATCCGTATGCATGGGCATGGGGATGGTGCATCGATAACCTGTTGATTGGTGATAACGTAGATGTGGCAACCGTTCCGCTTTCTCCGGGAGATTTGAGGCTTTATCCTAATCCGGTTCGCGACCAGATGCAGCTGGAACTGGATCTGGAAAAACCGGCTGATTCGGGAAATATTGTTGTGTATAATTATCTTGGTCAAAGGATGTACAATCGGCAGGTGTATCCGGTCGATGGCAGGCTAACGGAACAACTCGACTTTTCAGCATATCCTCCGGGAATGTATTTGGTTAACATTGAAGTAGGAGGTCAACAGATTTCCCGTAAGGTAATTAAGCGATAGCCGTATGTAAAACAGCTTGCTGATCAGGTTGGGAATTGTACCTTTGCATCAGTTTCTTAAAACGGTTATGGAGAGAAAAGATGTGGAAATTATGGCCCCTGTCGGGTCGTACGAATCGTTAATGGCAGCTATCCAGGCTGGTGCCGGATCGGTCTATTTCGGTGTTGAAAAACTGAACATGCGGGCCCGGTCATCGCACAATTTCACCATCGATGATTTGAAAGAGATTGTTTCACGCGCCGAAAAGGCTGGTGTCAATACTTACTTGACGGTTAACACCGGCATTTTCGATGATGAGTTGGATAAGATTCGTGAGATTATAGCGGCAGCTAAAGCGAACGGAGTTTCGGCTGTAATTGCTTCCGACATGGGCGTGATACAGATGTGTCGTGAGCAAGGCGTGGAAGTGCACATGTCAACGCAGGTGAACATCACCAATTATGCCGAAGTAAAGTTCTACTCACAGTTTGCTGATGTAATGGTGCTGGCCCGCGAAATGACACTGGACCGTGTTGCAGAGATTTCGAAACAGATAGAACGGGACGATTTGAGAGGTCCTTCCGGGAAACGTATTCGGTTGGAAATGTTTGTCCACGGCGCGCTGTGTATGGCTATCTCCGGGAAGTGTTATCTTTCATTACACGAAACGAGTTCGTCAGCCAATCGGGGTGCCTGCATGCAGACTTGTCGTCGCGCGTATATCGTTACCGATAAAGAAACCGGACAAGAACTGGAGATTGACAATGAGTACATCATGTCGCCAAAGGATTTGAAGACCATTCATTTCCTGAATAAGATACTCGATTCGGGTGTATCCGTGTTGAAAATCGAGGGCCGCGCCCGAAGTGCAGAATACGTTAAGACTGTAGCCGAATGTTATCGTGAAGCGGCTGAAGCCTATTTCGACGGAACATTTGGGCAGGAAAAGATTGATAACTGGGATAGCCGCTTAAGCACTGT
Organism: Prolixibacter denitrificans; assembly: GCF_003014495.1. Classification (GTDB taxonomy): domain Bacteria; phylum Bacteroidota; class Bacteroidia; order Bacteroidales; family Prolixibacteraceae; genus Prolixibacter; species Prolixibacter denitrificans. The sequence goes on along the minus strand of NZ_PYGC01000001.1, from coordinate 832,129 downwards.
TTTCAACAGAGGATTCTGGGACGGTTACTACCTCGGTCAGCGCTTAGGAGAATGGAGCCACAATTATGGTTCGCGGGCAACTAAAAAGAGGATGTACATCGGTAAAGGAACCAACTATTTCAGCAAACTGAAAGTGGCGGAGTTCAAAATGGAAACTCAAAGTCTGAAAGTTGGCGACGAAATTCTTATTACCGGCCCGACAACCGGTGTCGTGCAAATGGTTGTTCCGGAAATCAGGGTGGATGAAAAGGCGGTGGAAGAGACCCGGAAAGGGGAGTTTTTCTCGATGCCGATGGAAGTAAAAATCAGACGATCTGACAAACTGTATAAAATTGTGGATGCTTCGGAAGTAAAATCCGGGCGACCGAAATAATGAATTATGCATAACCTGAAAAAACTAAACCTTCTTTTTTTCCTGTCCATTGTCGCCTTTAGTCAGCTAAAGGCTCAGGATACGCTCCGCGTCATGCAGTACAACCTGCTGAACTACGGCAAAGATGTTTATTCCTGTGACCAGCAGACCAACAATCGCGATGATAAAAATGGTTATCTGAAAATCCTGTTCGGTTATTATCTGCCTGATATTTTCACGGTAAACGAGATGAATGGTGATGAAGCGGATGTCAAGTATTTGCTCGATCATGCACTGAATGCAGACGGTCGGAACCAATATGCTCAGGCTGATTTTTCAGGAACTTACCTGATCAACATGCTGTATTACAATACCAATAAGCTCGCGCTGAAATGGCAAGGAAGACTGGTGCTGGGAAGCAACGAAAGGGATGCTAATTTCTACCGGCTCTATTACAAGTCACCCGACTTGGCTGATGGTGCCGATACTGTTTTCATTAATTATGTGGTGGTGCACCTAAAGGCAGGAAGCACCACTGATGACATCAACACTCGTGCGACCGAAACAAAAAGTATCATGACCGAATTGGAGCAAATGGGTTGGAATGGGAACGTTATCTTCTCGGGAGACTGCAATTTGTATAACAGCGATGAACAGGCATTTCAGAATTTAATTGCTCCTTCCGATGTTTCCTACAGTTTCTACGACCCGATAGGACAGGAGGGAAACTGGCACAGCAATGATACTTATGCGCTATATCATACGCAATCAACACATTCAGTTAGTGGCTGTGCTTCAGGCGGCGGTATGGATGATCGGTTCGATTTTATTCTCGTTCAGGAAGATTTGCTGAACAATACCAACAACCTTTCATACAAAGAGGGAAGCTACAAAGCCATAGGACAAGACGGACAGCATTTCAATCAGTCGTTGATTGACGGCTCCAATGCAGATTATCCGGCAGATTTGGTCACTGCTTTGTATAATAACTCCGACCATCTTCCGGTGACCATGCAATTGGTCGTAGATCAGACTGCTACAGGAATTAGCGATGTCGCGGATGTTGGTGTTAGGTTGTTGGGCAATCCGGTTTCCGGTATCATTAAACTGGAAGTTCAGTCACAGTTGCCACAGTTCGGTTACCAGTTATTCTCCATCTCGGGTAATGCAGTGAAAAGCGGCGTGGTCTATCCTTCGAGAGGCACGACGGTAAGTATTCCTACCGGGAAATTGCCGGCGGGTATTTATCTCCTGAAGCTGAAGATTGCGAACAAGGCACCGGTTACTTTCAAAGTTATTTTACAGTAACCTTCTTCGGATCGTTCCCTGAATTGTTGACGTTGTAGGTTATTGTAATTATTTTTACATAACATTTTCTTGCGAAGAAATCAGATAACGTACAATTTATGGGTAAAAAAGGTCTGGGAATCGTTACGGGATTAATCATTGTAGGAATATTTATCGGTTGGTACTATTTCAGCCGCGAGTCGCGCTATATAGGTACTTCAGCGCTACGTGCGGTTCCGGTAAACTCTCCGTTGATTATTGAAGCCCGCAATATTTTCGCCTTTACGGGAGATATTCAGGAAAACCCGATGTGGCAGGATCTTTCTGAATTGCCCGGATTTTCAGATATACAGAGTGAGATAACCTACGTTGATTCGCTGTTCACGGCCAATCGCGAAGCCAGGGAATTGTTCCGGAATAAACCACTGGTAATGGCGCTCGGCTTCGAAGGGAAGGATAGTTTTAACCAGCTCTATCTGGTTGAACTGGACGACATTTCGGAGAAAAATATTATCAATCAGTTTATCCGGAAAGTATTAGCTCCCGATAATGCTCAGGTTACCCATCGAAAGTATGATCATGTTCAGGTGAACAAGTATGTTTGGAACCAGAAGGGCAAGCAGCATAAACTGGTGTATGCCTTCCATAAAGGAATTTTCATTGCCGGAGAGAATCCGGTGAAAGTGGAGGAAGCTATTCGTCAGCTCAATACATCATCGTTGCTTGATAAGCCCCATTTCCAGAAGGTGTATAAAACAGCTGGTGCGAATGTCGACATGAATTTCTATATCAACTACCAGACATTTCCGCGCTTGTTATCGCTTTGTACCAGCGAACCGGTGGCCCATGCACTGCGCGGTTTTAATAATTTCGCTACCTGGTCGGAGATTGATATGGAGATGAAGCAGGACGAACTTATGCTCAATGGGTTTACCTATACCGATGATTCCGTCAATAACTACCTTAATATATTTTTACATCAGCAGCCACAGCGATTTCGCATGGAAGAAGTCCTTCCCGCCGAAACCAGTTTCATCCTGAGCTTTAACCTGAGCAACTCTTCTGTCTTTTTTAAGGATTATGAGAAATACCTTGATAGGGCCGGCAACTACTATGCTTACGAAAATAAGTTGGGTGCTGTTAAAAAATCTACCGGGCAAAATCCGCAGGAGGTGGTCAAAAAGCTGATGGATAAGGAAGTTGCAATGGTTTATACCCGTGGCAATCCGTCGCAACCAGACGAAAATCGGTTCCTGGTTATGCGAGTACATAGCAGGAACCAGGCGGAGAAGGCCATCCGGGAAATGATTGGACATTGGGCCCGAATTAACGGTAAATCGCTAAACGATTATGTTCGAACATACCATGTCGACAAGCAAACAGCTTACCCGATTTACAACATGCCTATTGATAATTTTGGCGAGCGGGTTTTCGGTCCGATTTTCAGGCCGGTTCCCACGCGGTATGTTTCGTTTGTGGGTAACTACATGGTGATGGGGGATTCCTATCGTTCACTTTCGGGCTTCATCAAAGATTATGTACTTCAGGAAGTATTGAAAAACAATATCCGTTACCAGGAATTCAGCGATCGGTTATCGCAGCGTTGCAATTTCTATATGTGGTTTTCTCCCGGAAGGGCATTGCCATTTTTTAAAGATATTATTCATCAGGAAATTAGTCAGAAACTGGAGCCGAAGTTGGAGCATTTGTTGAGGCTCGAAGCCTTTGGTTGGGAGTTCGGTCCTGAGAATGGGATGATATACAATAGTGCCCTGCTGCGGTACAATCCTAATCTGCGCGAACGGCCGCAAACGGTTTGGTCGAGTCACCTGGAAACGGATATTCAGTTTAAACCGCAGTTTGTCATCAACCATTATGACCGGGCCAACCGGGAAGTGGTTGTTCAGGATACTGACAATAATTTCTATCTGATAAATAAAGAAGGACGGGTTCTTTGGAAAATCAAGCTGCCGGGGCCAATCATGGGAGACGTGTACCAGGTTGACTATTACAAAAACGGAAAGTTGCAGTACCTGTTTAACACGGCCGGTGAGTTACATTTGATCGATCGGAATGGCAACTATGTGGCAAACTACCCGATAAAGCTTCGTGCGAAAGCGACCAATGGCGTGGCAGTATTTGATTACGATCACAACAAGAATTACCGCTTCTTCATTGCGTGCGCCGATCATCACGTGTATTTGTACGATAAACGGGGCAAGCTAATTCCGGGCTGGACATTTGGCAAAACCGAGCACGAAGTGACGCAACCGGTGCAGCATTTCAGGGTTGGAACCCGCGACTACATTGTTTTCTTCGATAAAAACAGAACCTATATTGAAGACCGGAAAGGAAATACTCGCGTACAAAGTAAAGCGCAGTATGCGCACTCGATGAACAATAACTTTGTGCTCGAGCCGGGAAATGGAAGTCACGCTGCACGCCTGGTGGGAACCGATGAACACGGCAAGGTTTATTTCCTCTATTTTAATGGCGATTACCAAACAAAAGAAATCGAGAATTTCAGTCCCTCGCATTATTTCATGTACGATGACATGAATGCTGACGGGAAAAATGACTTCGTTTACCTCGATGGGAATGATTTGACGGTATACGATTCAGACGGCCAGAAAATGTTTAGACATCACTTTAAAGAAGCTCCCGGCAGGGCCCCGCAGATTTACACCTTTTCGGCTAACAACAAGAAGATTGGAGTTGTTAATCCAAAGGAGAATCTGATTTATCTTTTTAACAAAGACGGAAGTTTGTACAACGGTTTTCCGATGGCCGGTAACTCCCGGTTTAGTATCGGATTTTTTACTTCCGGAAGTCAGCATTTTAATTTGGTGGTTGGTTCAGCCGACGGATTTTTGTACAACTATTACGTCCAATAGTCTTTAAGGAAATTTTAAGAGAATTTTTTTCAGATTTTTTCGTTATAAAAATGACGAGTGTCTTTTTATGCGCATATCTGCAGATGTACACTTTTTAGATAGCAAAGACAAAACAGGTAAAATAATAGCAAAAAAATTTTAAGGGAAAATTTAATACATGAAGCATATGTTTGGGAAAAAGAAATTGTGGTTCCTCGTCGTACTGTTGGGAATCGCGCTGTTGAATTCGTGTAGTACCGGCGAATTCAATTTCGACAAAATGGCCGGTCCGGTCAATTGGAAGCCTGCGCTTTATCTTCCGCTGGCACACGGTAACTACACTGTCCAGGACTTTGTGGATAAAATTGACGATCCGGACTCGTTATTGCAGAGTGATTCAAACAACCTTTTGCACATCATCTACACTGAGGATTCGATTTACCAGTTCGATGCGGCTGGCATGGTGAATTTCCCGGCCAATCAAACAATTCAGTCCGATGCCGTGACGGTTAACTCAGTACAGTTGGCGGATGCCAGTTTTACCAGTGCTGTAACGCTGGATGCTTTAACATTAGCCGTTCCGTCTCTTACTCCGTTGAGGGCTTACGATGGTCAAAGTGCTCAGTTTCCGTCGGCCAGTGCGAACAACGCGGGAAGTTATTACCCGACTGGATTGAATAGTTTCCAACAGGTGACCTTCCAAAACGGGACACTTTCGTTGACCATGGTCAACAATTATCCGGTCGAGGTTTCTGCAACCTTCACCCTGGTTGATCCACTTAATCCGGGTACGTCTCTGCAATTTGTTTTCAGTAATGTGGCCTCAGGTGGAACGCAGACGCAGTCGGTTTCACTGGCCAATGTAAGTTTGTCGGATCAACTTCATTTCGATTTGACAAGCTTCTCTACCCCGGGCTCGACAACGGCAGTCCCTATCCGGTTAGCCGATGAGCTGGCATTGAATTTCCAGATTACCAATGCTGTCCTTTCTCAGGGCTCGGTTATGATTCCTGATCAGGACGTGAGCAGCACTTCGGGTGAGTACACGTTTAGTGTTAATGGTCTGAATAATCAGCCGGTGAAAGTATTCAAAACGGAAGTAAAATCAGGAGTATTGGCGGTTGACGTTAACAGTACTGTTGCAGCGGCAGGCAGAGTACGAATTGAATTACCGACAGCCATGAAAAATGGTCAGCCGGCAGTCTTCGATATACTGACCGACGGAACACAAATCTCCTATCATCAGGAGTTTGATCTTTCGGGTTACACAATTGACCTGACGCAGGGAGCCAATCAGAATTACAATGTATTGCCCTATACCAGCTCGGTTCATTTATTCAAATCGACCGGCTACGTAAATATTAACCCAACTGACCAGGTTTCTTTTTCTGCTGATATGAATAATATCCAGGTAGGATACATTGAAGGTGATCTGGGACAGGAATCAATTACTATTGATCCAGGATCTTTTCAATTCAATATTGGAGGACTTAGTAACCTAAACGGAAATGTGCAGTTACCCAATCCGAAATTGAGTTTAAAAGTGACAAGTTCAGTTGGAGTCCCTGCTACATTGAATGCCAATTTCAAAGGTTACAATACCGATGGTCAAACAGCTGATTTGAATCCTTCGCCGATGGCAGTTCCCTATCCAACCTCGCGTGCGCAAGGAACGATTAACGATACAATTACCTATGATAATGGTAACTCCGATATTGTGAATTTCATTTCACTGCCACCGGATGATAAAATCGAATATTCAGGTACAGTGTCGTTCAATCCGAATGGACCCGCTGACCCGGCTACGCCAAATTTCATCACAGATCAATCGAAACTGATGGTCGGATTGATGGCGGATTTGCCGCTGGAGATTCAGTCGCAGGGATTTGACATTAATGACACGCTGGATGTGAACATGGATAATGTTAATCAGGTCGACAGTGTTACGTTGGTAATGAACATTACCAATGGTATTCCGCTCGATTTCCAGTTCGAGATGGCATTTATCGATACCGTTTCAGGAACGCAATATGGTAATCCAATCAGCTCGGAAACAATTTCAGCGGCACAAACCGACGAGCAGGGTAATTACCAGCAGCCGACCATCACACAAACGGAAATTGTGTTATCTCCTGAGCAGATCAGCGACCTGAATCAATCGAACGGAATAGCGCTCAAGGTTCATTTGGCAAGTCCGAACCAGGGATTGACGCCGGCACGAATTTATTCCGATTCGCCGTTAAATGTGAGTTTGGGAGTAAAAGTCAGAGCGAACCTGAATAATTAGCTCGGCGCTCTTCAAACTTCCTGAAAAGGAGATAGTAATGTCATTCGATTCTGTAAGTAACAACGAAGAATAAAATGAAATACCTGAAAAACAATATAAAATTCCTGTTGCTGCTGTCCGTTTTGGGACTGGTGGCAGGAAACGCCCATGCTCAGCCGAATACCATGTATCACATGAAAAATATTTCGCAGACATGGGAAATGAACCCGGCAAACACCGGAATTGAGAGTGGCTGGCATTTTAGTATGCCAGGCTTCTCGAGTGTTGATCTGAACATGAACACCAACGGGTGGAGATATTCTGATTTGATTCATCAGGGAACAGGGCAGTATGCCGATTCACTGATTGTCGACCTGGACAAGTTCTACAATAAGCTGGATGACTCCAATTTCATGTTCGAGAAAACCAATTATTCTTTTTTCACGCTTGGTTTCCGAACAGGGAAGAATGTCTTTAATCTGGCTGTTACCGAGAAGGAATTTGCCAACGCATTCTTTGGTAACAACCTGGTGGCTTTGGTGAAAAACGGAAATGCTCCTTACCTCGGATCATCCTTCAATACAGGCTCTTTCGGGCTGAATGGTATTCACTATCGTGAACTGGCGCTTGGCTATGCCTACGATTTGAATAAGAAGGTGACGCTTGGTATGACCGCTAAAATCTTGTTTGGTATGGGAGCTGCGCAAAGTAAAGATATCAGCATGTCGGTACAGTCGCCGGGCGACGCTTCATATCTAAATGTAGAAGGTACCGGTCAGTTGAACGTTTCCGGACCGTTTAATTTCTATACCAGTACTGATGGATTGGTCGATTCGGTCGACACTCATTTCGATGGAAGTTACATGACCAACACCGGTAACATGGGATTTGCCGTCGACCTCGGTGCAGTATTCAAGCCAACCGATAAGGTGACACTTTCGGCCAGTATCATCGACCTGGGAAGTATTGGCTGGAAAACCGATGTAACCAATTTGACGCTGAATGGTCAGTTCAACTACGAAGGGGTGAATATTGACAATTCATTGAATAAAAACGATCCGAATTACAAGTCGCCGAGCGATGCGTTCAGCGATTTAGGCGATTCAATCAAACACGCATTTAGCATCGACAATACCAACAATAGCTTCAGTACGGCTATTCCTGTAAAGGTATACATCGGCGGAAGTTATCGGGTTAATCCGAACATTGAGGTCGGTGGTTTGGCGCGTGCCCGGATTTACAACAGCCAGGCAAGCTTGTCGTTTACCGCTTCGGGAAATGCTTATTGGGGCGACTTCTTTAGCCTTTCAGCCAGTTATTCGGTTATCGAAGGTTCGTACGCCAATCTGGGATTAGGTGTTGGATTACGCGGTGGACCAGTGCAGTTTTACATGGTAACCGACAACGTACTGACGGCTGTGAACCCGGCTGATGCCTCCAGTTTAAACCTTCGTTTCGGACTCAACTTCCTAATCGGATACAATAAAGAGAAAAATCGTGGGCCGATTTAACAGAAGCTCCACATAAGTTGATTCTCTCAACGGGCAAAGGTCGAAAATAATTTATATTTTTGACCTTTGCTTTTTAATGAGGGAGTTATATGCAACTATTTGTACTGTTATATTTTGTTGGTTTTCTGAAGACGCTGTTCATCATCCTGGCCGTTTATTACGGTTTCCGGTTTCTGATGCGATGGCTGGCGCCGAAAGTGGTCGACAAAGCAGCACAAAAGTTGTACGATGATATGAAGAAAAAGTCGGGTCGGCCCGGAAAGGAAGAGAAGAGAGAAGGCGAAGTAACCATTGAACAATCCGAACGGCACGAAAAAAAATACAACCGTTCCGATGGTGAATACATCGACTTCGAAGAGGTTGATTAAGACGATTGATTCTCATCAGAAAAAATTCCCAAAGAACATCAGGAAACGTATACTGAAAATTTAAATCATAATTTATGGCTCAGGAAGATTTGTTTAAGAAGCTAATCGCCCACTGTAAGGAGTACGGGTTTGTATTCCCGTCGAGTGAAATCTACGACGGCCTGGCGGCTGTTTACGATTACGGACAGTATGGTGTTGAATTGAAAAACAACATCAAAAAATACTGGTGGGATTCCATGGTATTACTTCACGAAAACGTGGTGGGACTCGATTCAGCAATCTTTATGCATCCCACAACGTGGAAAGCTTCCGGCCATGTCGACGCGTTTAACGACCCGTTGATTGACAACAAGGACTCCAAGAAGCGCTATCGTGCCGATGTGCTGATTGAAGATCAGCTGGCCAAATACGAGGCGAAAATCGACAAGGAGATTGAAAAGGCGAAGAAGAAATTCGGCGACAGTTTCGACGAAGCCAAATTCCGTGAAACCAATCCGCGAGTTTTAGCCAACCTGGAGAAATGGACTGAACTGCACGAGCGTTTTTCCAAGGCCATGAACGATATGGATTTGGCTGACCTCAAGCAGATCATCATCGATTATAAAATCGTTTGCCCGATTTCCGGAACCAGCAATTGGACCGACGTCCGTCAGTTTAACCTGATGTTTGCCACCGAAATGGGCTCGACAGCCGACGGCGCTTCCAAAATATATCTGCGTCCGGAAACGGCACAGGGAATCTTTGTGAATTACCTGAACGTACAGAAAACGGGTCGTATGAAGATTCCTTTCGGAATTGCCCAGATTGGTAAAGCATTCCGTAACGAGATCGTGGCCCGGCAGTTTATTTTCCGTATGCGCGAATTCGAGCAGATGGAGATGCAATATTTCGTTCGTCCCGGCAGCGAAATGGAATGGTTCGAGAAATGGAAGGCGACTCGTATGGCCTGGCATAAAGCCCTTGGATTCGATGAGAGTAATTATCGTTTTCACGAGCATGAAAAACTGGCACACTATGCCAATGCTGCGGTTGATGTTGAGTATAAATTCCCGTTTGGTTTCAAGGAAGTGGAAGGTATTCACTCCCGGACCAATTTCGATCTCAGTCAGCACCAGGAATTTTCGGGCAAAAAAATTCAGTACTACGATCCCGAAATCAACGAATCGTACGTACCCTATGTAATTGAAACCTCCATCGGCGTCGACCGCATGTTCCTTCAGGTCGTTTCGGCAGCCTATTGCGAAGAGGAAATCGAGGGCGCCAACGGCAAGAAAGATTCCCGCGTAGTGATGAAATTGCCGCCGGCGCTGGCCCCGGTTAAACTGGCAGTGATGCCGCTGGTGAAAAAAGATGGTCTGCCGGAGAAAGCCCGCGCCATCATCGACACGTTGAAGTACGAATTTAATTGCCGGTACGACGAAAAAGATTCCATCGGTAAGCGTTATCGTCGTCAGGATGCGGTAGGAACTCCCTTCTGCATCACGGTCGATCATCAGACGGTTGAGGACGATACGGTTACGATTCGCTATCGCGACTCCATGGAGCAGGAACGTGTGTCGATCAGCGATTTACGAAACATTATTCACGATCAGGTAAGTTTTAAAAGCCTTTTCGAGAAAATAGGATAAGTTATTTGCAATCCTTCAAAAGGGAACTTTCGGGATCAGAAATGATTTCCCGGTCCTTTTGAAGGATTCTTCATTTTTCTGAATGAGTTGTTTTCTATCGTGGAAGAAGTACGAATTGTTGGGGTTAATTCGTTAATATACAGTTAGAAATTCTTCTTCGGTTGCTTTGATGCAGATTTTTAAAGCGGCGAAATAGAAACATATAAATCAAGGCATATGATTGCTTCAGGATTACAAAAAAAAGAAACCGCGCTGGCTGTTATCGGCCTGGGCTATGTTGGTTTGCCGTTGGCGTTGGCTTTCGCCAGAAAAATTAAGGTAATTGGCTTTGATATCGACGAGCGGCGGTTAAAGCTGCTGAATCAAAATATTGACCCTTCCGGGGAATTGGAGAGCAAAGCTTTTGATGGCTGCGATATTCAGTTCACAAGTGATAAGTCTGTACTAAAGGAGGCTTCATTCTTCGTGGTTACGGTACCCACACCGGTCGATCAGTACAAAATTCCCGATTTGGGACCGTTGAAAAGTGCGACGGAAACGGTTGCTTCGGTACTGAAAAAAGGAGACTACGTAGTATATGAATCCACTGTTTACCCTGGAACGACAGAAGAGGTCTGTCTCCCGATTCTGGAAAAAGGTTCCGGCTTGAAGGCTGATGTTGATTTTTCATATGGCTATTCGCCGGAGCGTATTAATCCGGGAGATAAAGTCCATACGGTGGAAGAAACCATCAAGATTGTCTCCGGAAACAACGAACAGGCACTCGATGAGATTGCCAAAGTATACGAAATGGTTGTTCGTCCGGGAGTTTACCGTGCACCGCAGATAAAAGTGGCTGAAGCCGCCAAGGTTTTCGAAAATACACAGCGCGACATCAACATCGGGCTGGTGAACGAGTTATCGAAAATCATGGATTTGATGAATGTGAACACCTACGATGTGCTGGAAGCAGCCGGAACCAAATGGAATTTTCTGAAGTTCTATCCCGGTTTGGTGGGAGGCCATTGCATTGGCGTCGATCCGTATTACCTTACTCACAGGGCACGTTCACTCGGTTTTCATCCCATGATGATGGATAGCGGCCGCATCATCAACGATTCGATGAGTTCGCATGTGGCGATGAATACGGTAAAAATGCTGATTCAGGCCGGCCACGAGGTGAAAGGTGCCCGGGCGCTGGTATTCGGAATTACTTTCAAAGAAGATGTGAGTGACTTCCGGAACTCGAAAGTAGCCGAAGTGGTTCATCACTTAAAGGACTTCGGTATGGAAGTAGACGTGATGGATCCGTTGGTAGAAGCGGATCGACTGGAAGAAGAATGTCACATCAGTTTGACCGAAAAACCAAGTGGAAAATATCAGGCACTTATTCTGGCGGTTTCGCATCGTGATTATGTCGATTTAAGTCAGGAATATTTTGATTCGCTGGCAACCGACAGGCCGGTCTTTATTGACATTCGCGGAATTTATCGCCGGAAGATAACCGGATTTAACTACTGGAGTCTATAAATCGCCATTAAACGAAACTCTGAAACCATCCCCCTTCGTTTCGGAAGTTGATCAGGAATTTGGAATGAAAAAACGGGTTTTAATCATTACATATTACTGGCCGCCCAGCGGAGGGGCCGGAGTTCAGCGTTGGCTCAAATTCTCGAAATACCTGCCCGATTTTGATTGGGAGCCGGTGATTTATACGCCGGAAAACCCAGAGGTGCCGGTCGACGATCCCAGTTTGCTGGAAGATGTACGACCGGGGCTGGAGGTGATCAAACGACCCATCGTCGAGCCGTATTCGGCCTATAAGAAATTCATTGGTCAGAAAAAAGGAGAGCGTGTGAATGCTGCTTTCCTTTCTGAAAATAAAAGACCGGGATTCAAGGAGAAGCTCTCCGTATGGATTCGTGGTAACTTTTTCATCCCCGATTCCCGTCGTTTCTGGGTTCGTCCTTCCGTTCGGTTCCTGAAAAAATACCTGGAAGCGCATCCGGTCGATGCGATTGTTTCAACCGGACCGCCGCACAGCATGCACCTGATTGCGCTGGCGCTGAAAAAGAAATTGAATATTCCGTGGCTGGCCGATTTCCGCGATCCGTGGACCAACATCGATTTTTATCCGGACCTGAATCTTACTCCGCTGGCGGATGCCAAACACCGGAAGCTGGAACGAAAAGTCATCACTTCGTGTGACGAAATGGTGGTGGTGAGTCGTCAAATGAAAACGGAGTTTGAGGAGTTGGATGGAAAAAATATCCACGTCATTACCAATGGCTTCGATGATGCCGATGTGAGTAAAGAGACTCCTGAAACGGACGAGAAATTCAGCATTATTCATGCAGGTTCGTTGCCGCCAAACCGCAATCCGCGGATTCTGTGGAAGGTTTTGCAGGAACTGGTAACTGCGATACCGGAGCTGGCCGATTCGCTGCAAATTAAACTGGTGGGCAAGGTCGATGTTTCGGTGCTCGAAGACATCCGGAATCATCAGCTGGAACCCTATCTGGAGCTCGTCGAATATGTTCCGCACGACACGGTGATGAAAATGCTGCAGCAGGCGCAGGTTTTGCTGTTGGCCATCAATCAAACACCCAACGCCAAAGGCATCCTTACCGGGAAATTTTTCGAGTACCTGGCAGCCTGCCGTCCGGTGTTAACGATTGGTCCAACCGATGGCGACGTGGCCAATATTTTGAAAGAAGTGCAGGCTGGGTTAATTTCGGGATTCGATGACGAAGAAGGTCTAAAGAAAAATATCCTGGAGTTTTTCAACCGTTTCCGGGAAGGAAATCTTTCGGTAAATTCGGAAGGGATTCATCAGTATTCCCGGAAGAATTTAACATCGACATTAGCAGAACATCTCAATAAGATATCTTCATGAAGAAAATCGTCACCATCGTCGGAGCCCGGCCGCAGTTTATAAAAGCTGCCATGGTGAGCCGTGCGCTAAAGGCAAAAGGGTTTAGCGAAATCCTCGTCCACACAGGGCAGCATTTCGATAAGAATATGTCGGAGGTTTTCTTCGAGGAGATGGAAATCCCGTACCCGGATTATAATTTGGAGATTCAGGGCTTGAGTCACGGAGCAATGACGGGACGCATGATGGAGTCGATTGAAGATGTCGTTCTGAAAGAAAAACCCGATACGGTGCTGGTTTTCGGCGATACCAATTCGACGCTGGCCGGTGCTTTGGCTGCTGCTAAGCTGAATATTCCAGTAGCACATGTGGAGGCAGGTCTCCGCTCGTTTAACAACCAGATGCCCGAAGAAATTAACCGCATTCTCACCGACCGGATTTCTTCTGTGCTGTTTTGTCCCACCGATGTCGCGGTAGCAAACCTGAAGAAAGAAGGTTTTGACAATTTCGATTGCCAAATCGTGAAGAACGGAGACGTGATGCAGGATGCAGCGCTTTTTTATGCCGCTAAATCGGAGGACCGTTCAACTATTTTGAAAAACCTGGATTTGGAAGGAAAGCCTTTTGTCTTGGCTACCGTTCACCGGCAGGAAAATACAGACAATCCGGAACGGATTCGGGCGATTTTTGACAGTCTGAATGAGATTCATCGCGACAGGGCGGTGGTGATGCCTTTGCATCCCCGCACAAGACAGATCATCAAAAATTTGGGCATTGAGCCAGTTTTTCATGTAATTGATCCGGTGGGATATTTCGATATGCTGCAGTTGCTGAAAAACTGCCAATTGGTATTCACCGACAGTGGCGGCTTGCAGAAGGAAGCCTTTTTCTTCGCGAAGCATTGCATCACCTTACGGGAGGAAACCGAATGGACGGAGTTGGTTGATGGTGGTTTTAATATGCTGGCCGGGAGTGATGGCAATCGCATTTTGGAAGCGTACCGGACCATGTCGGCAAAACAATCCGATTTTTCTGTCAATCTTTACGGAGATGGTGAAGCATCGAATGTAATAGCAGACTTTTTAGCAACTTTGTAGAAAATCCTCTAACGAATAAGCTCAAACAAGTAAGTCGAAGAAATGAGCAAATCAATACAGATGGTCGATTTGCACGGGCAGTATCTGAAAATGAAGCCCGAAATCGATCAGGCAATACAGGATGTAATCGATTCCTCTGCTTTTATCAATGGACAACCGGTTAAGGAATTTGCCGGTAAGTTAGCTGAATATCTGGATAGCAAATTTGTGATTCCCTGTGCCAATGGTACCGAAGCATTACAGGTAGCCTACATGGCACTTGGCTTGGAACCGGGTGATGAAGTCATTATGCCGGCGTTCAATTATGTGGCTTCCGCCGAAGCAGCTGCGTTGTTGCGGCTAAAGCCGGTTTTTGTCGATGTACATCCCGATACGTACAATATTGATGTAGACCAGTTGGAAAAGGTTATCACATCAAAAACCAGGGCGATTGTTGTAGTACACCTGTTCGGGCAATCGGCTGATATGGAGCCAATTCTTTCGCTGGCGTGGAAACATCAAATTAAAGTAATTGAAGACAACGCACAGGCATTGGGAGCAGTGTACTCCTTTCAGGATGGGACCCAACACAAAGCCGGCGTGATGGGCGATATAGGAACCACTTCCTTTTTCCCGACCAAAACACTGGGATGCTATGGGGATGGTGGTGCCATTTTTACCAATAATGAAGAGCTGGCAAAGGTTTCCCGAATGATAGCGAGCCACGGACAGGCAAAAAAATATACCTTTGAAAGAATCGGATTGAATTCGCGCCTCGACACGATGCAGGCAGCCATTCTTCGCGTTAAGCTGAAACGCCTCGATGAGTGGAACCGTTTTCGGCAAGCCGCTGCAGTAGTTTATGATGAATTGTTGGGGGATGTAGAAGGAATTGTGACACCATCGCGAAGTGGATTTTCGACCCACGTTTTTCATCAGTATGTTGTCCGGGTAACCGGAAAGTCAAGAGATAAGGTGAAAGATAGATTGAAGGCAGCCGGCATTCCGTCGATGGTTTATTACCCGTCGCCATTGCATTTGCAAAAAGCGTTTGCGTATTTGGGGTACAACGAAGGAGACTTCCCGGTAGCGGAAAAACTTTGCGATGAGGTGCTGGCACTGCCAATCCATACGGAGTTACAGCGCGAAGAACAAGAACAGATTGTTTCGAAGTTGAAAGAAATTATACGATAAAATGGCCGACTATTTTGCACATTCAACTGCCGTTATCGATGACAACTGTGTCATTGGTGAGGGAACGAAGATCTGGCATTTCAGTCATGTGATGTCGAACTCAAAGCTGGGCGAGAAGTGCAATCTCGGGCAGAATGTGGTTATTTCGCCCAATGTCGTATTGGGCAACAATGTGAAGGTGCAAAACAACGTTTCGGTGTACACCGGTGTCATCTGCGAGGACGATGTTTTTTTGGGGCCTTCCATGGTTTTCACCAATGTCATCAACCCGCGAAGTTTTATCAACCGGAAGGAAGAATTTCGGCAAACGCTTGTGCGGAAAGGTGCTTCCATTGGGGCCAATGCGACGATTATTTGCGGCATCGAAATCGGAGAATTTGCGCTCATCGGAGCAGGTTCGGTAGTAACGAAAGATGTTCCGGCATATGCGCTAATCGTTGGTAACCCGGGGCGACAGGTTGGCTGGGTAAGTGAGTATGGACATCGCCTGGAGTTTTCTGAAACAGGAGAAGCGGTTTGTCCGGAAAGCAACCAAAAATACAAACTGGAAAACAACCAGATAAAACGAATTTGAGATGAAGAATTTTGCATTGATAGGAGCAGCAGGTTATATTGCTCCGCGGCACATGAAAGCGATTAAGGATACCGGCAATCATTTACTGGCTGCTTACGACCCGTACGATGGTGTGGGAATAATGGACAGTTATTTTCCTTCAGCCCGTTTCTTTGTGGAGTTCGAGCGTTTCGACCGGTATCTGGAAAAATTGAAATATGATGAAAAGGTGCCGCTGGATTATATCAGTATCGCTTCGCCTAACTATCTACACGATGCACATATCCGGGTAGCTTTACGCCGTGGTGCCGATGCCATTTGCGAAAAACCGCTGGTATTGAATCCATGGAACATCGATGCATTGGAGCGGTTGTCGGAAGAAACCGGAAAGAAAATTAACACCATCCTGCAGCTGCGTTTGCACCAAACCATCATCGATTTGAAGAAACGAGTGGAAGAAGCGCCGAAGGACAAAATATTTGACATCGACCTCACCTACATCACTTCGCGTGGTTACTGGTACTATACTTCCTGGAAAGGGGACGTGACGAAATCGGGTGGTATTGCGACCAACATTGGTGTGCACTTTTTTGACATGCTGGCCTGGATTTTTGGTGACATTCAGCAAAATACCGTTCATATTCACACCCACGACCGGGCCGCCGGCTTTCTGCAGTTGGAACGGGCACGTGTCAGGTGGTTTCTCAGCATTAATGAAGAAACATTGCCTGAAGCCATTAAAGCGAAGGGACAGCGTACCTATCGTTCGATTACCATCGAGGGAGAGGAACTGGAATTCAGTGCCGGCTTTACTGATTTACACACGCGCAGCTACGAGGAAATTTTGAAGGGTAACGGATATACCATTACCGATGCTCGTCGGGCCATCGAAACAGTACATCAAATCCGGAACCAGCAGCCGGTTGGACTAAAAGGCGATTACCATCCGTTTGCCGTCAAAGAATTGACAAAGCATCCGTTTCATAAATAAATTCCGCGCAAACTTTTCGCATGGATAATATTGCACAAACCGACCGGCTTTTTCAACAGTTTCTGACGTTCGAGGAGGAGAGTCAATTGCTGGAGAAGTACCGGATTGACGGCATTCCGTTGTGGGCGAATTGCCGGTTTGCTGTGTATCACGATTTGCTGAATGCCAGGGGATTCATCGGGCGGGAGATGGGGGTGTCGACCGGTAAGCTGGTCCTCCTGAAGCGCCAGGTGAAGCGGGCCTGGTCGATGATTCGTTCAGGTAAGTTTTTTCGGCACCCGGGGAAGTTTCCGTCAGGGGTGGATGTGATGCTGGTGGATCAGCCGCGAAAAGTGCACTTTGGAGAGCGGTATGGCTGCAAATACTCTTACCTCTGGGCCCGTCAGTCGGGGTTGAAGATTGGAGTGATTGAACCGCCCTTGTTGTTTGGGGATACACCTCACCTGGAACCGTCGCACCTGGAGTCGTCAACATTTTATACAGACCGTCTGCTGTTTGCGGGGAAGTGGTACGAAATGACCGGCCTGGGAGCTCAGACCTCGGAGGCAAAGAGGCAGAGCGTGGAGCTGGCCGATCGGTTTTGCGACGCACTGGGTGTCCCGGAAAAGAAGGAATACTACGCGCGTTTTATCTACAAACGCTTCCTCTATTACCGCTTTTTCAGGGACTACTGGAAGAAGCTGTTAGCGAAAAAGCGACCGCGTTCGGTCGTGGTGGTCAATGCCTATTCAACGGAAAATATGCCGTTGATTCAAGCTGCCAATGAAATTGGAATTATAACTATCGAGATTCAACATGGAACGATGGGGAGCCGTCACATTGGATATAATTATCCTTCCGGTGAATACAACTTCTTTCCCCGGTTTGAGTTAATATGGGGAAATTTCTGGCGAGATACATCGGCTGTTCCTATTCCGAAGGAAAACTGTTATGTTACAGGTTTTCCTTTCCTGGAAAAAAATGTTGGCGACCTTTCCGGAGAAAATCAATATGATGTCTTATTCATTTCGCAGGCGACCATCGGGGAACAGATTCGAACATATGCAAGGGAGCTTTCGTTAAAACATCCCGAGTGGTCAGTTGTTTTTAAATTGCATCCGTCTGAGATTGCTAAGGCTCAGGATTACAGGAGCTATTTTATTGGAATGAATATCACGGTAGAATACAAAAGTGATTTATATGAGGAGTTGCGAAAGGCATCAGCAGTGGTCGGAGTTTACAGCACATCACTTTTCGAAGCACTGGCTTTTGGTTTGCAACCCGTTGTGCTTTCCAAGCTTTATGGTGCAGGATACATGGGCGACCTAATCGGAAAAGGCGGAGCAGTTGGGGTTTACAATACCGATGAATTAAGCGACGCTTTGGAAAAGCAGCTTTCAGGTGAGCAGACTACAGTCGATTTGAATTATTATTTTGTATCGAATGCCGCGGAAAAGATGGAGGAAGCAGTTTCTCAGATATTGAATAATGCAGAGTGAAGAATCCTGAAATGAAAACAGCCGTCATTATACAAGCTCGGAAAGGCTCGCAAAGGTTGCCGAATAAAATTGTCAAACCCTTTTTTCAGGAAAAAGGAATTCTGGAGATTCTTATTCGTGAAGTGAAAAAGCTGGAATTGCCGGTGATTGTTGCTACCACAACACACGAGATCGATGATGAAGTGGAGCAGCTTTGTCAAAAAGAAAAGGTTTCTTGTTTTCGCGGTAGCGAAGAAAATGTACTCAACCGATTTGTGAAAGCTGCACGGACGGAAGATTATGACGTCGTTTACCGTGTTTGTGCCGATAATCCATTTCTTTCGGTTTCGTATATGAAAGAGCTGGGAAGTGCATGGGAAGATAGTTTGGACTATGTCTGTCACCGGGATGGATTTGGCCATCCGGCGATGAAGACTCACTTTGGATTTTTTGCAGAAATGGTTCGCATCTCGGCATTGGAGAAAGTCCTTTCTGTGACCAAAGATCCATTGTATCTGGAGCATGTCACTAACTTTGTGTACGAACATCCGGACATGTTTTCGCTACATTGGTTACACATGCCTGATTTCCTGCGTTATCGCAACGATATCCGTATGACGGTTGATACAGAGGAGGATTTCAGAACGATGCAGGAACTATATCAACTGAAAATAGAACAAAACTGGGAATCGATGGACGAATTGGTTGTCTGGCTGGATAATCATCCTGAGTTTCTTGCTGGAATGAAAAAGAATATAAAAGCCAATACAAAATGACATACATAATAGGGGAAATCGGACAAAACCATAACGGCTCGGTCGACATTGCCAAGCTAATGATTGACACAGTTGTACGGCCGGT
Organism: Prolixibacter denitrificans; assembly: GCF_003014495.1. GTDB lineage: Bacteria > Bacteroidota > Bacteroidia > Bacteroidales > Prolixibacteraceae > Prolixibacter > Prolixibacter denitrificans. The sequence goes on along the minus strand of NZ_PYGC01000001.1, from coordinate 812,861 downwards.
AGTTGATGAACGTTTTCAGGCAACACTAAAACCCATTGATGCCATCAAGTTGACTAAACGTGATTTGGCAGAAGAACTTTCGGAATCGCAGATGAACCGGCCCTATGATTCTCCGCATTCTTTTGGGAAGACCTACGGAGAGCACCGGGCTCATCTGGAACTTTCGGATGAGCAGCATTACGAAATCTATCAATATGCCAGGGAATCCGGACTTGAGTTCGTAGAAACCATTTGTGCCATTGGCGCGATGAGTTTGCTCAAGCTGTTTTCTCCTGACCGGTTAAAAGTGGCTTCGCGCGATTTGACGAATTTGCCTTTGTTAGCAGCGATGGCGGAAACGAAACTGCCGATTGTTTTGTCGACCGGAATGACGGGCAAGAAGGAGCTTGATGAAGCCCTGGAAACGATTACCCGGTACCACAGCAATATTTCTATTCTGCACTGTGTTTCGGAATATCCGACAGCGTATGAGAATGTCAACCTGCGTACCATTCACTACCTTCAAAAACACTATTCTGAATACACCATTGGTTACTCCGACCATACCATTGGAATAGCGGCACCGATTGCTGCTGTCGCAATGGGAGCCAAGGTAATCGAGAAGCATATCACCCTCGATCGGCAGATGAAAGGAACTGATCAGGAAGGTTCCCTCGCACCGGACGGCATTCATCGCATGGTTCGTGATATCCGTAACATGGAGAAAGCAATGGGAGTGGAAGATATTGTCGTGCCTGAATCAGTGATTGGAGCCAAGAATAAACTCGAACGTTCGCTGGCGACACGTCGGGCAATGAAGGCTGGTGAGGTAGTAGGGGAAAAGGATATTCATCTTCTTTCACCCGGTGATGGTTTTCGCTGGAGCGAAAGAGACGAGGTGATTGGGAAAAAGCTGACCAAGGATATTTCCGGTAATGAAATAATATACCCTGACTATGTGCGCTAGCCGACGACTACCCAAACTGGTTTTAACCGATATTGATGGCGTTTGGACCGATGGAGGGATGTACTATACCGAGAATGGTGACGAGTTGAAGAAATTCAATACCAGCGACAGTGCCGGTGTTATTTTTTGTCGGATGCTCGATATTCCGGTAGGTATAGTAACCGGAGAAGATACTCGCTTAGTTGAGCGACGGGCCGAAAAGCTGAAAATCGATTACCTGTTCAAAGGGGTGAGAAATAAGCGCCGGATTGTTGAGGAGTTATTGGGTAAACTGAATCTCGAGTGGGACGACTTGGCGTACATTGGCGATGATATCAACGATATCGATGTGTTAAAAGATGCCGGATTCAGTGCTGCCCCTTCTGATGCTCCTGAATACGTAAAGGAGTATACTTCTATCGAATTGAGCAAAAAAGGAGGCGACGGAGTCTTCCGTGAATTCGTGGAAAAGATTTTGGGTAAAGAAGGAGTTAATCAAGCCATTGAAAGGTTCCGGGAACTGATGGCTTCGAGATAATGCTATTCCCTGCTTTTACCCAGTTGTTTATTGATGATGTGGTTGAAATCGGTACTCAATTTCAGGAAATAAACCAGCACAATATAAACAACCAGAATAACCAGACTGCGAACAAGAATATCGGCGACGAGATTAGAGATCGAAGGTATTAGTGTTCCGGCACCGTAGCTGATAACGGCAATCGCAATGCCCGACAGATGCTGTAGTTTCCACGGCCATAGTCCAAATTTTATTTTTAGGAAAATCAGACGAACCGCTGAATAGATGAGTGTCGATATCATCGATGCTAATGCTGCACCCGTTATTCCCAGCACAGGGATTAACAGGATATTGGAAATCACAACAAGCGTGATGAGCAGGAACATAAAATAAGCCTGAAATCGGTAATAATGCGAAGTGTTGAGGACCATGATACTGCTACCGGTGGAAACCGTGATCAGATTCGCCATGCTGATAAAGAAAATAACCCACTGGCCGTTCTCGTAATTTTCCGGCAGGATGCGAAAAATATTGTGAAGGTTTCCCCAGATGCCGGCAAACAGTAATAGTCCGAAAAGGAACTGGTTGATACTGCTCTTGACCAGCACATCATCAATTTTGGCCATGTTGTTGGCTTTCCATGACTCAGAGATGATTGGTACCACCGCCTTGTTCATCACCCGCGAAGGAATCATAATTAACGTTCCGAAATAGAAGGTAACCGAATAAATTCCGGCCGCTTTCAAATCGATGTAGGCGTTCACCATGTACTTGTCGATGTTGATCAAGGCAAAGCTGCTGAGGCCCGAAATGATTCCGAAAACACAGAGCAACAGAATTTGTTTTTTCAGTTCCGGCGTGATAAAATGAAGCTGTGGACGAAGATTGAATTTCTTTTTACGGATTAGGTATAAACTAAGAACCAGTGGCGGCACAGATTGAATAATCACAAACAACAACACATATCTGGCAAAATCAACAACATCGAAATAGTACAGCAAAATGATGCCAAGGTTGAGTAATCTCAGCAGGAAATCCTTGAGGAACGTACCCAGAACGATATTGTAAAGTACTTTGTTGTAATTGTCGAACACGGCAAAATACAGGAAAAAGAAAACCAGCGGCCAGACATAAAAAGCATATTCCGAAAGCAAAGGCGATTTATTCAGGTTTTGCGTGACCAGGTAAGGAGTGAAGAAGTACAAGAAAATCGAAACCAGAATAAATCCAGTAGCCGAAACAGCCATGGCGAGAAAGAGATAGCCATTGTGATGTTGTTTATTATTTCGGAAAAAGGGGAACAACCGGTTGGTGACATCCTGAAAACCCAGTCCGGAGAACTGCGCCAGAATGGTGGATATGGCAATCAGCACCTGCGTCAGTCCAATTTCTTCCGCCGAAAAAATTTTGGGAGATAAGATGGCCAGGTTCAAAAAACCGAGCAAAACGCCGGCGTACGACCAGATGGAACCTCGAATGGTTTGTTTGATGATTATTCCCACGGAAATTTGATTTATGTCAAAAATATTTAATAAAAGTGAGTTGAACGGAGCGTTTGTTAAAAAAATATACTTTTGTGTATATGTGAAACGGTAACACGCAAAACTGATGAAGAAAATTTCCCGTAAAGCAGGATTACCCTACGTGGTCGCAATTCTGTTATTTTTTGTTCTGTCTCTGATTTATTTTTCGCCGGCAATCGAAGGCCAAAAGCTTGCCCAGCACGACAATTTCACCTACAAGGGAATGTCAAAAGAAATCAGGGATTATAACCGTTCGCACGATGATGTGGCTCTATGGACGAACAGTATGTTTGGAGGAATGCCTTCCTATTTGGTTGCCCTGCCCATCACGAAAACTATTTTCTCGCCATTGCATAAAGTAGTGACGCTTTTTAACCTGAATCCGTTCTATTTCCTTTTTCTCTATTTTGTCGGATTTTACATTGCACTGCTTTTGTTTGGAGTCGACCCGTGGCTCAGTATCATCGGGGCGATAGCCTTCGGATTTTCCTCATACGACATCATCATCATTGCGGCGGGGCACAACAGCAAAGCCATTGCTATTTCTTATATGGCACCCATTATCGGTGGACTTTATTACGCTTTTCGAAAAAACAGATGGAAAGGAGGCTTGATTATGGCCCTTTTCCTGGGATTACAGATATTTGCCAACCACCTTCAGATTACCTATTATACGCTCTTGTTGGTTTTGGTGTTGGGGGCGACGGAGTTGATAATGGCCATTCGGAGAAAAGAACTCGTTCCGTTTGCCATAACTGCCGGTGTGCTTGCACTTCTGGCATTACTGGCTGTCGGTGCCAACACAACCCGTTTATGGACAACATATCAGTATGGTAAGTATTCCATCCGGGGTAAGTCCGAATTGACCAACGATCAACATAATAAAACCTCTGGCTTGGATAAGGATTACGCCACAGCCTGGAGTTACGGAAAGGCAGAAACCTTTACCCTGATGATTCCGAACTTCAACGGAGGTTCATCGACCGGAGGTTTCGATACCAATTCCAAAACTTATCAAACACTGCGTCAGAACAATGTTCCGAACAGCCGACAAATTATAAAACAGCTTCCCGGGTACTGGGGACCGCAACCGTTTACTTCGGGGCCGGTCTATGTCGGAGCCATTATCTGTTTCCTCTTCGTTCTCGGTTTAATTTTAGTAAAAGGGCCGCTGAAATGGTGGCTGGTTGTGGCCACTGTTCTTTCGATTACCTTAGCCTGGGGAAAGAACTTCATGCCTTTGACCGATTTCTTCCTGAATCATGTTCCCGGTTACAATAAATTTCGAACAGTGTCCATGATTTTAGTGATTGCGGATTTCACGATTCCGTTGCTTGGATTTTTAGCGTTGAAGAAGTTGTTGAGTGGAGAAGTGAGCAAAAAAGAATGGCTTTATGCCTTCAAATGGGCTTTTGGTATCACTGCCGGCTTTTCATTGCTGTTTGCTTTAGTTCCCGGTTTGGCTGGAAACTTCTCAGGACCGCAGGATGCACAGCTGCCGGGTTGGTTGCTGGAATCGCTTCAGGAGGATAGGCAGGCTTTGCTGCGCAGCGACGCTTTCCGCTCGCTTATATTCATTGTTTTGTTCGCTGCAGTGCTATGGGGAACCTATGAGAAGAAAGTAACCAAGCGAAATGGGCTGGTCCTGATGGGCGTTTTGATCCTGATCGATTTCTGGGGAGTTGACCGCCGTTATCTGAACAAGGATAATTTTGTGACTCCTCGTCAGGCCAAACAGCATTTCACCGAGACGACAGCTGATAAAGAAATTCTAAGAGACACAGATCCCGATTTCAGGGTACTGAACATGACAGTGAGCACCTTCAACGATGCCACTACCTCGTATTATTTTAAATCCATTGGTGGATATCACGGGGCGAAGATGCGCCGTTACCAGGAGTTGATTGAATATCATCTGCAACACGAGATGCAGACGCTGGGTAGTCGCATGAAAGCGATGAAAAGCAACGCCGATATGGATTCCCTGTTTGTTGGGCTGAACGCCATCAACATGATGAATACCAAATATGTGATAGTGAATCCCAATGGCCGCCCGTTGAGGAACCCAATGGCGCTGGGACATGCCTGGTTGGTGAAAAACTATCGCATGGTGGATAATGCTGACCAGGAAATTGCAGCATTGAACATGATTAATCCGGCCGATCAGGCTGTCATCGATAAACGGTTTGCACCGGAAGTGAAGAATGTTCAGATTCAATACGATCCGGATGCGCAGTTGAAACTCACTTCCTATTCTCCTAACGAGGTTGATTATCACTACAAAGGAAAAAGCAAGCAGATGGCTGTTTTTTCTGAAATTTATTATCCGAGAGGATGGAATGTGTATCTTGATGGCAAGAAGGTGCCGTATTTCCGGACGGACTATGTGTTGAGAGGAATGGTATTGCCGGCTGGCGATTATGATATAAAATTCAAATTTCAGCCGGTTTCCTACCGAATGGGTAACACGATTTCGATGGCCAGTTCAGCCATTCTCCTTCTTTTGTTGTTAGGTTTGGGAGTAAAAGAATTCATGCGAAGAAAACAGGAAAACGCAGATTTGTAAATTCGAGCAGAGGGATAACATATGTCAAAGAGAAAGCCCAGAAGACTGAAACGACGATTATTTAGTTCGTATTTCACTACAACGTTGAGTATTTCCATGGTCCTGTTTTTGTTTGGACTGATGGGGTTGCTTCTGCTGAATGCCAAGCGGCTGTCCGACTACGTGAAGGAAAATATCGGGGTAACCCTGATTTTGAATGACAACGCCCGGGACGTAGACGTAATTCGTTTGCAGAAGAAACTCGATGCGACCGACTACATCAAATCAACGCGTTTTGTGGATAAAGCCACTGCAGCAAAGGAGCTGAAAAAGGAGTTGGGCGAAGACTTTGTCGATTTTCTGGGTTACAACCCGCTGCTTTCTTCTATCGATGTAAAGGTGTACGCCAGTTATGCCAATCCCGATAGTCTGGCACTGCTCGAAAAGAAATTTCTCGAATATCCCGAAGTGAAAGAGGTGCATTACCAGCGAAATTTGGTACGGCAACTCAATCGAAATGTGAATAAGCTAAGTGTCATACTGGCTGTGCTCAGTCTGTTGATGTTGGTGATTTTCATTGCACTCATCAACAATGCCATCCGGTTGTCAATTTATTCCCGACGCTTCCTCATTAATACCATGCAACTTATCGGGGCCACGCGCGGATTTATCCGAAGGCCCTTTATGTCGAAAGGGGTATTGCACGGCATTTACGGAGCTATTATTGCCTCCATCATGCTTTTAGGTTTGGTTTTTTCTTACCAGAAAGAATTAAAAGCGGTGATTAATTTTCAGAATATGGAAACCATGGGCATCCTGTTGGGGTTAGTATTCGTGCTGGGTATCCTGATTTCGGGGATATCGACTTTCTTTGCCGTTAACAAATTTTTGCGGTTGAAATTTGATGAACTTTTTTATTGATATTACTTTTGCCTTTTAGTAAAATTCGATACAATGGCCAAAAATTCGGAAAAATTAAAGGATCAGGGATTCGCGTTGGGGCGACAAAACTACCGTTTACTCGTTGTTGGTTTTCTGATCATCGTGGTAGGATTTATCCTGATGGTAGGTGGGAAAAGCGACAGCCCCGATGTGTTCAATCCCGACCAAATATTCAGCTTTCGCCGGATAACACTCGCTCCTATGGTGGTGCTCTTTGGGTTTCTTTTTGAAATCTACGCCATCATGAAGAAGACGAAATCCGAAGAAGAGGCTTAATCATATTTTTTAAGGCAGAGACGAAGAGTGTAATCCTCGTTTCTGCCTTTCTTATCTGGTTCCGGTAAATATCCCGAAAGCACTTGAGTGAAGCGGGAGTTGCCGGATGTTTTGTCATGGTACATAGGCGCTGAAAAGGCGTATTGAGGCAATACGGATATAGCATTTATGACCATTATTTTGCACGCAATTGTGCAGTCTTTGAGATAATTGCTATTTTTGTCGGCTGATATTCAGTAAATTATTGTTAACTCCGGCATTTTTGTGAAGTAAACCGAACATGGCTGAAGAGGCGAAAGTATTTGATTTTAAGGGAGGAGAAATTCTTGTTTTCGATAAACCACTCGAGTGGACCTCATTCGATTTGGTGCAGAAAGTAAGGAATAACCTTTGCCGGAAAATGCGTATAAAGAAGTTGAAAGTAGGACATGCCGGAACGCTTGATCCCATGGCAACGGGCATTATGGTGCTGTGTACCGGAAAGGCAACCAAAAAAATTGAAGAACTTCAGGCGGGAGAGAAGGAATACATTGCAACGCTGAAACTGGGAGCTACCACTCCTTCGTTCGATTTGGAAACGAAGGAAGATGCCACCTTCGAAACCGGGCACATTACGGAAGAATTATTCCGGGAAACCGTACAGAAATTTATTGGAACTATCGAGCAGGTTCCACCTGAATATTCAGCAGTAAAAGTTGAGGGTCAGCGGGCTTACGATCTGGCGAGAAAAGGAAAATCAGTTGAACTGAAACCGAAAATTCTTGTTGTAAAAGAGATCGAGGTACTGCAGTTTGCTGAGACCGAAGCCAAACTTCGCATTGTATGCGGAAAAGGCACCTACATCAGGGCGCTGGCAAGGGATATTGGTCAGGCATTGAACAGCGGAGCTTACCTGATAGGCTTACAACGAACCCGCGTGGGGGATTTCACGCTGGAAAACGCGCAACAAATTGAAGAATTTCTCGAATCGTTGAAAGAAATAACGATTGCTGAGGAGTCGAAATAGAAAAAGGTTCATCAAATTCCACATAAATTGTAATCTTCTATGAAGTTATCAAAGTTTAAGTACAATCTTCCTGAAAATCTCATTGCTTTGCATCCGGCACAAAACCGTGATGAATCGCGGATGATGGTTTTGCATCGTGAAACCGGAGAGATCGAGCATAAAACCTTCAAAGATATTATCGACTATTTCGATGATGAGGATGTGATGGTATTCAACAATACCAAGGTTTTCCCGGCAAGGTTGTATGGTAATAAAGAGAAGACAGGCGCGCAAATCGAGGTATTCCTGCTTCGCGAGCTGAATCGCGAGCAGCGGTTATGGGATGTGCTGGTTGATCCGGCGCGTAAAATCCGTATTGGAAACAAATTGTATTTTGGCGATGACGACCTGTTGGTTGCCGAAGTAATCGACAATACCACTTCCCGCGGACGTACACTCCGCTTTCTGTACGACGGTCCGTACGAAGAATTCAAAAAGACTCTTTACAGCTTGGGTGAAACACCGTTGCCCAAATTCATCGATCGGCCGGTTGAAGAGTCGGATGCCGAACGTTATCAAACTATTTTTGCCAAGCATGAAGGAGCTGTTGCGGCACCGACCGCTGGTCTGCACTTCAGTCGTGAATTGCTGAAGCGTTTGGAGATTAAAGGCGTCGATTTTGCTGAGATTACATTACACGTGGGACTTGGTAACTTCCGTAGCGTCGATGTGGAAGATTTGACCAAGCATAAAATGGATTCAGAGCAAATCTGGATCAACGATAAAGCGGCCAAGCAGGTGAATGGTGCCAAGAAGTCGAAGCATCGGGTTTGCGCAGTAGGTACGACCGTGATGCGGACACTCGAAAGTTCGGTTTCAACGATGGGTACCCTGAAGCCGTATGAGGGCTGGACCAACAAGTTCATCTTCCCGCCTTACGAATTCAGCGTGGCCGATTCAATGGTTTCCAATTTCCATCTACCGCTTTCTACCTTGTTGATGATGGTAGCTGCTTTTGGCGGGTACGATAAGGTGATGAATGCTTACCAGGTAGCCATTAAAGAGAAATATCGCTTCGGAACCTACGGAGATGCCATGTTGATCATTTGATCGAAATATAAGCTTAAAAACAAATAAAAAGAGGATGTCAGTTACGGCATCCTCTTTTCTTTTTTTCTGAAGTCAGATTTTATTTCTTATCGGAAAAGGAGTAAGGAAACGAATCGGGTTGTGTTCCCCGTGTTTTATTGGGCTGATTTCCCATCTCAAACTTGATTTCCCCGCCTTTTTCAATGGCTTCGTGTGTCAGATAGTTCTTGTCGTACGTTTGACCATTCAGCAATGCTTTCTCGATATACACGTTTTTGTGGCTGTTGTTATCAGCTACTACCGTGAAGGTATTCCCGTTCTCCAGTTTCAGGGTTATCTTCTTAAAGAGCGGGGAACCGAGTACATATTGGTTACTTCCGGGCGCCACCGGATAGAATCCCATTGCTGAAAATACGTACCATGCCGAAGTCTGTCCGTTGTCTTCATCACCGCACAAACCGTCGGGATTAGGCGTGTAAAGTTTGTCCATTACATCGCGTACATGCATTTGTGCTTTCCAGGGTTGCCCCAGGTAATTGTACAGGTAAATAGCATGCTGGATGGGTTGATTTCCGTGTGCATACTGTCCCATGTTGGCAATCAGCATCTCGGTGATTTCGTGAATCTGAATGCCATAATACGAATCATCGAACGTGGGGCGGGTTGTGAAAACTTCATCCAAACGCTTGGCCATTTTTTCCCTATTACCGAAAAGCTTCGCCAAGCCAGCCGGGTCTTGAAATACGGACCAGGTATAATGCCAGCTACATCCTTCGGTAAAGGCGTCTCCCCATTTGTCGGGACGGAAAGGCGACTGGAATGTTCCGTCTTCATTCCGGCCCCGCATGAAATCTACCGACGGGTCGAATACGTTTTTGTAATTCATTGCCCGTTGAGCGAATAGCTTAATCTCTTTCTTCGGACGGTCGAGCGCATTGGCCAAACGCCAGATACACCAGTCGTCGTAAGCATATTCCAGTGTGCGGGCGGCATTTTCATTAATACCAACATTGTAAGGAATATAGCCCAGCTTGTTGTAGTAATCGGCTCCGTAACGGCCAACCGAATGCACCGGTCCGACGCCTTTCGTGTTTTTCAGGATGGCGTCGTACAGCGTATGGATGTCGAATCCGCGAATTCCCTTCATGTAAGCATCAGCAATGATGGAAGCCGAGTTGGAACCAATCATACAGTCACGGTGTCCCGGACTGGCCCATTCGGGCAACCAGCCACTCTCTTTGTACGTGTTGACCAGCCCCTGCATCACCTGTGAATCATGTTCCGGGAACATCAGGGTGAAGAATGGGAAAACGGCCCGGAAGGTATCCCAGAATCCGTTGTCGGTAAACATATAGCCTTTTTCCACCTTCCCGTTATACGGACTGTAGTGCACAATCTCGTTGTTGGCATTCAGCTCGAAGAACTTGCGCGGGAAGAGCATGGTGCGGTACAGCGCAGTGTAGAACGTGCGGTATTGGTCAACCGTTCCGCCTTCCACGCGGATGCGGTTCAATTGTTTGTTCCATGCCTGGTAGGCTTTCTCCTTCACCTGATCGAAGGAGTCGTTCCCAATTTCCCTCTGCAGGTTCAGCTCGGCCTGTTCCGGGCTGATGAAGCTCGAAGCTACTTTCGCATTGACTTGCTCGCCTTTTTCCGTTTTGAACGTAATAACTGCGCCTACATGTTCCCCTTCGGCTTCAGTCGATCCTGGCGAAAGCTTCAGGCTGTCTTTCCAGGTTCCGGCGACCGTAAAAGGTTTGTCGAAATAAATGACAAAATAGTTGTGGAAATTGTCCGGTACGCCACCGTGGTTATTCCGGCAATAGCCGATAATTTTCCGCTCCTGCGGAATAATTTTCACCATCGAACCCATGTTGAAAGCGTCAATCAGCACGCGTGACGAGTCGGATTGCGGGAACGTAAAACGAAAACGGGCAGCCCGGTCGGTGGGTGTGATTTCGGTGACGACATCGTAGTCGGCCAGGTAAGCGCGGTAGTAATCGGGGCGGGAAATTTCCGCCTTGTGCGAATACCACGATGCACGCTTGGCTCCGTCGATGATCACTTTTCCCGTTTCCGGAAAGATGGAGAAAGCCGCGTAATCGTTAATCCACGGACTGGGTTGATGGGTTTGTTTAAAACCCCGGATTTTCTTGGCCTGGTACGTGTAGCCCCAGCCGTCGCCCATTTTTCCGGTTTGCGGCGTCCAGAAATTCATTCCCCATGGCAGGGCAATGGCCGGATAGGTGTTTCCGTTCGACAACGAGAAATCCGATTCGGTTCCCAGCAACGGATTGACATATTTGACCAGGTTTTCGCCCAGGGGCACATCTTGTGCCTTACTGACTGTAGTTTGCCCAAGCAAACCTGCAGCCAGCAGCATACTTAGAATAATTTTCTTCACGATTCTCTGAAATTTGGTTACGCTTTCAAAGATAAAAATTTAGTGCAGCTACACGGTTAAAAAGTGGGGAAATGCTTGGTGATGGATACTTCGCAGGGAAATAAAAAAGGCAAGCTGTCCGATCAACGAACGGACGACTTGCCTTTGGTCGTATCTTCTTCCCGGCAGGAAGATGACACTAGCGGAGTTTAACTATCTGGAACGGATTTCTTTTCGCATAAAGAAAACGTACGAAAGAGCGAAACAAACTACCGTGATGGCGATAATGGCTGTTAGCTGCGGCCATACCAGCAGCAGACTTTGTCCCAACGGAAGGGGGCTCGGTATGGTTCCGTGTACCTGCTCCATCGTGAGCGGTCCAAGGCTGCGTACCGACGGCATTAGCAATGTTGTGGTGGCTTCACTGAACAGTTGGCTCGGTGAGAGGCGCATCAAATCCAGTATAAAATTCCGGTGAGCAACGATGTAGCGCTCCGGTGCCATTTCGGGGGGCATGGTCGCCCGGGCAATCAGCTTTACAATCAGGTTGTAGAAAATGCTGAAGAAGAGCCAAACCGAAATTCCCGCCAAAGCGGAAGTGGCTGCCTGCCGGAACCGGACCGAAAACAGGATGGACAGATTCAGCCACAAGGCTACGTAGAAGATACTGAGTACGATAAAGAATACGATGCGCAGAAATTCTTCGGGCGTAGGCGGAATGCCGATGATGACCAGTCCGAGGCCCATAACGAGGAAACCCAGAGCAAAGAACATCACGCTGATGACCGTTATCGACGCCATGAACTTGGCATTGATCAGGTAGTCGCGGTGAATGGGCTGTGCCATCACGCGGCTCAATGTTCCTCTGTTCTGCTCCGAATTGATGGCATCAAAACCAAGGCTGATACCTAATAGCGGCCCAAGGAAGCTGATGAATACGAAAAATGACGGTAACGTTCCGTCTGAAATGGTGAACAGTTTCAGAAAGAAGAACGCATTGTCCGGATCGCCGGGTTTCACCGCGTGACCGATGTTGGTCAAAGCCGTATAAAGCGAACCGAGGCACGTTAGCACGATGATGCCAATCAGAATTTTGAAACGCCAGCTACGCACCAGGTCCGAAATCTCTTTGTCGACAATCACCCGGAAGGGATGCATGCCCACATCTTTGCGGGGAGTGAGTCCCAGTTTGCTGAGCCACGGCTCTTTGGGTTGTTGTATCTGTTTTGCTATGTCACTCATGAACTTCACCTCCTTCGAAATAGCGGTTATAAATGTCATCGAGGCCGTATTCCTTCTTGCGCAAGAAAGCCAATTCGGAACCCGATGAGACAATTTCCCTGGCAATGTCAGCCGTGGCATCGCGGGAACATCCCACGTAGAACGTATGATCTTTTTGCGAAACCGAAGTAACTCCGTCGATGTCTTTCAGAATTTCTTCCAGACCATTTCCGTTGTTTTCCTTTCCGGAAGAATTGACGCCTGCCTCCACAACGAACGATTCGGTGGAAAAGAGTTTCTGCGAAAGCGATTCAATGTTCCCTTCGGCAATCAGCTTACCGCTGACAAACAATCCCACCCGGTCGCAAACTTGCTGCACCTGATGCAAATTGTGTGAAGAAAACAAGACCGTGATACCTTCTTCCTTGCTGAGTTGGACAATCAACTCGAGGAACTCGCGGATTCCGGTCGGGTCGATGCCTGAGGTTGGCTCATCAAGGATGATGACTTCGGGCGTTTTGATGAGCACTTCAGCCAAACCGAGCCGTTGCCTCATTCCGCGCGAATATTTCCCGGTTTTCTTCTCGGCTTGTTCGGCGAGACCTACGCGGGCTAACAGTTCCCTGGCCCTGGCTTCGACGTCTTTTTCCGGGATACCGTTCAGCCGGGCGATGTATTTTAGGTTCTCCATTCCGGTCAGATCGGGGTAGAAGCCCACATCTTCCGGAAGGTAACCGACACGCCTTTTCACCTCAATCGGGTTTTCGGTGGAATTGATGCCACAAACTTTCACCGAGCCGGAAAATGGCTCCGTAAGTCCCAGCATCATCAGGATGGTAGTCGACTTTCCCGCGCCGTTGGGCCCGAGTAAGCCAAATACCTCACCCTTTTTCACCGAAAGGTTTAAACGATTGACGGCTGTGAACGATCCGTATTTTTTGGTCAGATCGACCAGCTCGATAATGTTTTCAGCCATGTATTACCTCCTTCCATATTTGCGGAACAGATAAAACACGCTTCCGAGCGCTAAGAGGATAATGAAAACGCCAATCCATCCCCACAACATAGGTGTTTTGACAGTGACACGTAACTCGGCTTTGGTTCCTACTTCCGGTGTTTTTGCTTCGATTTTGGTGACATAATCACCGGCGATTGCCTTCTTGGAAGCCTGGATAGTAGCCATCACTTTAGTGGCGTGGCCCGCTTCGAGGTCGATAATTTTTTTCGGATCGAAAGTAACTTTCCAGTCGGTTGGCTGTGTTACATCGAAGTTGATGTCTTTCAGATCGGATGAACCGGTATTTTGGACCAGGAATTCAACCTGTTTTTGGTCGCCGGCAGTGATGTCGGTGCTGAGCAGGCCGGTGGGCGTTGTCAGGTCCATGTTAAATGTTCCGGTAATCACCACTTCGAGCGCAATTTCGGCGGAGGTGGTTCCGGAAGAAGCTGTTACCGGAATTCGGTAAGTTCCGGCTTTCACTTCAGACGGCGGTTTTATCTGGATGGTAATATCTTTTGATTCGTTAGGAGCGATGTTGACTGATGCGACTTCTTTGTAGCTGGCTTTGATAGTGACGTTCCATCCACGGGGTGCATCAGCTTTGATGGCGTAGAGTTGGTTGTCGGCGGTACTGTTTTTCAGCTTGGCTTTAAACGTAAACGATGCCTTCGAGTTCCCTTTCATATTGGGTTGGTCGGTAGTGAACTCGGTCTGGTAGGTTCCTCGTTTCGAAACCACCACATTCAGCAAGAGCGAAGTGTATCCGCCGGCTAACACTTTAAAATGATAGCTGCCTTTGTTTATTTTCAGCGGTACATCTACTTTCAGGGAAAGCTTCTCTTTTTTTCCCGGAAGGACAGAGATTTGACTGATTTTCCAGCCACCCGATTTCAATTGGCTATCCCATCCACGGGGCATTCCTATCACCTTGACGGGCATGGTTTGAATCTGGCTGGTGTTGTTGATAACCTCGATGTTGTAATTAATCGTTTCTCCTGGTGGAACGGAAATGCGGGTGTAAGGGGTGTACAACTCGACGCCGGTTCCGGCGGCATAGGTTCCGATGAAAACCAGTTGAAACAGAAGAGTTAATGATAAACTTAACCATTTAGTGCGGGTAGACATAAAAGAATCCTCCAATGTTTTTTAGGTGATTTATTATTCGGAGGCTAAGTATAAGATTAACTTTATTAAACTTTTGTTAAAAAATTTAATTAAATCCTAATAAACGTTTATTAGAGCTGCTTTTCAGCATATAGAATGAAAGTATACGGATAAGATGGGAATAATATCCTTTCTTAAAAAAAGCGGTATTTGCAATGTTTAGCGTGCTTGCATTTCATGTTACTTAACAATATTTTTACAGGTAACCTTTTCCTTCAGAAAAGAATAAAAGAACAGAACCACTAACGAAATCTAATTATTTAACTAAAGTTTGTTTCATGAAAAAAATGGGAGTTGCTCTCCTTTGCCTTTTTACCTTATCCATTTTTCAATCCATTGCTCAGAATAGTGAAACCAGAATTCCGGCTTTTCACCGGGTCGATTTTATTTCGCCGGGTTACCGCTATGAATTTCCGCTTACGGGCAGATTCACCGGAAGTGCAGGTTTTGAAACCACACCGTATTACACGGAAACAAGCGCCTATCTCAGCCATTTGTTGCATTTTCAGGCTAAAGCGTTTTACCTGTTACCGTACGTAGAAACCGGTGTGCAATGGCGCTATTCCGACGCGCGACGTATCCGGATGAATAAAAGTATCCGCCATCACATCGGATCGTATGTGAATTTGTCGGGGCGTTATTATGTGGAAGCGTTGAATATTCCACTGTACCGCGAGAATGTGGATGGAATTTATTCCGGTGGCTTTACATGGCGACTGACTTGGGGCATTCGTCGTCCCGTGGGCGACGCTGTTATCTGGGATTTATTCACCGGAATTGAAAGCAATATAGGCGACCGCGTTATGTCGGGCGGTTTGATTCTGGGTGTTCGTTTAGGATTGGTACTATAAACGAAGAGGCTGACCAATGAGAATGTTGTTTTATATTATTGTCCTACTTTTTTGTTCACTGACAGTTCAGGCCCAGTGGCACGATCAGCCCAACAACCTCATCCTGTCATATGGAATTGACCAGAATGCCGTGGATGATTTGAATTCGGTTTTTGGTGGATTGGGACATGAGTTTTTTCCATTGTCGTTTATGGGGCTCCAGGTCGACGGGAAAATTGGACGAATGTGGGACATTGAGTCGCTATCGGATTGGGATGGAGAATGGTTTAAAATTGGTGATTACAATATCTCGGCCACGTATTCCATTCTTTCGGCCACACCCCGACTTTACCTGGTATTGCAGGACGATGAAGATGGTTTTTGGGCGCTGTTTATGGAATACAGTGTCGGCACCTGGCGCATGTGGGGAGACGGTCGTTTTCAGGATCCGGAAGGGAATTCGTATTCGGGTTTGGGTGATACCGGATTCCAATATTTTCAGGGAATGGCATTAGGAGTTCGGGCGCGCTTATCACATCGGGTTTCCAGTATGCTTTCTCTGGGAGGGAATAATATCAGCTACAATAAATACATAAACAGTATTCAGTTTAATACTCCGACGGAGATAGAGCGTCCGGGTTTAAGGGGAGCTCTTATCATCGGTGTTGGTTTGTCTATTAGTATGTGGCCGGAAAAGAAGAAGCATTGAGTTCTTTCTCAGCGGGTCAATCGTAAAAAAGCAGGTGAGGATACGTCTCCGGCAGGTAAGATTTTTATATTTGTTAGGGAGATACGGTTTTAGGGGAATAGGAAACCGTATCCGGCAACCTGAATCGAACGACACAAACCTTAACGATATCCAAATGAATAATCACCTGACACACGCACTCGCCCTGCTGACAGTAGGAGCGGCTGCAACCGCCTGCACGCAGAAGGCTCCCAAACCGCAACGGCCCAACATTATCTACATCATGAGTGACGACCATGCTTACCAGGCCATTAGTGCGTATGATTCGACCCTGATTAAGACGCCCAACATCGACCGGATTGGACATGAAGGGGCTATTTTTTCCCACGCCTTTGTCACCAACTCACTTTGTGCGCCGAGCCGGGCCGTGATGCTGACCGGTAAACACAGTTTCATTAACGGCAAAGTAGACAATGTCCAACGGTTCAACTGGGACCAGGAAAGCTTTCCGAAGTTGTTGCGGCAATCGGGTTACCAAACTGCCCTGGTCGGTAAAATCCATCTCGACGGAACGCCGCAGGGCTTCGATTATTCCGCTGTTCTTCCCGGCCAGGGACATTATTACAATCCCGATTTTATAATCAATGGGAAGGAGGAGCGGATTCCGGGCTATGTAACGAAAATTACCACCCGGCTGGCACTCGACTGGCTGAAAAAACGTGATACCAGCAAGCCGTTTTGTTTACTTTTCCACGAAAAGGCGCCGCACCGCGAGTGGATGCCTGAAGAAAAGTACTACAAGGAATACACGGAGAAGGAGTTTCCGGAGCCGGCTACCTACCATGATGATTACAGTGGCCGGGGAACAGCCGCCCACGCTGCTGAGATGCGGGTCTACCGCGATCAGAACTGGTCGGGTGACGATAAACTCTATCCGGAGGTGATGGATAAACTGGGTCTGAAAGATCCGACCAACTGGGGCCGCAATGCCTTCAAACACAATGTTGGCAGGATGGATTCCGCGCAAAAGGCTGCCTGGGATTCGGTATACCGTCCCATGAACGAAGCCTTCGAAAAAGCGTATCCGAACATGAACGAGCAACAACTGGCACACTGGCGTTACGAGCGTTACCTGCAGGATTACCTGGCGTGTGTTGCCTCGGTGGATGATGCCGTGGGCGAATTGCTCGATTATCTCGATAAGAGCGGCCTGGCCGACAATACCATCGTGGTTTACACTTCCGATCAAGGAATGTATTTAGGCGAACACGGCTGGTTCGACAAACGTTTCATGTACGAGGAATCCTTCCGGACACCACTACTAATGCGTTATCCGAAAGAGATCAAGCCAGGGACTAAGATTGACCAGTTGGTACAAAACCTTGATTTTGCTCCGACGTTCCTCGACTATGCGGGTGTGAAAATTCCGAAGGACATGCAGGGTATGTCGTTCCGTAAGTTGGTTGATGGGCAGAGTTCTGAATGGCGCGATGCGATCTATTACACCTACTATGAATATCCGTCAATTCACATGGTGAAACGGCATTACGGTGTCCGGACTAACCGGTACAAACTCATGCATTTTTACTACGATATCGACGAATGGGAGCTCTATGATTTGGAGAAAGACCCGCATGAAATGCATAGTGTGTATGGCGATCCGGCTTACGCCGATGTGCAGAAAATGATGCACGAACGGTTAACCGAGTTGCGTCAGAAATATGGTGATTCGGATCAGCTCGACAAGCATTATCTTGATGCTTACCTGGAAGCGATTAATAAGCATGAATAGACAAATCGTATGATTATAAAATAAAAAAGGGTGCCATGTGGCGCCCTTTCTTTTTTCAAGTCGAGTAATGTCTACAAAAAAGCCGGTCGTCTCTGACCAGCTTTTCAGCTCCCCAGGTAGTCCCGATGGACTTCGGGAGAACCTACTACCTACGGATTAATCCCGACGTACGTCGGGACCGCTCTAACCAACTGAGCTGAACCTTGCAATTAATCGGTCGATCGAATTTCGTTCAATAATGTCTTCAATATATTTTCTGTTTTTCTGTCTTTTGATATGTTTTTCAATCTTGAGAGCGGCCGTGCGTGAATGACCAACCTCAAATGCAACTTTTAAACGCCAGGGACGGTGTTTGCTGGTAAAACTATTTTCTGACAGATAATTGTGCTCTTCTAATCTACGCTCCACATTATCTGTAGAACCAACATAATAGATATCTGAGGAGGGAGAATACAGGATGTAGATGTAAAACATTTTTACTTTAATGCATTGAAAATGTTAAGGTGCAAAAAAAGCCGGTCAGAAATGACCGGCTTTTTTTCAGCTCCCCAGGTAGGACTTGAACCTACGACCTACGGATTAACAGTCCGCCGCTCTAACCAACTGAGCTACTAGGGAAAATATTTTCCTTAAAAGTGCTCCCCAGGTAGGACTTGAACCTACGACCTACGGATTAACAGTCCGCCGCTCTAACCAACTGAGCTACTAGGGAATTTTTTTATCGGTTTTTAACCAATGTTTGCTGTGCGAAGATAGTTGTTTTCGGCTCGCAAACTATTGTTTTCACCGGATTTTTTTAAGAACATTCCTTCAACGTTTTCGTCAAAGGCGTTGCAAAAATAACAGGTTTTCCTAAAAACTAAAATATATTTGTGAAAATTTTAAAGTCAAAAAACAGCACAATATGCATAACGTTGATTATCCGAAAATCCTGGGAATAGGCAATGCCCTGGTAGACATTATGACTCTTCTAAGTGACGAATCCACTCTGCAGGAATTTGGACTTCCGAAAGGAAGCATGACCCTGGTCGGTCGCGAATTATCAGAGAAGATGCAGGAAAAGACAAATGGTTTTGAGAAAAAGATAACTACCGGAGGTTCAGTAGCCAATGCCATGAATGGTGTAGCTAATTTGGGCGTTCCCTGTGGCTTTGTCGGATCCGTTGCCGAGGATGACATGGGACGTTTCTTTGAATCGAAACTTGAAGAAAACCGGATTGAGCCGTTTCTGAAGAAGATGGATACCCGCACCGGTAGGGCTGTGGCCCTGATTACCCCGGACGGAGAACGAACCTTTGGAACCTACCTTGGAGCTGCGGTTGATATGGGAGCTGACGACGTTGATCCGAAAGTATTTGAAGGATTTGACTACTTCCTGATTGAAGGCTATTTGGTACAGAATTATGCATTGATTCTCGAAGCAGCCAGAAAAGCCAAAACAGCAGGTTTGAAAGTGGCACTCGATTTGGCCAGCTACAATGTCGTGGAAGCAAATCTTGAGGTACTGAATGACTTGGTCGATAATTACGTTGACATTTTGTTTGCCAACGAAGAGGAAGCAAAAGCATTTACCGATAAAGAGCCGGAAGAAGCGTTGGATGCGATTGCATCACGCTGTGATATTGCCGTTGTAAAGGTGGGGAGTAAAGGTGCTTTCATCAAACAAGGAACCAGCAAATGGCACATTCCTGCTAAAGGAAACAAAGTAGTTGATACAACCGGAGCCGGTGATTTCTTCGCAGCCGGAATGCTCGCTGGTATATCGAAAGGATACGAACTGGAAAAAGCCGGTCGCCTTGGTGCGCTTTTGGCAGGCCGGATTATCGGCGTTGTTGGAGCGCAACTGGATGCAGAAGCCTGGAATGAGATTAAAGCGGCAGAAGCCCAGTTGTAAACTTAAACTCTGCAAAAGAAATAAATTAAAAAAGCCGGTCAGAAATGACCGGCTTTCTTGCATCTTTTTATTTCCTGCGTCCAGATCTTCGACCCGAAGATGATCGGGAATGACTGCTCTTAGTGGTCGCTTTGGAACTTCGACTGTTCGAGCTGCGACTACTTCTAACGCTTGAGCTTCTGCTGCTGGAGCTACGACTGCTCCTGTGTGAAACGCTTGAATTTCTGTTGCTTGAGCTATGACTTCTGGACGACACCCTTGGTTGACTGGAAGAACTTCTTGAAACAGAAGATCTCGATGACACATTGGGCTTCCGGTATGAACTTCTTGAACTCGAAGACCGGGAGGACACCCTTGGTTTCGAAGATGACCTGTTTGAATAAGTCGTGCGTGATTGCGTTGGTCGCCTGTAAGTCCGACCAACAGTAGATGACCTCGACGATCTGCTTCTGTTTATTGTCGTTTTTTGCGGCGCATGTCTTTGGGTGCTTACCGAAGAACGTGTGCCGCTTCCGTATGATGAACTGTTCCTGCTTCGACTTTGAGATACGCCGTTATTACCTCCCTGGTATGGATTTGTGGTGGATCTTCCGGAGCGTATTGTTGACGATCTTCGTGTGTCTACGGATCTCCTGTTGGCAGAGGAATTGGTCGGTGTCCGCGACGGGGTACCTGAAACCGTTCGTCTTCCGGAATTTGAATGGGTATTGTAAGTTCTTCTGTTGCTTACAGACTGGCCGCTGTTCGTTCTTCGGTAATGTGAGTTGTCCGTTCGATATCCCGTGCTTCTTCGGGCTGTTCTCCTGTATATTTCGTCACCTCTTCTTCTCAGGTCCGGGCGTGAGTAGGTCGATCTATAGTTTCCTCTCCTGATTCTGACGTTCACTTGTGGAGAGTGTGCCCGCACATGATTGTAGTAGAAATTGTGATAGCGATGGTACCGATAATGATTCCAATGGCGATAATGGGCATAATAGTAATGGTCAAAGTGACTGTGATAGCCAAAGTAAGTATGCCAGTAGTATGGGCGCCACGGATTCCAATAGGAAGGATAATGTCCCCATCCCCAGACGGAATGCCAGCGAACATAACCGGGACGATAGATAAACCGGATGATGGGCCAGAATGCAACCTGGTAGGTCGTGACGGTAACCGGTGCCGGAGTTGCTATAACTGTAGTATTACCCATGTACCCCGGGTTGGGTGTTTCCTGACTGTCGGCATAAATGGGTTCAACAATGTAGTTTTTGCCGTAAAGCGCTTCGTCACCAATAAGCTGTATCCGCGCTGTCCCGTCGTCGAAGCGTTGAACTGTGAAGACAGCTATGTCTTGTGTTTCATTCCTGTTGAGTTGAGTTCTTAAAACGATGTTATGAACGTCTCCGTCAACATAATCAACCACCGAAATGTAGTCAACCAGGTTGTCCCCATTCAGGTCGAGATTATTGATATGTGAATTGGGGTCGTTCAGGCTTCTTTCAAAAGCTTCCAGCGTTTCTGACTCCTGGAATAATTTCATGGTAGCATAGAGGTTCAGGTTGTCACCCGGCAAACCCAGGTACTCATCCGGATAATCTCTTGCTGTTGCAATGCCTGTTATTAGGGTGAGGATTGCAAGGACGGATATGATAATTGTTTTTTTCATAGCTGTAGGTATTAAATGAGCTGTTTCTGATACAAAGAATGCAAAACCCGTACCATTAATTCGGTGTGTTGTTAACTTCTTGATAGACACAAAGAAGGATAGTTTTGTTTTCATCCTGGATATCCCGTTTTGGGATTTGGAGTAACAACCAAATTAAGATGGTCCCGGGTAAGTCAACAATGCCTGTTTTTATCATGCGAAAGGCAGAAAGATTGAGTTTCACCACGAAAGCCGGAACCGGGTTACTTTTTTTTCCGCTAAAAAAAGACTAAATTGTCTGATATCTCCTTCTGAATTTTCTTTAATACTAGCATCGTAATGCAATTATATCACCCGAGTAGACACCAATTTTATATTCTTAATAAACTTAATAGGACATGCTTAAAAATTTCACATTCACAAAAATGGAAAAGAAAATTCAGATCCGTCGAAAAGGTTTTATGGGACGCATAATCCCCATTGTTCTAATCGCTGTTTTGTTCTCAGTAACATTCCAATCCTGTCAGAAGGATGAAAGTATCTTAAATGCAGCTCCGGGGGGCCAGTTAAAAAGTGCCTCCATCTCTACCGTATCTCAGAGTTCATCTATCTCTACTGTGCTTATCACCAACTTGATTTCGAAGATTAATGGTTATGTAACCAAAGGAGAACTGCAATCCGGAATTGCCAATGCCCTTGTCTCAAAGCTTAAAAATGTAATTAAAAGTGTTGATAAAGGGAATGAGAAGCCTGCAATGAATCAACTTCAGGCAGTAATTAACCAGGTTGATGGATTGGTAGGTTCGGACACTATTGATACAACAATCGGTAACGGAATTATTTTCGATATCCGGGCATTGGCGGGTGAAAACCCAACGTATACCGACCCGAGAGATGGCAAAGTATATAAAACGATAAAAATCGGCGACCAGATTTGGATGGCTGAAAACCTGGCCTACCTGCCAAGCGTAAATTCTTTAATCCTGTCTGGCACCAAGCCTTATTATTACGTAAATGGTTACTGGGGAACGAATACAGCCGATGCCAAAGCAACCGATAATTATAAAACCTACGGTGTTTTATATAACTGGCCGGCTGCCAAAACAGCCAGTCCCGAAGGATGGCACCTGCCAAGTGATGCAGAGTGGACACAACTTGCGAATTATCTAATCGATAATGGATATGGTGTATATAAAGACATTTATATTGCCAAAGCCTTAGCAGCTACGACCAGCTGGTGGGGCTCGCGTATTAATGCTACAATTGGATACGATTTGTCATCCAATAATTCTTCTGGTTTTACGGCTCTTCCGGGCGGTGGTCTCTTAGGGCATGCTTTAATCCGCCCTGGGCAGGCTGGTTTCTGGTGGAGTGCTACTGAGTCAACAGCTTCAACCGCCTGGTCCCGAACTTTGAGATACGTTAAAGCGACATTAATCCGGTCCACTCAGGATGAGTACAAGGATAAGTGGATGGGATTTAGTGTTCGTTGTATCAGGAATTAATTTAGCTATTCGATTATTCCGATTTATTTGATAAAATCCGAACAACCAAAAAGAGTCACAGAGCTTATGTTCTGTGGCTCTTTCATTTTTCAATGATTGTTGCTGTTGGAGCATCTGGATTAAAAGCGATCCTATATTATTTGTCGAAATAGTAGCAAAACCATTGGCCAATCCTTGATTCAATTTGCTATATCCGTTTATCGGATAAAACGGACGAAGGTGTGCCAATTATTTAGTTCGAAAAACGATCATTTTGTTTTCAGGACCTTGAATTTTAGTTAACTGTTTTGAAAGGCTTCATTTATTTTCATTTTTGGTTTTCCTCCCCGAATGATCAGCCACACGGCAAAGCCAACTTCTCCCAAAGCCATGGGTAAACTGAGTATCGTTTCAGCGGTTTTTATCTGGCTATCGAACTGGGGAAAACCTATTTTCGAGCTGTGAATCGTGATATACGACAGGGCTGCAAGAATCAATAAAACTCCCCAGGAAGAATGAATGGCTTTTGATTGGAGTGCAAGAAAGCCCAGTAACAACAGATGAAATCCAAAGATGATCAGTCCAAACGACCAGGTACTTTCAAAGGATTTCAGGAAAGACAACATTTGCTGGCCGGCCAGTTCCGGTGCGATTCCCGCCTCCCCGTTTATGATTCTCAGTATACTGATGAGTTTGAAAACGGCTCCGCCCAAAAAGGCAGCATAAATAAGCCTTAAGATGGCAGTGACTTGAGAAAGAAGCTGATTTTCATCTTTGAAAAACTTATAGAGAGCCCAGGCAACAACAACATCACATAACAGGATGAAATGCCACCCGACAATTTCTGTCCGGAAAAGCCATGTGGAAGCTTTGAGATTGCCAATTGTGGTTTCAGAATGATTTGGAACGACCAGGGAATTGTGAATGTAGCCATAGGTAAATGCGGCAACAGCGGCCATTATCAAAATGGCGATACCTGCTATCTGCGCGGAATTTCTCTTGCTTACCATAACGAATCATTTTCCGGTTGCACAATGATGACAACATTTCCCTTTTTGTGTCCTGAAGCGATATAAGTATGGGCTTCAGCCACTTTTTCCAGCGGATATTGCCGGTCAATCACCGTTTTCAGCTTTCCTTCCTGGAAAAGGGTGACCAGATCGGTCAGTTGCTTTCGCAAATCTTCGTCGGAACGAAGCCCGGTGGCGCTGAATTTTGCTTTCTTTTTACTGAAGAGTGATGTCCATATCATTTTCAGCAACAGCGAGAATTTCAGAACAGGCGATACATACAATCCTGATTCCGAAAGAATGTTTTTGCTTTTCGAATAGGAACTTTTTCCAACGGTATCATAGACTACATCGTACGTTTTGTCGGCTTTGGTGAAGTCTTTTTTCGTATAGTCAATCACAAAGTCAGCTCCCAGCGATTTGACCAGGCCGACGTTTCGCGTGCTGCAAACTCCGGTCACTTCAGCACCCATGTATTTGGCAATTTGCACAGCTGCTGTTCCCAGGCTCCCTGATGCCCCGTTAATCAGTACTCTCTGTCCCGGTTTGATTTGGGCAATCTCTTTCAGGAAGTTCAGGGAAGTGAGGTGTCCGTCGCAGAAGGTGGCTGCATCAGTGAAACTCAGGTTGTCAGGCTTGTGCAGAATGACACCTTTTTCAGGGATGGTGAAATATTCAGCGTTGGTGCTAAACCCAAGCGTGGTTTCACCAAAGACTTCGTCACCCGGTTGGAAACTTTCTACTTTTTCGCCAACCGCTTCCACGACACCGGAAAAACCGGTTCCGGGAATGGGATGCTTAGGCTTGGTTAATCCGGTCACCAGTCGACCGAAATAAGGTTTGCTGGTCCGCATCATACCATCGGCGGTTGTAACCGAGGAGGCGTGTACTTTTACCAATACCTCGTTTTCTTTGGGTTGAGGTTTGTCCACCTGCTGTAGTTTCAGCACATCCGGTGCTCCGTAGCCTGTGGCAACAATTGCTTTCATGGCTTCTTTATTTTGATTTGTTTTTCTGTTCATTATCAATGAAGTGATGATGCAAATGTAGGGGAGCTATTTCTGGCGGAAGTTCGGGATTGCTGTGCAGAAGTTCAGAATTATAATTGTGGACTCAATGGTCTGATATTGGCGGTAAGGAATAGTTTTCCCGGTAGGAAAAAGAAAACCTCGTGGCGCTGGTCACGAGGTTTTGTATGGAAGATTATAGAATTCTAAGTCAAATCTGTTCTGCTGCATGCCATAGGTCACCTTCGTTGTAGTACTCCAGCGAATTTCCACAGTGAACGATGATAATGTTTTTGTCAGGAATGACATAGATATTTTGGCCGAGATTTCCATTGGCGAAAAAATGAAAGGTGGAATCGCAATTGGTGTTTCCCCACCACTGATAGGAATAATAGGTGTGTTTGCA
The DNA here is from genome assembly GCF_003014495.1 of Prolixibacter denitrificans. Taxonomy (GTDB): domain Bacteria; phylum Bacteroidota; class Bacteroidia; order Bacteroidales; family Prolixibacteraceae; genus Prolixibacter; species Prolixibacter denitrificans. The sequence goes on along the minus strand of NZ_PYGC01000001.1, from coordinate 787,556 downwards.
TCCTTTCCCTAGCCAATCCGGGTAAATATCCCGCGGAATGGATTTGTTCTCCCGAGTAGATGATACCACCCAATCCTTTGAGATAATTTGTTGGCCGTTCCAGTTGCCATCATGCAGGAAAAGGCGACCAAATCGGGCATAATCAATGGCTCGGGCAATTAACCGACTAGGCATATATTCAAAGCCCGATTTTTTGCTGTCGATGGAAAACAGCGCATCGTATTCCATGATTCGTGACCACAATTTTTCCTGGAGGTAGGCTGATACTGTTTTGTGGGTGGCGCGCTCGATAATTAATCCCAGGTAACTGGTATTGTAGTTGCAATATTGAAATGATTTTCCCGGTTCACGGGCAATGTCTATCTTCTTCAACAGTAGTTTCCGAACGTTGGGATGGTAATAACCAACCGCTTCATCGTGCCAGGGAAGGTGAATGTGGGTACCGGGAAAATATCCCTCGAAGTAGTTTAAGCCCGAACGCATCTCCAGCAAATTTTTGATGGTAATCTTTTCGAAGCGGGGATCACGTTCTTTCAGCTCAGGAATATATTTTGTCATCGGGTCATCAACACTTGAAATCAAACCATCATCAATGGCCGCTCCGATGAGAAACGAGATAAATGATTTGGCCATTGATTGCGAATGAAAGTAAGAATCGCGGGAAAAACCGTTGAAGTATTTCTCATACAGAATGGTGTCTTTTCGGATGAAGATCAACGCAGTGGTTTGCGATTTTTGGGCCCACTCGTCGAATGTTTTAAAGCCGGAGTTTTTGACCCGATCGTTAAACAACGATTCCACATAATCTTCATCCAACTTTTTAGCAAAATGGAAAGTGTCTTGTGAGCCTTCAATTTTCCGGTTCTCGAAGTTTTTGTAGTCATACACATCCGCCACATTCATGGTAATTAACCGGTACATGTAGGTGGGCGAATACATAATGGAAAGAACAATCAGAGCGGCTAAAATCAAAACAAGGGGTGTCAGCAGAATGATCTTAATGGCCTTTTTCATAAGTTTTTATTTTCTGAGATTTAATTTATTGCTTTTCGATATGATTTTCAATGAAATCATGACGCAAATGTAGGTGAGACGCACAGGATAAGGGTTCGCAATTATAATTGTGAACCTAAAAGTGTGATTTATTCTGTCTGTGTGGGAAAAGAGAAGGGAGTAGGCTAACTGTTCTGTTTCAGGAATTCCTTTGGCGTCATCCCGGTTTCTTTTTTGAAATAGGTGTTGAAAACAGTTTTCGAGTTGAACCCACTCTCATAGGCCAGACCAATTAGTGAAATATGGCTGTTATCGGGATCGAGAGCCAGTTTTTTGAAATAGTCAATCCGGTAATGATTGATAAACTCGTTGAAGTTTTTGCCCATCCGTTCGTTGAGTAACCACGATAATTTGTTGGGATGTATATCGACCTGTTCAGCCAGCATGCGCAGCGAAAGATTGGGAACCAGAAAGGGTTCTTCTTCATCGATGAACCGCATTAAACTCTCCGTGTAGGCGTCGGCTGTATCTGCATCCAGCAGCGGCGGTTTTTTACCAGACTTATTCTCAAAAAGAGCGGGTTGATGATAAAGCTTTTGTCTGTATTGTTCGTACCGTGGGTCTTCTTTGATAAAGTTGTTCAGCGGGTCAGTATAATTCAGCAGTATAACGGAGGACTTGATTTTCATTGCGTCATCCAACCACGAGAATGCCTCGTCGGCTTTTCGCATGCAGGCGTACGCCATAAACAGGTAGGAGTGTGCCTGGAAAGAAGTCGGTTTTTGCGCTTCCTGTTTTAGCTGCTTGAAATATTTTTCCGCTTCTGCCTGGTCTTTTTTCAGAATATGTGACAGGGCAATTACTCCCAGACGCTCGCCAGGAACGACAATTTCTTCCGGCATTTTTCCGAGGAAATCGAGTGCTTCGTCATATTGTCCGGTTTTCAACAAGCAATAGCTACGGACAATGTAGGCCGGAATGTTATTGGGATTTTTCTCCAGTGCCTCATTAAACAACATTAGGGCTTCGGAATAATTCTCATTCCGGTAATGGAAGTAGGCTCGGTAAAACAAGGTTTCCTGCGAAAGCGGGTCGATGTCATGCGCAATTTCCAGATGTTGTTTGGCCTTTTCCATTTGGCCGGAAATCATGTACAGCAAGGCCACAAATTGTTGTGCTTCCGGATAATTGTGCTTTAGCTCAATTGACTTTAATGCGTGTTGAGCTGCTTCATGAAAATTGGCGTCATAAAAAAAAGAGACGTTGGCAAAAAGGTAATGCACTCCGGCATGTTGAGGGTCCAGTGAATACGCTTTATCAGTATAGCCAAGCGATTTTTCCCACGCCTCCTTGCGGGGCATCAATTCGGTTACGGCAAAAAAACTGTAAGCATCGGCCAGTCCTACGTACGAGTCGGTATGATTCGGATCGAGAGCGATGGCTTTTTCATAGAGTTCGATTGCGGTCCGGGCATCTACCGGGTTCCATTTGTTGAAATGGTACCGGGCTTTTAAAAAATATTCATAGGCATCAATACTCTCAGTTTTTTTCCCGACAAGGTGATCCTGAATCTCCAGGTGGCCATATTGTTCCCGGAGCTTATCGGCAATTAACAGACTGATTTCATCCTGAATTTCAAAGATATTCTCCATTTTCCGGTCCCATGTTTCCGACCAGAAATGAAAATCTTCCTCTGCATGGATTAACTGCGCAGTGATACGAACAGTATTAGCCGCCAGGCGCACACTTCCTTCCAGGATGGCAGCGACATTCAGGTCTTTGGCAATTTCCCTTACGGGGACATGTTTGTTTTTGAAGTAAAATGAAGAAGTCCGTGAAGTGACTTTCAAGTGTTCAATCCGTGCCAACGCGTTGATTATTTCCTCGGTGATTCCATCACTGAAATATTCAATTTCTTCACTGCCACTCATGTTCACAAATGGAAGTACAGCAATCGTTTTGTCTGGCACATTTCCCTTCACTACACAAAACTACGAATTTAAATTGTTGTACCTGCCATTTGCGAAACGGGCCACTCTCATCGAGAGCGCTTTGCAGCAACTTTTTCTTTGTTCTACACGATCGTTTGTTAACCTTTTTTCCGGTTCTTTAGAATGAACAGGGTGATGATGTAGATGAGCACGATGGCAAATGGAATGGCTACGAACCGGTATTCCGGAAGCAAATACCAAAGAGCAACGACGAGTACTGTCCGGACGACCGAGTGAAAGATTCCCACCCAATGTTTGATCATCCACGAAAACGGCACCCACATCAATCCGGTGAGAATTCCAATGGTCATAGGTAACGAAGTGTAATCGATCAGGAAGAAGGGAATGGCGATGGAATAAACCAAAACAGCTTGTCCAACGGTCAGCATGAAAAGCGTATCAAATTCGTTTTTGGGTTTGGTTTTATCGAGGAAATTTTCGCCGGTGAATTTTGAAATGAACATAGCCATGTAAACAATGCTGCCGGTGCTGATAAACAGTACCCAAACGGTAATGACGGGCGGCATTGTCATTCCGGCAATCCCGGTAATGAGCCAGGCAATCAACCCGGCGATGGGAGTTGCCAGAAATTTTCGGGAAGCAAATTCATTTCGTTGTTCTTCAAGGGTTCTGGTTAGGGTTTCCATTTCTTTTATTCTGTTTTTGAAGGTTAGTTTTCTTATTATTTAAAGCGTTCGGTTTTTTTGTTAACTATCTAATTCTAGAGTCTGATGTTGTATAGCTTTTTGATATCAGAATTTAGAATAGCTTCCAGGTTTTGTTCGATTTTTTCCACATCCCAGTTCCACCATTTCAATTCAAGAAGCTTTTCAATCGTTTCTTCAGAAAAGCGTTTTTTAATCGCTTTAGCAGGATTTCCTCCCACAATGGTATAGGGCTCAACATCTTTAACAACCACGGAACGTGCCCCGATAATTGCTCCATCGCCAATAGTAACTCCCGGCATAATAATGGCTTCCATTCCAATCCAAACATCGTTGCCGATATGTGTATTTCCTTTCCTTCCGGGAACCTGGAACATCGCTTCTATTTCTTTTGCGGAGGTTTCAGGCGTCATCATGAAGTTGTTAAACGGGAAAGTGGAAAATCCGTTCATGTTATGATTCGCTGAACTGGTGATAATCCTTACACCATGAGCAATCTGACAGAATTTTCCAATAACCAGCTTTTCTGGACTTAAAGGAAAAAGATATGGCGCCAGAAAAGAGGCATAATCTTCCAGCACTTCAAAATGACCGAAATAACTAAAATCACCAATTTCGATTTGTGGATGATCAATGACCTGATTTAAGTGAACTACGGTTTTTATTTCAGTTCCATCAGGCATTACCATTGGATATTTTTTTTGTGGGTCCAGCAGTGTTTTTTTCATTTGATTTTTCTTAGATGTTATCAAATCATTGATTTGTAGCAATAAGTTGCTGCTTCAAAGTATCTGATATTTGTTGAAATAGTTGTTACGCTCAGGTATTTCATAAATTCTTTAAATCCCGATTAAATTACATAACAAAAGTATAGTGTACATCACTCACAGGCGTTCGGAATTATAATGACGGACATCATGGTGTGAATTTGCGATAAAAAAAGCCACTGGATTTATGCAGCGGCTTTGAAATATTTTCTGTCCGAATTGTCTAAAACAATCCGTTTATCTGGGCGTCAATGCGGTCAATGACTTTGCTGAGGTCTTCGGCGCTATCGGCAAAATTAATTTCATCGACGTTAATGATGAGCATTTTTCCTTTGTGGTATTTCGAAATCCAAGCTTCGTAACGCTGATTCAACTGTTTCAGGTAGTCGAGGCGAATGGAATTTTCGTAATCGCGGCCACGCTTCTGAATCTGGTTCACCAGTGTCGGGATGGAAGCACGCAGGTAGATAAGCAAATCCGGCGGTTCGATCAGGCGGGTCATCAGGTCGAAGAGCGAGCGGTAGTTGTTAAAATCGCGTGTGCTCATCAGGCTCATGTCATGCAGGTTTGGAGCAAAAATTTCGGCGTCCTCGTAAATGGTCCGGTCCTGAATAATTGTTTTTCCCGATTTCCGGATATCGAGTACCTGGTTGAACCGGTTATTCAGGAAGTACACCTGAAGATTGAACGACCAACGCTGCATGTCGTGGTAAAAGTCGTCGAGGTAAGGATTATCATCAGTGCTCTCGTAATGGGCTTCCCAGCCGTAATGTTTCGAAAGTAGGCTAGTAAGTGTGGTCTTTCCGGCACCAATGTTTCCAGCTATGGCAATGTGCATTGTCTAGGGTTTTTCAAAAACATACGAATGTAATAAAACCATCGATAATTTCCGCTCTACCGCGAAAGTTCATGATGAAACGGAAGCAATTGTTCCAGGTAATCACGGTTATTCGAAAGGCGCGGGACTTTATTTTGTCCGCCGATTTTGCCTTTTTCTTTCATCCAGTGATAAAAAGTTCCCTGGGCAGCAGCAATTACTTTCGGGGAATTGAGGGTGGTATTTTTATGTCGCTTGGCTTCGTAATCTGAATTGACACTTTGTAATGTCTTATCCAGTATTTCCGTAAAACGGGAAAGGTCGGCCGGAGGTGTATCAAACTCAATGAGCCATTCATGAGCTCCTTTTGCGTTGTCGCCCATAAAAACCGGTCCGGCAGTATAGTCACGAATGGTAGCCCCGGTTTCGTCGCAAGCCTGTTTAAGCGCTTTTTCAGCATTATCGATGATGACCTCTTCACCAAATGCGTTGATGAAGTGCTTCGTCCGTCCGGTGATTTTAATCTTATATGGATTTTTCGAAGTGAAAACGACGGTGTCTCCAATCAGGTAGCGCCACAGTCCGCCGTTGGTGGAAATAACCATCGCGTAATTGACGCCGGTTTCCACGTCCCAAAGCGGAATGGTTTTCGGATTTTCTTTTCCGTATTCCGACATGGGGATGAACTCATAGAAAATGCCATAATCGAGCATCAGCAGCAGATCATCCCGGGAAGGATCGTCCTGAATGGCGAAAAATCCTTCCGATGCATTGTAGGTTTCGAGGTAACGCATCTCGTCCGACGGAATCAGCTTGCGGTACTGTTCGCGGTAAGGCTCGAAGTTGATGCCGCCGTGGATAAATACTTCCAGGTTCGGCCATACTTCCAGCATATTATTTTTCCCGGTGTAATCGAGTACGTGACGAAGCAGCACGAGGTACCATGACGGTACGCCCGCAAACGAAGTCACATTTTCGTGGATGGAAGTTTTGGTGATTTCGTCCACTTTCCGCTCGAATTCCTCAATCAGTGCTATTTCTGTGGGAGGTGTCCGGTTGAGGTCGGTCCAGAACGGCAGGTTCTCTATCATAATGGCAGAGAGATCGCCATAATACGATTTATTGCTCAGGTTGCTAATGCGATGGCTGCCACCGAGTGTCAGACTTTTTCCCGTGAGGGCTTTGGCTTCGGGGTAGTTGCGGTGATAAATAGCCAGCACATCCTTCCCTCCACGAAAGTGACAGTCTTCCAGTGATTCCCGGGAAACCGGAATGAATTTACTCTTAGCATTGGTGGTCCCTGACGACTTGGCAAACCACTTAATTTCACCTGGCCAAAGCACATTGCGCTCTCCATCAATCATGCGCGAGATATGCGGTTCCATCTGCTCATACGTGCTGACCGGAATGCGTTCGGCAAATTGCTCAACTGACTTAATGGAGCGGTAGTCGTATTTCTTACCCCATTCAGTATTTTTTGCCTCGTTCAATAAATTAAAAAGCATCTCCTCCTGAATCTCCTCGGCATGGTTCCGGTAGAGCTCGATCTGGTAAATGCGTTTATAATTAACCCATTTGATGATGGAATTCAGCAGTGCCATTCGTGTTTTTCGAATTAAGTTGGTTCAAGGTCAGGATGTTATGTTTTTAACATCCGGAAGCCAAAATACATAATTTTTTCGGGGAACCCTTTTTCTGCTTCATTTTTTGATATTTTTACCCTATTGAATCAATCCGAAACCATGAACGTGCTCGACATTATTCTTGGCGCCATTTTGGTATTCGCCGCCATTAGGGGATTCCAAAAAGGTTTTTTTATCGAACTGGCTTCCATTGCCGCTTTGTTACTGGGCATTTGGGGAGCGGTTGAATTTTCCGGATTCACAGCTTACTACCTGCATTCAGTATTCGACTGGAATCCGGAACATCTGGGTTTGATTGCTTTTATTCTCACTTTTATTTTGGTGGTCGTGGCTGTGCACCTGGTAGCGCGGCTGGCCGATACACTATTTAAGGCTATCGCGCTTGGTATGTTAACCCGACTGGCCGGAGTGGTGGTCGGCGTGCTGAAAGCCGCTTTTATCATCAGCGTATTGCTCATTTTGATCGAAATGGTGGGTCAGTATACATTCAACCTGATACCACCCGAAAAGGCCAATAATTCGGTACTTTATAAACCGCTGCGGAATTTTGCGCCCAGCATTCTGCCTTTCTTCCATTTCGATGAAGCGAAAAAAGAGTTGAAAGAAGGCGTCCAACAGGTTTCGCTGTAAAATCCGGTTTACTTTTTGCTCTCGGTCACCTTCCGGGAAAAATCCTTCCAGAATGCTTTGTGAAAAGCCAGGCTGTTGGTCCTTTGTAACAGCCTTTCCGGACTGAAAGATTCATCATTTGTCCGCTTGAATTTCTTATTGGGATGATAGAGATAATCCTGTTCGGGATGAAACTGCACGCCAATCACGTTGGGAAAACGCGTACTTTGGAGGCCTTCCACAATTTTTCCGTCCATCGAGGTGGCAATGACTTTCAGATTTTGTCCAACTTTGCCTGCGCACTGATGATGCGCGCTTAGCACATACGGCGTGGCCGTTTCCGGGAAACCGGCATCAGTAACAAAATAGCCGTCCTTCACCAACCGGATGGGGTGAAAATGACCGTAGAAAATATCTTGGTTATCCGAAAAACCATTGAAATAATTTCGGTGCATCATCGCTGGTGACATTTTCAATACATCTTCTACATCGCGTATTCCATAAACATCTTGCGGAATATCCTGAATGAGTGTTCCGCCGGCAGCCACATTCATGGTTTGCATACCCAAACAGAATGCCCGGATAACAAAGTCAGGCCGTTCTTCCAGGAAAGGTTTAAAATCGGGATTTCGCTCGCCACCAATCAGGTGGAAGAAGAACGAAGCCTCAAAAAAGTGACGCATCGGATCGGTCACCGAAGTAAGTAACTCCTGTTTGGCGCCGTAGATGGATGGCGGAATATCCGGTCCACCGAAGAAAAGAACGGCATCTGCACTTTCAAAAAGTTGATGGAGCTGCTCAGTACAGGCATTCTTCCTGAAAAGGTCATTGAGTGTAAGTTTACCCTCGACTTTCTCCAGATGGTAATTTTCGATATGATGCTCGGCCAAATACTTTTCCGAAGCTGAATAGTCATAGTTTTCATCGGCGTAATAAACGCCAAGCATTTCCAGGTTGGGAATGTCAATCAAGCCGTCTTTGACCAGTGCCAGCGCATTTTCGATGTTACTCACCGTTGGGTGGAGCAAGATGATGCGGTGCTTACTTTCATTAGAGGCAAACAGGTTGGTAGAAAGCAGAAAAATTAGCAGGAATGTGAATGCGTGATTCAAACGAAAAGAAAAGTCGTGGTTTCGTTTCATGATGGTTGGGCTAATGGTGTGGTTTTTAAAGATAGCATCTTTTCCCGTTGGGACGAACGGAAGGTCTTCGGCGGAGAGCGTTAAAATTTTGTATCTTAGCGCGGAATTTCAGCCGGACAGTCGTTTTTCCGGTTTCCCGGAAGGTTGAAATGCACAAACAGAACATTTAACGGACTAAAAAATATACCAGTGAATTTTGTAAATGAGCTTACCTGGCGGGGCATGATTCACGACATGATGCCCGGTACGGAAGAACAATTGGAGAAAGAGATGACCACGGCCTATGTGGGAATCGACCCGACGGCCGATTCGTTGCACATTGGTCACCTGGTTGGAGTAATGATGCTGAAACATTTCCAGGTGGCCGGCCACAAACCGATTGTGTTGGTGGGGGGTGCGACCGGAATGATCGGTGATCCATCGGGTAAATCGCAGGAGCGAAACCTGTTGGATGAGGAGACCCTGCGTCACAATCAGAATTGCCTGAAAGAGCAGCTGGCCAAATTCCTCGATTTCAGTACCGAAGCGGAGAACGGTGCCGAGATGGTGAACAACTACGACTGGATGAAGGAATTCAGCTTTCTGGAGTTTATCCGGGATATCGGAAAGCACATCACCGTGAACTACATGATGTCGAAGGATTCGGTGAAGAAGCGTCTCGACGGAAGCAGCAAATCGGGTTTGTCGTTCACCGAGTTCACCTATCAGCTGGTTCAGGGAACCGATTTCCTCCATCTATACGAGACCAAAAACTGCAAACTGCAGATGGGCGGTTCCGATCAGTGGGGAAACATTACTACCGGTACCGAACTCATCCGGCGAAAGCTGGGAGGAGAGGCCTTCGCACTTACTTGTCCGCTGATTACCAAAGCCGACGGGAAAAAGTTTGGAAAAACCGAATCGGGCAACGTTTGGCTCGATCCGAAGCGTACGTCACCTTACAAATTTTACCAGTTTTGGCTGAATACTTCGGATGAAGATGCAGAGCGGTACATTAAAATCTTCACGCTGTTGCCTAAAGAAGAAATTGAGAAGCTGGTAGCGGAACATCAGGAAGCGCCACACACACGCATTTTGCAGAAAACACTGGCTAAAGAGGTTACCTGCATGGTTCACTCCGAAGCGGATTACGATGCGGCTGTTGAGGCGTCGCAGATTCTGTTTGGAAAAGGGACGGAAGAGCAATTGCGCAAGCTGGATGAAGATACCTTTCTTTCGGTTTTTGAAGGGGTTCCGCAATTCCCGGTCGACCGGAAGTTGTTTGACGAAGGTGTTGGCGTCATCGATCTGCTGGCTGAGCATACGCAGGTCTTCCCGTCGAAAGGAGAGTTGCGCCGGACCATCAAAGGAGGCGGTTTGAGCATTAACAAATCGAAAGTGGCGGCCGACGATGCAACCGTGGATGCTGCGTCGCTGATTGGAGAAAAGTATTTGCTGGTGCAGAAGGGGAAGAAGAATTACTTCCTGATTATAGCAGGATAATTGTTATTTTCTGCTGAACAGCATGATATTAGATAATTTTTGACGGGTCTTGTTCGTTTCCTTTGTGAATGACAAGGCCCGTTTTACTTTCAGTTAACTAACCATGGAAAATTATTTCGACAATCGCCGTCTGTTGCAACTGCTCCTGAAGTGGAAACTCCATTTGGGAATTATTGCTGTTGTAGCTGCAGTGTTGGCCGCCATTTTTACCGGTCCGACGTTTATCCATCCCAAATTCCGTTCAACAGCCAAAGTGTATCCCATGCTGGATGTCCGGACTTTTAGCGATGAATCGGAAACCGAGCAGATGCTGGAGTTTTTTAATTCGACCGATTTGAAGCGTCGTATGGTAGAAACTTTTGACCTGGGTGAGGCTTACCGGGTATCAAAGGACTACCCCTATTTTTGGTCTACCGTGCTCGACCGATATGACAAAAATGTGGACATCCGGAAGACCGAATATCAGGCTGTCGAAATCAGTATTCTCGACGAAGAGCCACAGCGAGCCTCTGACATGGTGGATTCGCTGATATCGTTTTGCGACAGTAAAATGTTGCACGTGTACCGCCAGAGGTATAGAGAATATGCGGAAACCAGCGGTATGGAGCTCAAAAATCTGGTGCATCAGCGTGACTCGTTGGTAAAAGATTTGACACAATACAGCAAAAAGACCGGTTTACTTGACTATCTGGAGCAGGTGAAGGAGGTAACCCGGGGTTATATGGCAGCGGTTGTCAAAGGAGGAGTGTCATCTCCTTCATCCCGAGAGGTTAAGAAAGATTTGGAGAATTTAGGCCAAAAGGGAATCCATTTTTGGCAAATGAGCGAAGAGCTGGAAGGGCGCAATACAGAGATCGATTCGCTGCGAACGTATCATCATTGGGCACTTTCCCAGTCGAACAAACAGGCCAGGTTTGCGCGGGTTGTCCAAAAACCTTTCCCGGCCGATCGGAAATACTGGCCAAAGCGAACCCTCATTGTTTTGCTAAGTGTTTTGTTTGCCCTGTTGATTGGAACCGTCGTTATCGCAGTAGTCGATCGGAAAAAATCGTAGCATCGGGTGGAACGCGTCAGCCACATAAAACTTGCTCTGTTTTACATTGTGTCGCTTCTTTTTATTGCGGCCAATATTTATCTGTTGATTGTGAAGGAGAGCCGGGTACTAATCCTGTTGCCTTTGGCTTTGGGTGTGGTGCTGTTGGCTTTGTACCGTCTGGATGTTTTATTTCGGCTGGTCATATTTTTGACACCACTTTCCATCCCGTTAACAACATTTTATCCGGATTCAACCATCAATATGAGCCTGCCATCGGAACCCATTTTCTTTGGATTACTAGGCATATTTGTGCTGCGGCTCTTAATGGAGAATGATTTTGACCGGAAGGTGTGGCGTCACCCTGTTACGTTGATGATTGGAATCTACCTCGGATGGATGTTGCTGACTAGTTTTACCTCTACGATGCCGCTGGTTTCGTTAAAAGCTTTTCTGGCGGCTGCCTGGTTCATCAGTGCTGCTTATTTGATGGCAACACAATACCTGAAAAGAGGATTTTCATCGGTCAGGGAGTTGTGGTTACTTTTCCTGGCGGGAATGGTCATCGTGATCATTCTGACCATCAGGAAGCACATTGGTTATGGTTTATGGAATAAACAGATTGCTTATAAAGTTCCCCAGCCTTTTTTTAACGATCATACCGTTTACGGTGCCGTCATAGCGATGATGATTCCCTATTTGCTGGCTTTTGCCGCTGATCGCGAAAGCAGGATGAAAACACGGCTGTTGTTTCTTATGCTCCTGCCTCTCTTCGTTGCCGGCCTGGTTTTCTCCTATTCACGAGCCAGTTGGTTAAGTGTGGCTGTTGCTGCCGTTGTTTGGCTCATCATGAAGTTACGCATTCGGTTCACCCATCTTCTTTTCACGACCGTAGCCGTAGTGGTCATCTTGTTCACATTTTGGACACAGATTCTGTTGAAGCTGGAAACGAACAAGACCGATTCTTCGAGCAACATGGTGAAACATGTGGAATCGATGACCAACATTACTTCCGATGCATCGAACGTGGAACGGTTGAATCGCTGGTACTGCGCTTTGGAAATGTTTAAGGAAAAGCCGGTTTTTGGATGGGGACCGAATACGTATCAGTTCAAATATGCTCCGTTTCAGATTCGGGAATTCCGAACCATTATCAGTACCAATTCAGGCGACTGGGGCAATGCCCACAGTGAATACCTTGGGGCGTTGGTATCTTCCGGTTTATTGGGATTACTCGCTTTCCTGTCACTGATTGTCTCTATTTTATACACAGGTATCCGACTGTATTCCCGAACGGAAGATTCCCGCACACGACTTTTGTCAATGGCAGCGGTCTTATCCCTTGCAACCTATTTTGTGCATAGCTTTCTCAACAACTTCCTCGATATGGACAATGCCGCTATTCCTTTCTGGATGAGTTTTGCGCTGATTGTGGTGCTGGATATACAGGAATCTAATAAGATTAAAGGCTAGAACCAGGATTGTTCTTTCCCGAAAGATGTCGGCAATAAACAACGTAATTATTCGTTAATAAGGCAGATAGGCTACATGCTTTTGCTGAACATGCTTTTATTGTTTCGCAAACGACTTCTTCGACCGAGATTAATTCTATAGTAATGAATCGTACTTTACTACTAATTGTGTTTCTGTTTTTTACAGGGGTCTCGTCGGCTCAAATTGCGACAACTGCGGACGGAAACTGGCAAGACGGAGCGACCTGGGGCGGAACTGCTCCGGACAATCTGAATCTGAACAGCAATGCAACAATTAATCATAAAGTTGTATTGGTCGGCGACCTTCATTTAACGGCTCAAATTACTTTGACGGTGAATGACATTCTCGTTATTTACGGGAATGTCTATATGGACAATAACAAAAGTCAAATAACCTTAAATGGAGGCGGTAGTTTGCTTGTTTATGGGACTTTTACCTGTGATAATCCTAATCAAGTGGTACTGGTTAGTGGTGATTTGCTGATAACGGGACTGTTGACAATAACAAATAGTCAGGGGCACGATAATATCGATATTCAGGGAGGAGGAAGAGTTTTTGCCACAGGTGGTATTACAGGTACATCTGTTTCAGGAACAATTTATGAAACACTTCCTACCGATCCTAATGATCCCATTAATGTGCTAAATGGCACCTATTCGGCTACTCAATCATTTATTCTGCCGTCAGATCAAATATCAGGTTGTGATGGAGATATTGTCTATATACAATGGAAGAACTTACTGTCTTTCTGGTTTTCTTATCAGATGCTCATTACATCGCCTAATTTAGCTAGTCCTTTGGTCCTTGTGGATACGACCTCGGGCGTAACAGAAATAAATGCGTACTTACAATTAAAAAAAGCATATGACGGAGGAACTTTGATCGGGCGTTGGTATTTTTTAGGCGCAGCATTTTACGACGAAACTTCCCCAATTAATGTTTCGTCGGCTCCCACGACAGGCATTATACAAAGAGTGCCTTAAAATGACGTATTGGACTCCTTCTATATGTACAATTTTATTTCGTGATGGTTCCAGTTGTTGGAGTATTGGAAAGAATGATAGGAACCTCTTTGAAACCGGGCAATAGATCAGTAATGCTGTTACCTCTGTAAAATACTACAGAATATGAGTAACCAGTTGGATTTTCGGTCATTGTTAGGTCTTGACTTGTTGTATATTGCGTGTAGTCGAGAGTAATCGTTTGGCTGCCTGTGTTATAGTCGCGAATAACCCGATAATATAGTTGGCCGGAACATCCATTAGTGGCGTCGGGGATGGTAAACGTGAATGAGGTTTGATCGCTACTGATGCATCCATCAACAGTTGTTGGAGAAACATTGATACAATTATTCCCAATTGCATCCTGAATCGGTGTTGGTAAAGGATTGTTGGTCGGATCCGTGGTGTACCCTGAATTATATCCTGGAAGGCCATCACCTGTGTCTCCTGTTGGCCAATCTCCCACTGGAGCTGTCTCAAAATAAATATTGCTATCTCCTGTCACTGTTGCTTGTGTGTTTTTTGAAACAGTAACAGAGCCCTGAACGTAAAAATAGCCGCCAGAAGCAATTGAGAATTTATTATCGTCTGCACTAAAATTTCCAAGTACAATCAACATACCACCAGATGCAATATCAATTCCTTCCTTGTTAGTGCCAAGAGCAAGATCCCCGTTGATGATTAACACTCCTTTAATGTACAACATGGTCCCGTTTCCACTGATGGAGAGATTACTGTAGGAGGTAACGGTATCTCCGGCTGTGATAGTTAGATCGTTTCCTACAGTTACTGTATTGGTCGCGTCAGGTGCAGGAGGAATGTTGGTACCCCATATTGTATTGTCGCTCCAAAGGCCGGAATTAGCTGTATAGTAGTAAGTCGTTTGTGAAAAAGCAATAAACGAGATTAAACTAAAGATGATTGTTAGAATATATTTCAGCATCCGGGTTTTCATATGAAAAGTTGATTTCATTCAGGAAAAACAAGTAATTGTCTAATTATTGGGCAATTTAATGAATAATCCTTTTACTGCCAGTTGTTCATCATAAAAAAATCCCGGACAACCGTGGTTGACCGGGATTCAGAATTCCATTTGGAACTTTTCTTATTTCTTCACACGTTCTGAGTAAGAACGGTCGCGGGTATCCACTTTAAGAATATCTCCCTGGTTGATGAAAATCGGAACCATAATGGTAGCGCCGGTTTCCATTTCGGCAGGTTTCAATGCGGTAGAAGAAGCCGTGTTGCCCTTCTCACCCGGTTCGGTGTAAACCACTTCCAGTTCAACAAACGGAGGAAGTTCAACGCTTAATGCAGTTTCGGTTTCGGCATGAAACACGATCTCCAGCATCATGCCATCTTTCAACAGGTCGGCGTTTTCTACCAGCTCAGGCTGGATAATCACCTGTTCGAATGTTTCGGTATGCATGAAGTTGAATCCCATATCATCTTTATACAGGAATTGATAAGGGCGACGCTCGATGCGGGCCACGGTCACTTTCACTCCGGAGTTGAATGTGTTTTCGATAACACGACCGGTTTTTAGGTTTTTGAGTTTGGTACGAACAAAGGCCGATCCTTTCCCTGGTTTGACGTGCTGAAACTGCACAATCTGGAACAACTGGTCGTTGTACTCAATGCACAATCCGTTACGGAAATCTGCAGTAGTTGCCATTATAATGTATTTAAATAAATGATTATTACTTACTTCCCCAGATTTCCGGGGATCTGTCAGGCCGCAAATTTAGTGAAACTTTCCTAAAGGGCATGAGAAAGATAGGGAAGTGTTTCATATTGCGTATGTTGAGCGACTAAGAGCTCTTTGCAAGGAACTAATTGAAGACTCCACGCGGAGACCGCAAAGTTTGAATTCGCGGAGCAGGCAAAGAATTGAAAATCAAGATGAGAAATTATTTTAAGCTATCTAGCAGGAATGGTGCGTTTTACGGTGATTGAAAAGAAGTCCTCTGGGGGCTTTGGGGCGTTTTAGCGCTCTTTGCAGGGAATTAAAAAGGTGGTCACCACAAAACCTGCGGTGGTTTTAGTTCGAACCACGTGTCGTTTTGATCAGGATCACACATGGTTTTGTCGAAAACCACGTGTGGTTTTGAGTAAAAGCAGGCGTGGTTTTGGAAAATGGGCATGATACGATAGGCAAATGACTGTTTCCGGGTTTTAAAGTCATGAAGTTGAAATTAGATAAATCTCTGCGGACTTTGTGGTTCTTAGCGCTCTTTGCGAGGAATATATAAAAGGCTCCACGCAGAGACCGCAACGCGGAATCATTCCTCGAAGCCGAACGATAGGAACCACAGTAACAACAGGAACAATTAAAGCAATGAATAATAAAAAGGTCTAAAGTCTAAGTCCTCCTGTCTGATAATCTCTTACTCTTAAGAAACAATGGGTGCGTTGATTCGGAAAATTCCTGCATGAAACCCAATTAATGTTTCCTTTTGATGTCGGAAGATGGCAATCTTCTGGGCACTTAACACTTAAAACTCTTCCAATAGTCTTTTATTGCTGGTTTCCAAAGATGTTTTTCCGGGGAACAGTGGCAATAAAGTCTTTTAAGTAAAGAGGTTCATAATAAGCCACATCGACAAAGTTTTTCTCCCGGAAGGCCTTTTCAGCTAACGCAGCCATGTGTTTCGACGAAGCAGTAATTTCTTCGGGGAAAAGGACATTGGGGTGCTGAATGGCCCGCTTACATTTCTCCGCTCCGTTTCCGAAAAATGCAACAGGGCCTTTTTGCAGATATTCGTGAAAGGAATGGTGGTCGATAATGTCGGCAGAAATATCCCGGACTTGTTTTCCATCGGTGGAATAGAGGGCGGAATATACTTCCATCCGCCGGGCATCAATCATGGGACACAGAAGCAAATCATCAGCAGGAAGGTTATAATCCGAAAGATGAGCCGCTACATGATTGGCCATCGATTCCAGCGAAGACAGAGCAATCAACGGAATTCCGGCGCCATAGCAAATACCTTTTGCGGCTGACACCCCGATTCGAAGCCCCGTGTAGGAACCCGGCCCTCCCGATACGGCTACAGCATCCAACTGCTCAGCCTTTAATTTCAACTCGTTGAAAATTTCTTCAATAAACACGGTCAATAATTTGGCATGATTCATACCATCACTGTTTTCACGAAAAGTGAGAATACGACCGTTCTCCGCTAAGGAAACAGAACAAACTTCGGTTGAGGACTCCAGGTTCAGAATTAAAGACATGCTTTTAATTTTGTGCAAAGATGGTAAATTTTTCAAGTCGGTATTTCATCCGGCTAGTGAGTAACGTTTCGACCGGATGGATGGTTTAAGTAAAAGGTCCCTCGGTGTAGGGTTACGATACATCGTGACTGTGAATTCCAAAGAAATCTGATTTTTTCTGTTTGATCGTCCCGCGGTTTACAAGGAAAGTAAATTCACCACGCAGAGGCCGCAAAGCCTAAACACGCGAAGGAAGAGAGAACTTCATCTTATGCCGAACAGGAATATAAGGTTAAAGTTGCCAGGTTTATAGGTTAAAGGAAGAAGACATTTATGGTATTCAGTGTAGGAGATTAGGTCTTAAATCTAAAGTCTGGTGTCTGATGTCTGATGTCTTTTTTCTAACAATCGTAGCGCAACCTGAAACCTGAAATAGGATGGTTCAGGAGGGGAGTGCCTTATTTCATGTCGAACATAATTCCGTAAAACTTTCGTCCCTGTTTCCGTGTTGATATGTTGTGTTTTTATACTTTTACGAGGTTTATTCTGAATTTCGTACAGTTGATATAAAGAACTCATGTTGCGAACGGTTATCATAGACGACGATCAACTTTCGAGGACGATTTTGAAGAAGACATTCGAGAAATGTTTTGAGAATGTGATTCTCGAGGGGGAAGCTGATTCTGTTGCTTCTGGTTTCGAATTGATTAACCGTGTGCATCCTAACCTGGTTTTCCTGGATATCAAACTACCGGATGGTACAGGATTCGACCTGATCGAAAAACTTGAGAATTCCGACTTCAAACTAATTTTCACAACGGCATATAGCGAGTATGCCATCAAGGCCTTTAAATATTCGGCATTCGATTACATTGTGAAGCCAATCGTTCCCGACGATATTAAGGCATCGCTGAACCGGATTAACCAGGTTTCCACGGCGTCTACGTTGCCGCGGGTCCGGGCCATGCGCGACAACCTCTTTGGCTCGTCAGAAGAGGCCAATGCCACCATTGCTCTACCCGAACTAAATGGCTTTTCGATTGTGCGGATTGATGACATTGAGCGTTGCGAAGGCGAGCGCAATTATTCCCGTATTTTCTTCAAAGACGGAACCGAAACATTGGTGAGCCGGACGCTGATGGAATTCGAAAATCTCTTGGCTCACCATGGCTTTTCCCGAATTCACCGCAGTCATCTGATTAACCTGAAAAACGTTGTCCGCTACCTGAAGTCGGGGGGCGGTATGGTCGAAATGACGAGCGGGGAAATGTTGAAAGTTTCCTCGAAATACAAAGACGAACTGTTAAATCGACTGCTTCACAATCGCTTATGAGGCATTGTTCCTTCTAATAAACTTACCTCTTCCTTTTTAGTCGAAATTTATTTCCAGTTTATAGGGGCGTGAAAGTTCCCTTTTTGTCGTTGTTTACTCTTTCTCAGACAAACACTTCTTTGAATATTTTATTACCTGATTTTTCGTTTTCCTGTTTTTTGTAGGTCGTTTTAATAATATTCAATCTGTTTATCTTAACATAATGGACTGATAACCTGTTGGCAGGTAGTTTAAAGATATTGTAAAAAAAATTAACAGGTTTGTCGTTTGTGAATTTTTTATTGTGTTAGTAGTGAGATGTTTGATTAGTGATTTCGCGTCTTGTTCTACAATTCTAAAAGCCAGATACAGGTTGGAATTGGGATTTCTTGTATTCTAAATAAATGGTTCCACAAAATATTCGATCATTAACCCCGTTATTTTATTACTGCTTGAAAAGACTATGAACGAGATGGAAAGGTCTTTTGATGCCAGTAAACGTTCTTGGGTAACGATAGTCATTCACGAAGGTTTCTCAAATTTTTGTGAGCAATTGACTTGCTTGCTAAGTCCCTTTATATGATGTAGAAGCAAAGCTGGGGATTGGTCAGAAAATCATATATAATTATATGATAAATTTAATTACGCAAAACCCGAATGAACAGATGTTAAAATGTAAAAAAAATTAACAATGGTGGAATTAGAGCAATCGTCAGAAAATCAATCCATTATGCGTCTTGTTGGGCGACATAACGGAGATGTTTATCGATTATTATATCGGGGGCACTGCTTTGTTTAACAATTTTTAATAATTTTACCAGCGGAGTAAAAAGGGCAATGGTATTAATGATCACATTTTAAGATAATTAATGCTGTTTGAGTTTTGTGAAAAAAAGTGTCTGATTTTCGGACATTAAACAAATTAAACATTTGCGTAAACCAGAGAATTGTTGAGCACATTTCTGAGAATTTGGTTAACGCGGTGGATTAGGAATAAAAAGGCAAAAACTAGGAGCACTTGTTACATCAACTGATTGACATATCGGTAAAGAGATTCGTATGCTGTCGTAAGCACAGTCCGACTGCTTACGATCATCAAGATCTCGAGAGTTACTCTAGGGTAGCGCTTAGTTCCTTTTTCTCTTCAAATGCTCCAAAGAAAGCTTTTCCAACTTCTCTTATTCGTCGTTCCCTTCAGCTTTTTACCATTTCGATATTTTTATTGGTGTTGAGTTCCGGTTTTGTCTATGGAAAATCGACGCAATGGACTGGAGCGGTCAGCAGTTCTTGGACAGACCCTGCGAACTGGAATAACGGAGTGCCGGGTCCGGGAGACGATGTGATCATTGCTGATATTGCTTCTGGACATTATAAGCCCGTTATAAGTACAGATGTTTCTTTCGCTTCATTGACTATAAAAAGTAGGAGTTTTTCAAATACTGTTACAGTAATAGGTAATTCTACTATAAATGTGTCGGGGAATTTATTGTTAAATTCTTCAACTGAGTTGTCTTTGGGGGCAGGAAACTTGACGGTTGGCGGAAGTTTATCTGTTCGTGGTGTTCTGACAGTTACAACTGGTACGATTACTACAGGGACAATTGCAATACCGGATGGAGGCAAGATTGATATGGGAGATGGAAATTTAACGGTCAATTCAGCTTCATCGGTTTATGGTGAACTCGATCTGAATTCCGGAACAATTGATTTCCTTGGTAATTTAGATCTTCAGGCCGATATTAATGTGAGTGGTGCTGGAGTTGTAAACGTGGGAACCTCCACATCTAGTGTGACTTTTACAATGGAGGGTGGAGCGAACTTTAATCTGAATAATGGAACTTTAAATATATATGGAAGTTCGAGTATGACGGGAGGGGGAACCCTTAATGTTACAGGTGGAGCAGTAAACTTCTATGATAATAGTTCTTTCAGTGGAGGCGGAACTCTAAATGGCGGAAGTGGGGATGTTTATTTTGGGAAGAATGTAACCGTAGCGGGAAATATCTATGCTCAGAATAGTACCATTACAATGGATGGTAGTACCTGGGATATGGAAAGGGGGACTTTTGATCCTGGGAACAGCACTTTTGTTTTTTCTGGAGATATTCAGATGATCACCGGTCCACGTTGGGAAGATATTACGTTTTATAATTTGATTGTTACAGATAGTGCTCAGGTTACGGCGCATATCTATGTGACTGTTAACAATAGTATGACGGTGGATCCTCCTGCTACCTTTAATGTGGACAATCTTCATAAGTTAGATGCTCCAGCTTCTGCTAAGATTTATAGAGATGCAACGATAGTGTATGGTGGGTCAGCAAGTCTTGCTATTACAGTAATTGGCAAGACAAATACCTACACGGTTGTCTACACCGATGGAAATCGGAATTATACGTTGAATAATTATACAAGTGGTTCTGAAATTACGGTTTCGCCTACCATCACAACTACTTATTCAATAATTAGTGTAAGAGACCAATATGGAGATTACTTCCCAGCATCTAGTTTGAGCGGAACTGCTACAATTACTGTGGCTCCGGATACAGAGGCACCACACTTCACTCATTGTTCTTCCAATATTACGGTTGTAGCCGATCCCGGTCAATGTTCCGCTACGGTCTGGTACAATACTCCAATAGCAACCGATAATTCTGGTGCCTACGCAGGTTCAATAGGAGGGTTTTCTTTTTTGGGGATGTATAATGGACATAGCTTCTATTTGTCGGATTCCAAGATGACCCCGGAGGAAGCACAAGCGAAAGCCCTTGAAGTTGGCGGACATTTGGCTACAATAAGTTCAAAAGGAGAACTGGACTTTTTAGTAAAAAAGACTCCTTGGGATTATTTGAATACTACTTCTGGTACAGATTACAAATACTGGATTGGGTTTTCAGATGCAAAAAATGAAGGTGATTGGCAATGGGTTACCGGTGAACCGGTAACTTATACAAATTGGTCAACAGGAACACTGATCGGCGATCAGCCGAATGATCTTGTAAACGGAGGTGTAGACCAAGATTGGGCTGAACTTTGGAATTTTGTTTATGATTATCATAAATCAGATTATCATGACTTTTATGGCGAGTGGAATGATGGATACAATAATAGTACTCTCCGGGCAATCATTGAATTTGAAGGTCCAAAGATAAAAGGTGAGATGCAAAACGAAGGAGATCCGACCTGGTATCCTGCGCCTGCACCGGGAAGTTCATTTTCAGTTGGTGTTCATCACATGAGGTTTACATGTGCTGATGTATCCGGTAATACCGCTGTTTGTCCATTTGATATTACAGTAACCGAATCAGAACCGCCAACAATTACAGCATCTGCAGATATTTCAACATCGACCGATGCTTCTTCATGTTCAGCAGATATTTCGATACCTGATCCAATGTATGGTGACAATTGCTCTGTCGCTTCCTTAACCTGGACTTTGTCTGGTGCTACAACAGCTTCTTCTCCTACAACGGGAATAAACTCAATTAATAATGTCAGTTTCAATTCTGGAATCACAACTGTTACATGGACAGTGACAGATGCAGCCGGCAATTCTGCTCAGGCGAGTATGAATGTAACAGTGACAGATGATGAAGCGCCAGTCATTCAACCTTTAAGTGATGTGATTATTGGATGTGTTGATGACCCAGGTACAGGAACCTATGTAGTTAACAACATTGGATTACCAGGAACCTCGTATTACGATAACTGCACTTCCAATGCCAATCTAATTGTGGAATATCGGATAGTACACAATAGTGTTACACTGGTTGATTTTGGAGATGATAGCGATGGAGATCCCAGTGGATATGCTTTCCCGGAAGGTATTTCAACCGTTAGTTTCAAAGTTATTGATGAAAGTTCAAACGAGAGTAACATTGAAAGTTTTAATGTCGAAATTCATTTTAAACCAAAAACACAGGATATAGAATACCAAAAAATTAATTGATCATAAATTAATTGATTATGAAAAAGACTGCTTTATTAGTGTCAATACTTATGACGTTGTTGGTTGGAGCTAGTTATGCACAATCGACTGGTCCTCAAACAGTGGATGTAAATACAAAGTACTCTTATCAGCCTGGCGCTGCTGCGACAACTGGAAATACTTATTTATGGACAGTAACTCCAACAACCAGTATTACTGATGGATTTACACTAACGAATAATGACAAATTTCAGGCACAGATATTATGGAAAAAGCCAGGTATTTATACTGTTAAGGTAACTGAGAAAACAGGAGTTAATTGTACCAATTACAAGGAAATTACCGTGACTGTAGATAACAACCTGACTATTAATTTTGATGTCGCTGTTGCTACTTGTGCTGATGCTGGTTTATCGGGTTCCACGACAACTGTTGACGGAGGCGTGACCGTTTCTGGAGGAACATTTCCTTGGAACGTGACTGTTACTGATGGAACAACTCAAAAATCTTTTACAGT
Source organism: Prolixibacter denitrificans (assembly GCF_003014495.1). Lineage (GTDB taxonomy): Bacteria > Bacteroidota > Bacteroidia > Bacteroidales > Prolixibacteraceae > Prolixibacter > Prolixibacter denitrificans. The sequence goes on along the minus strand of NZ_PYGC01000001.1, from coordinate 764,949 downwards.
TACAGAATCTGGTACTACCGGAACAGGCACCAATTCATTTTCTTACGATCTAACTAATAATCCCGGAGGCGCTGATGCGGTGAAGACGATTTCAATTGTTTCAGCCACTGATGCAAACGGAGTTACTCCTCCGGATGTGAGTAGCACACAGGAACTGCGTATTCATCAAATACCGAATACTTCTGAAATTCAATACCAAGCATTATAAAATATCAATCAGGAATAAAATTGAGCAATTAATCTTTAAATTATGAAAAAACTAATAATTCTCTCTTTAATCGCATTCTTTGCACTGGGTAGTGCAAAGGTGTTTGCACAATCGACAGGAAAAAACCCCTATCCTGGTGCAACACATACTTATTCTGTGACTGAGCATCTTGAGACTGATGGCGCGACTCCTTATACTTATACGTGGGAAGTACTGGATGCAGCTGGGAATGATGCGTCTACTGTGGCAGAAATCGATAAAACCTCTGGAACCAATGACGGAACAACAAATAGTATTAGCATTACTTGGAAATCGAATGTTACAACTGGTGTTTATTACCTTGTTAAGGTAACAGAAAAAGACGCTAGTGGCTGTGAAAACACTCGCGCTCTACCCGTCATGCCTAAAGCATCTACTTTCGATCTGGCTGTTGAACCAGGTGGATCGAATAGTGGTATGTTCTGTTATGATGGTAAGGTTAATGTTAATTTTAATAGCTCAACTGGAGATGTTACATATGATCATGGCACCGCAACAGTAACTTATAAGGTGAGCGTATCCGGTATTGGCACATCTGAAACGTGGGGCTTTAATATTGGAAGTATAACAGCTACAGGTAATTCAGGTTTTGATGCAACTAAGGTTGTTGCAGATCTTACAGCCTCAGGGATCGTTAGTGTTAGTGATGCAAATGGAAGTGGTACGGTGACTTATGATAAGACGAATCAGTCTGTAAGTGTGGCAGCTGGAGTAACTTCCGTGAATGTTAAAATTGAGCTAGACAACAACAATGGTTATGGAATAGATGCTCCTGTTGATGCTCAAGATTTTACCGAAACACTTAATATTAGCAATCCACATTGTAGTAGCGGGGCGGTTGAAAGTACTTCTAACGATAACAATCATGCAGACGTGACAGTATCTAGACCTGATACATCACCAATCACTGCATATTAATTCAAATAACATTTAGTGTTCTCAACCCTGACCTATAAACGCCTGCTACTCATCGTTGGATGGGTAATCCTGGCCGTGGCTTCTGCCACGGCACAGGAGGCGTTTGTGGTGTCGGAAGGGCAAACACGCAACCTTTTTGTTGCAAATCATCCCGGGAGTAGCTACTCCTGGGTGATTTACAACGAACAAACATTTACCACCGAAGCAACACAACCTTCGGAAATCAGTTTCCCGATAGGAGACAACAAGGCGTCTATCAAAGTGACATGGGCCAAAACCGGGACTTACTACGTAACGGCGACGGAAACCGATGCCAATGGCTGTACCAATACCAAGGCCATTGTCGTTAATGTTCAGCCCAACACCTCCAGTATCGCCTTTAACCCGAAAGAGGCCGGCGATTGTGCCGACCCGAATATACCGACCAGCAACACAACGGCGACCGTTGAACTGTATGCGGCCGATGGCGTTCCGTTACCGAATTCAAATTACCCGGTGACCGTGGATTATAAGGTTACCAAACCGGACGGGACCACACAAAATCTATCCCAAACTTTACAGGATGCCACCGATTACAGCTTACCGCTGAACGGCCTCGTAAATGATGTGTCGCAAGACCAGGTTTACGACGTCGTACTGGTGAAAGCCACCGACAAGTACGGAATGGAGATTCATGTTTCGACAACTGACGGAACATTCCAATACACGATATTTAAAACGCCGGTCACCCCGGAAATAAAAATGAATTAAGTACGTGAAGGTCTACGTGAAACATATCATCCTGTTGGTTAGCGTGCTGGCACTCCTCTTCCCGGTAGGGAAAGGGTATGCCCAGACCACGGCCGATCAGCAAGTGCCGCAGGGTGAACAACGGACCTACAGCGTAACGGCCGAGCCAAACTACCAGTACCACTGGAGTGTCTCTTCCGGCGGTTCCTCCACCGATTTGAGTGCATCTACCGGAAACTCAGTAACCATAACCTGGGATGGAACTCCCGGCATCTACACACTGGAGCTCTCGGTTACGCAGATACACGTGAATACCGATGGGCAGCAGATTGCCGTTTGTAACGGCGATCCAAGGCAGATCTCTGTTGAGATTGTCGAGCCATACACCTTCGAGCTGGTCGATGACCACAACATCATGAGCGTAAGCGACGGCGAAACCGCCTTCAACGGAAGTGTGTTTACCAACGACTTCATGTTGTCGACGGCTGCAACAAATACCAAAGCATTGCCGCTGGACAATCTGGCGGGTCAATCGGATTTGATAGCCAGTGTGACCCAACAGGCGAAAAACGGCTTTGTTGTTATCGGTATTCATGATGGTAACTATTCGTATATGCCGGATAATGGTTATGCGGGACACGATTCATTCTCTTACAAGGTAGAACGCAATGGCATCATCATGGAGTCGAGGGTGCAGTTCGAAATCCTGAGAACGAATCCGTCGAAGCAATATCCGCCGGTCGCCTTTAATGATGAGGCAAGGGCACCTGCCGGTACCACCATCCATTCGACCGTACTGAACAACGATATCGACCTGAACGGCGATCCGCTCACCGTGAATACCACGCCTGCGAAAGGCCCGTTGCACGGTACCGTAGTATTGCACGCCGACGGAACATATATCTATACGCCATCGACACCGAACCCGGTAGACGATGAATTTACCTACGAAGTAACCGACGGTCATAGCACCGTAGAGGCGAAGGTGAAGCTTCGGTTGTACGATAACACGAATCAGAATAATCCGCCTTTCGGTGGCGACGACCTGTTCATGTCGTTCATGAAGGAAAAGTCGGGTTCGGTCGCCCCCAACGATCTGTCGGTGGACGGAAAACAGGCGCTTACCTACAAACTGGCTAATAAAGATGCTAACGGTCCCGATCATGGGATGGTCAACCTGAAAACAGATGGTAGTTTTAGCTATACGCCGAATCCGGGATACATCGGAGCCGATCATTTTGTGTATGAAGTGAGTGATGGAACACGCCAGACGTATGCAACAGCCTATGTATATGTAATGGCCGACCTGATTGCGAATGCCGGCAATGATACTACTGTTAGTGGCTGTGGGACCGTTGTGGCGGATGCTTCCGGTTCTCAGGGATTGGATTTGCGGTACGACTGGACATCAACTACCGGCACGTTTGATAACCCAACGGCCCAGGTAACCAACTATGTGCCCGATGGACCGGGACAGCATGAATTGATTTTGACGGTTACGAATAGTGCCGGATTGAGTAAAAAAGACACAATGGTTGCTACGGTGCTGCCATTGCCGGAAATTGTAATGGATGCACCAGAAACGCTTGAATCGGGTATGAGTGCTGTTCTGGATGCTTCCGGAACGACTGGCAATGCTCCACTTACTTTTCACTGGAGTACGACCGATGGAACCATCGAGGGTGTTTCCGATGAGCCGATCCTGGAAATTAGTTCACCGGGTACGTATACCCTTGATGTTAAAGACTCATCAGGTTGTCCTGCTACTGATATTGTTGTTGTTCAAGGAGTGAATCATGCACCGGTGGCATACGATGATTTTGCAGCTACGTCAGCTCAGGAACCCATCAATATAGGAGTATTAGCCAACGATGTTGATGTCGACAATAATCTGGATACCAGCTCGGTGACAATATTGCTAAAACCGAGCTATGGAGATGTGAAGGTATTGCCGGATGGAACCATTAACTATATTCCAACGGAACCGTACCAGGGGAACGATCAGTTTACCTACCAGGTGTGTGACTTGACCAATCTGTGTGATTCGGCCGTGGTGGTCATTGATGTCAGCAGAGGTCCGTTTGTGATTCCGGAGGCCTTCTCGCCCAACAGCGATGGCTTCAACGATGCCTTCGAAATTAAGGGTATTGAGCAATATCCGGGTACGGTACTGACGGTTTATAACCGCTGGCAAAGTAAGGTGTATGTAAGCAAGGATTACAAAAACGACTGGGATGGTAAGTGCAATACCGGGTTGATGTCGGGTGACCGCTTGTTGCCGGTTGGAACATACTATTATGTGTTAACCCTCGGTGGTACGCACAAGACTTATAAAGGATTCGTCTATATAGCATATTAGAAAAGAGACGTTAGAGGAGAGATGTTAGACGGAAGAAGAAGTTTTAAGTGTTAAGATTTAAGTTTTAAGAACGGGTCTGGTACGATATAAAGAAGAAAGGCGTTCATAAGAAGAGAGTTTTAGGTGTTAAGTTTTAAGAATAAAGACTGCAGACATCAGACTTTACACCTTTGACATTTCAGGTTGGAGAAAAGCGTTCTTACAACCCCGGTAGGGGTTAAAAAATTAATAGCCCTGTCCCGAGGCGTCGGGAGCATCCGGGGGCATGTCGGGTGCAACCCGTGAATTTGAAAAGCCAACGCTGTTTCGACCACAATTGCAGAGGCGTAGATGTTTTGAAAATTAGCATCTGTTTGCTCGTAGGGCATACAGTATTGTAGAAATGAAATAGAAGGAAGTGCCCATACTCCGTAGGAGTTTAACAATCCTCCTCCGGCCTGCGGTCACCTCCTCCAGCGGAGGATAGCCCGCGAACAGCAGAGGCCTGGGAAACGGTAACTGGTGGCTTTAGACGGAGGAAGTTTTAAGTGTTAGGTTTTAAGTTTTATGAAACAGATCTGGCACGATATAAAGAAGAAAAGCGTTCATAAGAATAAAGCTTAGAGTGTTAAGATTTAAGAAGGCAGAGAAGTGACTGAGTGCTGTTTATCTGTTTGCCCGTAGGGCACAGTATTGTAGTATTTTTCGGCCTGAAAGGCCAGTTTAATTTAGCCCAATGGCACCGCCTTGGGAATGTTAAGCCAGACCCCGTAATAAGGCGGTCGCGAGAGGCAGTGGTTTGAAACGCCAACGCTGTTTCGACAGCAACAGAGCCAACGCTGATAAATGATATTTGAAAAATGAAAAAAATAGAACGGAATCCGGGAGAAAAGCATAGGAACCCCTTACACCCTATACTCTAATCCGTATACCGTTTGAAACGAAAAGATTGAAATTGAATTAATTTGACAAAACGAACCAACATATTAAAGTGGACTAACCTGCTGGGAGTATTTGCTGTGCTGATGTTACTTCCCTTTGTGGGAAAAGCGCAACAGGATCCGGTTTTTACGCAGTACCTGAACAACGTACTAACGGTGCAGCCGGCCTATGCAGGAAGTCAGGGTACCCTGAATGTGACGGCTCTTTCGCGGCAGCAATGGGTCGGTTTCGACGGCGCTCCTTCAACCAATACAGTTACGGTTCAGGCTCCGCTTAACTCGTATAATGTCGGGTTGGGGGTGTCGATTTTCAACGATAGTTGGGGACCGGTCAAACAGAACGGTATTTATTTCGACTATGCCTATCGTGTGCGCGCCAGTCGTTACAGTCGCCGGCAGTATATCTCTTTTGGTTTGGAAGCTGGTTTCAACCTGTATGAGGCTCGTCTGTCCGATCTTCAGATCAACGACCCCAATGACCCGCTTTTTGCCCAGGATATCAACTACAAATTTCTTCCCAACTTCGGGGTAGGTGTGATGTGGCATGGCGATCGCTTTTTCCTGGGAATATCGGTGCCGAAAATTCTCAAAAACAGTATTCAAAAGGAGACGACCAATTTAAGTCAGACCGAAGTTCTTCACTTCTACCTGATGGGAGCGCAGGTATTCAATGTGTCGCGTTATGGTACCCTGAAATTTAAACCTTCGTTTTTAGTTCGCTATGCAGAGAATTCGCCGATATCGGCTGATGTTTCAGCACAATTCCTGATTAGCGAGAAGGTGTGGGTAGGAGCGACTTATCGGTATCAGAATTCATTCGGTGGACTGTTGCAGTTTTATATAACTCCGCAGGTGAAAATTGGCTATGCCTACGATATGACTACCATGTCTGAAGCGCACTACAATGCCGGGACACACGAATTCATGGTCAGCTACGATTTCAACATTGGTCGCCGCCGCCGCCGGATGGGGCCACGGTATTTCTAATCCAGGACGTTTCAGGTTCCGCCAGAGGTTGCTATAGCTGAAATTGTTCCTGTGGTTTCTGTTGTTCCTATTGTTCGGCTTCAATATCAGGTCAGTGATTGAAATTTCCCCGTAACCATCGGAGCTCCGCATAGCTCACTCTCCCCATCTCTCTCTCGTCTTCATCGATGAACAATCTTTGCGTGGACTCTTTTAATTTGATGAAACCGCGTTGCGCAGGCTCAGGCGGTCACGATGTATCGTGCCCCTACAGCGTTGATGCTTCTTTTTATCGTGTAAAACTCCTACTTCTTCGTCTTATACAACTCGTCAATTGGAACAACTTCTACGGCCATGGAGTCTTTCAGCGTACGCGAAATCAGTCCGTAGGGAGCGGTAACAACCTCTTCACCACCTTTCAGCCCATCCTCTATTTCGATGTTGACGTTGTCCTGGATGCCGGTTTTGACCTGCTTTTCACGAACCACGCCATCATTGTACACGAATACAACCTCATGTTGCTTCGCTTCCGGTTTGGGTTGTTCATTCCCGTTGTCGCTTGTTTCCTCGTCATTGACCTGTTGAAGACCTGCGGTTTCGGCTTTGGCTTCTCCGGTTTCGCTACGCGTGGTAACGGCCTGGATGGGGACGGTAATCACGCCATTCCGGGTGTTCGTCCGGATATCGACGGTTGCAGACATTCCCGGTAGGAAAGGATAGCGCTCCGATTGTTTCTTCAGCAAATCATCGTACGAACTTTGCAGCAGTAAAATCTTCACATCGAAATTGGTTACCTGGTCGGTTGAGGTACCGGATATATTAGCCGAACTCGCTATTTCAGTCACAATTCCTTTGAACTTCCGGTTCACATAGGCGTCAATTTCTACCGATGCGGTATCCCCCAACTGCACTTTCACAATGTCGTTCTCATTGACCTCGACTTTTACTTCCATGCTGTTGAGGTTGGCAACCGTCATCAGCTCGGTACCGGCAAACTGGTTCGTTCCTACAACCCGTTCCCCTTTTTCGACGTTGAGTTTCGAAATCGTTCCCGAGATAGGAGCATAGATTTTGGTTTTCGTCAGGTTTTCTTCTGATTCCTGTACACTTGATTCGGCACTTTTTACCAGGAAACGAGCGGCTTCAACTTCCGAAACAGCGACTTTATAGGCAGCTTCCGCCGATTGGTAGTCGGCCTGCGAAATGGTTTGCCGTTTAAAGAGTTGTTTCGAGCGGTCGAAGGCCAGTTTCTTTTCGGTGAGTTGGGCTTCAGCCTGCGCTAACCGTGCTTTTTGCGTGTTCAGGCTGGCACGTGAGCGGTTGAGGTTGGAAATGTAAATATCGGGCTTAATAACGGCCAACAGGTCGCCTTCTTTTACTTCGTCGCCTTCCTTTACGGGAAGTTCGATAATTTCACCGGGAACTTCCGGACTGATTTTTACCTCGGTTTGCGGCTCAATCTTTCCGTTTGCCGTAATGAGCTCGGTGATATCTTTCTTCTCTGCTTTTTCGACGGCTACCCGCGTAGCAAAATCTTTTCCGAACCAGCCGGCTTTTTTACCGATGATAAGCAGAATAATAAGTGCAAAAGCCAGGATAATTAGCAGACGAAAATTCCTTTTTTTCTTCTTCATACGGGTTACGGTGTTAATTGACTACATGGTTTGCCTGAGAACGAAAGTAAGTTCCTTAAAGTTACAATTATTTGGCTTCAACCGAAAAGCTAACGCGGATGACGTAAACTAATTTTTATGTTTCTTTGAAATAGAATAATAAAGAGAAGTAGGGCTGTTATAGCATCTTTAAAAGAAAAATGTGCTTTCGCTGAAGAAGTTTCTTTCCCCAACCTACCGATTATGTTTAAATTTGGACATATTGTATATCATACGTTTTGATTCAACCTAAGAATAAAAATAACTGATACATGAAGCGACGAACAAGAATTCTTCGAAGGGCCGGATTATTTGCGGCTTTTCTGTTTTTGCCATTCCTGATTTTTCAGGTCGAAGCGCAAACAATTCCCGTGGTAACGGCACATAATGCTTTGGTACTTCAGGTGCCCCCGGGGAAAAATGTAAATATGATTTACTACGGAAAGAAACTTTCCTCACCTGGCGAATATGCTCAAATTCCCGGGGAGTACCGACAAGCACAGGACTACACCGGCATGTACGACGCCGCTTATACGCCTTCGGGAACGCGCAATTTGCTGGAACCAGCCATCACGGTTACGCATTCCGACGGGAACAATTCCCTGGCGCTGAAATATGTTGGTCATCAGGTAAAGCAATTGAATGATGATGTTTCGTTGCTGAGTGTGGAACTCAAAGATCCGGCATATGATTTTGAGGTGACTCTTTATTACAAATCCTACTATAAAGAAGATGTTATCGAGCAATGGAGCGTAATAAAACACCACGAGAAAGGAAATGTGCAGTTGCGGAAGTTTGCATCTGCCAATCTTTGTTTGAAGGGGAAAAGCTACTGGCTAAGGCAGTTTCATGGCGATTGGGCCAAAGAGATGCAGCCCGAAGTATCGAAATTGACACATGGTATCAAAACGCTGGACACCAAGTTGGGCACCCGCGCCGATCTGTTTCAGCCACCGGTTTTTATGATCTCGCTTAATCAACCTTCCACCGAGGATGAAGGAGAGGTACTATATGGTGCACTGGAGTGGAGCGGAAATTTCCGCTTCGATCTGGAAGTTGACCCGCAAAATAACCTGCGCATCATTGCCGGAATGAACAACTACGCATCGACCTATTCGCTCAAACCCGGAGAAGAATTTAAAACGCCGCCTTTTATCACGGTGCTTTCCAATAAAGGAAAAGGAGAAGCCAGTCGGCAATTACAGGACTGGACCCGCAAATACCAGATTATGGATGGCGAAGGCTCACGATTGACGTTGCTCAATAACTGGGAATCCACATTTTTTGATTTCAATGAAGATAAATTGAAGGCGCTAATTAAGGATACCCGGAAGTTGGGTGTCGACCTGTTTTTGGTTGACGATGGCTGGTTTGGAAATAAATATCCGCGGAACAGCGACCATGCTGGTCTGGGCGACTGGCAGGCCAACAAAAAGAAACTGCCCGATGGTGTTTTCTCGTTGGTAAAAGAGGCAACCAAAGACAGTGTGAAGTTTGGTATTTGGATTGAGCCTGAAATGGTGAATCCGAAAAGTGAATTGTATCACCAGCATCCGGATTGGATCATCAAACAGCCCGACCGGCCCGAATACTACTTCCGGAACCAGCTGGTACTGGATATGAGCAATCCGAAAGTGCAGGATTTCGTGTATCATATTGTGGACAACTTATTGACCAAAAACCCGGGACTGGCCTATTTTAAGTGGGATTGCAATTCGGTTATTTATAACGCGCACTCATCCTACCTGGGAAATCAGTCGCATTTGTACATCGACTATGTGCGGGGACTGTATAAAGTATTGGACCGTATCCGGAAGAAATATCCGCACATCCCGATGATGTTATGCTCGGGAGGTGGTGGCCGTGTCGATTATGGTGCACTGAAATACTTCACCGAATTCTGGCCCAGCGATAATACCGATCCGCTCGAACGTATCTTTATTCAGTGGGAATATTCCTATTTCTATCCGGCCATTGCTACCAGCAATCATGTAACGGCCTGGGGGAAACAGCCGTTGAAGTTCCGTATCGATGTAGCCATGATGGGCAAACTGGGATTTGATATTGATATCAGCCACTTGAGTGATAAGGACCTGCAGTTTTGCCGCGAAGCTGTGAAAACGTATGACTCATTTAAGAACATTGTCTGGCACGGCGAACAATACCGGTTGTCCGATCCGTTTACCAACGATGTAGCATCGGTGATGTATGTCGATAAGACAAAATCTTCGGGGGTAGTTTTCAGTTACCTGGTGAATAACCGGTTTGGAAAAGGGAGCAAGTTGCCCATTCGCTTCAAAGGGTTGGATGCATCGAAGAAATACCGGATCGAGGAAATCAATCTTTATCCGGGTACGAAATCGACGTTGAAAGCCAATCAGGTTTTTAGCGGCGATTTCCTGATGCAAATCGGATTTAATCCAGATGTGAACGCACAGCGAACGAGTGTCGTTCTGAAACTAGAGGAAGTGAAATAACGATTTTTCCTGGTAAGATAAAAAGAAAGCCGCCCGATTGCTCAGGCGGCTTTTTATATGGAATAAAGTTTTCACAAAATCTTTCGGATTACAATTCAATGGGAAGTCCGCGGTAAAAGTCGAGGATTTTGGTGCGGAAAATGAACTCGTACTTGGCTTGCAGCAAATCCGATTGTGCTTTGGCCAAATTGTTCTTTGCCTGGTTGTACTCCAATGCGTTCACCAAACCAACATTGTATTTCTCTTCCGAATAACGGAAAGCTTCCTGCATGGCAGCAACAGCTTTCTGGTTCGATGTGTACCGGTTCAGCGCTGCAATGGCGTTGGTCTCTGCCGTTTCGATGTCTTTTCGGAGAATTTTCTTGGAGTTTTCTACATCGAGTTGTTTGCTGAGGACATCAATTTTCGCATTATCGATATTGGTCTTGTTTTGCAGACGATTGAAAATCGGTATGTTCATCTGGAGACCAAAACCTTTTCGCTGGTTGTTGCTCAGCTGATCACTGAATGGAATCTTATCGCCGTTCAAATCGGTGTATTTGTTGTTGTACGAGTTATAATAAAAGCCATACGCCGTGATGGTCGGATAATTAGCTCCTTTGGCAGCCTTGAGCTGATATTGCGAGCTCTGCAGTTTATACTCTGACGATTTAACGTCCGGCCACAATGCCAGTGCTCTCTTGTAAATCTCAGTTGCTGAGATAAGGGAAGCTTCGGCTTTAATTTCGGGCAGTTCAGGTTTCTGGATCTTAAAGTTTTTGTAAGAGTCCAGCTCCAGCAGCTGTGCCAGTTGCAGATAGTTCAGTTTTAGCTGATTCTGGTTGTCTACCAGTGTCAGTTCCTCTTTGGCTGCTTGCGCCTGAATGTCGAGGAGACTTCCTTTGGCCAGACTACCGGCATCAACCTTTTCCTGGGTTTGCCGAATCTGCTGTTTGGTAACATCCAGCTGGTCCTGCGAAATTTTCACCAATTCCTGCGAGAAGAGAATTTCAAGATAGGCAGAGGCGATATTCATGGTAATGTCATCCTTCGCCTTTTGTAAATCTTCCATCGAAGCCTTCAGATCAAACTGACTCTTTTTGATGTTGTTGTTGATCTGAAAACCCTGAAAGATCGGAACATTTGTATTCAGATTCAGGTCACTTTCCGAGGAGTTGATATTCTCGTACGTGTTATTGTAGGTCAACGAACGACCATAGTTCTGGTTTTGCGAAGCCTGTGCACTCAGGCTGGGAAAACGGTCGGTTTTGGCTTTGCGCAATAAATTTTCCTGGTATTGTGTGCTCAACTCGCTTTGTTTAACCTGGATATTGTTTTGAATGGCATAGTCAATACACTCTTTCAGCGACCAGGCATCAGGTGTGTCCTGTGTATCCTGTGTATCCTGTGCTTTCAAGATGTTGCTAATGCTTACCAGTATTAAAAATGCGATGGCATAGATTAGTCGACTCATGGATTATATTTTTTTATTTCGACGTTATGCTAATTTACTCAATCGTTTTGGGTGTTGCCCCTTTCGGGGAAATTATTTTTAACTATTCTGCGATCCCGGCTCTACTTTGGCACCTTTCAGGTGGTCATCCTTGGTAATTCCGTCCTTAATTTCGATGTTGATACCATCGGACAGACCGGTTTTCACATAGCGTTTTTCGTATTGTTGCGGCTGAGTCTCTACTTCTACGTAAGCCGAGTCGTTATCAAATTGCAGCAAACCTTCCGGAACAGCCAGTACGCTGTCGCGACGGGCGAGTACAATATCGGCATTGGCACTGTATCCGGCACGGATGAACTGGTCCTTCTTCAGGTTGACCTTCGCCTTAATTTCAAACTGAATGGCTCCGTTTTCTTCTTCCCCTTTCGGTGAAATATATTCCAACGTCGCATCAAATTTCTCATTCTCGATAGCACCGATGGTCATTTCGATGGGCATGCCTTCCCTAATTTTTCCAACTTCGGTCTCATCAACTTTCCCGTCGAAAATCATGTCATTCATATCGGCCAGCGTGGCAATGGTGGTTCCGTCGTTGAACGTGTTCGACTGGATAACCGAATTTCCCACTTTCACAGGCACGTCGAGCACCATACCCGTGATGGTGGCGCGAATCAATGTGTTGGTGGTTTTTTCCGAGCTCTTGGTTACCCCTTTGCGAATCAAGTCGAGGTTATTTTCGGCAGCTTCCACTTCAGCTTTAGCTCCTTCGTAAGCAATTTTCGACTTCTGGTAATCTTCGCGGGAAACCACCTGTTTCTTAAATAGTTTCGAAACGCGATCGTAATCCAGTTGCGCATCTTCCATGCTGATTTTAGACTTGGCAACGCGGGCTTCAGCGGCATTCAGGTTCACCATATCGGGAATGATTTTCACCTTCGCCAGAATATCGCCTTCTTTCACTTTATCACCGGCTTGCACATAGAGTTTCTGGATAATTCCTGATACCTGTGGTTTTACTTCAACCTCTTTTCGCGGAACTACCGAACCGGTAGCCACCGTCTTCTGAATGATGTTGGTAATCAGTGGAGTTTCATCTTTAAATACTTCCGGTTTTGCCTGCGACTTTTGGTACAGGAAACCCAGTGTTCCGAGGAATATAGCCCCCAGTAAAACGAATCCGAAGATTTTGAAAAACTTTTTCATTTTAGGCAGATTTTGTGGTTTATTCTACTTGATATTATTTATCTCTTCATGCATTGATTACTCGTCGCGTAACGCGTCGATGGGTTTGATTTGCAGAGCCCGCTTGGCCGGAATAGAGCCGGCAAACAATCCTGCCAGAATCAATACGGCTAATGCAGCAAGTGCTACCGGAAGCTCGACAGTTGGATCTTTATAGAACATGCCGTCTCCACTGCTATTCATGTTCGCCAGAACGTTGCTGATAAGCTCCAGGAGTCCGACGCCCAATGACAGTCCGATGTAACCGGCCAGAGTGGTCAGAACCACACTTTCGAGTACAATTTGGGAAATGATGGTTTTGGGTGTTGCGCCCAAAGCACGCTGTATTCCAATTTCGCGGGTACGTTCTTTCACGATTACCAACATGATGTTACTTACACCAATTACGCCGGCCATTAAGGTCCCGATACCCACAATCCAGGTCAGAATGCTGATGCCGAGGAAAAGGCCGTTCATCTGTTTGAATTGCTTCTCGATGTTCACACTTCTGAGTGCCTGGTCATCATTTGGGGCAATGTAATGCCGCTTCTTGATGATGCTTGTAATTTGATCTTCCAGGCTACTAACGGAAACACCCTTTTTCGATGTGACAGCAATCAGGTGAACTTCGTTGCCGTAATTGTATGCTTGTTGCATGGTGGTGAATGGAAGGAAGATGGTCTCTTCCTTCCGTCCGTTAAAGTTGACGCGGGTTTCGGGTTTCAGTACCCCGATTACCTGGAAATATACGCCCGACACTTTGAGATATTTCCCGATAGGATTCTCGTTTTTATCGAACATACTTTCCTCTACTTTTTCACCAATCACACACACTTTTCTTTTGTCAAGTATATCAATCTCGTTGATCCAGCGGCCTTTCACCATGGTAACCGGGTCAATTTTGGTATAAACCGGGTAGTCGCCCACGATACTGAAGGCACCGGTACGATTGTCGCGAACCGTGTTATCGCCACTGCGTTCCCGCCATCCAAAGAGTTTTGGTGCCAGGTATTTAATGCCTTGAACGTGATCTTCGATATAGGTGACGTCGGTTGAGTTCATATTCCAGAAACGGCCGCGTTTGAAACCTTTGTACGGCTCGCCGGTTCTCTGTGTCCACATAAAAGCGGAGTTAACAGCAAACTTGGACACACCGTCGTAGATGCCGTGTTTCAATCCGTTTCCGGCCCCGGTCATGACAATCAACATGAAGATTCCCCAGAAAACCCCAAAGGCGGTGAGAAAGCTCCTGAGTTTGTTCTTCGTCAGGGCGTTCCAAATTTCGTTCCAGCGTTCAATGTCAAACATGATCAGGATTTTATGCAGGTTATTGATTTCTTGATTCTGAATAGTCCCTTTAGTTTATTCATCACGAAGGGCTTCAATGGGTTTTACACTGGCCGCCTTTTTAGCGGGAATGTATCCGGCAATGGCTCCCGAAAGAATCAGGATTAAAGTGGCTGTAATGGCAGTACCAAAGTCTACTGTTGGATTGCGGAAGAAGATTCCGTCGCCGCCACCCGAGGCAAAAGCCTGTTCGAGTCCGTAATTTACGACCTCCATAATACCGACTCCCATGGTTAATCCAATATATCCGGCTACGGTGGTAATCAGGATGGACTCCATCAGGATAAGGCCGATGACCGAACGGGGAGATGCCCCCAGCGCTTTACGGACACCAATTTCGCGGGTTCGTTCTTTTACCAGAATGAGCATGATGTTGCTGACACCGACAATTCCGGCAATCAAGGTTCCGATCCCGATGACCCACACGAATATTTTGATTCCCTGGAAAATCTTCATGGTACGCAGGTACTCTGTCAACATATTGAAGGCACCCATGGCACGTTTATCGTCGGGATTGAATTTGTGACGCTGGGCCAGTGCTTCGCGAACTTCCGAGGTAATGGCCTCAGCTTGTTTTTCCGATGTGACCATCTTCGTGGTAACGGCAAAACTGTGCACCCGGTCGCCTCCGTTGAAAATACGCTGAGCGGTAGAAACCGGCATGTAGGCTGTACGGTCATTGCGGTTGTCCGGGTCGTGACAAACACCAATCACTTTGAATGGAACATCGTTGACCTTGATATATTTTCCAATGGGATCTTCTTCTTTGAATAATGCCTTGGCAATATCTTTTCCGATGACAATCGATTTCCGGAAGTCGGTAATATCCTTGTGGTTAATGAAGCGACCTTTATTCAGTTTTATATTTTCGACGTCCCGAAGTGCCGGATGACAGGTAACTGTTGTGAATGACCCGTATTCGTTCCCGTAAGCATAATTGGTATCACCTGGCAGATAGAAGCGGGAAGAGACTTCGTCGAGTCCATTTACTTTGTTCTTCAGGAAGGTATAGTCCCGGTTGTTAAAACGGATAGGACGCCCGGTTTTCATCCCTTTATACGGCATACTGGTTTCGCCGGTCCAGATCCACATCGCGTTGACGGCGTTGCTGGCAAACTCCTGTTTAACGCCATTCTGCAACCCGTTTCCCGATCCGAGAAGTATCATCAGCATGAAGATACCCCACGCTACCGAGAAACCGGTGAGAAAAGTACGGAGCTTGTTCTTCCGGATGGTGCTGAATATTTCTTGCCAAACATCGATATCAAACATGATGCTCTGATTTATTAATGTTCCGGTTATACTGTGCCTGGAAGGACTTCAAATCGCCGTTTTTAATGATCTCTTCAATCACGCCGTCTTTCAGTCGGATAATTTTGTGGGTCATGGCGGCAATATCATATTCGTGGGTAACGATAATGACGGTAATTCCCTCCTCATTGATCTGCTTCAAATGTTCCATCACTTCGTAGGAAGTCTGGGTGTCGAGCGCACCAGTAGGCTCATCCGCCAAAATGATCCGTGGTTTGGAAATCAGTGCACGGGCAATGGCAACACGCTGACGCTGTCCTCCGGAAAGCTCATTGGGCATGTGATGGGCCCATGGTTTCAACCCCAGTTTATCCAGGTACTCCATAGCCATCTGGTTCCGTTTGCGTCGCGATACACCTTTATAGTATAGCGGTAAGGCTACATTCTCCATCGCATTCTTGAAGGAGATAAGGTTAAACGACTGAAAGATGAATCCAATCATTTTGTTACGCGTCCGGGCGGCCTGGGTCTCGTTCAGGTCCTGCATCAGATGACCATCGAGAGAATAAGCCCCTTCATCATAATTGTCGAGGATGCCGAGGATATTCAACAAAGTCGACTTGCCGGAACCCGATGAGCCCATGATGGAAACAAATTCTCCCTCCTCTATTTCCAGGTTCAGGCCTTTCAGAACGTGCAGGCTGTTATTCCCCGTTACGTACGACTTGTGTAAGTTGTTGATCTGTATCATTTTTCCAGGTTTTGTTTTTGATTGGGAACAGTTGTGCGGAAGATTATTCGTATAAAGATTAACTCCGGAAGGTTAGACTGATACCAGAGCGAAATAGTTACAACAAATGATGGATAATTTTCCACGTTATACGTTACATCCCGAAATGGCTTTTACCAATAGATGTGCCAAAGGATATAAATAACACAAAATGAGGGATAAAACACATTCTGTTCAATTGAGACTGTGTGAATATATTGTACGGAATCGAACTGGGGGTGTACGATTCCGTACGGCTGTTCGTTTTTTGAGTTGAGAATTATTACCCGATAGCTGTTTGGATAACGAAACTCTCAAAAAGAAGGCTTGAATTGCTTGAAAACTTATTATATTTAAAGCTTTCGACGAATTTCCAAATTCGTACAGTATCCTCTGCACTCCATGCAAAAATAAGTAAGCCTAAATGGAATGTGCAGCTTATTGCGCATTCTGACAAGGTATTATTGTGTAATTAATCACGGACGATTGAAAAGAAAACTGTTTTTATTATCAGTCTTTGTGTTAGCGTTACCTGGCATCAACAGGGCTGAAGGCTGGGGATGGAGTGTTGGCGGAGGCTACTCGCGGTTGGACTATTCACATGAAAGACAATCGAGTCCCGCAGGATTTTATGGAAGTTCCCTTTTCCCGGAAGTAAGTCTGTTTAAATCCGGAGAGAGACACGATGATTTGCTGCGGTTTAACGTGTGGGATTTCAGCAATTGGAAATACAGCAACAGCCACGAATCAGCGCCTGAGCAGAAGATGCTAAAACTATTGATTGACTGGGAACACCATCGTTATTTAACTAAGAATGAGAATTCGTTGTTTCGGTTTTACGTTGGCCCAACGGCAGGTGTGAACTACCGGAGTTGGAACCTGAATTATTCGGGCGGTACGGATTTGACTTACCACCTGGCAGGTGTAAGAGGCGGCGCTGTTATGGGAGCTGTCGTACACATTTTGCCGGGAATAACTGCTGACGTGCAGACCAATGGAAGAGGAATGGTTGGCTGGTACTCAAGTAGTCCGAAATACTACGCCAACAGTACAGGTGTCGAGAGTGGGTTTTCATTGGGCTTAAAAGCCGAAGTCGGTATTCAACTGACCAACCGCATCGAACTTTGTCCTGGTTGGTCGTATATTTATAGTCGCGATTACAATAAACGGTACAGTTTGATGTTATCAGAACAAAGGTGGTCCTTTTCATTAAAGTTTTGGCCTTTCCATGCGAAGTAAGTATTTGCTGATAGCTATTGTGCTGATTCTCCAGGCATGCTCGCTGATTCCCGATACCGGCGAGATGGAATCGCATGGGACGTGGTTACAGGCCAAGTCGGAACACTACGTGTATTACTACCGTCCAAATTCTGCGGCCGCAGCCGATATCGATAAAATCGAGGCGGAACAGGAGCGTGTTTTCACACAGTTGAATAAGCTGCTGGGAACGCACTACAATCAAAAAATCCATGCCTATATTTTTAATGATTTGGCGGATGCCGGATTTACGGACAAAACCGGACAAGCTTTTCCTATCCTGAATACAATAGAAGTAATTTATGGCTTGGATGGCTATACCATCGGCAAGCGGGGAATATCGGCTCATGAAGTCGCACATATCATCACTTTTAATGGCTGGGGACCGACCGATTTACGTATCCTGAGCGAGGGAATTGCTGTTTATATGGAGCATGCAACCTACGATAGCGAAGCAGACTATGGCAGTTCACAAATGATTGTGGCGGCGTTGAGTGCTCATGGTAACTTACCCGATATCGAAAGTCTGGCCAGTGATTTTGAAAAGTTCGATACCAATATCTCCTATCCGGTTTCGGGTTCATTTGCAGGTTATATCATTCGTCGTTTTGGGATGGAAAAGTTCCGCAAGTTGTTTACCGAAGGCCGAAGTGATCATTTTACCGAAGATTTCCAGTCGGTTTACGGTGTTTCACTTTCGGATGTGGAGAATACCTGGAGTCA
The DNA here is from genome assembly GCF_003014495.1 of Prolixibacter denitrificans. Classification (GTDB taxonomy): domain Bacteria; phylum Bacteroidota; class Bacteroidia; order Bacteroidales; family Prolixibacteraceae; genus Prolixibacter; species Prolixibacter denitrificans. The sequence goes on along the minus strand of NZ_PYGC01000001.1, from coordinate 746,681 downwards.
TCAGTCCGACAAATCGCTGGCTCAGTAAAAGTTATAATCTCGAATACTTTCCGTTAAGAACCACACCATCGAGTTGCATCGCTTTAGCCGATGATAAGGCGTCTTCTGCCGTATGAACGATTGGCTCACCGCGTTGGTTAAATGAGGTGTTGATTAAGGCTTTCAATCCATATTTTTCATCAAGCAGTTCCAGTAAATCGAACAGGAAAGGATTATCCTCGCGTTGGAAAATGGTTTGAATTCGCGATGTGCCATCCACATGAACCACTCCTTCCATCTCTTTTTTCCTTTCGGGAAGAATATCGAAATCCAGCAGCATGTATCGCGATAACGGATGAATTTCGTCAAGGCCCGATACTGTTTTGGCATTTCGTTCCAGCATGATGGGAGCCACCGGGCGGTACCATTCCCGGCCTTTGTGTTTCATGCTCACTTTTCGGGCCAGTTGAACCGAGTCCGCCCGGGCAATGATACTCCGGTTTCCCAACGCACGCGGTCCCGATTCTCCCGCACCATTCGCAATTCCGATGATACAGTTGTCCATCAGGTCAGCGGCTATCTGCTCCAGTGTCTCTCTATTGTAGTTGACCTTTTCGGGAAGAAGCCCCCAGTTGTTCAGGTACGGCGAATGTTTCTCAACTTTGCCGTGTTTCAACCACTCAACGTAGGCCGCAGCTCCCAGTGCCAGTCCGGAATCCTCGCAGCAAGGCGGAATGAAAACAAAGTCGAACAGATTTTCATTCACAATGAGCGAATTGGTTACAATATTCAAGGCGCAACCACCGGAGTAATACAAGTTTTCACAACCGGTTTGCTCACGTAATTCTCTTAACTTTTTCAGGAAATCGCGCTGAAATATATGCTGCATGGTGGCAATGATATCCTGGAGAAAATGGTCTTTCTGGTCAAATGAATTTCCCTGCCAGTTCCAGTCTTCTTTTGCCTGCTGGAAGAAATTGGAACGCTTTCCCCAGATATCTTCAAAGAACTGATGCTTGTTTAGCCACTGCTCCAATTCTGGCGAATATTTTCCATACGACGCATAGCCCATCATCTTCCCGGGAACGGAATTTTGGTCATCCATTTTCGCTCCAATAATTCCAAAAGCAAGTGCATTGGCATTGAACAGGGTGGTCAGGTATTTAAGGTCCCAGTGATATTCCAGTGGTATTATTTGGTTGTCCCGATAGGTCCATGCCGAAAAATTCGATAGGCTGGCGCCGCCGTCGAAGTGGACCAACAGGCTGTTGTCTTTTATATCACCGGTGAACGGGAGAGAGGAGAAGAGATGAGCCAGTTCGTGATTGACTACCCAGGCATCATGTTCGTTGCCATACCACCAGCAGCGGCCTTTTTCCGCGGAAGCGAAAAGTTTTTCGTTTAGCGGTGCTTCGAACCGGGCTTGTCCATCAGTCGAGATGAAAGACCGTCCGACCACATTATCCACAAAAACTAAATCGTAATCGGCAGGGAAGAGTAGCTTCTCCTTTCGCAGAAGTTCGGTGATTTGCTGGTACAGATGATTATCCCGTTTTCGGCGACTGATGCGTTCCAGCTGTAAAAGCTTAATCACTTTCCCACCCGACATGAGTGCCATATTGTGGTCGTGGACATAACCCGGATGGTCCAGGTCCATCCGGTCCTGAATGCCATATATGGCCAGTGTCGGCTTTGATGAATCCATCGGATTAGCCAATTATCATAACCGTTGCAATGGTTCCGAGGAACAGATAAAACAGCAGTTCGGGCCAGAAACGGTTTTTTGCAAAAATGAAAAAGTGGGCGATGAAGTACGAAAACGGAATGGCCAGCAAGATAATTGCCTCAATGCCGACTGAACGGCTGAACAAAATAGAGACTACCAGAAAGGCCACCATCCAGTAGAATATGATGAAGTACTTCCGTGAGCTGATTTTCTTGACATCGTAACGGCTGAGAATGGAACTACTTCCAAGCACGGCCAGGAAGATGAATAATCCGGATAAGATTTGGAAAGAAAGGGTGTTGATAATGTTGATGTTGGCAGTGTGAATATTTTCCTGAACAACGCTGAAAAGCTGAGGCAACATATCATTCAGATAGTAGACAGAGCCAGCGATGAACCATGGCGCCGCAAATCCCACCAGCGGAATGAAAAGCAGCCGCCAGTTATCGCCCTTTTGCAGTACCGCTATGCTTATCCAGGTAATGGGAAAAAGAAAGATGGTCGGGAAATAAAACAGCGAACCCACCGACAGAAAAAAGGCAGCATTAAACGTATCGGGTATGGTATTGGAATGATGATACGTGTCGAAGATGCTGATGAGCGCCAGGAAAACAAACAGAGACGCCAAGTGTACCGGGTGCAACGTATGCATTGACGGAAACGCTGAAACCGTCAGCAGGTAGATGATTCCGGGCAAACCGGAACGGGAGCGCAGAAACTGAAAGCGGGTACTGATTTGGTTGATGAGAAAGGCGCTGAGAACCACGACGATTAATCCGGCGAAAGCCGACAGAAACGGAAATTTTATCAGGTACGCGCCTGTAATCCGATAAAGGGGCATATCCGCTTCGCCTGAAAAAAAATTAAAAGTTTTCGGGTGGATTAAACCGGGTAGCCAAAGTAATATTCCGGCTAACGGAATAAGCACCAAATGGACAATCTGATTGGTCTTTAGAAATCGTAATACCATACAGACAACTATTTTATAGGTCGAATCCTAAATCGTGGCGATAATATTTTTTTTCAAAATCGATGATCCCGGCATTTTTATAGGATTGCTCGAGCGCTTCGTGACGGTCTGTGCCGTACGAACTGACCGAAATAACCCGTCCGCCGCTGGTCACCACCTGGTTGCCATCGAATTTCGTTCCAGCGTGAAAGACAATGCTATCCTGCACTTTCTCTAATTTCGAAATGACTTTGCCCTTCTCGTAAGCTTCGGGATAGCCTCCGGAAACCAACATCACCGTTACGGCTGCCCGTTCATCAATTTCCAGATTCTTTTCTGCCAGGTTACCTTCGGCCATGCCTTCGAGCAAGTCGACAAAATCGGATTTAACGCGCAGCATAACAGCTTCCGTTTCGGGGTCGCCCATGCGAACGTTGTATTCTATCACATACGGCTCACCATCGAAATTCATCAGTCCCAGGAAGATAAATCCACGGTAGTTGATTTGATCTTTTTGCAGTCCTTCAACAGTGGGGCGGATAATGCGATCTTCCACCTTTTTCATGAAGGTTTTGTCCGCAAACGGTACTGGTGAAATGGCACCCATTCCTCCGGTGTTGAGGCCGGTGTCACCTTCGCCAATTCGCTTGTAATCCTTTGCTTCGGGCAGAATTTTGTATCCTTTACCATCGGTGAGCACAAACACCGAACATTCGACACCTTTCAGAAACTCTTCAATCACCACGCGTGCACTGGCTTCACCAAATTTTCCACCCAGCATTTCCCGCAGCGAGGCTTCTGCTTCTTCCAGCGAATCGATAATCAGCACTCCTTTTCCTGCGGCCAATCCATCAGCTTTTAGCACGAAAGGAGCTTTCATCGTTTTCAGGAAACGGATACCTTCTTCGAGATTTTTGGTGGTAACTGAAAGATATTTAGCCGTTGGAATGTTGTGGCGAACCATAAAGTCTTTGGCAAAATCCTTACTGCCTTCCAGACGGGCACCTTCCTTATCGGGACCAATCACCGGAATATTCTTTACTTGATCGTCAGCAGCGAAAAAGTCAACAATGCCTTCCACGAGCGGAACTTCGGGACCGACAACGACCATGTCGATGTTGTTTTCCGTAACGGCATCGCGCAAACCATTGAAATCGCTTACGCCAATGTTCAAATTGGTCCCGGTTTCAGCAGTTCCGGCATTTCCCGGAGCGATAAATAGCTGGTCAACTTTTGGGCTTTGCTTGATTTTCCAGGCAAGGGCGTGCTCCCGGCCTCCGGAGCCAACGAGTAAAATCTTCATGTGATTGGTTCTTTTTTGTTCAGGATGATTGTGCTCTTTCAGTTGTCGGCAAATATACTCAATTATTGCACGGTAGCGAAACAAATCGACGGTGTGGGGCACAGTTATCCTGTGTCAGTCATGCGAAGACGTTGATAAAATAATCTGTATGCAGATTGTGGAAAAGGATATTATGCCCAGCGCCGTACCTGGCGAATGGTTTGCCGCAATTTTTGCAAACGCTGGCGATGAACCGGGTTGAATAACCGGCGTTCTTTCGGGAATTCAATCTTGCGGAATTCGTATCCCTGTTTTTTCAATTCAGCAATTGCTTTGGGCAAGGCATAACGCAGGTGTCCCTCAGCTTTCAGCGAATCGTGGAACGTGATAATACTTCCGGGACGCGAATACTTCAGCACATTGTTCAGAACTTCTTCTTTGGTGATATTCTGGTTATAATCACATGAGATAACATCCCACATGATGATTCTGTATTTCTGTGAAATGAAATGGTATTGTGAGCGTTTCAACCAACCGTGCGGTGGACGGAAAAGATTCGAGCCGATGAGGTGATTGGCCTGTTCGATGTCTTTGAAATAGGAGACATTCTCGCTTTTCAATCCCTGAATGTGATGATAAGTATGATTTCCAACGGCATGACCGTCTTCTACTATCTGCTCGAAAATCTCGGGATAACGGAACACATTTTCTCCAACACAAAAGAAAGTAGCCTTGATATCATTTTCCTTCAGGAGTTTCAAGACCCATGGAGTAACACTGGGAATCGGGCCGTCGTCAAAGGTGAGATAAACAACTTTTTTATCCTCTTCCGGAATGCGCCAGATGGCGGCCGGAAACCATTTTGTAATATGTCGAGGTAAATGTACCTGAGGTTTCAGTCTCATTTTGTTGGATTAAAGGTAATGCGTCGCAACACCTCAATACGGCGCAAAGGTAAAGTAATTTATGCCGTAAAAACAAATTTAGCATAAATTACTTTACCTGTAGCCGTTATTTATCAGTTAGTTGATGAATAGATCTGAACATAAGTAGTGAATTTATCACTCAATGTTTTGGCCAAATCTTTCTCTCCGTACTTGTCAGCCGTTTTTGCCATTTCCCGGATAATAAAGAGTGGTCGTTGAATATCATCCTGGATGGTTTTCTGGAATTTCGGCTGCAACGAGAAGAAATAATTCAATTCATCGTCGTAGTTGCTGAGCATGATGTTCAGTACGTTTTTCGCCTTGTCGTTGGCCCCGGCCTTGAAGTAGTCTTCAGCCATCAGCAAGTTAAAGTAGTTGTATTCAACTTTACTGTTGGGGACAATCTCTTCACATTTGTTGAGCACGGTGATGGCTGAATCTTTTCTGCCTTTGGCTATCAGCGCATCAGCCAGGCGGACGAAGTTGTTACGCACATTCATGGCCATGCGGGTATTGTTCTCGTCGAGGTAAACATTCGGGTCGTTCATGTTACCCCACTTGAACTTGTGCATCATGTTGTTATACATGGTATCAGCGTCCACACCGCCAATCTGTCCGTTTTCCGATTTGAAATCCATTGGAACAACGCGGTAAGCGAATCCTTCTGACATAAAATGGTTCTGCAGGTTGAGATACTTGTCACTTCCTACCGTGATGGCGAAGTACATTGGTCGCTTCCAGTTGTTGTTAGCAATCATGTCCAGGATCATCAATTCATCCTTCGTGATGTAATGACCTTTCAGTTTAATATTGAGTTGTTTCACCATGTGCCTGGCTTGCTCAGGCGTAATCACATGGTTTTTCATCACCTCGGCTGAATCAACCGGATAGAACAGTTCATTCGTAGGTATGTATGATGAATTATCCGCTTGCCGCAGTTTGGTCCGTGGGTCGTCCGAGCGCACAAAATCGATAGCCTCTTTCAGGTTGACCGGACGTTTCAATTGATTGATTACATAAATCAGATCTCTTGTTCCCTCCAGATATTGGTCGTGCGTAAAGTTGATCGGCAGCGGATCTGATTTGTAAGCCTTTTGCCGCATTTGATCAATGTACCAGTCGGTCTGCAGATAACTCAGGTTACAGACACGCACGTCGGTACGAATACCTTCCACCTCCTGGGCGTACCACAACGGGAAGGTATCGTTATCACCGTTGGTGAAGAGAATGGCGTTGGGGGCACATGACTCCAGGTAATCGGCGCCGAAGTCCCGCGCTGTGTATCGGTTCGAGCGGTCATGGTCGTCCCAGTTCTGACTGGCCATTAATACAGGCACTGCAAAGAGGCTGATAACTGTAGCCAGAATAGAACCTAATACCGGCGGCGTCACTTTCTTCAGTATATCGATGAGAGCGAGCACACCGAGCCCTATCCAGATGGCGAACGCATAGAACGAACCGGCGTAAGCATAATCCCGCTCACGCGGCTGGTGTGGTGTCTGGTTCAGGTAGAGAACAATGGCTATACCTGTCATGAAAAAGAGCAGGAAGACCACCCAGAAGTCGCGCTTCCCCCGCTTCCCGGAATTCAGTTGAAAGAAAATTCCAAGCAGTCCAAGAATCAACGGCAACATGAAGTAGGTATTCCGACCTTTGTTATTGGCGTATACCTTCGGAATATTATTCTGATTCCCCAGTCGTGCTGCATCTAGGAATTTAATTCCGGTAATCCAGTTACCACGAAGAATGTCGCCGTGTCCCTGAATATCATTTTGTCTTCCCGAGAAGTTCCACATAAAATATCGCCAATACATCCAGCCTACCTGGTATCGGAAGAAGAAGGCGAGGTTATCGGCGAATGACGGTTTGACCAGAACCTTCGGGTTCCCGTTTCGGTCCGTCGTTCGGATTTTGGTTCCTGTTATGTGTACCCAAGATTTGTAATCAGAAACATGCTGTGGATCGGAACTGTACATCCGGGGGAAGAAAGTCTCAAAACGACTATCGAAGTTCGGATGCTGTTTGTAATTCGATATGATGTATTTACCGTGATCTTCTACATAATCGGGTTTGCCCTGTGTGTATGGATCCTGGCGATCAAGCGGTGCATCGTAGTACTGCCCGTATAACAACGGCCGGTCGCCGTATTGTTCGCGATTCAGGTAAGCCAGCAAACCGAAAACGTTGTCCGGGTTGTTCTGGTCCATGGGTGGGTTGGCCGACGAACGAATCACCACAATGGCATAAGAAGAATACCCGATGACAATAACGGTAAAGGCCAGCAAAATGGTGTTGGCCAAAATTTTCTTCTTTTTGATGGTATACCGTAATCCCCAGATAACCGCAGTAATCAGCAGTGCGGCGTAAATTACGACACCTGTGTTGTAGGGTGCTCCGAATGAATTAACAAAAAGCAGTTCAAACCACGAAGCCACTTTCACAACTCCCGGAATAACGCCGTACATGATGAATGCCAAAAGAACAATGGCAGTAACGAACGCAATAGCCAGACCCGGCTTGGTGACTTTATATTTCCGGAAGTAGTATACAAATACAATGGCTGGAATGGCCAGCAGGTTCAGCAAGTGAACACCGATGGACAAGCCAATCATATAGGCAATAAAGATTAACCAACGCTTGGAGCCCGGCGAATCAGCTTCGTTTTCCCATTTTAATATAGCCCAGAAAACGAGCGCGGTAAACAACGAGGAGGTTGCATAAACCTCCGCTTCCACGGCCGAAAACCAGAAGGTGTCGGAGAATGTATAAGCTAAGGCGCCGACGGTGCTGGCTCCCAGAATAGCAATCAGTTGCGCAGTCGTCGGTTCTTCACCATTCTTCAGTACAATTTTACGTGCCAGGTGCGAAATAGTCCAAAAGAGGAATAGAATCGTCAATCCACTGGCGATAGCCGACCATGAATTCATCATGATAGCCACATGGGAAGGAGAGCTGGCAAAAAGCGAAAAGAAACGCTGGATGAGCATAAAAAACGGTGCACCCGGCGGGTGTCCGATTTCCATCCGGTAGGCCGTTGTTATAAATTCAGGACAGTCCCAATAACTTGCAGTGGGCTCCATTGTTAACAGGTAAGTCGTGGCGGCCACGATGAATACCAGCCAACCGGTAATGTTGTTGTAAAGATTGTATTTTTTCATGTTTGTCACGTTGATTCGCTAACTGTCTTGTTCTTCACTGGAAGTGCGAAGATATAAAACCTTCCTTCACAGGACAACTCGAAACGTAATGCTTAATTTATCTGGTACAATGCTTTTTTTGATTAATCTAATTTAACAAAAATAAAAGTTGCAGCCGGATATGTATCAAATATTTACAATTTTTAAGAAAATCGTTTTTGGAATGCTTGTTTGGGTTGGTGAAACAAAATGACTTACCTTTGATGCTTTTAATTTCTAAAACTGTAGATGTGAGATTGAAGGGATATATTCTTATCGGACTAGTTGCCCTTTTGACGGCGTCCTGTTCCGTTTCAAAAAACTTCACAGCGTTAACTAATAACGCCGAATCGTATTACAATAAAGGTGAGTACGCCAAAGCAACTGCGGCATGGGGACAAATTATTGCTGATTACGGAAATGTCGGCGCTGTTTTCACTCCTGATAATTACTTGAAAGCAGCCAAGGCTGCGGCTAAGGCCGGCGATGACAAACAAGCTTTTCAATGGTACGATAAAGCGAGATTGAAAGGGCAGAGTTCCCCGGAGATGTGGTTGTACCTGGCACACCATTACCATAAAATCGACAACCTGTCGAAAGAGCTGGATGCACTTGGGTATTATTTTTCATTTGATGTGAAAGGTCCGGATGCACTGAAGGCGCGGGAACGTTATTTCGAGGCGCTTGTGGAAAGTGAAAACTACGAGCAGGCTATTAAAGAGTGGCCTTACATCGAAAGCGACGTGAAAAACAACAAAGATTACGTGGAAATGTACTTCGAGGTTTGTCAGTCATTGAACCGAGAACCGGAGTTGAATAAGGCACAGGAGATGTTGCTAAAACTGGATCCGACGAATGAAGATGCCCTTTTCCGAAAAGCCCGGTTGTTGTATAGTTCTGTAGAGGAGCGGTATAAAAATCAGATGGCTGCTTACGAAAAGAATCATACCCGCAGTCAGTACAGCAAATTGCTGAAGGCACTGAAAGGAATTTCAGCAGATTACCGTACAGCCCGCGATTTATTTAAAAAGCTCTATACGGCTCATCCTTCAATACGATATGCGGCTTACCTGGCCAATATTTACGCACGGTTAGACAGTAAGTCAAAATCGGACTACTGGCGGCATAAATCAGAATAAGCTCTGTTTAAAAATAAGGAAAGAACCTTTTCCCGGGAAACAGTTCATACTGCCTACCGGGAAAAGGTTTTTTTTATTTTGCGGAAAGACTGTAACGGTTGATCAGGTTACTCAACCGGTCATCGAGTTCTTTGCTCAAATCTTCCTGTTTATATTGCTTGGCAATATGCACACAGTTGGACAGGATCGCCATTTGCCGCTGTCTTTCCCGGTCGAGTCCGTCGGAAAGGTAAGTGGGCAACTTGACGTAATAGTCCAGCCGCTCGATGGTCAGGTCTGCCAGTTTTCGGATGATGGTATTTGCTTTTTCCGGAGCATTGGCTTCGTAATACGTTGCGGCAATATCAAAATCTTCGTAGTCATACGGGATATTCCGGTTGGGGAATGTAGCCACACAACGGTCCAGAACATGAAGAGCCGAATCCCGTTTCCCTTCGTCCAGCAGTGTTTGCGCTAACCGCGTGAAAGTTGGTTTGGCATCGATGATCCTCACTTCTTTTACGTTGTTGTCATCCACCCATATTGTTGTATCACTGATGTTGCCCCAGGTAAATTTGTCCATCAGGTTGTGATACAAAATGCGACTGTTGACACGCCCAATCGACATTCCGTTTGACGGCGTTTTAATTGGGACTAACCGGTAAGCCAAGCCTTCCAGCTGCAAATAGTCCTTAAGGCCAAGGTGTAACGACTGTATTGCGCTAAGATCGAAATAAACAGGCCGGTTCCAGTTGTTGTTAGCAATCATGTCGAGTATGGCAAAATCACTTTTCGATAAGCTGTTGGCTCCGATATGAAAGGTAACAGTATCGGCAATATCGGAAGCATCTTCCGGGGCCACCGTTCCGTTTTTCAACACCTGTTGCTTATTGACAGGCATATAAAGTGTTGTCGCCGGAAGGAAATCGATTTTATCGCCACTCTGCATTTCAACTTTAGAACGGGGATCATCGCTGGCAACAACATCAACAGCGTCTTTCAGCGGAATGGGTTTTCTGAATTTCGGGATTACCGGAATGTAATCCCGTTTACCCATGCGATAAGTATCCTCCTTCAGTTTTACAGGTAACGGCGCGGAATTATAATTCCGCGATTTCATTTGCGTGATGTACCAGTCCATTCCCAGCAAGCTGAGATTGCAAATGCGTACATCCGTACGAATGCCCTCTACTTCCTGCACATACCACAGCGGAAACGTATCGTTATCGCCGTAAGTAAACAGGATCGCGTTAGGAGCGCACGATTCCAGGTAGTCGCGGGCATAATCGCGGGCCATGTACCGGTTCGACCGATCGTGATCATTGTAATTCTGTGCAATCAGAATCACCGGTACGACCATTGCCACAGCAGTTACCAACCACGGCAATGCCTTCTTCATTCGGATACGTTTGGCCAGCAACTCATACAAGCCCAGCACTCCCATTCCAATCCAAATCGCAAACGCATAGAACGAGCCCACGTAGGCATAGTCCCGCTCACGCGGCTGGAACGGTGTTTGGTTAAGGTAGACCACAATCGCGAGCCCGGTAAAGATGAACAGCAGAAAAACAACCCACCAATCCTGCCGGCCACGCTTTCCGCGTGAATACTGGAAGACAAAACCGAGTAAGCCAAGTATAAGCGGCAGGAAGTAATACCGGTTTCGGGCCTTGTTGTTTTTCAAATCCGAAGGAAGGTCCTCCTGCGGCCCGAGGCGCATATCATCGAGGAAATTAATACCGCTAATCCAGTTGCCGTGAACAACACCTCCGTAACCCTGAATATCGTTTTGCCGCCCTACGAAATTCCACATGAAATAGCGGAAATACATGAACCCGGTCTGGTAGCTGAAAAAGAACCGCAGGTTGTCACCAAACGAAGGCTTTTTGCGCATTTGTGTCTGTCCGCTGCCATCGTCTACAGGCAGGGAAGTTCCGTTGGTTCCGCCCCAACTTTTGTATGCCTGCACATGCTGGGGCATATTGCTGTACATTCGTGGGAACAAAGTCTTAAACCGACTATCATATTCGTAGGCGGGGAAGGGGATTTCCTTTTTGTATTTTCCGTTGTCCTGAACAACAACCGTGTTTCCCTTTTTTTGACCTACAACCGGTGCATCGTAGTAGCGGCCATAAACCAACGGGCGCTCGCCGTATTGTGTGCGGTTCAGGTAACTTTCCAGCGAGAACACATTGTCGGGATTATTTTCGTCCATGGGCGGATTGGCACCCGATCGGATGATGATAAGGGAGTAGGACGAATACCCGATGATGAGCATCAGCACGCTTAACAGGATGGTGTTGCCCAGGTATTTCTTTTCCCGGTAGGTATAATAAATACCGTAAAACAGGGCGGCAATAATAATCGCCACAAAAATCAATAGGCCGGAGTTGTAGGGAAGATTCATACCGTTCACGGCGATCAGTTCAAACCAGCCGGCAATTTTGGGTACGCCCGGAATAATACCCCACATAATGGTTCCCAGGATAGCCATTGCCACGAGCAGTGTGATGATGAATCCCTTCCGGGAAGTTTGATATTTTTTGAAGTAGAAGATGAAGACCATTGCCGGAATTGCTAACAGGTTCAGCAAATGAACACCAATCGAAAGCCCCATCAGGTAAGCAATTAGTACAATCCAACGATTGGCGCGAGGCTGATCCGCTTCTTCTTCCCACTTAAGAATAGCCCAGAAAACTACGGCCGTAAAGAATGACGAGAAGGCATATACCTCAGCTTCGACTGCTGAAAACCAGAAGGTATCGGTAAAAGCATATGCCAATGCGCCGACGAGACCGGAACCCAGCACCAGAATTTGTTCGCTGCTTTTCAACTCTTTGGGATTGGGCATCAGCATGCGGGCTAGGTGAGTGATAGTCCAGAAGAGGAACATAATGGTAGCTCCGCTGATGAGTCCGGAAAAACTGTTGACAATATGCGCCACCTTGGCCGGATTGGAGGTCAGCAATGAAAAAATTCGCGCCACCATCAGGTAAAGTGGTGCTCCCGGTGGATGGCCGATTTGAAGTTTGTACGAGGCGGCTAAAAATTCGCCGCAGTCCCAAAAACTAACGGTAGGCTCTAATGTGAGAAGGTAAACTGTGGCGGACAAACCAAATACAATCCAGCCCAGTACAACGTTTTTCTTATGAAAATCGGACATGTTATCTATTTGCTTTGTAGCAAATATAAGCTTTTCGGGAGCAAAAATTTAAATGAAAAGATTTGCAATAAGAAAAATCTTTATAATTTTGCACCCGTCCTAAGAGATAGGACACTGAATGATTGACCCGTGGTGTAATTGGCAACACGTCTGATTTTGGTTCAGAAGAGTCCAGGTTCGAGCCCTGGCGGGTCAACAATTTTATTGCCCTGTGGTGTAATTGGCAACACGTCTGATTCTGGTTCAGAAGAGTCCAGGTTCGAGACCTGGCGGGGCAACAGTAAGGGATGCTTTAAGGCAAGCCCTTTTTTTATGCCTTGAATTTCCGTTTTAGTTCCTTTTCTCAGACTTTTCTTGTGAAGTTGACCCCATCAGGAGCGAAGCGATTCCTGTCTTTTTACCGGTGAGAAACGTTTGCTTACATGTAAGAATACCGCGTGACAGTCGATTGGGATTTTCCCGACAACAAGCCGTTTTGGTGTTCCACCAGTCGCAACTCACCGTCGGAGTTGTAGTGAAAAAATTCCTGCTTGTAAACAGCACCGGTATGGTCGAAATATTTCATTACCGACTTGAGGTTATTGCTGCCGTATTCGTATTCAATCCACGACATGATATATTCCGACGGAGTATACCGGGTGATATTATCCAGTTTTCCGTCTTTCTTGTAATCGTATGCATCGTAATACAACACTTCGCCTGCCCTGTAAAATTCTTTTCTTTCCAACTGGTCGCGTCCGTAAATGTATTTTACATCCAACGACCTTTCACCGCCGGGAAGTGTAACATACTCAGCCTGCAGCTTGTTGTCGGCATATTCGTATTCGCGGGTTGAAATCAGCTGAATTCCGGACGTGTCGATGGTGTTGTGCTGATAGTTCAGGGCTTTCAGCTTGCGTCCCTCACCGTCTGTCTGAAAAATGGTCTCCCTGTCTAGTACGCCGGTTTTCGCGTCGTAATACAACTTCTTACTGATGAACCCCTGGTTGTCGTATTCGTAGGCAATTACTTCGTTAGGAAGCAGGGCATCCATGTTGGGATATATTTCTTCCGATACAATGAGTGAGTTGTTGGGTGCCGGAGTCAGCAGGTCATTATCATTCATGGTACAACTTCCAATCGTCAACAGCAGAATGACGCCGGGAAGCAGCGATATATATGCAAGTATTTTTTTCATTTGAATAGCACACCTATTTCTTTTAGACGAATCTGTTTTGCCAAAGGTTTACAAAACTCCCGAAGATATTCGGCCCCAATGAGTCAATCCTTTTATTTCTAAACAGATGCGACACTAAAAATTACAGATGCCATTAAGGCTAACTGTTTGTTTACGTTATGATTAGTTTTAATTCTAAAAATCAGCCGCAAAGTAAGCGGATAATTTCGATTTTTCAGTAATGAAACGAATAAAGTTTGCTTAAAGTATCCTCCAACTCAGCGAGATGGAGAACTTATGTACAATTGATTTTTATTGAACCATTGAGTTAAAAGAGTCCCAAAAAGCCTTGTTATAGGGCTTGTTGACGAAATATTCCCGTTCGCTCAGCATATTGGGGTGGACTGTTTCGATCACAGATGGTAATAAATATGTTTGATATACAACGGTTCGCTTGTTGTGGGTTTGTGTGTTTAACCAGACATTCTGGCGGGTGGCCTTCGTGAATCCCAGGGTATACTTGTTGCCGTTTTTCCGGTAAGAGGTGGTGAAGTTGTAATGAATTTCGACTGGTTTTAAATTAGACTTTCCGGTTACGGCGAACGAGCGTCCCTGGCGGCTGTAATTGGATGCTGTCACCCATGTTTCGTTTTTCACCACCGCATAATTCTTCTTGCTGATGTAAATTTTCCCTTTGTAAGCAGTGACGTAAAAGTCGCCGGTGTGACTGATATCCGGATGATTCAGCGTGTAATTGATTACCCAGATGGAATCGCCGTCGAGTTGAGTCACCTTGTCAAGCGTCAAATCGTAGTCATGAAGAAACTTGTTGTTCAAAACTCCCGAGCTGTTCCGAACAATGTCGTAACTCAGCAATTCGTCCATCTGTGTCATGCCGTCAGCTAGTGAAGATACCGGGACGTTCGTCCGGACTTCCATGAACCGGTAGTTGATGTCTTTTTGTTCCTGGGCCGGCGTTTCCTTTACATAGCCGGTTTTATCGGAGATTTCCACTGCCGCTTCGCGGTGATGAATTAACTTTCCGTTTTCGGTAATGTCGTTCCGGTAATAAGCCTGCGAACTCAAGGGGCCCAGCAGGTAGTTGTCGCTGATTTTTTGAGAAGCTTCGCGAAGAATGCGATAGAGAACCAGCGATTGCGCACTGATGTCGACATCCTCAATTTTGTAGGATTGTGGTTCCATTTTCAGGACAATGGATTCGCTTGAATTGATGGAACTGACAGCTCTCTTCACTGTTTCGTAGCCCACCGCCGAAGCATACAGGTAACCGTTTTTCTCCGATGCCGGAACATTGAATTCAAACTGTCCCGAGGCGTTACTGGCCGAGCCCAGGAAGGTTCCTTCAATTCCAATATTAGCATACTGAACCGGTTTGCCGGTGGCATTGTCAATCACAATACCTTTGATGGTTGCTGTTTTATTCTGTGCAAACAATATTCCCGGAAGGAAAAAGGCAATAACAAGGGCAGCTATTTTGTGTCTCATTCTGTCGGTGTTTAAATATTCTGTTGGTGCAATCGTCTTTCTTTTTGTCATATTATGCTTCTCAGCCGGAGGCATCGTACCTCGTAAAGATAAACATTTCGGTATGCTTACGGTTTAATTTTGAAAAGGAAAGCATCTTTAATTTCCTATATTTGTTAGGTCATAAACATTAATGCTGAGACATGAAATACCGCCAACTTAGTCTTTTCACCGGTCTGGCAGTGGTAATGCTGCTGGGACATTCGTGTGTGTCGAAAAAGAAATACCTCGAAATGGAACAGGGCAAAATCAGGGCTGCCAACCGCGTAATTGCCTTAACGGCCACCGTCGATTCGCTCAATCATCTGACCAGCGATATCCGCTCCGAGTTCAATACCATGCAGAATAAGCTGCGGATGAGCAATGCCGTAAAAGATACCTACATCGATTCGCTGAATGTCGCCATTGACAAATTATCGTCGAATGTGGCGAAAACCAATGCCGATATGTCGGATAAAATCTATGCGTTCGAAACGGAGAAACGACAGTTGAAAGCAGCCGTTGCGCAACGCGATAAGCAGATTGATGAGTTGAACGATGAAATCAAGTCGGGAGAGGCGCGGATTAGAGAATTGAATAAAGAATTGAGCGATTTACGGTTTGATTTAAGTAACCAGAAAGACGCTACTACGGCGAAGGCAAATCAAATGGAAGTGGTCCAGAATCAGTTGAACGAAGCAAAAGCTGAGCTGAAGAAAACGCAGTCGAAAGTTGCTTCGATGCAAAGTGAGATGGATAAGAAAGATGCGGAATTACATAAGTTGCGCAACAACGTGAAGTTGCTGAAAAGTGAACTGACAAAATAATATTCCCGGTGAACCGGAAAACGGAAGCCCCTTTTGCGAGGGGCTTTTTTATTACCCAATTTGCGGGAGACTGATGCCGGTAAT
Organism: Prolixibacter denitrificans; assembly: GCF_003014495.1. GTDB lineage: Bacteria > Bacteroidota > Bacteroidia > Bacteroidales > Prolixibacteraceae > Prolixibacter > Prolixibacter denitrificans. Next base: position 730,771 of record NZ_PYGC01000001.1, on the reverse strand, counting down.
TTTTCGGTACAGGTCGAGGGCAAACGGGTCGGTCATGCCGGAAACGAAGTCGACCACCGATTGGATTTTCCCATAAGTTGAGTGCTCATCGTTGCGGTATTGCTCGGGAATGATGGAGAGCAGTTTCTTCGACAGCGGATTATTTTCATGCATAATAGCCTGGGTGAATTCGTCCATCAATGTTCCGAGAATTTTGTAACCGGCAATCTCAATTTGTACCACCGAACGCTCGCTGTAGATCCGGCTCACCGATACTTTTTTAATGTGGTCCATCGCTTTCGCGGAAGTACCGGCCAGGCGTTTGAAAAGCGAACCTTCAAAATTTCCGGCTAAAATCGTATCGTGGTTGTCCATGAAAATTGTGGCACATTCCCGAACCAATCGTCCGATAACGGTTGCGCGGAGGTACGCTATACGTTCATTGCGGTCGGTTACCGTTTTGAAGTTACGCTGAATGGATTCCCGCGTCTTTTTATCTTCTTCGGAAGAAAAGAAAGCCATCAACAAATTTTCCGTCTCTTCGTAGGTCAGAATTTTCAGCTTGTGCGCATCTTCCACATCCATTACCTGGTAGCAGATATCGTCGGCTGCTTCAACGAGGTACACCAATGGATGCCGGGCAAATTTTCCCGTCGTCTCCTGGCTTTCAGGTAATCCCAATTCACCAATAATTTTTTGGAAGGTCTCCTTCTCGCTCTGGAAATAACCGAATTTCTGTTTTCCTCCGGCCATATGCGAAGGATAGGGATATTTGATAATGGATGCCAGCGTGGTGTATGTGAGGGCAAAACCCCCGGCGCGTCGGCCTTTAAACTGGTGACTCAGAATACGGAACGCGTTGGCATTTCCTTCGAAAAGTGTCAGGTCGTTCCACTCTTCCGATGTCATCTCTTTACGGTAGTTGATGCCTTGTCCGTCAGTGAAGTAATTGGCAATGGCCGATTCGCCCGAATGCCCGAAAGGCGGATTACCTAAGTCGTGCGCCAGGCAAGCCGACGATACGATGGAACCAATCTCCGGGAGCAGCTCCTTGTGTTCAATGTCCGGTTGTTTTTCCAATTCAGTGGCGACCATGTTGCCAAGCGATCGCCCTACGCTGGCTACTTCCAGCGAGTGTGTCAGTCGGTTGTGCACAAAAATGCTTCCCGGCAGGGGAAAGACCTGTGTCTTGTCCTGAAGGCGGCGAAAAGGAGAGGAGAAGATAATGCGGTCGTAATCGCGCTGAAATTGTGACCGGGCATCGTGAATTTCGTTGGTATGTCTTTCTTCAAGTCCCAGGCGTTTCGCCGAAAGTAACTGGTCCCACTGCATCATTTGGCTGACAATTTAAAATTAAGACGATAAAGTTCTCTGTTTTTTCGTAAACCCCCAATCAAATGTTAAAAAAACGGGGATGATACTTTTTCAGCTCCTTTTCCATGGCTTTTGCTTCCGGGAAGAAGCGCTGCATCGCTGCTTTGAATTCCGGTCCGTGATTGGGAATAACAGTATGCACCAGCTCATGCACAATCACCAAATCGATGAACGGATCGGGCAGACGCATCAGGTGGAGGTTCAGATTGATATTGCCTAAACTCGAGCAGCTGCCCCAGTTGCTTTTATTGTTTTTGATGAAAACCTGTTTGTAACGGAAGTTCAGTTGCTCAGCCAACTCTTTGGTTCGCCTGGGCAGGTATTGTTTGGCTTCCTTGCGTAACTGCTCGGTCAGAACTCTGACAATGGTTTGCTGCAGCGCCGGCTTCTCAGGCGATCGGTTTTCCGGAAGTTCGAGAATACAACGGTTTCCCGGAAAGGAAATAATCAATCGGTCGTCGGTTCGTTTCGACACAGCCAGCTCGTAGGTCCGGTTTCGGGTTTGGAATAAAACACCCGGTTGAAACGAATTTTGTCGTGGAGGATTGTCCTGATAATGTGTCAGCGTATCAAGAATCCACTCTTTTCGGTTCAGTAAAAAGGAGATGCCTGATTCGTATGTTGTGTACCAGGGCATACTCACCCGCACTTCGCCGGAAGGTTTCACGGTAATGCGCATCTGCTTCGACCGTTTGTTCTTCACCAGTTTTACCTGTCCGATTCCTTCAACCGAAATCCATTTCTCTCTCATATTCGTCTTACGCTTCAGCTTTTTTCGGAGCATGCCGGCGTTTGAAACTGCGTCGAATCCATCCCGGTAAAATCACCGCTCCGATGAAAAGATACGGATAGTAGCTCACAAACCGCCAGATAATGGCCATGAGACTCGCGAACCCCTGTGGAATAAATACATCCATGTATTGCAGGAAAACCACTTCGGAGAAGCCGGTTCCACCCGGAGTAGGCATCACCATCATCATAATCCACATAATAAGCTGGCGGGCAAAGATGTGAATTTGCTCTCCGATGGAAACGATATCCTGGTTGAGCTGTCCTTTTAATCCGAAGAACAGAGCCAGAATGAGGAAGTTGGCCACCCAATAACGTGATGTCCAGGAGAAGAAAGTAGCCGTGAAGCTTTTTACCCAAAATGAAAATGGCTTGGCTGTCAGCTCTTTTGAGGCCATGGCAATTTCATCACCCGAATCCATCGCATCTTGTTGCCAGCGTTTCAGGAAAGGCAAACGAAACACGACAGCAATCAGTTTTTTAATGGCTCTGGGGTTGATAAACAGTCCGTAACTAACCAGAGAAATAATCGTCAGCTTGACACCGTAACCGGCGATAGCAAACCAGAAAAACTGGTTTCGAAAAATCGAAGACGGATCGCCCGGGGTGACTTCAAAAAGCTGCTGCCATCCTCCCAACCAGATGACCAACGGGAACATGAGGATGAAATAAAGCTCATCGAGGAAGAATGTCGCGAGTACAATTGCTGAGCCTTTTCCGATCGAAAGTCCTTCTTTATATAAAAACAGTAATGCGACAGAAGTTCCGCCAATGGCTGAAGGGGTTACTGCAGATGCAAACTCCCACAGAAAGGTGATTCGAATGGATTGAATAAGTGATAGTTGCTTGTCGGAAAGGATGCGTAACCTGATGATGTATCCGATGTCCCGCATGAGTACCATGGCCAGCACCGCCAGCAGCCAGCCCACCATCTGACGGTTAAAATGCAAATCAGATAAGGATGGAGGAGTTTCTTCCACGGCCACGATGTAAATTCCCACCGCCACACTGATGATGAGTGGAATGATAACTCTCGATGGATGAACCTCTTTTAATATTTTATGCTGGTCTTTTCTCATGAAATGTCAGGCGAGGTTTTAGTTTTGGAAAGAGTTAAATGTTAAATAAAATATAGGTCTGTAGTAGGTTTTTACTAACAAAAGCTCTAAATTATTGTTTAGGAATACAGGATTATAATTTTATAACCTGCAAAAACCTTCTAAATTATGGGCAAAAATAAGAAATTTGAAGTTTTCGGAACGTTGTCGAAGAGCGAAACTTTATTTACGATCTCCGACAAAACGATTCCAGGAACGCTGGTTTTTGAGTCATTCCAACCTTTTCCCGGCTACTACAACGAAGTTCCTAACGAAGCCAAACCTGTGTACCTCTACATTGGCTTGGAAAAAGATTACGAAGTCTTCGAAGTATCAAGAGCATTTCAACATATTAAAAAGACGAAAGGCTGGAATTTTGAAGCTGCCTGCGCATCCGTAAAAATCTACAACAAAACGTTTCACACGCTGCGTTTACGTCACCTCGACAGCTACGACGATATTAAACCGATTCAGGAAGCGTTCGCCGAACTGGGAATTAAACCCAAAACAATTACCGGAAAGTGGAAACAGGAGGAGGGCATCATTACCCTGAAAAAAACCTTCTGTATTCAGAAAGTGGCCAAAGGGATTTTCATGGACTGCTCGGAAGACTACCATGCCTATATCCTTTTACCAAAATATATGACATCTGAAGAGTTTAATGAATACAACCAGCAGGTGATCTACAATTGGTTTGGCAGCAAGTTTGACTCGGCCAAAGGAGCGTTTTACTATAAATTCAAACTGCGCGAGATGGTTCGGATTTATTCGAAGAAACTGGACTTAAACTACCTGGAGGATCTTCAGAAACTATATTTATCGAAGATCAAATAGGTAGTGAGTTGGGGGAAACAAAAAGCCTGGCTCACTGAACCAGGCTTTTTATGTTTGGTGGAGACGGCGGGGCTCGAACCCGCGACCTCTTGACTGCCAGTCAAACGCTCTAGCCAACTGAGCTACGCCCCCAAATGATGCGGAGCAAAAATACAATTTTTTTAAAAGAAACAAATATTAACGTGCAAAATTGGAACTTTTTTGTGTTTCTTTCGAAAAAATAGGTAGAAAGTCGAGTTTAAAGAAAAAAAGGAGGTGTTTGAAACATTTCAAAATTGAGATTAAAAAACTTTGAATTGTAGATTATTTTTTATCTTTAAACCCTCGAAAAAAGAAGAATAATTTAACTCGGAAATAACTTAAAACTATGGAACCGAAGAAATCACCCAAAGCGGATCTTGAAAACAAGAGGGGTATCTTCGTTCAACTTGGGCTGGTAATTTCTCTGGGTTTGGTACTCCTGGCTTTCAATTGGAACAGCCAAATTAAGGAGGCTGACAATCTGGGACAGGTACAGGCTCAAGATGTAGAAGACGAAATGATCCCGATTACGCGGCCGGAAGAAGTTAAACCGCCGCCACCACCTCCACCACCACAGGTTGTAGAGGTACTTAATATCGTGGATAACAACACGGATATTGACGACGAACTGCAGATTGAAGATACGGAAGCCGACGATAACACGGTGGTAAATGTAGCTCCGATTCAGCAGCAGGAAGAAGAAAAAACCGACGAACAACAGGTATTCTTCATCGTGGAAGATATGCCGGAGTTCCCGGGTGGCGATTTGGCACTGCGTAAGTACATTGCCAACGCTATCAAATATCCGGTTATCGCACAGGAAAACGGTATTCAGGGTAAAGTGTATGTGAACTTTGTTGTTAACACAGATGGTTCAGTAACCGATGCAAAAATTGCACGTGGTGTTGACCCGTCACTTGACAAAGAAGCATTACGCGTGATTAACTCACTTCCGAAATGGAAGCCGGGTAAACAGCGTGGTAAGCCGGTTCGCGTATCATTTACTGTACCGATTAACTTTGTATTGCAGTAAAGACTTTGCAAACAAGATAAAAAGATCCCGGCCGTTGTGCCGGGATTTTTTTTGTCTGAATTATTTACTTTTGCACCATGGCAGAACCCTATATTACAGCACAAGAGAAAGAAAAAGCAGTGCTCGTCGGTCTGATACACTCGAAGCAGGACGAAAGGCAGGCAAAAGAATATCTTGATGAACTGGATTTTCTGGCCGATACAGCCGGCGCGGAAGTTCTGGGACAATTTTTTCAACGCCTGGAAGTGCCCAATCCGGCAACGTTTGTAGGACCGGGAAAATTGCAGGAGATTATCGACTTTGTGAAAGTTCACGATATCGATGTCGTTATTTTTGATGATGAATTGTCGCCAACCCAGCTGCGAAATATTGAGCGGGCGATCAACCGGAAGATTCTCGATCGGACGAATCTGATTTTGGATATTTTTGCCCGCAGAGCGAAGACGGCGCACGCCAAAACGCAGGTGGAACTGGCGCAATACCAATATATGCTCCCCCGGTTGACCCGGATGTGGACTCACCTTGAACGTCAGCGCGGTGGTATCGGGTTACGTGGTCCGGGTGAAACACAGATTGAGACCGACCGTCGTATTATTCTGGACAAGATCGCCCGGCTGAAAGCACAGTTGGAGCGTATCGATAAGCAGAAAGCCACGCAACGGAAGAACCGTGGTAAGATGGTCCGTGTGGCGCTGGTTGGGTATACCAACGTAGGAAAATCGACCATCATGAACATGCTGAGTAAATCGGATGTGTTCGCTGAGAACAAACTGTTTGCGACGCTCGATACAACCGTACGCAAAGTGGTGGTCGGTAATCTACCATTCCTGCTGGCTGACACGGTTGGTTTTATCCGGAAGTTACCACACAACCTGGTCGAATCGTTTAAGTCAACATTGGACGAGACCCGTGAGGCGGATATTCTTTTGCATGTAGTCGACATTTCGCATCCCGGTTTTGAAGAGCAAATCGAAGTGGTGGACGAGACATTAGCGGAAATTGGCGCTGCCGATAAGACCAAATTTTATGTCTTCAATAAAATCGATGCCTTTTCTTATGTCGAGAAAGAGGAAGATGATTTGAGTCCGGTTACCCGCGAAAATCTGACGTTGGAAGACTGGCAGCATTCGTGGATGGCCAAGCACCAGGGAGGCTCTATTTTTATTTCCGCCAAGGAGCGGGAAAATGTGGAAGAGTTTAAGAAATTGCTCTATGAAGAAGTAAGGAAAATTCACGTTACCCGTTTTCCGTACAACGATTTTCTCTACGATTACTACCCGGAAGAGGACGAATAGTAGTCAATTCAACAAAAGCATAAAAAAGAGGATAATCTCACCGGAACAGAATGGGTGAGTTATCCTCATTTTCACTAACTAAAACTAAGCTTAATGCCGTCAGAAACCCTGTAAAATACATGGTCCCTCCGGTCATAGCCGACTCGCTAACTAAACTATTTGAAATGAACCGCTTTTGAAGAAGCGCCGTCCGTCGTTTTCACCAACTCTTTCAGGTTGGGAATCGATGTATTCACGACAGAAATATCTTTTGTGTCGCCTGAAGCTTCGATGAAAACCTTCGCTGCTTTGGGCATATGTCCGTTGTCGATGGTCACATCTCTGCCATTGGTGATTTTGTAAACAGGTCCTTTCTGAATATCGGTTTTTACATTTTTCAGCGTAATCCGGTCGACGTTGGTCATATCCGCACCTTTTTTCGCTTTAATCCAAACATCGTCCATGTGTATGTCCTGAATCGGTGATTCAGGTAAAGCTGACATGTAAATAGATTGGTTCGCACCGAGGCAGTAGACGTTGGAAATGTAATAGTTTCGGAAAACTGGAATATCATGCTCAGCCTTTTTATTGCTTGTGTCACGACTGGTTCCTGCGGGTACATTTTGGTAAAAAGTGTCGAATGAAATTGCTGCACCTTTGATTCCGGTCATGTAAACATCTTTGATGTATATATTCTCGACGATGCCACCTTTTCCGGCTGTACTTTTCATCCGGATGCCGATGTCGGTTCCAACAAAGTTACAGTCGTTGACAAACACGTTGCGCACGTTACCGTTGGTATTGCTTCCTACCACAAAACCTCCGTGAGCATGGTAAACATTACAGCCGGCAATCAGAACATTCTCCACGTTGTAGGTACCTGATTCCGGGCCGTCACCGCTTGATTTCATGCAAATACCATCGTCGCCAACGTTGACGTTACATTGGTAAATCACCACATTTTTGCTGGCGCTGATATCGATTCCGTCGCCGTTTTGCGACCACCAGTCGTTGAAGACATTGGCGTGCCGGATGGTAACGTTTTCGCAATTGTTCGGGTAAAGCACAAATTTAGGAGAGTTCCTCAGGGTAATGTCCTCGATAAGCAGATTCTCGCAACCCACCAGGTAAACCATGTACGGACGCATGTAATCGCGTGCCGGCAGGTAATCCATTGGGCCGGGATTGTCGACTTTCTTTTTCATTTCTTTCAGGTACTTTTTCCCATCAATGGCTTCCTTGCTTGGCCACCAGAGTTTACCATCTTCGCTAACCACTCCGCCCGACTTGACCAGGTCTTTCCACTGGTCATCCGTCATTTTGGCTCTTTTCACCGGGCGCCAGGTTTCGCCGGCTCCGTCGATGATTCCTTTACCAGTAATGGCGATATTTTTCAGCTTGTAACCATAAATAGGCGAAGCGGTAACATACCGGCTGCTGCTGGCTGACGCTTTCACCATCGGGTATTGCGTATGGTCCGAAGTAAACTGTACCAGAGCTCCGCGTTCCACGTGCAGGTTCACGTTGCTTTTCATCTGGATGGGACCGGTAATCCAAAGTCCCGGAGGGACAACCACTTTTCCGCCACCGGCTGCATTACAGGCATTAATGGCAGCGGCAAAAGCCTGTGTGTTGAGGGTTTGTCCATCGCCAACAGCTCCAAATTCCGTGACATCGAAAATCTTGTTGGGAAACTTAGGGACCGTTACCTCGGGCATAATAAAAGGAGTCTTCTTCATGTAATAATCCAGTGACCGCTCCTGGGCCTGACCATTGACATGGGAAAACAGTACAATGATTACCAAAGCCAAAAAATTGGTAATGATATTGTTGTGCATTTTTCTCATTGTTTTGATATTTTCAGGTTAATACTCTTCGTCTTGTTTAGCAAAGCTTGAAACATGCAACTCTCCGCTTTAATTTATTGATTTACTTCATCCAACAGGTAATTCACCAGGTTATGGGCTGCCTTCCTGTTTTCGAACGATTTAGGCAATCGACTATTCCCGATGTATTCGTTGTACAGCCAGGGATCGCCAACAGCCAATACCTTTCCTTTTCCAAAGGTTGTTTCGGCCATTAAAATATCCTTTCCATCGGTTAAAACCGGATGTGCAGACTGACTAATCTTAATTCCGGCGACCTCTTTCATATAAATTTTCTTCACCCCTTTAAACAGCGGATGGTTGGGCAGGTTGGTCTCGGCACCCATTTCCCATTTGTGATTGATAACCGGGTTGAGTGTTTCAGGAATAAAATGAATCCCAAATTTGCCAGCCAGCTGGTTCAAATGTGTGAACTCACAATTCGGGCCATCATTGGCCATCAGAAGCAGCACCCCTCCATTTTTCACCCAGTTGGTTATCGATTGAATATCTTCTTTCGAGATATAATTGGGCTGCGGATTTTCCGATGTAGTATCCGGATCGACGATGATATACACATCCAGATAGCCAAGTTCAGCCGCGGTAGGGGCCTGACCAATCGTTCTCAGTTCAGCCCCTTTGGCTTTGAAGATATCGCCCAGTTGTGAATATCCACTATTCAACGTATCGGTCCAGGTGTAATGGTAAAGCTTGCCGGCTTTGTTGTGCTCGCGGTTGAACCAGTTGTCGAGCCCGACTACCGGACGCTGTGCAACCACGTGCTTAGACAATCCCAGCGAAAGCTTCTTCAGTGCCTCTGCTGCCAACGAAGCGACTGCCTGCGCGCCTTTCACTTTCAGGTGTGTATCGTCGTGTCGCCCCTCGGGGTAACGTTTCGTCGGAGGTGTCCACACATACAGTTCTTTGGCTTTTTCCGGGCCCATCGATTGAATCATCTTCCGCGTCAGCTTTTCCATGTCGATCAGCGGCACGTTCAGCTCTTTGGCTACCTGTCGCATGGCAACCGGATAATCTTTGTGCGTATCGAGCAACTTTCCTTTCGCATCGAATTTCCGGCGAACGATGGGCGTCAGTAAAATAGGTGTCGCACCTTTTTCGCGGCTTTCGGTAACGAATCTTTTCAGGTTATCAGAATAGCTGCCAAATGGCACGGTATAACGGGTGCTGTCCTTTATTTTTTCATCATTGTGCCCAAACTGGATGAAGACGAAATCACCCGGTTTCAGGCTGTCAAGAACGATCTGCCATCTGCCTTCGTCGATGAAACTCTTGGTGCTTCTTCCGTTCCTTGCATGGTTATGGATTTTCACCCCGTCGTCGAAAAACTGGTGTAAAACTTGTCCCCATCCGGTTTCCGGAAACACTTCTGCTTTCTTGTTGGCCATCGTCGAATCGCCGATGGTCCAAAGCTGAATAGTATCCTTCCGGGCAGAATTGCCCATCCAAATCAGGGAGATTAATATCGCTATGATTTTAATGTTCATAACATTCGGTTTTTTTCGGTGCTACTGTTTACTCGGCGATTTTCACTTTGGCTGCATCTACATTTTTACCAAGAACATACAAATTGCTTGCCTTGGTTCCGGGAACCAGCTGAATATCCGTTTTTCCTGTTCTTTTGCCTTCGACGGTAATCAGCGGTTTATCGGAAGATGACAATTGCAGACCTGAGATAGAAACATTTTTCGAGTTATAGAACGACGCAGCCGGGAACCGGGTTGTTTTCAATTTCAGATTTTTAATCTTCACGTTATCGGCATCCATGCAGAATAAACCATTTTTTGATTCCATGGTCAGGTTTTCCATCGTCACATTCTTCAGGTTCATTTCCGGAAGGCCTTGCAGATAAATTGCCTGTTGTGCGCCACGGCAGTTGATATTCTTAATGCTGATATCCTTGAATTGCGGCGTTTCAACCGTCACCTTCGGAATCACCTCATCGATTTTGGATTCGTCCTTTTTGTTCTTCATGATTTCTGAAACCGACATACCGTTGTAGTAGAGGTTGAAAGAGATGGCGTTGCTAGGGATGTCAATCATGTTGATGTTGGAGATGTAGATTTTTTCCACTACGCCGCCACGTCCGCGATTACTTTTGAAGCGCAGTCCGGCATCGGTACCAATGAAGGTACAGTCGGAAACGTGCATATTCTTCACGCCACCCGACATTTCGCTACCAACTGTTACACCTCCGTGGCCGTGGAAAACGGTACAGTTTTTCACGATCAGATTTTCTGTCGGCATATTACGTTTCCGTCCGTCGGCATCTTTACCCGATTTGATGCAAATAGCGTCGTCGCCTACATCGAAAGTACAGTTATATACTGCGCTGTTTTTACAGGATTCAATATCGATGCCGTCGCCGTTTTGTGAATACCAGGGATTGCGTACGTCCACATTTCGAACGGTCAGATTTTCACACATCAGCGGGTGAAGGCACCACGCAGGTGAATTCTGGAATACCGGGCCGTCGAGCAATACATTTTTGCAACTAACCAAACTAACCATCACAGGGCGCAAGAAGTCCCGGATGGATTCGAATTGAGCCATGGTGGTAAAGTCTCTTGGAACATTCATATCGCTCAACTCTGCACCTTTTTCAAAGCTTTTGGATGGATACCAGGTTTCTCCGTCTTTACTGACGATACCGCCCGAAGCGACCAGTTTTTTCCATTGCGAGCTGGTGAGCTTGCTTTTTTTCACCTGTCGCCAGGCATCACCCGAACCATCGAAAACACCTTCGCCAGTGAAAGCAATGTTTTCCAGGTCTTTCCCATAAATGGGAGACAAGCACCGAACGGTGTTGAGACCTTCGAAGCTTGTCTTAATCAGCGGGTACAAATCTTTATTGTCGCTGAAGATCACCAGAGCGCCTGCATCGGCGTGAATGTTGATATTGCTCTTCAACTGAATTGGACCTGTCAGCCAGATTCCTTCCGGGATAACGACCGTACCACCACCGTTTTTGGCTACATCGTTAATCGCTTCGGCGAAAGCCTTCGTATTCAAATTCTGACCATCGCCAACGGCACCAAAATCGGTAACCGAAACTTTGTAGTCAGGAAAAGTGGGCACCGTAATATGAGGCATCTGGAACTCCAGCCCATCATAAATGTTGTCTGACTCCACCTTAGGTGCTGGTTTTTCGCTACAGGCAAAAAGTCCTGCCAAAACCAGTAGTAAACTCGCTCTCATAAAACCAGCAATCATTCGCTTCTTCATCGTTTTTATCTTAGTTCAGTTTGTTACTATTCAATTGTTTCAGGCCTTCAAACACCATTCGGGCCACTTGCTTTGCTCCGGCCGGTTGAAAATGGGTATTGTCGTGTTGTCCGTCAGGATAAGCTTCATAAACTCCGGCCGGGAGGTTCATGAAATAGTTTTCAGTCACATAATCCTTACCCTTCCGGGAAAAGAAATCCATCGAACGTTGGTTCAGGTCGATCAAATCAACATGAAGTTCTTTAGCTACTTCTTTCATCGCATCCGGATATCCACCATGTACGTTTTCCAAATGCCCGTCAACCCAGGGGTAATTTCGCGCCACAGGAGTAATCAAAATAGGTTTTCCTCCTTTTTCGCGGGTTTGATTGACGAAGAGGCGCAGGAATTCGGCATACCCCTGAAGGTTGACATATCTTTCGGGTTTGTTTTTCGAAGCATCGTTATGTCCGAACTGCATCAAAACCAGATCACCCGGTTGAATTTGGTTATAGACTTCGCGCCAGCGTCCTTCCTGGATGAAAGTCCGGGTGCTACGTCCGCCTTTGGCCCGGTCGTCAACCACCACGCTGTCGGCATCGATTAAATGGTCAACCATTTTCAGGCTGTCCGTTGCCAGGAAAGGTTGAAAGACCTGTCCCCAGCCGGTAATCGGAAATCGCTTACTCGGATAATCTTTTTCCAGAGCGTAATTGGCCACAGTGGAATCACCAATGATCCAGACCTTACAGACTTTCTGCTGCTTTTCCTCTTTCTTTTCCCCGGAACACGCATTGGTTACCGGGAGCAGCACAAGGAGCAGCAGAAGGATTTCAGATTTCAGTTTTCTTCTTCCTGACATATTATTTCTCAATTTTTTCAATTCGGAACCAGTCAACATCGGCGTTTCCGGCATCGTTTATTTTCCCGTTTTGTAAGGCGAAAAGGCCAACTTTGGCGCCAATCCATCTTCCGGGAACGGCATGGAATTTTTCACCTGCCTCGGTGAATTTCTTACCATCGGCACTAAAGCTGAAGCTACAGACAGCCCCTTCACGAACTTTCACCCTGAAGTACACTGTTTGGCCAGTAAATTTTTGTTGGAAGATTTCCTTTTCGGGATTTCCTTTTCGTGCATCGTGACAGGAGACCGTTTTCACCACCAGTTGTTTGTTTTCCTGCTCAAGTTTGATGTACTGGTAATCTTCACCCATGACAACGAGTCCCACCTCTTCACCATCGAAGCGGTGGTGGAAAGTCAATTTGGTGGTGACCATAAATTCTTCGGCAGGAAACTTTTGTAGCAGCAAATTCGGAACCGACCATAGATTCACAAAGCCATCCGGTTTGGGAATACAGTTCAACCGATAAAAGCCCAGTCTTCCGGAAGGAAAACCCCATGTAACCTGCGGATTGGCATGCCATTGCCACTGAAGTCCCAGCGTCGGTTCGTTGAATTCGTCACTTTCGGGCGGCGTTACGATTGGATAAGTGCGACCAACGTCGGGCTTTTTCCATGTCAGCACCGGCTCGCCAACTCCATCACCTTTTTTATCGATGCCGATTACCGGCCAGTCGTTCTTCCATGTCATCGGTTCCAGCAATACATCGCGGCCGTAAGCCTCCTTGTCTTGAAAATGAAGGAACCAACTTTGTCCATCGGGAGTTTCCACCCAGGCCCCCTGGTGTGGCCCGTTGATTGAGGTTGAATCTTGCGCCATAACCATTTTTCGCTCGTAAGGGCCAAATACATTTTTCGAACGCAGAACAATCTGCCAGCCGGTAGGTACGCCGCCCGCCGGAGCGAAGATGTAGTAATAGCCGTGGCGTTTATAAAATTTTGGACCTTCCACCGTCGGATCGTTTTTATGCCCGTCATAAACCATCACTTCGTTACCGATTAATTCGGTTCCGTCGGGCTTCATCCGGCTGACCATCAATACACTTTTCACGCCGGCGCGACTTCCTGCGAAAGCGTGAACCAGGTAGGCGTTGTCATCGTCGTCCCAGAGAGGTGACGGGTCAATCAATCCTTTTCCGGCTTTGATTAGCAGCGGTTCCGACCATGGCCCTTTCGGATTTTGGGCCTTGATCATATAAATTCCGTAGTCCGGATCGGGGTAGAAGATGTAGTATTCGCCATCGTGGTAACGGATGCAGGGAGCCCACACACCGTTGCCATGTTGCGGTTTATCGTAAACATCGAACGGAGGCTGTTTTTGCAGCGCGTAGCCGATTAAATTCCAATTGACCAGATCCTTTGAATGGAGAATGGGCAGGCCGGGAATGCAATTGAACGACGAAGCCGTCATGTAGAAATCCGTTCCAACGCGAATCGCATCCGGGTCGGAATAATCGGCATGCAATACCGGATTTTTGTAGGTGCCATCACCATTATCGGCTACCCACACTTTGGACACATAAAGACTGTCAGTCTTTTGTTGAGCCACGGACCGATTGATGTTTCCGGCTATGAGTAACAACCCCAGGAGATATATTTTATTTCTTTTTTTCATGGTTGATGTCTGGTTCGTAGCTCCTGTCATTTCAGTTTCCAACTGTTTAATCCGAGGATGTTTTCCACGGTATATTTCTGCGCCTGTTCGTCGGTTAACTGATGCGACCACGAAACACGTTGCGTTGTATCCGCACCTGCGCCGGTGTTGTGATACTCGGCGTAGAAAGCTGTTTTGTAACGGTCGGTGTCGTGCCAGTTGCTCCAGCCTTCGGGACGAATGAAGCCGCCCAGTTGGCAGTTCATGAAAACCACGTTGGCATAAGCCCGCCAGGGACGGCCCAGGTAAACCTGTCCGATACCGGGAGCTGCTTTTATTTTGCAATTCATGAAAACATAACCGAATGGCTGCCCTTGCGGAGTCCGGGCTGCTGTAATGAAAGACTGCTTTTTACACAGGATATCACAATCCTGAAATACAGCCGTGGACGAACCGAAGATGAAATCGGTAGTTCCTTCGATGTGACAGTTTTTGAAATACTGACGGGCGTTATCGCCTGCTGCGTATAACGTATCCTGGTTGCCGACAATCCGGCAGTTTTTAAATACACATTGATCGCCTTCTACATCAAGAGCCACGGCTTGGCCACGCAAACCTTCGGAATTCTCGATGGTGAGATTTTCCATCAGGATGTGGTTACCCATAATTTTCAGGGTGTAAGACGTGAATGTGTTGATATCGCCTTTCCCTGAATAATCATCCCAGGTGATGATGGTCGTTTTAGTGTCTTCACCGATGAAATGAATATTTTGCTTGTCGGCAGGAACAACGACTTTCTCCTTGTAAACTCCGGCTTTGATATAGATAACCGTTGTTTCTTTCGAAGAAGGCGCTGCGTTGATGGCTTCCTGTACGGTCGCATAATCACCCGAGCCGTCTGCAGCGACAATAATCCGCTTGTCGTTGTTTTTGGAGCACGACCAGGCAATTGTACCAAGCACCAAAACAATAATTCCGAATAGTTGTATTTTCTTGTTCATGGTTGTCCACCTGTTTTACCGGTGTTTTTCTTTGAATGGTTGCCCCGGAGTCCATCCCCGGAAAATATTTTCCAGCGTATATTTTTGTCTTTCTTTTACCGTCATTTGATGCGACCATGACACGCGTTTGTCCGGAGTTGCACCTGCTCCGGTGTTCTTGTATTCCACGTAAGTGACTGTTTTTTCAGCCTCTTTTTTATTCCAGTTGAACCAGCCTTCCGGTTTGATTACATCGCTTAGTTTGCACTCGATGAAAGCGGTTTTGGCATAAGGTCTCCAGGGGCGTCCGAGATATACAGAGTGAGCCGGAGCGCTTCCAGAAATATCGCAGTGCAGGAATACAAATCCGAACGGCGTATCTTTCATCGTACTGGCTGCCGTTACGTAACCCGGACTTTTGCAAAAAATGTGGCAGTGGTCAAATACAGCGGTCGACCAACCAAAAATGAAATCCACGGTTCCCTCAATGTAGCAGTTCTTATAGTACTGGCGACTGTTTTCCCCGTAAGGGTAAAGTGTATCCTGAAATCCGAGAAAGCGGCAATTTTCGAAAAAGACGCGGTCGCCCACAACGCGGATAGCAACCGCTTGTCCCACCGGACCAGCAGTGTTCCGGAAGGTGATATTCTTAGCGGTAAAATCGTTTCCGAAAATGTAGAAGCCGGATGACCCGGTCGTTCCCATCTCCTCACCAAAACGGTTTTTCTTCGATGCGTAATCGTCGTAGGTGATGATGGTACTATCTGCGCTTTCGCCGATAAACGTGACCTTGGTTTTGGACGCCGGAAGAACCAATTTTTCCTTATAAACACCATTCTCAATGTAGATGGTAGTCGTTTGCTTGCGGAAGTCTGGCACAGCATTGATGGCAGCCTGCACCGTTGTGAAATCGCCGTCTCCGTTTTTCGAAACCACAAAATCATAGCTGTCATTTGCCCTGGAGAATGACCATTGACAAATAACGCTGAAGATGATGAGTATGAGAAGGCTTTTTCGGTTCATATGCTACGTTTTTGCTTTCAGTAATTCAAGATTTTGCGTGAATAAGCACGATTTTGGTCATCCCAAACCCGCACGATATAGACCCCTTTTGCCAGAGCCGGCAACTGAATACTCAGTGTTTGTTGAGCGGTATTGAATGTTTTGACTTGTGTTCCGGTGACTGAATACAGTTCTACTTTGACAATCGTACGGCTGTATTGGATATCCAGCTTTTTCGTACGTTGGTTGTAAACTACCTTCAGCGGGTCGATATTTTTTTTTAGATCTCCGACAGCGGTTGCTACACTTCCTTCATTTTGCATGATGTCGGCCACCAAACTGTTGAGGTAAACTTCCAGGTTAGGATACTGACCATCCACCGTTGTTTGTTGTGCATCATTGGGATTGTTGGGATCGAGGTTGTTGGCCTTTTCCCACTCGTCGGGCATACCATCCTCGTCAGAGTCGGCAGGCGGAGTGGTGGATTTCAACTCCGGCCATCCTTTAACAGCTGTTTGTGTGTCAATTATTCCTCCCGTGCTGCCGTTACCTCCATCGTTGTATGTAGCAGTTCCTGTTCGGGTATCGTGGACAATGCGTTTGTCGACGGTGTCGCGGACCAGGGAAGCTCCGGCGTAATTCAAAACATCCTGGTAAGCCTCCTGTGCGCTGGTTGTTTTGACCGGTTCGACAGAAAACTCGTTGTCTTCTTTCAGATCACTTATGGTAACGTTGGGAGCATAGGTCGCAAATGATGAATGTAGTGAAACGCCTGCCCAGTTATTATTGGTCACGTTCGAGCTGTTTTCTACATAGTTACCGGCGATATAAAAATGGCCATACGTACCTGCCGGTTGCTGGTTGGAGCCATCGTCGGCATAAGGTTGCAGTATTCTGAACCGAACGGACGAAGAAGTCGCCGGTCCTGATTTATAATAGTTGTTCACCATGTTGTAGCTGCCACCTTCGCCCGCATAGGCACTGTTATGTCCCCAGTTGTAAATAACGTTATTGCGGTAGTCAACCAATTCTTCCTCGGGTTGGTTGGTGTACCGGCTTCCGCAGAAACGGGGATTGCGACTGTCGTGATCGGCCAACAGGTTGTGATGAAAGGTGGCTTTCTCTCCACCCCAGATACCTCCATAGCCGTGGGAGCCTTTTTCATGAATGGAATTACGAAGGCTCTCGGAAATAATACACCACTGAAGGGTGAAATTTTGGTTGTCGTAAAACGAAACACATTCGTCAGTCGACCAGCTTGCCGAACAGTGGTCGATGATAATATTTTTATGGTTGCGACCGCCCAAGGCGTCGTCTTGCTGCTTGGCAGCATCACCCATGCGGAAACGTATGAAACGGATAATGACATTGTCGGCTTCAACGATTACGGGATAATCGCGCAGACAGATTCCATCACCCGGTGCCGTTTGTCCGGCAATAGTTACATCCGGTTTGGTAATCTTCAGGTCCGATTTTAGCTGGATGGTACCTGAAACTTTGAATTCAATGATTCTGGGGCCCGATTGGTATAATGCATAGCGGAGTGTCCCGGGCGTATAATCGTCGCTAAGGCTGGTAACATAAATAACCTGACCGCCTCGTCCACCGGTGGTGTATTTCCCGTAGCCTTCAGCTCCCGGGAATGCGGGCAGATCATTGCTTTGGGCAAATGCCGATACCGTGAATAACGATATCAGAAAGCATATCAAGATTGATTGAATCAGTTGTTTCATCAGTTTCATTTGCCTCGTTCCAGTGATATCGTGTTCGTTTTTTTGAACCCGAAACAGCCGTAACGAATCTGAAAAATAGGTTGGGAAATCTTTTTAGCCTGGTATCAGAGTACTTTTTAGTGAAGTCTCTCTTGACATCTCCAGGTAGTTTATGAGATTCCGAAGCCCTGTGTACGAATAGTACACAGGAACTTCGGTTATTATCTCACATCAGAACTAAATTGTCTGTTTTGTTATTGGGCAGGAAGCCAGCGCGGGTCACCTACCAGGTTGTCGATCAATGTTTGATTGCTGATCGTGAAGTCACCATTTGCAGAATCAGCATAGCCCGGATCAACGTTGGTGTATGTGGTTGAGTTGTCAATCAATACAGTTCCGTCGACAGTGATGTAACCGTCAGCATTGAAATAATTGTTATAGTTACAAGTGGGCTGCGAAGTAGCCGACTGGTTCGAGTATACTGAACTACCCATATCGGAGAACGAGTTGTACTCGGACGTGATTTGGTTTTGCGACCAACGAACGTAGAATAACCGCTTGGTAGACGACGTGCTGTTCATCACATCGTTCAGCGTACAGTGGCTAAGCACGATTATCGGTAAGTTGGTGCCGTCATCGTAGGTGTTGCCTTTGCTGTCACCATCCATACGGATGAAATCACGGGTATTCAGCGTTGCACAGTAATTAAATGTGCTGTTGGTTACCGTCAGGTGGGCTACGTACGATTTACGGAAGTCGAGGAAGTCACCTCCACTGTTGTAAACATTGCTTACCTGGCAGTTATCAATCAGGATCGAATCGGTTTCGAATACACCGCTTGATGCTGAGATGAACGATTTGTTGTAGGTGTCGACGGTACAGCCTTTAATGATAAGTGAGTTGAGTGTAGCATTTACCAGGTCACTGCTGTACTGAATCGGTTCGTCCAGGGTCTGATCCACACCTGCTGTATCGGTGTATGCGCCATTCATCACCAAACCATTCAATTCTACGTTCACAGCTCCGTTTGTAATCACAAACTGGTTATGAAGTATAGGCTGATCGTATGAGTAAACAGCTTTGATTGAAATGGATTTGTCGATCGTGATATTACCGGCTGATGCGTTATACTCTCCCGGGAATAATGCGAGAACATCTCCATCCTGTGCTGCAGCAATCACTGCACCTAAGTCATCGCCGGGATTAACTGCCGTAGCATTTCCTATATCGACCTGAGTTTTAAAATCGACAGAACCACGGATTTTTGTTCCGTTGTAAAGTGTGATACTGTATTGGGTGTCTCCTGTGAGGCCGGTGATTGTCGCTACACCATCAGTTTTTTCCTGATCGGTGATGGGGCGATTGATATCACCCGGGTTGATAACAAAGTTGGTGACGGTACTTCCCGCCGGCCATCTTAGTGTTACACTCTTGGCCATGATGTCTGAATCAGCCAGTGCTTCGAAGATATTTTCCGGGTCGGTTTTAAAGGTAACCATCGCCCACTTCGATTCAGAGATGCTGTCGCTGATACCTTTCAACCTTGCGGAATAACGGGTATTTCCGTCGAATGTAGCACTAAATGGATTCTGCGCTGGTGTAATGGTATCAGTTCGGATGATGTTGTCAAATACCAGGCTATCGTCACTGAATTGCACGACATATGCCTGGGCGTCGCCACGCTCGTCCCAGCTTAGCTCGGCGGTTGTCATGTTCCGTATTCTGACCTGAAAATTAAGCGGCGTGAATACCCGATCGAATTTCAGTTGGTCGATTACTGCCGGAATGTTATCCTCGCATGATACGAAGATCATGGAGAACAGTCCGATAATAATTGCTAATGTTATATGCTTGTTTTTCATGAAGTTCAAATTATTAATAACCATAGTCATTAGTTAATTTACCGTTGCTTGCATCAATAAATACCTGCCAGATGGGCCAGAATTGATGTTGGTCAGGATCCTGAGCGTAGATGGATTCCACTTTGCTGTCGACCAGATTGGAAGGATCGGCCCAGCTGGTGTGGTAAGCGTAGTCGCCCGACTTGTCTTGAGTTTCGCCTCTGTTCAGACCATACATTTTCAGGGTTACACCGTCATCAGCATAATCGTAGTAGATTTCAGAAGGAACGTCAGCATATTCGCCGGTTCTTGCCCGAAGGTTATACATTTTTGCTTTCGCCTCGTTCAGTTTGGTATCGAGTAGGTTCCAACGGATAAGCGACTGCTTCCTGATCATTTCGCCGGTGAACTCCAGCTTGTTTTCTTTCACGATAGCGTTAAACATGGCATCCTTGGTGGTCAAACCAGCGATATAGTTATCGACTTCGTCCGTCCATTCACTCTGCGGAAATGCTCTTTCGCGAATCATTTTCAGGTAAGGAGCAGCAGCAGAAGGTCCGTTCAACTCATTGGCTGCTTCGGCGGCCATCAGAATGACTTCAGCGTAACGCATGTAAATTTTGTTCACTCCGTCATCGTTGGTCGAAGTAACACGACGGTTAGTCATCCATTCGTAGCGATATTTACCGAAATACCAGGTATCGATATCAGACAGCTCTTGTTGAGCGATGCCAGTGTTCGGATCAGCCATTCCCCAGTAATAAGGAACACAGGTAACGTCACGACGGGTATCCTGACCATTGTAGTCATAGTACATGTAGGGAAGAGGGCCTGCCTGACCTCCCTTGGGCTGGCCGGTAAACTGGTCAGCACTCTTGTGGCGAACGGCGAAAGTGAAAAGCATACGGCCACGTCCGTCAGCAAAAGGTATTTCCCAAAGTGATTCGTTTCCGGCAGTAATAACATCGTTACAGTTATTCTTGAAAACGGTTTCGAAAGATGGTTGCAGGTGAACGGTTCCACTGTTGATTACATCCTGGCATTCCTGTAACGCCAGTGTGTACATTTTATCAACCGATAAATCGGGATCAGTACTTCTGTGAATACCATCTGGGTATTGTGAATATCCGGAAGCAACCATGCAGAGACGGGCCCGGAAACCTTTTACAAATGCTTTGCTTACGTGTTCCACATCGCTGGTAGCGCTGCTTTCGTTTGGCCAAGCAACCAGTTTCTCAGCTTCGCCGAGGTCGGCAATCAGCTTTTTGTAGATAGAATCACGACTGGTTTTGGGCAAATAAAGCGTAGCTGTGGTGATTGGTTCGAAACGTGCAGGAACGTCACCCCAGGCTTTCAGCAGGTCTGAATAATAGACAGCCCGCAAAGTCAATGCTTCACCGAGCAGTTGTCCCATGTCGTTTCCCGGCTGCGGATCACCGTAGGTTTTAATACCCTTGATACACATGTTTGCCCTTTCGATACCTTCGTACATTTTCGCCCAGGCATTCCTGGTTTTATTCATTTGTGAGTTGGTGGGAGTGGCTGCGTAAACACACAAGTCAGCTTTCCCATCCGGGTATTTTTCCGAAGAATTGTACCATTCAATGTCGGTGTTCATCCCGTACCAGGGCAGAAAACGTCCGCGGTAGGAGTCAGTTTCTCCAAAGTCGATTTTGATACCATCGACAGCTGATTTGGCTAAATCATACGTCGAGAAGATAACCGATTCGTCCAGTGAAGATTTTGTAGGCGCATCGAGGTAGTCCTTGCTACAGGAGGTTACCGCGCCTGCCAAAAATATGGCTATGATATATATTAAATTTTTCATATTCAATGTCATAAGTCGGATTAAAAATTAAGATTCAAACCAAATACGATTTGCCGGCTTCTCGGATATGCAGAGTAGTCAACACCCGGAGTAAGTGGTGTTTTACGACGGGTTGAAACTTCAGGATCGAAACCGGAATAGTTGGTCAACAGGAAGACGTTATAACCGGTTACGTAAAATCTCAGGCTGTTGATGTTAAACCTGTTGGTCAGGTTCGACGGAAGGGTGTAACCCAGAGTCAGAGTGCTCAGACGAAGGAATGAACCATCTTCAACAGCCCAGTCGCTGAATACATATTGGCGCATGTAAGGAGACCACATGGTTGTATTGGCGTTCATTGTTTCCAGTGTTGCCGGGTCGGTCACCAGTTGTCCGGTAGACTTATCGATATTGGTCCAGCGTTTTCCATCAGCCATGATGTCGATCATGTTACGGTACTGGTAACGTTGCGATGCAGTAGTGTACTCAATTTTGTTGGCATTGTAAATGCTATTCCCGTAACTCCAGTTGAATACTGCCGAAAGGTCCAAATTGTAAAGACGGCCGTTCAGGGTAAAACCACCGGTGTGTTTCGGATTGGCGTCACCAATAATGGTGCGGTCCTCAGAGTTTACAACGTTATCATTACCTGTGATGTTTTTCAGCTTCATGACACCGGGAGCAAGCGTTCCTACCACCTCAGAGGCATCTACTACACCATCTTTCAGTATCCATTGTCCGGCAGCAGCATCGTATCCCGAGAAGTCGGAAACGGTATAGCGTCCGTCGGAAACATAGCCGTACATTTCACCAACCGAACCACCAACGGCAATCCAGTAATCATTACCAATATCAGTTGAAGCCCAGCCTGATGATTCTCCGAAGTCATCCATTACACCAAGTGATTTGATCTTGTTGCGGTTGAAACTGATGTTGAAGCTGAGGTTCAGTCCGTAGTTTTTCTTGTTAAGAGCTGCCCAGTTCACCGAGAACTCCAAACCTTTGTTCTGGGTTTCACCCATATTCCGGTACTGGTAATCGTATCCTGTTCCGGCAACGGGGAACCGAATCAGCAGGTCCTTGGTGTTGTTCAGGTATGCTTCGAATGATCCGTTCAAACGGCTATCGAACATAGCGAAGTCCAAACCGATGTTGCGGGTATAAGTTGTTTCCCATTTCAAATCGGGATTCGCCATAGTCTTGGACGGAGACCAATAGGTCGAAACCTGGTCAATCCATGCCGAGTTATGTGATTCGAACGACTGTATTAACTGTCCTGACGGAATGTTGTTGTTTCCGGCAGTACCGTAACTCAATCTCAGTTTCAGATCGCTCAGCCATGATTGGGTACCTTCCATAAATCCTTCCTGGGAAATCCTCCAGGCAAATGCAGCTGACGGGAAATATCCCCAACGATTGGCTTTGGAGAATTTACTGGAACCGTCGGCACGGAAAGTAGCTGATAAAATGTATTTGTTTTTGTAGTCGTAGTTCAGACGACCAAAGAACGAAAGCATTTTATCGTCGGGACTGTAGTAGTTGTCAATCGTGTAGGGAGTACCCTGAGTTGTCAGTTTAAATGCCTCTTTCGAGGTAAACTGTTTTGGGTAACCCTGAATAACATTGGTGAGCGTCGTATTTTGTGTTTGCAGCAATTCTTCACCTACCAACACCTTCAGACTATGGTCTTCGCCAAGAAGATTCTTGAAGTCATAATTCAGGGTATTGGTATTTCTCAGGCGCTGACGCTTCTCATTTTCGAGCATCGCAGCCGGCTGCCCCTGGTAATCGGATGCCGGGACATTGTACACGTAGTAGGTGGTCAAACCATAGAAGCGGTCGCTGGTATAGTCGTAGATGTCCAGTCCTACGTCCGATTTAAACTGCAAGTTGTCGATTGGTTTCCATGAGAAACTACCGGCCATGTTATACTTTTTACGGTACTGTTTCCGGTCGTTGTCGTTGGTTGCCGTAATCGGGTTGATCAGGTAGCTGTAAACGTTATCGTCACTTGCCGAGGAAGCGAGTCCCTGCAGCGGAACCGGAGTATAAACCACGCTGTGCTTCAAACGCGAGTCAGCCGACGAAACTTCGTTTTGTTCGTTGGTACCACTACCGTCGATTTTGGTATCCGAGTAACGGAAAGAATACGAAAGGGCAACTTTTTTGTTCGGGTTATGATTTAGTTTCAACGCCAGATAATCGCGGTTGAAACCCGAGTTCATCATAATCGCTTTCGTATTTACATGAGCATAGTTGAATGCATAGTTGAATTTTTCGGAACCTCCGCGAATACTCACGTCGTGATGGAACGTCTGTCCAGTACGACCGAAGATCTGTTTCTGCCAGTTGTTGCCAACTTTTCCTTTATACTGATCGATATCCTGGTAAGAACCAAAGTATCGGGTGTATGACGCCAGGTCATCCGGGGTAGTACCACCGTAACGCAAAACAGCATATTCATACTGCCAGTTTACATAGTCTTCCGGGTTGAGGGTTTTCAGTGTTTTCTCAATTTGACTGAAACCCATGTAAGCGTTATAAGAAACCGAAACTTTGCCTTTTTTACCACTTTTGGTAGTCACGATGATTACACCGTTTGCACCACGGGAACCGTAAATAGCGGTAGAAGAAGCATCTTTTAGTACGTCAATCGACTGGATGTCGGAAGGAGCAATGTCGGAGATGCTGTTTACCGGAAATCCGTCAACGATGAAGAGCGGAGAATTATCCTGGGTAATGGAACCACCTCCACGTACCCGGATGTTGATTTGGGCATCGGGAGAACCTTCGGTCGAAGTAACCTGTACACCGGCCAGCTTTCCGCTGATAGCCTCTGCGGCGGTGGTTACCGGAATGTTCTGCAAATCCGAGCCTTGCACAGAAGCAACCGATCCGGTAATGTCTTTCTTTTTCACGGTACCGTAACCAATGGCAACAACCTCGTCCAGTTCGGTTGAGCTGGTAGCAAGCTTAATATCAATTACTTTTTTGCCATTCACAGGAACTTCCTGGGTTTTGTAGCCAATGAAAGAAAATTCGAGTGTAGCGTTAGCCGGAACACTCAAAGAGTAGTTACCATTCGGGTCGGTGATGGTACCGTTTGTTGTTCCTTTTACTACAACATTAGCGCCAGGAATACTTTCATGGGATTTAGCATCGGTCACTTTACCTGTAACGGTAATATTCTGGGCGTATGCACCAGAAGCAACCAGTAAAAATAGACCTAACACAAGAATTCCTACGCGGGATATATGCCAGCGCAGGCTTTTCTGTTTTTCTTTTTTAAAGTCTGTCATACTAATAAGAATTGATTTAGTTTTTTATTTCAAGGCATGCAAGAATGAAGGGACCCACGCCTTTGGGATCATTGTCCCGTACAGGTTCCTTTATATAATATTCATAGGTTCCGTCACGATACGGATTGCCACCCAGACCGGCCACTGCACAAACATTGGTCAGGCTAATGGTGCCATCCTGGTTTTCCTTGATGAAATTTTTCAGTATTCCATCAAAGCCTTTCACCGCTACGGCGTTGTAATTTGAATCGATGTAATGTAACCGGGTAGCCTTGAGTAGGGTGTAAACAAACATGCAGGATGCTGATGCTTCGAGGTAGTTTCCTTCACGGTTCCCCTGGTCAAGCACCTGGAACCAAACGCCCGATTTGGGATCTTGCCATTTGGCAATTCCTGCTGCTACCTGGTTTAAAATGTCGATGAGTTTATCCCGGTTCGGATAATCTTCCGGAATGAAATCGAGTGCATCAACGAGGGCCATCGAATACCATCCCATTGCCCGTCCCCAGAATTGAGAAGAACAGCCTGTTGTTGGGTTAGCCCAACGCTGTTCTTTGCTTTCGTCCCAGCCGTGGTAATTCAGTCCGATTTCCGGGTTGTACGTATGTTTATTGACGATGAGGAATTGATTGATGACGTCTTCGAAATCTTTTGGCTGGTTGAATACTTTCGCAAATTGAGCATAGAACGGAGCTCCCATGTACAGCCCGTCGAGCCACATTTGATTGGTGTACCTCTTTTTGTGCCAAAAGCCACCCTCCGGAGTCCGGGGTTGGTCTTTCAATTGGTCACGAAGAATAAAGATGGCTTTCTTGTATTTTTCCTCGTGAGTTTTTTCGTAAAGCGGGAATAAAAATTTACCGGAATTCAGCCGGTCAAGGTTGAAGTCACTTCGTTTGTACCCTTTGATGGTGCCGTCTTCTCCAATGAATTGGTCGGCGTAGGATTTCGCATAGTCGAAATACTTCTGGTCGCCGGTCACTTTCCAAAGTTTCATCATCGACGAAGCAATCAGTCCACCGGTGTAATCCCATTTACCCTCAGGTTTGAAGTCGACCGAGGCAGCATTGGGAAAGTGCGCTATCTCCGAATCAGCCATGCGAACAGCCATTTCTAGCCCTCGATTGTCAGATGAATTGTCTTTCTTTTCCGACGGTGCACATTGTGTAATGGTAAGTCCCAGTAAAAACAAGGTCAGAACTTTCCCATTGAACATAGTCAGTTTCATAATGATTCGTTAGTTGATACGCTTATTACCCTCTTCTTCTCAGAAAAGAATATTCACAAGAATGGTTAATGCGATGAGCAGAACAACCAAGATGATGGTGATCCCCCAGGATGATTTTTTTAAATCCTGTCGCATTTGATCCATAAAAGTGTTGCCCATTGTTAAGCGTGCCATTTTATCCGATTTCGAAATTAGAAGTAAGTATCTGCTTGATGTGGCTTATTATTCCCAAAGAGGAGGTTGTATATTCTCCCGGCGGGAAATTCTTCCCAAATCAGGGGGATTATTTTCCCATTGCTAAAGAAAAAAACGACTGGTTGTAGTTTCAATGAATTAAATACTAGTTTGTTATGGAAGCGTTGGGCTTTGTGAAAAAATCTTACGAAAAGTGAACATCAAAATGGTCTTTTGAATAACCTGCCAGAGAGGTTTTGACAGATTTTGTTCGTATATGAATGAGATTACTTATCACTTTTTGTTCTCCTGGTCGGGATATCGCCTCGGCTAATTGCTAACATCGGATTCATGTTTGTGTTTGAATTCGGTCGCATTCATACCATACTGCTGCCGGAAGCATTTTCGAAAGTGCGACAAATCCTTAAAGCCAACCGCGTAAGCAATTTCACTAACGGTCATTCCATTCTGCAGCAACAATTGTGATGCCCGTTTCAGGCGGATGCTGCGAATAAATTCTTTGACCGTCATATCGGTCAGAGCATGTAATTTCCGGTAGAGCTGCATACGGCTGACACCTACTTCCTGGGCAAATCGTTCGATATCGAGCTCTGCATCCGATATATTGTTTTCAACCGCTTCCACTGCTCTCTGCAGGAATTTCTCATCGGGAGTAGAGATGACGATGTTCCTCGGCTGCAGCGTAATTTCACCCGAGTATTTTTCTTTCAGCGAATTCCTTATCGACAGCATGTTCTCCACTTTGGTTTGAAGAATACCCAAATCGAAAGGTTTGGTGATATAGTCATCCGCACCGGCCGACAAACCTTTCATTTCGTGCTCTTTGGAATGGAGAGCCGTCAGAAGCAGAACGGGGATATGCGAGGTACGCTCATCGAATTTTACCTTTTTGCAGAACTCGAAACCGTCCATGTCGGGCATCAGTACGTCGCTGACAATGACGTCCGGAACCGTATCCAGTGTGATTCTCCAACCTTCTTTTCCGTCCTTGGCCTGAATAACCCGGTATCTTTCGGCAAAATGGCTCGCGATGAGATTCCGTACATCGGGATTATCCTCCACCACGAGCATAATATTGGAATGAACCGGATCGTGATTCTGTTCAGGAATTCCTGCAGTTGAATTTATGGCTGTTTCTCCTTTCGGAGCAATTTCTTCGGTATGTTCGGTTGTCGGAAGTTCTTTTTCATAAGGGATGCGCACGGTAAACTTGCTGCCTTTGCCCGGCTTGCTTACCAGGAATATTTTTCCCTTGTGCAGTTGCACCAGCTCTTTCACGTAAGCCAGACCAATCCCGGTTCCGGTCTGTTCGGCTTTGTCGTTGCTCGACTGGAAGAAGCGATCGAAAATCTTGGCCGCATTCGACTGAGAAATGCCTTGTCCGGTATCGCGAACCGAAATTTCGATGTATTCTTTGTCCGGAGTTTCGTTGGTCAAATCGTCTTCATTGGAATCGAATACCAGCGAAAGATTGACGGTGATTTTGCCTCCTTTGTTCGTGAATTTGAAGGCGTTGGTAAGCAGGTTGTTGAGAATTTTCTCAATCTTGTCGGCGTCGAAACGGGCAACCAGCCTTTTTTTCAGCGCATTGTAACGCAGGTGAATGTCTTTATCTTCTGCTAACCCGTCGAATGAATGAACGATGTCGGCCACAAACCGGACAATGTCTCCCTGCGAAAGTTCCAGCTTCAGGTTACCCGATTCCAGTTTTCTGAAATCAAGCAGTTGATTGATGAGCCGGTTCAGTTGATTCGTGTTCCGGTACATCACATCAAGGTAGTTTCTCAATTCTTGCTGCGGAACCTTTTCGTTCTTCAGCTTCTCCAGCGGTGCCATGATCAACGTCAAAGGCGTACGGATTTCGTGGGAAATATTGGTGAAGAATTTCAGCTTCATGTTATCAAGTTCCCTTATTTTACGCGCCTTCATCCGCTCGATAACCAGCTCGTTCTTAATTTTTTCCCGATAGATAAAAAAGCGAATGAGGAAGTAGATCAACAAACCGATAACGGCGAGAATCAAACTGCGGAACCAAACGGTTTTCCAGTAGGGAGGAAGAACTGTCAATTGCAGATTCAGCCGGCTTTCATCGTTTTTCACACCGGGCACCACACGTTTGATGTGCAACGTGTAATCGCCCGGATCTAGGTTGGTGTAAGTGGCAGTCCGGTTTGTACTCGGATCGCTCCAGTTTTTGTCGAACCCTTCGAGATAATAACTATAAAGATTGCTTTTGCTGTTGATATAATTCAGGGCGGCAAACTCCAGCGTGAACACATTCTGGTTATAATGTAGCGTCAGGTGTTTGGTTTCCGAAATGCTTTTTTTCAGAATTGCCTTTTTACCGGTCTCTATTCTGACATTTTTATTGAAAACTTTCAGCGAAGTCAGCACCAGCGGAACATTTTTGTCGTCAATTTTCACATCCGCCGGGTTAAACATGTTAAATCCGGAAATGCCTCCGAACAACAAATCTCCATTGGGTGCTTTGTAAGCTGCTCCGTACGAAAACTGGTTGTTAATTAAGCCGTCTTTGCTTGTGTAGTTATGAAATACACCAGTCTCCGGGTTAAATTTGGAAAGGCCGTTTGAGGTACTAATCCAAAGTTTATGATTGTTGTCTTCCAGAATGCACAATGCCTGGTTGTTGGTTAGCCCGTCTTTCACTCCGTAATACCGAATGGGTCCGCTCAGGCGGGAATATTGTGCAAGCCCGCGGTCGAGGGTCGCAAGCCAGCATCGGCCTTTCGAGTCTTCGAGGAAAGCCTGCGTGTTATCGCTGAAGCGTTTTATCTTTTTGCTTTCGGGATTATAAATCACCACTTCATCTTCGGTGCCCAACCATATATTGTTGGACGAATCCATACTGACCCAGCGCACGAATTTGTTGTATGCCAGCTGCGGATAATGGACAAAAGCCTTTCTTTTCAGGTCGAATTGGTCGATACCGCTCATGGTTCCTACCCATATGTTCCCTCTGTTGTCGAGTAAAAGGGAGAAAACTTTGTTGTCCGTCAGACTTCGTGAATCGGATGGATCGTGCTGGTAATGCTGAATTACTTTTCCGGTTTTCTTATCGAGAACATCAATTCCGCCTAAGAAAGTTCCAATCCACAGATGGCCTTTTTTGTCGTCCAGGAAAGCTTTGACACAATTCCGGGAAATGCTCTGCGGGTCTCCCGGTTGGGTCATTAGATAGCTGTACCGCCCGGTTTTCGGATGATAGATATTCACACCGCCATCTTCGGTTCCTATCCAGATGTTTTTCAATGAGTCCATCCACAAAGCATAGACAATACCGCTGTTCAGGAACTTATGGCTTTTGTCGGATGGGTGCGCACTGAAATTCCGGAAGACCTGTTTGCTTTTCGCCAGAAGGTTGAGACCACCCCGCGTACCAATCCAGGTTTCCCCCCGTTTGTCATTGAAAATGTCCAGAATCGAGTTGTTGATCAGGCTGGTATATTCCCGGTCGTCGTGACGGTAAAATGCTTTGGTTCCGGTTTTCTTATTGTAAACATAAATACCGCCCCGGGTTCCTATCCAGTAGTTGCCAAAAGCATCGACGGAAATGGTTCGCACTGTTTCGGTTCGCTCGTACGCCGGCGTCAACTCCAGTGGTTTGATGGCCCATGTTTTGGGATTGACAATGAAGGCACCGTTGGAGTAAGTTCCGATCCACATCGTTCCGTCTTTGTCGCGGAATATTTCCCAAATTTCATCAGTCTTGCCTTTTGTCAGCGGCAGCTTCAGCGGTGTAATGGTGTGGTTCTGCGGGTTGACAATGAACACACCTTTATTAGTTCCCGCCCAAATGTTCCCGTCCTGATCGAATTGAACAATCCGGACATGCTCTCCGGTCAGGTTGTACGTTTTACCATTGGTTCGCCAGTTCAACGCACTCAGATGACCATCCTTGTCAATGATGTAAATATTATTGTTGGTTCCCAGCCAAATGTTTCCGGTTTTATCTTCCTGAATATCATTGATGGAAACATCTCGTCCCTTGAAAAGCGGATTGTTCTTGTAAGGATGATAGAAGCATTCCTTCTGACGGTCGAAATAGTTTAGGCCGCCGTTTTCGGTTCCAACCCAAAGATTTCCCTTCTTATCCTCGAAAATGGCACGCACCAGGATGCCTTTCAAACTTAAACTATCGGAATGTGCATGCTGATAGTTGGTAAACTCATAGCCATCGAAACGACTTAGTCCCTGACTGGTACCAAACCACATCCATCCTTCGTGGTCCTGGTAAATGATTTGAATATGATTATCGGGCAGACCATCTTCCTGCGAGAAATAATCAAAACTCATTTCATTTTGCACGGCCAGTGCCGGGACAGTATGCCCAAAGAATAAAAATCCTAAGGATAGTAGTAAGAGTGCAAGCGATTTCATTTCCATCTTTCGAGAATAGGGGCTCCTTCACCAATCAATCGTAACTGCTTACAAGGTTTATTTTGGTTTAGTGAGGATGAAAATATCAATAATTATCAAGAATATAAAAATGGGTGCCAGTACAATTGCTCTATTATCAAAAATGTTGTGTTGGCATGTATTGTTTTAAGAGGGATATTGGTTAGTAAATATACTTTGATTTTCGTTTTTAGTAAAATAATGAAAGCTATCAGCGACAAAATCAGATATCCGGGGATTATAATTTGGAAGAAGAAAAAATTAGGCGTGAAGCTAAAGTCGGCCCTAGAATGAAAAAAGCCACCTTCTGAGAAGTGGCTTTGATATCTGTTCAATTGAATTTCTATCGTTATTTAATAATGCCTTCTTTGACCAGGTATTCAGCAATTTGTACGGCATTCAATGCGGCACCCTTTAAAATCTGGTCGGAAACCGTCCAGAAAGTAAGACCTTTCGGGTTGCTGATATCCTTCCGGATACGGCCCACAAATACTTCGTCTTTTCCCGAAAGGTACAGAGGCATCGGGTATTTCTTCTCCGCAGGATTGTCGATAACAACAATACCTTCAGCTTCTTCGAAAGCTCTGTGTGCGGCATCGACAGAAATTTCCTGTTCGGTTTCCACCCAGATCGCTTCGGAATGAGAGCG
This sequence comes from Prolixibacter denitrificans, assembly GCF_003014495.1. Lineage (GTDB taxonomy): Bacteria > Bacteroidota > Bacteroidia > Bacteroidales > Prolixibacteraceae > Prolixibacter > Prolixibacter denitrificans. Next base: position 699,659 of record NZ_PYGC01000001.1, on the reverse strand, counting down.
CATGACTGGCACACGAACAGCGGTGGCACTAACCTGCACGTCCGAGTGCATAATCTTCCGCGTTTCGTTGTACATTTTCATCTCTTCCTTTGTGTAATCATTGTCGAGGAAAACGTCGATGTGCGGAATTACATTGTTGACCAGCTGGTACTGGAATTTCTCTACGGTTGGCTCCTGGTTATTGGCTACCTCTTTGGTCTGCTCTTCCAGTTCGGCCATGCCTGATGCGCCGGCACCACTGGCACTCTGGTAAGTGGCAATGTGAACCCGGGTAATGTGTGACAGCTTTTCAATCGCTTTCAGCGCTACCACCATCTGAATAGTCGTACAGTTCGGGTTGGCGATAATTCGGCGCGGCATATTTTTACAATCTTCCGGATTTACTTCCGGAACAACTAATGGTACGTCAATATCCATACGGAACGCGCTGGAGTTGTCAATCATCACCGTTCCATGCTTGGTGATCGTTTCTTCGAAAGCCTTGGAAGTACTGGCCCCGGCAGATGTAAGTGCAATATCGATGTCTTTAAAATCGTCGCCTTCTTTCAGTTCCTTAACCACCAGTTGCTTGCCCTTAAACTCATAGGTTCGACCAGCACTGCGGGCAGAGCCAAATAACACCAGTTCGTCCATCGGAAAATTCCGTTCGGCGAGCACTCGGAGAAACTCCTGTCCAACAGCACCACTAACACCAACAATTGCTACTTTCATAATACTACTGAATTTACTAACTTGAATATAACATTGTCTGATTTACTTGATCGAGACATAGATACAACGCCAAAATTAATCTTTTTCCTAACGCTAACCTTACCATGCGATCAACGTTTACGATTATTTTACTTACAATTTGTAAGCTGACCAATCTATTCTCTGCAACATTATTTCACGAAAACTTCGAAAACGGTCAGCTTGATAGCTGGAAAACCTATCAAAGCTGGGCACTGGATAGTCAACAAGTGGTCGACGGAAACTATTCGTTGCGTCATTTTGTGTTTGGTCGGGGTGGAGAAAGTTATGTCAGTCATCCCCTTGAGCCGGTTGATTTGAACGCGGGAAATTTCAGTTGGGAGGTAACACTTTCCAATGGCGATTGGGCTCCTACAGACGATGAAGCTTTAGGATTTTGGCTTTGCGCCGATACGACCGAATTGTCTGTGGCATCGGGCTACGTGGCAGGTGTTAACCTGTTGACCAGAGACAACCGCCTGACGCTGGTTCGTTTTCAAAATGGAGAACCGACTGAGGAAATTTTAAAAACCCGGATGGTATGGGACGAAGGAAAGACAGTGATGTTGCAAATTACTCATTCACCGCAAGGTGTCTGGTATTTTTCCTACCGGGATAAAAGTCGCAGTAGCTGGTCGGTGGAATATGAAGAAGCGGAGGAAACTCCCTCGTTAATCATGCAGGCTACTGGTGCTTATTTCCGGTTCTCCGCGGCGCACAGCGGACAATTCTGGCTCGATGACATCGCCATCGATTTAGAGAACACAGCTCCTTTTGTCCGCAATGTTACCGCTGTATCGCCACAAGAAATAAAGGTGCAGTTCTCCGAGAAGATGATGGATGAAGCGCTTTCTCTGCAAAAGTACACGTTAACGAGTAGTCAGGGCACTTCGATGAATATCAGTCATGTTCGATCGGATCGGTTTTATCCGGCCTCCGTTTTTCTGGAAATGGAACCACCGACGGATTGGGAGTTACGGTTAGCAATCAATTCCATTTCCGATGAACAAGGTTTTGCTTTAAACGATACCACTATCGTTTTTCCGTTTGCCTTGCCGGCCCAATTGGGTGATATTGTTTTCACGGAAGTAATGGCCGATCCGTCGCCGTCACAGGGATTGCCGGAAGCGGAGTTTGTCGAGCTTTTTAACAACAACGTTTTCCCATTGAAGATCGAAGGATGGGAGCTTCACATCGATAACTCGGAAAAAGAATTGCCATCACTTATCATGGTTCCCCAAAGCTATATTTTGTTGGTTGGAACCGGCGACAGCACGTTGTTGAGTGATTACGGAATGGTATATGAAATTCCCGGCCTGTCGCTACGAAACAGCGAATTCGCTCTGTCTCTAGTATCGAATGAGGGAGTTTCGGTGGATTCGATGTATTACGACAATGATTTCTTTGAGGCCGAAAAGCAAGAAGGAGGTTGGTCGTTGGAACGTATCGATCCCAATCGAATGTGCGGTCCCTCTGGAAACTGGATGGCTTCGGTGGCCTTAGCAGGTGGAACGCCGGGGCTGGTTAATTCAATGCAGCAAGCCAATCCGGATGAAATTCCGCCTCAGGTGTTAGGCATTCGGGTAGAATCAGATCGTCAATTATCCGTTTGGTTCAGCGAATCCCTCTCGGCCTTGCCGGATATTTCTTTTTCCAGAAAGGATTATCATACCGACAGCACTACCGTTTCAAATCGCAAAACGGTTGAATTTTTCTTCCCGGAAGGAACATTTCAGGAAGGGAATTCCTATACACTTCACCTTTCTGCTTTCACGGATGAATGCGGCAATCAAACCGAAGGTGGCGATTATGATTTCACTTATCGGTTCTTACAACCGGGCGAGTTGAAATTAAGCGAAGTGTTATTCAATCCGTTCCCAGACGGTGTTGATTTTGTGGAACTCTTCAATCCCGGTCCCGATGTCGTTGATTTGGGAGGACTTTTTCTGGCGACCCGGAATGACTCGCTGGCGCTGAAGCAGGTTTCGCTAATTTCAGATGTACCGCGAATGCTCGATGCAGGAGAATATGCGGCATTGTCAATCAATACGAATAAAGTAAAGAGTCAGTATTTCACCGAGTGTCCGGATTGTTTTCTTGAGATGAATGAGTTCCCTTCGCTTCCCGATGATGCCGGGAAAGTGGTGTTGCTGAACCGAAGGATGGAAGTTCTGGAAGAATTCAGTTATGATCATGCTATGCATCATCCATTGGTGGCCAATGAATCAGGCGTTTCGCTGGAGCGGAGAAATTTTTTACGAGAAGCAAACGAGAAAGGGAACTGGCTTTCGACCGCAGCCACAGCTGGATTCGCGACACCGGGCTACGCCAATTCGTCGATGGTAGAGGATGAGTCGATTGCCGAATGGCTGAAGATTGAGCCCAAAATCTTCTCGCCAAACGACGACGGTTACAACGATCAACTAATCATTCACCTTTCTCCGGGCGAACCGGGCTGGGCGGCCAACATCCGGATATTCGATACCGCCGGTCGCGAAATCCGCCGACTAAGTGATAATGAACTACTGGCTGCTGCCAGTGAATTGGTTTGGGACGGACGAAAAGACAATCGGCAACTGGCGGAACTGGGGATATACATCATTGCCATCGAAGCGTTCAATAATTCGGGACAAACCAGATACTTCCGAAAGACCTGTGTACTAACGGATCGCATTGAATGATAAGTATGAAGGTTTATATATATTTAAACTAGTTCTAAATCAGTGGCTCATAGAACTTAATGTATGATCGACATGATCTTTTTCATTAGTTTTAAGTCTGATTTAAAAAGAACCAAACTATGAAGCGCAGAGATTTCATTCGATCAAGTGTGGGCGCCGGAGTAGCAACCGGAGCAGCCCTGAGTTTAGGCGGAGCCAACAGCTTGCTGGCGGCTGAGGCTGAGACTGATGTTGACCTTGTGGCCATTCGCGGGGGAGAGCCTGAAGTAATGTTCGACAAGGGAATTGCTGCACTGGGAGGAATGTCCCGTTTTGTTAAGCCCGGACAACGTGTGCTGGTGAAACCAAACATTGGTTGGGACCGGACACCGGAAAGAGCCGGAAACACCAATCCAAAACTGGTGAAACGTATCGTTGAGCACTGTCTGGATGCCGGTGCCAAAGAGGTATTGGTATTCGACCATACTTGTCACGAATGGTCGAAGTGTTACAAGCACTCCGGAATTGAGCAGGCGGTAGCTGAGGCAGGTGGAAAAATGGTTCCCGGAAACAGCGAAAAATACTATAAGCAGGTCAATGTCAAAGGTGGAGTCAAGCTGAAACAGACTGATGTTCATGAACTGATGCTCGATACCGATGTGTTTATCAACGTACCTGTTTTGAAAAACCACAGCTCTTCGAGAGCAACCATATCTATGAAGAATTTGATGGGATGTGTTTGGGACCGGGGGTATTACCACAAGAACGATCTGCACCAATGCATCGCCGACTTCCTGCATTTCCGCAAACCCGATTTGAATGTGGTGGATGCTTACCGCATGATGAAACAGAATGGTCCGGTCGGTGTTTCGCTGGATGATGTGGTGACGTTGAAGAGTCAGTTAATTTCCACAGACATTGTAGCAGCCGATGCAGCTGCGGCCAAATTCCTGGGCATGGATCCGGCTAAAATTAATCACATTAAAATTGCCGCCGAAGCGGGCTTTGGAACGATGGATCTGAGTAAGCTGAATATTAAACGCATTGTCGTGTAACGTTTCTCTTGCTTAACTTTCCTAACGAATAAGATTTGATGAAACTATCTATATTAAAAAAAATCAGGGTCGTGCTGGCCCTGTTCTTTTTTCTGTTACTCTCGGCAGTATTCATTGACTTCCGGAGTACTTTCGGAGAGACCTTTTATCAATGGGCTGTTTCGCTGCAATTTGTGCCGGCTTTGATGAAGACTATTACCGTTGCCGGTGTGGTTGCCTGGGGACTGATTGCTGTGTTAGCTTTGACACTCCTGTTTGGGCGGGTGTACTGTTCCGCCATTTGTCCACTAGGCATTATGCAGGATGTAGTTTCATGGTTTTCCCGGAAGGTGAAGAAAAAGCACCGTTACAAATTTCGAAAGGCATGGACCATCACACGGTACTCCATTCTGGGAGTGTTGTTGTTGGTCGTTCTTTTCGGAGGAATCACCTTGCTGACGGTGCTCGATCCGTATAGTTTGTTCGGACGAATTGCTTCGTACCTTTTTAAACCGATTGTGGTTTGGCTGAATAATTTGGGCGCAGCCGCACTTTCGTCCGCCGATGTGTATTCGATTCTGTATCAGTACGACCTGGCGCCGGTACAGTTGACTGTCCTGGGAACTACATTGCTGTTCTTCATCCTGGTCATTGTCATGGCATTCAACCGGGGACGTCTTTATTGCAACAGTGTTTGTCCGGTAGGAACCGTACTTGGGTTTCTTTCAAAATATTCCCTTTTCAAGATTGAGTTGGATCACGATACTTGTACGAAATGCGGCAAGTGCATGCGTGTTTGCAAAGCAGAATGCATCAGTATCAAAACGCAAACAATTGACTACAGTCGTTGCGTTGCCTGTTATAACTGTATCGATACCTGTCCCGAAGATGCGGCCGTTTACCGGATTTCCCGGAAAGGGAAGAAGGATAAAGCTGTTGAATTGAAACCGGTGGATGTGATGGTTGCCCAACCGAAAGGACCGCAAATGAGTAAGCGGAGTTTCCTCTTTACGGCCGGAGCCGGAATGGCGGCTGTAGCTGGTTTGACCTCGGTGAAGAAGGTACAGGCCGCAGCTGTCACTCAACAGGATTCAACTACTGTTCATTCCAGCAACGGAGGGAAGATTCCGGAAAATAAGCAATACGCGGTTTCGCCTCCCGGCTCCGAAAGTATTGAACGTTTCAACGATATTTGTACCGGCTGCTCGCTTTGTGTAAGTGCCTGTCCGAGTAAAGTGTTGCAGCCATCGTTCCTGGAATACGGCCTGGCCGGCATGTTGCAGCCACACATGGACTTCCATACTGGCTTATGCAACTTCGATTGTACCACCTGTGGTGAAGTTTGTCCTACCGGTGCAATCAAGCCACTAACGGTAGAGCAGAAGCACGTGACGCAAATCGGGAAAGCACATTTCATTAAGGCGAATTGCATCGTGGAAACCGATGGAACCGATTGTGGTGCCTGTTCGGAGCATTGTCCCACCAAAGCAGTGCACATGGTTCCTTATGGCGATTTGGTCATTCCCGAAGTTACCGAAGACATTTGTGTAGGATGCGGTGCCTGTGAGCATGCATGCCCGGTAACCCCGCACAAAGCCATCTATGTCGACGGAAATCCGAAACACCTGGAGGCGAAGAAGCCGGAAACCGAAAAAGCAAAATCGGATTTGAAGGAGGACGAATTCCCCTTCTAATTGCAAATGATAGGTATTTTATGAAAGGAGGTTCCGTTCGGGATCTCCTTTTTTATTAACCATTCCATAAAACCCTGATGATACTCTGCTAATTGATACCCGCTATTTTTGTGGCTTCGAAACGAACAGATTATGTGGGCAATCTTTGGGGCGATATCGTCGCTTTTTCTGGGTACATACGATGTGTTTAAGAAGTGGTCGTTGAGAGACAACGCAGTCATTCCGGTGCTCTTTTTCTCGACTGTTACTTCGGCATTGCTGTTTGTGCCTTTACTCTTGCTATCTCATTTCGCGCCCGAAGGTTTTCGTCAGTCACTCTTTTTCATTCCGTCGATTCCGCTTGAACAGCATGGTTTTATTTTTCTGAAAGCAGTGATTGTAACCTCATCCTGGTTGTTCGCCTACTTTGCCATGAAACATTTGCCCATCACCATTGTAACGCCCATCCGGGCCACCGGGCCGGTTTGGACATTGATTGGTGCGATTCTGGTTTTCTCGGAGCATCTTTCTCCGCTCCAATGGATTGGACTTTCGGTTACGCTGGTTTTCTTTTACCTGTTTTCCCTGGCGGGGAAGACCGAGGGAATTCACTTTCGGACCAATAAATGGGTGATGTTCATTATTGCCGGAACACTGCTTGGCGCGATAAGCGGTTTGTACGATAAATTCCTCATCCGCCACTTCGACCGGATGGCTGTACAGGCGTGGTTTTCTATCTACCAGGTCGTGCTGTTATTGCCCATCCTGTTGTTCATTTGGTATCCGCGACGGAAAAAGAACACGCCGTTTCAATGGCGTTGGAGCATTCCGTTCATCGGGCTGTTTCTTGTAACCGCCGATTTTCTTTATTTCTATGCGCTTTCGCTCGATGGTTCTTTAATTTCAGTCATTTCCGCTTTGCGAAGGGGAGGGGTAATCATCACATTTGCCTTGGGAGCAATCCTTTTCCGTGAGCAAAACATACGTCGGAAATTTCTCCTGCTGTTCGGCATTCTGGCGGGTATCCTGCTTTTGTTGCTAGGAAGCTGATGTTCTGCCGAAAACATCTGCACATCTTATATTAGATGTACTTACCTTTTCTAATTCTAATCATGGTTATTTTTAGTTTTAATCAAGATTAAAAAATAATTTAACCATGATTAAAATTTATTTTAATCAGTATTAGAATAACAAAAGGCAAGCAAAAAAATATCCGAAGGTGCTTACCTCCGGATAAGTTGGTGCGGTTGTTTGTATAATTTTCTCCGTTCCGGTTTCCCGGAAGGATATTTACATCTGTCGTATCAGTTCGCGGATGATGAGTGAAAGCTTCGGCTCGGCTTTCATTGCCACTTCCTGAACCTCTTCGTGCGATATCTCGACGATTTCGCCGGGCACACCGCTATCGGTCACAATGGAAATACCGAAAACGTCGATGTCCATATGACGGGCCACAATTACTTCGGGTACGGTCGACATACCGACTGCATCACCTCCCAGTACACGGAACATCTTGTATTCAGCCGGTGTTTCGAAAGTCGGACCTGCTACGCCAACGTACACACCTTCTTCAAGGCTGATGTCATTCTTCAGAGCAATTTTCCGCGCCAGGTTGCGGAGGTGTAGGTTATAGGCTTCGCTCATATCGGGGAAGCGCGGTCCCAGTTCTTCCATGTTGGGGCCAATCAGCGGGTTGCCCGGAAACATATTGATGTGGTCGGTGAGCATCATGATGTCGCCCACTTTGTATTCGGGATTCAATCCACCGCTGGCGTTGGAAACGATGAGTTTACGCACACCCAGCATCCGTAGCACACGGACCGGGAAAGTAACATCTTGCAACGAGTACCCTTCGTAAAAATGAAAACGTCCCTGCATGGCGATGATCTTCTTCCCGCCAAGGTGTCCGAATATCAGTCTTCCGGCATGTCCTTCAACAGTCGAGACCGGAAAGTTCGGGATGTCGGAATAATTCAGTGAATGCTCAATGTCGATTTCCTTCGCCAAACCGCCCAATCCTGTGCCCAGGATGATTCCTACTTCAGCCTCATACCCGGTTTGCTCTTGAATATAGGTCGAAGTTGCTTTTATTTTCTCTAACATAGTTCAGTATTTTTCGGTCAAAATTCTTTTTGCCGTCATTCAGGAATTTAATTTCCAGTGGAATATAATGTAAACTCTCTTTGACAATATCAGGGACATGGTTCAGGCCTTTTATCCGAATCATATCCTTCTCTGTTGTAATGATGATCTTTTGAGGTGACTGAATCTCAATGAAACGTTCTTCCACTCGTTCCATGTCTTTTGGGGTAAAATTGCGGTGGTCGCTAAAAGCAATCTCGTGGATTTCGACCGTCCGATGCCGCAAATATTCCTTCAAAGGTTCGGGGTTGGCAATACCCGTAACCAATAAAACAGCCGAATCGATGTGAGAATAAGCTTCTCTTACCTTACCGGGAAAAACCGGGACTGGTGCACCATATTCCAGCGTTGTGAAATAGAGATACTGAAATGGCTTTATATCCAGCTCTTTCGTAATAATACGCTCGTCGATCGGTTTGAGTTCGCCCGGGCATTTGGTTACGATAATCATATTCGCCCGAATGCGGTTCGAGGCTTTTTCACGAAGTCTGCCGTAAGGCAACAGATGATCCTTAGTAACCAAACGACTGTATTCGGTCAGCAGAATATTTACACCCGGATTGATGTAGCGGTGTTGAAATGCATCGTCGAGCAGGATAATCTCAGGACGGTGATGCTTTTCTGATTTAAGTAACTCTTCTACGCCGTGCACTCTTTTTTCATCGACGGCAACGGTTATCTCCGGAAATTTCTGTTTGATTTGCAAAGGCTCATCACCCACTTCATTCACCGTTGAATCGACTCGGGCAATGTGAAATCCTTTGGTTTTTCGTTTGTATCCCCGGCTAAGGGTGGCCACTTTGAATTCCTGATGAAGTAACCGGACCAGGTATTCGGTGTGTGGGGTTTTGCCGGTTCCGCCAACTGCAATATTGCCGACCGAGATCGTGGGAATGGAAAACTCCTTCGAATGGAGAATCTCCATTTCGAAGAGTCGGTTCCGAATGGCGACAACAAGGCCATACAACCACGAAAGAGGTATGAATATCAGTTTTTTCACAATCGTTTTTGTATCCGAAGCAACAGTGAAATCTTATCGCTTTTCGTTGTTTCGCGAAGAAGACTAAGTTACTACTTTATCAAGACAGAAAAAAAGGAGAACAACCTGTGTTCTCCCTTTTATATGGCAAAATTAATTGAATTTTATCGGATTTCAAGTGTGTATGGCAACATTGTGTACAAACCATTCATGTGCGAAACACGGTTGATGTTTTCCCAGGTTTGATACGAGTCACCCAACACATATTCAGCCATTTTCACTTTTGCGGCTGTCGAGAAGCTTTTCAGGATTTCCTCGAACGGGTCTTTTTCTTTCGGCAATTCCTTGATGCGGTAATTTTCGACGCCAGCCTGGTTGGCTGCCAGCTTAATCGCATCGTTCAATCCACCGAATTTGTCGACCAAACCGATTTGTTTTCCATTCTCACCTGTCCAAACGCGTCCCTGGCCAATACCATCGATATATGTGCTGGTTGTGTCACGTCCGGTAGCCACTCTTTTCAGGAATAGTTCGTAACCCTTTTCTACATAGTTCTGCATGAGGTCATGTTCGAAAGGAGTCATTGCCCTGCTGACAGTCGGCATATCAGAGTGGGTATTGGTATTTACCTCGTCAAAGGTGATACCGATTTTGTTGGACAAAAGATCGTGGAAGTTCGGAATCATTCCGAAAATACCGATCGAACCGGTAATGGTGGTTGGCTCGGCCAAAATAGTACCGGCTGCACATGAGATGTAGTAACCGCCCGAAGCTGCCAAATCACCCATGGAAACAACGACCGGTTTCACTTTTTGTGTCAATTCTACTTCGCGCCAGATAACTTCCGAACCATAGGCACTTCCTCCGGGTGAGTTCACACGGAAGACAACTGCCTTGATGGTTGAATCGCGTCTTGCCTGGCGGATGGTTTGCGAAATTTTCTTCGAATCGATGTAATAAGAGCCGTCACTTCCCGGGTCAATTTCACCCTGTGCGTAAATAACGGCGATTTTGTTTTTCGCCAAACCTTTGCCATCGAGCTTCTCCGGTACCTTGTCGTATTTACCCGGACCGATGCTTGGAATGTCTTTGTCTTTTCCAACGCCGGTCAGTTCGCGCAAATCGTTTAATACCTGGTCTTTGTATTTTAGGTTATCGAAGAATCCTTCACTCAACGCTTTTTGAGGCATGCGGAAGGTTTGAACTTCGTTGGCATAAGCCTGAAGTGAATCAACCGGAATATTTCTCGTTTCGGAGATTCCCTGGAGGAGATGATCCCAGATGCTATTGAGGTAAACTTTCGTTTGTTCCCGGTTCGCTTCACTCATTTTTTCGTACATGAACGGTTCAACCGCCGATTTGAACTTGTTATTCCGGCCGCGAATGATTTGCATATCGATGCCGAACTTGTCCATGGCTTTTTTGTAAAAAGTCCGTTGTGCGCTCAGTCCCCTGAAATCGAACATGCCGCGGGGATTCATGATAACGCTATCGGCTACCGTCGCCAGATAATACGCTTTTTGCGAAATGTTGTCAGAGTAAGCGTAAATAAATTTGTCAGATGTTTTAAAATCCTTGAGAGCATCGCGGATTTCTTCCACGGTGGCATAACCGGCACCAATGTCCGAAAGATTCAGGTAGATACCTTTGATGTGGTCATCTGTTTTCGCTTTTTTAATCGATCGCAAAATCTGATTGAGCCCGGTGGTCGGAGTTGAGCTGATACCAGGTACCGGAATGTCCATATCCTCAAACGGATTATTCGATTTCCGGTCAACAATGCGGTTATCCAACTTGAGGGTCAATACTGAGTTATTGGCAACCTGCACCGTGGGCTCGGCAAATGAAGCCAGCGATGACAGAAAGCCGATGGAAATGAAAAAGAAGAGGATAACTCCAATGAACATGGCCAGTAAAGTGGCCAAAAAAACTTTCCAAAAACTATTCATATTACTGAATTTAGGTGTACTGTAATTGCTTAAAAAAGATATGTTTTCGGCAACGGTGAAATGTTGGTTGCCAGCATTCCCGAATATGTTGTAACCGAAAACTGAAATTAAAATTAATCGTCTTAAAATAGGTATTATTGTACAGCTTTTTATTACAGAAAAAATGAAAGGAATGCTTCAGGTTGATATTTTACTCGGAGGTAACGTGGGGAACACGCTGGAAATATTCAGCAAAGCGAAAGAACAACTCATCGAGAAGGCTGGGGCTATTATGCGGGAGTCTTCGCTCTACAGGACCGAGGCCTGGGGCTTTGATTCCGATCCGTTTTTGAATCAGGTTGTCACCCTGAAAACAAAACTGCTTCCGCACGAATTGTTAGAAACCCTTCTTTCGGTAGAAGCATTTTTCGGTCGCGAACGCATAGGGGAAGGTTATGCCGCCCGGACACTTGACTTGGACATTCTCTTCGTGGAAGAACAGATCATCAATATACCAGACCTGGTTGTTCCGCATCCCCGGATGGGAGAGCGGCGTTTTGTTCTGGAACCATTGAGTGAACTTTATCCGGACCGGGTTCATCCGGTTACCAGGAAAACCATAAGCTGGATGCTTGCGGAATGTGACGATACTTCTTCGGTTGAAAAACTGTAGTGCACAAAAAAGCCGCTGAGCAGGAGCGTTAGTTACTCTTGCACAACGGCATTATAAAATTTTACCGGTGTAAAAATAATTACCGGTTATGTGTTTTTTTCTTCGAATCCATTTTCACTCCGTAGGCCAAATCACCTGCATCACCTAATCCGGGTACGATATATGATTTAGGTGTCATTTCCTGGTCGATCGCTCCAATCCAAAGTGTATAATTATTTTGCGGCATGTGTTTCTTTAGGTAATCAACGCCTTCCTGGCTGGCAATTACTGAAACCATGTGCACGTGTTTAGGAGTACCTTTTTCAAGCAAAGCCCGGTAACCAATTTCCATCGAAGCACCGGTTGCCAGCATCGGGTCAGAAAGGATGACGATTTTGTCTTCGACGGATGGAGATGAAATATATTCAAATTCGATGTGGAATTCGCCGCCTTCGTCGTATTTACGATAAGCTGAAATGAAACAGTTTTCGCCCTGGTCGAAATAGTTGAGCAATCCCTGATGGAGCGGAAGTCCGGCACGCAGAATCGTTGCCAAAACCGGCTGTTGAGCTAATGTGGGAACTTTGGCCACTCCAAGCGGAGTCGTCACATCCTCTGTTTTAAATTCGAGCTGTTTGCTGATTTCGTAGGCAAAAATCTCTCCTACACGTTCGAGGTTCCGGCGGAACCGGAGTGAATCTTTCTGTACAACTTCGTCCCTGATTTCAGCTATGAACTGATTGAAGAGGGAATTGTTTTCGCCAAGTATGTGAATCATGGAATTTTTATGCGAAAATAATAAAAAATGATTTTTCGGAAGAACCAGATTCACTGTTTAAACCATTTCAAAAAAAGAGGTAGGTTATTCCGGCGAATAAACGAGTATTCAGTTGGAGTTGAGCCAAAGCCCGCGTAAAAGCGAGCCACCGATTCGATCGTTGAGCCCTCGAAATCGAGTGTATACGGGTTGCCGGAATATTTCTGAATAAACTGGTCAATCATAAAGAACATGGCGCTTTGCCTTTTCCCTTCTTCCGAACTGGCCGATACCAGCATGATTGGCTTGTGGTGCGACCATACGAAGAAAGCAGTTGCCAACAGTTCGTTGTGATCGGAGTACACTGCGCTGATGCGTCCTCGTCCATAGCGAACGCAATAGCTGACCAGTTTTTGTAGGCGAAGAAAGTCGACATCTTTCAACTCCGGCGCTTTTTTCTGCAGATGCTCTTTTGTAAAACGCATAAAAAGTCCCGGGTCGATGTTTTCATCTACAAAAACGTTGTTTTTCTGTGCTTTCCGGATATTCCGGATGGTGTTGATTTTATAGGCGGAGCACAATTGTTGGTAGGGCTGGATTAAATCGAGCTGGTACGTCACGAGACGTTCCGATTGAAAATTGTGAAGGCGATTGTGTGTATTGAACGCGTTGAGGGAAATTTCGATCAATTTGTATTTAGCTGGAATCGCTTTGAGAAACTTGTCGACCACATCGGCATTCAGGAGGTTAGCTGAAAAAATACCGGATTGTTGCGTAAAATAGGGCTGGTACAGATACCATATTCCATATTTGCGCCGCGGAACCAAAGGCATCACGTACTCGTAGTCGCCCATCACCAATGCGTCCCATTTGCCTGCCATAATATCGAGGTACCACGAATATGCATATATGATCCCGTTGACCGCATTGTCAATACACGTGTCCCATTTTTTGACATCCAGCTTGTCGTACGAAATATAGTCGATTGTCTGATTTTTATTCATCACGAAGTTCAGCCGCCTTTTTCAACATCGATTGGAAGACTTTCTTCCATCCTTTCCATTCGCCCAAATCGCTCAACGATTCGTTGTGGAATAATGAAACAAAGGTACCATTCACATTTTTCACCTCCATCATTAAGCGGTGAATTGTTTCTGCCGCTTGTTCGGGATTTTGTTCCTGGTACTGTTTCAACGATACCTCCATTACCGTTGTAGGAATTATTTTCAGGTTGGGTTCGCTTTCCGTCGATAAATCGTAAAAGCGAAAAGGTGTGCAGGTTCCGGCCCTGAATCCGGGATGTGAATGGTAAGTGAGCGTATAATCCTCTTTAATTCCGGCGCCGATAAGCCACTGGTACGATTGTGGAAATTTAAGACGGAGGTAATGAAACCGGCTTCGGAACGGAGGTTCACCAATGATTTTACTGAGCCTTTTGACTTCGGTTTCCAGTTTTTTCGGAGAACCGGAAGCTTTGTACGACGGATGAATGCCTACCGGGACCTTCTTCGAGGTATCGCGAATAAGCGCGCGGTAGTTGACATTCCGGTAAGAAAGATTTTTATCAAACTTTCCGTAATCACCTAACAGGAAGAAAAAAACGGCTTCGACGTTGTACGTTTCATGGAGCTTTTCCATCTCGGAATAGGTGTCATATGGATCTGGCGTACGTCCTTTCAATACCTCTTTCCGAACAGGGAAGGGCTTGTTTCTTCTTGGGTTCATTACCGAACGAAACGAGGCAGTGACACGGCGCAACATATTTTTGTGCAGGATTGCATACGCGTTGTCGACATCGATGGTTGAGATGTAGCGAAAACGACGTGCCGGTTTTTCCCACTGGGGCCATCCGGCTGCAATTGCATCGGCCAGCAATTGTGCCCACAAGTCAACAACCGGAAGTAGGAGAAAATTCTGCTGGAAAGCGAAAGATTCCTCTGCTCTGAACCGACCGTGGATGTCCGTTTTTCCTTTCGGGAAGTATTCTTCATACCTGGAAATCATCCAAAATATGGCGGAGAATATGTCGAATGCGAGCGAATCTTTTCTTCCGTTTGAAACCGGGAAAAGCAATGGAATATCACCGGATTTATCTATCTGTGGGACAAAATCAACGAGTTTTTCTGAAAAAAGCAAACCGTGAGGCAGAATGTGCAAACCCGTTAGCTCATTGTTGTCGGAGTAATTGATAACCGGACCGTCAAAGCTTTTGACCAAATCCAAATCGTCGGTCAGTTGAAATGTGGTTGGGAGCAGATCATTGAAGACATATCTGGCTGTATAAGTCAGACGAGGACTCAGATTATGGCAATAGATAATTATCACGGTCAAAGGCTGGGTTTATCACAAATGTAAAAAAATACTACTATGTTTTTCAGATGGCACCGTCATCGGCGAAGCTATAGTAACCGTTTTGAGTGATGATGAGGTGATCGAGCAGCGGGATTTCCATCAGTTTAGCGGCCTCTTTCATTTGTTTGGTTATTTTACGATCGGACTCGCTGGCCAGCAGATTCCCTGATGGATGATTATGAGCGATAATAATGGATGTAGCCAGTTTTTCGAGCGCTTTTTTCAGAATGAGACGAACGTCGATAACGGTTCCGGTCAGGCCTCCCTGGCTGATTCGCTCGTAGTGAATAATCTTGTTATGGCGGTTGAGGAGAATAAGCCAAAACTCTTCGTGAGACAAATCGCCCATCACGGGTTGCAGGAATTCGGCGGCATCACGACTGCTGGTCACTTGTTTCGCTTTTAGAGCTTCAGACTGGTTACGTCGCCGTCCCAGCTCTAATGCGGCGATTACAGTAATTGCTTTTGCTTCCCCGATTCCTCTGAATTTCTTCAGGGCATCCACATCAAGCTTGCCCAATGCATTCAGGTTATTCTTTACAGTCCCTAAAATTCGGCGTGATAATTCGACAGCAGTTTCTTCGCTGTTGCCCGAGCCAATTAGGATGGCAATTAGTTCGGCGTCGGAAAGAGAGGCGAGTCCCCGGTAGAGGAGTTTTTCGCGGGGGCGGTCTTCTACGGCCCAGTCCTTGATACTGAGTTTTCGGTATTCTTCCATTCAGGTTTAGCTTTTAACTAATTTACAAAATGTAATCCAAACCGGGAACGGAGAAATTGGTCAAAACAAAAAAAGCCCACCCTTTCTGAAGGATGAGCTGAAATATAGATTAGAAATATCTTACAGGCTGTTCACGTGCAAAGACAGGCTTGACTTGAGATTAGCCGCTTTGTTTTTGTGAATGACATTTTTCTTAGCCAGTTTGTCGAGCATAGCAGAAACCTTCGGGTACATTTCCGAAGCAACTTCTTTTTCGCTGGTAGCACGCAGTTTACGAACTGCATTACGCATCGTTTTCGCGTAATAGCGGTTTTCCAAACGACGCTTTTCTGATTGTCTTGCTCTCTTTGCTGCTGATTTATGATTTGCCATTTCCCTAAATAATTAATGTCTTTAAAAAGTAGCCCGTAGGGGAATCGAACCCCTGTTACCAGGATGAAAACCTGGCGTCCTAACCCCTAGACGAACGGGCCTCCTTGTTCAATGTCCCTTCAAATGGGACTGTAAAATTAACGTTTTTTACTGATTTGGAAAGCATTCAATCGGTTTTTCCGGAGATGCGTTCCTGTTGTAGCCCGTAGGGGAATCGAACCCCTGTTACCAGGATGAAAACCTGGCGTCCTAACCCCTAGACGAACGGGCCTCCTATTGCTTGCCTTTTATTTGGCGCTGCAAAAATAACGAGATTTTTTTAAGCTCCAAACGAAGGACTGTTAATCATTCAAAATTTTGAACGGCTCATCAGGGCTTGTTTGCCCTTTTGTTTTGAGCGATGCAAAGAAATAACATATTTCTTAAACAACAAATAAAAATATTAAAAAAATTAGCGCCATTCTACAATGGTTCCGCGCTCCTTGTTCCTGAGAGATTTAGGAACTTGTTGAATGATTTCCTCGCGGAGAACGCTGATCAGTTTATGCTTGGCAAAATTACGGGCATAAATCAGGCTGACTTCCCGTAAAGGGGTCAAATCCGAGAAGTTCCGGACAATGACCGGTGCGGTAAGGGGAACAAATCCGGCAGCGAGCTCCGGGATTAATGTATACCCGCCTTCCCGTTCCACAATTTTCATGATGGTTTCCAGCGAACCGCCGTCAAAATGAAAAGGAAGCTTGGATTGCACCTGGTTTTTCATCCGGCATAGATTGATAACCTGCGTACGGAAGCAGTGGCCATCGTCGAGGAGCCAGATGTCTGGTGATGCAATATCTTTTACCGAAATGGTTTGTTTTTTAGCGATGGAATGGCCGCGGTGCGAAAAGATTTTCATCTCCTCGTAAAAAAGCGGGTCTTCATGAATGTTCTTATCCTTGAGTGGAGTGACAACAATTCCCACATCCAGCTGATCCTTCTTCAGTTTATCTTCAATGATATGTGTATAATATTCTTCCACATAGATATCGATGTTGGGATATTTCTTCGAGAATTCGCCAATAAAAAGAGGCAGAAGATAGGGGGTTAATGTAGGAATAATCCCGATTTTCAGCGTTCCGCTCACTTCCCCACGAAAATCATCGATGATGGTGTTAATTTTACTTGCCTCGAATAAAATTTGCCGGGCCTGTTCAATAATTTTACGCCCCACATCGGTAGGGATAATGGGCTGTTTACTCCGGTCGAAAATGATGACACCCAGCTCGTCCTCCATTTTCTTGATTTGCATACTCAGCGTTGGCTGCGTAATGAACTTTTTTTCGGCTGCAGTCGCAAAATGACGGTATGTGTCTACGGCTACGATGTATTCGAGTTGTGTAAGTGTCACCATGGTTAGGAGAGAATTTTCCCCGAAAGGTAGTAAACCTTTATGATATGGGCGTTAAACGTTTGCTACCTGAATCAGAAAAAAGTATGAAATCGGGCAAGTTATTCGTCGGGCTGAAGCATTTTTAAAAATTCAGGCTGTATCAGGTTCTTCTTTTTCAGCACTTCGATTGGAATATGCACAACGGCGGTGCCACACGCGTACGGCCCAATCTGATAGTTGGCAAACGAAAAAATAATGTCATCATTGGTGAAGTTGACATTCTGAAAATCGTTGTCCAAATCATCGGCTGTTACTGCAAAGCAATCTTCCGGATTGTCGAGATACTGGGAAATAATCTCTGCCAGCTCCTGCAATTTTTCTGGTGTCGAACGGTCAATGATATCGTCGATGGTCAGAAAGCGATTATCGGCAGCCGAAAAGTTGTAGCAAATAAACCAGGTATTTCCATGAGCGCCCAACGCGTATTCGTATTTCTTGAAACGAAGACTGAGCATCCCGTTGTAAATGTTGAACCACTGATGAGTGAGCGACATTTCGTAACGATATCCCGGTCGGGGATTCGGACTTTCTTTCAACGCCTGATCGACAACCTGTTTCTTTTCCGCCAGTTCTTTACCCTGAAATTCAGCCAACGTACTGTCGGCAAAGCTGGTCATTTCGCGGTTAAATGTGTCTTCGAACCGGCAATTCGACCAGTAACTTTCGACTAACGGATAGGCAATGTGAACTTTATAGTAGTAATCCTCCTGATGAATGTCTTTTAGCTTGAACGAGATTTGAGCATCTCTTTGACGATTGGGATGACATGAAAACAACGTTATTGCAAGCGTTGCCAGCACAATAATCTTTTTCATTTCGAGTCATTTAAATTCAGAACACATTGAGAACCGGAGTATTATCCAGCAATGAATCCCAATTCGTTCTTTATGCTTCCAAATGTAGCCAGAATTATTTGAGCTTGTCACATCCGATTTTGAAAATTTCATTTTGAGTCGAACAGAAATTGTATTTTTAGGAAAAATTTCGAGGTATGAAACGAGTATATAGCAGTGCAGTATTTTTTCTTGGGTTGATGTCGGTATTATTTGTTTCATGTGGACCATCTCCATCGGAGAAAGCGTCTCAACAGATAAACAGGGCGGAAACATTGCTTTCGCAGGGCGATACGGTGAAGGCTGTTCAAAGCCTTGATTCTATCGCCAAATCGTATCCCGAAGCGGTTGCCCAGATAAAACAGGCCGGTGAAATGAAGAAGCGCATCTTCGTTGCGGAATTGGTGTCACTCAGGGCTCAGCGCGATTCACTGAATGAACAGGTTAACGCGTTGTCAAAGAATTTCACAACAAAAAAAGGCGAGTTCGATCAATACATGCAATATGTTCCGAAAAGACAATCAGTTAATCGGAGCTGGGACCGGTCATTTATCCAGGTGCACCTCGATGCCAGCGGACGGATATATCTATCGAGTAATTACTACGGAGATAAATGGCTTAATCATGTGGCAATCCGGGTTTATGACGGCAAATTAGATGCCCGAACCGATACTGTTCCTTTGAACGATGTCAACAATCATCACAGTGAATTTCTGGATAAGAAGTGGGAGCAGGTTTCGTATAAGAATGGGAAAAGCGACGATGTGATTAAATTTATTGCCGAGCATACCGACCTGAAGCTGAAAGCTGTCTTTCTCGGGAAACGGTATTATTACATCGTTCTGGAAACCTTCGATAAGGAAGCTGTCAAAAATGCATACGATTTATCGCTGGTGCTGAAAGCAAAGAACAAGCTGGATAAGCAAATCAAATCGCTTGAAGCAAAAGTGAAAGAGACCAACTAAAAGCAGAGAAGGGGAATGAAATTTCCCCTTTTTTTATTCTTCAGTTAGCGATTGAGCAAAGCCGGGTAAATCTTTTCCAGAAAAGGTCCCCGAACTCATCAGCAGCAGGTTGTGGTGGTTGTGCGGCAAACTCTCCAATACCGAAAACAGTGCAGCCGAATCCGTAAATACCTGCAGATCGTCGCGCCCGAAAGCTTCTCTCACCTGGTCTGTCGTGATAGGTTCAAGTTTTTTATGTTCTATCGTGTGCGGACTAAAATAGACGAATGCTTCGTCGGCTTTTTCCATAGATTCCTTGTAAAGCGGAAGAAACTCTTTCTTCAGGCTACTGAATGTGTGTAATTCCATGACAGCCGTTAGCTTCCTGTCGGGAAATTGTTGCTTCACCGCTTCCACAGTTGCCTTCAGCTTCGATGGCGAGTGAGCAAAATCGCGGAAGATGGTCATGCTATTGGTTTCAGCCAGTCTCTCCAAACGGCGGGCAGCGCCGCTGAAAGTGGAAATCGTCCGGTAAAAATCTTCATCCGATACGCCCAATTGTTGGCAAATAATGTACGCCCCGCTGATATTTTGTAGATTATGTCGTCCGAAAACAGTCAGCCCCACGTGTTTTCCTTCAGTCGTAATTAATTGCGTTTCTCCGTTTTTTACATCGGCTGCGTGTTCGTTGTAGCCAGTTATCTTCAGACGTGATGCGTTTTCGTCAGCAATTTTCCTCAGGTTTTCGTCACCATCGAAATAAATCAGGTGACCGTTGTCCGGCATCAGCCGCGCAAACTCCCTGAATTGCTCTACATAGTTATCGAAGGTAGGGAAGACATTGATATGGTCCCAGGCAATTCCCGAAAGTAGCCCGATTTGTGGCTGATACAAATGAAATTTCGGGCGCCGGTCGATGGGCGATGAAAGGTATTCATCACCTTCGAATACGGCGATTTTTGCCGACTCACTGAGCCTAACCATCGTGTCAAAGCCTTCGATTTGTGCACCGACCATGTAATCAAAATCGACGTTATTCTCTTTCAGTACGTGCATAATCATCGACGTGATGGTGGTTTTCCCATGGCTTCCGCCGATGACGACGCGGGTTTTGTTCTTGGTCTGTTCGTAAAGGAATTCCGGGTACGAATAGATTTTTACGCCCAGCTCTTTTGCTTTTGCCAACTCCGGGTTGTCTTCGCGGGCATGCATTCCCAGGATGACAGCATCCAAATCAGATGTGATTCTGTTAACATCCCACCCAAATGAATCGGGCAATAAACCGTGTTGTTCCAAACGACTTTTGGAGGGCTCAAATATTTCGTCGTCGGAGCCGGTTACCCGGTAACCTTTTTGTTTTAGGGTAATAGCCAGGTTATGCATGGCAGCTCCGCCAATGGCGATGAAATGAATATTCATGGTTTCGGTAACTTTTTGCCAATTTTGCGGTTAAAAGTAACAAAATCCGAATCACAAAATTTCAGTATATGAAGCTTTATCCAATTCATGCAGGTTATTTCATGGCAGATGGCGGCGCCTTGTTTGGCGTTGTTCCGAAGGTGTTGTGGAGTAAGCATTACCCATCGGACGAAAATAATCTTTGCAAGGGAGCGATGAGATGTTTGCTGGTGGTTGACGGAGATCGGAAGATTCTGATTGACGCCGGAGCCGGAGATAAATACGATGAAAGGTACAAGAAAAACAACGGCCTTCATGGCGATGAAACTCTGGTCGGCTCACTGAAAGCAGCCGGTTTTCATCCGGATGAGATTACCGACATGTTTTTTACCCATCTGCATTGGGACCATTGTGGGGGTGCTGTTCAGTTTGGTGAAGATGGAATGACACCAGAGTTAGTGTTCAAAAATGCGACACATTGGGTTTCGGAAAGTCAGTGGGAGAAAGCCTGGAATCCAAACATCCGTGACGGAAATGCCTACTTCTCAACAGATCTGGAAACCTTGCGTGACAGTGGTAGGCTGCAGTTGATTAAAGAGGAAGGAGATCTGATCCCCGGATTCCATTATATCGTTGCCGATGGTCATACTCCCGGACAATTGATTCCGGTAATTGAATACAAAGGACGAAAGGTGGTTTTCACTGCTGATTTGATTCCTGTTACCGCCAACATCCCGGTAGGTTGGCTGGCCGGTTACGATTTATTCCCGGTAACGACCATGGAAGAGAAAGCGGAATTCATGAAAACAGCCCTGGAAGAAGATTATGTGTTGTTTTTCGAACATGACGCTTATAACGAGTGTGCTGAGCTGGAAGCCGGGAAAAAGGGCGCTGCGTTGAAGCGAACGTTCCAATTAAGTGAATTATAAAACTCCCCGAAACATAAAAGAAAAGAGGCCGCTTTTTAAGTGACCTCTTTCTATATCAGGCTTTGAAATCTTTTGCCAGTTCGTCGTGGCACTTTTCAAGCAGTCGCTTGGTGGCCAACACAC
This sequence comes from Prolixibacter denitrificans, assembly GCF_003014495.1. GTDB lineage: Bacteria > Bacteroidota > Bacteroidia > Bacteroidales > Prolixibacteraceae > Prolixibacter > Prolixibacter denitrificans. The sequence goes on along the minus strand of NZ_PYGC01000001.1, from coordinate 678,004 downwards.
CCTCTTTGGGGCTCAGTTGTTCACCTTCATATTCAATCCCGACAAATCCACGATAGCCTGCTTCCATCACGATGCGCATGATCCGGTGAAAGTCGGAATGAATCTCTTCACCATTTTCGTCAAATTCCTGCGACTTGGCTGAGACCCCTTTGGCATAAGGCATTAGTTCTTTCATTCCCAGATAGCGGTCGTACCATTCCTCCGGTTCGTAGCTGGTGCGGAAATTACCGAAATCGGGTAGGGTACCGACTCGAGGATGGTCGACCATTTCCATCACTTTGCTAAGCCATTTACCGTTGCTGGAAAAACCGCCGTGATTTTCTACCAGAATATTGATGCCAGCCTTGTCGCCGTATTCACAAAGTAGATGAAGTCCGTCGGCTGCCAGTTTCTGTTGTTCTTCGTAAGAACCTTGTGAACCAGCGTTCACCCTGATAGAATGACATCCCATCTGAGCTGCTGCATCGATCCATTTTTTATGATTTTCAAGGGTTTGTAGTCGATCCTTCTTCTCCGGAGCGCCCACCATTCCTTCTGCATCAACCATGATGAGTACGTTGGCAATTCCTTCTCCACGGCAAACATTGTTCAGTTCGTTCAAATATTTTGTGTTCTTTGCTTTATCGTACATACAGGTATTTACGTACTCAGCGCCTTCGCCTCCAACTTCTCTGATGAACCTCGGGAACTCGATATTTTTCATCGGAGCCGCTTTCTCGATAGCTCCAAAATCGTTTTTGAGTAGCTGCATGAACTTTTCCCAACCATCTTTGCGTGCATCGCCAAAGATGAGGGGATTAACGGACCATTCGGCTACTGATAATTTGAAAAGCCGCTTGTTGCCCGGCGCAGAAGCCAGGGATGACCCGGCAATGGCAACTCCGGCAGAAGCCAAAGCAGTGTTTTTTAGGAATAGTCTTCTGGAAATGTGATTTTGCATAGCTTGGTTATTAGTATGATTTCGGTTCAAGATATAAAATTGTCCAACGAAATGGAAATTGATGTACTGATATTCAGTAGATACAGTTGATTTTAGTTGAAAAAAAGCAGGAGATATTGATAGAAAAGTGAGAAAACCGAAACAGAATTTTAATAATTTGGCGTAAAGCCTCATATTATGGGGCTTTTAAGCACTCACTTGAAGAATATATGCTAAAAAATGGCGTTCTTTAAAATGTTATGTCAACTATGTTGTCGAATTGTTTAACACAGCTTTGTAAAATAATTTGGCTTGAAAGCCCTGAAAATGCTGTAAAACCTGAATTTTAAACATTTTGATAAAAAAGTTAAAATTTAATTGACATTAAGAGCGATTAGTTCGTAAATTTATAATCAACTTAACTGTTAGAATGATAAAACCCCTTAACGTGTATGACTTTCCTAACGTCTCCCCCAATACAGTGGTTCATCATTTGAAAACGACGGTATGTGGAAGCACAGATATAAGACAGTTATGCTGGAGGGATAAATGAATTAAAAACAGTTAATTATTCGTTTTTTTGATTTTGAATTTTTGCTCTCGTTTGGAGAGAACATTTATAGTTTGTTTGGTAGAATTATTTTTTTGCTCCTGTATTCAGGAGCAAGGTTTTAGGATTATTGTAGGAGATTTTTGAGAAAAAAAAACTTAAGTCCCATCACGCGGAACTTAAGTAAAAGGTACCTCTGGGGGGAGGTTAGAAAGCCCATTTCCTGTTACGTGCTTGTTGGGGTTAGGAGCATAGGGGAATGGGCTCCTTTATGGAATAAAAACGGGTTACGGTTTTAATTATTGCTGTAACCCGTTATTTTTTTCAGGGAATTCGCGATAAGCCGTCGCTGGCAGATGGATCACCGGGTTTGAAGAGCAGACATTTTTGAAAAAGGACTTTTGCTTCGCGGGTTTGGCCCAGGCTGAAGTGCGTCCATGCCAGCATCAGGAGACCGTCGTAATCGAACGGGTAGAGGTCGACCACCGTTTTAAAGTAGGGAAAAGCTTTCTCAAACTGCTTCCTGTTATAGTATATCAAGCCAAGTCGGTAGTTGACTTTTGTGTTCTTCGGATTATTCTCCAGTATTTTGTTGTACAAATCGACTACTTCATCCCATTTCCCGGAAGCTGAAAGGGGGAGAACCAGCCCCATCCTGGCTTCTTCAGAATAGGGTTTCAGTTCGACCGCATGGCGGTAATGCGCAGCCGATTCCGTGAAATTACCTTGCAGGTAATTCAACCAGCCCAGCCTCAGGCTGATCTCGTAAGAATCATCCGAATAAACTTTCTTTAGTTCTGCTATTGCCTGGTTGAAGTCATTCTCCTTCTCGTAGGTATAACTCTTTTCAAATGCAGTCATCACTGTATTGAAATCCTGTTGGGCTTTTGTTGCTTGAAATGACAGCAGAAAAGCTACTGCAATTGTTGTTTTTACTAGAAATTCCATGTCAGTCCTCCTGAGAAATTCTGATTTGTGAAATTGTATTCTTCATATTGATAATTTTCTGTGTCTTGGTAATACAACAGGTAACCCTTTTCCTGCATTGAGTAGTAGCGGAATACGAGTTGTAACCGGTTTTGGTGGATCGGGATAATCAGGTTGGCTCCCCACCTGGAATCGATGATGTAGGGAGTGTTCCATATGACAAAATTGCTCGCTTCGGAAAGGAACTGCATGGAACCAGCGGTGTGATACCCTTCCAGCCAGAACGGTCCGGTTTTAAAGCCAATTTTCTGGTTAAATACTAAATTGTTATCAGAATAATCGGCTGAAGCCAGCTTTTGTTGCTTCAAAGAGAGTGTGGAAACCAGGTAAAAGTTGAGGTTTGCCAAGGGATAGATAGCCAATTGCCCATTAAGCTGGGTCCAATCGATGCCTAAAAGATTGGCATAACTTCCGCTGAGCCCGGTACTGAAATATGTAAAATTTTTGAACACCCCCAGATAAAGAGAGTAATCACTGAAATTACCGTTCACAAGGTCGTAAGTTGCTACATTGTTTACGTCGTAGGATAAGGCGTTATAACTGTATTTTCCCCACAATAAGTTGAGAGAAGGGACGAGATGAAATCCCTCTCCCAGGTTAAAATCTAACGCACCGTAGTACTGATTCTGAACCGTTGTATGCATTGATTCATTAGATGTATTTCCCATTTCACGGATGTGCTGTGCTTCATTAATCCCGATGTAAGTATACGCCTGGGTGTAGCGCACCCCCGCTCCCAGGTCGTGAGAAAAGCCAGTTGTGATGTAATATTGGTTCTTGGGATAATAGTTTGCATCATAGACGCTGGAATTTCTGTTTCGCGACATGGTGGTGATGTTGGCGTAATCCATGTTATTAGCGATACCAGATTCAACGAAAAAACTTCTAATGGCTTTGGGATGTGCGTCGAGCCTTGTCTTCAGTGATTCAGGGAACTTCCGTGTCAGGAAAACTGCATCCTGGCCTCTTCCTGAAAAGAGGTAGGCGTAGTACAGGTATTCCAATAGGATGGTGTCACCTTTTATTTCCTGTAAAGCATTTTCAAAAAGCGGAACGGATTTGCGATAGTGTCCCAGGTTGTAATACGCGATGGCTGTTCGGGTATTCAGATAGAAAAAATCAATTCCTTCTTTGTGGGCTTCTTTTGATAATTGAATCAATTTTTTCCATTCACCAGTTAGGTAGAAGGCATAGGTTTCTTTATCCACCCCTGCCGGGGTTAACTTCTTCTGTGCCATGGAAATGAAGGGCACGAGTAGCAGGATGATTAAGATGGCTCTTCGCATAAGGCAATCAGTATTTTGTCGTTTTCTTCGACCGTGATTTTTTTAATTCCGGTTGGACCTATTTCTGTTTTGAATGTCATTCGACTAAGTTGTCGCTTGAATATTTTCTTGTCCACAATGGAGGTTAGCTCAATGTGGCCAGGCATTGTGGGGTTATCGATATAAGAATACTGCATCGAAAAGTCGGCGTGAAGAAACCGGAAGAAGGGCGCTGTAAAGTCGTGCAAAAACATCCAGCTTTTTGGAAAAACAAGGTTGGGCGGTATGCTGTCCTGAATCTCCAAATCGGCATAGAAACCTGATTGCACCTTGAATAATCCCAGGAAAAAGAGGTAAAGCAACGACTTGTTTTTTCCCTGGAAATGACTGAAATAATGCACTTGGCCGTCGTTGTAAATCCAGGCAGTCGCTTGTTCCGTTTCAGAAATCAACCGCGATTCATTCCGGGAAGTGGTGTCTACGATCCATTCGGATTTTTCAGATAATCGACGAAATGCAGGGATTTCGTTTTTCAGAATTCGAAATTGAAGATGTTCTCCAGGTATGAAATGCATTGCCTCTTCAATTAGCTTGGTTTTCCGGATGCTGGCAATTTTTTCATCCTTACGGGGAATAGCGAATGATTTTAATTCTTTTGCATGACCGTTATTCAGAATATATTGACCGAATGGATACGAAAGTGTCGGAGCTCCAATATTAGGTAATACCTGGAACTGCATATGCAGGTGTGGGTAAGGTGAACGTCCCGAATTGCCTGCTTCACCGATAGTCTGTCCCTGTTTGACAAATTCCCCTTTCTTTACCTTGATGCTGCCTTCCTTCAGATGAGATAACTTGGAATAGAGATAATCGCTGTGCTTGACAACGACTGTATTTCCCCAGTTTTGATGAGTATTGACATCGCCAATTTTATTGTCAGGAACGCCATCGACCAATTCGGCAACCGTTCCATCGCCCGGAGAGGCTACAGCTTTCCCAAAGCAATAATAATCGGTAACCCAATCACCATCCCCTTTATACTGTTTATCTTCTTCATCAGTAATAACGAAGTCCCAGGCATGCTTCCATTCGTCTTTGTGCGTGTATTCGCCTGAATGCCCTTGTGAAACGGTCCATTCGCCAAAGAATGGAAGAGCTACCGGAAGATAAAACCGGTTGGCAAACCGTTGTTTGGTGCCGATATGGTGGTATAGATTTCGTTCCGGAGAGTTTTCCTGTAAAGTAACCTCTATCGGGCCTTTTTCCGGCTCAAGCCGAAGTTTTAAAACGTAGACAAATGTGATGACAACAATATTGAACGGCAGTGAATAAACCGAAAGTCCAAATGACAGAAAAACTTTTCCGAGACTCAGTGTCAACATGACCACTACCGGAAGCAAAATAGCCGTCCATAGGTAGCTTTTAAATGAAGGGACCAGGAAAATTCCCCCGATGGCAATGGCTGTCAGGATGTAGTTGAATCCTATGTATGTGTATGTCAATTCGTGAATGTTGGCACCGGTAAGCTGATAGAATCCCCAGGCAATACTGAATCCTAATACCGAAAGTGTAAAAGCAATCCGGGAGAAAAGCAATAGTCCAATGGCAATCAGGATGCCGGCCAGCAAATTGGTTTGAAAAAATATGGCGCCAAGCGATAATAAATAGGTGCGAAGAGCCGGTGGCCAATCGATGTGTGCAATCGAATAATAGAGGTCGACCAGCGGTTTTCCGCCAAGGGTAAACAACTCATTGGCAGTGTAAATCCCTCGTTCACTTAGGCCCAACGATTGAAAATCGCGCGAGGCCAGCATCACCATCCACATCCCAAACATGAACGGAAGGCTGAGGTAGGGAAGATTGTATTTATACAAAATACCCTCCAAAGCCAGGGTAAGAAACAGGGTAAATACAGCGGCAAAAATGGTAATCGAAAAGAGTTCCCAACCGGGCTGGAAACCAAGTCCGGTTCCCAGGCCCACCAGCAAAGCGTTGAAGCCGTACATTCCCTGGTTAATCATCTCGGAAGAATAGCCTAAAAGCCAGGCGATGGCATTGGCCACCACAACGGCAATCAGGCCACAGGTCCCGGCTACCCAATCGATAAAACTGATTCCGAGTAACAGCCATCCCAGGAATGAGTAATTGGAGAAGAATACCTGGGCATAGCTTCGTGGTATGGAAGCCAGAACGATGTGCTCGTTTTCGGTCATATTATTTTAAATATTGCGGAATACGTTCGGATGTTTGGAATGTGTTTTGGTTCTCCTGTTCACGAATAACATGTACGCGCTGCTCCGTATCAATCAGGACGATATTGGGCCGATAGGTGATGAACTGCAACCACTGCGTCATGTTGTAGGCACCTACTCGTGGGATAACAATCCGTTCTCCGGGCCTTAGCAGAGGGAACATAACGGCATCGCGCAGGATGTCGATATTCATGCAAAGAGGTCCGTATATAGTTGTATTCTCGGTGTGCTGTGACGAAATGACCGCGGGCACAACCTGGTGATCGTACCAGAAGGAGGTGAACAGGAGATTAACACCGGCATCGACCACCGTTGCCCTGCGCCCGTCAGGAAGTCGTTTATTGGCAATCACTGTTCCCAGCAGATATCCGGCGTCGTCAATTAACGCTCTCCCTGTTTCCAGGAAAAGGGTTGGCATATGGTCTGGTTCAATTTCTGAATTGATCAGCGCACTGGTGATAGCATCAGCGTATTCATCGAATGTTGGGCAGGTATCCGTACCCGGAAGATAGGCTCCTTTCAGGGTATTCTTCGATGCAAAGCCACCTCCCATGTCGATGTATTGAACATGGTGGTTGTATTTCCGTGCCAGATTAATGGCCAGTTGAGCGAGTTTGTTGGCTGCCATTCCATAGGCAGACGGAGCCAGGATGTATGTTCCGATGTGGGTGTGTAGCCCCACCAGGTCGAGTTTTCCACTCAGCATGATGCGGTTCAGTGCATCCCATGCTTCACCGTTTTCGTAGTTAAATCCGAACCGTTCCCAACGAGGATAAATTCCGGTGTCCATGTTAACACGAATAGCCACTTTGGGTTTGGTTGCCGACTTCCCGGCAATTTCCAGCAGTGTGTACAGTTCATCGAAGTGGTCGATGTGAATCAGCGAGTCGTTTTCAATTGCAACCTCCAAATCGTCGCGGGTTTTGTGCGGTCCGTTGAAGATGATTTGATTTCCCGGCACGCCGTTGGACAGCGCTTTTTCATATTCAAAGCGCGAAACTACTTCGGCCCATGAACCTTCCTGGTGAAAGATCCGGCAAACGCTGTCGAGGTAGTTGGTTTTATAGGACCACGCAAACTGGACCGACGGATAACGCGTTTCGAATGCTTTCAGGGCGCTGCGATATGTGTCCCGAATGGTTTTTTCTGAGAGTACAAATAATGGAGAGCCGTATTTCTTCATTAATTCTTCGACAGACAAGCCCTCGATTTGCGGGATGGGACGAATGCGACTTTGCATGCCAAATTTATCAGGAATACCGGCACTAATCCGGTTGATGATAGGTCTTTCGTAGGCTAACTTTGCCATAGCTTTATTGTTTTTCAGAAGTTATTCAATTTTATAATTCGCCTTTTACGGTAATGCTTTCGAAAAGAGAGATGTCTCCAATCAAATCGTATGAGTAGCGAATGAACATTTTGCCGGATTTGAACGCATGAAACGGTTCTAATTTTTCATCTAATGCCAGTCGAACCATTGCTTCCGGAAGATTTTGCCCTGCAGCTACCGCGAGATAGAGCCAGGCAGGAAGCCTCGGATTGATTTCGATGATGTAGTATTCGTTGTCTCGGGTCCGAATCATCTCCAGTTCCATTCCACCCCGCCATTTGGTTTTCCTGATGATATCGTAGGTGAGTGAAAGCATTTTCTCATCGTCGATAGTAATACCGCCCCACGCTTTTCCTTTGTCGGTAATGTAGGTCTTTCGCATGGGCACAGCTCCAATCGTGTTTCCTTTGCCATCGCCCAGCGCAATGACGTTAACCTCGGTGCCTTCCACGAATTCCTGCACCATAACCGGAAGACCCCATTTGGCACTTATTTTATGGAACAGCGTATTCACTTCGTGTTTGTCCCAGGCTTTGTAGGCATCGTAAAATTTACCTTTCACGAATACCGGAAAGTCCAGTTCCTCGAAAAGTTGGTCAACCTGGTGTGCCCCGGTTAACGGTAAGCTTTTCGGTACTTTGAAGTCATACTTTTTCCCAAACGAACTCAGATTGTCTTTCGAGCGCTCCATGAAGCTTTCCATTTCCGGAAGAAAGGTTTTGATACCTCTTTCCCGCAACCAACTTTCATTCTTGATAAAAGTGAAAAGTTCGGCATCGAAATTCGGAATCAGGACATCAATCGGATTCTTCCGGTGTATCTGCTCAATGCGTGCCAGCAATTGTTCCGAACCGGATGATGGGTAGGGGATCAGGTAGGTTTTGTCGGTAATACCATTCATATAGATGCCCGGCTCCAGGTTTTCGTAGGCCAGTCCAATGACTGTGGCATCAAACCGGTCCGATTCTCTGATGGCGCGGATGAATGGCACTCCAGGTCCCGGATTATCGGTATTGTTCAATCCGGTAATGGCGATTGTTATTTTTTTCTTAGACATAGAAGACGTTTCAGGGGATTGACATTGCAGAGGTTATTCTTCCAACAGATTGAATTGTCTGAGCATAGATTGAAAATCCATCAGGTTTTGCTCAAAAATGGCTGGTTCAACTTCGTATCGTTCAATAATTTTCTGGGTGATATCCGATTGCTCTAAACCATTTTTCATCAGCTCCACAATTTCCCGCCCTATGCCATTTAGGTTGAAAGAATCACCGGTTGAGCTGTCGAAAACAAATCCGTTTTCACTAACAGCAACACTTCTTTTTATTCGCATATCATTTCGTTTAATATGAGGTTTGGAATCAGGAGTAGCAGTGATAAATCTACATGCTATAATAAATTTACGCTGAATCAGTTGATTATGCCAGCTGGTAAATAAATTTCTCCGGAACTCCTGTTTCTGTTTACATGAATACCGCGTAAAACCGGATTTACCCTAACGTGAATTATCAATTTTGTTTTGAGGAAGTCCTCGGGGGAAGTATAAGACTCACTAAATGAGGACAGCTTTTCTGTAGAAAATCAGGCAAGTGCAGGCGCACAATGAATGCGACAGTTGGTACAAATTGGATGTTTACTATCGGGGAGCAAACGTTCCCGGCAAGCATACGTTAAAATTTGAATCTGGTTGGACGTTCCGAATTTATGACGAATATTTTTGCGATGTGTTCTTACGGTCGATTCACTAATGTTTAGCTTTTCCGCAATTTGATGATTGTTCTCCATCATCAACATTAATACGAGAATTTCGCGCTCGCGTTCGGTGAGTATGATTTCATCACTGGATTGTTGTTCTTGTTTAAAAAGAGAAGTGGCCACCTTCGAGCAAAGATATTTTTCTGATGCAGAAACTTTACGGATGGCGAAAATGAATTCTTCAGCAGAGCATGATTTCAACATATAACCATCAATCTCGGGAAGCCACTTCTCCAGCAGACCTCGTGAAACAAGGTCTGATAAAATGAGGATTTTTAAGTTGTGGTTTAACAGGCGTATCTTTTTGATGTAATCCAAGTTCAAAAACGACAGAGAGTTAAACTCAAGAACGAGAATATCAGCTTCATACACTCTGATTTTGTCCAATAGTTCATCACCAATCGGAACGACACCCGCCAGCGCAAAATCTTTAATATTATTAAATACGGCACTCAGGGCATCGGCTAAAATTCGTTGATGATATCCTATGAGCAAAATCTGCGTTTTCATAAGCGAATATTCATAATCTAATTTACAGCGATTTAAACAGAAAGGCAATAGAACTCAACAATTGTTTAAATCAAATCCTTATATGTTGAGTCCATGTAAATAGACGTGCATAAATAGCTACACATTTAGGCAATATAAAATGCACATTAAGGCGATTGTCTTCAACGGGTGATAATCTCTAAATTTAATATAAACAAACTAGCAGTTGTGTCTGCGGTTTGAAACACCCCCCACCTAAATCCTCCGCAGACATTAATTTCTTAAAAATCTTGCTATGAAAAACCTAAAACGAATGAAATCGATGCTATTGTTGTCTCTTGCAATCTGCTTTTTGTTTGCAGGGTGCCAACAATCATTTCTTGACGAACCACAAGATGAGACTGGGTTGGTTCTGAAAAAAGGCAAAAAGATTACTGTTGATCCTAGCGATCTGTATGGTGACTTGTGGGTTATCCAGCGTAATTTGAAAGGAATACCCCAGTTATACCCGCTGGAATACTCGGTCGAGTACCAGGATGTAGTTAAAGAAGGAATTATCGACGTAACGATTCCTTTTCTCACCGCCAGTATTACAACTCCCGAAGGTGATGTAATTGTTCCTGAAGGCGGCGGTTTCCCGGAATGGGATGACGTGCCTTTACTTTACGATTCCGAAGGTGAAGTTTATGAAGTTGTGGGAGAAAATGTCCAGGAAATTGAAATGGGACGTCTCAACCTGATTCGTTCGGGTCCCGAAGTGCTTGATCGTAGGTTGGAAGAAGTGATTAAGAACTTCGGCGACGGAACAGTATCCGAGGTAATTCGGGACTATTGCGGGCGTTTGTTCATGGTTCGAACTGATGCCGCTCTTGCTCAGGAAATTGAAGACAAGCCCATCGATTCTCCCCTTGAAAATTTAGCCATTTATAAAGAACTACTTACCAACGGATTCCAAGGCAGGCTGAGTTTTCTGGTGGACAACTTCAAAATGAAAGGCCGGCTGGATAACATCAGCGACTGGAGTCAGAGTGAAAAAGGAGTTGAATTCATGACACTGGAAGAAAAGCAACTGTTCGTTGCTAATGTATGTGCCGCTTGTGTTGGTGCTGGCTCTGATAAAACCGGATTTCTGACAATCGACGAAATATGCTATTTGAATGAGTTTATGGGTATTCCAGGTGATGAATGTTTCTATCCGGTTATAACGAAAACCGTCAGAACATTGAACAAAACGAACAAGAATCAGGAAACTGTTGTGAAGAAGTATATCGACTTGTCCGCGTTCATGTATACCCGGCAAAAATTCTGGAAAACGTTCGTTACCATTCGTACTATTGACGATTCGACCGACCCATGGACGTATAAGGATTTGGGAACCTATACCATTCATAAGATTCTGAAGGGCAACGCAGCCGAACTGGATGTTCTGTTAGGCACTTATCGGTATACAATTGACGTTCCTTATAAGAAAAAAATGGTCGGTTTTACCAACCAGGCTGATGACTATGTACAGGCACTTGAACTCATTCATGGTAACGAAGAGTTTATGGTTTGGCAGATGCCGAACGTCGATCGTTCTTCATCTCCGTTCTCTTATACTGCGGAGGAAGAATCTCACGGTAATCGTCCGGAAGGAAAAGGAGATGATGAGGAGTTGAGTACAGATGATTCTGGTTCAGGATCGACGGGTTCAATTGGTTCGAGAGGCGGAGGTCGCCGCGGCCGTAGATGATATATAAAGATTCTTATCACTTCTGTAACGGAAGCAGACTTAGCTTGAACTGACCTAATACTAGCCCCGAAGCAGGTAGCGTTAAGCCGAAAACGCTGCCTGCTTTTATTTTATTTTGAGTATCTTTATAAGTAATGACTCTGCTGGATTAATTAACATTTAAAACCTCTATTTATGAAAATGATGAAATTAATCGTATTAGCCATGCTGATATTGTTGTGGGTTAGTTGTGAGAAAAATGAAAGCTCCCCCTCGCTTCAAATCGATGAAACAATCTCCAGCGGGCAGGTCATTCCGGGACAATATATTGTTGTCCTTAAGTCCGGAGTTGTTAACTTAAAAACTGCCTCTTTAACGTACGAAGGTCGCCAGGCTGCCGTTAAAGAAACGGCCAAAGCCTTTCTTCCGGAAAGAGATTTGAATCAAAGACCATTTCTGCAGGTTTATGGCACAGCTGTAAAAGGTTTTGCTGCTGATTTAAGTGAGAGTGAGTTAAGTCAATTGAGGAATAATCCGAATATTGAAAAGATCTACCCGGATCGAATGTTTATTCTACGCGGAAAACCACCGGTTGTCGATCCCACTCCTCCTGCTCAAACGGTACCTTATGGGATTGCCCGAGTTGGGACTGGTGACGGTACCGGGAAAACAGCCTGGGTAATCGATACCGGAATCGATTATGATCACCCGGACTTGCTGGTTGACGTAAGTAGAGCCCAGACTTTTGTTACTCGTACGACTACCGCTGATGACGACAACGGGCACGGAAGTCACTGTGCGGGAATTATTGCTGCGTTGAACAACGATATTGGTGTTGTTGGTGTAGCAGCCGGTGCGACAGTTGTTCCCGTTAAAGTGCTTGACAGGAGAGGCTCGGGAGCTTATTCTCAGATTATTGCCGGAATCGACTATGTGACCAGCAATGCTTCGCCTGGTGATGCAGCTAATTTGAGTTTGGGAGGTTCGATTTACGAACCAATCGATTTAGCGGTTGAGGCATTGGGGGCCAGTGGAGTTTACGTTGCTTTAGCAGCTGGAAACGAATCGGACGATGCAGAATATCACTCACCGGCACGAGCCGAAGGTGTCAACCTGTTTACAATTTCAGCATGTGATGACCAGGATGCGTGGGCTTATTTCTCCAACTATGGTACGCATGTCGATTATTGTGAGCCGGGTGTTAATGTATTTTCAACATACAAAGGTGGAGGTTACACCACGATGAGTGGAACCTCGATGGCGGCACCCCACATGGCCGGTATTTTGTTGATGACCAACGGTCACCCGGTTGCTGATGGAGCTGTTACCGGAGATCCGGATGGTAATCCCGATCCAATAGGAATTCAATAACCTAAAAATAGATAAAGGCCGCAATTTGCGGCCTTTATCATTAGGAAAGACTAAAGTTATCGATAGATTACAATACGTCCAGTACTGATTGGAGATGTTGTGTCACATCACCGGCGAATTTCTCCAGTTCCGGTGTTGCAACAGGTTTCATCGCTTCCATTGGATTCACCGTCGAGACTTCAATTTTTCCTTCCGGAGTTTCCTGCACAACGACGTTGCACGGAAGCATAATTCCAATTTTGTCGTTACTCTCAAGTGCCTGATGCGCTAAAGCTGGATTGCAGGCTCCCAGAATTTTGTATTTTCTGAAGTCCACATCAATCTTCTTTTTCAGCGTATCTTTCACATCAATTTCGGTAATAACACCAAAACCCTGGTCCTTCAAGGCCGATGTAACTTTGTCCAAAGCAGTTTCGAATGAGGTATCATTTAATGTTTTCGCTAGATAAAATTCCATAGTATATCTCCTTTTTGTTGTTACTAACAAGTAATTTGAAAAACTGTTTAGTTTTTCCTTATGAATGCATAGAATAAATTCAAAAATATTGAAAAATGTACATATCTGAAATAGTTGTTTGTTTTGGATCTTATGAAATTGCTAAAAAAGAAACGAGGCCATGCTCGATGCACAGCCCCGTTCGCCATGGAAATTAAAGTGAACCTTAAATGTAATACTTAATCTGTATGCTTGTTGAAGGCATCCAGATGAGCTCCGTCGGCGTTGATAAAGTTGGTGTATATGGTTGTCAAATCGGGAAGAGTTGTTCTTCCTAGTGCATTATTGAGCGAGTCAAGTTCGAGTTGCTCGATAATGGCTCCGGTTTCCATTGCCTGAAGCAGGGAAACTCCACCATAACCGATAGCTTCATCGTAAGCATCAGTCATATCGTCATCATTATATAAGCCGATATCAAGCTCAATGTCTCCGTCTTTTGTCGGGTCAGTTTCACTATACTTGACAAACAGGTTCTGAAGAACTTTCCAGTGTCGGTATTCTGCTTCAGAAATATTCCCCAGAATGGGCATTGTTGAATAAGTTTGGCCTAACGTTGAATAAACTTCATAGGCCATTTTTTCCAGTTTTACCAGATAGATTAAGTCATTCAGCTCGACTTCAGACAGTGTTGTCGTGGCGGTTCCACCCGTTCCACAAGGACCGAGTCCGCATGGACAATCGTTGGTATAAGGTCCTAAGCCACATCCAGGACAGATTCCACCTCCACCATTTCCGGGAGCGGTTTGATCTTCCAGGATTTCCGTTACAACGGGATCCAGAATTGTTAAATCTTCTTCTGAAAAGAAGTCTCCAAAATCGTCAGCTATCAGCTCCCAATTATATTCGACTCCTATTTTCAGGAGGTTCCAGTTGTACGCTTTCAGGTGATGTGGCTCGGCATTCTCCAGACAGCTGTAAACAGCCAATGCCTCGGAAATAGCCGCGTCAGTAGCAGAAGTTATGGCCTTGGAGACATTCAGGATTTCGAGACACTCGATGAGATACCCGACCTTGAATGCCTTGGTCACATCGTCGCCTGCAAAGTCAAGCATACTACTATAAACCGTTGTGAAGTCATCATTTTCATCATCGAAGACACCGGGGCCATAGGCAACGCCATCACCATCGCGGGTTGGGTCATCGAGGTTGTCGTAGGTTGCAATCAGATCGCTGATACGTGTCCAGTGTACCAGTTCGCTCGCCGCAGTATGTTCAAAAACCGGATTGTCGGGAAACAACGTACTTAATTCGCTGTACAGATCGTGAGCGAGCTTTTCCGTTTTGGCCAACGTAAGCAGATCCACCTCCCAAACTTCCAGATCTTCGTTCAACTGTGCGGTCATCATCTCTCCTTCCTTCGACTTCTCCGGGCTATCCGTTATTGAGCTGTCCTGTGTACAGGAAGGAATAAACAAGCCAATCAACAGCAGGTAGCTGATGAAGGACAAAAGATACTTTTTCATGGAAACAGACTTTTTAAAGGTTAATTTTTTGTTGAGGAACAAGGTTGGGTCTGAAACATAGCGTAGATAAACAGTCAGCCGAATTGTAAAGACCATTTATCTGCAAATAGGAATACACGATTCTTCTCTCTTTTATCGGGATAAAAAAGAAATGAGAATCACTTCAAACAGTTGAGGAAGATGGGTGGTGATACTTTAGTCTGGTTGGGGAAGCAGTTGTTTGCCGAAAAATCGTATGGTTTGGTTTAGATAACTAAATTACAATTTCTTATCGTAAAATAAAATACACTTTTCGTGAAAAAAGAAAACCCCGGCCGTAGCCAGGGTCCTCAATTATCGTAAATGAATGAATTCTATTCCTGTGCAGCCAGCAGGATTTCCATGATTTTTTTACCGGCAGTGGTAACAGAAGTTCCGGGGCCAAAGATGGCCACGACACCAGCATCGTAAAGGTACTGGTAGTCCTGTGAAGGAATCACACCACCGGCAATCACCATGATGTCTTCGCGGCCCAGTTTCTTCAGTTCCTCGATGACGGCAGGCACCAGTGTTTTATGCCCGGCAGCCAGCGAAGATACTCCCAGCACATGCACGTCGTTTTCGACGGCTTGCTTGGCAGCTTCTTCCGGAGTCTGGAACAGCGGTCCCATATCCACGTCGAAGCCGAGGTCGGCATAACCGGTAGCTACCACTTTTGCACCGCGGTCGTGCCCGTCCTGTCCCATTTTGGCAATCATGATACGCGGCTGACGTCCTTCTTTCTCTGCAAATTTTTCGACGAGACTGCGAGCCTCACCGAACTCTTTATCGTTTTTCGCTTCTGATGAATACACTCCTGAAATGGTTCTGATTACTGCTTTGTAACGTCCGACAACTTTTTCACAAGCATAGGAAATTTCTCCCAAAGTTGCACGCTTTTTCGCTGCATCGATGGCGAGTTCCAGCAAGTTCCCTTTTCCGGTTTCCGCGCAACGGGTAATAGCTTCCAGCGAAGCTTTCACCTCAGCTTCGTTTCGTTCGGCACGCAGTTTTTCCAAACGGGCAAGTTGCGATTTCCGCACAGCGGTATTGTCAATTTCCAGAATGTCAATCGGATCCTGCTTGTCGAGTTTGTAACGGTTCACACCAACAATGGTCTGACTTCCCGAGTCAATGCGTCCCTGTGCACGGGCAGCAGCCTCTTCTATACGCATTTTCGGAACGCCGGTTTCGATGGCTTTCGCCATACCGCCAAGCTCTTCTACCTCTTCAATCAGCTTCCACGCTTTGTCGGCCAATTCTTTGGTCAACGATTCCACGTAGTAAGAACCTGCCCAAGGATCGAGTGAACGACAAATTTCGGTTTCCTGCTGAATATAAAGCTGCGTGTTACGAGCAATACGTGCAGAAAAATCGGTTGGCAGCGCGATTGCTTCATCGAGTGCGTTGGTGTGCAGCGACTGGGTGTGTCCCAGTGCAGCAGCCATAGCCTCGATTGCTGTGCGGCCAACATTGTTAAACGGATCCTGCTCGGTCAACGACCAACCTGAAGTTTGTGAGTGGGTACGCAGTGCCATCGATTTCGGGTTCTTCGGACCGAATTTCTTCACGATTTTGGCCCAGAGCATACGGGCTGCACGCATCTTGGCAATTTCCATGAAGTGGTTCATTCCGATAGCCCAGAAGAACGAGAGGCGAGGAGCGAATGCATCCACGTCCAGACCTGCTTTCATTCCGGTACGGATATAATCCAATCCGTCAGCCAGTGTGTACGCCATTTCGATGTCGGCGGTAGCACCGGCTTCCTGCATATGGTATCCCGAAATGGAGATGGAGTTGAACTTCGGCATGTTCTTCGAGGTGAACTCGAAAATGTCGGCGATGATTTTCATCGAGAACTCCGGCGGATAGATGTAGGTATTCCGCACCATGAATTCTTTCAGAATATCGTTCTGGATGGTTCCTGAAAGTTGCTCGAGCGTTGCCCCCTGTTCCAGACCGGTCACAATGTAGAAGGCCATAATCGGGAGTACAGCTCCGTTCATGGTCATCGAAACAGACATTTTGTCGAGCGGAATTTCATCGAACAGGATTTTCATATCCAGAATCGAGTCGATGGCAACACCGGCTTTACCAACGTCACCTACTACGCGAGGATGGTCGGAGTCATAGCCACGGTGTGTGGCCAGGTCGAATGCTACCGACAAACCTTTTTGTCCGGCAGCGAGGTTGCGGCGATAGAACGCGTTTGATTCTTCTGCAGTGGAGAATCCGGCATACTGGCGGATGGTCCAGGGGCGCATGGCGTACATGGCCGAGTAGGGGCCCCGTAAAAATGGCGGCAGACCAGCGGCGTAATTCAGGTGTTCCATGCCTTCCAAATCGGCCTTGGTGTACACCGGTTTCACCGGAATCTGCTCCGGTGTTACCCAATCTTTTGAAATGTGGTTCTTTTCGGCCCACTCTTTTTCACTGTCCGTGCAGGTGGCTTTAGAACCTTTTATATTGATGTCTTTAAAATTCGGTTTCATTGCTTGAGTATTTTTTAGTGATGAATCATCGTTGCCTTCCGGGAAACCGGAAATCATCTGTTACTCATCCCTTAATTAATTCCCAGTTTTTTATTGTAATCCTTCAGTGCTTCCAGTAAGTTGGTTTTCACATGAACGAAATTTTCGATGCCTTTGACTTTGAGGTCATCGGCGCAAGCCGGTGCTCCGGCAATTACGAAAATCGCATCATCTTTAATCAACTCGTAAGCCTGAGGTCCGAATTCGATGTATTCATCATCCGATGAGCAAAGCACGATAATGTCGGCGTTGGCTTCTTTAGCGGCGTTCACACCAGCCTCTACACTGGCAAAGCCGTTGTTGTCGACAACTTCGTAACCAGCAATGGCAAAGAAATTGGATGAGAACTGTGCGCGGGCTTTGCGCATCGCCAGGTTACCGATGGTGAGCATAAATGCTTTTGGACGTTTTTTCGCTTTGGCGAAAACATCGGTTGCGTAACGCAGTTTTTCAAACTCGTCGGCACCACGGAACAGGCAAATTGGCTCAGCTTCGGCGCCGTCAGCCTTTTGGCAAACAGGTTCGAAGAAGTGAGCGTTGAATTCAATCTTCGCTTGCTCGCTGAAGTTCGGGAATTGGTTAACACCCAACAGGCTTTCTTTCCGAATAGCGACTGCTTTGCGGCGTTTGTCAGCCATCTCGTTGACACGTTCCTGCACGAAGCCGGCACGGAAGGCAGCCAGGAAGCCACCTTTATCCTGAACTTCCAGGAAGAGTTTCCAGGCTTCTTCAGCAATGGAATCGGTGAGTGACTCAATATAATAGGAACCAGCACCCGGGTCAACAATCTTATCGAGGTGTGATTCTTCTTTTAACAGAATCTGTTGGTTGCGGGCAATTCGTTCAGAAAACTCGCTGGTTTCTTCGAAGAACGAATTGAACGGAAGAACGGTCATTGAATCGGTTCCGCCCAGCGCAGCCGACATGGCTTCGGTCTGTGTCCGCAACATATTAACGTATGCGTCATATACCGTTTTGTTCCAAACAGAAGTTTCGGAGTGAACCTTCATCTTACCGGCGCAACGGCAAATGCCATCTTTGCATTCTCCTTCGCAATCGCAGTTTTCGTCACAGTTGCATTCCGGTTGGTACGCCGAAACGATTTGCGACCAAAGCAAGCGACCTGCACGCAGTTTGGCCAGCTCCATGAAGTAGTTTCCGCCGATACCGAGATTGAAACGGATTTTCGGTGCTGCCACTCCGGCATTCATTCCCAGCTCAGTCAGCTGGCTCAGGTATTCAGCACCCATAGCCAGTGAGAAAGCCAGTTCCTGAACGCAGGAAGAACCTGCGTTGTTGAAGTTCTTTCCGTCGATTGCAATGACTTGCAGATTGGGCATTTCAGCAGCCGCGTCCACCGCTTTCTTCACGGTAGTGAAAGTATCAGTGTCCGATGCCGGCATTTTGCCTTTCAGTACGAGTTCACTAAGCGGGTCATAGTTGATAGAAGCATTGACCGTTTTCGGGTCATAACCTCTTTTTTTCGAATGAGCGATAAAAGCTTCAGCGAGCTGTGCCACATTTCCTGAAACAACAAAGTTGATTTCAGCTGCTTCCAGACAAATATCTTTCAGTAAAACATCCAGATCGGAATCAGAGATGGTCTGGCCACCGGCAATAACAAATCCGAGCGAATTCACACCTTTATTCAGAATCGTCAATGCCTTAGCGTTGGCTGCAGCCAGGTCGGTTACCTGAATATCCTGTCGAATGAACCAGTCGTTATTTTGCTTTCTGTTTCCACGCACGTAAGGATAACTGCCGGGAAGCGCGTTGAGATATCCTTTGTTCTCCAGGTTTTCCTGACGGTAAAACGGTTGAACATTAAACCCTTCGTTGGTGCGCCAAACAAGGGCTCTCTCATAATCCTTCCCCTTCAGGTCGGTATTGATTTTCTCAACCCATTCTTCGGTTGATACAGGTGGAAAATCTTTAAACAGGTTTATATCTTTCTCTGCCATAACAATGTAACTGTTTAGAAAAATCGTGGCCAAAGTTAAAGGTTTTATACTAGTTGTTTCTAAAAAATCTACGCTTTTTTACTGAATTTGATAATAATCATGACTTTGGATTTGGAAGAGCGAGACGTTACTGAAGAGAAAATTATTTATGACAATGTAACTATCTTGATTGAGCTCCGTATCAACTAATAACTTTGCGTATTTTTTAGTTTGTTTTTGGGGTTTATTTTGATCAATTGCAAAGTTAAATGGTTTTGGTTGTCAGTTATTTAAACTGACATTTAGGGTAATATTAGTTGTTTGATTAAAAGGTGACAGAAGCCATTCTGCCACCTTTTATTTTTATGGATGGTTCAACGAAAGATTTTCAATAAAGGATATTTATATCTGAAAATAATAGCCTTTCGGGGAAGTGTGATAGAGTATAATTATAAAAATGATAATATGTGAATATTATAATATGTTATCACCGACTTACTCTTCCATGTGAAATTTCAGTTGTTCTCTCGATAAAAACTTACCAGGAGCTGGCCCTATTTTAGTTCATCAATTTTTTCCGGCGGTTGGGCTAATACAGCTTTTTGCCCTTTCTGTACAATGGGGCGTTGCAACAACTTCGGGTTGTCAGCCAAAATCTGGAGCCACTCTTCGGTTGAAAACTCTTTTCCTTTCAACTCTTTTTTGTAATAATCTTCCTGTTTACGAACCAGGTCTTCAGCTTTCAGGCCGGTTTGTTCCAATAGGGCGGAAAGTTCTTCAACCGAAAGATTGTCATTCAAATAGAGACGTACCTCGTGTTCGATGTTGTTTTCTTCGAGGTACTTAAGTCCGGCACGCGATTTGGCACAACGCGGATTGTGGTAAATGGTCATCATAGTTCAGCGAATTAAATTATTGTTATCACTCATGAACAGTTTGCCGGGCATTCAGTTTAAGAAAAACAAAAAAGTATCTTACAGACCGTGTATTCACGGCAAACACCAACAAATACTGAGGACGCATGGACGCGGATGTTATCATATTCGATTTTGACGGAACACTGGCCGATTCGGCGCCGGTGATGGCCGATTGTGCCAATGAACTGGCGGAGAAATACCGCTACCCGAAGACGGATGACTGGCGGAAAAACCGGAATAAAAGTACGAAAGAGCTTCTGCGTGAGTCGGGGATTTCGTGGTACCGGCTTCCCTTTTTCATGCGTGACATGAAGCGAATGTTCCGAAGCAAGATGACATCGGTAAAGCCCTTCGAAGGGATTAAAGAAATGTTGGATGCCTTAAGTCGTGACAAGCGGCTGCTGGTGTTAACGAGTAACAAATTCGAGGTGGTTACCGAATTCCTGAAACGAAACGGGCTCGAATATTTCGACCGGATGGAATGCAATATTCCCCTTTTTGGGAAGAGTAAAGCACTGGAGCGGTTGTTAAAAAGCGAATCGCTATCGGCTGACGATGTTGTTTACGTGGGCGATGAAGTGCGTGACATTGAAGCATGTCATCAGGTGGCGGTACCAGTGGTTGCAGTTACCTGGGGGATGAATACACGGCAGCGTTTGACGGAACTGAATCCCGGTTGGCTGGCCGACTCGCCCAACGAGTTGGTTGGCATTCTTCAAAACAACAAAAGCCCGAATCATTCGGGCTGAATGTCTCCGGGCTTTCATTGTATTGTTTGAAGTTCTCAGGCTTCTTCGGATGAAAATTCCATCAGGTAAGCTTTGATAAAGCCATCCAGGTCGCCGTCCATTACTCCTTGAACATTGGAGGTTTCGAAGTTAGTACGTGTGTCTTTTACCATTTTGTAGGGTTGCATCACGTACGAACGGATTTGCGAACCCCATTCAATTTTCTTCTTGGATGCTTCCAGCTTCATTTCTTCCTCGCGGCGTTTCCGAATCTCAATCTCATACAACTGAGATTTCAGCAAGCGCATGGCATTTTCTTTATTCTGCAATTGCGAACGCGACTCGGTGTTATCGATAACAATTCCACTCGGACCATGTCGCAAGCGAACTCCGGTTTCCACCTTGTTTACGTTCTGACCACCGGCTCCACCCGAACGGAAAGTTTCCCAGGTAATGTCACCCGGATTGACTTCAATCTCGATGGTATCGTCAACCAACGGTGAAACGAATACCGATGTGAATGAAGTCTGTCTTTTCCCTTGTGCGTTGAAGGGGGAAATCCGTACCAACCGGTGCACGCCATTTTCACTTTTCAGGTAACCGTACGCATAGTCACCTTCAATTTCCAGCGTTACGTTCTTGATACCAGCATCTTCACCGGGCACCAGGCTCGATTCACGAACCTTATAACCGTGCTGTTCGGCCCAGCGGATGTACATTCGCATCAGCATTTCGGCCCAGTCGTTGGCCTCTGTTCCACCGGCACCTGCATTAATTTTCAACACAGCACCCAGCTTGTCCTCTTCACGCCGCAGCATGTTTTTCGTCTCGAGGTTTTCGACCAGTTCCAGTGAAGTCGCAAACTGTTCATCCACTTCTTCTTCAGAGGCTTCTCCGGCTTCCTGAAACTCGAAGAGTACCAGTAAATCTTCAATTGACTGGTTCACTTCCTGGAAAGCATCGGTCCATTGTTTCAATCCACGGATGACTTTCATTTGCTGTTCAGCCTCTTTAGGATTGTCCCAAAAGCCCGGGTCCTGCGTCTTTAATTCTTCTTCTTCAATTTGGATCAATTTCTGATCCACGTCAAAGATACCTCCTCAGCGCATCCCGGCGCTCAGCAAGATCTCTGATCTGCTCCTTTTGTATCATATTTTAAGTTTTTATTTCGTCGCGCAAAGGTAGAAAAATAAACATCTTGACAGAAGCTTCGGTTCAACGCCTCACTCTTCCCCTGCCAGCACGTCATCGACTGCATTGAAAATGAGTTCCGGTTCGAAACCTCTTCCCTGAGCATACCGAACCAATTTAGCTTTCTTTTCGTAAGTCGATTCTGCTTTTGTTTTTCCGGCTTTCGCCTGGATTAATTCTTTCAGGAAGCGACGGTAATCATTTTCATCGATAGCTGCTACTGCCTTGTCAATGATGGAGGAAGCTACGTCCTTCTGCCGCAGAGTGTAACGGATTTTAATCCGTCCCCATCCATTGAACCGAAATTTGTCGCGGGCAAAAAAGCCGGCAAACCGCTCATCATCCAGAAACTTTTCTTCTTGAAGCCAGGCGATGGCTTTGTTGGCATCCTCGGGAGAAAGCCCCCAGTCGAGCAACTTCTTCCGGATATCGCCGCTGCATTTTTCTGATTTACTGCAGAGAGCGGCTGCTTTATTCAACGCGTCCTTGTAATTCAGGATTGGGTTCATAAACTGCTTTTTTCAGAGATTAAAGGTAATGAAAAATGAAGCTGTCAAAATAAGCGGTCGGCAGAAGAAATGAGCTTTTGACGCTACAATAATTCTCTCTACTTTAGCCAAATGAATCAGGTAAAAGCATTGGATTTGGGCGGAATTGTCCTCTCCGGAGGGAAAAGCACGCGAATGGGGCAGGACAAAGGTTTTGTTCTGTTCGATGACAAGCCGCTGGTTCAATATGCGATTGATTTGTTGGAAAAGTTTACTCCCGATATCATTATCAGTGCGAATCATGAGGAATACAAGAAGCTGGGCTACCCGGTTGTGGAAGACAAATTTACAGATTGTGGTCCGGTGGCTGGTTTGTATTCTTCTCTGAAAGCTTCGTCCCATGATTGGAATCTGATTTTGAGTTGCGATGTTCCGTTGGTCAACGAAGAGGTCTTAACCCTTTTGCTGGATCAACGGAGAGGGAAAGGTGCTGTACCGGTTCATGAGGGAAAACTGGAACCTCTCGTAGCCCTTTATCATCGCGACCTGTATAAGGTTTTTGAAAAGAGCATCAAAAATGGGAATTTTCAGCTTCGAGGTATCATAAAACAGGCTGAAATACACCTCGTTTCTTTCGACGATTTAATGACTCAAAATCCACGTCTGTTCGATAATTTCAATACTCCCGGCGATTTGAAAAGATAGCTTTCGGTAGTCTATTATATTTATCCTATCTAAATAAAAATAATTTTCAGAATCTCGTTATTTCCGGGTTGTTTTTCCTACCCAAAAGCGGTTTGAAATCGTACTTAATGCCCAGTATTATAGATGGTTATGAATGTGTTGGTGGCGGATTTGTTTCTCCGGATTAAAACTACTTCATAATCAATGAGAAAACTGCCTATTTAGATTAAAACCAAATATAACTTCGCTATCCTGCTGAAAAATATGCATCAGTAAATCAGTTGATTAAGTAGATTTTTGAATAGAGGTGATTTTTTCATGTGTTATCATGTTAATAAATGTATATTTTCGTATATAAATGTTTAAAAGTCTAAATTAATGGTTAAGAGCAGAAGGGATTTTATCAAAATCTCCGCGTTAAGTTCTGCTGGATTGTTTGTCGGTAATCAGGTAGTTAAAGCTGCCGCATCGGCTGCCGACTCCGAAAAGCAGAATAGCGATTATAAGCTGCCCTCTGATTTAAAACGTACTCCCACGTATTGCGAAGTTTGTTTTTGGAAATGCGCGGGTTGGGTTCATAAAGATGAGGACGGTCAGATAAAGAAAATTACCGGTAACGATCTGGACCCAAACAGTAACGGGCGATTCTGTCCGCGTGGAACCGGAGGCGTCGGCATGTATTACGACGAGGATCGGTTGAAGTATCCACTTATCCGAACTGAAGAGCGGGGTAAGCAAACTTTCCGTCGTGCCTCATGGGACGAAGCGTTCCAGTACATCGCCGATAAGATGGCCAAAATTAAAGAGGAGCATGGCCCCGAAGCCACAGCACTGTTTACCCACGGTTCAGGAGGTAAGTATTTCACCAACCTGATGAAAGGTTTTGGCTCGGCAAATGTTGCTGCACCTTCGTACGCACAATGTCGCGGGCCGCGGGAAGTGGCATTCATCGCAACTTACGGCCAGGGAATCAACTCACCCGAGAATACCGACATCCGCGATACCCGTTGCATGGTGCTGATTGGTTCACATATCGGTGAAAATATGCACAACGGCCATGTGCAGGAAATGTCGGATGCCATCGACAAAGGCGCTACCATAATTACGGTAGATCCTCGTTTCTCAACGGCTGCCAGTAAGTCTAAATATTGGTTGCCTATTAAGCCGGCGACTGACATTGCTTTGCTGTTGGCGTGGATTCATGTAATTATAAACGAAGATCTTTACGACAAAAAATATATTGAGCAGTATGCCTATGGTTTCGACCAACTGAAGGCGCATGTTCAGAATATGACTCCGGAATGGGCGTATGGAATTACCACCATTAAGCCTGACGTTATCCGGAAAACGGCTCGCGAAATGGCGAAAGCAGCTCCGGCTACGATCGTTCATCCCGGTAGGCATGTGACCTGGTATGGTGACGATACGCAACGTTTGCGTGCTGTTGCGATTCTGAATGCATTACTTGGTTCGTGGGGGCGCCGCGGTGGTTTCTACATGCCCGATAAGAAAAGTGTTCCGCATGCGAAACTTCCTCCGTTCCCGAAACCGGAGTTTACCTGGCGTGATGCGATGGATGGGAAATATCAGCTGGCTGACCTGGCTTTAGCTAACGGAATGTGTGATGCGACCATCCCAACTTCGGCTATGAGCCGCTCCATAAAAGGATGGATTGTCAATGGAACCAACCTGATTGAAACGTTGCCTGATCGTAGAAAAACACTGGCAGCCATTCAAAACCTCGATTTGATGGTGGTAGTTGATACCATGCCGATGGAAATTACCGGCTGGGCAGACGTCGTACTTCCGGAATGTACCTACCTCGAGCGTTATGATTCCATTCGTGATTCGCAGCACCGCGAGCCGACCATTGCTTTGCGTATGCCGGCCGCTCAACCGAAATACGAAAGTCGCAGTGCCTGGTGGATGGCTAAGAATCTCAGCCGCTACATGGGATTGGAACAGTATTTCCCCTTTGATACCATCGAGGAAGAACTGGACCATGAATTGAAACAGATGGGCACTTCTCTTGCCGAAATGCAACAAGTTGGCGTGAAAAAATGGAAGCGTGCTTACGACGATATCTATTTCAAGGATGGAGAAGCAGTAGAATTCTTTACCAATACCGGAAAAATCGAACTGTATTCAACTTCATTGGCTGAAGGAGGTTTCGATCCGATGCCGACTTACACAGCACATCCCGAGCCGCCTCAGGGCTATTACCGCCTGATTTACGGCCGGGCTCCGATGCACACCTTCACGCGTACAGCGAATAATCCGAACCTAACTGACCTGATGTCGGAAAATGCCGTATGGGTAAATCCGAAAGTGGCCGGCGAATGGGGTCTGAAGAATGGTCAGGAAGTGTATCTGCAAAATCAGGACAGCGTAGTTTCCAGTTTTCCTGTGAAAGTCAGGGTGACTGAACGCATTCGCTGGGATTCGGTTTACATCGTTCACGGTTTTGGACATGCCAATAAGAAATTGTCCAGAGCTTTTGGCCGCGGTGCCAGCGATGCTGAATTGATTACCAACGTAATGGTTGACCCGATTATGGGTGGAACCGGAATGCGTGGAAACTTTGTAACCTTTAGATTTACGAAAGGAGAGGAGGCCTGATTATGAGATATGCAATGGCTGTTGACAGCAAAAAATGCGTGGGATGTAGCGACTGCGTAGTAGCTTGTCAGACTGAAAATAATGTACCCATCGGTTATGCCCGTGACTGGGTACGTGAAATCAACCATGGTATTTATCCGGAGTTGCATACCGAATTGCGTTCGGAGCGCTGTAACCACTGCGATAATGCGCCATGTGTACGAAGTTGTCCGACCGGGGCGAGTCATTATGCCGAAGGTGGTATTGTGAAGGTAGCCGAAGAGAAATGTATCGGGTGTAGTGCCTGCATCATTTCGTGTCCTTACGATGCCCGTTATATTCACCCGAAAGGGTATGTCGACAAATGTACTTTCTGCGATCACCGCGTAAAAGACGGTGAAGATCCCGCTTGCGTAGCGGTTTGTCCTACGAAGTGTCTCTATTTCGGTGATCTCGATGATCCGAATTCTGAAATGTCGACACTCCTTCGTGTCCGTAAGTACAAAACACTGATTCCAGAAGCGGGAACCGATCCGCAGCTGTACATCTTAGTCTAAACCTAAAAAATCATATAACAATGAACGAAGATCTCATTGTCAGTGGACGGATGAATCCGCTAATCGACCCGCATCTTGGTGTTTGGGAATGGCAAATTCCCAGTTACCTTTTTCTGGGTGGTTTGGCTGCCGGCATTTTATTCTTCGCCGGTCTGTTCACTGTCTGGAATAAAGAGGAGCAATATCCGACTGCTGTCAGAAAAGCGCCCATTTTGGTTCCGTTTATTCTGGCGTTAGGACTGTTATTTCTGTTCCTCGACCTGAAACACAAGCTCTATTTCTGGAGATTGTATACAACCATCAAACTGGAATCACCCATGAGCTGGGGAGCCTGGACACTGATGGCCATCACTCCGCTGTCGATTATCTGGGCAGCACTGAATATCCGGGAATTTTTCCCCAACTGGGACTGGAAATTCGACTGGGTAAAACAGTTGGAAAGCTGGTTCAGGAAATACAAAAAAGAAATGGCCTGGGCTATGATGACTCTCGCGTTAATACTGGGAGTTTATACCGGTATTCTGTTCTCCGCTTTCAATGCCCGCCCATTGTGGAATACCTCCATCCTGGGGCCGTTGTTCCTTATTTCCGGATTGTCGACGGGAGCAGCTTCTATTGTCTTGCTTTCGAAAGTGAAAACAGAAAGGCACATGTTTGCCAAAATTGATTTGGGACTGATTGCGATTGAGCTGTTTTTGATCATTCACATGTTCATGGGCTTCAATGCTGGTACACAAACCAAAATCAATGCCGCCGATCTCTTTATGGGAGGTGATTTCACCGCTTCGTTCTGGGTACTGGTAGTTGGTATGGGATTAGTGATTCCTGCCATTCTTGAAGTACTCGAAATGCGCGACAAGAAAGTTCCCTACCGGGCAGCTCCGGTGCTGGTATTGATTGGTGGCCTCATCCTTCGTTTTATTCTGGCGCATGCCGGACAGATGAGCCATTGGGTAATGAATTAACTAATCAGAGAATATCTTAAACCAAAAAATGATGAATCTGGATAAAAGTAAAAAGTATTGGAATCCATACTTCGGAGGCGTGATGCTTGGTTTGGTTCTGCTGGCTGCTATCTATACAGCCGGGCGTGGACTTGGTGCCAGCGGCGCGGTAAAAAGTGTGCTCGTAACCGGAATGGAAGCGGTTGCTCCGTCACATGTCGAAAACACTCCGTTCTATAAGGAATATTTTGCGTCTCACTCGGGCAATCCGATGAAATCGTGGCTGGTATTTGAAATGCTGGGCCTTGTCGTCGGAGGTTTTGTTTCCGGAGCGATGGCGGGACGACTGAAGTTCAAAGTGGAACATAGTCCGAAAATTACCAGCCGTAAGCGTATCATCTTTGCCGTATTGGGCGGAATATTCTTCGGTCTGGGCTCGCAGCTTGGTCGTGGATGTACGAGTGGCGCTGCATTGAGCGGCATGGCGGTATTAAGTCTCGGTGGCTTTATTACCATGATATTTATTTTCGGAACAGCTTTCGCGCTGGCCTATTTTGTACGTAAACTCTGGATTTAAAACACGAAACTATGGGACCATTAACGGTATATGAAATTATATCAGCCAATACCAACCTGGTGTTAGCATTTGTCATCGGCATCGGTTTTGGCTTTGTACTCGAAAACAGTGGTTTTTCTTCATCACGGAAACTGGCCGGCATGTTTTACGGCTACGACACTACTGTATTGAAAGTATTCTTCACGGCAGCCATCACGGCGATGGTTGGTACACTCATCTTCGCTCTTCTTGGCTGGCTCGATTTGAGTGTAATCTACATCAATCCTACTTACTTGTGGTCGGCCATTTTGGGTGGAGCAGTAATGGGTGCCGGATTCATTTTGGGCGGTTTCTGCCCGGGAACGGCTTTCTGCGCTTTGTCTATTGGTAAGTTGGATGCTCTGGCCTTCATTGGCGGACTCTTCATTGGTGTATTCCTTTTCACGGAAGCTTATCCGGTTTTCGAAGGAATCTACAAAGCCGAATTCATGGGAGCACCGTTTGTGTACGATGCACTCGGAATGTCACGTGGCGTATTTGCCGCTATCCTGATCATTGCTGCGTTTGGAATGTTCTGGCTGGGAGAATGGTCGGAGCGGAAATTCCCGCGCGATGAGTATTGATCTGAGGATTTGAGTGAAAAACTGAAAAACAGATGAAAATGAACATGAGATTAAAACTGGCGATGGTGTTCATTCCGTTAGGATTGTTCATTGCTGCCGTTCCCGAATCGAAAACCAAGGCTGTAAAATCCAGCCCTGATAAAATACTGAGCGAGGTGCGAACCAATTCTCATCTCATCACTACCGATGCGGTAGCTGACATGCTGATTCAAAAAGACCCAAGCATGGTCCTGATTGATGTACGCAGCAAGGATGAGTTTGATGCCTATCACATTCCCGGCGCTATCAATATCCCGATTGACAATATCCTGGCCGACGATTGGGCAGGGTATTTCGATCAGATGGCGAAAATGAATGTGCTGTACTCCAACGGTAACAGCAAAGCTACCGAAGCGTGGATGCTGTTGCGTCAAAAAGGGTACAAAAGCAACTACGTGATGCAGGGCGGCATGAATTACTGGGCTGAGACCATCATGAATCCGGAAAAGCCGGCTTCAACCAGTCCGGATGATGAAATTGCCAAATACGATTTCCGGAAGGCTGCCGGCGGTGTATTAGGTGGTGGAGCGATTGCTCCTGCCAAAACACAAGTATCTGCACCGGCTCCGGCACCGGTTCCCAAGCGTCCGAAGAAAAAGCGGGCTGCTGGTGGATGTTAACTGAACAGTGAGCACGTCCCGGTGACGTAAAACATATAATTGGTTTGATTTTGAACTCCGAGCCTGTTCTCCTAAAGCGAAAGCCATGGAGAACAGGACGCGGGTCAATCCGGAAACGGTTTGGCCTCCCGACGGAATCAGAGATTCCCGACTTGGAAAGGAGATAGCGCATAGCCCTTTGAAAGGTGCT
This sequence comes from Prolixibacter denitrificans, assembly GCF_003014495.1. GTDB lineage: Bacteria > Bacteroidota > Bacteroidia > Bacteroidales > Prolixibacteraceae > Prolixibacter > Prolixibacter denitrificans. The sequence continues at coordinate 648,792 of NZ_PYGC01000001.1, read as the reverse complement.
ATGCGATATTTGCCTGATTTCCATGTGGGAGGTCAGGCAAATTTTTTTACAGAAGGTTCCAACGATGAAGGAGTTGACTACAATGAATAATGCTTTGCTAATTGCCGGTTGTGGAAGGAATGTCGGTAAAACCTCAGCCGGTTGTGCTTTGGTTAAAGAGCTTTCGCTGAAGACTCCCGTTTATGTTGTCAAAATTTCATCGCATTTTCATGTGCTGACAGATTCTCTGAACGTACTGACTTCTGAGGACAAACTAATGATTGCGGAAGAAACCGATGCCTTATCAGGAAAAGACAGTTCGCGTTACCTGGACGCTGGTGCAGCGAAGGTGTATTATGTGCAGGCTCGGGAGGAGAGTCTTCCGGTTTTGGTGAAATGGTTAACTGAAAAATTCAATGCAGATCAGCCGGTCATCATTGAATCAGGCGGTCTGGGAGGATATATTCGTCCCGGAGCTGCAGCGTTGGTTTGCGATGGGAGTCGTGAAAAAAAAACAGATTGGTCTTTCAACTATCAACTAATCACGGAAAATGAACCTTCCAGAGTCCGTTTACCGTTTAACTGGAATAACAACAGATGGCAGAAAAGATGATATCGATTGATGAAGCACTGCAAATTGTGCGGAATAATGCCGAAGTGCTTGGCATTGAAAGTGTAGGGATGCCGGAAGCTACCGGGCGTGTTCTGGCTGAAGATGTTTTTTCGGATGTAAACATGCCGCCATTCAATAAGTCAGCCATGGATGGTTACGCTTGTCGTAAAGAAGACCTTTCGGGATCATTGAAAGTGTTGGGCGAAATTCCTGCCGGTAGTTTTCAGACTTTTACTATCGGCCAGGGAGAGTGTGTCAAAATCATGACTGGTGCGCCCGTACCCGAAAGTGCAGATGTGGTGATCATGAAGGAGTATGTGGAGATTTTGGACAACGACCACATTCGTTACACTAAAACCAGCGGTTCCAGCAATATTTGCCTTCTGGGCGAAGATGTCCAAAAAGGTGACAAGGTATTGAGTGCCGGCACATTGATTCGTCCGGAACATATCGCTGTTTTGGCTGGTGTTGGGAAAACAACGGTCGATGTTTGCCGCAGGCCGAAGGTAGCCGTGATGACGACTGGAAGCGAATTGGTTGAGCCAACAGAAAAGCCATCTGCCGGGCAAATCCGGAATAGTAACGGACCTCAAATGGTCGCTCAGCTTCGTTCGATGAATTTTCCGGTTGAATACTCCGGAATCGTTGAGGATACACCTGAGGCAACCCAATTGGCCATCCAAAATGCTTTGCTGGAAAACGATGTAATTCTTCTTTCCGGAGGAGTTTCGGTTGGCGATTACGATTTTGTTCCGCAAGTGTTGAAAGAACTTGGCTTTACCATTTTAACTACCGTGATGGCTGCTAAGCCCGGCAAGCATACGCTTTTCGCCCGGAAGGGAAAAAAGCATGTTCTCGGTTTGCCCGGAAATCCGGTTTCTTCGTATGTCCAGTTAGAGGTGATTGGAAAAGAGTTACTCTATAATCTGATGGGAACTTCTTTTACACCTTTCCGAATCAAAGCTCGGTTGGCTGTTGATTTCAAGAGAAAGAAGAATAATCGCTACGAATTTTTGCCCGTGATTATTTCCCCTTTCGGGGAAGTGGAACTGCTTCCGTATCACGGTTCAGCACACATACATGCGCTTACCGGTGCCAATGCGTTGATGGAAATCCCGGTAGGAATAAGCGAAATAAGTAAAGGAGAAAGCGTTTATGTTCGACCGTTATAACCGCGAAATAACGTACCTGCGGATTTCGGTTACCGACCGGTGCAATCTGCGATGCCGCTATTGCATGCCCGAGGAGGGTGTGGAGTCAATGCGACATGAGGATATTCTCTCTTTTGAGGAAATCGCTGAATTTGTGAGACGAGGAGCAGCACAGGGAATTACGAAAGTGCGTCTGACAGGTGGTGAGCCTTTGGTTCGCAAGGGAATTGTTGGCCTGGTGCATATGCTGGCACAGATTGACGGCATTGAAGAGGTGGCGATGACGACCAATGGAATTCTGCTGGAAAAATTTGCTCCGAAGTTGAAGGAAGCCGGATTAAGCCGGGTGAACATCAGTCTTGATACTACCGATCCGGAAAAATACAGTTACATCACACGAGGCGGAGATATTGATGCAGTTTTTCGAGGCATTGATGCGGCATTAAAACACGGACTCACACCGGTGAAAATCAACTGTGTGATTCGTCATTCTGAAGATGAAGAGGATGCACAATTGGTCACTGAATTTGCCAAAACGAAAGGACTGAAAGTGCAATACATTCATCAGATGGATTTGGAAACCGGAAGTTTTTCGAAGGTAAAAAACGGAGAAGGCGGAAACTGTCGTTCGTGTAACCGCATCCGGCTGATGGCCAACGGCTGCGTGAAACCTTGCCTGTTCAATCCGAAAGGATTTAATGTTCGGCAATATGGGTTTGACGAAGCTTTGCAGCTGGCAGTGGAAAACAAACCCAAATCCGGCAGCAAAAACCAGACAGGTGCATTTTACAAAATTGGAGGTTAGGTAGGACTTGAGTATAGGATGAGTATGGGATAAGTATAGGATAGATGGAGGGAGAGTCAAATAACAGCTTAACTTAATCAGAGAAAAAAAGGACATGATAAACAGAAAATTGTCACATACCGATGAGCAGGGACGTGCCCGAATGGTTGATGTTTCTGGAAAGCCGATTCAGAAAAGAAGAGCAGTCGCTTCGGGTAAAATTTTGCTACAGCCCGAAACGGTCCGGTTGATAAAAGAGAACCAGATGAAGAAGGGAGACGTGATTACTGTTGCCGAAATTGCCGGTATTCAGGCGGCCAAACGAACGCACGAACTCATTCCGCTTTGTCATCCATTGCAACTCAGCAAAGTGAAAGTGACTTGTACACTTACCGAAGGAGGCTTGGAAGCCGTCGGCGAAGTCGTTTGCAGCGGACAGACAGGTGTGGAAATGGAAGCTTTGACAGCTGTTCAGGTTGCGTTACTCACGGTTTATGATATGTGTAAAGCAGTTGACAAAAAAATGGTCATGCAGGATATCCGGTTGAACGAAAAGACAAAAGAGTAAAGAAATGGAACAGATTGTCGTAAAATCAGTCAATATTTCCGAGAAGAAGGGAACTATTAAACTTCCGGTCGACCGGATTAAGTTGGATTTTCATGGTGTACAGGGCGATGCTCATGCCGGAAGCTGGCACCGCCAGGTAAGTCTGCTCGGAACGGAGAGCATCGATAAGTTTTCGGAAGAAGCCGGAAGGAAGATTACTTTTGGCGAGTTTGCGGAAAATATTACCACGGAAGGAGCCTTGCTGTACGAGATGCGCCCATTCGATCGGTTGGTGGGAGAGCACGTGGAATTGGAAGTAACTCAGATTGGGAAAAAATGCCATGGCGATAATTGTTCCATCTTCCGCGAAGTCGGTAATTGCGTGATGCCGAAGGAAGGTATTTTCGCCCGTGTATTGAAAAGCGGGCACGTACAGGTAGGTGACGTGCTGACATATCAACCACGTATTTTCAAGGCGTTGGTTATCACCCTCAGCGATCGGGCTTCGAAAGGAGAGTATGAGGACAAAAGCGGTCCGCTACTGGCAAAATTACTGACAGATTTTTTTACAGACGAAAAGCGAAAGGTGGAAGTGGAAACCATCGTCATTCCCGATGAAGCTCCGGTGTTGCAATATCGTTTACAAGAAGCAAGGGAAACCTGCGTCGATATGGTTTTTACGACCGGTGGCACAGGAATCGGTCCACGCGATATTACACCAGACGTGGTTGCAGAGATGTTGGATAAAGAGCTTCCGGGTATTATGGAGATGATACGTATAAAATACGGAGCTGAAAAACCTAATGCATTGTTGAGCCGAGGTGTCGCTGGTGTAATGGGAAGGACGCTGGTTTTTACCTTGCCGGGAAGTCCAAAAGCGGTACATGAGTATTGCACCGAAATTTTCCGAATTCTCAACCACGCATTTCTGATGTTGGCCGGGATTGATGGGCATTGATTACCGGGTGGCGCAAATCATCCGGTCCTTCCCGTTGATGTCTTTTCTTAATGTCAGGTTCGGAAATCCTTTTTCTCTTAAAAGGGAAGCGGTTTGCTTTCCTAATGCTTCATTGATTTCAAAATAAAGCTTCCCTTCCGGAGAAAGATGTTGTTGTGCAAATTCGGCAATGCGTCGGTAAAAAATTAGCGAGTCATCGTTGGAAACGAAAAGTGCCAGATGAGGCTCGTGACTCACAACATGATCCAGCATCAATGATTTTTCCTCGTCTTTTACATAAGGAGGATTGCTCACGATGATGTCAAAAGTTTTGTCAACCGAAGCCGCTTTCCACTGAAGTATGTCGACCTTTTGCGTGCGAACATCAACGTGATTGCTCATCGCATTTTGGTTCGCAACCTTTAAAGCTTCCGCAGAAATATCATAAGCAAACACTTGGGCACCAGTGATGTTTTTTGCTAAACTGACGGGAATACAACCACTTCCGGTTCCAATGTCCAGAATTTTCGGTGTCGGAAGCTTGTTGTCTTTGATAATCCAATCGACCAATTCTTCGGTTTCCTGTCGCGGAATCAGTACCTGGGGATTCACAAAAAAAGTCAGACTGTAGAAATCAGCTTTTCCTAAAATGTATTGGATGGGCTCTCCATCAACAAGGCGGTTCAGAATTTCTTCAATTTCCGTTACCTTAGCATCCGGAATGGTTTCATCTTTTTTCAGGTGAACCTGAAGACGACTATATCCGAGAACATGCTCAAAAATCAGAAAAGAAATACTTTCACTCTCGGCCGGTTCATAACGGCTGGAAAGTTTTTCCCGGATGTCATCAATAAGTCGTTTCATCGTGCAAAGATAAAGAAAGCCGGAAATGAATCAGTCATTCAGTTACGATAAGAAATATATGGAACGGGCTATCGAACTGGCTCGTTTAGGCATGAGCAATGTAGCACCGAATCCGATGGTTGGTTGTGTAATTGTTCACGAAGACAAAATTATAGGTGAAGGATTTCATCAAAAATATGGAGGACCTCATGCAGAAGTGAACGCCATTAATTCGGTGAAGAAAAAAGAGTTGTTAAAAGATTCGACACTTTACGTGACACTGGAGCCCTGTGCTCATCATGGCAAAACGCCACCATGTTCGGATTTAATCGTATCGAAAAAAATTCCCCGCGTGGTTATTGGCACAGTCGATCCATTTGCACAGGTAGCCGGGAAAGGAATCGAAAAATTAAAGTCTGCCGGTTGTCGTGTTGTGCTGGGCGTTATGAAGGAAGAATGTCAGGAACAGAACCGGAGGTTTTTCACATTTCATGAAAAGAAACGACCCTACATCATTTTGAAATGGGCGCAAACGCTGGACGGATTTATCGACATTGACCGGTCGCCGGAACATTACGGACAATCAACCTGGATTACCAACCAATTGTCGAAAACTGCGGTGCATAAAATGCGGACCGACGAGGCGGCGATTATGGTAGGCACCAACACAGCTGAAAAAGACAATCCATCGTTAACCGTTAGAGAGTGGCATGGCTGTCATCCACTGCGTATTGTTCTCGATCGTACCAGGCGCCTGAGTAATGATTTAGCTCTGTTTGATCGATCGATACCCACGCTGATATTCACAGAAAGCCCTGAGAACGATGAAAAGAACCTCGAATTTGTGAAGCTGGATCCCTCGCGGGATGCCGTGCAACAAATGCTGGATGAATTGTACCAGAGAGATATACAATCGTTGATTGTAGAAGGAGGCCGAGAATTACTGGACAGTTTTATGGAGCGAAATCAGTGGGACGAAGCACGCATATTCGTTGGTAACCGGTTATTCCGTAGCGGTGTTCCTGCTCCGAAAATACCGGGTAAACTGGTTAAAGAAGATGAGCTGGACGGAAGCCGGCTGTTACTTTTCAGAAATATCTAGAAAACCGGCTGCGGTCGGGACCCACCGGTCAAAATTGGAATTCCCAACTTGTGTTCTACAAACTGAAAGTACATGAATAATTTGTGCTCTACTTCAAGCGGATAATCTTCCGAGAAATCGTAATTAATCTGTCCGTTGAACAGTTGGGCATGAGGATAAGTCGATGCTTTCAGATTCCATTCCCTTACATAACGAACATTCCAATTGTGGTAGTATTGTTTACTTCTGTAGTTGGCTTTGTTGTCGTGCATGGCATACCAGCTTTCGAATCCGGGATCCAAAGCGACGACTTCAGTGGTGTCCTTTTGTGTCGAGTCATTTTCGGCTTTCAGCACCACACTCTTTGTACTGTCTTTGGGAGCGGCACATGATGCTGCAATAACGACCAGTATTAAAAACATCAATTGTTTCATAATTGCCTCCTGTCTTTTGTACATATAAAAATTGCCAAAATCGTGCCAAAAAGCAAGTGTGAGTTCGCTTAACCTTCTAGAAATGAGTTTGTACAATGAGGCTGGCTGTTAAAAAAGCATAAAAGTTTGCAAGTGTTTGTTAAATGGGTGAGAATATGTTAAATATGTGATTTGAATTAAATAATGGATAATTACCTGATTCTGTGGTTGAAATGTTTACACTTTAATGGCTCTCTGAAAGGAAAAAATGTAAAAATTATAGACTAAAAGGGTTACCTTTTGCGTTCTTAAAGTATAAATAACTGCAAAGGTTGGAGCGGTTTTTCAATAATCAGCCATCTATTGTTCCGGCACAGAGGAGGTTAATAACAGGTAAGCATTTCAAACATTTCTTCTGACTTGAAACGTGTCGTGTTCATGTTAATTATTTAAACAACTGATATGAAAAACCGGATTCCCCGAATTAAAGAAAATTTTTATTCAGGGGATGACTAAGGCATAGAGCCCTTATTTTTCCACCAGGCAACCAGGATAATGAGGATAGGAGCGAAATTCACTCCTACAAGTAATCTTCTGAATCTGACATTGAGAAAGAAGAAAAATGGAGCACGCGAAGTGATGTTGCTTTACCGGTCGCATGCCGCTGAAAGATACCGGGTGACCACTTTGTCCGGTAAGGTTTGCGGAAGGTAAAGCCATTATTTCATCAGGAAGCAGTAGGAGCAATTAGTTCAAAAGGAGTAATTAAAGTCGGGGCAAAATTAATGGGAGCGAGACAAATTAAATCTCACAAGGGCAAGTACACCTTTTTTTTACTGCTTATATCGTTGCTACTTTTCGGAAGAAACAGCGCAAACGCTCAGGTTTGTGATTTGGTATCAGGAAAGTTCGCAGGAATTCAAGTTGATGGGTTTTGTGCTCCTGTAAATGCCTATGAGGCAAAAGCAGTGTACAATGTATTAAAGCCCGCAAGCCAGATAAGTAATACACTGACAGTAAAATTTGACTATGGAGATGGGACAGTAAACACCGTCGCAGCAACAATTAACAGTGATCCTAGCAACCCCAAAAAGTCTATAATAACTGCGGTTGATTCCCATGTTTATCCATCGACACCTAATGGAAGCTGTGTATATACCACTACTACTGTATTGCTGGTTGATGGTGTCGAATGCAATAACACTTCAGCAACGCAACAGGTGACGGTTTGGGACAAGGATGATTCCAACGGGGGGAGTATCAATATTTATCCCTATGAAGTTCAGGTTTGTGTCGGCCAGGATACAACCATAACTTTTCAGGACCAGAGTATTTGGAATTGTACTAAACCTCCTGTTGATAAGCCTAATTACCAGGATCGAATCACTAAGTTTACCTATGGTACAGATAATAATCCTTCAAACCGTATTCCAGGCATTGAACTTATTAGACCAGATGGAGTGATTAAACATCCGGGGAACTACTCTGTTGAGGGCGACACCACACATTATGGTTATATCGCTGATGGTCCTTACGCTCCGAAAAATCAAAGCTGGCAGGTTCATGTGCCGGTAACTGATTCAACGGATGTTGGAAAGGTGTTTGAGATTCGCCTTGACAATTGGAACTTCTGTAATCCATATCCCGATAATGACCCGGTTTCAGGTTTTGCCCGAATTGTTATTATCGATAAGCCCTGGCCCAAAATTACGCCGGTTAGTCCGGTTTGTAGTGCCGATGCTCCATTCAATCTGGTTGTAACAGGCCGAAATGTGACAGGAGCTGGTACCTGGTCGGGACCGGGAGTCAGCAGTACCGGACTTTTTGATCCTTCTAAAGCCAATATCGGAACCAACCAAATTATTTACACCGAAGTAAATAATGGAGGTTGCGAGGGAGTTGATACTACTTATATCACAGTAAAACAATCACCCAATCTAAACTTCTCGTTGTCGGATACCGAAGGTTGTGAACCTTTAGTGGTTTACATGACCAATAATTCGACCAATACTGACAACTATGAGTGGGATTTCGGAGACGGTACGACCTACAATACAACGACCAACGAAACTGTTAGCAATATTTATACAGTCGGTAACGGCGACGAGACTTTTACCATCACGTTAAATGGTGTGAATAATAACGGATGTATCTCAACGCAAAGTAAGCAGGTTCTGGTTCACGATACACAAAAAATTGGAATTGCCGCATCGGATAGCGCGATCTGTGCTCCGCAGAAGATTAAATTCTGGGCCGTTGGCGGAGGAAGTGGGTCAGTGAATACACACGACAGATATTGGGATTTTGAGGAAGACGGAACTTACATCAAAAAAACGAATCCAATCGTTGAGTTTGATAATCAAACAGGTGAAAACGACACAGTAACTGTTAGTCTAATTACAGTATCCCAATATGGTTGTAGAGACACTGCTTATCTCGATATTATTGTTTATCCCAATCTCGGTGCACATAGCACGCTTGGCGATCCGATTGATCTGTGTCTGGGTTCAACCATCGAATTGAACGGTCACCCAAATTCAAAAATCAAAAACTTAAGTAGTTCTTGGACTAGTACGAATAATGGTCTCGATTACCTAACAGATAAGAAACCTTATAAAGATTCAATTGTGCATTTTTTGGGGAGCGATCCTAGTGGTTCCGTTCCGTTCAATGTGCGTTATATTGTTAGTACAAAGGTGTGTGCGGATACAGTTGATTTTAATCTAAATGTAGCCGACTTAAATGTTACACTCCCGGATACAGTGGTTGGATGTACTGGTGAGCCCTTAGAAATGGTGCCAACCATAACCGGGGGGTCAGGAAATTATGTGAGTCATTCGTGGACAGGAACCGATGCCAGCTACCTGGATAATCCCAATGTGCAAAATCCGAATTTTGTAGCAGGAACGCCGGGAATTTATCATCTCGATTATTCTGTTTCGGACGATGCCGGCTGTAGTGACAATGCATCAACGGTGGTAAAGATTTTAGAGATGCCCACATCCAATGCCGGAGCCGATCAGGATACCTGCGGATTGGTAGCAGATCTGCATGCAAATCAATCACCGATATATCCTGCTCATTGGGTGCAGTTATCTGGTCCCGGAACATCAACCTTTTCGAATACATCGGCTCCGGCAAGTGGAGTAACGGTTTCGTCATACGGAACTTATGAGTTTGGGTGGACAGTTGTCAATCAGACTTGTGAGGCAGTCGATACGGTTGTGGTCAATTTCATTCAGATTCCGACACCGAATGCAGGGCCTGATGATTCTGTGTGTGGATTACAATACAACCTTTCGGGAAGTGCGGCACTGGGTAATGGATTCTGGACCCAGGTTTCAGGTCCCGGAACCGCAACGTTCGAGTTTTCCGATCGAAATAATACACTGGTTGATGTCGATCAGCAGGGAAGTTATGTTTTCCGATGGACGGACGATAATGGAAACGGTTGTTCTTCTTCTGATGACGTAACCATCGATTTCGTAGCTTATCCCGATCCGTTTATTTCAGTTCCTGACACATCCGGTTGTTCACCTTATACTTTGCAAATGTCAGATGGAGGTACGGTTGGCGGTTCGACTTATATATGGGACTATGGAGATGGTAAGCGTGATACAGTATACACAGCTGATCCAGTTTCACATACCTACCATAACACCTCGTCGGGATTGATGAATTTTGTTATTACCCTGACTATTCAGAACGGTACTTGTGAAACTTCAACACAGCAGGAAATTACAGTGAAACCTGATTTCCTTGTTGGTTCGCCTGTCCACTTTGAAGGGTGTAACCCATCAACCTTCGGATTCGTAAATGCAAATCCGGGAGCAACCTGGTGGAATTGGGATTTCGGTGATGGCTCTGCCAACAGCAGTCAGCAAAGTCCGTCCCATACTTTTACCAGTCCTACCGGAAATGACACGACATTTGTGGTTCGGCTTACCGGAGAATCTTCATTTGGTTGTATCGATACCGTTGACAATACGGTAACCGTGTATCAGCGGGCAGTTGCAGCTTTCTCTGCTTCCGATACAGTGGGTTGTAACCCGCTGGCCGTTGATTTTACAAACCAGTCTCAACATGCCGATCAGTATCTGTGGACTTTTGACGATGGTATGAGTAGTTTGGACACGGATCCACCCCATACTTTTTCAAACGGAACAGATACTAATGCGTCTTTTAGAGTTCGGTTGATCGCAACGAACAGTAGTAGTTGTTCGGATACAGCTTTTCAGAACATTTTGGTACACCCGATTCCGGTGACCAGCTTTGATATGGATTACCTTCCGGGATGTAGTCCGGTTCCGGCAACCTTTACGAATAAAACTACCGGAGCCATCAAGTATTTATGGGATTTTGATGATGGGCAGTCGAGTTCAGATTTCAATACAACACATGATTTTATTAATGATTCCACCTACATCCGGTATTTCCGGGTACGATTAACTGCGACCAATACTTATGGTTGTATCAACAGTTTGATGAGGGAAGTAACGGTTTATCCAACTCAGCATTTCGATTTTAGCATAATGCCTGATACGGCATGTTCTCCGGCCAATGTAATTATGGTGGCCGATCCGGGAGCCTATACCTATACCTGGGACTTCGGTGATGGAAGGGTGAATCCAAGCAATAAATACCTGGCATCCCATACCTATACCAATTCAACAGGAACAGACGCAGTTTATACTGTTAAATTGAACAGCTCTTCCTTCTACGGTTGTAAGGACTCGACAACTCATCAGATGCTCGTGAAGCCGGAGGTGAAAGCGGATATCACATTGTCAGACAACTATGGATGCGATCCGTTAGTTGTTAATATTCAGAACAATTCACTGAATGGTGACTATTTCTATTGGGACTATGGTGATGGCAGAAAAGATACAACGGGTTATGCAGCCAACTACAGTGTCACGTATACGAATCCGAATTTAACTCCGGTAGTATATAACCTGAAACTTGTAGTTGAGTCAGCAGAAGGATGCCGTGATTCAGTGAGTTACCCGATTCAGGTATTGCCTGGCGTGACCGCAGGTTTTTCTGTCGATACCGTTGGTTGTTCTCCATTGGTCGCTGACTTCGTCAATACAGCAACAGGCGCATATACCATGCACTGGGACTTTGGAGATGGAACAGTTGATGACACCAATTTCAATCCACAGCATATATACAATGCAACGGGAAATGCAGAAAGTCAGTTTACCGTCATGCAGGTTGCCCGTTCATCGGGTGGTTGTCTCGATACTGCTTACGCTACCATGCATGTTTATCCGGTTGACAAAGTGTATTTTAATATTAGCGATACAACTGGCTGTACACCATTGAATACCACATTGCACAATACTTCTCCGGATGGTGTTTCGTATGAAGTAGACTACGGAGATGGAACGACAGAGACATTGACGACAGCCACCGATTTGACGCACCAATATCTCAACACGGGAACATCTCCTCAGACCTATAACCTGGTGGTGAAATCAACCAACTCATTTGGTTGCCAGGATTCTGTGGTGAAGAGTATTGTTGTGTATCCGAATGTTACTGCTTCGTTTACTGCGGATACAGCTGGGTGCGCTCCGTTTGTGGTGGACTTTACCAACACATCAACTGGTGCATTCTCGTATGAATGGGATTTCGGTGACGGAGGCTCAAAAGAATATGTGAAAGATCCCGTTAGGATATTTAATAACTATGGTCTTAGCGATACAATATACAATGTTTCGTTAGCAGCTACTTCGTTGTATGGTTGTTCGGACACGGCACATCAGGCATTTCTGGTAGCGCCTGCACCGGTTGCCGATTTGAATGCCCCAAATTATACGGGATGCTCTCCGTTTACCTTCGAAGGCACAAACGTTTCGACAGGAGCAACCACTTATTATTGGGATTTTGGTGATGGTGCAACGCAAACAACTAACAGTCTGGGTAATATAACTCATTTATATACGAACAATACAACGACACCAGTCACTTACAATTTGAAATTGAAGGCCGTTAATTCGCTGGGCTGTAGTGATTCTCTTACAGTATCGATTAGGGTACTTCCCAAAGTGACTGCAGATTTTGCACCGGATACAACCGGATGTTCCATTCTTGACGTACAGTTCCGAAACTTGTCAACAAATGCGCAGCAGTTCGAATGGGATTTCGGAGATGGTTCCGGGATAAACTACACAGCGGATCCATCGCATCGTTATGAAACCGCACCAGGTGTTGATGCTGACAATACGGTGAAATTAATCTCCAAATCCTATTATGGCTGTGTTGATTCAATTACCAGGAATGTACATGTATGGGGAAGTCCGCAGGCCAACTTCTCTATGTGGGTAACAAATGTTACCGCAGATACTACTACGGTGGAATTTACCAATTTGTCTAATGGAGCAGTAAGTTATGTTCTGGATTACGGGGATGGGAACACCGTTAGTCTTGGAAGCTGGGGAACTGAAACTCATAAGTTTGTTTCACCGACAGCCACAACAAGTTATAGTATAACCCTGACGGCCACATCTGCTTCTGGTTGTACAGATGCTGTCACCCAAGTACTCGCAACAGACAATCTGCCTCAAATTGTATTTGACCCAGATACGGTTGGTTGTAGTCCGGTCGTGGTTCAGTTTAGAAATAGTTCAACATTTGCAACTTCCTATACATGGAAGTTTGGAGACGGCACACCCGATGTGCATCTGACCAATCCGAAGCATACGTTTGAAAATAACGGAACAACCGACCAAACATATACTGTGTGGTTAATAGGAACTACGCCTTACGGAAAAACGGATTCGGTGTCACATACAGTTACTGTTTACGCAAATCCACAAGCCAGTTTCAATATACCGATTGTTTCGGGTTGTTCTCCATTCGATGCCATATTTGAGAATAATTCGACAGGCGCGACGACATACACCTGGGATTTTGGAGACAGTGCGAAGGATACGACATACGTTAGTCCAGCAACGTTGTCACATACTTACGTAAACGCAACACCATATCCACAAAGTTACCAGGTAACATTGACTGCTACCAGCGCAAATGGCTGTACGAGTACCGCGAATGACAATGTACTGGCAACGCCTGGAGTGCAAGCTGCTTTTACATCAGCGACAGATGGTTGTGCCCCGTTGAATGTTCAGTTTGAGAATAATTCTGTAGGAGCATATTATTATTTGTGGGATTTTGGTGATGGCAGTTCACCATCTTCACAGATGGATCCAAGTCATACCTTCTACAATCTGACTGACAGGGATACGGTTTACACTGTCAAGATGGTGGCCTACACCTCAGACGGTTGTAAAGATAGTCTTACGGAAAATATCACTGTTTACGGAACTCCGAATATCGATCTGACTTATTCGGCAACGAACGGATGTGCTCCTTTTAATGTCGAGATTACCGATAATTCAACTCCGGGAACCACTATGACTTATGATTGGGGAGACGGTACTCCAAAACAGGTAACGACTGCTCCTAAGAATATTACACATGAATATAAAAATACTAGCTTACAGACAATAAGTCGCCGGATGAAGGTGACAGCCACTTCGCCATACGGTTGCGAATCGACCAGTGAGCATGTGTTTGTCGTTTATCCACAAGTGACGGCCGGCTTTAATATGAATCCTACTGCCGGATGTTCACCGTTGCGCGTTCAGTTTACCAATACTGCTTTGGCTGAATCGTATCTCGATTGGGACTTTGGCGACGGGAGTAATGCTACTTCTGCCAATCCGCAGCATGTATTTGTGAATACCAGCAATCTGATCGATCAGGTTTTCAATGTAAGACAGATTGCTACGTCGGTGAATGGTTGCGCGGACACGTTGCAACAGGCTGTAACGGTTCATCCTGCTCCGGAAATTAAAGTAAGTGTGAGTGATACCGTGGGCTGTGCACCATTGACTGTGCGTGTAGATAACCTGTCATTGTCCGGTCAGGCATATACCGTGAAATATGGTGACGGAGTTACTGAGACTATTAATAGTGGAGGCTACGCCACTCATACCTATACCGCTTCGCATTCGGCTGAGCAGTTCTATAAAATGGTTATTCAGGGAGATAATCCTTTCGGATGTACTGATTCCATCGTTAAAAATATTCATCTCTACCCTACGGTTACAGCTGATTTCGTTAGTGATACGCAAGGATGTTCACCGCTTCCGGTTCGTTTCCAGAACACTTCTCAGGGAGCATTCAGCTACGAGTGGAAATTTGATGATGGGACTACTGATTTTACAGAGAATCCGGTCAGAGTGTTTGAAAACAATACGCCGAATGATTCGATCAATACAGTTCAATTAGTGGCTTATAATAATTATGGCTGTTCGGATACGACTTCGCAAACCATTACTGTATCACCGGCACCAATTGCGGATATCGCGGTCTCCTCAGCTGAAGGATGTGCTCCGTTTACTGTAAATGTGACTAATAATTCGTATTTGGGGTATACATTCCACTGGGTTTATGGTGACGGTACCGATGAATACACGGCGGCTGGACAGTCGGTATCGCATACCTATGAGAATACAGGTGTTACGCCGGTTTATTACGACCTGAAACTTGTAGTGGAAACACTGAATGGTTGCCGCGACTCGGTTATTCGAAAAATTACTGTTCTTCCGGAAGTGAAGACTGCAATGGTACTCGATACAATTGGATGTTCACCACTGTTTACAACGCTTCAGAACCTGACAACCGGTGCACAACAGTTCGTTTGGGATTATGGTGATGGCACACCAACTTCAACGGCATATAATCCATCACATACATTTGTGAATATGTCGACGACCAATGATACCATCTATACGGTAAAACTGGTGGCCAAATCATTCTACGGATGTGAGGATTCTACTTACCAGGATGTTACGGTTCTTGCTTCGCCGCACGCCGATTTCACTGTTGACAAGACGACAGGTTGCGGACCGTTGGATATTCAATTGGAAAACCAATCGGTTGGTGGCGTTACTTACACTGTTAAGTACGGTGATGGCACAGAGGAAAACATAGCAGAGGGCGCCATCGTAAATCATACCTATCACAATACAACCAGTCAGGCGGTAAGTTACTCTTTGCGGGTGCTTGTTGAAAGTGCCACCGGATGTGTGGACTCGATGACAACGCGCATCGAGGTGTTGCCCGAGCTCAACGCAGCTTTTAGCAGTGACTCGATTGGTTGTGCACCTTTGGGAATCCGGTTTAACAATGAGTCCAGTGGTGCTACTGCTTATCAATGGGATTTTGACGATGGTTCCGCAGTAGAAAACTTTACCAGCCCGTATCACCTGTTTGATAATTCGTCTTTTGCAGATACGATTTACAATGTAAAACTTCTGGCTTATTCACCATACGGATGTGTTGATTCGACCATGAAAGACATTACGGTGCATCCAACACCTAACGCTGATATTTCGGCGATTGATGTTGAAGGTTGTACGCCGTTTGATGCCATGTTCTCGAACCATACCACCGGAGCAGACAGTTACGCATGGGACTTTGGTGATGGAACAACCTCCACTACTTCAGATACATTGGTTAACCACACCTATGTGAATGCGAATCCGATGGTTCAGAGCTACCACATCTGGGTAAAAGCTTCCAATAACTTTGGTTGTTCGGATGATGCGTATGAAAGCGTTCAGGTAAATCCATTTGTGAAGGCAGCTTTCTCTGCCGATACTGTCGGTTGTTCGCCATTGACACTAGATTTTAAGAACTTGTCGGAAGGCGCTTACTCTTACGAATGGTACTTCGGAGATGGTTCGGGCGTATATCGTTCGACCAATCCGAGTCACACGTTTGTTAATAGTTCGCAGAAAGATACCATCTTCCATGTGATGCTGATTTCTATGTCGAGGTATGGCTGTTCTGATACCGCCAGGATGGATATCCGGGTATATCCGACACCAGTAGCAAGTTTTAGCGTCAATTCATTGGGAGGTTGCGCCCCTTATACGTTGGAAATAACCGATCAGTCAGTTGGTGCTGAAAATTACCTCTGGAAATTCGGTGATGGTACAACTTCGACAGATGATGAAGAAAACTTCACACACGACTATCTTAATAGCGGACAGACAACCGTATCGTATCCGTTGACACTTCAGGTGGAAAATGAGATTGGTTGTAAATCTTCATATACCGCCGACATAGAGGTACATCCAATGGTTGCAGCCGACTTTCAGCCGGACAAGAATGAAGGTTGTAGTCCGTTAACTGTTAGTTTCTCTAATTTGTCGACGGGTGGTGCAACGTATTACTGGGATTTCGCAGATGCTAGTTTTTCAAGTGAATTCCAGCCAAGGCATACTTTCGTGAATACGACATCGAAAGATTCCGTATTCATGGTGCAGTTGGTGGCAACTTCGGTGAATGGTTGTACAGATACCATTAGTAAATCGATACTTGTACACCCCACTCCGCAAACAGCTTTCTCTGTCGATCCGCAGGTGCAGACCTTCCCGGATAAAACCGTTCAAATAACAAACGAAACGCCGGGCGGCCCCTGGGATTATGTCTGGAACTTTGGGGATATGACCGAAGAAGTTGAAGGTGATGTAACATCTCACGATTTTGAAGAGCCAGGAAACTATGATATTACGCTTACCGCCAGCAGTGATTTCTGTTCGCAAAAAGTTGTTCAGCGCGTAACTGTTTTGGCTGGACCACCATCAGCAGTATTTGAACCTGATACAGCTGGTTGTCCGCCGTTAAGGGTGCAATTCAGAAACCAATCGGAAAATGGCTTCCGGTATGTCTGGGACTTCGGAGATGGAAACTACTCGACGCAAAAAACTCCCGATCATACATTCTTTGCTGAAGGTACTTATAATGTGCACCTTCAGGTATTTAATCAGGTTGGCGATGTTGCCGAATCAGAGAAGCAGATTGTTGTTTATCCTGCAGTAAGAGCCTATTTTAACTTGTATCCAAGCAGGGTGAAAATCCCGGGAGAGAAAGTAAGTTTTTCCAACTTCTCGGAGAATGCCGACAACTATTTATGGGATTTTGGTGATGGTGATACATCGACGGTGTACGAACCAGAGCATGAATATCAGAAAGAGGGAGTATTCCCGGTTACCTTGATTGCTACTTCTAAATTCGGTTGTGTCGACACATTTACGGTATCACAGGGAGTTGAGACTTATAGTGACGCAAAGGTTTCGGTACCCAATGCCTTTATGCCAAGCAAAGATGGTCCCAACGGAGGAAAATACACTCCGGGTGATCGATATAATCATGTGTTCTATCCTGTTGTTGCAAAGGGAGATATAGAACAGTACCAGATGCAGATTTTTAATCGCTGGGGTAACCTGATGTTCCTGTCTAATGATATCGATATTGGCTGGGATGGATACTACAACGGAGAGCTTGCTTCTCCCGGAGTTTACATCTGGCGTATAAAATGTACATTTAAAGATGGATCGCAAATAATTAAAGCGGGGGATGTTACGTTATTGCAGTAGTATATGGTATGCCAGGGATGATAAAACGCATTGTATTCATATTGCTACTGCAGGTGTTTCTGCTTGGAACAAAGTCTTATGCACAGGATCCGCACTTTTCCCAATTCTATGCAGCGCCTACTTTTATGAGTCCGTCACTGGCGGGCTCGACAGGTGGAGTGCGTTTAGTCAGCAATTATCGTAACCAATGGCCGGGTATCAAACAGGCATACCACTCGTATGCCGTTTCAGCCGACATGTATGTAAATAAGTACCGGAGTGGCTTTGGAGCTATTATGGTAACCGATCAGGCCGGTTCTGCTGATTATAATACGACCTACCTTGGCTTACAATATTCATATCGGATTCAGTTAGGAGAGAATCTACAGTTCATTCCGGGACTCCAATTCACGTTAGGACAGATGAGTTTGAACAGGAATAAACTGATTTTTCCTGATGGATTGGTAAATGGAGGACAGTCGAGTGGCGATGCTTATTTAGCTGCGACCAAGGCAAATTACCTCGACTTTAATACTTCACTTTTCCTTTATTCCAGAAAGTACTGGATAGGAACAACGGTGGAGCATATGATGCAACCCAGCTATTCCTTCCTGGATGATCAAGCCAGGACGCCGATGAAGATGGTGGTATTTGGAGGGATGAATGTCTGGAGGGAGCGAGTCAGCCGTATTGAAGAACCCAGGCGGGCGGCATTTTGCTATCGCTACGAGCGTCAGCACAACTTTAATCAGCTTGATTTTGGTGCTTATTGGTATAGTCGTTCATTGGAGTTCGGTGCCTGGTGGCGGGGAATTCCGGTTTTTAAGAATGAAAATCTGGGAACACACTATCTCGATAACGATGCCATTGTGTTAAGTGCAGCACTGGTGACCGGCTCATTCCGATTTGGCTATAGCTACGACATCCAAACATCCGATTTAGCGGGTTTTGGTGGTGGAGCCCATGAAATCTCCATCATCATCGAGTTTGGCGATATTTTCGGCTGTGGAGCCAAATACCTCGATTGCTTTACCAAACGTGCCGGTCTGCATTTCAACAAGGAGCAACCCCGTAACCTGAAGATTTATTATTAGAAAGGGAGTTTACTTAGATCGACATTTCCTCCCGAAAGGATGATACCAATCTTTTGTCCGTTTGGCTGAATTTTCTTTTCCAGCAATGCGGCCACCGGAACGGCAGAAGAGGGTTCGATAATAATCTTCATCCGTTCCCAAATCATGCGCATGGCTTCCACGATGGCTTCTTCCGAGACCGTGACAATGTCGTCGACGGATTGCTGAATAATAGCGAAATTCATCTCGCCCAGTGACGTCAGAAGTCCATCAGCAATGGTGTTCGGATTGGTCGAGGGAATGATGTGTCCCGCACGAAATGAGCGGTAAGCATCGTCGGCACCGGCCGGCTCAGCTGCAACAACACGGCAACCGGGCAATAAAGCTTTCGCGGAAAGTGCAGTTCCGGATAACAATCCGCCACCACCCACCGGCGTCATAATGATATCCAACTCCTCTACATCTTCAATTAACTCTTTGGCAGCTGTTCCCTGTCCTGAAATCACCCGGAAGTTATTGTACGGATGAATTTCAGTAATGCGATGTTCGTCAATGAGCTTCTGGAGTGTTGTTTCCCGTGCTTCAAGGGTGGGAGCGCAGTAAGTAATTTCCGCTCCGTAACCCGCCACCGCTTTTTTCTTGATGTCGGGAGCAGTGACCGGCATAACAATCCGCGCTTTGATTCCGCGCAGGCGGGAAGCCAAAGCTACCGCTGCCGCGTGGTTCCCTGATGAATGCGTTCCAACGCCCTTTGATGCTTCTTCTTCCGTAAGGGAAAAAACAGCATTGCAGGCACCGCGAAATTTGAAGGCACCTACTTTCTGGAAGTTTTCACATTTGAAAAACAGTTCTGCGCCCAGCAAGCGATTAACACTCTCGCTAGTGAGAACTGGCGTGCGGTGAATGTATGGCTGAATGCGCTCGTGCGCTTCTTTTATGTCCTCAAAAGTTGGAAGAATCATAGCTGAACGGATTTTACAATAAAAATAGGAATCCATTCCGGTTCTCAAAACGACTTTACCGCTACTCTTTCAAATTAATTGCTAATGGAATCGTTGGACATTTTTTCGGCCTTGAATTGCTTGAATAATTCCCGGACACGTTGGTCCACTTCCAGGCTGGTGGCACTGTAATACAAGTTCATGTTAACATTGCAGTAAACCATGAAATCGTCAAGCGTATCGCCCTCGAGACCTGTAATGTTGTGCACGATGTCGCGGTTGTAAACCAGCTTGAATTTATCCCACTGCTGCTCGGTAATAATGGCCGCCATGGCTTTTCGCTTATTCTTTTCACGTTTATTCAGCTTGTAGTGAAGGAAGGATAATGGCGAAAAAATCGCGGAAGTCCAATGGGGTTTCTTGTTAAAATCATCGCTACGCAACTCTATTGGCACTTTCGATTTGTTTCCCTGGGGAACACCGTACAAGTCCAGCTTCTGGTTTTTACCGGTTACTTCCACTTCGCCGACCAGGTACCTGATGGGATTCATTTTATAAACGACCAACTGTTTGTTTTTCTTGAGATAATCGGCCACGATGATTTTCATGGTTTTAAAACCCATGGCGTTCACCGTAAGGGTATCGGACGGATCGGCCTGAAGGGAGAAAATACCGTTCTTATCGGAAATCGTTCCTCCATGTACGCGCTGATTGATAATATGGGCATAAGGAACAATGTCTCCAGATTCAGAATCAACCAGTTTTCCGGACACCTGTTTCATGTCTTCCGGAAAGTAGACTTGTGCTTTGGCTTGTGATACCGAAATGAGTAATAATGCAAAGAACAAAACAAGTCGTTGCAACGTTCGGATGTATGGATTTTCAGTATGATATATAAATCTTGCCTTGTGCATAATTGCTTCCTGATAGCTTCCCAATCCTGCTTTTTACTGCAATGGGAACATGTTATTTCAAATTGGACATTAACCAATAGATGCAGGCAAGATACAAAACGTTGGTTACGATTTGAAAGTTGCTGAAATCAAATCGGCCGGGAGGTTGGTTTTTTTACGGAACCGGAATATGTATTTTTGTGATTTAAAACGAATATTATGTGGGATAAATACATCGAAACGATTGAAGCAGCGTGGGAAGATCGCTCTTTGCTGCAGAAAGAAGATACGCAAAGCTGCATCCGTGAGGTAATTGAGATGCTCGATAAGGGCAAGGTGCGGGTTGCCGAGAAAAATGGTGACGAGTGGGTTGTCAACCAGTGGGTGAAAAAAGCGGTGATTCTCTATTTCCCGATTCAGGGGATGGAAACCATCGAAGTGGGCTCGCTGGAGTTTCACGATAAAATTGCCACCAAGAAAAATTACAAGGAACTCGGCGTTCGCGTGGTTCCTCATGCGGTAGCCCGTTATGGTTCATTCCTGTCGAAGGGAGCGATTCTGATGCCGTCCTACGTGAATATTGGCGCGTGGGTAGGCGAGAACACGATGGTGGATACCTGGGCTACGGTAGGTAGTTGCGCGCAGATTGGTTCGAATGTCCATCTTTCCGGAGGTGTAGGCATCGGCGGCGTGTTGGAGCCGGTAGGTGCTACTCCTGTTATCATCGAGGACAATTGCTTCGTTGGTTCGCGTTGTATTGTAGTGGAAGGCGTTCATGTGGGAGAAGGAGCTGTGCTTGGAGCCAATGTAGTGCTCACCAAATCGACTAAAATATACGACGTAACCGGTGACGAGGAAGTGGAATACAAAGGACATATTCCGGCCAATTCAGTGGTTATTCCGGGTACCCGGATGAAAAAATTCCCTGCCGGGGAATATGGCGTTCCCTGTGCGTTGATCATTGGAAAGCGCAAGCCTTCTACTGATTTAAAAACTTCGCTCAACGATGCACTTCGTGAGTACGGTGTATCGGTTTAATGTAGAATATTGAATTAAACATTTTCATGGAATCTGATTTTCGGGAAGATATCCGACAGGCCTTGGAGGTATTGAAGAAAGGTGGTATTATTCTTTACCCCACCGATACTATTTGGGGCATTGGTTGCGACGCGACAAACGCTGACTCGGTTGCCCGGGTTAGTGAATTAAAAAAACGGGAAAGCTCCAGAAGCATGTTGGTGCTGATGGAAAATCCCAATCTGCTAAATTCATACATTGAGGAAGTGCCGGAAGTTGCCTGGGATTTGATTGACGTCGCGGACAAGCCGTTGACGATTGTGTATCCGGGAGCCAAAAATCTGGCGACGAATCTGATTGCCGAAGATGGAAGCATTGGCATCCGAATAACAGAGGAGCCATTTACACAGCAACTGATTCAGCGCTTCCACAAGCCGCTTGTCTCAACCTCGGCAAATATCAGTGGCGAGCCGTCGCCGGCATTCTTTGATGAAGTGAGTCCGGAAATTGTTGAAGGCGTTGATTACGTTGTACAATACCGGCAGGAAGAACGAATGCCAACTTCTCCATCCAGTGTTATTCGCCTGGGAGTTAGTGGTGAAGTTCAGATACTGCGGAAATAAAAATATTGAGCACAAAAAAAGAGCGGAAAGATTTCTTCCCGCTCTTTTTTTATATCCTTTTCGCTGATTAACGTCCTTTCTTGAATCCACCGGAACCGCTGACATTTGAATCAATCTGCGGATTTCCATCGTAACGGACAGTTCCGGAACCAATCACTCTCACCTTGAGTTGGTCAACGGCATAAACGTCGCAATCGCCCGAGCCGGAAATTTTCACATCCACATTCTTTGCCTTCAGTTCGGACGCTTTGATATCGCCCGATCCGGAGATAGCTGCTTCGAATGAATCAGATGTATCGCTGCCTTCCAGGTAAATGTCTCCTGAACCGGAAACGGCGGCAGATACTTTTTCAGCGCTTAAATCAGTTAGCTTGATGTCGCCGCTTCCACTTACTGCCAAATCGAGTATTCGTGAAGTAATTTCATCATCCGATAGAATTGAACCAGAACCGGAAACCGAGAGTGCATCGATTTGGGGAATCGTAATG
The DNA here is from genome assembly GCF_003014495.1 of Prolixibacter denitrificans. Lineage (GTDB taxonomy): Bacteria > Bacteroidota > Bacteroidia > Bacteroidales > Prolixibacteraceae > Prolixibacter > Prolixibacter denitrificans. The sequence continues at coordinate 625,971 of NZ_PYGC01000001.1, read as the reverse complement.
TAAATATCTATTTTACCGGGATTCCAGCTTTTGAACCACGAGTCAGTGGTACTGAATCGAATCACCAGTTTGCGATCTTTTACTTCGGTAATGAGTTTATTGATGGTGGAAGCCTTGGCTTTTATTTCCACCGACTGGTTATCACCCTGCATGAGATGAACATCGCCGCTCACTCTTAGGGAAATTTCTGTAAATGGCGGGAGTGTGCGTTTATCAGTTTCCTGGGCTTTGGCGCTTATGTTCCAGGCGAAAGCCAGAACAACCATAAGCGAAAAAATCTTTGCTGTCATTGGATCTTTCTTTTTTGGTTATATAAGTATTGACGCGTAAGTTGGCCTAAAGTTGCACTTCTTTCGAAAAAATTATTCCAGGTAAAGCTCAATCAAACCTTCCGGGCAAATCAATTTGAGCTGACGGTTGGCTTCATCCATTTCGGTCAGCACATCATCAGAGAGCGGAATTAATACTTCGTTTTCACGGAAAATAACCGTAATAACCAGGTTTCCGGAATAATCGTCGACGTGTACAACTTTTCCCAACAAGCCATGCTTCTGATCGATTACTTCGTAACCCATCAGCATCGAAGGGGAGGCTTCCTCTTCGGGTTCAATAATTTCATCGGTAAATACAAAAACAGCACATCCGGTAAATTCACGTGCCTGTTCCTGCGAAGTAATTTCGTCGAAATGGATGATGGCGCTGTCGTTACCTCGATAGCGAAAGCCGTCTTCACTGATAAAGAAAGGAACCAATCCTCCATCGATTTCCAGGAAAAGATATTTCGCTTCTTCCAGTGTCAGGTCGAATTGTTCTTCGAAATGCATAGTAAAGCTACCATCCAATCCGTGTGTTTTCTGCAAATAACCAATGGATGTGCAATCTTCTTTAACGATAGCTCTCATCATTTATTAAAAGTCGTTAGATGTTCGGATAAGTTACATAAAAAAAGCGACGGCCTAAAAGACCATCGCTTTGTATTTCTTTTTCCCAACGTCGAAGTCGGAGCAAAGAAATGAAAACCTTATTCTTCGGTTTTCTCTTCGGCGCTGTCATCAGCAGCAGGCTCTTCCGGAGCAGCTTCTGCTTCTTCCGATGCTTCCTCTGCAGCTTCTTCAGCGTTGGCGGCTTCAGCTTCGGCAGCCATTTCTGCGTTGCGCTTGGCAATCTCTGCAGCGCGGGCTTCGCTAACTTTAGCTTCGGCTTCCAGCCTTGTTTTGTATGCTTCGTCAGATTCAGCAGCTAACCGATCAACTTTAGCCTGGATTTTGGCTTCTTTTTCCTTCATCCATGCTTCAAAACGTTTTTCAGCTTCTGCTTCGTCGAAAGCACCCTTTTTCACACCATCCAACAGGTGTTTCTTCATCAGCACACCGCGGTACGAAAGAATCGCACGAGCAGTATCGGTTGGTTGGGCGCCTTTTTGTAGCCAGTCAAGAGCTTTGTCAAAATCAAGCTCTACTGTAGCAGGATTTGTGTTCGGATTGTAAGAACCAATCCTTTCGATGTATCGACCATCCCGTGGCGCCCTGCTATTTGCTACCACAATGTGGTAGTAAGCATGTCTCTTACGACCATGCCTTGCTAAACGAATCTTTACTGGCATAAGAAATTACAATTAGTATTTGAAAATTTTAAATGCTCGGCAAAGTTACAACAATATTTTAATTCTGAAATACCCGTTCTGTGGTTTTCAAATGATTAGGAGAGAACAAATATCAATCGAGGTTCGACGACTGTTTTGAGAGAATTTCTGATAAAAAACGTAATTTTATTGCAACGTTTTCTCCCGAACATCATCTTATTCAATAGTACAATAGTAAAATCAAATACATATTTATGAAAAGATTGCATGTGTTATTAAGTGTTGGATTGATACTGATGGGATTAGCATCGTGTAATAAAAAGTCCAAGCCGGATTATACAACTACAGTAGATGTATTCTCACAGACAAAAGTATACAATAACGATACCGTCCACGGGATTGTCTATTCTGCGATAACCCTGGCATCGGCAGCCAGTGTTGAGGTACAGACACCCGATGGGCAGACGGTTCCGCTTGACAGTTATGATGGCAGTGGTTATTCTTACTACCTGCAAACTCCTGATTCGGAAATGACTTCAACCGTTCCGGTCCCGGGAACTTACACTTTTTCGGTTAATTTCAGCGATGGGATGACGGCCACGGAAACCAATGATTTGACAAGTGAGTTCCTCTATCCTCCGCATATTACCGCAGCCGAATACCAGGCAGACGCAAGCAGTGTGCATCTGAAGTGGGATAAAGTGGCCAATGCCGATGGTTACCAGGTGAAGGTTTTTAGCGGTGATACGCAGGTGTATAATATTGCACCTTTTGCCGGAGGAACAGGAAAGGATACCGTTGAGTTAAGTATCCCGACGTCTTATGTATCGAACTATGTACCAGGTACACTGAAGTTCGAAGTCATTGCCCTGAAATTTGAAACATCGGCCTATACGAGTATTCAAACCATTTCGACCACCGACAGGGAAATTACGATTAACTAATAATTGTTTAACAGGATATATGAAGGGAGGCCGGTGGGTTCTCCCTTTTTTTATGCGTTGCTTTTTCCAAAGTAGAATTGTTGATATAATTTTGCGGCCCGGTTAAACCATGTTTTTGACAAGGTGTTGAAAAGTAAAATTCATCGGCGGGTAGCAATTTTCTATCTTTAGTCGTGAAAAAACAAGAAGCCGGAAACCTCTTCCGGAAGGAGAACGTATTGAGCAGAGGAATAATAAAAATTACCGTATGATCCCATTTACCCATTTGCACGTCCACAGTCAGTATTCCATATTGGATGGAGCTGCGAGTGTTCCCGATTTAGTTACAAAAGCAAAGAACGATGGTATGAAGGCAGTCGCGCTGACTGACCATGGTTCGATGTTCGGAATGAAAGAATTTCATGCCACGTGTAAAGCAAATGGGATGAAGCCGATTTTAGGTTGTGAGACCTATGTAGCAGCCCGAAGCCTGGATGACAAATCGGATAAGGTGGACCGCTCGGGAAACCACCTGATCTTGTTAGCCAAGAATGAGAAAGGCTACCGAAACCTGCTGAAGCTGGTATCGATAGCTAATACACGGGGAATGTACTATAAGCCACGTATCGACAAGACGATGCTGGAAAAGTACCACGAAGGGATTATTGTTTCTTCGGCTTGTTTGGGTGGAGAGATACCACAGCTGGTTATGCGTGGTGATATTCCCGGAGCCGAAAAAGCCATCGAGTGGTACAAAAGTGTATTCGGCGATGACTATTACCTGGAGCTTCAGCGGCATCGTACCGACGATCCAAGGATGAAAATGGATGTGTACGACAAGCAGGTAATGGTGAATGAAGTGCTGGTGGGGTTGGCGAAAAAGTACAATGTAAAAATCATCGCTGCCAATGATGTGCACTTTACGAACGAGGAAGATGCCGAAGCACACGACTTGTTGATTTGCCTGAATACCGGAAAAGACATTGATGATCCGAACCGGATGCGTTACACCCGACAAGAGTGGTTTAAGACCACTGCTGAGATGAACGAATTGTTTTCCGATGTTCCGGAAGCCTTAGCTAACACGCAGGAAATTGTCGATAAGGTTGAATTTTTCGAGCTTGACTCCAGTCCGATTATGCCGGAATTCCCCATACCTGAATCATTCGGTACGCTCGAAGAGTTCAGGAACAAGTTCAGTGAAGATGAACTGAAAGAAGAATTTGGCGAAGCGTATGACCGGATGGGAGGCTACGACAAAGTAATACGAGTGAAGTTCGAAGCCGATTATCTCAAGCACCTCGTTTACAAAGGAGCCGAATGGCGTTATGGCGAAGCGTTCTCCGGCGATAATAAGGAACGTATCGACTTCGAGCTGGAGACCATTAAAACCATGGGTTTCCCCGGATACTTCCTGATTGTTCAGGACTTCATCAACGCTGCCCGCGAAATGGGCGTGATTGTTGGCCCGGGACGTGGTTCGGCAGCGGGTTCTGCCGTTGCTTACTGCACCGGAATTACCAATGTCGACCCGATTAAGTACGATTTGCTGTTCGAGCGTTTCCTGAATCCTGACCGTGTATCGATGCCCGATATCGATATCGACTTCGATGATGACGGACGTCAGCTCGTTTTGGATTGGGTAACAGATAAATATGGTCACGATAAGGTGGCGCACATCTGTACATTCGGAACCATGGCTGCCAAGCTGGCCTTGCGGGATGTGGCCCGAGTGTTGAAGTTACCGTTGCCCGAAGCCGATCGGTTAGCGAAGATGGTGCCTGAAGCGCCGAAAATGACATTGCAGAAGGCCTACAAGGAAAATCCGCAGCTGGAGATGGAAAAGCAATCAGAAAACTTGTTGGTTGCCAAAACACTCCGGTTGGCTGAAACGCTGGAAGGTTCGGTCCGGCAAACGGGGGTACACGCCTGTGGTGTCCTTATCGGGAAAAATCCGTTGGATGAACACCTTCCGGTAATGCCCACCAAGGAAGAGGAGTTGCTGACCACCCAGTATGACGGACGGTTCGTGGAAGATATCGGTTTGCTGAAGATGGACTTCCTCGGGCTGAAAACATTGTCGATTATAAAAGAGTGTCTCGACAACATCAAGCTTTCGCGAGGAATTGATATCGATATCGACGCGCTGCCGCCGGATGACCAGGAAACTTTTGAATTGTTCGGTCGGGGTGATACAACAGCTATCTTCCAGTTCGAGTCGCCGGGAATGAAAAAATGGTTGCGCAAACTGAAGCCCAACCGGTTTGAAGACCTGGTGGCAATGAATGCCCTGTACCGTCCGGGACCAATGGAATACATTCCCAATTTCGTTAACCGGAAACACGGTTATGAAGAAATTGTATACGATCATCCGATGATGGAACCCTTCCTGAACGACACGTACGGAATTACGGTCTTCCAGGAGCAGGTGATGTTGCAATCGCGAGCGTTGGGACAGTTTACCCGGGGAGAATCCGATACCTTGCGGAAAGCCATGGGTAAGAAGAAGTTCGACCTGATGGCGAAACTGAAGGTGAAGTTCCATGATGGCTGTTTGAGCAACGAAAAGTTTGTTGAGGGATGCAAAGAAGTAGGGCAGAAGCCGGAAAAGTTGATTGATAAAATCTGGAAGGACTGGGAAGCTTTTGCGTCTTACGCTTTTAATAAATCGCACTCGGTTTGCTACGCTTATATTGCTTACCAAACGGGTTATCTCAAAGCACATTACCCGGCTGAGTTTATGGCCGCAGTGTTGAGTCGGAACCTTTCCAATTCCGACAAGATTTCCATTTTCATGGACGAGTCGAACCACATGGGGCTGCCGGTTCTCGGACCCGATGTGAACGAGTCACGGGCCAAATTCTTCGTGAATAAGAAAGGTGACCTGCGTTTCGGAATGGCTGCTATAAAAGGCGTAGGAAATGCTGCCGTGGATGAAATTATCCGCGAACGCGAAGAAAACGGAGAGTTCAAAGATCTTTTCGATTTCGTGGAACGTGTTAACTTGCAAACGGTCAATAAGAAGAACATTGAGTCGTTGGCGATGGCCGGTGCTTTTGATAGTTTCGGTGACATGAAGCGGGCCCAGTTTTTTGCCGAAAACAACGAGGGCGTTTCATTTATCGAGTCGCTTGTTCGCTATGGTGGGCGCATGCAAAGTGAAAAACAGAACGCGATGGCTTCGTTATTCGGCGGCGCAAACGCTGTTGAGGTCAAAAAGCCGGACATTCCGAATGTTCCTGAATGGCCGCGGATTGTTTTGCTTGACAAGGAGAAAAACTTAATCGGAATTTATCTCTCGGCCCATCCGCTCGACGATTATAAACTGGAGATCGAAAGTTTCTGTACGAAAGGTGTCAACCTGGCCCAGTTAAAAGAGAACATCGACGCTTTCCGCAACCGCGATATAACGTTTGCCGGAATGGTGACCGAAGCGCATGAAGGTATTTCGAAAAACGGAAAGCCGTTCTCAACACTAACGCTGACGGATTACAGCGAGTCGCATAAGATATATTTCTTCGGCAACGATTACGTCAATTTCGGGAAATACTGCCGGCAGGGATTGTTCCTGTTGGTGAAAGGGAAGGTTCAGCCAAGGTGGCGCGATAGCAACGACTGGGAATTCAAGGTAAATAAAATTGATTTGCTGAGTGAATTGCGTGGTCAGGTAAAAAGTGTCATGCTCGAAATTCCCGTCGAAACGGTAACCAATGAATTCCTTAAGGATTTGGGTGAGCGTTTGAATGGAAATAACGGCAGCACTCTGTTGAAGTTTGCCGTTTTTGATGCCAAGAACAATCTTCGGGTTCAGATGTTTTCCCGGAACAAACGCATCGAACTGACTGATGAGTTGGTGGAGTATTTTCAAAATAATCCGGATATTGCGTTTACAATTAATTAATTTGTAACTTTGGGCTTTCCAAAGAAAATTCTAATAACTATAAAAAATATTGACATGGCAATTGAAGTTACTGATGCTAATTTCGAGGAGATTGTATTGCAATCAGACAAACCTGTATTAGTCGATTTCTGGGCTGAATGGTGTGGCCCGTGCCGTATGGTTGGTCCACTGGTGGAAGAGCTGGCCCATGATTATGAAGGGAAAGTGGTAGTTACCAAAATGGATGTGGATAGCAATCCTGGAACGGCGGCTAAATTTGGCATTCGCAATATTCCTACCATCCTTTTCTTTAAAGGTGGTGATGTTGCAGACAAACAGGTTGGAGCAGTACCGAAAACGATTCTTTCTTCGAAATTAGATGCTCTCTTGTAAGAAAATATTGAGTATACTTACAAGGCATAAGATTTTCTCTTATGCCTTTTTTTATTGCACTTCCGTTGAAAAATCTGTTCGACATAGAAGCCTTTCAGCAGTTCGATAATCTGGAACTGATTGCCCGCGAAGTTGTGGAGGGATTCATTACCGGTTTGCACCGGAGTCCGTTTCATGGTTTCTCGGTAGAGTTTGCCGAGCACCGGTTATACAATACGGGCGAATCGACCAAACACATCGATTGGAAGTTATATGCGCGGACGGAGCGTTTATTCGTTAAGCAATACGAAGAAGAGACGAACCTGCGTTGCCAGTTGGTGGTCGATACCAGTTCGTCGATGTTGTTTCCCTACCGGAGAAGAGGAAGAGAAGTACTGAAAAGCAAGTTGGCTTTTTCGGTGTACAGTGCGGCGGCCCTGACTTACCTCATGCGAAGACAGCGCGACGCAGTGGGCTTGTCGATGTTCGACGAAGATTTGCACTTTCACAGCGAAGCCCGTTTATCATCCGTCCATTCCGATATGATTTACGGTAAGCTGGCGGAGTTAATCCATACCGGTTCCCCGGAAATAAATCGTGGAACACAGGCGGCCGATGTGTTGCACCGGTTGGCTGAGAGCATGCCCAAACGTTCGCTGGTCGTTATTTTCAGTGATATGATTTCGGGTTCTGCACCCGATGAGCTTTTTCAGGCGTTGCAGCATTTGCGCTACAACAAGCACGAGGTCATTCTTTTTCATGTGACCGATCACCAGCTGGAGAAAGAGTTGGGGTATAGCAATCGTCCTCATCGCTTTATTGACATTGAAACGGGTGAGCGTATTCACATGAATCCGGCTGAGTACCGGAAAATGTACCAGGAAGAGCAGGAGAAAACTTTCACCGAGCTAAAACTAAGGTGCGGACAATTTAATATCGATTTAGTTGAGGCGGATATTCGCGAAGACTTTCACGATGTTTTGTGGTCGTACCTGGTCAAGCGAAAAAAGCTATTCTGATTCAGAATTATTATCCCGGATCGTCAAAGTGGTAGTTACGGGATAGTGATCGGAATATCCGACTTTTATGCGTTTAAAGTTATGCGCTTCAAACAGGCTGCTGTGAAGAATGTAATCAATCCGGAACGAAGGTAGTTGACCGTTATATGAATTCCCGGTTCCAAATCCCGACTCGACAAAAGCATCTTTTAAGTCGCCTCTCACTTTTCGGTAAGCGTAAGACACAGGCGTATCGTTAAAATCCCCGCAAACAATAACCGGGTAAGGAGATTTTGCAATGTGAGCTGATAAAATCCGTGCCTGGTTAGCCCGGATAACAAATGCTCTCTTTAGTTTTGCTAACACCAGCCGTGTTTCTTGCAGTTTTGGATCGTTCCCCGTGGTCAACGAATCTACGACTCCATATTCATTCGGAAGAATACGGTTGGATTGCAAGTGGCAATTATACACTCGTACCGTGTCATTTCCCGGTAGGACAATATCCGAGAAAAGCACCATATTATACGATTTCTTGAAACGGATTTCTCCCAGGTTGGCAATCGGGTAGCGTGAAAAGGTCAGCGGTCCGGCATACGTGGTGGTATGCGCCAACTGGTAATAATGAATGGACGGAATAAGATCGCGGATAGAGGAAGGACTTAATTTCCCTTTTTTCAGCAGGCGGGTTTCCTGTAAACAAATAATATCCGGTGCTTCTTTTTTTAAAAACTCCAGCAATTCAGGTGAGTTACTCTTCTTTTTATTCAGGTCGTAAGTGAAGTGATGAACATTGTAGCTGAGTATCTTATAACCGTTCCCTTTAAAATCCTTTGTAGGAAGAAGCTGGTAATAATCGTTGAAATGGTTGATTCCGAGAATGAAGACAAGAAGGGAAAGCCAGATGCGGCGTGGTTTGAACCAAAGCCAGAAAAAAATGAAAATGATGTTGGCAAGGAGCAGGTACGGATAAGCCATTCCCAGGAAAGCTGGATACCAGAATCTGTCAGGTGGTATATGCACCGATAGATAAGATATGCCTAATGCCAGGGCAAAAAAGATGTTGACAAAGAATGCTATTTTGAGGATAAAGCTCTTCAAGGTAGCTTTTGGTTATTTTTTATTTCCCATTCGGAACAGTGTTTCCTTTTCTTCTTTGGTCAGACTGTCGTATCCCGATTTGCCAATCTTTTCCAGTATTTGGTTGATGTACTCCTGTTGCTCTTTCTTCTTGTGGTTGTAATCGTAGTCGATATTGACGGCTTCGCCGCGATGTTCTACCCGCAGCTTTTTTCGTGGTTTGAACCAGGTGAAGAAACGATCCAAAACCCGCTCGAATCCGCGGGAAACATTACGGCCTTTCACCAGTTGCGACATATAAAGCCAGCCCCACAGTGCTCCGCCGAGGTGGGCAAAATCGCCGCCGGCGTTGTTACCGCCCAATCCGATAATGTACATGATGATGGAAACGACAGCAATCCATTTGATTTTTACCGGCCCGATAAACATCAAGTGAATAACATGATTGGGCACATACACCGAGATGGCTATCACGATAGCAATAACGGCTGCCGATGCGCCCAGTAATTCAGACGGTTTTCCCTGGAAAGGGGGAAGGAAATTGTAAGCGAGCATATATACCAAACCGCCGGCAACACCACCAATCAAATAGAGGCTAAGCAGTTTTCGCTGATCGTGGTACTCAAGAAAAATACGTCCGAACCAGTAGAGCCAGAGAATATTAAACAGAATATGAAAAAACTGGAAATGGAGGAACATATAGGTAATAATCGTCCACGGACGGGTCAAAAAGACGTCGAATGAAGATGGCAGTGAAAGCCAACTCAACACCGGCGTATCTTGTGCTCCGGAAAGAAAAAGGATCACATAAATTAGCCGAATGATGACCCAAACACCAATGTTCAGGTAAATCAACCGCGTCAGATATGAGCCATTCTTAAACGATAATTTTATTTCCTCTAAAATTCCCATCTCAAATCAATAAAAACTGTTGGAGTTCCGGTTCCAGAACTTAATCAGGATAAAACCAAAAATCATACCACCCAAGTGTGCAAAATGTGCCACATCGCTTCCCGGATTCCGTACACCTAAAAATAACTCAATTACGCCATAACCAATCACAAAATACTTGGCTTTAATCGGAATCGGCGGAAATAGTAACATTAGCTGCGTGTTGGGGAACAACATTCCGAAGGCCAGCAAAACCCCGAAAATGGCTCCCGAAGCACCCACCACCGGTATATTCATTTTCATTTCGAGTACGCGCTGTACCAGTTCGGTTCCTTGCTGAATATACGCCGGATTATTGGGTTTATCCATCCAATTGTTGATCAGATCGTATACCCAGGGACTCGCATGTTTCAGATGTTCTTTCACAAATGTGGCAAGAAGTTCGGGCGAAGGCGTATTGATAAACGCTGCGACAGAATCCCTCAGCGATGAAATTTCGATGTAGTTAACCAGCGTATAGAATGCAGCAGCGCCCAGTCCGGTGATGAAATAAAAAATAAGAAAACGCTTGGGTCCCCAAACCATTTCCAGCACCCGACCGAACATGTATAAGGCGAACATATTAAAGAACAGGTGCATAAAGCCACCATGCATAAACATATGCGTTACAAACTGGTAGGGCCTGAAATGCGTTGAAGCCGGGTAATAAAGAGCCAGTTTCTGGGTCAGATCAATACCAAAGCTTTTCAATGCCCAGGTGGCAACCAACATCAACACGTTCAGCATGATGAGGTTTTTCACTACCGGGGGAATTGCGTTATATGAAGGCGGTCTGAATTGTGTCATAAATTATGCTTTGAAATGTTAAAATTAAAAATAACCATTCCTTCGCGGCAAACTGTTATTCTATTTTAACAATTTTTCAAATTCTTCAAGCGAAATGATGGTAATGATCTTCTTTCCCGTTGGGGAATAATTCGGCGTTTTGCAGGCAAACAGGCTGTCAAACAACTCTCCGATTTCCTCGTATTTCAATACCGAGCCGTAATTGATGGCTGAAGCGCGTGCCAACGATTGTGCCAGATTTGTTTTAATCTCTTCTTTCACATCAACTGGCCGGTTCTTTACATCTTCCAGCAATTTTTCAACCAGCTCCCTTGCATCCAGGTGACTGAGCATACTGGGAACTCCTTCTACGAAGAAAGCCTGCTCATCCGCTTTGCGAATTTCAAATCCCAGTGTTTTCAATTCATCCAGAATACTGTCGAGCACCTCGGCATCGGCAGCGTGAAGTTCTAACCTTGGCGGGAAAAGCTGACGCTGACTGGTTCCCAGGTTTTTCTCCAAAACGGCCATGAAATGCTCAAACAATACCCGTTCGTGGGCTCTTCGCTGGTCAATAACCATCAGTCCCGACTTAACAGGCGAAATGATGTATTTGTTTTTTACCTGGAGGAAGTTGTGGTTACGCATCCCGTTTTCCGCCTCGTCATGCAGGTTCTGCTGTGACGGTTGTTGAATGACCTCGTCCGTTTCATCGGAAAATATTTCTTCATCCGTTTCCGGGAAATCGTTGGAGCGTTCAAATCCCTGGTACAGTTTATCCCAACTTTTCAGATTTGGGTCCTTGGTCCAGTTGGGACTTTGCTGAAACGGGTTGACCGGCGTTTTCTTTTCTTCCTCGAACGGATTATATGCGGGATTTACCTGAATTTCCGGTTCCGGTACGACGGCGCCGGGTTGCGGTGCAACGGGAATATCGATGGCACCTGCCTGGTCGAATTCGATGGACGGCATCACATTGAATTTTCCTAAAGCCTCCCGAATACAGGCGTGAATGATATGCCAGGCCGAGCGTTCATCTTCAAATTTCACTTCCGTTTTGGTCGGGTGAATATTGATATCGATGGTGCCTGGTTCTACTTCGAAATAGAGAAAATAGGCCGGAATCGTTTCAGGCGGAAGAATTTTCTCATACGCCTGCATCACCGCTTTGTGAAAATAGGGATGACGCATAAATCGTCCGTTCACGAAAAAGAACTGTTCACCCATGGTTTTCCGGGCAAACCGGGGCTGCCCAATATAACCGGAAACCCGGATAATGGTGGTGTCCGTTTGAACAGGAACCAGACTTTGATTGATATTTTTGCCGAAAATATTGACAATTCGCTTGCGCTGATTTTCGGAAGGTAAATCGTAAATAACCGAGTCGTTATGAATAAGCGAGAAACTCAGTTCCGGATTGGCCAAAGCTACCCGCTGTATCTCTGTAATGATATGCTTTAACTCCGTGCTGTTGGCCTTCAAAAACTTCCGGCGGGCCGGCACGTTGAAGAAAAGGTTTTTGATAGAGAAATTGGAACCTTGGGGACAATTGTCCGGTTCCTGCGATTTGACCTCCGACCCGACAATGTGCAACCGCGTTCCCAGCTCATCGCCTTCCTGTTTGGTACGCAACTCCACATCAGCAACAGCGGCAATCGACGCCAGCGCTTCTCCGCGGAATCCCATCGTCCGGATGGAAAACAGGTCGGCCGCCGCTTTTATTTTGGATGTAGCATGACGCTCGAAGGCAAGCCGGGCATCACTCGGAGACATACCTTTCCCATTGTCGGTTACCTGAATAAGGGTACGACCGGCATCTTTCAGATTTATTTTTATTTGATTGGCTCCGGCATCAATTGCATTTTCTACCAATTCCTTAACAACCGATGCAGGACGCTGGATAACCTCTCCGGCCGCAATTTGATTGGCAACCGAGTCGGGTAAGAGCTGGATAATGTCTGACACTAAATAATCAGTTTGTTATTTCAACATATAAAAGGCCAATAAGGCCAGAAGGACTAGAATAACGATCACCCGGATATTGGATTTCCGTCGCTGTTGTTCGGCAAACCGGCCTCGGCTAAGACCTTGCCGGAATGAACCCTTTATCGACGTTTTGTAATTCTCCGGTGTAACTTTCTCTTTACCCCCTTCTTCCTTAATGCCTAATTCTGCCTTGATACGAGCTTCCCTTTCTGCCATTTCCTCTTTACGGGGATCGTAGAAACGATAGGGCATGCGAAAATCTTTGCTCCGGGGCACATGGAAGAACTTCATTCCCATAACCACAATTTTTGGTTCGAAATACAAAGATAACGGTAATTTTCGTTTCGTCATGGGATGGCAGAACTGTTTGTCCAATAACCAATAAAATAGCTTAATATGAGAAGTGTAGTTGGTTTGGTTTAAGAAAGAAAATTGGCATAGGGTGACAAAATAGTTAACAAAAAGTAGTAACTTAAGTAGAACAAGACCTAAAAATAACCTAACCATGCTCGTGAAAACCTATGGCAGCGCCGTTCATGGAATCGATGCCACCATTATTACCATAGAAACTGATGTCACTATTGGCCTTCGTTTTTTTCTGGTCGGTCTTCCCGACAACGCTGTGAAAGAGAGTCAGCAACGGATAGAATCTGCTTTGCGCATGAACGGATTTCAGATTCCCGGCAAAAAAATCGTTATCAATATGGCACCCGCCGATATCCGGAAAGAAGGTTCGGCTTACGATTTGCCCATTGCCATGGGAATACTGGCCGCGTCTAATCAGATTAACGATGCTGAACTGGAACAGTACGTGATGATTGGCGAGCTTTCGCTCGATGGAGGACTGCAGCCAGCCAAGGGAATTCTGCCCATCGCTATCAAGGCGCGGGAAGAAGGCTTTAAAGGATTCATCGTTCCGAAAGAAAATGCCCGCGAGGCAGCGGTTGTTGATAATCTGAAAATCTATGGTGTGGAAAACATCAGCGAGGTGATTGCCTTTTTCAACGGGAACGGAACATTGGAAGAAACGGTGGTGAATACCCGCGAAGAATTTTTCGCCAACATCAACCACAGTGACTTCGATTTCTCGGATGTAAAAGGGCAGGAGAATGTGAAACGCGCATTGGAGATAGCGGCGGCAGGCAGTCATAACTTACTGATGATAGGCCCTCCAGGTGCCGGAAAGACAATGTTGGCAAAGCGGATTCCGACGGTACTTCCGCCGTTTACACTGAAGGAAGCGCTCGAAACGACCAAGATACATTCCGTTGTTGGAAAGATTGATCAAGAAACCTCGCTGATGACCATGCGCCCTTTCCGATCGCCACATCATACAATATCGGATGTCGCGCTTGTTGGCGGAGGGACATTTCCACAACCCGGTGAGATATCGCTGGCACATAATGGCGTTCTTTTTCTCGACGAATTGCCGGAATTCAAGCGTACGGTGTTGGAGGTGATGCGACAACCGCTGGAAGATAGGGTTATTAGTATTTCGCGGGCACGTTTCGCGGTAGAATATCCGGCCAGTTTTATGCTGGTTGCTTCCATGAATCCGTGTCCCTGCGGTTATTATAATCATCCCACCAAGCCATGTGTCTGTGCGCCCGGCATGGTGCAGAAATATCTGAACCGGATTTCGGGGCCGTTGCTCGATCGCATCGATATTCATCTGGAAGTGGTGCCGGTTCCTTTCAACAAATTGGCGGAATTGCGGCCCGGCGAACCCAGCGAAAAAATTCGGGAACGCGTAATTCGGGCGCGGAATATCCAGGCCGAACGTTTCCGGGGAACTGAAATATATGCCAACGCACAAATGAGTTCGCGTATGCTTCGCAAGTACTGCAACCCGGATGAGGCAGGGAGCCAGTTGCTGAAGAATGCCATGGAAAAGATGGGACTTTCGGCTCGCGCTTACGACCGGATTTTAAAGGTCTCCCGCACTATCGCCGACCTGGAAGGTTCGGAAAATATCCTGGCCGATCACCTGGGTGAAGCCATTCAGTATCGGAGCCTCGATAAAGAAAACTGGGGAACTTAGCGATAAATTTGTCTGAAAAGTGTTCGGATCTTGTTCGTAACACTCCTTAAAGATGTTTATCTTGAGTCGATATTCCATTTCAAACAAAAGTTTATTCAAAACAGACCTGACAAATGAAACTTGCCTTTCGATTGGCAACAATTCTTGTTGCTTTATCCATTCTTGTGTCATGTAATGATAAAGGGAAAAAACAATCATCGACTCCGGATAGCGGATTCGGACAATATGTTAGTCGCTATACCAGCGGCGTTATCTCGGTAAAAGCACCGATTGTTGTCGAGCTGAATAAAGAGCCGAAAAATCCGAAACAGCCCGGAACGGAGGCAGATGGCAGTTTGATAACACTATCTCCTGCCGTGAAGGGGACCGTTCAGTGGCTGGATGCGCACACGCTCTCGTTTACACCGTCGGAGCCGATGAAGTCGGACACCAAATACGAGGTGAAAGTGGCATTGGGTAAAGTGCTCGATGTTCCTGATCGGTTTAAGGTGATGAAGTTTCCGGTGACGACCATCAGACAGTCATTTGCGGTGAATGACCTCGCCGTAAAGGCATTTGATGATCAGGATCTGAAATGGCAATACCTTTCGGGAACAGTCCATACGGCTGATGTGGCATCGGATAAAAAGGTGGAGCAGCTGATAAAGGTGACCCTGAATAATCAACCCGTTTCGTTGACGTGGGAGCACAATGGCGATGGACGGAATCATCGCTTTACGACCGATAGCTTGCAGCGAACCAATTCGACCCAGGAATTGGATGTTAGTTGGAATGGTAAGCCACTGAGCGTGGATAAAGAAGGTTCGGAAAAGGTGGAGCTGCCCGCCCTCGATGAATTTAAGGTGACCGATGTTCGTGTGGTGCAACAGCCGCAGCAATACCTCTCGCTTCGGTTTTCCGATCCGTTAGATAAGGATCAGAATCTGGAAGGTCTGGTCACCATCGATAAGAGCAGTAATCTCCGGTTTGTGGTCGATAACAATGAGCTGCAAGTGTTCCCGCCGGAGCAATTGACCGGTGAGCATCATATTTATATCTCGGAAGGAATCCGGAATGCGCTGGGTTATAAACTTGGACAAAGTTCCGATATAACCGTGCGTTTTCAGGATTTGAAACCGGCAGTGAAGTTCGTCGGTAAAGGAACGATCATGCCTTCATCCGAAGGATTGATTTTGCCATTCGAAGCAGTCAACCTGCGGGCAATTGATTTACGGGTGATAAAAATCTATACCAACAACATTCACCAGTTTTTCCAGGATAATCAATACGACGGAAGTTCTGATATTAAACGGGTGGGACGTCTTGTGTTGCAAAAGCAAATCAATCTGAATGTTTCCTCGTTTTCGAAGTTGAAGAACTGGAATACTTACAAAATCGATTTAGCTAAGCTGATAAAGATTGAGCCGGGAGCGATTTACCGTGTTCAGATTCGGTTTCATAAAGATTTTTCGGTGTATGGAATGAGCCAACTGCCCGACAACCAAACGTCGTCCATTGATGAACTGGAAGCATCCCGCAAACGCGAAAAGGAGATGGAGCAGTGGGACGAACCGGGCTGGTACAGCGACTATTATTATCCGTCCGGATACGATTGGTCGCAGCGCGATAACCCGGAGAATGTCTCCTATTACAACTCTAATCGTTTTGTTGCTAAAAATCTGTTCGCAACCAATCTGGGGATCATTGCCAAAGGCGGCAACGACAAGTCGATGAATTTTGCCGTGAGCAACCTGAAGACCACCGAGCCTGAGTCGGGTGTTCAGTTGAAGATATACAACTACCAGGATCAACTAATGGAAACATTGACGACCGATGCGGATGGTTTTGCGACGGTTCAGTTGAAAAACAAGCCTTTCCTGCTGGTAGCAGAGAAAGACGGTCAATACGCTTATCTGCGGTTAGATGACGGCTCATCCCTGTCGCTAAGTAATTTCGATATATCGGGAGGTGTGGTTCAGAAAGGAATTAAAGGCTACATCTATGGAGAGCGGGGCGTTTGGCGGCCCGGCGACCGCATTTACCTGACGTTTATTCTGGAAGATAAGAACCACCAATTGCCGGAACAGCATCCGGTCATTTTCGAGTTTATCAATCCGAAAGGGCAGACGATGAGTCGTCAGGTAAAAACGGCCGGAGAAAACGGATTTTACTGCTTCACAACGAAGACCGACGCTGATGCACCTACCGGGAATTGGCACGCGGTGTTGAAAGTCGGAGGACAGACCTTCACGAAACGTATCAAAGTAGAGACCGTGAAACCCAACCGGCTGAAAATTAATCTCGATTTTCATACGAAGCAGTTGGTTTATTCTTCAGAGCCATTGCACGGCACATTGAAGGCGACGTGGCTGCACGGCGGCATTGCTAAAAATCTCAAGGCGCGAATCGCTGTCAATTTCTCAGCCATAAAAACGGCATTTCCGAAATACGCCAACTACCATTTCGATGATCCTTCGAAGGATTTGGTATCGGAAGAGCAGAATATTTTCGATGGCAGGCTGGACGAGAAAGGGGAGACCGGTGTCGATTTTAAATTGCCCAAACTGACGTCGGCTCCGGGAATGTTGAATGCTTTCTTCACGACGCGTGTTTTCGAAGAGACAGGTGATTTCAGCATCGATGTACAGAAAATAAAATATACACCATACAGCTCCTTTGTGGGAATCAAACTACCGGCTTCCGAATCGGGTTGGTACAAAACTGAAACCACTTATCCGCTGGATATTGTTACGGTCGATCCGGAAGGAAAACCGATTTCCCGGAAGGGATTAAAAATTAGTGTGTACAAAGTGGATTGGCGCTGGTGGTGGGATTCCGGCGAAGATCACCTCGCGCGTTATGTGACGGGCAATTACCGCCGGCCGGTGCTACAGGGTACAGTCAATACCGTGGACGGGAAAGGAAAGGTTTCGTTGAAGATTCCTTACAAAAACTGGGACGACAACGGTCGTTATCTGATTTACGTGAAAGATCCGGTGAGCGGGCACAGCACGGGAATTACCGCCTATTTCTCGAAATGGGGAGGCTGGGCCACCGATGGAATGCAGGGCATGGCAACCATGCTGGCATTCAAAGCCGACAAGGATAAGTATCAGGTTGGCGACAAAGTGACGGTGACCATTCCTTCCGGGAAGAGCGGCCGGGCGCTGGTGAGTCTGGAGAACGGCTCGAAAGTGCTGAAAATGTTCTGGGTGAAAACGAAGGAGAAGAATACAACTTTCCAGTTCGATGTCACACCTGACATGGCGCCTAACATCTTTATCCACATTTCCCTGATTCAGCCGCACGCGCAAACCGAAAATGATGCGCCGATAAGACTATATGGCGTCATCCCCATCATGGTGGAAGATCCAACAACACACCTGAATCCGCAGATTGAGATGCCGGATGAACTGGCTCCTGAAAAACCGTATGAGGTAAAAGTATCGGAAAAGAACGGTCGAAAAATGACTTATACGTTGGCCGTGGTAGATGAAGGTCTGCTCGATCTGACACGCTTCCAGACGCCAAACCCTTGGCCGGTATTTTATGCACGGGAAGCCTTGGGAGTGAAAACCTGGGATTATTACGATGATGTAATTGGCGCTTACGGTGCACGTTTGGAAAAGGCATTTGCTGTAGGGGGCGACCAGAATCTGGCGGCTTCCAAAAGGAAAAAGGTCAATCGTTTCGAGCCGGTAGCGCAGTTCATTGGTCCATTCACTTTAGGAAAAAATCAAACACAGACGCATACGCTGAAAATGCCGAACTACATCGGTGCAGTCCGTGTAATGGTTGTTGCCGGCAATGACGGCGCTTACGGAAATGCCGATAAGTCGGTGAAAGTCATCAAGCCGCTGATGCTGCTGGGAACCTTGCCGCGCGTACTCGGTCCGGGCGAAGAAGTAAAATTTCCCGTGAACGTATTCGCCATGAAACCGGAGGTGAAGGATGTGACGGTGAAAGTTGAGACGAACAATCTCTTTACCACGGTTGGCAATAGCACACAAAAAATTCATTTCGATGAAGTGGGCGATCAACTGGCCGGTTTCAATCTGAAAGTGGCTGATAAAACCGGTATCGGAGAGGTGAAAATTACCGCGCAAAGCGGAAAATATACCGCCAGTTATCAAATCAAGCTGAACGTCCGGCCGTCCAATCCGCGGGTGACCAATGTTTCAGAACAGCTTATTCAGCCCGGAAAAACCTGGGAAACGCCGGTCAAAGCACCGGGAATGGAAGGAACCAACACCGCTAGTCTGGAACTTTCAGGAATTCCGCCGCTCGATTTAAGCCGCCGGTTGGATTACTTGATTCACTATCCGCATGGCTGCGTCGAGCAGGTAACATCTGCCGTTTTCCCCCAACTGATGCTGGATCGTTTGATTGAAATTCCGTCGGACAAAGAGCAGGAAATTGAAGATAACATCCGGGCTGCATTGAATAAGTTGACCACCTTCCAGTTGAGTAACGGCGGGTTTGGTTACTGGCCGGGGTCGGCGTACGCTTCGCCATGGGGAAGCAATTATGCCGGGCACTTCATGCTCAAGGCCGAAGAAGCCGGTTATACGCTGCCTTACGGAATGAAGAGCAAATGGCTGAATTATCAGCAGAATATGGCCCGCAACTGGGAAAATGGTTCGAATCGGTACAGACAATCGGCACTCATTCAGGCCTACCGGTTGTATACTTTGGCATTGGCGCAACATCCCGACATGGGTGCAATGAACCGCTTACGCGAAGAAAAAGACGTCAGCACCATCGCCAAGTGGCGTTTGGCAGCTGCTTATGCGGTGGCCGGTCAGCCGGAAGTGTCATCGCAAATTATCAGCGGGCTCAGCCGGGAAGTGAAACCCTACCGGGAATTGTACGGAACATATGGTTCCAACTGGCGCGATGAGGCGATGATCCTGGAGACACTTTCGTTGATGAACCGGAAAGCAGAGGCGTTCCCGCTGGTAACCGAACTGGCACATCAGCTCTCGACCGATGATTGGATGAGCACACAGACCACTGCGTATTCGTTGATTGCGATCGCCGAATTTGCCGGCAAACAAAAACTGACAGACAAACTATTGAAGGCAAGTGTTGCTGTAAATCAATCTTCCGCGAAAGCGGTGGAAACCAACAAACCGTTGTGGCAGCAATCCATTGCCCTGAAAAATAATCAATCGGCGGAGTTGAGTGTGAAGAATGAAACATCTGATGTGATGTATGCCCGCGTGACGACCGAAGGTATTCCGGTAACGGGTGACACCACATCGGTTCAAAGCAATCTGTTCATGAACGTCCGTTACACCGATATGCAGGGAAACAAAATCGATCCGTCGAAGCTGGAACAGGGAACTGATTTTGTAGCCGTTGTTACGGTTCAAAACCCGGGACAACGTGGCATTTATCGTGAGATGGCATTGACAACCATTTTCCCGTCAGGATGGGAAATTATTAACCAACGGTTGAACGATGTGCCGAGCTCTTTAAAGAACGATGCATTCGATTACCAGGATATCCGTGACGACCGGGTGAATACCTATTTTGAGTTGAAACCGAATGAGCGAAAAACGTTCCGCGTGATGCTGAATGCGGCATATGAAGGAAAATTCTATCTGCCGTCAGTCCTCTGCCAGGCCATGTACGATAACCGTATTACGGCGCGGCGGCCGGGTGAATGGGTGGAAGTCGTAAAATAATGATTTCGGAAAGCGGACGAATGAGCATGAGGAAGTTGAGGGTTCGGATAAAGTGGAAAGTGTATGTCGGGGCAGGATTGCTGGCACTTATGGTGTTTTGGTGGTTCAGTTTGCCCAATCCGCTTTTTTCGGATCCTTGCTCTACCGTCATCGAAAGTCAAAACGGGGCATTGCTCGGTGCCCACATTGCCGATGACGGGCAGTGGCGTTTTCCCGAAATCGGATATGTTCCCGAAAAATACAAGACGGCAGTTCTCACGTTCGAGGATGAGCATTTCTATCAACATCCCGGCGTCAATCCGTTTGCCCTGGGCCGCGCCGTGATTCAGGATATCCGTAACAGACGAATCGTCAGTGGCGGAAGTACCATCACCATGCAGCTTATTCGTCTTTCCCGGAAGGGAAAACCGCGCAACCTGTGGCAAAAGTTGGTGGAGATGGCACTGGCCGTTCGTGCCGAGGTGCGTTATTCCAAAGATGAGATTTTGCGTTTGTATGTCTCTCACGCCCCTTTCGGGGGAAATGTCGTCGGGCTGGATGCCGCGGCCTGGCGTTATTACGGTCGCAGTCCCGACCAGTTATCGTGGAGTGAAGCGACGACGCTGGCCGTTTTGCCGAACGCACCCTCACTGATGTATCCCGGCAGACAAAACAAACTATTGCTGGCCAAGCGAAACCGGTTGCTCGATCGGCTTCAGCAGCAAGGAAAGATCGACTCGATGACCTGTCGGCTGGCCAAGCTGGAAGAGCTTCCTCAGAAAATTTATGCTATTCCGCGAATTGCTCCGCAGTTGCTGAACCGGGTGTTGAAAGAGCATCCCGGAGAAAGGATTAAGACGACCGTAGAGAGGAATCTGCAGCAGCATGTGAATGATGTGGTCCGGCAACACTTGGTAGCCCTGAAAGCCAACGGTATTTTCAATGCGGCGGCTTTGGTGCTGAATGTGGAAAAAGGCGAGGTGCTTGCTTATGTGGGAAACGATCCGGATAGGGGGAACGGCGAACATGGCGAAGATGTGGATGTGGTAACCGCTCCCAGAAGTTCGGGAAGTATCCTGAAGCCCTTTCTTTATGCAGCCATGCAGGACGATGGTTTGATTCTTCCCAACACGTTAATTCCTGATATTCCGACCAACATAGGTGGTTTTAGTCCGCAGAATTTCGATCTGAAATTTGAAGGAGCTGTTCCCGCTTCCATGGCCTTATCGAAATCGCTGAATATACCGGCTGTGCGTATGTTGCGCGACTTCAGTGTCGATCGGTTCTACGGCTTAATGAAACGGCTGCATTTCTCTACCCTGAATCATCCCGCTAATCACTATGGACTTTCGCTGATACTGGGCGGTGGCGAAGTTGATTTGTGGGATTTGGCCGGCGCCTATTCGTCGTTGGGACGCATCCTGATACATTATGAAACAATGGATGGCAAGGCCCTAAAAAACGATTTCAGGGAACCGTCTTACCAGGGAAAAAGTTATTCGAAGCAGGAAGCGAAAGATATTCCGATTTCGGCCGGAGCCGCGTGGCTGACTTTTAAAGCCCTGCTAAAAGTGCATCGTCCGTCGGAAGAGGCCGGTTGGGAATCCTTTGCCTCTTCCCGGAAGGTTGCTTGGAAAACCGGAACCAGCTTTGGCTTCCGCGATGGCTGGGCCGTTGGACTCGACCGGAATTACCTCGTAGCTGTTTGGTGCGGCAATGCTGATGGCGAAGGTCGTCCGGGATTGACCGGAACGACAGCAGCAGCGCCCATCATGTTCGATATTTTTCATTTGCTACCTGCCGGAAAGTGGTTTACGCAGCCGGTGGATGAGATGGTGAGAGTTCCCTTATGTCGCGAAAGCGGATACCGGATGGGACCCTATTGCACCGATGCCGATACGACGTGGATTATGCCGAAAGGCCTGCATACGAAAGCTTGTCCCTTTCATCGACTGGTACACCTTGATCCGACTGGGAAGTGGCAGGTGACAAGTCAGTGTGTACCGGTGGACAAGATGATTCACAAATCGTGGTTTGTGCTGCCGCCTGTGATGGAATGGTATTACAAACGAAGGAATCCGCTGTATAAACCACTGCCGCCTTTCCGGCCCGACTGTGCTGAAACACCTGCCTCGAAAGTGATGGAGATGATTTACCCGCGGGAAAACAACCAGGTGTTTGTACCGATACAATTAGATGGTTCGCCGGGCAAGGTCATTTTGGAGGCAGCCCATTCCAATCCGGATGCTGTGATTTACTGGCACCTCGATGATAAATATCTTGGTGAAACTACCGGGAAGCATCAGATGCCGGTGAGTCCGTCGGTAGGAAAACATGTCATTACACTGATCGACGATCAGGGAAATGAACTGCAAAAAACCATTGTGGTGGTGGCAGGAAAGAAGCTTGGATAGTGAATAATATGTTGTTCAACTGAATAACATAAGAGGTTTGAACCAGTCCTTCAATCTTTTGTTTAGTTTTGTGTCTTAAAATAAATGAGCTATGGCAGATAAGTTTTCGGATCCGATAGGCCGGCTGATGGGATTGAGGTACAAATCGCATCCCTGGCATGGAGTGCATATCGGTAGTGATGCTCCGGAAAAAGTGACCGCTTTTATCGAGGTGGTTCCAACAGATACCGTTAAATATGAGGTAGACAAAGATACGGGCTACCTGAAAATCGACCGCCCCCAGCGGTATTCCAACGTGGTTCCCGCACTGTATGGTTTTATCCCGCAGACTTATTGTGGCAAGTTGGTTGGTGACTATTGTAGTGAAAAAACCGGCCGAAACGGAATCAAGGGTGACGGTGATCCAATTGATATTGTGGTGCTGACCGAGAAAGCTATTCATCACGGCGATATCCTGGTAACGGCGCGTCCTATCGGTGGTTTCCGAATGATTGATAAGAGCGAGGCCGATGACAAAATCATTGCCGTGTTGGACAATGACTTTGTTTATGGTGGCTATGAATCGCTAAAAGATGTTCCGGAAAATATCATCATTCGCTTGAAGCACTATTTCCTTACCTACAAGGATATTCCCGACGAAGTTCGTAATTCGGAAATCACTCATATTTATGAGCACGATGAAGCCATTGAGGTAATCAAACGATCGATTTCTGATTACACCCAACGTTTTGAAAATTTAGGCAAACTTTTATCGCTCGACGACTAAACAAGATATCTCCCCGGACGCAAAATCCGGGGATTTTTTTGGTTTTGAAATTCCGTTCGTCAGAAAGTTTACGGCGTTCACCATAAAAAATCAGCCATTCACGGAAAAAAGTTGATCGTTTCGATTTATGATCATAATTTCATTTTTACATCTTCCAAATTGATAGATGTGTTGAAGTTAGAATCATGAGAAAAACATTTGGTTTTAATTCCGATTACCGACAATATTTGCCTCAGCTAAAATGGCTGTTTTCCGTCGGCTTCATTCTCGTTTTAGCCATTTGGATCCCGATGAGCATATCTAAGCTTGTTCATTGGGAAGGCAATAATTTCTTTTTTCACGGAGGAATATGGGCGGTAACCATCCTGATATTAAACGCAGGTGTAAAATTTTGCGGTGCTCAAACAACCGATTTGGGAATTAGGCCGCTACCTACACTTGTTATTCCACTGATTCTGATTTTGACGGTCGTTTTTGCTCTTGGCATTGGGCCTTTGTATTTTCTACAGCCTATCTCCCTCCGGGGAGTTAATCTCCATGCGTTTGGTTTAGAGCCCAGTCCGGTGACGTTCGTTTTGTTTGTCATCCTGTTGCCGCTGATTGAGGAAATCTTTTTCAGGGGAATTTTACTGGGACACATGTTGAATAAGCTAAGTGTTACCAAGGCGATTATCATCTCATCGTTTCTTTACGCGTTGGCACAATGGGGGAATGAACATTTGCTTACAGCGTTGTTGCTGGGGGCTGTATCGGGCTTATTATTTGTTGTCACCCGGTCACTTCTTTCCAGCATTATTTTTCACATCACCTGGAATTTTTTCATCTTCTTTTCCTGGCTGGATGGTAAGCTGTTTCTTTCGGTTGTGAAAGATGAGCTACCCGATCTTAACGGACGATTATTGTTGGAAGAATTAGCACTGGTTATTCTTACAATCGGCATCTTCTACCTGATGCGACGCATGGTGCTTCGTCAGGTAAGATAATCCTACATGAGAAATGTGATTTGAGCGGATTAACGCCGTAATGTGAGGTAGGTGTAATCGAAGTCGTTTTTCTTGTCGTGATGCTCTTCCCGTTCCAGCTCTTCCCACTCGGTATAATCTATTTCAGGAAAAAAGGTGTCAGCTTCGAATTTCTCATGCACCAGCGTGAGGTATAATTTTCCTGCTACCGGGTAGAACTGTTCGTAAATCATTCCACCGCCAATTACAAATGCTTCTTCTTCGTTTTTCACCTTTTCAATCGCCTCTTCAATGCTCCGGACGATCTCAACACCTTCGAATGATTCGATTGTTTTAGAAATCACGATATTTCTCCGGTTGGGAAGCGGACCGTTGGGCAGTGACAGCAGTGTATTCTTTCCCATGATAATGGGATGGCCCGTCGTAATTTTCTTGAAACGTTTCAGATCGTCGGGCAGATAGAAGAGCAGATTGTTATTGCTGCCAATTGCATAGTTTTTGGCAATGGCCACGATGATGGAAATATTCTGATGAATCATACCGACACTTTTCCTTTAATATGGGGATGAGCCTGGTAATTCACCAACTCGAAATCTTCGTATTTGAAATCGAAAATGTTTTTCACTTCCGGATTGATTTTCATCTGCGGAAGCGGATACGGTTCACGGGTCAACTGCAGTTTTACCTGCTCCATGTGGTTATTATAAATATGCGCATCACCCAACGTGTGCACAAAATCACCCGGTTTTAATCCCGTAACCTGTGCCATCATCATCGTTAGCAAAGCGTAAGAGGCAATATTAAAGGGTACCCCCAGGAAAATATCGGCACTTCGTTGATATAGTTGACACGACAATTTTCCGTCATTCACATAAAACTGAAAGAGAATATGGCATGGCGGTAGGTTCATTTCATCGAGCTGCCCAACATTCCAGGCACTCACAATAATCCGGCGCGAAAGCGGATTGTTTTTTATCTGGTCGATGGCCCTGGAAATCTGGTCGACATGTTCCCCTTTAGGTGTGGGCCACGAACGCCATTGATAACCGTAAATGGGGCCGAGTTCTCCATCTTCTCCAGCCCATTCGTTCCAGATACGTACCCCGTTTTCCTGCAAATACTTCACGTTGGTTTCGCCTTTCAGGAACCAAAGCAGTTCGTGGATAATGGACTTCAGGTGCAGCTTTTTGGTTGTTAATACCGGAAAACCTTCCGACAAATCGAAACGCATCTGGTGACCAAAAACACTTAACGTGCCCGTTCCGGTGCGATCTTCGCGCGGAGCACCATTATCGAGAACATGCTGGAGTAAATCGAGGTATTGTTTCACGGGTGTAAATTTTAATGAGCTCAGCTCATTGTTCATTCATGATAGTTCCAATTTCTTTTTAGGAGTGTGTTTATATTTAAACAAAACCATAAATAAAACAGCAACAATCAATGCATATATTGCGAATGTATACCAGATAGATGGCCAATCCAGCGAACCATTGCTGCCGGTAAAAAATATTTTTATAGCATATCCTGCAGCAACATTCCCAAGCACAGCACCTACTCCATTGGTCATCATCATAAACACTCCCTGGGCTGAATTTCTAATTTTCTCACCTGTTGATTCTTCAACAAACAGTGCTCCTGAAATGTTGAAGAAATCGAAAGCCATACCATACACAATACACGAAGCAAAAATTGCTACAATGCCCCACGTGGTTGGCCCCGCAATACCGAATAAGCCAAAACGCAACATCCATGCGAACATGCTCATCAACATTACTTTTTTAATACCAAACCGGCTTAAAAAGAATGGAATGGTAAGAATGAACAGTGTTTCTGATACCTGGGAGACAGATAGAATTATGGTACTATATTCTTTGGTGAACGGATGATTTACACTACTAATGAATGCATCGCCATAAGCATTGGTGAGTTGAAGTGCGGCTCCCAGCAAAATGCTAAAAATAAAAAATACAGCCATTTTAGAATCTTTGAACAGGCTAAAAGCTTGCAATCCTAATCTGTCGACCAGTTTTGTAGAACCTTTTATTTTGTTTTCGGGCTTAATGGAAGGAATTTGAGTAAATGTAAAAATTGACAAAACAACTGCACCGGCAGTTCCAATCAAAAAGCTGTAGCCTGCAAAATATCCTCTTGTAAAAATATCAGGGATGACCAGTTTAACGATATTGGTAATCCACATGGCGGCAATAAAACCAATCGTTCCCCAAACCCTGATAGGAGGAAACGCTATTTGCGGATCTTTCCCTTCACGGACAAGCAGCTCAAATCCAATTGAATTATTGAGTGCAATGGTTGGCATATAAAAGCACATGGCTAAGAGCATGACCGCGAAGAACACCCACGGATTATTTATCATCGGCAATATGGAAAGCGTAAGTCCAAATAGTAGATGCAGCAAGCCAAACAAAACGTTTGATTTTATCCACTTGTCGGCGATAATACCAAATAGCGCTGGTGTAAACAGCGACGCAATTCCCATTGTAGAGAAGATAATGCCAAATTCAGCACTATCCCAATGTTTCACGCCAAAAGCATAGGTGCCTAAGGTCATCATCCAAGCGCCCCATACGAAGAACTCTAAAAAGTTCATCATTATTAAGCGCATTTTAGTATTGCTCATAAATGCCTATTAAAATGCTTACTTATTTTTTGTTCTTTTCTGGATTTCGTCCCTGATTTCGGAGGCTTTTTCGTAATCCTCTTCCGTGACGGCTTTGTCGAGCATGGTGTTGAGCTCTTCGGTAGAATAGACAGAGTAGTCTGAATCTTCGTCCTCTTCCGGGCCGACCATCTCTTTGTCTGAGCTTTCTTCATCCTCGTTTTCCTCTTCCTCGAAATCGAGAATGATGCCAGCTTTATCCAGAATCTCTTCGGTGGTATAAATAGGGCATTCAAACCGGAGGGCCAGGGCAACGGCATCCGAAGTCCGGGAATCGACAGTTATCTGGTTGCCGTCTTGTTCGCAAACGAGCTCGGCATAGAAAATTCCCTCTTCCAGTTTATGGATAAAAACTTCGACGACATTGATATTAAAAGCCAGCGCCGTGTTTAAAAACAGATCGTGGGTTAATGGTCGGGGAGGTTTTAAACCTTCAAGTTGTATCGCAATAGCTTGTGCTTCTACAGCACCGATTATGATTGGAATTCTCCTGTTGCCGTCATCTTCCGACAGCACGAGAGCATAAGCTCCCGACTGGGTTTGGCTGTAGGATAATCCAAGAATATTAAGTTTAATTTTTCTCATCAGGTCTTAATGGTATCATAAAGACTATGTATGAGAACAAATATAAAAATAGTTTAGGGATTTTAAGGGCTAAAGCGATCAAACCGCATATCGGTTTGATTTATAGCGTTGGTAAAATCAAAAATATTTTAGTTAATACTTTGGTAATCAAAACCAGAATGCATACTTTTGCAATCCAAATAAATCCGAGTTGGCTCTTCAAGTGATATATATTAATGTATCCGCCTTCCGGACATAACAGTTAAAAGAACAGAAATGTACGCTATTGTAGAAATTGCCGGACAGCAGTTCAAAGTTGAAAAAGACCAGAAGGTTTTTGTACATCGTCTGCCTAACGAAGAAGGCGCTGATGTAGAGTTCGACAAAGTATTGCTGGTAGACAACGAAGGCGAAGTAAAAATTGGAACTCCCGTAGTGGAAGGGGCTAAGGTTACTGCCAAGGTGCTTGCACACGTAAAAGGTGACAAAGTAATTGTTTTCAAGAAGAAGCGCCGGAAAGGTTACCGGGTAAAAAACGGACACCGTCAGTCTTTTACTCAAATTCAAATTGCTGAAGTAGTTGCGTAAACGTTAAAAACATTTTACCATGGCACATAAAAAAGGAGTAGGTAGTTCCAAGAACGGTCGCGAATCGGAAAGTAAACGACTGGGAGTGAAAATTTATGGCGGCCAGGTTGCCAAAGCAGGTAACATTTTGGTACGTCAGCGTGGTACCGCTCATCATCCGGGTGCTAACGTAGGTATGGGTAAAGACCACACCTTGTTTGCCCTGATCGACGGAACCGTAAAATTCCAGAAAAGAAGGAACGATAGATCCTACGTATCGGTAGAACCGTATACAGAAGCTGAATAAACGACCGTATTCAGTTTAACGATATTTATCTCCTGTTTTGTTACTCCGGTAATGAGGCAGGAGATTTTTTTATGCTTAAATTTGTCAACTATTTACGATTAACCGTTAATTATTGAAATAACATACCGACCATGTTAAGTCTGAAATTTATCCAGGAAAACCCTGATTGGGTAGTCGAACGTTTAGCCGTAAAGGAGTTCGACGCGCGTGAGATTGTTGACCAGGTTCTCGAACTGTACCGGAAGCGGAACGAAACCCAGAATAAGGTGGATTTGCGCAAAGCGGAAATGAATAAACTCTCGAAGGAGATCGGCATGTTATTCAAGTCGGGAAAAACCGATGAAGCTAATACCGCTAAAGCCCGTACCGCAGAACTGAAAGAGTCGATCAAGGAGATGGATCAGGAGTTCGACCGGATAGATGAAGAGTTGATGGAACTGCAGGTGCAGTTGCCAAATATTCCGTCGGAACTGGTTCCGGCCGGAAAAACAGCTGAAGATAATTTGGTCGTTGACGAAGGTGGCGTAAAACCGGAGCTTGGCGAAAATGCCAAACCACACTGGGAGTTGGCCGAACAATACGACCTCATCAACTTCGAGTTGGGTGTGAAAATTACAGGTGCCGGTTTTCCTGTATATAAAGGTTGGGGTGCCCGTTTGCAGCGTGCGCTTATCAACTTTTTCCTCGATCAGGCCCGCGAAAATGGTTTTACCGAAGTGCAACCTCCTTACGTGGTGAACGAAGCTTCAGGTTTTGGTACCGGGCAGCTTCCCGATAAGGAAGGACAAATGTATCATGCTACTGCCGATAATCTTTACCTGATTCCGACAGCAGAAGTTCCGGTGACTAACATCTTCCGCGACGTGATTGTGGATGCGAAGGAATTGCCTATCAAATACACAGCCTATTCGGCATGTTTCCGCCGTGAGGCAGGTTCATACGGAAAAGATGTTCGTGGATTGAACCGTTTGCACCAGTTCGACAAAGTGGAAATTGTGCAGGTGGCCCATCCCGATAAATCGTACGAAGTGCTTGACGGAATGGTTAGCTATGTGAAATCGTTGGTCGAAAAGCTCGAACTGCCGTTCCGCATTGTGCGTCTCTGTGGTGGCGACATGAGTTTCACTTCGGCGCTGACATACGACTTCGAAGTTTGGTCGGCTGCACAGGAACGTTGGTTGGAAGTATCATCCGTATCTAATTTTGAGTCATTTCAGGCGAATCGGTTGAAGTTGCGCTTCCGCGAAGAAGGACAAAAGAAGCCACAGGTTGCGCATACACTGAATGGTAGTGCACTGGCATTGCCACGTATTGTTGCCGCTCTGCTGGAAAACAACCAAACAGCCGAAGGCATTCGCGTGCCGAAAGTGTTGGTTCCTTACATGGGTACAGAGATTATTAATTAATAAAAATATACCCCGAAAAGTCGGTTTTTTCCATGCATGATATGGAATTGACCGGCTTTTTTTGTGTCTTTTGGGGACTCCGGCCGGGGTTGTCATCCGGGTCTGTATGGCTGGTACAGGTTTCCTCCATATGGGTTTGGATGGTTGAAGCCCTTCAGGCTTCCCTCATTTTTGTTGTCCATTTACCGGGGGCTCAGGAATCTCAGGCTTTCAGCCTGTTTCTCTTTATCCTGTTTTGTTATTCCTGTCGGGCAGGAATGGGGTCCGGCGCGGGTTTTGGCTCTTCCGGTTCAACGGGGCATGCCTAAAATGCAACAGGACGAACAGTTATGTGAACAGGGGCATCAAAAAGGTAACAGGACGGCCCATATACCGGAATGGATTGACAAATAGTACAACAGGACGGTAATTATATTAACAGGAGGCGTAATATTTCAAATGGACTGACGGTTTGTATAACAGGGGCTGATTTTCATATCAAAGTGATATATTATTCCTTGCAGGGACGATACAAATCTCTGGAAAGACTGTTTCAATGCCTGGAAGAACCGGCCCCGAACCTGGAATGATACTCAATTTAGTTGGAATGATACCCGTTTTAGCTGGAAGAGCGGGTTCCGGAGCTGGAAAGAGAGTCGTTTTCCCTGGAAGGGTTTACAATTTGTCAGGAAATAGATTGTTTGATGGACAAATGAATAACGGAATAGTCTACAACTCGATGATATTTCCTGTCCGGACCTGCATGAACCCAAACTCCTGGTAAAAACGGGCCAATGCCGGCAATCCCGTACAATGCGAGGGGATAACGCGCGTTACGTTGTGCTCTTTCATGAATTCAATGGTTTTTTCCACCCGTTCTGTTTCACTGGTGAGGTGAAATCCGCCGATAACAGCATACACCGGAAAACCGGGAATCACTTTCCGCGCATGCAGTACCATGTTGCAGATGCCTGCATGAGCGCATCCCGAAATTACAATGAGCCCGTGGTCGGTCAGTGCAACCATTCCCGAATCGTCAGGAACAAAATCATCGCTTCCATCTTCCAATTCGAACGGTGTTTCCTTCGCCTCGAAATCGGTGACGCGTGGAATTTCTCCTAAAAACCAAAGTTCATCTGAAATCGGGTAAGGCTCACGACTTTCGATAATCTCGAACCTGTTTGTTAGTTCATCACGACTTGCCGGCATACCCAAGGGGGAATGGTCTGCTTTCCGGTAACGGGAAAGAAAAGCATCAGGATGCAGAATGAGCGGTTTATGCCCGAGGTGCATCAGGCCGTTGACGTGGTCCCAGTGCCCATGACTCAACGCAATGGCATCAATTATTTTCAGGTCGATCCCCAGAATCCGTGCATTGCGGACGATGATATCTGACGGGCCTGTGTCGAACAAAATGGTTTGATCGGCTTCTATCAGAAAAGAAAGACCGTGTTCCGCACCACATACTTTACCAGCCGTATTATCGTTCAGAATCGTGATTTTCATGTCGTTCTTTACTATAAATTGGCAACCGAATTAAGAAACGGGTTCCCTCTTTGGGAGATGTTTCAAACCAGATTTTTCCATCAAGATTTTCGATGATGCTTTTAGTAATCGCGAGTCCCAGTCCCATGCCGCTTGTCTTGGTCGTGAAGTTGGGTTCGAACAATTTGCTCCGAAGCTCTTCAGCAACTCCTACTCCGTTGTCGGAAATCTCAACCTGGGCAAAATCCTCTTCGGTATGCAAACTAATTTCAACAAAACCTTTTCTGGTTTTGGGGATGGCCTGCATCCCATTTTTCACCAAATTGATGAAAGCGCGACTTAGTTGTTCTTTGTCGGCCAGAACAAATACCGGACAGGTGGTTGGTTGTTCGAAAAGAACGGAGGCATGCGGGTTGTTGTCAAACAAGTTGGTCACTTCCTGAAGCCGGTCGCAAAGGTCGAGTTTTTCGTAGTGCGCTTTCGGCATCCGGGCAAAGTTGGAAAAAGCCGAAGCAATGGCCGACAACGTTTCAATCTGTTCGATGAGTGTTTTGGTCACTTGCCTGAAATACTCGTCAAAGTTTTCTTTTTCCTGTTTTCGGGCTCGTTGCAAATACTGAATACTCAGCTTCATCGGGGTGAGCGGATTTTTTATCTCGTGGGCAATCTGCCGGGCCATTTCGCGCCAGGCGCTTTCGCGCTCCGAGCGGGCCAGTAGTTCGGCACTTTCGGCTAGTTCATCCACCTTCAGGTTATATTCTTTCACTAGCCTTCCGATTTCATCATTCGCACGATATTCGATTTTGGCATTGGCTTTTCCTAACTGAATACCACGCAGGTTCTCCTCGATGGTGCGTAGTGGCGATGTAATGCGGCTGCTGATAAAAACCGCCACCATCACGCTGATGAGCGTAAGGAAAATGTAGATGTTGAGGAACGCCACGATGAAGCCGGAAATCTGCTGCATCAGTTCGTTCTGTTTACTGAGGTACGGAATGTTGAGGTAGCCCAGCAACTCGTTGTTGTTATTGAAGACCGGTACATACGACGAGTAGAAAGTCATGTTCCCGAGTTTCTCGCGATGGAGATAGTTAGTCCGGTGTTCCACCGACATGGCGTAGAAAGCGCGCGGATTCATCTTCGGAGCGGTGAGACCACGCTCATAAATCTCATCCCGCGAAGTAGCAATCAGCGTCCCGGTGGTATCGAACAGGTTGACATCGACCCAGGAAATATCGGATAGTTGAATCAGTTCATAATCGAGATAATTCTCCATGTCAGGCGAAATCTGATCTTCCCGTCCCAACCGCATTTCCAGCTCCGCGGACACCGTCCTTATTTTTTCGTTCAGGTTTTCCTGGATGGAAGCCTTGAACTGTGTGTAGTTGTAGGCAATAATACCAAATCCGATGATCAGCAGTGTTCCCAATAGAATTGAAATGAGGGAAAACTGAATCTTTCGACGGAAGTCCCAGTGTCGTCGGAAAAAATACCAGCCTTTCGGATTATTCAGACCGATCACCAGAAGTCCGGCGATATAAGTCAGCAAAAACAGGTAAGGAAACGATGCCAGTCGCTTGACAAAAGACATCTTCGGGTAACTGACGACTGTATAATTGTTGCCACTGATGTGGTATGCGCAATGCGAATAACCGTCGAGGTCGTAAAAATAAAATTCTCCTTTCCCGTGAAGGTATTCTTTGATAGACAGGGTGTAGGCAAATTTTCCGCTTCGGTCGACCAGCTGGTCATTGTAGTATTTTGCATAGCAGAAGCCGTCACGACGATTCTTGCGGGCTGCCCGTTCATCAAGTAATAGTTCCGGATATCCTTGTCCTTCCGGAATTAGTCGCGAATTCAGTTCCACGAAAACGGTCAGAGGTCGCCCGTCGACTGCACTCTTGAACGCCATTTGCCCGAAGTACGAGATACGCCCGTTTAGTTTATCCATGAAATAGAAATCGCTGCCGGGAATTTCCACTCCGCTTTGCGAAACCATGTTCTCGAAGAAAGCATGACAAGGATGTAGGTCGTTGTCGGGTTTCACCAGCACGCTGTCCTGGTCTCCGCAAACCGTTACCTGCAAATCGTAATCGCGCCAAAACCCGGTGAAATAGTTTTTTCTGAGGTATTGTTCGAGCACATCATATGGCGGTACCAAAAGTGTTTGCAGCAATGTGTCGCGATGAAGACGCGGCTCCAAATCAGACAGATAAAGCTCGGCCGCCGGGTCGCGTTCCGATGCCAGGTTGACGGCCAGTACTTTCTGAATGTTGGTATTGCGCGTTTTGACATGCACAAAAAGCATATGGTCGAAAAGCAAGGCTGCCAACAGTGAATAAACCACCAGGAAGGTCGTCCGGTATTTCAGCAGGGAGTCGTAACGGATAAAATAAAGTGCGGTGATGATAATGATGTAGAAAGTAAACGGAAACCAGTTGACTGCATGTCCGCCCAGAATAAAAACCCCAAGGGCCAACAAGGCAGAAATAACGGCAGCAACCAGGTATTGCTTCAGACTTAATATGTTTCTGGCAATGAACCGAAGACGGAGAGCAATGAGAAGGAATCCCAGGCATTGAAGCACCAGTGAAATGAATCCCAAAACGTTGGGAAGAGAGATTCTCATTTCCTGGTAAAACTCAAAGTTAATAGAGGAGTTCAGGATGAGAATTTGGAATAGAAAGATGCTGAAAGTGAAGTAAAAGGCAGCAAAAAGAAAAGGAAGCAAGAGCGAAATCTTTCCCCATTTGGGATGCTGAAAATCTTTGACATCCAACGATCGGAAAAATACCAGCGCGACGTAAAGTAATAAGATGGAAAGCAGGAAAAACTCACCTAGTGATGGCAACCACGAACCGGCAGCAAAATAAACCGGTGAAAAGAGTCGCAGGTACTCGAAAATAGCCGGTCGGTCGAGTTGGTTAACAAGATAGTAAATCCCAAAAGCGATGACGATACTGAGCAGTATCTTTGCAGGCCCCCGGATGGGAAGGCGCAGGTTTAGAATTTGTACAGTGTAGATGAGGAAGAAAAGCAGCGCAATGAAATACAACCCAGAGGGAAAAAACAGGTCATGTTCCGGCGTGACCAATTCGCCGGTAGGCTCCAGCGAAAACAGGAATCGGTTGTTGCTGTCCTTAACATCGTAAACCGGGTTAGAGGCAGGTTGAGGGTGGACCAGGAAATCGGGAGGCAGTCTGAAATCACTCGGAAAATGGTCGCGCAAATATTTATTATGGTACGGATAAACCTGTTTTATTAGTATGTAACCTACCAACGTAAGGCTATCGGTGTTTAGCTGTTTAGTCATATACCAGCCGGTAGGGAGCTTCTTAATCAGGCTGTTGTCTGCCGAAACCTTGGGCAGTGAGTCATTGAAAGCAGTTTCGGAAGAGGTCCAGTAAATCAGTGAATCACCTTGAAAAATATTGAATGTAATTCCTTGTTTAGCAAGTTGGTCCCAGCGGTTGGCTGCGTCAATCGAATAGCGTTCCGAAGCGATTTTAGTTGGGTCACTGGCAATATTATTTAAAACTTGATTGAGGGTTGCTTCCTTTTTTTCCATCACGTGGGCGACGTGGGCGATTTCCTGATGAAGCGTAGCATTATTAAGAAGGAGGTGCTCCCAGAACCAGGCAACGCCTAGAAAGACAATAGAGAAAAGCAGTAACCGGTGTTGATGCCAGAGTTTTCGCATAGGGATTATTCGTGATGATAGGGTTCGCCATTTAAGATGCTCATAGCGCGATATAGTTGTTCAATAAAAATCAATCGGACCATTTGGTGCGAAAAAGTCATCTTCGAAAGTGATAACTTTCCGTTGGCACGTGCTTTAACTGCCGGAGAAAATCCATAGGGGCCACCAATGGCAAAAACCAGATGTTTTGTTCTGGCTACCATTCGTTTTTCCATCCATTTGGAGAAATCAACAGAGCCCATTTCTTCCCCTTTGTCATCGAGCAAAATGAGTTGGTCCATGGCAGTCACCTGATTCAAGATCAGGACGCCCTCTTTTTCTTTCTGCTGCTCAGTGTTCAGATTCTTACTATTCTTGATATTCGGGATAGTTTTTATCTCAAATGGCAGATAATGAAATAGTCGTTTACTGTAAATATCGATTCCCTTCTTCAAATAATCCTTGTCCGTTTTACCGATGACTACCAGTGTTACTTTCATGTTTCAATTTCCCTGAGTTATTTTGTAATGGTTAAATTTAACGATTTAAAAGGAGAGCCGTTGTTCGACCCTTTCTAATTACAATATTTTTGTATCTTGCTTGATGTTTTGCATGATTGTTGCATGACTGTTTCGGTAACTAAATATAGCGATATGAAGAAAAAGGCAGGAAAAATTTTGATCGCCTTGTTCCTGTTTATCCTTCCGGCCACCGCACTATATGCACAAATGCCGGACCAAATTATTATCGGGTTGAGCTCGGGGAACGCAAAAACGTTGGCAGCTTATTTTAACGATAATGTTGAGCTTGTCATTTTAAACAGGGAAGACGTATGTTCGCAGGCTCAGGCAGAACAGATTCTGAAGGATTTTTTTGCAAAAAATAAACCCAATCAATTCCGGGTAATTCACCAGGGTGGCAAGGAAGATGCTCGCTACGCCATTGGAAGTCTGGAAACTGATAAGGAAACATTCCGGGTATATTTCTTACTGAAGAATAAGGATAACAAGCCGTTGATCCATCAGCTTCGCATCGAGAAAGAGTAACCAAAATTACGCAATTGCCTGCTTATGCCTGTGACAGAACTCAAGGAATATGTCCGCAAGCGGCTGGAACACATTCGGGAGCGGGCAAAGAAAATTTCATTACCAATTTTTGAAGATGTTCCCCTTTACGATGTTGGTCTGTTTTTCTGGAAGGGAATTGAAAACGGATCCATTACGACAAGGGCTTCAGCAATTGCTTTCAACATTATACTGGCCATTTTCCCGGCCATCATTTTCATCTTTACTTTGATACCGTATGTTCCGATCGAGAACTTTCAGTCGGAGTTACTGGGCTTGATCGAGAGCATTGTACCCCAGAACGCTTTCGAGGCGATCAGTAGTACGGTGGAAGATATCGTTACGCAGCCTCACGGAGGATTGTTATCGTTCGGTTTCTTTTTCGCCCTCATCTTTGCAACGAACGGAGTTGATTCTCTGATTTCTGCCTTCAATGCCACTGTACATGAGATGGATACTCGATCGTGGTGGAATCAGCGGGTCGTTTCACTGGCCCTTGTTATCATTCTTACATTGCTGATGACCGTTGGGATCACATTGATGACTCTCGGGCAGTTGGCGCTTAATTTTCTGGTCGACAAACATATCCTGGTAAAGGACTTTACCTACTATTTGCTGTTGGTCGGTAAATGGGTAGTCATTTGTGCCCTCTTCTTTTTCACTTACGCGTTTTTGTTTTATTACGCACCAGCGAAGAAATCCAAGTTTCGTTTCATTTCTGCCGGTGTGAGTCTGGCAGCCATTCTTTCGTTGATTACTTCACTGGGATTCTCATTTTACATCAATAATTTTGGGCGTTACAACAAATTGTACGGTTCGATTGGGACGTTGCTGGTGGTAATGATTTGGATATACTTTAATGCGGTCATTTTGCTGGTCGGATTCGAGCTAAATGTGAGCATTGCCAATGCCCGGAAGAATAATAAAAAATTCTCGGCCGGCGAGATCGACGAATTTTCTAACCTCGATTTAAAATGAAAAAGGGACCAAATTCCTTTACGATATATTTTTTCTTTTCTATGCTCATCTTCTTATTTGCGGGTATGCCTCAGGGCTTTGCCCAGAAGAAGAATGAGAAAGTGATGATTCGCGATCAGGCCAACCGTTATTTTCAGGAGCAGAAATATGACAAGGCGGCCGTTCTTTTCAAATCACTTTACGATGATTCCGGGGCCGACGCCTATTTCGAGTATTACCTGCGTTGTTTGATCGAATCGAGTGATTATAAGACGGCTTTGAAAACCATTCGGCAAAAACTCAGGGAAAGTAAAAAGTCCAAATACCTGGTATGGCAGGGGTATGTGTACAGTCGGGAGGGCGACACGAAACGTGCTGAGGAATATTATCAGCAGGCGTTGGATGGTCTTCAGCCCGAGCGTTCGCGTATTATAGAGCTTGGAAATGCTTTTTATACACTGGGCGAAATGGAATGGGCAGCGAAAGTATACCAGGAAGCACAGAAGAAGTTCCCTTCGCAGGAGTTTCATTACGAGTTGGCGCAAATTTATTTCCGTACCCGGAATTACCCGTTGATGCTCGATGCTTATCTTGATCTGCTGAAATCGCAGCCGAAAGCTTTGACTACTGTGGAGGGCCGGTTAATGACGGCATTCTATTACGATATCGACGGAGAGTTAAAGGACCAGATGCAGAAGACGATTCTTGCTCGCATGCAGTCCGATCCGGGCAATGTAGTGTACAACAAATTGTTTGTTTGGTTTCTCATTCAGCAAAAAAACTATTCAGCCGCGTTGAGTCAGGCACTGGTGCTCGACCGGAGAACCGGCGATGAAGCGTCCACCTTACTGAACCTGGCACAGTTGGCAGCCAAAGGTGAAGCCTATTCGGAAGCCCTTCGGGCATATGATTACCTGAAAAAACGAAAAGGTGACAATCCCTACCGGGAAGAAGCGCAGCTGAGGCAAACGCAGGTCGCTTATCAGCGTTTTCTGGCCGCTCAAACGTCTCGAAAAACAGCTGTTGACAGCCTTGATCAGTTGTTTCAGATGACATTTCATCAACTGGGTGAGAGCCGTCGCACATTGTTTTTGATAGAAGACTACGCAAAGTTTTTAGCGTTTTACAGTCATCAGCCGGCCAAAGCCATCGATTTGCTGGAGAGAGCAGGAAAGATACAGGGATTGAACCCGACACAAAAAGGAAAGCTGAAAGTGGAATTGGCTGATTGCAACGTTTGTGCCGGCGACTATTGGGAAGCCGTTTTATTGTACGCGCAGGTTGCTAAAGAGATGCGGGAAACCAATTTGGCCGATGAGGCAAAATTCAAGCGAGCCCGGTTGGCGTATTACATGGGCGATTTTAATTGGGTGAAGGCCCAAATGGATGTTTTAAAGGGGAGCACAGCCAAACTGACCGCCAACGACGCGCTGGCACTTTCGTTGCTGATTGAAAATCACGAGGCGCCCGATTCACTCAACAGCGATTTGCAGATGTTGGCCCGTGCCGATTTGGACCGCTTCTGCAACAGACCTCAAGAAGCGCTTTTGCGACTCGATTCTCTGCAACAAAAATATCCTTACAGCGATTTAAATGAGGAGGTTCTTTCCCGTAAGGCTAAAATATTGGTCAAACTTCAAAAGTACCAGGAAGCGGCGAGCGCGTATAACGATTTATTGAAAAAATATCCCGATGGAAAAAACAGTGATGAGGCGCGTTTCAGGTTGGGAGAGTTGTATGAAAAAGAGCTAAATCTTCCCGATAAGGCAGAAGCGATCTACAAAGACATCGTTCTGCATCATCCCGGGAGTGTTTACATCGAAGATGCACGAAAAAATTACCGGGCGCTTAGAGATAGGAAGTAAAAGTCAGGATTCTTCAGTGCGTACCATAAAATGGACAACAGAGAAGAGAACAAAAACCAATACAACAAAATCGAATTTCTTCATGTACCAGAAAATGGAAATGGTCGTCAGATAAACCATGGCAACGATGGCCAGTAGTTTCCATGTTCTCAGAAATCGGGAATCATTTTTCCCGGGGATTAGTTCTTTCATTTCAGCAAGACAATAAAATAAAACGTCTTACTATTTATGCCGTTTTTGGTCGTAGGGTAACCCCGATTTTCCGTTTTTTTGATGAATGTATCGATCTGAGTGGTGAACGTACGAATCTGAGTGGTGAATGAACAATCGTGATTTTCAGTTTTTTCAAAATTATACCCCATTTCGTTAATAAACCGGTAAATTCGAAACGAAATTCAACTGTATTGGAAAAGGAAAAAACCATATTAGGAATTGACCCGGGCTCGAATGTGATGGGCTATGGCGTAGTAAAAGTCATCGGAACGAAAGCCCAAATCGTTACGTTGGGGGTGGTGAAAACGTCCGGATTTGGCGATCACTACCAGAAACTTCGTCATATTTTTGAGCGGACCCTTTATTTGGTCGATGCTTTCCAGCCCGATGAAGCCGCGTTGGAAGCACCGTTCTATGGAAAGAACGTGCAGTCGATGCTGAAGTTGGGACGGGCGCAAGGGGTAGCCATGGCGGCTGCGCTGTATCGCGGAGTTCCCATATTTGAATATGCTCCCTTAAAGATCAAGCAAGCTATTACGGGTACCGGTTCGGCGTCGAAAGAGCAGGTGGCCTATTTCCTGAAGCAGATGTTCAACATGGAGATTCGCCCGAAAGAGCTGGACGCGACAGATGGGTTGGCAGCAGCGGTTTGTCATTACCTGCAGGGAAGAAATCCTGCCAAAGGGAAATCGTACAATAGTTGGGAAGAGTTTATCCGGAAAAATCCGGATCGAATCAAATAAAAAAAGGGACTACCATCGCAATCCCTTCTTTTTTCAAAGCCAGTAGTTGGCTGTATTATAATTCCTTCTTAATCTTTTCCGTAATTTCCTTGAACTCCTCTTCCGACAGTTTCAATTTCGGATTGGAGAAGTTGATGTCTTTCTCACTCTGCATGGGTACCAGGTGAATATGGGCATGCGGAACCTCGAGGCCGAGAACAGCAACTCCGACTTTTTTACAAGGAATGGCTTTTTTCAACGCGGCAGCGACTCGTTTGGCAAACAGTTGCAAACCAATGTATAACTCGTCGTCCAAATCAAAAAGATAGTCTACTTCTTTCTTTGGAATAACCAGTACATGCCCTTTTGCCAGGGGGAAAATATCGAGGAACGCAAGATAATTCTCATCCTCGGCCACTTTGTATGCCGGAATTTCGCCTTCGACTATTTTCGTGAAAATGCTTGCCATAAACTTTCGTTTTTACCGGTATTAAACACCCATTTCAATATTGACCACTTCGAAAGGAATCACGCCCGACGGAACCTGAATTTCTACTTCGTCGCCAACTTTCTTGCCCAGCAAACCCTGTGCGATTGGTGTATTCACACTGATTTTACCAGCCTTCAAGTCAGCTTCGTGTTCTGAAACAATGGTGTAAGCCATGACGGCATTATTCTTTTTATTCTTGATAGTCACCTTGTTCAGAATCTGAACCGATGAACAGTCAATTTTCGATTGGTCGATAATACGGGCGTTGGCTACCTGTTCCTGAAGTTTGGCAATTTTTGCTTCGAGCATACCCTGGGCATCTTTGGCCGCATC
Organism: Prolixibacter denitrificans; assembly: GCF_003014495.1. Classification (GTDB taxonomy): domain Bacteria; phylum Bacteroidota; class Bacteroidia; order Bacteroidales; family Prolixibacteraceae; genus Prolixibacter; species Prolixibacter denitrificans. The sequence continues at coordinate 585,298 of NZ_PYGC01000001.1, read as the reverse complement.
GTACTCAGCATTTTCCGAAATATCGCCTTTTTCAATGGCTTCACCTATCTGCTTTGAAATTGCCGGACGTTCAACCGTCATCAGGCGTTCCAGATCAGCTTTCAATTTTTTTAGACCTTCAGCAGTTATATACGTAACCTTTGCCATTTAACTTAGATTTTTCGTTAACACATAAAAAAACAAGAAGAATCCCGAAAAAAACGGAACTCTTCCTTCGATGTAAAACACAAATTTAAGGTTTTTCCCGAATATCCCACGAAGGATGTTGTAAAAAATGTTTTTTCCGTTCGAAACGTAACTACTCCATTTTCAATACTTGCGGTTGATTATTTCGGAATAGATAACAGCTTTTCGCGGGTCAAAATCCCGTCGGATACTTTTCTTGAGTGGTTCCTTTTTCCCTTTATGATAGACCGATGTAGCGGTAATGTCACCCGGCATTTTCGCCTGCCGACTTTTCGTTATAATCTCTTCAACTTTTTTGTTACTGATTTCCGGTTGCCCTACTTTATTATTGGTCATTTCCATTTCCGGTTCGGGCTCTTGCGAAGGGTACTGTACCGGGTCAAACACCTCTTCCATGCGATCGAATAACGTCCCGAACGGATCTTCACGTTTTTCATCCATCGGATTGTACGGTTCTCTTTGCTGCTTTGGTTGTTCCCAACCGTTATTCCCGCCGTTGTCCTGCATCTGTTTCATCCGTTCCTTTTTGCGCTGCTTGTTGATTGCCTGCACAATGGAAACAACAATTATCAGAATGATAAAGACATAATCGCCAACGCCGGCTGTATTTATTTGTGTAAGTAAAACCATGTTGCTTAGCATTTTCCTAAATTTGCTGCTGTGTTGCTAAATATACTAAAAATGTTGAAGGGATTATCGAAGCCATGGCTGCAAATTAGTTTGGTCGTACTGTTTCTTCTGTCGGCCAACAGCTGTCAAAAGGATCAGCAATCGTATATTCCTGAGGTGCCGGTGGATTTTTATATCAACCTGGCGACGAATAACGATTTGTCGGTACCCGGAAATTACCAGGTCTTTCCACAGGGATATACCGGAATTATTGTTATGAACAATGGTAACGGGTTCTATGCTTTCGACACTTGCTGCCCGTACGAAGCCAAGGCAAGTTGTACGGTAACGCCCGATGACAGCGGCATTGCCACCTGTTCGTGCTGCGGTTCGCAATACAGCCTTTTCGGTGGGGGATACCCGATTGAAGGACCTTCCACCAGGAATCTACATCAATATAAGGTTGACCAAGCCGGTGGTAGACTTTGGGTCCACAACTAAAAAAACATAAAAAAGGGATGATTGAACGCCAATCATCCCTTTTTTATGTTTTGGGCTACTGATTAATAGCGGTAATGTTCGGGTTTGAACGGTCCGTTTTCCGGTACCCCGATATAGTCAGCCTGCTCTTTCGTCAATTTTGTCATCTTCACACCCAGCTGTTCGAGGTGCAAGCGGGCTACCTCTTCGTCAAGGTGTTTGGGCAGACGGTAAACATCAACTTTATAATCATTTTTCCAAAGATCGAGCTGAGCCAGTGTCTGGTTGGTGAATGAGTTACTCATCACAAACGATGGGTGGCCGGTGGCACATCCCAGGTTCACCAAACGACCTTCGGCCAGCAGGAAGATGGAGTGTCCATCAGGATACTCATACTTGTCAACCTGCGGTTTGATATTCTTTTTGTTGATTCCGGGCCATTTTTCCAGCTGAGCTACCTGAATTTCGTTATCGAAGTGACCAATGTTGCAGACGATTGCCTGGTCTTTCATGTTGGCCATGTGCTCAGCGGTAATGATATCTTTGTTTCCGGTAGTGGTTACGTAGATATTTCCTTCGCTCAGTGCATCTTCCACGGTTTTTACTTCAAAACCTTCCATGGCAGCCTGGAGAGCGCAAATCGGGTCAATTTCGGTAACGACCACACGGGCACCATAACCACGCATCGAGCGGGCACAGCCTTTACCAACGTCGCCATAACCACAAACTACAACCACTTTACCGGCAATCATCACGTCGGTTGCACGTTTGATACCGTCGGCCAGCGATTCGCGGCAACCATATGTATTGTCGAATTTCGATTTGGTAACCGAATCGTTCACATTAATGGCCGGGAACAGCAATTCGCCACGCTCCATCATTTGGTACAGGCGGTGAACTCCGGTAGTCGTTTCTTCCGAAACACCTTTCAGTTCTTTAACCGCATTTTCCCAACGATTGGGAGTTTCTGACAGAATGCGTTTCAATATTTTCTGAAGTTCAACTTCATCCTCACCTTCTGCTTCTTTCTCCAGAACAGAAGCATCTTTTTCGGCTTTGTAACCCAAATGAACCATCAGTGTTGCATCACCACCATCATCAACAATCAGGTGCGGGCCTTTTCCTTCACCGAAATCCAGCGCACGCTCAGTACACCACCAGTATTCTGCCAGTGTTTCACCTTTCCAGGCGAATACCGGAACATTAGCAGCGGCAATGGCAGCGGCAGCATGATCCTGCGTAGAGAAAATATTACACGAAGCCCAGCGAACTTCAGCTCCCAATTCCACAAGTGTTTCAATCAGCACGGCCGTTTGAATGGTCATATGGAGAGAGCCCATGATACGGGCACCTGCGAGCGGCTTTTCCTTTCCGTATTTTTCACGGATGGACATCAGTCCGGGCATTTCTTTCTCAGCAATCTCAATCTCTTTTCTTCCGAAATCGGCCAGCGAAATATCCCTGACTTTATAATCTGTTTTGGTATCAGTTACAACACTCATAATTTATTTAACTGTATTAATAATCTCACAAAATTAACAAAAATAGAACGAAACTGAAGACTGATAATCACCCATGTTTGAGGATGAAAGCCTATTGTCCCGAAAGTATTTCAAGTGCGCTCTCTTTGTCCTTTTTCAATTGCTCCTGCAAAGCATCGAGCGATTCGAATTTATGCTCATCGCGGATTTTGCCAACAAAATAGAGCGTCAGTTCGTGCATGTAAATATCCTGGTTGAAGTCGAAAATGTGGACTTCGATACTCCGATGATCGGCATTATGACTGATGGTTGGGCGTGTACCGATATTGAGCATTCCCTCATAATCGGAATTGTCAATTTTTACTCTGACAGCATAAACACCGTCATGAGGAATGAGTTTATGCTCATCCAACGTTTCGATGTTGGCGGTGGGAAAACCCAGTTTACGCCCCAGTTGGTTGCCGGCAATCACTTTTCCTGTTAGCGTATAATCGTACCCCAGATATCGGTTAGCCCTGGCTACATTTCCTGTTTCCAGCGACTGACGTATTTTCGTTGAGCTGATGTTGACATCTTCCATTAATAAAACGTCCAGTTGTTCAATGGTAAAATTGAGTTCCTTCGAAAGTTCTTTCAGAACTGTGTAATTTCCTTCCCGATTTCGTCCCAGTTTATGGTCGTAGCCAACCACCAGGTGACTGATGTTCATTTTCCCAACCAAAATGGTTCTCACAAAATCTTCATAGGAGAGTTTGGAAAATTCCGTTGTAAACGGAAAAATCACCAAATGGTCGATGCCAATTTCCCGAAAAAGATCAATTTTTTCGTCACGGGTTGTTAACAAACGCAACGTATTCTCTTCAGGACTGACAATCAGACGGGGGTGCGGGTAGAAAGTAAAAATCACTGATTCACCATTAACGGAATCGGCAATCTCCTTTAGCCGGGAAATAACCTGTCGGTGGCCCAGATGGACACCGTCGAACGTTCCTATGGTAATTACCGGTTTATTGGCATTAAAATGTTCAAGTCCGTTATGAATCTCCACTTGTGGTAAAATTTTATTCGCGACAAAAGTAAAGAAAAATAAGTATGCCGGCGGTTCAGAGAAACAGCTAATCGGCAGGGAATGTTTTACAAACCTTGCGGAAGATGTCAAGTTATCGGTGGAATTTATATTTTTGCTCCCTGCATAGCTCTTCTATTTTCGGAATACGGCCATGCAAACCGAAGCGTAAAACCGGGATGAGAATATTACGCAAGACTAAAACCACAGGTGAGACAAACCTTTTTGTCTTTTAATGGCGAGAAGACACCTTAACCTTTGAAGAAAAGAAACAGCACATGAAAAAATTGTTTTTTGCAGTAGCCATTCTTTTTCTGCTTTATTCATGCGGAGAGAAAACCAATTTTTCTGTTTCGGGAACCATCAATGGTGCCGGCGGGAAGATGATATACCTGAATGAGTTGAAAGTCGGTTCACAGATTCCGGTTGATTCGGTAGAAGTGAGCAATAAAGGACAATTCGAGCTCAAAGGAAATGCTACTGAGCCGACATTCTACCTGTTGAAATTCAACGATAACAACTTTGTAACTCTGTTGCTCGATTCGACCGAGCAGGCAACGGTTACCGGAAGTTACAAGAATTTGCCGTCAGATTATACGGTGAAAGGTTCGCTCGGCTCAAAGTTGGTGAAGGAGTTGAATACTCATTACACCGATGTAAAACATCAACTCGATTCGCTGAAGAACCTATTTAATACCCACAAAGGTGATGCAGCTTACGACAGTGAGCGCAAGCAGTGGAACGATGAGTATGTCGCGCTGAAAAACAAGCACGCAGCCTACCTCAAGAAATTTGTGATGGAACACCCGTTCTCTCTGTCAAGTGTAATGGCGCTGTACCAGAAATGGGACGATGGCAATTTTATTGTGCAGGATTTGCATACCATGAAAGTAGCAGCTTCGGCGCTGTCGGCGATGTATCCTAACAGTAGCCAGGTAAAAGCGCTGCACTCCAATACACTGGATATTATGCGTCAGCAAAATAACCAAAAGATGACGCAGCTGATTAAGCAGAAAGGACAAAACAGCCCGAATATTACGCTGCCTAATCCGGAAGGAAAAGACGTTTCGCTTTCGTCGATGCGCGGAAAATATGTACTGGTTCAGTTCTGGGCTGGTCAGAATCGCGATTCGCGTGTGATGAACCCGGTTTTGGTGGCGAATTACAAGAAATATCATCCCAAAGGATTTGATATTTACCAGGTAAGTATCGACACTAGCCGTACTGCATGGCTCAATGCAATTCAGCAGGACCATCTTACCTGGACCAATGTTGGCGATATGAAAGGAAGTGTACAGGCTGTTAGGAATTACAATATCCAAACCATTCCGTACAATTACCTGTTGGGTAAGGATGGTTCGATTCTGGCGAAAAACCTGATGGGACCGGCTCTGAATAACACACTGCAAAAATATTTGAAGTGATATTTCAACTTAAATAATCCGGAAAAAGACGAGCTTTTGGCTGGTCTTTTTTCTTTTTATACCGGATGAAAACAGTGCTGCGAAGCATTTTTACTCTTGAATTCTTCGTTTTTACATCTATCTTTGCAGTGATTTTGAAATGAGAAATAGATTCGTATACAGGTAGTAGGGTGACGTCTCGTAATAAAATATATTTTGTATCGGATGTGCACCTTGGGGCGCCGGCTTTGAATGACAATTCCGAAAGGGAAAAGCTGTTTGTCTCATGGCTCGAGGAGATAAGTCACGACGCCGAGATGATTTTCCTGATGGGGGATATTTTCGACTTTTGGTTTGAATACAAAAGAGTCGCTCCCCGTGGATTCGTCAGGGTATTGGGGAAAATAGCAGAAATAACCGATAAAGGCATTCCCGTGCATTTCTTTACAGGAAATCACGATGTATGGGTATTCGATTATTTACCGTCCGAAACCGGAGTCATTGTTCACCGGGAACCGTTTGAGACCGAAATAAAGGGCAAACGTTTTTTCCTGGCACATGGCGACGGACTGAATCCTTCCGATAAAGGCTACTTGTTTATCAAAGCTCTCTTTCATAATCGCGCAGCTCAATGGTTATTTTCCAGGCTTCACCCCAATTTTGCTTTTGGACTGGCGCATCGCTGGTCGAAACACAGCCGTTTATCCAACGGCGTTGATGGGGCAAGATTTATGGGCGAAGAAAACGAAGAACAGATTTCGTTTGCCCGGAGAATGATCAATGAAGGAAAGCACTTTGATTATTTTGTTTTTGGACACCGTCACCTGGCGCTCGAATACGACCTGAATGAGGAGAGCAAATTGTTTTTACTGGGAGAGTGGATTAAGTCGTATTCTTACGGAGTATTTGACGGTACTGATTTTCGACTGGAAAGAATTCATAATACTCCCCCGAGTGGGAAAAATTAAATTGTATGGATAAAAAGCTTTATACCGTTATTGTCGGTAGTGGTTCGTATATTCCTCCAGTAGTAATACCGAACGACCATTTCCTCGATTGGGAATTTCATGACCCGGCAACCGGAGAGAAGTTTGAGCGGCCCAACGCCGAGATCATTCAAAAATTCAACGAAATCACCAATATCGAAGAGCGCCGTTATGCCAATCCGGAGCATAAAACAAGCGATCTGGCTGCTTTCGCTGCGAAAGATGCTATCGAATCATCCGGTTACGATGCCGAATCATTTGATTTCCTGATTGTGGCCAACAACTTTGGCGATATGGACATCAATAATCCGCGCACCGACATCATGCCACCCATTTCTACCCGGGTGAAACGAATGCTGGATATCAAGAATCCGTCGTGTATGTGTCATGATGTAGTAGCTGGTTGCCCGGGATGGACCACCGCCATGATTGTTGCCGACGCATATATCAAGAGCGGCACTTTCAAACGTGGCCTCGTTATCGGTTCGGATGTGAATTCCCGGGTACGCGACCCGCACGATCGGGATTCGATGATTTTTTCCGACGGAGCAGGAGCGGTGATTGTTGAAGCCCGCGAAAGCGATGTCCCGGTAGGTATTATTTCACACGCCAGCCGCGCCGATGCAATTGATGGCGGAGAGTGGCTGAAGATGGCCGAATCGGTTAATCCGGCTTTCGAAGGCAACGAACTGTACATCCGGATGATGGGAAACAAAGTGTATGTTTATGCTTTATCCGTTGTTCCTGGTGTGGTAAAACAAAGTTTGGAAGATGCAGGTCTAGGTTTGGAAGATGTGAGCAAAGTATTGATCCATCAGGCCAACGAAAAAATGGACGATGCGATCCTGGGACGTTTGTTTAAGCTCTATGGCAAGCGCAGTTATCCGAAAGATTTGATGCCGATGACCATCCGGAAATTCGGTAACTCATCTTCGGCGACGGTTCCCACGTTGTATGATTTAATCAGTAAAGGGAAAATGGAAGATCATGCTTTCAATTCAGGTGACAACATTGTGCTCACCTCGGTTGGAGCGGGTATGATTATCAATTCCATTATTTACCGGATGCCCTGAAAATAAGTGAAACGAAATACACAGCGCACCATCGGTTGAAACGATGCGTGCGCTTTTTTTATACCTTTAAGCAAACCTGAAATCTCAACGCAAGATGGAAATTGTTTTTTTAGTTATCGGAGTTGCTGTCGGTGTGGTCATTGGCTGGCTGGTTCAACGTGGCAAGTCGAAAGCTGCCGAAGTAACCGGTGCACAAAATCTGGCCAAAGCCGAGCAAGAGTTTATGACCCAACTGGCTTCCGCCGATAAGGAAAAATCGCTGGCGGAACAGCAAACCAATTCACTGAAGCTCGATTTGGAAGAATCGAAGAAGGTACTGAATGCAGAAAGAGACAAAAACGAAATACTGAACCGGAACCTGGCGGAAGCGCAAACCGATTTGCGGAACATGCAGGAGCGGTTGGAAAATCAGGCCAAGGAACTGGAGCAGCTGCAAAAGAAATTCACGACCGAATTTGAAAATATTGCCGGCAAGATTCTGAAAGAAAACTCGAAGGAATTTACGACGGTGAACCAGAAGAATATCTCGGACATTCTCAATCCGCTGAAAGAGAAAATCCAACTCTTTGAGAAGAAAGTGGAAGACACTTACGAGAAAGGATTGAAAGACCAGACCGACCTGAAAGCCGAATTGAAAAAGCTGCAGGATTTGAACCTGAAGATTTCAACCGATGCGCAAAATTTGACTCAGGCGCTGAAAGGAGATGTGAAGAAACAGGGAAACTGGGGTGAGATTGTGTTGGAGCGTGTTCTCGAAAGATCGGGATTAACGGAAGGACAGGAGTTTGAGCGTGAAGTGGTCGACACGAACATGGAAGGAAAAACCATTCGTCCCGACGTGATTGTCCACCTTCCTGACAAGAAACATTTGATTATCGACTCGAAGGTTTCGCTCGTTGCCTACGAACGGCTCGTCAATGCGACAACTGATGAGGAACGCGAAAAAGCGATGAAAGAGCATTTGCTGTCGTTGCGCTCGCATGTAAAAACGCTGAGTGAAAAGCATTATCCTTCGGCGAAGAATCTGAATGCACCGGATTTTGTGTTGCTCTTTTTGCCCATCGAATCATCGTTTAGTATTGCCGTTCAGCAGGATCAGGATCTGTTTGGCTATGCCTGGGACAACAAAGTTGTGATTGTGAGTCCGTCAACTTTGCTCGCTTCGTTGCGGACCATTGCTTCCATTTGGCGACAGGAGAATCAAACGAGGAATGCGTTGGATATTGCCCAGCAGAGTGGAGCCTTGTACGATAAGTTCGTCAATTTCATCGCTGATTTGGAGAAAATTGGCAAGGGACTCGACAGTGCCCGGGATAATTACGACAAGGCCATGAACAAACTACATACAGGGCGTGGAAACCTGGTTCGCACAGCTGAAAAAATCAGGGTACTCGGTGCGAAAGCACAAAAAGAGATTCCGGATAAATTCATCACGGATGATGCACTACCCGAATAAAAAGAAAGGGTGTCCGGAAAACGGGCACCCTTTTTTATAATAGTTACAAAAATTATCAGCTTGCTTTGAGACGGCTGGCACCCAGTCGCTCAATCTTTTCACTGGCATATTCTTTGCCAATCAGCACTTCGGCTTCACCTTCTTCGGTCGATGGCATGTCGAACATCGCATCAATCATGATCGTCTCGCAGATGGAGCGCAAACCGCGGGCACCCAATTTAAACTCGATGGCTTTGTCAACGATGAAATCGAGCGTTTCGTCAGCAAATTCGAGTTTGATATTATCCATCTCAAACAATTTAACGTATTGCTTAATGATAGAATTTTTGGGTTCGATAAGAATACGGCGCAATGCATCGCGATCCAGTGGGTTCAGGTAAGTAAGTACGGGCAACCGGCCGATGATTTCCGGAATCAGTCCGTACGAACGCAAATCCTGCGGCGATACATATTGCAGCAGGTTCTCGCGGTCGATTTGGGCTGTATCCTTGCTGGCATTATAACCCACCACTTTGGTATTCAGTCGCTGACCGATTTTCCGATCGATACCTTCGAATGCTCCTCCGCAGATGAACAGAATATTCTTGGTGTCCACCGGAATCATCTTTTGCTCGGGGTGTTTACGGCCACCTTGCGGCGGAACGTTTACTACCGAACCTTCGAGCAATTTCAGCAAACCTTGCTGAACACCTTCGCCTGAAACGTCTCGGGTAATTGACGGATTGTCACCTTTGCGGGCAATCTTGTCAATCTCGTCAACGAAAACGATGCCGCGCTCAGCCGCTTCGATGTTATAATCGGCAGCCTGAAGCAGGCGGGTGAGCAGACTTTCAATGTCTTCACCCACATAACCAGCTTCTGTCAAAACGGTGGCATCCACTATCGTGAAGGGAACATGCAACATTCTGGCAATGGTTTTGGCCAGCAATGTTTTACCCGTCCCGGTAGGACCAACCAGGATGATGTTCGATTTTTCAATTTCGGTTCCGTCATCCTCTACCTTCTGGTTCAACCGCTTATAGTGGTTATAAACAGCTACCGAAAGAATCTTCTTGGCGTCGTTCTGCCCGATAACATATTGGTCGAGAAAGTCTTTGATTTCCTTGGGCTTTTTCAACTCGATACCGGTCAGGTCGAATCCGTCACTCTTTTTGAATTCTTCTTCAATAATGGCATGAGCCTGCTCGATACAGTTGTCACAGATGTGACCTTCCATACCGGCAATCAAAAGATTGACATCTTTTTTCTCTCTACCACAAAATGAACATCTATCCATATGCTGTATTGTCGAAAAAAGGAGCAGAAAAGCAACCGGCTTTTCACTCCTTAATCTTATTCAAGAAATCGTTACTGCGTTACTTCTTCTCTTTTCCTCTTACCAGGATGTCGTCGATCATGCCGTAATCTTTGGCTTCCTGAGCGGTCATCCAGTAGTCGCGATCCGAATCCTGTTCTACTTTCTCAAAAGGTTGATTACTGTGCTTGGCAATAATCTCATACAGTTCCTTTTTGAGTTTCAGGATCTCACGCGCTGTAATCTCGATATCAGATGCCTGTCCCTGAGCACCACCCATCGGTTGGTGAATCATAATACGGGAGTGGGGAAGTGCTGACCGTTTTCCATCAGCTCCGGCAGTCATTAACACAGCTGCCATCGATGCAGCCATACCGGTACAGATAGTGGCTACATCACATCCAATGTACTGCATGGTATCATAAATTCCCAAACCAGCGTGAACCGAACCTCCCGGAGAATTGAAATAAATCTGGATGTCTTTTCCCGGATCAGATGATTCGAGGAACAGCAACTGCGCCTGGATGATATTGGCTACATAATCGTCAATCGGAACGCCGAGGAAGATAATGCGGTCCATCATCAGACGGGAGAACACGTCCATCGAGGCAACGTTCATCTGACGTTCCTCAATAATGGTTGGGGAAATATAATTGGCGTAAACAGAATTATAGCGATCGAGGGTCAGACTGCTGATCCCCATGTGTTTGGTCGCATATTTACGAAACTCGTCACTATTTGAACTCATACTTGGTTGATTTAAATAAAAAAACTTTGTGATGCCGGACAATCCTCTGTGCATGAATTGCACGGAAGATAGCCCGCTCCACAAAGTTATAAAAATATGGTATTAAAGGCGGTTGCCCTGTTTATTTTTCAAAGAGCTTGTCGAACTCTTCCTGGGTCACCTCTTTTTCTTCGATGTTTACTTTCTCTTTGATGACTTCCAGAATTTTGTCTTCCAGCTTTTTCTCTACCATTCTGCGACGCTCTTCTTCGTTCTGAAGAATCGAGTTGGCAAACTGGTCGAGGTGCTCATCCGGTACGTTCATCATACCATACTGACGGAATTGCATAAGTGCCATTTCGCGGGCCATGTCACGAATTTCAGCTTCTTCCACTTTCAGTTCGCTCTCTTTGCCAAGCTTGTTTTTTATCAACTGCCATTCGAGATCGGTACGGAAATTTTCGAAGTCTGAATCGATCTGCTCAGCCGTCAGATTTTCGTTGGTAGCTACCAGCCAGCGTTTCAGGAAAGCTTCCGGCAACTCGATTTTGGCACCTTTGGTCAGTGTTTCCTTGGCATCGACCAGGAAGCGGTAATCGCTCGAGTACTTCAGGTTTTCTTTTAAGTCTTCAGCGATATTGTTGCGCATATCTTCAACGGTCTTCACATCCGACTCTTCACCAAAGATTTTGGTTACCAGTTCTTCATTCACTTCAGCAGGAATGAACGTGTTAATCACGTTGATGGTGTAGTTGAATTCGGCATCCAGCTCGTGCGAAGCATCGTGATCGAGGTTCAGCATGTGACCTACTTCGTGGTCATTCTGGAAAGCCGCTTTCGGATCGAAACGAATCACGTCGCCTACTTTGGCACCCATGAATTTCTTCTTGATGTCCTCGTCTTTGATGAGGTCGATGGAAACCAAAACATCGTTGGCTTCGATACCACCTTCTTTTACGTTTCCGTCAGCATCCAGCTCAGCGAAATCACCGCGTACGGTTTCTTTTTCGCCTACTTCTTCAGCCGGCTCGTTGGTTCCGAAACGGTTGGTGTAACTTTCTACCTGTTTGTCAATCAGGTCTTCATCAACTTTGATGACATAGTAGGGAAGTTTACGACGCTTGTCAAGGGTAACATTGATTTCCGGTGACATGGCGATATCGAAAACAAATTCGAAATTTTCGTCATTATCCCAGTCAATGGCTGGCTGCTTTTCTTCGTTCGGAAGCGGTTCGCCCAAAATATCCAGTTTTTCTTCGCTGATATATTTCATGAGCTCGCGGCTGAGAATTTTATTTACTTCCTCGGCCAGCAGCGACTTTCCGTACATTTTTTTAATCAGCCCAGCAGGAACCTTCCCTTTCCGGAAGCCAGGCATATTAGCTTTCTTACGGTAATCCTTCAGTGTTTCGTTCACCGTTGCCTCATAATCGTTTTTTTCAACGGTCAGCCTGACAACGGCATTCAAATCATCGATGTTCTCTCTGGTGATGTTCATAACGTTTTTCTTGAGTGATTTTAAATGCCTGAGGGAAGAGTTCGTCGAGCGTCCCTTCCTGCTAAAAACATCCATTTAAAAAACCGCCTCGGCAATCCGGCACCCGGAAGCGAAGGCGGTTAAGGTAATGGTGCGGACGGAGGGACTCGAACCCACACGCCTTACGGCACCAGATCCTAAGTCTGGCGCGGCTACCAATTACGCCACGTCCGCTTTTTTTTGGCGGTGCAAATATAGTGTTATTTTTTAAAACAACTAAATTGTGAGCAATTAATTAAGCACTTTGGAATGACGGGAATGAGCATCTACTCTGGCGTATTTTCCCGTCTGCCTTTCCGCAGTTCGAAGTTTTTTCCGAGATAAACCCTTCGCACATCTTCGTCGGCTGCCAGTTCTTCTGCTGTTCCGCTTTTCAGGATGTTTCCGTCGAACAACAGGTAAGAGCGGTCGGTGATGGAGAGGGTTTCGTGTACGTTGTGGTCGGTAATGAGGATGCCGATATTTTTGTCTTTCAGTCGGTAAACAATTTGCTGAATATCTTCTACTGCAATGGGGTCGACTCCCGCAAACGGTTCATCCAACAGGATGAATGCAGGATTGATAGCCAGTGCCCGGGCAATTTCGGTCCGGCGACGTTCACCTCCGGAGAGCTGAATACCTTTACTTTTCCGGATACGTTGCAAACCAAATTCGTCCAACAGCGATTCCAGTTTTTCTTTCTGGTACTCTGTCGAAAACTTGGTCATTTCCAGTACCGCCTTGATATTGTCTTCCACGCTTAGCTGGCGGAAAACCGAAGCTTCCTGGGCGAGGTAACCAATGCCCAACTGGGCTCTTCGGTACACCGGATACGAAGTAATGTCTTTTTCGTCGAGGAAGATACGGCCGCCGTTGGCACGGATCAGCCCGACAATCATGTAAAACGAAGTGGTTTTTCCGGCACCGTTCGGTCCCAGCAGCCCAACGATTTCTCCCTGCTCCACATCAATCGACACCCCTTTCACAACGGTGCGTTTCCGGTATTTTTTAACAATATTTTCAGCCCTAAGCTTCATAATTCAATGGATTGAACTGCAAAGATAAAAATAATGAACAGACGGAGACATGTTAAGCTTCGAGCAAATCTTCTTCGCGTTTATTGGCCACGCGTTTCGAGATAACAATCCCGATTTCATACAGGAAAACCAGTGGAAAACAAACCATTATCTGGCTGAATACGTCCGGCGGAGTGATGATGGCCGAAAGCAGCAAGAGTACAATGTATGCATGCCTCCGGTACCTCCGCATGAAAGCGGGTGTAACCAGACCGACTTTACTCAGGAAGTAAATGGCTACCGGGAGCTCAAAAACAACCCCTCCGGCCAGTACAATGGAACTGACTGTGCTGATGTAACTGCTCAGGTTGATTTGGTTGGTAATTTGATCACTTATATCGTAGGAGCCAAGAAAGTTGACTGATAGTGGTACAATCAGGTAATAACCAAACAGGATGCCGAGAATGAAAAGTGCCGAACTGTAAAGTACCGCCCCAGTGGCATATTTTTGTTCTTTTTCGTACAGTGCTGGTTTAATGAAACGCCAGAATTCCCAGAATAGGTATGGAAATCCGAGGATAACACCACCCAACAACGAAATCTTGATGTGTGTGGCAAACTGTCCGGCCATATTAATATTGATAATCTGTAGCGGCTTGTCATTAATGGCCAAAGCCGGGATATTCAGTACCTGCGAAATCCAGTTGAAAAACTGGTTGGTGGCGAATTCCGGTGTCTTGGGCTTCAATATCAACGTATCGAAAATGAAGTGGTAATTGGCGAAAGCCAGGATAGCAAAAATGACGACGGCTACCACGGCACGAACCAAATGCCACCTTAAAACTTCCAGATGTTCAAGGAAAGACATCTCCTCATTCTTTTTTTTCCTATTTTCGTTCGTTGATTTTCCGCCAGGTAATTTTTCCTGTTCAGCCATCAGATTCAAATTAGCATGTTTGGGTTTAATTTGGAGAATGTTACTCCAATAAAATTCCAGACAAATATACAATCTTTGGCCTTTTTTTTTAGGTTTGGGCGCTGAAATCGAAAACCGTTTTTTGCCTGAACTTCTGCTGGCTGGAGCGAATTTGTACTACTAATATTATTTAGATATCTTAGTGGAGGCTATGTCGGAGCGGCCTTAAGAGTTAAAGGAGATTAGATTATGAATAAAGGTGTTTCTCTTTCTGCCCAATTACAAAAATATTTCGGTTTTGACCGGTTTAAGGGGCAGCAGGAGGAGATTATTGAGAGTGTGCTGGACGGTAACGACACGTTTGTTTTGATGCCCACCGGCGGTGGAAAGTCGTTGTGTTACCAGTTACCAGCCTTGTTGCAGGAAGGAACAGCCATTGTCATATCCCCCCTAATCGCATTAATGAAAAACCAGGTGGATGCCATCCGCAGTTTCAGTACGGAAGAAGGAGCGGCCCACTTTCTCAACTCATCCCTGACTAAAACAGCTATTCAAAAGGTAAAGGACGATGTGTTGGCACAGCGGACCAAGCTACTGTATGTGGCCCCGGAATCGTTGACCAAAGAGGAAAACATTGAGTTTCTGAAAAACGTCAATATTTCGTTTTACGCCATTGACGAAGCGCACTGTATTTCGGAGTGGGGACATGATTTCCGTCCGGAATATCGTCGGATACGGCCCATCGTTAACGAGATAGGGCATGCACCGATTATCGCGCTAACTGCGACGGCTACCCCGAAGGTGCAGCACGATATTCAGAAGAATTTAGGGATGCTCGATGCGAAGGTCTTCAAGTCGTCGTTTAACCGGGCGAACCTTTTCTACGAAGTCCGGTCGAAAACGAAGCCTGTTGAGCAAATCATTAAGTACATCAAGGGAAATCCCGGCAAATCAGGTATTATATATTGCCTCAGCCGGAAAAAGGTAGAGGAGCTGGCTGCCACACTTCAGGTGAATGGCATTCGGGCACTTCCTTATCACGCCGGTATGGATTCGGCTACCCGTTCGGGAAACCAGGATAAGTTCCTGATGGAAGAGGCAGACGTCATTGTGGCAACCATCGCTTTTGGAATGGGAATCGACAAGCCGGATGTTCGGTTTGTCATTCATTTCGATATTCCCAAATCGTTGGAAGGTTATTACCAGGAAACCGGTCGTGCCGGACGTGATGGTGGAGAAGGGCATTGCATTACTTTCTACAGTTATAAGGATATTCAGAAACTGGAGAAATTTATGCAGGGCAAACCCGTGGCCGAACAGGAAATTGGGCAGCAGTTGTTGCTAGATACCGTGGCTTACGCCGAAAGTGCTTTGTGCCGCCGGACCATCCTGTTGCATTATTTCGGCGAACATTATGAAACCGAAAACTGTGGCGCCTGCGACAACTGTATGAACCCGAAGGAACAGATTGAAGGCAAAGAGATGGTGGTTCTGGCCTTGAATGCGGTTGAGGAGGTAAAAGAACAGTTCAAGGGAGAACACATTGTTAATATTCTGATTGGAAACGACACCGCAGCTGTAAAATCTTTCCGTCATCACGAAATGTCAATTTTCGGTTCTGGGAAAGAATACGATGTGCGATTGTGGAATGCCGTATTCCGTCAGTGTATTATTGCTGGTTTTCTCCGGAAGGATATTGAGAATTACGGTGTCCTGAAACTGACAGATGCGGGGCGTGATTTTATGAAAAATCCGCAGTCGTTTTTGGTGGTTAAGAATCACGATTACGAAGCAGCGGATGAAGAGCCGGCACCACCACAGGGTGCATCGGCCGGCGACCCGGAACTCTTTAAAATGCTGAAAGAGTTGCGTAAGAAAATGGCGCAGAAGCTCAATTTACCACCGTTTGTGATCTTTCAGGACCCATCGCTCTCCGATATGTCTATTCAGTACCCAACAAAATTGGAAGAACTTCAGGGAATTGCCGGCGTTGGGCAGGGAAAAGCAAAACGTTATGGGAAAGAATTCGTGGAGCTGATTGCCAAATACGTGGAAGAGAAAGGTATTGAGCGGGCGCAGGATATGGTGTACCGTTCGGTAGCCAACAAATCGAAGAATAAGGTATTCATCATCCAGAGCATCGACCGGAAGATTCCATTTGACGAAATAGCTTCCTCGAAAGATCAGGATATGGACGCGTTGCTGAGCGAAATAGAAGCCATTGTGAATTCGGGTACGAAGCTGAACATTGACTATTATTTACACGACGTACTTGATGATGATCAGGTGGATGATATTTTTGCCTATTTCAGGGAAGATGCCGAAAGTGACTCATTGGAAGAAGCGATGGCTGAACTGGGCGAGGAGTATAGCGAAGAAGAAGTCCGGCTGGTTCGGATAAAATTCATGAGTGAGATGGCAAATTAAATTATTGACAAACAACTATAACCGAAATACAAAGAGAGCCTGAAGGCAGGTTCTCTTTTTTTACACTAACCGGAAAACCGGCCGTTAAATCGGCAAACTAACTAACCAACTGATGAAAAAAGTCTTACTTGTTCTCCTCAGGACTGTCCTGTTGCATGTGGTATTTGTAGCAGTACTCCTGGGACTTACCGGATTGTATTACTTCCTGCGCGGAGAAATTGAAGGTACAGGATTTTCGCCGCGTTCATACGCCGAAGTTCCCCACAACCAGATGATAATGGCCATGATAACTTTTCTGGCCGCCCTTCTGACTATTTTATTGCTAGTCCGATTTATCGATAAGCGTCCGATGGTAGAAATGCTGAAAAGTCGTTTCAAAATAAAGCAATTCGGCTACGGTAGTTTACTGGGTGCCGGAGCAATTGTTGTTGTCACCTTCATCCTTATGTCTATGAACCAGGTAGGGTTGGGGAAAGGCAATTTCCACGTGCAGAGCCTGTCATATCTGTTGTTGTACTACCTTTTTGTGGCACTGTATCAGGAATTCTTGTATCGTGGGTACCTGCTCGGTTATTACACAAAGCAGATGCCTGTCTATCTGGCGGTGCTGTTTTCGGCAGTGGTTTTTGCATTAATGCACATGGCCAACCGGAGTTTCAATGCCGTAGCCCTGATAAATGTTATCTTTCTAGGAATTGTTCTCGGTTTGCTTCGCATTCGCGGAAGAAATCTTTGGGCACCAATCGGACTCCACTTCCTGTGGAACTTTGTTCAGGGACCGGTTTTCGGATTTTCCGTCAGCGGAAGTCCACGTTCTCACGGAATTTTCCTGGTTTGGCTTCGCGGTAATGAAAATATGACCGGAGGCTCCTTCGGACCGAATGCTTCCATGGTAACCATGGTTATACTTCTCGCGCTAAGCGGTTGGTTGGTTTACCGTCAGTTTTATCAACATCGGGTCACCGAATCAGCAGAATGAAGCATTAGCCTTCTGCTTCCGGCGTTCGTTGTGGGTAAACTTTAAGCGCTTCACGAATGCAGGCTACGGCCTCTTTCAGGTCTTCCACGTTGAGTACATAAGCTACGCGCACTTCATTTTTCCCGCTATCGTCGGTGCTGTAGAAACCGGAAGCCGGAGCTAACATCACGGTAGAACCATTGTGTTCGAATTCTTCCAACAACCAGCGGCAGAAATGGTCACTGTCCTCTACGGGCAGTTTCACCATGGAGTAAAATGCTCCGCGGGGCATGGGTGAATAAACACCGGGAATCTCATTCAAGGCATTGATAAAGTAATTTCGGCGGCGAAGATATTCGTTGTACACCTCTTCCATGTATTCGGGCGGACTGTCGACAGCAGCTTCCGCTACTTCCTGTCCCAGTATGGGCGGACAAAGCCTCGCCATTCCCAGCTTCAGTATCGATGCAATGAGCTCTTTGTTGCGCGAAACAACCGACCCAATCCGGATACCGCAGGCGCTGAACCGTTTCGATACCGAGTCGATCATGATAACGTGCTCCTCAATATCGGGCAGTTCCATGACCGAGTGATGCTGAAATCCGTCGTAGACGAACTCCTTGTAAACTTCGTCAGAAATCAGGTAAAGGTCGTGCTTGAGCACCAACTCACGCAGTTGTTCCAATTCCTCCCGGGAATATAGATAGCCTGTGGGATTGTTGGGATTGCAAATGAAGATCCCTTTTGTTCTGGGAGTGATGACCTTTTCAAATTCCGAAATGGAAGGCAACTGGTAACCGTCTTCGATATGTGACGTGATGGGTTTGATAACCACATCGGTACCAACTGCAAACGAGCGGTAGTTGGCATAAAATGGTTCGGGAATAATAATTTCGTCACCCGGGTTAAAGCAAACCATGAAGGTGAATGAAATGGCTTCCGATCCGCCGGTGGTAATCAGAATATCGGTGTATTCGACATCGATTTTCCGGTTACGGTAATATTGGGCCAGTTTTTTCCGGTACGAATCGTTTCCGTACGATTGTCCGTAAGGAATCAGTTCGAAATTAAAATTCCGGATACGCTCAATAGCATGTGGCGGGGTTTTGATATCGGGCTGACCAATATTTAATTGTATAACCTTCTTCCCCTGCTCCCTGGCCTTCTCTGCGTAAGGTACCAGCTTCCGTATCGATGATTCGGGTAATAAATCCCCGCGTTGTGAAATTTTAGGCATCCTGCAATCTTATAACTTTCATGTTGGAAGAGGCAAAGTTAATATTATAAATTGTCAGTCAAACGGGCTGAATGTTTAATTATTGTAATATTAATATTGGAAAAACTATCAAACAATCATGAAAAATTGAGTTTTAAATTGGTCATACGAGTGATATGTTAATTTAAGCTGAATAGTTGAAAATTATGGGGGTTCGTCATATTAGAGTGTGATTATTTCCTCTATTTTTGGAACATACCCAAAAAATAATTAGTCATGATAATAGGAGTTCCAAAGGAAATTAAAAACAACGAAAACCGGGTTGCGTTAACGCCTGCCGGTGCTGCAGAGTTGACTAAGCGTGGTCACGAAGTATATATTCAGGCTACAGCAGGTATGGGAAGTGGTTTCACCGACGAGGAATATGTTTCAGCCGGTGCACAAATGCTCCCGACCATTGAGGATGTTTACGGCAAGGCCGAAATGATCATCAAGGTGAAAGAGCCGATTGAACCTGAGTACGAATTGATTCGCGAAGGTCAGTTGCTTTACACTTACTTCCACTTTGCTTCTTCTGAAGCGTTGACCAACGCCATGCTCCGCAACAAGTCGGTATGTTTGGCTTACGAAACCGTTGAGTTGCCCGACCGTTCACTGCCGTTGCTGGTTCCGATGTCGGAAGTAGCTGGTCGTATGTCGGTTCAAGAAGGCGCTAAGTACCTCGAAAAAACTTACGGTGGACGTGGAATGCTGTTGGGTGGTGTTCCCGGAGTACATCCAGCCAAAGTGTTGATCATTGGTGGTGGTATTGTAGGTACCGAAGCAGCTAAGATGGCTGCTGGTTTGGGTGCTGACGTAACCATTATGGACGTAAGCCTGAGGCGCATGCGTTACCTCGACGATATTATGCCGGCTAACGTGAAGACAATGATGTCGAACGAATTCAACATCCGTAAGATGGTTGAAGATCACGATTTGATCATTGGTGCCGTGTTGATCCCGGGTGCTAAAGCTCCGAACCTGATTACCCGCGACATGTTGAAAACCATGAAGCCGGGTACGGTACTGGTTGACGTAGCTATCGACCAGGGCGGTTGTATCGAGACAACCCGTCCGACAACGCACGACGATCCGACTTTCGTAATCGACGATGTGATTCACTATTCAGTAGCCAACATGCCGGGTGCTGTTCCGCGTACTTCTACGCTGGCATTGACCAACGCTACCTTGCCTCATGCTATCGATTTGGCAGAAAAAGGCTGGAAGCAGGCTTGCCGCGAAGACAATTCGCTGAAGAAAGGTCTGAACGTAGTAGACGGCAAAGTCGTTTACAAAGGTGTTGCCGAGGCATTCGGACTTACTTATTACGATGTAGACAGCGTACTGTAAGCAGTCGCTTTCCGATAATAAATCAGGAGGTCGTCAATATTTATTGGCGGCCTCTTTTTTTGTGGGCGATTTTCCGAATGTTATCAACATAAGAAAGTAGTTGATATTGAAAAAGCTACTCGCAAAAACGGCGTTTTGTCAACAAAGAAAATCTCAAACAGTCTTTATTTTTTTCGAAAAAGGGGGTAACCTTTTCCGAAATCCGGGTATTAACAAACGAAGACCAAGACAGATATTGAGGAGTTCTCCACTCCACTTTTTGCTCCGAATAGCAAGTGTATTTTGAGGGAAAAAGATTTCAGGATTTGAAACTGATCACATCATGTTTTTGATGTTGATCAGTTTTTCTTTTCTGAAGCGTTAATCGAAGTTTAACCTTGAAATACCGAATTGTGCATTTGAATTTTATCGATGTTAGAGAAAAGTCTTCCGATTCAATATTTTCCTATAGTCTTTCCTGCTGGGAATTTTCACAGAAGCAAGCATTGACTTTGATTCAACGGTGAGACTACTGATGAACAGAGCAAGAAGAACTATAGATTCTAACCTAACAAACAAAACTAAATGACCCCGAACGAAAATAGCCTGAAGGCCTATTGGAATTTCCTGTTACACCCCAATCTGAACTACAAGAAGAAACGGTTTACCACCAAACTTCTGAATTTTTTGGTTGTTTTGGTGGTCGATATTGCCATCAGTGCCCTGTTAGTCTGGCTTGTATATCAATTGAGAGGTGTAGTTGCTCCGGATGTAAAGGTGCACAAAATTCCGATTTCTCATCAAAAATGGGGTTTACTCAAGTGGAGTCTGCTGGTAACTGTTTTCATTCCGTTACTGGAGGAATTGACATTCAGAACGCACTTGCGGCCCAAGAAAGGAAATTTTGTTTTGTCATTTATCGGATTGCTGTACCTCAATGGAGTATTGTTGTTGGTATCAATTCACAGTCTTGATGTGCGGTCGAATATTATTGCTGTTCTAGTCGGACTGGTGCTGCTGGCTACCTATTTAGTTTTCCAACGCAGGATATATATCGTTATCGGAAGGCTTTGGCGGCGAAAGTCTGCGCTGGTTTTTTATTTAACTACCATTCTGTTTGGGTTTTATCATTTGCAGAATTACACTGTGACGTTAACGATTCTTATTTTATCGCCAATCTTTGTTCTACCCCAGATTTTTGCCGGATTGAATTTGGGTTACCTGCGGGTGCGCTTTGGATTCTGGTGGGGATTCGTGTTGCATGGGTTACACAATGCCATTTTCTTACTTCTTCCCGTCTTGCTATTTAATTCAGGAATGCCAAGAGATAAAATATTCGATAACGAGGTCGTTATTGATTATCCTGGAAATGTGGCTGCTCGGGGAAAATATCAGTTAACAATTGAAGAAGCTGAGGGACCGGTATACAATGGTAGTAGGGTAGGGCGTAACGGAATAGACTTTAAGCATGCAACGGTACGTTTTGCTTCTGCTAAGTTGGCACGCTTTCGACCGGAAGAAGTTGTTTTTGAAGATACCGCTGTTGCGAACCGCGTTATCGACCTGCATTTTACCGATAGGAATAAAGAAAGCATGGATGATTTCAAGATGGCCAGACGTTTTGTCTTTCAGCAAGTCCTGAAGAAATATAACCTTAAAGCTCAGCTCTTTTTTGTTCCTGCCGGAAACTGGGTATTATACCGAAGTCAGTTTGTGAAAGCGGAAGAAGACACCTCGGCGTTGGATGAAAGAGAAGAAGTACCCAACAGTTTTGTTTTAAAGGATGCAACGATAAGAGGTCTTGCGGATAAAATAGAGGAACTCTATTCGATGAAAGTGAACTGTCTTTCAAAAAACCGAACGAAATATACCTGGGTTATCCCGAAAGACAGCACGGAACTACTTCAGCGGACGCTGATGGGAAAATATGGGGTCACTCTGTATCAGGCAAAGAACCGAACAGTAAAGTGTTACATCAGTTCGGCAGAATGAATATCCCCATTGACCGTTTAGTGCATCTGCTATATAAGAGACTTAACATTTATCCCTTCATCTTTCCCAAATGAATCACCGTGAAAAACTCACCATCTTCATCTTTTTTTTTATTTCTGGCATCTTCATCCTACGCTCAAATTAGTGTCATGGACAAAAAAGAAGAGTCTCCCATTCCCTTTGCTCAGTTCATTGCTCCGGACGGTCGATTGGTTGGTACATCCAATACCGAAGGGACGATAGATACGACGTTGGTCAATCGTTTTGCGAAAAACAGCGACTCGCTGGTTGTACAACATCTTAGTTACGGAAATCGGATGATGAGTTGGAAAGACATGAAACGTGCCGGCAATGTTTATCTGGCTTCCCGTGAGGTAAGAATTCCTGAGATTACGGTAACGAATAAAAAAGAGAAGATGGTGTTGGTACTCGAAGGCTATTTCCGGAGTTACCAACTAAAAGACAGTGTTCCGGAATATTTTGCTGACGGGATGGTGAAATATTTTACCTGGAATGATGGCAAACGTTTCAAATGTCAGAAAGACGCCTACCGTTCATTCAGAAATCAAAAAGTAGTTGACGCTATCCAAAAACACGCAGTAACCCTTTCTGAGGGAGGCTTAAGCGTTCCCTACATCGAGTCCCTAACCATTCCCGGGCAATTTGATAAAGACTACACGACGACCGATAGTCTTGGAAAAACTTTTATTATGAAGAAGAATGCAGTGGTCGGACACATTAGGACAAACGAAGCACAAAAACAGGTACAAATGAGTATCGACTGGATTGCTCCGGCTAAGGCCAGAGAGCGAAGCTTATTTGGATACCATGTTCGAATTACTCATCAGGATGTTGTGGAAACGTATCATGCCGGAAGCAGATCAATGACTTCCAGAGCGAATCTGGAAAGTTGGCGAAAGTATTATCAATACTTTTTCAAACAGAAAAAGGAGAAGAGATTCAAGAACATTCAAAGAGTTAGTGAATTTTATGTTTTGAAGAGCTATTATATCCCCAAATCAGTAATGCAAAAAGAGAGGACTTCTTCAGGTTGGGGATTACCTTCATCTCACGTCTATACAACTGAATATTGGAAACATTTGGATAAACGCATTCCAGCATTGAATTCAAATATTAAAAGATTGTTGGGTACCAGGCTGACGATGTATGATTAGTTTAACAGAAATGACTTGATAAAAAGCAAAAGCCCGGCTATACCGGGCTTTTGTTGTTAGCTTTTTGTCAGACCATCTGACTTAACGAATACCAGTTTCTGGTTGAATCTTTTGATGATTTGTGTGAAGTAGAATTGCAGGTTGCCATAGTCGGACGCAGCATAAACCGGACTTTTTAAAGCATAGGTTCCGGTAATCACAACCTGATTACCCGAATGCAATCCTTTGTACTCAATGTGAATTCTTTTGTTGTCGACGGTGTACTCGTCTGGCAATGATTGTAGGGTATAACCATCAGGAATGGTGATAGTGGCCACAAACGTCCGGGTTTTGGCGTACGTAATATCAACGGGGTACGTTCGGCTATTCTGTTTAAACGGATTTTCCGACACGGGAAGGTTGAGGAAAGGGGCAACATAAATGCGATCCTTAATGATCTCATCCGGTGATTGCACCTCGACCTGCATGCCAACACGTTCGGCTGCGTTATCCATATTTTCTGTGCTCACATCACCCAACATAGTCATTCCATGCTCCTTGAACGGTTCGGTCAAATTGTCCGGGGCTTTTTTATACGTTTTTCGTAACCGGAATGCGTCATATAACGTGGCCTTTCGTGTTATTTTGGCCTTGATAGAATCGAGGTCAGAAGTAAAATCAATCCGAATATTATCAATGGTAGCCGATGGCATGTAGGTGCGAAGGTTTACCCAGTCCTGTGCATCTTCTTTAACAACCAGTCCCTTGTTGCTGAGGCATCGGTCGGGCAGCAAATCGAACGGGCAGTATGGTTCGGAAGCATCGGCCAGAACCTGTTTATCTCCCACTTTCACCAAGGTAGCTACATAATTAAATCCTTGTAACATGGGATACTCCGAATGAATCTGACCATTGGAGCGGGTGCTCAGTATAACGGGTTCGGCGTCCATCCCCATTTGTTGAAGAAGGGCTGTCAGGAAGAGGTTCAGGTTACCAATATTACCGGTTTGTTCGCGGGTGAACTCTTTCAGCGATTTAGAGGCAAACTTACCATACCTTCCATCCCACGAAAAGTTCTTCTTGACGTAATCGACAGCGTAAGCCAGTTTTTCGTTATCCGATTTGCCTTTTATCTCATTTTCATTGAAGTTCTTTTTGAGATACGATTTGCTGGATTTAATGTATTTCCCGAAATCGTGGTCTTTCAAAAGCTCTTTAATCAAATCAGGCCAGGTACTGATGATTTCCGTCGAGTGTCCATCGGAAAAATGAATAGCCGCAAGCTGGAAATCGATTTTCCGAAGGTGGTCTTCATCTGAAGTAATATATTCTTCGTCGTCGAAAGCCGGCACGTCTTTCATAACGAACCGGTGAATCATGTTGTGATATTCCACGGTACCAAAACGACGGCTGATACTCCGGTCTTCGTATGATTCTTGTACGTCCGGATTTGCGGGACTTTGAAGTGTAAAGACATATTCATAAAATGGAATCATGGCTACCGAATACTCACTGTACACTGTTGGAATCCGATGCTGGAAATACCAGTCGTGTAGGTTGAATTTATATGGTGAAATGATGGTGTACGAATATTCGATAATAGAACCATCTTTCACATTCGGCATGGCGAATTTCTTGTCTATCCAGTTTGCATTTATTTTTTCTTCGTACACATTTTTCAGGTCGAGTGGTGTCTTGGTAATTTTGCCATTCTCCCAGTTGTAGGTGCAGGCCTCCAGTTTGTAGATTTGTTCAATACTGTTGCCATCCGTGTACAGAGGAATCTCAATTTCCGAATAGTCGTATCCGGCCTTGTTGAATATTTTGATGCGTGTTTTTCGTTCGAAGGTCACATCGAACCCCGACTCTTGTTTATTGACGATAAATCCGGATTTACCCCTGTCGAATTCATATGCAGCGCCCGGATCTCCTGGGAAGTCAGAAGATTTTAATTCTAAATCTTCTTTGGTAATTTGCCCGTAAACGAACCTGGGCTTGTCAGGAACTACTCCAAACGAAGCAGAAAACGATAATAACAGCGGAAGAGCAATTAGCCAATGTTTTTTCATGAGATTATAATTTTGTAGTAGTTAGAAATGTCAGGTTGGTTTTCGACTTAATGTTTCGAATGAATTGGTAAAAAGCAGGGTACGAAGTCAAATCAATGTCTCCTCCGTTAATGATAAACCGCCGTTTCAGTGTCAGCTGCTTATCGGTAGCAGTTGCCTGCATTTCCAGAGAGCCAAATGTATTATGAATGGAAACGGAGTCCGGTATCTCGTCGAGTTTTACCGGCTGGGTAAAGTGGTATACAATGGAATCCTGAGAGCAGATGGGATAGCTCATTTGAACCGGGAGTTTTCGCTCATTGGGAGCTTCAAACCTCGGAATGCTTAACGGAATGGGAGAAATAGCCAGGTCTTCACCGTACATTTTCCCAAAATGATTGAGCTCCAACGTAGCGTCCAGCGTAATTGTCGATGCTTCCCTGTTAGCCTTGCTGAGTTTCCAGCTTTTCAGTGTAAAATCCCTTTCGGGAAGAAAGTCCCGAATATAGTCTTCCTGCACATTGGCTGGATAAGAAGTGTACAACTGATTAAAAAGACCAAAAGCATTTCCCCGGAAGGTATAATGATAGTGTGCTTCGCATTTTTGATTCGGATGTACATTGTAATCAATCACGCATCTGTTTTGAACCTGTTCAGGCGATAGCGACGGCGTATGAATCAGTTGGCTGTTCTGTTCATCAATCAAAAAGGCTTTCCGGTTTTGAATGGACGTTCCAACATAGCCAAAAGGAATAGAATTGTTGGTGCACTCAATCCATGTGGTATCCTGGTTCAGCGGAAGCATCAGGACAACATGATTAAATTGTTGTGATGGAAAGCTGTCGAGAACAGGTCGGTGGGTACCGCCGGCGTAAATGTCGCAGCAGTATGCCTGAATGCCGGCCGCTTCCAGCAATGCTTTCATGTAATTGGTCAATGCTTTGCAGTCGCCGTATTTATTGGTGGAAACGTAGGATGCCGGATAAGGTTTTAAGCCTCCAATACCGAGCGTCACGTTTATGTAGCGGGTATTGTCCTGAAGATATTGATAAATCTTTCGTGCTTTTTCTATCGGCGAATCAAGGTGGCTAACCATCTGCTTGACTTTGCTTTTTTCTGAGTCAGGAAGATCATCAGCCTCTTCTAACAATTGCGACTGCCATTTGCCATAAGTTTGCCAACTGCTAAAACTTCCGGCGCTACCGTATTCAAAGTTTTTAGGAACCACCTCGACCCGGGGCAGAAGACTGTAGACCGATGGCGAGAAAACTTCTTCATCCGGAATTTTCGGTATGGAGGTTTTCCAGAGGTAAGTCATCGTTTCGTTATCTGCGGACGCTTTTGCTTTTTCAATGTGTTGCCGGTAAATTTTGATGGGATAATGAAGCGGTGTCGAAATGCGGAGTTCTGCATTCAATGTCGGAACATCTGTATCGATAATCGGTATCCAGTCTGTAATCTGAAAAAAACGGTGGTAGGAAATCTGGTACGAATAACTGATGCGAAAGGGAAAACGGTTATAGCGAACCGGAATTTTTTTGACGTAATCATCTTCGTACAATGAGAAATCGGATATAGCACTGACATCCTGAATCTCACTTTTCTTTATTTTTCTGATTAGCTCTCCGCTGGGTTTTTCAATCTGGACTTCGAGTTTGGATATCTTATCTTTTGCGGTATACGGAATATAGATAGTTCCGTACTTTAGTCCTTCCTGATTGTTGATCTGGATAACAACTTTCTTTTCCAGTGTTAACCGGCCTTTTTCTATAGTATAATTCGACAGATACCGGACGGTCATTGCATCGACTGCTGCTTTGGCGAAAAAAGGAGATCCCAGGAATAGCAAGAGAATTCCTAAATACTTGTACATGGTTAAATGGTTATTGTTGGTCCGAAAGGTTACTCTTTTCGAATGGTTGAAAATAGGAATTATTAGGAGCTTCTGATATGTTTTGAAGCAGTTGAATGCGAGTGTTTAGTATGCTTTTGAAAATGTTTTGCTTCAAAAGGCATCTTGTTTATTGTACAATTACTTCTGTTTTTTACAGAAAAGTCGTTCCTTTGTTTCGGATCAATTGGGTTGATTCAACTTGTCAGATATAACATAACTAAAACAAATTAACATGAAACGAGCCCTGAGAATCAACTTTTCCTATCGGAGCAGGATGGTCGTGGCGAGTTCCATGTGGTAATTGAACAATTAAAAACAAAACACATGAAATGGTCTGCGATTCTGCTACTTGTATTTCTAACCCTGGGCAATAATTTGTACGCATTGAAGCCAAAAGCAAACGATGAAGCCATTGAGAAGAAAGTAAATGATCTTCTCAAGAAGATGACACTGGATGAAAAAATAGGTCAGTTAAATCAGTACACTAGCCAATGGGAAATGACCGGGCCCGCACCGCAGGGAGCATCGGCACAGCATCAGTTACAGGAAATTAAATCCGGTGCCGTTGGTTCGATGTTGAATGTTGTAGGGGCCGAAGCTACCCGGAAAACACAGGAGCTGGCGGTGAAAAACTCCAGGTTGCACATTCCCCTGATTTTCGGTTACGACGTGATTCACGGATTTAAAACCATGTTCCCGATTCCGTTGGGCGAAGCAGCCAGCTGGGAACCCGAACTGGCAAAACTTTCTGCTCATGTAGCTGCTGTTGAGGCATCGGCTTCCGGTTTACAGTGGACGTTTGCCCCGATGATGGACATCAGTCGCGATGCACGCTGGGGCCGCGTGATGGAAGGTTCGGGCGAAGATCCATACCTGGGAGCTAAATTTGCTGCTGCCCGCGTCCATGGTTTCCAGGGCGACGACTTGTCGAGCGACAATACCGTGGCCGCCTGTGCCAAGCACTTCGCCGCTTATGGATTTGTAGAGTCGGGCCGTGATTACAATACAGTCGACATCAGCGAGCACACGCTGCGAAACACCGTGCTGCCACCATTCGAAGCTGCTGTTAAAGCGGGTGTCGCTACCGTGATGAACTCTTTCAACGAAATTGGCGGAACACCAGCGACTGCCAGTGCTCATTTGCAGCGTGACATCCTGAAAGGACAGTGGGGCTTCAAAGGTTTTGTGGTTTCCGACTGGAACTCTATCGGCGAGCTGATTCCTCACGGCGTGGCAGCCAATAAAGCTGAAGCAGCCGAGCTGGCTATTAAAGCTGGTAGTGACATGGACATGGAAGGTCACTGCTACATCACTTCTTTGAAGAAGTTAGTAGAGGAAGGAAAAGTGGACGAATCGCTGATTGATGATGCTGTTCGTCGCATTCTGCGCGTGAAATTCGAATTGGGTCTATTCGACGATCCATATAAGTATAGTAATGAGAATCGGGAGAAAACCGAAATTCTTACTCCGGAACATTTGGCGGCAGCCCGGAAAGTTGCCCGTCATTCCATTGTTCTGTTGAAAAACGATGAGCATCTGCTTCCGCTGAAGAAAGAAGGGCAAACCATTGCGGTGATTGGTCCGTTGGCAGCTGATAAGGATTCTCCCCTGGGAAGTTGGAGAGCTCAGGCGATTACCGGTTCTGCGGTATCATTGCTTGAAGGAGTAAAAGGAGCGGTTGCTGATCCCAATAAAATACTTTATGCCGAAGGTGCTCCGTTAACCATTGGTCAGCCCAGTTTTACCAAGGAGTTGAAATTCAATACCACCGATAGTTCCGGATTTGGTGCTGCTCGTCAGATAGCAAAAAAAGCGGATGTGGTTGTTTTGGCTGTTGGCGAAAATTGCTTTCAAACTGGTGAAGGACGCAGTCAGACCGAAATTAGGATGAAAGGCTTGCAGGAACAGCTGATGAAAGCGGTCTACGCTGCGAACCCCAATGTGGTTGTCGTTCTGACCAATGGTCGCCCGCTGGTCATTGACTGGATGGCGGAACACGTTCCGGCTATTGTTGAGGCCTGGCATCTTGGGTCCGAAGCCGGAAACGCTATTGCTGATGTATTGTTCGGTGATTACAATCCTTCCGGAAAATTACCGGTTTCATTCCCGCGTGCCGTTGGACAATTACCTATTTATTATAATCACAAAAGTACAGGCCGTCCCGATCCGACAGGAACTGTCTTCTGGTCACATTATACCGATCAAAAGAAAACTCCGCTGTTTCCGTTTGGTTACGGTTTGAGTTACACTACATTTAAGTATTCGCCGGTTGAGCTCAGCTCGCACGAAATGAGCATGAACGGAAAACTGGATGTTTCGGTGAATGTGCAGAATACCGGAAAAGTAGCCGGTGAAGAAGTTGTACAATTGTATATCCGCGACCTGGTGGGTAGTGTATCGCGTCCGGTAAAAGAACTGAAAGGGTTCCGGAAGATTTCACTGAAACCGGGTGAATCGCAGAAGGTCACATTTACGTTAACGCCCGATGATTTGGCTTTCTACGGAGCCGATTTGAAGAAAAAAGCAGAACCCGGAGAATTCAAAGTATTTGTTGGAACCAACTCCGATGATGTACAAGAAAACTCCTTTGTTTTAAAATAGACTGAATTTAACATAGCCTGAACCCCGCAGAGTAATCTGTGGGGTTTTTTCGTTTATGCCGGAAAAATTCTTTTAAGCATTTTTCGGTTTTGATTGTTAACCCTGAAGGTTTGTCAATACGAAATTCAGATTTTATAACAAAATGTTCGAAAATATTAATTTATTAACATATTTTGAAAACTCAATGGCAAACTATAATTTAGTCCGAATTTAATAATCAAAAGTTCTTATGATCCGAAAAATTTTGGTTGCGAACCGTGGTGAAATTGCGGTGCGGGTGATGCGTTCCTGTCGCGAGATGGGAATTCAGAGTGTGGCAGTATTTTCAGAGGCCGACCGCAGTGCCATGCATGTTCGTTATGCCGACGAGGCCTGTTTTATCGGACCGTCTCCATCGTCTGAGAGTTATTTGAACATCGACAAGATTATGGATGCGGCAGTGAAATCAGGAGCCGACGCAATTCATCCGGGTTACGGATTTCTTTCCGAGAATGCGGAGTTTGCACGTCGGGTAGCAGAAGCCGGGCTGATTTTTATCGGTCCTTCTCCGGACGCCATTTTGGCAATGGGCGATAAGCTGACTGCACGGAAAATCATGATGGACGCGGGCGTTTCGGTTGTTCCCGGAACCCGTGATCTTATTGAAGACGAAGACAAATTAAAAGAGACAGCAGATTCGATTGGATATCCAATCATGATCAAAGCATCGGCTGGCGGTGGTGGTAAAGGTATGCGCCTCGTAAGGGAGGAAAGTGAACTGGTAAGTTCCTACCGGCGGGCTCGTTCCGAAGCCGGCAGCGCCTTTGGCAACGACGTGGTGTATATGGAAAAATACATCGAGTCGCCTCACCATATCGAGTTCCAGGTGATGGCAGATGAACACGGAAATACCGTTCATCTTTTCGAGCGCGAATGTTCGGTACAGCGCCGTCACCAGAAAGTAATTGAAGAAACACCGTCGCCATTGATGACACCTGAATTACGTGCCAAAATGGGCGAACAGGCTGTTGCGGCAGCCCAGTCGGTGAATTACGTAGGAGCTGGTACGGTAGAGTTTTTGGTCGATAACGACCATAATTTCTACTTCCTGGAAATGAATACCCGTTTGCAGGTAGAACATCCCATCACCGAAAGGGTAACCGGCGTTGACCTGGTGAAAACGCAGATTATGGTCGCCAATGGCGAAGAGCTGCCTTTCAAACAGGAAGAACTTACGCAAACCGGACACGCCATCGAATGCCGGATTTACGCAGAAGATCCGAAGAATAACTTTATGCCGAGTCCCGGTCTGGTGAAACACATCACCGAACCGCTTGGATTAGGCGTTCGTACCGATGGTTATGTGTACGAAGGTTATGAAATCCCGATTTATTACGATCCGATGATCTCCAAGCTGATCGTGTGGGCACAAACCCGCGGCGAGGCTATCGAACGGATGAAGCGGGCGTTGTACGAATACAAAATCAGCGGGGTGAAAAACACCATTCCGTTCCTGAAAAGAATTATGGAAGCGGAAGATTTTGCATCCGGTAATTACGACACTCATTTTATCGAGAAGAATCCGGAGGTATTGGAAATTCCATCGGATTGCAACCAGGAGTGTGAGGATATGGCACTGTTTATTGCCTATCTCGATTACACCGAGAAGATGAAGAAACTCGTTTCGGAACCCACTGAGGTTGAGAAACACGCTTCATCTCCCTGGAAAGAATTTGCACGACGTAAAAGTGTACTCCGACTTTAATCAACCATTGAATTATGCAGAACGAAGTAAGAATCAATTCGCGTACAGCGAACGTAGAGCTGCTGGGTAAGGAAGGCTCCAAGTACCGGGCACTCATCGACGGTCGCGAATATGAATTTGACGTGGTTCGTGTTGAGCCGGGGATTTATTCCGTGCTTCACAACGGCAAGTCGACCAACATGGAAATGATCGAGGTAGGCAAAGCCAACCACTATAGCGTTAAAACCCTCACCAATCAATACGAGGTAGAGGTGATTGATGCGCTTACCCGTTACAGAAACAATACGAAAGGCGATCTGGCATCAGCCGGTAATGTGATTACCACACCTATGCCGGGTAAAGTGGTTCGTATTCCTGTAAAAGAAGGGGAAGAAGTGGAGGCTGGCCAAACGGTCATCACCATATCGGCCATGAAAATGGAAAGTGAATACAAAAGTGCTTTCCACGGGACCGTGAAAAAGATTTTGGTAAACGAAGGAGATACCATCGAGGGACATCAACCATTGATTGAGTTGGAATCCCTTGAAGATTGACCTTTAAATTGAGATTTCATGCAGAAACTTGAAGATAAGTACCGGATTTTTGAAGATAAAAACAAAGCGGCCGAAGCCGGTGGCGGCGAGGCTCGGGTTGCCAAACAGCACGATGGTGGCAAACTGACCGCCCGTGAACGTATCGATGTTTTTCTCGACAAAGGAACATTTGTCGAACTGGATAAAATAGTCACACACAGCTGCACCAATTTTGGGATGGATGAGAATAAAATCCCGGGTGATGGTGTTGTATCCGGTTACGGAAAAGTAGACGGACGCCTGGTGTATGTATTTGCACAGGATTTCACCGTTTTTGGTGGCTCGCTGAGCCGTACCAATGCCGATAAAATCGTGAAGGTAACCCAGCTGGCACTGAAGATGGGAGCCCCTATCATCGGGTTGAATGACTCGGGTGGAGCCCGTATTCAGGAGGGAGTACGAAGCCTGGCCGGTTATGCCGACATTTTCTGGCTGAACGTGAAAGCTTCGGGTGTTGTTCCGCAGATTTCATCCATCATGGGACCATGTGCCGGAGGGGCTGTTTATTCACCGGCACTGACCGATTTTATCTTCATGGTAAAAGATACCAGTTACATGTTCGTAACCGGACCGGAAGTGGTGAAAACAGTGACACATGAAGAGGTAACCAAAGAGCAGCTCGGTGGTGCCATGACGCACAACGCGAAAAGTGGCGTGGCTCATTTCCTCGGACAGGACGACGAACAAACTCTGATGATGATTCGGGAATTACTAAGCTACCTGCCGTCGAATAATATGGAAGATCCACCTGTCATCCCTTGTACCGACGATGTCGAGCGGGAAGATGAGCAGTTGCAAACCATTGTTCCGCCGGATCCGAACAAACCGTATGATATGCACACCATCATTCGTTCGGTTGTCGACGATAACCACTTCTTCGAAGTGATGCCGCATTTTGCGCAGAATATCGTGGTTGGTTTTGCCCGTATGGGGGGACGTACTGTAGGTGTTGTGGCTAATCAGCCCGATCACCTCGCTGGAGTGCTTGACATCGATTCATCGGTAAAAGGTGCCCGTTTTGTTCGCTTCTGTGACTCGTTCAATATTCCGTTGGTTACTTTCGTAGATGTACCGGGATTCCTTCCGGGAACTACCCAGGAGTTTGGCGGTATCATTCGTCACGGAGCCAAGTTGCTGTATGCCTATGCTGAGGCTACTGTTCCAAAAATTACGGTAATTACCCGGAAAGCTTATGGAGGTGCTTACGATGTGATGGCCAGCAAGCATTTGGCTGCTGACATGAACATGGCATGGCCTACTGCCGAGATTGCGGTAATGGGACCGGAAGGTGCCGTGAATATCATTTTCCGGAATGATAAGGATGATGAGTCGAAAGCGAAGCGTGTAGATGACTACCGTGACAATTTCGCTAATCCGTATCGTGCAGCTGAACTCGGTTATATCGATGAGATCATCATGCCGAAAGACACCCGAAAGAAGGTGATTATGGCATTGGAGATGACCAAAAACAAGAGCGAAACCAATCCGCCCAAAAAGCACGGAAACATTCCGTTATAGATAGTGAAGTTAATTGATGAGAAAAGCCTGGCCACGTGTCAGGCTTTTTTTTTACGACTGGCTGCGTAGCAATAGATAAAACCGCACATGCGGGTACACCAGGTTTCTTTTAATCTTTTCCGTTCCTTTCCAGGAAAGAGCATAACCATACACCGGCGTATTCTCATTTAGGTTACTGAAAACAGGGTAGTCCAATTCATAAAAGCCGTTCTCCATTAATTCGCCCTGATCTTCAAAGGTGACGATAGCTTTGTAGCCCAGTTCCCATGCACACATTGAAGCTTCCTGCAACAAAGCCTTGCCTTCTTTCCCATCGGGAAGAACCATGTGACCGATTAGCAGAACATTTGATGATTGTTTCCCGGTTTCCTGCAAGGGAATAAGTTGAAGATGTCCGTTAACTTCTCCATCGGTTCGCGAGATGAAGGAAAGTTCGCCGGGGAATAACTCTTCGTTCCATTCAGAAGCAATGCCGTCGGAATATTTTTCACGGTAAAGTTGTTTGATGGCTTTCCAATCGGAACGGGTCATGTGACTGATGAGTATTTCTTGTTTCGTTGTTGTTTCGGATTGCATTGGCATTTTGATTTGTTGAAAACTGATGAAACAAAACTACCATGCGAGCATAGAGAGAGCGTCTCATGTTCCGAAATCGGGACATGAGTTGAAATGAGACTAAACGAAAAGCGCTGATAAACAGAGGTAAGTGGACTGAAGTCCCGATTTATTGAGACACTGTTTCTGCTTCGACTTGTTTTCGCACAGCACCTGGCGTGAGGCCCGTATGCTCTTTGAAAACCCGGTTGAATGATGACTTGGAATTGAATCCGCATTCCAGCCCCAAGCCAAGTAGTGAGTAGTGCTGGTATTTGGGATCGGCGGCCAGCTGTTTGAAATATTCAATGCTGTACTGGTTGACAAATTCGAAGAAATTCATCCCGAAATGACGGTTGATGACACGCGACAACTGGTGAGGCGGCATGTCCATCATGCGTGAAAGATCGTTGATAGTGAGAGCACTTTCCAGGAATGGCTGCTCTTCTTTCATCAACGCACTCAGCTTTTGGGCATCTTCTTCATTAACGACTGGAACTTCAGCTTTGTGTTGGTTCTGCTCCGTTCGGAGATGGGTTTCATGATCTTCACGGGCAATGGCCAGTGGTTCGAAGCGGAAAATTTCTCCCTGCCGATAACCGAAATAGCCCAGGATGAAGATGAAGAAGGTGAGCATGATATAAAAGGAAAAATCCGTCCATGCCAATGGAATACCAATAACGCTAAAGAGAATGGCCAGTCCCATATCGAAGAAAAAGAAAAAGGAAAAAGTAACAGCTAACCGTCTCAGCCAAAGGAGATCAACATTATCCCGGTACGAATAAACCTGAAGAATTTGTTGCTTGTGTTTTTTCAATGCCTTGAACGTAGCAACAATAAACCAGACAAAACATCCCAACGATACCACGGCTGAAGGCAACATATTCAACGGAATATTTTCTCCACTGCTCAGGAACTGATATTTCACGTCCATGGGCATGGTGAAATATGGAATCATCATGATGCCAACGAGTATTGCAGGGGTAAAACTCAGAAGAATGGATTTGAGTTTCCTTTTTTCATTAGTTAGCGTCAGCACATAATTGTATAGGAAAATGGGATGAAGTGTCAACAGGGTCGATTCATATCCCACCATGTAAACGTATACCCGAATGTTGGTCATGTAAATAAAGGGAATCATCAACTGTGCTGAGAGAAAGATAAGCCACGTGCCCAAAATTGCATCAGAGCGTTTCCGGTTACTTCGCGAAAAAATAAGAAACGCAAAGAAGAGTGCATTGACGGTTCCCAGTAAATAGAAAAACCGGAAGATGGAATAAAAAGGCATATGGTCTTTTTTCGGCAGAAATGAAACTTACTAATGCGAATATACACATCTGAAATAAAAACAACCGGCTCATTCGGAAAATGATTCCGATGAAACCGGCTGCTCCGTGTGGATATTAACCTGTAAATTTTGTCGTCATCAAGGTTATGAAAAAGAATTCCCGTTACTCTTTAGGGGCATCCTCTTTCGGCGCACAGAACGTTTTGATGCCGAAAGGTGCGTAGAGCGGGCAGAAACTGACCAGGCTGGTAAGCACAAAAATGGCTGCCAGAATGAGCAGGATAATGCCAATTGTTCCGGTAATAACGCCCGCATAATAAAGAGCTACAAATACAATGGCGAGGAGGACGCGGATAATCCGGTCGGTGGTTCCCATGTTCTTTTTCATAATGAAAGTTTTTTAATTAAGGTTTAAACCTTCCCGAATAATTCTTCCGGGTGTATAAACAAATAAAGCAAAAAATCGTTCGCACATTACTGTTTGCCCGCCTGTTGTTCAGTAGCTTTCTGGGGAACCACGTACAATTTTGAGGTATCGAAGCCTAACTGCTGAGCTTTTTGCAATAGGTTTTTGTAGATGTTTTTATCCAGTTGAGGTGTGCGCGATAAGACCCATAAATACTTATCAGAACTGGCGACCAGCGCATATTGGTAATGTTCTTTGTCCAACGCCACAATCACATAATCGGCGTAGAAGGGCCCGAAAAATGATACCCGCAGATATCCTTCGCCGGGTTTTCCGGCCAGTTTGGCTTTCCCGATGGCCATTTTGTGTTTCCCGTCCGGTTTGTCACCTTCGTTCTGCACCCGCACCTTACCGTCTTCCCGCAAGGAATAGGTAGCGGTTACATTCACCAGATCTTTCTCGAAACGGTTGGGCAGCCTGGCAATTTCGTACCACTTGCCCAGGTATTTTTGAAGTTCAAAGCCGGAGACCGGTGCATAAGGTGGTTCCTTTTTCCCGGTACAGCCGGAAAGAAAAAACAATCCGGCGACAGCCGAAAGTCCGGTAATGGCAATCCATTTACGCATAGCTAAAAGAGATTGGTTTTAACTATAAAAGGAATGGGAGAGGAGAAAGGTTTAGCTGTGTTTGGTTATAAACCGTTAACGAAAATACAAATCCCGAAAGAATCGACGTCTGCCACGGAAGGGAACGAAGAGTCTTAACAATTCCAGACCGATGTATCCACGAGCTTTCAGCCGGAAGTAATCTGTTATTCCGCGATAAATAGTAGAATAAAGCAACAGGGTAACGACGAATGCAATAGCGTATTCGTTGGAGATCATCCAAAACATCAAAGCAAAGGGGGACAGGATGAACAGATAATAAACCAGTAGATTTTTCATGGGTTAGTTCAATTAGGTAAAAGATCAGGATATAAGTGCCCGTTATTTAATTTCTTAAGAAAGAAAATTGCCTCTTTATTTTCAAAACTTTTTGACGAACGTATCAATCTGTTAGGTGAACGGCTCATTTTGCGGGATGAACAAAAATTATGTTCTCTAGAATGAGTGTCAACTATTTGATAATTAGTATTCGTTTTCTAAACGTATTACCATTCTCAAACCTGGTTTCAAGGTATTTCTCATTACTCATTTTTCATTTCTTATTGCTGAATGAATTTCCCTCACAATCCAACGGAAACCAGCGACGTTTTTTCTATTTTTGTACCCTTTGAAATCATATTCAGGGAATTCGCCCTGCGAACATCTTCCGGCGAAAGCTGGTTGACTATTAACGAGACATTAAAAAAGAAAAGATATACCATGGAAATCCCAAGCAAGTACAATCCTGTAGAAGTTGAAGACAAGTGGTACCAGTACTGGATGGAACAAGGTTTTTTCCATTCGGAGCCCGATGAGCGGGAGCCTTATACCATCGTCATCCCGCCGCCAAACGTGACGGGCGTGTTGCACATGGGGCACATGCTGAACAATACCATTCAGGATATTTTGGTACGCCGTGCACGGATGCAAGGCTACAACGCTTGCTGGGTGCCGGGAACCGACCATGCTTCCATTGCTACGGAGGCAAAGGTGGTAGGCAAACTACGCGAAGAAGGCATCAAAAAAGATGATTTGACCCGCGACGCCTTTCTCGAACATGCCTGGGAGTGGACGCACAAACATGGCGGCATCATCCTGGAGCAGTTGAAAAAGCTGGGCGCTTCGTGCGACTGGGAACGTACCGCGTTTACCATGGACGAAAAACGTTCGGAGTCGGTTATCAAGGTGTTTGTCGATCTGTACAAGAAAGGATACATCTACCGCGGCGTGCGGATGGTCAACTGGGACCCGGCTGCCAAAACCGCTCTTTCCGACGAAGAGGTGATTCACAAGGAGGAGCAATCGAAACTTTACTACGTTCGGTATGCCATTGAAGATACCCCCGGTGAGTTTGTTACCGTAGCAACCACCCGTCCGGAAACCATTCTGGGCGATACGGCGGTTTGTGTGAACCCGAACGATGAGCGCTTCCAGGATTTGGCCGGAAAACGCGTGTTGGTGCCGCTGGTGAACCGCAGTGTTCCCATTATCCAGGACGAATACGTGGATATGGAATTCGGTACCGGCTGTTTGAAGATTACCCCGGCACACGATGTCAACGATTACGAAATCGGGTTGCGCCACAACCTCGAAGTGATTGATACCTTCAACGATGACGGAACGCTGAGCAAAGAAGCCGGCTTCCTGGTAGGAGTTGACCGCTTTGAAGCGCGGAAGCAGATTATTCCGATGCTGAAAGAGGCCGGCAACCTGGTGAAAGTGGAAGATTACACCAACAAGGTAGGTTACTCGGAACGTACCGACGTGGTAATTGAACCAAAACTCTCAGCCCAATGGTTCCTCAAAATGGAAGAGCTGGCCAAGCCGGCGCTGGAAGCAGTGGAGAATGGCGATGTTCAGTTTTTCCCCGGTAAGTTCGTGAATTTGTATCGTCACTGGATGGGCAACATCAAGGATTGGTGTATCTCACGTCAGCTTTGGTGGGGACATCGCATTCCGGTGTATTACCTGTCAGACGGCAGCTTTGTAGTAGCCGAAACTGCTGAGGAGGCATTGCAACTGGCTAAAGAAACAACAGGGCGCGATCACCTGACCATGGACGACCTGCATCAGGACGAGGATGTGCTCGACACCTGGGCTTCGTCGTGGCTGTGGCCGATATCCGTGTTTGATGGTATCAGCGACCCGGATAACAAAGAGATTAACTACTATTATCCGACGAACGATTTGGTGACTGCTCCCGAGATTATCTTCTTCTGGGTGGCCCGTATGATCATTGCCGGGTACGAATATCGCGGAACGTTCCCGTTCAAAAATGTGTACTTCACTGGTATCGTGCGCGACAAACTGCGCCGTAAGATGTCTAAATCGCTGGGGAACTCGCCCGACCCGCTGGAACTGATTTCGAAATATGGTGCCGACGGTGTTCGTGTGGGCATGTTGCTCTGTTCGCCGGCCGGAAACGATATATTGTTCGAAGAGTCATTGACCGAGCAGGGACGGAACTTCAGCTCGAAAATCTGGAACTCGTTCCGCCTCGTACATGGTTGGGAAGTAGATGCATCGTTGCCACAACCGGAGCACGCGCGCCTGGGCCTCGACTGGTTCAACGCGCAATTGAACGAAGTGATTGCTACGATGAACGATCATTTCAGCAAGTACCGTTTGAGCGATGCGCTGATGACCATCTACACGGCCATGCGCGACGACTTCTCGGGTTGGCTGCTCGAAATCGTCAAACCAGCGTATCAGCAACCCATCGACAAACAGACCTACGACGAGTTGGTAGCTTTGTTCGACAAGATGTTGCGCCTGTTGCACCCGTTCATGCCGTTTATCACCGAAGAAATCTGGCAGTTGCTGGGTGAGCGGAAAGAAGGCGAGTCCATCATGATGGCAGAATGGCCCTCCGTTGCTGAAGCCGATGCGTCGCTGGTGGAGCAGTTCGTGAATATCGAAGAGGCGGTAACCGGCATTCGGAATGTGCGCAAAGAGAAGAACATCGCAAATAAGGAAGAACTGAAAGTAGCTGTTTATCCCGGCGAAAAAGGTTATTCACCCGTGTTCGATGCGGTGCTCCGGAAGATGGGAAACCTCAGCGAGCTGGAAGTGGTGAACGAGAAAGTAGACGGCGCGCTGTCGTTCCGTGTAAAATCGACTGAATACTATATTCCGCTGGGCGACCTGGTGAATGTGGAAGAGGAAATAGCCAAGATTGAAGAAGAATTGAAATATACCCGCGGCTTCCTTACTTCGGTAATGAAGAAGCTGGGCAACGAGCGCTTTGTGAACGGAGCTCCAGAACAGGTGGTAGCCACCGAGCGCAAAAAGCAGGCCGATGCCGAGGAGAAAATCAAACTCCTGGAAGAGCGCCTCGCCTCGTTGAAATAAAGAATTGATTTACCTCGTCCAAAGGTAACTTTCCAAAAACCTGACGGGCCCTCGTGGCTTGTCAGGTTTTTTTTTTTGCTCCGAATCCTCCCCCTTTAAAGGGGGACAGCGCGCCAACGACCCAAGCGACGAAGCTTTTTTCCAAGGTAAAAGATGGCTTGTTTTATAAACCTCTCGTTTTACATACTAAATCCTGCCATAAGTTTACTTTTTGTGTAAACCTATTTCAGGACAAGACAACGACTTTAGCCCAAACCCAATTTTACTCTACAAATACCTCCGGCTCCTTCCTTTCCGAATAATTATCCACCAGCCACTGACTCTTTTCCTTGATAAACTCCGAATCATTTACGCGGGCATCGGTGGGGCACTCCTTGATGCAGGCACAGCATAGAATACAGGCGCTGGCATTGGTTTCGGGGAGGTCGTTGAGGGTGATGGCGTCGGTGGGGCAGACGGACACACAAATACCGCACTGGTCACATTTCTCTGCTACAGTAACAGGTGCGATGGGTGGCTTTTGTCCCAGTGGTTTGTAGGGAAAATTTCCGGGAACCGCTATTGGGGAAAGTGTCTCTGTTTCCAGTAGCAGTTCGTTGATTTTCTTACCAAAGTCATCCGCTTTCTGCAAATCGTTTGTATCCGGCCTTCCGGGAGCAATAAGATAATCGCTGGTGGTATACGAATGCTCTCCAATAAAGGCGGCAGCAGCGATGGGGACAAAGCCCTGTTCGGTTACGATGTCGCGCAGTTCGAGTAACGCATCCTCATAGGCGCGGTTGCCATATACCACCACTACAACAGCTGGTGTTTGATTTCCTTTGATCTGTTTCAGCCGGTGGGTCGCTTCGGCCGGTACACGGCCACCATAAACCGGTACCCCGAAAATGGTGATTTCATCGCTCTCAGCTTCCCAGGCAGAAGAGCTCAGCGTAAGGTCGATGTGTTTGACCGGGTTGCTGTTAACGCCATTGGTAATTCTCTCCAGCACTTGCCGGGTGGTATGGGTTGGTGAAAAATAAACGATGTGCATTGTTTTCCTGGTTTGTTGGCACCAAAGGTAGGAAATATCAATGGTCGTTAGGGCTGTTGCGGCCGAAACCTCTTTCGTATTTCAATCAAAACCATCGCGCGACCGCTTTCCCTTCAATCGTTGATACCCCGGGGCGTTGCCACCGGAATGAATTGAATTGGGC
Source organism: Prolixibacter denitrificans (assembly GCF_003014495.1). Lineage (GTDB taxonomy): Bacteria > Bacteroidota > Bacteroidia > Bacteroidales > Prolixibacteraceae > Prolixibacter > Prolixibacter denitrificans. The sequence continues at coordinate 544,118 of NZ_PYGC01000001.1, read as the reverse complement.
TTTCAGCCCGGATGATATCGTAAAGTTATTTTCGTCCCGAAGGGACAGGTTATTTCAGCCCAATGGCAACGCCTTGGGTTCATGAGTTTCAGATGGATATTTTCGCCCTGAAAGGGCAGATTATTTTACCCGACCTCAGCGAGGTCGCATGTTGTTAGCATAGGGTAGCACGTTATTTCTATTCGACCCCGGCCGGGGTCGCACCTCTTTTGCCGGGTGATTTCTAACAATATGTCAGCCCTCCGGGATGGTTTGGGCTAAAGCCCATCGGATATTTGGTCTTTCTATCCCAAGGCTGAAGCCATGGGCAATTGAATTGATTTATATGATGTAGCCACGACATGTCGTGGCCCTACAAAGTAGGACATAACTGGCCGATGCAGCAATGTAGGGTCACGATACATCGTGACCGGTTACTATCGTTGCCCCAAAACAATTCCCGCAAATCACTGTTTGTTTGGGAAAACCATATTCTTTAACCGGAAAAACATGTATCAAACGGCAAATCTGTACCTGTCACCCGACATGAAGATGGCGGAAGTTGTGCTCAACAACCCGTATCTCATGCTGTTGCTCGAGCACTTTGGCATCAGTGCGCCGTTGCAGGAGAAGACCATTCGGGAAATCTGCGACGAGCACAAGCTACATCCCGAGGTTTTCCTCACGTTTGCACACCTCTATAACGGAGTGGATTACAAACCGGCCGAGCGGTTTACCTACCGGGAAGTGCGGTCCATCATCAATTACCTGAGTAACAGTCATAGTTATTACCTGGGCGAGATTTATCCCAACATTCTGAAACTGATTCAGGAGATGTTTCACGATAAAAGCCAGCCCGAGCAGGCGATGGTGGAGAAGTTTTTCAACAACTACTTCGACGAGGTGCGGGAGCATCTCAACTACGAGAATGACACGGTTTTTCCGTACATCACCAAGTTGTACCAGAAAATTGAAGAGCGCGGACATGTGAACTTGCCCGAGACCTATTCGGTTGCCGATTACCAGGAACATCACGACGACATTGAGGAGAAGCTCACCGACCTGACCAACCTGTTGGTGAAGTACCTCCCCAACAATGATGAGCCACAGGTACGGCGGAAATTACTGTTTACGCTGTTCGAACTCGATTACGATTTGACCATCCACTCCAAAATAGAAGATCAGATACTCATCCCGCTGGTGCAGCAGATGGAGAACTACTTAAGCCGCAAGACGACGTGAATACACACGCTTACATCAATATACTGATTGTCGAACCCTCTTCGATTATATACGAAGGGCTGAACCGCATATTATCCGGAGGAGGCCTTCGGTTGCGGGTGTACCGTGCCGAAAATTTCGACGCTATCGAGCAGTGCATTCTCAGCAAGAAAATCAATGTGGCGATTGTGAACCCGTTGTATGTACAGAATAACGAAAAAGGATTTCATTCGCTTCGTTCGGGCTATCCGGCCACCAGTTGGGTAGCACTGGTGTACGCCTTTTTCGACCAGCGGTTGCTTTCGCTTTTCGATGGAAGTATCTCCATATCCGACTCCCCTGAATCGGTTATTCAGCTGGTCAGGCAAAATGCGAGTACCGAAAACAAGGAAACCGCTACGGAAGAGGTTCTCAGCGAACGCGAAACCGACGTGTTGAAGCTGCTGGCCACCGGACTAACCAACAAGGAAATTGCCGAAAAACTCAGCATCAGCATCAACACAGTGATTACCCACCGGAAGAACATTACCCAGAAAACCGGCATCAAATCGGTGTCGGGACTAACCATCTACGCCGTAGTGAAAAAACTCGTTTCACTCGACTATCTCTCCGAATAGCCTCATTACATATTGTGACCCATGGCCGGGATATCCTAATAAGTAGGTATTCCACGGGCGACTTGTGTCCGGTATTTTTGTACTGTTGATTTGAAATACCGGATAAAGATGAGTTTGCGATGGCGAGCGTTCCTGTTATCGAATTGCATTTTTTGCCTCCCGTTAACCGGAATGTCAAATGAGATAGAGAGAAAGAAGGATGAAGCGATTGAGCTGACAGCCAACTATACCGCTGACAACGTATATAATTTTAACGGAGGAATCGAAAGTGGCTATGCCTACCTGGGCATGGCGCAGTTTTGTGTGAATTTCGATACGGAAAAAGCCGGATGGTGGAATGGCGGAACTTTTTATCTGCATGCTACCTCTACGCACGGCGATTCCCCTTCGGCCGATTTGATTGGCGATGTACAGGTCGCTTCGAACATTGAGGCAGGCGATCATACCTTCTTCCAGGAATTCTGGTTTTCTCAGAAGTTGGGACAATTCGAAGTGATTGCCGGACTGCAGGACCTGAATGTAGAATATGCCAATACCGAATATGCCGGCGAATACCTGAACAGCTCGTTTGGGATTCCACCCACCATTTCCTGCAATTTACCAGCTCCGATTTTCCCGTTGACAGCATTAGGCGCATCGGTGAAATGGTCGGCCAATGACAAGTTCACGGTAATGGCAGCCCTGTACGAAGGTTGTTCTACCGGTTTCGATGCCAATCCCCATAACCTGAAATGGAACATCGATAGCAAGGAAGGATTGCTGGCCATTTCGGAAGTGCAGTTGCCAGTCACCCTATCGGGAAATCTGGACGGAACCTACAAGATGGGATTCTATCATTATTTCCCTTCTTCCGGAAACGGGAATACCCCGGCCGAGCAGTCGAAAAGTATCGGCTACTATTTCCTGGGCGACCAAACGCTTTACCAGATGGAAGGACACAACCGTTCGCTGGGATTCTTCACGCAATTGGGAATCGCCCCAACGAAGGACAATCCGGTATCATTTTACATCGGAACCGGAATAAACTATTACGGGGTTTTCAATAAGGATGGTGACGATGTGTTGGGGCTGGCGATTGCTCACGCACACATGGGTGTTATCAAACTGGATGAGACCGCGATTGAATTGACTTATAAGTGCAATGTAACCAATAATATATACCTGCAACCCGATTTTCAGTACATCGTGCATCCGGCGGGAACGGACGTTGAACTGCCGGCAGCGAAAGTCGGGATGATCAGGCTGGGAATTACTTTTTAAGAAAGGGACGGAATATGGAGACGACAGAACTGACGGTTGACCGGTTAGCGAATTTGAGTACCGGTGAATCGGGCGTTATCACGAAAGTGTTGGGACACGGAGCTTTCCGGAAGCGGATTACTGAGATGGGATTTGTGAAAGGGAAAAAGGTACGTGTCATCAAGAATGCGCCGTTGCAGGACCCGGTCGAATACGAAATCATGGGCTACAATGTGTCGTTGCGCCGCAGCGAGGCCAACCTGATTGATGTATTGTCGGGTGCCGAAGCCGACAGTCAAAAGCTGAACGGCTTTAACGGTATTATTTCCGACAACGTACTGAAAAAAACGGCCCACGAAAAAAGTAAGACCATCAATGTGGCACTGGTGGGAAACCCGAACTGCGGAAAAACTTCGTTCTTCAACCAGGCTTCCGGTTCGCACGAACGCGTGGGAAACTACGGCGGTGTCACCATCGATGCGAAGATGGCCCGCATGCGGCAGGATGGTTACCTGATTAACATTACTGACCTGCCGGGAACTTATTCCATTACCGAATATACGCCCGAAGAATTATATGTCCGCTCGCACATCATGGAGCGCATGCCCGATGTGGTTGTCAACGTGGTCGACGCATCGAACCTGGAGCGGAACCTGTTCCTGACAACGCAGCTCATCGATATGAACATCAAGGTGGTGATTGCCCTGAACATGTACGATGAACTGGAGAAGAAAGGCGCCCGGTTGAAGTTCCGCGAGTTGGGCGAGATGCTCGGTATCCCGATTATCCCAACCGTTGCCGTGAAAGGGCAGGGCATTAAAAATCTGATGCGAAAAGTAATTGATGTGTACGAAGACCGCGACCCGATTGTGCGCTACGTGAACATCAATTACGGACACGATATTGAAAAATCCATCGATGTTCTTAGAAAGGAGCTGGATAAGGATGATCGGTTGGTCGATAAATATTCGTCGCGTTACCTTGCGGTGAAGTTGCTGGAAAACGACCGGACGACCCGTTCGATGCTGAAAAACCGCGATAATTTCGATCGCATTAATGAGCTGACCAATCGCGAAATTGCACGGCTGGAAAAAGCGTTCGGCGAGTCGTCGGAAACAGTGATTACCGATGCGAAGTATGGTTTTGTAGCCGGTGCGCTGAATGAAACTTACGTCGAAAGTCGGGAACGCAAAAGACAGCGCAGTAAAGAGATTGACTACTTTATCACACATAAAATACTGGGCTTTCCCATTTTCCTTTTTGCCATGTGGCTAATGTTTCAGGCTACGTTTACGCTGGGAAATTACCCGATGGAATGGATTGATGCCGGCGTGGGATACATTGGCGACTTTGTGGGAAGCCACATGGCGGCCGGCCCGTTGAAAGATTTGTTAGTCGACGGTGTGATCGGCGGTGTTGGCGGTGTGATCGTCTTTCTGCCCAACATCCTGATTCTGTTCTTCTTCATCTCCTTTATGGAAGATACCGGTTACATGGCGCGTGTTTCGTTCATCATGGACCGGTTGATGCACAAAATAGGGTTACACGGAAAATCATTCATCCCGCTCATCATGGGCTTCGGTTGTAACGTGCCGGCTGTGATGGCCACCCGTACGCTGGAAAACCGGAAGGATCGTATCCTGACGATGATGATTACGCCGTTCATGTCGTGTAGCGCTCGTTTGCCGGTTTATGTATTGATCATTTCCGCGTTCTTTCCGAAAAACCAGGGGCTGATGCTCTTTTCCATCTACATGATTGGTATCATTATGGCCATTGTGGTAGCGCTGGTGCTGAAGAATACGGTTTTCCGCAAAGCAGTCGTTCCATTTGTCATGGAGTTGCCGCCTTACCGGATGCCAACCCTGCGGAACACTTCCATCCACATGTGGCACAAAGGTGTTCAGTACCTGAAGAAAATGGGTGGTGTCATTCTGGTGGCTTCCATTCTGATTTGGGCACTGAGTTATTTTCCCCGGCACGTCGACTACTCGAAGAACTACGATGCCAGCATTGCCCAGGTAGAAAACAGCACTTCGCTGGGTGAAGCGCAAAAGCAGCATCAGGTATCGCAGCTGGAAATGGCCAAAGCTTCCGAGCATCAGGAGCAATCGTACATCGGCCGGATGGGACATGCCCTGGCACCGGTATTGAAGCCACTGGGCTTCGACTGGAAAATCGGGGTCGCTATCCTGACCGGTCTGGCAGCCAAGGAAATTGTGGTGAGTACGATGGGAATTCTTTACCAGGCACAGGATGAGGGCAATTCCGGAACGTTGGTGCAAAAGCTGCAACAACAGACACACACCAGCGGGAAATTGAAAGGGCAGAAAGTGTTCACGCCGTTGGTCGCTTTTGGATTCATGCTCTTTGTGTTGATTTATTTCCCGTGTGTGGCGGTCATTGCAGCCATTAAAAAAGAAGCGAATTGGAAATGGGCCGTGTTCATGATGGTTTATACAACAGCAATCGCCTGGGTAGTGTCTTTTGCCACCTACCAAATTGGAAGTTTATTTGTTTAACCCCCAAAAATCACAAATGATGGTACAAAATATATTGGTTTACGTTATCATTTTTTCAGCGTTTGCCTACATGGTGTACAGCATTGTCAAAAGTTTGCGCTCGAAAGGAGCGTCAGGAGGCTGTGCAGGCTGCAGTGGTTGTGATTTGAAAAATGTGGCCGGCACCAGTGCCTGTCATCATCCGCCCCGGGCGCCACGTGTGGTGGGCAAGAGTCATTCTTGCTGTTCCTGAAAAGAAAAATCAGTGATTTGTTTAGATATACCTGCCTGGCCAATCTGCTCTGCTGAATAGTCGGTCAACTGAAAGAGCAGACCTTAATCGCCTCTCCGGAAACGGAGGGGCTTTTTTTATTTAAAAAAATGCAAATGTCCATGTAACATATTTCCACCTACGGGGTCTTCTTGATAAAACACCTACATTAAGGTGATGAAAAATGAGAATTCTGAATCGTCGTTAATGAACCTAAAAATACACCAGATATGAAAAAGCTTGTTATCCTGTTGTTCCTTTTGCTGCCATTCGCATCGATGGCGCAAAGCAACCCCACCGACTATTTGTTCAATAAATACGCCGGACGTGAGGGAGTGGAAAGTGTGAATGTTCCGCATATGCTTATTTGGTTTGCCCGTTGGTTTGTGGATGATAGCGACCAGGACGCCAAAGAAATTCTGAGTCAGGTAAATTCAGTTCGGGTGATAACCATCGAAGACAAGGATCTGAATAACCGCGTCGATTTTTACACCGAACTTCGGGCCAGCGGCGCTATTGACCAACTGAAGAAGAATTACGAACTGTTACTGGAAACGAATGATCATGGCGACCGTGTTCACATTTTTGCCCGGATGGATAAGATGGATTACATCCGCGAGTTGATCATCATTGTGGGTGGTCAGGAAAATACGTTGGTTTCGATTACCGGGCGAATGGATTTGAAGAAGATTGCCAATCTCGATCGCTCGCTTCACGTGGGCGGAATGAATGAACTGAGCCGGCTTGACACTGCGAAGGTGAAAAAAGTGAACTAACTGATGTAACGATTTCCCGGAAGGGGAGTCATGATAGTGACTGAATCAACGAATCGCTCGTAAGCAATGGATTCCAAAACATTTAAAATAAAAGTTGTCCCGATGTCCGGTAAGCTGCTCCGGTTCGCCGTCCGGTTTCTCCGTGACGATGAACAGGCCCGGGATGTGGTGCAGGAGGTGTTTATGAAGCTTTGGAGTCGCCGGACGGAGTTGGCAGGAGTCGATAACATTGAAGCTTACGCCATGCGGATGACGAGGAATCTGTGCATTGATGAGATACAGAAACACCGGAGTATCTCGCTGGAGCAAATGAAGACTCGAAACGAGTGGATTTCGGACATGAAGCAGGCCGATGAGGTGGCAGAACACAAGGATTCGGCCCGGTTGGCGAAAGAAATTATCGACCAGTTGCCGGAACAACAGCGCGCCGTGATTCACCTGCGGGATATTGAACATTATGAACTAAATGAAATCGCCCGGGTACTGGATATGCAAAACAGTGCCGTAAGGGCCAACCTTTCGAGGGCAAGAAAAAAAGTGCGTGATGAAATGATAAAACGAATCAACCATGGAAACCCGAAGAGCAGAAATATTACTGGAAAAGTACTTTGAGGGGCTGAGCTCCTTACAGGAAGAGCAGGAGCTTCGGGACTTTTTCCGGGAGAACCGGGATTTGCCGGAAGCGTTGGAAATGAATCGGCCGTTCTTTGAAGGACTGGATGAGCCGGTAGATGAGATGAAAGAACTGGCTTTCGCCGAACGGATTACCGGTGCTATAGAAAAGCGCGAACGGATTATTCAGCGGAAGCGTTTTACACACCAGTTTACCTGGATGGCAGGTATTGCCGCAGCCATTATTGTGGTGCTTTTAGCTCTGAATATCTGGAACAACCAGCAAATGCAACAGAACCAGCTGGCAATGAACGTGCCGGAAAATCCGAAGCAGGCATACGAAATGAGTATGGACGCACTGAAATATGTGTCGGTGAACTACAACAAGGGGATTCAGCAATTGAATAAAATTCCTGATTTGGAAAAAGATACGAAGCCGCTTTACCAGGCGTTGGAATTGTATGGTAAGGGGTATGCACAAATGAATGTAATCGTGAATCTGAAGATAAAACAATAAGCCATGAAAAAACTATTTATTATCCTGTTGATGTTACTGCCATTTCAGATGATGGCACAGGATGCAGTCGATAAGTTATTTGACAAATATTCTGGTAAGGATGGTTTCACTACCGTGAATATTTCAGGAAAATTACTGGGTATGGCGTCTCAGTTCGAGCAGGACGACAAGGAAGCCCAGAACATGTTGTCGAGCCTTACGGGAATTCGTATCCTTTCGGTGGACGACGAAGCCTTGAACAAATCGCTCAACTTCTATGATGAATTGAACAAAGACCATTTCTTTGACAAAATCAAAGGAGAATATGAGTTGCTGATGGATGTGAAGGAGAAAGGTCAGGTCGTTAAGTTCTACGTCAAAGAAAATAAAGAGAAACGGATATCTCATTTGCTGATGGTGGTTGGTGGCGACGATAATGCCCTTATCAGTATCTCCGGAAACCTTGATATGAATGAGATTGCCAAAATCGGGCAGGGCGTTCACATCGGCGGACTGGAACACCTGAATGATATAGAGAAGGGGGAAAAGGGAGAGAAGCCCGAAAAGAAATAAGCCTTGATAAAATCAACAAACAGTAAGAAGGCCCTGCCATAATTGGTGGGGCTTTTCTTTTTGGCAAAAAGAAACCCGGAAAATATTTCCGGGTTTGGTATGATGATAAGACGATTTAGCGTCTTCTTTTTCGGTCGTTTCTTTTGCGGAAATCACCTCCGCCTCCGCTTCTGCCACGCCGGTCACCATTGAAGCGTTGCTTCTGTTGGGGGCGCTCGTCCGATTCGGTAGCCACGACTGGAATACCGTCGAAGGTCAGCTTTTTAGCCTGTTGAACAAATGAACCGGCCTGTGTGCTGTCGATTTCCACGAACGAGAAGTTGCGGAGCAAATCGATGCGGCCTACTTCCAGGTTACGTTTCCCGGTGGCCCTTACAGCAATGGCGATCAAATCTTTCGGACTCAATCCTTTTTTGCTTCCGATATTGATATGGAAACGGGTCATCGGGATATTCTTTTCGTTGTGGTTATCCCGCTTGTTGCGTTGTCTGCCGTCCCGACCTTCTCTTCCTGCCGGAGCTTCTACCGCATTCAAATCATCGGTTTCACGGTAGTATTTTAACAGCTGGTTGAACTCCATCGACACGAAATGCTTGATAAGCTCTTCGCGGGTGAGTCCTTCCAGTTTCTCGTGAATGGCCGACATGTACCCTTCAATCTGGGAGTCGTCCACTTCTGTTTCGGCCACGCGGTCGATGTAATGCAACAGCTGTCGCTCACAGATAGCTTCTCCGCCAGGAACCGGTTTTTTCTCGAATTTCTTACCGATGGTTTTCTCAATCATCCGGATTTTTCCCTGCTCCTTCATATGAATGATGGAGATGGAAGTCCCGGAGCGTCCGGCACGACCGGTACGACCGCTTCGGTGCGTATAATTCTCGGTATCGTCCGGTAAATTATAGTTGATAACGTGAGTCAAATGATTCACATCCAGTCCGCGGGCGGCCACATCAGTAGCAACCAGCATTTGCACGCCGCGTGTGCGGAATTTCTCCATCACGAAATCGCGCTGTGCTTGAGACAAATCTCCATGCAGGGCTTCGGCGCTGTAATTATCCTGAATTAGCTTGGCTGCCACATCTTTGGTCTCCATCCGGGTACGACAAAATACGATGCCGTAAATATCAGGATGGAAATCCATGACCCGTTTGAGCGCCGCATAACGGTCGCGGGCATGCACCATATGATAGATGTGATTTACATTATCGGCGCCTGCATTTTTCTTTCCTACCGTGATTTCCACCGGCGAAGTCATGTATTTCTTCGCAATAGTTGCGACCTCTTTCGGCATCGTGGCCGAGAAGAGCAACGTGTGCTTGGTTGACGGTGTTCCAGCCAGAATGGCATCCAAATCTTCCTGGAAGCCCATGTTCAGCATTTCGTCTGCTTCGTCGAGAACCAAAATATCAATGCTTGACAGATCGACTTTTCGCCTGCGAACCATGTCGTGCATACGTCCGGGGGTCGCTGTAATAATCTGCGGTCCCTTCTTCAACGCACGAATTTGCGGCTCGATGGCAGCACCACCATATACCGAAACAATATCCACCTTCGGAAGGTATTTCGCGTAAAGCTCCATTTCGCGGGCTATCTGTACGCACAACTCACGGGTTGGACTTAAAATCAGTACCTGGGGCACTTTCACATCGGTGTCGATGCTCTGCAATACCGGTAGTCCAAAAGCAGCGGTTTTACCGGTTCCGGTCTGTGCAAGACCAACCATATCGCCGGGTGACTGTAAATAGTGTGGAATAATTTTCTCCTGAATCGGAGAGGGTTCTTCAAATCCCAGTTCTTGGATCCCTTTGATAATCCGGGGGTCCAGGCCCATTTCTTCAAATTGTATCATGTAAAAATTTTAATTGGGCCTTCCCGCTTTAATCGAACCGTTAAACCAAGTCTGCCACAAATCATTAACTCTTTTCCAACCTATCGGGAAAAGTCGGGCAAATGTACAACGATTTTTCATTAAATATGAGCGAATTGCCAATCATATTTGGGAAGACGGCAAATCATAACAATTAAGAGAGATTGAGGACGCTGTTATGTTTTATCAGGCGCAATGAAAAGAGAGAAAAAAGGCCACTATCCCGAGTGACCTTTGAAATTCGGTGCTTTAAAAATCAAAATTGTTTGGGTCGGGGCCATTGCGTTCACCTTTGTCCAGGCTATCGAGTGTTTTCATCTCTTCATCAGTCAGCGAGAAATCGAAAATATCGGCATTACTAACAATGCGTTCCTTGTGGACCGATTTCGGAATGGTGATTACTCCTTTCTGCAGGTCCCAGCGTAAAATCACTTGGGCTGTACTTTTTCCGTACTTCTCTGCGATGGCTTTAATTTGGGGCAGGTCCAGCACTTTCCCCTGCATCAGCGGACTCCATGCTTCGTGGCGGATATTATTTTTCAGGCAGAAATCAACCAGTTCCTGTTGCACTAACCTTGGGTGAAATTCCACCTGGTTGACCATCGGCATGATTTCCGCATCCTGCATCAAATCTTCGAGGTGATGTTGCATGAAGTTGGAAACACCAATCGCGCGCACTTTCCCGTCCTTGTATAGTTTTTCGAGCGCTTTCCAGGTGTCCTTGTACTTTCCGCTCACCGGCCAGTGAACCAGGTACAGGTCAAGGTAATCGAAGCCCAACTTGTTCATGCTGGTGTCAAAAGCTTTCAATGTTTGGTCGTATCCCTGGTCGGAGTTCCAGACCTTAGAAGTAACAAACATTTCCTTCCTATCGATACCGCTTTCGCGGATAGCCTGTCCCACGCCTTTTTCGTTGCGGTACAACGCTGCCGTATCTACATGGCGATAACCAGCTTCGATAGCCCACTTCACCGCGTTCATTACTTCTTCACCTTCTTCCGACTGGAAAACACCCAATCCGAAATAGGGCATTTCCACTTTGTTACTCAACGTAACGGTTCCTTGTAAATCAGTAATATCCATATGATTTAATCATTTAATATTTGATGTCTTCTATGAAAACTAACAGTAGAATTGCTGAAATGTTAACGAAAGGCAGGGGAAAAAGAGGTAGGCTCAGGATGTTTGTGAAACATTCAACACTGAAGATAGCGCGGTTTAGGGTGGAATTACTGACGCCGGATGATCTTCTTTAGTTGAGCCGGATCATAGTAATACTTCTCTTTGTATTCCCTGTATTTTTCCGACACATCCGGTGCTTCCAATACAAACTCCGACCAGTCATACAATTGCCAGCCTAGGCCGCGTGAAATGGTTTCCCGGTCGGTTGCATTCTCCAGTTCTTCACGGTAGTGATGCCCCATGTAACGAATTCCGGTAGTTACAATACCGATGGCACTTTTATGTTTGTAATCGATGATGTGTGCCAGCTCATGACCAAACAGACCAACCAGGGCATGAAACGGTACCTCAGAAGGTAAGAGGCCATCTTCATTTTTTACCTTGGTATCGAGAAAAATACAGTATACCCGTTTCCCTTTACCGTGAAACAGAAAGTCCATCCGTGGCCGGGTAGCCATCGTTGTTTTGATGTTCTTTTCCCGGAAAATGATGCGGGTGTTTTTCAGTTCGGGATAATAGCTGAGTGCAATCCGGGCTGCTTTGCGGTAGGTGAGCGGTAGTTCGTCAACCGACTTGAATTTTTGATGTTTCTTTTCCGTGTGCAGCATTCTGGAATCTTTTCCATTCTTATGCACGGAATTTTGCCCTCGAGCCTGCGAAACAACAGGAATCAACAGAAGGAAAAATATGGCGGCGACGAATTTTCTCATTGTGCCTCCGTTCCTTTTTTGTCTTCGTTAATCCGGCTCTCATCTTCCTTTACGTGTCCCCAGTTTTCTCCCGACTTGATGCGATAGAGCTGCATCTCACTGATGCCAAATTGTTTGGCGATCATCTTCATGCGGGTTTTTCGGTTCGGATCGAAAATCTTCTTTTTGATGAGCAACACCTGCGTGGAAGTCAGTTTGTGTCCCTTTTGAGTTTTCCGGGCTTTCTTCTTTTCCCGTCCTTCCAGCACGGCCGGATTGGCCTGTTGATGAGCGATCATTTCAGATTTAGTCGCCCACCGCAGATTGTCGATGTGGTTATTCTGTTTGTTGTAATCGAGATGGATAATGTGTGTTTTTCCATCACGAGTTTCTTCCAGGAAATATTCGCCAACCAGTTTATGGATGTAAAATGTTTTGGGTTTCCCGAAAGGGCGAAGCGGAAGTGATGGATAACCACCAATCAATCCGCCTTTTCGCAGTTCTCCATCGTTTTTCAGCGATTCAGTAAAACTGGCTATCCTGCCGTAACTGGAAATGGCATAACGCATGCGGAGGGCGCCCTCATCCATGTTTATCTCTTTCCACTTTTCGCCGGGATAGTTTTTAATCATGATTTACCGCTATTTTTTTCGCATAAATATCTGAATCGGGACTCCGGTGAAATCAAAGTTTTCCCTGATTTTATTTTCCAGGTACCGTTTGTACGGGTCGCGAACATATTGCGGCAAGTTGCAGTAGAACGCAAAGGCCGGAGAATAAGTCGGAAGCTGGGTTACATATTTAATGCGAATGTATTTTCCTTTGTAAGCTGGCGGCGGATAAGCCTCGATGGCTTTCAGCATAACATCGTTCAATTTTGAAGTGGGAATGCGTTGTGTCCGGTTGTCGTACACATGCAGAGCTTCTTCGAGTGCTTTGAAGATACGCTGCTTGGTGACTGCCGACGTGAATACAATCGGGATGTCGGTATACGGTTCAAAACGCTCCAGAACTTTCCGGCGGAATTGCTCCATCGTGTGGTTATCCTTTTCAATCAGGTCCCATTTGTTTACAGCGACCACTACCCCTTTTTTATTCCGGGCAATCAGGTTGAAGATATTGACATCCTGACCTTCCACACCCCGCGTAGCATCGAGCAGGAGAATACATACATCGGCATCTTCGATGGTGCGGACGGAACGAAGCACGGAATAGAATTCGAGATCTTCCCGTACATTTTTCTTCTTCCGCAATCCGGCCGTATCGATGAGAATAAAGTCGTAGCCGAACTTGTTGTAACGCTGTGAAACAGAATCGCGGGTGGTTCCGGCAATGTCTGTAACAATATGGCGCTCTTCCCCGACAAGTGTGTTGATGGTCGATGATTTTCCTACGTTGGGTCGTCCAACGATCGCAATTTTGGGAATAGTTTCCTCTTCCTCATCTTCTGCATCTTTCGGCAGGATATTCACTACTGCATCGAGCAGGTCTCCGGTTCCGGAACCATTCACGGATGAAACAGTATATACTTCATCCAGACCGAGTGCATAGAACTCTGCCGCCTCGAGAGCACGTTGGTGATTATCGACTTTATTGGCCACCAGAACCACCTTTTTACTTACCCGACGAAGCATTTGTGCTACCGACTCATCCAAATCGGTAATGCCGGCTTCCACATCTACCACAAACATGATGACATCAGCCTCTTCGATGGCCACATGCACCTGTTCGCGGATGCTCTCTTCAAAAATATCATCGGAGCCGGAAACATAACCTCCGGTATCGATGAGCGAAAACTCCACGCCATTCCACAGCACCTTACCGTAAAGACGGTCGCGGGTTACGCCAGATTCATCATCCACAATGGCCTTCCGTGATTCGGTCAATCGGTTAAAAAGGGTCGATTTTCCCACGTTGGGCCGTCCAACTATAGCTACTATATTGCTCATTTAATGGTCTTCCTGTTTATTGAAACTCGTATCCGAAGTTTCTCAGCATGTTCTCTTTGTCGCGCCACTCTTTGGCGACTTTCACGTAAAGCTGCAAAAATACTTTTTTCCCGAAGAATTCTTCCATGTCCTTGCGGGCCTCGGTTCCCACTTTTTTCAAGGCTTTCCCCTGGTGCCCGATGATGATTCCCTTCTGACTGTCGCGGGCTACATAAATCACGGCGTCAATGCGGAGAATTTTTTCTTCGTCCTTGAATGACTCTACTTCGATTTCCACCGAGTAAGGAACCTCTTTCTGATAGTTCAACAGTATTTTCTCACGAATAATCTCCTGCGTGAAGAAGCGTTCGTTCCGGTCGGTCAGTTCATCCTTTGGGAAGAAAGGAGGGCCTTCAGGTAACAATTGCAGGATACGATCGAAAATAACATCTGTATTGAAGTTCTCAGTAGCAGACATGGGAATCACTTCGGCCTTTGGCAACAATTCGCGCCAGCGCTCCATCTTTTCCACCACTTGTTCCTGGTTCGACAAGTCGATTTTATTCACCAGCACCAGCACCGGAACATCCGTCTCACTGATTTTTTCGATGTATTCTTTATTTTTCTCGAAATCTTCCACAACGTCGGTGACATAGAGGATGATATCCGCATCGACGAGAGCCGTCGAAACGAATTTCATCATTGATTCCTGCAACTTGTAATTCGGTTTCAGGATACCGGGCGTGTCGGAGTAGATGATCTGAAAATCCTCACCGTTCACAATTCCCTTGATGCGGTGACGCGTCGTCTGCATCTTCGACGTGATAATGGATAGCTTTTCACCCACCATCGCGTTCATCAGGGTTGATTTTCCTACATTCGGATTTCCGATAATGTTGACAAATCCGGATTTATGTCCCATACGTTTACTCTTCTTAAAATTTTGGTACAAAGATAATAATATCGCTTTATCCCGGCATCGGTTATCGGTAGCCGGAAGAATATTCATTTTGTCTTAACAATATATCTGACTACTGTTTCTGGAAATTCAGGAACAGCCCGATTTTGAATGCCCAGTTGTCTGAACTATTTGGCAATGCATAAGGACCGTATCGGTAGTAAACACCCAGACCATAACTCAGCAAGCCCGTTGGTAACAGGTTGTCCAGTTCGAGTCCGGACTCCAGGTATCCTTTGCGGAAATCGACTGCGGACGGTTGGTAAGCATTTCGGTACTTGTCGTCCAGTTTTCCAACTCCGGCATTTTGAACCAGCAGGATTTCCGGGTGAAACCCTGTGTTGCTATGCATGAACAGTTTGCCCAGACTTTGCCGGATGAAAACAGCGGCATATTGGTTAGAGATGAACTCATTCATGCGCATGGTCGCAAAAGAGTAGGGGGCCAGTAACGCAAAGTTAGATGTGTAACTTCCGTTACCGTTGAACAGTTCTGGGTACGGAACATCGCCGGTTACGTCTCCCGCTTTAATTGTCAGATGTGTTGCACCGGAGGGGGTCAGCATGAACTTCATCCGGCCTTTCAGCTCCAGTTTGGTATATGAGTGTTGCCCGTCGAGCCAGGGAACGCCCCGGTAGGCATTCAGGAACCACTCACTTGCTGCCGGCTTGAAAGTATAGATGCCGTCGGGTGCTTTGTAGGTTTTTTCGCCCGGAGCAAACCTTAACTGAATACCAACGCGACTGAGTTTATATTTCTGAACGGAATCAGCTCCAATCACGCTGAAGCGGTTGTCGGAAGCGTCACCAGTCAGCTGAATTTTTAATGTTTGCAAAGGTCGGAACAGAAATTTAGCCGAATAGCGACGGGTGGCATACATGTGTCGTATGAGGAGGTCGCGAAAAAATTCCGGTTGAAACAAATCCCGCTTTTCCAGAAAATCATTGCCGCCGATTTCCATGTTTTCATCCTGGTAGCTGAACTGCAATCGCAAATCACGGTAGCCGGATGGAAACAGGTTCAGCCACTCTCCATGGCGTATTTTTTTATCCTGAAAACCGTACGTTCCGTATCCTCCAATGCTGAAATAGCGGGAAAGCCCGGAATTGGTTTCGAGCCCAAGGCCGAGCTTGAGGCCTTCGTAACGGTTGTAACTCACCAGTCGTTTCCAGTCCCAGTCGATCGGTCCCAGCGGTACTTTTCCATTGATGACGGATTTGAAGGTTTGCAATTTTTGCTCCAAATGGCTCGCCCGTCCCAGGCTGTCGATTACCCGGTACGTCTCGGCGTCGAGCGGACTGGTATGACTTTCCCGGAATTGCTGCAAATTGGCCGGAAGCGGTTGTTTGTCTCCTGAAAAGGTAACAGCATTCTTCGGGAAGTCCTTCGCTGTAAAAACGGGGTTTGCCTCCCGCTGCATCAGGTAGGTTCGGCTTTTCCCGACCAGCTGTACTTTGTTTAGCGTACTGTCCGACGATTTGGCGCCGGGCAATTCGTTCAGATGGAATTTCAGTTCAGTGTCCAGTTCCAGTGGGAACCAGTGTCCATCAGGCAGGCGGTTATATTTTTGGCGGATGTTGATTTCCGGCGTGCCTTTCTCTAAATGTGCCGGTCGTGAAAGAAATGTTTCGACGGCGTAGCCATTGCTGTTGATGTGCAGCGTTCCGGTCATTCCGTTGAAGTTCCTGTTTTTCCTCGGCTGAAAGGAAATCACGAAAAGAGAGTCACCTTCCGGTGAATAGAGTGTATCGCGCAGCAGGAATAGGTAATTCCGGATGGCATTCCGGCTAAGCGGTGATAGGAACTCCTGGTTGAGCAGTTGGAATTGATTCCGGTAAACGGAAAAAGACTGCAACTGTGTAGCCAGCAGCATGAATGACGGATTCTGAATTCCGGATACACGGGATTGTAAAATCTCTTCGTGCTCGCGATTTGGCTTTTCGGCATTTTTCCGGCTAACGGTTTCTATCAAAAAGAGGTGTTGTTTTTTCGATCGTTGAAGTAACCGAATGGCTGTTGTGTCAGTCGGGAACAGTGTTTTTTTTGTTGGTTCGGTCGTAATCCAGAAACGATTGTAAGCGGTGTAGCGATATCCATTCAAATCATCAGGATCGTTTTGTTTCCGGTTACGAAGAACTTTCTCCATAATGGTCTCAGCCGGATTCTTTCCGGGAAAGACATTTACAGCTTGTAATTGGA
Organism: Prolixibacter denitrificans; assembly: GCF_003014495.1. Taxonomy (GTDB): domain Bacteria; phylum Bacteroidota; class Bacteroidia; order Bacteroidales; family Prolixibacteraceae; genus Prolixibacter; species Prolixibacter denitrificans. Next base: position 527,010 of record NZ_PYGC01000001.1, on the reverse strand, counting down.
TTTCGGCTGGCAGTAAGCGAATAATCAGAGGCTTTTGCAGCAAATGCTGTTTGTCGAGATACTGCGTGCGGTAGCCCATGTAACTCACCCGAAGGTAGGCCGCTTTCGCGGAAGGGACGGTGAAGTAGCCGTCGATGTTGCTTACCGTTCCTTCCTGCCGGGAATTGTACACGATATTGACAAAAGGAAGGGGTTCACCCGTTTCTTCATCGAACACCCGTCCGGAGATAGTTTGGGCATGCAACGGTAGGGCAAGCAATAAGGTCCACCCGGTGATGACTAATCTAATAATTCGGTTAATCTTCGAGTTCGTTAAGCTCATGAAGGGTGTCCTTCAGTTGTTGGTGATATTTCCCGTAAAGGTTTTTGAATCCCAGGTGGAATATAAAGGTAAGAATAGCGACAAAAACGCCGAGGATGAATAGCATGATAATGATAACCAATGCGACCAGCATGAACGAATCTCCCAGCGTTTCACTCACAGAAGTATACCCATGATACATTCCGATGGCAAAGGAGAGGCCCGCCTCGAAGATGAACAGAAAAAGTGCCAGGTAGAACTGTTTTTTGAAGGTCCCCAAAACAATCAGCAACTTGTTGAGTGCTGTGGGTAAGTGGTCGGCAGCCAGGTGCGGGACGTTTACCCGGTAATATTTCCAGGCAAATGAGATAAAAGTAAAGGCAATGAAAATGCTGACAATCCATCCGGAGAACAATAACCAGACCGGTGGTTGAGGTACCTCTTCGAACAGACCATTGTTCAGTATCGAATTGGGCAGCAGCTTATCGATGAAAGTTAGTAATATGAAGAGTGCCAGTAAGCCAAAACCGATTTTTACATTCCGGTCGAGCCGGGAAATAATGCCTTTGCCCCGATTAGACAAAATTTCCCTGAGCTGGTCTTCTTCAAGCCTGTTTTCATCAGCCGAGCGATCGGCCACTTTCTTCCACGCTGTTTTCAGTTCGGATAGTTCCATCAGGCATCCACGTTTAAAATCGCTTTCAGTTTTTTCTTAATACGGTTCATTTTCACCCGGACGTAGTTCTGGGTAATTCCCGTAATTTCAGCTATCTCTTCGTATTTTTTGTCCTCCAGATAAAGCAGAATGATCGATTTTTCCACCCCTGTCAACTGTTCAATCGCTTTATGGAGCAACTTTAGATTCTCCTCAAATTCATAGTCATACTCTTCCGCAGCCAGTTGAAAATTAACCGATTCAACCTGGTTGCCCAACGGATGACGCGATGCCTTCTTAAAAGCTGTAATGGCCGTGTTCAGAGCAACGCGGTACATCCATGTGGAGAATTTCGATTCGTTACGGAAGGATTCGTACGACTTCCATAGCTGAATCAGGATTTCCTGAAAAAGATCTTTTCGATCCTCGGGATTATCACAGTAAATGCCTGTGACCTTGTGTATGATTCCCTGGTTATCAGATATTTTTCGCAGAAATTCCCGATCCAATTTGCTAAAGTATAAGTCTTACCTGTGAAGTTTGAATTACACTAAGATAGACGAAAAATGAAAATCTGCCTTAAAATGAGCCCATTTTTAGGAAGTTAACTTCGTCTTCAGATAGAAAGCGCCATTTGCCACGAGGCAGGTTTTTCTTGGTGAGTCCGCAGAAATAGACGCGATCAAGTTTCTCAACTTTATATCCCAGGTGGGCGAAAATGCGTCGAACCACGCGGTTTTTACCCGAGTGAATCTCGATTCCTACCTGCTTTTTATCTTCCGGTTCCACGTAACTAACCGAATCGGCGGCCACAAAGCCATCTTCCAGCGTTACTCCATCGACAATTTGCTGCAGGTCGTTTTTGCTGACGTTTTTGTCAAGATGAACGTGATAGATTTTTTTGCGGTTGTATTTTGGATGAGTCAACCGTTTGGTCATTTCGCCATCGTTGGTGAAAAGCAGCAGTCCCGTCGTTGTTTTGTCGAGTCGTCCTACCGGATAAACTCGTTCCGGGCAGGCACTTCTTACCAGGTCCATCACTGTTTTGTCCGCGTGCGGGTCATCAACGGTCGTGACAAAACCTTTCGGCTTATTCAGTAAAACGTAAACTTTTCGCTCAGCGGAAATGCGTTGACCGTTAAAGCGTACATCGTCGCCGGGTTTTACACGAACGCCCATTTCAGTCACCGGTTTCCCGTTAACGGTTACCACGCCTGAAGCGATAAAAGTATCGGCTTCTCTTCGTGAGCAAATGCCGGCATTGGCAATAAAACGGTTGAGGCGAATACTGCCGTCATCTTCCCGCTTGACACTCTGGATGCGGTCGGTACGACCGGCACGTTTGTTTCGTAGGTTTTTTTCACCAAACCGGCCACGGATCACTTTTCCGTCTTTGTTCATGTAGCGATCGGAATCAGGTCGCTCTACACCTCTTCCACTGGTTCTTCTCTGGCGGCGTTCTCCTCTTTCTTCACTTTTTCCGGAGAAACGATCGTTCTTGCGATAGGTGGAATTGTCGGAGCGGCGGTTGTCACGGCTGAAGCGCGATTCATTGCGCTCTCCTCTTTCTCTTCGTTCCGGACGTTCTGTTTTGGAAAAACGTCCCTGACTTCCTTTTCTTTCGGATTTTTCATTTTCCGAAAACCGGTTGCGTTGTCCTCCCCGGGCGGGGCTTTCACTCTTGCCAAACCGGTTGTTACTTCTTCCTCCGACGGTCCGCTTTTGAGGGCGGTCCTGTCCTCTTTCTCTTTTTGTCATTTCAGTATGTTCTGTGAACTGTTTTAAAATCGCTGCAAAGATCGAAAAAAATCGGATATGGCATTAGAAATTATGGCGTTTAAATGTATTTAACATGAAAATAATATGTAATAAAATGTAAAGTTAATCAATTAGTTAGGTTATTGAGAGTTCTTTCTGGAAAGATTCGTCTCGCTTGAAGCAAAACCAAGGCCCGAAGATAAGGCAATATGGAACCCCGTTTTTTCTTTGAAATGAAACCCTTTTTCGGCAATTTTGCTCATTCAATCCAAAACAAAACAATCCACTTTTATGACACTGATAAAATCCATTTCAGGAATACGGGGCACCATTGGTGGAGTGCCCGGCGAGGGATTAAGTCCGCTCGATGTAGTGAAATTTACGGCAGCCTATTGTACCTGGGCGAAGAATAATCAAACAGGAAAAGGGAAACTGCGCATCGTAGTTGGGCGGGATGCCCGAATCTCGGGGAAGATGGTTGATTCGTTAGTGTCCGGAACCCTTTTGGGAATGGGAGCCGACGTGATCAATATTGGTTTGGCGACAACTCCGACTACCGAATTGGCGGTTACCGCAGAAAATGCTGACGGCGGAATTATTCTGACAGCCAGTCATAATCCCAAACAATGGAATGCGCTGAAATTATTGAATAACAAAGGAGAATTCCTCGATGATGCTGCTGGTAAAACGGTGTTGAGTATTGCTGAGAAAGAAGATTTTTATTTTGCTGAAGTGGATGATTTAGGAGTGGAAACAGTGAAGGATTACACTAAACATCATGTTCAGCACGTACTGGATCTCGATTTGGTGGATGTGGAAGCTATTCGGGCAGCGAAATTCAAAGTAGCTGTCGATGCCGTCAACTCTGTTGGCGGGGTTGCTGTTCCAGCTATGTTGAAAGCGCTGGGCGTGATCGATGTGGTCGAAATCAACTGTGAGCCACACGGGCATTTTGCTCACACCCCTGAACCTATTCCGGAAAATCTGCAGGAAACCTCGGCGATTATTCTGGAAAAAGGCGTGGATATCGGTTTTGTTGTCGATCCGGATGTAGACCGGTTGGCCATCATCAACGAGGATGGGAGTATGTTTAACGAAGAATATACATTGGTGGCGGTTGCCGACTATGTACTGAGTCAAACGCCCGGCAATACGGTTTCCAATTTGTCTTCTTCAAGGGCACTGCGCGATATCACCGAAAAACACAATGGTAAATATGCTCCTTCAGCTGTTGGCGAAGTGAATGTCACTACCCTGATGAAAGAAACCGGAGCGGTGATCGGTGGAGAAGGAAATGGCGGAGTTATCTATCCGGCCAGTCATTACGGCCGCGATGCCTTAGTCGGCATTGGTCTGTTCCTGACGCATCTGGCCAAATCAGGGAAAAAATGTTCTGAACTGCGGGCTGAGTATCCCAATTATTTCATCTCGAAGAATAAGATTGAACTGACACCTGATATCGATGTGGATGCCGTGTTGGTAGCTATGAAGGAAAAATACCAGCACGAGCAGGTGACCGATGTGGACGGTGTAAAGATTGATTTTGCCGACGAGTGGGTGCATTTACGCAAGTCGAACACCGAACCGATTATCCGGGTTTATTCCGAAGGTAAAAGCATGGAGAAAGCAGAAGCGCTGGCAGAGAAAATTATGGGTGAAATAAAAGCGATAGTGGCTAACTAATTACCTTAGTTCGATTAAGATATAGGAGAGCTGATTCCGTTGTCATAAATGGAGTCGGCTTTTTCTTTTTATAAAAGTCTTTCAACCGAGCTCTTCTTATTTCTAATGAATAAAGATAAGCTCAGGGATGAATGAAACATGCGGATTTCCCTGTAAAGCAGTAATGTTGCTACCTTATTTCATTTCGAAAGCGGAGTAAAAATCCTTTTGATTACATCCTATTCTGGTTATATTTGTTTGCTTTTTAGAAAAAGTATAGAAACTGATTGATAACTGAATTCTTAATTGCAAGGTTTATGAAAGTTACTGTAGTAGGTGCAGGAAATGTTGGCGCAACTTGCGCCGATGTATTAGCTTACCGCGAAGTGGTAAACGAAGTAATTCTGGTCGATATTAAAGAGGGACTGGCAGAAGGAAAAGCCCTCGATATTTGGGAAAAAGCTCCCATCAATGTATATGATACCCGCACGGTAGGTGTATCGAACGATTATTCCAAGACCGCTGGTTCGGATGTAGTTGTTATTACATCAGGACTTCCGCGTAAACCGGGGATGAGCCGCGACGACCTGATTGAAACCAATGCAGGTATCGTGAAATCGGTTACTGAGAATGTGATCAAGTATTCTCCGGAGGCAATTGTTATTATTGTATCCAACCCGTTGGACGTAATGACTTATCAGGCACATCTGACATCAAAATTCCCGCGTTCCAAGGTGATGGGAATGGCTGGTATTCTGGATACAGCTCGTTATCGTGCGTTCCTGGCTGAAGCATTGAATGTTTCACCGAAAGAAATTCAGGCAGTTCTGATGGGAGGTCACGGTGATACCATGGTTCCGCTGCCTCGTTATACTACCGTTGCCGGTATTCCGGTTACGGAATTGATTGACAGTGAAAAACTGGATGCTATTGTACAGCGCACCAAAACAGGTGGTGGCGAATTGGTAAAACTGATGGGTACCTCTGCATGGTACGCTCCGGGTGCAGCTGCCGCACAAATGGTTGAAGCGATTGTAAAAGATCAGCGTCGCGTATTCCCGGTTTGTGTAAAACTGGAAGGCGAGTATGGTATCGACAACTGCTACCTTGGAGTACCGGTTATTTTGGGTAAAAACGGTATCGAGAAAGTGATTGAGCTCGAACTGAACGAAGATGAAATGGCTATGCTGAAAGAGAGTGAAGGCCATGTTCGCGAAGTAATGAGTGTTCTCGATAAACTGAACAACAAGTAATCAATACATATTTATATGGAGAGGGGAACTGAAACAGGTTCCCCTTTTTTATGCCTCCATTATGGAAATAATTATTCCAATTGAACTGTGCGAACTGGAAGCCGGAACTTATCATCCGTTGGTGCAAGCCCGCTTCAATGATAAAAACGTCGGTTGGTGGGTGATTGATTCGGGTGCATCGAAATCGGTTTTCGACAAAAGTCTGGATAACCATTACCAGCCCGATGAACATCCGGTGAAACAAGCCACCGGGCTCGGGAAAGATCTGGTAGAGACCGCTTCGGGTGAAATCAGTGAACTGTGGTTAGGGCAGTTCGATTTTGGCTCGCTGACAATTGCACTGATCGATCTGACCCATATCAATCAGGAATATGCCCGTTTCTCCGATAAGCAGATTGTCGGATTGTTGGGATCTGACTTCCTGATTCGGTACAAGGCAGTCATCGATTATGGTCAGCAGCAGCTCATATTAAATTTGCCCGACGAGGAGGAGTTTGCATGACATTCGCTTCCATGTATTGCGAGGCATCTGACATAACGGGCATTGCTCCCGTGAAAACCATTGTATTCAGAAAAAAATAAATATCTTTGCGTGCTAAGCTGAAAACGTATAAAATTGTCAAATTACATAGGAAAATTAAACTGATATCCCAATGCAGAATAAAGGATTGATAAGGCTTTTTGCAATCCTGCTAGCCTTAATTTGTGTTTACCAGCTAACCTTTACTTTCAAGGCCAAACAGGTCGAGAAGGATGCTCTGGAGTACGCAAACGGGAATCCTCAACGTGAAACGTATTATCTCGATTCAGTTGCCGGACAGCCCGTATTTAATTTCCTGGGAATTCGTAAATATACTTACCGTGAAGTGAAAGAATACGAGATGAACCTCGGTCTTGACCTGAAAGGTGGTATGAACGTAACCCTGGAGATTTCGGTTCCGGATCTGATTCGTTCGTTGGCTAATTACAGCAAAGATTCAACATTTGTTGCTGCGCTGAAAATGGCGGAAGAACGCCAGAAAAACAGCCAGGAAGATTTCGTAACCCTTTTTGGACAATCTTTCGAACAGATTGATCCCAATGGTCGTTTAGCGGCCATCTTTAATACGGTTGACCTGCGTGACAAGGTGAATTACAATTCGACCAACGCACAGGTATTGCAGGTTATCAGGAAAGAGACCGATAGTGCCATCGATAATGCCTTCAATATTCTGCGTAATCGTATCGACCGTTTTGGTGTTGCTCAACCGAATATTCAGCAACTACAGACCAAAGGCCGTATTCTTATCGAATTGCCGGGTGTAAAGGATGCTGATCGTGTCAGGAAACTGTTGGAAGGAACTGCGAAGTTGGAGTTCTGGGAGACCTGGGAAAACAGTGAGGTATATCCTTACCTGCTGAAAGCAAACCAGCGTTTGCGCGAAATGAATGAGACCGGTGAAAACACGGTTGCTCAGGATACTACTCAGAAAACAGAAACTGCTGAAGCAGCACCAGCGAGCAAAACCGCGGAAGCGAAGAAAGATACCACGGGTACCGGGCTGTTGAATGAATTGGATAAGGCGCAAAGTAAAGATTCGCTTGCTGCCAGTTCAGCTGCCGATATTGCTAAAAACTTCCCGCTCTTCTCTGTTTTGTCGCCGAATACTTCACGCGACGGACAGTTGTTCCGTGGACCGGTTGTTGGTTATGCGCACTTTAAAGATACTGCCCGGGTTGACAAGTATCTGAAAATGCCGCAGATTCGTTCCATCTTCCCGCGCAACATGATGTTCCGCTGGACAGCGAAGCCGATGGATAAGGAAGGCAATTACTATCAGTTGGTTGCTTTGAAAGTGACCAACCGCGATGGTAAAGCGCCACTTACCGGAGATGTAATCACCGATGCGCGTCAGGAATTTGGTCAGAACCGCGCCACCAGTGAGGTGACCATGACCATGAACAGTGAAGGAGCAAAAACATGGGCTCGTCTGACACGTGAAAATGTCGGTAAGTCAATCGCTATTGTGCTCGACGGTCTGGTTCAGTCGTTCCCGACAGTACAGGGTGAAATTACCGGAGGTCGTTCTTCCATTACCGGAAACTTCTCGGTAAATGAGGCGAAGGACCTTGCAAACATGCTGAAGTCCGGTAAAATGCCTGCTCCGGCACATATTGTTCAGGAAGAAATTGTAGGACCGACACTGGGTAAAGAATCGATTCGCAGCGGTATGTGGTCGTTCGTGATTGCCTTTGTGCTCATCCTTCTTTATATGTTGTTCTTCTATAGCGGTAGCGCTGGTATGGTTGCCAACGTTGCGCTGATAGCGAACCTCTTCTATATTATCGGTATTCTGGCATCGTTGGGTGCTGTGCTTACCCTACCGGGAATCGCGGGTATCGTATTGACCATCGGTATGTCGGTGGATGCGAACGTGCTGATTTATGAACGTGTTCAGGAAGAGCTGAAAGCCGGTAAGGGAATGAAGCTCGCCATCCAGGACGGTTACCGGAATGCTTATTCAGCGATTATCGACGGTCAGGTAACTACGTTGCTGACTGGTGTTGTACTTTACCTGTTCGGTTCTGGTCCGATTAAGGGTTTTGCTACCACGCTTATTATCGGTATCCTGACATCGATGTTCACTGCCATCTTCATTACCCGTCTGATTTTTGAACGTTGGTTAGCGAAAGATCGCAAAATCAAATTCGTTGCATCGATGACCGCCGAATGGCTGAGGAATCCAACAATTAAATTCCTCGACAAGCGGAAGATTTTCTACGGCGTTTCCGGAACGATGATTGCCATTGCACTGTTTGCCTTGGTATTCAAAGGGCTGAATTATGGTATTGACTTCAAAGGAGGTCGTACATACGTAGTTCGATTTGAACATCCGGTTCAGGTTGAGAAAGTGATGAATGCCCTGACACCTGAGTTTGGTTCCGCTCCTGAGGTGAAAACCTTCGGTGGCGATAACCAGGTACGTATCACAACCGACTATCGTATCGATGAGGATGGAAACAATGTGGATGCCGATATTGAAGCGAAGTTGTACGATGGGGTGAAATCCTTCCTTCCGGCGAATACTTCGGAAAAGGACTTCCTGGCCAATTACCGGATGAGTTCGCAGAAAGTCGGACCAACCATTTCGGATGATATTCGAAAGGATGCGTTGATATCCATCTTCTTTGCACTGGTTATCATCTTCCTCTACATCTTAATACGATTCCGTCAGTGGCAGTATTCTCTTGGTGCGATTGTCGCATTGGCACACGATAGTTTCATTGTGTTGGGAATGTTTGCCCTGTTCGATGGATGGTTACCGTTCTCGCTGGAGGTCGACCAAGCCTTCATTGCCGCCATTCTAACGGTGCTTGGTTACTCCATAAACGATACGGTGGTTGTATTCGACCGTATCCGTGAGTACCTCCACCTCCATCCGAAGCATGACCGGAAAGATGTGATGGACTCTGCTATTAACAGTACGCTGCGTCGTACGTTCAGTACATCGCTCTCTACCTTCGTGGTATTGCTGGCCATCTTCCTGTTCGGTGGTACTTCCATCAAAGGATTTACCTTCGCATTGATGATGGGTGTGGTTGTCGGTACCTATTCTTCGGTATTCATTGCAACTCCGATTGTATACGATACAGTGAAACGTATTGCTACCAAGAAGGGGAAAAAGTAAGAATATAAAGAGACTTCTCTTTTAAGATATGCCCGGTCACATTGGTGATCGGGCTTTTTTTATGATGCAGATTTAAAATCTGATTTGGGGCGATGACAATTGGCAGATGAATGTTATATTTGTTCAAAATCAATTACTATGGGGAATGTGTTGCTCTTTGTGAGTGGTTCAGAGTTGGTTCTTGTCCTGTTGCTGGCGCTGCTGTTTTTCGGAGCGAACAGTATTCCTGAGATTGCGCGGACGTTAGGAAAAGGTATGCGCGAATTCAAGAAAGCAACAAGTGATATTCAGCGTGAGTTCGAGAGCCATACCTCAGATATCAAGAAGGACGTCAATAACTTCACCGATTCGGTCAATAGTGAATCCAACAAGCTTAGCCGGAAAATAGAGGAAGAGCTTGAGGATAAGAAGAAATGATGTCTTGTCGGGTAAACCGTAAGGTGTCGACATCTGTTGTTTTTAATGTAGGAGATCTCTTTTCGCCACGGAGCGAAAGGAGGTTTTTATTTTATAGAAGAGAAGTAAAACAAAATACTACTTAAACATCCTTTGTGGAATATCTGAAGTTATTAGGTGGTTTGATTCTGTTGCTTACCGGCGGAGATTTGTTGGTGAGGGGAGGCGTAAGTCTGGCCCGTCATTTTAAAGTTTCGACGCTGGTTATCGGAATTACGGTTGTAGCGTTTGGTACGTCGGCTCCCGAGTTTATCGTGAGTTTGGATGCAGCTATTTCCGGTCACCCCGAAATTTCCATCGGAAACGTGGTCGGTTCGAATATTGCCAACATTGCTTTGGTGTTGGGACTTACCGGAACACTAATGGTGATGCCGGTGAAGCGGGAAACCATCCGATTTGCGTGGCCGGTGATGTTCATTGCCAGTATAATGTTTTATCTGTTCATCATGAACGGACACGTTGGCCGCGTAGAAGGAATTTTCTTTTTTGTCGCTCTGCTTTGGTTTATAAGGAAAAGCTTTCAACGTTCAAGGCGACAGAAAGAAGCACATGAAATCCTTCCGCCTCGTTATTCCGTCCCGGTAGGTTTTCTGATTATTGCAGTCTCGGTTGTCGCATTGGCTTTTGGCTCACGCATATTGATTGAAGGAGCGTCGACGATCGCCCGAAGTCTTGGCGTGACCGAGCGGATTATTTCTATCACGGTAGTGGCATTCGGAACCAGTCTTCCGGAACTTGCTGCATCGGTAATGGCGGCCATTAAAAAGGAAGCCGACATATCCATTGGGAACATCATCGGGTCCAATATTTTCAATTTGCTCGGAGTAATTGGTTTGACTGCTGCCATTCATCCTATTCCCGTCGATTTTGCTTCGTTCAGAATTGATGTCATCTGGATGCTCGGATTTGCCTTGGCCCTGTTGTTATTTGTTATTCCCTTGCGGAAGAATTTAGCTGTATTGCGTGAATCCGGGTGGCACAATTTATCAGCGCTTCAGAATTTGGAAGGCGGACATCTTTTGCGTATCGAAGGATTTTTACTTTTCGTATTTTACGTCGTTTACGTCGTTTCCATTATCTAAGGTTTTTTTCGGTATTTTTAGCTAACGCGAAAAAGCGGTGATTAAAGACAAAAATGAATAAGAAGAACATCATATTACAGGCAACCAATATCACCAAGTCGTTTGGGGATTTACAGGTGTTGAAAAAAGTATCGTTGGAAGTTTACCAGGGCGAAGTGGTGGCAATTGTTGGTGCCAGTGGTGCCGGAAAAACGACGTTGCTGCAAATTCTGGGTACCTTGGGAAAACCTGACGGAGGAAAAGTTCACATCAATCAAAAGGAAGTATTCAAGATGGGCGAGCGGGAGCTTTCCCGTTTCCGGAACCGCGAAATAGGTTTTGTTTTCCAGTTTCACCACCTGCTTCCTGAATTTACAGCTTTCGAGAATGTATGTATTCCGGGGTATATTTCGAAACGTGACCGGAAAGAGGTAGAGGCTAAGGCGCAGGAGTTGCTGGAAAGTCTCGACCTGAAAGACCGTTTTCATCACAAACCGTCGGAGTTGTCGGGAGGTGAAAAACAGCGGGTGGCTGTTGCCCGGGCGTTGATTAACGATCCTTCTGTGATTCTGGCCGACGAGCCTTCCGGAAACCTGGACTCTCGTAACCAGGAAGATCTTTTCTCGCTATTCTACCAGTTGAAAGAAAAATTTAAGCAGACGTTCATCATTGTTACGCACGATGAACATTTTGCCAAAACCACCGACCGGATGTTGCGCATCCGCGATGGTGTGATTGAGAATTAGGACGCATGACCGAGCAGGAACTGAAAAACTTTCTCGACGAAAAATATCTTTTATATAACCACCCACGGTTTATCGAAACCGATCCCCTTTCCATTCCACGACTTTTTTCCCGCAAGGAGGATATCGAAATAGCCGGATTTCTGGCTGCGACCATTGCCTGGGGACAGCGTCCGACTATTATTCGCAACGCTTCGAAACTGATGGATTGGATGGACAACCGGCCTTTTGAATTCATCACACAAAACGAAACTACGGATTTTGAGCGGTTTGATGAATTTGTGCATCGAACGTTTAATGGAATAGATTGTCGCTATTTTCTTCACGCTTTACGCGAAATTTACCGAAGCGGGAGTAGTTTGGAAACACTATTCACTGAAGGATTTCAGCAGGATGGAAGTATGATGTCGGGTATCGTTCGTTTCCGGGAAAAATTTCTGAGTTACCAGCCGGAAAAGCGAACACTGAAGCATGTCGCCAATCCGTTGAAAGGTTCTTCCGCCAAGCGCATCAACATGTTTCTGCGTTGGATGGTACGGGATAATTCCACCGGAGTTGATTTCGGATTGTGGAAAGATATCCCGACTTCAGCGCTGATGATGCCATTGGATGTGCATTCGGGCAATGTGGCGCGAAAACTAGGCCTGTTGAAGCGGAAGCAAAACGACTGGAAGGCGGTAGACGAACTGACTTCCCGGCTGCGGGATTTCGATCGGGACGATCCGGTTAAATACGATTTTGCCCTCTTTGGCTTGGGCGTGTTTGAGAAATTTTAAACCAATGGAATCAAAGTCATTTACCTTTAAACAGTTTACAATCAGACAGGAAAAGGCTGCCATGAAAGTGGGAACAGATGGTGTGCTTCTCGGTGCGTGGACCGATGTATCCGGAGCCAAAAGCATTTTGGATGTCGGGGCCGGAACCGGTTTGGTAGCATTGATGCTGGCACAACGATCGGATGCCGTTGTTGACGCGGTGGAGATTGAGCCCGTGGCATTTTGCGAAGCGAATCAGAATGTGGTGGCGTCGCCATGGTCCAACCGGGTAACTGTCTTTCATTCTTCTTTTCAGGAATTCATCGACGAAATGCCCGACCGGTACGATTTAATTGTCAGCAATCCACCTTTTTTTGCAAACTCCCTGCTTTCGCCGGATAAGAACAGAACATCTGCCCGGCATCATGAAAATCTGTCTTTCTCCGAATTGATTGACGGTGCAGCTACAAAGCTTTCGCCGGAAGGCAGACTGTCTGTTATCGTCCCATTTGACGCATACGATGAATTCAGGGAGACGGCGCGCTTGAGTGGATTTTACCTGGTAAAAGTGCTCAATGTGATTCCCCGGGAAGGAAAACCAGCCAATCGTGTTTTGTTGGAATTCAGTAAAAAGCCGGGTGACCGTCAGGTAAGCGAATTGTGTATTCGTGATACCGACGGAAATTACACGGAAGCCTACCGGACTTTGACAAAAGACTATTATCTAAAACTTTAAAAAGGAAATACCGGACATTCTCCGGCTGTTTCTTATTTTTAGCCAACAAAAATATTTTCATCCCTGCGTTATGACTCGAAAATTTTTGCTTCTCCTGTTGCTGTTCACGTTGTCTTTTCAGGCATCGCGCGCTAACCAGTTGTCTCCGACAGCCCGTATTTCACTGTTGACCTGCGAACCCGGAAATGAAATCTATTCCTATTTTGGACATACGGCTTTGCGGGTACACGACCCGGGCAAGAAAATCGATCTGGTATTCAACTACGGTGTATTCAGCTTCGATGCGCCCAACTTTGTCTATCGTTTTGCGAAAGGCGAAACCGATTACATGTTGGCGGTGCAGTATTTTTCCGATTTTATGCAGGAGTACATTTATTATAAACGAAGTGTGTACGAGCAGGAAATCAATTTGACACCGGATGAAAGACAGCATTTGTTCGATTTGTTGGTGAAAAATGCCAAGCCTGAAAATCGTGTTTACCGCTACAACTTCTTTTTCGATAACTGTGCAACGCGCATACGCGACAGGGTAGAAGAGGTGTTGAACAATAAAATTATCTGGGCAAAGGAGAAGGAAAAGCCAGTGACTTTCCGGGATTTACTCGATCGGTACGTACCCGGAAATACCTGGTCGGGGCTGGGAATCAAACTGGCGTTGGGCGTTCCTGCCGACAAAAATATCACCTATTATCAGAAAATGTTCCTGCCTGATTATGTCTCGAAAGACTTTGGAGAGGCGAAAGTTCCCCGGGATTCGGTTGATGTTCCACTATGTCTCCCGCGAACCACTATCTATGAAGCTCCTCCAAAGAAATTCAAGGCGGAACTTTGGTCGCCCGTTAATATAATTCTGGCTCTTTTCGTTCTTGTTCTGGTAATAACCGTTTGGCAATATCGGAAAAAGAAAGCCGGCATTTGGCTCGACTTTATCATTTATCTAGCGTTCGGAGTTGCTGGTTTGGTATTGGCTTTCCTGACGTTTGTTTCCACTCATCCGGCAACAGGCTGGAACCTGAATCTCATCTGGGCCTTGCCAACACATTTCTTGTTTGCCTTTGTTTTGCTGGTAAAACCACTACGGAACAAACTGAAAGGTTATCATTGGTTTACGGCTGGTTTATTGGTTTTATTCCTGGTAAGCATGCCGCTGTTGCCACAAACTTTCCATTGGTTGGTTATTCCGCTTTCGCTGATATTGGTACTGCGTTCGGGGAAACATGTATTGGAGGATATCCGCTTACGAAAAAATAAATAGAGTCGACAATATTATTTAAGTAGGCAAAACAACGGACGCAGACTGCTTGTTGAAAACTTCCGGTTACGGAGAAATAAGACACTTTTCCGACCGTTGGATTGTTCCTATATTTGTTTTCGCAGATTGATAAAACCTGATTTCCTTTGGCAAAAAACACAAAAAAATATGTCGAAACCCCGCTGATGAAGCAATATTACAGCGTCAAGTCGAAACATCCCGACGCTGTGTTGCTGTTTCGTGTGGGCGACTTTTACGAAACTTTCGGAGAAGATGCCATTAAAGCGGCTGAAATTTTGGGTATAACCCTAACCCGCCGGGCCAATGGTTCGGCAAGTTATGTGGAACTGGCCGGATTTCCGTACCATGCACTCGACACTTACCTGCCGAAGTTGGTCAGAGCCGGACAGCGCGTGGCCATTTGTGAGCAGCTCGAAGACCCGAAAACCACGAAGAAGATTGTCAAGCGGGGAATTACCGAGTTGGTGACTCCGGGCGTTTCCATCAACGACAATATCCTCGAGCATCGTGAGAACAATTTTCTCGCTTCGCTACACATTGAAAAGCAGATGGCCGGTGTGGCGTTCCTCGATATTTCCACCGGCGAATTCATGACCGCCGAAGGAAACTTCGAATACATCGATAAGTTGCTGAACAGTTTTCAGCCCAAGGAGGTACTTTTCCAGAAGGGAAAAGAAAAACTTTTCCGGGAAACGTTCGGGCATAAATTCTATACTTACACCCTCGACGATTGGGTTTATACCGAAGACGCTGCTTTTGACCGGCTGACGCGTCATTTCGAAACGAAAACGCTGAAAGGTTTCGGCGTGCATGGCTTACAGCTGGGCGTCATCGCTTCGGGGGCAATTTTGCAGTACCTCGATCTGACCCAGCATAATCAGCTTAAACATATTACCGGCTTATCGCGAATTGAAGAAGACCGTTACGTTTGGCTGGATCGGTTCACCATTCGCAACCTGGAGCTTTTCTCGGCAATAAACGAAGGCGCGAAAACACTGGTGGAGGTTATCGACCGCACCATTTCGCCCATGGGGGCCCGTTTGCTGAAACGGTGGGTGGCGCTTCCGCTGAAAGATATCAAGCCCATCAATGAGCGGCTCGACGTGGTGGAACATTTTGTTTCGCACCTGGGATTAAAAGAGGAGCTGGAGGAATCGCTCCGTCAAATTGGCGATCTCGAACGCATTATTTCCAAAGTAGCTACAGGTCGGATCAATCCGAGGGAAGTGGTGCAGTTGAAAAATTCGCTGGCTGCCATTGAGCCCATCAAAAAAGCATGCGGCGAATCGGGGAATGAAAGTCTTCAGCGGTATGCCGAGCAATTGAATCCCTGTACATCCGTCAAGGAGCGTATTGAAAAGGAACTGGTTCCTGAACCGCCTACTCAAATCGGAAAGGGGCGTGTACTTGCCGACGGGGTTTCGGAAGAACTGGACGAGCTGAGAGGAATTGCGTATTCAGGAAAAGATTACCTGAAGAAAATTGTCGATCGGGAGATTGAACGGACAGGCATTTCGTCACTGAAGATCGGTTTCAACAATGTGTTCGGTTACTACATCGAAGTACGGAATACACACAAGGATAAGGTTCCGCCGGAATGGATTCGCAAACAAACACTGGTTAGTGCCGAGCGATACATCACCGAGGAGCTGAAAGAATACGAAACCAAGATTCTGGGTGCCGAAGAACGCATCATGGAATTGGAGTCGAAACTTTTTTCCGACCTGGTTTTCTCCATTTCCGATTACATCCAGGCCATTCAACTCGATGCCGTTATTCTGGCCCGAATCGACTGTTTGCTGTCTTTTGCGACCACAGCTGAAGAGAACGAATACCGGCGGCCGGAAGTGAATGATTCTACGGTCATCGATATCAAAGACGGTCGCCACCCGGTCATCGAGCAACAACTCCCGATAGGTGAGACTTACATTGCGAACAACGTTTATCTCGACAGCGACGAACAGCAGGTTATCATTATTACGGGACCCAACATGGCCGGTAAATCGGCGTTACTGCGACAAACGGCATTGATTGTGCTGATGGCCCAGATGGGAAGTTTTGTTCCGGCGGAAGCCGCGAAAATCGGGTTTGTCGATAAAATCTTCACACGTGTCGGAGCTTCGGACAATATTTCGCTGGGCGAATCGACTTTCATGGTAGAAATGAACGAAGCGGCCAGTATTTTGAATAACCTTTCGGAGCGAAGCCTCATTTTACTCGACGAATTGGGCCGAGGTACGAGTACCTACGACGGAATTTCCATCGCCTGGTCGATTGTGGAATACATTCATGAACATCCAAAAGCCCGTGCCAAAACGCTTTTCGCTACCCATTACCATGAATTGAACGAGATGGAGAAATCGTTCGACCGGGTACGGAATTTCAACGTCACGGTAAAAGAAGTTGGGAATAAAGTTATTTTTCTACGGAAGCTGGTTCGGGGCGGGAGCAATCACAGTTTTGGTATTCACGTGGCCCGGATGGCCGGAATGCCACCCAGTGTGGTGAAACGCGCCGACGATATCCTGAAGCAACTGGAAGAAAGCAACCGAAAGGAATATCCGGCCAAACCGGTTGGCGAAATCGCCGGAAACCGGGAAGGTTTGCAGCTTAGTTTTTTTCAGTTGGACGATCCGGTATTGAAACAGATTCGGGATGAAATCGCTAATCTGGACATCAATAACCTGACACCTGTGGAGGCATTAAATAAGCTGAACGAAATCAAAAAAATTGCTGGTCAGTAGATTTTGTGAAGAGCGGGGGCTGTTTAACGAAAAAACGGTCATAAAATCAATTTGATTTTTCAGCGAAAGGAAAAATGTTTATATATTTGCGTCCGCTATCGCAGGATTTAAGCGGAAGCACATGCGGGAATAGCTCAGTTGGTAGAGCATAACCTTGCCAAGGTTAGGGTCGCGAGTTCGAGTCTCGTTTCCCGCTCAGTTTTTGAATAACGTTCATTTTATTGCGGCTGGCAAATGCGAAAAAGTCAAAGTACTTTTTAAAAGGTTTTTGTCAATCATTTAAGAATGCGGGAATAGCTCAGTTGGTAGAGCACAACCTTGCCAAGGTTGGGGTCGCGAGTTCGAGTCTCGTTTCCCGCTCAGCTTTGCAAAATGTTCATTTCATATTGAAGACAAACAGACTGAAAGAGTAATTCTTTAGGTTGAATTTGTCAAAAATCCTAAGAATGCGGGAATAGCTCAGTTGGTAGAGCACAACCTTGCCAAGGTTGGGGTCGCGAGTTCGAGTCTCGTTTCCCGCTCCAAAGGATGCCCAGATGGTGGAATTGGTAGACACGTTGGACTTAAAATCCAATGGCCAGTAATGGCCGTGCGGGTTCAAGTCCCGCTCTGGGTACGTTTAGGGTAACGGAGCAATTATTCTTAATGGCTCCGTTCTTTACGCGGGAATAGCTCAGTTGGTAGAGCACAACCTTGCCAAGGTTGGGGTCGCGAGTTCGAGTCTCGTTTCCCGCTCGAGGCCTCCGAATTTTCGGGGGCTTTTTTATTTTCTCCAGGTTTTAATCTCTCCTTTTAAACAGTATATCTTGATTGTTTGCTCAATAAATTTGTCATCTTAAACCGGTATTATTCGTAATAGGACAGCGATTAGTTATGCGACCGGAAATGTCAGTTTAATTATATGATAATTAAAGGTTTGTTATGGGGTGTCTTTTGTTTGTAAAAAGATTTCATAATAATAATTTAGCATATAAAGTATAGGAATATTAGATGACAATAACCGAAAATAATAACAAATATGGTGGTTAGTATATTGGTAATAACTATTTAGTTAAGTTTCTGATAAATAAGATGATATGGTCTTTCTTTTTGTTTATTTTTTTGTTAATGTCTTGTGTTTACTTTTTGAATGCCTTAAATTTATGTATCCGTTAAGGATTGAAAACTAAGTAACCTGTTCTCACCAAGGATTTTTATTAGCCTTGAATGAAAAACTCCATTGCTGTCATGAAATGGAAAATGATGGCACGAAGCTCAGAGGTGTAGTCCACAAATTATTTCAGTAAAGGCAGTCCTGTCTGCCTTTGGCTGCACCTTTAAACGTAGAATTATCGAAAGTGCATTGATTTTCGTTGAATCGGAAATGTAAAGTTCTTCCGGCTTTCTGGCCTAACCACAGTAAGTTGATAACGATTGCACCTATGTAGAACGAAAACTAAAACCTATTATGTTAATCCTGAAGCCAGTCTAATCATGTACTAAGGGTCGTAAAACAGTGTTTTATGCTGTTAATGGATTGATTGACAATCTCCCCCTTTCACTTCCAGACTGAATTCTTCAGTGTTTATTCTTCCGTTTGATTATAGGGATAATTTCCTGACGTGGATAGCTATGCGATACATGCAAGTAGTAATCCATGTCGGGGTGGTATGTTATGCTCTGATAATCGGACAATACCTAAGTAATCTGTTCAATGTTATGAAAAATAAACTGACTAACCTCATTATACTTTCATTGCTCGCGTTAACTACGATTTCCTGCAGTAATCAGGAAGATGATTTACTGAAACTGGAGAACGGATTGTACATCCAGGTGTCTCTGGAAGATGCGTTCAACAGTCTCGAGGTGTATCCTCCCAAAGCTGATTTTGATGCGGAAATCACATTGCTGCGTTCTGATGGAGTTGTTACGGCCCTAAACTATCCTCTTTCCATGAGTTTTCAGGATGGGCGATACATTTCCCGCTCGATTCCCGTTCCTCCGGCGGATTATAAGCTGACTAAATTTACGATTCACCGGTTGGAAAAAGTGCAGTTGATTTCTGCGCCTCACTTTGCGGTTACTTACAAAATTAACAGCACAAAGAACTGCACTTTCCGTACTTCTGCAGGCGGCCGCACCGTTCTGGATGTCCGATGCCTGAGTCTTTCCTTTCTGGAAACGCAGGCCGAAGGTAGTGCGGGACAAGTTAATCAGTTGACGGAAGCTTCTGGTTTTTATCTTTTTATCAACCGGTGTAATGCCGGAAATCGAGAGAATTTCCATGAGGTGCTTTCCTATGAATTTACTGCTTATACAGCGGATGCTGAACAAAATCCGGTGGATGTTCTGGCTACCGGAAATAATTTGAATTCTCAAGAACAACCTGAACCGGTTTACATCGCCTTACCTACTGATTACAGCAATGGGGTCATTCTCGAACTGCAACCGATTGGTGAGGAAAATACTGTTTTGATCATTCCGGTCCCCAAAAAGGAAATCGACAAATATGTGAACGGCGAGGTTGATTATGTCCATCTCGAAATAGGATGTGATTCGTGATATATAAATCCGTGTTTTATGTGAAACTTAAATTCTACCGAAATGAGAAAAAATTTACTTTTCAGAATACTGCTAATTGCAGTGCCTTTTGCCATGCTCTTGTCTTCTTGTAATAAGAAAGATGATATGAGCATTGACGAACCCCAAAAGGTCGATTTGGTTTTTCAGGCCAATTTAACTAAGCCTGTTCTAAAATCAGCCAACCTTCCTTATGACGAAATGCTGGCAGAGCTTGATTGCGATTGGGCCGACTATGGAACTGTCCATGTTCGGATTGCTACTTCTGATCAACTGCCGGATGGCGGAACCGATTATTATCTGGGTTATACACAGGTTGGTGAAGGCATTGCTTCGGATCTGGTTCAGTTAACACCCGGAACTTATTTTCTGACCCGGTTCGAAATTGTAGAAAAGATTGATGAACAAGTCGACTGGTCGGAAGTCAATAGCAAAATCCTTTTGGCAACACCAATGGACAATTCAGCTTTTCAGGATTTTGTTACAGATGTTCTTCCGTTTGAATTCGAGGTCGGAGAATATCAAAAGAATCGCCTGGTTTTCGATGTCCTCTGCTTTAATCAGCAAATTGCTCCGGCCTTTGGTTTTGAGTGGTTCGACTACAACATCGTGGAAGGTGATGAGATTTGCATATTCATCAACTGTATTAATGAATATGACCGTGAATTCTATCACCAGGTATTTGCTTCCGACATTTATGCATGGAAGACAGCCGTTGAAGGAGAAACCGTTATTCCGGCTGGCGACGCTCCATATTGGGTTGTTGGACCGAATTATGAGCTGACTACACCGGAGGGCGGAGATGGGAGTCAGATTATTGGTGCTGTAACTCCGATGTGTTTCCCATTGTATGATGTTTTGGAAGACATGGAGAATGGCTTGATACTGCAACTAAATCCTGTTTTCGGTAAAACAGCCGGAGGAGAACTGATTTTTGGAGATAGTGTAATGGTGCGTATCTCCCTCAACATCATTATGGAATATCTTGGCTTAATTGAATATGCCGGGGTTCCGGAAGATTTAGGAAACGGTATTACGGTGAAGGTTGAATTAACGGATGATCCGCAAGCCGAGAACCCGCGGTATATCCACATCATGTTAAGTGATTGCCATAAACCAGCCTATTTCGAATCACACAATGATGGTCAGGTTGCAGAAATATATGCTTTACGGTTCGATGGAGAGGATGTGCTGATGACCAAGATTCTCGATTTTACACAAATGGGACGGGATCCGCATATTGCAGTTGCACCTAATCGCCGTCAACTTTATGTAGTTGATTCAGACGTTAGCAATACGATTCTTGTATATGATCTGTATTCCATGAGTTATCAAACTTTCGGTATCGGCGGTAGTGTGCCGGAAAAAGTTACGCAGTTGGTTTATATGAATGATACCCTGTTTGCTGCAGATATGAATACCGATGCGCTGACGTTCTATGTTCTCGATCCGGATGGTCTTAGCTATTCAGAGTACAATGAAATCACCTTAGATCCGACGGTCGATTTTTCGGGGGGTGACTTGATTGCCGTAAAAGATGATGTGGGGCATAGCACCTTGTGGAGCTTCAGTAAAAATGGCGGTACTAGTTATGTGCATGAAATAGATCTTGCCACGGGAGATGTAACCGAGTTGCAAAATGAAGCAAAACTCGTTAATACATTCGGAGCCATGGTGTACGAAGGGGGAGATCGAATCATCACTGGTCATGGTAATGATGTTGGCCTGAAAGGATGGGATACTCCATTTGATTTTGCCGGCTCTTTCACCACATATAACCCAATTCCTGACTTCACTTACGTTTATGGTGATTTGGCTTCGCCGTTCATTTTAAACCGAGCTCGTCCCAATTAAGGATATGAAAAACGAATAACATCCTGCTGAATGCAGGGTGTTATTCTCTGTAAAATGATTGCCTGCTTTCGAACAAATATCAGGTTCAAAGGCAATAAGCTTCCCGCTAGGGGAGAAATGAAATCGATGAACGAACCTGAAAATTTATGCTTATGAAAACAATAAATATTTTCAAGGCAGTCGCAATTCTGTTCTTTACGCTTGCTGCACTCTCCTGTAACGATCTGTTCAATTGGGGAACGCGTGATTATTCCACTCAGTTGGAAATTGGGGTAGCCAAAGGAGGTTCAGTCCTGAAGGCGGCGGCGGATGAGCCTTATTATCTTGACGATTGTGAACTGGCAACAGCTGATGCCATTCGTATTTCCATTGCAACACCTCCGACTCAGGAGGGGGGTGATCCCGTTCCAGTCGACGATATGCAGGATAAAATCTTGCCACTGCATGCGGTTGGTGACGGAGTTGCTTCGGATCTCATCATGTTACTTCCGGGTACGTATATTATCACCAAATTCGAAGTTCTCCAATTGATCGACGATGGAGGTGGAGTTGCTCATTACGAAACCATTATGGCTACTCCGGTGGCCGGTTCACCTTTTTCGGAGTACGTAAATACCCAGCTTAATTATGAATTTGAGGTTGAGTTGTACCAGAAAAAGCGGTTGCTAATGGAAGTGCTCTGTTTTGAGCCGACCGATGTAGCCAGTTTTGGATTTGTATGGACCGGAGTCAATGTAATTCTTGGTGATGAGATCTGTTTGTATGTGAGTCAATGTACTGGTAATGGAACAGAAACTTGGGGGCCTGCGGATTATACAGCAACTTTTAGTACGATGAATGATGCGGAAAATGTGGGTGATATCTATGCTTCATCCGGAAACTCGAGCGATGGATGGATTTGTTTCCCGTTGTGGAGCGATGCAACTGATTACGGTGTAGGAGTCCATATCGTTTATGATGGCGGCCAGGAGGCTGATTTTATCATAACTGCCGTAGAAGTGAATCAAATTCTCGACGAATTGAAAAATGACCCGGTCAATGCAGGTGAAGGCTACTACTTGTATGAGATTCCCTGTCCGGTGGCACCATAACGAACCGAAAGCTATAAAAAGAGGAACTTATGAAAAATAGATGGATATATGGCTTGGTTTCAGCTGTCGTACTACTGCTTGTTGTTTGGGCCTGTTCGAGAACTGAAGATACAGGAAACAGCAAATCAAAAGTTGACATCACGTTTTTCGCTGAAAAATCGGGTACTAGCCTGAAAAACGGGAACGTGGATTTGGATGCCATTTTAGCGGAATTGGATTGTGATGAAGTTTTACTTGGCGAGGATGCTGCTGCTAACTACCGGTTGATGGTTCGTTTAACTGGCCCGAATGCCTTTGACGAGACTTACTTTCTCGCATTTGATGCAGTCGGCGGAGGTGTGGCTTCGGAACTGGTTCAATTAAATGCTGATGCAACCTATTCGATTGAGCGTTTTGCACTGGTTCAGAAAATCGATCAAAACGGCGGATGGACAGTTGAAAATACCGGGATGGTGATGGCAACCCCAGAGAATAATTCTGCCTTCATGGATTATGTTACCGAATCCTTGCCCTTCGAGTTTACAGTTGGTAAATACGAAAAGAACCGGATTGAGATTGACTTGCTTTGCTTCAATCAGCAAATAGCTCCGGCATTTGGATTCGAATGGTTTGACTATGACATAGTGCAGGGAGACGAAGTCTGCGTATTTATTAACTGCATCAATGAAAATGATCAGGAAAACTACCACCAGGTGTATCCTGCCGATTTGGAGGCGTGGGTTCCTTCGGATGTGAATTCTGGTAATGCCTACTGGGATATTGGTCCCAACTATACAGTCGAGAACAATGCTATTACGGGTATTTATCCTGTGTGTTTTCCGTTGTATGCTCCGGCAATCGAGATGACCGACGGACTGACATTAGAAATGCGGCCTGCTTTTGGTGAACTGAATAATGGAGAAATTATTTATTCAGACGTCTTTATGGTAACAATTCCCCAATCTATTATTCTTGAATACCTCGGTTTGACATCTTATGTTGGAGCGCCCATCCTGATTGATGAAGTTCGAGGGATTACGGTAAAGGTAGATATGGCTCCGGATCCCAGTGTTGATAATCCACGCTTCATCCATTTGGAATATTTGAATTGTCTGGAAGATCCAAATGATCCGGGAGGTAGCTGCGAGACGGCTTTCGCCTATAATGAGACTTACAGTAGCTGTTTTTTTAACTACAGTTACCTGATTTCTACGAATCGTTGGGGATGGACCAATGGACCGCTTGCTTCGAGTGGTACTCCTTACGAGTTTACCATGCTGGCTGGAGCCGGCGGTGGACAAAACGAAGACCCTCCACAATGTCACCCGGAGAACGGAATTAACGCTGGAACGCTAACAGTTACCTATGATGGCTCATCGGTTTCATTGTTGTTGAACATATCGTCTGCTTATGATCTGACAGAGGTTCATGTATGGGTTGCTGAAGGAGATGCTGGAGATGATCCCGATCCACGGATTCCGCATTATGAAAAGAACAACGGCGATATTGTTTATACGTTGTCGCCGGGCAAGTTTACTATTGTCGACGAAGGTCTTACTGATAATAATTGGAATGATACGCTGGATGGATTTAATGGCGGAAACATCTATGTCATTGTCCATGCAGTTGTTTGTCCTGCCTTACCCCAATAATTAAATACACACAAGTTAACTACGCTTAAAGGGCATCGGAATGCAAGCCGGTGCCTTTTTTGCGTAAAACGGTCAGGCCGTCCCTAACGGGAAAAAGGTAGGTTTCCACCCGCTCATCGTTTTTTACCAAGTCGTTGAACTGAAGAATTCCGGCTGTTTGTTCGTCTGTAACTTCTTCATCGATTACTTTCTCATCCCAAAGCGTATTGTCGGCAATGAGTATGCCGCCTTCCCGCAGCAGCGGAATAACCATTTCGTAGTGTTCCGGGTACGAACGTTTGTCCGCATCCATGAAGATCAGATCAAACGGTTCCTTGAAGATGGGCAATATGGTGGCTGCATCTCCGATGTGCTGAACAATTCTCTCCTGCATTCCGGCCAATTCGAAATAGTGAGCGGCAAAATCTTCCAGTTCATCATTGATTTCGATGGTGTGTAAAACGCCGCCGGGCTGTAAACCTTTTGCGAGGCAGAGCGCCGAATAGCCCGTAAATGTACCTAACTCCAGAACTCGCTTTGGTTGAACCAGCTTACTTAGTAGTGTTAATATGGAGCCTTGCAAATGACCGGAGCACATTCGGGCATAAAGCTGTTTGGCATGGGTATCGCGGTTGAGTTGAGCCAAAACCGGGTCTTCCTCTTCAATGTGTTCCAGAATGTAATTTTCGAGATCGATTGAAAGATGCATAGCTGGCTATTTAAAAATGAGTGTCGAGAGTTTTTCCCTGTCGAGCACCTCGTTGGCAATTTCCATTAACTCACCGGCGGTTACTTTTTCAATTTTGGCATTCACTTTTTCGAGACTGTCAACACGGTTGTACAGCAGGAAGCTTTTTCCCAGGGTCAGCATCAGGTCTTCCCGGTTTTCCTGCGCCATCGCCAACTGACCGATCAACTGCTTTTTCGCTTTACTTAATTGTAAACTACCCATTTCCTGGGTTTGCAGTTTTTTGATTTCCCGGTTAACAAGCTTGATGGCCCGTTCGAGGTTTTCCTTGTCGGTGCCGAAGTAGATATTGATGATGCCGGTATCGGTATACGCTGTGTAACTCGACTCGACATTGTAAGCCATTCCGTTTCGTTCACGAAGCGAAAGATTGAGGCGTGAGTTCATTGATTGCCCGCCAAGAATATTATTCAGCAATATCATGGCCATGCGTTGCGGATGCTTGCTGTCATAAGCTTCATTCCCGACGATACAGTGTGCCTGAAAAGTGTCTTTGTGTATCAGCCTCGTTTCCGGTTTGTAACCGGTGAATTTCTCTCGCTGATGTTTTCTGGGGTTTTCCGGAACATGGGCGAAATGGCGCTCGACCAGATTCTGAAATTTCTTCGGAGTGATTTTTCCGACCGAACAAATTACCATCTCATCGGTATTGTAGTTTTCCCGGATGAATCGTTTCACATCGTTCCGGTTAAACCGTTTGATGTTTTCGGGGGTCCCCAGAATATTTCTCCCGATAGGGTGACCGTCATATACCAGGTCTTCGAACTCATCGAAAATCAGTTCCGAAGGGCTGTCGTTGTATGAGTTGATTTCTTCAATAATAACCTCTTTCTCTTTTTTCAACTCCTTTTCGGGGAAGGTACTGTTGATGAGAATATCGCTGAACAGCTCAATAGTTCGGTTGTAATATTCATTCAGGAACGAAGCATACAACGCGGTTTCTTCCTTGGTCGTGTAGGCATTTAGTTCGCCGCCTACATCTTCCAGTCGACTGAGTATATGATACGCTTTCCGCTTGTGGGTACCTTTGAAGATGGTATGTTCAATAAAATGGGCCATTCCCTGCTCATCTGACTTTTCGTCACGTGACCCGGTGTTAAAAATGACGCCGCAGTGGGCTACCGGCGAATCGACATACTGATGAATCAGCCTGATACCGTTGGGCAATGTATATGTGAAGTAGTTCATATTGTCTCTTAATCAGGATGCAAAAGTATGGAAAATAATTATTTGTACCTTTTTATCCTGAAATAGTTCATCGCTTGTTTTATCTATTTCCCACGAATCAAATAACAGAATTCGCTTTTATTCGTTTTTATTGAAAAATTATTAATCATTTCCCCGGCAGATTATGGATGGTAAAAGAAACTTGCTTCAAGTCATAGGACTCATTTTTACATTTTTGTTGTTGAGTGGTTCTGTGTCGGCTCAACATGTTGAAACATTCAGAGGAGTGGTACTCGATCATCAGACCAAAGCCCCGCTTCCGGGTGCAACTATTACGATTCGGGGAACCAGCCGTTTTTATACAACCTCATCAGATTTCAACGGTTGGTTCGAAATTGAAAATGTACCAGTTGGGCTTCACGATATAGTAATCGAGTTAAAAGATTACAAGAATCAGCTTCTCAGAAACGTTGAGGTGGTTACCGGGAAAGAGGCATTCCGGATGATTGAGCTGGACCAAAAGGTCGCGGATAATAAGAAGGACATCGATATCCGGCCGTACAAGCCCGGGATTGCCCGGAATGCAACAGCCACGGTTAGTGCATTTTCATTTAACCGGGAAAATGTTCAGGCTTCCGACAATGTGAAGGAAGATCCGGCTCAAATGGCTGCTGAACTTCCCGCTTTCAGACAAATAATGGATGGCAGGAATGATTTGAGTATTCGGGGAAATTCGCCAACGGGCCTGGTTTGGCAAATCGACGATATTCCCGTTGTGGCACCTAATTTTAGTCACGAAATTGGGCTGTCGGGAGGTACGTACCCTTTGTTGCCCAACGCTCTGGTTGGTAAATCAGAAGTTGATTATGGCCCTTCTCCGGCCGGGTCGATCGATGCATTGGCCGGTAAGTTCAATCTTCGATTCCGCAACGGTAACCGCGTCGATCGTCGGTATTCACTGGAAATGGGCTCATTCGGTACCGCCGTATCCGCTGAAGGGCCGATTAGCAGAAAGCCTTCATCTTCCTATCTGGTTTATTACCGGAATTCCCTCCCTTCCGTTTTGAGTGGAAGCGGGATAGAAGCTGTTCCCGGAATATTTCCCGACAGGCAACAGGCGGCTATTAAGGTAAATGTCCCAACCCGTTTCGCCGGAACCTTTTCCATATTTGCTACCGGCGGTAAAAACAAGGTGGAGATGCTCCAGGGAACCGGAGCCCAATCCGAAAACTTTTATGTTTACGGAGGCATGCCAAATACTGATAATTATCTGGATGAAACACTTTACACGGGTGGATTTTCACATAAGATTTATTTGAAACGGGGAATCAGTTCCATCAAAACAACCGTTGGGGTCTCCGGGTATGAACGAACTTCCCGGATGGAAATGTATCGGAGTACCAGTCTCCGCCAAATCGATGCCGGGAGTAACAACAAAGAGCAGGAGCTGTTTTTTTCTTCCCGGTTTCAGCATAAACCATCGGCTGATAACTATATTGTTGCCGGAGTTTCAGCACGTATTCACCAGGTGAATTTTTCCGATAGTACCCTGACAGGAAATGTCACGCAGGTTTATCCTAAAAACTATTACACACTGCTCGATGCAAATGAAAAAGGTTTAGTACAGGTTCAGGCCGACGCTGGTTGGCAACACAAGTTTGGTAACACTACAGCGGTTTATGTGGGAGTGAATGCCAATTATTTCACGTTCAATCAAACAGCATCTGTTGAACCACGTTTGAGCATCAGGCACGAGTACAACGACAAGACCATCGTTTCCATTGGTTATGGCCTTCAAAGTCAGCTGCAACCCATGTTTCTGTATTTCATGAAAACCAAAGCAGATGAAACAGGCACAGTGATAACAGAAGGAAACCGAAATTTAAGTCCAACGCGAATGCATCAGCTGGTCGGAGCTATTGACCGGAATTTTCATGGAAACCTCCGCCTTCATGCCGAAATTTATTTTCAGCAATTGATGAAGGTACCGGTAGAACAACATGTGAGCAGTTTTTCAATGATGAATTACGGTGCGGGTTTCAGGGATTATTCCATTTATCCGTTAGTGAACCAGGGAACCGGGCAAAATAAAGGACTGGAACTGCAACTCGATAAGTATTTGATGCACGGTTATTACTTCCGTCTTTCCGGCGCGCTATACGATTCGAAATACAAGGCAAGTGATGGAGCAACGAGAAATACGGCCTTTAATGGCAATTATAAATCAGATTTGGTATTGGGTACGAAATTTCCCTTTGCACAAAACGGGCTCTTGGATATTAATATGCATGCCATTTACTCGGGAGGTTCGCCTTTGCCGGGTATCGATGACAGCACCTCTGTTGCGGTCGGACATACCGTTTATGATGAAGCATCGCGGTATGCAACCCGGGGCTCGGATTGGTTTAGAATTGATGCCCGGGTTACATTGAAATGGTCGATGCGTTGGTTGAGTCATGAACTATCTTTTAACCTGCACAATCTGACAGGAGAGAAGATTCTGCTCAGAAGGTTTTACAACCCGGAATCAGGAACTGTTGATGAACAATATCAGCTGGGATTTGTGCCAACTGTCTTGTATCGAGTTTATTTCTGATAAACAGCTGGAAGGTGCGGTCACAGCGGGTTTAAAAATTTTTAAGCTGAAATTTGGCACATAGAAATTAATCGTTACTTTTGCACCGCGCTTAACAAAATTAAGGTGCCATAGCTCAGTTGGTAGAGCAACGGACTGAAAATCCGTGTGTCCCTGGTTCGATTCCAGGTGGCACCACCAGATGAAATACCGAAGCAGAAATGCTCCGGTATTTTTCTGAAAGTGTCATAGTTTATAGGGTTGGATAGTTATTTAGAAAGGTTTTATTTTAACGAGTTTATTGAAGAAATCGGATGAGGCAAAAGTTTGGGATTTCTAAAAAATCTTTACTTTTGACGAACCGATAAACCAAATGAGTAGGTGCCATAGCTCAGTTGGTAGAGCAACGGACTGAAAATCCGTGTGTCCCTGGTTCGATTCCAGGTGGCACCACGAAGAGGGGAAGGTGAGAATCTTTCCCTCTTTTGTTTTTATCGAAGTTGATGGTATGGGCCTTCACTATGTATATATCATTTA
>NZ_PYGC01000001.1:0-497593 GCF_003014495.1 Prolixibacter denitrificans | reverse complement strand
CTGAAAGAGGACTCTGAATTAGTAAACAGTTTGCTGAAAAGATTTTCTGAATAGTGTGTCTTGGTTCCTCCGATGCTTCGGAGCCAGGTGGCACCACAAAGAGGGGAAGGTGAGAATCTTTCCCTCTTTTGTTTTTATCGAAGTTGATGGTATGGGCCTTCACTATGTATATATCATTTACTCAGAATCCTTTGACCGTTTTTATGTTGGTGAAACAGTAGATGTTGCTGGATGAATCAGGCAGCATAATACAGGATTTTATGAAGGTTCAAGTACGAAATATGCCAACGACTGGTCGTTGTACTTATCGGTACGGTGTGAAAACAGAATACAGGCCTTGAAGTTGGAGCGTTTTATCAAACAAATGAAAAGTAGAAAGTTTATTAATAAGCTGAAAGAGGACTCTGAATTAGTAAACAGTTTGCTGAAAAGATTTTCTGAATAGTGTGTCCTGGTTCCTCCGATGCTTCGGAGCCAGGTGGCACCACAAAGAGGGGAAGATGAGAATCTTTCCCTCTTTTGTTTTTATCGAAGTTGATGGTATGGGCCTTCACTATGTATATATCATTTACTCAGAATCCTTTGACCGTTTTTATGTTGGTGAAACAGTAGATGTTGCTGGACGAATCAGTCGGCATAATACAGGATTTTATGAAGGTTCAAGTACGAAATATGCCAACGACTGGTCGTTGTACTTATCGATACGGTGTGAAAACAGAATACAGGCCTTGAAGTTGGAGCGTTTTATCAAGCAAATGAAAAGCAGAAAGTTTATTAATAAGCTGAAAGAGGACTCTGAATTGGTAAATAGTTTGCTGAAAAGATTTTCTGAATAGTGTGTCCTGGTTCCTCCGATGCTTCGGAGCCAGGTGGCACCACAAAGAGGGGAAGGTGAGAATCTTTCCCTCTTTTGTTTTTATCGAAGTTGATTGTATGAATCTTCTCTATGTAGCGGTTATTACCAGAATGCTTATAGCAAGAAAGCGTTAGATTGGAAACTCTTTTGTCTTATGAATTTATCAACCAATTTTCTTCCAGATCATTCGATTTAAATTGCTCGTTATTATGCTTTCAGATTACGTTTAATAAATCCTTAATTTGTTCATTCGGTCCAATATGCTGGTTTTATTCCTCGCTTGAAAATCATAATTTTGCGACGATTAAAGTCGTTAATTAAACAAGTAGAATTCAAGATGGCAAACGTTAAAAAGACCATGCTCATGATCCTCGATGGATGGGGGATTGGTGACAAATCGAAAGGCGATGTAATTTACAGTACTCCCACACCATTTATCGATGAGCTTTGGAATAATTATCCTCACAGCGAATTATTAACCTCCGGCGAAAATGTTGGTCTGCCCGACGGCCAAATGGGAAACTCCGAAGTCGGACACCTTAATATTGGTGCCGGCCGTGTCGTTTACCAAGATTTGGTGAAAATCAATAAGGCGATCAGGGATAAATCCCTGTGGAGTAATCCGGAACTGCTCAAAGCTTATGATTATGCTAAAGCGAATGACAAGCAGGTTCACCTCATTGGCCTGATTGGCCCCGGCGGTGTGCATGCCCTGAGCGATCACATGATTGCCCTGGCTCAGATTGCTACTGAGAAAGGATTGGAAAAGGTATTTGTTCATGGCCTGACCGACGGTCGGGATACAGATCCCCGTTCCGGTTACGGATTTGTGGAAAGCGATTTGAAAGGCCTGGAAAAAACCAATGCCCGTTTTGCTTCACTGGTTGGGCGTTATTACGGAATGGATCGCGACAAAAACTGGGAGCGTATCAAACTGGCATACGACCTGTTGGTAAAAGGCGAAGGTAAGAAGAGCAAAGATATTCTAAAGTCTATACAGGAATCATATGACGAAGGGGTAACAGACGAGTTCATTAAGCCAGTCGTAATGGTCGACGAAAATGGCGCTCCACTAGCTACAGTTCAGGAAGGTGATGTAGTGATTTGTTTCAACTACCGCACCGACCGCTTGCGTCAACTGACCATGGCATTTACCCAGGAAGAACATCCGGAAGCCGGTTTGCATACCATGCCGGTTGAGTGGTATACCATGACCAATTACAATGCCAGCTTCAAAGGCGTTCACGTTTTGTTCGACAAAGATAATGTGGCCAACACCATGGGTGAGGTGGTTGCCAATGAAGGTTTGAAGCAAATCCGCATAGCTGAAACCGAAAAATATGCACACGTAACCTTCTTCTTTTCCGGCGGACGCGAACAAGAATTCGACGGAGAGAAACGCATCCTGATTCCATCGCCGAAAGTACCTACTTACGATATGCAACCCGAAATGTCGGCTCCGAAAGTGAAAGATGCCATCGTGAAAGAATTGAATGATAAATCAGCCGATTTCGTTTGTCTGAACTTTGCAAACGGCGACATGGTTGGTCATACCGGCGTTTATTCAGCTATTGAAACTGCGGTAAAAGCTGTGGATGCATGTGTGAAGGAAGTGGTTGAGGCCGCTCGTGCGAATGATTACGATGTCGTTATCATTGCTGATCATGGTAATGCCGATAATGCATTAAATGAAGACGGCAGTGAAAACACGGCCCACTCACTCAATCCGGTTCCCTGCATTTGGGTAACTGACAGCAAGGACAGGAAGCTGAACAACGGTATCCTTGCGGATGTGGCACCCACATTGTTGACTATCATGGGAATTAATGTTCCGAAAGAAATGACAGGAAAAGTTCTGATAGAGAATGCATAAATTGTTCTTACACGAATAAATAACGAACCGGGAGAGTGTTGCTTTCCCGGTTCTTTTTTTATTTTTGCCGACGTTCATCTCTGGGACTGAATCCCTGCAGGTGACTAACAGCTAAATAATAAACAGGTGATTGAGATAGGAAAAGCACTGATTAGTTTTGATGTGTTGGATCAACATTTTCTTTGCGATTTGTCGAAATGCAAGGGAGCTTGTTGTGTGGAAGGCGATAGTGGCGCACCATTAACAGAAGAAGAGGCAAAGATTATCGAGCGGATATATCCCGAAGTTGAGCCTTACCTTTCGGAAGAAAACAAGGCCCAGGTAAAGCGACAGGGTTTTTCCATTATCGATTCCGACGGTGATTTGGTAACACCCATTATCGGTAATAAAGAATGTGTTTATACCTACCGTGATGAAGCCGGTGTAGTGAAGTGTGGAATTGAACGGGCTTATCTTGATGGGAAAATCGATTTCCGAAAGCCGGTATCCTGTCATCTTTTCCCCATTCGGATAACCGAATACAAACGCTTTGATGCGGTGAATTATCAGGAACTGGATATTTGTAAGCCGGGAAAAGCCTGTGGACAAAAGGAACAGTTGCCTTTGTGGAAGTTTCTGAAAGAGCCTTTGATTCGTAAATACGGAAAAGAGTGGTACGAAGAGTTGCAATATGCAGCTGAAAATATGCCACGCGAGTAATTCTCCGGAAAATAAAGACATAAAAAGAGGCAGTCCCCATTTATCAGTGCTCATGGGAATTGCCTCTCTTCTTTTCAGGGGTTTATTGGTAAATGTCCTTTCCTTTTAAATAGCCGTCAGCGACAACGGTTTGTTCAATGTTGTCTTTTGTCACCGGGAGAGCATCGAGTAAAACGGCCGGTACGAGTCGTTTGCCATTACTAACGCGGTTATTACAGCCTTCGAATTTTTCTCCTCTGGCGAGTTTGACCGCAATTTCGGCTGCAGTAGAAGCCATTGTTCTAATCGGTTTATAAACCGTCATTACCTGGTTGCCTTTCACAATCTCACGTACGTTTCGGAGATCGGCATCCATTCCGGCTACAGCGATTTTCTTTTCCAGTCCCTGCTCTTTTAATGCCCGCAGAACCCCGTATGCAATCGCGTCATTACCGGCAACAATGGCATCTATCTGGTTGTTGTTTTCATCCAGGCATTCTTTTGCCATTTGGTAACCTTCATCTTCCGACCAGAATTTGGTGAATTTTCGGTATACCAGGTATATTTCATTCCGTTCGATGTAGGGTTGCAAAATGTTCATCTGACCGAGGTACAGCATCCGGCTGTTGTTGTCATTTTCCGAACCTCCAATCAAGGCATAATTTCCCTCCGGAACGAGGTTGACCATGTAATTGGCCTGCATTTCACCGATTTTGATGTTGTCGGTAGAGACATAGTAATCAACACGACTGTTGTTGATAAGGCGGTCATACGAAATAACCGGGACTGAGCGGTTGTGAGCCAAATCGACAATATTGGCGGCACTATACTGATTGACAGGAATGACAACAAGGGTTTGAATCTTTCTTTTTAGAAGGTCCTGAGCCTGTTGTATTTGTTTCTGTTCGTCGTTATCTGCGATAGCAACGAATACTTTCCCCCCCAGTTCGTTTACAGATTCAATAAAATATTTTTGATCATTCTCCCAACGTTCTTTGTCCAGACTGTGTATCAGCAAACCAACCTTAACTTTATCGCTCGAGCAACCAGCTAATATCAATCCAATGAAAAGAATGAAAAACCGCAGTGTACTTTTCATGACTAGATATTTAAAAAAGTTATCAAACAAGAATCAGGTACAGAACGCGAAATGTTCTTTAGAAGTAAGCAGAGGACCTGTTAGTCCTTAGGCAGTTCTGGTTTTCTTTTAATATAAATTTACGGATTAGGAAATAAAAAAACATTGAAAACGGGAGAAAACCGGTAAGTATTTAAAAACATAATAATTATAGACAGCAGAGTTCAATCAGAATTGACTCAAAATACCGAAAAAATGGGCAACGAAAATCAGAATCGTTTGGAGTTATTTGCTCAATGCCCTGGTTGTTATTTTACGCCGTCCCATTCTTTGAAAAACTCATCAAGAAAGTCTTCCATCACCTGATGACGACGTAGAGCCATCTCATAACCACTTTGTGTTTGCATCCGATCTTTTAACAAAAGCAATTTTTCATAGAAATGATTGATGGTATGCGATTGGTTTTGCTGATAGCTTTCAAAGCTTTGGTGCATTTCGGGCTTTGCATCCGGGTGGTAAATCAATCGATCGCGGCTTCCGCCGTAAGCAAACGTTCGCGCAATCCCGATAGCGCCAATGGCATCGAGCCTGTCTGCATCTTGCACAACTTTGCCCTCAATACTGGTCATTGGCGTTGGTACTCCGGCTCCTTTAAACGAAACATTCCGGGTGATATCCAGTATTTGTGAGTTCTCATCGCCGGAAAGAGGAAGGTTGCTCAGCCACTTTTCGACCTGGTTCCTGTTGCGATTCAGTTTCCAGTCGTCTAAATCGTGTAGCAATGCAGCCATTTCCACGACAAAAGTGTTGGCATGTTCTCTTTTGGCCAGTTCAAGAGCAAGATTCCTTACCCGATGGATATGCCACCAATCATGTCCTGAGCTGTCGCCCGAGAAGCGCGATTGAATGAAAACTTCTGTTTGTTTAACAATCTCTTCCTTATTGTGGCGATTCATTATATCAACTATTGAGTAAAGTTCGGATTGTATTCACAGGGAAAATACAT
Organism: Prolixibacter denitrificans; assembly: GCF_003014495.1. Lineage (GTDB taxonomy): Bacteria > Bacteroidota > Bacteroidia > Bacteroidales > Prolixibacteraceae > Prolixibacter > Prolixibacter denitrificans. Next base: position 492,102 of record NZ_PYGC01000001.1, on the reverse strand, counting down.
ATTATTGCCGATCATTTGACCTAAATGTTTGAAAAATCCTGAAGTTATTGATATTTAGACAAATATCGTATATTTGTGCCTGTGCAATTTATAATTCGTTCAAATAGATTTGAACTGCTTTTCAATGAATGAATTACACCTGAAGTCTAACGAAATCAGGTATGTTAAAGATGAAAAATCGTGGAACGGAAATTGCAGAGCATGTAGAAATATTATTTTTGGGGTTGGAGAAGAAAAAATGAGAAAACTGGATAAACTAACTATTCCGGAAATGCTTCGGAGTAGTTTTGCTGAATTTAAAGACGAGAAATCGCTTGTTTTTATTGGTGAAGACTACCGCACCTATACTCAATTGAAATCTGAAGTACAGAGAGTAGCAGGATTGCTGCGTGATTTAGGAATTGAACAAGGTGATAAAATAGGATTGTTGAGCAACAATATGCCCAACTGGGGAATTACATTTTTTGCCATATCATGGATTGGCGCGGTTGCAGTCCCCATTTTGCCTGATTTTTCACCGGCGGAAATAGAGAATATTTTAAAGCATTCGGATGCAAAAACACTTTTTGTGTCTGAAAATCTGTACAATAAGGTTCAGGAATTTGAATCGATTAAACTGAATCATGTGATTCTGGTCGATACATTTGCACTTATTCCTGAAAACCAAGCCAAGGAGGAGATAACGAATATTCCGTCGGCTTTGTCAGACGAAGTCGTTTGTGAGACATCAGTGGAGGTTGGTGAGGACGATCTGGCATCGATTATTTATACTTCCGGTACTACCGGAAAATCAAAAGGAGTGATGCTGACACACCGCAACCTGGTTTGGAATGCCCGCCAGTGTCATACGATTCAGGAGGTACGTTCAACCGATCGTTTCCTTTCGCTGCTTCCGTTATCACATACGTTTGAAAATACGCTGGGCTTATTACTTCCGATAATGTATGGTGCTTCGGTTTATTACCTGAAGAAGCCACCGACAGCAAGAGTATTGCTGCCTGCGTTGCAGGAGGTAAAACCAACGTTGATGCTATCAGTTCCGTTAATCATCGAAAAGATATACAAGCAGCAAATCTTGCCGAAATTCCAGAAGAACGGAATAATTCGGGCATTGTATAAAGTTCCTTTTATCCGCAAACAGTTACATCAGATTGCAGGTAAAAAGCTGTATGAAACTTTTGGTGGGAAGCTGGAGTTTTTTGGAATTGGCGGAGCCAAGCTTGACCGCCAGGCAGAAATTTTTCTGCGCGAAGCAAAATTCCCTTATGCAATTGGTTATGGATTGACCGAAACTGCGCCATTGCTGGCCGGTGCAGGTCCCGGGTGGACCAAACTGCAGGGAGTGGGTCCGGCGTTGGAAGGTGTACAAATAAAGCTCGATAATATCGATCCCAGAACCGGGGAAGGCGAGATTTTGGCCAAAGGGCCCAATGTAATGAAAGGATATTTTAAGGAACCCGAGTTGACGAAGGAAGTATTAACCGAAGATGGTTGGTTCCGTACCGGCGATTTGGGAGTCTTTGACAAGGAGGGCTATCTGCACATGAAAGGGCGGATTAAGAACATGATTCTGGGTGCTTCGGGCGAGAATATCTATCCGGAAGAAATAGAGTCGGTGATTAACAACTTCCGCCATGTGGTAGAATCGCTGGTAGTACAGCGAAAAGGCAAACTGGTAGCTTTGGTGCATTTAAATGTAGAAGAACTGGAAGAGAAGTATCATATGATGCGGGACCAGGCGGAACAGTTTATCAACGAAAAAGTCGATGAGACGTTGAAAGAATTGCAGTCCTACGTAAATTCCCGGGTGAGCAAGTTTGCCCAGGTTCAGTTGGTACTGGTTCAACCGACACCTTTTGAGCGTACACCAACGCAAAAAATTAAACGCTTCCTTTATTCCTGATAAGGAAAAGTGAACAAGATAAAAGGGGATGCCTTCGCAAAAAGGTGTCCCTTTTCTTTTTCATAAAATCTGCAACTGTTTTTTCTTTACAGGAAGAGGATATTTTTTCTATTTTGAAAAAAACGAACGTAGATGACATGAAGCAAAAGGTTGTTGTAGTTACCGGTGGCGCCCAGGGAATTGGACGCGGAATAGCGGAGAAATTTCTGAAGGAGGGCTGGAAAGTTGTCATTTGGGAAGTAGATGATGAAGCCGGACGCGAAATGAAGGAGCAACAAAACTCAGATGATTTTGCGTATTTGTTGTGTAATGTCGCTCATGAAGCAGCGGTCCGGTCGGCTGTTCAGAAAACGGTCTCGCTATTCGGGCGGATTGATGTGTTGGTCAATAATGCAGCGGTAGCGAAAAACAAACCAGTCACGGAGCTTTCGCTGGAAGAGTGGCAGCACGTTATTGACGTTAACCTGAATGGTCCCTTTCTTTGCTCAAAATATTGTGCCGGGGAGCTGAAGAAGAACAGAGGTGTTATTATTAATCTGTGCTCAACGCGGGCATTTCAGTCAGAGCCGGATACGGAAGCTTATTCGGCGTCGAAGGGCGGCGTATATGCTTTAACGCACTCGCTGGCGATGAGCTTAGGCCCTGAAGTCAGGGTAAACAGTATCTCGCCGGGCTGGATCGATGTTTCAGCATTGAAAAAGAAATCAGTTGCCAGTGAGGAAAAACTGACGAAGGAAGATCATTGGCAGCATCCGGCTGGCCGAGTTGGGAAGGTAGAGGATATCGCTGCCATGGCTTTTTTTCTTGCTCAGTCTGAAAACAGTTTCATCACAGGTCAGAATTTTGTGGTCGACGGAGGGATGACCCGGAAAATGATTTACCTATAAAAAACGGGAAGCGTCTGGCTCCCCGTTTCTGCATTTTTATTTGTCTTCTTATTTCGATGCGTTGACCAGGTTTCCCAGGAATTCCCTGACTGCAGCCACCGATTCGAGGTTGTAGGCGGCACTCGTGTGTTTTAAACCAACCTTGATGGTGATCGCTTCACGCGGAAGTTCTCGGAACATGTATTCATCCGTCCAGTCGTCTCCCATTGCCAACACGTAATCATAATCCTTCCCATGGAGGAAATTGAGAGCTGCGACACCCTTATTGATACCTCCGTTCTTCACTTCAATCACTTTATTTCCTTCCATGATCTCCAGGTTGTGATTCGAGACCAGGTTGGTTAACTCGTCTTTCAGTTCGTTGGCACGCAACTCACCTTGTTCGGGTTCCGCTTTGCGGTAATGCCAGACAATAGAATAGTTTTTATCCTCGATGAATGAACCGGGTGTTCTGTCGACAAAGTTTTCCAGAATCGGTCGGACCATATCAATCCATGAGTTACTGATGTTGGTCAGCGTTTTCCAGGTGCCACCGAGATTCTTGACCCAAACACCGTGTTCGCAGATGAGATTGACTTTGTGTCCTTCCATCCATTTTTCCAACGTTGCCCGGTCACGGCCACTGATCAGCGTGACATCGTTATGCTCGTCTTGTTCAAGCTGTTTGAGCAGGTTGTGAAGTTCTTCATCAGGTGAAGCATCCTGTGGATTTTTCCGGAAATTAGTTAATGTTCCGTCATAATCGAGGAAAATGGCTCTTTTCTTACTTTTCCTGTAATCAGCAACAAGTTGTTTCTGGATTTTGGAATTGATACGCTTTGCCAGGAAGTCAGATTGAATATCACGGGCAGTGTTCAGCGATTTCACGAACTCATTTGCCCACTTAAAAATATCATAGCGTTTGATACGATCCTGCAGATAACTCATGCGTTCGCGTTGCTCGTCCAACGGCATCGTTAGCGCCTGGTAAATGCTCTCGGCTGTATCGTTCTCGTCATTTGGGTTAATAATGATGGCTTCGCCCATCTCTTTAGCAACACCAGCCATCTCGCTGAGAATGATGACTCCACTTTTATTGGTCCGGGAGGCGACATATTCTTTAGCTACCAGGTTCATTCCGTCGCGAACTGGCGTAATCAACGCCACATCACAGGAACTGTATAACTCGATAAGGTTCTCGAAAGGTAACGAGCGATAGAAATACCAGACAGGCGTGTAGTTAATGCTACCGTAAAGCCCGTTGATGCTACCTACCAACTCGTCCACTTCTTTTTTCAATTGCTGGTAATGGTCAACTTGTCCGCGGGAAGGAACGGCGAGCATAACCAGCGTTACTTTGTATCGAAATTCGGGGTACTTTTCCAGGAAGCGCGCAAAAGCTTTCAAGCGGTTCGGTATTCCCTTCGTGTAATCGAGACGATCGATGGAGAGTATCAGGCGACGATCGGGTGAGGTGAGGAAATACTTCTCCAGCTCCTGGTGTAACCTTGACTTTTCTTGCAATGGCTTTTGATGAGTGGCCAATGCCGCATCGTGGAACTTGTCGTAATCGATTCCCATCGGGAAAGCGTCGGCCAGGATAATACGGTCTTCAACGTGAATTTGATTGAACGATATTTCGTAACCGAACAGCCGGCGAACCGTACTGAAAAAGTGTCGTTCGTAATCGTATACATGGAAACCGACCAAATCGGCTCCCAACATACCTTTTATAAGTTCTTTACGCCACGGCAACGTCCTGAAAACCTCGAATGAAGGGAAAGGGATGTGAAGGAAAAAGCCTATTGTAACATTAGGCATCTTCGACTTAATCATTTCGGGTACGAGAAGTAACTGATAATCGTGTACCCAGACTGAGTCGCCGTCTTCCAGGATGGAAATGGTCGCATCGGCCATTTTTTGGTTAACGGCTTTGTATACTTCCCAGGTTTCAGCGTTGAAATCAGCGAACTGGGTGAAATAGTGAAAGAGGGGCCAAATGGTTCGGTTGCTAAAGCCTTCGTAATAAAGATTGATCTCTTCGTGACTCAAATGTACCGGAATGCAATTTTCTTTTTCCAGTAGAGCATCAATTTGGTCGAGTTCTTTTGTTGAGTGGTCTTCTTTGGCCACTCCGGGCCAACCAATCCATGAGCCATGATAGTCTTTGTAAATTGATTTCATCCCGGTGGCCAGTCCTCCAACGCTCGGTTTCAGAGAAAAACCGTTTTCCGTATCTTTGATGCTGTACGGTAGCCGGTTTGAAACAATATGAATTTTGCTCATATAATTAGTTTATTTTTTTTGGATTTTTACTGATAATAGCCCTTTTTTGGCGATTAAACAAATTTGGCAGAAACAAAAACGGCAGAATGGATAATTTGAATTATGGAATTGTAGGGAATTGTAAAAGTGCGGCATTGATATCCAAAGATGGCTCAATCGATTGGTTATGTCTGCCCAAATTTGATTCCTCGTCAGTCTTTGGACGGTTACTGGATGATGAAAAGGGAGGGCACATGGCCATCCTGCCTGAAAAGCTAAACGAATCGAAACAGTTCTATCTTCCCAGAACCAATATACTTTGTACCCGGTTCGAGTGTGAAGACGGTATTTTCGAGGTGCATGATTTCATGCCCCGGTATGAGAATCAAAAGGAGAAATACTATTCTCCGCCCGATATTATCCGTTACTTCAAACATATTACTGGTAATCCTTCTTTTCGGATTGTGTACGATCCGAGACTCGAATATGCCGAGTTTGAAACCAAGACGGTAGTAAGCGACCATTACATAAAATCTAACACCACCAAAGGTCCCTATGACTCGCTCTACCTGTATACCAGTTTCGATAAGCAGAAATTAGTAGCGGGTGAAATCCTTCATCTTCCGGAAGATCAGTTTATCCTGGTGAGTTATAACCAGAAACTGTTAAGACAGGATGTGAAACGAGCCTACCTGAAGTTGATGCGGACACAGGTGTACTGGTTAAACTGGTCGGAGCGAACGACGCGGTTCAAGGAATACAATGACGAAATTAACCGGAGCGCGCTTACGCTGAAATTGCTGAGTTACGAAAAAACAGGAGCTGTGCTGGCAGCCCTTACTACTTCGCTACCGGAAACCATTGGTGAAGAACGAAACTGGGACTACCGTTTCTGTTGGATTCGCGATGCATCGATGGTGGTTCGTATCATGACGGGACTCGGTCATCTAAGTTTAACCCAGCGGTACCTCGATTTTATCATCAGCCTGCTGCCGGAGAAAGATGAGCGTATTCAAATCATGTATGGCATCAGTGGCGAGAAAAAGCTTTCAGAAAAGGTGTTGAAGCACTTGAAAGGCTATGAAGGCTCCTGCCCGGTTCGGATTGGAAATGCAGCTTATAAGCAGAAGCAGAACGATATTTACGGTATTTTGGTCGATGTTGTTTACCAGCAGTTTAAACTCTTCCCGGCCAGCCTGGAGTATAGCGAGGAGTTGTGGACGTTGGTCCGGAATATTGTGAAGATGGTAGAGCGAAACTGGCAAAAGCCCGATAAGGGAATTTGGGAGTTTAGGAATGAGAGCCGGCATTTCACATTTAGTAAAGTGCTTTGTTGGGTGGCCATCGATCGGGCGGTGAAGATTGGAAATTTGTTGAAGCAGGAAGAAGTGTTCACCCAGTGGGAAAAGTTGAGGGACCGTATTCGCGATAGCATATTGAAAAATGCCTGGTCGGAAGAAAAACAATCCTTTACCCAGGCTTATGGGAGCGATGATTTGGACGCATCTGTTTTGTTGATGGAATCTTATGGTTTTATCCAGGCATCCGATCCGCGCTTTAAGAGCACCGTGTTGGCTGTACAACGCGAATTGGAACACGACGGACTGATGTACCGGTATAAAAATGAAGATGATTTTGGAGAGCCTCAATCGGCATTTACGATTTGTTCATTCTGGTTGATAAACAGCTTGTACAAAATCGGATATAAAGAAGAGGCGCGCGAGCGGTTTAACCGTTTGTTATCCTATTCGAATCATTTGGGGTTATTCAGCGAAGATTTGGATTTTAAAACCAAGCGCATGTTGGGGAACTTCCCGCAGGCGTACTCTCACCTGGCGATGATTGAATCGGCTATAACCATTTCTGAAGGTGAATTGAGTCTCGAGGAAGTCATTAGGGAAGCCATAAAATAAACTTTAGTTTATGTAAAAAAAGAAACCGGGTTCTGGCCCTATTGCAGGGGAAGAACCCGGTTTCTGGTTGAAAACCTTTGTATACGGTTTCGTGGTTACTATAGTAAAAGGATCGGGTGCAATATAGCCGGATTATTCCGATGTCGGTTTGTTTTGTCAGCTGTTATACAATATATTTTATTATTTCGGAGAAGAATAGCATGTAGGACAACGGTAAACTTTTAAAGAGTTTTTGCGGTTGGGTGTTTATCGTATAAATTTAGCATAAATCGATAAAACTAACTGACATGAAAAGGATTACCGCGTTACTTCTGCTTGTTTTTCTGCTCTCTCCGGTTTTTGCACAACAGGAGAAATTGAATCCTGAACCACCTGTACGTGGCTTCTGCATCGCAGCACCCAAGCCGGCCGATCTGGATACATTTTTGGAATTTATTAACGATGTATTAGGCCCGGCAGGTGTCAATACGTTGGTTCTGCGCGTCGATTATAATTATCAGTATAAGAGTCACCCTGAATTGCGGGATGAAGATGCGCTTTCGCAGAATGATGTAGATCGAATAGTTGAGGCTTGTCACAATCATGAGATAGCTATTATTCCACAGGTTAATTTACTGGGGCATCAGTCCTGGGCATCCGATTTGGGAAATTTGCTGAAAGTGTATCCACAGTTCGATGAAACACCGGAAGTAAAAATGCCGGAAGAATACAAGTGGCCGAATAGCGATAGCCTGTATTGTAAAAGTTATTGCCCGTTGCACCCGGGAGTTCATAAGGTGGTTTTTGATGTTGTGGATGAAATTGTCGCCGCTTTTCATGCCAAAGCATTTCATGCAGGTATGGATGAAGTGTTCTACATTGGCGACCCGGATTGTCCCCGCTGTGCAGGGAAATCGAAAGCTAAATTATTTGCCGACGAGGTGAAACGCATTGATGACCATCTGGCGAAAAGCGGAACGGAATTGTGGATTTGGGGCGATCGGCTAATCGATGGTAAAACCAGTGGAATTGGTATGTGGGAAGGCAGTTTTAATAATACCTGGCCTGCAGTCGATATGATTCCGAAAGATGTGGTTATTTGCGATTGGCATTATGTGAAAGCAGTTCCCACTGCACCTTATTTTGCACAAAAGGGATTGCGGGTTGTCAGTTGTCCGTGGAGAAAGGCGGATGTCGCTCTGCAGCAACTGGACGATATGAAGAATTTCCGTCAGCAGTCGCCGTCGCCAATGAATCAGAATTTTTTGGGGGTAATGCATACCGTTTGGACTCCGGCCGAAAGTTTTCTTCGTCGTTGGAAAGAAAATGAACAGCCGGAAAATGGCTTAAGTGACATCGGGTGCTTTAAAGCTTTGTCCAAAGCATGGACCGGGAAATAATGTAAAACAACCATTCTTTATTCTAACAATCGAACGATACCATGACAAAACCAACTTCCTTAGGTCGGGTGGCTGCTATTGATATTCTGCGTGCCCTGACCATGTATTTCATGATTTTTGTAAACGATTTGTGGTCTTTGAAAGGTGTTCCCAAATGGTTGGAACATGCCTCTGCTACCGAAGATTATCTCGGATTCTCGGATATCATATTTCCACTTTTTCTTTTTATCGTTGGACTGAGTATTCCGTTCGCGGTAGCGAATCGCCGGAAGAAAGGAGATTCGACCGGGAAAATTGTCTGGCACATATTCATTCGTTCAGTGTCCCTCATTTTGATGGGATTCTATATGATGAATCTCGAAGAAATAGCTGGTAACCGTGTAATTGTCGGCCGTTTTGGTTGGGAACTGTTAATGGGAGCTGGCATTATGTTGATTTGGCTTAACTGGAAGCGAACCGGTTTATCGAAACGAACCGTGTATGTAATGCAGGGAATAGGTGTTGCTATTTTCATTTTTCTGGCGGCCATTTATCACGGAGGTGAAAACGGTGAGTCATGGATGCAGGTTCATTGGTGGGGAATTTTAGGTCTGATTGGTTGGGCTTACCTGTTGAACGCATTGCTTTATGTCGCTTCCCGCGGAAATCTTTGGTTCGTTATTGCCGGTTGGATGTTTTTCAACTTACTGAATATCGCCGATCTTGCCGGGTGGACTTCCGGATGGGCGTTTCTCAGGAGTGTTGCCGGTCCGTTTGTAACGGGTTCTAATCCGGCCCTAACGGCAGGAGGATTGGTTGCCGCCGTTGTTTTGCGGAAGTTGATGTCATCGGGAAAAGAAAAGTTATTCTACATGTGGATGACGATACTCGGTGTTGTGGCTTTTGTATATGGTTTCAGCTTAAAGCCTGAATGGGGTATTTCAAAAATTCAGGCGACACCGGCATGGGTCGGTATCTGCTCGGGAATGGGGTTTGCGCTGTTCGGATTGCTGTATTTCGTTGCCGATAAAAAAGGAAAAACCAACTGGGCCAATATAATCCGACCGGCTGGAACAGCCACTTTAACGGCGTACCTGTTACCTTATTTTATTTATCCGATACGAAGCATTTTGGGCCTAGTGCTGCCAATTGCCCTGAGGACTGGTTTCGTCGGCATCCTGAAATCGTTGATTTTTGCACTTTTGGTTGTGATGTTAACCGGATGGTTGGAAAAGAACAAAATAAAGCTGAAGCTGTAATAAAAAAGCCCGGCTGAATTCAGCCGGGCTTCATTTTCATATGAAAATCGTTTAGTCTTCGATGATGACAATTTTTTCAATGACATCGCCAGGACGAATATCATCGATAACATCAAGACCTTCGTACACTTTACCGAAACAGGTATGTTGGCGATCGAGATGTTGTGTATTTTGCCGGTTGTGACAAATGAAGAATTGCGAACCACCGGTGTCGCGGCCGGCATGAGCCATCGACAATACACCGCGATCGTGGTATTGGTTGTTCCCGTTCAGTTCACATTTGATTTTGTAGCCTGGTCCTCCGGTACCATCGCCAATGGGGCAACCACCCTGAATAACGAAATCCGGGATCACACGGTGGAAAGTCAGTCCGTCATAAAATCCTTCTTTCGACAGCTTGATGAAATTAGCCACGGTGTTTGGCGCATCCTCTTCGTAAAAATTTACTTTCATTACCCCTTTCTCGGTATGAATCTCAGCACGTTTTGTCATAATATCTTTAATTTTTGATCACAAAAATACAATCTTTTTATTCAGTTAACCGTATCGCAAAGAATGTACACCTGGCTATTCGATGCGCAGGTTGTATTTCCCGAGCAACCCGGCAAGTCCAAAATGCGAGAACCTTGCCTGATTCAGTTTATTTCGTTCCGGATCGATGGAGTAATGGTGCGCGCTCCGGAAATCAGCGTTGGTTAAATCAGTGAAGTCAAATACAGCATTCGTCAAATCAGATTCCCGGAAGGAGGCGTTGGATAAGTCACTTTCCGAGAAATTGGCTTCAACCAGTGAACATTCCTCAAATGAGGTTTCCTTGAGTTTCATTTGATAAAATCCGGCGTAATCGAGCTGGCATTTCGAGAATTTTACGCTGAGCAGGAAAGAATTGCAAGAATTAAAATCGATGCCAATTAGCTTACAATTTCTGAATGAAACCGTCTTCAGGCCGGTATTGGTTAATTTGACCAGGCTGAGATTGCAATTTTCAAAAAAGCAGTCGTTGAAATCGCTGTTCGAAAGATTGGCTTCCGAAAGATTACAGTTCCTGAATGTACAATCGTAATACTCTTCTCCACCGATGGTTTGCCGGCTATAATCGATGCCGTCGAACACTTGATTGTCATGCTCCGCTTCTTTCATCTCTTCACGATTTAAAATCACATGAAGGTACAACAAATCCGGTGTTGGGAGTTGTTTCCGAATGAAAAAAAGAATGATTGGTTTTTACCCGTGGAGCGAAATACTTTCCAGCCGTTCTTTGTCGACGATGTCAATCTCTTTCCCGAAGATCCGAATGATTTTATCTTTTTTAAATTCAGAAAGCGTGCGGATGACATTTTCGGTGGTCATGCCGATGTATTCAGCAATCTCCTTTCTGGAAATGGGTAATTCGAAGTCGTCTCGTTCATAAACCTTGTTGGCGAAAAACAAAAGAACGTAGGCAACCCTGCCGTGAAGGTGTTTTTGTTTTATTTCCAAATTGTCCAGGATGATTCGATCGGTCGCTTCGCTGACGCGCGTCATCAAATCGAGGGTGAAAACACCGTTTTCACGGGCAATTTCTTTCACTTGTTCGAGATCGAGTTCGCAGGTTGTCGAATCTTCGATGGCAGTAACCGTATAATGGTAACTTTCCGATGAGAAAACACTCAGCAGGCTGACAAAATCAAATGGTTTGGCAAAACTGATAATCTGCTCTTTGTCGTCGCCAGTTGTTCTTGAAAGCTTGACCAATCCCTCTTTGAGATAAAGAAAATTCTTGATGGGATCCCCTTCACGGAGGATCACATCGCCTTTTTCGTAGTTGTGTTCAACTTTCTGAGTGCAGATTGAACGAATCTCATTCTTTGTAATGTGTCTGAAAAACAGCGTTTTGAGATGACATCGTTCACAGGTGCATTCAAAGGTGCTCATATTTATTTTCCCTGATTATTTAGGACTGTAAGGTATTAAAAAGATATGATAAATATTAGCTGATGATAATTGTCACACGACATTTTTAAAATAACATGAGGAGGGTAGGTATTTTCGCTTCTGAGATTTTTAATGATGTTCTAAACCCAGTAACGATGAAACGCATATTAATATTAGGAGCGGGTACTGCTGGCACAATGATGGCCAACAAGCTGAGAAAAGTCCTCGACAGGGATGAGTGGGAGATTACCATTGTTGATAAGCACCGCACTCACTATTATCAACCAGGTTTTTTGTTTATTCCTTTTGGGATTTACAATAAGCAGGATGTTGTCAAACCGAAAGCCGATTTTATTCCACCGGGCGTAAAAATGGTTTTTTCCGAAGTCGACAAAGTCGAAGCGGAAGAAAGTAAAGTTCGCCTGGCTGATGGAAGCGTTTTATTATATGACTACCTTATTATTGCAACCGGTACAGAAACCCGTCCGGACCAAACTCCGGGATTGGTAGACAAATTGTGGAGAAAAGAAATTTTTGATTTCTACACAGTTGATGGCGCTGTCGAGTTGCAGAAATTCTTTAAGCAGTGGGAAGGTGGAAAACTGGTTCTGGCCATTACTGAGCTGCCATACAAATGTCCGGTTGCCCCAATCGAGTTTGTTTGTCTGGCCGATGCTTACTTCACCGAAAAAGGAATTCGTGACAAAGTCGACATTACCTTTGTAACACCTCTGGCCGGAGCATTCACCAAGCCGATTGCTACCAAGATGTTGAGTGAGTTATTGGCAGAGAAAAATATCAAGGTTGTTCCGGATTTTTATCTCGAAAAAGTCGATAACGAGAAAAAAGCCATTGTATCATACGACGAGCAGGAAATTCCTTTCGATGTATTAACCATTGTTCCGATGAACATGGGGAATTCGGTTATCGAACGAAGTGGCCTGGGCGATGATATGAATTATGTTCCTACCGATAAACACACTTTGCGGTCGGAGAAATACGAGAATATATTTGTGTTGGGTGATGCAGCCAATCTGCCTACATCAAAAGCTGGTAGTGTGGCTCACTTTGCTGCCGAGATACTTTTCGAGAACCTGATGAGCGCTATCGAAGGTCGCCCGTTGATGGCCAAATTTGATGGACACGCCAACTGTTACATCGAAACCGGTTTCGGAAAAGGTGCACTCATCGATTTCAACTACGATACCGAACCACTTCCGGGTACATTCCCGTTGCCGGGAATCGGGCCGTTTGGTTTGCTGAAAAATACCAAGATTAATCACTACGGAAAAGTAATGTTCCGCTGGATGTACTGGCATATTCTCCTTCGCGGGAAAGAGTTGCCCATCGATCCGTTAATGACGATGGCTGGTAAGAAAATGATAAAATAAGGAGAACCATGGACGATAAAGCACTACAAGTTCAAATTTCGGAACTGAATGCGAAAGTTGATCTGTTGTTGGAGCACGTGAACGAACAGCGGCTCAAAACCAATCAGCTGGAAGATTTGGTATCTGATATTTCCATCGTGGGAAAGGATGTGTACGATACGGCCGTGGTGGAACTGGAAAACCGTCAGGTAGAACTTGATCCCGAACAGTTAAAAGGAATGGGATTGCGGTTGCTGCGTAACATCGGGAATTTCCGCGATTTACTTATCACGTTCGAGAGCATGGCCGATTTGGTTAAGGATGTTACTCCTATCGTGAATGAAACCATCATGGATTTCACCGATAAGCTCGATGAGTTTGACCGGAAAGGGTATTTCGAATTTCTGCGCGAAAGCGGAAATGTATTGGACAAAGTTATCACCAAAGTTTCAGTTGAAGATTTGAAACAATTGGGCGAGAACGTTGAGCCGATGCTGGAAATGCTGAAGGCTTTGGGCCGTCCCGAAGTGATTCAGGGTATGAAGAATGCGACCCAGGCTCTGGCCGAAACCAGCAATCAGAAAGTTCCTGAGGTATCTGTCTTCCGCATGATGCGCGAACTCAATAAACCTGAGATGAAAAAGGCACTTGGGTTTATGGTAACATTTATGAAGAATTTTTCTACTCAATAATTATAGTTAATAAATCAATAAAAAAACAATAGAACAATGGCTGAGAAAAATTATGCAGGCAAAACAGTTGAAGTGAGTGACGAAGGTTATTTCGTGAATCCGGCTGACTGGAATGAAGAGATTGCCAAGGAGATGGCAGCGGAAGTTGGAATTGAGCTGACAGATAAGCACCTGGAGGTATTGAAATATCTTCGTGAACAATTTGAAACCGGAGAGGCCTTGACTATTCGCAAGGTCGGTAAGTCGGGTATTGTCGATATTAAAGGACTCTATCAACTGTTTCCTGGTGGTCCGTTAAAGATTTCATCGAAGCTGGCCGGTATACCGAAACCTACCAGTTGTGTTTAACCAATTAATTCCTTGAATGATGAGTGAACATGCAGAAACACCCCTGAAAAAGGTACTGGTTATTTGTGCCAAGGGATCATTGGAAGATGTATACGCTGCATTGGTAATGGCCAATGGAGCTGTGATGGAAGGTATTGAAGCAAAACTGTTTTTCACCTTCTTCGGGCTCGATGGAATTACCAAAAAGCGAATGAATAAATTACATACCGCTACATTGGGTAATCCGGCTATGCGGATGCCGGGAGGTTTACAGTTCCCGTCGTTGCTGGGCGTATTGCCAGGAGTAGAGAGTGGTGTATCGTCGATGATGCGCAAAGAAATGGATGCGCTCGATATGCCGCCGGTTGATGAGTTTTTGGAGATGATTACAGCCGGTGGAGGCGAAGTGTTTGCCTGCAAGCTGGCCGTAGATATGTTCAAACTCAAGAAGGAGGATTTGAGCGATGAGGTAAAAGATATCATTACCATTGGTCAATTCTATGAAATGGCTGGTGGGGAAAATACCCAAATCATCTTTACCTGATTTGGCTCTGGCCTTAATTTAGGCTTTTAGACATTTAAACATTTGGAAAGGGAGAGTGGAAGCGTCCATCTCCCTTTCTTTTTTTAGCCATGACTCATGGATGTGTGGGTTTTTCTACCCTCGTCCGGAGACGTAAACCGGAGGAACTCGACGGGGGCACCGTTTTCTTCAATCATAGCTACCAATATGCCTTCCGAAGGACTGTTGGGTTCCACTATAATATTTCGTCCTTTCAATGCCTCGTCCATATCGTGTACCACAAACGCAACGTGAGGTACCGTTTTGACGAGTTCCGGCATCGGTGAATCATCTTCAAAACGCATCCATTCAATTCCGAATTCACTCGATTCGTAACCGGAATGAAAGAATTTTAGTCCTTCATGATAGACTTCATTTTCCTTTTTCTCTTTTGTGGGAATGCCAAGGTGATGATATCGAAACTCGAATGTTTTCATAAAATGAGTATTTATAGGTTTGGTTGAACTGGTATTTTGCTCTATTCTTCTGACAGTGTTTTTGCCAGGAGGTACCCAAGAATGTCTTTCTCCGATTCGTTGAGATTTTTGGTTAGCTGGCTGATTACTTCTGCCTGAACAGATTCGTGTAGCCGAATTAATTTTTTGCCAGCTCCGGTTAAATGCAAATGGAAAGCCCTTTTATCCTTTTTCGACGGAACTTTCTTTATCACGTTCTTTTTTGCCAGTTTTTCAACTAGCGCAGTTGTCGTTGGTTTGGTGATAGATAACTCTTCGGCCAAAACCGAAGGCAGGGGATGTTTTAGTTTGTCGATTTTTCTGAGGCAACTTAGCTGATGCTGGGTGAGGTCACCCAGTTCGGATTGCTGCCTGGCTTGTTCTTCGATTTGTTTTGCGCGGGATAGGAAATGATTGATTGTTTCTTCCAGTGTCATAGCTATTCGGTTTACATATAAAGTTAGTGAGATAGAACTAAACATGAAATACGTTGAGGTGATTTTCCGTTCGGCAGTAGACAACTGATTTGGGGCATTGTCAATTTGTTTTTAAACAAACAGGCAGATAACAAATAGTCTGATTAACCTGCCTGCTTTTGATAACGATGGGATTAAAAAGGTCCGGTTCGATGTCCAAAATGTGAACGCTTGTCCGATATTTCGGAAACGGGATTGTTTTTGTTTTCGGATATTCTATGCTTAAATCGATGATTTTCCGAAAAGCGGATTCAGTCCGCAACAGGAAAAAAATGTACCTTAGGCATTCAAAAAACAAAATTACATCATGGATTATATTAATAAATATATCGACGAGAACAAGGAGCGGTTCCTCGAAGAACTGTTCGAGCTGATTAGTATTCCATCTATCAGTTCCATCGCTCAGCACAAGCCTGACATGTACAAAGCGGCCGAGTACTGGAAAAAGCTGATGCTGGATGCAGGTGCTGACAAAGCAGAAGTATTCGAAACGGATGGTAATCCCGTTACCTACGGAGAAAAGATTATCGACCCGGCCAAACCAACCGTATTGGTTTATGGTCACATGGATGTAATGCCGGTCGATCCGATCGAAAAATGGAATACCGATCCATTTAAAGCAGAAATCAAAGACGGAAAAATATGGGCCCGCGGAGCTGAAGATAATAAAGGACAATCGTTCATGCACGCCAAAGCTTTTGAGCTCATGGTAAAGAACAACACCCTTCCTTGCAATGTGAAGTTCATGATTGAGGGAGAAGAAGAGGTGGGTTCCCCTAATCTGGGCAAATTCTGTGAAGAGAATAAAGAGATGCTGAAAGCCGATATTATCCTGGTTTCGGATACCAGCATGATTGCCCGTGATATTCCTTCGATTACGACCGGTTTGCGTGGCTTGGCTTACTGGCAGGTGGAAGTGACCGGCCCCAACCGCGACTTACACTCCGGACTGTTTGGCGGAGCTGTAGCCAATCCGATTAATGTTCTGAGTAAGATGATTGCGGGTATGATTGACGAGAACAATCGTGTCACCATTCCGGGGTTCTATGACGATGTTTTGGAGGTTTCGGATGAAGAACGGGCCAAGCTGGCGGAAGCTCCCTTCGATGAAGAGGAGTATAAAAAATCAATCGGAGTAAAAGAACTTGATGGTGAAACCGGTTTTTCGACCAATGAAAGGACAGGAATTCGCCCATCGTTCGATTTATGCGGTATCTGGGGTGGTTATACTGGAGAAGGAGCAAAAACGGTTCTACCGTCCAAAGCATACGCGAAAATCAGCAGCCGTTTGGTTCCGAATCAGGATCATGAAAAGATGGCGGTTGTATTTAAAGAATATTTCGAATCCATTGCTCCCGATACGGTAACCGTTGAGGTGACCCCGTTGCACGGAGGTAAAGCTTATGTTTGCCCGATTGATTTGCCTGCATACCGTGCAGCCGAAAAAGCCTGTGAGGATGTATTTGGTCGTACACCGGTACCTGTACGCAGTGGAGGTAGTATTCCGATTATTTCGACGTTTGAGGAGATTTTAGGAATTAAAACCATCCTGATGGGATTTGGCCTGGAGTCGGATGCGATCCATTCGCCCAACGAAAACTTCCCATTGGAAAACTTCTATAATGGAATTAGGACTATTCCACTTTTCTATAAATATTTTGCAGAAGGTGAAAAGTAGAAGAAGATGACTACATAGCATTACTCAAACAATTATCCAAAAGGGGAATACAGTCTTTGTATTCCCCTTTTTTGTTAAAACAATACAAAAACTATTGGTGAAAAAGGTTAAATGATAACATTTGATTACGGAAATTGCTGAAAATACGATGATTTGAAAATGAATTTCGGCTTCTGGAAATCGAAAAACATCTTTTTGATTAAAAAAATGGTAAAAATTGCAGATATATGTCAAAAAACGAGGGGGAATATTAAGAAATTGTGAAAATGAAACACAAAATAGTCGCAAAAAGCAAGGATGTATGTCAAAAAAATTACTTTTGATTTTGAAATATAGAAAATCATTCACAAATATCCCTGAATAACTATGGCGACATTTAGATTTAAAGCCCTCGAGACACTTCTGGAAAGAAAACCTGTTTGTGTCCCCCGTGAAGCAAATCTCACTTCCGATTATTACGGAAAATTAGTTTTCGATCGGGAGAAGATGAAAAAGTATTTGTCTAAAGAAGGCTACAAAGCCGTGACCGATGCGATTGATAAGGGTACGACCATCGATCGTAAATCGGCTGATTTGGTAGCTGTAGGCATGAAAGCATGGGCACTTGAAAATGGTGCAACTCACTACACTCACTGGTTTCATCCGTTGACCGATGGTACTGCAGAGAAACATGATGCTTTTATCGAGTATTCGGAATTGGGTGGCGTTGTTGAGAATTTCTCAGGAAAATTACTGGCTCAGCAGGAACCTGATGCATCTTCTTTCCCAAGTGGTGGTTTGAGGAATACTTTTGAAGCACGTGGTTATACGGCATGGGATGTTTCGTCTCCGGCATTTATTGTTGGAACGACTCTGTGTATTCCTACTGTATTTATTTCATATACCGGTGAAGCTCTTGACTACAAAGCACCGTTGCTGAAGGCGCTTAACGCTGTCGATAAAGCTGCTGTTGCTGTTTGTCAGTATTTCGATAAAAACGTTTCCAAAGTACAGGCTAACCTGGGGTGGGAGCAGGAGTATTTCCTGATCGACGAGGCATTGTATAATGCACGTCCTGACCTGATTTTGACTGGTCGTACGTTGATGGGACACTCATCTTCTAAAGATCAACAGTTGGATGACCACTATTTCGGTTCCATTCCGGAGAGGGTTTCTTACTTCATGCGTGATCTGGAAAACGAGGCGTATAAATTGGGTATCCCGGTGAAAACCCGTCACAACGAGGTCGCTCCGAATCAGTTCGAGGTAGCTCCGATTTTCGAGGAAGTGAACCTGGCGAACGATCACAACCAGCTCATCATGGATACCATGAGCCGCATTGCGCGTCACCACGGTTTCCGTGTCCTCCTTCATGAAAAACCATTTGCCGGAATTAACGGTTCCGGAAAACATAACAACTGGTCGCTTTCAACGGATACCGGTGTAAACCTGTATTCTCCCGGAAAGAATCCGAAAGCAAATATGCAGTTCCTGACTTTTGTTGTCAATACGTTGAAAACGCTGCATGATAACCAGGATTTGCTCCGTGCATCGATTCTGACAGCAGCTAATGCTCACCGTCTGGGTGCAAACGAAGCTCCGCCGGCTATTATCTCTGCTTTCCTCGGTACCGAAGTGAACAGGATGCTGGATTACCTGGAAGAAGCAGTGGTTGACCGGAAAATGACTCCGGACGAAAAAACGGCGTTGAAACTGGATATTGGTCGTATTCCGGAGATTCTGCTCGATAATACTGACCGTAACCGGACTTCACCTTTTGCTTTCACCGGAAACCGTTTTGAGTTCCGCGCGGTAGGTTCTTCAGCTAACTGTGCTTCCGCGATGATTGCACTGAATACAGCTTTGGCAAAACAGCTGACTGTGTTCAAGAAGGATGTGGATGTCATCATCGAAAGCGGAGTGAAGAAAGACGAAGCTATCTTCCAGGTGTTGAAAAAATACATTGTTGAATGTAAAGACATCCGTTTTGATGGTAACGGTTACAGCGAAGAGTGGGTCGAAGAAGCAGCTCGTCGTGGTTTGACCAACGTGAAAAATGTGCCGGAAGCACTGGACGCTTACCTGTCGGATAAAGTGGTTAACCTTTTCGGTGAAATGGGAATTTATACACCGAAGGAGCTGGAGGGCCGTACCGAAGTTGAATTCGAGAAATTCACCAAGAAGATTCAGATTGAAGCACGTGTGTTGGGTGATTTGGCTATTAACCACATCGTTCCTACTGCGATTCGCTATCAAACTGCATTGATCGAGAATGTTCAGGGATTGAAGGATCTTTTCCCTGCCAGCGAATTTGAAAAACTGGCTGGTGCCCGTTTGGACATGATTCGTACCATTTCAGGACATATTTCGAACATTAAGGCTAAAGTGTCTGAAATGATTGAAACCCGTAAGGTGGCTAACGCTATCGAAAGCGAGCGTGAAAAAGCTTATGCTTACGATAAAACAGTTCGTCCGTTCCTCGATGATATCCGTTATCACATCGATAAACTGGAATTAATTGTTGATGACGAATTGTGGCCGCTGCCTAAGTATCGTGAATTACTTTTTGCAAGATAATTTTACAAGGACAAATTCCATTTAGATTAGATTTGAAAAGCCGTTTTCTTTTGGGAAAACGGCTTTCTTTTATCTCAGATGTTATCAAATAGCCGCAAGGGTTTTACGTTAGCCGGAAAAGGTCTAAATTTACGGCTCATAATTCCTAATCGATGAAGTCTAAGTCCTCAATCTTTGTTTTAATATCGGTATTGATGTTGACTCTTGTGCTGGGTGGTTGCAAGGCCTCCGGGAAATTGTCGAAATCGAATAAATCCTATGAAATTGGGGAATATTATCGCTCCATCGAACAGTACCGGAAAACCTACCGAAAAACCAAAAATCGGGCAGTAAAGGCCGAAATACAATTCCGGATTGCAGAAGCCTACAAGTACATTGGCGAATACAAGCGGGCAGCTACTTTCTACAAAACAGCCATTGTTCGTGGTTATTCCGATCCGATTGTTTTTTTACATTACGCCGATGTGTTGCGGGCCGACCAGGAGTATGATGAGGCGATTGCCAATTACCAGAAGTATCTCAAAACAAGCCCGGGCGATCAGCATGCATTAAATGGTATCGCGTCGTGTGACCGAACGCCGAAATGGTTGGATAATCCAACCCGGTTCCAGATAGAAGATCTTAAATCGCTGAACTCGAAAGCGAGCGATTATGCCGGTGTTTATCCCGGTGGTCACGAAAATCAGATTGTGTTTACTTCTTCGCGCGAAGGCGCAACCGGTCGCCGTGATAGCCCGATTACGGGACAATTGTATGGCGACATTTTTCACTCCTACTACGACAAGCAAAAAGGCCGCTGGGAAAAACCAACATTGATTGATGAAAATCTGACGGTGGACACCGGCGATGATGAAGGAGCAGCTTCTTTCGATTCCCGTGGCACAACGATGTACTTTACCCGGTGCCGTTATGACAAAACGAAGTCGATGGGGGCCGAAATATATACGAGTTCCGAAACCGGTGGGACTTGGTCAGATCCGGTACGAGTGGAATTGGGCGGCGATAGTTTGTTGATTGCTCATCCATCGTTGTCAGCGGATGGGCGGACGCTCTATTTTGTTTCGGATATGCCCGGTGGTTTTGGTGGAAAAGATATTTGGAAAGCCGAAGGAGCTCCAGGTGCCTGGGGAAAACCTGTGAATTTGGGACCTGCCATCAATACACCTGGTAACGAAATGTTCCCTTTCATTCGCGATAACGGGGAGTTGTATTTTTCTTCCGATTTTCGCGTCGGGATGGGCGGTCTCGATATTTTTAAGGCCGTTAAGAACGACAAAGGTCAATGGGAAGTCGAGAATATGAAGTCGCCTATCAATTCGCCCGGTGACGATTTTGCCATTTATTTTATTCCCGGAGAAGATCGGGGATTATTTACGACGAATAGGAAAGGAACCCGCGGTGATGACATTTTCTCGTTTGTGCTTCCGCCGAAGATTTTCGAAATCGATGGCAATGTAGTTGATAAGGAAACCGGTAACCGATTGAAGAACGCGACCATCCGTTTAATTGGTACCGACGGAACGATGTTGCGGCTGAATGCCGATAACGGGAAATTCAAATTCCGGCTCAATCCGGAAACGGAGTACGTGGTGGCTGCCTTCAAGAAAGGCTACCTCAATGCCAAAGCCAATGAAACGACCATTGGTTTGAAGGATAGTAAAACATTTGATGTTAGTTTGGCACTTACTCCGACTGATGCTCCCATCCGGGTCGACAACATCTATTTCGATTTCGGGAAATGGGATCTGTTACCGGCATCGAAAAATGCGTTGGACAGTTTAGTTCAAATCCTGGTGCAAAATCCAACGGTAACAATCGAGCTCATGGCGCATACAGACTGTCGCGGAGATGCCAAATTCAATTTCGAGCTTTCGCAGAAAAGGGCGGAGTCGGTTGTGAATTACCTGGTGGCGAATGGTATTTCACCGGCGCGGTTGGTGGCAAAAGGCTATGGTGAAACAGCCCCCAAAACGGTCAACCGGAAGTTGGCCCAGAAATACAACTTCCTGAAAAGAGGAGAAGAACTGACCTGCGATTTCATTAACAAATTGCCGACCGAAGAAGAGCAGGAAATTTGTCATCAAATTAATCGTCGCACCGAATTCAGGGTGCTTTCGACGGATTACCGGGAGAAATTTGCGCCGTCACCCAAGGAGTAACAATTCCATAAAGGTGAAAGTCTAAAAAGATATTAATTTTGCGGTTGTTTTTCATCCGGAGGGGATTACCCACTCGGCAAAATCTATTTTTCACCTATGGGCAGCGAAACCAGATACAACCGGCGCGGTGTTTCGGCATCGAAGGAAGATGTGCACAACGCCATCAAGCACATCGACAAGGGGCTTTTCCCGAAAGCATTCTGTAAAATAGTACCCGATTACCTGAGTGGTGATCCCGATTATTGCAACATTATGCATGCTGACGGAGCCGGTACCAAATCATCACTGGCTTACCTTTACTGGAAAGAAACCGGCGACTTGTCGGTTTGGAAAGGCATTGCACAGGATGCCATCATCATGAATCTCGATGACCTGCTTTGTGTGGGAGCCACCGACAACATTCTGCTCTCATCCACTATCGGACGAAATAAAAACAACATTCCCGGCGAAGTGATTTCAGCCATCATCAATGGTACAGAAGAACTATGTGCCGAACTCCGCGAACAGGGAATTTCCATTTATCCTACTGGTGGCGAAACAGCCGATGTAGGCGACTTGGTTCGCACCATCATTGTCGATTCCACGGTGACTTGCCGGATGAAGCGAGAAGATGTGATTTCAGCTGATAATATACGTCCCGGTAATGTAATTGTTGGTTTGTCTTCATCAGGACAAGCTACTTACGAAAAAGAATACAACGGCGGAATGGGAAGCAACGGACTGACTTCAGCCCGTCACGATGTATTTGCCCATTACCTGGCTGAAAAATATCCTGAAAGTTTCGATCCTTCTGTTCCGGACGATTTGGTTTATTCCGGCGGATGCCGTCTAACCGACGCAATTGAAGAGGTCGATCTGGATGCAGGGAAACTGGTGCTTTCGCCCACGCGTACTTATGCTCCGGTAATTCGGAAAATTCTGGAGAAATACAGAAAGCAGGTTTCCGGAATGATTCACTGTTCGGGTGGAGCGCAAACCAAAGTCCTGCATTTTGTCGACAATGTGCACGTAATTAAAGATAATATGTTTCCGGTTCCCCCGCTTTTTAAGCTCATCAAGGAGCAGAGCGGAACCGAGTGGCAGGAAATGTACAAAGTATTCAACATGGGGCATCGTTTCGAACTGTATGTCGAGCCTGAAGTTGCCGATGCCATTATTGCCATTTCCAAAGAGTTCGAAATTGATGCGCAAATTGTTGGGCGTGTTGAAAAACATGAAGGAAAGAAACTAACCATTCAATCGGAATTTGGCACTTTTGCATACCATTAGCTTCTCCCATAATTTATTGATTGAGAATTTTTAAATGGGAAAGAAATGCCAAAACGCTAAAGACTATGTCAGATAACAAACTATTAGATAAATTCGAAAGCATTCAGATACGTTTTGAGGAAGTCGGTAAACAGATTACTGACCCGGACGTGATGAAGGATATGAAGCGATACGTCAAGCTGAATCAGGAATACAAGCAGCTTGAATCGTTGGTGAAAGCATTTACGGAATACGCACGGGTGCTTCAGAACATTAAAGATGCCCGCGAAATGCTGGCCGAAGAAAGTGACGAGGAGGTTCGTGAAATGGCTCGCGAAGAGCTCGAAAGCAGCGAAGCCAAAGTGGAGGAGATGGAGGAAGACATCAAGTTGCTTTTGGTGCCGGCCGATCCGGAAGACAGCAAGAATGCCATCCTGGAAATTCGCGGTGGAACCGGAGGAGACGAAGCTGCCATTTTCGCCGGCGATCTTTTCCGTATGTACTCCAAATATTGTGACGCCAAAGGTTGGCGGATGGAGATTACCCACTACACCGAAGGTACATCTGGCGGTTACAAGGAGATGGTGGCCAAAGTGTCCGGTGAAGGCGTATATGGAGTATTGAAGTACGAATCGGGTGTGCATCGGGTGCAGCGTGTGCCGCAAACCGAAACGCAGGGGCGTGTGCATACCTCGGCAGCAACGGTGGCTGTTCTTCCCGAAGCTGAAGAGTTTGATGTGGAGGTGAAGGAAAGCGATATTCGGAAAGACACGTATTGTTCTTCCGGACCGGGTGGACAGAGTGTGAACACCACGTATTCGGCTATTCGCTTAACGCATATTCCTACCGGGATTGTGGTTACCTGTCAGGATGAGAAGTCGCAGTTGAAAAACCTGGCTAAAGCCATGACGGAATTACGTACCCGGATATACAACATGGAGTACCAGAAATATCTCGATGATGTGGCATCGCGCAGAAAGACGATGGTATCAACGGGCGACCGTTCGGCCAAAATACGGACCTACAACTATCCGCAGGGACGTGTAACCGATCACCGCATCGGGTTGACCTTGTATAATCTTTCAGCCATCATGGATGGTGATATCGAAGAAGTGATCGACAAGCTTCGGGTAGAAGAAAATGCTCAACGGATGAAAGAGAGTGAGCTGTAAGGTATCATCTGATCCCGGTGAAAAAGGTTGAGAGGCAAAAATATTTTAGGAATTCATTATCATAACATAGTGAAATGTAAGTTTTTTGTAAAAACCTAAACCCGCTGGATTGATTTATTCTTAATAAAATTAATTTCGTGCCAAAATTTCAGTGAATGACTACCGAACAACTATTTGAAAACATTAAACGTAAAGGTTCCTATTTGTGTGTAGGACTGGATACTGACATCCGCAAGATTCCGCGTTACCTGCTTGATGCAACCGACCCGGTATTTGCTTTCAACAAAGAAATTATTGACGCCACAGCCGATGTGGCCGTTGCCTACAAACCTAACCTGGCCTTCTACGAAATGCTGGGCGTTCAGGGATGGAGCAGCCTGGAGAAAACCGTTAATTACATTCGTCACAATCATCCGGACATTTTCATCATTGCTGATGCCAAACGTGGCGATATTGGCAATACTGCCTCTATGTATGCCCGGGCTTTTTTCGACCATCTCGATTTTGACGCTGTAACGGTGGCTCCCTACATGGGCGAAGATTCCGTAAAGCCGTTCCTGATGTATCTCGATCGGTGGGTTATTTTGTTGGCACTCACATCTAATAAAGGTGCTTTCGACTTTCAGTTTATGGAAGACAAAGAAACCGGTGAGAGACTGTTCGAGAAGGTATTGAAGTCTTCCAGTCAATGGGGAACCAACGAAAATATGATGTATGTGGTAGGTGCCACTAAAGCGGAGGAGTTGGCCGGTATACGTCAGATTATTCCCAATCACTTTTTACTGGTTCCGGGCGTGGGAGCGCAGGGAGGCAGTCTGGCAGAGGTTGCGAAATATGGAATGAACGAGCAATGTGGATTGCTGGTGAATTCGTCGCGTGGAATCATTTATGCTTCGGACGGTGAAGACTTTGCTGAAAAGGCAAGGGAAAATGCATTGAAAGTGGCGGGCGAGATGAAAGAAACGCTAAAACTTCACAAGCTGATATAATCGTTAATTCTGCTCAGGCGATTTGAAGGCGGCAAAGAGGAATTTTTGTTATGGCCATGGTGATTGTGATGATATTGGTTTTTCTCGTCGGGTATTCCGGAATTATCCTTGAGAATAACATCAAAGTAAATAAGGCGGCTTCGGCGCTTATAATGAGCGTGCTGATCTGGATTGTATATGTAGCAGGAGGCAGCCAGATACTTTCGGTGGGCTATAGTCATGCTTGGCATAACTATCTTTCGCAATTCAATGGTCCGGTAACGCAAGAGGTTGTCACCAACTTCATCGTCAATCATGAATTGTTGCCGCATCTTTCAGATACCGCGAGTATTTTGCTTTTTCTGTTGGGTGCCATGGGAATTGTTGAAATTGTCGACCGTTTCCAGGGATTTAGGGTATTAACCGACCATATTCATACCCGGAATAAAGTAAAGTTACTGTGGGTGTTGGGTTTGTTGGGGTTTTTCCTTTCGGCGGTGCTCGATAATCTGACGACCACCATTGTCATGATTTCGCTCATCCGGAAGCTGATTAACAAGGCCGAAGATCGGTGGATTTTTGCCAGCATTGTTGTTATTGCGGCCAACGCCGGTGGTGCCTGGTCGCCAATAGGTGATGTAACCACCATTCTGCTCTGGATTGGCGGACAGATTACAGCTGCGTATATTATTAAGGCCATCTTTTTGCCGAGTTTGGTAAATATTCTGGTTCCGCTGATTATCGCTTCCTTTTTTATAAAAGGAGTTGATGAAGGATCGGGAGACGCAGGAGACGAGTCAAAGGAATTTACAGCTCCGTGGGAGAGGCGTTTCATCTTGGCGTTGGGAGTTGGAGCGTTAATATTTGTTCCAATATTTAAAACATTTACCCACTTACCGCCATATCTTGGCATGATGTTCGGGCTGGGGGTGCTGTGGATTACAACTGATATTATGTTGCGGGCACATCCGCGTGAAGATAAGAGGGTGTTAAGTGTGAGCCGGATTGTTCGTCAGCTTGATGCCCCGACGATTCTTTATTACGCCGGTATTCTGACGGCGGTGGCAGCATTGGCATCCTCTGGTTTGTTGGATCTTGTTGCCATGAAGATGGACAGTGAAGTAGGAAACATTTACGGCATTGACATGTTGATTGGAATGTTATCCTCACTTATCGATAACGCCTCGCTGGTAGCGGCCTCGATGGGAATGTACAACATTGCCTCGCCCGATACCACCGGTTACCTTTCAAGTTTTGTCGTGAATGGTAATTTCTGGACGTTTCTGGCTTATACCGCCGGAACGGGAGGCTCGATGTTGATTATTGGTTCAGCGGCGGGTGTCGCGGCTATGAGTATGGAAAATATCAGTTTTGGATGGTACTTTAAACGGATGTCGGGCCTGGCATTTCTTGGGTATTTGTCGGGTGCGGCGGTATTCTATTTTGGTCTTTAGTGACATAAAACACTTTGAATAGTAGATCGCATATGTATCTTCGGGCGCTGGAAAGAAAGGAAAAAGAGTCAATAAAAAGTAATGAATACCAGCTTGTAACGTTTTATTTCAGAAAAATGTCCAAACTTTTATTATTTATATAAGTTGTTACTAAACTAAACTTTTGCAGAATGTTTGAATTAATGGCAATTATTTTTCTCGTGGGATATGCTGGAATTATTTTTGAGCACGAGATACGAATAAATAAAGCAGGTACTGCCTTAATTACCGGTGCGTTGATGTGGGCAGTTTATGCTCTCGGAGGTTCCGATATTCTTTCGTTAGGTTACAGCCATAGTTGGCACGAGTTTATTTCTCAGCATCCGGAGTCTACTTCACCCGAGGTGATCCGTGAGTTTGTAACAGAACACGAGCTCTTCCATCACCTGTCTGAAATTGCATCCATCATGCTCTTTCTACTTGGTGCGATGGGGATTGTTGAGGTAGTAGACCGTTTCCAGGGGTTTCGTGTAATTACCGATCATATTACGACCCGCGACCGGGTGAAATTGATGTGGTTAATCAGTGTGCTTTCCTTCTTCATGTCGGCAGTACTGGATAACCTGACGACCACGATTGTAATGATTACGCTTACCAGGAAAATTCTGCGAAAGCCTGAAAACCGATGGATTTTTGCCAGTATGATTGTCATCTCAGCCAACGCGGGAGGTGCCTGGTCGCCTATTGGTGACGTTACGACCATTATGTTGTGGATTGGAGAACAGATTACCACAGAACATATTGTGAAATCGGTATTTTTGCCCAGCCTGGTTAGTATGATGGTACCACTTATCATCGCTTCAATATTCATGAAAGGTGAGACGGAGCGCCCGGAATTGACCGACGAAGACACGAAAGAGTTTACCTCTGCAGGTGAACGGAAATTTATTTTCTTCCTTGGCGTAGGTGCCTTGTTGTCTGTGCCGGTATTTAAAACCATTACGCATCTGCCTCCGTATCTTGGTATGCTGCTTGGCTTGGGAGTTATTTGGTTGATAACCGATTTCATGCTGCGGAATCGTCCGCATGAAGATAAACGAATTCTCAGCGTAAGTCGGGTTGTCCGAAATCTCGATGCCCCGACCATTCTTTTCTTCGTGGGAATCCTGACCGCAGTGGCGAGTTTGTCGTCAGCTGGTCAACTCGATATTGTCTCTAAGTTTCTGGACGTGCATGTCGGGAATATATTTGGAATCAACCTGATTATTGGAGCACTGTCTTCCATCGTCGACAACGTGCCGCTGGTTGCTGGTGCGATGGGAATGTATGGTATTGCACCATCAGGAGCAGAAGGTTACCTGGCTTCTTTTGTGCAGGATGGACAGTTTTGGTCGTTCCTGGCCTACTGTGCTGGTACCGGAGGTTCGATGTTAATTATCGGGTCTGCTGCCGGAGTAGCTGCGATGGGAATGGAACAGATACACTTTGGTTGGTATGCCCGAAAAATCACCTGGATTGCGGCGTTAGGCTATCTGGCTGGTGCAGGAACCTACTATTTACAATCGGTTATTTTTAGCTGATTATATTTTATTCTGAAAAATAAATACGGGGCATTCCTGGGAAAGGGATGCCCTTTTTATTTATAAGTGTAACTGGCTTGGATCGGGTAGACATTTTGAAACGGAGTGATGTATTTAGCAATGACTACCAGTTTTCTACCTAGATCTTCCGGTTGAAGTGCAATTTGTCCTGTATTGCCCCGCTGTCCGATAAGAGTAGCTTCCGGGTCCAGGTATTTCCCTTCTGTAAGTGGACCATAGTAATATCGGACCGCATTGGAACCATTCGATAACCTAAATTCCAGTAGTTTTCGTTTATAGAAATCGGCCGAATTTTTAAGCGTAAATACAAGGGTGGGGTAATTGGTTATCAGTTCCCCGTTTTGCTTGTATTCTTTTAAATCGTTCGAAGGCATTCCATCCTTATAGGTTTGCTTAGACATGAGTTTGCCCGATTCATAGTATTTTTTTACCGTGTCCTGGAGTTTTCCGTGAACATACCAGCGGATTCGATAAACTTTTCCATCCGGATAGTATTTAACCGCTTTTCCGTGCAGTTTCCCGTGTTCGTAGTAAAATACTGAAGCCAGCTTCCTGTTGGAATAAAAATTACGGGCTTCACCTTCTGCGACACTGTCCCTAAAATGAACAATAGATGAAAGTTTACCGTTTTGATAATTCCGGACAGCCTTTAATTCACCCTTTACATTTTTTCCCGAAGAGGTAGTATTGGATTTATCATTTTTTGAAGATGAGCAGGCAAAAAATAAGGAAACCCCCGACAGAAAAGCTATCAGAGTAATGGTTAGGTTGATGTGTTTCATAGTGACGAAATTAACATACTGTAAGATAAGTAATATAAGTAGGGAATAAAACCGAAAAAAGTGTAAAAAAAATTTACAGATTAGGTTGTTCTCAGAAAGAAGTGGACGTATCTTTGTTAGAAATTAGATAATTAATGTCTGAAGGTCGAATATTAATCATTGATGACGCAAAAGGTCCTGGCGGGTCGTTGGAGATGGCGCTCAGGATGGACTTTGAATCGGTGAAATCCTTTTCAAATCCTAACCTGCTGCCGTTTTATCTCAAGACCGAGAAGGCCGATGTGGCGATCTTAGACGTTGATTTTTCCGGTGTAAGGGAGGGTGAAGAGCGTGGCCTTTATTGGTTGCGCGAAATAAAACGGATCAATCCCCGGATAGAGGTGGTTATTCTACTTAACGAAGATGACGTGATGCTCGGTGACCGGGCGATTGAAGAAGGGGCCGCCAATTTTGCTTTCAAGCCTGTAAATACTCGAAAACTTGTTGCGTCGCTTCGTTCGGTTGTTCAATTGAAGCTGATGAAGGAGCGGTGTGAGCTAATTGAGTCCCGTTTCGATGGAATAAAAAAAGAGTTGTTGCAAACTGAACCAGTCATTCAGGGAAGTTCTGTGCCTTACAATCGGATGATGCACGCCTTAGCGGGCGTGATCGATACGCCTGATGTTATTTTGTTGCAGGGTGAAACCGGAAGTGGCAAGAAATCAGTAGCCCGTTACATTCATAGTCAGTCATCCCGTCGGAACGAATTATTCCTGGAGGCAAACAGTTTATTGGAGCGGGAAACCGAATTGGGCGGTTATCTTTTTGGAGTGAAGAAAAGGAATTACCCAACTGCCGATCCCGATCTCCCCGGGAAGTTTCAGATTGCTGAAGGCGGAACACTATATATTCCGGAGGTCGCCAAAATACCTCTTTCGGTTCAGGAACAGTTTTTACGTTACATGGAGCGTAATACGGTTGAGCCGGTTGGCGCCGTCAGAGCTGTACCGGTAAATGTTAAATTGTTGTTGGGGACAGCAGAGGATTTAAGGTCTTTGGTAAACGAAGGCGCTTTTCACGAAGAGCTTTATCGTCGTCTTTCGTCCAGGGCTATCGAAATTCCGGCATTAAGGCATCGGGTGGAAGATATTGAAGAGATTGCTAATTTTTTCATCGGGCAGTTTAGTGCCAAATACCATAAAGGGCCGCTTCGGATGAGTGCCCGGACGCTGGAAGAATTAAAGCTGAATCCCTGGCCGGGAAACATCTCCGAATTAAAGCTGACAATAGAGAAAGCTGTAATCCTGTGTGAAAAAGACGTGCTGCGTCCGGAAGATTTTATGTTCCGGTCGGCTGCACAATCACAGTTATTCAAGATTCCGGATACCATCGAAGAAATGGAAAAATCGATGATTAAAAAAGCGCTGGAACGGCACAAAATGAATCACAGCGCGGCAGCTACTCAGTTGGGAATCACTCGTCAAACCCTCTACAACAAAATCCGGAAGTATAAACTTTGATATACATTATGGTTGGTTAATGAGGCTGGAATTTTGTAATTTCAGGAATATTATCCACCAACCGTATGAAAGAAGAGTTTCTCCACTTTATCTGGAAACACCGTTTATATCAAACCCGTCAGCAAAAAACGATTGGCGGAGAACCCGTTGAAATTCTTCAGCCCGGAATGCATAACCTGCATGCCGGACCTGATTTCTCAGAAGCACGTATCCAAATTGGCGACACGTTATGGGTGGGCAGTGTCGAAATACACCAAAAATCTTCCGATTGGAATCGTCACGGTCATCAAGAAGACCCGGCCTATAACAACGTTATACTGCATGTCGTCGCTGAACATGACGAACCGGTAAAAAATGCTCTGGATGCCGAACTTCCCACATTTGTTTTGAAATGGGCGGATACCATCGAAAGAAATTACCAGGAATTAACCGAAAGCAAGGACTGGGTAGCCTGTGCATCGCGTCTTTTCCGCATAGATCCCTTTCGCGTGAAGTTTTTCCTGAACAGTGTAATGATTGAACGCCTGAAAGAAAAGACGGGAGTCGTAGATGAACTGCTTCAGGATACGAATGGCGATTGGGGAGAAACCTTTTACCGGATGTTGGCTCGGGGCTTTGGTTTTAAAGTGAATGCCCAGCCATTTGAGATGGTTGTCCGGTCGTTGCCCCAGAAGGTTCTGGCTCATCATCACGATTCGCTCATGCAAACCGAGGCATTGCTTTTCGGTCAGGCCGGACTTTTAGGCGAAGAGCTGTTTGCCGATAATTATTATCTGCAGTTGCGAAAGGAATACCGGTTTCTGGCCGGAAAATACTCTTTGCGTCCCATTGAAGGGCATCTGTGGAAATTCATGCGAATGCGTCCGGTCAATTTTCCGACAATCCGCCTGGCTCAGTTTGCACGATTGATATACAATTCGCAGGGGTTATTGGGAAAACTGCTGGAAGCAAAAAATATGGACGAAATCCGTGGTTGGTTTCAGGTCGTTGCTTCACCGTACTGGGATACGCATTATCATTTCAATCGGGAATCGCCTCGCCGTAAGAAAAAACTCGGGGAGCAGGCACTGAGATTATTGGTGATTAATGTGATTGTTCCCTTTTATTTCCTGTATGGAGAAAACCAAAATAAACTATATTTGAAGAATAGGGCTCTGCAGCTGCTGGAAGATTTGCCGGCAGAGGACAATATGGTAATACGAAAGTGGACCGTGTCCGGAATAGAAGCGGACAACGCCCTGGAATCACAAGCCTTGTTGCACTTAAAAAGCAGGTATTGCGAGTTGAAGCGGTGTCTGAGTTGCGGAATCGGGCATAAAATTATTTTGCATGAACCTCTTTGAGGAACAAACTTACAGAACATTACGCATTGGGATCGTCCTCCTGCTGTCGCTGATTATTTTCGGCGTCCTCGGGTTTATGATTATTGAAGGCCTCGATCTGGTTGATGCATTTTATATGACCATTATTTCGGTTTCCACCGTAGGATTCGAGGTGGTAAAACCTCTATCTCCTGCCGGGAAAATATTTGTATCAATTTTGATTATCTTATCGCTGGGTAATATTGCCTACGTTGGTTCCAGTTTGGTGCGTTTTTTCCTCGAT
This sequence comes from Prolixibacter denitrificans, assembly GCF_003014495.1. Taxonomy (GTDB): domain Bacteria; phylum Bacteroidota; class Bacteroidia; order Bacteroidales; family Prolixibacteraceae; genus Prolixibacter; species Prolixibacter denitrificans. The sequence goes on along the minus strand of NZ_PYGC01000001.1, from coordinate 460,041 downwards.
GGAGAGTTTATTAATTATTTAAAGACGAATCGCGTGAACAAGAAGATTGAAAAGCTAACCGATCATGTGATTATTTGTGGCTTTGGCCGAAACGGAGAACAAGCGGCGCTGGAGCTCATGGATCATAATCAACATTTTGTTATTATCGAAAAACGCGATAATGTGATTGAGCGCATTCGCGAAGATCCCAACCTGCTATATGTTCGCGGCGACGCTACTCACGAGGATGATTTAAGGTTGGCTCGAATCGACCATGCACGTGCATTGATTGCCACAACACCAAATGATGCCGATAATGTGTTTGTCGTGTTAACGGCGCGAAGCATGAATCCTAACTTGTTGATTATTAGTCGTGCTTCGGAGATTGGTTCGGATATGAAGCTTCGCCGGGCAGGTGCAACCAATGTGATTATGCCCGAACGCATGGGAGGTCAGCGTATGGCTCGGTTGGTTACACAGCCTGATGTAGTGGAGTTTGTCGAGTATGTTCTGCTTCAGCGAAATAAATCGGTAAGCCTCACAGAGGTTCCCTGTAGCAGGATGGCTGAGGAGTACGAAGGAAAAACCATTGCTGATTTACTAGTGGGAAATGTGACGGGAGCTACCATTGTGGGACTGAAGAATTTCGAAGGAAAATATGTCTTCAATCCGGGCCCCGGGCATATGCTCAATCGGGGCGATAAATTATTCGTTTTGGGTTCGCATGCGCAGGTAACCAAATTACAGGAATTTCTGGAGCAGGAGCCTGAATCGCTTTAGCGGTTGTTAGTCAAATGGTTTAAATGAAATATTCACAAATAAAGATTACAGTTTTTCAATATTTTTCTTTACTTTTGGGGCTGATTTTTGCAGATAATGTTACGCCGTTGCTATCGCACTCGAATACTGCGGTGTAATAATTGTATCACACGAATTATTTTAAGAAAATGTATTTAACATCTGAAAAGAAACAAGAGATTTTTGAAAAGCACGGCAAAAGTGCTACCAACACTGGTTCAACCGAAGGTCAGATTGCGTTATTCTCATACCGCATTAGTCACTTGACTGAGCACCTGAAAAAGAACCGCAAAGACTACAGCACCCAGCGTGCACTGATTCGTCTGGTTGGTAAGCGCCGTTCATTGCTCGATTATCTGAAAAGAAAAGACATTGAGCGTTATCGTGCTATTCTGAAAGAACTTAATCTTCGTAGATAAACGAACGACCTTAAAAGGCAATTTTCGAATTGCCTTTTTTGGTATTTTTTAAAAAAGCCCCACCCATTTGTTTGAAACTTATTAATTGTTTGAAGAAGAGATTATGTACAAAGCTATTGAAAAAACAATCGATCTGGGTGATGGAAGGTCCATCACTATCGAAACTGGAAAACTAGCAAAACAAGCAGACGGATCGGTTGTAGTTAAAATGGGTGATACAATGTTGTTAGCCACTGTCGTTTCGGCAAAGGAAGCTAAGGAAGACGTTGATTTTATGCCCCTGTCGGTTGACTACCGTGAAAAATTTTCTGCTGCGGGTCGTTTCCCCGGTGGTTTTCTGAAGCGTGAAGGACGTCCTTCTGATGATGAGATTTTGGTAGCTCGTCTGGTCGACCGCGCTCTGCGTCCCCTGTTTCCGGAAGATTATCATGCTGAAACGGCTATGATGATTTCCCTGATTTCAACAGGGAAAGATGAAATGCCGGACTCGTTAGCGGGATTGGCAGCCTCTGCAGCAATCGCTGTTTCCGATGTGCCTTTTGAGTGTCCTATCTCAGAGGTTCGTGTAGGTCGTGTTGATGGAAAGTTAGTCATCAATCCTTCGTTGGAGCAGTTGGAAAAGGCTGATATCGATATTATGGTGGGGGCATCGTATGACAACATCATGATGGTAGAAGGTGAAATGGATGAGGTTTCCGAAGATGAAATGCTGGAAGCCATCAAATTTGCGCACGATGCCATTAAGCAACATTGTAAGGTTCAGGAAGAACTGGCTGCTGAACTTGGGGTGGTAAAGCGTGAGTACTCACACGAAATAAACGACGAAGAGTTGCGTGAACTGGTTAAAAAGGAAACTTACCAGAAAGTATACGATGTAGCTCGGGCAACGATACAGAACAAACAGGAACGTTACGAAGCCTTCGATAAGGTTAAGGAAGAATTCATTGAGAAATACAGTGAAGGAAAAGAGGAAGAAGAAGTTCCGCTTAGCTTGATTGGTCGTTATTTCCACGATGTGGAAAAAGAAGCTGTACGCCGGATGATCCTGGATGAGCAGATTCGTCTTGACGGACGGAAAACCAATGAGATTCGTCCTATCTGGGGCGAGGTTAATTACCTGCCGGGAGCACACGGGTCCGCGATTTTCACTCGTGGTGAAACACAGTCGTTGACTAGTTTGACGCTGGGAACTAAAATGGATGAGAAGATTATCGACAATGTAACTGTTCAGGGACGTGAGCGTTTCTTGTTGCATTATAACTTCCCACCCTTTTCTGTTGGTGAACCACGTACACCAAGAGGTGTTTCACGCCGTGAGATTGGTCATGGTAATTTGGCTCACCGTGCTTTGAAAGGAATGATTCCGGACGATTTCCCTTACATCATGCGTATTGTGTCGGATATTCTTGAATCGAATGGTTCGTCATCGATGGCAACGGTTTGTGCGGGAACGATGGCCATGATGGATGCCGGTGTAAAAATGAAACGCCCGGTTTCAGGAATCGCCATGGGATTGATTACCGATAAGGATTCAGATAAATTTGCTGTTCTTTCCGATATTCTGGGTGATGAGGATCACCTGGGAGATATGGACTTCAAAGTAACCGGAACAGAAAAAGGAATCACCGCTACCCAGATGGATATTAAAGTTGACGGACTTTCATATGAAGTGATGGCTCAGGCACTGCAGCAAGCCAAAGAAGGACGTGAACACATTCTGGGTAAGATTCTCGAAGTGATTGAAGAACCTCGTGAAGATTACAAACCGAATGTACCGCGAATCGTGACCATCACTATCCCGAAAGAGATGATTGGTCCGGTTATTGGTCCTGGAGGAAAAATCATTCAGCAGATTCAGGAAGATACCCAATCAACTATCGCAATTGAGGAAGTTGATGACTTGGGTATCGTTGAAATCAGCGCACCCAACCGTGAAGCAATTGATGCTGCCTTAGAGCGCGTGCGTGCGATTGTTGCTGTACCTGAAGTAGGCGAAGTTTACAAAGGTAAAGTGAAGTCAATCGTTTCATTCGGTGCTTTTGTAGAGATCATGCCGGGTAAAGAAGGTTTGCTCCACGTTTCGGAATTCGATTGGAAACGTGTCGAGAATCCTGCCGATGTGCTGAAAGAAGGCGACGAAGTAGAAGTAAAACTACTTGAGGTTGATCAACGTACAGGTAAACTGAAACTTTCGAGAAAGGTATTGCTGCCTCGTCCGGAGCGTACCGGAAACGAGAACGATCGGGGTGGTCGAGGCGACCGCAGAGGTGGTGATCGTAATCGTGACCGTGGAGACCGTCGTCCGCCGCGTCGTGACAACAACCGATAGATGTATATTCATACTATATTTAAGAGCCCGGGTGACCGGGCTTTTTTTATCTCTGCCAGTTTTTTCTATATTTAATCAATCTTTTTTTATACATGGAAGCGAAAGAATCAGCGTGGCTGAATGAGACAGAGGAGCTTTTCCGTGAAAACCTGAAAGGTATATCGGAAAAGGATGTTCGATTTTATCGACTGGAAGAGTTTTGGCGCAATGTTCAACGCCTGGACCAATTTTCAAAAGATTGTCCGGTTTGCCGGGAAATGCACTCCGGCGTCAGGGAAACCATTGCCGGAATGAACGATGCGGTGAAGAATCCGGGTAAGAGAAGGCGCAAATTTGATCGGGCACTCTCGACGTTGGCCTCACACATGACCGAAGAACACGGGTTTCTTCCACCTTATTATTTTACCTACAGGTGGTCAGCGCTTGGTTTGCCAGCCGGTGCATTGGTGGGAGCCTTGATTGATTTGGTGTTATTTCATGGGCAGAAATGGGGTTTCATTGTTGGAGGAACCATTATTGGAATGTTGATTGGATACGTGCTCGGAGGTCGAAAAGACAATAATATGAGAGCGAAAAAGAAGCTCCTTTGAGGATTTGTTAAGGGGAATAACCATTTTAGCTAACTTTTTTATTCGTTTAAGTTGCAAAGAATTAAACCTTTGCGTACTTTTTGTGTTTCTTTTTATACCAGACAGACATTAAATGTTTAGTAACTAAACTTAATACTTAGCTTGTGAAAGGGACCATACTACTTGCAGGTCTGGCTTTATTTGCCTTTTCCTGTACGAACAATCAGAAAATAAAATATCCTGTGGCGCATAAAGACAATGTTGTTGACGATTACTTTGGTCATAAAGTAAGTGACCCGTATCGTTGGCTGGAAGATGATAATTCGGAAGAAACGGCAGAGTGGGTGAAAGCAGAGAATAAAGTAACCAATGCTTTTCTGGCCAAGATTCCCTACCGGGATAGTATTCGGAAGCAACTGACCAACCTCTGGAATTACCCCAAATATTCGGCTCCTTTCAAAAGGGCAGGTAAGTATTTTTATTACAAGAATGATGGATTGCAGAATCAAAGTGTACTCTATGTTCAGGATAATTTAGATGCTGAGCCAAGAGTATTACTTGATCCCAATAAACTGTCCGACGACGGAACCGTAGCGCTTAGCGCCGCACGTGTTTCCAACGACGGGAAGTATCTCGCCTATTTTGTGGCCCGCTCAGGTTCCGATTGGAATGAGGGATATGTTTTGGATATCAATACCGGAGAGAAGCTATCCGACCGTTTGCAGTGGATTAAATTCTCTGGCATTGGATGGGATGGCGATGGTTTTTACTATTCGAGGTACAATAAGCCTAAGGCAGGCGATGAATTGAGTCAATCCAACGAGTATCATAAGGTGTATTATCATAAGGTCGGCACACCTCAGTCGGATGATAAAATGGTGTACGACACGCCGGAACATCCGAAACGGCTGTCGGATGTTAGCGTAACGAGAGACGAAAAAATTAAATATCTCACCGAGTACGAGGCGTCTATTGGTAACTCGCTTTATGTGAGGATGAATAATGAAAGGAATGGAAAGTGGAAGCCGGTTTATACTTCGTTTGACAAAGAGTTCCAGGTTATCGATGATATGGATGGGAAGCTATTGGTTCTGACCAATTACAAAGCACCCCGATACCGGTTAATTGCAGTAGACCCAAAGCATACGGAGGAAGCTAACTGGAAGGAAATTATTCCTGAATCGGACGATGTGTTGAGTGATGCATCGGTCGTTGGAGGAAAAATATGTGCTTCTTATATGAAAGATGCTCATACTGTTCTACAGTTATTCCAGCCCGACGGAAAACTGACCGGGAACATTGAGCTGCCCGAGATGGGTAGCGCTTCGGTGCTGATTGGTGAGAAGAATGATAGTGAAGCTTTTTACACGTTCGAATCATGGACGATGCCGAATACCATTTACCAGTACAATGTGGTAACAGGTGAGTCGAAAGTATTCAGGCAACCTGAGTTGAAATTCAATCCGAAAGACTTTGAAACCAGGCAGGTTTTTTATGCCAGCAAGGACGGTACGAAGGTTCCGATGTTCATTTTCATGAAGAAGGGAACCAAGCTGGATGGAACGAATCCTGCTCTGTTATATGGATACGGCGGCTTTAATATTAGTCTGACACCATACTTCTCACCGGCACGAATGGTTTTTCTTGAGCAAGGTGGTGTTTATGCTGTCGCGAATTTGCGAGGAGGAGGAGAGTATGGCGAAGCATGGCATGAAGCCGGCACCAAAATGCACAAACAAAATGTATTCGACGATTGTATCGCGGCAGCGGAATATCTGGTCGAAAAGAAATACACCGACACCAATCATCTGGCTTTGATGGGGGGCTCAAACGGTGGTTTGCTGGTAGGTGCTGTCATCAATCAGCGCCCTGATTTATTCCGCGTTGCGATTCCGCAGGTGGGAGTGATGGATATGCTTCGTTACAACAAATTTACTATTGGCTGGTCGTGGGCCGGTGATTACGGTACCAGTAGCGATAGCGAGAAGATGTTCAAGTATCTGTATGCTTATTCTCCCTATCATAACATTAAAAAGGGAGGACACTACCCGGCAATTCTTGCATTGACAGCCGATCATGATGATAGGGTCGTGCCGGCGCATACCTTTAAATATATGGCGCGGATGCAGGAGTATAACGATGGTAAAAATCCGACGTTGGTTCGCATTGAAACCAAGGCAGGACACGGAGGAGGAAAACCAACGTCGAAGATAATAGATGAGTACACCGATATCTGGTCATTTGTGTTTTACGAAATGGGGGTTGAGCCAAAATTTAATTGACCCTTCGCAAATTATTGGATATCTTTCCCGGAATTTTTACCCCGGGTTTGTATGGATATAAGTTTTTTGGTCATAGAAGGTAATATAGGGTCGGGAAAGACCTCATTATCAAATCGGATAAGTCAGGATTTTCAGGCTAAACTGATTCTTGAGAAGTTTGCAGATAATCCGTTTCTGCCGAAATTTTACAAAGATCCGGAAAGGTATTCGTTCCCTCTTGAGTTATCCTTCCTGGCCGAACGATATAATCAGTTGAAGCGGGAGCTTTCTGATCGCGATCTTTTTCACCAGTTGACGGTGGCCGATTACTTTTTTATGAAATCGCTGATTTTTGCTCAGAATACACTCGCTGAAGATGAGTATCAGTTGTATCGTAAGTTCTTTGAAATCATATATGATAAACACCCCAAGCCTGACTTGTATGTGTATCTTCACCTTCCTGAGAATCGTCTGATTGAAAATATCAGGAAGAGAGGACGGGATTACGAGCAGGAAATCGACGAAAAATACCTCAAGAAAATTAGTGAAGGATATTTTCGCTTTTTCCGTCAGCAAAATGACTTCCCGATTGTTATTATTGATACCCGGAATATTGATTTCGTGGAGAACCAGGCAGATTATGAAAAACTAATCGATGTTATTTTTCATAAGTCCTATAATTTGGGGGTAAACAGAGTGATATTATAATTAGATTCAATAATAAAAAAACGTTCTAAAGCTTTTCTTAATTAACAAAAGATTTTACTTTTGTGAAAAGTGTCGAACAATTGGTTTTGAAAATTAATAAAGGTTCATCATGAAGAAAATCAATTTTAAGGCTGTTGCTGTGTTCTTCGTTGGCGCGATGATGCTGTCAAGCTGTGCCAGTCTGCAGAAAATGAAGAAGAATGCCGATAAGATCAACTACACGGTTACTCCTGAAGTGCTTGTAGCAAAAGGTGGTAACGTTGATGTTGAGATTCAGGGGCGTATTCCTGAAAAGTTCTTTAATAAGAAAGCTACTATTACAGCTACTCCCGTTCTGACTTATCAGGGTGGAGAAAAAGCGTATGCTCCTTACAAATTGCAGGGAGAAAAGGTTGAAGCTAATAACAAAGTGATTAGCTACACCAACGGTGGAACTTTCTCATATAAAGGTAGCGTACCTTATGTAGATGGCATGCGTAAATCTGATTTGGTCGTTCGCATCACCGCTTCTCAAGGAGACCAGACTTTGGATTTCGATCCGGTTAAGATTGCTGACGGCGTAATTGCAACCTCAACTTTGGTTAAAGACCAACCCGCATCAATCGTAGGTATTCAGAAAGAAAAGAATACTACTGGCGTTTATGACCCGACAATTGATAAATTTCAGCGTGTCGTACCCGATCAGTACAAAGCAGATTTGATGTATCTCATCAACAGTTCATATGTTCGCGGTTCTCAGTTGAAGAAGGAAGACATGGATAAGTTGAACCAGTATATTAAAGACGCATTTGAAGCAGACCGCAAAGATCTGAAAGGCGTTGAGGTTTCAGCTTATGCTTCTCCGGACGGACCTGAGAAGTTCAATACCAAGTTGGCTGAAAAACGTGAAGGTTCAGCTACCAAAGTTGTTGACAGAAAACTGAAAAAAGATAAAGTTGAAACTGAAGTTACCGGAAAATACACTCCGGAAGACTGGGAAGGTTTCAAAGAATTGATGCAGAAATCCAATATCCAGGATAAGGAAATGATTTTGCGTGTACTTTCAATGTACCAGGATCCGGAAGTTCGCGAGCGTGAGATTCGCAACCTGACTGGTCCGTTCCAGGAAATCGCAAAAACAATTCTTCCGAAACTGCGTCGTTCAAAAATTATTGCCAGTGTTGATTTGATTGGTAAAACTGACGAGGAAATTGCTAATCTCGCAGACACCGATCCTTCCAAACTCAACCAGGCAGAATTGCTTTACGCAGCTTCTCTTACTGAAGACCTGAACAAGCAGAAAGCAATTTACACCAGCTTCACTCGTCAGTTCCCGGAAGATTGGCGTGGATTCAATGACCTCGGCGTTGTTGAAATGAATCAGGGTAACACCAGCGATGCTCAGTCAAACTTCGAAAAGGCTGACAAACTGGATCCGAAAAACCCAATCATCCAGAACAACCTCGGTGGAGTAGCACTGGTGAACGGAAATCTAGACAAAGCTCAGGAACTCTTCAGTGCAGCTAGTGGTGCCGGTCAGGAAGTGAACTACAACCTGGGTACTGTAAGTATTCTGAAAGGTGACTATGATGCAGCCGTTAAATATTTCGGTGACGGAACTTGTGTCAACAAAGCTCTTGCTCAGATGCTTACCGGCGATAACAATGGAGCACTCCGCACTTTGAACAACCTGAAGAAAGAGTCAGCATTGGGTGATTACCTGAAAGCTATCATCGGTGCACGTACTGCTAAGACAACTCTGTTGTACGATAGCCTGAAGGCTGCCGTGAACAAAGATGCCAAGTATAAAGACATCGCCAAGGTTGATCTCGAGTTCTCGAAGTACTTCAACGACGAGCAGTTCAAGTCAATCGTAGAGTAAGACTCAATTTAAAATATTTCAGAAACTATTCCGGAGTAGTGTGAAAACTACTTCGGAATAGAATTTCTGCATCTGCATTTTTACAATTCTACTCTGGTAAAACCTTTATTTCTTTCAAAGAAAAAAGTGGATTATCGTGCTTAGTGCACAATGAATCCACCCTGAGATTGTTGTATATGTTCGGTATGTTATTACCGACGCATTTTATTGCAGATATCCCATAATACGATACCTGCACTCACCGAGATATTGAATGAGTGCTTGGTTCCGTATTGTGGGATTTCTATGTTTTCATCGCACATGTCGATGATTTGTTGTTGTACACCTTTTACCTCATTGCCGAAAACAAGAGCTAATGGAGTGTCAGCATTCGCTTTAAAATCAGGCAATAAAGTGCTGTTCTCCACTTGTTCCACTCCGGCAATTCTATAGCCTTCATCTTTTAGTTTTTGAACAGCCTCTTCGGTGTGCTTAAAGTATTCCCAATCGATTGATTTTTCCGCACCTATAGCTGTTTTATGAATCTCTTTGTTTGGCGGCGTAGCTGTAATTCCGCAAAGAATGATTCTTTCAACACGAAGAGCATCCGAGGTGCGAAATACCGAGCCCACATTGTTTCCGCTCCTGATATTGTCTAAAACAACAGTTACCGGGAGCTTATCCGCCTCTTTAAACTCATCGACAGATAATCTCCCCAGTTCATTTGTTTTCAGCTTTCTCGTCATCTACCAATCTACTTTTTTCCGTCCCACAGGCATCGTCATACAACGGGCACCGCCTCCACCACGGCTCAGTTCTGAACCCGCAATGGTAATAACCGCTTTCTTCGATGCGTGAATATCTGCCTTGTTTTCGATAATGTCCTGAGCTTTAATGATGTCGTAACCATTTTTGCTCATCTCCTCGATGGTGTAGTTATTTCTTTCGTAGCCAATTACTTTTCCAGGTGCAATGGAGAAGAAGTTGGCTCCGCTGTGCCATTGTTCCCGTTCCATCGTCCAATCATCCTTGGTTCCTCCGCACTGAATCGGTTTCATATCCATGCCTACTTCTTTCAAAGCTTGCAGTAGATCTTCGTGCAGTTTGATGCTGGTTACCTCGCCGTTATCGATGGTAATGTGAATGGTCTGGTATTTATTGTTTCCAAGAATCAGGGGCTCATAAACCATTACTTCATCCTTGTTCAGGAATGTAAAAGTCATATCGAGGTGAATGAATGATTCTGGCGTATGTGGCAGTTCCTGGACAATAATATGCTTGGCGGATGTTTTCTTCTCTTTAATCGATTCAATCAGATAATCAATTCCTTGTGAAGTGGTACGAACACCCGTTCCGATCAGTATCACATCGTCCCTGGCAATCTCCACGTCACCGCCTTCGATGCTGGCCAGGGGACTGGATGGAATGTTTTTAATGGGAACGATCGGGTTGATGGTCTTCACTCCGAAGAGTGGATGGTCTTTGAAAATAGCCTCCATAATCAAGGCTTCTCGGTCGCGTACCGGGCTCGCCATTTTTCCAATCAAAACCTCATCATAGACAGTCATTGAAGTATCGCGCGTGAATAAAAAGTTGTGCAGCGGGCGAAGGGCGAAGCGCTCTTTGCTCAGAAATTTAGTCAGGTTATCGCGTTTTAAAATGGAACCTTCAATGAGCTGCCGGGCCAACTCTTCTTCCGGGAGGTCATACAAAGCTGATATTTCGCAAAAAGCATCTTCACGTTCACATATGCGGTTGATAATTCGCTCTTTTGCGTGCGAATTTTGAAGGGTTTGAGTCAGCAAATCTCTTACTTCAAAGGTATTGGCAACCTTTTCCAAAACACCTTTTAATTGCGCATATTCCTGTCTGGCAACCGATAGGTTCAGGATATCACTGTAAAGGGCGCGCTCGGCATTTTGAGGAGTCATATTCTCCACCTCCTGCCCGGGAGTATGTAGAATAACTCCCTCTAATTGCCCGATTTCCGAGCTGACATTTACGTTAAATTTTTTCATTGACTCTATAATAAATATTGTGGTGTCATTTGTGTTAATGTGAGGCAAATATAGTTAAATATGAGTGGACTGAATTTTGCGGGAAATATGTTTAGCAATGTCTTTTATTGTGTCATTTTCTATTGTTGATTGTTATTTTTATACGGTAAAGAAGGAGGATGAGTTGAAAAAGTGGTTGTACATTTTCGTTTTTCTGTTCATTGCGGTAGCCGGACACAGTCAGGTGGTTTTAGTACCTCCGGAGTTGCCGGATTCACTTGTCGGGAGAGTCGATTCCATTCCTCATGTGGTCCTCGATCCTATTCAGATTAAGCCGCATAGCAGGAGGTATTACCGCAGGCAGCAACGGCGCTATAACCGGATGGTGCTAATTGTAAAAAAGGTTTACCCGATGGCTAAATTGGCTGCTAAGAAGTTGGAGGAATACAACAAGGTGTATGTCACATTAAAGACCGATCGGCAGCGAAAGAAATATATTAAGCAGGTGCAGGAAGACCTGATGAACGAGTATGGCGATGAGATTAAGCATATGAAAATTTCAGAAGGGAGAATACTCATGAAGCTGATTGACCGGGAGACGGGGCACTCGTCATATCAAATCATCAAGGAGTTCCGGGGTGGCTTTACAGCGTTTTTCTGGCAGACGGTGGCCCGGATATTTGGAAACGATTTGAAAGTTCGTTACAACCCTTACGGAGAAGACTGGATGATTGAGAATATTGTGCAACAAATCAACCAGGGAACGATATGAGCAAACGTACATTCATCGCCATACATATCCGTCCGGAAGAGAAGTTGCTGAAGTTCATACACGAGCTGCAGGGGAAATTGAGTAAAAGCAGGATAAATTGGGTCAATCCGGATACAATGCATTTGACGTTGCGTTTCCTGGGAAATACTACGAAGGAACAGATTGGGCAAATTTTGCAAGAAGCACCCGGCATATTTAATCAAAAGGCACCTTTTGAAATCGCGCTGAGGGGATTCGGAAAGTTTGGTTCAACACAAAGTCCCAAGGTTTTGTGGATAGGGCTGGAGGGAGATGAAGCCCTGTCGGAACTTGCTGCAGAAACTGAATTGATGGTACAAAGCGCCGGTTTCGAAGGGGTAGAGCGGGGTTTTCGTCCACACCTGACATTAGGTCGCGTTAAATGGCTCAAAGAGGCGGATAATTTGAAGAAGATGCTTGATGATTATCGAGAGGTAGTTTTTCAGCAGATAATCGTAAATGAAGTAGTTTTCTACGAAAGTATCCTAAAGCCGGCTGGTCCCGTTTATCGTCCCATACAAAAATTCAAACTGGAGGGCTGACGCTATTTCTATTTTACTTCCCCCTTCCCTGAAGGATATTAATCGCTGTGTAGATGATTATTTTGAAATCTACATACAAACTCATATTTCGTAAATAAATGAGGTCGTACTGCAGGCGTTCAATCATCTGTGTCACATTTTCAGCATAGCCGTATTTCACCTGTCCCCAGCTGGTAATTCCCGGACGAATGCGTAGCAAATGGCGATAGTGTGGTGCCGATTCCTCGATCTTACTGATATAAAAAGCGCGCTCAGGACGGGGCCCCACGACCGACATCTCACCTTTCAACACATTGATAAATTGTGGTATTTCATCGGAATGTGATTTTCGGAGAAATCGACCAAAGCGAGTAATTCGTTGGTCATTATGGCTGGATAAGTCCGGTCCGTTTTTCTCTGCATCGTTGTACATGCTTCGGAATTTGTACATGATAAATGGTTTTCCATAGCGTCCGATGCGTTCCTGCCGGTAAAGAATAGGGCCCGGCGATGAGAACCTCACACCAATGATACAGGCAAGGGATAATGGAGATAAAACAATCAGTCCAATAATCGAAATAAATATATCGAGCAAACGCTTGATGTTCATCTGCCAGGCTGGCATAATTCCGTTTGAAATCTGAATCAAGGGACTTGAATAAACCGTCGTCATCTTAACTGCTCCCGAAAGGATATCATAAATATCGGGGATACCGCGAATGATGATGTTCCGACCCGCCAACCGGTTAATGATGTCGTTCAGCTTTTTATGGTCCGACGATTCGGTGGCAATGATGACCTCTTCGATTTTGTGTTGATTGATGACTTCGGGAATATTGTTCAGATAGCCCAACACCTGTTCGTTTGGCACTTCTGCATCTTTGTCTTCCTCATCGATTGTAACATATCCCACCACTTGATTCCCGGTAGGGACAGGTTGCGATTCCAACTCACGGGTAATACGGTGAGCAACTTCGTTAGTGCCTATAATCAAGGTTGGGAAGCCGATACGTCCGGTTTTGAACTGGTGCACCATGATGGTGGAAATGCTCAATCTTGGGATGTAAGTTAGTATAAATTGGATGCCCAAGAGTGCCAGAATATGTTTGTAGTAGAAAGTATAGTCGGGAATGTAGTCATCGAGCAGAAACATAAAAAAGATGAAAAGTGAGCCCAATACTGCTGAAAAGATAGTTTGGCCTAACTCCAGCAGGCGCGACTTTCGCAGGACATCGTTGTAAAATCCCGAAATGGTATACAGGCCGAGCCAGAAGAGTGGAATTAAAATAATTCCTAGATAAAACTGGCGGGTAAAATCGATGGTATGGTTTTGCCCGAAGATTAAAGCCTCGGCATAATGTTTCCGGTACAGGTAGAATAATATCCAGGCGCAAAGAGCGGCCAAATAGTCAGAAATAATATAACTGGCAAGGAACTTTCTCCTTTTCATTTGACTGATGAGGTTAGGTTTCTATTGGTTTTGTGAATTTCGGGCTTTCAAATTACAAAACGCCTGGATTTTAAAAAACTTATGCAAATGAATACAAAATTTGACTAGATGGAAACGGATTTGAGCCTGAGTTGCTCTTTTATCCGGTCGAGCAGAAAAACAACTTCTTTCTCTTCCTCCAGTGAGTGAGTCGAAAAGTCCATATTGTCAATGCTTACCAGGAGATTGTTAACTTGCTGGAACAGAAGCTCATCGGTGTCTGAGCCGGAAAAAGAAAAGGTCCGGTTTTCGGGAACGAGTTCCAGGTGATTCGCCGTAAAATTAGCATCCATCAGTCCACCATTGCGGAAAACAAGCAGCCGGGACGATTCGGCAGAGGCGAGATTGCTAAAATTCATTGACGCCACCATTCCATCGGCGAAATCCAGATGAATATCGACAAAGTCTGTCGATTTGGATAGAAAGTTACCTCCAGCTACCGCCATTTCCGTTATTTCGGTTGGATTCAATTTTAAAATAATCCGGACAAAGCAGCGGATGTGAGTAAAAAGATCCTCGTTCGGCCTGGTCGAGGCGTATTCGCTTTTTATCATACGAGGAAATTGGTTGAGCTGGAACAACTGCTTTGTCAGCGGCAAGTGCAGCTGGTCGGCTCGCACGACAATTTGGGTGCCGGCTTCGTGGGCCAGTTCGATCAACTGCTCCTGTTGTGTTATCGTCAGCTTGTCGATTGTTTCGATAAAGAGGTGACATGAGTTCCGAATGGCGAAGGTCAGGTATTCAAAATGGCAGAATTCCGGATCGAGCACGAACAGAACATCGGAGATCAAAGGGATTACATCGCTCTCATATAAGCTGAAATGGGCATGTTCACCGGCATCCCACTTTTGATGATTATCAAAAATATACCAGTGTAATTTCTTCTTATCAGGTAATTTCCCGATAAGGTGTTTCGTTGATTTGGGGGGTAAAATAATTCCGGGTTTCAGCATATACACAAATGTACATAGGCTAAGTGTATGGAAGAATCTCTTGGCGGTCTTATTTATCAACCATTTTTGTTGAAAAACCCACAATTGAAAGGTATTTTTGTTGGCGAATTTGAAAAACAAACGGCCCTTGGAAGATAATTACCGACATCGTGGTCTGCGACGGAAGCTGGTCAGCGAGATTCAATCGAAAGGAATAACGGAAGCCAATGTGTTGGAAGCCATCGGTAATGTACCTCGCCATCTGTTCATGGACAGCAGCTTTGTGCAGTTTGCCTACCGGGATAAAGCATTCCCGATAGGTAAGGGGCAAACCATTTCGCAGCCATATACGGTCGCTTTTCAAACGCAGTTGCTCGAAGTGAAAAAATTCGACAAGGTGTTGGAGGTTGGCACCGGTTCAGGTTACCAGGCAGCCGTACTTTGTGAGATGGGAGCCACGGTTTTTACCATCGAACGTCATCGGGAGCTGTACGATAAGGTAAGAGCATTGTTACCCTCCATCGGCTACGAACCCATGTTTTTTCACGGAGACGGTTATGCCGGATTGCCGACGTACGGGCCATTCGACAGGATAATAGTCACGGCCGGAGCACCTTACATTCCCGAAGCTCTTCTGGAACAATTAAAGGTCGGCGGACGTATGGTAATTCCGGTAGGTTCACAGCATCACCAGGAAATGAAGCTGGTGGTGAGGGAGTCGGAAACTGAGTACAGAACTGAAGATAAAGGAGGTTTTATTTTTGTCCCGCTCGTTGGCGGAAAATCAGGATAATACAAGAAAGCTATGATGGAAATTCGAAAGTTTACATTTAATCCGGTAGCGGTAAATACCTATGTGGTATGGGATGAAACAGGTGAGTGCGCCATAATTGATGCGGGGTGTTCGAAACCTGCTGAAGAAGCAGCTCTCGCTGGTTTCATTGAGGAAAAAGAATTGACGCCGGTCAAACTACTGAATACTCATGGCCATTTCGATCACGTGATTGGGAACGGTTTTGCTGCGCGTCAGTGGGATTTGGAAGTGGAAATGCATAAAGACGACAATTCACTGGTCTCGAATGCGAAGGAGCAGGGAGGAATGTTTGGCATTGCAATGCACCAGCCTCCGAAACCGGCCAAATTCTTCGACGAAGGTGATGAAATAACATTTGGAAACACCACGTTGAAAGTCATTCATGTTCCGGGACATTCGCCGGGCGGCGTGGCATTTCACAACGCAAAAGAGAAAATGTTGATTGCTGGTGATATCCTCTTTTATGGTTCTGTCGGTCGAACTGACCTTCCGGGAGGGGAGCACGAAGCATTGATCACTGGCATCAAATCGAAATTACTGGGACTTGATCCGGCCACGAAAGTGTTTCCCGGTCACGGACCGGAAACGACGATTGGAGACGAAATAAAAAACAATCCTTTTCTGCAGTAAAAACGGTTTGGGAAAAAGGGAAAAATCATGTTTTCCTATTACAGAAGACCTTAAAATTGTGTCGGGATATAATAAACTAAAATTGACTAGCGATGGCAATCGATAAATTTGTCAACCGCCATATAGGACCCCGCGATCGTGATTTGGACGAAATGCTTGGGGTTATCGGCGTAAAATCAATGGACGAGCTGATTGAACAAACGGTTCCGTCCAATATTCGTTTGGAAAAACCGTTGAATTTGCCGAATGGTTTGACCGAACGGGCCTATTTCAAACAAATCAGAAAACTGGCTGCCAAAAATAAGGTCTTCAATACCTACATCGGAATGGGGTACTACGACACGATTACCCCGGCAGTTATTCAGCGTAATATCCTGGAAAATCCGGTTTGGTACACATCCTATACGCCTTACCAGGCGGAAGTTTCGCAGGGACGCCTTGAAGCATTGCTGAACTTCCAGACCATGGTGTGCGAAATGACGGCTATGGATTTGGCGAATGCTTCGTTGCTCGATGAAGCTACGGCAGCTGCAGAGGCCATGTCGCTGATGTATGCTACCCGTAGTCGTGGAAAGCAGAAAGCCGGAGCGAATGTTTGTTTCGTCGATGAAAACGTCTGGCCGCAAACTCTCGATGTGTTGCAAACCCGTGCCGAGCCGCTGGGAATTGAATTGAAAGTTGGTGATTTTTCACGCGATAAGATTGAAGAGAATTGGTTTGGAGCCATCGTGCAATATCCCAATTTGAAAGGTGAAGTCGAGGATTATAGCAACTTCACCAGCCGCCTGCACGACAACGATTGTAAAATTGCGGTTGCGTCCGATCTGTTAGCGTTGGCTTTGATTACGCCTCCGGGTGAATGGGATGCCGATGTGGTGTTTGGTTCAGCGCAGCGCTTCGGAGTTCCGATGGGATATGGTGGACCTTCTGCTGCTTTCTTTGCCATTAAGGAAGATTACAAACGTTATATGCCCGGCCGCATTATCGGCGTGTCGAAAGACGCTACCGGAAAACTGGCCTTGCGAATGGCGCTGCAAACCCGCGAGCAACATATCAAGCGTGAGCGCGCAACTTCAAATATCTGTACAGCCCAGGCACTGCTGGCGACAATGGCCGGAATGTATGCCGTTTACCACGGTCCGGAAGGCATTCGCGGTATAGCCGACAGAGCACACAGCATTGGTGTTTTGCTGGCAGATGAGATTACCAAACTTGGATACAAGCAGGAAAATGCCAATTTCTTCGATACCATTCGTATCTCGCTTCCGCGACACGTGAAGAAAGAAGATATTGAGTGGCTTTCGCTTGATTTGGAAATGAACTTCCGCTATTTCGAATCAGGTGAAGTGGGCCTGAGTATTGATGAAACGACCAACCTGGAGGACATTAACTGGATTTTGGAAGTTTTTGCGAAGGCAGCTAACAAGCGGATTCCGGTTATCGAGGAGATTCCTGAGAATTCGAAGATTGATAAGAAATACAGTCGTAAATCGGAGTACCTGGGGCAGGACGTCTTCAACAAGTATCGCTCCGAAACCGAGATGGCACGTTACATCAAGCGGCTGGAGAAAAAAGATATTTCGCTGGTACATTCGATGATTTCGTTAGGCTCGTGTACCATGAAACTGAATGCAGCTACCGAAATGATTCCACTCAGCTGGATTGAGTTCAACGGGATTCACCCGTTTGTACCGAAAAACCAGGCGATGGGTTACCACGAAATGATGGAAGAGTTGCGTCGTGATTTGTCGGAAATTACCGGCTTCGACGATATCTCGCTGATGCCGAATTCCGGTGCAGCCGGTGAGTACACCGGTTTGATGGTGATTCGGGAATATCACAAGAGTCGTGGCGAAGGACACCGGAATATAGTATTGATCCCTTCATCAGCACACGGAACCAATCCGGCCAGTGCAGTAATGGCCGGTATGAAAGTGGTAGTGGTTCCTTGCGATGATAAAGGTAACATCGATGTGGAAGCTCTTCGGGCGAAAGCCGAAGAACACAAGGATAATTTGTCGGCCTTCATGGTGACTTATCCGTCAACACACGGTGTTTTCGAGTCGGCGATTGTTGAAATGTGTGACATCATTCACAAAAATGGTGGTCAGGTGTACATGGATGGTGCCAACATGAACGCCCAGGTGGGACTGACTAATCCGAAGCGGATTGGTGCTGATGTTTGTCACCTGAACTTACATAAAACATTTGCGATTCCACACGGAGGTGGCGGACCGGGTGTAGGCCCGATTGGTGTAGCTAAGCATCTGGTTGAATTCCTGCCTTCGCATCCGGTAATGAATAACGGACACGTAGGTTTGCACGCCGTTTCAGCGGCTCCGTGGGGAAGTGCTTCGGTATTGCCTATTACATACGGGTACATCAAAATGCTGGGAGCGGACGGCCTGGCACAGGCAACCAAAATTGCGATTTTGAATGCCAACTACATCGCTTCGTTGCTGAAAGACAATTACGGTATTTTGTATACCGGCGAAAAAGATCGGGTGGCGCACGAAATGATTTTGGAATGTCGTCACCTGAAAGCATCGGCTGGTGTAACTGAAGCCGATATCGCCAAGCGTTTAATGGACTACGGATTCCACGCACCTACGCTCTCATTTCCGGTACACGGAACACTGATGGTAGAACCGACAGAGAGTGAATCGAAAGAAGAGCTCGATCGTTTCGTAGAAGCCATGAACAGCATCTTCAGCGAGATTAAGGAGATTGAAGAAGGCAAAGCGGATGCAAATGACAACGTGCTGAAAAACGCACCGCATACGGCTGAAGTTTTGATGACAGACGACTGGAAGCACAGTTACTCTCGTGAAAAAGCAGCCTATGCACTCGAATGGCTGAGAGATAATAAATTCTGGGTGCCAGTCGGCCGGGTTGATGACGCTTATGGCGATCGGAATCTGATTTGTACTTGTGAACCGTTGGAAAGTTATATGGAAGAATAAACTCATAAATCCGGGGAAACTTCCCCGGATTTATTTTGCTAACCTATGATAGTATTTCCTAACGCCAAAATAAACATCGGCCTGAACATTCTGCGAAAGCGGGAGGACGGTTACCACGAATTGGAAACCGTATTCTATCCGTTGAAACTGCAGGACGGTCTGGAGTTTATTGAGAACCATACCGGAGAAGTTTGTTTCAGCAATAGTGGAATTGAAGTTGGAGGAAACCCGGAGAATAACCTGGTGGTGAAAGCATACCGAATGCTGGCGGCCGATTATTCGTTGCCGGGAGTCGATATTCATCTGCACAAAGTCATACCGTTTGGTGCTGGTTTAGGCGGTGGTTCTTCCGACGCTGCTTTTATGTTAAAAGGGCTGAATGACTTTTTCGGGCTGAATATCCCCTCAGAGACGCTGATGTCGTATGCAGCAAGGCTTGGTGCTGATTGTCCTTTCTTCCTTGAAAATATCCCCTCGTTTGCGTCCGGAATCGGAGAGAAGCTGGAGACTCTTCCGCTGAGTTTGGCGGGATGGCATTTGTTACTGGTGAAACCTCCGGTTGAAGTAGGAACCAAAGAGGCTTATGCCGGAGTTCATCCCGGGATACCGGATATTCGATTGAGAGAAGCCATTCAGTTGTCGGTTAACAACTGGCAGGGAAGCGTTGTCAATGATTTTGAGGTAGGAATTTTTCAACGTTTTCCGGAAATAGAAACTATAAAAGAAAAGCTGAAGGAGCGGGGAGCTGTTTATACCTCCATGTCGGGGAGTGGCTCGTCGGTTTTCGGATTATTCCGCGCGGAACCTATGTGGCGCGATAGCGATTTCCCGGAAGGGAGTTTTCTCTGGACGGAAGTATTCTAGTTTTTTGTTTTTAGGGGAGGTCAGCTGCGAATCGTTCTGGATGCGTTGCTTCGCGTCCGGCGTGAGTTGCTACAGGTCGGTCGTGCATTGCTTCAGGTGCGTGACGTGTTGCTACAGGTCCGTTATGGATTTCTTCGCGTCAGTCGTGTGTTGCTACGTGTTGGTTATGCCTTGCTATCGATAGGATTGGCTGTTTTTGCCTGAAAACTTATCTATCGTTGTGAAAATGTGCGGTAAGAATTTTGAAAGGGGATTTATTCCCCGGAAGGGAAAAATAAAAAGCTGCCCCGATTGAGGCAGCTTTTGTTGTTTATTCGATGGTTACCATGATAACATCTTTCGGAATCTTGACACCTTCTTCGACGTGAATCTCTTTGATTTTACCATCAAAAGGCATCTCGATCTTGTTTTCCATTTTCATGGCTTCAAGAATTAGAAGGCATTCACCTTCTTTTACTTCCTGTCCGGTTTTTACACACATCTTTAAGACGGTTCCCGGAATATAGGAACGAATCTCAAACGGATTTGGGCGTTCCCATTTTTTTCGAGTTTCAAACTTCTTCGTGTAAAGCGTTTTGTACTTGGCGCTATTCACCACAAAGGTTTGATATTTTGGTGTACTTTCTTCCATTTTGAAAGGATTTGGTTAACAGAAAATCCCGTTTTAGAACGGAGGAATACCATGTTTCTTCGCCGGACGGGCATCCACTTTGTTGTCGGAAAGTGACAGCGAGTGAATCAATCGGGCACGGGTTTCAGCCGGCTCAATCACCTCGTCGATGTAACCTTTGGCAGCGGCCACAAACGGGTTGGCGAATTTTTCTTTGTACTCTTCGATTTTCTGTTTCCGAACTTCGTCCGGATTTTCTGCTTCAGCAATTTCCTTACGGAAGACAATATTAGCAGCACCTTCGGGTCCCATCACAGCAATCTCGGCAGTTGGCCATGCGAATACGAAATCGGCACCCAGGTGGCGCGAGTTCATGGCAATGTAACCTCCACCATATGCTTTACGCAGAATAACGGTGATTTTCGGAACAGTTGCTTCACTATAGGCATACAGCAGTTTAGCTCCGTGGCGAATGACACCAGCGTGTTCCTGATCGACGCCGGGCAGATAACCAGGCATATCTTCGAGGGTGACAATCGGGATGTTAAACGAGTCGCAATAGCGGATAAAACGAGCGGCTTTATCCGAGCTGTCGCAATCGAGTACCCCGGCCAGATATTTGGGCTGGTTGGCTACAAAACCCACTGTCTCGCCTTTGATACGTCCAAAACCGATAACGATGTTGCGGGCGAAATTCTCCATAATCTCGAGAAACTCGCTACTGTCGCTCACAGCGCGAATGATATCGCGGATGTCATACGGACGCCTCGGATCGGACGGAACAATCTCTTCCACATTGAGCGAAGAGGTTGGCTCCTGGGGCGGGAATTTACGTGCTTTCTGCGTATTATTCCACGGAATAAATGAAATCAGGCTTTTGATCTGGTCGAAGCATTGATCCTCGCTTTCGGCGAAGAAATGGGCATTACCGGTAATTTCGCTGTGTACCCGGGCTCCACCCAGCTCTTCCATACTGATTTCTTCGCCAAGCACTGTTTTGATAACACTTGGTCCGGTGATAAACATCTTGGAGATGTTTTCCACTACAAATACGAAATCGGTTAAAGCGGGAGAATAAACGGCTCCACCGGCACAAGGGCCGAGGATAACTGAAATCTGCGGAATAACACCGGAAGCTTTGGTGTTCCGGTAGAAAATCTCACCATAACCGGCGAGAGAATTGACACCTTCCTGGATGCGGGCACCACCGGAGTCGTTAATACCGATAAGCGGGACGCGCATTTTCAGGGCGTGGTCCATGATTTTGGTGATTTTGCGGGCATGCATCAAACCGAGTGAACCACCGGCTACGGTGAAGTCCTGTGCATAAATACAAACAGGCTGATTGTAAATAGTACCTGTCCCGATGATAACACCATCGCCGTGTAACACCTTTTTGTCCATGTCGAAATCACGAGCTGTGTGCTCAACAAAAAGATCGTACTCGTGGAAAGAATCTTCGTCCAGAATTGACATGATCCTTTCACGGGCCGTCTTTTTACCCATGGCCACTTGTTTTTCGATGGCTTTTTCACCACCCCCCAGCTGTACCTCCTGCTTGCGTTTACGGAGGTCCAGGATGTTTCTTTTTAATGACATAGGTTACGATTTAAATTCAAGATCATCTTGAAAAGCCAGGATGATCACCTATAAAGTTCATCTACTTCGGGGGTCAAAATTATAAAAAAAATGCCGGGAAAGAGCACGACCCGACATTAAATGACATCTCTATCTATTTAGATATCAAAAAATTGAATAACAGTTTTTATTGTTCGATTATTTGGATGCCCACCTGTATAAGAAGATAGCTATAATGGAATACAGGAGGTTGGGTATCCAGACCGCAATAAACGGATCCATCCCTCCTTTGGTGGCGAAAACGGTCGATACCTGGAGGAACATGATGTAAGAAAAGCTGAGTAACAAGCCGATACCCAAGTGGAGTCCCATTCCACCCCTGATTTTCCGCGAAGCGAGTGCTGCACCGATGATCGAGAGGATAAATGTGGAAAAAGGTCCGGATGTTCGTTTATGTTTCTCGATTTCGTATTGCACGACATTGTCCACACCGCGCAACTTCAAATCCTCGATGTAATGATTCAACTCCCAATAGTTCATCGTCTCTTCGAGGTTTTTTTGCCGGCCAAAATCTTCCGGCTTCATACGGAGGGTGGTATCAATTACAGCACCTGATGTGATTTTTTCTGTCGGTCCGCTCAGGTCACGAATGTAGTAGTTGTGAATCACCCATTTTTTCTTGTCGCGGTCCCACTTCACATAGTCGGAAATCAGTTTCGAAACCAGTTTATGGTCTTTAAATTTCTCGATAGAGAATTTATATCCTACATCGTTTTTATTGTTGTAGTTCCGCATGTAGATATAGAGTCCCGGTTCCAACTGCCTGTGGATGTTTCGGTCCTGGTTATTGTATTCTCCTTTCAGGTATTTGTTGGTGAAATCGATGCGAACAGTATTGGCCGGCGGAATAACAAAATTTCCCAATGTCCACGACATCAAAGCGATAATTCCTGCGCCAATCATGTAGGGGCGCATTAGTCGTTTGTAAGTTACTCCACTGGCAAGGATGGCTATAATCTCGGAGTTGTAAGCCATCTTCGAGGTAAAATAAATAACCGCGATGAAGGTGAACAGACTACTGAACAGGTTCGCAAAGTAGGGAATGAAGTTCAGGTAGAAATCGAAAACAATAGCGCGCAGTGGAGCATGACGACTGATGAACTCGTCGATGTGCTCGGAGATGTCAAAAACAATCGAGATACCAATAATCAGGGCAATTGCCAGAAAAAAGGTACCCAGAAACTTTTTGATGATGTATACGTCAATTTTTTTTAAGTATGGTTTTGACATCAGCTGCATGCGACTAAGCGTAATTTTCTGCGAATTTAATAGTAAACTACAAACGACGACTCACTTTTTCGACCATAACATTCTTCCATTGTTTGAATGTTCCTGCCTTAATCTGTTCCCGGGCTTCACCAACCAGCCAAAGATAGAAGGCCAGGTTGTGGAGACTTCCGATTTGGGCTCCCAGCATTTCTTTTGCCTGGAATAAGTGCCGCAAATAAGCCCGAGTGTAATGGTGATCAACAAACGAGGTGCCATTCGGGTCGACTGGTGAAAAGTCGTTCTCCCATTTTTTATTCTTGATGTTAATAATGCCCTCGCTGGTGAATAACATTCCGTTCCGTCCGTTCCGGGTGGGCATCACGCAATCGAACATGTCCACACCTCTGTCGATGGCTTCCAGAATATTGACTGGCGTACCGACTCCCATCAGGTAACGGGGTTTATCTTTCGGAAGAATTTCGTTTACCACCTCAATAGTCGAATACATATCTTCCTCTTTTTCTCCTACCGAAAGACCGCCAATGGCATAACCGTCGCGTTCGAAAGAGATGACGTGCTCAGCCGCTTTCTTTCTCAATTCCGGATAAATTCCTCCCTGAACAATGGGGAAGAGCGTCTGGTCGTAACCATATTTCGGTTCCGTTTCATCGAAACGTTTGACACAACGTTCCAGCCAGCGTTGGGTTAGCTCCAGCGACTTTTTTGCGTAGTCGAAATCGGAATCTCCCGGAGGGCATTCATCGAAAGCCATGATGATATCGGCGCCAATGGTCCGTTGAATATCCACCACATTTTCCGGCGTAAACATATGCCGGGAACCATCAATGTGCGACTGAAATTTAGCTCCCTCTTCCGATAGTTTACGAATGTCGCCCAGCGAAAAAACCTGGAAACCGCCACTATCCGTCAGGATGGGACCGTCCCAGCCGTTGAATTTGTGTAAACCTCCCGCTTTTTCGATGGTATCCATACCCGGGCGAAGATACAGGTGGTAAGTATTTCCCAGGATAATCTGGGCGTTTACATCATCTTTCAGATCACGAAAATGGACGCCTTTTACCGAGCCCACTGTTCCGACAGGCATAAAAATCGGTGTTTCAATTTCGCCGTGAGCAGTATAAAGTTTTCCCGCACGGGCTTTGGTTCCCTGCAGTGTATATTGTAGTTCGAACTTCATTACCAAAAATTTGACGCACAAAGATAATTATTATGGTGTAATATCCCCGGAAAGCTTATGATTGAGATATGTGAAAAAAAAATAACGATATGTAGGTATTATACTCCGTCATTATCTATTTTTGGGAGACTCGGAAAACCAAAAGAATAATGCTGACAGATACTCTTACATTTAGTTTGGTGGAACTTATCGGAATGGCTGTTTTGGCAATAGGAACGCTTATTCAGTTGGTTTATCTGATTTCGCTCGCCTCACTGATCTTTCGAAAGAAGCAACAACCTTCGTCAGAGAAGCCATCGGTTTCGCTGATTATTACTTCCCGGAACTATGCCGAAGAATTAAAGGAAACTTTGCCGCCTCTGTTGGAACAAAATTACCCGAATTACGAAGTCATAGTTGTTGACGATTGCTCTACAGATCATACGGATGCCGTGTTGAGGGTGATGAAAAGCAAGTATCCACAGTTGAAGACAACCATCGTGAAACAGGAAACTGATTTCGCCAATGCGTTGGCGCTGACGGTGGGAATCAGAGCTGCCGACAATGACTGGTTGATTTTCCTCGATCCGCAGGTGGTGGTGCCGGGTATGGGCTGGCTTGAGGCTTATTCTTCCTATCTGGAGCCCGTAAAGGATATTGTTTTCGGATACGTCAACTATTCCCGCACTTCCGGCTACGGCAAATGGTGGACACGCATTGAGAATTTCACACTGGCACTTCGATACGGTCCGGCCTGGTTTTTCGGATTACCAATGCCTATTTCGAATATTAACCTGGCTTATCGCCGAAAATATTTCCTGGAGAAGCGGGGATTTGCCGCCCAACTGGATACACCTTTCGGTGAAAACGAAATGTTCGTCAACAAATTATCGCGTAAGAAGAATTCGGCAGTGGCCTTCGGTGCTGCCACTTCTGTGGGTATTTCAGGTCCGCTGATGTACTACGACTGGATGAACTTAAAAAAGAAACATTTGTTATTAAGAAGAAAATTTTCTGTATCCCAGCGATTCTATTTATCGCTTGATACGGTAAGCAGGATTTTGACAGATGTTGCCTTACTGGTTCTTCTGGTTATATCACCTTATCGGTTTTGGATTCTGGGTATTTGGGCATTTCGGTTCTTGCTGGAATTTATCCTGATGATAGTTGCCTCGAATCGTTTGGGTGATAAAGGATTGGTGTTGCGAAGCTTTCTGTACAGAACCTGCCTGCCGCTGATTAATGGTTGGATGAGCTGGAGACAGCACATTGCGGCGGAGAGGAAGAAATGGAAATAAACCCCAACTTGTCAGAGAATGCACGTAGAGACCTTGAGCTTGTAAAGCTGGCAAGGGAAGGGGACGAGTATGCTTTTGCGCGGCTGATGAACCGTTATAAAGATGCTATTTATTTCATGTTGCTAAAAATGGTTAATAACCGAGCCGATGCCGAGGATTTAACCATCGAGGCTTTTGGAAAAGCCTTTACCAATCTTCATCAATATTCACCCAAATTTGCCTTTAGTACCTGGTTGTTCCGGATTGCCTCGAACAATGGAATCGATTTTCTGCGGAAGCGAAGAGCCAATACGGTTCCGCTGGAGAATCCCGATACCGACCGGAAAGATTCGGAGTACAATCCCAATTTCAAATCAGAAACACTTTCGCCCGAAGAAAAATATATTCGTCAGCAGCGCGCCAACATTCTTCGCCGGATGGTGAGCCGACTGAAGCCGCGTTACCGCATGTTAGTCGAACTCCGATATTTCAAGGAGTATTCGTATGACGAAATAGCAAAAGAGTTAAATTTGCCCCTTGGAACCGTCAAAGTGCAGCTTTTTCGTGCCCGCGAAATGCTGTTTAACTTGTTAAATAAAACCGAAATGGGTTCTGACAAAACGGGCAAATGAGCATCGCAATGGAGATTATTCAGAAGTACTTTCCCGATTTAACCCAGGAGCAATACGACCGTTTTGCCCGGCTTGGAACGCTTTACCGTGAATGGAACGAGAAAATCAACGTGATTTCCCGGAAGGATATTGATGAGCTTTATATCCACCACGTTTTACATTCAATGGCCATTGCCAAAGTGATAAAATTTGTGCCGGGAACGCGTATCATGGACGTAGGCACCGGCGGCGGTTTCCCCGGAATACCATTGGCTATATTGTTCCCCGAAACAGAATTTCTGTTGGTTGATTCGATTGGCAAGAAAATAAAAGTGGTGAATGAAGTAGCGGCAGCATTGGGATTAACCAACGTGAAAGGAGTTCATACCCGTGTGCAACAGGTGAAAGAACCTTTCGATTTTGTGGTTAGTCGTGCGGTAACTGCTTTTCCAAAATTTGTGGCGATGGTTCGGAAGAACATAGCCAAAGAGCAAAAAAACGCACGTCCCAACGGAATCATTTATCTCAAGGGTGGCGACTTTGCCGATGAAATTAAACCATTCCGCCGGGACGTGGAATTATATTCGATTGCTGATTTTTTCAGCGAATCTTTCTTCGAGACCAAAAAAGTGGTCTGTCTTTCTCTCTAAGTTTTCCGGTTAATAAATAAACCTCCGGTTATTCCTGATGACATTGGTAATTGCCAGCTTCAATTTATCGGTTCCTTCATAAACCATATCGAGGTTGGATGGGAAAGGCATCGCTTTTACCTGACATTTTTTCTTCGATTCTTCGCTGAGTGCTCCCAAATCTCCGACAGCACGAGCCCACGAATGATCAAAATCGAGGTTGGTACCGATCGGTACTTTACGCAACAATTTCGACGGATTATTCTGCAGGTATTCTACCACGCCGTTCACCTGGCAGGTCTTATGCTGATGGGTTTCAATGACTGTGCACTTCAACTCTTTGTACTTCTTAATTTTTATGTCATTGCCGAGCGAATCCTTCATCACGTTGCCGCGGCTGTCAAGCGCATAATTCCAGCCATCTTCTACCTTCTTTTGTTCGGTGTAATCTTTTTCTTCCGATTGGTCGGGAGAAATCTGGATATTATTTAGGTTGATATTGACGTAGTAGTCATACTGCATTTGCCGGTCCATATCGCGGAAATCATACTCCACCCAGTCACTGTTTAATCCGCTGTTATCGATGGTCAGCAGATTGTCCATGAATTGGGGAGAAAACTTTAGGTGGGTATTATTGATAGCCTGCACCAGAACACGGCTCATTCCCTTATCGTGGGCTTCTGCCATTTTTTGATCGATATCGGTGTAATCGCTGGTGTATTCTTTTACTTTCCTGAATGCTTCATAGGCTTTCCGGAAAGATTCTTTGTCGCCGTTTTGCATCAGTTTGTTACCATGAGCGTAAAGATAATCAGCAGCTTTTCTTTTCGATGCGATGAGCTTTTGGTCATAATCCACTAGCGGGTAATCGTAAACCTTCCCGTTGTAACGGAATGGCGTAACCGTATTTACCAGCGCCTGGCGGTTTTTCAAACGGCGGTAGATATCCACTGCTTCATCATAGTTTCGCGGACTCCCTTCCTGCTCGAGGAATTTAACCCGTTCCAGGTCTTGTTGGTTGGCCAGCTTATAAGCCCGGTCGATGGTTGCCATCAGTTCAGCTTTGCGGGGTGACTTGAGTAGTTTATGCACGGCTTTTCCAATCGCCGCATCGTAGTTTTGATTGGCCAGATATTTCTTCGGCGATGCACAAGAGGTCACCAGCAGGACGAAGAACAGTAAATAATGCAAGTTTTTCATTGGGTGTTTTTTAAGCACGTTTTTAAAATGTCCCTTTTCAAACGGGAAAATCAAAAAACAATTTGTCAATTGAATTGTCTTGATTCGCCTGTATATAACATATAGTATGCCATAAAACTTAACGGGCGTAAAGATAAAATATTTTACAGGCCATTTTTGAAACATATCAGGGATGAAATTTGTCCCTCAAAATAATATATTTGCAGCGTCTGTCTGGCTGGAAATTATTGCCGGAGAAAAAGCTATAAAAAACCCGATTCGTTTGGAGCAAAGAAAAAAAGAGTTAATTTTGCAGTCCGAATTGGCAAGGAAGTACAAAAGAAATTAAACAGTAAAATATTTTCAGAGATGAAAAGAACATTTCAGCCGCATAACAGGAAAAGGAAAAACAAACATGGTTTCCGTGAAAGAATGGCGACTGTAAACGGTCGCAAAGTTCTTAAAGCTCGTCGTGCGAAAGGTCGGAAAAAACTGACTGTTTCAGATGAGCCGCGTCACAAGAGATAATGAACATTATTTTCGAGTACGATATACGGAAGGTAAGGAGCTAATACTCTTTACCTTTTGTTGTTTATGGCCGATGTTGGCCTGTTTTTTAGCGGACACCAAGGTATTTTTTTGTACTTTAGTCGCTGATTCCGGGAAATCCGGACGTATAATTCAGAAAAACTGGAAATCATGCAAAACAGTGATGTTTTCTCTCTGCTGAAGACCACCGTATCGAACAGCAGATTACTGGATATAGCTGGAAAAGCACTTAATGGAGAACGTATTACTTTCGATGAAGGAGTTACACTTTATCAGGAAGGCGAGATTCCTTTTTTGTCAATGTTATCCAATGCAGTGCGTCAGCGTATCAATGACGAATATGTCTATTTCAACCGCAACTTTCATATTGAGCCGACGAATATTTGCGAAAGCCACTGCTCATTTTGTTCCTATCGTCGCGACGATGGTGAAGAAGGAAGCTGGGAGCACAGTTTGAACGATATTCGGCGCAAAGCCGAAAGTTATGTAGGAAAAGATATTACGGAAGTACACATCGTGGGTGCTGTACACCCCAACCGTGATCTTTTCTATTATGCCGATTTAGTTCAAACGGTCAAGTCGGTATTGCCGGATATCCATATCAAAGGCTTCACAGCAGTTGAGGTGGATGCCATGATAAAGAAAGCAGGACTCTCGTTGGAAGAAGGATTGCAGACCCTGAAAAAAGCCGGTTTGGATTCGATGCCGGGGGGTGGTGCTGAAATTTTTGATGAAAAGACGAGAGCCCGTATCTGCCCCGATAAAACCGATACAGCTGGTTGGTTGAAGATTCATGAAACCGCACACAAGTTGGGAATTCCGAGTAATGCAACGATGCTTTACGGATTGATTGAAACCTACGAGCACCGTGTCGATCATATGAATCGTTTGAGGGAATTGCAGGACCAGACCCATGGCTTCAATACTTTTATTCCGTTGAAGTTCCGTCATTCAAACAATGCATTTTCGCACATTGCTGAATCGACAACATTGGAAGATTTGAAAAACTACGCGGTTGCCCGGATTTTCCTCGACAATATTCCACACCTGAAAGCCTACTGGCCGATGATTGGTAAGTCGGTTGCGCAGTTATCTCTTGCTTTTGGTGTTGATGATTTGGACGGAACCATTGATGATTCAACAAAGATTTACTCGATGGCCGGAGCTGAAGAGCAGAATCCGTCTGCTTCGACCGATGAGTTGGTTAAAATGATTAAGACGGCTGGTAAAGTGCCTGTCGAACGCGATACGTTGTACAATATCGTTCGTCGTTTCGATTAATTGCACTGAGGAATTTATCAGTAAAGAGATATGGAAACCGGAGAGTGAAATTTTCATCTGATGATGAAGATATGCACCTTCGGTTTTTTTGTGGGCAACAGGTGCGATAAATTTTTACTTTTCGACTTTAGGATTAATTTTGTTGCAAGGTCATATTCACCCTAGATAAGAAGATATGTCATTCCGAAAATTTCTGAAAAGCAAGGTTTTTTGGCTGAATGTAATTCTGGCCGTTGTGCTTACGCTTATTTTGCTGTGGTTGACGATGTATGCGTTATCGAAGTATACGCATCACGGCGAAGCATTTCCAACTCCAAATCTTACCGGACTGGAGCAGACGGATTGGGAAAAAGTAGCCAAGAATAAAGATATTGACGTGGTTATTCGTGATTCGGTGTACCACACCGATTTCTCGCCGGGTTCGGTGATTGAGCAGATGCCCCGGAGTGGCCACTACATCAAAGCAGGACGCACGGTTTATGTAACCATTGCAGCGGTTAAACCGGAAATGGTTCAACTGCCTAAGTTGACTGATGTTTCGTTACGGGAAGCCCGGGTGTTGCTTCAATCTAAGGGATTGAAATTAGGCGATGTGACCTTCAGCCCTTCGGAGTTCAATAATTTGGTGCTTGCGCAGAAGCTGCACGGTTCCAGTATTGATCCGGGTATTCTGGTTCCCCGGGGAACAGCTATCGATTTGGTTGTAGGAAAGACCATGGAGAATAAGCGGACGGTTGTACCCGATTTGACCGGATACACATATGATGAAGGGCGAAAAATTTTGCAGGATGTGTCTTTGACGGTTGGTGCTGTTATTTACAGCAAAGATGTCAAGACAGAGGAAGATTCGACGAATGCGGTCATTTGGCAGCAATCGCCGGAATTTAACAGGCACGAAGGTGTCGAAATTGGCCATTCGGTCGATCTGTGGCTGAAGCTTCCGGTTGACAGCCTTTCTTCGGGCGACGATAATAAATAAGGAGTTTTTGATGACAGAAAAGAATTTGCCGGTAGATGATCGGGACGAGCAGGACGACGATAATGAAATGTTTGAGCATTACCGGCTCACCGTCGATCCGGGACAGAAGCCTTTGCGCATTGATAAATTTTTGGTCAACCGCATCGATACCGCTTCCCGCAGTCGAATTCAGTCAGCTGCCGAAGCTGGCAGTATCCTGGTGAATAATGTCTCTGTAAAAGCCAACTACAAAGTAAAGCCCGATGATGAGATTTCCATAGTGATGGATTATCCGCGTCGTGAGCTGAAAATTATTCCGGAAGATATTCCCCTGGACATCGTATATGAAGACGACGACTTGCTGGTGATTAATAAACCGGCCGGATTGGTGGTTCATCCCGGGCACGGAAATTATTCCAGAACACTGGTGAATGCATTGGCCTATCGTTACAAGGACTTGCCGCTTTACGGCGGCGACGATCCTCGCCCGGGACTGGTGCACCGCATCGATAAAAATACGACGGGATTGTTGGTTGTTGCCAAGACCGAAATGGCTAAGAATCATTTGGCAGCACAGTTTTTCAATAAGACAACCAAGCGAAAGTATAACGCCATTGTTTGGGGAAACCTGAAGGAGGACGAAGGAACAATTGAAGGTAACATCGGCCGTAGTTTGAAAAACCGGCAGGTGTTCACGGTTTTCCCGGAAGGAGATTATGGCAAGCCTGCCGTGACGCATTACAAAGTGCTTGAAAAGCTTGGGTACGTCAACCTGGTGGAATGTGTGCTGGAAACCGGAAGGACGCACCAAATCAGGGTGCACATGCGCTACATTGGTCATCCGCTATTTAACGATGATAATTATGGTGGTGACAAAATTCTGAAAGGAACCACCTTCACGAAATACAAGCAGTTTGTGGAAAACTGTTTCCAGCTTCTTCCCCGGCAGGCGCTGCACGCTAAAATGCTGGGATTTGTACACCCGCGTACCGGTGAAGAAATGATTTTTGATTCGGAATTGCCTGAAGATATGACGCAGGTAATCGAAAAGTGGCGAACCTATATTTCAAACAGAAACCAGTTTTAATCGTAACCGGAATGACAAAGAGAAACATTGCAGTAGTGGTTGGCGGCGATTCTTCGGAATATGTAGTTTCGATGAATAGTGGCGCCAATGTGATGAAATCAATCGATCGGGAGCACTTTACACCGTGGATGGTAAAAATGAGGAACGGTGTGTGGGAAGTGATCGACGGTGAAACGAAGATTGCCGATGTCGATAAGTCGGATTTCTCATTTTCGGTTGATGGTAAAAAGATTCAGCTTGAATATGCTTATATCATCATTCACGGTTCTCCGGGCGAGAATGGTATTCTGCAAGGTTATTTCGATCTGATTGGTATTCCGTATTCGTCGAGCGATACCGAGTCTTCGGCGTTGACATTCAATAAATTCTATTGCAATAATTTTCTCCGCACATCGGGAATTGAAATGGCGCGTTCGTTTCATCTCGTGAAAGGAGATGACTATGATATCGACGCGATTCTGTCGGAACTGGGATTGCCCATTTTTGTGAAACCCAATGCAGGAGGGTCCAGCTTTGGTATCACGAAAGTAAAAACGGCTGATGAGCTGAAACCAGCTATTGAAAAAGCGTTCGAAGAGGACGAAGAGGTGCTGGTTGATGAGTTTATCTCGGGAACCGAGTTTACTTGTGGTCTGGTGAAGATTGGTGAAAGAAAGCTGGTTTTCCCGGCAACGGAAATTATTCCGAAGAATGAGTTCTTCAATTACGAATCGAAATATGTAGCCGGCATGGCCGAAGAGATTACTCCGGCCCGGATATCGGAAGAGGCAATGCTGGAAATCCAGGCGCTGTCGTCGCAGATTTATGACTTGTGCGGCTGCAACGGAATTGTTCGTATCGACTTCATCCGGCACGAGGGACGTTTTTATTTTCTCGAAGTAAATACCATTCCCGGCATGACCGGAACAAGCTTTATTCCGCAGCAGGTAGAGGCCATGGAGCTCGATTTGAAGGAGTTGTTAACAGAAATCATCGAAGAAGGAATTAATAAGGCTAAAGCGTAGTTATCAACTGGAATTGTTCACATCTTGTTGAAAACTATGTTGACAGGATGTTTACGGTGTTGGTGATTTCTTGTGGGTAAATCGGTAACGTGCTGATTGAGCAGGTTTGCACTGCCAATGGTGGATAAAATATCCTATATGGCATGGTCGGAATCGTTATTTTTGGATCTTTGCAGACCCAACAACGCACTAATTTTTAAGTTAAATGGCTGGCGAAAATTACAATAACCGCAATAAAAACAGAGGTAAGTTAACATTGGATCAACTCAACGCGCAATACGGTAAAATTCCGCCGCAAGCGCTTGAGGTAGAGGAAGCCGTATTGGGAGCGCTCATGCTCGAACGGGATGCTTACATTGCTGTGGCGGATATTTTGAAGCCCGAAAGTTTTTATAAGGAAGAGCATCAGAAGATTTTCAAAGCCATCCAGGATTTAAGTGCCAACGAAAAGCCGGTCGACCTTCTCATGGTGACGCAGGAGTTGAAGAACCGGGAAGAGTTGGAAGAAGTTGGCGGCCCGCTTTACATTACGCAGCTGACCAGCAAAGTAGCCTCCGCGGCGCACATTGAGTTTCACGCGCGAATTATTGCTCAGAAGTATATTCAGCGTGAGCTTATTCGTATCTCCACCGAAATCCAGACCAAGTCGTACGACGATACTATGGAGCTGGAGGATTTGATTGATTATGCCGAAGGTTCGTTGTTCAAAGTAACCGAAGGTAGTATCACCAAGGAATCGCAGCCTATTAAGCCTATCTTGCGGGAGGCCATCGAACAGATCGAAGAGAACTCGAAGAAGGAGGAAGGACTAAGCGGTGTTCCTTCGGGCTTTACGCGTCTGGATAGGATGACTTCCGGTTGGCAGAAAACGGATTTGATGATTATCGCTGCTCGTCCGGCGATGGGAAAAACAGCTTTTGTCTTGTCGATGGCCCGTAACATGGCCGTTGATCACCATGTACCTGTCGCAGTATTCTCATTGGAGATGTCCTCGATTCAGCTGGTCAATCGTTTGATTGCTGCAGAAACGGAACTAGGTTCAGAAAAACTGAAAACCGGCCGGTTGGAAAACTGGGAATGGGAACAGCTGAACCGCAAAATAAAAAACTTAGAGGAAGCCTCACTTTTCATTGACGATACACCCGCACTTTCCATTTTTGAGTTCAGAGCAAAAGCCCGGCGTTTAAAAATGCAACATAACATCGGCATCATCATTGTCGACTATTTGCAGCTGATGACTGCCGGCTCGGAAGGGAGAGGAAGCCGCGAGCAGGAGGTGAGTACGATTTCGCGTAACCTGAAAGCGATAGCGAAAGAGGTGGATGTGCCTATTATCGCGTTGTCGCAGCTGAACCGTTCGGTTGAATCGCGCGATGGAAAACGACCGCAGCTTTCCGACCTTCGTGAATCAGGTGCGATTGAGCAGGATGCCGATATGGTTATGTTTATTCACCGGCCGGAATATTACGGTATTACGGAAGATGAAAGTGGTAATTCCCTTATCGGGATGGCTGAAATTATCATCGCTAAGCATCGTAACGGTGCGGTTGGGGACGTTCATTTGGCATTTAAGAGCCATTTGGCGCGCTTTAGTGACCCCGATGAAGAAAGTCTCGGCACCATGCCTGAAGATTTGGGAAATGGGCAGGTTGGTGCTCGTTTTAGTTCAAAGATGAACGAAGACGACAATGATCCGTTCGAAAAGAGTTTGGGCACACAAGGCTTCCCGGCTGCCGGAGGAGGTCTCGACGACGAGACACCTTTCTGAGAAGGTCTTCTCAAAAGAGGTTAAATATGAAGCGAATTTTCTCTCTACTGATTCTGTTGTTTATCCTGGCGGCAAAAGTGCATGCAGCTTTTTTGCTGATTCCCATGGATGATCAACAGAAAAATCACCTCAAGGCGTATGGCGTTGTGTACTGGGCTCTTCAGCAGGATGTGGAAGTGAAGTGGCTGTTGAATTACCGGGGAGGAAGTTTCTTGATGCCATCGAACCGGAATGTCCATGACGAGTGCCTGATTCGTGGCGTTAGTGTAGAGACGATCCCGGATGCGAAAGCTTCATCAATCCTACAGTACATTGCTCGTGAAGACGTGAACATGGACGCTGTTGCCATGCAGAAAGCGCCTAAGATAGCAGTATATTCCCCACCAAATAAGCAACCCTGGGATGATGCCGTAACCCTCGTGTTAAGCTATGCGGAAATTCCATACGACGTAATTTACGATCAAGAGATTCTCGACGGGAAGTTGAAGAATTACGACTGGTTGCATCTCCATCACGAAGACTTCACCGGAGAGTTTGGAAAATTCTACCGGAACTATCATAACATGCCGTGGTACCAGGAAGAGGTGCGTGTTAATCGCGAAATGGCGCAGAAAAACGGATTTCAGAAAGTTTCCAAGCTCAAGCTTAAGGTTGCTGAAATTATTAAAAATTTCGTCAAAAACGGCGGATTTCTTTTTGCCATGTGTGCGGCAACCGACACCTACGACATAGCTTTGGCTGCCCACAACACCGATATTTGTGGTCCCATGTATGACGGCGATCCGGAAGATCCGGACATGGATAGCAAGTTGGACTTTGGCAACACGCTGGCTTTTCAGAATTTTCACATTGTCAAAGACCCGTACGCTTATGAGTTTTCCGATATTGATGTAACGGAGACCCGGAAAGTAAAACCGGAAGACGATTATTTCACCTTGTTTGATTATTCAGCAAAATGGGATCCGGTGCCAACCATGCTCACACAGGACCACACTCGGATTATTAGAGGTTTTATGGGGCAAACTACGGCTTTCAACGAGGATAAATTAAAAGCGAATATTCTCATCATGGGTGAAAATAAAGCAGCCCATGAGGCGCGTTATATTCACGGTGATTATGGAAAGGGTTTCTTCTCTTTTTATGGTGGTCACGATCCGGAAGATTACCGGCATTTAGTGGGCGATCCGCCAACCGATTTAAGTCTTCATCCTAACTCGCCCGGCTACCGGCTTATCTTAAATAATGTTTTATTTCCCGCCGCACGTAAAAAGAAACATAAAACTTAGGTTTATTTACTTCTCCACCTCATTATTCTCCTCTAAGCGGAATAATAATTGTTCTCCAATAAAGCATGACGTTATATAAAAAGAGCAGGAAATCCGAAGACTTCCTGCTCATACTAAACCAGGGAATAAATTGGGAATAGCTGGAATAGTAAAATCTTTTGCTATTCAACCAGTCAATTAAAAGCCTGGGTTTAGATTAAAATCCCCCTCGCGGGGAATTGTATTTTATTTGAAGAACAGGAGCCCGGAGAGAGAGTGTGTGTGATTGTTGTATCTCTAATTTAATCTATGAGTATAGGTAGTATTAAAAACGGGCTCCTGTATATTTTAATTACCCCAACCCAAAAGGGCTGGGGTATTTATTTAGGATTAATTTTTATCCCAGAAGAGTTTTGTCGTTAACAAGTCACCACCGATGGCAGACGATGCAGCAGCGTAGTTGTCTGCGTTCAGAGTCTGTTCGTTAATCGGGTAGGTGAACCTTACCGGAATCTGATCGTAGCTATCGATTGTCGGAGCCAGATTAAATATCGGGTAATCCAGACGACGCCAGGTAGTATAACCATTCAAACCTCTTGTGTAAGAAGCCAACCAAGATTGGGTTCCGATGACTTCTTTCCAGCTGGTGGCAGCAACAGCAGTCGCATAGTCAACATCCGGTTTGGCAAGATATGCGTTAGCCTCGGCTTCGGTACCACCCCACCACATGATAGAAGATTTTACACCTTCATCATAGTATTCAGCAGCAGTTTTACCCACGTTCCAACCACGTTGAGCTGCTTCAGCCAAATAGAACTGGAGCTCTGTGTAGGTCATAATCAGACCCGGGAAAGTAGGATCAAGCAGCTTGTCAGATACGTGAGAGTAGTTATCGAAAGGAGAACTTTCACCGTAAGAACCACCAAGATAAGCGAGTTTTTCAACACCTGTCTCAGTAGAAGTATCAACCTGTGTGAAATACAACGGTAGACGAGGGTCTTGCAGGTTGTTCATGATATCAACAACAGTATTTGCAGGTACGAAGTCATGACGTCCACTCAATACGAGGTCCTCATAGAGGGTGTTCGTATTCGGAGTGTTAGTCAGATACGGCATCAGGCAGTCGTCATCAGATGAAGTGAATGCTTTGTCATAAGCACTTTCAACAGTTGACTGAGCCAATGTCGGATCGGCATCAGCTAAAGTGATACCCAACTTAACCTTCAATGTGTAAGCGAACTTTTTCCACGCTGAAACATCTCCGTTGTAGTACAGGTCAGCAGAACCAAAGCTATCTCCGGTATCATCGAGCCCCGCGATATCAGCATCCACACGAGTGATGAGGTCCTTATAGATAGTCATTCCATCATCATACTTTGGATGAATATTATTGATATCAAGAGCTTCGGTATAAGGAACATCACCGAAGATGTCTACCAACCGCTGATAAGAGTAGACCTGTAGCAAGTCGATAATATAGAGCTTGTTTTGCTGAGCAACTTTCTCTGGATCGGTTGCAGGTGTTTGTGCACTAATCAACTCTTTGGCACGTTTCAGGTCACTTAATACACCATCATTGGCTACAGCACCAGTGTAGTAGTAGTTGAACGTCCAGTCCGCAATAGTACGGTTAACGATATCGTAGTTCGCCTCATCCGTATACGTTGTTTCAGTCCAGTACTGGGCCCACAACTTCCATACGTTGTTGTTGACGTTCGTGCTGGAAATCTGGTCGGAGAGAGTCTTCTCTGCGTTGGAGAAGAGCGGTTCTCCCGGCACTTCCGACGGATTCTTTGTGTCGGTGTTATATTCTTCAAATTTATCGGTACATGACGCGAGAAGTGCAATCACTACCAATAATAACCAATATCTGTTTTTCATAGTTGCGTCGATGTTTAGAATTGAACTTTTACACTAAAACCAATATTCCGGGTAGTAGGCATTACACCACTCTGCCATCCTTGAATATTACCGGCACCCTGGCTGGCTTCCGGATCAGCGTGTGGAAGATTTTTGTGGATGATCCACAGGTTCGAACCTACAACGCTCAGAGAAGCACCAGTGATAAAGGTGTTGTTGAGCATTGTTTTCGGGAAGTTGTAGGTCAATGAAGCTGAACGCAGTTTCACGTAAGAAGCATCATATACGAACTTGCTGTTCGGGTTTTTCGACCATCCAAATACACGGTAGTCGTTACCAGGAACGCGGACATCGTTCGGAGTACCATCTTCTTTAACACCCGGGAGAATCAGACCACCACCGTTGGCAATTGTGTTACGTACGGGGTTACCCAGGTCGTTGATGAAGTCAGTCTCAGCATACAAGCCGGTACCCATACCGTACCATTGGTCAAGTGAGAAAACACTACCACCTTGTTGCATATCAACCAGGAAGCTTAGTGCAAAGTCTCCATAAGTCAGGGTGTTGCTTACACCACCGGTCCAATCTGGATTCACATTACCGATTACTACGTCCGAAGTGGAAGTTTTTTCATAGTAACCGTTTGAGCCTACAACAGGCTGACCATTTTTGTAAACGAAGTCAGTACCCTGGATGGTTCCGTAAGGCTCACCAACGCGGGCGTTGATGGTAACACCACCTTGCAATGCTGCAATCTGCAGGTTGTCTACACCAGCAGCAAGTGAAACAACTTTGTTGTCGTTTTTCGACCAGTTTACGTTGATATCCCAACGGAACTTGTTCGTAACAACAGGTGAAGCGTTCAATTGCAATTCAATACCTTTGTTCTGTACCTCACCGGCGTTTACATACTTCCTGGAGTAACCAGTTGCGTAAGAAATTGCGACCGGCATAATCTGGTCAACAGATCGGTTATCGTAATAAGCAACATCAAATCCGAGACGGTTGTTCCAGAAGTTCATTTCCAGACCGGCTTCCAAACTCTTTGTTTTCTCCGGCTTCAGATTTTCGTTGTTTTTTGTATTCGGAACAGTTACCATTGGGTTACCGTTGAACGGAGAGTTCTGTACATAGGTATCATTGATACTTGCAAACGGTGCACTGTTACCTACTTCTGCGTAGTTCAAACGAACCTTACCCAACGACAACCAGTCGTTCTGTACCAAATTCGAGAAGATGAAACTACCAGATACTGATGGGTAGTAATATGCATTGTTGTCAAGAGGCAACGTAGAAGATTGGTCTCTACGAATAGCAGCATCAAGGAAGAGTAAGTTGTTATAGCCCAATGATGCCTGTGCAAACACACCATTTACCTGAACAATGCTGTAAAGTTCATCCGGTGGCAACATCGGAGAAGCACTGTTACTCAATGCATATACATCCGGAACACTCAAACCACCGTTGGTAGAAGCATAAACCTGATCGATCTTGGTTTTACGGATGTTCATACCGAGAAGACCTGTCAAATTCAATTTGTCAGTCAGGTCTTTATTGAAGTTAGCCATCAGGTCGATGTTGGTTTCGATGAATGCGCGGTTCAGTCTAGAGTATCCTGACGTTACATCGGGACGACCTACACCAAATTCACCAGCAACAGAACCCATTGCTTTTCTTTCTTCCTGTAACTCATTATAGGTATCAACAGAAACTCGACCAGTTAAAGTCATCCAGTCAGTAGCTGTCCAGTCCAATTTAGTATAACCGATCAAACGGTTACGTTTGTCTGTTTCGTAGTTTTTAAATCGTACCCAGTAAGGGTTGTCCCAGTATTCAGGGGTACCACTAGTTGGTGAGTGACGGTTCCAGGTTACGTTCCGACCTGTTTCTTTAAACAGTCTTTCCTGTTCTTTGATATCAACGTTTACTTCGAACCACTGACGGAAAGAAGACAGGATGTTATCACTATAACCGGTTGAGTTACGACCTTTGCCCTGGGTGTTGATGTAGTTGGCCATGGCGGTAACCTTCAGGTTATCGAGGATATTATACGTTGCATTGAAGTTGAAGTTGTTTTTCTTCAATTCACTGTTCGGCATAATACCAGTCTGATCGAAGTTGGTATAACCTAAGCGGAAAGTCGATTTGTCACCAGCACCGCTAATATCAACACTGTTCGATTTCGTCAGAGCTGTGTTGAAGAAGGTGTCGGGTCCATTCTTGGCAGCAACCCACGGGGTAGCTTTTCCGTAGTTCGGTGACTCCGGAACGAATGCGTCATACTGGTATACCATCAAATTCGGATCGAATTTCTCACCCATCGAGGCATCTTCCGTAGTCGGAACGACTAAGTCAGGAGTTCCGTCTCCGTTTACGTCATACTGGTAAAGTCCCGGATAATTTCCGTCACTGTAATAAGGACCATAACCACCACCATAATTGTGCTGGTATTTAGGGAAGGTGCTCTTGTCAATAGTTCCAACTGTAACGTTAGAGCTAATTGATACACCTACGCCTCTTTTGTTTTTCTTACCTGATTTGGTGGTAATCATGATAACACCGTTGGCTGCACGCGAACCATAAAGAGCCGTTGCAGCAGCACCTTTCAGAACACTGATTGATTCGATGTCATCGGGGTTGATATCCGATGCCGCGTTACCGTAGTCATAACCACTACGACCAGTGGTCTGTCCACTGTTGTTCGTGGTAGAGTTGTTAATCGGAATACCGTCTACTACGAACAGGGCCTGGTTGTTACCGGTCAGCGAAGCATTTCCACGAATAACAACGTTGGTAGAACCACCCATGTTACCGTTGGCTTTAATCTGTACACCGGCAGCACGACCTGAAAGCAGGTTGGCGAAGTTATCGGTCTTCACCGTACTTAGATCGTCACCGCTAACCTTCTGTACAGCGTATCCCAGAGATTTTTTCTCACGGGAAATACCGAGAGCGGTTACAACCACTTCGTCCACGGCAACGTTTTCAGGTTCCAGCTTAATTGTGTAAGTACTTTGAGAAGTAAGGGGAATTTCTTGTGATTTCATTCCCACAAAAGTGACAGTTAAGGCAGCGGCATTTTCCGGTACCTTCAATGTAAATTTTCCATCCATGTCGGTAATCGTACCTAAGGTGGTACCCTTAACAACAACAGATGCTCCAGGTATTGAACTTCCGTCTTCGCTGGAAGTCACAAGACCTGAAATTTCCCTGGTTTGTGCAAAAACGACCTGCAATCCAAGAAACCCAAGGAGAGCAAGTAACAGCGAAAATTTTTTCATAAAAATAGTTTTAACGTTTAACAGTAAGCATTAATTCCCAATTTTCAGGTGGTTATAGAAATTACAAGCATTTACGGATTAAGAATAAACACACACTCCAGATTTGTGAATCTGGCCTTACATGGCTTTAGGACCATGCCTCCCCTTTCTTCCGGTTTTTTACCGGGCATCAATAAACTTTTAATCTTTTTCTCTTTCAGACTGACT
This sequence comes from Prolixibacter denitrificans, assembly GCF_003014495.1. Classification (GTDB taxonomy): domain Bacteria; phylum Bacteroidota; class Bacteroidia; order Bacteroidales; family Prolixibacteraceae; genus Prolixibacter; species Prolixibacter denitrificans. The sequence continues at coordinate 418,548 of NZ_PYGC01000001.1, read as the reverse complement.
CCGCCAAGTCAGTGGTATGATAGCATACACATCTTCCAAATCATAACTAATATGAACGCATTAGTTAAAAAGTGTTACCGGATGCAAATATATTCAAATGAAATTTACATGCAACTTTTTAGATACTTTCGGAAACTTGATGAGAGGGGCATTAAGAATGATTTTTAACCATGATTGAAGTCATTTTTTGCCTTTTCCAATTTGAAATTGTCAGAATGTGAGGATTTTTCATGTTGTACAGAATCATTCTAAAACATAAAACGCTATGTTAATTTAGACAGAATCTAAATAAAGAGCAGGTGAAAAGGTAATTTTCAATTAACATTCAGCTGCTGATTTTAGGGGGTGGTTTTGGTGAAATGTGTATTTATTTTTTGCAAGATACTATCAGGGTGAGGGGTGGTTGTTTGAAAATTGTGGATTTGGTGTTTGGTGTATGAAAACAGTGTGGGCCCTTGTTAAAAAAACAAAATTTGAAAAGAGTTCATCAGGAAGTAGCTGGTTTTAATCAGGAATGAATACGAGCTTTAAATTCTTAACTATTTACAGGGATATTCGGAAAAATTGAAATAAAAAAACAGGAGCCCGGAGAGATTGTGTGTGTGATTGTTGTATTCGAATTTAATCTATGAGTAACTAGCGGATTGGGCTCCTGTCATTTGTCGTATTTTGTAAAGACATAAAATCAGCTTTAAAGAGTGTTAGTGGCTTATGGGCTACATCGAATACACTTTCAATATGAAACCGAAAGTGGGTGTCAAAAAACAATTTTGCATCCAAAACCCACATAAACAAATATAGTCAATTTAACTGGTGTTTGTGCATTTTGGGTAACAATCTTTTAGTATCTATCCCTAAAATGCTTTAGATCGTTGGTGACTGTGGCTTTTGGGTAGTACGATGAAAAAAATCAGAGGCACTGCCTGATTCAATACACAACATCCAATAATTCCGAAAGCTGATGAATAAGATAAGTGGAAGTGCGTCCGTTGGTCAGATGAATATATTCTGTCTTTTTATACTCGATTTTTTGAGTCTGAGGCGATTCAAGCAGTTGAGAAAGGTTGTCTGAGAAATCATCGGACAGAAAGACTTGATCAATGCCAAATTCAAGTGCGCCTTTTATGTCGGCTTCCCATGAATCTCCTATCATCAAAGATTCCTGTTTGCGGGCATTGGTTGATTTCAGGGCATGTTCAAATATTTCGCGACTCGGTTTAGGGGCTCCGATTACTTCCGATATGAATATCTTGTCAAAAAAGTGGTCCAATTGACTGTTCACCAGCTTTTGATGCTGGACTTCGCGAAAGCCATTGGTAATGATGTGGATTTTGAATTTTTTATGCAAAGCTTCCAGAACTTCGCGGGCTCCTTCAACCAATTGAGTTTTTAGTGGCATCTGTGACAAATATGCCACGTTGATTTCAGCCCCTCTCCCGGGTTGAGGTAATCCATACTCCTGTAACGAATCTTCAAACCGTTTGACAGTCAGCTTATCCTTGGTAATTTCCCTGTTTCGGTACAGTTCCCACAGATGGTGATTGATGCGGTGATATATTTTGAAGTAATCTTCGAAACTATCAAGTTTTGTCAGTAAGCCTAATTGTTGAAAAGCACTCTCCAGCGCATAATACGAGTTGGTTTCAAAATCCCACAGCGTATTATCCAGGTCGAAAAACAGGTGTCTGTATTGTTTCATGAAAGCAAATATGGTGAGTGAGATAAATTAAATCATCTCGGTACCGTCGTTTTTATTTTTGTCTTTGTTCTTCAGGGCGTGTTGCAAACCTTCCAGGACCACAACGAGTTCACCTTTTACTCCTTTTTCGGCAAAATGGCTGGTTACCTCGGCAATGGTGCCGCGTACATTTTCTTCGTGTATTTTAGAAAGCTCCCGCGAAACTGAAATTTGTCTTTCTTCTCCAAAATGCTCCGCAAACTGTTCCAGCATCTTCAACAGGCGGTGTGGCGACTCGTAAAAAATGATGGTGTGTTCTTCTGTTTCCAGTTCTGTCAGTCTTTTTTGTCGACCCTTTTTCTGAGGAAGGAATCCTTCGAAGCAAAACTTATCAGAGGGAAGACCCGAGTTAACAAGCGCAGGCACAAAAGCAGTTGCGCCGGGTAAGCATTCCACTTCGACTCCCATGTCCAGGCAACTGCGCACCAAAAGAAAACCGGGATCAGAAATACCGGGAGTTCCTGCATCTGAAATCAGGGCTATATTTTCGCCTGCCAGAATTCGTTCGGCAAAACGGCCGGCAGTCTTGTGTTCGTTGAATTTATGATGAGCAGTGACTTTATTTTCGATTTCGTAGTGTTTCAATAATTTCCCCGAAGTCCGGGTATCTTCTGCCAAAATCAGGTCCACTTCTTTCAGAATTCTCACGGCCCGGAAGGTGATGTCTTCCAGATTCCCGATAGGAGTGGGGATGAGGAATAATTTTCCCATAGTATTAGCTTAAAAAACGACGTTTAACCAATGACAAAAACTTCTGACTGGTTTCCGTCTTACTCCATTTATAATTTGATTTTAGGAAATGGACAGCTTCCTGAATGTTCTCAGCCCGATCCAGCTTGTCGACAGCTTCGTTGAACTTGTCACTGTTGTTACCAAAAAGCTCTCTCACAAAAAGGAACCGGTCGTTCAGACTAATGCCTTCACGGATACTTCCCAGCGGTCGGTTTGTGAACGAATCTTCCTTGTAGTCTTCACCAATCAGGTCGTTTATAGAACGCTGTGCTGCCACCGACTCGCCTAAGGTTCTATTGTTTTCCTGTTCAACTTCAAGTAACTCCATGTCCGAATCTTCTTCCTGTTCTTCGGAAACCAGCTTCTCTTTTTCTTCAGATGAAGTCTCCGTCCGTTCTGGTTCTTTAGACTCTTTGCTCTCCGGTTGCCTTTCGTCTTTCGGAATTTCTTCTGTTTTGACTTCCGGAGCAGCCTCTTCTTCTAATTCGATAGTCTTTTCTGCAATCTTTTGGAGGTTTTCCGGTGAAGTTTTCACTGCGGAAGGTTCTGCTTTTTCCACAACTTTTGATTTCAACAATTCCAGTTCTTTCACCACGTTTCGGGCCCGGGCCAGAACAATTTCTACTTCATCCGAAGTGAGCCCGGTATCTGTGGATAAATCAGCTGCCAGGTTATTTAATATTTTAATGTCATCCTTAATGATTTGCAACAATATTGAGGCTTCCATATGTATGATGATTTGCGATTCGTATTTGAGAAAGTAAAAGTATAAAAAAGTCAGGTCCTGCGTGTATCTTGTTCGTTATTAATCCTTAATCATCGGTGGTTAATTTTGCTTACCGGTCGTTAAAAAATGATTGAAAACATATTTCATTCAATTGTGGAAAAAGAATCTCTGAGGTCGGTGACAATTTGGTTATTTTTACCTCATGTTTATCGAAACGAACCTAAATGCAAAAACGAAGCATGGCTGTATCGAAGTGATTGCAGGGTCCATGTTTTCCGGTAAAACCGAGGAATTGATTCGCCGGTTACGCCGCGCCGAAATTGCCCGGCAGAAAGTGGAAATATTCAAACCGGCTGTAGATGTGCGCTATTCAGAGACTGACGTTGTTTCGCACGACGAAAATGCCATTCGTTCAACAGCCGTCGAGAACTCCTCGAACATTCTTTTGTTGTCAAGTGATGTAGATGTTGTGGGCATCGACGAGGCGCAGTTTTTCGATGAGGGGATTGTGGATGTGTGTGTGAAACTGGCCGATCAGGGTGTCCGCGTGATTGCAGCAGGACTCGATATGGATTTTCGTGGCAAACCGTTCGGTCCCATGCCGGGTTTAATGGCTTGCGCCGAATATGTCACCAAGGTACATGCTATTTGCATGCGTTGCGGAAATTTAGCCCATTACAGCCACCGTTTGACAGATGCTGACAAATTAGTGGTTTTGGGAGAGAAAGAAGCCTACGAACCGCTTTGCCGGTCATGCTACCGCGAAGCGACTAAATAAAGCTTTATGACAGCCTATTCCTTACAAAATGTATTGGAGATTACAGATGGAGAGTTGCACGGAGAAAAAAACGCGAAGCCAATCCGTTTTTTGTCATTCGACAGCCGCACCATTCTGGCCGGACCTGAAACGCTGTTTTTTGCCCTGAAGGGGAATTTGCGGGACGGTCACCAATACGTAAGGGATGCATATTTGCGCGGCGTCAGAACTTTTATCGTTGAAGATGTTCCGGATGATTCAGGGTTGACAGAGGCTTCTTTTATCCGTGTACCCGATTCGTTGGAAGCTCTTCAGAAATTGGCAACTTACCATCGAAACCGTTTTAATTATCCGGTTATTGGAATAACCGGAAGTAACGGCAAAACCATTGTGAAAGAGTGGCTGAGCGAATTGATGGCCCCGGAGTACAAGATCATTCGCAGTCCGCGCAGCTATAATTCGCAAATTGGAAACCCACTTTCGGTTTGGCTGATGGACGAGCAATTCAACCTTTCCCTATTTGAAGCCGGTATCTCCAGGCCCGGCGAAATGGAGAAGCTCGAAAAACTGTTGCATCCTGAATGGGGTGTTTTCACTCACTTGGGGCAGGCTCACCTCGAGAACTTCCGGAATCAGCGCCATTTGGTGCAAGAAAAGCTGCAACTTTTTAATCGTAGCAAGCATTTCGTTTTTTGCTCCGATTTCGATGAATTGCAGAAAGCGGTTGATGCCAGGAAGGCTGAAGGTTGGAACGCCAATCTTTTTCGCTGGTCGCGTGAAGACGAAAGTGCCGATTTATTTATCAGTGAAGAAGAAAGACAAAAGGATGGTTCGCAAATAAAAGCAATCTTCAACGGGCGTGAAATCGAAGTTTTCCTTCCTTTTACCGATGATGCTTACGTTGAGGATGGCATTCATTGCTGGGCGACCATGCTGGCGATGGGATACGAGCCTGGAAGCTTCGAGTCTAGGTTCGCGCGTTTGGCACCGGTAGCTATGCGGCTTGAGCTGAAGAAAGGACAACATGGTGCTATCGTTATCGATGACTCATATAATTCTGATACCGGTTCGCTGCTCAATGCGCTCGATTTTTTGAAGCAGCAGGCCGGCAATAGTGGCAAACGTAGTACGGTCATATTATCGGATATTTTGCAGTCGGGCATTCCTGATGAGCAACTTTATGGGCAAGTGGCGGAATATCTCGCCTTGCGAAAGGTGGAACGCTTCATCGGTATCGGGCCCAAAATCAGCCAACACCAGGAACTTTTCCCGTTAGGCGACAAAGCATTTTATAATTCTACTGACGATTTTCTGCAACACCTGAATGGAAGGAATTTTCACGATGAGGTGATTTTGCTGAAAGGGGCGCGAACTTTCCGGTTCGATTTGATTTCGGACATGCTGCAGGAGAAAGTGCATCAAACGGTGCTCGAAATTAATATGTCAGCACTGGCACATAATCTGAAAGTTTACCGGCAGAAATTGAAGCATGACACCCTCATTATGGCCATGGTAAAGGCATTTTCCTACGGAACCGGTTCTACCGAAGTAGCGCGTGTATTGCAGTTTCACGGCGCAGACTATCTGGCGGTGGCAATTGCCGACGAGGGGGTAGAGCTTCGTAGGGAAGGCATCGAACTTCCCATTGTGGTGATGAACCCTGAAGAACACAGCTTCGATGCGATGATTGAAAACCGGCTGGAGCCGAACATTTACCGACTCGAATTATTGAAAGACTTTGAAGCGGCGCTCCGGCGAAATGCCATGCGGAATTTTCCCATCCACGTCAAGCTCGATACGGGCATGAAGCGCCTGGGGTTTGAGCGCGAAGAGCATCTGAAAGAACTGGTTGCTTTTGTTCAGTCGCGAGATACCATATATATACGTTCTGTGTTTTCGCACCTGGCTGTTTCCGATGAACCGGTCGAAGACAAGTTCACTGAGCAACAGTTTCAGCGCTTTGACTTGCTGAGTAAGATTATTACCGACGGATTCGATTACAAAATATTAAAGCATATTTTGAACTCGGCGGGCATCGAGCGTTTTCCCGAAAGGCAATACGACATGGTTCGGTTGGGGATTGGACTCTACGGTGTGAGTTCGTTTATACAAAATGAGCTACAAAATGTAGCAACGCTGAGAACCACTATTTCACAGATACGAACCGTGCAAGCTGGCGAAACCGTTGGCTATGGCCGAAAAGGTGTGGCAGATAAAACAATGGAAATCGCCGTTTTGCCCATTGGTTACGCCGACGGCTTTAACCGTTTGTTGAGTAACAGAGCAGGACACGTCAGCATAAAAGGCCGAAAGGCGCCTGTTGTTGGAAATATTTGCATGGACATGTGCATGGTTGACGTAACCGGTATTGGTGCCCAGGAGGGCGACCGGGTGATTGTATTCGGAGATGAGGTTCCGGTAAGTGAAGTGGCTGAAACGTTGCACACGATTCCTTATGAGGTATTGACTTCCGTCGGACAGCGGGTGAAACGCGTGTATTTTGCAGAATAAAAAAGTCCGGCAGTCATTCGTATGACTCCGGACCGGCATTTAGATTAGATATGTGTCGAACTGATTTTGCTATCCCAGTTTACTGATACGCTGCAATTGCTGCATGTCCAGTATTTTAATTTTCCTACCGTCAATCGCAATTACTTTTTCACCGGCAAAGGTCGAAAGTGTTCGAATTGCATTCGAAGTTGTCATATTCGAAAGATTTGCAATGTCTTCACGTGACAGGTAAACCTTCAGCGTCATGCCGTCGTTTTCGAAACCATACTGGTTACGAAGCAGCAGTAATGATTCGGCCAAACGTCCCCGGATATGTTTCTGCGTGAGACTAACCGTTCGTTGGTTGGAAAAACCTAACTCACGGGCCAAATCTTTCATTAGCGCCAGCGAAAAATCGTGGTTGCGCAACAATACATTATAAAGAATATCCGGCGGAATAGTGATGATGGCTGACTCTTCAATCGCCACCGCAGTTCCGTTGTGCATCTCATCGGCAAGTAACGACCGGTATCCAATCAAACCGTTCTGTTTAACCATCCGGATGATTTGCTCACGACCACCAACCCCTTCTTTGAAAATTTTGATCTTACCTTCCTTCAGGTACTGCATTCCGGCAGGCTTATCACCTTCTTTGAAGATATATTCATTTTTCTTGTAATAGGTTAAGGTCTGATGTTTCTCTACTTCTGCCTTCTCCTCGGGAGTCAGGAGATAAAATATTGTTTTGTTGTCTTCAAATTGACCTTCAAGGTCAAAGTTTGAACTAAACATATAATTCGGGCATTTATGTTATACAGCATCAAAGTTAAATAATTAATCCAAATATAAAATTAATTTGAAGGAATTGTAAACTCAGATTTAAGAGGTCTGAGGAAATGCCATATATAAAACCTTAATATTGTCAATAAGGGTACTTCGCGACCAGTGGCATTTTTCGTCCAAAGCCGAACGCTTTCGAGGAAATCCGAAGGATTGGCGGCGTTTGGAACCGCTTGTATTCGTTCATGTTAACTTTTCGCACAGCCATGTGAACCGTGTCCTCTTCAAATCCCATTTCGATGATTTCTTTCGGGCTTTTGGCCAGCTCGATATAGTTGAAAAGAATTTTATCCAAAATATCATAATCAGGTAACGAGTCCGAATCTTTTTGATCTGGTCGTAATTCCGCTGACGGCGGTTTGATAATCGTATTTTCCGGAATCACTTCCCGCTCGCGATTCATAAAGCGAGCCATAGCAAATACATCCGATTTGTATACGTCGCCCAGTACCGACAAGCCACCGTTCATATCGCCATACAGCGTTCCGTAACCGACGGCTGCTTCACTTTTGTTGGAAGTGTTCAGCAGGATGTGTCCAAATTTATTAGAAATGGCCATCATCAGTGTTCCGCGGATGCGGGCCTGGATATTTTCTTCGGTTACATCAGGATTGCGTCCTTCGAAAAGCGGCGCCAGTGAATGGTCAAAGGCATCGACCATTTCGTGGATATTGACAATTTCATACTGAATTCCCAGATTTTCGGCCAAATCGCGCGCATCGGTGATGGAATGTTCCGACGAATATTTTGAAGGCATTAACAACACACGCACATTTTCAGGTCCAAGAGCCAAAACAGCCAGCACAACGGTAACAGCCGAATCGATTCCGCCGGAAAGTCCCAGGGTTGCCTGTTTGAAGCCCATTTTCCCGAAATAATCCCTGATACCTAAAACGAGTGCATCGTGAATTTTTTCAATCGGCTCGTATTCGCGCAATGCGTCCTTCGAGTTGGTATTTTCAGTATCGATAATCCGAAAGTCCTCTTCGAAATAAGCCATTTCACTGACCACATCCCCATTAGCGTCGATAAAGAGGGAACCGCCATCAAAAATGATTTCGGTTTGCGCTCCCACCTGGTTGACATAAACAATCGGAATATTGAAATCGCGGGCATTGTTCAACAAAATGTCTTTACGGAGTTTTTCCTGGTTGTAGGAAAAAGGCGATGCAGAAAGGTTAATGACCAAATCAGGATTTTGTTTGGCGTACTCTTTCATCGGGGAAACCGCATAGAGTTTTTCCCGCCCGAAAGCACTTAGCACCGGCTGGTTATACCACAAATCCTCACAGATGGTCACTGCCAGTTTTTTGCCGTTCAGCTCAATCAACTCGAAATCGTGGTTGGGCTCAAAATGACGGTATTCATCAAAAACATCGTAGGTAGGTAACAAGGTTTTGTGATGCACGCTTGCAATCTTGCCGTCTTTCAGGAAGAAGGCACTATTGTACAGCATTTTTCCCTTCGGGCTCCGGTTGATACTTGGTCCGCCCACCAACGCTGCAATGCCGGTACAATGCCGGGCAATCTCTTCGATGGTTTTTTGCGAATGCTCGATGAATTCTTTTCGCTCGAGCAGATCGTGCGGGTAGTATCCCGTTACCGACAATTCTGAAAAAACGACCAGTTCGGCCCCTGCTTCACGGGCTTTGCCGATATGGCGAATAATCTTTTCCTTGTTATCCTGAAAATTACCAATGTGGTAATTGAGTTGAGCCAGTGCAATTTTCATTATTTCAGCGTATGCTTAATATGTCAGTTATCTAATTAAAAAATGAATCCGAGGCGAAACCGCAGCGTTTTGAGGTTGGTGTTATCCTGCACCGATGGATTGGAGGTCACGTCGGTGAAGCCGTTATTATAAACAACACCGGCTGTTAAGGCATTGTTCCCACCCAGATCGTGCTCGATACCAAAACCGATGTTCAGGCCCATACTAAACATTTTGATCTCATCATTGATGCTGGCATCATTCAGCGTTCCGTCGCTGCTGGTACCCGATGATTTAATGTTCAGCCAGTTGGTCAGTCCGAATTGTGCGTAGATATTTAGCCGTCCAAAGTCTTTCGATCGAAGCTTAATAGCCAGGGGCATTTCAAGGTATTTCAAGCGGTACTCGATTTGCGTTCCCGAAGGAAGCGATTCGCCGGCGAATGTAAAGTTCTGGCCAGTCTGGTAAATTAGGTTTCCTCCTGTTTGGTTCATCGTTAAACCGGTCGTCAGCGCATAACTTTCGTTCCCGAGAAAAATGTCGGCTTCAACACCATAATCGAATCCGAGGTGAGCCTGGTCGTTACTAACACTTTTCGAATCGGAGGTTAACCATGAAAACTGCGGATTGGCAACAAATGTCAATCGAAAAGGGCGCTGAGCATACGATGAGAGAACCATCATCGTTAAAATAGCGGTGAGTACAAGAGGTCTTTTCATTTTACGATAATCAAGATTACACAAATAATTTACTGTTGGTTTTTTATTTTTACACGAAGTTTGCGAAAAAGCAGTTTGTTTGAGCGGCTTTTTTACAACTTCGGATAAGACACAAATCTCCGGTTTTTAAGTGAATTGAACAAAATTAATGATAATTCTAAATCGCACTAGATGAAGAAAGTTTTCCTGCTGTTAATTCCGGCAATTCTGATTGTTTTTACAGCCTGCCGGCAGAATCGGTTGAAAGTAGATGTTTCGAATATCGATGTTTCACTAAAAATCAAACGATTGGATCAGGACTTATTTAAGGTGACTCCGTTGAATGAGGACTCGTTGCTTCCGCAGATAAAAAAGGAGTACGGCGGCTTCTTCAAACTTTATAACTATCGGATAATACGGCTGGGAAACCCGGATGATATTCAGTACCCAAATTACCTGCAAACCTTTTTAACGGATCCGATGATTCAGAAAGCCAAGGCAGCGGTTGATTCAGTTTATCCTGATTTGTCGGGGCTGAAAAAGCAGTTGACAGGCGCGTTCAAACACTATAAGTATTATTTCCCCGATAAGAAAGTGCCGGATGTGTACACCTGTATTTCGGGCTTTAATCAATCGGTGGTGATGGCGCAGGGAGTTTTGGGAATTAGTCTGGACAATTACCTTGGTGCGAATAACTCATTTTATAAAGAACTGGCGCTGCCTGACTACCGGAGAAGAAATATGCGTCCGGAGATGATAGCACCGGATGCGATGCGTGGTTGGGCCATGTCCGAATATCCCGAAAAATTATCTCAGAGCAAGCTCATCGATCACATGATTTACCATGGAAAGTTGATGTATTTTCTGGATGCGATGTTCCCTGATATGGCGGACAGTTTGAAGATTGGTTACCCGACCCAAAAGCTGAAATGGTGTAAAAAGAATGAAGGTTCGATGTGGACTTACCTGGTAGGGCATAAGTTACTTTTCTCGACCGAACGACTGGAAGTTCTGCATTACATTAACCCGGCGCCATATACTAATAGCTTCACGTCTGAATCTCCCGGAAGAACAGGGGTATGGCTGGGCTGGCAAATTGTCCGCAAGTACATGCGAAAGCATAAGGAAGTCACCTTGGAAGCCCTGATGAACGACACCAACTACAGTGAGATTTTGAACAGTTCGGGATACAATCCTGATTGACGATATAAAAAAGGCCCGGAATCTTCCGGGCCTTTTTTATATATAACTTCTTTTTAGAGTTCTTTGATTTTAATGTTGCGGAACCAAACATCGTCACCGTGATCCTGCAGTCCGATGTAACCTTCGGTAGCCACGTTTGCCCAGTCAGGATTCAGCGCCGGGAATTTGGAATCGGCTACCAGTTTGTTCCATTCCGGAGTCCAGAGGTGGTACTCAACAACGGTTTCGCCATTTTGCTTGTGAACGATGGTACCCTTGTAGCTGATGATTTCGATTGAGTTCCATTCCCCAGCCGGCTTGGCATTTTGCGGTTTAGCCGGAATCAGGTCGTACAGCGACCCTGCCTGGCGGTTTCCGTCCTTACCCAGTTTGGCATCAGGGTGACGCTCATTGTCCAGAATTTGCATTTCAGGAGCAGTTTCCCAGATGTGGTCTTTTGTTTCCTGTCCGAGATACATGATACCTGAGTTTCCGCCTTCTGAAATTTTCCAGTCAAGCTTCAGGTCAAAGTTGCCGAACTTTTTATCATAAATGATATCTCCGCCGTCAACTGCGCCAGCTTCTCCACGACCGGAGCCGATGCAATGCAGTGTTCCGTCAGCAACTTCCCAACCTGCAGGGAAGTGATCCTTCTTATATCCGCGCCAGCCATCAGAGGTTTTTCCGTCGAATAACAGAACCCAACCGTCTTTCTTTTCTTGATCAGTTAACGTGTTGAGGGGAGCAGGTGCACTCTTTTCTACTTTCTCAGCAGTAGCTTTTTCGTCAGAAGCTTTTTTCGATTGATTTTTACAGCCACCAAAGGCGATGGTTGCAACCATCAGGAGCAAAACAATTTTTTTCATGAGTTGATGCTTTTGTTTGTTAGTGTTACGATTCAGTTTCTTCGCTAATTTAAAAATTTATTGATAAAAGGGATCGGTATTAAGGAACTTCTGTGGGTATTCAATAATACTTTTATCCCTTAGCTTGTTAGTTCAATATGGTAAATATGCCTGCACCACGTAAAAGGGGTTTCGATGGACACTTTTTCTGATACGCAATCCTGTTTATTGTTAGGGGATGAGTGTTTTCTATTTGTAAGAAATTAGGTTCGGTCGAATGTTTGGTTGACAAGCTCAAGCTTGTGAACATTCACAAAAATAAGAAAAATTGAATGCATAAATTTTCGATACCGACGGTAATTCTATTAATTTGTTAGGCAAAATCGTTCTTAGAGCTGCAATTCATAACATTTCTTAATTACTATCATAAGGAATAAACTCCATCCAGCATGAGTAAAAAAGGAAAAAAAATTGGAATTCTGACGGCCGGTGGTGACTGCCCCGGACTGAATGCTGCAATTCGCGGTGTAGGTAAAACAGCCATTGTAAAACACGGCATGGAAGTCTACGGATTTACTGCTGGTTACAGTGGATTGATTAACAAGGAGTATTTTAAGCTCGACGAGCCCAAAGTGTCCGGAATCATTACCCTTGGCGGGACGATTTTAGGAACTTCCCGGGAGAAGCCCTATAAGCTGGAAAAAGGGGAAGAGTTCAACGATAAACCAGATTTGATTCGGCAAACTTATGAAGAGCTGGATCTAGATTGTGTGGTTTGTATCGGTGGTAATGGTACCATGAAAACGGCCAGCATGATGGCGAAAGAGGGATTGAATGTCATCGGTATCCCGAAAACCATTGACAACGATGTGTATGGAACGGATGTCACTTTCGGATTCGATTCAGCCGTTGGGATTGCTACTGAAGCCATCGACCGTTTGCACTCGACAGCCAACTCGCATCAACGTGCAATGGTTATCGAAGTAATGGGGCATCATGCCGGATGGATTGCGTTGTATGCTGGAATGGCCGGTGGTGGCGACATCATCCTGATTCCGGAAATTGACTACCATATTGGTAAAGTGTGTAAAACTATCGAAGAACGTTTTGCCAAGGGAAAACCCTATTCGATTGTTGTTGTAGCTGAAGGAATTGATAAGCCGAAGAAAATTTCGGCTGCCCGTTATGTGGTCGAAAATATTCAGACTTATACCGGCATCGAGGCGCGCGAAACGCGTTTGGGATATATTCAGCGGGGGGGAACGCCGTCGCCAATGGACCGAATCCTGGCAACGCAATATGGAGCTTTTGCAACGGAACTGATTGCCGACGGAGCCTATAATAATATGGTGGCCGTTCGGAACAATGAGTTAGCAGCTGTACCTCTGGATGAGGTTGGCGGAAAATTGCGGTTGGTTGATCCGTCTGACCCACTGATTCTGAAAGGCCGGAATCTTGGAGTTTCGTTTGGTGACGAATAGTTAATTCATCTTTTGATGGAAATGAAGATTGCCACGGTACAGTTCGCTCCTGTGTTGGGAAACATTGAGGCAACCATTGCTAAACTTGGTTCTTTGCTCGAAGAAGCTGACGAAGCTGATTTAGTGGTTTTGCCGGAGTTAGCCAATTCTGGTTATGCATTCTCTTCAAGGGAAGAAGCCTGGTCGCTTTCCGAAAGGGTGGAAGAAAGCCATTTTCTTTCTTTCCTTAAGGAAGAATGCAGGAAACACCAATTCGCGATTGCGACAGGGTTTAACGAGCGATCCCATGACAAACTTTTCAATTCGGCTGTTTTACTCGATGCAGATGGTGTGATTGGCACGTACCGGAAAGCACATTTGTTTTTGAACGAGAAAGATATTTTTGAACCGGGAGACACAGGTTTCCCGGTTTTTTCATTGGGCGAAGTACGTGTTGGCATGCTGATTTGTTTCGACTGGGTATTCCCCGAAGCCTGGCGAATTATGGGACTAAAAGGAGCCGATATCGTTTGTCATCCAAGCAATTTGGTATTGCCTGGCCTGGCCCAAAGAACGGTTCCGGCGCACGCCGTCACGAATCGTTATTACGTCGCGTTAGCTAATCGAATCGGGCAGGAGAAGGATCTGACCTTTACGGGAAACAGCCTGATTTGTGGAACCAAAGGAGAAATACTTGCCGAAGCCGAAGCTACCACAGAGCAGCTGCTGATAACCACTATCGATCCACTCCAGGCTCGCGACAAATCATTGACAAAGCGAAATAACTGGTTGCAGGACCGACGCCCGGAGTTGTACCGGAACGAAGGCTTGACAGACTAGTTTAGATTATTCTTTTTCCTGCTGCGAAAATCGGGCTGCCAGGTAAGCCATGTGCCCAACGGACGTTTCGAGTGCTTTCTCGTCGATATCGAAAGTAGGCGAGTGCAGTGATGCTGTTTCGCTACTTCCGGGTTTCTTCACGCCAAAGCGGAAAAAGGCCACCGGAAATTGTTGCGAATAATAGGCAAAATCTTCGCAGGTCATTCGCAATCCCATGTCTTCCACTCTTTCTTTACCCAGATATTCGACGGCAAACTCGCGGGCCTGCTTGGTCACTTCATGGTCGTTCATCAGCATGGGGTAGCCATGGTTGATTTGAAATTCACAGGTGGCCCCCATTCCTTCGGCGATTGCCTGACCAATTTTCTGAATCCGTTCCTTTGCTTCGGCCCGCCATGTTTCGTCCATGGTACGGAACGTACCGGAGACGTTCACTTCATCGGGGATAATGTTTGTGGCCCCTTCGGCAATTACTCTCCCGAAAGAAAGCACCGATGGGATATCGGCCGGAGCGTTACGGCTCACTACTTGCTGTAGTGCAGTAATGATGTGTGCCGTTGTTAAAACGGTATCTGTCAGTTTGTGTGGCAAAGCGCCATGTCCGCCTTTTCCCTTAACGGTGAAAAAGATTTCGTCACCCGAAGCCATGTACATCCCGGGACGGAAACCAACATGACCGGCTTCCATTTCCGGTAGCACATGTTGGGCCAGAATCAGTTCCGGTTTCGGATCATTCAATGCGCCCTCTTCTAACAACAGTTTTCCGCCTCCGGGAAATTGCTCTTCTCCCGGCTGGAAGATAAACAGGAACGTGCCGCGAAGTTTATGTTCCAGTTTCTTCAAGATTCGAATAACTCCCAATAAAGAGGCAGAGTGTGCATCGTGTCCGCAGGCATGCATCACGCCCCGGTTGAGCGAACAGTAACCCTGGTTGGAATTCTCGACAATAGGAAGGGCATCGATATCGGCGCGCAACGCAATCGTTCGTCCTCCCGGCAGTTTTCCGTCAAGCCGGGCAATGATGCCGGTTTTCACAATTCCCGTCCGATAGGAAACACCTATTTCGTCCAATTGATTTTGGATAAAATCGGAGGTTTCAAACTCTTCGAATGACAGCTCGGGGTATTGGTGTAAGTGGCGACGGATAGCCACGGTGTCGTCGAAATATTGCTGTGCCAGTTGTTGTATCTCTTTCTTCAATTCCATCATTTTCCAAAAAACATTTTAGCTCCGACAATTAACAGGAATAACGCAAAGATTCGTCGCATCAACTTCTCGGGAACAGCAATCGAAAACTGTGCTCCAACCCAGGCACCCAAAACGAAGATCAAGGTAATGATAATGGCATATTTCCAGTTGATGAAACCCTGTTTTTGGTAAGCCATGGCGGCCAGGATCCCGGTAGGTGGTAAGAGGATAGCCAAACTGGTTCCCTGCGCGGTGTGTTGTTCCATTCCGAAGAGATAGACCAGAGCCGGAATCAGGACAATACCGCCACCCACACCGAGTGCTCCACTAACGATCCCGGCGGTAAATCCGACCAGAACCAGCAACAAAACCTGCGATAGTTCCATAAATCATAGTTTTTGTCGAAGATACGAAATTCCCAAAGTACAACGTTATTAGAACGTAAAGAGCCGGACGCTGCCTACTTCCTAAATAGAATTAAAGAATGTTAAAACTGGTGCTTTTACAGGCCATTATCTGAAGTTGGTCTCAATAAGCGAATCATAATTTTATTAGTTTTGTTCAGATAAAATGTTGTATTATGAAGAGAACTGTTTCTGTTTTAGTATTATTTCTGTTCATGGCGGGTTTGAATTCGGCGGTCGCACAAAACCGGGCCACCATAAAATTCGATAACCTGGAACATAATTTTGGTACATTCAAGGAAGAACAAGGGAATGTATCGTATGATTTCAAATTTAAAAATACGGGTAACGCGCCTCTGATTGTTTCCTATGTGCGTTCTTCGTGTGGTTGCACAACCCCGGAGTGGACCCGGAAACCTGTGTCCCCCGGTGACGAGGGCCATATCAGGGTAACCTACAATCCACGCAACCGTCCGGGAAATTTTACCAAGACGATTAGTATCTCCTCAAATGCAACGAATCCGATGGTGGTTCTGAAGATTCGCGGTAAGGTGATTCCCCGTGTAAAAACACCCGAAGAACTTTATCCTCGCGAGGTTGGTCTGATTAGGATGCGTACCAATCATCTGGCTTTTGTGAAAATTAAAGATGATGAGGTCAGAACCGACAGCCTCCAATTCGTTAACCTGGGCGACAAGCCGGTGACGATTGGTGTGAAGCAGGCACCGTCATATCTGAAAGTGAACATCGTTCCGAAAACGGTACAACCCGGTAAGAAAGGTCATTTCGTGGTAACCTACGACGCCTCGAAAAAGAAAGAATACGGATTTGTGATCGATCGTGTGTATTTGACCGAAAACGGTGAATCGAACTATAATTACTCCATTGGTGTCAGCGCTACGATTGTGGAAGACTTCTCTAAACTGACTCCGCAACAGTTGGCCAATTCACCTAAAGTCGGTTTTGACGAGCGCGTGTTTAATTTCGGCGAAATCAGTGAAGGACAGAAAGTGAATCACGTTTTCCAGATTAAGAATACCGGTAAGAGCGATTTGGTTATCCGTCGCATCCGGGCATCGTGCGGATGTACTGCCGTTACTCCGGCTACAACCGTTATTAAGCCGGGCCAAAGCACCGATTTGAAAGTGGTCTTTAACTCGCATGGCAAACGTGGTCGTCAGAATAAATCGATTACGGTTATCACGAACGATCCCGATCAGCCAACAACGATTTTACGGATTACCGGAAATGTGAAGTCATAACCCGATTCAAAAATATTTATCAGGAAAACCTCCATTTTTGTGGAGGTTTTTTTATGTCCGAATACGCTGATTATTCCGTGTAAACGGAGTAAAAAATTGTAATTTCGCAGGAAAGTGAACAATAAATGAGCAAGGATAATCACCATAACAACCACCCTGAAAATGATCCGAACTACCTCGGATTGAACGTAAATAAAGGAATTGAGCAGCCTGATTCGGTGAATGAAGATTCCGTCAAGCGGTTTCTGAAAAAACGAAAACGCAAATTACTTCCGGCGGATGAATATGTGAAAGGAATTCTGGATGGAAACCGGACCTTGCTGAGCCAGGCAGTAACGCTGGTAGAAAGTAGCAATCCGGAACATCAGCAGCTGGCGCAGGACATTATTATTAAATGTCTGCCGTTTGCCGGAAACTCAACCCGGTTGGGAATTACCGGTGTGCCCGGAGCAGGAAAAAGTACATTTATCGAGGCGTTGGGCAAGCACATCACCGGAAAAGGTGGAAAGCTGGCCGTTCTGGCTATCGACCCCAGTTCCGAGCGGACGAAAGGTTCCATTCTTGGTGACAAAACCCGCATGGAAAGCCTGTCAGGTGATCCCAATGCTTACATCCGGCCCAGTCCTTCAGCAGGTTCGCTGGGCGGCGTGGCCCGGAAAACCCGCGAAACCATTGTTCTTTGCGAAGCCGCTGGATTCGATACCATTTTCATCGAAACCGTGGGAGTTGGACAATCCGAAACCGCGGTGCACTCTATGGTGGACTTTTTTCTGTTGATTCAGATTGCCGGAGCTGGCGACGAGTTGCAGGGAATCAAACGCGGCATCATCGAGATGTCCGATGCCATAGCCATCAACAAGGCTGATGGCAGTAACATCGAGAAAGCCAACATGGCCGCTTCGCAATTCCGCAATGCACTGCATCTTTTCCCGCCCACGGAATCGGGATGGATTCCAAAGGTACAGACCTGTTCATCGCTGGTAGGCACAGGCATTACTGAAATTTGGGATACTGTGAATGATTACGCCGATCGGACCCGGAAGAATGGATTTTTCAATCATCGTCGTCGGGAACAGGCAAAATACTGGATGTACGAATCGGTAAACGAAACGCTGAGAAACAATTTTTATGGCAATCCTGAAATAAAAAAGCAGTTGGATGGAATGGAGAAAGCAGTATTGAGCGACGAGATCAGTTCGTTTGTGGCTGCCCGAAGGTTGCTTGATATCTACTTCAAAACGTTCGGAAACAAAGATGAGAATCCGGAATAATGTCATTAGGAAAGCTGATTCCAGCGCCTGAAGGTCAGAGAAATATTGGTGGGTGAGTTATGTAATGCAGGAATTTCAGAACCGTTTTACTGATTCAGATCTTTTGATAACTTTGTTTATCACATTGAAATATGTTCAAGTATTGTTTCGTTAGTGTAAGAAAATATCTGATAGAAGGATAATATAAGCAACTATGAAAAAAATGAATCGAATGAAAAAACTCCTGTTTTTGCTGCTTGCCCTGGCTGCTTTCGCAGCTTGTTCGTCACCCGATGGATTTACCATTAAAGGGAATATCCAGGGGCAGGATTCCGGCGAAGTGGCTTTGTTGAAATATGATGGAAAGCAATGGAATGTGGAAGATACAACCAAGCTTGACAATGGAAACTTTGTACTGAAAGGCAAAACCGATTTACCCGAATTGCGCGTAATCCGGTTGGGCCAGAAAAAACTGGTTTCCCAGTTCTTCGCTGAAAACGGAAAAATAAATGTACAGGCTTACGCCGACAGTCTGGATAAAACGGTCGTAACAGGCTCAAAAGCAAACGACGTTTTTTCTCAGTTTACTGATGAAATGAAACGTCTTTCCAGTGAGGCTAAAGATATTCAGCAGCGATATGCCAAAGCCCGCATGAGCGGTGATGAAGATGGCATGAAAAAAGCGCAGATCGATATCGAAGCAATGGTGGACAACCAGAAAGTATTTGCCAAGAATTTTATCCGCGAGCATAAAAACAGTACGGTTGCTCCGTTCGTTGCTTTATGGCAGTTTGGTCAGAATGCCACTTACCAGGATTTGGATACACTGGTGGCTTTCTTCGACCCATCCATTAAGCAGTCAATTTATGTGAAAGAGCTGCAGAAAATGGCCGATCAGCGTCGTGTAACCGGAATTGGTGCCGTGGCTCCCGATTTTACCATGAACGATCCCGACGGAAATCCCTTTACACTGTCATCACTTCGTGGAAAATATGTACTGCTCGATTTCTGGGCATCGTGGTGTGGTCCCTGTCGCCAGGAAAATCCGAACGTGGTAAAAGTGTACAACGAGTACAAGGATAAAGGTTTTACTGTTTTGGGTGTGTCACTCGATCGTGATCATGACGCGTGGGTGAAAGCCATTAAGGATGATCACCTGACCTGGCACCAGGTTTCCGACCTGCAATATTGGAACAACAAGGTGGCCCGCGAATATGGTGTGACTAGTATTCCGCACTCACTGTTGTTGGATAAAGACGGAAAGATCATCGCTAAAAACCTTCGTGGTCCGGCGTTGGAGCAAAAGCTGAAAGAAATATTCGGCGAATAAAATATTTGTGCCGCTAAAAAGCCGTTCCGCAAGGGGCGGCTTTTTTTGCTTACGGCTTCCCCGAACATAACGAACTTTTCTTTGTTGGAAGAAGTGTAAAATTTTTTTCCGGAAAACGATTGATAAAAAAATGAACTACGATCTTTTAGTTATAGGAAGTGGTCCGGGCGGATATGTCGCCGCTATCAGGGCCTCACAGCTCGGTTTAAAAGTAGCTGTAGTTGAGAAAGAAAACGTGGGTGGAATCTGCCTGAACTGGGGATGTATTCCGACCAAATCGTTGCTGAAAAGCGCGCAGGTTTTCGAGTATACCAAACACGCAGCCGATTACGGTGTAGCTATCGACGGCGATATCAAGGCCGATTTTACCGGTATGGTAAAACGGAGTCGTGATGTAGCCGGTGGCATGAGCAACGGCGTTCAGTTTCTTTTCAAGAAGAATAAAATTGAAAAGATTGAAGGTTTTGGAAAGCTCGTTGCCAAAAACACCGTTGAGGTAACCGACAGCAAAGGGAAAAAAGAAAAGTATACAGCCAAGCACATCCTACTGGCCACAGGTGCTCACTCGAAGCAGCTGCCCAACCTGCCGCAGGACGGTAAAAAAATTATCGGTTACCGGGAGGCTCTTTCACTGGATAAACAACCCGAAAGCATGGTGGTTGTGGGCTCAGGAGCCATCGGAAGCGAGTTCGCCTATTTCTATTCAGCTATCGGAACCAAAGTAACGTTGGTCGAATTCATGCCGACCCTGGTTCCGAACGAAGACGCCGATGTAGCTGCTCAGCTTGGACGCTCGTTCAAGAAAATGGGTATGAAAGTAATGGTGAATTCTTCGGTCGAAAAGGTCGACACTTCAGGTAAGAAGTGTAAGGTGACCGTGAAAACCAAGAAAGGCGAAGAGCAGATTGAAGCCGACATCGTCCTTTCAGCGGTTGGTATCGAACCAAACCTCGAAGGCATTGGCCTGGAAGAGATGAAGATTGCTACCGAGAAAGGTAAAATCAAGGTAGACGATTATTACCGCACCAACGTGGAAGGTGTTTACGCCATCGGTGACATTGTTCACGGACCGGCATTGGCGCACGTGGCTTCCGCCGAAGGTATTATCTGTGTTGAGAAGATTGCCGGTGAAAACCCGCAGCCGCTCGATTATGGAAACATCCCGGCTAACACGTACACCACCCCTGAGATTGCTTCAGTCGGTATGACCGAGAAAGCTGCGAAGGAAGCTGGTTACGAACTGAAAGTCGGTAAATTCCCGTTCACGGCATCCGGTAAAGCAAAATCGGCCGGTGCTGCCGACGGTTTTGTGAAACTGATTTTCGATGCCAAATACGGCGAATTGCTCGGCGCCCACCTGATTGGTGCCAATGTAACCGAAATGATTGCCGAACTGGTGGTAGCCCGCAAACTGGAAATTACCGGTCACGAGCTCATCAAATCGGTTCACCCGCACCCAACCATGAGCGAAGCCGTGATGGAAGCTGCTGCTGCCGCTTTCGACGAGGTGATCCACATCTAAACAGAGATTTAATTCTATCGGGATACGAACCCTCCGGTTACTGCCATACCGGAGGGTTTTTTTATGCTTGCCTGAACCTTGTCTCTTTCCCGTTAGGTGCAAAGGAGCGTCTCCACGCGTTGTAACGGGTATTCTCCCGGAAACTGAAGCGCTTCATTCGGATCGGATTTAATACTTCCCGAAACCGGGGAAGCACATCGGCAATTAAATGCAGCTCCTCCCGAAACTGGGGCACTTCACTTCAGCGTGATGAATACCCTCCGGGAACTGAGGCACCTCTTTTCGGTGTGAAAAGCGTCCTCCCGAAACTGAGGCGTTTCGTTTCAGTGTGATGAGTATCCTCCCGGAACTGAGGCGCTTCATTGCAGCGTGCACGAACATCTCCCCGAAACTGAGGCACTTCATTTCAGTGTGATGAGTGTCCTGCAACAACTGAGGAGCTTCTTTTCAGCATGACGAGTCTCCTACCGTAACACAGACACTTCATCTCAGTGAGGTGAACACCCTCCGGGAACTGAGGCACCTCTTTTCAGTGTGACGAATGCCTTCCGGGAAACCGGGATACTTCAATTCAGTGAAAATAGTACTTCGGCAAAACGGGAGTAACTCAAAATCCGGGCATTTGGGGGGTGAATGCGCCACATTCAGCTAAAAACTGACGAAAGTTTCCCGACAGGTTTTTTCATATAAGTATATTTACCGTTCAACTTTAAACAAAACGATAAGTGAATATGATGAAGAAACTGACATTGCTGTTGCTACTGGGGGTGTGGGTTGCCAGCGCGGCCTGGGCTCAATCGGGGGCACTGACAGCAGACCAACTACAGAAGATCAGACAATCGTACCAAGAAGATTCGTACACCAAAGCGATGGAAAATGCGCTTTCGAACAACGATATTAATAAGCTGGCGCTGAACCGCGACAATGTGGATAAGGTCGACCAGCATTTTAAATACAAAGTGGATGACATTTCCGGCATAACCGACCAAAAAGGCTCGGGCCGTTGCTGGATGTTTACCTCGCTGAATATCTTCCGGCCGGTGGCCATGCGGCATTTCAACGTCGATGAGTTCGAGTTCTCGGAGAACTACCTCTATTTCTACGATATTTTCGAAAAGGCCAATCTGTTTCTGAACAATGTGGTTGCCAGTGCCGACCTTCCATTTACCAGTCGGAAAGTGAACTGGTATTTCAAATCACCGGTAGATGACGGTGGCGTTTGGAACTCCTTTGTCAACCTGGTGAACAAGTACGGGATGGTTCCCAAGAGTGTCATGCCCGAAACTCATTCGAGCGAGAACACCCGGAAGATGGTGAAGTTCATCGTGACCAAGTTGCGCGAAGATGGTTTGGAGTTGCGCCAGATGGTAGCCGACAAAAAATCGAAAACTGACATCGAGAACCGCCGGGTAGAGATGTTGGAAGGCGTTTACCGGATGCTGGCCCTGAACCTGGGAAATCCGCCGGAACAGTTCCGTTGGAGATACAAGGATAAAGACGGTAATCTTTCGGAATACAAAACCTACACACCGCAGCAATTCCGTGATGAAGTGTTGGGCGATATCAAACTGTCGGATTACGTCATGCTGATGAACGATCCGACACGCCCGTATTACAAACACTACGAAATCGAGAATTATCGCAATACCGAAGAAGGCATTAACTGGAACTATGTCAACCTTCCCAATGATGTCATCAAGCAGTTTGCCATCGAGTCGATTAAAAATAACGAGCCGATGTATGCTTCCTGCGATGTGGGCGCCTTCTATGTAAAAGGTTCAGGCGTATTGTCTACCGAGAATTACGACTATGGAGCGGTTTACGGTGTGAAATTCGGCATGGATAAAAAGCAGCGTATTTTGACTGGCGAGAGTGGTTCTTCACACGGAATGGCGCTGATTGCCGTTGATGTGAACGACCAGGGAAAACCCACCAAATGGCAGTTTGAAAACAGCTGGGGCCCGGATTCTGATTACCACGGTTACCTGACGTTTACCGACAACTGGTTCAATCAATACATGTTCCGGTTTGTTATCAACAAAAAATATCTCGACAGCAAAACATTGAAAGCCTGGAGCGAAAAAGCAGAAATGCTTCCGCCCTGGGACCCGATGTTCTGATAGGAAATTAAAAAATGAAGGGACGACTCATTTGGGCCGTCCCTTTTTTGTGCCTAAAAACACAGAGGTATGAATAAAAATATGGGTATTTGTTGGTCTTGGTATAATCCCTCTTAATTTTCTGACCTTGGGTCCGACAGTTGCCCCATAAACAAAATGGCCCCGGTATCTTCTTCCGTAATGAAGAAAAGGAAAGGATGGTCGGCATGAAATATTATTGGTGCATTCGGTCCGACAGATGTATAGCTCACAGTTACCGAGGTGGAAGCAGCAGCTTCTGTCCCTTCTTCATTTACTTCAATAAAAGTTTTATGTTTCACTTTGCTGATGTATAATCTTCCGTCGCTGTTGATATTTGTGAAGTCTGCCTCGGATTGCGAAAAAGCTTTAGGCATGCCTAAGGAGGCCAGCACGTCTTTCAGTCCGATTTCCCAGGAAAAGGTGAATTTGGGCAGCCAAACATCCAGTTCCACCGGTTGGCTCATTCCTTTCAAATAAGTCTGCCATGAATCGGCGTCCAGCGATTGCAATATCTCGGTATTTGATACCCCTTCGTTGGGCAGCATTACGAGCATCCTGAATTTCCCCCGTCCGTAAGGAAAAGCCGCCATCCGAAATTTGTTGGTCGCCAGGTACGACAGCTTCAGGTGTTTCCGCATCATCGGAACGTTGACTGTGTTGCCATCGGTCAGTGTGAATGGTTTATTCTGCGTGGCATTCGAATCGAATTTCTCCGCCCAGCTGCCTTTGAAATAAATAGCGTTCAAGAGGTACATCACATCATTTGGTTCGATGGAGGTAACCATTTTCTGAATCCGATCGTGCGTTTTCCGGCTGACCCAATCATTGATTTGATTCACGGCAGTGTTGTCAAAGGGAAGTCGGGTAACTTCCGCGTCGTAATAATCGTTATTGGTTTCGGTAAATTTATCGAGCACCTGAAAACTTTCCCGAATCCAGATGGAATTGGCAATGTCGAGATCGACACTGGTGTCGCAATTCCGCAAAGCGGGAATGAGTTTCTGGTAGGCAGTATTAATATCATCGGTCGTAAAGCCGCTGGACGACAATACCTGCTCCATTTGGGTGCGAGTATCGCCGTTAGCTCCGTTGAGGACCATGCTCAGCGCGCTTGAGATACTCAGCGGCGATATCATCAGGTTACTGCCCGCATCGGCGTTCTCAACGAGCGTACCAAACAGGTTAAATCCAAACTGATTATCTGAATTGACTATTTCAGTCGACTTCTCATCGAGTTTGATGTCGGTTCCGGGTGTATTATCATTCGCCCCGGAAGAACAACCGGTCATCGAAACCGGCAATAGAATCAGGGTAACTAGCTTCGTTAACTTCATGGCCTGGCATTTTGGAATTAGATGGGAGGAAGGCACATTTGGTTGCGTAGATAAAAATCCGAATAGTGACGCAACCATTTGAGACGGGCTTCGCGTCTAATCATTGAGTTTAGAAAAATACCGGTTAATCTAAATGAAATGAGAATGAATATTCATCCCCAAATACAGAGAGTTTATCAACATTTTTTAACAGAAATAGCTCGTGCATTGCGTTCTTATATTGGTGGAATTTATTTAGGTTGCAGTTTAATTTGATTCGGGCCTGATTTTTGATCGAGAATTCGAACTAAAGTATACTGCGTGACCGACCTGGACGATATCATAAAAAAATGCTCCGCTGGCGACCGAAAGTCGCAGTCCCTGCTATATCAACGCTTCGCAGGCAAGATGTACGGGGTCTGTCTGCGGTATTCCAAAGATGCCACCGAAGCGGAGGATAATCTTCAGGAGGGGTTTATCCGGGTCTTTACCAAGATTGACCAGTTTCAATTCAAAGGTTCGTTTGAGGGGTGGATGAGACGAATCATGGTAAACACGTCACTTGAAAAATTCCGCAAGCAAAATAATCTGTATCCGGTAGAGGATATTGCCGTATATGAGGGGAAACAATTGAGTGAAGATTTGTTGGCACAGATTAATGCCAATGAATTGCTCAAGTTGGTGCAGGAACTACCGGCTCGTTATCGTATGGTGTTCAACCTTTATGCGATTGAAGGATTTTCTCATAAGGAAATTGGAGAAATGATGGGGATTTCGGAAGGAACTTCCAAGTCGAACCTATCGAGGGCACGGGTGATATTGCAGAAGAAAGTATATGAAAGATTTGGTGTTGAAAGGAGCAAAGTCAACAATACAATATGTTAGCTGAAAAACACGATATTGACCAGCTTTTCCGGGACAGACTGGAGGGATTTGAAGAAACTCCTCCCATGTATGTTTGGAAAAATATCGAAGATTCGCTGGACAAGCGGAAGAAAGCGTATAGGCTGGCTTTGATAAAGGGATTGTCGATTGCAGCTGCGGTGGTTTTGGCGTTTATTGCCGGATGGATGGTGACCCAACCTCACCAGGAGCAAACGACAAACGAAGTGGCTGTAGTGCCGCAAAAAACGGTTACGCCCCAACCGGCTGACGTTGCCGGTGAAAAAACTACACCTGGTGCAACGCAAACGGTTGTTCCGGTCAAAATGGCTACACTTTCGGCTTCTGTGATGCCGGTGAAAATGATCGGAGGTCCCGGTAACGGAAGCAATCATACTGTACAGATAAACGAAGCGGCTGTTTTGGCTATGGCCGAAAGGAAGCAGGATGAGACCATGTCGGAAATCAACGCCCGCATACCGTCTGTTCCTTCTGGTAGTAACTCCGCATTGTCAGGTCGAAATGAAAGCTGGATTCAATTCCTGTCAAAGCATTTGGGGCTGGACAATGATAACGATTCGCAACTGGCAGCTTTAAAACAGAAGTTGAATGACCAGAGTATCATTGCTGACAACATTCAGAAGTACCAGGACGAAAAAGAGAATAAACCGATCAATCGATGGAGATTGGCAGCAGAAGCATCTCCTCTTTTTTCAGGACAGTCGTCATCAGGAGGTCATGGCGATTTGTATGCAGCAGCCAATGCGTTTTCAAGTGTCTCTCAGTCCTCTACTTCCACAGAACCCACATTCTCAGGCGGAGTGATGTTTGGTTATAAACTCAACAAGCGGTTATCAGTCAGATCGGGTATCGTGTACTCAAAGATCAGGCATAACACCAGCCGGGTTCCCGTTTTCGGCGACAATAATCCGGAATTTGCGAACGTCAGAACTGACTACGGAGTTAATTCCAACTCGACAGCCTATGCAGCTAATACCGAAGTTGGGATGGTTAACTTCCGGAAACCACCGTCTTCAATTAAGGACGGAGCATACCTGGCTGATTTGTCAAATGGTGTAGGTACTACAGCTTATGCCAGTAATGCCGATTTGAAGCAGAACCTGGAGTATATTGAGGTTCCGGTTTTGATAGCCTACCATCTCATCGACCGCAAAGTAAATGTCGATTTAACCGGAGGAATGAGTACCAACATTTTGGTCGGAAACAATGCTTCTCTATACGAAGGCGGCGTGAAGACCCAAAGCGGTGAAACCAGTCAATTGCGCGATCTGGTTTATGCCGGAACCGTTGGCCTCGGTTTGGGGTATGAGTTGAGTAAACGGGTGACCGTGACACTGGAACCCAGGATAAAATATTATCTCAATTCCATTAGTACAAGCAGTGAAATCAATTACCGTCCGTACCAGTTGGGTATTTACACGGGATTGACTTATGCATTTAATTAAAATTCTGCCTGCTTTGGGGGTTTGAATCGGTTTTCAAAAAGGTTATCTTTGAGATTCGAATTTAAAACCCTGGAAAATTGAAGGAGAGGAATTTATCACGCGAGAGGGGGAGTCTGAACAGCATTTCCATTTTTTTATCGGTAATTGCCATTGGAGTCATCATCGGAGGATTGTTTTTCAACAGCACCAGTGATGACAATACGAAATCGCCATATTCACTGAATCACAATACAGGAAAGGTTTTTTTCAGTCCGCCTGAGTTACCCGATACGCTTAACTTTGCAGGCGAACCGGTTCCCTTACAGGATTTTGATGTGAAGGAAGCACTCGATCGGGAAATGTTGGTGAATACCTATTTTCATTCCCAAACGTTACTTTTTATCAAGAAGGCACCACGCTATTTTAACGTGATTGAGCCCATACTGAAGGAACAGGGCGTTCCCGATGACTTCAAATATCTGGCTCTGGCCGAAAGCAGTTTTTTCGATCGGGCAGTGAGTCCGGCTGGTGCTGTGGGCATTTGGCAGTTTATGAAACCGACCGCCCGCGATTATGGTTTGGAGGTGAATAATGAGGTGGACGAACGGTACAATCTGGTGAAAGCCACGCAGGCCGCTTGCAAATACCTGAAGCACAATTACGAGAAATATGGTAGTTGGACCATGGTGGCAGCGGCTTACAATGCTGGCCGTACCGGTGTGGCGCGGCAAATTGTTCGTCAGAAGAACCACAATTATTACGATTTGTTATTAGGTGAGGAAACCGGGCGGTATGTTTATCGCATACTGGCGTTGAAATTGATTCTGAGCGATCCTGAAAACTATGGATTTAAAGTTCCGAAGGATGAAATCTACCCGATCATTCCGACCTATAACGTAACAATCGACGGGCCGGTAGATGATTTTGCCGATTTTGCCCGGGAGCACGGTGTGAATTACAAAATATTGAAATATTTCAATCCCTGGTTGAGGGAAACAACTTTGTCCAATCCGTCAGGAAAGACCTACGTCATCAGGTTACCTGAAAAAGGTTACCGCACTTTTCATTGGGACCAGGAGATGAATAAAGCAGAGCAGGATTCTATTTCCGACCAGGACGAATAAGCAGATTGAATGAACAAAGAAGATAAAATTGTTGTGAGGGGCGCACGTGTGCACAACCTCCGCAACATTGATGTTGAGATACCACGCAACAAACTGACGGTAATTTCCGGCCTATCGGGAAGTGGAAAATCGTCACTGGCATTCGATACCATTTACGCAGAAGGACAACGACGCTACATCGAGACTTTCTCCGCGTATGCCCGTTCGTTTCTGGGCAACATGGAACGTCCCGATGTGGACGAAATCAGTGGCTTAAGCCCGGTGATTTCCATCGAACAGAAAACAACGAATAAAAATCCACGGTCTACAGTCGGAACGGTCACCGAAATTTATGACTTCCTCCGATTGCTTTATGCCCGGGCCGGTATTGCTTATTCGTACAACACCGGCGAGAAAATGGTGAAGTACACCGACGAGCAGATCATCAATTTGATTCTGGAGCGTTTCGACGGCAAACCAACCATTATTCTGGCTCCGGTAGTAAAAGGGCGTAAAGGGCACTACCGTGAATTGTTCGAGCAGATTCGCCGCAAGGGATTTTTGTACGCCCGCGTCGATGGCGAGGTTCGCGAAATGACGCATGGCCTGAAAGTCGATCGTTACAAGAATCACCACATCGAAATTGTGATCGATAAACTGGTGGTTGATTCGGCTGATCGGAAGCGTTTGCGTGATTCGGTGGAAACCGCGATGAAACACGGAGGCGGAATCATCATGATCCAGGAAAAAGGAAGTGATGAAGCGAAATACTATTCCCGTCACCTGATGTGCCCGACGACCGGAATTTCCTATAACGAGCCGGCGCCGCACAGTTTTTCATTTAACTCACCGCAGGGAGCTTGTCCGAAGTGTAACGGCCTGGGAGAAGTAACCGAAATCGATAATGACAAGATTATTCCCGATCCGTCGGTAAGTATTGCCAAAGGTGGAATTGCTCCGCTAGGATCCTATAAAAACTCGCTGATATTTTGGCAAATCGAGGCGTTGGCCGAGAAATACGGAGTAACCTTAAAAACGCCGTTGAGCAAGTACCCGGAAGAAGCTATCGATGCCATTCTTTTCGGCACAAGTGAACGGATTCAGTTAAAAAATACGCCGCTGGGCAGCTCGGTCAATTACATGATGAGCTACGAAGGTGTGGTGAAGTATATCGTCAATCAGAAAAGTGACAATCCGTCGAAAAAGGCGCAAAAGTGGGCTGACCAGTTTCATAAAACCAATGTATGCCCGGTCTGCAACGGTCAACGGTTGAATAAAGAAGCTCTCCATTTCAAGATCGACGAAAAAAATATTGCCGAACTATCGAAGATGGACATTGGCGAACTCTCAATGTTTCTCGAGAATATTGAGTCCCGGTTGACTGAACGACAGCGTTTGATTGGCTCGGAAGTATTAAAAGAAATTCGGGATCGGTTACGATTCCTGCTGGACGTTGGCTTGGAATACCTTTCGCTCGATCGTTCGGCCCGGAGTCTTTCGGGTGGAGAATCACAGCGTATCCGGTTGGCCACGCAAATTGGTTCGCAACTGGTTAACGTGCTGTATATTCTCGATGAGCCGAGCATCGGTTTGCACCATCGCGATAACCTGCGTCTCATTAATTCATTGCAGCAACTTCGGGACACCGGAAACTCGGTTGTTGTGGTGGAGCACGACCGTGACATGATAATGGAATCTGATTACCTGGTGGACATGGGACCGTTTGCCGGTCGGCATGGCGGCGAAGTTGTGGCAGCTGGCGATCCACACGAATTGTTAAAGCTGAACACCCTCACATCGGCCTACCTGAATGGCGTCAAGAAGATTGCCATCCCGGAAAAGAGGAGAGAAGGAAACGGTGAGGTACTTCGAATCAAAGGAGCGAGCGGTAATAACCTGAAAAAGGTCGATGTCGAGTTCCCGTTAGGAAAATTCATCTGCGTTACAGGCGTTTCCGGAAGTGGAAAATCAACGTTGATTAATGAAACTCTGCAGCCAATTCTGAGTCAACATTTCTATAAATCGGTGAAAGATCCGCTTCCTTACGAAAAAATTGAAGGGCTCGAACATATCGATAAGGTAGTACAAGTCGACCAGTCACCGCTGGGACGGACGCCGCGTTCCAACCCGGCAACCTATACCGGTGTCTTTTCCGATATTCGTAATCTTTTTGCGATGTTGCCGGAATCGAAAGTTCGTGGCTATAAACCCGGCCGTTTCTCGTTTAACGTGAAAGGCGGGCGCTGCGAAGAGTGCCAGGGAGCCGGGATGAAGGTTATCGAGATGAATTTCCTGCCGGATGTGTACGTGCATTGTGATAAGTGCAATGGCCGACGCTACAACCGCGAAACGCTGGAAGTACGGCATAAAGGGAAATCCATCAGCGATGTGCTGGATATGACCATTAATCAGGGTGTTGAATTCTTCGAGAATATCCCGTCGATTTTAACCAAGTTGAAAAGTCTGCAGGAAGTAGGACTGGGTTATATCACCTTAGGGCAGTCGTCAACGACTTTGTCGGGAGGTGAATCACAGCGGGTCAAACTGGCTTCGGAGCTTAGCAAACGCGATACCGGTAAAACCATTTATATCCTGGACGAACCCACTACCGGTCTTCATTTCGAAGATATCAGGGTACTGCTCGATGTACTGAATAAACTGGTCGAACGGGGAAATACGGTAATTGTTATCGAGCACAACATGGATGTGATCAAGGTCGCTGATCATATCATCGACATTGGCCCGGAAGGCGGACGAACCGGTGGAAAAGTTGTTTGTACCGGAACGCCGGAACAAGTTGTTAAACACAAGAATTCTTACACCGCTCGTTTCCTGAAGGAAGAGCTAAAAAGAAAATAAGGGCAGGCAGGATAAACCTCCCGCAAGTGCATGTGACATTTTGATTGCAATTGAACAAAATGTGTTAACTTGATGCCCCCATTCATTCGAAAACAGCCTTTTTATGGTAAGAGATATTGAATTGCAATGCGAAAACAGTGGAAAGCTCTGCACGTTTCCGCTGGGAACTACACTCGGTGAAATCGCCGGTAGTATGGACGTCTCATTACCGTCTCCTATTTTGGGGGCTTACGTAAACAACCGCGTAAAACCACTCGATTTTGAATTGGTTAAGCCCAAGAAAATAGAATTCTTCGATTACAGCAATACCGATGGGCAACGAATGTACCTTCGTTCATTGTCGTTTGTTTTGTATATAGCGGTGCGGAATATCTGGCCTGAGGCGCAATTGAAAATCGATCACGCTATTTCGAAAGGCTATTACTGCGAAATAGAGAATTTAGGAAGACCGCTTACCGAGCAGGATGTGTGGACACTTCGGGAGGAGATGCATGAGCTAATCGACAAAGATTTACCTATTTCCCGAAAAAGGGTACTGACTGAAGAAGCGGTTGAAATATTTGAGCAGGAAGGTTTACATCGCAAAGCGGAACTTTTCAAAGAGTACGGCCGTATCTATGCGCCGATTCTGTGCCTGGCCGACAGGCGAGACTTTTTCTATGGACACGTGTTGCCTTCTACCGGTTATTTGAAGCATTTCGGACTCGAGAAATACTATGACGGTCTTCTTTTACGGGTTCCGAATCCGGAATCTCCCAATGAACTGGAGCCGATGGTTCGGCAGGAAAAGTTGTTTGAAATTTTCCGGGAGCACAAGGAATGGGCAGGAATTCTTCAGATAGAGGATATTGCAGGATTGAATGAACAGGTTCGTCAAAAGCGAGCCGGCGAAATCATCAAAATATCAGAGGCTCTTCACGAAAAGAAAATCGTGGAAATTGCCAACCAGATTTATGCGCGACGCGATAAGGTTAACCTGGTGTTAATTGCCGGACCTTCGAGTTCCGGTAAAACAACTTTCAGTAAGCGGTTAGGAATTCAGCTGGCTGTTGTGGGAATGCGGCCCATCTCCATTTCGTTGGATGATTTCTTTGTGGATAGGGAACACACTCCCAAAGACGAATCGGGCGATTATGATTTCGAAGCGTTGGAAGCCATCGATATTGCGTATTTCAATGAGTTTTTGACCAAGTTAATGAACGGTGAAACCGTTGAGCGTCCGGTGTTCGATTTCCATAGCGGGGAGCGGGTGTTCAAAGGGGAGATGCTGAAGTTGGAGGAGAACAGCATCCTCATCATCGAAGGGATTCACGGGTTGAATCCCGGTTTGATTCCAGGAATTGACACCGAGCGGATTTTCAAAATTTTCATCTCAGCGCTGACCCAGATTTCCATTGATGAGCACACCTATATTCCCACGACGGACAACCGTTTGTTGAGGCGCATTATTCGCGACAGCAAGTATCGCGGCTACGATGCCCGGACGACTATCCAACGCTGGCCCAGTGTGCGCAGGGGAGAGGATACACATATCTTCCCTTACCAGGAAAATGCCGATGTGATGTTCAATTCGGCCCTGATTTATGAGTTAGGGGTTTTGAAACGGTATGCAGAACATCTGTTGGAGCTTGTTCCTGAGAATGCGCCGGAATATGCTGAAGCCGTTCGATTGCTGGTATTCATTTCCTATTTCTATCCGATTTCATCACAGGAAATACCGCCCACTTCGGTGTTGCGCGAATTTTTGGGAGGGAGTAGTTTCAACTA
This sequence comes from Prolixibacter denitrificans, assembly GCF_003014495.1. Classification (GTDB taxonomy): domain Bacteria; phylum Bacteroidota; class Bacteroidia; order Bacteroidales; family Prolixibacteraceae; genus Prolixibacter; species Prolixibacter denitrificans. Next base: position 386,062 of record NZ_PYGC01000001.1, on the reverse strand, counting down.
CTGATAAAAATTCCCCAATCCGCTTATTGTAATTATTATTGGATAAGCGGATCGGGGAATCAAATATTTGCCGAGATGCTTATAATTCTATAGCAACAGAAAAAACAAGATTGTTGAAATGGGTGTCAACATAGTGAGCAATCATTGAATTAAAATCGTTTCCTGACCAGTAATAGGCTCCGTCTTTTATTAAAGAACGATCATAATTTAGCGAAAGAAGCAGGCGAGTCTTTTGGCTTTTTCCTAATCCGATACGATAACCTCCTCCTAACCGGTAAAAATGTCCACTATTGGCATGGAGTAACTTTGTGAATATCCCAACGTCCGTTACCAGGAAAGGTGCGTTGGCTTTATTTGTCAAACAGTATCTCCCATTCAGAAACACAGGAACAGTGTTTGGCTGTGCGCCAATTCCTGCTCCAAGGGAAAACTTCTGCGTAATATACCATCCGGCTATAACGTTAATACCTAATCCACTCATTGAGTCGAATTCATATTGACTTCCGGAATAGATATTGCCATTTGGGGAAACAGGAACTTGATTTTGTGTTTCTGCATTAGCAAAGGTGTCTGCATATTTACTACTGACCAACCTGTTGTTTGTAGTGATAAGTACAGAGCTCCCGAACATGGTAAACAAGCCATGATTTGCTTTCTCTTTTTTTACTTCCTGTGCCATGGAAACAAGCGGTAGTAATATCGTCAGTAGAAGCAATAATAATTTCATATTCACATATTTAATAGTGGTAAAACTAATTTTTTGTAATTCTGCTTCCCCTCCATTGGCCTCCATATTTTGCCATGCCAAACATGCTGATTTCCTTATTCATTGAGTAAGAAGGGTTTGCTTCTCCAATCGAAATGGCAGGAGAGGCACTTTGTCCATTCAAGCTAATGCCTAAGACAACGCTACTGGGATGGGACACTGCGAATTTAATTTCTTCATTAGTGTGATTGTATGTATGTAGAGCCCCATCAGCAGGCATGACAACAACTGTTTCTTTATTATTGGGACGCATGAAAGTTATCTGAATATTGTCTGTGGATGGACCATTCAATTTCTTAAAATGATTCTGTCTAGACAATGCGAATTTAAAAAAAAAGTTAATGGATATCGTTAAATGTATAATAATGTATAATTTTTTGAAAATTTATTTATAAAAGCTATTCAGACTTTAGTGTATTCGCTTAAAGATTGCCCTTTTTGCCAATATGGTTTGAAACAGTCCTCGCCCAAAGACAAAAAGAATCATCGCCAGCCACAGGGCGTCGTTTCCCATGGAATTTTTGAATAGCAGAAATCCCGGAACGAACAACAGGAAGGTCGCTGCCAGCATGCTATTCCGCATCCCTTTCGAAGCCGTAGCACCGATGTAAACTCCGTCCCAGATAAAGGCGGCAAATCCGCTGATGGGAACCAATGCTGTCCACCAGATAAATGGGCGGGCTGCTTCCCTGATTGAGACCTGATCGGTTAACAGGGAAACAATTTGGTTGCCGGCAAGAAGATAGATGAGCGAGAATGTAACTCCTAAAGAAGTACCCCAAAGAAACAGCAACTGCGTCACCTTCTTGAGCTTGGCTCTACTTCCGGCTCCAAAGTATTTCCCTGCCAGAGCTTCACCGGCATAAGCAAAGCCATCCATGAAAAATGAGAAGAACATGAAAAACTGAAGCAACAGCGAATTGACAGCCAGAACCGTGTTGTTCATTCCAGCCGATTTCGAGGTGAAGAAGGTGAAAACACCGATGATGCAAAGCGTCCGGATGAAAATATCGCTGTTCACCAGCATGAAAATCCGTAATGCTTTTATATCGAGAACCTGATTCTTCGAAAGGCGCGATAGCGGGGCACCGAATTTTTTCCGGGCAAACCAAAGCGAAAGAAACAGACCCATGTATTGCGAAAGAACGGTTCCAAGGGCTACTCCGTCGGACTTCATTCCGAAAGCAAACACAAACAGCAGGCTGAAAATGATGTTGGCTACATTAATAATAATAGCCACAGTCATGGGAACCTTGGCGTTTTGCATCCCGATGAACCAGCCGTTCAGGCTGTAGAGCCCAATGGTAGCCGGTGCAGCCCAGATTCGGATATAAAAATATTGACTGGCCAATTGCTTGACTTCTTCGCTTCCTCCCAGTATACGGAAGCTAACCCATTCGATTGGGACTTGAAGAATGATTAGCATAACGCCGAAAAATAACGCCAGAGCAAAAGATCGTCCCAGGATCAGTTCACTCTCTTTCCAGTCTTTCCGCCCGGTTGCCTGTGCCGTGAATCCGCTGGTTCCCATTCGCAGGAAGGCAAACATCCAGTACAAAAAGTTGAAGATGACACCGCCAAGCGAGATAGCGCCGATATAAACCGCTGATCCGAGGTGTCCCATCAGGGTCATATCCACAAGACCTAATAACGGAACGGTGATGTTACTAACTATGTTGGGAATGGCGAGGTCAAGTATTTTTCGGTTCAAGGTGTTGATGTTTTGATGCTTAAATATTCATTTTCAGGCTACAAAAATAGAGTGAAGAAAAAGGACAAAAAAGTTTTATTTTAATTTGGAACAAATCCAAATAAAGATTATTTTTGAAAAACATTGAACTACTAAAAACCATTAGTGATATGAGTTTTATTCAACCAGAACTTAAATACGATTATACGGCTCTTGAGCCATACATTGATGCCCGCACCATGGAAATTCACTACACGAAGCACCATGCAGGGTATACCAGTAAGTTGAATAACGCCATTGAAGGTACCGAATTGGACGGTAAAACCATTGAAGAAGTTTTATCGGTAGTATCAAAATTTCCGGCGGCTGTGCGTAACAACGCAGGTGGGTTCTACAACCACAACCTGTATTGGGATGTAATGCAACCGGGTGGAAGTTCAGAGCCTAAAGGTGAATTGGCAGACGCAATTAACGCTGCTTTCGGTTCACTCGAAGCATTCAAGGATGTATTTTCAAAATCAGCAGCCGGACGTTTCGGTTCGGGCTGGGCATGGCTACTGAAGGATGGAAACGAACTAAAGGTGGAATCCACACCGAATCAGGACAATCCGCTCATGGATGTTTCTGATGTGAAAGGAACTCCCATTTTAGGTATAGATGTATGGGAACACGCTTATTATCTGAAGTATCAGAACAAGCGTCCTGAATACATCGAAGCTTTTTGGAAAGTTATCAACTGGGACGAGGTTGATAGACGTTTTAAAGGTTAATTGATTTTTTGGTTTGAGAAGCCGGAGGTGATGCTCCGGCTTTTTTTTGCTTTTAGGGGTAGTTTGCCATGAAAAGAGCGAACAAATTTCGATCTTCGTTCGTTCTTGCAGTAAAAATCATCATTAACCTTTAAAATAAATTTATCATGGCATTCGAATTACCCAAATTGCCGTACGCACTCGATGCGCTTGAACCACACATTAGTAAGAAAACCCTCGAATTTCATTACGGAAAACATCACCAGGGGTATGTAAACAAACTGAACGGATTAGTTCCGGGAAGCCCTTTTGAAAATGCCGATCTCGAAGAGATTATCAAGAAGAGCGAGGGCGGTATTTTTAATAACGGAGCACAGGTTTGGAACCATACCTTCTACTTTTTCCAGCTTTCGGGCTCACCCAAAACATCACCGGGAGGAGCACTGAAATCGGCTATTGAGCGTGATTTTGGTTCATTGGAAGACTTCAAAGAAAAATTTAGCAACGCTGCCGCTACACTTTTCGGATCGGGTTGGGCCTGGTTGGTAAAGAATGCTGACGGTAAGCTGGAAATTGTCCAGACCGCCAATGCCGGCAACCCGCTGCGCGATGGCAAAACACCGTTGTTAACTTGTGATGTGTGGGAACACGCTTACTATCTGGATAAGCAAAACCTTCGTCCCGCGTACATTGAAGAATTTTGGAAAGTTCTGGATTGGGACGTTGTAGAATCGCGTTTCTAATCAGAAGAAATTAATGGTCATAAAAAAAGCCGGCGCTACGATAAGTAGTCCGGCTTTTTCTGATTAAAGTCGTTGATTATTATAAATCGGTATGGCATGATGAATCGGTACTGACACCGCAGCTTCCGCCACCACAACCGCAGCCGGTGCCTGTTCTCAGATCGGCCAGAGTCGGGTCGGTGACTTCCTTTTTTGTTTTGAGAAAACGCAATCCCAAAGCAAAAAATACGAAGCTGATCATGCCCAAAACAAGTAAAAACAATTTCAACATAGCATTAACGTTTTGTGCTTCAAAAGTAATAATAAAAGAGATAAAAAGGTCTTAAATGAAGTCAAAAATAATCACCCGATTCCTCCGGTGTGATTATTTCAAAGCTATATACCGTTTACTTCGCGAGCTTCAGGTTTTTAAGCTTCTGTTCCTTCTTTACTTTTGCCTGCTCTATCCGATCGATTGTTTGGGCGCAATAAATACCGCGTTTTTTCATTTCGCGGTTGTGTCCAATATGCGTATCGGGGAATTTCCCATTCTTTTTAAGAACAATTTGGATAGCTAATCCGAAGATAGCCAGGGAAACAAGAGCAACGGCCAGTAAAATTACCTTTACTAAAACCATAACATCTCTTTTCTCTGGTGCAAAGATAGTTCAAATATGATTCGGGTAATCTATATTTCTGAAAATATGAAGAAGTGTAGAATAATCGGAGGATGCTGCACTTTCGATGCCCTTCACCTGCAATAGTTGCCGGGCGGCTTTCAACAACAAATCCGGTTTGTAATCCTCGTCGTGCACAAAATTCAGGTACTTCAGTATCCAAAAGGCGTTAAACCGATGAAAAAAACGTCGGGCAAAAATGCTATCACCGGAGCAGTTGGATTGTAATTCGCGTATCATATCGGTAGCTCCGGACTGCATCAAAAACCGTCGAAGCGGTGCCGGAAGACCATCGATTGTTTCAGCAAGTTGTTCTTGATTCAGGTGGTAAAGTTCATTTACTTTTCGGAAGAAAGGCTGCAGCTCTTCAAAAGCCCGAAAGGAATAAGTCGTTTCCATGGAATCTTCCCCGGAAAGGAATTGAGCCAATTTCGGCCCGGTTCCAAACGGTACCCGGTCGGAGGTTCGGATTCCCGGAAAAACCAGCGCTTCACTGATTTCCCCGAACGTTCCCAGCTGAACGACTTTGTGCAGGAAGTAAAAGTCTTCTCCTGCTTTTTTGCGGTTCATGCCTCCTTGTTTTACGTAGGCTCCGGCCCGTACAGCAAACGCCGAACCTACCGTATAAATAGCATTCGGATACCCGGTTAGTTGCATGGCATGCCGGTAGTAACGCATGTACAATTCGTACCGGGTAATTCCTTCGCGGAGACTAGCATCCAGACCGAGTTCTTGTAGATCGTGTTCAAATCCAATGGTGAAGAGCTGGCATTTAGAACAACTCTGAAAAGCTTCTTCAATCGCCGTAAAATAGTTGGGCGATACGCGACAATCTGCATCCAGCGAAACAATGATTCCCTTTTCATTTCCCGCAAGGTTGAAGCGATGAATAGCTTCATCCATGCCAATTTTGCGCGCCCATCCGGCACCGGCCCATTTTTTCTTTAGTTCCTGAACATGTACCAGATGAAAAGAGATTTTCCCGGAGGGAATCTCCCGTTTCCATGCTTGGAATTGAGCGATAGTTTGCTGGTTAATTTCGGCTGCATCAGCCGAAGCTCCTTCCGGGGAATTAACTACGACGATGACTTCGGTTGGGAGAGAGGGCGATGTGGCCGACAACAACGATTCCAGGGTTTTGAATAATTCCGGTTCGCGGTAGCACGGAATTACCACGCAACATGAGAGTTGGTCTTCCGGCTTTTCGGTAATGAACGGCGGAAAACCAGCATGTTTTTTCAGATAGGAATCGAAGCTATGCATAGTGCCAAAAAAAGCCCTGGTTTCGCAGGGCTTTCAAGTTATATCGTAATCGGGTCTTACTTTTTCGAACTGTGGTAACGCTTGTTCAGCGCAGTAATCACTTCGCGGGTGATGTTGTGCTGATCAGAACCTTCCAGAAGATTGGCATTGCTGAAAATCAAATCGTATTTCTTATCAGCATTGTAAATTTTTACATAGTTGGAAATACTATCAATTATTTGCTGATTGATTTCCTGTTGCATGGATTGCAATTTGCTGGAAAGATCGTTGTCCAGTTTTTGAATATCCTGCTGCATACCTATAAGGCGGTTGCGTTCCTGCATGGCGCGTTCCTGAGTGAGGAAACCACCGCGCTTCAGTTTTTCCTGGAAAGCGTTGGCCTGTTTTTCGAAGTTGATTCGTTTTTGGCCATACTCATTTGTGTAGGCATCTTGCTTACTCTTGAAGTTATCGTTTAATTCTTTTGCCAAATCGTAGTTGACCAACACAGAGTCGAGTTTTACAAATGCCACCTTAACTGGTTCATTCCCCGTTTGTGTTTCAGTGGTTGCCTGGTCTGACTGGCCTTTTTTATTTCCTGTAAAGTATAATACATAGAGGCCAATAACAGCCAGTGCCAAAATAACATGAATGAGTGTAGAGTTATTTTTCATATGAATCGTAAAATGATTGTTTGTATGGAATTAGGAATGACAAATATAACCGAATTGCTGAATGCACAAAGGATGCGCCTTAAATTTTGTTGGCTGCGAAAACCAATTTCTGATAATTCATGAAATAAATTAGCCCTTACTCTTGATAAACGTCATAAATCGGGCCTTTTGCGTTTACTACTTTTACCTCTTGATGAAAAAGAGTAAAAATTTCTAACTAGTACTATTACGACTATGTTCAATAAAATGATAGCAGGAATCCTGCCTTACATGCCTAAAAAATTGGTCTGGATTTTCTCCAAACGTTACATTGCTGGTGAAAATATTGAAGATGCACTTCGGGAATCGAGAAAACTGAATGCTGAACAGACCATGGTGACTGTTGATATTTTGGGTGAGTATATCAAAGAATTATCAGAAGCCACTGAGAATAAGAAACAGTATATCGAGCTTATCAAGCGGTTTACCGACGAGAAGATTGATGGTAATTTCTCGGTAAAACCGTCGATGTTCGGCTTGTTGCTAGACAAGGAGAGTTGTTACCAGAATATCCGCGAAATTGTTGCCGCAGCGGATGAGTGTGATTCCTTTATCCGGGTAGACATGGAAGATTCCACCTGCACAGATGCTGAAGTTGAGATTTTCCGTCGGTTGAAAGCTGAATTTCCTACCCGTGTAGGATTGGTTGTTCAGTCGTATATGCGTCGCACGCTGAGTGATGTTCGCGACCTGATGGATATGCATTCAGAGGAAGCTCCCTTGAATTTCCGGTTGTGTAAAGGTATTTATGTCGAGCCGGTTGAAGTTGCCTACAAGAAATACCAGGAAGTTCGCGATCACTATTTAGAGGATTTGGAGTACATGTTGCAAAACGGGATTTATGTTGGTATTGCTACGCATGACAAATATCTCGTTGATAAAGCATTCGAATTACTCGAGAAATACAATACACCTAAGGACAAATACGAATTCCAGATGTTGTATGGAGTAACGCCTGATTTGCGCAGCCGCATCATGAGTGCCGGTCATCGCATGAGGGTTTACGTACCTTATGGAGTGGAGTGGTTTGGTTATTCAACCCGCCGTTTGAAAGAAAATCCGAACATGGCATGGTTGATCATCAAGGCTCTGTTTGTCCGCGGTTGACAAAATAGGTTCCCAAAAACGAGAAAGACCGTTCAATTCACTGAGCGGTCTTTTTTTGTGTATCGATCATATGACGAATGATTAATTCGGATTCACCTCTTTTTGTTTTTCCTTCTTTATCTCATCATATTTTTTCCACTTTTTGGCAAGATATGCCTGGTACCGTCCAATAACTACGTCTTGTTCGTTGTTCGAAATGACCTGTTTTTTCAGTTTTCCCTTGTGAAGAATCGGTTTTCCGTAAAGAAAGTTCGACGGAGTAATGGTTCCGGTTGAGATGCCCACACTGTTTGCCGGACTTACTTTCAATCCTTTATATTCCGCCTGCATCTGGTATTTTCGCATGGTATTCCGGGTATTCATGTCAGCATCATACGTTTTTGGCGATCGGGTCAATCCCTGAACCGTTCCCAAGTCAACATTCTGTTGAGCATTCATCAGATTTTTCTCATCCACCGGCAATTGCTTCATTTCACTCATCAGGTTGTAGTTTCTCGGGAAAATAATAACCTCTTTAATCTGCACGGTATCGGGTGACATGAAAACTCCCATCAGGTATTCCGAAGCAGAAAGGGTATCCGGAACGACCATGTTTACCTCTTTGTATCCTACATACCTGGCAGTGATGGTATCGCCCGGTGAACCCCAGAACGAAAACTTCCCATCGTCGTCGGTGATCGAACTATTCTGATGGTTGACCATGAATACCGTTTCCGGAAGAGGCTTCATCTCTTTCCTGTCAAATACAATGCCGGTAACAAACACCGGTTTTTTCCCATCGGTCTCATTTTCCTGCGCTTTTGCAGTTAGCTGAACGCCTGCTGATATCAAAATCGTCAGAATGATTGCTTTCGTTTTCATGATTGAAGGTTTTTAGTAGGACATGATGGTTAAAGTAGGGACGTCTTTATGTGAAAACGACTGAAACCGACCGTTTGTTTACATATAATTATACTGGTGCTGAGGTTTTAACATTTCTTATCTATTCAGGTAAATAAAGGCGGTTGAGCCGATTTTACCACATTCCGTTTTCGGTTTATGCTGTAAAAAATGTTTTGATCTGTGCTTTCGAAAGAAAATTTGATCTAATTTAGCAGAACACAACAGAACAGAATAGATGTTGTGAAATTTCAACCTATGAATGAATTTTCGTTTACACCGAACCCGGATTCAACGGTGCTGAAGTTTCAGCAGTTGGTCGATGCTGTGATTGATGCCATTAACCGTAAAGCTTTACAGGAAGGAGATGCCCTGCCGTCAGTGAATCAATTGATTAAGGAGTCGTCGATGTCGCGGGACACGGTATTTAAAGCATATGCTGAGCTCAAAAAACGGGGGATTGTCGAAGCCATTCCTAATAAGGGATATTTCGTGGCCAGCAATCAGCAGCGTGTGTTTCTGTTTCTCGATACATTCAAGGCTTATAAGGAGGTTTTGTATTCATCTTTCAAAGAGTCGCTTCCGGAAGATATCGTGGTCGATGTGAATTTTCATCACTACAATATCAATGTTTTCGAAAGCATTATTCAAAACAGTGTGGGGAAGTACAATACCTACATTGTGATGAATTTCGACCATCCTGATGTATCCCGCATTATTAAGAAAATACCGGCTGACAGGCTGCTGGTTATCGACTGGAAGATAAATGCCGGCCCGGAACACTCTCGTGTTTACCAGGATTTTGGCGATTCAGTCACTCGGTGTCTGGAAGAAGGCCAACATCTTCTGCAGAAGTACGAAGAAATTGTGTGTGTATATCCGGAATATACGTATCACCCTTACGATTCAGTGGAAGCGATTGAGCGATTTTGTAGGGAAAAAGGTCTACGATTTTCGGTTGTAAAAGAGGTGAAGAAGCTGGAAATGACCATCGGAAAGGCCTATCTGGTATTTGAGGATATTGATCTGGGCAGCCTGTTGAAGCAGGTGCGCAGCAAGAAGTTTCAGCTGGGAAGCGATATTGGAATCTTGTCCTATAACGATACCCCGATGAAAGAGTTTGTGATGGGAGGCATTACGGTTATTTCAACCGATTTTGTGAAGATGGGAGAAGCGGCTGCGGGTTTTGTAACCGGCGATGAAAAGCTCGATCGGGTGATTCCAACCCACCTGGTCATACGGGAATCATTGTAGGTAAACATAACAGAGCAGAATAGTAATGACAAACCAAGAAAACAATCATAACAAATGTATCTACTGGGATTTGATGTAGGAAGCTCGTCTGTAAAAGCTTCCATTTTAAACGGAGAAACCGGCGAAATCGTCAGTTCGGCTTTTTATCCGAAAAAGGAAATGGCTATTACCGCCAAGCAGGCGGGCTGGGCCGAACAAGAGCCATTGGGTTGGTGGGAGAACCTGAAGCTGGCAACACAGGAAGCGATGCAGGCTGGTAATGTGTCTGCCAACGCCATTGGTGCCATCGGGATTTCCTACCAGATGCACGGCCTGGTGCTGGTAGACAAGCATCAGGAAGTATTACGGCCTTCTATTATTTGGTGCGACAGCCGGGCTTCGGAAATTGGGCAAAATGCGTTTGAGACGCTTGGTGAAGAGCGTTGCCTGGCCGATTTGCTGAACTCCCCCGGAAACTTTACAGCTGCCAAGCTAAAGTGGGTGAAGGAGAACGAACCGGAACTGTTCGACCGCATCGATAAGTTTATGCTGCCCGGTGATTACATTGGTATGAAAATGACCGGAGAAGTAAGAACAACGATTTCCGGCCTGTCAGAAGGAATTTTTTGGAACTTCCGTGAAAACGGGCTTTCGGAAATGCTGATGAAGGAATTTGGTTTTCAGGATAACCTGGCCCCCGAATTGGTTCCCACGTTTGGCATCCAGGGATTGGTGACCGATAAAGCCGCAAAAGAGTTGGGCATCAAGGCCGGTATTCCCGTAGCATATCGTGCCGGCGATCAGCCTAATAATGCGCTTTCGCTGAATGTACTGCAACCCGGAGAAATCGCTACGACAGCCGGAACATCGGGGGTTGTGTACGGCGTGAGCGATACGGTGAAATATGATCCGCTTTCGCGTGTGAATAGCTTTGCACACGTGAACCATTCGGAGGAAGCCAATCGTTTGGGAGTGCTTCTTTGCATCAATGGTACCGGTATCCTTAATTCATGGTTGAACCGCCATGTGGGGAATGAAACCTTATCGTATCCTGAAATGAATGATTTAGCGGCGCAGGTTCCGGTTGGTTCCGACGGTGTTTCCGTTCTTCCTTTTGGAAACGGAGCTGAACGCGTGCTGGAAAACAAGGAAATTGGAGCACAAATCAGCGGACTGAATTTCAATATCCACGATCGCAGACACCTGTTTCGTGCTGCGCAGGAAGGAATTGTATTCTCTTTCCGTTACGGCATGGATATTATGAAGGAGATGGGTATTGATGCGAAAGTTATTCGCGCCGGTAAAGCCAACATGTTTCTCAGTCCGGTCTTCCGTGAAACACTGGCCAATATTTCCGGAGCCACCATCGAGTTGTACAATACCGATGGTTCGGTAGGAGCAGCGCGTGGAGCGGGCATCGGGGCCGGTTACTATTCCGGTTTTGAAGAAGCTTTCAGCGGGTTGAAAAGGTTGGAAGTTGTTGAGCCGGACCAGAGCAAAGTCAAAGCAACGGAAGTGGCCTATCAAAAATGGTTAGATACACTGAATCGATTTATTTAAAGCAATTCAATATATAACGTTTACAGACCTTTAATCAAATAATCATGGAAATTTTAAAAGGAAAGAAAGCTTATTTTCCCGAAATCGGGCAGGTTAAATTTGAAGGACCGGATTCACGTAATCCGCTGGCATTTAAATGGTACGATGAGAATCGTGTTGTAGCCGGAAAAACACTGAAAGAGCACTTGCGTTTTGCAGTTGCTTACTGGCACACGTTCTGCGGCGAAGGTGGTGATCCATTCGGTCCCGGAACGAAAGTTTTCCCTTGGGCAGTTGCAGCTAATCCAATGGATGTCGCTCGTGAAAAACTGGATGCAGCATTTGAATTCATTACCAAAATAAATGCGCCATTCTACTGTTTTCACGATACCGACCTGGTAGGTGACGGTTCTGTTTTTGAAATTGAAAAACGACTGGCACAGTTGCTTCCTGAAATGAAAGCCAAGCAGGAGGCTTCCGGCGTTAAATTGCTTTGGGGAACTGCTAATGTGTTCAGTAACCCGCGCTATATGAACGGTGCAGCCACAAACCCGGATTTCAATGTATTGACGAATGTGGCAACACAGATTAAGAATGCCATTGATGCGACCATCGAACTGGGCGGAACCAACTATGTATTCTGGGGCGGACGCGAAGGTTATATGAGTCTTCACAATACGGATACCCGTCGCGAACTGGAGCATTTGGGACAATTCCTGACCATGGCGCGCGACTATGCCCGCAAGAATGGCTTCGAAGGTACCTTCCTTATCGAGCCTAAGCCGATGGAACCGACCAAGCATCAGTACGACTACGATTCGCAAACGGTTATCGGATTCCTGCGTCAGCACAATCTTGATAAAGACTTCAAACTGAATATCGAGGTAAACCATGCTACGCTGGCTGGCCATTCATTTACACACGAGTTAAGAATGGCTGCCGATGCCAACTTGCTGGGATCTATCGATGCCAACAAAGGTGATTATCAGAACGGCTGGGATACGGATGAATTTCCAACCAACATTTACGAAGTAACCGAAGCCATGATGGAAATTATTCAGGCAGGTGGATTTACCAACGGTGGTATCAACTTCGATGCAAAACTGCGTCGTAATTCTACCGACCTGGAAGACATCTTCATCGCTCACGTTTCCGGTATGGACACTTTTGCCCGTGGTCTGATTATCGCGGACAAAATTCTGAACGAAAGCGATTATCTGGAGCGTCGTAAACAACGTTATGCTTCATTCGATAGCGGTAAGGGAGCCGAATTCGAGGCTGGCAAACTAACCCTCGAACAGTTGCGTGAAGTCGCCAGTGAAGTGGGCGAACCCGAGCAAATCAGCGGCAAGCAAGAGCTGTTTGAGCAGATGATCAACTGGTACATTTAATCAGCATATAATTTGGACTGTTCCTGTTTTCCAAAGTATTGAGACTCTCTTCTTCCTTTCCCGGACAGGAGGAGAGGAATGAAGAGGTCTCATTGGAAACAGGTTTTCAGTTTTAATACTGCCAACACTTTCGGTGTAAACAGAAATGTCAGGTTGAAGCAGAGTTGTGGCACCAACCGCCGGAATCTCTGTAGACTGAGACATTAGAGAGAATCTAAACCAATAATTATTCAACGTATGAAAAGTAATAAAGGAAGTGCGACATATATTTTTGCACTCACCCTGGTTGCCACACTTGGAGGGCTGTTATTTGGATATGACACGGCTGTTATTTCCGGGGCAACCGGAGCACTCAAGAGCTTTTTTATCACTCCTTTATATTCAGATCCGGCTCTTGCCGCACAAGTGATTCTGGAATACAAATTTATCGTTTCGCTATGTCTGGTTATCGTTGCAGTGTTGCTGGGCAGTTTTCTGGTGAAGCTTTACGGAAGCAAAAAGGGTGGGATTTACATGGCGGTATTAGCCATTGTTGCTATCCTGATCTGGTATTTCCGTTTCTGGGCACAACCGAACGAGCTAACGGAAGGAATGGCAAACGCCATTAATGGCTTTACGATTTCCAGCGCGTTGGTGGGCTGTATCATCGGTGGATCGCTGGGGGGTTACATCAGTCAAACGCTTGGCCGTCGCAACGGAATGATGCTGGCAGCTTTCCTGTTTACTTTGTCTGCTATCGGCTCTGCGATTCCTGATAAGATGAACTTCCTGGGTTTTGAACTGGTGAGTTCGTTTATCTTCTATCGCGTCGTGGGCGGTATTGGCGTTGGTCTGGCATCGATGATTGTGCCGATGTACATTGCCGAGATTGCTCCGGCTGGCATTCGTGGAAAGTTAGTATCATGGAACCAGTTTGCTATCATTTTCGGAATGTTGGTGGTTTATTTTGTGAATTACGCTATTGCCAGTCAGGGAAACGATACCTGGCTCGATACCATCGGGTGGCGATGGATGTTTGCTTCTGAAACCATCCCGGCAGGATTGTTCTTCTTCCTTTTGTTTATCGTTCCGGAATCGCCACGCTACCTGGTGATGGCGGACAAGGATGACAAGGCGGAAAAGGTATTGAACCGACTGGTGGGAGTGAGTCAATCAAAGTCTGTTTTGCAAGATATTAAGAAGACATTGGTTGAACGAAAAGCACCCTGGCTCTCTTTTGGAGGCTTGGTGATTATCATCGGTGTGTTTATCTCCATTTTCCAGCAGTTTGTCGGCATCAACGTGGTTCTTTACTATGCACCGGAGATTTTCCGGAATATGGGCTCGGGAACCGACACATCGCTGCTGCAAACCATTATTGTTGGTGCTGTTAATTTGACTTTCACGGTAGTAGCAATTTTAACGGTTGACAAGCTGGGACGAAAACCGCTGATGATTATTGGTGCCGTTGGAATGGCCTTCTCGATGCTCGCATTAGGTTTGATGTTCTATATCGGAAATGTGGGAATTGCAGCACTGATTTTCATGTTGCTCTACACGGCATCATTTGCTGTATCGTGGGGACCTGTTGCGTGGGTAATGTTGGCGGAAATCTTTCCCAACTCCATTCGTGGAGCGATGTCCATCGCGGTAGCGGCACAATGGGTGGCAAACCTCATTGTATCGTGGACTTTCCCAATTATGAACGATTCGACTGCACTAACCAATGCATTCCATCACGGATTCGCTTATTGGATTTATGGAATCATGGGAATTTTGGCCGCAGTGTTTATGTGGAAAGTCGTTCCGGAAACCAAAGGAAGAACACTGGAGGAAATGGAAGGACTGTGGGGACGGAAGCACCATTCCCAACCCATCGGAGAATAAGATATTCTGATTAGAAAAAACAAACCCCGGATTACGTAGGTGCTGTAATCCGGGGTTTTTAATGCGGTGTCTAATCCGCGTTTGTTACTGTAGTTAAGTAGGCATTAAAAGGTAAAACCGATTTCGAAATAGAGTTGATTCATCTCTAATTCGATTGTCTGCTGACCCGGAACTTCCATTGGGTTCGGACCAGAAACTTTGTTATTCAATGCGTAATTGAAGGCGAAATTCAGAGCATTACCTTTTTCGTTGATTTTCTTAGAAAAGCCAAGTGCAATATGACTTTCGTTAACAGCCGGGGCCAGGATGTTGAACATCACTTCGCTGGCGGGAATCGGTTGTTTTCCGTATGAATAACCTGCACGCAAAGTCCAGGTATCAATGCCTGTGTAATTGAAACCAACTTTGTAGATGGTCATATCTTTCCAGCCAAAGCCGGCACCGTTGTCTGATCCCAGTGGATTCATTCCGGTAGCGGTCATCATCGGATTGGAAACTGATTTGGAGCTGGTGTAATTGATCTGTTTTACGTCAGCCAATACAGTAAAGTCACTGCAGAGATGGTAGGCAACACCTACGCTCCAGTTCGAAGGAATTTCGAATTTTCCCTGCTCTGCAAACAAGCCTGCGTAGTCTTTGAATGCGCCCATGTAGATTTTTGACTGGTACTTGGCACCCAACCAGAAACCGTTGAACAACTCACCCATATAACCAACTTTGAAACCAACGCCGGCCGAATAGTCTGTTCCGTTTCCGCTCAGTTTGGTAGCATCTGTTGAGAAAGGGGCGAAAGAAGCCAAACCTTTAGCTTCGAAAGATTGGGCTCCCAACAAAGCAGAAATACCCAAGCTGTGTTTTTCTCCCAGTTTGAATGAGTAAGCCAAATCCACATACATCTGCATCAGATTGACGCCTGTATGGTCTGCAGACTGGTCGTAGAATGTTTGTGTCGGGTAGTTAGTGTTCATACCACCGTTTCCGTAAATCGACAGCGTTAAAGCGTTGTTTTCATTCAGCTTCCAGTTTTTACCGATGTTCGGCATAATAAAAAGCTTCGAATCACTTTTTACGGTACCCGGAGTAAGACCAAAAGTACCCTGATAGCCTGAAGGACTACCAGTGATGGTATATTGACGGTTCGGATTAAACAAACCAATACCAAAACTCAATTCACTTGAGTTAAATACGTTCCCAGCAGGGTTACCTCCAATTAATGATGTTTCGTAAAATGCTGTTCCAGCGCCGGCAAAGCCGCTACTGATGGTTCCATATCCAGGGCTAAAATAACCATCCGTGGCAAATGCCGCTCCGCTTCCCAGCAAAAAAACAAGTCCTAATAAAAGACTTTTTGATAGACGATTTTTCATATTTAAATGATTTTGTGGTTCAGAGTGCTGAAAAATACAAACTTATACTTACATCAAGATGTATAAATACTAAAACATCCAAATGTTTAGAAGCATATATAGACAAAGCTATATATACTGAAATTTCGTTCGGTTTGATAAGCTTTTGTATCCCTTTATAAATCAGGCTTACTGAAAGCGTATTTTTCAGAAATATAAAGACTTGGGTGTCCGAATTTGATTTTCAGAGATTGGAATCAATCTAAAATAATGTATGGTGTATAATTCTCTTTTATTTTTCGTGAAAATAGCCTATTGACAAGAGTCCGGGGGTATTTGATAATTTCTGCTTTCGTAATATTTAGCACATTAATTCTCTAAGGAAAAGAGTACATTCGTTTTTCAGTAATTTGAAGTTGCATGCTATTACTAAATCAGAATTGATAATGATTTTATTAGAAGGACCTTACGTTTCAGATTTTCTCAAACAAACCATTAAAGAGTACCGGATACCCGTAATTCGTAATTCTTTTTCAGCAGGAGTCTTCGCTGAGGAAGAACAACCTACCATTTCAGTAGAAGAGGCCGTTCAACGGATGAAGCGAAATCCGGAGCAACTGATTTATACCAATTCCGAAAATTCGATACATTGGATTGAGGAACATCTTTCCTTTACCAGTTTACCAGGCAGGATTAATCTTTTCAAAAATAAAGTTCGATTTCGCGAATTACTTCGTCCCCTGTTTCCCGATTACTTTTTTCAAAGTATCCCTTTCGGGGAATTGGCTAAAACTGATGTTTCCGGCTTTTCTTTCCCATTCATCATTAAACCCGCGGTGGGTTTTTTCAGCATGGGAGTTTATAAAGTCGATAAAACGGATGAGTGGCCCGGCATTGTTGAAAAGATAACTGAAGAGGTAAAGCTTGTTCAGGATCTTTATCCGAAGGAGGTATTCGATTCGACGGAATTCATCGCTGAAGCAAGCATCGAAGGAACCGAGTATGCCATCGATTGCTACTATAACGCCGAAGGAGAACCGGTTATTCTGAATATTATGAAGCACCTTTTTTCATCGGATAAGGATATGAGTGACCGGGTTTACATCACCTCAAAAGAGGTTATATCATCGAATCTGGAGCCGATGAAGCATTTTCTGAAAGAGATGGGGATGATTGCCGGTGTTCAGAATTTTGCAGCGCACGTCGAAGTTCGGATTGACAACAATGGCCGCATCGTTCCGATTGAGGTAAACCCGATGCGTTTTGGCGGATGGTGCACCACACCCGATTTGGCCTGGCATGCACATGGTTTTAATATTTACGATTATTTCCTTTCAAAGAAAGAGCCGGATTGGGATCAGCTGCTGGCGGAAAAAGATGGTGAGGTTTTCAGTGTTGTGGTTCTCGATAACAGTACCGGCAAAGAAGGCGCAGATATTCGGTCTTTCGATTATGAAAGGTTGCTGAAGAACTTTGAAAATCCGCTTGAACTGAGAAGAGTGGATTACAAAAGCTATCCATTATTTGGATTTGTTTTTGGCCAAACCAGGAGCGACCAGATGGATGAGCTTTTTCGGATTCTGACATCCGATTTGACTGAATATATCCGGCTCTGAGAAGTGAATCGGTAACCGGAATAAGGAAAACGAAGGTTTTGTCTTAAAAAAGAAATGTTTTACATGCATATTTGATTCGAGAGGAAAACCGGAAAGGCGTTTTGTTGTTTGGGATAGAGTGTGATGCTATGATTCCCACCATTTCGTATGCATCGGTTACATGAGATCTGTAATGATTTACGACTACCATTGTCTAATAACCCAAATAGTAAAAATATGAGATTGTTCACGTTTATTGGCACGGTGCTAATGCTTTGCAGCACGGTGTTTTATTCCAACGCGCAGGTAAATGCGCGAATGTTTCGGTTTCCCGATGTCTCTGCAAAGAACATCGTTTTCTCCTATGCTGGCGACTTATGGGTCGTTGCTAAAGAAGGCGGCGTTGCTCACCGGTTGAGTTCCCCCAAAGGAGAAGAGTTGTTCGCTAAATTCTCGCCCGATGGCAGCGAAATAGCTTATTCGGCAAGTTATGACGACAACCGAGATGTTTATGTAATTCCGACAATGGGAGGAGTCCCGAAGCGGTTAACTTTCGACAGCGGCACTGATAGAACGGTTGGGTGGACGCCCGACGGGAAAAGTGTCCTGTTTGCATCTTCCCGCGAAAGCGGAAGACAACGCTTTAACCAGCTGTACACGATTGCAGCCACCGGTGGCGAAGCAACGAAATTGCCGTTGCCTTACGGCGATTTTGCTTCCTATTCTCCCGATGGCACGAAGCTCGCATTGAACTATAAGTCGCGGGTTTTCCGTACCTGGAAGCGGTATCGTGGTGGCTGGGCTCCGGATATCTATATTTTCGATTTGAAGGACTTCAGTTCGAAAAACATTACCCGCGATGATGGCAGCGATGAATTTCCGATGTGGCACGGTAACAAGGTTTACTACCTGTCGGACCGCGGCGAAGCAGAACGATACAACATCTGGGTGTATGACATTGCCACTGACAAATCGACTCAGTTGACTCACTTCACCGATTACGATGTCCATTTTCCGTCTCTGGGACCTGACGATATCGTATTCGAAGCGGATGGCAATCTTTACCTGATGGATCTGAAAGACGACCAATACCATGAAGTGAATGTTAAGGTCGTAACGGATGAATTGGAAGTAATGCCGAAGCAGGAGAAAGTGAAAGACCTGATGCAGTCGGCTGATATCGCACCCGATGGAAACCGGGCGCTGGTCATGGCTCGCGGTGATCTGTTTTCGGTTCCGGCCGAGCATGGCGTGGTTTCCGATTTAACACAATCTTCCGGTTCGGCAGAGCGCTTTGGTGCCTGGTCACCCGATGGAAAGACCATTGCATACTGGAGCGACGCTTCGGGCGAATACAATTTGATGCTGAAGAACGTGGAGACCGGTGAGGCGAAGAAGGTAACAGACTTTACTTCCGGATATCGCTATCACTTGTACTGGTCACCTGATAGCAAGAAAATTGCTTTCATCGATCAGGCAATGAATATTTCTTATTTCGATATCCCATCCAACAAGGTGGTTTCAGTTGACAAAGGACTTTGGATGTACCAGGGAGCACTGCAAAGCTTTTCATGCAGCTGGTCGCCCGATAGTCGTTGGCTGACTTACGACAGAGGACTGGACAACCGCAACGATGCTATCTTCATTTATGATACCCAGAATAAAATTAAACACCAGGTGACTAGTGGTCATTATGACGACCATAATCCGGTGTTTGGTGCTGACGGAAAATACCTGTTCCTGTTCACGGGCCGTTCATTTAAGCCGCAGTACAGCGATTTGGATAATACGTTTATCTATCCGAAAACAACAGAAATTGCTGCTATTCCGTTGCGAAAAGATATTCCTTCTGCGGTAGCTCCACGCAACGATGTGGTCGATTTATCGAAAAAGGAAAACGGCGATGATGAAGAGAATGACAAGAAGGAAGATGCCGGCAAAGAGGTCAAATCGGTCAGTATCGATTTCGATAATTTCGAAGAACGACTGGCAATTCTTCCTCCGGATGCCAACGATTATAGTGGGTTGAGTGCTAAAGACGGAAAAATCTTCTACCAGACAGAAGTTGATGCCGGCAAGGAGACAGAACATCCGGTGAAATATTACGATCTGAAAAAACGGGAAGAAAAAACCGTAGTTGAAGATGCCGATGGTTACCGTTTGTCGGCCAACGGCAAAAAGATGTTAGTGCGGAAGGGAGATAATCTGTATATCATTAAGCCTGAGCCCGAACAAAAGCTCGAAAAAGCCTTGCCATTGGATGAAATGGTCATGACAGTAAATCCTCGTGCCGAATGGCGACAAATATTTAATGACGTATGGCGTTTCGAACGTGATTTCTTCTACGATAAGCACATGCACGGTGTTGACTGGAATGCCCAGAAAGTGAAGTACGGCAAGTTACTCGATGATGCCGTTACCCGTTGGGATGTGAATTATGTGCTGGGCGAATTAATCGGTGAGTTGAGTTCGTCGCATACCTACCGTGGTGGTGGTGACCTGGCTAACGCGAAGAAGACCAATACCGGTTACCTGGGCGTTAATTGGGAAGCAGATGGCAAATATTACCGCATCAAGAAAATCATTGACGGAGCTCCATGGGATTCGGAAGTTCGTTCTCCGCTTTCGGCTCCTGATTTGAGAGTGCACGCAGGCGATTATATTCTGAGTGTGAATGGACGTCCTATTACCACCGATAAAGAGCCCTATGAAGCATTTCAGGGCTTGGCAGACAAAACTGTCGAGTTGATGGTGAACAGCAAACCGGATATGCAAACGGCTCGTAAAATTGTTGTGAAGACACTAAGCAGTGAGAGCCGGTTACGCAACCTTGCCTGGATAGAAGCCAAACGCGAAAAAGTAGATAAAGCCACCGATGGAAAAGTTGGATACATTTATGTTCGCAGTACCGGAATCGACGGTCAGAATGATCTGGTTCGTCAATATATGGCTCAGTGGAATAAAGAGGGGCTGATTATCGATGAGCGCTTCAACAGTGGCGGACAAATTCCGGATCGCTTCATCGAATTACTTAACAGGAAGAATCTGGCTTACTTTGCGGTTCGTGATGGAAAAGACTGGTCGTGGCCACCCAAAGCCAATTTCGGTCCGAAAGTCATGCTGATTAATGGCTGGAGTGGTTCCGGAGGTGATGCATTCCCCGACTTCTTCCGTAAAGCAGGATTAGGCCCGCTTATCGGTACCCGTACATGGGGCGGTTTGATTGGAATTACCGGTGCCCCCGAATTGATTGACGGCGGTTATGTGACTATACCTACTTTCCGTATGTACAATCCGGATGGTTCCTGGTTTAAGGAAGGTCATGGTGTAGACCCGGATATTGTGGTGAAAGAAAACCTGACAAAAGAAGCGAAAGGAGACGATCCGCAGCTCGATCGGGCCATTGAATGGGTAAATAACAAACTAAAAGATTACAAAGGAAAACCAGAGCATGCTCCCTACGAGAAAAGATAACTGAAAGAGTTATTATAAAAGAGAAAGGCGCCGGTTTGTATTGGCGCCTTTTTTATGTTTTAATCAAAAACCGGAGTTTTTACTGGAGTCCCATCAAATGTTTGATGACTACCAGAACAATGATGAGTCCGGCAATAACAGCCACCATCAAAAAGATGTCTTTATTGAAATGCTTTTTGCCGTTTTCTGCACTGTTGTCCTGTTGTACTTCTTGTTTTTCCATCTCTTTATTTTTTCAATTAACGATACATCAATGTTCTTCCCGGAAGGTCATCTCCGGGACTTTTTTTTCATTCGTATGACGTGATTACGCTAATTTCGAAGGCACCTCACCATGATGTATATCGGCCTTTTCCGGGTGATGAAAGGCTGGCGGAGTGCATTCGGGAAAATTTGAAAGTTAAAAGTCGATTTGGTGTTCCCGGCAAGGCGAACCATTACCGGCAGTGATTGACTTTCCGTTCCGGGAAAATCAGTAACACCGCTTTCAAAAATAATGGATGGTGAGAGGATGTGAGAGATTGTTCCGGAATGCGAACTTGTTTCCGGACGAACCGCGTGATTTTCATTACCCCAACTGGTATCAATACCCAATACAGTGAGTAAAATGCCTACGGTCAATAACGCAATAAGGTTGCGATACATCTTTCTCTTCGATACAAAATACGGCGTAATTTAAACAAAGAATCCATAATTCGCTCTCATTTCCGGGGATAATAAATTGAAATTTGAGGGCAAAGGACAGATTGTCAGCTTTCTGAATGTAGAGTAGTTGAGTGTTTTTTATACATGAAAAAGTCAATAAGTGAGATTCTTGCCAACTTCAATGAGTTAAATTTATATTTTCGTGACGCAAACAAACTGTTGTGCTTTGGTTGATTTATCCATAATTATAGTCAATTACCGGGGGTGGAAACATTTGGCGAATTGTTTGGAAGCCCTGAAAAACTTTAGTGGAGAGGAATTCTCTTTCGAGGTGAATGTGGTCGATAACTGCTCGAATGATGGCAAGTTGGAGGCTTTTCAACAACGATTTCCGGAGTTCCGTTTTCATCTGAATAGTGGTAACAACGGTTTTTCCAGCGGATGCAACCTGGGAGCCAAAGTTTCAACCGGTGAGTATTTCCTCTTTCTGAATCCCGACACAGTTGCGTCAGAAGAAGCAGTAAAGGAATTGCTGGCAACTATTCGGCGCGAGGCTCCAATAACTATTCTTTCTTGCGGACAGAAAAACAGCAACGGTCGCGAAGAACGCCCTTTTGGATTTTTCCCCACGTTATTCACGCTAAGCGGAATATTGCGTGCGGTCTACCGGAAAGTGAAAAAAAACGAGTTGGCAGCGCGTTTTTCGTCTGAAAAGAAGATTATTTATCCTGACTGGGTTTCCGGTTCGGTGGTGATGATTTCGAAGCAGCAGTTTGAAGAGTTGGGCGGCTGGAATGATGATTACTGGTTGTACTACGAAGATGTCGACTTGTGCAAACGAGCAACCGATGCCGGAGGAAAAGTGGCGTTGCATAACCGCGTTTCTATTATTCACAACCACGGAGGAGCCACGCGCATCAATCCGAGGGTTACGGCGCTAACCAAATCGGAAGTCATTATTTCCAGGCACGTTTATCTCTCGCGGCACTACCGCGGTTTATCTGCTGCCGGTCTGCATTTCGTGGTCATGACAGGTGTCCTTCTGGGAAAATTAGTACCCGCCATTTTCGGACTTCCGTTTTTCTTCGTTCGGCGGTTAAATCAGTACACACATTTGTATCGTCGCTTGTTGGCTTATTATTTCCTGGTGCCCTTTCGGGGAACATGGTTGAGTCTGCGCTCGGTGAACTACAAGAAATAAAAAGAGGGAAAACACTCGTTCTCCCTCCATTCGTTGTTATTCGTTGTCTACAACCGGCAACCAGCCTTTACGGGTTATTAAACCGTGCCACAGGTTATCCGGAATCACCAGTTCATCCTGATCGTGAACGGAAAGCGTCGTTCGGATTTTGTCTGTCGAACCATTCTGAGCTTTCTGCACCCATTCCGGTTCCATTAGTAACTCACGTCCCAATGCAACCAGTGGTACATTCCCTTCTTCTACGACTTTCAGTACGTCGTCGGGAGTGTGAAGAGAACCTACTCCGATAACCGGAATTTTGTTGCCAACGCATTCCTGTATTAACGTGGTGCGCGAGCGTTTATCTGATTCATCACGCATGGAACCACCCCAGAAATCGAGCGTCGAAATATGCAGGTAGTCTATCGGCTTTTCAGCCAAGGCATCCACCAGTTGAAATGTATCTTCGATGGTAATTCCCGGTTCTTCCATCTCTTCGGGCGAAAGCCTGTAACCAACCGCGAAAGGAGATGTAGCGTATTGCTTGACATTTTTCAAAACATCGTCGACCACCGCCAGCGGAAATTTCATCCGTTTTTCCAGTGTACCGCCCCATTCGTCGGTCCGGCGATTAGAGTGCGGTGAAAAGAACTGCTGAATTAGATACGTGTTGGCTCCATGAATTTCCACCCCGTCGAAGCCAGCGAGAATCGCCAGTCGCGTGGCATTCCCATAAGCTTTGATGGCGGCCAGAATTTCTTCTTCGGTCATAGCCCGCGGAACGGCGGCTCCTTCACGTTCAGCTGCAACAGCGCTCGCACTGACAGGCTGACCCTCCGGTACTTCACCGGGAGGGCACATTCTTCCTCCGTGATGAATTTGCAGAATTGCTTTGGCACCTTCCTTCTGGATGGTTTGGGCTATTCGCGTCAGACTGGGGAGCATGTCATCGGAATGGACCCCGATTTGGCCTGAAAATGCCTTGCCTTCCGGCATGACGTAAGCACAGGCAGTAGCGACTACGCCAGCACCGCCCGAGCGTTTTTTATAGTACTCAATTTCGGCGTCCGAAACGGTGCCGTCGGGGTTACCTGACCAGGTGGTCATGGGGGCCATCATGATTCGGTTTTTCAAATCAATTCCGGAAACCGGTAAACGGAACGGTTCCCAAAGGGAAGCATATTTAGGGTTCATATTCTTGTATCTTGGGGCGTTTATTTTGTTTCGACAATTAATTTTCCGGTATTCACTCCGTCGAATAGTCCGATGAAAGCTTCCGGCAATTTCTCAAATCCTTTGACAACGGTTTCGCGATGTTTTAGTTTTCCTTCTTTCACCCATTCGGTGAGCTGGGTTATTCCTTCCGGGAAACGGTCAAGGTAGTTGCTGATGATAAATCCTTGCATCAACGCGCTTTTCTTGAGAATAATGGGTTGTATGCGAGGCCCGGTCGGAACACTAGTGGCATTGTAGAGTGAGATCTGTCCGCAGATAGGAATGCGTGCAAATTTGTTGATGTTCGCCATCACTGCATCGGAAATTTCGCCCCCCACATTGTCGAAGTAAACATCAACTCCGTCGGGACATGCATCAGCGATTGCTTTTTCCATCTCCTTCTCTTCATGGTAATTGATAACCTCATCAAAATGGAGTTCGTCTTTCAGGTAACGAAGTTTTTCATCGCTTCCGGCGATTCCGACCACACGGCAACCCTGAATTTGAGCAATTTGTCCCACGGCAGTTCCAACTGCTCCGGCCGCACCTGACACCACAACAGTTTCACCTTTTTGGGGTTTGCCAATATCGAGTAAACCGAAATAAGCGGTCATTCCTGTCATGCCCAGGATTCCCAAATAGTAACTCAGCGGTGCAGCATTTTTGTCAATCTTGTTAACTGTTTCGGCCGGGACAACCTGCAACTCCTGCCAGGCCAGCGGGCGTCCAACAACGACGTCTCCTTTGGAAAACCCAGCATGACGACTTTCTACCACTTCAGCTACGGCACCGCCGTTAATCGGTTCTCCTACCTTGAACGGTTCGACATACGACTTGGCGTCGCTCATTCGGCCACGCATATATGGATCGACTGAAATGTAGAGGGACTTAACCAAAATCTCTCCTTCTGCGGGAGTTGGAACTTCGATTTCTTTTAACTCAAAATTATCTCCGGTTGGCCGTCCGACAGGCCTTGATTTTAATATAATCTGTCTGTTCTGCATTATCTTCTGGTTTTTATTTGTTCAGTGTTTGAACAGACAGTGCTTCCTTACGGTTCATTGCTTTTTTTGTTCGGCATGAACAATGAATACTAAGAGAGAAATCTAACAAGTTAGAGATGCCAATGAAATTGTGGTTGGGGAAGGTTAGAAAGCCCGGAACATAATAGAAACAGTCTTTCGCGATTTAACGGGATAACCTGCCAGGAACCCCGGCTGCCATCGTGGCATGTGGCTGACCATACGAATTGCTTCCTGTGAAAGAAGCTGACTGGGAGATTTTTCAACCTCCGGGTCGATAATTCGTCCGTTTTCGTCGACCACAAACGCAACGACCACTTCGCCGACGATCCCCTTTTTCAAAGCTTCTTCGGGGTAGTTGATATGTTGGTTGATGTACAGACGTAGTGCTGTTTCACCTTTCGGGAATTGGGGTTCCCGGTCTACTTTGCTATAAATTTTGTTATCGAGGTATTTATTCACATTTACCTCTTTGCCTGTCCGGGTATATGAATGAAGCTCGGAGATGAACCCCGGTGGATCGTAAACGCAATAGAATTCTTTTTCTCCGTTAGAATGGTAGACTATTTTGACTCCGGTCGGAACCCCCATTTGAAATGTCTCCGTCGAGTAGAGGTTGCCATTGGGGTACCATTGTTTGAAAATTCCGTCTTCTATCACTTTCTTCTTATTCAGCTTGTGAGAAAGATTGTCGAGAGAAACCTTTTCTCCGGCTCCGTAAAAACGCACCTGACGCAATAGTTGGCCATCGATTTTGGCAATCTCCAGGAAAAAATGAGTCGGAGAAAGTGTATCGATTTCCAGGGTAACGTTCACCGCTCTTCCGTTTTGCCAGTCTTTTACCAAAATTGGGTCGGACAATTCAACCGGTCGTGGTAACGAGCTGGCTAAAATAGTATGGGCAGAAAAAAGCAGGACAACAAGGTAAAAATACTTCATAGGTATTCCGTTTCACTGGTGAATGGTGAACTCCGGGGAGGGGAATGTTATTGTTATTAAAAATAAGGCGAAACAGATAAGAAGTCAAGTGGTACCCACTATTTAGAACAGGGAATTCTGACCAAAAGGAAAAGTAATTTCGGTTATATTTATCAAAGGTCTTCTGTATGTCGGGAACAAGAAACTTTCCGGAGCTAAGATTTTGAGATTTTGTTATTTTTACCTTGATTTCAGAACTAATCTAAACCAAACAATTAACCAATCATGCTTTCCATTCGTGTCCCTTTCGCGTTAGCTGTTATTTTTTTGCTTGTGGCTGTAACCAACCGGTTGTCGGCACAGGATGTTGACCATTGGGAATCGGTTGTTTACGACGATGATACATGGCACTATTTCATTGGCACTTCCGAACCGCCGCTTAGCTGGGCCGATTTGAACTTCGATGATTCGACGTGGGAGCAAGGCCCCGGAGGTATTGGTTACGGCGATAACGATGACGGGACAGTGATTCCTTCGTGTACATCGGTTTACATGCGGACCGAGTTTGATATTGTCGATTCGGCGGCTGTTGGCCGGGCTGTTTTACATGTTGATTTCGATGATGGCTTTGTCGCATACTTGAATGGCCACGAAATTGCGCGGGCCAATATTGGTACGCCCGGAATTCGTCCGGCACATGATCAATTTGCTGATTCGTACGCTTATGAAGCGCAGATTCCACAGGGAGGTGTTCCGCCTTCATTCCTGATTCATCGTGACAGCCTAAAACTATATCTTCTAAACGGACGGAATATTCTGGCGTTGCAGGTACATAATGCCAACGCTACATCAAGTGATTTATCGTCTTCGACCTGGTTGAGTTTGGGCATTACTGACACAAGTAATGATTATCGTCCGGTTCCATCCTGGTTTACCGAACCCGCTGAAGAGTTTTCCTATCTCCCTTTGATCATGATAAGTACAGAAGGACAAACGATTCCTGATGAGCCCAAAATCATGGCAAAGATGCAGGTTATCGACAACGGGGACGGAGCTAAGAATACCATTTACGATGAGCCGACGGACTATAATGGAGATATTGGTATTGAAATTCGCGGACAATCGTCCCAGATGTTTCCGAAAAAATCATATTCCGTCGAAGTCCGTAATGAAGCTGGTGAAGATTCGACGGTGACGTTGTTGGGAATGCCGGAGGAGAGCGATTGGGTTTTGTACGCTCCCTACAGCGACAAAACGATGTTACGAAATGCACTGACCTATTATTTCGGGGCAAAGTTGGGGCAATGGCAACCGCGGTTCCGCTTTTGCGAAGTTTATCTGAACGGCAATTACAACGGCGTTTATTTGTTGATCGAAAAAATCAAGCGTGATAAAAACCGGGTTGACATCAATAAACTGAAAGAAGAAGAAATTTCGGGCGACGATTTGACCGGAGGATACATTGTCCGGGTCGACAAACTGGATGGACTCACTGCGAATGATTACTTTTATTCGTATCCGCAAACTACGTTTATGAATGCCCGGCGGTATGCGTTTTCCTATTACTACCCAAAGGCAGAAGATATTGTTACCGAGCAGAGAGGTTACATTCAGGATTTTATCACTGGGTTCGAGAATATGCTCAACGGCAGTCAGTTTGCGGACCCCGTGAACGGCTATCCGAAATACATCGACATTACCTCGTTCATCGATATTCAAATCATGTCGGAGCTGGGAAATAACGTAGATGCTTATCGGTATAGCACTTATTTTTACAAGAAGAAAGACTCGAACGGTGGGAAGCTATTTGCCGGCCCGCTGTGGGATTTCAATCTGGCGTTCGGCAATGTCGATTACGCACCGGATTTTCTGGCAACCGATCAATGGGTATATACGCATTTCGGACCGGATGAGCCCAATTGTATGCACTGGTGGTTCCGGTTGATGCAGGATGAGCCTTACCGAAAAGCGTTATTTGACCGCTGGACAGAATTACGAAACAGCTCGTTTAACAACGACTCGCTCAGCAACTACATCGATGAGCAGGTAGAAATGCTGGGAGCTGCTATCGATCGTAACTTTAAACGTTGGCCGGTCATTGGACAGTATGTTTGGCCCAATGCATTTGTTGGTTCGTCGTACGTTGCTGAAATCAATTATTTAAAGGACTGGTTGCAGGATCGTCTCAACTGGATGGATACACAGTGGTTACTGGAAACAGGAATAGAAGACAAACCATCGTTGGCGGTTTCCGGAATTCATACCTATCCCAATCCTTTTTCCGATAAAATTCACCTTTCGGTTGAAACAGTCAGCAGGAGCCCCATGCAGATTGAGCTGTGGTCTTCGCAAGGGCAGATGGTGTACCGAGGCGAACGAACACCGGGAGCTGATGAACAAGACCAATTCAGTATATCTCTTCCGAAACTTTCCAGAGGAATTTACCTGCTGAAAGTCTGGCAGCAAAATCAGCCGCCTATGGTAACAAAGGTTCTGAAAAACTGATGGCATAAAAAATCCCGCAACGACCTTGACGCTGCGGGATTTCTTTTTTCGAACTAAATTCGATCGTTATTTTATAATGAGGTTTTTAAAACCCTTGGAATACCAAACCATATTCATGTTGTTGTCCCCTGCATAAATGAAATACGCTTCCAGATTCGGGTCGTTTTCCACAATTTTTTTTGCTTTTTCAACGCCCAATACCATGAAGGCGGTGGCATAAGCATCAGCAGTCATGCAGTTATTGGCGAGCACGCTTGAACTAAGCAGGCTATGCTGAACCGGATAACCCGTGTGAGGATCGATGGTATGCGCGTATCGTTTGCCATCTTTCACATAAAAATTCCGGTAATTACCAGAAGTAGCCAGCGCTTTGTCGTTGAGGTGAATAACGTCCTCC
Source organism: Prolixibacter denitrificans (assembly GCF_003014495.1). Classification (GTDB taxonomy): domain Bacteria; phylum Bacteroidota; class Bacteroidia; order Bacteroidales; family Prolixibacteraceae; genus Prolixibacter; species Prolixibacter denitrificans. The sequence continues at coordinate 357,191 of NZ_PYGC01000001.1, read as the reverse complement.
AGGTCGTTATCGTCGTATAACCCCTTGTTATTTGGCTTATTAATCCCGATACGCCAGGTTTCTCCTTTGGCATTGACACCATATGCCCGAACTTCTCCGCCGATTTCTACCATGTAGTTTTTGCAACCATGCGAAGCCAGATAATCGCAAACCATATCAACCGCTTCTCCTTTGGAAATGGCACTGGCGTCAAGCATCGTATTCGGATTTTCCTTAACAATTTTATCGCCAACCAACTTCACTTTTTGGTACCCGACAGTTTTCATCAGGCTGTCAATCAACCCAGGGGAGATGCTGTCTTTCTTGGTAAAACCAAATCCCCAAGCATTGACCAACGGGGCAACAGTCATATCGAAAGCACCATTGGTTTTTTTAGAAACCTCTTCAGCTTTCAGGAAACATTTCCGGAAGTAAGGATCCACTTTCACTGTCGAGTCATTCTTGTTGATACGTGAAATGGTGGAAGTAGGAATAAAGGTGGAAAGCGAGTTTCCGAATTCGTTCATCTTTAATTCTATTGAGTCCTTAAAATCTTTTCCGTTAGGACTCGAATAGATAAAGTGATAAAGCGTGGTGTAAACGGTGCCTTCGTTGTATACATATTTCTGTGTTTTCGGGGCACATCCTGCCATAATCAGCAGTCCCACAAACAGTGCAAGCAGAGTTATTTTTTTCATCTTGTAGAAATTTTCCGCCACAAAAGTAGTTAAAGAATTGTTTTACAAACAGACTTTTCTGTTTACCGGTAAATCAATTAAGAAATATTAAGACCTTGCAGGTACGTGTCAAGCTTGCCGATAACCATTTCCGGAAGGAAATCGCGATAAAGGCCCGATGATTCTTGTTTCAGCAGTTTATAGGGTTTTCCCTGTATTAATTCCGGCTTGAAATCGTTCAGATGGACAGAAAGATTCTTTTTCCCGTCGTCGAAAATTCCCCAGCTTTCGCGGGCGATGAAAGGAGAGAAGATGGTGAACGTTGGAATTTCAAGCGCTTTTGCCAGGTTGGTATGGCCGCAGTCGTTCCCGATATAGGCATCGGCATGTGTAACGATCTTGGCCAGTTCACGCAGGCTTTTCCCGGTTAAACCGGAAAAGACAAGTTCGGGATGGCCCAGCTTTTCGGCGAAAGCCCGGGCAGCATCCTTTTGATTTGGGAAGTAATTGAGGATGATTTGCGCAGAATAATTCTCCATCAAATGTTTGATGACCGCCAGCATGTAATCTTCGGGATAAGTTTTGTTCTCCACGCTTCCGTAGATGCCGGCCACAATTATCTCCTTCTCCAAATCCACCCCGGCCTCCTCGAGCAGTTGTTTGCCTTCAGCTTTCTCTTCATCAGTTAGGTAAAGGCGCGGATACGGGTCGTACTCGATGCCTTCTTTTTTCAGCGGTTCCAATAGTGCCAAACGCTCCTCGATGACAGGTCCGGCAATAGAAGCAGGTCGGCTGTGCTTATCGACCAGAATATTGTAGTAAAGTCCACGTCCGAATTTCTTGTACGAAATCCGCTTTTTCGCTCCCGACAAACGAGTGGTCACCCAGCTGTCCATCTTGGTATATGCGTCGATGACAATATCGTATTTGGCTTTTCTGATTTTCCAGGCGAACTTCAGCAAATTGCCGACTTTCCGGTCGGAATCATTAAAAACGACGATGTTATCGATATTGGGATTGTTTTCCGCCATCTCGCGGGTAAACGCATAAACCATGTAATCGATTTGCGCTTCGGGATACATCTTTCGAAGTTGATTGCAAATAACTGTTCCCAGGAGAACGTCTCCGATTCGCTTTTGCTGAATGACAAGGATTTTCAGTTTCATTGATGATTGTTGTTTGAGACAAAATTGCCTGCCGGTTCTTTCGCACTATTGGCAAAACCGAAAACAAGCAGGGTATAAAAAAGAGCAAAAAAGGTACGTATGGTGTGGGTTTGTAAATTGTCGTCTCCCAGGTTCGCAATGCCGATGGTTAGAAGGAAAAGGACTGTGAGAACCGATAATTTTCCAACACGAAACAGCGGGTAGATCAACAGAAACATCAGGATAGCGAATCCCACGATTCCGAATGTTACCAGGTAATTCAGGTATTGATTGTGGGCATGACTGAAATTAGCCGGTCGCAGTTTCGGATTTTGCCGCGAAAGCATTTCGTTGAAAGCGGCCTTTTCGTTGCCGGTACCGACTCCCACAAACGGATGCTCTGCGATAATAGACAAGGCGGCGCGAGTATAAGCCCAGCGTTGTACCAGCGATTTATTGTTCGGATTTCCGTTGGAACGGTAGGCATCCAGCTCCCAGATGGTTTGGTAAATCCGTGCCGAAAGGTTCATTCGTTCTGGGACGTAGCGGCAGTTGGCAAAGCCTTCCCGGATGGCTCGAATGTCATCATTACTCAGTTGAGCAACACCAGCAGAATCTTTTGTCAGTCCTTTGGAAGTCAGGTAACGAATCAAGGTACTTTTCACGGGAAAGCCATTGGCATCTTTATCTGAAAATTTCAGGGAACTACGTTTGTTCCATTCCTTTTGTAATTCCGGAAGACAAATACTGAGGTAAATGAAGTGACCGTTTTCCCGTAAGGTTTTGCTGAAGTCGTTTTGATACGGATTCCCGTTAGAGGTGAATTTGGCCACCTGAGCTGGTTGTGGCATGGAAGTGTGAAACTGCCTGTATAGTTCCCGACCGATTAGTGCCAACGGAATAATGATGAGTACGACGGCTCCAGCCCAAACGTACTTTCGCAACCTTTTGGGAATTTCCCGGTAGGTGAAAAAAGAAAGGGCAATGAATGTTGCAAAAAGTGTCAGTAATCCGAGCAATGAATGCAGCCAGAAATCGAAAATCAATAAAAACAGGACACCGGCAAGTTGTGAAATCTGACGCATATTCCAACTGTCTTCCCGGTAACGGAAAATTTCCAGTAGCAGAAAGAACAAGGAAAAGTTAACCAACAGCGAATGACCGATATGCGGATTAAGCGTTGTATCCCGTATGTCTGTAATTCCTATGCTTTCGCTGAATTGCCATCGTATCAAAGCGACTAGCGAACTGATGATGACGCCCAAAGCCAGCGCATACAGAATGCGGTCAATTTGTTTTCGGCTTAAAGGAAGATAGGCAACGGCTACCGGAATGAGAAGCCAGAAAACATTGCGTCGGATTTCGTCGATGGCATTGGCCGGATGATGAGTTCCTGTCGTCCACAGTAAGTAAAGAATGAAAATGCCGGCCGGAAAAAGTGGCAGCGGGGTTTTGCGAAAGCTTTGGTATTTTTCTTTAGGCGAAATGATGAGCCAGGAGAATGCAAAAATCAAAACAGTGATGATGCTGACCAGCGCCTCGGAAAACGGCAGGACAAATGCCAACGACATCAGCATTCCTTCCATGATGAGAAGCTTTGATGGTCGGATATCGTGGGTTTGTTGCATGGTTCGCTGTTAAGCCAAAGAGTGCCGGGATGATTTATCAGATAGAAGCAAACATAGCAAAAATAGACATATGGCACACAAAAAATGCCCGCCCCCTGTGTCGGGAACGGGCATGAATGTGGAATAATATATATTGGGTGCTTATTTGACTTCCTCGAAATCTACATCCGTTACTTCGTCATCGTCACCACCTTTTTGCTGACCTCCGGCCTGTTGACCACCGGTTTGTCCGCCTTGCGGGTTACCCTGAGCGTTGGCTTCAGCATTGGTTGCATTGTACATTTCCTGTGAAGCAGCCTGGAAAACCTGGTTCAACTCGGCAGTAGCCGTATCGATAGCTGCCAAATCCTGGTTTTTGTGTGCTTCTTTCAGTTTGTTCAATGCTTCTTCAATCGGAGCCTTTTTGTCAGCCGGCAATTTGTCACCGAACTCTTTCATCTGCTTTTCAGTCTGGAAAATCAGACTGTCAGCCTGGTTCAGCTTATCGATTTTCTCGCGGGCCTGCTTGTCGGCTTCAGCGTTTGCTTCAGCTTCCTGCTTCATCCGTTTGATTTCGTCATCGCTCAAACCAGATGAGGCCTCGATGCGAATCGACTGCTCTTTGCCTGTAGCTTTGTCTTTTGCCATTACGTGCAAAATACCGTTGGCGTCGATATCAAAAGTTACCTCAATCTGTGGTACACCGCGTGGTGCTGGCGGCAGTCCGTCGAGGTGGAAACGGCCAATGGATTTGTTTCCTCCCGCCATCGGACGTTCACCCTGCAATACGTGAATTTCAACTGACGGTTGATTGTCGGCTGCCGTCGTAAACGTTTCCGTTTTTTTGGTAGGAATGGTGGTGTTGGCCTCAATCAATTTGGTCATCACGCCACCCATGGTTTCGATACCAAGTGACAGCGGAGTTACGTCGAGCAACAGCACGTCTTTCACTTCTCCGGTCAGTACACCACCCTGGATAGCAGCGCCAATGGCCACAACCTCATCAGGGTTCACACCTTTCGAAGGAGCTTTGCCAAACAGTTCTTTTACTTTTTCCTGCACAGCAGGAATACGGGTTGAACCACCTACCAAAATAACCTCGTCAATGTCAGCGGCAGAAACGCCTGCATTTTTCATCGCACGACGGCAAGGCTCGAGTGTTGCTGTAATTAGCGAATCAGCCAGGCTTTCAAACTGTGCGCGTGACAGGGTTTTCACCAAGTGTTTCGGAATACCGTTCACCGGCATGATGTACGGCAGGTTGATTTCGGTAGAAGTTGAGCTTGACAACTCGATTTTGGCTTTCTCAGCAGCTTCTTTCAAACGCTGAAGAGCCATGGGGTCTTGACGCAAGTCAACACCTTCTTCTTCTTTAAAGCTGTCAGCCAACCAGTCGATAATTACCTGGTCGAAATCGTCACCACCCAAGTGGGTATCACCGTCGGTTGATTTTACTTCAAACACGCCGTCGCCCAGTTCGAGTACCGAAATATCGAAAGTACCACCACCGAGGTCGAATACGGCGATTTTCATGTCTTTGTCACGCTTGTCAAGACCATATGCCAGTGAAGCGGCAGTCGGCTCGTTGATGATACGACGAACTTTCAAACCGGAAATTTCACCAGCCTCTTTGGTTGCCTGACGCTGTGAGTCGTTAAAATATGCAGGTACGGTAATTACCGCTTCTGTCACTTCCTGTCCCAGGTAATCCTCAGCGGTTTTTTTCATTTTCTGAAGAACCATGGCCGAAATTTCCTGAGGAGAATACATCCGGTCGTCGATTTTTACACGCGGAGTATTGTTATCTCCTTTAATTACTTCGTAGGAAACACGATTAACTTCTTTTTGAACCTGGTCGAATGTTTCTCCCATGAAGCGTTTGATGGAGAATACAGTTTTATGAGGATTGGTAATAGCCTGACGTTTGGCAGGATCACCAACTTTACGTTCACCATTTTCAACAAAAGCTACAATGGATGGTGTGGTCCTTTTCCCTTCGCTGTTCGGGATAACGACCGGCTCATTTCCTTCCATTACCGAGACGCAGGAGTTTGTTGTTCCTAAGTCAATTCCAATAATTTTTCCCATTGCTGATAAAGTATTTTAATTTATACGTTCGTTGATTTCTTTTTCAATTTCGCCCAGTATTAATCAATCGTTGTGCCAATCCGTTTTCGGCCATTTTTTGTGAAAAATTGACACCGCTAGTAGTATTTACTGAAGGAAGGCTGTCATCTTTCGTGACAAAACGACAGAGAAGGACTGGTGTCAGAGCCGGAAGTTTTCCAGTTAATCCGGAAGAGACAGGTATTTCGATGAACTGAAATGCAATGAGTTAATTTGTTCATCTAAACATTATCGTTAAATTTCTGCCTGCAAACTAAATCCAACTCTTATGAATGCTGAACACAATCCTAACCGGATTAACGAGCGTCTGGTGTCGCTGGATACTTTACGCGGATTTGATATGTTGTGGATTACCGGCGGCGGAACACTGGTCGTCTTTCTGGCGAAAGCCACCGAATGGGGCTGGCTGAATGTGATTGCCGAACAAATGGAACATGTTCCCTGGGCCGGTTTCCATTTTTACGATCTCATCTTTCCTCTGTTCATGTTTATTTCAGGTGTGGCGATTCCTTATGCCATCACCGGCAAGCTGGAAAAAGGAACTCCCAAAAGAGAATTAGTGAACAAGATAACAAAGCGCATGCTGACACTTGTCATTTTCGGATTGCTTTATAATGGCGCCTTCGAAAATGGGTTTAGCGATTTGCGGTATGCCAGTGTATTGGGGCAGATTGGTCTGGCCTACTTCTTCGCCGCACTCATTGTCATGAACACCAAACAAGTTCGTACCCGGCTGATCTGGCTTGGCGGTATTTTGCTGGGCATCGCTTTGCTTCAGCTGGCGGTTCCGGTGCCCGGATTTGGTGCCGGCGAAATGACCAAAGTCGGTAGTGTCAATTCATGGATTGATCAGCATTTCCTACCGGGAAAACTATATGGTGGCACGTTCGATCCTGAGGGGCTTTTGTGTATTGTTTCGGCAACGGCTGTAACCCTCATGGGCTCATTAGCCGGAGCCATCCTGCGCGATGGCAAAGCTGCCAGTGCCCGAAAAGCTGGTTTTCTTGTCATCAGCGGCGCTGCATTGGTAATTGTGGCATTGGCGCTTTCTACCTTTTATCCCATCATCAAAGCGATGTGGACTGTCCCGTTTGACTTGCTGACAGCTGGTGTTAGTTTTCTTTTGTTGTCGTTATTCTATTACATCATTGATGTAAAAAAATGGCAGGGATGGATTTTGTTCTTCCAGGTGATTGGCTTGAACTCCATAACGATATACATGTTCGTTAGGATTTTTGGAAAGAGTCTGGCGAACATTTCGAAATTTTTCCTGGGCTGGTTAGCCAATCCGGCCGGCGATTTTGGAATGGTCATTCTCACGATTGGCGGCATTGCTTTCGAATGGTTGTTGCTGTACTATCTGTATAAGAAAAGAATTTTCCTCCGGGTATAATTTATCCGCTGATATGTGATATGAAAGGGACTTTTCGTTTATCGGAAGCGTCCCTTTTTCTTTTGATGTAAATACGATTTGAGGATAATTCCATTTAGAAAGACAATCATACCATTGGTTTTTGGTAATTTTGTAGGCTACAAATCAATCTTGAGTGATCATGTCAGTACATAAAGAAGTAAAACGGGTAACGACCCACGTTTTATCGGAAATGAAGCTGCGGGGTGAGAAGATTTCGATGCTTACCGCGTACGATTACAGTATGGCCAGATTGGTGGATGAAGCCGGAATCGACGTGATACTGGTGGGTGATTCAGCCTCGAATGTGATGGCCGGAAATGAAACAACGCTGCCCATTACACTCGATCAGATGATTTATCATGGTAAATCTGTGGTGAAGGCAGTTAACCGGGCTTTAGTTGTTGTTGATTTACCTTTCGGAACGTACCAGGGAGATTCGAAGGAGGCGCTGATTTCTTCCATTCGCATCATGAAAGAAACGCATGCCGACGCGGTGAAGATGGAAGGTGGTAAAGAAGTAATTCAATCGGTGGAACGTATTCTGTCTGCAGGTATCCCGGTGATGGGACATTTGGGATTGATGCCGCAATCGATTCATAAATACGGTACGTACACCGTTCGGGCCAAGCAGGATGCGGAAGCTGAAAAGCTGATTGAAGATGCTCGTCTGCTGGAGGAAGCAGGTTGCTTTGCCATCGTGCTTGAAAAGATACCGGCCGCTTTAGGTGAGCGTGTTGCGAAGGAGCTGAAAATTCCGGTCATCGGAATTGGAGCAGGTGGCGGCGTTGACGGACAGGTGCTCGTTATTCACGATATGTTGGGAATTACGCAGGAATTTTCTCCCCGCTTTTTGCGACGTTACCACAACCTGGCGACAGAAATTAAAGGTGCCGTGGGGAATTATATTCAAGATGTGAAATCACAGGATTTCCCGAACGACAAAGAACAATATTGATTCAATAACCAGAGCAAAGGTCGGTGAACAGTTCATTGACCTTTGTTTTCTTTGCTAGTTTTCAGAATATTCAGATATGGAGGTTTTATACGAGGATAATCACATTATTGCCGTTAATAAGCGCTGTGGAGATATCGTACAGGGTGACAAAACCGGCGATGCGACGTTAGGGGATGAGGTCAAGGCTTATCTGAAGAAGAAATACAGAAAGCCCGGCAATGTTTTCCTGGGCGTGACGCACCGTCTCGACCGGCCTACCAGTGGGATCGTACTGTTTGCCCGAACCTCTAAAGCATTGAGTCGTCTGAATAAACTTTTCAGCAATAGGGGTGAAATCCGAAAAACCTACTGGGCCGTAGTAGATAATCGCCCGGCTAAAGATGAGGATACATTGGAGCATTGGTTGGTTCGGTATCCGGAAAAGAACAAATCAGTGGCTTACAGCGGTCGTCGGGCTAATGGCAAAGTTGCTTCACTAACCTATCGCTATCTAGCTTCTTCCGATCGGTATCATTTGCTGGAAATAGAACTACACACGGGGCGTCACCACCAAATTAGGGCACAATTAGCGGCTGTTGGTTTGCACATCAAAGGTGATTTGAAATATGGTTTTCCCCGGTCGAATAAAGATGCAGGCATTCACCTACATGCCCGGAGTATTGAGTTCATCCATCCGGTGAGCCAGGAAAACATTTCGATAACAGCGCCTACTCCTCGCGACGCTGTTTGGGATCATTTTGCTCAAATGAAGTTGTAGCGATTAATCCAACGCATCTTTTTTAAACCGCAACGGCAAAAGATTATCAATGCCGTCTAACACTTCAATCCTGTCTTCTCCGTCAAGGACAATCCGTATCGGTTTTTCAAACCGGTCTTCGAACTCTGCCATTACCTGCCGGCAACTTCCGCAAGGTTTTACCGTGTTGTGAACCAAAAGCTCTTGCTTTAGCGCTGAAACGGCTATCATGGCCACAGGAACGTTGGGATATTGAGCACTGGCATAGAACAGGGCAGTCCGTTCAGCACACAAACCAGATGGATAGGCTGCATTCTCCTGGTTATTTCCGGTTATGGTTTGTCCGTTTTCTAACAAAACAGCAGCACCTACTTTAAAGCCGGAATACGGTGAATAGGCGTCTTTAGCTGCTTCACGAGCTTTTTGCAAAAGTTCTTTTTCGGTAACCGGTAATTCATCAATACCGGAATATTCGGTCAGTGCAATTCTGAAAACTATCTCTTTCACGAAAAAATAATTATGCTGGTAACTTGAGCCGGAAGACTCCACCAGTATTCGCTTTAGAAGCAGGAGTTCCGTAATTGGTATACCATGTTTGGTTCAAATTTACAATTTCTGCGCGAATGCTGTCATTCTCCTGCTGAGGAACCTCTTTTTTTTTATTTTTGGGATAAAATCGAAAATATGAGACCCCAGATACGCTCCCTCTTCATCGCTTTTATTATGTTATTGGCCGGCTTTACAGCCCGGGGTGACGAAGCGCACCGGATGACCCGGCAACAATACATCAACCGTTTTGCCAAGGTTGCTATCGCGGAAATGAACCAGTTTCATATCCCGGCGAGTATTACCATGGCACAGGGATGTCTGGAATCCGGGGACGGCAACTCGTCATTGGCCCGTGATGCGAACAATCACTTTGGCATAAAATGTAACAATGGATGGACGGGGAAAAGCGTACGGCACGATGACGATTCGCGTAGGGAGTGTTTTCGGAAATACAAGTCGGCCTGGGAATCTTATCGCGATCACTCGCTTTTCTTGAGAAACAATGTGCGTTATGCCTCGTTATTCAAGCTCAAAATTACCGATTACAAAGGATGGGCGAGAGGACTGAAGAGAGCCGGTTATGCTACAGACCCGCGTTATCCGGAACGGTTAATTCACATTATCGAAAAGTATCAGCTTTACGATTTGGATAAAAACTACGATGGGAAAGATGCGGTCGTGAGTGCTGGAAATGAGCGATCTGATAGAAATACACAAACCTCCCGCAGCGATGATAACCGCGTCGACCATTTCTCCATTGATTTGTCGGATGACAGTCAATCGGTAGTTGAGCGAAATGGAACGAAGTCGATTCGTGCGCGCAAAGGTGATACGTACGAAGAGTTGGCTGCCGAATATGGCTTGAAAGAATGGGAAATCTACAAATACAATGATACCGATAAAGGACACGAGCCAGCCGAATCATCGATTGTTTATCTTGAAATGAAACCCGGTCGGGCGGCCAGGGGGAATGATTACCACATTGCCCGCGACAGTGAAACCATGTGGCAGATATCGCAGCAATACGGCATTCGCCTGAAATCATTGTATCGCAAAAACAGGATGAAACAGGGTGACGAACCGCGTCCCGGACAGCAAATCTGGTTGAGGAAAAAGAAGCCCCGCAGGCGTTAATTATTTGAATTAAATGGCCTGAAATTGTTCCGCATTCTGAAAACCGCGGAGAAAATCGTCCACGTTCATGCGTTTTTTACCCGCCATTTGCAGCTCATAAATACTGACAAATCCATCGGGGCAAGCAATCTTTAGTTCCTTTTTGTTGGGCGAAATTACCGTTCCCGGAGTTGTGTCGTGATTTTCTTTCTCGAAGTGGGCACGGTAAATTTTGACAGAAATTTCCTTATTCCCTTCTTTTTCCTGGAAAACGGTCCACGATGCAGGATAAGGGCTGAGTCCTCTAATCAGATTATGAATCTGTGCTCCCGGTTGTTTCCAATCGATCCGACAATCGTCTTTAAAGATTTTGGGTGCAGGTTTTACATTGACACCGCGAGCAATCAACACATCCTGCGAAATGCCTTTGGCAGTTCCTTCTGCTAATGCATCAACGGTTGTCAAAACCAATTTTGCACCAACACCCATCAGTTTGTCATGTAATTCGCCCACAGTCTCGTCTGGGCCGATAGAAACTTTTTCCTGAAAAAGAATATTACCGGTGTCAATTTCATGTTTAAGTAAGAAGGTGGAAACGCCGCTTTCTTGCTCCCCGTTAATAACGGCCCAGTTCAACGGGGCCGCTCCGCGGTATTGCGGCAGGAGAGAGGCATGCAGGTTGAAGGTGCCCATCGGTGGCATGCTCCAGACAATTTCGGGAAGCATCCGGAAGGCAACCACGACTTGTAAATCTGCCTTCCAGGTTGTAAGCTTTTCAATGAAAGTCGGATCTTTTAGTTTTTCGGGTTGTAGCACCGGTAAATTTTGTGACATGGCGTATTGCTTTACAGCGGAAGTATGCACTTTCTGCCCGCGGCCGGCGGGTTTGTCGGGCGTAGTAATAACGCCAACCACGTTGTAACCGTTTTCCACGAGTGCTTTCAAACTCTCAACAGCAAAATCGGGTGTGCCCATAAAAACAATACGGATGTCTTTACCTTGCATAATCTTCAGTTTATATGTTTTATTTTCTTCTTCGTTTCTTTTGGGGGAAACAGGAATAGAACTATTCCCGTAAGTTACGATTTCCTTTTTGCGCTTTCGGGAAATAAGGACAATGCCTGCAGCCATTGCCGCAACAGTAACCTCGTTCCCTCAGGTATTTTTCTGTCATAACCCGGTAACCTTCTTTCGTCAGGTAATAGTCTTCGCCCTCTTTTAAATTATCGCTGTATTCTATATCATCCCACATCATGTCACTATATCAAAAAAAGGTTTCCCTGAAAGATGGAAGAAAATTTTCAGGGAAACCTTAAAAACAGAAAAATTAGGTCTAAACCAAAACTAAACCTAAACCAACCTAAATCCTCGGTAATAAAGTTACCCCAATATTTTCCCTTGTCAAATATTATATCGGACAAACAATTGTCAAAAGATACGTTGGGTATCCCATTCGTCCCTGTTTTGGCTAATTTCAACAATATGTTTATTGAAATCCAAAAGAACTGACAAAAGATAAAAAAAGGAGGATGAACCTCCTTTTTTACATATCATTATTCTTTGGTGCGGTCACCGTAGTTGAATTGTTCAAGCGAATGCCCCATGCGGTCTCGTTTGGTCTTCATGTAAAACTCGTTGAACTGATTCGGTTTTACTTCAATCGGGACTGTTCCCACGACTTTCAAACCATATCCTTCCAATCCGACGCGCTTTACAGGATTGTTGGTCATCAGCTTCATTTTTTCGATTCCCAGGCTGCGAATGATTTGCGCGCCTACGCCGTAATCACGTTCGTCGGGGTCGAAGCCCAAATGAACGTTGGCATCAACGGTATCGAGGCCTTCTTCCTGCAGCTTGTAAGCTTTGATTTTGTTCATCAAACCGATGCCGCGGCCTTCCTGCTGGATGTAAACAATCGCTCCCTGACCTTCCTTTTCGATGAGCTCCATCGATTTGTGGAGCTGGTCGCCGCATTCGCAACGAAGCGAACCAAAAATATCGCCGGTAGCGCAAGAAGAATGCACCCTCACCAAAACAGGTTCTCCGGGTTTCCATTTTCCTTTGATCAACGCCATATGTTCCACTCCGTTCGATTTCTGCCGAAAGGGGATGAGTCGGAAATCGCCGTAAGAAGTCGGTAAATGTACTTCTTCGCCCCGCTCGATCAGACTTTCGGTTTGTAAGCGATATGCAATCAGATCGGCTATGCTGATGATCTTCAATTCGAATTTAGCTGCGATTTTCACCAGTTGAGGCAGGCGGGCCATGGTACCGTCTTCATTCATGATTTCAACCAGTACTCCGGCAGGTTGCAGACCTGACATACGTGCCAAATCAACAGCTGCTTCAGTATGTCCCGACCGACGCAATACACCACGGTTTTTCGCTTTCAGCGGGAAGATATGTCCGGGGCGTCCCAAATCTTCGGGACGGGCCTTTGGATCAGCCAGCAAGCGAATTGTTGCAGCACGGTCGTGAGCAGAAATCCCGGTTGTAACACCCGGGCCTACAGCATCGACTGAAACGGTAAAGGGAGTTTCGTGCAGGGACGTATTTTTCCCAACCATCATCTCCAGTTCCAACTCATTGCACCGCTCTTCGGTGATAGGAGCACAAATCAGTCCTCGCCCTTCTTTGGCCATGAAGTTGACCATTTCGGGGGTTATTTTCTCGGCGGCTGCAATAAAGTCACCTTCATTTTCACGGTCCTCATCGTCTACCACAATCACGAATTTCCCGTTACGGATATCATGTATTGCTTCGTCGATGGTATTGAGTTTAAAGTCTGTCATTTTTTTATTTTTTCGAAAGCCAGAAATACTTTCGAGCGCAAAATTAAGAAAATCCTTCGTGGAATGAGTCTGAACGTTGAGCCTTTTCCCACAATACCGTCTGCTTACCCAGTGAATACCTGATAAAACCGGGAAAACTAGCGTAATTCATCAGCGTGAAATAGTAGGGAGCGAAGAACCAGCCCGACCGTACGTTTTTTCGTTGCAACAGAAAGCCAGACAGTGCGATAAGGTAAAAAAGCATTTGCAAAGCGGTGATTCCCTGAAAAACGATCAAGCCGGGAACAGATGTCTGAAATGAAAGGTATATTCCAGAAAGCAGCACAAAGGGCAAAGATATCGGCGCCAGAGTCCAGCGAAGAACTTTGTGCGAAACATATTGAAATGTGAGCTTCCCGTATTTGAATGGATTCAGAAGTTTCGACAGTCGGACCATTGCTTGGAAAGCTCCGGCGGCAATTCTGACTTTGCGTTTCATCTCTTCGCGCGGATTGGAAGAGGCAAATTCTGTGGCCCATGCGTCTTCTGCGTAAGCAATTCTGTATCCTTTCATGGCAATTCGCATGGAGAGAATGAAATCATCCAGCAAGGTATCTTCTTCCAGTTCGGAATACAGCTCCGTCCGGATGGCAAAGATCTCGCCGGCTGCGCCGATGGTGCTGTAAAACCGGCTGTCAAGTTTTTTCAACCATGATTCAATTCGCCAGTACAGCCCTTCTCCCGAAGCAACGGGCCCGGAAGAATTACTTTCGGCAATTCGTTTTTCTCCTGCCACGCAACCGATTTCGGGGGCCTCGAATTCCCGAACGATGGCCCGGAGCGTTCCTTCCGACAAAAGCGTATTGCTGTCCGTGAACACTACCAAAGGCGCCTTAACGAATGCCATTCCCCGGTTGAGGGCGTGAGCTTTCCCCCGGCGTTCGGGTTTGTGAAATACCTGAACCTGTGGATAGGTGGATGCGATGTCCGGTGTGTCATCGGTAGAACCGTCGGTCACCCAAATTAACTGGAGTTTCTCCTTCGGATAATCGAGCGCTAACGAATTTTCGATTTTTTGGCGCACATGGGCGCTTTCGTTATAAGCAGTGACGAAAAGACAAATGTTAGGTTCAGTAGCTATTTTCCCTCTTTGGGAAGAGGAAACTTCTTTTTTGAAAAGGCCTCGTAATTTCAGCATGATCCAGAGAAAGAGTCCGTATCCTCCGAAAGAATAAAAGATGATGAAAAAGCAGAGCCAAAACACAAAAGCAGCCACATCAAGCATGATGCACCTCCTTTTCTTTTTCAAGAAATTGGAGAAAAGGAATGACGGCTTTGTCGTAACGGTAATGTTCGGACGCTAACCGGAAAGCTTCGTGCCCCAATTGCTGAATGTGATCGGGATTGTTGATTAGTTGAATTACAGCTTTCGCAAATGCTTCCGGCGCATCGGCGATAATCAGCTCTTTGCCTGATTGTACCGGGATACCTTCCGCACCGATGCTGGTGGTTACAATGGCTTTTCCCAATGTCAGGCCTTCCAGGATTTTCACCCGGACACCACTTCCCGAAAGAAGCGGAACGATGAGAACGCTTCGGGAGGAGATAAAATCGTGCGCATCTTCAATTTCTCCGAAGAAAACGATTCCAGGCTTTTTCAGGAATTCATCAAGATCTTCGGGAGCATTTCTTCCGGCTACCAAAAATTGGATATCCGGATGTGCCGAATGGATTTGAGGCCAGCAATTTTCCACAAACCATTTTAAGCCGATTTGATTGGGAATCCAATCGAGCGCACCCAGAAAACCAATTGACAAAGGACCTGTGAGCTCACTTGCCGGTTTCGTTTCGATGGCAAAGCCAGGTTGCATAACGATTGCCGGTTGCCGGTTGCCTAACCGATTGAGCTTTTCCTTGTCTCTGTCGGTTACGGTAGAAAGAATGTCGTACTGGTTCAGAAAACCAATTTCGGCTTTCCGCAACCGCTTCGCCATATTTTTCAGGTAAAACCGCTTAAAACCTTTTTCAACCTCCGCCGTTCGCTCCCAAATTTCGTGTTCCACATTGTGTTCGCGAAGGATTATCCAGGCATCCGAATTTTGGCGGATACTGGGAATATACGGGCAGAGATAGAGTCCCTCCAATTGCACAAAATCGAAAGATTCTCCCTGTAAAAGTTTAATCAACTGTTTTTCAAAAGGTGGCGAAACGAAGCGCTCGAGGATGTATGCTTTTAACGAAAAAGCCCAGTTAACAAGTAAGGAAAGTACTTTGATATTGGTATTCACATCAACCAGCAGGAACCTGATTTTCGACGTGAGATCAGTTGGCAGCTCATTCTCCCGGATATGATGTTTGGGCGTATTCATGGCCAGCAGGGTAACCTGATGCCCATTGTCGACATAGCCTTCCAGGATATTTAATATGCCGATGGCGCCGCCATCTTTTCTAGGAAAAGGTACTTTATTGGCCAGTGAAAGGATTTTCATTTTGTTTAGGCTGTTCCTCTTCGTTCTCCTTTTTCTTCTTTTTGAACGGATTCAGCTTACGGAAAAATTCGGCGTATGCGTCCATATTGAGAATGACAGAGTCGTTGGCTGCTTTGTAGGTTAGGAAAATACCGGCCGGCAGAAACAACAGGGATGAGAACCACATTCCTTCCCAGATATGCCCAACTCCTTCACGCGACATTTTCTCCCCGGTCATAGAGATAATGTAGTAGAAGATGAATAACACAATGGAAATGACGAGCGGCATTCCCAGTCCACCTTTTCGGATAATGGCTCCCAAAGGTGCTCCAATGAAGAAAAAGATGAGACATGCCAACGAAAGCGTGAATTTCCGGTGCCATTCGACCCAATATTTGTTCAGCCATTTGGTTCGAAGTTCCAAATCATCTTTTGCCTGTTGAAGCGAACGTTTATTTGAACGTGCATTCCGAAGTGCCTGGTTGATGATATCCATTTTTACATTCCGGTTCATGTGAGTCAGCATGCTGTCGACATCGACATATTCATCCATTTTTAGGTTGGATTTGGCAGCACTGTCGGTGCGGGCATATGAAACGACTTCACGCGTAAGCGGTGGCAAATAGTTTAGCTTGACGGCAAAATCGGTCCTTCGTCGGTCCAGTTCTTTTGCCATGGAATCGGCGCTGGATGAAAGTTGCTTTAGACTAAGGGCTTTGTAAAAGTTGCCAACAGTGCTTTCATCCTTCCGCTTGAAGTCCATCCCTTTTATCGGGGTTATCAAAACTTCTTTGTCAAATTTATCGTTGCGGAAAGGATATTCTTTATTATTGCGCCTACGCGGATTGGATTCGACGTCAGTGTAGGCCTGACCGGCAAAAAGCGTCAGGACCATGTATTTTTTGTCCTCACTCATTTTCATGGTCCCGGAATCAGCCACGGTAACAGAGACGTTTCCCTCGTTCTTCGTGTGATCGTAGATCATGATGTTGTAAAGCTTATCGGACTTTTTGGACTTTTTGCCGACTTTGATGGAGTAGCCGTCCACTTCGTTTGAGAAAACTCCCTCTTTTACTATCAACTCCGGTTTCTGGTAACGAATACTGAGTAGTAGAGCCGCGAATTTCCGGTTGGTAACCGGCATAACATCATTAGCGAAATAGAAGGCAAATACACTAACGAAAACACTCAGGAAAATCAGCGGCCTCATGATGCGCGTCAGCGAAATGCCGGCAGCTTTCATGGCGAGCAACTCGTTGTTTTCACCCAAATCCCCGAAGGTCATAATTGAAGCGAGGAGCATGGAGAGAGGTAAGGCCAGCGGAATGAGGCTGGAGATGGCATAGAGCATTAACTCGGCAATAACATCTCCATCCAAACCTTTACCCACAAATTCGTCCAGGTACTTCCACAAAAACTGCATCAGAAGGACGAATACCGTGATGAAAAAAGTCATGAAAAACGGTCCAATGAACCGGTTAATCATATATTTATATAGTTGCTTCATGAAAGTTATAAGTCAAATCTCAAACCTCCACAAAGCTAATGTATTTTTGGGATTTTGAACAAATGGGATTAGGAGCCGAGGGTGTGTTTCAGCTCTGCGATTTGGGAGTCCCAAAGATCCGTGGCATCGTCAATTTCGTCTTCTTCAACAAAATCAGTAATTACCAACGAAACATCACCGGTTAGTTCATCTCGGGCCACTTTGAATTCAAAATAGCAATCTTCATCACAGTCTGTCCAGCGAAAACGCACCATATCGTTTGGACGGCTCCCTAACATTTCGGCTTCCTGTTCTGTGCTGTCCCAGATAAATGTGTAATTCTTTCCCCGAACAATCACATTATCGGCAAACCATTCTGATAATCCGGAGGCGGTACTTAATCGGCTAAATAATACGGAAGGAGATGATTTGAAATTATATTCGAGCTGAAGTTTCTTCATCGCGGTTTTATTGAACGTAAGTTAAGTTAAAAAGAGGGTTAACATTTTACTGCAAAATAGTAAATTATTCCAGTTTGGCAAGCATGAGCATTATGAGAAGGCTGAAAAAAACTCCAAAAATTTGAGCAAAGCTGTTGACAGGTGACGGAAACATATTATATTTGCACCCGCAATCGCGAAAAAATGGCGAGGTAGCTCAGCTGGTTAGAGCGCATGATTCATAATCATGAGGTCGCCGGTTCAAGCCCGGCTCTCGCTACAGAAGGTCTGCAAGGTTTTACCTGCAGGCCTTTTTTCTTTTTAAGCTTGTTGGTTGGCGTGTTGAATAATAGCTTCACTGATTGGTTTTAAAACCAGAATATTTTGCATTTTTCACTGCAGAAACCAACTGTCAAACCAATGATTACATTTCTTGCCTCACTGACCTTTCTTCTGTTAGGATACCATTTTTACGGTCGCTTTGTGGAGCGAATGGCGGGAGCCGATCCCGGAAGGAAAACACCGGCCGTAACAATGAACGATGGTGTAGACTATCTTCCGCTTCCCTGGTGGAAAATTTTCCTGATTCAGTTTCTGAATATCGCTGGACTGGGACCTATTTTCGGTGCTGTTGCAGGTGCTATGTGGGGACCTGTGGCCTTTCTGTGGATTGTGTTGGGAGCTGTTTTCGGTGGAGCTGTGCACGACTATTTCTCGGGAATGCTGTCCATTCGCCATAATGGTTTGAGTATTTCCGAAATAGCCGGTATTTACCTTGGGAACGGCATGAAGCAGTTTATGCGGGCTTTCACTGTTTTCCTGATGGTGATTGTCGGAGCGGTTTTCATTATGGGACCGGCCAAAATTCTGAGCGACATGACTTCCGGCTTTGGAGGTGTTGCGTTTTGGGTAACCCTCGTGTTTGTATACTATCTGGCAGCCACTATGTTGCCCATCGATAAGTTGATTGGTAAGCTGTATCCCATTTTCGGATTTTCCCTGCTGTTTATGGCAGTTGGATTGATGGTTGCCATTCTGGTAAAAGGAATTCCGATACCGGAACTGACGTTCGATTCGTTCAGGAATCTACATCACGCCTCCGAACAGTTCCCGGTTTTTCCGATGTTGTTTATTACCATTGCCTGCGGAGCCATTTCCGGCTTTCATGCTACTCAATCTCCTCTGATGGCACGTTGTATTACCAATGAAAAATATGGTCGCCGGGTGTTTTACGGTGCCATGATTTCGGAGGCTGTTGTTGCCATGATCTGGGCTGCGATTAGCATGAGTTTTTTCGGAGGTGTGGGCAAGTTGAACGACATAATGATTGCTCAGCAAGAAAACGCCGCATTTGTCGTAAATGAAATTTCCAATTCATTGCTGGGTAAAGTGGGTGGTCTGCTTGCGTTGCTAGGCGTAGTTGCAGCACCTATCACGTCTGGTGATACCGCTTTTCGTAGTGCGCGGTTAATTGTGTCCGACTTTTTGAAATTCCCGCAAGGTCCTATCCGGAACCGATTGTTGGTAAGCATCCCCATTTTTGCCGTCGGGTTTTTATTGACTCAAATCAATTTCGGTGTGATCTGGCGTTATTTTGCCTGGTCGAATCAGACATTGGCTACGATAGTTTTGTGGGCTGTAACGGTTTACCTAATGCAGGAAAACAAGATGTATCAGATAACTCTGTTGCCTGCACTATTCATGACGACAGTGATTACCACTTATCTTTTCTTTGCTCCCGAAGGCTTCAGTATTCCATGGGACGTGTCATTGACTATCGGTCTGGCAGCGTCAGTGTTGTTGTATGTTTTGTTTGAGCGCTACCGGCGAAAATACCGCAAGCTGGGAATGAACTTACAATACGAAGTGAGGGATTGAGATTGACTATTTGTAGTAGGAAAATAAAACCCCGGAAGTTAGCCGGGGTCTCTTTTATCTTCTCATGCCTCTTCGTTGCTGCATCATTTCCTGCTGGTGTTTCTGGTATTTTTCGAATTGTTCCTTGGTAAAAAGTTGCTTGAGTTCTTTATTCTTTTGGTCCCTTATCGACATCATTTCATCGCGCATGGCTTCGCGGTCGGAGCTTCGGTCGGCGAAGGCCTCTTTCATTTTTTCAGCATATTTCAGATTTATCTGGTATAACTTTTCTGAGGTCGCCTTATTCAGGTTCAACGCTTCTACAGTTTGAGAAGTCTGACGTTTAGCGATGTCTTCTGCGGACATATTGCCACGACGTGGCTGTGCATTTACCATGGTGATTCCCATGAACATACTTAGCAGAACAAATAAAAGTTTTGTTTTCATCTGAGAAAGATTAATGATTACTTCCGTAAGATAAGAATGATAAACGAAGGTTTAATTGAAATTCTCAATATGTAATTAATTAACATATTTTAACGTGTTGTTTGGCAGTCGTTTTCAAAAATGGTGAAGCATCGCTTGTATTTTTAACTAAATTGGCATGAAGTTGTCGTTAGCAGACAGATAACGTAACGGGTATAATTTGGAAACGGAAAGCTACATTTATCAGGTAAACGAAACTAGTTTGATATGAAAAGTCTCCGCAGGAAGATTTGCATAATGGAGAAGTTTACCCGGGTTTACCAGGAATTTCAAACAGCGGAACCCTCGGTTAGAGAGTTGAATTGTTTGGAGGTATTATTTCCGGCTACAATGCAACCTGTCGGTAAAAAAGATCGGTTCGTCGGAAGGGTAGAACCATTGCCGATAGGAATTTCCATTTACGAAGGTTATTTGGGCTACTTTTATGATGAGGCACGGATGCAAAAAATGTTAGAGCATCCGCAGTTGACCTTTAAACAAGAGCTACGCCTGCGAACGCTGGAAGCTTTTTGGCGGGGCGAAAATTCGGTTGCTAAAATCAGATCGGCTCAGCGACAGGCCGAGGAAAAATTCACTCCCGATAAGATGAGGCGTTTCAGAAATCATGGTGTTTTTGAGCCTTATTATCGCATTTCCGGAATCAATCCCGATTACGCTAAGCTGGTGCAGGTAGGAATACCCGGACTCCGTGCCGAACTACAATCTATTGCTCAGGAAGATGCCGATGATAAAAAACGGGCGATGATAAATTCCATGCTGGGAGTGCTGGATATCCTCGTTCGTGTGATTAATCAATATGCAGTTTATGCCCGCGACTTAAGTGACGAATGCATCCATGAAGAAAGCAAAGCGGAATTGCTGCACATGGCTTCAGCCCTGGAGACCATTTCCGACTCAAAGCCGACTACTTTCCGCGAAGCCGTTCAGTTAATCCATCTGTTTTCACTCCTTTCGGGAACCGGGAATTACGGTCGCCTCGATGTTGCACTCGGTGATTTTTTGAAAAACGATATCGAAAGCGGAGAGCTGACCGAGGAATTGGCGCTTCAGTTGATGGAATCGTTCTGGCGCCTGATCAATGCACGGCAGTTAGGTGTCGAAGGACGATTGGTTATTGGTGGAGAAGGACGCCCCAACGAAGAAGCGGCGGACCGATTTGCCAAATTTGCTTTGCGGACCAGTGCATCGGCAAAAGAGGCTTTGCCACAAATTTGTCTGCGGTATTACGAAGGACAGGATGAATCACTTTTCACCCAGGCAGCAGGCTTACTGTCGGCGGGCAATATTAATCCATTGCTTTTCAATGATTCTGTGCTCATTCCTTACATCAATCAAATTTGCGGTGTCTCGGAAGAAGAAGCTGAGCAATATATTCCTAACGGAAATGGTGGTTTTGTCATTTGGCATCGAAGTATTGGTGGTCCGGCTGGTGCGGTGAACCTTCTAAAGATACTTGAGTTATCGATGAACGGCGGGCGCGATTTTATTTCAGGAGTGGAAGTGGGGCCCGACTTTGGAAAATTCGCCGAATTTCATAACTTGGATGGCATATGGGATGCCTTTTCCCGGGAGGTAGAATATTTCGTAGAAGCCCTGGCCATCCAGGAGGAAATACTTTATACCGTTATGAACCGGGAGGCATCCTTTATTTTTGCGTCCCTCCTCCACGACCAATGTATTTCTGACGGACATTCGATTTTGGATGATGATATTCCATTTTTGGGAAGTGGAGTTGAAGTGGCCGGTATCAAAAATGTTGGCGATAGTCTGGCTGCGATAGAATCAGTTGTTTTTCAGGATAAATTACTCTACCCGGTTAAACTGAGTTACATTATTGGTGAAGATTACGAGGGTTTTGAAAATGAAAGGGAGCTGCTGTCCAAGTCGCTTTACAGAAGAAATATAAAAAATCACTCTGACGATTTTATTCGCAGAATTGAGCAATTGTTATCGGATGCCGGTGCCCGATACGCCAAAAAATCAGGCATGCACCATTTTGCTCATTGTCCGGCAAACGGAAAAATAAATATGGCTTTTGGCCGAAAAACAGCTGCCAGTGCCGACGGGCGAAAAGCGAAGACGTTATTGGATTGCTCGCTGAATCATCGAATTATTTTACAACAACATCCTGAAAAAATAACTTTCCCGGATACCGAAATCCTGCAGCGAAACGGAATGCACCTTTTCCAGGTAAGTAAAAACCTTAACGAAGGACAGCAAATCACCATTCTCGAGGCACTAAGGCAACTTGGTGTTGGGCAGATGGTGATCAGTGTGTTGGACCGGAACACGTTGGAAGCTGCCCGGCGCGATCCGGAAAATTATCGGGATGTGATGGTGCGTTTGGGTTCGGGAACTGTTCGGTTTGTAGAACTGGATTCCGACACGCAGGAACAGATTATCATTCAGCTCGATGATTAAGGCCATTCCGGGTTTCCTGTAAACGCTTTTCTTTTTCAGGCATGCTTCTTACCTTTGGGCACACTGAATTCGCGAAACATGACCCAGGATACTTTCCCATCCAAATTATTGGAAAATGCTGTAACAGAATTTGCCAAGCTTCCGGGCATTGGTAAAAAAACTGCATTACGGCTGGTGCTGCATTTGTTGAAGCAGGACAAAGAGGATGTGCATCGTTTCAGTAATTCCATTACCCGCTTACGCGATGAAATACGGCACTGTAAGGTTTGCCGGAATATCTCGGATACCGAGGTTTGCAACATCTGCAGTAACGAATCCCGCGACCACGGTACCATCTGTGTCGTCGAGAATATCAGGGATGTAATGTCCATCGAAAATACGCAGCAGTATCACGGTGTATTTCATGTGTTGGGCGGAATTATTTCGCCGATGGATGGAATCGGGCCGGCTGATCTCGAAATTGATTCGTTGATTAAGCGCGTCGGAGAAGGCGATGTGAAGGAAATAATTTTGGCACTGAGCACCACGATGGAAGGAGATAGCACGAACTTCTATATATTTAAGAAATTAAAAGAATCCGGGGTTAAAGTTTCCATGCTGGCACGCGGCGTGTCCATCGGCGATGAACTGGAATACATTGATGAGGTGACGTTGGGACGTTCCATCATCAACCGGCAGTTGTTCGAACAGTCGCTCGGGCAGTAAGGAACC
The DNA here is from genome assembly GCF_003014495.1 of Prolixibacter denitrificans. GTDB lineage: Bacteria > Bacteroidota > Bacteroidia > Bacteroidales > Prolixibacteraceae > Prolixibacter > Prolixibacter denitrificans. Next base: position 334,249 of record NZ_PYGC01000001.1, on the reverse strand, counting down.
GACGGTTCCCGGACTTTTAGTAACCTGACTAAAACGAATAAACCGTTCATCCATGAAATTATCAGTCGTTATTGTCAATTATAACGTCAGATTCTTCCTATCCCAATGTCTGGCTTCGGTGCAGAAAGCAGCCGAAGGATTGGATGTGGAAGTATTTGTCGTGGATAATAATTCGACTGATGGTTCGTACGCGATGCTGAGGGATTCCTTTCCCTGGATAAAGTTAATTGTCAACCATGAGAACGTTGGTTTTTCCCAAGCGAATAACCAGGCTATTCGTCAGGCAAAAGGAGAATATGTTCTGCTGCTGAATCCCGATACAATTGTGCAGGAAGATACTTTCCGGAAGGTAATCGCTTTTATGGATAAACATCCCAAAGCCGGTGGACTTGGGGTTCGAATGATTGACGGGAGTGGCAAGTTTCTGCCGGAATCAAAAAGAGGGTTTCCAACACCGAAGGCTTCGTTTTATAAAATATTCGGTTTTACTCGTCTATTCCCACACTCTGCTGTTTTCGCTCGTTATTATTTGGGGCATCTTCCGGAAGATAAAACCAATCGAATCGATGTGCTAGCCGGTGCTTTCATGTTACTTCGGAAGGAAACTCTGGATCAAATTGGTTTGCTGGATGAAACCTTTTTTATGTACGGCGAAGACATCGATCTTTCCTATCGGATTCAGCAAGCCGGATACGAGAATTACTACTTCCCGGAAACAACCATTATCCATTACAAAGGAGAAAGTACGCGCAAAGGAAGTTTCAATTATGTGCGGTTGTTCTACAAGGCCATGCTCATTTTCGTGCGGAAGCATTATGCGACTTCCGGCGCCTGGCTGTTTAGCCTGATGATTCGTTTCGCTATCTTTTTCCGGGCTTCTCTTAGTTTGCTGAAAAGAAGTTTACAGTGGCTGTGGAAGCCTTTAGTCGACGCTGTCTTGATGTTTGCCGGGTTTAGCTGGCTCGTTCCTGCCTGGGAGCAGATTGCCCATGAGCCGGGTTACTATCCGCGGGATTTATTGCATACGGTTATCCCGATATATGTGCTGTTGTTTGTTGTCACCCTCATGGCATCGGGGGCATATAACCGGCATTGGCGCATTCGTGGAATTTTGCGAAGCTGGTTCACGGCCGCACTGGTTTTACTGGTTGCTTACTCACTGATGGGGGAAGCGTTTCGATTTTCGCGGGCTATCGTTATTCTGGCTGCTGGCTGGGGACTAATTGCATTATTGCCGGCGAGGCTGGTTATGGCAAAGCTGGGATGGCTCAATTATCCTGTCGGGAAGGGAAAAAGTAACCGCATTGTTTCAGTGGGCTCACATGAGCAAATTCAAAAAGTGAAAGAGGTTTTAGCTCACCAGGGCAACCGCTTTCAATGGTTGGGTGGGGTTGTGTTGGATGAGAAGGATGAAACCGGCGACACGCTTGGTACATTAGCTCAGCTTCAGGAAATTGCCCGCATTAACCACGTTGACGAAATTGTGTACTGTGCCGAAGATGTTCCGGCGGGCGAAATAATTCGCTCGATGGTTCAGGCAAGTAGTCAGTCGGTTCGTTTCAGGATATTTAATTCCGAAGGAGGTTTTTTCATTGCCAGTCATTCGGCTAACGATGCCGGCGATTTGATCTTGTTTGACATCAATGCCATCAGTTTGCCTGAAAACAGGAGGAGGAAAAGAATGTTGGATATGACAGTTTCCCTTCTGGGATTTATCCTGTCTCCGTTTATTTTGCCTTTTGTTCACTCAAAAAAATTCTACTTTTCTAACATATTTAATGTGCTGAAGGGAAATAAAACCTGGGTAGGTTATTCATCGGAAGAGACTGAAACTGATATTGAACTGCCGGTTTTACTTCCCGGAGTGTTATCATGTGCCGATTCCTCGAGGCATTGGGAAGGCCACGTGGATGTGAAAAAAATTAATACATTGTATGCTAAAGATTACCGGATTTTAAACGATCTGGAAATAATTCGACGAAATATATCCAAACTGGGAAATACTAAATCGTATGACACAATACCTGAAGAGTGATAAAATCACGTTGAGGGCGATAGAGCCCGAAGATATTGAGTTGCTGTACCGCTGGGAAAACAACAGCGAAGTATGGGAGGTCAGCGACACATTGGCGCCGTTTTCCAAGTATTTAATTGCGCTTTATATCAAGAACTCAGATAAAGATATTTACGAGAGTAAACAGCTTCGCCTGATGATCGAAAGCGCAGAAGGAAGAGCTGTTGGCTCGATTGATCTTTTCGATTTTGAGCCACACCATTCCCGTGCGGGTATTGGGATTCTGATTGCTGAAAAGGAAGACCGGCAAAACGGTTACGCATCTGAAGCACTGAAACTTGTTTTGGAATATTGCTTCAGCCGTTTGAACCTTCATGCGGTTTACGCCAATATCGATGCGAACAATGAAGCCAGTATCGGGTTATTTAAAAAATTCGGATTTGAGTTGGCCGGAACCCGGAAAGATTGGATTCGCGATGCCAGAGGCTGGAAGGATGAGCATCTCTTTCAGTTGATCAATCCGGAAGATTAGAGAGATTGGAAATCCGGAATAGCCGGCAAAAACTCGTAGCTGTTGGTGTCGGGCAGAAAACGACAGCAGTAATGCTCCATTCCGTTTGTCACCACCAGGTATTTTACCTGAAGCTGCATATTGTAGCGGGCAATTTGATCGAATGCCTGTTGGGTAATTTTCACCTGGGGCGCTTTGCACTCCACAGCGAGTAGCGGTGCTGCCTGTGAACCGAAAACAACAATGTCGCTGCGGAATGCATTGCGATTAATACGCAAAGACATTTCAACCGCGATTAACGAGAGAGGATATTGCTTTTCTTCGTTTAGGTAACGAATAAACAATTGCCTGACCCGCTCTTCCGGCGTTAGCGGCACCCATTTTTTTCGACAGGGGTCAAAGACACTCTTTTTTCCGTCAGCCAGGCGAATACGCAGGTTGTATTTCGGCAAATTTAAGTTCATCACATATTGTTCTGTTCAGGCAAAACTAATTGTTTAATTTATGATTGATGAGCGGTCAGAAAAGGAAAAAGCTGATAATTTTGCATAAAATTGACAGATGAAGACAAAAGAAGAAATTGTAAAAAACTGGCTACCACGTTATACCGGGCGTAGTTTAGATGATTTTGGAAATTATATTCTGCTGGTAAATTTCCAGAAATATGTCGAGATGTTTGCAGAGAAATTCAATGTGCCCATTGTGGGTGAGGACAAAGCGATGCCGAATGCCAGTGCCAATGGCATTACCATCATCAACTTTGGTATCGGCAGTCCCAATGCAGCACTGATAATGGATTTGCTCAGCGCGATTGATCCTCATGGTGTTCTCTTTCTGGGAAAATGTGGAGGAATCAAGAAGAAGAATGAGTTGGGCGATTTGATATTGCCGATAGCTGCCATTCGGAGCGATGGTACATCGAACGACTATTTGCCACCTGAAGTTCCTGCACTTCCGGCATTTAGCCTGCAGCGAGCTATTTCATCCACTATTCGTGATCACAAACGCGATTATTGGACCGGTACGGTATTTACCACCAACAAACGGGTTTGGGAGTACGATGAGCGTTTTAAACGCTACCTGCAAAAAACCCGCGCCATGGCAGTCGACATGGAAACAGCCACCATCTTCACGGTAGGTTTTTATAACCAGATTCCTAGCGGAGCTTTGTTGCTGGTTTCCGATCAACCCATGATTTCTACCGGAGTGAAAACCGAAGCCAGCGACAAGGAAGTAACCCGCAGGTATGTCGACGAGCATCTGGAAATCGGTATTGAATCACTACTCGAGTTGAATAATAACGGAAAATCCGTCAAACATCTGAGATTCGATTAACTATGGATTTTAATGCCATTTTATCTGACATAGAAAACAAGCATTACCAACCCGTTTATTTTTTAGAAGGGGAGGAAACCTATTTTATCGATCGAATCAGTGAAGAGATAACCAGTAATGTATTAACCGAAGCGGAAAAAGGCTTCAATCAGACCATCCTTTACGGGAAGGACGCCGATGTGGATACCATCATTACAGCAGCCCGCCGCTTCCCCATGATGGCTTCGCACCAAGTGGTGGTAGTCCGGGAAGCGCAGAATATCAGAAATATAGAAGATTTGGCTCCGTATATCGAGCATCCGCAACCTTCGACATTGCTGGTCATCAGCTATAAATACAAAAATGTAGATAAGCGCAAGCGGCTTTATAAAGCCCTGCAAAAAAATGGAGTTTATTTCGAAGCAAAACCCATCTACGAAAGTAAAATACCGGCCTGGATCACAAAATATCTTCGGGTAAAAGGCTACGGGGTGGAGCCTCGCGCGGCCCAGTTGATTGCCGACCACATCGGTAACGATTTGAAGCGGATTGTGAGTGAGCTGGAGAAGGTGATCATTTCGTTACCTCCGGGCATGAGTGTTACGCCAGATGAGGTAGAACGTAATATCGGTATTAGCAAGGACTACAACGCGTTTGAGTTGCAAAAGGCCATTGGAAAGCGTGATGTTTTGAAGGCGAATCGCATTGTCAATTACTTTGCCGACAACCAAAAGATGCATCCGTTTCCGGTTGTCATCGGGATATTGCATTCTTACTTTCGTAAGATTCTGGCCTATCATTTTTTGGAGAATAAAACCAACGAAAAAGCTGCGGCTGGAGCTATCGGGGTTAATCCTTACTTCATCCGCGACTATGTTAATGCGGCCCGGAATTATAACATCAAACGTTCGGTGAACGCTGTTGCGCTATTGCGCGAATACGATATGCGATCGAAAGGTGCCCGCGGAGGCTCGACCGACAGTGGTGAATTGCTTCGTGAGTTGATTTATAAAATTTTACATTAAGAAATCAGGTATGACAATTATTATCATCATTATCACCTCATTGGTTTCAATTCTGGCTTTTTCGCAGCAGGATGTGATGGGACGTCTGCAATTCAACGCCTATCAGGTTGTTCACCGGAAGGAGTATTTCCGGATTTTCACTCACGCGTTTTTGCATGCGAACTGGGAACACCTGCTCATTAACATGATTGTGCTCTGGTCGTTCGGTACAGCCGTTGAACATTATTATTACCTGAATTTCGGTTCACGCGGAACCTACCTGTATCTGGTACTGTATTTTGGAGGGATTCTCTTCTCAAGCCTGGGAGGTTTAATTAAGCAAAAGAACAATTATTACTATAATGCAGTCGGGGCATCAGGAGCGGTTTCGGCCGTTGTTTTTTCTGCCATCTTCTTTGCCCCCTGGAATAAAATCTACTTCTTCGGATTGCTGCCCATTCCGGGAGTTGTTTTCGCAGTCCTGTACCTGGTTTATTCTTACCAGATGAGCAAGCGGAATGTGGATAATGTGGGTCACGATGCTCATTTCCTTGGGGCGATATTTGGGTTTATACTGCCCATCATTATTCGTCCTTCGTTGTTTATCGAGTTCATCAATAACCTGTTTTAAATGGGAAACAATCAAGCAGTTTTTATCGATCGTGATGGAACGATTAACGATAAAACGCCGGCATATTACATATATACCACAGCCAATTTCAAGTTAATTGAAGGCGTTGGTGCCAACCTGAAGAGATTGCAGGATGCAGGTTACCTGTTGATTGTGATTACCAATCAGGGAGGGATCGATAAGGGAGAGTACACCCACAAAGATGTGGCCCGGGTGCACCGGTATATGCGGGAATTGCTTGAAGCCGAAGGAGTGCAGTTAACGGACATCTTTTATTGCCCGCACCATTCCGATATTCAGGAATGCGAATGCCGCAAACCCGGGACTTTGCTGATTGATGAAGCGATTGAAATGTATGAGATCGATCGCGAACACTCGTGGTTTATCGGAGACTCGGATATCGATATGGAAGCTGCTGAGCGAGCCGGATTGCAACGAATTCGGGTGGAAACTAACAAGCCTTGGGGTGATGCCATTCAACCCATTCTGGACGACGTGTATAAGCCTTAACTTTCTAAAAGAATACAAAATTCAGTGAAAGGTGGTTTTGTTCTATATAACGGCAAATTTTTTCGTGCCGACGAAAAGTTGTTTGCAGGAAATGAGTTGTTCCGTCTCGAGGCCGGCATCAAAGTCTGGTTTCGAACCGAGGACAACGAAATCCTGTTTCACGAGCAAAACTATGCTTATCTGTGTGCTGCTACCCGGGCGGTGAATCTGGCCCTCCCTGAAGATTTCGATTTGGCAGGTGCCCGTCTGCGCCGCGATGTTTCCCGCTTACTGAACAAGAACAAGTTTTACCTGGCCGGGAGAGTAGTCATTTATCTTTTTCCCGGAATGAAAGGAACCGATGTACTGCTGACGGCAGAAGAAATTCCCCGAGGTTTTTTCCCGATGAACGAAAACGGTTTGCTGATTGACATCTTTAACGAAGGGAAAAAATCGGATACAGTGATGAATCCGTACGAAACCGGAAGTCGGTTTCTATGGATGATTGCAGCAGCAAAGGCGCAGTCGCTGCGCCGTCAGAACATGATTTTGCTGAACCACGCCGGATTTTGCTGTGAAGGAATTGGCACGTCGTTTGGATTCATCCGGGAGAATGTTCTTTATGTACCTTCCGAAAAAAGTGAAGGCTACAAGGTTGTGCTGACGGAAATGGTTAGCGAAGCAGCCCGTCAAGCCGGTTTTATGACCGTTGAAAATGACAGGATTACTACTGCTGAACTGGAAAAAGCAGAAGAGGTCTTTCTGATTGACAATGCTTTGGGAATTCAGTGGGTAATGGGGATTGGAAACCGGCGATACTACAATACCAAAACTTTCGAAATCGTGAAAAAACTGCAGCTGATGGCGCAAAATAAAAAAGCCTTTCGCAGTGCAAAAGGCTGATGTTATATCGATGATTGATTAATTCCAGTTCGGATCTTCCGGGAAATTTTGCCACATGCTGTAACGACCTCCAACTTGTTTGACACTTTCGAGCCAGAAATTCTGGTCACTTCCCATGATACTTTTTACGTTGGTCTCAGCTACGAGCCACGAATTCTCCTTAATTTCTGCTTCGAGTTGTCCTTCGCTCCATCCGGAATATCCGAGGAAAAAGCGAACTTGATTTGGATTAACAACTCCGGAGGATATCAACGTTTTAAGGTGATCGAAATCGCCGCCCCAATAGAGGTCGTCCATTACCTTTACACTTCCGGGAACCAAATTACCCAACGTATGGATGAAGTAAATCATATTAGTGCTTACTGGCCCGCCAATGAAAACCTGCGTTTCGAAATTGGTGAACTCATTCATGAACTCATGTACAGGAAAATCGACCGGTTTATTGAGGATGAATCCAACCGCTCCTTCTGTTGAATGCTCCACAAGAAGAACTGCCGACCGGTTGAAATAATTTCCCGGTAGGAAAGGTTCCGAAATAATGATTCGACCTTGTTTCGGAGCAATCTGGCTTTCTATTTTGAAGAAATCGAATTGCATAATCGGTTGTTCTTCTTAAGTAAATTAGAAATTAATCATGATTTATCAAATACCTAAAGCCCGCAGCCATGCCTTTTCAGGTCTGGTTCTGCCATGCAAATACGTGAAAAACAAAAACTATGCCTGTTTAAAAAACGAATTATTTTTCTTCGATAATGAAGATGTCTTCGTTTTTCTTTTTCATCAGGTATTGCTCGCGGGCAAACTTTTCAAGGTTTTGAGAATCTGTCTGTAACTCTTTTAATTTCCTGCGGTCCGATTCAATTTTATGCTCATAATAAGCTTTGTCGGCTTTTAACTTATGGAGCTTCTGTTGGTCTTGAAACAGCGAAATAAAATTGTGATCGTCCAGAAAAGTCATCCACACGAAGAATATTACAAAAGCCAGCAAATATTTATTGGCTACAATTCTGAGTAATATCCGTGGGATTTTCGGCATGTTGACTTTCTGATTTTTATTCAAATTAAAACAATCCTTTTTAAAAGAAAAAGAGGAACCCTGCAAAAAGGTTCCTCTTGAACTATGAAAGTATGCTTAACTATCCTACTCCTTATCGGGAAGGAAGTTTGGATACATGTAGTTGTGCGGCGGAACAAAGTTCTCTTTAACTGCCCGCATCGATACCCAACGAATAAAGTTGAAAACTGAACCGGCTTTGTCGTTAGTTCCCGAACCACGGGCTCCACCGAATGGTTGCTGTCCGACAACGGCTCCGGTCGGTTTATCGTTGATGTAGAAGTTGCCGGCTGCATTTTCCAGTCGGTCCATAATCTTCTCAATGCTGTAACGGTTCTGAGAGAAAACAGCTCCGGTCAACGCGTACATCGAGGTATTATCCAGGATGGTTAGTGTTTCGTCGAGTTTGTCGTCTTCGTAGACATAAACTGTTACTACAGGTCCAAACAGTTCTTCCTGCATGGTGATGTAATCAGGCTTATGAGCCAGAATAACAGTAGGCTCAATAAAGTAACCTTTGCTCTTGTCGCATTTTCCTCCGAAGATTACTTCAGCGTCTGCATCTTTTTGAGCGTTGTCGATAAAACCTTTCAGTTTATCGAAAGAAGATTCGTCAATAACCGCGTTAACAAAGTTGGTGAAGTCTTCCGGTCCACCCATTTTAACGGTTTTCAACTGAGCTTCGATAGCTGCCCAAGCCTTCGGCCAGATGCTCTTCGGAATGTAAATACGGGAAGCTGCAGAACATTTTTGTCCCTGGTATTCGAAAGCACCGCGAACAAATGCAGTAGCCAATGCATCGATGTCGGCTGTATTGTCGGCGAAGATGAAGTCTTTACCGCCGGTTTCACCAACGATGCGCGGGTAAGTTTTGTATTTGTGAATATTCTCACCAATGGTTTTCCAAATGTTCTGGAAGACTCCGGTTGAACCGGTGAAGTGAATTCCGGCAAAATCAGGATGACTGAATACAACATCAGCTGCAGTCGGTCCTGACACATGAACCAGGTTGATTACTCCGTCCGGAACGCCTGCTTCGCGCAACACTTCCATGATAACAGCTGCAGAATAAACAGCGGTTTTCGATGGTTTCCAAACAACGGTATTACCCATCAGTGCCGGAGCAACCGGAAGGTTACCGGCGATGGACGTGAAGTTGAAAGGAGTCAAAGCGAAAACGAAACCTTCGAGCGGGCGGTAAGCCGCGTAGTTCCATATTCCTTTTGAAGACTCAGGTTGCATTTCGTAGATATCAACCATGCATTTCACACCGTAGCGGTAGAAATCTGCCAACTCGCAGGCTGCGTCAATCTCTGACTGGAAAGCATTTTTCGACTGTCCCAGCATGGTCGCAGCGTTGATTTTTGAACGATACGGACCTGAGAGCAAGTCGGCTGCTTTCAGGAAGATAGCGGCACGGTGCTGCCATGACATCTTGGACCACTTTTCGCGGGCCTCAAGAGCAGCGTCGATTGCCTGACTTACATGCGAAGCATCACCCTGGTAATAGTGTCCCAGCAGGTGCCCCAAATCATGCGGCGGGCGCATTTCAATCTTCTTATCGGTTGTTACTTCTCTTCCTCCAATAATCATTGGAAGGCTAACTGTCATCGAGCGCAGTTCTTTGATTTTTTCCTGTAATTCCTTACGTTCCGGTGTGCCTGGAGCATAGCTCTTTACCGGCTCATTTTTTACTTCAGGAATATTAAAGAATCCTTTGGGCATGATTTTCTGTATTTTTGCGTTATTATATATGTTTAGGATAAAATTTTTTATTCCTTTTGCAACAAATCTATGGATTTAGATGTAGAGATTTGCTAATAAAAATCAGCTTTAGAGCTGTTCCCTTTATTCACGCGGTGAGGAAGCGAGACAGAAAAAAGACGAAATTGTAGGAGGAAGAAAAATTACTATTTTTAATTGCTTAAAATTGCAAAACTAACCCTGGGGATTAGATGTTTGAAAAATTATTCAACTTTATTGGAAAAGCATATCCTGCAGCAACTCATGGAGATCTGAGAAAAATCCGGACGCTTTTCTTTTTTTATCTCGCCGCCATTATTCTTACATCCGGCTGGATTATCTTTGATTCATTTAGTTTCCCGACCCGTAATAATTATCAGGGAGAGTTAAGCCTTTTCGGGATTGCAATTCTCGGTTATTATTTTGTTAGTAAAGGTCAGCGAAGTGCTGCGGTTGGTCTCATTCATCTTCTTCCAATCCCGGTTTATTTTCTGTTTATTTCTTCGGAATATGCCATGCTGCCACCAGAGCAGTCTATTCCACTTACGATAAGCGCGCTGATTTTTGGGTTGTTCTTTCTGCTCATCTTCGCCGAAAGGCAGATACAATTTCTCATTTATTTCGTCATATCGTTTACCACGCTATTTCTTCATACATGGTGGGTGAAAGATCATGGATATATAATGTCTGTTTTCTGGCCCGATCATAATCCTTATATCAATCCACTGCTGATTTACCTGGTGGTTTGGTTCCTCTCCTACATTATTTTTTCGTTCAACCGCAGAGCATTTGAGGAAACGACCGAACGGCTGGTTATGCAGCAAAGGCGAGTCGGTAGTATTCTGCTTCAGATTCCCGACGGAATACTGCACATGTCCTATATTCGTGATGAACAGGGGCAGAAAACGGGGTTGCGAATGTTGCGGGTCAATCCGGCATTTGAGGAAATGTTCGGTGTGAAGAATAGCGAAGTTCGGGGCCGTCCGGCATCATCTGTTTTTCAAAAGATATTTCGGGACAAAGTCGATTGGCAAGCGATTTTCCTGAACGGGAAGAAAAGCAAGTACGAAATTTATGTTCCGCATATGGAGAAGTGGTACGAAATCTCCATTCTCCATCTCGAATCCGAAGAGTTAATCGGAATGTTCAGCGATGTGACGGCAGCGAAAAAAACATTGGATGATTTGTCTGCCAGTCGGCATCGGTATAAATTATTGTTGGAAACCATCCCTGATATTTTCTTCGTTATTGATAAGGACGGCACTTACATTGACTACGTAGCGAAGGAAGAGGAAGGAATCGATATCGCGCCCGACGATATTATTGGCAGTTCTATTTTTGAAGTGGGATTTACAGAGCGCATGGTGCGTCAGGTTTTTCACTCCATCCAAACAGTAATCAAATTCGATGCGATTGAAACTATCGAATATGCACTAGAGATTCCCGGTAGGGGAACCTGTTTGTTTGAAATGCGGATGGTGAAATTGTCTGACGTTGCAGTAATGGCTGTTTCGCGCGATATTACCAAGCGGAAGCTGGCCGAACAACGACTGGAAGAAGCCAAAAAAAAGGCAGAAGAAGCCGATCGACTCAAATCAGCGTTCCTGCAGAATATTTCGCACGAAGTACGTACCCCGATGAATGCTATTCTCGGGTTCTCGAACATGCTGATTGCAGAAGAAGTTCCCAAAGCCGAGCGCGACAAATATCTTCAGTTGATTACCAAAAATGGACAAACGCTGCTGCATCTGATAAACGATATGATTAAACTGGCCCGGATTGAAAGTGGCCAGATTGAAGTCAAAAAGCAATTCTTCTCTGTTAATAACCTGATGGTTGATCTGCACCGGCAATTCATTTATGAAAAAGAGCAGCGTGGAAGAAAACATCTGCTACTGAATATTTCAACTGGTAACGATAATCCGCAGTTTTCCATTTACTCCGATGGCAATAAAATCAGGGATATCATGGAGAACCTGCTCGACAATGCCGTGAAGTTTACACACGAGGGTGAAATTGAGTTTGGTTACCGTTTGCTGGAGCAGAATAACATCGAATTTTTTGTGCGCGATACCGGCATTGGAATTCCGGTTGAAATGCATAAAGACATATTCCGGCGCTTTCATCAGCTCGATAACAGCCTGACCCGCGAATATGGCGGAACAGGAATTGGACTATCGGTTGCCCAGGATTTTGTCGATAAATTGGGATCGCGGTTAGAGGTGTCCTCCGAATCGGGAAAAGGGTCCAAATTCTTTTTTGTGATTCCTATCGAAGCGGGCAACGGATTCCTCCGTGTTGTTTAATTGCCTGAGATTTTCCCTGAATTGACCTTGTCTTATTTATTCAAAAAGTCGTTCCACATTACCTGCAAATAAGCCTTTCCAAAAGCGTCGTTCTCTTTCGTCGAATCCTTTAATGTGACGTATTCTTTTGCAGTGTTGTCAAAAACACGAGTAGCCGAATCGCTCAGAAATCCGAAACCATTGTTGAAGGCAAAAAAGGAAAAACTTTTTGTGCTGTCGGCCAGTAAGTCTTTGCTGTAACGAAATTGGTTCGCGTTCAGGCTCAACTGGTGTAGCAACGTAGCCGCGATGTCAGTCTGACTACCGAATGTGTGAACTACAGTGTCAGTAACAGCCAGTGCTCCGCCGGTGAAGAGTAGGGGGATGTGGTATTTGAGCGGATCGGTCGGCAACGAATTTCCCGGCTGCGGATGTCCGTGGTCAGCCACCATAACGATTAATGTGTTGTTCCACCAGTTGCTTTTCCGGGCCGAATCGAGGAAAGCTCCCAGACACTTATCGGTGTAATAAGCCGAGTTCATGAACTTCGATGCCTCATCGTCTCCTTTGATAACAGTCTTCATGGGAACATCAAACGGTTCGTGGGAACTCAGCGTGAACAGCATTTTGAAAAACGGTTCCTTGCTTTTTGAGATATCGTCGTACAGCCGCTTGAACATGACGTGGTCGTGCACTCCCCATTTGGAATTGCAGTCTTTTTCCGGAAAATCTTTCTTCGAAACAATGGTATCGAAACCTGCAAGCGTAATGTAGCTGCGCATATTGGCAAAATCGACGTTCCCGCCATAGTAGTAACTGCAGTTATAGCCTACATTTTTCATTTCACGACTGATGAACGGAAGCTGTTGGGTTTTCTGCGGAAGCTTGATGATGGAGGCGGTCGGTTGTGCCGGAAAACCACTCACTACGGCCACAATTCCCTTTGCAGACCGGTCGCCCGAAGCATATACATGATCAAATAAAATTCCATTGTGGCACCACCGGTTCAGGTTCGGAGTTACTCCGGGAACACCGCCGAGCGGTTCAATCATTTTTGCCGTGAAACTTTCCAACAGGATCAAGACAACATTGGGGTGCTCTGTTTTCAGAAGGTGTTTTGTACTACCTTGATGGGCGTAGAAGTTATGAAACAACGAATCTGCTTTTTCATTGGGCATGAAACGGTACGGTGGATTCATCTTGCGCAGTTTCTTCAGGCTGTACAAAAAGTTCCAGACCGAGTTGACTGCAACGTGGTTCGGGTACAAATCCTTACTAAAATAAACCGAGCCGGTGTTGATGGGGGCAATTCCCAGACTTCCCCTGACGGGAAGAATCATTGCGCCGGTGAGCAACAGCATAGGGAGCGCATAGGTATACCTGACAGCGTTTAAAAAGTTGACTTTGGGAGAAACGAATTTCTTGAAAAGAAAGAGCCATAATCCCGCAAAGGAAAAAATTAAGGTAAAGAGCAGAATCCATCTTCCGGCTGAGGTTGACGCCAACATCTCTTTGGGAGTGTTGAGGTACATCAGCGGAGTGCTGTCGAGGTGACTGCCCCAGTTGCGGTAGATTTCCGCATCGCCTACAATGACCAGCGCGAAAAGAACGATGAAGAACCGGTTGATTCCAAGAATGATTTTCCGGAAGACATTCGCTCCACTAATGATGGATAACGTTAGTAACAACCCGTTTAACATCAGAAAATAGCCAGTAGCCGACAGATCGAGGCGGGAACCGTGTAGAAAAGCGAGCAGGATTTCACTAAAAGCATATTTCCGCGTAAGCGAAACTTCGTAAACGGCAAAAAATATTCGGGCACTAATAAAATAGGAAAACCAGAAAATAAAAAGTCTCAGAAAAGCCGTTAGTCTTTCGCGCATGGTTTAATTGTCGATAAAATTTGCGCCGCGAAAGTAATACAAAAATGTTACACGAAAGAATTACTTCTTCTGTGTCTGACGGTTTCGGGAGTGTTGGAAATGTCTTTCGGCCTGTGTGCAGAACCTACTGATTGGCCGAATTAATAACCTGGTAGCCGATTAACTGGTCGTAGCGCGAACTGATGCCGCGGTAGTAAACAAAAATCTGGTAATTATTTTCGGTTTCCACGTGGCTGCCTTCCAACAGCGAGGTGTCGATCTTTCCATCATCGTTCCGCACATAAGCATATTCGTAGTCGTAAAATCCTTGTTTCAGCAGCAGAGCCAATTCGTATTGTTTGCGTTCGATGCTGTATGTCATCTGGTTGGATGGATTGCACTGCCAGCCCGAAAGTTCACCGAACACATAAATGTTTCCTTCGGTAAGCGGTGCCTGAATGTCGAGTGAAAAATGGACCATAGCGTAGTCGGCTTCCACATCACTGTCAGTCACATTGTCCCGTTTCACGAGATAATGCCCGTCCAAATCGTTTTCAAAGTGGTAATCCTGTCCGTGGCGGTCCTTGTCGGGATACAGGGTAACGTGGAAGAGCGGCGATAAATATTGGATTCCGGCAATGCCTTTTCCGTTTACTCTCAGGCTTTTCATGTCGAAATTCCGGAATTCATTTCCTCCCTTGAACACGTTTTCTTCGCTGTAATCGTAAACTAACGAGTTTTCACTAATAAACTGTGGAAGCAAATCCGTTTTTGCATTATCCCAGCGCCCGTTTTGCATCAGCAAAACTTTCACTTCGTCGCGCGGATTCTGTATGGAAAAATCGGGGTGTTGTATCGCAAAATCAACTTCCTGATTTGGTCCCCTGTAGCTGTCGTAAGTGGCCGGTTTTACTTTTCCGGTTACGCTCACTTTCTGGTCAACCACAAAAAAACGCCGGGTAAGTACTGGTTTTGTGTGATCGTAATTGTTCCAGACAGTTAAAACGTAATTGCCCGAAATTTTCGGTTTGACATCGTCATTCGGGATTCGGAGCAGGTAGTTGACGTAGGGAATCGTCGTATTCACCGAATATTCATAATCGTCAATGGTATTTTCAAAAAATCCGTCAAGGTATTCCGACTCAATCAAACTGGAAGGAGTCCAGTCGGCAGAGCAATGTTTGATGGTGTAGCTGTAGGTTTGTGCTTCACCGGAAAGGTCATCGAATTTAAGAACCAAATGTTGGTCGGAGCCCAAAACAAGAACAGGCTGCGAAAATTCCCATCCTTCCCTATAAAACTGAACAGTATGAATATTATCGCTGTAAACCTGATTCGTCAGGAGGTTTTCATTATCGGGATTGTCTTTTTGCGGTAAATTTTTTGCTGATATTCTGGGCCCAAAGAGGAGAGAAGCCGTGAGGATGAAAATAGTACGTATGGTGAATTTACGAAGCATGGCATAAAATTAACGAAAAACTAAATAAACTATCAAGGTCTTAAAACATACATATATTCAGACATTTGCAAGATTTACTTTTAGAAATTGAATAGCGTTGGGAATGAATATTTTAGAATGTGCTTATAAATTAGAGCAAAGATTGTGAAAAAGTACCTAAATATTTACTTTTGTGCATCAAATTAATCATTCAAATCACTACAATGTCAAACGTTATAAAGCTCAAGAGAGGTTTAGATATTCAGCTTAAGGGTAGGGCAGAGAAAATCCTGGACCAAATGGATCGCCCCGACACTTTCGCCATTAAACCTACCGACTTTCATGGGCTTACCCCGAAACTTGCAGCAAAAGAGGGAGACAAGGTAAAAGCCGGATCTCCGCTGTTTTTTGACAAGTATCAGCCGGAAGTAAAGTATGTTTCTCCGGTGAGCGGCGAGGTGGTTGCCGTAAACAGGGGTGAGCGTCGCAAGATTTTAGAGGTGGTTGTGAAGGCAGATGGTGAGAACCAGTCTGAGGAATTCCGGAAAGCTAATCCGGCTGATTTAAGCCGTGATGAGGTACGCGAGGAATTGCTCCGCTCGGGTTTGTGGCCGGCGTTTAAAATGCGACCTTACGGAGTCGTGGCGCGCCCGGACGAAAATCCCAGGGATATCTTCATTTCGTGTTTCGACAGTGCCCCTCTGGCTCCCGATTATGATTACATCCTTAGCGGTGAAGAGAGCGCCTGGCAGACAGGTTTGGATGCCCTCAGCAAACTGACCGATGGTAAAATCTATCTGGGTCTTCCTGCTGAAGGTGCCAACAAAGTATTTGCCAATTCAAAAGGCGTCGAAATCAATCGTTTCCAAGGGCCCCATCCGGCGGGAAATGTAGGTATTCAATTGCATACCGTCGCTCCGCTTGCAAAGAATGAAGTCGTATGGACCATTCAGCCGCAGGATGTTGTTGCCATAGGTAAACTGTTTGAAAAAGGCATTTACGACCCGTCCCGAATTATTGCTTTTGCGGGCTCCGAGGTGAAAGAACCACGTTATTACCGTACGTGGGTTGGTGCTAACCTGGCAGGTTTGTTCAAAGGCCGGTTGACCAACGATCATGTTCGTTTTATTAGTGGAAACGTACTGACTGGTAACCGTATCGAATCGGATGGATTCTTAGGATTTTACGATTCAATGGTTTCGGTTATCCCGGAAGGCGATTATTACGAAGCTTTCGGATGGGCCCTCCCCGGATTTAACAAGTTTAGTCCGTCTCATACCTTCTTCTCATGGCTCGGTTCAAAGAAGAAGAAATATCGTCTGGATACCAACATGCACGGTGAAGAACGTGCCTTTGTTGTTTCGGGTGAATACGAAAAAGTATTACCGATGGATATTCTTCCTGTATACTTGTTGAAAGCCATTTTGGCCAATGATATCGACAAGATGGAGAAATTGGGTATCTATGATGTTGTGGAAGAAGATATGGCGCTTTGCGAGTATGTTTGTACTTCAAAAATTCAGGTACAGAGCATCTTGAGAAAAGGCATTGACTCCATGATCAAAGAGTTAGGCTAACGGACTGTCTTTTTAGTTGAAAATAATTCAAATATATCGATGAAAGCAATTAGAAATTTGTTCGATAAAGCAAAGCCCCATTTTGAAAAGGGTGGTAAATTTCACATGTTCAAATCGGTCTTTGGCGGATTCGAGACATTCTTGTTTGTCCCGAATCATACCAATAAGAACGGAACACACATCCGTGACTATGTTGACCTGAAGAGAACGATGGTGATTGTTGTCGTTTCCCTGATCCCCGCTTTGCTTTTCGGCATGTACAACATAGGTTATCAACACAATTTGGCTGTGGGAGAAACTGCTGATTTCTGGCAGACTTTCTTTTATGGTTTCATTCGTGTTTTACCAATCGTAGTCGTTTCGTATGTTACCGGATTGGGAATTGAGTTTGCTACAGCGCAGATGCGCGGGCACGAGATTAACGAAGGATTCCTGGTATCAGGTATGTTGATTCCGCTGGTGATGCCAATTAATACTCCTCTATGGATGATTGCAGTAGCCACCGCTTTTGCCGTCATTTTCGGTAAAGAGGTATTCGGTGGAACCGGTATGAACATACTGAACCCGGCACTTACGGCACGTGCGTTTCTCTTCTTTGCATATCCGTCTTTCATGTCCGGCGATTCAGTCTGGACGCGAATCGGAGCCGGCAACCATGCGGTCGATGGTTTTTCAGGTGCTACCGCAATGGCGCAGGCAGCACAGGGACATCCCATCACGTATTCCGTTTCTGATATGTTCTTCGGATTTATTCCAGGCTCCATAGGTGAAACATCAACGCTGGCCATTCTGATTGGTGCAGCCATCTTGCTTTGGACCGGAGTTGGAAGCTGGAAAATCATGCTTTCAGCTGTATTGGGTGGAACCGTTATGGGACTTCTGCTGAATATTTTTGCTGTGAATGCTTATATGGCCGTTCCGTTCTGGGAGCATTTCATCATGGGTGGATTTGCCTTCGGTGTTGTCTTTATGGCTACTGACCCGGTTTCGGCTGCACAAACGCCAAAAGGAAAATGGATTTATGGTTTCCTCATCGGATTCCTGGCTATCCTGATTCGGGTTATCAATCCGGCTTATCCTGAAGGTGTGATGCTGGCCATCCTGCTGATGAACGTATTTGCTCCGCTGATTGACCACTATGTGGTAGAGAGCAACATTAAACGTAGAATGAAACGCGCAACTGTTAAAGCCTAAATATTTAAGAAATGGATAAGAACGGAAACGCTTACACATTTATATATGCTTCGGTAATGGTTGTTTTGGTAGCGGCGGTTCTGTCGTTTGCTGCCATGAAGCTGAAAGCACCGCAGCAGGAGAATGTGAAGATTGAGAAACAACAAAGCATACTGAAGTCGTTAAATATCGAAGTCAGCGCGGATAAGGCAGAGCAAGTCTACAAAAAGACGATTACCGACTCGTACGTTGTTAACACGAAAGGCGACCAAATCAAAGGGGATGCCTTTACCGTTAACCTGAAAGAGGAACACGCCAAGCCGGCTGACGAACAGAAATTACCTGTGTATGTTGCCGATTTGGGCGATCAGGGTAAGAAATACATCATTCCCGTAAGGGGAACCGGTTTGTGGGGACCTATCTGGGGATATCTTGCTTTTGACAGCGATGGAAGCACCATTTTCGGAGCGACCTTCGACGACGAAGGAGAGACACCCGGATTGGGAGCACAAATTGCCACCGAAGGATTTCAAAAGCAATTCGCCGGCAAATCGATTTTCAATTCTGAAGGAAAATTTGTTTCCATTTTTGTGGCCAAATCAAGTGAGAAAGGTAAAGCTAATCCGAAACACAGTGTGGATGCCATTTCGGGTGGTACCATTACCAGTAAAGGATTGCAGAAGATGCTTCAGGTTGATTTGAGCAAATACACTGAATTCTTTAAAAAAATAAGATAAAATGAGCGACAAGGAACCTTTATTCTCAAAAAAGAACCTGAGATTGCTGACCGACCCGCTGAACAGCAAAAACCCGATTACCGTTCAGGTATTAGGTATTTGCTCGGCACTGGCAGTAACCGCTCAGTTGAAACCGGCTGTGGTAATGTCGCTGGCTGTAATCGTGGTTACGGCATTTTCCAATTTAATTATATCAATGCTTCGTAACACCATTCCCAATCGAATCCGTATTATCGTTCAGTTGGTTGTTATTGCTGCATTGGTGATTCTGGTCGACCAGATTCTAAAGGCATATGTTTACGATGTAAGTAAGCAGTTGTCGGTATTCGTTGGTCTGATTATTACCAACTGTATCATTATGGGACGTCTGGAGGCGTTTGCATTGGGTAATAAACCGATTCCGGCATTTCTCGATGGAATCGGTAACGGTGCAGGTTACGGCCTCATCCTGGTGATTGTTGCATTCTTCCGTGAGCTTCTGGGATCGGGAACTCTCTGGGGATACCATGTGATTCCGGCCAGCTGGTACATCGATAACGGAGGATGGTATTCCAATAACGGTATGATGATTCTGCCTCCGATGGCATTGGTTACTGTAGGTGTCATCATCTGGGTACAGCGTGCCAAAAACCGTGAATTGATAGAGGACTAATCGGAAACAGAAAAAACGAACAAGCGATATGGAAAATTATATTAACCTGTTTGTCAAGTCCATCTTTGTCGACAACATGGTATTCGCCTACTTCCTGGGAATGTGTTCCTACCTGGCGGTATCAAAATCGGTTAAAACGGCTACCGGACTCGGGCTTGCAGTCATATTTGTATTGGGAATCACCGTACCGGTGGATTACCTGCTTGAGAACTATGTATTGAAAGAAGGTGCGTTAACCTGGTTGAGTAAAGACTTTGCCAACGTTGATTTGGACTTCCTTAGCTTCATCATGTTCATCGCTGTTATCGCATCGATGGTACAGTTGGTGGAGATGGTCGTTGAAAAATATGCACCGGCTCTGTATACCAACCTGGGGATTTTTCTTCCCCTGATTGCAGTAAACTGTGCAATCCTCGGTGGTTCATTGTTCATGCAGCAGCGTGAATTTGTGGACATCGGCGAAGCAACAGCTTATGGTTTAGGCTCCGGCGTTGGCTGGTTCCTGGCGATTGTAGCTATTGCGGCCATCCGTGAAAAGATTCAGTACTCGAATGTACCGGCTCCGCTTCGTGGACTGGGTATTACATTCATCATTACTGGTCTGATGGGGATTGCATTTATGGGCTTTATGGGAATTAAGTTTTAATCTCCGAAAGGGTTAAGAGTTAAATGATAAAATCAATTGAAATCATGATAATTCTGGCAACACAAACAGCAGTTATCGTCACCAGCGTAGTGGTATTCCTTCTGGTCATCCTGCTGCTGGTTGGTATTTTGCTGTATGCGAAAAAGAAGTTAACCCCATCGGGGTCAGTCGTTGTAAACATCAACGATGGTGAAAAAACGATTGAAACGGAGCCCGGTTCTACGTTACTTTCAACACTAGGAAATAATAAAATCTTTCTGCCGTCAGCGTGCGGTGGTGGTGGTACCTGTGGTATGTGCCGTTGCCAGGTCGATTCGGGAGCCGGAAGTATTCTTCCGACTGAAACCGGATTCTTCACCCGGAAAGAGCAGCAGAACAACTGGCGTCTTTCATGTCAGGTGAAAGTGAAAGAGGATATCGAAATGCGCGTCCCTCAGGAGGTGATGGGTATCAAGAAGTGGGAGTGTACAGTTGTTTCGAACAAGAACGTGGCTACCTTCATTAAGGAATTTGTGGTAAAACTGCCCGAAGGCGAAAACCTCGACTTCAAATCAGGTGGTTATATCCAGATTGATGTACCGAAAACTGAAGTGGACTTCAAAGATTTCGACATCGACGAAAAATTCCGTGGTGATTGGGAGAAATTCGGTTTGTTCGATCTGAAGATGAAAAATCCGGAACCGACTTACCGTGCTTACTCAATGGCCAACCACCCGGCAGAGGGGAACATTGTGATGCTGAACATCCGTATTGCAACACCTCCGTTCGACCGGGTAAACGGTGGATTCCAGAAAGTGAATCCGGGAATCTGTTCCTCTTACATCTACTCGCTGAAGCCGGGTGATAAGATAACGATTTCAGGACCTTACGGTGAATTCTTCCTGAAGGATAACGATAACGAAATGATGTTCATCGGCGGTGGAGCCGGAATGGCACCGATGCGTTCGCACTTGTTCCACCTGTTCCACACGGTGAAAGAATCGAATAAGAAAGTAACTTTCTGGTACGGTGCCCGTTCATGGAAAGAAGTTTTCTACTACGATCAGTTCCGTGACATCGAGAAGAACTTCCCGAATTTCGAATTCCATCTGGCTTTGTCGGAACCGCTTCCTGAAGATAACTGGGACGGCCCGACAGGTTTCATTCACCAGGTGATTTATGACAATTACCTGAGCAAGCACGAGGAACCCGAAGAGATTGACTACTATCTCTGCGGACCGCCGATGATGAATGATGCGGTAACCAAAATGCTATACGAATTGGGCGTTCCGGATGAGAACGTACTGTTCGACGACTTTGGAGGTTAATAAACCCAAGGATAATTCAAAAAGACCGTTTTCTGTTCAGAAGACGGTCTTTTTATTTTATATTAGTCGGGAAATTGTCCTAACCTGGAATGCCAAAGGCTGTTTGCTTTTCTTGTTGAAAAGAGATTTTGGGTAATTAAAAACAACGCATGTGAGACTATTCATTGTGTTTACTATGCTCATCGGTTTTATGAGCTTCGGATTTGCGCAGGAGCCGGTGAATCAAACTGATTCCAACGGTTTAAAGCAAGGTCATTGGATTGGCCACTATCCCAATGGTAATATTCAGTACGAAGGAACATTTGTCGATGGTGAGCCGGTTGGCGAAATGAAACGATATTATCCCAACGGTCAGTTGCAGGCCCGAATGCACTATGTGCCTGGTTCGGACAGCATCATTGCCGAGATTTATAATAAAGATGGTAAAAGAACAGCAAAAGGGGTTTTCCTGGGAAAGAAAAAATCGGGTACCTGGTCCTACTTCGATGGCGACCGCATTGTTTCCTGCGAGCATTACCTCAATGGATTGCATATGGGAACCGATACCATCTGGTTTAAGAGTGGAAAGCCGGCCCGGACCAGTGAGTGGGAAGCAGGCAAAATGAACGGAGTTGTGCGCGAATATTATCCCGATGGCAAGCTTAAGTTCGAGATGGTTTACGTCAACGGGAAAAGAGATGGATTGACGGTTGCATACTTCGAGAACGGCGACCCCGAGATTGAAGGAAATTACGTTAATAATCTGCGCAATGGCGACTGGAAATTTTACAACCAGGACGGAACTTTAAAATATACCCTGAAATACGATAAGGGTGTTTTGCTGAATTCCGATGTACTGAACAAAGCTCAGCAGAAAGAATTCTACGAGATGGAGAAAAACCGGGAAGTGCTGAAAGACCCGGAGAAGTATCGCAATGACCCGTCCGGATATATGGCGCCCCGACGTTAATGTTTCTCCTTTTGCTCATACCAGCGGAGAACCAGCTCAACTACCTGGTTGTAGTTTAAAGTTCCCTGCTTAATGTTATTGCTTTTCAGGTAGGCGTCGTTGGCGGCCGTTTGTATCCGGTCCAGCTTTTCATTTCGCAACGATCGCCAGTATTTTTGTTCAGCTCGTATGTCAGCAATCACTTCGGGCCTTAGTTTCTTCACGTAATCGCGATAGTTTTTCAGCGGAAGCGCATCCACGAGAAAATATTGTATCAAATTAAAATTGGCTGAGTACCGCAAATATGGATTTGAGGACGTGCTGCAAACCACATAAGCGCAGAAGTTGGCTTCCGATTCCCGTGCCATTCCAAACTGATGTGCTTTTTCGTGCGCCAGCACAAACGGATATTCGGTGGGCAACAATTTCCCGTTGATGTGAACTTCGTTGAAAAACGGCCCGAAATAACCACTTACTCCTGATTTGGCAAATAACCCTGAATAAAGCATCGTTTTCGGCCGACGGTAACCGTTGGGATAAGTAATTTGTAAAAAGTCAGCGTTGGCCTTGTACGAAGCTTCAACGGCACTATTGATGTCAGCTTTCTTCAGACTGTCCATCTCCATCCATGATGCGTTCGTTTGGGCAATCAAAGTATCGAGTGTTTCGATGAAGAGACTATCCGGCAATTTCCCGGTAGGAAAATGAAGACGGTTGTCGATAGAAGGGCGAAAATAATTGAATCCCCAAACGAGGTAGAAGTAGCTGTAAAGAATGGCCAGAAACTGCAAGGTTTTCAGCAATGTTGGAGTGAACCTGATTTTCCGGAATATCAGTAAAAGGATAACAACAATGGCTGCGAGCACAAATGCTGTCCAGAAGATGTCCCAAAGCGAAAAAGGTACAAAACGACTGAAGAACGAAAGGATGGTGGCAATAACCGGATAGAGTCCGTGGGAATACCAATTATCAGTCAGTTGCGGAAAGCGAATTGCCAACCGCGTTATCAGGAAAACGACAGCTGCCACCCAGAATACTAAATAACGGGTTGGAAACAGAAATCCACGCACTTTTCGCCAGTAACTCATCACAACACTTTTCCTCAAAAATATAAAATTGGAGGTTGGTAGAGTCTATTTAGCGGGGATGTTTTAACGACAAGCAAAGAAGAATGGACGAAAATTCTGTTTCATTGTCCGGAAAAATTAATTTTACTGAAAAGCTCCCGAATGAAACTAGCCTGGCTAATCATATTATTGTACCTCCCTTTGTTGGTTCATGCGCAAAGTACCGGTGCAAGGTATCGCATCGAATTTACCGATAAAGTTGGCTCAGCTTATGATTTGTCGCATCCGGAGAGCTTTTTGTCAGAACGGGCACTCTCGCGTCGCATCCGGTACCATATCCCGATTGATGAATACGATCTGCCTGTCTCCGCTGTGTATCTCGATAGTTTGAAGAAGCACGGATTTAAAGTTTTGTACACCTCCCGCTGGTTCAATTTTGCAACAGTTGCTGTTGTGTCTCCCGAAGACACTGCCGGAGTTTCGGACTGGAATTTTGTTCGTTCGATAAAACTAACCAGACCGGAGAATGTATTGAAAAATGCTGAAAGTAAGTGGGATGAAATTAAAGCACCTTCGACAAAAAGTGCACAAGGTGAACCTGACGACAGCTATGGTTATTCCAGCGAGCAGGTAGCACAGTTGAACGGGAAAATTCTTCACGAGAATGGTTTTAAAGGGCAAGGTATGCTGATCGCAATTCTTGATGCCGGTTTCCGTGCGGCAAATCAGCTAGCGGTATTCGACTCACTTTTTCAACAAAACCGAATGTTGGGAACTCGTGATTTTGTCAATCCCCAATCCGATGTTTTCCAGGAATATCAGCATGGCATGAATGTTCTTTCGCTTATGGCGGCGAATTCGCCCGGCACATTGATTGGAACAGCACCGGATGCGAGTTATTATCTCATTCGGACAGAAGATGAGAATTCGGAATACCCGGTTGAGATGGACAACTATATTGCTGGTTTGGAACTGGCGGACAGCATTGGTGCCGACGTTATCAACGCTTCGCTGGGCTACTTCAACTTTGATGATCCGGCATATAATTTCAGCTACGATGAGCTTGACGGAAAAACACTGATGATTACGCGGGCTGTGGAACTGGCCGAAAAGAAAGGAATGATTGTTTGCGTCAGTGCTGGAAATGAAGGAGATAATGCATGGCAGCACATCGTTGCGCCGGCCGATGCAAACGGAATTTTGAGCATGGCGGCGGTCAATATAGCAGGGGAGAGGGCAAGATTCAGCTCCATCGGTCCTTCGGCTGACGGTCGCATTAAACCGGAAGTGGCTGCCTGTGGTTGGGATGCCTGGATTCAAAAATATCCGGAGGAGCTCGGTACGTCAAACGGAACCTCATTTGCTTCTCCGCTTGTCGCCGGCCTGACTACCTGTTTGTGGCAGGAATATCCGGAAAAAACACCGGCAGAAATAATCGATGCCGTTATCCGAAGTGCCAGTCAGTATGATTCGCCGGATAATTACCTGGGATATGGAATTCCCGATTTCGAAAAGGCGTCGTTACTTTTGCAGAAGACAGTAACCGAAGATAAACCGGAAGAGCAATGGAAAGTGTCTCCCAATCCATTTGTCAACAACATTCGATTGGAGTACCAGAGGTCGGGATTATTGGATGATACTTCGGCTACCTGTATATTGATTAACGGCACAGGAACAATTTTGAAGGAAGAACGTTTGTCAGGCAGAATCCAATGGATAAATCTTGGTTCACTGCCGTCAGGTTTGTATTTCCTGCGGGTGATCACAAATGGAGAAACAGAGAACCATAAACTCATTAAGAAGTAAGGCGCACATGGCTTCATCAATGGAAAATAAATTACGACTATCTGAACTAAATAATCGGGTAAAAGGAGTTCTTCAGGATGCTTTCCCGACAGCTGTCTGGGTCATTGCCGAGATATCTGAAATGAAAGTCAATCGGAGCGGACACTGCTACATGGTGCTCGTTGAAAAGGATGAAGATTCTGATGAAGTGCTGGCACAGGCGCGCGGAACCATCTGGTCATATACATTCCGAATGCTGCGGCCTTTCTTCGAGACAACGGCTGGTCAGCCACTTTCAGAAGGAATGAAAGTGCTGGTGAATGCCACCGTCGAGTTTCATCCGTTGTATGGCTTCAGCCTGAATATTCGGGATATTGACCCGACTTACACAATGGGCGACATGGCCCGGAAACGGCTTGAAGTGGTCAACCGGTTGAAGGACGAGGGCGTATTTGAGATGAACAAGGAGTTGGAATTGCCACTGGTTCCGCAGAAAATAGCGGTTATTTCTTCATCGACGGCGGCGGGTTATCAGGATTTTCATAATCAACTGAATAAGAACGCCTACGGTTACCGTTTTTACACACATCTGTTCCCGGCCCTGATGCAGGGGAACCAGGCCAGTGAATCAATTATTGCTGCACTGGAGCATATTTACCTGTACGAAGATTTCTTTGATGTGGTGGTGATCATTCGCGGGGGAGGTTCGCAGCTCGATTTAAGTTGTTTCGACGATTACGAACTGGCCTTTCATATCACGCAGTTTCCCCTTCCGGTGATAACCGGTATAGGGCACGAAAAGGATGACACCATCAGCGATATGGTAGCGCATACGCGTATGAAAACACCGACAGCTGTAGCCGAGTTTCTGATTGCCGGAGTCATGCAGTTTGATGTCCATCTGGATGAATTACAACAGGAGTTTGTCAATTCAGTGGAAGACATTCTGGCAGAATCCCGGCAGCGGCTCGATAGCGCTGTGAAAACGTTGAAACCCGTGGTTCAGCAATTGTTGTTTAACCGGCAAAAGAAATTAAGCCGGTATGGCTGGCAGCTGGAAAGTTCTGTTAGTGAGATTTTGCGGAACAATGAATACCGGTTATCCCGGAAGAAAGATGAGATAAAAGAATTATCAGGGCGAATCATTCATGATAATCGCTACAAACTCGATGAATACCGCCATTTTATCAGCCGGGCTTCGGCTCATCAGCTGGAGGAGGGAAAGTCGAAGTTGGATAATCTGTTGGAAAAGCTTAAAGGACAATCGAAAAGTCGTTTTTCTGCTGAAAAGAACCATTTGTTACTTGCAGAAAAGAGAAAGGAGTTATTGAATCCGCTGAATATTCTGAAGCGAGGCTATTCGATTACGTATCATAACGGTAACGCATTGAAAGAAACAGCGCAATTACAAGAAGGCGACGAAGTACGTACATTGTTGAAAGACGGCACATTTACCAGTCGTGTTTTAAATAAAGAAAATAAATCATCAAAAAAATAAATCAGTCATGACAAAGAAAAAAATATCATACAAAGAGGCTGTCAATGAGATAGAAGAGATACTTGAGCAGATGGAAAGTGAGGAACTTGATGTGGATGAGCTTTCCGATAAGGTAAAAAGAGTATCCTATCTGATTAAGGTGTGCAAAGACCGGTTGCATCAGACGGAGGAAGAAGTTGAAAACATCCTGAACCAAATGGATGATAACTAAAGTCGGAGTTATAGCAAATAGCCACCTTTCGACGCTTTTGGGCATTGAATGCATGGCCTGGTGAGAATGGGAACTGGTATTTGTTGTTGGTTTTCAATCTCCTATTCGGTTTGAATCGGCATGCTTTAAAATATGTTATAAATGCTATTATAATCGAACATTGAAAATAAAATGCTTGCAACATAGCTATAAGTATTGTAATTTTGGCTCGATAGTATTCTGAATACTATCACATTTCTGATAGCAGCATATTTTAAAATTCTAAAAAATGGCCGACTCAAAAATTGAATTAACATTAGGTTCATTCCGTTTCTCGTGCGAGGGTGAAAAGGAATGGGTAGAAGTACAATTAGGACGTATTCTCGATCGCGCTCCGGCGTTATTAAGTTTAGGAGGCGAGGTTGCAGCAGCTTCTGCAGGGGAAGAAGTTGAAGAAGTAGCAGCTGAAGAAGCTCGTCCTGTTGCACGTCGTGGTCGCAAACCACGCGAAGTGAAGGCGAAAAAACCTGTATCAAGTGATCCGTTATTGGATTACCTGAAAGAGAAAAAAGCCGATAACAATCAGGTGCGGAAATTTTTGGCGACTGCAGTTTATCTGCACTCACAGGGAACCCAAAAATTCTCTACACCGATGATCTCCAAGAAATTGAAAGCTGCCGGAATTCCAAAGCTTTCTAATGCCAGCGACTGTCTGAACAAGAATGTGAAGAAAGGTTTCTGCATTAAGGAAGACAAAGAGTTTGTATTGACAAACGAAGGTATTCAGGCTGTCATTGGTGACGGCAATCAAGACTAAAAAATAAAAACCCGCCTCGAGCGGGTTTTTTTATTTCCTTTTTTACCTCAGATTTTAGAATTTGGCTCGAATCCCGACCAGGTAATTAATACCCGCCTGCGGATAATATCCATCCATCTTCTTTCTCACACCATTTTCGTAATAGGAGTAAACCCACGCGTTGCTTGAATACATCGCGTTAAAGATGTTGTTCACCATAACCGATAAGGTTAATTCTTTGAAAAGGTTCGTTGGGATATGATAATCAGCTTTCAGGTTACTGAAAAAGTAAGCATCGAGTTTCCTGTTTTCCGACGAAGTGTTGTCGATGTATTGTTTTCCGACATAGTGGGACGAGAAGTTCACCGAAAGCGGCTTAGCTGGTTGCCAGGTGATTTTACTTCCCGCTACAACATCCGGAGAAAAAGCAATATCGGTTGTTCCGAGGTAGTTGGAAATCTGCTGTCCCCAGTTATCCCAGTCGTCAACGTACTCGGTAAAGTTTTTAATCTTGTTCCGGCTGAAAGTAGCATTGGCATCCCATCTAAGCGACTTGCAAATTCGCCAACCTCCGGTTAATTCAATTCCCGCCCGGTAACTGTCCGGAGCATTGGTCATAATCGCTGAGCCAACATCGTTAATTTCGCCAGTCAGGATAAGCTGATTGACATAGTCCATGAAGTAGAAGTTAACACCGAAAGCGAAATTCGTGGAGCGGTAATTATAGCCGACTTCGTAATCGTTCAGATTTTCAGAGGTAGGCATGGGACCGTTCGGATCGGCATCGACGTAGTTGCTGCGGTTCGGTTCGCGATGGGCTTTTGCAAACGACGCGTACATCTTATTCTGGTCGTTTGGCGAATAGTAAAGCCCCACTTTGGGATTGAAGAAGTCAAAATAGTGACTTTGAGTGATATCCCTCAAATCATCGTCTTTTCCATCGATTTTGTAACCGATATGCCGGTATTGCAAATCGAAATAAGCATTGAGCCTAGAGGTGAACTGGTGATTCAACTTGCCATATACGTTGTAATCGGTCTTAAGTCCGGTAGAATAGTACCACTGATGGTTAATCGGATTTTCGCCGTAATATTGAGCCCAGATTACTTTGCCGAAGTGCCGGCCGTCGTATTGGTTCCAGGCACCTCCCAGCGTCATGCTATTTTTCCCCTTGTCGTAGTTCAACGAGAAAGTTGTTCCGTAAAAATCATTGTCCAGCCATTTCCGGCGCACTAAATCGGTTGACTGTACCTGCGTGCCACCAACGGTTGGAGGCGTCATCAGGTAGTCCGAGAAACTTTGGTTCGGCTTGTATTCCTCGTAATATCCGCGACCGTAAGTGTAATGCAGTGCCGCATTCATATTAAGATGCTCATTGAAGCGATGGGAGTACAGCAGCTGGTAGTTGTCCTGCCAGTAATTGTCGGTTTCGTTTTTGTAATAGTGCACTTTCCCCTGCGCATCGGTGTACTCGCCGGCCGGATTATACCGGCGGTTGGTCGCCAGCATATCGGACGGAATTCCATACCAGGCCTGATATGTTTTTTCGATACCGGAGAAGATGTTGACTTTCAGAATCGATTTGGGTGTGTAGTAACCTCCGGATAGGTAATACGATTTCAGGTCGGACCATCCCCGGTCGATATAGCCGTCCGAAGTAATTTTAGAAAGCCGGGCATCGAACGAGAATTTTCCGTTCAACAAGCCGGTCCCGGCTGACACCGTATTTTTGAAGGTGTTGAAAGAGCCGGCAGAAGAGTTCACTTCCGCGTAAGCTTCTTTGTTTAGATTGTTGGTTTGCATATTGATGGTTGCGCCAAATGCGCCGGCACCATTGGTCGATGTTCCCACTCCGCGCTGAACCTGCACATTTTGGAGCGATGAAGCGAGGTCGGGCAAGTCTACCCAATATACACCGTGCGATTCGGCATCGTTTACCGGAATACCATTAACGGTCACATTGATGCGGTTGGCATCGGTTCCTCGTATCCGGAAACCGGTATAACCAATTCCTGCCCCGGCATCCGAAGTAGTCACCAGCGAAGGCGTCATGCTCAGCAAATAGGGAATGTCTTGTCCCATGTTTTGTTCTTTGATGCTCTTTTTCGACACATCGGAATAGGCGACAGGCGTTTTGTCTCCTGCTCGTGTTGCCGAAACAATTACTTCATCAGCCAATACCGCGGAAGATTTCATGGTAATGGTGATTTTTCCTTTTACTGGAACGGTAATTTTCCGGGAAATGGGTTGATACCCCAGGTAAGAAACTTTCAGCTTGTAATTACCCGCTTTTAAATCTTTGAAACTAAACTCTCCGTTTTGGTCCGTCGGCATCCCGACAAAAGTGTTCTCAATAACAACGTTGGCACCGATGAGCGGTTGGCCTTTTTCATTTTCCACACGTCCGTTCAACGTGTTCTGCGCATTCGCTGAAAGGAAGATCAGCTGCAGCAGCCATAAAGCAAGAATTTTTTTCATTTTAAATCGGTTTTTAGATGAATAAAAACCAATGGGAGTAGAGTAACACATGTTCCCTACCCGGAATTACCCGGACAGGTTCAAAGGGTATGTTCTCAGCCTGTTATTTAAGGCACCCCATTGTTTGAAAGCGGTACAAAGGTATAGAAATATTTAGAACCTGTATGAATATGCTCCGAAAACGGACTTTCTTGTCGTCATTCCGATACAGGAGTTTGCATCAGATCAGGAGAATAGAGTATGTTAAAAAAATTGTAAATCCCGGAAGGAGCTTAGAGTTGAGAAGGAAATAAAGAATGCAGGATGCTGACGGTTCTTAATGGAAATGGTGATGGGAAGAAAAGGAGTTATGACTCTGAAAATTAAGTTCAAAATTTGTATGTATGGACATAAAAAGTTATTATTGCACATACTCCTTTTTATTCTAATTGCCTTTTTACCTCGCCGGAGTTCGAGTGCTCCAAAATTACTCCGGTGCAAAATGAATTAGAAAAAAGAAAAGGGCTGGTGTTTGCCAGCCCTTTATTCTTTATTTGATTTTGCTTTATGCATTCGTTGGAATTTTAATCCGTTGGCCTGGTTTCAGGCTTTTCGCATCTTTGATTCCATTCATTTTCATGATATCAAAATTGGAAACTCCCGGATATTTCCGTGCAATCGTCCAGAGATTGTCTCCCCTGCGCACGGTGTATATAGTATACGGACCGTCAACATCTACCGTTGATTGAACTGCCCTGTTGCCAGGCACTTTACCCGATTGCTTTTGTGCGAAGGTCATCGAGTTGTACTGCTTGTAATGTGCTCCTTTCCCTTTGGGAACATAAATGACCAGTTTCTGTCCAACACGAATCAAGTTCCGGTGAATGTTATTCCAGTACCTTACCTGGGAAGCTCTCACATGGAACCATTCTGCAATAAAACCTACGTTATCTCCCCGTTTCACAGTATAGTAAACTTTGTCTTTGCCTGCCACATCACCCGGAGTGAAGTAGGAATAATGGTGACTGGGAACAACAATTTTGTTGTTGGGGAAGAATTTATCGCGATTGTAAGCGAAAACAAACGATTCCTTATCGATGAAATCCGAAGTTTTATTCGCCGGAATCTTCAGCGTGTATGCCTTTTTCGCTGTCGCTGGAATAATGTCCCTGCGATATTGCGGATTTAAATCACGAAGCTCTTCTACCGGAATATTCAGCACCGCTGAAACCTGTTGAAAGTTGAGATAATTGTGAACCTGGATGGTATCAGTTACAATATCAAACGAAGGTTGAGTAGGGGCCAAATGATGCTCTTTAGCATAGTTCATTACATACGCAGCAGCAATAAATGCCGGTACGTAACCACGTGTTTCGCGCGGAAGGTGATAATAGATTTTCCAGTAATTCCGGGCTCCACCGGAACGGCGGATTGCTTTGTTTACGTTGCCCGGACCACAGTTGTAGGCCGCAATTACCAGGTGCCAGTCGCCATAAATGTTGTACAGATCCTGTAGGTATTTGGCCGCTGCTTCGGTTGATTTCACCGGGTCGCGACGTTCGTCAACAAATGAATTGATTTCCAGTCCTAACATTTTGCCCGTTCCGTACATAAACTGCCACAGACCGCAGGCACCAGCCCGGGAGAAAGCTCTCGGATTCAATGCCGATTCAATGATAGCCATGTATTTCAGCTCCAGCGGCAGATTATATTTATCGAGAATCTGCTCGAATATCGGGAAGTAATAATTGGCCAGTCCCAGCATCACTTTTACCTGGTCACGCCGTTTGATGGTATAGAGCGTGATAAAATTCTTGACGGTATTGTTGAAAGACAGATCGATGTACGAATTTATATCCTGAAGCCTGTTGATGTAAACAGAATCCGGAAGTGCTTTCTTCAGTGAGTCGGGTAGAGTATTGTAACTGAGACTATCAAATTCGAAGGCATTCTGGACATACCATGTGTTGACCATCGAATCGAGTTTCTGTGCTTCAAGTTCGCTTAAATCTTCATTCGGGAGGGTATAGGTCTTGTCGTAACCATTGTCGACAGTGTCGAGTTTGGTAACGGCAATAAACCTTGCCTTTTTTAAATCGTAATCCCGGCTGGTCTTGGAATCATCCTTGGCAACCAGTGTCGCCGGGATTAATCCCGCAAAAGCCACGAGCAATGTAATTTTCTTCCACTTTCCCATCATATCGTTCTCTAAAATTTGATGTTGACCTTAACGCCAACTGTTTGCCTGCCGTAATAATTCATTGGAGCAGGTGCGATCCGCATACTCAAATCATCACTGATGTCATAATCGAAAAAGTTTGCGTCAACGCTTGCATCAATGATATTTAGCACATGCAATGCAAACATACCAATAATTGTTAAATCCCTGTTTCTCCGATAGAAATCTTTACCACTTTGCAATTGCTTGGTCACATAATTGAAATGAGTGGAGTTGGTAAGATCAATCGAGGGATTATTGATAAACTTGTCGAGGTATGCCTTGTCCTGTGCCGTTAATTGGCTTGGGCTACTGTACTGCGATATGGTCCGGTACGCTTCAAAATAGTCGTTATACAAATTATTGTTCCAACTAAATCCGTATATCAAACCTGCAAAGCCTCCATAGATGATTGGAAGCTTCCAGTATTTTTTATTGTATATCTGCCCAAGACCTGGAAACAGGGCCGAATATATTGACGCTTTTTTCGGCGAATGCTTTTTGTGATAGAGACTTTCAGAAATCTTCACACTGTCATTCACCGCTTTCCGCACCTGTGCCTGGCTCGCTATGCTATTCCCTAGCAGGCCTATGATGATGAGTAGCCCCGTTAAAAATTTTTTCAAAATGTCGATTCTTTATTTTCGACACAAATTTAGGAATTCAGTCTGTCAAAAATGCCAATGATCCGTTCTAATTCCTTTGGATCGGTAAAAGGAATCACAATTTTCCCTTTTCCTTTGTCATTTATTTTGAAATCGACACTGGTATTGAAGTATTTCGACAAGTGAGTTTTCAATTCTCCGTACTCTTCGGGGAAACTTTGCGTCTTCTTGGGTTTGGCACTGCCTTCACCATCATCGGAGTTGATTTTCCGTACGATCTCTTCCACTTTCCGGACTGAAAAATCATACTTGACAATCTGCTTGAAGATCATCACCTGTGTCTCAGGCTCGGCAATGTTGACCAATGCCCGGGCGTGTCCCATACTGATTTCCTGCTCGCGAATGCCTTTTTGAATAACGGCAGGCAGACGAAGCAAGCGCAGATAGTTCGACACCGTTGAACGTTTTTTCCCAACACGCTCACTCAGGCTTTCCTGGGTGAGATCGCACTCTTCAATCAGTCGTTGATAACTGAGGGCTACCTCGATGGCATCCAGGTCTTCACGCTGAATGTTCTCGACCAGGGCGAGCTCCAGCATCTCTTCATCACCTGCTTCCCTGACGAACGCGGGAACTTTGTCCAGACCGGCAATTTTTGCCGCCCTAAAACGTCTTTCTCCGGCAATGATTTGATACTGCTCATCATTTAATTTCCGAAGTGTTAACGGCTGGATGATACCAATTTCGCGGATAGAAGTTGCCAGTTCTTCCAGCGCTTCTTCGTCAAAAGTGGTTCTGGGCTGAAAAGGATTCGCCTGAATTTTCGACAATTCAACTTCATTGGAAACCGAGGTAGCTTCTCTTACCTGATCGGCATCATCAATCAACGCGCCCAGTCCTCTTCCCAGAGCATTTCGTTTGGCCATAATTCAGAAATTAAAAAATGATTAGTGTTCGAGTTATTGTTCTACAGCTTGTTTGCTGTTGAGTTTTGTCATTTCGTTGTTTTGCAATAATTCACGGGCCAGGTTCAGGTAGCTGACAGCACCTTTCGAGCTGGCATCATATGAAATAGCCGGTACACCGTAGCTCGGAGCTTCCGACAACTTGATGTTCCGGGCAATAATGGTTTCAAAAACCATATCCTGGAAATGCCTTTTTACCTCTTCGTAAACCTGGTTCGACAGGTTGAGGCGGGCATCGTACATCGTCAGAAGGAAACCTTCAATTTCGAGTTTCTGGTTCAACCGGTTTTGAATGATCTTGATGGTGTTGAGCAGTTTACCCAAACCTTCGAGTGCGAAATATTCACACTGTACCGGAATAATTACCGAGTCGGCTGCTGATAAAGCATTGACGGTAATCAGTCCAAGAGAGGGAGAACAGTCAATCAAAATAAAATCATAATCATCGCGGACTTTCTCCAAAACATTTTTCATCACCATCTCCCGGTTTGGGCGGTTGAGCATTTCAATTTCTGCTCCAACCAAATCGATGTGCGATGGAAGAAGTTCAAGATTTTCTGTTTCGGTTTTCAGAATCGTCTTGTGCGGATCGACGTCGTCCACAATACATTCGTAAATACTTGTGGTAACGTTGCGAACGTCGAATCCTACGCCCGACGTAGCGTTGGCCTGGGGGTCGGCATCGATAATCAGAACCTTCTGCTCCAGTACAGCAAGGCTTGCCGCAAGGTTGATAGCCGTGGTTGTTTTACCCACGCCACCCTTTTGGTTCGCTAATGCAATAATCTTTCCCATTACGTTTGTTTTGGATTAAGAATGTTTGTCAAAATTAAAAATTTACATGTAAACAGATAAATGTAGAACGGAATCGGGGGGCATAGATTGTTAATAACGCCGCGTTTATCAACAATTTTTTGGAGGTAAATATCCGGGAGGGATGATAATAGTCAGACAGCCAGAGAGTAAATAATTTTATTCTACGCGTGGAACGTTGATAACATTTTTGCGTGGAACGTTAGTTGTTCAGACTGTAAATGATTATCATAATAATAAATAGAGTACTTACATCGGGTCCACATCGATATTGATTTGGACACCCGAGTTGCCCGGTTGAGTCTTGGCTTCGTCCAGTATTTCCTGCAGCTTTTTCTTAGCACTGACGATGGAAATATCGCGTTCTATTTTCAGCCAGAATTGCTTGATGTACCAGGTTTGAATCCGGTTAATGACCGGGTCTTCCGGTCCCAACACACGGTTGCGGAACGAGCGTCGAAGCATGCTGCCCAGCTGATTGGCAATGCGCTCCAGTTCACGTTTGTCGCGATGCTTTAAAACCAGGCCAATCAGGCGGTAATAAGGTGGATACTTGAAATGCTTTCGTTCGGCCAGCTGTCCTTTGTACATGCCGGTATAGTCGTTTTCGATTACTTGCTGAATGATGTGGTGGTCGGGCTCCGATGTCTGGATAATAACTTTCCCCTGCCGGCGTTTCCTGCCTGCCCGGCCGCTCACCTGTGCCATGAGTTGGTAGCTACGTTCGTAGGCTCTGAAATCGGGATAGTTGAGCAGATTGTCAGCATTGAGAATTCCAACGATACTCACATTTTGAAAATCGAGGCCTTTGGTCACCATTTGTGTACCAATCAGGATGTCGATTTTTCCTGAATCATAGTCATGAATGATCTTTTCGAATGATTTCCGCGCACGGGTAGTGTCCAGGTCCATTCGGGCTATCCGGGCATCAGGGAAAATAAGCGAAACTTCATCTTCAATCTTCTCGGTACCGAATCCCTTTGTGGTAATTTCAGCGCTTCCGCATGCCTGGCAATTAGACGGATGATGCAGTGTGTAGCCGCAATAATGACAAACCAGCGAGTTGTTGTGTTTGTGGTAAGTCAGGCTTACATCGCAATGCTTGCATTTGGGCACCCAGCCGCAGGTTTTGCATTCAATAAACGGAGCGAAACCACGACGGTTCTGAAATAAGATTACCTGTTCTTTTGCTTCCAGTGCTTTTTCAATTTCCTCGAAGAGCAGAGGCGTGAAATGTCCGCGCATCTGTTTGCGTTTATATGCATCCCGCAGATCGGCAGTGAGGATTTTCGGCAATTCAATTTGCTGAAAACGCTCGGAAAGCTCTACCAGGCCGTATTTTCCCGTTAGGGCATTGTAATACGACTCGATGGCTGGTGTAGCAGTTCCCAACAGAACTTTTGCGCCTGTCAGATGGCTCAACACGATGGCTGCGTCTCTGGCATGGTAGCGCGGTGCCGGGTCGAACTGTTTGTATGAATTCTCGTGCTCTTCGTCTACGATGATCAATCCAGGAAACCGAAAAGGAAGAAAAACCGACGAACGTGCCCCGATGATAACCTGGTACTGGTTTTCGTCCGATTCCGGATTGAAGTTTAGCACTTTGTTCCAAATTTCTACTCGCTCGGCATCGTTGAAGCGACTATGGTAAATTCCGGCTTTGTCGCCAAACACCTGATTCAATCGTTGCACAATTTGAGTCGTCAGGGCGATTTCGGGCAACAGGTACAAAACCTGTTTCTTTTCCTGAATATATTTTTCAATGAGACGGATATAAATCTCTGTCTTGCCGCTGGAAGTGATGCCGTGGAGCAGGGTGACCTGTTTATCTTCGAGGTGTTGCTCGATTTCCGTATAAGCCTTTTCCTGTGCCAGACTCAGCTCAAAACCGTCACGGATATTCCCGGCATACTGACTGATGCGATCGACGCGTCTTTCAACCGATTCAAAAATTCCTTTTTGGATGAGGGTATTGAGTGTGGCAGTCGTGGTTCCGACCTTCTTCAGCAGAAGTTTTTTGTTGTATTCTTCCAATGCTTCAACACTACCAAAACGCGTGTATTCCAGAAAACGCATCAACAATTCCTGCTGTTTCGGAGCACGCGACAAGTCATCTACCAACTCTGTCAACTGGCTTTCGCCGGAATATTCTTCGGCCAGGCGGACATATGTTTCGGTTCGTGGTTTATAGCCGGAGCGAAGCGATTCTTCTACCGAAATGGCACCCCGGTTCAACAGCGATTTGATGACTGAATAGGCGTTGCCTTTCTGGTCGGCACGGTTCAAATCGGAAACAGAGGATATTTTTCGGTTACGGAGAAAAGTCAACAGAAGGTGTTCCCGGGAAGACAGTTCATCTTTGTCAGTCTCGTATTCCGGGTTGAAAATCACCCGGGTTTCACTTTCCAGTTTTAGTCCGGACGGAAGAGCAGCTTTCATCACTTCGCCCAGTGAGCAGTGGTAGTACGAGGCAATCCACTCCCAAAATTCAAACAACTCGGGATGAACGACGGGTTGCTTATCCAGTATCGTTTCTACGGACTTGATTTCGTATCCGGTGGGCTCATCGTTGTGGATTCGGTGAACCAATGCTGAATAGAACTTTTTCTTTCCAAACTGCACAATGACCCGCACGCCCGGCTGCAATTCTCCATTCATCTCTTCCGGCACCGAATAGGTAAATTTTCCCGGCAACGGAAGT
The DNA here is from genome assembly GCF_003014495.1 of Prolixibacter denitrificans. GTDB lineage: Bacteria > Bacteroidota > Bacteroidia > Bacteroidales > Prolixibacteraceae > Prolixibacter > Prolixibacter denitrificans. The sequence continues at coordinate 296,886 of NZ_PYGC01000001.1, read as the reverse complement.
GGCAGAATAACATCGACAAAGCGCTGTGCGTGGTGTATCATTGATGTAAAAACAGTTTCAAGCAAAACTAATTGATTTCCCTAAAGAACAAAAAAGCCGGAGAAAACTCCGGCTAACGTGCAAATATTTTCGGTTTCTGACAGAATTATATTGACAGCATGCGCAGTACTCTTAACAAGTGTTGATTGACCGCTTTCTCATTTTTGATGGCTTTGTTGAACGGTACGTGCACAATTTCATCGAACTCGATTCCTACCATCACACTCTTTTGGTCATCCAGCAATGCCTCTACCGCAGCAACCCCTAAACGACCTGCCAAAATTCGGTCGGATGCAGTTGGCGAACCACCGCGTTGTACGTGTCCCAAAACAGTGACGCGTACATCATACTGTGGATATTCTTTTTCAATTTTGGAAGCAATGTTAAAGGCACCGCCTGCTTTATCGCCTTCGGCTACCAAAACGATGGATGATTTTTTATTTTTCCGGTATCCGGTTTCGATGTAGGTTTCCAGTGTACCCATATCGGTGTCGAATTCAGGAATCAGAACCGCTTCGGAGCCGGCTGCAATTCCACCGTTCAAGGCCAGGAAACCGGCATCGCGGCCCATTACTTCGATGAAGAACAGACGCTCGTGAGCCGTTGCCGTATCTCGAATCTTGTCGACAGCCTGAACAATGGTATTGAGTGCCGTATCGTAACCAACGGTAAAGTCGGTTCCAAACAGATCGTTATCGATGGTTCCCGGAACACCGACGATGGGGAAATTAAATTCCTGGGCAAAAATACGCGCACCGGTAAAAGTCCCGTCACCGCCAATCACCACCAAAGCATCGATGTTTTCTTCCTTCAGGTTTTGGTATGCCTTCTCTCGGCCTTCTTTCGTCATAAACTCCTTGCTCCGGGCCGATTTTAAAATCGTTCCCCCCGACTGGATGATATTACTGACATCACCGGACTTCATGGTCTGGAAATTCTTGTTAATCATTCCTTTGTAGCCGTAGTAAATTCCGACTACTTCGCGGCCAAAATAGATGGCAGTTCGGGTAACGGCCCGAATGGCAGCGTTCATGCCGGGCGCATCACCTCCCGATGTTAAAACGGCTATTTTTTTAATGCGACAGTCGCTGTACACATTGGGTTCAGGCATGTTGAGAACATTCTCCTTCATTTTCTGAAAAATTTGAATCCGGCTCAAAAGTAGCGTCGATGTTTTCTTATCAACAACCGATACCGTTAATTAATTATAAAATTATTTCGTCAGTATTCTGACCTTCTCAGCCACGTCTTCCATCAAATGCCAGGGAGTGGAGGTTGCTCCGCAAATACCAACTTTTTGAATATTTTCAAGCCATTCCGCCTTGACTTCATCCGGTGAGGAAATGAATTTGGAGTTGGGATTGGTTTCCTTACTGATTCCAAATAACATTTTTCCGTTAGAGCTTTTTTTGCCACTAACGAACAGCACCAAATCAAAACGACGGGCGAATTCCCTGATACGTGGAACGCGGTTGGAAACCTGCCGGCAAAGTGTATCGTGGATGATCACTTCGGTGCCGCGCTGTTTTATGGTTTCGGCCAGCTGATAGAAGCCTTCCATGTCTTTTGTGGTCTGAGAAAACAGTTCCACCGGCCGGTCGAAATCGATTTGCTCCAGATCATCAGCTGATTGGATGACAATAGCTTTGTCATTAGTTTGCCCGACCAAACCATTTACTTCGGCGTGGCCTTTCTTTCCGTATATCACGACCTGCCCGTTACGAGCCTCCTGTTGGCTCTGACCTTTACGAACTCTCTCCTGAAGTTTCAGAACCACTGGGCAAGTGGCATCGAGTAATGTGATGTTGTTTTTGCGGGCATGCTCGTATGTGGAAGGTGGTTCGCCATGAGCACGGAGCAATACGGTGCAATCTTTCAGCTGGAAAAACTTTTCATGGTCGATAGTAACGAGCCCTTTTCGGGAAAGACGTTCCACTTCGGTATTGTTGTGAACGATATCTCCCAGGCAATAAAGACTGTCCTCAGTTTCGAGCGTTTTTTCAGCCTTCTGAATCGCGTTCACTACGCCGAAGCAAAATCCCGATTTGCTGTCAATCTCAATTTCCATTGCGATTCAATCTTTCCATTACTTTTTCGTTAGCCCACTCTAACTGTTCATCAGGAGTGAGGTGACTATTGTCGAGAACAATGGCGTCATCTGCTTTTCGGAGTGGACTCTCTTCGCGGTTCTCATCGATGTAATCCCGCTCCACAACATTGGCTTTAATTTCTTCAAAGGAAACATCTTCGCCTTTGGCTTTCAGTTCATCATACCGGCGCTGAGCTCTCACTTCCGGCGATGCCGTCATGTATATCTTTAATTCCGCGTCCGGGAAAACCACCGTTCCAATGTCTCTGCCGTCCATTACAATTCCCTTGTCTTTTCCCATTTCCTGCTGAAGCGCCACTAAATGTTTCCGCACTTCACCAATGGTCGCCACGGGGCTGACATTCCGGGAAACCGGCAGTTGCCTGATTTCTTCTTCTACGTTTTCACCGTTGAGGAACGTTTCGCTTTTTCCGGCAGCTTCGTTATATCGAAAGGTAATTTTAATCTGATCGAGTTGAGCGATTAAGCCAGCTTCATCTACCTTGCCATTATTGATCAATCCGTTCCGCAGGGCGTAAAGGGTCACAGCGCGGTACATGGCACCGGTGTCGATATAAGCGTAGTTTAAAAGGGATGCCAGCGCTTTGGCCAGCGTACTTTTTCCACAGGAGGAGTGGCCATCGACAGCGATGACTATTTTTTTATTTTCAGACATGTTATTCTCAGTTTGCAGGGCAAAGATAAGTTTCTTGCCGAAGAAAAGGAATGGAATATCCGCTGAATCAGGGGAGGAATTGGGAAAGGTTTGTACTGATAGAGAAATGGTGTGATGCACCGGCGATGTGATAAGATGCTAGTCCGTAGCTTAGATTGAACCTGGAGATGCGAACGCCAAAACCAGCGGAGAAGCCAACCATTCCGGGACGGGATTCGACCGATAGTTCTTTCCTGCGTTGATGATTGTAGCCCACCCGAATCGTGAAATTCTTACTTGGAAGTAATTCTGCACCAAAAATAAGATGCCGCATCACTTTGGAAAAACCGCTCTCGGATGTCGGTCCCGTTAATGTCGAAGTAGTTGAACCGGATGCCGTTTCATTATAGGCTAAGTCCCAGTTGGTAAGATGACGAGCAGTAACCATGAGCCGGAGCGGCGCGTGTTCCAGTCGCTTGGAAAAGCCGAATTGCAAATCGAACGGCAGTTTTTCGTAATCGCCATTCTGGTAGTAAGTGGTAATTTGTGTGCCAATATTTTTTGCCACGAGCGCGATAGTGGATTGATTGTCGCGTCCCGAAAGAATAAGACCGGCATCCATAGCCAATCCAAACGAGTGGTAGGTTTCGAGAACAGAGTAAATGGGTTTGATGTTGACTCCTCCGCGTAGGCGAGGCGTTATCTGTTTGGCCCAGTATATGTTCAAAGCGTATTCGGCTGCCCTGAAAGTACCGGTAATGGTTCCGTCTTCGCGTGCTTCGATAAATTTTCCGTAGTCGATAAAATGAATACCCGTGGCAACCGTCCCTATTTTATCGAGGTGCCAGGCGTAAGAAGCATAACCAAATTTGATATCGGAAAAATAATCGACGTAATTCAGCACAAGCTGATTGCGCATCGTGTCACGCAGCAAAGCCGGATTGTGAAAAACAAGATCCAAATCGTCATCATCCAACGCTACCTGGTTACCGCCCAATGCGGCCACGCGTGCAGAGGTGGTCAGATCGAGAAACCGGTACGTTCCTTCGCCGCCAATCTGACCGAACGCCATTTGGGATAGTAGAAGCGATAGTGCAATGATTAGTCTGGTTTTCACGTAAGCCTGAGTTATTCGTGCCTTTTATTCCCTTTCGGGAAACCGCAATGATTATGCTAAGATATGTTTTTTGCTGAATAGTGTAGAAACGTGGTTTACCAGTTTTCCTCTTTCAGGTTCTCTACTATTTTATAAACGATGGGGCAGGCTTCCCGGTTTTTTTGCGTCAGGTTCAAAATCTGAACGAACTTCCGACGGTTGGTATGCGGATATTCGCGGCAAGCTTTTGGACGATTTTCATACACCATGCAATAGTTATCCGGCATCAAAAAAGGACAAGGCGTTTGGTTGAAAACGTAATCACCTTCGTTATCAACATGCAAATATTGGTCAATGAAAGCCGGCGGTTTCATCTTCATATGCTTTGCCAGACGATCGATATCCTTTTCGGTGATAATCGGGCTGAAGTTGCTGCAGCAGTTGGCGCAATCGAGGCAGTCGAATTCCTGGAAAGCCTCATCGTGCAAACGGGCGACAACACTATCGAGTTGTTTGGGTTTCTTTTTCTTTAACTGAGCGAAGAATTTGCGGGTTTCGTCTTCATTGCGCTGAGATAGTTCCCGGACGTTCTTCGCGTTCACTTCGATGTACTTCATCCTGAGTATTATTGAGGGCTTTTTTTCTGATTCTCATCTGTGCCAGGAATAGTCCGGCGATTACAATCGAAATTCCGGTTAATTTTTGGAGCGAAAGTGTTTCTCCTAAAATCAGCCAGGCAAAAATGGCTGTAAATACCGGAATGCTATTCATAAAAATATTGGCTTTGTTGATGCCCAATTTACCCACACTGTACGTGAAAAACAGGAAGGCAAATCCGGAAGCGAAGATGGCGAGTTTTAAAATCGCGATAAGCGAATCGACATTGACCGGTGTATGGATAAAGCTGTTCATCTCAAACGTCATCCAAAAGGGCAGGAAATAAAAAATGCCGATGAAGCTTTGGTAAGCCACAATGCTGGTCGTGTTATATTTCTTTGTCAAACCTTTCAGAACAACGGTATAACCAACGGTGGCCGCTACGGCAACAAACTCCAGTGTAATTCCCAATATCGAAGCAGACAGGTTTTCCGAAGTATCCAGAACAACCACGGTTACCCCGACAAACGAGAGAATGATTCCTAAAATGGTTCGGGGCGATACTTTTTCTCCGTGAAAACGGGATGCAGCTAGTGGCGAAAAAAGAGGAATGGTAGCCACAATGACTGCTGCTACGGTGCTTGAAGCATATTTTAGACTGAAGCTTTCGCCCATGAAATAGAGAAACGGTTCGAAAAAGGCCAGCAGGATAAATGCTTTCCAGTCTTTCCGAGCCGGTTTCATCAGTCTGCCCGTAAGTTTCGTATAAGCAAACAACAGTATGGTGGCTATTACCAGCCTGAAAAATACGGTGGTTAGCGGACCATAGGCCTGGTACACAATTTTGACCCATACAAATGAGATGGCCCAAAAAGCCATTGCCATGGTAACGGCCAGATATACTGATATTTTGTTTTTCACAGTTCTTGCGTTTTGAACCGCAAATGTATCCATATTTTTACATGCGAACCAAGACGAGGATCAGTTTATTGAAGATTGGAGAGTTAGAGGGACGAGGCCGAATGAGTTTCTATTAAAACCGACCAAATTTGAAATTGAGGTAAGCGGTCCAGGTTTGGAGTACATCGGGAGCGAAATTATTCGACTTGATTTTGTTGGTGAACCGATATGTTCCGCCCAAATCGAGTCTGAAGAACCGGGAGACGTTTAATTCGATTTCCAGCCCGGGTTCTACAACGAAAAAAGGACTTAAGTCGTGGTAATTGGCCGGAACAACTGAGGCGCTTCCCGATAGGGTATCATAGCCTTCCCAATAGTTGATTGCTCCCGCACCAACAATAACGGGGAAAGAAAAATGAACAGGCGAGCGGGGCATTATAATGGGTTCCAGCAAAAGTCCGCCATATCCGCCGGCGAGGTAACGGTTTAGTTCAGGAATATTGCTCAACGAGTTCTTTTGAGAGATAAAAGCATTTCCGGCTAAGCCGAGAGTAAACGAATGTCCCATCACCCAGCCACCACGAAGACCAAAAATAACCGAATTGCGCTCATCGATGGGCGAGTATCCAATGTTGAAAGCGGCGTACCAGCCGTCCAACCGGTCGCGGGCAACAATGGTTCTCACTTTATTCGAAAGCACTCTTCTCTCTCGCTCCTGCGCCGGAGAGATGAGGGGCAGCGTGATGCACAGCAAAAGAAGGAAGGTTACTTTTTTCATCGGTTAGCAGGTTGCGGGTTAGTTTTTCTTTGTCCGGGTGGACATCCAAATCATACGTAGATGAAATTTAGGACTTTTTCAGGAGAAATCCACGAATCTGGAGAATGCTGGCAAAAGAAGGCAGATAAAAAAACCGGGCTAATGCCCGGCTCTGGTGGAAAGTTTTAACTGATTACGACTTTTTTTGTGAATTGACTGGTCTCAAAGTCGTAATGAAGAAAATAGATGCCTTTTTTGAGGTTTTTCATTTTATTATCTTCCGGAGAGCGACGCTTTTCCAAATTCCTTGTGGAAATCTTTTTCAGGAATAGAACTTCGCCATCGATGTTAAACATTTTGACTTTCATGGATGAACGGTTTTGTGTGGTTGATTAATAGCTTTGGGTAACTGTCAATGATAAATTAAAAGTATTGTATTCAAATGACCAACTTTTTTTGACGAACGGTCGATTTTATGTGGTGAACGTTCAATTTTGAGTGGTGAACGGAAAATTGACAATTTGCTTATTGTAGAAAATACAATAGAGAAAAGTGTTAAATTCAGAATGAAAAGAAGGAGAAATAGAGGTTGGAAAAGGAGATGTATTAAAACAAAAAAACCGGCTTCTGAATTTTCAGAAACCGGTTGAAGTAGGGTGGAAGATGGGATTTGAACCCACGACCCCTGGAACCACAATCCAGTGCTCTAACCAACTGAGCTACATCCACCATTTTTCGCGATTGCGGATGCAAATATAGATAATGTTTTTTGATTGGTACAAATCATCGGACAAAAAATATTGGAAAAAATCTCATCTTTCGATTTCATTGCATGGTCAAATAATTCAAGGTCGGCAGGATGATTTTGTGACAGAATGAAGTAGGACGAAAATGATAATTTTTCATCCGGCAGAGAATCATTAAGTTTGGTCTTTCGGGTAAACAATAAAATTAGAATTTGATACGGAAAGAGAGTTGGAATAGCGGAAAATCGTTGCAGGTTTTTCAATTGCTCCGTTTCGGGATGCTCGTTTTGATTGGTGTTTTGCTGACCCACTCCAAACTGAATGTCGGCGACATTGGTCAGTACGAGTCATTTCTATTTTGGGCCGGATTGGCCAGTTTTTTCTGGGTGAACGGCTTGATACAGGGAGCACTGCCCATGGCTGGCGCCGAAGAGTCAGATGGTGAACAACGAAAATCGCCATTTCTCTTTACTGTATTTTTTTTGCTGCTGGTATTTTCGACGGCAACCGCACTGGTATTTACGATCCTTTACAAAGCCGGGCTGCTGGCATTTCTTTCGGGGCACGCCTGGTACTGGTTTCTTCTTTTCGTGGTTTTCGGGATACCGGCTAACCTGACGGTGTATGTTTATCTGGTTAAGAACCGTTCGGTGGAAATGCTCCTTTACGGTGCGGGTGCTTTTGGACTTCAGTTCTTCCTTATTCTGTTTGCTTTGCTTTATGGCGGAGGTATTGAAACGATACTGGAGATACTGGGACTTGTTGCTTTGCTCCGGTTCGTTTGGCTGGTAAAGCTGATTTTTCATCATTCGTCGGTTGTTTTTTCAAGAGAGCTGGCGCGGAAATTATTGCTGCGTTCGTGGCCACTTATTTTGGCAACGTTGCTTAGTGGCTCGGCCCAATATATCGATGGCTGGCTGGTAACCATTCGGTTCGATTCAGCTGCATTTGCCATTTTCCGGTTCGGTGCCCGCGAGCTACCTTTTGTTGTTCTCATTGCGAATGCATTCAGTAATTCCATGTTGCCTAAGTTTGGAAAATCTTCGGGCTTTAAAAGTCATTTAAAGGAAATCAGGGAACGGTCGGCCAAAATGATGAATTGGATGTTTCCGCTTACCGCGGTATTAATGATTTCCTCGCCCTGGTTTTTTCCGGTTATTTTTAGCCAGGCTTTCGCCGAATCGGCTTCTATCTTCAATATTTATTTGCTGCTCATCATTCCGCGACTCGTTTTTCCACAAACCATTCTGAATGGAATAGGGCAGACAAAGCTCATCAGCCGGGCTTCGTTTTACGAGATTCTTATCAATGTCGGATTGAGTGTGCTGCTTTCCTTCCCGTTTGGTTTGGAAGGCATTGCTGCTGCGACCGTTATCGCCTATCTGTTCGAAAAATACTATCTTGCCTACTGGCTTTATCGACGCGAAGGAGTATCGTTGGCCGATTACCTCGATGGGAAAAGACACCTGTTGTTTTCTGCAGGAATATTAACTTTGTTTGTTCTGATAGAAACCGTCATATATTGAAGTAATGGAATACCTGCTTGATAATCCGAAAATCGAAAATACTTACCAGGAAATCATCCGGAAACTCCGGCCCATTCAAAATGGCGCTGTAGCAGAAATGATGACTAAGCGAGGACTGGAATATAAAGTCAACCTGGGAGCATCGGTGGTTTCGTTACGGCAGTTGGCTTCGGGTTACGACAGAAATCATTTGCTGGCGCTGAAACTGTGGAACAAACAGTGGCGGGAGACGATGATACTGGCTACGTTGCTTGATGAACCGAAGCAGGTAACCGAAGAACAACTGGATTACTGGGTAAAGAGTTTTCCGAATATTGAGATGGCTGAGCAGGCGTCGATGAACTTGTTTGTATATACCCCTTTTGCTTTTCAGAAGGCAAAAGAATGGTGTCTGGAGAAGAAAAATCTGGTAAAAATGACTGGCCTACTGATGATGGGACGGCTGGCTATGACAGATAAAACAACTGCTGACGAGGAATTCGAATCATTCTTCGAGGTGTTGCCGCCGTTGTCCAAAGATCCGGAATTGTCGAGCATCTTTATTCGATCGTTTACGCACCTGGGGCGGAAGAATAAGAATCTGAACAAGCTGGCTGTTATGTTTGCTCGTACTTTGCAAACCATCGATTCGCCTGTGTCACAAATGGTGGCGGAAGAAATTATTGATGAACTGGAATCTGAGTATGTTCAGGAAATGCTGAACGATAAAGGATGAGTCATCCAGGGTGCAGTTCAGCTAATCAAAATATTGATACTGTCAATTTCAATTTTTACTCTAATTTAGCGGAGAAAATACCAAGTCAAGGAATATGCAAGTCAGGGAAGTAAAGGATAAGCAAACACGCAAGCTTTTTCACCAGGTAGCACACGAGGTGTATCGTGGCGATGAAAACTGGGCGCCACCATTGGAGGTGATGATTGATAACACCTTCGATCCGGAGAAAAATGCCTTTTATAAAAACGGCGATGGCACCCGGTGGATTCTGACAGATGACGACGGCAGATTACTGGGCCGGGTAGGCGCTTTCATCAACGGAAATAAAGCGTACACTTTTCAGCAACCCACCGGAGGAATGGGATACTTTGAGTGTGTTGAGGAGCAGGAAGCCGCGTTTTTGTTATTCGAAACAGCAAAAAACTGGCTGAAGGAACGCGGAATGGAAGCGATGGACGGACCGGTTAATTTTGGCGAAAACCTGATGAACTGGGGATTACTGGTTGACGGATTTCAGCCGCAGGCGTTCGGTATGCCTTACCATAAGCCTTACTACCGTGATTTTTTCGAAGCTTATGGGTTCAAGGTTTACTTCGAACAATACAGCTATCACCTCAATCATAAAGATCCATTCCCGGAAAGGTTCTGGAAAATTGCCGGCTGGGTAGCTCAGAAACCAAACTTTCATTTCGAGCATGTCCGTTTCAGCAATATTGAGAAATACATCCAGGATTTTGTAAAAATATACGATCAGGCCTGGGCCCGTCACGATAATCACCAGTCGGTTGATTTGGACGATATCCGGGGAATGGTCCGGTTGGCGAGGTTCATCGCCGATGAAGAATTTCTTTGGTTTGCTTACCACAACGACGAGCCGGTTGCTTTCTTTGGTATGATTCCCGACTGGAACCAGATTCTCGTCAAGCTCGACGGCAAAGTCAATTTGAAGAACGTGCTGAAATTCTGGTATTATAAAAAGAAGAAAACGATTACCCGTACCCGGATTCTTATTATGGGAGTTGTCCCGAAATTCCAGGGGTCCGGTTTGGAGTCGGCCATTTTCTGGCACCTCGACAAAGTGATGAAGCGGAAGCATTGGTACAACGAAATTGAAATGTCGTGGGTTGGTGATTTCAATCCGAAAATGGTGGCCATGTATAAATCGGTGGGAGGCGTACACGCCAAGACCCATTACACGATGCGTTACCTGTTCGATCCGAATCAACCGTTTGAGCGTGCACCTAAATTGATGAAAGATGTGCGCCTTTTGAGGGAGGAACGCAAAAACAAAGAGAAAAGTGATACTGCTGAAACCGAAAAGGAAGATTGATTTCAGTTCAGTTTCAGGATATTATTTAGACAAATCTTTTATTGGATTCTTTTGCAGATTTCTGAACTATATATATCTTTGCAAACCGTTTGGGAAAGTAAGAAATTCAGAATAAGATATTAAACGAGGAAAAAATGAAAAAGGGAATACATCCGGAAAATTATCGACTGGTGGTCTTCAAGGATATGTCCAACGGACATACATTCATCACCAAATCGGCTGCCCCTTCACGGGAAAATATTGAAGTTGACGGTGTAGAGTATCCATTGATCAAACTGGAAATCTCTAGTACCTCTCACCCTTTCTATACTGGTAAAATGAAGTTGGTCGACACCGCTGGACGTGTTGATAAGTTCATGAATCGTTACCAGAAGCACATGGATAAGAGAAAAAAGTAATCGACTTTTAGTATATGAAGAAAGCCTCGTAAATCATTACGGGGCTTTTTTTGTTGTGATAATCACTTTCCCACTGTAATTCGGCTGGAGAAATCGGCAGCGAAGTAAAATATGGAGGTTTGGCATAGGAATTGACCTGTTAACCTACAGCTTGTGAAAACGAAAAACAACGACAAAATGTCATTAGAGAGATTATACATGAAACGAAATAATCAAAAACATAAATTCGTATTTAGCAGTTTGATGGAGGACCAGGGAGAATTCATACCAATTATTGCCGATGGTGATGAGTCGGACTTTAAATCGGTGGAGGTGCCGGAAAGTCTGCCAATATTGCCGCTTCGGAATGCCGTTTTGTTTCCGGGCGTAGTGATGCCCATTACGGTTGGGCGTCAGAAGTCGCTGAAACTCATCCGCGATGTGTATGCCGGCGATAAGTTGCTGGGAACGGTTACCCAGAAAGACGGTAAGGTAGAAGAGCCGCAGACAGAAGATTTGTATCCGGTAGGTACCATGGCAGAAATTCTGAAAATTCTGGAGATGCCCGATGGTACCACTTCCATTATCATTCAGGGAAAGAGACGAATTAAGGTCGCCGGCGTTACAGAGCAACTGCCGTACCTGAAAGCACTGGTTCATCCTCATGACGAATATGAACTGGAAAGTGATGATTCTGAATTCGCAGTGGTGCTCGAATCGTTGAAGGATTTGTCGCTCAAGTTGATGAAATATACCGGCAATGTGCCGCCTGAAGCGCAGTTTGCCATCAAAAATATCGAAAGTCCGACCTTTCTGATCAACTTCATTTGTAACAATGTTGAGCTGGAAGCGCACGAAAAGCAGGATCTCCTGGAAGAAAATGACATTCGCAGTCGTGGAAATCAATTGATGGGGCTGTTGGTTCGTGAGGTTCAGGTGATGGAGTTGAAGAAGGATATTCAACGTAAGGTGAAAGTTGATTTGGATCAACAACAGCGGGAGTATCTGCTTCATCAGCAAATAAAGACTATCCAGGATGAGCTTGGCGGCAACCCGATTGAAAAAGAGATTGAGGAGTTGAAGAAGCGGGGCGCCGAGATGAAGTGGGATGAAGAAATGGCAGGCTTCTTCGAAAAGGAGGTGGAGAAGTTGAATCGGATGAATCCGGCCGCCGGAGAATATTCCATCCAGGTTGGTTACCTCGAAACATTGCTCGACCTCCCATGGAACGAATACACCGAAGATAACTTTGACTTACAGCGAGCTGAAAAAGTACTGGATGAAGACCACTATGGTTTGGAGAAGGTGAAGGAACGTATTCTGGAACATCTCGCTGTTCTTAAATTGAAGGGCGACATGAAATCGCCTATCGTTTGTCTTTACGGGCCTCCCGGGGTAGGTAAAACGTCGTTGGGTAAGTCTATCGCTCGTTCGCTGGGGCGGAAATACATCCGGATGAGTTTAGGAGGTCTGCATGATGAAGCAGAAATTCGGGGCCACCGGAAAACATACATTGGCGCTATGCCGGGCCGAATTATTCAGAATCTAAAAAAAGCCGGTTCCGCCAATCCTGTTTTTATTCTCGATGAGATTGACAAAGTCTCGCAGGATTTTCACGGCGATCCGGCTTCGGCATTGCTGGAAGTTTTGGACCCGGAACAGAATTCTGAGTTTCACGACAACTACCTGGACGTTGACTTCGACCTTTCGCGTGTGATGTTTATTGCTACCGCGAATACGCTCAGCACTATTCAGCCCGCACTTCGCGACCGGATGGAGTTGATTGATGTGAGCGGTTACCTGGTTGAGGAGAAGACTGAAATTGCCAAAAGGCACCTCGTTCCGCGTCAGCTGAAAAATCATGGAATGAAAAAGGGAAGCCTGACGTTCCCGAAAGAAGTGTTGGCGAAGGTGATTGAAAATTATACCCGCGAGTCCGGCGTTCGCGAACTCGATAAGCAGTTGGCAAAAATTGTTCGTCGCATAGCACGGAAAGAAGCTTTTGGTGAAAAATATAACAAGAAACTCAAAGTTGAGGATGTCAGGGAATATCTTGGCGTACCAATTTACACCCGCGAAACATACGAAGGAAACGAGTTTGCAGGAGTAGTTACCGGCTTAGCCTGGACGGCAGTCGGTGGTGAAATTCTCTACGTTGAAACCAGTCTGAGCAAAGGGAAAGGGCGCTTCACGTTAACCGGAAATCTCGGTGAAGTGATGAAGGAGTCGGCTACCATTGCGCTGGAATACCTTCGTTCACATGCGCCCGATTTGGGCATGACACCTGAGGCGTTCGAGAAGTGGGACGTTCATGTCCATGTTCCGGAAGGCGCTATTCCGAAGGACGGTCCTTCGGCAGGAGTTACCATGGCTACATCGCTGGCATCGGCCTTTACGCAGCGAAAGGTAAAACGCAACCTGGCTATGACCGGGGAGATTACCTTGCGTGGAAAAGTATTGCCGGTAGGCGGTATAAAAGAAAAAATACTGGCAGCGAAAAGGGCCGGTATAAAGGAAATCATCTTATCACGGCAGAACGAGAAGGATCTGGAAGAGATCAAGCCCATTTACATTAAGGGATTGAAGTTCCATTTTGTCGATACCGTACTGGATGTTCTGGATATCGCATTATTAAAACAAAAAGTGAATAATCCACTAAGAATTAGATAGTGAAAACGGGAAGCGATTCCTGTAAATTCTTTGTTCGATTGAAAAGAAAAGGAACTGTCCGTTTGGGGCAGTTCTTTTTTTTTGTGTTAGGTGGTTGGTGTCCGCGCGGTATCCGGAATGATAACAGCGAATTGGGATAAATTGAATTACTGATGTAAAACGAGCAACTAATTTGTATTTTTGTTTATCCGAAATGCTAAATATATGAACCAGCGAACCCGCAATGTCATCCTGTTCGTCGGGATTAGTATCCTGATTTTTCTGTTATTCTATTTTAGAAATATTGTAGCCTACATCCTGATTGCAGCTGTGCTTTCGCTCATCGGAAGACCTTTAATGCGGGCTATTCAGCGTATCTCAATTAAAAAAAAGCATCTCGGAAAAACGAGTAGCGCACTGATTACACTTCTGATCATGTTGGCTGCCACCATTGGGTTTCTGGCGGCTTTAATTCCGTTGGTGGCAATGGAGATAAAGGATTTGTCAGCCATCGATGTCACTTCGGTGGTGGATTATCTCGATGTGGCTTTTGCGCATCTTTCAAACAAGCTTCCGCATTTTGTTGCCGACAGCGGAGCTGATTCTGGAATGCAGGAGTACATCCAGGAGCAATTGGCGAACATGTTAAACCTGGGTCAGGTTACCAATTTGTTCTCTTCGGTTGCCGGCACGTTGGGCAACCTGTTTCTCATGTTTTTTTCGGTCTCCTTCATTCTGTTTTTCTTTTTAAAGGAAGAGCAGTTGTTCAGTCACATTATTCTGGTTTTTGTTTCCAGCAAATATGAGACGAAAGCCAAGCACGTAATGACTTCTATCAACCACCTGCTGAAGCGATATTTTATCGGTATTATATTCGAGGTGTTAGGAGTTATGATATTGGATACCATCGGATTTTCGGTCATCGGTTTGGGCTTTAATCACGGATTGGTTGTGGCGGTTTTTGCCGGTGTCATGAATGTTATCCCATACATTGGACCATGGATTGGAGGAGCTTTCGGTGTCCTGGTCGCTATTGCAACACACCTCGACGACAGTTTTCCGGATGTGGCTTTACCGCTGATATTGCTGGTACTGTTGGTGGTGGTTATTGTTCAGGTAATCGATAACGTGGTATTTCAGCCGGTTATCTATTCCAACAGTGTCAGGGCACATCCGCTGGAGATCTTCCTGGTGATACTGATGGCGGGAAGTTTTGCAGGAATTGCCGGAATGATATTGGCTATCCCGGTTTATACCGTTCTTCGCGTTATTGCCCACGAGTTCCTTTCGCAGTTCCGGTTGGTACGCGAACTTACCTCTAAAATGACAGATGATTAGTCTTTTCGGTATAAAAGTTAATTTTTATCATGTTTATTATATCTGTAAGATAGATGTGCTTCTTTCAGTAACAAAGTTCATTACCCTCTTTGGTGCCATCAAAAGGTGTCGTAAAACATGATGGACCGGGAGCGGATATTGTTTCAATGCTTTTATCTTAAGCCCCGGTAATCAAATGTTGGCAGACATTGCTGTACCTAAACGGAATATAATGTTACATAATATTCAAATTCCCTATTCAGATTCTTTAAATGAAACGGACATGAACTGATTTAATCAAAAGTTCGCCAAAGGCAATGATTAAAAAAAGTTCATGTGAGAGCGAAGCGGTTCCATAGGTTCTCAAATTTAGAATTAAATGATGGACCATAATTATAAATTTTAAACGTATGAAAAACTAATACATTTTAATGTTGAGGATCTTCATTGGTTATGTCCTTATTCAGAATGAAACCAAGTAAACAACTCCCAATTTCTTTTGTTAAGTGGTTAGTTGTTTATCGCGCATAATGTTTGCACACAATGAAAATTTTGAAGAAAATCGCCCACTTTTATTATGAAGGCTTCAGGCAGATGACATGGGGGAAAAGTCTCTGGGTAATCATTTTAATAAAACTTTTTGTGATGTTTTTTGTGCTCAAGCTGTTTTTCTTCCCCGATTTGCTCAAGCAGAATTTTAAGACGGATAAGGAACGGGGAGATTACGTTATTGAGAATCTGACCAATATCAAATAATCAATTAATCAAATAATCGTAAAACATGAATGAATTACTTGATCTATCCTTGGTTGACTGGTCGAGGGCCCAATTTGCCCTCACGGCGATGTACCATTGGTTGTTCGTGCCGCTGACACTCGGGATTACGTTTATTCTGGCGATCATGGAGACTATCTATGTAAAGACCGGAAATCCTGAGTGGAAAAAAATTACCAAATTCTGGATGAAAGTATTCGGGATTAATTTTGCCATTGGTGTGGCAACCGGAATTATTTTGGAATTTGAATTTGGAACCAACTGGTCAACTTACTCCTGGTTTGTAGGCGACATCTTTGGCGCTCCTTTGGCCATCGAAGGTATCATGGCCTTTTTTATGGAGTCGACCTTTATTGCTGTGATGTTTTTCGGTTGGGAAAAGGTGAGCAAAAGGTTTCACCTTGTATCTACCTGGCTAACTGCATTAGGGGCCAATCTCTCGGCATTGTGGATATTGGTTGCCAATGGCTGGATGCAATTCCCGGTAGGAATGCAGTTTAACCCGGATACGGCCAGGAATGAAATGGTCAATTTCTGGGATGTGTTTCTCTCCCCTGTAGCGACCAGCAAATTTTTGCACACCATCTTTTCCGGATTTGAACTGGCATCCATTTTTGTCATTGGTATCTCTGCCTGGTACATTCTAAAAAAGAGAGAAGTTATTTTTGCCCGGAAAAGTATCCTGGTTTCAGCTGTTTTCGGTCTGATCAGCTCCGTTTTTGTGATTGGTTTCGGTCATTTCTCAACACAGCAGGTAGCCTACCACCAGCCTATGAAACTGGCTGCCATGGAAGGTCTTTACCAAGGTAAGAATGGTCCCGGCCTGATTGCTATGGGAGTACTTTCTACCAAACAATCTGATCCTGAATATAAGCAACTGAAGAATTTCCTTTTTAGGGTCGAAATTCCCAGGGGCCTTTCTCTTCTCGCGTATTTTAATACCACCCAGTTTATGCCAGGAATTAAAGATTTACTGAATGGAAATAGTGAACACAATATTTTATCGGCCCCTGAAAAGATTGTCCGGGGGAAGGAGGCCATCCAGCTTTTGAAGGATTATAAGATGGCTCTGGACAACGGGAACGCTGATGAGGCTACTCAGTTACGGGCAAAATTTATGTCTGACGATTTCCAGAAGAATTACTTCAAATATTTCGGGTATGGATATCTTAAGAGCCCAACTGATTTGATTCCCAGTATTCCTATGGTATTCTATAGTTTCCGCATCATGGTAATGTTGGGGACTTATTTTGTTTTCTTCTTCTTGTTTGCCTTTCTATGGGTTACCAGAGGCACACTCGATAAGAAGAAATGGTTCCTTCGGTTGGCAATTATTACCATGCCGCTGGCTTACATAGCCTCGATGTCAGGTTGGACATTGGCCGAGGTTGGCCGTCAGCCTTGGGTAATTCAGGATCTGTTGCCAACGGTGGCAGCTGTGTCGCATATCGATGCGAGCGCTGTTCAGGTAACTTTCTGGCTGTTTGCCTTTGTATTCACGCTGCTGTTGATTGCCGAGGTGAAAATTATGGCGAAACAAATTAAAATCGGACCTAAAGACGGAGGACACTAACCATGTTTGAATCAATGAGTTATTTAACCCTCCAGCACTATTGGTGGGCCATCATATCACTTTTAGCTGCGTTACTTGTTTTCCTGATGTTTGTTCAGGGAGGCCAGACGCTGATTTACCGGCTGGGAAAAACCAGCAACGAGCGTACCATGATTGTCAACGCGCTTGGTCGCAAGTGGGAGTTTACGTTTACCACGCTGGTAACTTTCGGCGGGGCACTTTTCGCTTCGTTCCCGCTTTTCTATTCTACCAGCTTTGGCGGAGCCTACTGGGCCTGGATGGCCTTGTTATTTGCCTTTATCATTCAGGCTGTTTCGTATGAATTTCGGAGCCGGCCAAGTAATTTCCTGGGCAAGCGCACTTTCGACGTGTTCCTGTTTGTTAACGGATTGCTGGGAACCGTGCTCCTTGGCGTGGTAGTTGGAACATTCTTCAACGGAGCCAACTTCTCGGTTAGCAACATGAACCTATCGCAATGGGAAAATCCGGCACACGGCCTGGAAGCTGTTTTGACATTCAGCAACGTGGCATTGGGACTTGCAATATTTTTCCTGGCAAGAGTTCTGTCCCTTCTGTATTTCATGAACAGCATCGACCACGAAACTATTTTTCGGAATGCCAAGAAACAGTTGCTGTATAATACCATTCCATTTTTGGTATTCTTCCTCTACTTCGTGGTTCGTTTGCTTCTCATTAAAGGTTTTGCTTACGACCCCAAAACGTTTGAGGTATCGATGGAGCCATACAAGTACCTGCACAACTTTCTGCAGATGCCGGTAGTACTGATTATCTTCCTTGTTGGTGTAGTCGGGGTGCTTTGGGGCATCATCAGTTCGCTGTTGAAAGACAAAACCAATGGAATCTGGTACGCCGGGATCGGAACAGTGCTCACCATATTTGCCCTGATGTTGGTTGCCGGTTACAATAACACCTGCTGCTATCCGTCGAATTTCGATTTGCAATCGTCGTTGACCATTGTAAATAGTTCATCATCGAAATATACCCTGACAGTGATGAGTTACGTTTCGTTGATGCTTCCTTTTGTACTGGCATATATTTGGTATGCCTGGAAAGCCATTAACCGCGAGAAAATCACCGAATCGGAAATTACCGGCGAGGGCGAAGGTCATGTTTATTAAACCCAAAAATTTTAGTTTATGTATTTGGAATCGATATTATGGTTGTTAAGCTGGCCGATACTTATCTACATCAGCTTGAAAGCAGTGCAGTATGCGCTCAAAAAATATGAGCATAAACTGGAGGAGGAATAATCCGGTTTGTATAAAATTATTCAAGGGCTGTCTTTGCGAAGATGGCCCTTTTTAGTTTGCAGAATTATTTATGAGGGAACAATAGGTAAGTAGCTTATTCCTGCTTTCGGGGGAAAGATTTTACGGAAATAACTGTTCGGCATAAAAGGGAATGAAACAACTTTCCTACAGGTAAAGAAACCAGCAATGAAGCTCAAACAGACTTCTTCAGGCTAAGGGTGAAAGAGATAAGGATATACAATAAAATGGAAAGCGTGATGCCATAGAAGCTGAAGAAATAGGTAAGCACAAGAACCATTAGCAGGAACAGGTAGCGTACCTGGTTACCACTCCATTTCAGGTTCTTAATCTTCAGTGAAAACATGGGTATTTCGGAAACGAGCAACAGCGACATCACTATCGTGAAAAAAAACAAACTGTAAGGCGAGAGCAGTATCCCGTCTAATACAGGCCTGTTTCCGTTTTCGGCAATCAGCGCCAGCGAAGCAAAAAAGATAGCATTGGCAGGTGTTGGCAACCCGATAAATGAGGTTGTTTGACGGTCATCGATATTGAATTTCGCCAGCCGCAACCCTGACATTACCGGTATAAAGAATGCGCTGAGTAAGAATACCCAGGTCAGCCATCCACCCGATGTCCCCACTAATGAAGATACATTACCAAATAGCGCGTATTTCTGTAAGGTCAGCACCATCATTCCGGGAGCCAGTCCGAATGATATCATATCAGCCAGTGAGTCCAGCTCTTTCCCGATAGGAGAATATGTTTTCAGTAAGCGGGCACTCATTCCGTCGAAAAAGTCAAATACGGCGGCCAGAAACATCGTCAGCACGGCCAGGTTAATGTGCCCTTCGAGGGCAAACATAACAGAAAGACTACCACTGACAATATTAAGCGAAGTAACAAAATTCGGAATGTGTTTTCGCATGATTACCTGAGCTTTTTGACGCGTTATTTCAGTTTAGCCAGAACGGTTTGACTTCCGGTAACGGCTTCGCACATGTCGGCTGTTATTTCAGTGCCAACAGGTAGGAACAGATCCACTCGGGAACCGAATTTAATGAAACCGAGTTCACCTCCTTGATCCATCGTGTCACCTTCTTTGGCGTAGGTAACAACCCTTTTGGCCATGGCGCCGGCAATTTGCCGGACCAAAATTTCGGTACCATCTTCCATTTGAATAACGGTTGTGGTCCGTTCATTATCGGTTGATGATTTCGGCAGGTATGCCGACATGTATCGTCCTTTGTGATGCTTTACGTATTTAATTTTCCCGGCAACGGGTAACCAGTTAGCATGCACATTGAACAGTGACATGAAAACGGAAACCTGTAATCTCCGATCCTGAAAATATTCCGTTTCAGTGGTTTCCTCAATGGCTACAATCAGTCCGTCCGCCGGAGCCAGAATGGTTTTGTTCCCACGATTAATTTCCCGGTCGGGATATCGGAAAAAACGAATGGTAAATACAAGTACCGACGTTGAAATCAACAACATAAACGCGAAGAAATAAGGTTCTCCACTTTCCCATACGAGGCCGTTCAGTAACGCCCAAATCAGCACTGCTACTGCAATAATGGCATAGCCTTCTTTGTGTATTCTCATGGTTGGTCTTAAACGTGCTGGGCAAATTTACGTAAATATTGTTCAGCGAAGAAATACAAGAATAAAATATACCATAGGAATAGCTGTTAGAATGCTATCAAAACGGTCGAGCAGGCCACCGTGTCCCGGCATAAAACTTCCCGAATCTTTTACCCCTAAGCTTCTTTTAAACATGGATTCAATGAGGTCGCCGAAGGTACCGGCCACCACGGTAATAGCTGCAATAATGGCCAGCGGGAAGAAACTATACTGTTCCCAGAACTGAGCCAGCATAGCTGCCACAATAATGGCGGCTGCCAGTCCGCCGAAGAAACCTTCCCACGATTTTTTGGGAGAAATACGTTCGAACAGCCGGTGTTTCCCAAATTGCGAACCAATCAGGTAGGCGCCTGAATCGTTGGCCCAAATGAAAAACAGAAGGCTGAGCAATATTTTAGGCTCATAGGTGTAACCCATTCCTCTGGGAAATACAAAGAAGTTGAGTAGGGCAAATGGAACCGAAATGTATATCACCCCAATGGCCGTATAGGCAATATTCCGGAAAGGCATTTCCATGGATTTATTGCGATAAAGTTCGGCAATAAACAGGGAAAGCATTAGAGGGATCAACGTTAAAAGCCATGCTTCCGACAAGGCTCCCCGCGCGACAAAAAAGGATACCAAAAAAAGAACAATGCCGGCAAATATTCCAAGTTTCTGATGAGGGACCGCACCGGATTTGGCCAACAAATCGTAAAATTCTTTCAATGTAAAACTACTAATGAAAACAAATAACAGGGAAAAGGTATAGGGGCTTATCCAGGTTGCCCCGATAAGCACAGCTACAAACATAGTTCCCCAAAGAGTACGGACTTTAAGATCGTTCAATTTTCCCCGCTTTTCAGATTTTTAACGATGTCCAGCGCTTGCTCTTCATCTTCTTCGCGGACATAAACTTCGATGTCGCCAAAAGTAGTAAAAGTTGAATCTTTATGATTCATGATAAGCGCTTCAATTCCGCTTTCTTCGAGCAGGTCTTTGGCCATCTGAGCCTTAAAGTCCTGTCCGGTCATGAAAATTTGTTTCCATCCTTTTTCCATAACAATCCCTTTTTTTGTTTATTTATATTCCGTTAGCAAAACATGCACCGCTTTGGGACCATGTGCGCCCATTACCAATGTTTTCTCAATATCGGCTGTTCGGCTGGGGCCTGCAATATGCGTTATCTGCGACGGAAGGTTTTCACCGTATTGCTCTTCCATTTTGATAAGTGCCTCTTCCAGTGTTCTGACAAGTTGATTAGGGCTGGCCATAACCATGTGCACGGCGGGAAAGAAATGTAGCTTTCGTCCGCTGGCGCTACCCGAATGTACTAATACTCCTCCGGTTTCGGCAATCAACCATTCGCAACCGGTTAAAGCTGCCTTCGTTTCCGGAAAACGCTGCATTTCGGAAGATACTTCTAAACCGGCATCTTTCAAAATTTCCCGAAGGCCTTTATCGCGGCAAAAAACAAACGGCCAACGGTATTCTTCCTTAAGCCCTTTTAGTTGGGCAAGCAGTTCGTCACGGCTTTTTGCCAGATGAAAATGGCCTTGTATTTTTTCCAGTTCTTGCTGAAACTGTTCCGATAAATGCAGGTTAGAAACGGGAAAAACCGGAGAGGGCTCTTCCTGCGCCTTTCCGGTTATTCCGTTTTGTTTGCTTTTCTGCCTGAAGGCAGAATTTTTTATCCGGTCGAGTATTTGTTCCCTGGCACCGGGATTTTTCATGTTATGCTGATTCTTTGTTATCCTTTGGCGAATCTTTCGGCGAAGTAGTTGGAGGCGAAGTCAGCGGCTTATTTTCGCTGTTGTCTGCCATAGGAACTTCGATCTTTTTTTCCGGTCCCTTCTGCGGGTCCCACGGACGGGGTCCAAAAATCGCTTCCAAATCTTCCGAAAAGATAACCTCACGTTCCAGTAATTTTTCAGCTAGTTGCTTATGTCCTTCAGCGTTGTCGGCTAGAATCTTCCGCGCTCGCTGATATTGAACATCGATCAGATCTTTTATCTCATGATCAATCAGTTCAGCCGTATGTTCGCTATAAGGTTTGTTGAAACTGTAATCCGATTGACCTGTAGAGTCATAGAAGCTTACATTTCCTACTGCATCACTCATTCCGAAATAGCAGACCATGGCGTACGTCGTTTTGTAGACTTTCTCCAGGTCATTTTGTGCACCGGAGGAGATAGTACCAAATACGTTTTCTTCTGCAGCCCGGCCACCTAGTGTCGCACAAACTTCGTCCAGCATCTGTTCGCGGGTCGTAATTTGTCTTTCTTCCGGGAGATACCATGCTGCACCTAATGCTTTTCCACGGGGTACAATGGTTACTTTCACGAGCGGATGCGCGTGTTCCAGTAACCAACTAACGGTAGCGTGTCCCGCTTCGTGGTATGCAATCGTTGCCTTTTCGCTGGGCGATATAATTTTATTCTTTTTCTCCAGTCCTCCGATAATCCGGTCAACGGCATCGAGGAAGTCCTGTTTCTGTACGGTCTCCTTCTTACGGCGTGCTGCAATCAAAGCAGCCTCGTTACACACGTTGGCGATATCGGCACCCGAGAATCCGGGTGTTTGCTTGGCGAGGAAGCTAACGTCCACATCTTCGCCTTTTCGTAATGGTTTCAGGTGTACCTGGAAGATTTCACCCCGTTCGTTGATATCCGGCAATTCTACATGAATCTGGCGGTCGAAACGTCCGGCACGCATCAGTGCGCGGTCGAGAATATCGGCGCGGTTGGTCGCTGCCAGAATGATAACTCCGGAGTTGGTGTCAAAACCATCCATTTCAGTCAGCAACTGGTTCAGCGTATTTTCGCGTTCATCGTTGGAGCCCATATTGGGATTTCGTCCACGGGCACGTCCTATTGCGTCAATCTCATCGATGAAGACGATACACGGAGCCTTCTCTTTAGCTTGTTTAAACAGGTCACGTACACGCGACGCACCAACCCCCACGAACATTTCGACAAAGTCGGAACCTGACATGGAGAAGAAGGGAACATTGGCTTCACCGGCTACGGCACGGGCCAGCAAGGTTTTCCCGGTCCCGGGAGGTCCAACCAGTAACGCCCCTTTCGGGATTTTTCCTCCCAGCTTGGTGTATCGGCCGGGGTTCCTCAGGAATTCCACAATTTCCTCGATTTCCTGTTTCGCTTCGGCGAGTCCGGCAACATCTTTGAAAGTTGTGCTGACATGAGAATCTTTGTCAAAAACTTTTGCCTGCGATTTCCCGACATTGAAGATATTCGAACCCGCGCCGCCTCCGGCACCACGGCTCATTCGGCGGAAAATCCACCACCAGATACCGATCAGCAACAAAATGGGCAGTATCCAGCTCATCACTTCCATGAAAATGTCCCGTCGTGTTTCGTAGGTCAGAATTACCTGATCCTTTTCGGGAAGATCTGCTTGAACTTGTTTCAGGTTTTGCTCGAATGTGTCGACTGAACCGATGATAAAGTAAAACTGAGGCCCTGCCTGACTGGGAGTGCCGAAACCCTGGTCGAATTTCGATTTGTATTTTTCATAAGCGCTATCTTTCAGGAATATTTCAGCCCTCTCGCGGTTAACGACCACTATTTTCTTAATGTCACCATTCTTCAGCATGGTGTTTTTCACTTCTCGCCAATTGGTTTCGACAGGAGAACCACCCGAACGAAAATACTGAAGCGCAATGAAGATCAGGATAATAATCCCGTAAACATAAATGGGATTAAACTTAGGGTTAAAGCGACCTTTTCCACCGCCACCTTGCGGCTTTTTATTGTTATTCGGCGTGCCCGATCCGCTATTCTTTTTGATGTTATTATCAGCCATATAAAGTTCAACTTTCTGATTCAATTTGTATAATCCGGGCATCGGCCCATAGTTCTTCCAGATCATAAAACCTTCGGTACTGTTCCTGGAAAACATGCACCATCACATCGCCATAGTCGAGCAAAATCCATTGAGCATTTTGATATCCATCTTTATGCCAAACCCTGGTATTTTCAATTTCCTCGACGGTTTCTTCAACTGAATGGGCAATCGAATCGGTGTGGGTATTGGAATTACCGTGGCAAATAATGAAATTGTCACATTCCGTATTACCCAATTTTTTCATGTCAATATTTATGATATCGAGGCCTTTCTTGCGGCGTATTCCTTCAACAATTGCCTCGATAAGATGTTCGGAATCGCTGTTCCGGGTCTTATTCACCATGTATTGAATTTAAAATTACAAAGATAATTTTTTTAACCAGATCGCTGTAAAATTGCGATTTTGTTAAGTTATTGAAAAATTGGTTGCCATCTTTACACTCAAAATGTAATTACGATATGCGCACAATCATTGGCAACCAGATGGAACATCTGAGCCGGACAGACTCGACCAATAACTATGCCAGCAGACAACTCATGACAAAACGTCTGCCGGAAGGAATTGTTTACTCAACTTCAGTTCAGGAGAAGGGAAGGGGACAGGTAAATCAGCACTGGGAAAGCGAGCCTGGAAAAAACATTACCATGAGTGTTGTGCTTTACCCGGATTTTGTCCCCATCCTTAGCCAGTTTCTCATCTCAAAAGCCGTTGCGCTCGCTGTTTCCGATTTTGTGAGCGCTTACGTATCCGATGTGCACATTAAATGGCCCAACGATATTTACGTAGGGAAAAAGAAAATTGCCGGAATTCTGATCGAAAATTCATTGCGCGAAGGAACTATCGCTTCGAGCATTGTAGGCATCGGGTTAAACATTAACCAGCGGGAGTTTCTCAGCGATGCGCCTAATCCGGTTTCCTTATCATTGTTGACAGATAAAGAATTTTTATTGGATGAATGTCTGGAAGAACTCTGCGATCGGTTGGACGACTGGTATATGCAGTTGAAGATTGGTGAGGTACAGAAAATCAACAGAGCGTATGAGGAGCGGTTATTCCGGATGAACGAGTGGGCGCCTTACCATGCCGGAGACGAAGAGTTCGAAGGTAGAATTACCGGTGTAGACGAAATCGGGCGTTTGGTTGTTGAAAGACGCGACGGGACCAAACAACAATTCCACCTGAAGGAGGTGGAATTTATCATTTGATTACGATTCGATTTCGCCCGACGAGTCTCCGTTCAAATCAAACGGTATGCGGCTGATAGCTTCCGCCATTTTATCGATGCCGTCTTTTAGATGTTTGTTCACCATCATCTTAATCATCGGGTTCAGATCGGCATGGAGCGTAAGCCGTAGCTTACAAGAGCTATCATCGACCGGGACAAGTTGAATCCAGAAATAAAACTGGAAAGGAACGGTTCCGTCGCCCGTTAGTTTGATACTCTTTTCCGGTTCGCGCTCGACAATTTTCATTCCCACTTTCCCGATAGGACTGATTTTAAAAGAACAATTATCGGGGGTTGCCTCAAAATCCTCGATGTTAATTTCCGGAGCATTGGGTATCTGCTCGCGTACTTTTTCAATGTTTTCAGGTTTTAGCAGTGGTTTCAGATTCTCCAGATTCGAGAGTTTCTGGTAAACAACTCCTTGCTCATACGCAACGGTTTTTACCTCGCTCACATATTTTTCTGTTCCCATGGTATTTGTCTTGGTTAAATAAAAAGCCGGGCATTGATAACGAGTGCCCGGCTGCAAAAATAGAATTATATCGTTTGATTATCGTCCCCAGTGAGCCGGATCTTGTCTCCAGCGGTTCAGATTTTCCAGTTGACTGTCGGTAATTTCGCCCGATTCGTGTGCTACTTTCAGCAGCAGGTTGTAATTGCTGAGCGGAGTCAGTTCAACGTTGGCTTCTTTGAATTTATCAGCGGCAATCGAGAAGTTGTATGAAAAGATGGACAGCATTCCCAGCACGTCGGCGCCATAGTTGCGCAAAGCGGCTACGGCATTCAGGGAACTTAATCCAGTGGAAACCAAATCCTCGATGACAATAACTTTCTTGCTTGGCTGCAGATCGCCTTCGATGAGGTTTTCCAGACCGTGATCTTTCGGCTTCGAGCGAACATACACAAATGGC
Organism: Prolixibacter denitrificans; assembly: GCF_003014495.1. GTDB lineage: Bacteria > Bacteroidota > Bacteroidia > Bacteroidales > Prolixibacteraceae > Prolixibacter > Prolixibacter denitrificans. The sequence continues at coordinate 270,848 of NZ_PYGC01000001.1, read as the reverse complement.
AGGCCCAACTCTTCGGCAACCAATGCTCCGTGAGCAATCGCTCCCGTAGCTACACCGGCGACTACTTCAGCTTCCGGATATTTCTCTTTAATGAGTTTGGCAAATTGCTGATAAATAAATTTGCGGGTTTCCGGGTACGACAACACCTTGCGGTTGTCACAATAAATCGGTGCTTTCCAGCCCGATGCCCATGTGAAAGGTGTTTCCGGAGATATTTTAATGGTGTTTATTGCGAGTAATCGTTTGGCGACCTCGATTTGTAGAGCTTCCATAGCGGTAGTTGATTTTTGTTTTCATGCAAAATTAACAAGATTTTTTAAGTAGACCGATTAAAAGTGCTGGACGAAATCAACTTAAGAAAACGATCATCTTGCATAAGTGTTTCCCTAACACTACTTGTTGGAAGGGGAAGAAGCAGCTCTTTTTCGCTGATTCTCGGTGCTCCGGAAAACCCGGACAAAGGCAGCCTGAAATCCCCTGGAAACAGCCGGCGCCGGCGATAGCAGCAATTTTTCGTCAGGACCTATCAAATAATAGGTTGGAAAATCTTTCACTCGGTAAGCATCGGCCAGTTTTTGGTTACCCGAAGCATCCAGGAGGGGCCAGGTGTAACCATTCTTTTCCCACAACTGTTTGGCGGTGTCGAAATTGTCGCCCATGGAAACCGAAACTACCGTGAGGACCTGATGAAAACGCTGCTGAACATTTTTCAGCAATTTCAAATCCTGCAGGCTTTCATTGTTATCGGTGCTGAAGAAGTTCAGGTACACATACCTACCGTGAAAAGAACTCAACGCGGTTTCCTTGCCTGTATTGTTTTTCAGGCTAAACGAAGGAGCTTCACTTCCGGTCATCGTTTCCGTGAGATGTTTCGTGATGTCTTTGGCCAGGTTCCGGTATTCGGCATTCGTCGCTTCTGTTTCAGCGTGTTTCAATGTGCGTAGAACACCTTCCTTTTCGAAGAAGGAAGAATAAAAACCATCGTTCAGACCTTTCAGAATAGCCAGTTCAGCAAACGATGTATCGTATCCTTTTCCTGTGAAGAAATCCAGCAGACCTTTCCAGTTGCCGCTGTCTACCAATGGTGTTACCTTTTCAAAATCGACCGATTGCGCTTTCTTTTTCAGGAAATTGGTAAACATCGTCCGGAACAGTTCCTGGTATTTGGCATTTCCCAATTCCACCGGTCGGGTAGCAAAATATTTCATGGCGACGGCATCCGGGTTTCGTTGACTGGCGTCATATTCGAGTCCGGCGTAGTAGTACTCTTTCGTTACATTGAAATAAGAAGATTTCGTATCCGGAAAAGCCTTTTCGAGTTTAGTGATGATTTCGCCGGCAACCCGTTGCGAGCCATCGTGATAAATGTCGTTTACATTTTGGTTGATTTCGTGGGTGAGCTCTTCGACAAACTCCCGTATCCTGAAATTGATATCGGTTTTCGGACGGTTTTTCAGGCCCAACCAATAAGGAATGGGTTTGAAATACGGGCTTTTCTTTTGCGAATCAGTCAGAGGAACATATTTCGGAAGGATGACTTGATACTCCTGGCCGGGTTCTACGACTAAAACTCCCTGGTATTTATCGAGATTGCAATAAACCTGTTTCGTCCGGGAAAGAGAGAAGGAAAGTGAAAAGCTCCCGTCTTCTTTGATTGTTGTAGAAGCCAGTGGAACATCCTGGTACAAAACCGGATCGGGGTGATAGTAAAACGTAACCTTCTTCCCGGCATAATCCGGGGCAACTCCGTTGATATTTACTTCCGATGCATTGGCTTGCAAGGCCAGACTAAGTCCGGCCAGAACGATAAAAAACAATCTTTTAATCATCAACTCACGATTCTTCCTGTTCGGTATAAAATTCCTGAATATCCAATTGTTTGGGAAGGAACATGCTGGCGTCTCCACCATGGCGGAGAATATCGCGCACAATGGTCGAAGTGATTGGTGTATGCTCCGGAGTGGTTAAGAGGAAAACGGTTTCAATTTCCGGATGCATCTTCTTGTTGACCTGTGCGATGGCACGTTCGTACTCGAAGTCAGCAGCGGTACGCAATCCGCGCAGAATGTACTGGGCATGAACTTTCCGGCAGTAATCAACAGTCAGGCCTTCAAATTTTCCAACACTGACTTTCGGCTCATTTTCAAAAACCTTCTTGATCCACTCTTTGCGCTTGGCCAGCGGATAAAACGGCTTTTTATTCGAGTTATAACCAATCATGATAATGATTTGATCGAAAAGTGGAATGGCACGTCTGACGATGGATTCGTGCCCAATGGTGAAAGGGTCGAAAGAGCCCGGGAAAATTGCGATTCTTTCCATTGATTGCTGTTTGAGTATTACAAAACTAAAAAGAATTTCGGGAAAGCCTCCATTTTATTGGAAAGGTGGCTTATTTCAGTTTTCCGGCCCGTTTTCCTGAATCACAAGAAAAAAGTTTCCTAAATTGGCGGGAAGAGAAAATAATCGTAACCAAATAGAAATCAATAACCATGCTTGTCGAACGCGATCACATTGGCATTTTCGGTAAGATGAATTCGGGGAAAAGTACCTTGATGAACCTGTTGACACAGCAGGAAACCTCGATTGTCGATTCAACACCGGGAACTACAGCCGATACCAAAATAACGTTACAGGAAATTCACGGAATGGGGCCGGTGAAGCTCTTCGATACAGCCGGTTTGGATGAAGGAACCGGACTCGGCGAAAAGAAGAAGAAGAAAGTTTTATCCACGCTAAAGGAATGCGATCTGGTTCTCTTGATCATCGATCCATCTACCGATGAGTTCGAAACAGAGGCGCTGGTGTTGGAAGAAGCACGCCAGTTGGACAAACAGCTGTTGGTCATTTACAACCTGTTTCAGGCGGTCGATGAAGAGAAAATTGCCAACGTGGAGAGGGAATTGCCCTACATTCAGTTTCATCATAAACTAAGAATAACAGCCAACAACCCGGCATTCCGGCAACCGTTGCTGGAGTTTATCCTCGGTAATTTCGAGTCGAAGAATCAGCAACTGGAGCTTCTTCCTTTTGTGGAAAAAGACCAGTTTTATATCCTGAATATTCCGATGGACGAGGAAACCCCGCCGGGACGGTATTTGCGTCCGCAGGCGATGGCGGAAGAATACATCACAAGGCACTGGGCCTTTCCGGTTTCCTATAGGATGGATTTAGGGAAAGCGCGTAGCGGAGATCCTTCCGAACGAAAACGCTGGGATGATTTTTTGGGCAGTTTGCAACGTCGTCCAAAAGCCATTGTCACCGATTCGCAGGCAATGGACATCATGAAGGATTGGGCGCCGGATGACATGCTGCTGACGACTTTCTCCATCATGATGATTAATTATGTTAGTCGGGGCAAACTAAATGGATTTCACGAAGGAATCAATGCGCTGGAGCACATCAAGGCCGGCGACCGGATATTGATCGCCGAGGCCTGTAATCACTCCCGGATTAAAGAGGACATTGGGATTGTGCAAATTCCAAGATACATTCAGCAGCATTTCCCAGGGGTGGAAGTGGAGCATAACTTCGGACGAGAGTTTCAGGAAAACAAAGAGTTGGAGAAATACAGTCTGGTTATTCATTGTGGAGGCTGCATGATTAGTGGCCAAAAAATGCAGGCACGCATCCGTGATTTGGAAGCCATCGGTATTCCATTCACCAACTACGGAATTTTCCTTTCCTATATTCAGGGACGGAAAAGTCTGGACCGGGTGATGGTTCCGTGGAGATAATGGTAGATATTGAGAGAATATTTGAGCAGGAGCAAGCAATTTCTCCTGCTTTTCTATTCAATGCTTTTGTGTTGGTTAGATGATACGAACAAAATATTGCCCAAATCGCCGTACCCGTCAAACAATTCGATACCATTTTTCAGTTTTTCAGTTTTAAAACCGATAATGGTCAGGTCAGCGTCGACAGAGAAACGGGAAATGATCTCTTTCCGGTCTTCACCCTCTTCCAGCGGTATCATCTCAACGTTCGACTGGCTGATGGGAATTCGTCCTTGTTTGATCAGACGAATTAGTCGGTTTCGTTCCTCCTGCATCTCAGCGTGTGGAACGATGGCGAATATTTTAATGAAACCGCGTTTCCATTCAGGATGTCCCAACGTGATGTATCCCAGAAGAATCATAAGATTCGCATTCTTGTAGTCTTCCGGTTTAATCCAGATATGAATTTCTTTTTTGTAACCGAATCCACGGTAGCCGGTATTCAGGATACAAATGTCAAACCCGGCCGACTCAAGCATAGGATAATTCTGGATGGCGTCGGTAATGGAATGCGGATCCGTTCGGGAGAATTCGAAAAGAATCAAATTATTTCCCCGTCCGGAAATTCCGGAAAGCTGCACAACCTGTGCGATAGCCGAGGTGTAAGACGGCGATATAATAGTGTCGAGGTAAACCCGGTTGGGGAAGCTGGCTGCCAGTTTAAGTAAGCGCTCGAGAGCTATCTTCGATTCAGCGGTTGTTGAACGGTTCAACATGCCTTTGATGAAATGGATGTATGTTCCGAAACCATAGCGGTGTGAAATCCAACGCATAAAATCGAATGCCGATTTCCTTCTAAAGGTGTCACATGAAATGCAGATGGCAAATGGACGCCAACTCAATTCGCGGTCTTCACGGTCTGCCCGTTGGGCAAATATCTGTAGTTCGCGGCTCAATTGGAAAATTACGCCTCGGAATAGCTTGTTAAACCCGCGTCTCTCATGCTTGCTTTTCGTAATGAACACATAAAGCAATGTCATTATCAGCAGTGAAAATGCGGCATAGGGCATATTCATCTTAAACATCACCCAGAAGGAGGCCAACGTACCAATCAATGAAATGCTCCAGTGGGACCGGAATGTCGGACGATAAGCCGGATCGGCGGCAAAATGTTCGAGCAGTGAAATCAAGCAGATAGCTCCATAAGTAATCATGAAAAACATGGAGATGATTTGCGCCACGAAGTTGACATCGCCGACGAAAACAAAGACAAAGGCTATGATAATCGTGATGGTCGATGCATTGATGGGTTCATTGTCGGCTTTTTTACCTCTTGCCAGCCACTGGTTGAGTTTAAATTGCGGAAAAATATCGTCGGCACCAATGGCCTGTAGTGTTCGCGGAGCAATCATAATAGAGCCAAGCGCTGATGATAGCGAAGCTGCAGCCAGTCCTATCGGGATAATGGGCCCCCAGGCAGCAATGCGTTGCATAATCAACTGGTCACCAACCAAATCTTCAGGAGAGGCAGAAACCGCAAATTTGTAGGCCGCCAGGAAATAGACAATCAATCCTGCCAGAGTGGCCCAGATCGTACCACGGGGTATAGATGTCTCAGGATGCTTCAGGTCGCCCGAAAGACCCAGACCTGCAGCTAGTCCAGTGAAAGCCGGGAATATAATGGTAAACACATAGAAGAAGCTGTTGCCATTGGGAATGCGGCTGCTTAGGTTAATCACTTCCGGTTTGATGGGGGAATCGCCGAAGAAGAAAAAGCCAAGCGATGTAACCAAAATGGCCACTACCCAGTAGAGTGCTTTAACTCCCATGTTAGCACCCCGGACCAGCATCAATACCGAAAGGATAAGCATTAACGGTACGGTGATGATTCGTCGGTCGGCGAGGACAATGCCGTAGTTTACCCTAATCCAGTCGAAAACCGGCTCAAAAGCCTCGCCAAATGCAATCACATAAAATGCCACACTGATGGCCTGTGAAAGATAAAGCGCCAATCCAACAGCAGCACCAATGTTCAGTCCGAATGACCGGGAGATGATGAAGTAGGCTCCTCCTCCCTGCACCCGCTGGTTTGTGGCGATTTCAGCGACAGCCATAGCTGTAGGAATGGTTACCAAATGACCAATGATGATGATGCCGATGACACCATAAAAGCCGACCTGACCGACAGCCCATCCAAAACGAAGGAACAGAATGGCTCCGAGAATGGTGGATAATGCCGTCAGGAATACCGGCATAGTTCCGAAACTGGCTTTGGGATTGACGAGACCGTTAGACATATAATCTGGTTAAATTAGCTAGATAAAAATAAGATTTGGCGGCTGAAAAGCAATACGAATTGCCCAACGACACAAAATAAATCGGAAAGAAATGAAAGGCGCGCGGTCTGCCGGAAAAACGAAAAGGTTACTTTTGTCCCTGAAAAGAAGCGTATGACCGGGAATTCGAAATATCGTTACCTGTTTATTATCAATCCTGTGGCTGGTATTAGCGGGAAGAAACATTTCCCGGAAATGATAGCACGCGTATTTGGTGAAATAGCTGTTGCTGTTGAGACCTGTTTTACAACCGGAAAAGGAAATGCGTCGCACCTGGTCAGGGAAAATTGGGACAGGTTTGATGTTTTTGTAGCGGTTGGAGGAGACGGAACAGTCAACGAGGTTATCTCGGCGGTAGCGGGAAGTGAGAAGTTTTTCAGTTTGATACCAGCCGGGTCGGGCAATGCACTTGGCCGTGAGTTGGGGCTTTCGATGTGGCCTGCCCGGGCACTAAAAGAGATGGTGACCAGTCAGCCGAAGGTCATCGATACCGGAACGGTTAACGGCCGACGATTCGTGAATGTCTGCGGCGTCGGGTTTGATGCCCACATTGCCGGTCGTTTTGCAAAAAGCAAGTTACGCGGGCCGCTTTCATACGTAGCGCATGTCCTGCGGGACTTTGTGACGTACCAGCCGCATTGGTACCGGATTACCATCGATGGGAAGACATTCCGCCGGAAAGCTTTCGTAGTAACGGTGGCCAACACTTCGCAGTTTGGGAACAACGCGTTTATTGCACCACGTGCCAAAGTCGACGACGGTTTGCTTGATATCTGTATACTCAAACCTTTCCCTGTAGGCATGGCACCCGATTTAGCTCTGCGCTTGTTTAACCGTCAGCTCGATGGTTCGAAATACTGCGAATATTTCCAGGGGAAAGATATTCAGATTGAAGGTGAAACATTGGGCTACCAGGTGGATGGCGAACCTTTCGTTAATAATGAACCTCTTCACCTTTCGGTCGAAAACAAATCATTGAACATACTGGTCCCGGAGCCAACCGAAAGCTTGCTGGCCCGACTTTCACTGGATAAACTGATGAAATTCTAAAGAGAGATAAAGCTACTCTTCTTCAGCGCCCGGATACCCGATGGTCTGGCCCAACAGTATTTTTTGATGCGGCCTCAGTTTCATCTTCTTTCCCAGCGATTCTTTGTCGATGGAGCTGCGGACCACACATCCCAGGCCTTTCGAGGCACAGAAGAGATAAACATTCTGAGCGATGAATCCGCTATTGGCATACGTGTCCGAAGGTGCGTCATCGAAATTTTCGATCAGTTGCAGCCTGTCGAGGTCGGCAACGTAAATGAGATTCAGCGGAGCTGTTGCGACGTAGGGCTGCAAACCACACAATGCTCTGATGTCTCCGCTCAGCACTCTCTTCAAGTGATTGGTCTTTGCATTGTACAAGTAAAGTGCTTCGGGTGTTGCCACGTAAATGTCAATTTCCTGTCGATTCATGGCTGAAGGAGCGGTTCGTTTACCGTTTCTGCGGTTGATCCCCCAAGCAGCCCACAGCAGGTCTGACATCGTCTGTGGCTGGATGGTGTCATTGGTGAATTCGCGGGTAGAGTGTCGGTTGGCGAGCGCTTCCATTAAAGGCATGCCGCCGGTTTTGTTGGGCTCAGGAAGCTGAATATCCTGACTGAATAGGTTAGGGATTCCGGCCAATAGGACAACGATGGCGAAAAGCATTCGTTTCATAAGTCAATTGATTAATTGGTTAGTGATGAACTAATCATCAATTGAATTTAACGAAAAAATCAATTCCCTCCGTACATGCGAACGTCTTCGTCGGTAATAACCTTATCGCAAAGAATGATCAACCGTTCGATGACATTTCGAAATTCCCGTATGTTGCCTGTCCACTTCTTGTTTTTCAGTTCCAGAATAGCATCTTCGGTGATTTCTTTTGGCTGTTGACCGTACTCGTTGCAAATCTGCTTGTTGAAATGTTCAGCCAGTAACGGTATGTCCTCTTTCCGCTCTTCAAGTGCAGGAACATGGATGAGAATAACGCTGATGCGGTGGTACAAGTCTTCACGGAAGTTGCCTTTCTCGATTTCTTCCTGCAGATTTTTGTTCGTCGCAGCCACCACGCGGACGTCCACCTTAATCTGTTTGTCGCCGCCTACGCGGGAAATAATATTTTCCTGCAACGCCCTTAAAACTTTCGCTTGCGCTGAAAGACTCATGTCGCCAATCTCGTCAAGAAACAGTGTTCCGCCGTTAGCTTGTTCAAATTTTCCTTTCCGCTGTTTGTTGGCCGAAGTAAAGGCTCCTTTTTCATGTCCGAACAATTCACTCTCAATCAGTTCTGATGGAATAGCGGCGCAGTTCACTTCCACAAAGGGGCCCTGTACACGAGCAGAATTCTCGTGCAAACGACGGGCAACCAATTCCTTCCCGGTTCCGTTGCTTCCGGTAATCAATACACGGGCTTCAGTAGGAGCTACCCGGTCGGTCATGTCGATAACCCGTGAGATAGCCTCCGATTCCCCAACAATCTCGTACTGTTTATCGACTTTCTGTTTCAGGACTTTGGTTTCCTGAACGAGGTTGGTCTTGTCGCTGGCGTTGCGGATGGTAATCAACAGCCGGTTGAGGTCGAGCGGCTTTTCAATGAAATCGTAAGCTCCTTTTTTGATGGAATCGACAGCTGTGTCGATGTTGCCATGTCCTGAAATCATGACTACCGTAGCATCCGACCGCATCTCCATGATGCGTTGCAGCACTTCAATGCCGTCCATTTCGGGCATTTTAATGTCGCAGAAAATGGTATCGTACTCGTTGGCTTTTACCAGTTCGAGACCTTCCGGGCCATTTTCAGCTAAATCAACAGTGTATCCTTCGAAGCCGAGGATATCTTTCATGGTATTGCGGATGCTTCGTTCGTCGTCGATGACCAGGATTTTAGACATAATATTTTTAGGATTCAGATTTGTTGGACATAATTTCATGCATCGCGCCTTCCTTCAGCGCGAAATGCGACTGGTACATCTGCCCGATCTCCAGTTTGCGCAGCACAAAGTTAACGAATACAGAGGCAACCACAATCATTTCAACCCGCATTGGGTCCATCCCTTTCATTTTCTGGCGTTCCAGCAAGGTAGAACCTTTGAGGGTATCGTGAATTTTTTGAAAGGCGCCCACCGGTAAAAGTGAAGCGGTTCGGTAGTTGCTTTCAGGCTCTACTTCTTCGTACAAATCGGTAAATGTATCGAATGCACCCGAACAGCCTACCAGGATTCCGGGGCGGTGATTCTCGCAAACCTGCCAAAGCATCTCAAGCTCTTTTTCGAACCACTGTTCCATTTTGAGAATTTCATCCGGGTGTAGCGGGTCGGAAGGGCGAAAGATTTCGAGTACTCTGGCCATCCCGATATTGAAACTTTGTTTCCAGAGGATGTTGTCGCCCTGCGAAAGGATAAACTCGTTGCTTCCGCCACCGATGTCGAGAATCAGAACGGTTTGACCATTTACCGGAAGCGAAAGGTTGACGCCTTTGAAAATGAGCTCCGCCTCGCGGGCACCGTCAATGATTTCGATTTCCCAGCCCAGCTTAGTGCGCACTGCATCCAGAAAAATATCCCGATTTTCCGCTCCGCGTAATGCCGATGTGGCAAATATTCGTACCTCTTCCACCTGGTGTTCGTCTATGGTACGGGCATGTTTGTGCAGCGCGTTCAATCCCCGTTCAATGGCGTCGGCCAGTAGCAGCTGTTTGTGGATACCACCCAAGCCGAGCTTAACAGCTTCCTTGCCTTCGTACAACGTGACAAATTCACCATTGGCGAGTGACTCTGCTATTAAAAGGTTGCAGGTATTGGTGCCTAAATCGATTATGGCTTTGCGGCTCATTGCGGTTATCTTTTGCTTGGCTGTTAATTACAGAAAATCTATTTATCTGCCGGTTCATCCGGTTACGGGAGGGAAAGATAACTGAAAAATCGCAATGTTGTTATTGGGGGATTGGTGAAAGCGAAGTGCAATTCGAGTGGGAGTGAAGAGCAAATAAAAAGAGGACAGCGTGTTGCCATCCTCCTTTTCGATGTAAAATATCGTGTATTAAAATAGTCCGTCAACAGACAGGTAACGTTCTCCGGTATCGTAGGAGAAAGTCAGAATACGGCTGCCTTTCGGAAGCTCTTTGATTTTCTTGTTCACCGCGGCCAGTGATGCACCAGATGAAATTCCGACCAGCAAGCCTTCTTCTGCGGCTGCTTTCTGAGCAAATTCAAACGCTTCATCTTTCGATACCTGGATGGTTCCGTCCAGCGTTTCCGTTTTCAGGTTCTCCGGGATAAAACCGGCACCAATTCCCTGAATCGGGTGAGGTCCCGGGGCTCCGCCACCAATCACGGGTGAAGTTTCCGGTTCAACGGCAAATGTTTTCATATCGGGGAAGCGTTTTTTCAACTCCATCGAAACACCGGAAATGTGTCCGCCCGTTCCTACGCCGGTAATCAGGTAATCAATTCCTTCCGGGAAATCAGCTAAAATTTCTTTTGCCGTAAATTCAGCATGTGCCTGGATGTTGGCCGGATTATCGAACTGGGAGGGGATGAACGAACCGGGGTTTTGTTCGGCCAGCTCCTTCGCACGGTTGATGGCACCTTTCATTCCCTGTTCTTTGGGCGTCAGTTCGAGTTGGGCACCGTACGCTTTCAAAATGCGACGGCGTTCGATGGACATCGATTCGGGCATCACCAGGATGAGTTTGTACTTTTTTACCGCGGCTACCAATGCCAGTCCAATGCCAGTGTTCCCGGAGGTTGGCTCGATGATAATACTATCGGGATTCAGCGCGCCTCTTTCTTCCGCATCATTAATCATTTGCAGTGCAATACGATCTTTGATACTGCCTCCCGGGTTGGTTTTTTCCACTTTGGCATATACCTCGTAATCGTCGGGATAAAGGTGGTTAATACGTACATGCGGCGTATTACCAATGGTTTCCAGAATAGTTTTAACTTTCATAATTCGTCTGATAATTGGTTATGATGTAACAGTATAATTGAACAAAAAAAAACCTCCCCGGTTCGGGAAGGTTTTTCTATGGAACTAAAAAATCAGAATCAGCTTGCGCATAGAATATCCTTCCTGATAGCGGTATAACAGGTACAACAATTGCACATATGGCTTCTTAGGATATTCATGCTATGACAAATATACGATATTTCGGATAAAATTGTCCGAATGAATCAAGTCAATTTTATATTAATCATTATGAAAATTCACCACTCCGGTTTAACTCCGGTAGGTGAGCCATTTGCCCAGCTCTTTCCAGGTTGGTTTCTTACCGTACATCAGGATTCCGGTGCGGTAAATTTTACCAGCTACCCAAACGGTTCCAATAAATGTGGCGACCAGTAAAACCATCGAAAGGATGAGTTCCCAAACAGGGACACCAAACGGTATTCGCACCATCATCACAACCGGAGAAGTAAACGGTATCAGGCTAAACCAGAACGCAATCGGTCCTTCCGGGTTGGTAATAGCGTTCATCATGACAATGATGGCGATGATAAGCGGAATGGTGACCGGCAACGTAAACTGTTGTGCATCTTCTTCAGCATCGATGGCGGAACCAACAGCACCAAACAGCGAACTGTAAAGCAGATAACCGCCGATGAAGAAGAAGAAGAAACAACCAATTATCAACGGGAAGTTAATGCTACTCATCATGGAAAAGATTTCCTGTACCTGACTGCTTTGGGCAACACTTTCCATTTGTCCGCTCATCTGACTTTGTGCCATGAGGTTTTGTGCCTGCTCAGGCGACATGTCGGGAATGAAGCCTTTAGCTACCTGGAAAATTCCAATAAATAACGTCACCCAAATGGCAAACTGTGTGAGTCCGACCAAAGCGATACCAACGATTTTTCCCATCATTAGCTCGAAGGGTTTCACGCTGGAGACAATCACTTCGACGATTCGGTTTTGCTTCTCTTCCATCACGCCACGCATGACCATGGTGCCATATATGAAAATAAAAATGTAAATCATGAAGCCAAAGATGTAGCCGAGGACCATGGCGATTTCCGTAGAGCTTTTATGCTCTTCGCCTTTGTCGCCTACGCGGATGGTATTCACATGGATATTGGTCCGAGCAGCTTCCAGCTTCTGTTCCAAATCGGGCACGGCAGCTTCTTTCAGTAAAGCCGATCGTTTATCGTTTTCCAGAATACTGGAGAGGTTGTTATCAATCTTGTTCTTCAAATCGAAGGGAACGTTCTTCTCTGAAAAGAGTTCGACGTTATTCGTGGTAACGACATTCGGCGGAATGGACAACAAAGCATAATACTTCGAGCCTTTCAGATTGTCGCGCAGTTTGTCGTAATCTTCTTTCGGAATGAAATGGAACTTGGTGTATTCGGTACTTTCGAGCCTTCCGAGGAAAATGCCGGAACCGTCGTAAACAGCTACCGTGCGCTCTTCCGTATCGTTCATGGTGGCCAGGTAGGTTGGCAAAATGGTAACGGCGGCAAAAAGGACAGGCATCAGCAGGGTTAGAATAATGAATGATTTCTTTTTTACCCGCGTGTTGTATTCTCTTTTTATGATGATACCAACTTTTTTCATAGTCAATGTTTTTCTGTGATTGGAATTTGTGGAACGTTTTACAGACACCTGAATCAGTTCTGCTTATTCTCGGTGACGACTTTAATGAAGACATCGTTCATGCTGGGAATAATCTCGTTGAACGAAAGAATTTCCACATGTTCGAGTAAGCCGCGGAGCAATTCATTGGGTGTACTGCCATTGACGAACTGTACCGCTAATTTTTGGGCTGTTTCCGACGGTTCGTTGGAAAGAATCTGGTAATCGTTGCCCAAATTCCTTGTCAGTTTGTCGTAATCGCCCCGGTATTCCACTTCGAAGATGTTTGACTTGTATTGCTGGCGTATTTCCTGGGTCGGTCCGTCCAGTATCTTTTTCGATTTATCGATCAAGGCAATGTGATCGCACAGCTCTTCAACCGAAGCCATGTTATGTGTGGAGAAGATGATTGTGGCTCCCTTGTCGCGGAGTTGCAGGATTTCATTCTTTAGCAAATCGGCGTTGATGGGGTCGAAGCCGCTGAACGGTTCATCGAAGATGAGAAGCTCGGGCTGATGCAGAACGGTGCAAATAAACTGTACCTTCTGCTGCATTCCTTTGGAGAGCTCCATTACTTTCTTATCCCACCAAGGAGTAATTTCGAATTTCTCGAACCAGTATTTCAGTTGCTTCATGGCATCGCGGCGGCTCATTCCTTTCAGCTGGGCCAGGTAGAGTGCCTGTTCACCCACTTTCATTTTTTTATACAGACCGCGTTCTTCCGGCAGGTAACCAATCCGGAAAACGTCATCCGCCTTGAGCGGGCGTCCTTTGAATTCCAGCTTGCCGCTATCGGGTGCAGTAATCTGGTTGATGATGCGTATCAGTGTTGTTTTTCCGGCTCCGTTGGGGCCCAGCAACCCGAAGATGCTTCCTTCGGCTACCGAAATGCTCACCTCCGACAGAGCCCGGAACTTGTTGTAGTTTTTTACAACATTTTGCGCTGAAAATAATTCCATGGTTTTAAGGTTAATAAGATGAATTGTCAATTGATTTGGCCGGCTGAATTTCAGGTTCGGCTATGATTTCGTTTTGATTATATTCAGTTAAAGGTAAATGAATTCTTTTAAAGAGAAGTGAAAAATTTCCCCATCGGAACCGCATTGCGGCGAGCCAGATGAAAACCAGCGAAATGGCCACAAGCGCCAGAATATCGAACGATGGATTGTATTTCGTTATCGTGAAAAAGGCCTTGGTAGGAATGGCGCTCGCCTCCTGTGTGACGAACAGCGTGCCGAAAATATTATTGATGGCGTGGGCGCCCCAGGCTAGTTCGAGACCGTCGTCCATAATGGTACAAATGCCGAAGAATAATCCGAACCACAAGTATTGCGGCATCACCATCCACGCACCGTATTCCTGTACTTCTGGATTGGCGAAGTGCAGACTTCCGAAAATCAGAGTCGTCACAATTAGCGGAACCCAGCGGGTGAGAGTCAGCCGCGCAAATCCCTGCATCAGGTAGCCGCGGAAAAGCACTTCCTCGAAACCGGTTTGCAACGGGATGATGAAGATGGCTACCAGCACAAGTCCGATAAAGCCTTTGGAATTAAAACTCCAGTGAAAGGTTTCAAGTCCCGTTAGGTGGGCTACCAGCGAATAAGCGGCCAGCAAAACGAGCCAAACGGATACGGCCCAGAAAAAACGTTTCCAGCGAAAGCGGCGCGCACCCGTTAGCAGCGTTTTGAAAGGCCGTTGATGAACGGGTTTCATGAAAATCACGAAAGCGACAAAGCCCAGTACAAACGGCATCATGGCCAGCATGATTCCAACGCTTGCGGGAATTCCCATACCGGTCAGGTCCATCGGGTTACTGGCAGAGTAGTGTAAATCGAAACCGCGCGTTGCCTGGATGGCCATGACCGCGATAAACGGGAGAGAACCCAACACCTCCGCGAAGATAAACAGCAGCAAAAACATGAGCAGCCAGTAGCGGAATTTGGTTTTTCCCTGGAAAGCGTAATTAAAAAACTCCACGTTCAATAAGTTTAGTGAATGCAACTTCATTTACATTGGTTCATTCACCTTGGGAATAGTTACAGATCTTACGTGGAATTTTACTGAAAAAACGAAATTATTTTCCGAATTCTGTACAACGTGAAGTTATTTTTCCTGTTTTCCCCACGTAAACTGGCGATTCGAAATCTCCGGAGTTACGGGCGAGCCGTTGAGGTTGTATGGAACACCCAGGTTGGCAGGTTCGGGCGGAATGAAGCTCGTCTGCTTGCCGGTTAACGTCAGTTTTCCAGGCGTAATTTTCACGATACCATACAACGGTTCTTTATAAGGAAGCGTAAACTTCGCCAGCGGGAAATTATGATCGATAGCGGCAGGGTAGTGCTTATCGCTCTGGTAATCTTCGCCCACCCAACGGTACGACAAGCTGTTGATGCGAATGTAATGAATGCCATTGATGGTTTTTTCAACATCCGTACCGTCGTGTCCGCTGAAACAAGCTACCACCTTTTTGTATCCGGCCTCTTTGTTGGCTTCTTCCAGAATCTTTCGCACATCGGCACCATTGGCGCAACCTTTGGGATTTTCCAGGCTTTGGTGGGAGAAAATGATGGTGGTTAAATTCGATCGTTTCAGCTCTTTCTTCAGCCAATCCAGTTCTTTCGGGGAAACGTAATTTACGCCTTTTTTCACCTCGTCGTAAAAGTTGCCGTGGTCATAATCGATGTATTCGTTCCGGAAAAAAAGGTAGTTGGTATCGAGCACGATGAAATGGACATTCCCTTTCTTGAACGCGTAATAGTTTGATGGCATATCGGTGAAGCGGAGGAAATCATTCTTGGACGCTTCGTCCAGGTCATGTTCCCCGAGGACCTGGTACGTATCGCCGTCAAAACTATTCCAGATGTTGATAAATTCTTTGTATTCCGGCTTGGGCGGGCAAAAGGCACCCAGTGAGATAATGAAGTCGACGTTATTCTTCTCTGCAGCTTTAACGAAATCTTTCAGCCGTCTGGCTGCATCCGGAATGACATCGGCATTGACATCCGAGCATACGGCAAATGAAACATGCTCGGGCCGGCGGCCTGAACTGCACGACTGCATCGATGGAACGATGGTCAGTAGCCCGATTATCAGGGCTGAGGTTTTGAGGAAATTACGTCTGTTGAATGCCATAACCTGTACTTTTTATCAAAAAACTATATGGGAGCGGCGTTTTCAGAAACCGCTCCGATGTTAGGTTGTAGCCGGAAAAGTCAGGTTTTTCAAATATAACAATCTACTGAAGATTTTTCTTTAGGAATAAAATGGCATCTTCTTTCATTTGGTCGGTTACCTTATGAGCCACACCGTCGTAGGTTTCATAAGTGGCATTGATGCTGTCTGCTTTGTAAAGCTTTTCTGCTTCGGTCCAGCGTTGCTGCATATCTTTCCCGAAAAGGTTATAAATCAGTTCCTGGTCGGCCTTGTCGTAACCATCGTCGTACGGCACCGAGTCGTTCGTGTCATCACTGCCAATGAAAAAGAACATGGGGATTCTCCGGAACGCCTGCAAATTAAACGGCTTACCAATCAACTCCTTGAAATCGCCGGTACCAACCGGGTAGCGCAAGGTTCGTCCTTCCCATTCTCCTTGCGGGGCAATGGGCCAGCCTCCGGGCGAGCCCACCACGGATGCTTTTACCATTTCGGGGTGCAGAGCCGTGAAGCGGTTGGCAAACATACCGGCAGCTGAGAAACCCATAACGGCAATCTTCGGGTCGGTTTCGATGCCCCAGCGTTCTTTCAGTATCTCTTTAATTTCGTTGAAGGCTTCGATAGCCTGCAAATCCAATCGTGCCAGTGCTTTGTGCGAGGTAGTCATCACGTCGCGATCGAGTGCGTGCGTATAGATTCTCCACTGCTCGTATTGCAGCGGGCGCGGAAAAATTGACGTTACATAAATCACCGGCAGTTGTTCGGTCAGCTCCGAAGCCATAGCCCGGGCATCCTTGATGGCCTGCTTGGCTTCCCAATCGAAATTGTCGGTGGCTTTTCCTGTGTTGTTCGGGACAAACAAAATAACAGGTGTTTCGTGCTTAATGCGCTCTTCCGAGGGGGTGTAAATCAGGAATGGCCAGTCTCTTACTTTCGTTGTGTCTGCTTCCAGTTTCGTCAACTGACCGTAAGGCTTGTCAATGGTTTGCAACGACGGGATGTGCTTCAGCTTGTTTGATTTTTTATGGCTACAGGCCGAAAAGAGAATCAATATAGCGAATAAGGAATACCAGATCTTCATAGATACATGTTTTTTCGGTTCAGTACTTATTCCCGTCACAGTCATTTGTTTGTCCGACAGGTTAGTTTTGCCTGCAATTTTAGGAAAATTAACCCGGATGTTCAATAATTGGGCCGGACATATTATCGATTGTTTTACATATTTAAATCCAATGGCCCGCCTTTCTACCTGAGCGACCACTAAAACGCAACCGCATCGATTGATGTTCTCCTGCCGGGAAATATAAAGTAGGGAAGGCGATTCGTCAGGGTGAAAGTTGTATGCGCTGCAAGGCCTGTTAAAAAAAGTTGTCGAAGAATTTCCGATCGGCTAATTAACTATATTTAGCCACCGGCAGCGAACCTTATTGCGCCCGGGAGATAAATCAACCAGGAAACAGACCGGTCTTTCAGGACAACATATGGTGCAAGGCTTTTACAAAAAATCCAGGTTCTTCCTTTTCGCAGGAGTGATGGTGATGATGCTGTTCGTGTATGGCAACGCTAGCGCAGCAGTTCAGACCAAAATCAGTAACTACCGGGTTTGGTTTGGCACAGGCGATTACCTGCAAAAACTGGTGCTGATCATTCGGAGATACGATGAGTCGGGAGAGCTGTTTTACATCGGGGTCGACCCGAACAGCCTCCAGACCATGATTATTCCGGCCCGGCATATCGTTGCCAGGCCGCTCACCTGGCCGCAGATACGGGCCGATTATAAAAACACGCCTTACATCAGAGCCATTCAAACCGCCGAAAAACGCTCCTTTGCTTTGCAGGATGCCGGTATTGTTCACGGTTTCCCGAAAGAAAAGGGAATCACGCTAACCGTCGATTTGTGTCCGTCGCACCGCCCGCTCGACAGGGGTATTTTTACCTCACTGATTTCGGAATTCGCCAAAACCGAGAAACCGGTTCCGGTGGCCTTGTCGGTTACCGGCCGCTTCATGCTGACACACCCGGCAGATATCGCCTGGTTGAAAGAGATGAATACCGAGGGCAAGATTGCCGTCACGTGGGTTAACCACACCTACAACCATCACTACAATCCGCACGCGCCGCTCAACCGGAACTTTCTGTTGGAGCCCAACACCAATCTCAATTTCGAAGTGCTGCAAACCGAGATTGCGATGTTGCAAAAAGGATTGCTCTTTTCCGTGTTTTTCCGGTTTCCCGGATTGGTGTCGGAGCACCGGTTGGTGGACAATGTACTCGGCTATGGCCTGATTCCCATTGGCAGTGATGCCTGGCTGGCCAAGGGACAACCCGCCACGGCCGGAAGCATTGTGCTCATTCACGGCAACGGCAACGAACCTGTGGGGGTGAAGGACTTCCTGAAACTGCTGCAGGCCGACCGCACTGCTGTGATGAAAAAGCAGTGGCTGCTGTACGACCTCCGTGAAACGGTGAAGGACGAATTCCACGAGTAAATTATCCGGTGGCGTTGTTAACAAATGCGCAAAGCCCGACTTTTCCCCGGCGAAGCCGTTAACAAATGCTAAAAGCTCCACTTTTTCGTCAGGGAAACCATTAACAAATGTGCATGCGTCCACTTTTTCTCAGGGAAGGCGTGAACAAACGTTTAAAGCTCCATTTTTTGCCAGCGAAGCCGTTAACAAATGTGCAAGCCTCCACTTTTCGCCGCCCAGGTCATTCACTAACGTGAAAACGCTCACTCATCGCCGCCGAAGCTTTTCACAAACGAAAATTACTTCACTTTTCCGCGCCCGAGCCATTCGCATCCATGAAAAGCTCCAATCATTGCCGCCAAAGCCATTCACAAACGAAAAAAGGCTCACTTGCCGCCGCCCGGGCTTTTCACAAACCTCCAAAGGATGAAATTTGGGTTATGATAAAAATTGCTAATGTAATTGGCATGAGAATGGAAAGATGTCAGGGCTCCGCCCCTATATTATCACTGAACCAACGATGCTACGAAGATTAAAGGGCTAGCGCCCCTTGAATGAATTATAAATAAACAACAAGGCTGCCCCAATTGTGCGACGCACGTTTGAGACAGCCTTTGTTTCATTTATTGGAGTTGTGCTTTACTTGTATTCGTTCCACGATTTGATAATGAATATCAACAAGAAAAGGAGTATGTATGAAGAATGATGTTTTATATACATTGGATGATTTAAATGTATAGATTTTGGGATTTTCTTTACAAAAGAAAGTATATTTGTATAGGTAATTGGAAAATCTATACATAATAACAGTTATGAGATTGTCAAAACTTCCATTAAATATAGATTTGGAGACGAAGAAGGTATTAAAGGCTTTGCCTTCAGCTCATGCTGCTTTAGCTGAGTTAAAAGGTGTTGCTTCTTCCATTCCCAATCAAAATATTCTGATTAACACGCTCGGACTTCAGGAAGCCAAGGATAGTTCTGCAATTGAGAATATTATTACAACGCATGATGATCTATATAAGTCAGAATTGAATTTGAATTCCTTTACCTCGCTTGAAGCTAAAGAAGTTCAAAATTACATTTTAGCATTGAAAAAGGGATTTGAGTTGATTTCAAAGAGTGGTTTACTGACAAATAAAATGATTCTTGAGATTCAAGAGGTGCTTGAAGATAATAAGGCTGGATTTAGGAAATTACCGGGAACGGCACTAAAAAATACTGTAACAGGAGAAACGGTTTATACTCCTCCTCAAAATTATGAGGAAATATTGAGTTTAATGACAAATCTTGAGCAATATGTCAATGACTCCGAGATGCAGGATTGTGACCCATTGATAAAAATGGCTGTCATTCATTTCCAGTTTGAAAGTATCCATCCTTTTTATGATGGAAATGGGAGAACCGGGAGAATAATTAACATCCTTTATCTGATAATGGAGAGATTGCAGAACCTCCCAATTTTATATTTGAGCAGTTATATTATTAAGAATAAACAAGAGTATTACAGATTTTTGCAAAAAGTGCGGGATGAAAGTCTGTGGGAGGAATGGCTCCTGTTTATGATAAAAGGAGTAGAAGTAACCGCAAAGGAAACAATTGAACTGATTATTAAAATCAAAGAATTGATGCTTGATTATAAGCATCGTCTAAGGGATAATTATAAGTTTTACAGTCAGGATTTATTGAATAATCTGTTTAAACATCCATATACAAAAATTGAATTTGTCGTTAAAGATTTAGGTGTAACTAGGTTGACTGCAGCCAATTATTTGAATAAGCTGGCGGACGACAACATGTTACAAAAGGTCAAACTTGGAACGGGAAACTACTACATTAATGCTGAATTGTTTGATTTACTGACGAAGAAGAGGTAAAGGAGATTATTATCATTGCTACTTTATAGCCAACAAGGCTGCCCCAATTGTGCGACGCACGTTTGAGACAGCCTTTGTTTATTCTATGGAGTTGTGCTTTACTTGTACTCGTTCCACGATTTAATGATAATATCCTCCTCACTCATTTTGGTGATGGCGTAGATGTAAGCACTGGCTACGCGCGCGTTGGTCAGGAGCGGAATATTGAAATCGACTGCGTTTCTCCGGATCTGGTAGCCGTTCGACAGCTCGCGTTTGGTGTGGTTTTTCGGAATGTTGATAACCATTTCCACTTTCTTATCGCGAATCAGTTCCAGGGTGTTCGGGCTCTGGTCTTCCTCATCGGGCCAGTAGGCCAGTTCCGTTTGGATGCCGTTGTCGAGGAAGAACTTGTGCGTTCCGCCGGTCGCGTAAATCGTGAAGCCGCGTTCCTTCAGCATGCGGGCGCTGTTCAGCATTTCCACTTTTCCGCGGGTTGGTCCCGACGAAATCAGGATGCTCTTCTTCGGAATGCGGTAACCCACCGAGAGCATCGACTTCAGCAGCGCTTCGTAGAAGTTTTCACCAATACAGGCCACCTCACCAGTCGAAGCCATGTCGACACCCAGAACCGGGTCGGCATTCAGCAAACGGTGGAAAGAGAACTGTGGTGCTTTCACACCCACGTAATCGAGCTCAAACGCCGATTTGTCCGGCTTCTCGAAGGGAACATCCAGCATCGCCTTCGTGGCGATTTCAATCAGGTTTGTCTTCAATACTTTGGAAACAAACGGGAAGGAGCGGGAAGCCCTCAGGTTACACTCGATAACCTTGATGTCGTTGTCCTTGGCCAGGAACTGCATGTTAAAGGGACCGGTAATTTCCAGTGCCTGGGCAACCTGCCGCGAAATCTTCTTGATGCGGCGGATGGTCTCCACATACAACTTTTGCGGCGGGAAAACGATGGTCGCATCGCCGGAGTGCACACCGGCAAACTCTACGTGTTCCGAAATCGCGTAAGCCACCACTTCGCCATTCTTGGCTACCGCGTCAATCTCAATCTCCTTGGCATTTTCGATGAATTCGGAAACCACCACCGGATGCTCTTTGGAAACGTGAGCGGCCAGTTCGAGGAAATGTTGCAACTGGTCGCGGTTCGAAACCACATTCATGGCTGCTCCCGACAGAACATACGAAGGACGAATCAAAACCGGGAAACCGACTTCATCCACAAATTTGTATATGTCCTCAATGGTCGTCAGCTGGCTCCAGCGCGGCTGGTCGACTCCCAGACGGTCGAGCATGGCCGAGAATTTATTCCGGTCTTCAGCGTTGTCAATCTTCTCTGCCGAGGTTCCCAAAATCGGGACATGTTGACGATGCAGGCGCATGGCGAGGTTGTTCGGAATCTGACCGCCAGTCGAAAGAATCGTTCCTTTTGGCTGTTCCAAATCCACGATGTCCATCACGCGCTCGAAGGTGAGCTCGTCGAAATAGAGCCGGTCACAGGTATCATAATCGGTCGAAACCGTTTCCGGATTGTAGTTGATCATGATGGCGCGATACTTCTCCTGCCGGATGGTGTTGACAGCATTCACCGAACACCAGTCAAATTCAACCGACGAACCAATCCGGTAAGCCCCCGAGCCCAGCACAATCACCGACTGGTCGTCGTGCTGGAAGTCGATATCATGCTCCGAACCGTTGTAGGTCATGTAGAGGTAATTGGTCTGTGCCGGGTACTCGCCGGCCAGCGTATCGATTTGCTTCACGTATGGCACGATGCCGAGTTTTTTCCGGTATTCGCGCACCTTTATCAAGTCGCCATTGATTTTTTCATCGGCGCTCTTGAGAACCAGACGCGCAATCTGGAAATCGGAATAACCTTGCTTTTTCGCGAGCAGGAGCATCTCGTACGGAATATCTTCCAGCTTGTTGAATTTCTCCAGCTCGTTGCGCAGGATGTAAATATTGTTCAGCTTTTGCAGGAACCACTTGTCGATGCGGGTCATTTCCCACACTTTGTCTACCGAATGCCCGTGATGGAAAGCTTCCGCGATAGCGAAAATACGACGGTCGGTTGGCTGCTGAAGCTCTTCTTCCACATCGTCGATTTTTGCTTGCCCGCTGTTGGCCACAAATCCGTGCATGCCCAGTCCAACCATCCTAATACCTTTCTGTATGGCTTCTTCGAACGAACGACCGATGGCCATAATCTCGCCCACCGATTTCATGCTGGAGCCGAGGTTTTTTGATACGCCGGTGAATTTGGTCAAGTCCCAGCGCGGAATCTTCACGACCACGTAGTCGAGTGCCGGCTCGAAAGCAGCAGTGGTTACTTTGGTCACCGCATTTTTTAGTTGGTGCAAACCGTAGCCCAGTCCCAGTTTGGCTGCCACAAAAGCCAGCGGATAACCGGTAGCCTTGGATGCCAGCGCCGAGGAACGTGACAGACGGGCGTTCACTTCAATTACGCGGTAATCTTCGGAGTTTGGGTCGAGGGCGAACTGTACATTACATTCTCCCACCACACCGATTTTGCGGATGATTTTGATGGAGAGTTCCCGCAGTTTGTGATATTCGGCATTGGAAAGGGTCTGCGACGGTGCCACCACAATCGACTCACCGGTGTGAATACCCAGCGGGTCGAAGTTTTCCATGTTACACACCGTGATACAGTTGTCGAAACGGTCGCGCACTACTTCGTACTCTACCTCTTTCCAGCCTTTCAGCGACTCTTCCACCAGAATCTGAGGCGAGTAGGAGAAGGCGTTATCGGCCAGTTTATTCAGCTCGTCCATGTTGGAGCTGAAGCCGGAACCCATACCTCCTAAGGTATAGGCGGCACGAATGATGAGCGGGAAGCCCAGTTTTTCGGCTGCTGCCCTCGCTTCCTCGATGGAAGAACAGGCGATGCTTCGCGGCGTCCTCACGTTGATTTCACCCAGAATGCCGGCAAAAATCTCCCGGTCTTCGGTGTTGATGATGGACTGTACCGGAGTACCTACTACCTGTACATTATATTTTTCGAGAATACCGCCACGGTACAAATCAACCCCGCAGTTGAGGGCAGTCTGTCCACCAAAGGCTAGCAAAATACCGTCCGGTTTCTCCTTCTTAATCACTTCTTCCACAAATTTTGCCGTCACCGGAAGGAAATACACCTTATCGGCAATGTTTTCCGATGTTTGGATGGTGGCAATATTCGGGTTAATCAGAACGGTCTCGACGCCTTCCTCTTTCAGCGCTTTGAGTGCCTGCGAACCGGAATAGTCAAATTCGCCGGCTTCTCCGATTTTCAGTGCCCCCGAACCGAGGACAATCACTTTCTTGATATCTTTATTGAGCATGGTTTTCAATCGTTTTGCATGATGAATGAACAAGTTGTGTTGCCTGTTTCATTCGGCCGGTTCATTGCTTTTTGTACTTCTTGATGTTGGTGATGAAATCATCGAAGAGGAATTCCGTATCCACCGGACCCGAAGAGGCCTCGGGGTGGAACTGCGTAGAGAAGAAGGGCTTGGTTTTGTGCCGAATGCCTTCGTTGGTCTGGTCGTTCACATTCACGAACAACGGTTCCCAATCTTCCGGCAGGGTTTTGTCGTCGATGGCGTAACCGTGGTTTTGTGAAGTAATGTAGCATTTGTCCGTGCCGGTCATCAGCACCGGCTGATTATGGCTCCGGTGACCATATTTCAGTTTGTAAGTATCACCTCCGGCGGCACGTCCCAGCAGCTGGTTTCCCAGGCAGATACCCATGATGGGCTTCACATCGTCCAACGCTTTGCCGACATTTTCAACGGTTTCCTGCACCATCGCCGGGTCACCCGGTCCGTTGGAAAGGAAAATTCCGTCACACTCAATTGTATTGAAATCGTAATCCCACGGCACGCGGATGACGGTCGTGTTTCGTCGCAATAAACACCGGATAATGTTGTTTTTCACACCGCAGTCGACCAACACTACTTTGTGGTCGCCGTTTCCGTATGTCTGAATATCGTCGACGCTTACCCGGGAAACGAGGTTTTCTTCATTCGGGTCATAAAAATCGATCTCGTTTCCTTCGAAAACGATTTTTCCCAGCATCGAACCTTTTTCCCTGAGGATTTTGGTCAGGGCGCGGGTGTCGATATCAAACAGACCGGGAACTTCATTTTCCTTCAGCCAGTCTCCCAGACTTTTCATCGCGTTCCAGTGACTGTACTCGAATGAATAATCAGATATAATGAGCGCGCTCACATGAATTTTGTCCGACTCAAAGTACCTGAAAATACCATCTTCTTCCACGTCGTTGGGAACGCCGTAGTTTCCAATCATCGGGTAAGTCGATACCAGGATTTGCCCGGTGTAGGAAGGATCGGTGAGGCTTTCGGGGTAACCCGTCATTGCCGTGTAAAACACCACTTCTCCGGCTATCGACTTCTCGTATCCGAAAGATTTCCCTTCGAATACGGTCCCGTCCTCAAGAATCAATTTTGCTTTCTGCACGTTTTGCATTTCCGGTTGATTTTATTGCTGATTTTATATGATTTTTCGAAACGTGTGGACAAAAAAAATGCGTTCCCACTGCCTTGTACTCGGCAGCAAAAACGCATTTCTCAGCGTGTCTGTCTAATATTCTAAAGACATGTTGCACGGCACAAAAATAGGTTATTTCCTGCTTGATGTCCAAAATTTCAATGTAAAATAATTAATAATTATTCACCTCGCTTTTGAGAATGGGTCAAAATTATGAATAAATTTACATTTAAATGCATAATTATTCGATTTTAATGCATAAAATTGCAACAAGAATAAATAAATATTCATAATGAAGAACCGGACACAACGCTTGTTGGCCATCAAAAAAATCATCTCCGAAGACCGGATCCGCAGCCAGGACGAGCTGCTGAATCTGTTGAATAAAGAGGGATACGAGGTGACACAGGCGACGCTTTCGCGGGATTTGAAATCGCTTCAGGTGATGAAAATCAGCGATTCACAACATGGATATATATACCGTTTGCGTGAAAATCTCGCGAATACTGATGAGTCGGTTCCGGATATTTCGCATGCCAATTTTTTGGCCGACGGTTTTTTGAAAGTAGAGTTTTCGGGAAATCTGGGGGTTGTGACAACGCTTCCAGGGTATGCCAGCAGCATTGCATCAGTAATTGACAAAGCAAATTTATTTGAAATATTAGGAACAGTGGCAGGTGACGATACTATTCTGCTCATTGTCAGAGAGGGAGTTGGCCGTAATGATGTTATCAACGCGTTAATCATGACCATGCCCAAACTGGAAGGTAAAATTGATTAATAAGGAAAAACATGTTTCCGTTAAAGAAGAATAACAAAAACGAAAAAGATGCCATCAAGGTCGTAGTGGCCGGAGAGGAACACATCAAGTATGTGGACGAGGTGAACGATGCCATCGACCTGGCTTCGAAGGAGCGCGGTACGGGTATCGCACGCCGTACACATGAATACATTGAATCGAAAATAAAAGAAGGCAAAGCCATTATTGCCATCGACGGCGATAAGTTTGCCGGCTTTTGTTACATCGAAACATTTGGCACCAACAAGTTTGTTGCCAACTCGGGACTGATCGTTCCCCGTGAATATCGTGGCCATGGTTTGGCCCGCCGCATCAAGCAGCGCGCGTTCGAACTGTCGCGCAGCAAATTCCCCGAAGCCAAAATTTTCGGTCTGACCACCGGCCTGGCGGTGATGAAAATTAACTCCGATTTGGGGTACAAGCCAGTCACCTTTTCCGAATTGACGGATGACGAGCAATTCTGGAAAGGTTGTCAGAGCTGTGTGAATTATGATATTCTGCAGCGAACCAGTCGAAGCAAGTGCTTGTGTACCGGAATGCTTTACGATCCGGCTTGGAAAAATGGCAACGGGAAAAAAGGAAAAACTCCCTTCCAGGTATTTCGCGAGTGGGTCGATAAACGCAAAGCAGAAAAACAGGCACTGGCCGAAAATAAGAACGGGAAAAAATCAGAATAATTATCTTATCCGGTTACCGGAAAAAAGCATAAACTATTATGAGTGATAAAGTAGTACTGGCATTTAGCGGAGGTTTGGATACATCATATTGTGCCATCTACCTGTCGAAAGAGAAGAACCTGGAAGTTCATACGGCCATTGCCAACACGGGAGGATTTTCGCCCGATGAGCTGACCGATATTGAAAAACGTGCGTACGCGTTGGGTGTGAAGAGTCATAAAACCCTCGACGTAACGGAAGAGTATTACCAGAAAGGTATTAAATACATGGTGTATGGCAATGTTTTGCGGAACAATACCTATCCTATTTCCGTCAGTTCGGAGCGTATTTTTCAGGCTATTGCCATTATTGAGTATGCGAAAAAGATTGGTGCCAAATATGTGGCGCACGGAAGTACCGGAGCCGGAAACGACCAGATTCGTTTTGATTTGGCTTTCCAGGTGTTGGCGCCGGAAATCGAAATTATTACACCTACGCGTGACATGGAGCTGACCCGTGAGTTTGAGATCAACTACCTGAAAGATCACGGTGTACAGGCCGATTATACGAAGATGGCTTACTCCATTAATGCCGGACTCTGGGGAACCAGTATCGGAGGTAAGGAGACGCTGACCAGTAATCAGACATTGCCGGAAGAAGCGTATCCGAGCCAGCTGACCAACGAAGGCGAGGAGACGTTGACGCTTGATTTTGTGAAAGGTCAGTTGAAAGGGGTGAATGGCAACAAGCATTTCAGTACCATCGATGCTATTCGTGAGGTCGAAGGAATTGGCGCAGCATGGGCTGTTGGCCGTGACATGCACATCGGCGATACCATCATTGGTATCAAAGGGCGGGTCGGATTCGAAGCGGCTGCTCCGATGCTCATTATTAAAGCACATCAGATGCTGGAAAAACATACGCTGACCAAGTGGCAACAGTACTGGAAAGATCAGTTGGGCAACTGGTATGGGATGTTTCTTCACGAAGCGATGTACCTCGAGCCGGTGATGCGCGATATCGAAAAATTTCTGGAAAGCACGCAGGAAAATGTTACCGGAAAGGTGATTATCAAACTGCGTCCGTACACCTTCCAGTTGGTCGGCGTTGAATCGGAGCACGATTTGATGAAGTCGGAATTCGGTGAATACGGCGAGATGAATAAGGGATGGACGGCAGATGATGCCAAAGGATTCACCAAAATTCTGGGCAACCAGTTGAAGATTTTCTATTCAGTCAATAAGAAATAAACACATTCAATGGCTACAGTAAGCACAGGGATCGTTGGCGGTGCGGGTTATACGGCAGGTGAGCTTTTGCGCATCCTGTTAAATCATCCGGCTGCCGATGTTTCCTGTATACAAAGTTCCAGTAACGATGGGCAACCGGTTACTTCGGTGCACAAAGATTTAATCGGGGAAACCGATTTGGTGTTTTCAGACATTGACTTTGATGCTGTTGATGTGATATTTCTCTGCATGGGACATGGAAAGTCAGCCGAATACCTCGAAAAGAATGATGTCCCGAAGCGTGTAAAAATCATCGATCTGAGTCATGATTTCCGCTTAAAGCGGGAAGGAAACGACTTCGTGTACGGTTTGCCCGAATTGAACCGAGAAGAGATTCGCACCGCGAAACGCATTGCCAATCCAGGATGTTTTGCTACCGGTATTCAGTTGGCGTTGCTGCCGTTGGCATCATCGGGCTTGTTGAATCAGGAAGTGCATGTGCATGCTATTACCGGTTCGACCGGAGCCGGGCAATCGCCGTCCGGGACTTCGCATTTTAGCTGGCGCAACAGCAATGTGTCGGTGTACAAAGCTTTTCAGCACCAGCACCTGGGAGAAATCCGTCAAAGCTTAGCACAGCTGCAAGGGCAGTTTGAGCAGCCGCTGAACTTTATTCCCGTAAGGGGAAACCACACACGTGGCATTTTTGCTTCGGTTTACACCGATTTTGAAGGAACAGTGGAAGAAGCCCGCGAACTGTATCAGCGCTATTACGAAGGGCATCCGTTTGTGCATTTGTCGCCGGGAAATCCGGACCTGAAGCAGGTCGTGAATACCAATAAGGCATTGCTTTACCTGGAAAAACATGATGGCAAACTGCTTATTCTCTCCTGCACCGATAACCTCTTGAAAGGTGCGTCAGGGCAGGCCGTGCAAAATATGAACCTGATGTTCGGATTGAATGAAACCGCCGGGCTCAACCTGAAGCCGGTCGCATTTTAATCCCGAATCTAATTCGAAAAAATATGGAACTTTTCGATGTATATCCGCTGTTCGATGTAGAACCGGTGGCGGCCAAAGGGTGTACCATCACCGATAAAAATGGTGTTGAATACCTCGATTTGTACGGCGGACATGCCGTGATTTCGGTTGGTCATTCGCATCCCTATTATGTTCAGATGCTGAGTGAGCAGCTGAAGAAAATGGGGTTCTATTCCAACTCAGTCCAGAATCCGTTACAGCGCGAACTCGCTCATAAACTGGGAGCGCTTTCCGGTTACGAAGATTATTCTCTTTTCCTGTGCAACTCGGGTGCCGAAGCCAACGAAAATGCATTGAAGCTGGCTTCCTTTCATACGGAAAGAGCCCGTATTGTTTCTTTCGAGAAATCGTTTCACGGACGGACATCAGCAGCGGTGGCTGTCACCGATAATCCGGCTATCATAGCTCCGCTGAATGATACTGTCGACCGAATCATCCTCCCGCTGAATGATATAGAAGCCTTAGAAAACGAACTGATGGAAGGCGATGTGGCAGCGGTCATCGTGGAAGGCATTCAGGGCATTGGTGGTTGTCGTGTGCCGGAATCTTCTTTTTTGGAAGAAGCCGGAAAACTATGTCATCGGTACGGAACCGTTCTGATTCTGGATGAAATCCAATCGGGCTACGGACGAAGTGGAAAATTCTTTGCGCATCAATATGCCAATGTAAAACCCGACCTCATCACCATAGCAAAGGGCATGGGAAACGGTTTCCCGGTAGGCGGTGTTCTGATTAGTCCGGAGTTTGAAGCCCGGAAGGGAATGTTGGGAACAACTTTCGGTGGCAACTATCTTGCTTGTGCAGCCAGTATCGCTGTGTTGGACATTATGCAGAGTGAGCAGTTAATCGAAAATGCTGAAGTAGTTGGGAACTACCTGATGGCGTCACTGGCTGGCTTTGACAAAATCAGGGAAGTCCGTGGCCGCGGTCTGATGATCGGATTGGAGTTCGATGAGCCTATCGCAGAAATTCGAAAGAAGCTGCTCTTCGAAGAAAAGATATTTACCGGTGTAACCGGAACTCACACCATTCGGTTATTGCCGCCGTTAACTGTTACCCGTGAACAAGCCGAGCGGTTTTTATCGTCGCTGAAAAGGGTATTGGGTTAATAATTGGTTAAAAATACCGTCAAAATGTATTAAATTGATTGTCTTATTTGTGTTCTGCTTTAGGTTTGTGGTAACGCAGAATAGGACAAAAATGAGAAAAGCTATGAAGAACCTGAATATTTGCATCATTGGAGGAGGAAACCTGGGACGGGCCATGGCCGAGGGCTTTTTGAAAGCCGGTTTGCCTGCGAAGCAACTGGTGATTACCCGTCGGCGACCGCATCTGCTCGACGACCTGGCAAAGCAAGGTGTTCGTGTTACTGCAGACAACGCCGCTGCGGTGAAAGGAGCCGATTTGGTTATTGTAGCGGTGAAACCTTACCAGGCCGAAGGTGTCCTTCAGGGAATTAGTAGCGCGCTTGTTACCGGGCAGATGGTGGCTTCACTGATGACGGGTGTGAGCATTGAGAGCTTGAAATCGTGGTTGCCCGACAATGTTATTCCATTCCGGGTGATGCCAAACACAGCCATTGCACTGCAGGAGTCGATGACCTGTATTTCGGCACCCGATTGCAATGACGAACAAAAAGATGTGATTCAGGAACTGTTCGAAACGCTGGGGAAAGTTATTTATATCAACGAAGAACTGATGGCCGCAGCCACTGTTTTGGGAGCCTGTGGAATTGCATTTGCGCTGCGTTTCATTCGTGCAGCTGCACAAGGCGGAATTGAAATTGGCTTTGGAGCTGAAGTAGCACAGGAAATTGTTGCTCAAACGGTGAAAGGTGCTACCGAACTCATTCTGCAAACTGGTCATCATCCCGAAAGGGAAATAGACAAGGTGACCACACCGAAAGGAATTACCATCTCCGGATTGAACGCCATGGAACATCAGGGATTTTCGTCGGCATTGATTCAGGGATTGTTGGTATCGTACAATAAAATTAACAACGGTTAAATATCCGTCTCCGGAAATGTGAAACCCCATTCACCTGAAATTTACTTTTCAGGAAAAAAGGCATTTATCTCATGGCAAACCGCTACTCCAGTATTGTGGTA
Organism: Prolixibacter denitrificans; assembly: GCF_003014495.1. Taxonomy (GTDB): domain Bacteria; phylum Bacteroidota; class Bacteroidia; order Bacteroidales; family Prolixibacteraceae; genus Prolixibacter; species Prolixibacter denitrificans. The sequence continues at coordinate 240,365 of NZ_PYGC01000001.1, read as the reverse complement.
AAAATTGGAAGCAATCTGCTTACCCGCGACGATGGTATGCTGAACGTTGCCCGTATGGCGCACTTTGTCGATCAAATTGCTGCGTTGCAGAAGAAAGGAGTCAGGGTGATTCTTGTTTCTTCGGGAGCAGTTGCTGCAGGTCGGGCCGAGGTAGAGCCGCAGAAAAAGCACGATACGGTTTCGCGGCGTCAGCTTTGGTCGGCTGTTGGACAGGTGAAGCTTATCAACCGGTATGCCGACCTGTTTCGGGAACACGGACTGACGTGTGCCCAAGTGTTAACAACCAAAGAGAATTTCAGCGACCGGCAGCATTACCTGAACATGCGTAATTGCATCAACACGTTGCTCGAAAGTGGCGTCGTGCCGGTTATCAATGAGAACGATGCCATTTCGGTTACGGAATTGATGTTTACTGATAACGACGAGCTTTCCGGCTTGATTGCGTCGATGATGGATGTGGAGGCGCTGTTTCTACTCACCAATGTGGATGGCGTTTTCACTGGAAATCCGGGGGAATCAGGCAGTGAATTGATTCGACACATTGCTGTTGGCGAAACGGTTTCAGAAGAATTAATTTCTACGCAGAAATCGAATTTTGGCCGTGGAGGAATGCTGACTAAAAGTTCCATCGCCTCGAAACTGGCTGGGCAAGGCGTAGCGGTTCATATTGCGAACGGTGTTCATTTAAATATTCTGACTGATTTGATGGAGCCGAACTCGGATTTACCCCATACCTGGTTCGAGCCGGAAAAGCGTAAATCGAATACAGTAAAAAAGTGGCTGGCCCATTCTGACGATTTTGCCCGGGGCGAAGTGTTTGTGAACGACGGAGCCCGTGACGCACTGCTTTCAGAAAGAGCAACCAGTTTGCTCACCATCGGAATTACCGGTGTGCAAGGTCAGTTTAAAACCGGCGACATCGTTAGGGTAAAGGATGTAAGTGGAAAACTACTCGGTCTTGGGAAAGCTGGCTTTTCGTCTAAAATCGTTGAGCGTGAAATGGGGTCAAAATACGAAAAGCCATTTATCCACTACGATTACCTCTACCTTGGATAGAACTCAGCTAAGTTGAGAAATAGAATTTAGCCTTACGACAAAAACAACAGAAACAGATAAAAACCAACCGGACATGCAGTATCGAGAACAATTTGAACAGGCGCTTCAGGCGAGTCGGAAGCTGAATCTGGTGACGGAAGAGACCATAAATCAGGTGTTGATGGCTGTTGCCGACGAAGCTGTAAAGGAAATGGATTTTATCCTGAAGGAGAACGAAAAAGATCTGCAGCGGATGGCACCATTCGATCCGAAATATGACCGACTGAAGCTGACCGCGGAACGAATCGAAGGAATTGCATCCGATATGCGAAGTGTAGCTTCCATGTCTTCACCGTTGGGAAAATTGTTGTCGGAAACAACGCGACCGAATGGATTGCAAATCAAACGAGTCAGTGTGCCTTTTGGCGTCATCGGGATCATTTACGAGGCCCGTCCGAATGTAACCTTCGACGTTTTCTCGCTATGCCTGAAGTCAGGAAACGTTTGTGTGCTGAAAGGCGGAAGCGATGCAGCGGATTCAAATGAAGCTATCGTGTCCATTATTCACCGCGTATTGGAATCGTTCAACCTGGATACTCATATATTGACTTTGCTTCCTCCCGGGAGGGAAGCGACAGGGGAATTGCTCAATGCACAGGGCTATGTTGATCTGCTAATTCCCCGCGGGAGTCAGGGACTCATCAATTACGTCCGTGAAAATGCAACCATTCCGGTCATCGAAACAGGTGCCGGCATTTGCCATACGTATTTCGATGAGTTCGGTGATGAAGAGAAAGGGCGCGAGATCATCAACAATGCGAAAACGCGTCGTCCGAGTGTTTGTAACGCGCTCGATTGCCTGATCATCCATGAATCGCGTCTGAGCGATTTGCCTTACCTGGCGGAATTGCTGCCGGAAAGTCAGGTGGAAATTTTCGCCGACGAACAGGCAATGGAAGCATTGGAAGAGCATTATCCGGAAGATTTATTGAAGCCGGCGACCGAAGAATCCTTCGGAACCGAGTTTCTCGATTATAAAATGGCCATCAAAACCGTAGCGTCTTTCGAGGAGGCGCTCGATCACATTGCCGAATACAGTTCCAAGCACAGCGAAGCCATCATTTCCGAAAATCAGGAGCATCTCGATCTTTTCCGCAAACTGGTCGATGCTTCTTCTGTATACACCAATGCCAGCACTGCTTTCACTGACGGAGCGCAATTTGGTTTGGGTGCCGAAATCGGCATTAGCACACAAAAGCTGCATGCCCGCGGCCCGATGGCGTTGGAAGAACTCACCAGCTACAAGTGGCTGATAGAAGGCGACGGACAAATCCGTCCGAAATAATCTCATCAACTTATTAAGAATACATAACGAGCTGAAAAAATAGATCATGAGGCATTTTACATCCGTACACGATTTACCCGACCTGAACGAAGCGCTGAAAATCGCTTTCGAAATGAAAAAGAATCCGTTTGCCTATCAGCATCTGGGCAAAAACAAAACCATGGTGCTGATTTTCTTCAACTCGAGTTTACGTACGCGCCTCAGTACTCAAAAAGCGGCGATGAATTTGGGCATGAATACCATGATATTAAATGTCAATCAGGATGGTTGGCAGCTCGAGTCGGAGTTGGGGATCATCATGGATGGAGACAAGCCCGAACATCTTCGCGAAGCGATTCCGGTCATCGGTTCGTACTGCGATATCATTGGGGTACGGTCGTTTGCGCAGTTCAAAAGCAAAGAAGATGATTACCAGGAAAAAATCATCAACCAGTTTATCGATTACTCCGGCGTTCCGGTCGTGAGTATGGAAGCAGCTACGCGGCACCCGTTGCAGTCGTTCGCCGATCATGTGACCATCGAAGAATTTAAAACGAAAGAACGCCCCAAAGTCGTGCTTACCTGGGCACCACATCCGAAGGCTCTTCCGCAGGCTGTTCCCAATTCGTTTGTGGAATGGATGCGTCAAACTGATTACGAGCTGGTGGTTACCCATCCTGAAGGATATGAGTTAGCGCCTGAATTTATGGGCGATGTGAAAGTTGAATACGATCAGAAGAAAGCTTTTTCCAATGCCGATTTTATTTATGCAAAAAATTGGGCATCTTACAGTAGTTATGGACAGGTCCTTTCCCGTGACCGAAAATGGACGGTTGACGAGGAAAAAATGGCTCTGACCAATCAGGCAAAATTCATGCATTGCCTGCCGGTTCGCCGGAATATTATTGTCTCCGATGGTGTAATTGATAGTCCCGATTCCATCGTCATTCAGGAGGCTGCCAACCGCGAAGTATCGGCACAGGCGGTGCTAAAAATGATACTGGAGGAACTAAAATGATCGAACATCTGACCATCATCAAAGTGGGCGGAAAGGTAGTTGAGGAAGAAGAATCGCTTCAAAGTCTGCTTCGTGATTTTTCGCGCATTGCCGGAAATAAGATTCTGGTACATGGTGGAGGCACCAAGGCGACAGCCATTGGCGAAAAGTTGGGCGTTAAACCGAAAATGGTGGAAGGTCGCCGCGTTACGGATGAAGAAACTCTGGAAGTGGTTACCATGGTATATGCTGGCCTGGTCAATAAAAACCTGGTTGCGAAGCTTCAGGCTTTGGGAACCAATGCTCTTGGATTGACTGGTGCCGATTTGGATATCGTCCGTGCCAAAAAACGTCCCGTTGCCGAGGTTGATTACGGCTTTGTTGGCGATGTGGTGAATGTGAATAATCGCATGCTCCGCGAATTGCTCGAGAATGGTGCTGTTCCGGTGGTAGCACCCATTACGCATGACGGCGATGGGCAGCTATTCAATACCAATGCCGATACGATTGCCTCGGAACTGGCTATTGCGTTAAGTTCCAGCTATCGGGTCACGCTAATTTATTGCTTCGATAAACGCGGCGTGCTGATGGACGAATCGGATGAAGATTCGGTGATTGACGAAATTACCATGGCCGAATTCGAAGAGATGAAATCGACCGGAACAGTAAATGGTGGCATGATTCCGAAACTGACGACCGGTTTCAATGCAATGAAACAGGGAGTTAACGCGGTGGTCGTGACCAACGCATCGGCCCTTTCCGGTTCCAAAGGCGGAACCCGCCTGGCACTTTTCCACGAAGAAGAGGAAGAATAATTGAATACACTCATTTGATGCTGCTTTCCGTCCGGGAAGCAGCTGTTTACTTATGCTATGAATCTTTCGATTGAAAAACTTCACAGCGACGCCTATCGTCTGCTGCAGGATATGATTGGCATTCCGTCGTTAAGTCGCGATGAGGATGCGGTAGCTACGTTTCTGGAAAATCAGGTAAAGGAGTGGGGATTTTCTCCTTTCCGTCAGGGAAATAATCTTTGGCTGAAGAACAGGAACTGGCAGGATGGGAAGCCCGTTGTGTTGTTCAATTCACACATCGATACGGTGAAGCCGGCCAATGGTTGGACAAACGATCCCTTCACTCCGGTGGTGCAAAATGGTAAGCTGACCGGCCTGGGCAGCAATGATGCCGGCGCTTCAGTAGTTGCACAATTAGCAGCCTTCCGCTATTTCGACAAGTTATCGGAATTGCCGTTCAACCTGATTTGGAGCGCTACTGCGGAAGAAGAGATTTCCGGAACCAATGGCGTTGCTTCTATTTTGGAGGGACTGGGACCGATTGATTTGGGGCTGGTGGGCGAACCTACCGGGATGAATCTGGCCATTGCCGAAAAAGGGTTGCTGGTCATCGATGCAGAAGCGGTCGGAAAAACCGGGCATGCTGCTCGAAACGAAGGTGTAAATGCCATCTACAAAGCGCTGGACGATATTCAACATCTTTTGGATTTTAAATTTCCGGAAGAATCTCCGGTTCTGGGACCGGTGAAAACAACGGTTACTCAAATTGAAGCCGGTCATCAGCATAACGTTGTTCCCGATAGTTGTAAGTTCGTCATCGATGTTCGGACCAACGAATGTTACTCCAATGAAGAAGTTTTCGATATGCTTTCTGGTTTGCTGGAGAGTAATCTGAAAGCCCGGTCGTACCGACTGAATTCTTCAGGCATACCGCTCGACCACCCACTGGTGAAGCGTGGTGTTGAGCTGGGACTGGAGACTTATGGTTCTCCAACGACGTCCGATCAGGCGGTTATTCCCTACACTACCGTGAAAGTGGGACCCGGCGATTCGGCACGCTCACACACGCCCGATGAATATATTCTCGAGGAAGAGATTCGGAACGGAATCGATATTTATATTCGGTTGCTGGAAGATTTAAAACTTATGTGATTCAGACTTTCTACTGTTTTTCGTAAACCATGATGGATTCTTTTCGTTAAACGGAGTGAACGAAAGATGGAGAATCGATATGTCACTTACTTTTTCAAGAATGTTTCCGCTGGGCGAGAAGGCGCCTGCATTTGAGTTGCCCGATACTGTTTCGGGTAAGAATATTTCATTGGATGATATCAAATCAGATATAGCTACGGTTGTGATGTTTATTTGCAATCACTGTCCGTATGTAAAGCATGTGAATCACGAAATCACAGCCATTGCCAACGAGTACGGAGCCAAAGGCATCAGCTTTGTTGGCATCAGCTCCAACGATGTGGATAACTATCCCGATGATGCACCGGAATTGATGAAGGAGACAGCCGCGAAAGAAGGTTACCCGTTTCCTTATCTGTACGATGAAACGCAGGAAGTGGCCAAGTCCTATATGGCAGCTTGCACTCCTGATTTTTACGTGTTCGATAAGGATTTAAAATGTGTATATCGCGGACAGATGGACGAAGCCCGTCCGAAAAACGATGTGCCCATCACCGGAAAAGATTTGCGGGCAGCGCTCGATGCAGTTCTTAATGGAAAGCCGGTTCCCGAAGATCAGAAACCTTCTGCCGGGTGCGGCATTAAATGGAAAAAGCCGCCGACGCTGTTTCAGACCGGTTCGTAAGCCAGTTATTTTTTTCGGTAATACCGGAGAAGATTGACTTCCGGATGGATGGTATCGGATTCTCCGCAAAGGAAGTGGGCAAATTCACGGGCAAAATAAGGGGCCAGCATGGCTCCTTTCGAACCCAATCCATTAAAAATACCGATTTCCGGAGTATCTGGATGCAAACCAAGAACAGGTCGTCGGTCGTGTGTTGTTGGCCGAATGCCGGCTCGTTTTCCGGTTATGGAATAAGGAACTTTGACAATCTTGTCCATTTTCTCGGTTAATTCAGCTGTCGCTTCGTGGTCAGGAATTGTATCCGGAAACTCCCAACGGTAAGTAGCGCCAGCCCGAAAACGATTTTCACCCAGCGGCAACACAAACATTCCCTTGTTGACCATATCAGTAATGTTCAGCCCGGGAATCTCCAAATCCAGCACCTGCCCTTTGGTGTGTTTGAATTTGACCGACTGAAAAAAAGGATTGTCGCTGGCGCGGAATCCCTGGCAGAAAATGATTTTTTGTGCCGTGATGTTTTTCCATTGCACTTTTCCGGTTTCCCGAATGATATCATTGGTGTCCAGTTTTTCACCAATGAAGCGATTCTCTTGAATCAGAAATTCCCGGAAGCGGTCGATTAGCAACGGCAAATCGGCCCGGAAGGCGTTAAAGACCTTGCCAATTCCATAAGGTGCTTCTATGCCGTCTTTATGAAAAGTGGTATCTGGTTCGGAATGAATGTAGGACTCCAAATTGTTTTCAATAGATTTAGTTAGCCAGAACGAACCTTCTTCCTTGCCTAAAATTTTGTCAATCTTCAACGGATGGAGTAGTTGACAGGAGAGGAGTTTCTCAAGTTCCCGATAGGTTTCTTTCAATACTGGAAAAAGATCATCCACTAACCACGATTTTGTCAGGCGGCGAAAAACAACCGGATTGATGATTCCGGCAGCTATGCGACTGGCTTTTTCACCGGAAGGAGAATCAACTACCACGAAATCTTTTCCGCGTCGGTGCAATTCAAATGCAAGCATGGTTCCGGCCAGTCCCTGGCCAACAATCAGGTATTCAATATCCCGGAGTGAGAGATTTAGTTCTTTTTCATTCATCACTCCATACATACCATCAAAGTAGAAAATTGTTTGCGTCGTCGACAAATAAATCCGCAAGAAACCAGCGACGATACCTTGAATTAAACGGCCTCACAGAGAACAACGGCACCGGATATTTCGTAATTTTGAGGTTTGGATAAACGGTCTGTAGCTCAGTTGGCAGAGCAGCTGACTCTTAATCAGCGGGTCCAGGGTTCGAATCCCTGCAGACCGACACAGATAATCAGTGAGATGCAATTTATTTTGTATCTCACTTTTTGTTGTGGTGAAATCATGGCGAAATCATAATGCATGATAATTACATTTGAGAATACTTTGATACCATCAAAACGTCGGATTATCGACCATCATTTGGACATAGTTGAATTCATCCCTTGGAATCACTATCGGACTATTCGGTTTACTTGAATCCATCTTCCTCTCGTGCAGGAATCCTTTTTTTACCAACTTTGCATAAGTAGAAGGTCCAATACGCTTTTTAGCTTCGGTTCTTCGGATGTAATCCGGAATCTTACCTTGCTCAACCAGTACCTTTTCGGCTCCGTTTCTCTCACCAAGAGTATAAATCCTTCGGAATATCCTTTCTAGTTGTGCTTCTGTTGCTGTAATCATGGTTTATCTGATTTTAAGGTCATCAATTATTAAGAGCTTCAGAAACATTGATAAGGTCAACTCCGCGCAGGGCATCAATAATGCTTCTATCAATCTTTTTGTCATCAAACCGTGAATCAGCCAATGCGGCTTTCCCGTTTGAGACAAGATGAGTCTGAGTTTCCTTATTTCCGTTGTTGTTAACAGTGATCTGCCATCCGGATTTGGTAATTTCAATGCTCACCTTATCCTCACTCTCCTTCGAAGGTGTTTGATTTACATCATTGCGCTCAACGTCTGATTTTGCGGTTCCGGCCAATTCTATATCTGCCAATACCGGCTCTATGTCAAGTAGAAATTCGATGAGGTTGTGGAATTCGCTGGAGTTAGAGCTTCTGTATTTGTGCTCCCAATCAGCTGCAGCTACCCATGAGAAAAAAACATTGTTCAATGCTCTAATGGTTTCTGGGATGTCAACACTATTCCAGTGTATTTTTACGGTATCAATAAGGAGTTTCGAACCGTTTTCAAGCATTACGCTTTCATCTTTTTTTGCAATGTTATTGGACATATCATTTAATATTGAGGCAACCGGGCAGGTGTCCAATAACAAAAACCTAAAGCAAAGCTCAAGGAAGTAGTATTCCTGTCCACGGGAGCAACTCCAAACAGGTCTACCCGGCTACCAGTATTTTACATCAAATTATTTTTCTAGGATTCTCTTTGCTTTTAAAGATTCAACTTCGATTTTCATTATTGGACATAACAAACCTACAAATTTTATTTTGAATATTCCAAACGTCTTTGTAGTATTTTGATATAGAGATCCTTTTGTGTAATTTGCATCTAAATCCTTGCAGCCTACCGAAACATATTAAATCATTACTGATTTGCTAATACTTTACACATGGATTCACTTGACATTGTGATACTGAGTATCATCTTAATTGTAGTCTATCTGTTGCTACGGGGCTTCTGGAATTGGTATTACAGAATTAACCGACGAGTAGAATTACTGGAAGATATAAAAACACAGCTCGAATTGCTGAATGATAAGTTAAGAAAGGATTAGTCAGCGATTTTAGATTATTGGCTTTAAAATGTCAATAAATGTCAACATGCAAAAACCTTCGCGCGCGTGCGTAGGTATGCAAAAACTCTACACACTGACGAGCGATTAACGGTCATTTGAGGGCAAAATAATGACGGTAGGGTTCAGCCCTTCACCCTCGACGTTGACATCCTGCTTGTCTCTCCATTTGGTAGGTTGACGATTTTTGAGCCAAAAAGTAGCGGCCATTACGTCCGGGGGATAAACCTTCCTGATTGGAACTTTGAGAACTTCACCATTAACAACCTTTATCTCTACCGCGTCATGCTCAAATCCAAGGGCCCGCTGATAGAGTCTCTCGGCCACATTAGCATCTGCCATATCTTTACCCCTTCGGACTTCCTCCGCGAACTCCTTGTGTGTCTTTTTCCAGTAGTTGATAGTTCTCTGGCTTACGTGAAAGAAATCAGCTAATTCCTTGTCTATGGCTCCAAGTAAAGTAAGCTGGTAAGCCTGTTCGCAATACTCCTGTTTAAAGCTGGTCTTTCGGCCTCCTTTGTTGCCTACTGCGTTTTTATTTCCCTTCGGTGCTGGCATGTCGTTCGAGCTTTGCGTTTACTTAAAATAGATTTGAGTCGATAGCGGTAAGCGGGCCGGCATATTATGATTGTGCCGGCCATTACCTATTGAAATAATCATGAAGACCTGAAAAATGGGCGTGTGTAGACTATTATTTAAAACCTTAACCGATTGAATATTTGCTGTTTGGTTAAAATCAATGCTTCATTAAACCCATTTTTGCACCGCATTGACGGATTTATGGCCATGGGGATGATTCTACCAGAAAACATTTTTCGGCTTTTCCCCAAACATTTTCACATGCTCGGCCATCTTTTTTTCCTCTTCTTTTTCACCCTCCTTTATTTGCCCTACAACCTTATCACTGAGCTGCTGTCGCTCTTCTTCTGTGGGCTGTTTCTCCTGCTCGAATTCAATCGGCTTGTACTTCTTTCCGGACGCCTCAGCTATTTTCTGGGTGCCGTTGTCAATGATTTCCGCTATCTGTTGCGATTCAGTCTTTTCCATCGTTCTTGCCTTTTGCGTTTTTGATACCGTTCAACAGCACGTCATAATACACCGGGGAAGGTTTAAACGTGCCGTCCTTTTCAAAATCAAATATCTTATGCCAATCCATACGGGCGTAGCCGCCGAATAGGTCGTTCAGTGCGTCACATGCTTTGAGATGGGCAGAATAAAGACTGATTTCTTCTGGGTCTGAAAGGAAAATACCGCATTCATCCTGGAGATGGTTCATCCCGTCATCGGAAAACACTGCAGATCCATCCTCAAAAGTGATGAAATCGAACACGCTATATCCGAACCGACTCCTGCCATCACTGACAACATTATTGAATTCCTGGAGCCCGTCTCTGGCCGAATTCTCAATTAGTGTTCTGGATGCCGGAATAGACATCAAAGAAAGGTCCTTGTGTAGTTTGCTGTTGAATAATTCACCGAACTTGCTGCCGCCAGAAAAAACATCTTTCACCAACTCGAATGAGAATTCAACGCCCAAACTGTCAAATGCCGAATGCAGGGGGCCATTAATAAACTCAACGGCTCTGCGAATATCGTTTTCTAGTTGGCCGAGCTTAATCCGGTTGGTTCCTGATCTTACCCTTCCACTGTCATCCGGTTTTAAATCGACAGAGAGAAGCTCGTCTTTTAGCGTGCTGATGTCAGCGCCATCTGATTTTAGGGACTTAACCAGCTCAATGGCCAGGTTCCCTTTTTCCTCGTTACTTAATTTTGATAACTCCATTTGTTAAAACGTTTTTGTGAATATTGCATCCTGTTACGCTTCAACATCAGGTCTTCACTGATAAGTTTCGGCCACAGGCTTTTTTATTTCTATAACCTCAAACCTCCTTCTATCTTGCCTCCCTTGAAGTTGTCCCGGATGAAGTACGGTTGATTTTTCCACCCCTTTGATGCCTTAGCCTTGCTTTTTATCCATCGATTAAATCCGGCCGGCACTGACCTTACACGGTTTTTGCTGTTGATTTTCGGCTCTTGACCGGTGAGAATTGCATCTTCATGCGATTCAAATTCTTTATCTGACAGCATAACGGGGACCGCATAGCAAATACACTTTGGATGCCAGCCTGTAAAAATGAAGTCCTTTGGATATTCTCCCTTCAGGTCATCACACATATCCTCTGTGGGGTGGTTATGCGAAGTTTTTACCTCGAAGCCTACAACCGTAGGATTATTCTTCCAGCGGTTATGGTCGGCCATCCTGTAACCCATGTTTGTTTCGGTTTGGGCCAGCCTCAACGCGTTCTGATAACTGGACCGGTATACACCTCGCCCTGGGTGAAATTCTTTTGCTCTGGCTGACAATTCCAGCTTACCTGTTTTCTTATTTCTCACCCGCCGGAAGTACATGTCCGGATTATTGAGGTACTTTTTTAGATGGGTTGCATTTTGGGCCGCGCTGCCTCCCTGGATGATATTATTATGGAGCAACTCCTCAATCATGGACTTGTTTAGCTTTGTGAGCTTCCAGACACGCTCAGAAAGGCCCATGCCTCCCTCTTTCCTGTTCAAAAACTGCAATAGGGCTTCTCTCCGGCGGGGGGCCGCCATCACATCCGACAGCTTCACATCTGATTTTTTCCTTTTGAAAAGGTTTTTGATGCTCTTGAGTATTACACGGACCGACTTGCCCGGCCTTTTCCGGTTGAATAAATCGTAAACCACAACGCCGGCAACCGTAACAGTTGAACCCTTGAGAAGATTCTTTACCAGCTCGTCGTTCTTTTGTTCTGCCAGCTCCCAATCTTTCTCAATCATCTCTTTCAGGTGCCCGGTAAGTGTCACGCCAAACGACTGCAGGAGTTGGTCAAGTTTCCGCTCAAGGGCCTTGTTTCCATCCCACACTGATTTTGCCCCGGTAGGCTTATACTGACTAAGCAACCGGGCCATTTTTTTCACCAAATCATCATAAAGACGCCCAATCAAACTAGCATTCCGGAGGGCGTTGTTAATGTGTTTTTTTTCGAAGTCGTTCATCCGTTAGATGTGAGATTGAAGAAGGGGAAATCCCCTTCAAATCATTTATCGCTACCTTTTGCGGCCCATTCTTGAATATCTTTATTCAAATCTTCATCGCTTTTGACCGATTTAACAGTCCCGACGGTTTCCCGGTAGGATTCCACTACTGCGCTTAAATCGGCCTCAGATTCGATGGTCCGGCCCTTTAGAAAGCTTTCGGGAATTTGATTCTTGTCAACTTCTCTGACGATTTTTTTCATCAAACTAATATTCATATCTCTTATATTTTTTTGTTAAACAAGATTCAATACTCGAGGATCCGGTTCTATTTCATCCGAATCATTCTTTAACCGAAATCCGGAGCCGAAGTCGTCAACCATTACCGGCATAATTCCAGCACGTTCAGCCGCTTTGTTTACCTGGTTGTAAGATTCAGCGAACCGTCCAAGCATTTCCCATAAATCCGCCTGATTTTTGCTTTTTACCTCATAAGTGAAGTCTTGCTCTACCTGCTGTCTGAAGTCCTCCAAAATGACCGCTTTCCCGTTCTCAACTGCAAAGGCCTGCTGAGTGCTGTAAGTTTGACCGGTCATCTGGTTAATACTGCCTGATGTCCTTGCAAAAGCGTTATTGATGGAATACACGGCAGTTTGATACCGGTCCGCAAGTTGCCTCGCATCATTACGCATTGATTCCTCAATCGTTTTGCTGCGAATTTTCAGACGTTTAATGTCTTTGTCACACCGCTCCAGTAGCACATTTCGAATCACCTCAACTCCTTCGTTGATGATTCGGCTTACTAGTTCAGCGGTTGGAGTGATACCGTCCTCAACCAATAATCCGATTATACCCTTATTCAGGCTGTTGATGTCGGATTGAATGCTTGTTAATACGAAATTGATTGACTTTTCGTCTGTTTCAATGATTTGTTTACTGTCCATGATTATTTCAATTTTCGGCATTGCTGCCTGATTATATTCTGCTTCCGCTTGTGCTTAGCTTCGCTAGTCTGGAATCGATAGAATCCAGCTTTTTCAGATAATCACTGTTTCTTGCAATTGTACCGGTATTCGCCTCAATCTTTGCCAGATGAGTGATGGCCAACTTTGAATTGTCGCGTATCGCCCGGGTATCTAAAGCTGTCCGGTTCCATAATCCTACCAGTTCAGAAGCAGTATCTTCGGTAATGGACCGGCTAACCTGTCCGGCTAATCCTGAAGCAGCATCTGCAGTTGAGCTGATATTGATTCCAATATCTGCAAGAGCCTGTTGAGCTTGTTCAAATGCTGGTCCTACCTGGTCGGCAATATTCTGAATCGATTGTTTGAATTTATCAGCTTCCTGCGTAGTCAATCCACCTTGTGTATCAGACACCAGCTGGTCAATTGCATCCTGAATAGGCTTGGTAAGTAACTTTGCCGTTAATTGGTCAATGATGACCTTCCGGATAATATTGTCAACAGCTTTTCCCCATGATTCAGCCGCATCCGTTCCGTCAATGAAAGCCTGGGCAATTGAATCGGCCAAATCCTGAACAGTGGTACCGGTGATATCCTGCGTCATTGAATCCATTTGCGCCTTTAGCTCGTTGTAGCTTTGTAAAATGGCTTCAATCGCTTTGCGCTGGTCGTCGGAAATGCTCTCAGAAAGCAACCTACTTGAAAGTGTTTTAATACTCTCTTCAAGGCTGGCCACCTCATCACGTACAATACCATAATAACTGACGGCAGTAGAGCCTGAGTTACCAGTATAGTTTCGCCTGCCTGAATATTGACCATCGAGTTGTTTTGCCAGATTCGCAGCTTCTTTTGTCAGGCTTGATATTTGACTATTGATGAGGGCCAAATTTTGACGGATATTCCTGGAGCCAATATTTGCGAGGGCTTCGTTCGCAATATTGACAGAATTGACCAACTTCTCGATGTTCTTCTGAACATTCTCGTAGTGCACCGAAATAGCTTCATTCGCCTTTAGGAATTGTGAAAGCATTGAATCAATTATCTTGATACTACCTCCCAATACGTCACCCCGGGCGATATCGGCGATGCCGCTCATAGCGTTCAGACCATCCTGTAAAACTTTCGACTGGTCCTCTGTGAGGCCAAGCTGTTGAGAATATTTAGCAACCAGATGCCCGGTGGCATAAAGCATATTGTCGAGCGTCTGCATATTCTTTTCAAATATCTTCTGCTGACGTTTCTTCTCTTCGGTGATTTGCTTTTCTACCTTTAGGTTTGCCTGAGAAAGCAACTTCTGAGTTTCGAGCCCCTGTTTCGTATTACTCAAACCACCCGACAATTGAGAGCCGGTTTTTGGCGTCAATTTTTTCGGGATGGGTGAAGAGTTCAGTTTAATGCCTTCACCGGCTGCAAATATTTCAATCTGGATCTTCTCCCCGATAGTCTTTGCCTTCTCATACAGGTCTTTTAGGTAATCTTCAAAAGTCTTTTTGCCTTCAGTGACATATTTTGAATCTGCCACATACTGCTTTCTTGACTCCTCTGAAATAAGGCTTGCATAATCCTGGTAATCCTTTTTCGCAGCTTTTAATTGGGCTTTGAATTTATCCTCATCGAACCCGGGTACACCGCCGCCACCTCCACCTCCGTTACCTTTCCCGGATGTCCGGTCATTGATGTCCTTTATGATTTTGTTGTATTCGTCTTTGAATCTCTTTAAAATGTATTGGATGTTATCTATGAATTGCTGCCTAAATGCTCCCTGCACACCTTCAACGATCGAGCCTCCAACAGCGTATTTACCCATAACATCCTTTATGAGGTCTTTATTCTTGCCCACAAATTCTTTATTGAACTTATCAACACTCATCTTTGATACCTCATCAATCAGGCTCTGATATTTCCGGACGTTCTTATATAGTGAAGTGGCCTGTTGTGATAGTGCTTCGAGTTCAATCTTCTCTTTCAGTTGATTCTTGACGTTTATCAGTGCCTTCTCGATATCCTGATAGGCCGTCTTTTCAGTAAGTAGATTCTTCAGATAACTACCATATTGTGAATTGATGGTATTGATAACTTTCGCCCGGTCTCCTGATTGATTGTTTACATTTTTCAGCTTCCCGAGAAGTACGTCAATGTTTGCAATCTCCTTATCGATACCTTCACCTGCGGCATCTTTTGCACTCTGTTTAATCTGGTCAATCTTCTCAGTGGTTTTATCAGCTTCTTTCCCAAATAATGCAAGAGAAGTAATTAGAGCTGTAAATGCACCCACTACTAACCCAATAGGACTAGCTTTCTGCAATAGGTTAAGCGTTTTTTGTGCAATAGCTGTTTCTTTCAGGGCTTTTGCCAGCGACCCGGCAGCTTGTGCCTGTTCAATCAATCCGGCCACAATTTCAGCAGCCTTATATGCTCCGGCTGTAGCAATCAATACCTTGATAATATCAATTATGCTTTGGTAGTTGGCAACCAGCGTCTGGGCGAACCCAATGGTATCGTAAATCATTCCTTGATTTGCTTTACCCATGTTGTTCAGCATCAAATCCCAACTATCCTGTAAGTTGGAAACCATACCAAGGATTGAATGAGATTGCTTCTCCATCATGCCGGCAAACATGCCGCCGTCTGCCGTTAGCTTATGCAGCACATCCTGCAGGTCCTGGAATGAGATTTTACTTTGGCTGGCCATGGTGTAAATGGCACTTTCGGCCACACCATACTTTTTCGCCAGTTCCGAAACGAGTGGAATACCCCTTTCCAAAAACATGTTCATCTCTTCGGCCTGTAGTTTACCTTTGGCTTTCACTTTTCCGTATGCAGATATCAGCTCGCTAAGTGGAGTATTCAGCCCGGATGCGAGGTCACCTAATTCTGTAAGAGTGGGAATAATGTCATTGGCGCCTACCTGGAATGCAAGAAGCTGCTTGGTACCTTTGCTAATATCTTTCAATTCAAATGGGGTAGTGGCGGCAAACTGTGTCACTTGCTGCATGAGCCTGTCGGCCTTATCCTTACTTTTGAGCATCGTCTGCAAAGAGATATCCAGCTGCTCAAACTCACCTCGTACAGAACCTACTTGTTTAGCAAACTCAGCCATTGACCGAAGAGAGAAATACCCGGCAATGGCACCACCGACAGCTCTGAAGGTGTCATCCATTCGCTTACCCTGCGCAATGGAATTATCGGCCATCTTTTCGATTTTTTTATTGACATTTTCGATATCGGCATATAGCTTCCTAACGTCAAGGTCAACAACAAAATATAATGCTCCCGTGTCGCTCATGATGCTTATTTTTTACAGTTCCATTACCGCTGCCTTATCCTTTACAAGGAATTGGCAAAACTTGACCATTGCCTTTAGTTTCTCATCGGCACCGTTCATTATCTTATACATTACCTCTTGCTTGCCCTCAAGATTAGACAGGTGGTCCATCTTTATGTATTTCTGATTGAACAGCCTCAACTCCTCGTCATTCAATACGCGACTAGACAATAACCTCAAGACGTTCATTTCCCTTACCACATCGCCTGAGATATCCCGCTGCATCTCTGTTTCATCCGTTAAAAGGAGGTGGGATACATTCACATTGTCATCGATGGGGAGCCGGTTGAGTACTTTCCGGTGAAAGTCGGAGCGGGGAGAGAAGGCGTTGATTTTAATCATGCCTAGGATGTAGGTGTGCAGCTCGTTGTAGTTGCCGTACTTGCGCCCTAACAAATCGAGGACCTTCCCCCGGTCCATATCTCCCAGGACAATCTCCAGGACAAAATTCAGAAGCTCGGAGCCTAAATTGGTCAGGCCATTACGCGAGGCGTGAAAATTGGCATAGTCAAGAAACTTTCGGTAGTTCTTTTCGATGTATTGATCGAGGTCTTTATCTGTCATGATTAGGTAGGTTTAGTTAATTTTTTGAGCGATAGTCTGGGATAATGGTTTCGAGTATCTCGCGGCGGTTCAGCATAGCCTCTATGTAGGCTATCTTTGACAAAAGACTGAGCATATTCAGGTAAGACATAAATACCCGGTTCCGTTTGTACCTCATTGAGATCATAAGTTCACGAAGATGGGAATCCATACTTGCCATGGATCCTGCACTCTCAATATTCTCCTTTACAATAAATTCGATATCATCAATGAGGTACTGCGTAATTGATTCTACCCGTTCCCTTACTGATAAAACCCCTTTATTGAAGGAGCCGGATAGAAACGCCTTTAATTTCCGCTTGTCGAATGAGAATGATTCTACTTCATCGACAGAAAAAGAAGATGCGGGAAGGTTATTGAGGTTGATGTTAAATATCCGGACCAGCTCATCCTGATTAAAAGTCCTGTCC
This sequence comes from Prolixibacter denitrificans, assembly GCF_003014495.1. Taxonomy (GTDB): domain Bacteria; phylum Bacteroidota; class Bacteroidia; order Bacteroidales; family Prolixibacteraceae; genus Prolixibacter; species Prolixibacter denitrificans. The sequence continues at coordinate 223,309 of NZ_PYGC01000001.1, read as the reverse complement.
GAGGATGATAGGGCTTTTTTTGCTCTGTCGTTCATCTTGAGCTCCGCGCGCTTCCAATGCTTCAGTGCGGCGTCCTCTGCGTACAAAATCATCGATTCGGAGAGTAGATGTATTAAAGTTTCAATCTTTTGTTTGGTCGCCACAGACCGCCAAATGCCACTCTTCGCCAAACCTGTCGAGCTCAATGTGACAGATGAAATGAGCTTTGACAATTCATCGACAAAGGCCGAAAATATCTTTGAAACGTCCATCAGGACCGATTCATTCAAAGTTGTTTGGTAAGTGCTTTCTGACATATTTTTCGCATTTAGGTTAAAATGGAAAGAGTGAATTCTATTTTTAATGCCTATCTTTTGCTGTAAAAATTAGATGCCTGATTATCAGCGTGTGGTATGATTGTGGTGAAAAAATATTTTTCAATTTTTTTATGCTTCAGGACATATAGTAACTGTGATATTAATGGGGATGGGGCTGATTAAAAATGAGCTGCTACTTACTGCGGTCTTAAGCTAACTCCTTCAAATTTCACGACTTTACAAAGCCTGGCAATTCTATCTAAAGTTCTTTCGTCGTAGCGTTTCATAATCTGCTCTGAATTCAAGTTGGATGAAACAAAAAGGGGCTTTAGATTAGTTTCGCATACGTTGACAATCCGCATAAAACCTTCGAACCTTTCTCCATAATTGTTTACTGCCGCCTCTGTTCCTAGATCATCAATACACACAAATGGACGGTTCGCTATTTGTTCTAGTTTATTGGGGATTTCCTCCGCTGAAACCGGGTGAATGTTTTTTCTAAACTTCACATGAAAAAGCAGTGGAATAACCTGCATAATGATAACAGACTTTCCGCGCCCCATGTCGCCTGTGAGGAACAATCCTTTGCCTCTGGTGTCATGCATCCAATTTACTACATGGTCATACTCATGTTGCCAGATAAACGGCCGTGCAGTGTGGTCAACATATTTGAATGCATCCTCAAAAAGCTTTTTGCATTCCGGAACGGTGCCAAACGAAAAGGATGTTGCTTTGCGTATCACATCCACTTTTGCAATCTGAAGATTCTTCAGCGCCTCGTTGAAATTTACATTTACCATTCTAATTTTTTTTGGTATTTATTCGTATGTAATTTTTGTCCTATCCTAAATCCTTTCTCTGATTCAGATTTCTTATAGTCATACTTTCCTTCCAATACTTTTATGAAATTTTCAGGTTTGAACAGCCATCCAAAATCGGCTATCCAGTTTCTTCCGTTTTGTCCGGAAAGAAATGTAGATTTTGAAGCGTTCGTGAGCATCGATTTAACGCTATCTATTCCATGTTCACGAATTCGGGCATTGATGGATTGAATTCTTTTATCCGTTAAAGCTTTTACTGGAGGAAGCGAAACGCAAGTTTCGTTATAGAAATCTATGATTTCTCTTATTCTTACATTATTCCCTTCTTCTTTGTTATTGTTCTTAGTGGAGCCCTGTCTTTTCTTTCGTGTTTCCTTCGTATTTCCTTCGCTGTTGCCTACGTAGTTTTCTGGGTCTTGATAATAGTCGTATTTACAGATTGTTACGATTAGTCCTCGCGTTGCCTTCGCTGTTTCTACCATATTTCTTTCGCGTAGCCTTCCTAGAGATTTCGTAAGCTGCGGTTTTGAATACTTCTTCTTCCTGTATCCAACCCACCAGTGAAGGTCCTCGGCAATCCCCGATAGGTTGAAAAAACCTTCCCCCCGTCTGTATTTGCCATTATCTTTATGGTTTACTTTCCTGAGAAGGTAAAACCATAACTCTCTCACAACTGGAGATTCATGTATGATGTCGGATTGGTCGATAGCTCTAGGCTGCAATATGTATCCTTCTGGTATCACTGGGATTATTTCGAGTGATTTGATCTGGCGGTTTTCTCTTTCAGCCCTTCTTCCACCTCATCTGAATAAGCATACAGATTTTTACCGACCCAATACACTGGAAATAAACCTTTGTCCTTTAGTGCTTGAGCGGTGCGTACGGAACATTTAAGATATTTGGCTATTCCACGGATGCCATTTAGTTTTTGCCTATTGGTTTTTTCGACTCTTGTTGGCCCGTGTTTTAATTCGATGAGGAGTTCTTCAATTGTGCTTAGCCGAGCGTCAATTACTTCAAAAGGATTATTCATTTTACACAAGATTTGATGTTTCTTGTGTAAAGGTCGCATGAAGAAAAAGCTGTGACCGGTTATAACCGGTTATAAAAAAATTAATATTCTTTCAGTAGTCTCTTTTCTAGTATTTTAACCTCGTCGGTTGGTTTTGTCTTCTTGTTTTCTGGCAACAACTCTATTACAGATTTAACAAGACCTATTATATTTTTCATCTTTATTTTGGTTCCAGGGTCTCCAGTTCTGTTAGATGTCTTTGAATAAAACGTGAAATTTTGATATAATTTCTCTCCTGATGTTTTGGATGTAAAACCGTATTTTTTTGCAATTTCTGGACCGTTGTCTCTGGTAATTAGTTCACCTTCGTAATAATATTTAAGTGCAATTTGGGGTATAGATAAGCTCTGTTTTCTGGTTGAAATATCAGTCTCAGGTGTAGATTTTGTTTTTACATACCAAACAAAATCAGGTCTTTCTTCAGTGGATGTTTTGATATTGTTTTCCATGATTTCGGTAAAATCTATACCATCATATTGCAGACAGGCTTCCGAAACGTCAGTTATCAGGCCATTAAGAACAAGTTTGCAATTTTTAATGTATTCGTATTCTGATTTGGTCCAATTGTCAGGAATATATTGACGTTTCAACAAACCCAAATTATAATCCTTTCCCTGATTAAAAATTCTTCTAAAAAAGAAATTTAAAAACCCGGTTCGCTGTTCATCGTTTTGGAAATGGAATAGTTCTTCTATTATACTTTCGGTAGCCTTTATTTCCAGGTCGGCCCAATCTATATCATTCTCCTTTTCAATATAATCAGGATTATATAGGCCATCGAGAATTTCAATCAGTCTTAAATATGGTTTATCGCTCATATCTATTCCTCCAACAGCATTTTGTTAAACTTCATCCTTTTTTCAGGCGGAAACAAGCCGATGTAACCTTGTGTTATGCTTTTTTTTGTTGAATGTCCCATTGCCTGGCTAATATATCGTTCAGATACACCTGCAATAGTTAAATTAGTTGCAAAGGAATGTCGCGCCCATGTCATGCTTAGGTTTTTCTCTATCCCAAGTATCTTGCAAGCTACCTGTATCCGACTCCGAATATTTGAGTTGTGTTGTGTTACAATGTCTTTTATCCTGAATGGATCTGTTTCTCCATTCAGGATTTGTGGGAAAACAAAATTGTCAGGCTCCGGAACATCTCCGTAGTTGTCCAGTATTTTCTGCACCTCTGGAATAATTGGTATTATTATCTCGACATCCTCATCTGTCGTGTCTTTTGTTTTTTCACGTATGAATTTTAATTCGGTTTTACCAGACTCGAAATAGTGTTTCTCATATTTCAACTGGGCGATATCGGCGAGATTTAAGCCATTACCTAAATACGAGAACATCCAGAAGTTTATTGCTTCAACCACAGCGTCAGCATATCCCTTCAACCATTCCTCCGGAGGTTCAAATCGCATTAATTTTTTAATGGTGGAAACGTCTAAAAATTCATCTTTGCGACTCCTACCTCTCCTTATTATGACTTTCCCCCGGCCAAATGGGTACTGATTTCTTTTTATTAGGCCTTGTCTTATGCAATCATTTACAACGGCTCTACAGGCCCTAAAATATATTCCCTGAGTAGTGTTGCTTAGACCGTTTCTCTCCATCTTGCTTTTCCACTTCTCAATCATCAATTGTGAAACACTGCTGAAATCGATATTTGTTCCAACAGCAGATGAGAAAGAGTTTAAGGCATTAAGATAACTCTTGCGCGTCCCTACTTTTTTACTATCCGCGAAATCCTTCCAAAATATTGAAAAGTTGGATGACTTCTCTCCAGTCAAACTTGACTTTAAATTGTCGAAGTTGAATGAGTTTTCCCTTAAGAGGTAATCAACGTTCGCTTTTACCTTGTCATAGATTGCTATTTGGGATTTCTTTATTTCAAAGTTTATCCCTCTTTTGGCAGATTTGGATATCTTCTCCCACTCATCCAAAGTACATCTGAGACCTGTACGGTAATAGATTGTCTTCCTCTCTTTATTTACTCTTACTGCAACCGGTAATTTGTCAGTTGGTCGCCTGGTATCCAATGTGAGAGCCAATGTGACATTTTCAATTCTGTCTTTTCGAATTTCTGTAAATGCTTTGTCTTTTTGCATACTAAATAACTGCGTGAAATCAATGTGAAATCACAAGTGTATTATTAAGTAAATCTAAGAAAAACAAAACAAACACAGAAGCAATTGAATAACAAAATTTTATATGATATCCAATACACCAATAAAAACAATCAAGAACAAAATTTACTGACTCTTAATCAGCGGGTCCAGGGTTCGAATCCCTGCAGACCGACAGAAAATGAAAGGCCTGTAAATCGCAAGATTTACAGGCCTTTCTGTTTTTAGCTATCAGAAATGTTTCTGGTTAGGGACAAGGTTCGCGGTAGCTTATTTGTATTTGGCTACCCGTTCGTCGTCGATTACTCCGCTCCAGTTCATGCCATAGGCAAAATCGTACGTGTGACCTTCCGAGTCAACATAGCATTCCATGTCGCGCGGAACATCTTCCTTTTGTTCTTCCACAGTTTTCATATTGGCCGGCATTTGGAAAGGCAGCAAAGCTGAAGGCTCTGCGGCTCCGGACAGAATATCCATAATGGCCTGATCCTGCACACCCATGTGAATGAGAATGGCATTCGAATTCTTTTCAATCTCCGAGAAAACCATCGGCTTGGAAACTTTGATGACAACCACAACAGGCTTGACGCCCATTTTCGCTTTGGTATCGTTCACCATTCCCATATCGAATTGATTGTGTGTGGTGACTGTTTTTCCTTTGTAGGTGCGGTTCGTGAAATCCTCGAACGGACTGCCGCCGGCAATACTCGGGTCGCGCGCGTATTCGGCCGTGTATTCTCCATACTGCAAGCTGATGGGGAGGTAGCCGTTTCCGCCTTTTTTCAAATCCTCACGATCGTAGCCAACTCCGCCATCGGGACTTTCGATGCCGACGAGCGCGAAGTCTGCTTCTTCAGGATTGTCAACCACCTCGAAATATTTATTGACAATGTCCATGTTGAACGGATATTCCTTTTTCTCGGGTGTCGCAAAACCAAACCAGTTTTTACCTGCCGGTGTGTAACGAATCGGTACATATACTTTCAACTGTTTTTTCACCGGAAGGATGTGATTCTGGTTTTTCAACAGGACAATGGACCGAAGCTGAGCATCATAACCTGCCTTCATGAATTCCGGATTACCGACGATTTTTTCAGTTTCAGCTACATCCAGGTATGGATTTTCGAACAAGCCTACCCGGAAGATATTTCGGAGCAGACGAACGGCTGACTGTTCGAATCGCTTGCGCATGTATTCTTCACCATGTTCGGCAACGCCCATTTTGTATGCTTCGATAACGGGACTCATTTCATTGTTTCCGCCAAACTGGTCTACTCCGGCTTCGATGGCTTTATAGTGACGTTGTGCTTCGCTCAGATTTTCAACTCCCCAGCATTTCCCCTGGAACAGGTCGACGGCCTTCGTGTCTTTGGTAATCATCCAGTCGGTGCAAACCACGCCATCGTAGCCGTATTTACCACGAAGCAAGTCCGTAATCAGGTATTTGCTATAGCTGTTTCCTACATTCTCCCCGTTGACTGTATCCTGATTAAAGGAAATGGTATAATATGGCATTAATGCTGATGCCATTTGGGTTGCTCCGTTCAGTTTGAAAGCCCCTTCGGTGAAAGGTTTCAAATGATCTTTCAGGTTATTGCCCGGATAAACAGCGTATTTTCCATAACCAAAATGCGCATCGCGGCCACCTTCTTCCGGGCCACCGCCCGGCCAATGTTTAACCATGGCGTTCACGCTTTTGTAGCCCCATCCGTTGGCAACTTCATCTTTACCAATGGAAGTTTGGAAGCCGTCGACATAAGCCCGGGCCATATCAGTCGTCAAATCGGGATCGCCACCCATGGTTCCTTCGAAGCGGCTCCAGCGAGGTTCCGTTCCGAGGTCGATTTGAGGTGAAAGAGCCGTTGCAATCCCCAACGCGCGATATTCCGCGGAAGCGATTTCGCCAAATTGTTTCATCAAATCAGGATCGAAAGAAGCGGCAATGCCGACCGTTCCCGGCCACATGGAGATTTTCCCTCCAGCGCCGGCATTGTATTCCGCATTCGAATCGGTTCCGTGGCGCGGGTCAGAGCTATTGTTTACAGGAATTCCCATGCCAATGCCTTCGACCAGTGCCTGGGCATTGTTGTTCCATTGGGCCGCAACTCCCGGACTTTCCACGGTTGTGATAAGAACATGCCGCAGGTTGTCCTCTGTCAGGAATTTCTTTTGTTCATCAGACAAAGCACTCGGTTTCAGACCGCTTTCGTCGAACGATTTTCCATTGTAAGTTGAAGTGAAAAAGCCTCCCGGTCGTCCGGGAATTGCCTGATGCGCGCTATAAAGCATGAGCCCCGCAATTTGTTCTACCGACATTTTACTGGCCAAATCTTTCGCTCGTTCATCCACCGGAAGTCGCCAGTCCTCGTACTTGTCGAGTTGACCATTTTTATTCAGGTCTTTAAATCCCAAACGATCGACTGTCAGAATTTTTACTCCGGTGTTCGGTGAATAGCCAACGGTAGCTCCAGCCTGGTTGTGGACGAGCACAAAATCACCTTTGTCTTCGGTCGTATATTTCGGACCGCACCCTGAGATACCGATAGTGAGTACAAACAGGGAAAGCGAGATTATTTTTATGAAAGATTTCATTATGTTATAGTTGATTGCTTATAGGCTGTTAACTGTTTCTGACGAATGAAGCATTGGCCAGGTAGTCGAAGCATTGTTTTACTCCTTCAAACTGGTTCATGCCTTTTTTCACTTGCTCCAGTTCTACGTAATATGAATTCAAACCGTTTTCGTAAGCCTTGTTGAAGATATTTTCGAAGTTCATCATCCCTGACTGGCCCAGCACTTCCCGATCTTTGATATGTAATACCGGGAAACGGTCCGGGTATTTTTCGAAATACTCCAGCGGATCGTTTTGTCCCATGACGGTCCAGTACACATCCATCTCATAAAACACTAAATCCGGGTTGGTCCCGTTAAGCATCAGGTCATAAATGACGTCGCCGACCGGCATCCACCACGGAGCATTCTTCTTTTTGTCTTCTTCCGTAAGAATACGCTTGAATTCCATGTGGTGGTTGTGATAGCCCCACTTTATACCGGCATCTTTCGCGATTTCTCCAGCCTGGTTGAAAACGTCGCAAACCAGGGCGGCATCGTCATGATTTTCGATTTTGGGCATACCAGGTTGAACCAGCGTGGTGGCTCCCAGTTTTACATGGTCTTCAACGGTTTTCTTCCAGTAATCGGCGATCTGAGCAACATTCCCTTTGTTGTACTCGCGGGTGTCTGGATTAACGTGCGAACTACGGATTTCCAGGCCAGCATCTTCCACAATCTTACGATACTCATCCATGCCGTACTGTCCCATTTTTCTGTCGCGGTAGCCGGCAAGCTCGATGTAGCTGTAGCCCATATCGGCTATCTTTTTCATTCCGTTTGGAACATCATCGGTCAGTTCTTTTCCCAGCGAATAAATCTGCAGGCCAACTTTTTTTGACGGGCCGGCCATTTTATTCAATGTTTTGGATGCGAATGCGGGAGCAGCACTTCCGCCCAGCACTCCTCCAACGGTAATCAGCGAAAGCTTTTTTAAAAACTCGCGTTTTGTTGTCATGATGTTTTTAGTTTAGATTAGTTGAACAACAATTAATTGTTGTTTTTAATATGATATAGGTTAGCAATTCATCAGGCGTTAAATGTCAATGCGTCCGAACGACACAATAATAATGTAACATTCTGGAAAATAAAAGAAAAATGACCGGAAAATGCCTGAGTTTAACTGGAACTAATCAAAATGAAAAAGTGGCTTCCGGTCATTTATAATCGTTAGATTAGATTTCTGGCTTCCCGGTCCGGGTCGTTTTTCACTTTGGAGCGGTCGTTCAAAATCATGGTTTCACCTTTTTCTACTGTATACTGCGGCCATTCGGGCAGACCTCCTCCGTTCGGATTACCGGTTTTCATAAACTGAATCAGTGTTCCCGACATTTTATCAGACAACATTCTCGGGCGTTTTCCACCTCCGCTGTGCGTTAGCATGAGGTCGGTGTTGGCGAACCAGAACGAGATATCGAGACAATGGAAAGCCCGCATGCGGTTGTCGAACAGTGGTGGTTGCCAACCAAACCAGGCTACATAAACCGGCGCTTTTTGATTGGCTTTGGCATTGGCCGTTTCGACAACGCCTTTTCGGTTACTGCTAATCATAATGGCCAATTCAACGGGTTTAGCATCCGGGAACGCTTTGGCATATGCAGCGTAAACTTCGGGCGCTTTATCACCCAATCCACCGCCAAAGCCAGCCCATTTCTTCAGCATCTCGATGGCTTTATCAGCTGTCATTTTTTCCAGCTCCGGATTGGTCCGGCTCATGGCCCACTCATGAAACGTACTGCTAATAAGCATCGGCACATCCGAAGACAGGCCATTTGGTTCGGTGTAAAATTTCCCTTTCGGAATATTTTTTCCATCGGCTACGGGCGCGAAACCACCCCTGAATCCTCTGTTTTCACCAGTATCTTCCCTCATTTTTTTGAGAGCCTTGTTGGCCAAAAGAATATATTCCTTCCAGGGCATCTCCTGCAATTTGTCTATCTCGGAAGATGTCAGATTGGCTTCTTTCAAAACGTATTCTCCCAGTTTCCTGGAATAGTTTTGGTCCATTGCTTCGGTGGTCGAGCCACTCAGGGGAACTGCTTTGTGGAACGTACCTTTTGCATCGGGCATCGCCGTGAGAATACAAACTTTAGCACCTCCGCCGGATTGTCCCATGATCGTTACATTACGCGGATCTCCGCCAAAATTGGCGATGTTATTTTGTACCCATTTCAGTGCAGCGACCATATCGAGCGCCCCCACGTTACCGGAATCGGCATATTTTTCTCCACCTACACCAGACAAATCAGAGAAACCGATGGGACCAAGGCGATGATTTATCGATACAAAAACAGTATCGCCTTTGCGACTGAAATTTTCGCCGTCGTAGCCATCCTGCTCAATACCGTTACCGTTGGTGTAACCTCCTCCGTGTAACCAAACCAATACCGGCCGTTTCTTTTTATCGATGGCTGGAGTCCAGATGTTCAACTTGAGGCAATCTTCACTCACATCATCGTAATTCCAGTGGTCGACAAACGAAGCATAAGCGTTCGCATACCGGCCATCCATGATTTGCGGAGCCGTATTTCCCCACCAAACGGCAGGCAGAATTTCTTTCCATGGTTCCGGTTTTTGTGGCGGCATAAAGCGGTTCTTTCCACCTGTATCGGCTCCGTACGGAATTCCACGAAATTGGTGTATTCCGCGAAGAATAAAGCCTCTAACCTTACCGTATTCTGTTTCTGCTATCGCGATATCGTCGCCAATAAAGAGTTGCTGGTCATCGTCGTTCACTGAAGGTTGTTCGGTTGCCATTCCTGAAAAAGGAAGAGATGCCAGGCTGGCACCGGCTGCTCCGGCACCCAAAGTTTTAAAGAAACTACGTCGGTTTGTCTTCATGATTTAGTTAGGTTTTATCTTTAACTCAATGCTTTTCGCCACATGCTTAGTTCTGTGGCGTATCGGTCATAAATTACTTCACAGGAAGAGTCGATACGCATGGTGGGACGATTGTCCAGGTTATAGGCCGGCCAAGTTGGTTGTCCTTTTGCTGAAGGGACACTCGTCCTGGCGAAGGAAGTCCACAGTTGGCACATGTTGTCCGAAGCAGCAAAACGCTCAGGCCGATTGCCGGCCATACTGGAACTTCGGTGACCCGATTTGTCCAGCACATTATCGATGTTGTGAAACTTGAATGGAATATCCAGCGCGTGCATCGAGCCAAATTCATAGTCGGTGCCCGGAACTTTCAAATCAGATTTGTAACCGAAGTTGTAGAGATAAGCCGGAGCGCCACCCTGTTTTGTTTTCCTTTCGGCGATGGTGATGGAGCCCAATCCCATGATCAGGATGGAGCGGATGGCAATAAAGAGCTGGGTTGGTGTGGCTTTGGGATAAGCTTCCCGGTACGTGTCGACAACCAACTGAGCTTTATCTCCCAGGATGGACTCAATTCGCTGGTATAATTTCTCCTGAGTTAGTTGAAAGGCTTCAGTGTCTCCGGAAACCATTGCAAAAAAGATGAACTCATCTTCGTTCCACCCAACCTGCAACGGTTTCTCTTTTGAGAGGGAGGGAGCTATCGGATCAAACGGATGAGTTGAGAGAACAACTCCATCGACCACCGGACCGAACCCGCCTTTGCCAGCTGCACCAATGCCATGGAAACCGGCGATTTGAGAAAGGTCTCCCATCTTTTGCAGTTGCTCTTGCGCATCGAGAAGTACCGAAGGAGGAAGTTTCAGGAGTTTCCTCCAGTCGGTACGTGCTATTCCCAGTCGTTTCAGTAACAACTCGGTGGTTTCAGCTGCGACATCAGCTGTTTTCATCATTACGCCCGGTCCGCTTTCAATGGAGGCTTTGTGAAAATACGGTGCTGCTTCGGGCATGGCATAGAGGCAGGATGTTTTTGCTCCACCACCTGATTCGCCAAAAATCATCACATTATCGGGATCGCCGCCGAAAGCTGAAATATTTTCATTAACCCATTTCAACGCGATAGCGATGTCCTGAATTCCGCGGTTTCCGGAGCCGGCATATTCATCGCCGGCAATTTCATCAAGGTAAAGATAACCGAGCAAACCCAGCCGATGATTGGTGGCGACAACCACGACATCATACATCCGGGCGAGGTTGGAACCGTCTTGTGCTACACTTCCGGCCGAACCGGTTCTAAAACCACCACCGTGATTGTAAACCATGACGGGTCTTTTCTTATCGTCGTTGGCGGGCGTCCAGATGTTAAGCGTCAGGCAATCTTCTGCCGGATCGGGTTCATTGATGCCATAGGTTTGATTGGGAGGCTGAATGGAAGGCGGTCCCAGTCGCGTGGCTTCCCTGACACCGGTCCATGGTTTTAGTGCGGCCGGCTTTAAGAAACGTCGCTCGCCGGATACACTTCCCGCATAGGGAACACCTTTATAAATATTCACACCCTCCGTTCGCAATCCACGAAGCTTGCCATAAGACGTTTCCACTTCTACATCGGTAGACGAAAAAGACAATGACGAATGAGCAAGATGAGGCAAAGCGAGTGCCGGAAGAATTCCGAAGGCAGTACGACGAAAAAAATCTCTTCGTGTAAGATACTTCATGTCAGGTTTAGTTATGTTTCGGTAACAAAATACTAAAGCAAAAACACTTCTTCGCCGGGAAACTAAATTGGTTTAGCATCGACGAAGAAGTTAGGTTGAGAGACTATATTGGTAAACAGATTCCGGTTTTGTTTTTTGCAAACTTCTTCACTAGAGAGTTTTATGTAAAGATATTGTTTGTGTCGTTTGGCTAATTCAGTCAATAATCATTCGTCTAAGTTGATTTTCTGTTAGACTATGATATTCTCATTGTGTTTAATCAACACAATAAAAATATTAAAAAAAAAATGGTGTGCGAGCACGTCACTTCAATTCCGTTGAATTTTGGAATCATTATAAACAAAAAGGGCTCCCAATAAAGGAGCCCTTGTGGTGGAAAACATGTCAGCTTTGGTGTCGAGGTAAAATCTTCAAATCAGAGTTGATAAACTTTGGCTTCGTAAGGTCTCAACGATAATGGATTTTCTTTTTCAGCTGTTTTCGAATAGTTGCCAATTAATTGTTTGGCATTTTTCATGTTAACCGGAAGATGAGCATCAGCCTGATGATCGGTGAAGTTGAGCAGAATCAACATTTTCCGGCCGTTGAGTTCACGAGTGTATGCATACACGTTGGGATTGTCCTGATCGAGCAACTCATATTTTCCGTAAACCATTATGAGGTTGTTTTTCCGGAACTGAACCATTTTGCGGAAATAGTTGAGGGTAGAATTGGGATCTTTTTCTTCTACCGCTTCATTGACCGTTTTGTAATTTGGGTTCACTTTTATCCACGGTGTCCCGGAAGTAAAACCTGCATTGGCTGTCGTATCCCATTGAAAAGGTGTTCGGCCATTATCGCGTGCAATCATCTTTTCGTTGTTCAGGAAGCGCTGCAAGTCACCACCGGTTTCCTTGATGTGCTCGTAAATGTGCAGGGTTTCGATGTCCCGGTAATCACTGATGCTGTCGAATTTGATGTTGTCCATTCCCAGTTCGTCACCAAAATAGTAGTAAGGAGTTCCATGCATTGTCAACAGGAAAGTTGTCAGCATTTTGGACGAGAGCTCCCGGTATTCCGGTGAATCATTTCCCCACCGGGTGACCATTCTGGGCATATCGTGGTTACCCAGGAAAATAGTTCCCCAGCCTCTTTCTCCGTAAACGCTGTCCCATTTGGTGTAAATCTTTTTGAACTGTACCAGGCTGACTCCGTTGGAATCCAGGTCGCGGTACTCTCCACCTTTTAAACCAAGTCCCATCACTTCAAAGTTGTATAGCATGTTCAGCTCCTGACGCTTCGGATCGACGAAATTCATGGCTTCGTCGCTGGTGACGCCAGCACCTTCGGCTACCGTCATGATATCGTAGTGACTCAGGACTTTCTGGTTCATTTCATGCAAATACTGGTGCAGATGTGGTCCGTTAGCGTAGTAATGCAGGAAGTTACCGTGGTATTTTTTCGGAAGTGGAGGGAAGGTCGTATCCTTTGAAATAAACGGAATCACATCCATCCGGAAACCGTCGATGCCTTTGTCGAACCAATAGCGCATCATGCTGTAGATTTTCTTACGAACCTCAGGATTTTCCCAATTCAAATCGGGTTGTGAACGAGCGAAGTAGTGCAGATAATAGGCATTGGTCGTCGAATCGTATTTCCATGCATTGTTGTCAACATCGAAATAGCTGTACCGTTTGGCAGGTTTTCCCTTTTCGGCCGGCCACCAGTGGTAGAAGTGCCGGTAAGGGTTGGTGCGCGAACTACGTGATTGTTTGAACCACTCATGGTCGCTGCTGGTGTGATTGACCACCAGGTCGAGTACCAGTTTCAGACCACGACGGTGCATTCCATTCAGCAAGCTATCGAAATCAGCCATGGTCCCGAATTCTTTCATAATTTTCCGGTAATCGCTGATATCGTATCCATTATCATGATTAGGGGAGGCGTAGATTGGGTTCAGCCAGATGACATTCACGCCCAAACTTTTAATGTAGTCGAGCTTGGAGATAATTCCCTTCAAGTCACCGACTCCATCTCCGTTACTGTCTTTAAAACTTCGCGGATAAATCTGGTAAACAACGGCTTCTTTCCACCATTTTCGGTTCGGAATGGATTGGTCATCCTTTTTTGTGGGTGACTGGCATGCTGCCATGGCTGTTAAAATGGCCACCGTCAGCAGAGCAAAATATTTTCTGACTTTCATAACAAAAATGATTTAAATTAACATAAGAACAAGTGCTAGCTAAACTATTTGTGATGAACGATGGTAAAGGTTTTCTTCTCGGGACCAACACCTGTAATAGTCAGCTTTTTCCATTGCGAAGGCAGGCACGGAGTATGTTGGTCAATGCCCTGGCTGGTGATTTCCAATCCGGCAAAGCCGAAGATGACGGCCTGGAGCATTCCTCCGGCACCCGTAGCAAAATAGGGGTTATCGCTGGTAGCCGATTCGGCCAGAGCGCCAAACGGAGGACGCTTGTTGGGCATATAAGCCTTTTTGAACATCCGGAAAGCCTCTTCGGCATTTCCCAAACGGGAATAGAGAATCGACACGATGGAGTGCCCCATGGCCGGTCCGTCTTTTGCCATTTTGGGTTCGTAGTACGCCAGGTCACGGCGAATAGCTGCGGTGTCGGTTTCAATCTGAAGCGGATAAGCGAGCAAATTGACATCGGCCTGTTTGATGAACTCCCCTTTGTAAGTTTTGTGTTCTTTGGTGACACCATCCGGGAAATAGTAAAAACGTAGGTTGGAAGCCACTTTTTCCCATTTGGGATTCGGTTTTTTGTTGAGCAACTCAGTCGCTTTCTCTGCATAACGCATCACTGTCTGGGCGGAGCCATTGGTAAAGGCGTTGTCATCCACGTTGGGCGCGAATTCATCTGCTCCCACCACGTTGTTGATGGAGTAGGAGCCATCAGAGTTTTTAACCGCACGACTGGCCCAGAAATCGGCCGTTGCTTTGATAACCGGGTAGCCGGTTTCTTTCAGCCATTCTTTGTTTCCGGTTACCCGGAAATAGTTCCAAAAGGCAATTCCCACATCAGCTGTGATGTGTTGCTCGAAAGCCCCGGTTAAAGCAAAAGTTGGTGTGGCCTCTTCTCCGGTATCATCCGATTCCCAGGGGAACATTGCGCCTTTGTATCCATAGTCAGATGCTTTTTGTTTGGCTTTGTCCAGACGAGCAGCCCGGTAGTTCAGGAGGGAATGGGCAATTCCCTGATTGAATACCAGTAACGGCGGATACATCCATATCTCGGTGTCCCAGAAAACGTGACCGTTGTAACCTTGCGATGAAAGTCCCATCGGTGATAAACTGAGATTGGAATCATCACGTGAAAAGGCATACAGATGGTAAAGAGCCAGGCGAATATCGCGTTGCGATTCCAAATCGCCTTCCACTTGAATATCTCCCTGCCAGAGTTGATGCCAGAGGCGGGTGTGCTGATCAATCACAGCCTGTTTATTGCCCCGCATGATATAAATGGCCATTCGTTCCGATTCACTTTGCGGATCACTGAAGTTTTTCGACGTACAAACAGCACCGGCCCAGGCAAAATTGAAAGTTTTGCCGCTTTTTAGTTCCCGGGAGAAAGTGAGAGAATGCTCAAATGGCGATTCAACCGATTCTTTCAACTTCGGTTCTTCATTGTTGTTGAAAACGAATGTGGCTGTGGTGGCCAGTTTTTGTTTCCCGGTAGGACTTAACGCCACCGTTTGTAGTAAAGGCATCCGGATTTCATTGTCCTGAGGTGTTTTAAAAACTTGTACCACATGATTATAATCCTTCGGACAAATGATTTGTCCGGATACCGATATTTTGACGTCCTTTTTCAGGGCCTTCACGGTTACATCCATCATACCGGAATAGGGCATTCCGCGTAAAGCGTAGATGGAGTAAGAAATAGAGGCTTTGTTTTTGAACTGAAAAGAGGTGGTCAATCGGGCATCTTTCATGTTTAGAACCTGTTTCCAGTGGGAGATATTTTGAGCAGTGATTGCGTCTCCGTCGATCACCATTTTCAGGTTGGCAAAGTTGATTCCCAATAATACCCGGCTGGTGATAAGGCGCTCCTTTTTGTTGTACATGTATTCATCGAATACATTGTTCAGGATGATAGATTTTACCTTGAAGGGTACAGCAGACGGGAGGAGTCCGATTCGGCCATTGGCCAAGGATATGCCGACATAGTTGGAGGTATCGGTCGCTGTAATTTCCCAACCTTCCTGCTGTTCGTTTGATGCTCTAGATACATTGTTTCCGATTACCAGAATGAGAAGTGACAGAAGGACATATTTCATGATGGAAGTAAGATTTCTATGTGATGTTCGATCGATGATGTTTGGATGCTCACAGGATGCCTGTTGAGGCTCAGTTTAAAACAAGAGCTGCCCCATTCCGGGGCAGCATCTTTCTATTAATCCACTTATGAAATTGTCCCGGACTAATAACCAGGATTTTGAGTCAGATTTTCGTTAACATCGACAGCTGACTGTGGGATTGGGAATATTTCTTTACTGGCATCAGTTGCCGGTTTTTCCTGCCACGGGTCAGTAAACTTACCAAAGCGAATCAAATCCTGACGACGTAAGCCTTCCCAATACAGTTCATAACCACGCTCTTTCAAAATATCACCAAGCGTGAGTGTCGTATATTGAGGTAAGGTATGGTCGGGAGCATTACGTTTTGAGCGAAGATAGTTTACATCGGCCAAAGCACTTGGCTCATCACCCATTCTCAGTTCAGCTTCTGCACGCATCAGGTAGATATCCGAAATACGCATAATCGGAACGTCGTTAGGAGACGAGAATTGGTTTTGCGTTTCCGGGTTCGGAGCAAACTTTACCACTCGGATACCAGCATTTTCAGGCGAGCTGGTGAGGTTAATTTCAGGAACGAACACAAGAGGATCTCCATTACGTTGTTCCAAAGCTGTTCCGTCCAGTCCGTATTGTTGACCAACCAAAAATCCCTGGTTGAAACCTGTTTGGCTTTTAATGCGGTCGTCGTAGAAGCGAACATCATTTTGCTTATCCCATGTATTGAAAAACGTTGAGGTAGTAGAAGGGCCGTTCCATGTACTGGTGATATTTCCGAAAGTCTGACTGTAATGCAGGGTGAAATTGACCCAAACACTACCGCTACCCATAGTAACGTTATCGTCCATCGGAACACGCAGAATGAACTCCGGATGTTCTGCTACGTCTTTCTGGAACATCGACCAGTAGTCGTCAGCCACTGCATAATCTGAACTGTTAATCAGCTGATCGCAGTAGTATTTACAGCTATCCCATTTAGCTTCACCTGTATAAACTTCATAGTTCAAATAAACTTTGGCCAGAAGTGCCTGTGCTGCACCTTGTGTAACCCTGGCAGAGCCAACGTCTGATTTGGTCTTCAGATTGGGCATGATGGCTTTCAGTTCTGAAATGATGAAGTCGGCAGCTTGTTTTCTGTTCATAACCTCCGGTGTAGCGGAGAAATCCAAATCATCTGCCTGACGGAAAGGAACTTGTCCATACAAATCATCGATTAAATACATAAAATAGGCCCGTAAGAAACGAGCTTCGTTGATATCCAGCTCGGTAGTGGCATCCTGGGCGAACTGACCAATGTAATAAATTGCCGTATTCGCACGGGAAACTCCTTGGTTGAGAGCATTCCATACGTTCTTCATCCGGATGTGGTCAGGTGTCCAGGTTTGTAAGTGCAGTTGGATCCAGGCGCCGTTGTCGTACCAGTCGGAACCACGGGTTGGAACGATCACTTCATCTGAGGTTACTTCCTGCAATGCCCAGTAATCATACCATTCAATGGTATGACGCAAGCTGGCATACGGAGGGTTGATCAATGCCTGGATGTTGGACGGATCATTGACAAGGTTGGTCCCCAACTGTTCATCCAGTACGTTTTCTTCGAGATTGGTACAGGCCATTATTCCGAGTAAGAAGAGCACTGCACTATATTTAATTAATTTAAGCTTTTTCATTTTTTTCATCTTTTTAAGCATTAAAACTTAAGATTAACACCAAAGGTAAATGTGCGCGGTTTTGGGTATTGGGTGTAGTCGATTCCGAGCGAAGGAACACCATTTTGGTTGGCATCCACGTTCACTTCCGGATCGAAACCGGAATAGTTGGTGATAAGTGCTATGTTATTACCCGTTACATAAACGCGCGCACTGCCTAACCAACTAATTTTCTTCGTGTCGAAGGTATAGCCAAGCGTCACATTTGACCATCTTAAGAATGAAGCATCCTCAATGAAACGCGATGAGTAAGCATTGGAATTGTTAGGGCTTTCGTCTGAGTTCAGTACGTTCACTGTTACGTTATAGCCTTTATCGAGTGCACCTTTCGTGAATAATGCGTTTGCCGTGTTATTGTACACTTTGTTTCCATGTGAACCATACCAGAACATGCTAAAGTCAAATCCCTTGTACTGAACCTTGGTGGTCATACTATAGGTGAAATCCGGCAATGCTGAGCCCAAGTATTCTTTCAAGGCATTTCCGTCACCATCGGTTTTATAGATACTGATTCCATTTGAATCGAATCCCTGAAATACCATTCCGTAGAATGTTCCGATAGGCTGTCCGTTGGTGATAATCTGCACACGGGTATCCGAAAGACCTTGTCCGCTGGCATTACCAGTTTCAATCAACTTAACAGGAAGATCTTTAACCTCGTTTTTGATGTAAGAAAAGTTACCTCCCAGTTCCCAGGTGAAATCCTTTTTCTGTACCAGGAGAGCGTTCAGCGAAAGCTCAATACCGTCGTTCAGGATTTTCAGCCCCGGAACATTCTGCCACTGTGTTTGTGTTGCAGCAGGTGCTTTGGAAGGAATTTCAAGCAGCACATTGTAGGTTTTCTTATGGAAATAGTCAAGGGTACCTGACAGGCGGTTATCCCAAAATCCAAAGTCGAGACCCAGGTCGGTCTGCTCTGTTGTTTCCCATTGGATGTCTGGGTTCGGAGTCCTGATGAAAGTAATTCCGGGAGACAGTGCACCATTTATATATCCATTGGCGTCAGCAGTGGTACCTACGGCCATCAACGAAATTTTATCCGGAATTTCCTGGTTACCGGTGCGTCCCCAGCCTAAGCGAAGCTTCAGATTACTTATTGTAGTCGAACTATTCAGGAAATCTTCCTGTGAAAGTCTCCAGGCAAGAGCAGCGGACGGGAAAAAACCATATTTCTTATTCTTACCGAATTTAGATGAACCATCGTAACGTCCGGTAAAAGTAAAGAGGTATTTCTGTTTATAATTATAGTTAACCCTTCCGAAGAATGATTGGAGTTCCCGTTCGTAAGCAGAAGAAGAAACATCGGCATTCGAAAAATCACCGTAACCAAGGTTGTTGGTGTACTTGATGTCTTCAACTTCGAAGCCGTTTACATTTGTGTTGTGTGTGGTTACTTTCACATATTGGTACTCCTGACCTAACAGGAAGTTGAACGAATGGTCATCGCCAATTTTCGTGAGGTAAGTCAGGTAGTTGTTGACCATGCGGTTGTTGGCGGTGATATTGTTAATATCTGCTTCACCTTTGTTTGAAAGATAAGTCAGCTTTTTATTCTGATTGACCCGACGTTCGGCATTGGTCCGGTCGAAACCGATATTGATTTTGTATTTCAGATTCTTGATCAGTTCGTATTCTGCAGACATGTTAGCCAGGATGCGATCGGTTTGTGTCCGGTCGTCTACCAGGTTAATCATGGCTACGGGGTTACGTTGGTCGATGGCATGCTGATAGTAGGTGCCGTCCTGATTGTAGATTGGATAAGTTGGGTTCAGTTTGAGGGCGGTAAGAATCAAGTCGCCTTCGAAACCACCGGTTTCTGAAATCGGAGCACGCATATCTTCAATATGAGAAATGGTCAGGTTTCCATCCAGTTTCAGTTTACCATTGAAAGCCTTTTGCGAAACTTTGATACTACCGTTAATTTTCTTCATTCCTGTGCCATTTACAATACCTTCCTGGTCTAGGTAACCGAATGAAGAGCGGTAGGTGAAGTTTTCGGTACCACCCCCATAGCTAAGGTTATGACTTTGTGTAATGGCTGTCGTGAAGATTTCATCCTGCCAGTTGGTATTTGCGCCTAAATCGAGCAGTTTGGAACCATCAGCTTTGGTATAGCTGCGGAATTGGCTGGCGCTCAAAATATCCATTTTTTTACGGATTTGAGAAACCCCCATGTAACCGTCGTATGTAATACTTCCTTTTCCTTGTTTACCACTTTTGGTTGTAATGATAATAACACCATTGGCACCACGGGCACCATAAATAGCGGTGGACGATGCATCCTTCAAAATATCGATTGATTCGATGTCGTCAGGATTCAGGAAGCTGATAGGATTGAGCTTGGAACTTTGGTTGATACCGGCTGCGGTTCCTCCGTCGGGAGTAAGGTTGGCGTTGTCCAGCGGGACACCATCTACCACATACAACGGAGTTTGTCCGGAACGGATGGAGTTGGAACCACGAATACGTACCGTCATTCCTGTTCCCGGTTCACCGCTGTTTTGGGTAATGTTCACACCGGAAACACGTCCCTGCATCATTTCCACAGGAGATGTGGCGACACTCTTGTTCATGTCGTCAACAGTTAACCGGTCGGTAGCGCCGGTCAGATCGCTTTTGCGCTGAACACCATAACCAACTGCCACAACCTCACCCAGCTGGGTAGTTTCCGGCTTCAGGGTGATATTGAAAGTTGTCAGTTCTCCAATCGGTACCACCTGGGTGGAATAGCCGATGAAAGAGAAGGAAAGATTTTTGGCATCCGCCGGAATATCGAGCGAAAACTTACCATCGATATCGGTTACGGTACCGGTTGTCGTACCTGGAATAACGACGGTAACTCCAGGCAGCGCGGTCCCATCCTCATCGGTTACCGTACCTGAAATGGTTTTCTGTTGTTGACCGGAAGTCGATACTTTCGGCATTTTTGGCGATTCTACCGGAGCTTTGACCACGATTTGGCGGTCATAAATTTTATACGTATTTCCGGTATTCCTGAAAACCTGGTCGAGGACATCCTGAACTGATTCGTTCCTCGCGCGAACGGATACAGTCCGGTTCAAATCGACAGCATTTTCGTTGTAAATCAGGATAAAATCACTGTTGTTTTCGATTTGATTAAATACTTGTTTAACAGTGACCGATCGTAGGTTGAAGTTAAACATCACTTCCTGTGAGTAACTTGTTGCCGCGTAGGTTGAAAAAGCGGCGAAAACGAAGACAACTAATAGCTTCATTTTGAGCAAGAGATTAGATGCACCCCCATAGGAAGGGTACAATTTCCTACAAATTTTTTTCATACATTTGGACTGTTAATGTGAAACTTATGTTACATTGATTTTCAGAAGGCTGGGAGTTGGCAGACTCCTGGCCTTCATTGTTTTTAATTTCTCGGATTTAATTCATTTACTCTCTGGTTTACGATTACCTGATTGCCCGAAATCCGGTAATCAATTGGAACAATATCGGATAAGGTTGTTAATACCTGTTTTAGAGAATCTTTCAAGTCAAGTTTGCCGGCGACTAACTCCGACGAAGGGAACGGCCGGCGATAAATAAACTGCACATTATAATATCTTTCCAGCCGTTTGAATACATCGTCGATTCGTTGCCCTGAGAATTGGTACCACCCGTTGATCCAGGTGATGTACTGGTCGGCATTGGGTTCCGGAACCACTTTGAAAACCTTTTCCGATTTATTGAACGACGCTTTATGATCTGGCTTCATCACAATCTCTTTGTTCAGCAGACTAAATCCACCAGCTTCTTTCAATTCGACTTCTCCATCCAGCAATACGGTTTCAATGCTTTTGTCCGAATCGTAAGCTGAAATATTGAAACGGGTTCCAATGTCCTTGACGATGATTCCCTGCACACTCACTTCGAAGGGCTGCTTGTCGTTATGTTTTACTTCAAAATAGGCTTCTCCTGTTAAGTAAACAATGCGTTTTTTTCCTGTAAAGCGGGTAGGAAAAGCGAATTTACTCCCGGCATTCAGCCACACCTTGGTCCCGTCGGTCAGTTCGATATAGCTATTTTTCCCGTAAGGAATTGTAACCTCATTCAATCCCTGGCCATTGTTATGTGCGTCGAGTTGAGCCATATTGATGACACTGTCGTTATCGATCTTGATTGCGTCGTCGGTATTGTCGACCCGAATAGAAGATTTGTTTTTACGAAGCGCAATGTGCTGTCCGTTCGAAAGAACCAGCCGTGCATCGTCGTTGCCTTGGGCTACCGGATTTTGTGAAAACTGATAAGGGCCTTCGTTGTTCCGTATCACCCGGTATCCAACGCCTGCAATTAGCAGAGCAAAGACAACGATGGCAGCGTATTTCAGATATCCTCCGAAACGAATAAACTGTTTGCGCCGGTTTATCTTCTTGTCAAATTCCTGAATCTCGTTCCAAAGTTCATGTACCGTAGCGGATTGCGAACTTGTTCCGTTTTCGTGTAAAAAGAGGATGATTTTCCGGGCTGTCTGTGCTTTCTCCTCAAATTCCGGAAACAGATTGATAAACTCACTCCACTGTTTATTCTTTTTGCCGTGTAATATCCAGGCCCTGAAGTTTTTGTTGTCAATCAGCTCCTCTGTCGTGTATTTTAGGTACTTAACTTTCAATTGCTGGTGTCTTTACAGTTATGCTTTTAAGTAGTAAAGACACGAGGGGGCAGTTTGTGGACAGAAAATTTTAGAAAAAATTAAAATAAATTAACATTGAATTGATTTTTGCAGGAAAAACAGCATAATATCGCTTGAGCTGATTACCTTTCTGAGTGCATTCAATGCTCTGAAAACCATTTTTCTAGCTGAGTCATACCTGATAGACATGATGTCGCAGATTTCCGGATAGTCAAGTTCACAGGTAAAACGGTAAAAAAGGATTTCACGTTGCCTCGGAGAGAGTTCATTTAGTCCTCTTAAAAGTAATTGTTCGTTTCGTTCCCTGTTTTCACGTTCAATTAGGTCTTCTTCGTACGAATAGACAGATGAAAATTCCGGCTGGTTATTTTCTGTCTTTTGATGAATGTATTTCTGATCTTTTTGTAATATCCTGATTAGTTTGTTTTTTAATGACTTGAGCAGATAGAACCGGATATTATCTGTGTCACCCAAATTTTCTCTGCTCCTGATTAAATCAAAAAAGAGTTCCTGGATGGCATCCTTAATCAGATCGTCATCCCTGGTGAACTTTCTTCCATAGCGAAAGAGCAAATCAATGTGGTGATGATAAATATGGGAAAGAGCATAGTCTTTATTCGATTTAAAATCATTCCATATTTTCTGATCATCTGTCATTGAGAGAAATACATGGTTCGTAGGGGTAAATATATGACTTTTATTAATAAAATAATAAAAAACCGTGTATTCACCGTGTGCGAAAACAGTCTGGTATTTATCTGTATTTCAGTGGTGTGTGGACTTGTTGTGTTGTGAGGAATAGATATTAAAAGTGGATTTGCTATAGCATTTTAATCACTTTTACAAGTATTATTCCTTGTTTCGAACATAAATAAGGTTAGATTTTCCTCGCTGGCTGGCTCTTGGCTCAATTTCAAATTTATCAATCGAATCGATGAGCGGAGTCAGTTTGGGATATCCGAAATTTCGCGGGTCAAAGTTGGGTTGTTTTTTCAATAACAGCGTCCCTACGTCACCCATGAATGCCCAGCCATCTTCATCTGCCGTGTCATTAATGGTTGATTCGATTAAGCGAATTACTTTTCCGGTAATTCTGTCAAAGGTCTTTTTTCGTTTGGCTTTTCCTTTCGTGCCGGATGCTCCTTCCGTTTTTGAATCGGTGTCCGAATCTTCCTGCAGGATTTCGATATAGATGAATTTATCGCAGGAGGCAATGAATGGATCGGGCGTTTTCTTCTCGCCCAGGCCATACACTTTCATCCCTGCTTCCCGCAGACGGGTTGCCAACCTGGTAAAATCGCTGTCGCTGGATACCAGAAAAAAACCATCGACTTTTTTGGAATAGAGAATGTCCATGGCATCGATGATCATTGCCGAGTCAGTAGCATTTTTCCCGGTTGTGTAACTGTACTGCTGCACAGGTGTAATGGCATTTTCGAGTAGCACATTCTTCCAGCTGTTGAGGTTGGGGCGGGTCCAGTCGCCATAAATTCTTTTGATGGTTGCATTACCATACTTGGCAATTTCGAGCATCATCTCTTTGACCATTTTGCCCGGAACGTTATCTCCGTCAATCAATATAGCCAGCTTTGTTTCTTCAGAAGAGGTCATACTTGTGGTTTTTGTTTGGATACACTAAAAAATACGGGTTAGCGACTTATTCCTTCCAGGTAATTTTGTCTTCAATGGGCTCTCTTCCATTGGCTGGGAATGGTCGGTTTGCATATCCCAGGAATAGAAATCCCATCGATTTTTGGTTCGGTTTCAAATCGAGACAGCTACCTAATTGGCTAATAAACGGAGGCGTTGCCCAGAAAGCACTCAATCCTGCAGCGGTAGCTGATAACCAGATATTTTGTACTGCCATGGAAACGGCAGCCATTTCCTCCCATTCGGGAAGGCGGTGTTCTTCATCGAGATTGGCTATAATAGCAACAGCTACTGGTGCCTTCCGGAAGTGCAGCGCAAACTTGTTGACCTTGTCGCCAGGAATGTCGGCTCCGTTTTTTTGTGCTTCTTCCAGTTCGGTTTTCACTTCCGAAACAAATTTCTCTCTGCCTTCGCCACTGATGACAACAAACCTCCACGGTTCCGTTTTCTTGTGATTAGGGGCCCAGTTGCCATTTTCAAGCAATTGTTTGATGAGCTCTTTCGGAACTTCCTTGTCGTTAAAAAAGCGAGTAGGATGCGTTCTTCTCTCTTTGATTAATTGGGTAATATTCTCCAGGTTCATTCTGATTTGTTTTAGGGTATTCTCTCCATAAAACAGTCGAAACGGCCGGAGGTTTGATTTACCCGGAATCTGAAGCACGAAATTTTTTGTCAGTCTTTGGAGTAGGCCGATTCGGTTTTTTTCTTCTTCTCGGTAGCTTTATAAATATACTCCATGGCAAACGAGGTGGCAATAATGCCTAACGAAATGATCATTCCCCAGAAATTGTTCGTCAGTTGATTCTTTAACAGGAAGAGAAAAGCTACAGAGCACATCACAAAGCCGGCAATTGAAATGTACCGTTTCGAGGCGGTTTCTTTGTACAATCGGACGTTGGCCAGGTTGACAATCGCAAAAATGATGAGAAAGCCTGCGCTACCGGATGTAGAAATGCTTTCCAGATCGAGCGTATTCGCGATAAGCAACGTAAAAGCCGAAGTAAAAAGAAGTCCCACCGGCTGGTTCCAGAAATGCTTGGTGAACTCGTGTGGCAGTTCGTCGTCGATTCCCAATTCATAGTTCACACGGCTTCCGCCGAAAAGTGTTGAATTGATTGCCGTGAACGTAGAAATCATGGCTGCCAGCGTGATGATGGTAAACCCGATGTGTCCCAGTTCCGGTTTGGCGGCTTCGGCCAGTACGTATTCCTGGGCTTTCTGAATCTTATCGAACGAAAGGGACGCGACCGTTACAAATGAAATCAGCACATAAAGCAAAATCACAATGGAGATGGCGATAAAATAGGAGCGTGGAATATTTTTTTTGGGGTTGACAATATCCGATGAGGCATTGGCAATCAGCTCAAAACCTTCGTAAGCCACGAAAATAACCATTCCGCCGCTGAACAATTTAACCGGACCGGTCCAGTTGTTGAATTCGAACTGAGTAAGATGATTAGCATGAAACAGCCCATAACCGCCAATAATAATAAACAGCGTCAGAATCGTCATCTTGATGTAAACGGCAACCGATTCTGCTTCAGCCACAACGCGAACACTGAGGTAATTCAATATGGTCGAGAAAATGATAATTCCCGAAATGAACAGGTGCTTATTGAGCGTTGGGTCACTAACGACATGGAAAAGGTTTCCGGCGTAGCTGCCAAAAGCTGAGGAATACAGCGAAAGCATAATGATGTAGCTAATCCATAACAGGTTGTTGGCACCTCCGCTGAAGATGGTTTTGCCAAATGCCTGGTTAATAAAGTTGACAGTTCCACCTTTACTTGGATATTTCAGCGAAAGCTTAGAGTAGGCATATGCCGTTAATAAAGTAATGATTCCGGCCAGCATAAAAGCAACCGGTGTTCCTCCTTTGCTCAATGAAATGGCGAGTCCGAGAACGGCAAATATTCCGCCTCCTACCATTCCGCCAATTCCCATCGAGACGGCTTCTCCCAGTTTGATATCGTCTTTGCGCATATGTCGAGATAATTATTTCTGTTAGTAATAATACAAATCAGGCTGATGAAAGGTTCCTTAGGTGGTCGCGTTCGTATCTGTTTTTAACCGGATAAAAAAGACCGCCAGCAATATCATCGTGAGGGCTACGCCGGCTCCCGCAATAAAAGCAGTGGAAATTCCACCCAGGCCGTAGAAGAAACCGATAAAAACGGGACCGATTGTTTGGCCCAGACGCAACACCATACTATTGATTGACATAAAAGCGGCTCGTTCCTTCATCGGAGCAAAACCGACCAGAAGATTCTGAATTCCTGGAATCGCCATGCCGTGTCCCAGTCCGAAGGTGATGAGCGGAATGAAAAGTACAAACCATGACGAAGCGAACGACATAACGACCATCGTAACCAGGTAAAAGCTGAAGCTGAAAATCAATTGAGTTCGAGGCTTCAACCAGCGATTGATATTTTTTAGTTGTGAGGAGGTGATGGCGGTGACAACAGAGAAACCGGACATCATAAGGCCTATTTGCAGTGAGTTGGCGCGTAGTCGGTTTTCAAGCAGCAGCGGGAAATAGGAGAGATAAGCACCATAGAGAATGACGAAGATGAGGATGTTTATCACGAATAATCCCCAAACGTCGCGTTGATTAATGTTGTTCCACGCTCGTTTCAGGTAGGTTTTTAAGTCTGGTTGTTTGTCTGGTTCGGGATTGTTCAGGCGGGTTAAAGCCCAAATGGCAACCGGGACCGCGAGAATGGGTAAAATGAAAGGATATTGCCATCCGTACATGGCGAGCATACCGCCAACAGCCGGATAAGAAGCGGTTCCAATACTGAGCACGCTGGCATTGTATCCCATAGCAGCCGCCCGGCGTTGTCCCGAGAAGAGGTCGCCGATCAAGGTGATGTTCAGACTTCCTAGCGATGCTGCTCCGATTCCCTGGAGAAGGCGGAAGACCAACAGAATATGAAACGAGCGGGTGAACATGCAGGCCAGTCCTGCCGCTCCGAAAAGGAGTAGGGAAGGAATCAGGATGTTTTTGCGTCCCAGTCGGTCGCCCAAAATCCCGGCGATAGGCGTAAGTAATACTCCGGGCAAGGTAAAAGCCGTGATGAGATATCCGACTTCAACCGGAGTGATTTTGAAGTAATGCATCACATCGGGAAAGGCCGGCGTGATGCTGGCTACGCCCATTACAGCAATCAGGGTAATTGAAAAAATAATATGTAGGTTGGGGTTTTTAAGCAAAGGGACTTGCTGAGGTTCTTTTACCATTATGTTTGCTTTACGATTCAGGTTTCCTAAGTTAGGGAAATCTGAAAAAGGAACAAGCCGCGTATAATTAGAAGAGAAAACGAAATGTAAGAACGCAAAAAGGGGAGTTGAATGAACAACTCCCCCTCGTCTTATAACTAACCTATGGCTGTTAGTTGTAAGCTGATTCTCCGTGTTCGTAAACATCCAGACCTTCCTCTTCGATCCGGCGTGAAACACGCAGGCCAATAGTTGATTTCAAGACCTTGAACAGGATATAGCCAGTACCTAAAGTCCAGGCCATAACTGCCAGTACACCGATTGCCTGAATACCCAGGAGTTTTGCTCCACCGCCATAGAACAAACCACCATTGGTAGAGAACAGACCAACCATCAAGGTTCCGGCGGCTCCACCCAATCCGTGAACCGATACTGCACCCACTGGGTCGTCTATGCGCAGTTTCTGGTCGATAAATTCAACTCCGAATACCAGGATAATTCCGGCAACAGCGCCAATGATAATTGCGCCACCCGGAGTAACCGTGTCACAGCCAGCTGTAATGGCGACTAATCCTGCTAAAGCACCGTTCAGTGTCAGGGACAGCGACGGGAATTTATAACGTCCCCACGAAACAAACATGGAGGTTAAAGCCCCCGCAGCTGCTGCCAGGTTAGTTGTAATAAATATTAATGAAATGGCATGAGAATTATCTGATCCGGCAGCTGCCAGCTGTGAACCAGGGTTAAAACCAAACCATCCAAACCACAGAATAAATACGCCAAGAGCGCCAAAGGTGAGGTTATGGCCCGGAATGGCCTTTGACTTGCCGTTGTATTTCCCGATACGGGGTCCTACCATAATGGCACCTACCAGACCTAACCAGGCACCAACAGAGTGAACAACGGTCGAGCCGGCAAAATCATGAAAGCCAAGTTCCGAAAGCCAACCTCCGCCCCAGACCCAATGGCCTGAAACAGGATAAATAAAAAGGGTTATAACGACACTGAAAATTAGGTATGAACTAAATTTAGTCCGTTCAGCAACGGCACCGGAAACAATTGTTGCCGCAGTTGCCGCAAATACGGTTTGGAAAAACAGGATGGCTAAATCCGGAATGTCATTCCCGTAACTTGCGGTAAAGAAGAGATTCGGTTTACCTATAAAACTACCGATGTCGCTGCCAAACATCAGACTAAATCCAACCAGCCAAAAAGCCAATGAACCGACACTGAAGTCCATCAGGTTTTTCATCAGAATGTTGGCTGTATTTTTTGCCCGGGTAAAACCGGCTTCCACCATTGCGAAGCCAGGCTGCATGAACATCACCAAAACGGCTGCTACAAGTACCCAGACGGTATCGAGTGAGGTTGCGTTGGAACTAACCGCCGACGCAATATCTGTTAATTTCGAAGTATCTTGCATAATTTAATATTTTGAATGTTTTGATTTACTCCTCCAAACCTTTAATAAACAAGGCTTCATCACCAGACTCACCGGTCCTGATACGGTAGGACTGTTGGATATCAACAACGAAGATTTTTCCGTCACCAATTTCACCGGTCCGGGCTGTTTCCAGAATGGCTTTTATCGTTTTGTCCAGATTTTTGTCACGCACAATGATGGATAGTTTAGTGCGCTCAATGGAACTCGTGTCGTAAACCACTCCACGATAGACTCTTTCCTGGCGGGCTTGTCCGATACCCCGGACATCCCAGTACGAGAAGAAATCAATCCCTACTTCTTTGAGGGCTTCTGTTACCTCATCGAATTTTGTTTTTCGGATAATCGCTTCAATTTTTTTCATGTGTATGTGATTTTTTTCTTGATGATGGACTAGAGAGAAATACCTACGACAAAGAATATTTGATCTTTATCGGGGTTGACAATGACACTACCGGTAACAGGCAGCGAGAACTTGTCGGTAATCGGAATTTCTTTTGATGTAGAAAGGCCAATGTTGACTACATTGAAGTTGGTGTCGGTGGTGTAGCTTTCGTTTCCGGCTCCTACAAACAGATCTACCTTTTTGAAAGAATAACCAGCTTCGAAGTATAGGTCGTTGTTTTGATTCAGGTAGTAATATCCCGAAAGGGAGAAATTACCCAGAGCTTGAGACGCACCAATTTCGTAAGTGTGGTACGTGTTGCTGAAGTCAAAATAGTTACCACTGCTTCCTGGTTCAACCGGGAAATAATAGTTGGTAAATGTGAAGCTCAATCCGGAATCGAAAGCATAACTCATGTAGAGGTCTGCTTCGGTGCCGCCTGTGTTGGCACTCAGCGAGTAGCTACCCCAGGCGCCAATAGCAAAACCACCAACCGAGTATTCAATGGTGGGCTGAACAACAGGTGAGTTTCCAAAGTCAGTTCCCCTCCATACGTAACGGTTATAGAGGTCTGCTCCAACATTCCAGGAGCCTTTTGAATCCTGAGCCATGGTTACAGTTGCAGAAAGCAACAGTAAGGATGAGAAGAATACAGTAACAAGTTTTTTCATTTTGAGCAATTTTTAGGGTTAAACATGCATTTTAAGTTTTCTTCCTGAGTTGTCTTTATTTTTCGTGTTGGTGCTAATTTTATAGGGTGTAAATTATAAAAAACAATAAAAAATGAAATTCAACCCCTTTTCAAATGGGGTAACGATTTCAAAAGTATATTTATTTTTCATTTGAACCTCATAAAAATAAGGGGTGGTATCATCAATTAACAAAAATTTAAAAGATCGTCCCAAATTGGTAGGTAAAAAAGGGTATTTATGACAAAATGATTGTAAAATGAATTCTGCTTGGGGTAAATGTTAAGGTATTGGTTATTTGAATAGAATGAAGTCTGTTTTGGTAAGAACAGTTTTTTACTGCTGGTGGGGTGGCCTAAGAGGGGGTGTGATGAAATTTTATAGATAATGACTAAATCGGGTCGGAATAATTAAGGGATTATCAAATTTTTCGTATTTAGAGCTCAATGTGTGGCTATGAATAGTCCTTTGTGCAAACTTCAATTAACTTTGTTTGGCAAATCCTAATAATAAATATCATGAAACTTTGGGACAAGGGATATAAAGTCGATTCGCTAATCGAAAGATTCACAGTCGGTAAAGATGTGGAGATGGATTATTCGCTTGCTGAATTTGATGTGCTAGGTTCGTTGGCACATATTCATATGCTCGAGTCTATTCATCTGCTCGAGAAAGATGAGCTCACGGTTTTGACCAATGAACTACGTAATATATATAAGGAGATCAAAAACGGTGATTTCGTTATTGAAGATGGCGTCGAAGATGTGCATTCCCAGGTTGAGATGCTGTTGATCCAGCGGCTGGGGGATGTTGGGAAGAAAATCCATAGCGGTCGCTCCAGGAATGACCAGGTTCTGGTCGACTTGAAGCTCTTTACTCGTAATGAGTTAAAATTAATAGTAGAGAAGGTTGAGTCGTTGTATCGCACGCTTGTTGCCCAAAGTGAAAAATATAAAGAAGTGCTGATGCCCGGATATACGCACTTTCAGGTAGCAATGCCTTCGTCGTTTGGTTTGTGGTTTGGTGCTTACGCGGAGAGTTTGATTGACGATTTGTTGCTGGTTCAGGCTGCATACCGGGTAGCCGACCAGAATCCGCTGGGCTCGGCTGCGGGCTACGGTTCATCCTTTCCGTTGAACCGGCAGATGACAACGGACTTATTGGGATTCGATACCATGAATTACAATGTGGTATACGCGCAGATGGGAAGAGGTAAGACGGAAAAGGTTGTTGCCTTTGCGTTGGCGTCAGTGGCGGCTACGCTGGCAAAGCTGGCCATGGACGTATGTTTGTATATGAGTCAGAATTTCAATTTTGTGTCGTTGCCGAAGGAGCTGACGACAGGTTCCAGTATTATGCCGCACAAGAAGAATCCGGATGTTTTCGAGCTTTTGCGTTCGCACTGTAATAAGATACAGGCATTGCCGAATCAAATTACATTAATGGTGAATAACCTGCCCAGTGGTTATTTCAGGGATTTGCAACTGGTGAAGGAGGTCTTCATTCCGGCTTTTGCCGAGTTGAATGACTGTTTGGACATTGCCAATTTTGCAATTGCCAACCTGGAGGTGAACCAGTCCATTTTGGATGATGAACGTTATAAATATATGTATAGCGTGGAAGAGGTAAACCGCCGGGTGCTTTCCGGAGTACCCTTTCGTGATGCCTACCGGGAAGTGGGAGAGGAAATAAACAGAGGTGAATTTCAGCCCGATATGGCGGTAAACCATACACATGAAGGGAGTATTGGGAATTTGTGTCTGAATGAAATTGATCAAAAAATGGAAGAAGTCCTGAAGGGCTTTTCATTTGAGAAGGTTGAACTAGCCTTTCAGAAGCTGTTGGGGCAGTAATGATGATTGGTTTGAACAAATTGCTCTTAAAAAAGCCTTTTCGATAACGGAAAGGCTTTTTTTCTGCACTTAATCCTTCATATTATAATAATATTAGGTGTTTCTATTAACGAAAACTTAATACGTTCGATTATGCGCTTATAAATCACCCTGTTGCATATTTATGGTAGCGCTAACAACCCCCAATTCAGTGTATTCCGTACCCCCGGGTATCGTCTTCATTATTGGAATTATAAGATTTAAAAGCTATTTTTGCTTTCAGTCTAAAAAAATAGACTGTTTTTTACTTACAGTTTTCCGCCTGGTAGCTTTTTTTTGTGAAAGATTTACGGAAGTATTAGTTGTCACTTCCTGACTTTCCTGAGTTTAGTCTATTAAATTTTTCAGATATGGTGCAGAAAAGATTTCCACAACCGCAGGGAATGTATGACCCTGCAAACGAGCACGATGCCTGTGGTATTGGGTTTGTTGCGCACATCAAAGGACAGCAGTCGCATGATATAGTAGAGCGAGGACTGACTGTTTTGCGGAACATGGACCACAGGGGTGCGACCAGCGCCGACAATCAAACCGGTGACGGGGCAGGCATATTGCTGCAGATTCCGCACGACTTTTTCATCTCACAGAAAATAGATTTGCCTTCAGCAGGTCATTACGGAACAGGCCTGGTTTTTCTTCCGGTAGACGAAGAAGAGGCCGCCGTGTGTCAGGAGGTAATGAATCGTTATATCGAACTGGAAGGATTGCGTTTAATTGCATGGAGAGATGTTCCGGTTGACAGCTCTGTCGTAGGTGAGATTGCACGACGGACCGAACCCAACGTGAAACAGGTTTTCGTTACAGCTCACATGGAACAGGATGCGCTGGAGCGGAAGTTGTATTTGGTTCGAAAGCAGGCTGAGAGAGAGATTCGCGAATCTCATCTGAATGAGAAAGAATCGTTTTACCTGCCCAGTTTCTCAACGAAGGTAATTATCTATAAAGGTATGCTTACGCCGGATCAGTTGCGTAGCTACTATAAAGATTTAACTCATCCGGAGATGAAGAGTGCGATTGCACTGGTTCATTCCCGTTTTAGTACCAATACTTTTCCAACCTGGGATCTGGCGCAGCCGTTTCGCATGGTGGCACACAACGGTGAAATTAACACGGTTAAAGGAAACCGCCTGTGGATGCATGCCCGCGAAGCGCTGCTTCAGTCCGATTTATTCGGCGACGAGCTCGAAAAACTCTTCCCGGTGGTTGAACCCGGAAAGTCAGACTCGTCCTCGTTTGACAACGTACTCGAGTTCCTGCACATGACAGGCCGCGACATGCCGCACTCATTGTGTATGATGATTCCCGAGTCGTTCAACGAAAAGAACCCGATTCCGGAAAGTCTGAAAGCATTTTATGAATACAACTCCACCTTGATGGAGCCATGGGACGGACCCGCATCGATGGTTTTCTCCGATGGCCGTTATATCGGTGGTACACTCGATAGGAATGGTTTGCGTCCGTCACGTTACGTGATCACCAACAATGATTTGATTGTGATGGGCTCGGAAGTTGGAGTGCAAACTTTTCCGGCAGATGAAATTAAAGAAAAAGGCCGTTTGCGTCCGGGAAAACTGTTGCTGGTCGATACGAAATTAGGTATCCTGATTCCCGATAAGGAAGTAAAGGCACAACTTTCGCGCAGAAATCCGTATATCAACTGGCTGAAAGAAAACCGCCTGTTGATGGAAGACATCGTAGTAAAACAGCGCGTTTCTTCGAATATGGGAGAGGATTTCCCGGCTTACGCCAAAGTATTTGGTTACTCGAAAGAAGACATCAACATGTTGTTGAAACCGATGGCTGAAAACGGAGCAGAGCCGACCAGTTCCATGGGTAACGACACGCCCATTGCTGTTTTCTCCGAAAAGCCGAAGCGGTTCTTCAGTTACTTCCGTCAAATGTTTGCCCAGGTGACCAACCCGGCAATCGATCCCATCAGGGAAGGACTGGTGATGTCTCTCACCAACTACATTGGTTCTCTTTCGGGAAATATGTTGGAAGAGAGCCCGGAGCACTGCAAATTGATCAAATTCGACAGCCCAATTATCACCAATACCGATTTGGGGAAAATCAAGGATTTGAAGCACGAGGCATTCAATCATGCCACCATTCCCATGCTTTTCCCGGTAAAAGATGGGGTGGAAGGATTTAAGAAATCGTTCAATAATATGTTGGCTCAGGCCGAAAAGGCCGTTGACGACAAAAAGAACTTGATCATATTAACCGACCGCGGTATTTCTGCAGAACAGGCTCCGATTCCTTCGTTGCTTTGTGTTTCAGCAGTTCATCACCATCTCATCCAGAAGAAAAAGCGGATGCAGATTGGTATCATCGTCGAGTCAGCCGAGCCGCGAGAGGTAATGCACTTTGCGCTGCTGCTGGGATATGGTGCCAGTGTTGTAAATCCTTATCTGGCTTTTGCTGCGTTGAATAAGCAGGTTCGCGAAGGCGAGATCTCAATGGAATACAAAGATGCCCGGAAGAACTACATCAAAGCCATCGACAAAGGCTTGCTGAAGATTCTGTCGAAAATGGGTATTTCCACGTTGCGATCGTACCACGGCGCCCAGATTTTTGAAGCCATCGGCGTAAGCCAGGAACTGATTGAGAAATATTTCAAAGGTACAGCGTCGCGCATCAGCGGTATCGGTCTCGAAGAGATTTACCGTGAAACGATGATGTTCCACGCTCAGGCATTTGCTCCCAACGGTCAACATAAGTTTATGCTGAAGAATACCGGTGAATATCATTACCGGCAAGATGGTGAGCATCACGCCTGGAACCCGGAAACCATCGGGTTGTTGCAATGGGCAACCAAAACCAACGATTACGATGTGTACAAGAAGTTCAGCCAACTGGTTGACAAGGAAAATCAGAAGCCGGCTTTCATTCGGGGTGCTTTGCAGTGGAAGAAGAATCCGATTCCGGTCGATGAGGTAGAGTCGGAAGAAAATATCATGAAGCGTTTCGTGACCGGAGCCATGTCTTACGGTTCCATTTCGAAAGAAGCACACGAAGCATTGGCAATTGCTATGAACGCCATTGGCGGACGAAGCAATACCGGTGAAGGAGGAGAAGATCCGGACCGGTTCGGCACTGACAGAAACTCCAAAATCAAGCAGATCGCATCGGGGCGTTTTGGCGTGACCAATAACTACCTGATGAATGCTCAGGAGATACAGATTAAAATTGCGCAGGGGGCAAAACCCGGAGAAGGTGGACAGCTTCCGGGATATAAGGTGAACAAAATCATCGCAAAAACCCGTAAATCGACACCGGGGATTACGCTGATTTCACCACCTCCGCACCACGATATTTATTCGATTGAGGACCTGGCACAGTTGATTTACGACCTGAAAAATGTAAATCCCGCCGCTAAAGTTTCTGTGAAGCTGGTTTCTGAAACCGGTGTAGGAACGGTAGCTGCTGGTGTAGCCAAGGGATTCTCCGATATCATTATTATTAGTGGAACCGAAGGAGGGACAGGAGCTTCTCCGGCCAGTTCGATCAAGCATGCCGGACTGCCGGCCGAACTCGGAATCTCGGAGGCACAGCAAACGTTGGTTATGAATAACCTGCGTGGTCGCGTTAAGCTGCAGACCGACGGGCAGCTGAAAAATGGTCGTGATGTCGTTATCATGGGACTGCTCGGAGCTGAGGAATTTGGTATCGCTACCGCGTCACTGATTGTGATGG
The DNA here is from genome assembly GCF_003014495.1 of Prolixibacter denitrificans. GTDB lineage: Bacteria > Bacteroidota > Bacteroidia > Bacteroidales > Prolixibacteraceae > Prolixibacter > Prolixibacter denitrificans. The sequence goes on along the minus strand of NZ_PYGC01000001.1, from coordinate 188,234 downwards.
GATGTGTGATGATGCGTAAGTGTCACCTGAATACCTGTCCGGCAGGAATTGCAACTCAGAATAAGAAGTTACGGAAGCGTTTTATTGGACGCTCGGAATACGTTATCAACTATTTCCAATTCATTGCCCGGGAAATTCGCGAATACATGGCCGAGATTGGTGTCCGCACCTTCGATGAACTCGTCGGGCGTGCCGATCTGCTGGAGCCGAATCCTGACGTGATGAACTGGAAGATGAAGACGGTTGACTTCTCTAAGTTGCTGTATGTACCGAAGGAAGCTGCTCAGTATCCGCTTCACAACGTACAGCCCAACACCAAGAATCTGGACGATGTGATTGACCGGACCCTCATCCGCGAGGCTAATAAAGCCATCAAGAGCGGAGAAAAAGTTTGGATTGCGCATGATATCAACAATGTGATGCGGACTGTCGGAGCCATGCTTTCGGGTGAAGTTTCCAAGCGATACGGAGAAGAAGGTCTTCCGGAAGATACCATTAACTGTACCTTTAGAGGTTCGGCCGGCCAGAGTTTCGGTGCGTTCCTGACCAAAGGCAGCACTTTCCGCCTGGAAGGCGACTCGAACGACTACCTTGGAAAAGGACTTTCCGGAGGAAAGATAACGGTTGTTCCGCCGCAGGGAGCCAATTTCGTCCCGGAAGAAAACATCATTGTGGGTAACACAACGTTATATGGTGCAACCAGTGGCGAAGTGTATATCCGGGGAGTTGCCGGTGAGCGTTTCTGCGTTCGGAACTCTGGTGCGATAGCTGTTGTGGAAGGAACCGGAGATCACTGCTGCGAGTACATGACCGGTGGACGGACCGTCGTTCTGGGTACAACCGGGCGGAACTTTGCAGCGGGTATGAGTGGTGGAATCGCTTACGTGCTTGATGAGAAAGGCGACTTCGATTACTACTGTAACAAAGGGTTGGTTGAACTGACACCTGTTGAGGACAGATCCGATATTCAGGAACTGCAGGAGATGATTAGTAACCACTTGCTGCATACACAGAGTTCCCTGGCCCAGCGAATTCTGACTAACTGGGATGAGTACCTTCCCAAATTTGTTAAGGTGATCCCATTCGAATACAAGAAAGTGCTTGAAGAGCTTAAATTGAAGGAATTGAAGAAGAAACTTCAGTTAACGGAAGATGATCCGGCTCGACACGAATAAGCCGGAAGAGAAGAGAGAAAGGTAATTCAGCACGTTTAATAAAAAAAATCTTCATCATGGGAAATCCAAAAGGTTTTATTGAGATACCGAAAAAAGAGAGCGGGTACCGTCCCGTTAAAGAAAGAATATACGATTTTGGCGAGGTTGAACAGACCTTGAACGAAAAGGACAGGAAAGATCAGGCCTCCCGGTGTATGGATTGTGGCATTCCGTTTTGCCACTGGGCTTGCCCGGTAACCAGTAAAATTCCTGAGTGGCAGGATGCCATCTACCTGGGGAAATGGGAAGAGGCTTACGATATCCTTTCGTCAACCAACAGCTTCCCTGAGTTTACCGGTCGCGTTTGTCCGGCACCCTGCGAAAAATCCTGTGTGTTGGCCATTCATGAAGAATCGGTTACCATTCGGGAAAACGAGGCTTCGGTAGTAGAACAGGCGTTCGATCGCGGATATGTGCAGGCTCGTGTTCCGGAAGTACGCACCGGAAAGAAAGTAGCCGTAATTGGTTCCGGCCCTGCAGGAATGTCTGCAGCTGATGTATTGAATCAGGCCGGTCACTCTGTTACCGTTTTCGAGCAGGACGATGCTATTGGAGGATTGCTTCGTTACGGCATTCCCGATTTCAAGCTGAACAAGAACGTCATCGATCGGCGGTTGGAGCTTTTCGTTACCGAAGGAATAGACTTCAAAACCAACACAACAGTTGGTAAAGATATTACTCCGGAGCAGCTGTTGAAGGACTACGATGCCGTTTGTCTGGCAGTGGGAGCTATGCAGCCCCGCGATTTGGTTGTAGAGGGACGCGATTTGGAAGGTGTTCACTTTGCTATGGACTTTCTGAAGCAGCAGAATAAAGTCAATCGTGGCGAAGTATTCACTGAAGACGAACGCATTTCCGCGAAGGAAAAGAAAGTGCTCGTTATCGGAGGTGGTGATACCGGTTCCGACTGTGTGGGAACTTCCATTCGCCAAAAGGCTGAGTCGGTAACACAAATCGAGATTTTGCCAAAGCCGCCTGAAAAACGTGCCGACACCAACCCGTGGCCTTACTGGCCGAATACACTTCGTACGTCGAGTTCGCACCTCGAAGGTTGCGAGCGGCGCTGGGCATTGGCCACCAAACGTTTGATTGGTAAAGACGGGAAGGTGACCGGAGCAGAAGTGGTGGAAGTAGTTTGGGAAAAAATCGACGGCCGTTTCCAGATGAAAGAAATTCCGGGTACGGAAGAATTGATTGAAGTCGATTTGGTGCTGCTTTCCATGGGATTTGTTTCCCCGGTACACGAAGGTTTGCTTGACGGATTGGGTGTTGAATATGACGAACGTGGAAACGTGAAAGCAGTAACCAACACCACATCGGTTGACAAAGTGTTTGCCGCAGGCGATGTAGCCCGTGGAGCCAGCCTGGTTGTTCACGCCATTCGTTCGGGTCGCGATGCTGCCGGAAAGATTAACGAATACCTCATGCAGGATTAAGCACCGTAATGCAAAAAGAATATATGTATTAATCAGATTTATTGATTGACTTGTTGAATTTTGAATTAGTAAAAAAGGAGGCTGTCTCAAAAGAGGCGGCCTCAGTTTTTTGTATGAAATAGCCTGTTCTTAAGAAAGTCGGATCTCGTTTTAAACAGGTCCGTATCTTTTTGTAATAAAGTCCCGATCTTTTTCCAACCATGTCCGGACCTGATCGAAAGAAAATCCCGATCTGATGGAAAGAAGGTCCTTATCTTTTTTTAAAAAGTCCGGACTTTATTTAAAAAAATACGGACCTCCTAAAATTATGTCTTGATCTTTTCAAATAATGTCTTGACATTTTTGCAGAAATGCTTAGATCTTTTGTCAGAAATGTCTTGACGTTTTAGAAAAATATTTTGATGTATTAAAATAAAGTCTTGACGATTTTTCGGGATGTTCTGATGTTCTTGGTACCGATGGCTTGGGTGAGTGAAAAAAGAAGAACGGTGGTCATCAAAAAATCCCGGAAGTTTTTCCCGGGATTTCCTGTTGCTTATCAATATTGTCAATCTTTTGGCGACAGCGGCCTTACCACCATAATGCCGGAAGCATTTTTTCGGGGAGCGAGGTAATCGGCCAATGGCGTTGGGTCGATTATCACCTTTTTGGCGAGTGAAGAGGCCTGCAAAAGATGTACTCTTCCGTTTTCTTTCACCATGATGCCTACGTGGGAGATGTCGAGCCCTTTGATATTTGTGGTAAGGGCAGCAATATCACCATCCTGAATTCCCGACTCAACCTCTTCCAAATCCTGTTTTTTTATCAGGTAAAACGAATGGGCTGAAATTTCTTTTTCCCGTTCGGCCATTTGGGGAACCCACTCCGGATGTTTCTTTAGTTGAGGATAAAGGTCGGCGTGCGTACTCATGAAGTTGAGAGTGAGCGGGTCGGGTGTTCCGCCAAGTTGGTAAGTAACATCTTCTACCAGTCCTTTTTTCTCGTTATTGGCAATCCAATCGCTGAAGTAGTGCAACCGGCTGAGATAGCCGTCCAGTTTGCCATTCCGGTAACGAACATTTTCCAGTTCGCGTGTAAACTTTCTGAATGTCGGTTTTCCACTTTTGATGGTCCGGGCAATTGCCAGGCAGTTTTCCACGAAAGTGGTACAATCGAGTTCCCGCAGGTTGATAATCAACTCTTCTTTATCACGGTTATCCAGTGTGTGGGCAACATACGGCGTGCCCAGAAATTCTTTACCGATCATTACCATTAATTGTCCCATCGAGGAATCTTTTTGGGGCTCCAGGTCATGAAAAATCCGGTCGAGAATCACTTTATCCTGGTCAGAATAAATCACGTCCGATGTGGGATTCGTCGTGTCTTTAGGGGAAGCTGCTTTGGTAACAAAAGGAACTGCCAGCACGGCAATTAGCAGCAAATACTTAAGAGACCGTTTCATACGTATTGTTTTAGCTTGAGGATCTTCAGTAAACGAAAACATTCGTTGAAGTTAGTGAACATGGCGATGAAAACAACCACTCTTTTGCGATTTGATAAAATACGAATGATTATTTCCGGTTAACGGAAAACAAAATACCATGAAAATAAAACACTTTCATGGTATGTGCTGGCGGCGAACTGTATGTCTTATTTAAAGCAGTCTTCGTTATTTATGCCGCTTTTTCAATTCCCGGGCGATGTCTTCCAGGCGGTAGCCTTTGTAGGTTAACAAGACAATCAGGTGATACATCAGGTCCGCTGATTCGTACAACAGACGTTCATCGTTGTTCGCCATGGCTTCAATCACCGTTTCAACGGCTTCTTCGCCCACTTTTTGTGAAATTTTTGCAGTTCCTTTCTGGAAGAGAGAAGTAGTGTACGAACCTTCGGGCATCTCTTCTTTGCGTTTGTCGATGAAATCCTGCAACTCTTTCAGGAACATGAAGTCGTCGCTGCGGTTCACTTCGCCCCAGCAAGTGTCGGTTCCGGTGTGACAAACCGGTCCGGCCGGATTCACTTTGATGAGCAGTGTGTCATCATCACAATCGGACTGGATGGAAACCACGTGCAGGAAATTGCCTGATTCTTCCCCTTTGGTCCACAGTCGGTTTTTAGTGCGGCTGAAAAAAGTGACTTTGTTTTCGGCTACCGTTTTGTCGTAGGCCTCTTTATTCATGAATCCCAACATCAAAACTTTGTTGGTCACGTTATCCTGTATTATCGCCGGTATCAATCCGTTTCCGGCTTTGTCAAAATCAAGTTCCATTTCGTTGTTCCTTATTTTCGAAGTACAATTAATTCATTTATTTCCCGTTTTTACCGGACGACAATTCCTTGTTGACGCAGGTAGCTTTTCAGATCGGGGATGGAAATTTCACGGAAGTGAAAAATGCTGGCTGCCAGTCCGGCATCGGCTTTTCCTTTGGTAAACACATCGACGAAGTGCTCCATGTTCCCCGCGCCGCCCGATGCAATAATCGGGATAGAAAGACTTTCGGACAATTGGGCCAGCTCCTTGTTAGCAAATCCGTTTTTCGTACCGTCGTGGTCCATCGAGGTAAAGAGAATCTCTCCGGCTCCACGACTCTCGGCTTCTTTGGCCCAGCCAAAAAGCTCTTTGTCGGTTTCAATGCGCCCACCATTCACGGTCACAGCCCAATGCTCCGGCTTCTTCCGTGCATCAACAGCTACAACGACAAACTGACTTCCAAAGTTCTTTGCCAGGTCATCAATTAACTGTGGATTTCTTACTGCCGAGGAGTTGATTGAGATTTTATCGGCCCCGGCTGCCAGCAACTTACCGGCGTCCTCTAGTTCGCTGATTCCTCCACCTACCGTGAAGGGAATATTGATTTCGCGGGCGATCCGTTTCACCAGGTCGACAAAGGTCTTTCGGCCTTCGTGGGTTGCTGTTATATCAAGAAAAACCAGTTCGTCAGCACCCTGTTTGGCATACAAAGCACCCAGTTCCACCGGGTCGCCTACGTTGCGGATGTTGACAAAATTGACACCTTTAACGGTTTGTCCGTCTTTGATATCGAGGCATGGTATAATTCGTTTTGCAAGCATGCATTAGCTGTTTTTCGCATAATATTGCCCGATTTCCTTCAGCGAAATCCGGTTTTCATAAATCGCTTTCCCGGTAATTACAGCGGGAATTCCGGCTTCATCCAAATCCAGAATATCCTGCATCGAGCTGATGCCGCCACTGGCAATCAGGTACAATTCCGGTATTCGGTTTAAAATATCGCGGTAAAGCTCCGTCGCCGGTCCGGAAAGCATACCGTCGCGGCTGATGTCTGTACTGATGACCTGAGTTACTCCTTTTTCCTGCCAAAGGGCGATGAAATCCAGGATATTGGCATCGGTGGTTTCCTGCCAGCCCGAGACCGCAATTTTCCGATTGTGCGCATCGGCACCCAGAATAATTCGTTCGTTGCCGTATTTTTCCAGCCACGACTGGAATACTTCGGGTGATTTAATGGCAATGCTGCCACCGGTCACCATCGCAGCGCCGGACTCGAAAGCAATCCGCAGGTCTTCGTCTGATTTGAGCCCACCGCCGAAATCAATGGTTAGCGATGTATTTGTGGCAATGCTTTCCAGGATCTGATGGTTGACAATGTGACTGGCTTTGGCGCCGTCCAAATCAACCAGGTGAAGTCGTTTCAATCCGGCATCTTCAAACGAACGTGCCACTTCCAGCGGGTTTTCGTTGTACACCTTCTTCTGTGCATAATCGCCCTGGTTCAGACGGACACATTTCCCATCGATAATATCGATTGCCGGAATAATTTCAATCATGGTACTATCTCCTTAACGGGCTTTGAGGTTGATAAAGTTCTCGAGAATCCGGGCACCGATTGGTCCGCTTTTCTCGGGGTGAAACTGGGTTGCATAAAAATTGTCGCGCTGCAAAGCGGCACTGAACGGTGTAATGTAATTACAGGTTGCCGCGGTATCGTCGCCGGCAGCTGCATAATACGAATGCACGAAGTAGACATATTGATTTTCCAACGAAGCATCGAACAAGTCGCTTTTCAGGTTACTGATGCTGTTCCATCCCATATGCGGGACTTTGGTAACATATTCTTGCCCGGGAGCCGGAATAAATTTTTTCACGTTTTCGGGAAAAATACCGAGACAATCCACATCGCCTTCCTCACTGTGCGAGCACATGAGTTGAAGGCCGAGGCAGATGCCCAGTACAGGCTGTTTCAGACTGGTGATGAGACGATCCAGGTTATGTTCCCGCAAATAGGCCATGGTGGTCGACGCTTCGCCAACCCCGGGGAAAATAACCCGATCGGCTTTGCGGATGAAATCCGGATCGGCCGTAATGGTTGCATTCACGCCCAGTCGTTTCAGCGCCAGCTCAACCGACATGATGTTTCCGGCATTGTATTTTATAATGGCTACGTCCATTTAAAGAGTATAGTTTTGTCAAATAACAGACTTATTGTTTCAGTAACGAGTCGATGACTTCTTTCATCTGATTGAACTCATCCATTTTGAAAAGACGGGTCATGTAAGCTATTTTTCCATCTTTTCCAATGATGACATTCCGGGTGACACCCGCATCTTTGTCTGCGAATAGTCCGAAAATATCAGCACCGGGATCCAGTCCTAACGGATAGGTGATTTTCATGTCGGAAGCATACCTTTTGACAACATTCAGCGGTTCGTCTCTATCCACTCCGATAAGGACAAAATCGGGGTTGTCTTTGTGTTTTTCCCAGATTTCCTTCTCAATGTGGGGCATTTCGCGACGGCAAACACCGCACCAACTGGCTGTAAACTGGAGCATAACGACTTTGCCTTTCCAGTCGTTCGTGGAAACTTTGGTACCATCGGTCAGCGTCATTGAAAATATAGGAGCTTGATCGCCAGGCTGAAGAATGTAACCATAGGCAGCTGGAACTTTTCGCTTGTGTTGCGCTATTGTGGTAGCACATTGAACTTTGGACGTCAAAGAAATTAAGAGAACTAAAAAAGTTAATCGAAATTGGTTTGAAATGTGTTTCATTGTAGGAGGATGTTAGTTAAATACTACTGTTCTGTTATTATATACAAGAATCTTTCGTTCGAGATGTTTGTAGACCGCTTCACTGAGAATAATCTTCTCTAAATCACGTCCTTTCCTCATCAGGCTATTCACGGTGTCGATGTGAGAAATACGCGCCACATCCTGAGCTATAATTGGGCCTGCGTCCAGTTCCGGGGTTACATAATGGCTGGTTGCTCCAATAATCTTGACACCGCGGGCGTGAGCCGCGTGATAAGGCTTCGCACCTGCAAATGCCGGCAAAAACGAGTGATGGATGTTGATGATTTTGTTGGGGTAGTGTTTGACAAAATCATCGGACAACACTTGCATATACCTGGCCAACACAACAAAGTCGATGTCATAGTCCTTCAGCAGTTGCAACTCTTTCTGTTCCTGCTCAGCTTTATTTTCTTTCGTAATCGGAAGATATTCGAAGTCAATCCCAAACCGTTGAGCAACGGGGGCCAGCTTCTCATGATTGCTGATAATCAGAGGAATTTCAACGTCCCATTCGCCGGCAGTATACCTGGCGACGATATCGAATAAACAGTGAGAAAGCTTCGACACAAAAACAGCCATTCTTGGTGGTTTGTCCGAGAAGTGAAGCCAGAAAGTGATATCAAAACGGCCGGCTACCAGCGTTCCAAAGTATTCGGCAATCTTCTCACGAGGAATCACAAATCCGTCGAGTTCCCACTCAACCCGCATGTAAAATAACTTCTCCTGCCTGTCGACATGCTGGTCGAGGTAGATAATATTACCCTTGTTCCGGTTCAGAAATTCGGTAACCGCAGCCAAAATGCCTTGTTGATCAGGGCAGTGGATGAGAAGAATTGCGGTGTTTTTATCGGTGTGTATTGATTTGATACTTTCCACGAAGGCTAAATTTGTTTTGTACCTATTAAAATAAAGAAAAACCAGGGGTTGAAAGAAATTTTAAGAGCTTTACCTCCAAAATTTAACCCCAATTTAAAACCAAACGGGCATAACAAAAGGCTTCCTGTTTTTCAGGAAGCTTTTTAAAATGGTGGAAAAGGATATATTAAATGCGAATCTGAGTGTTTGTATCGTAAACAACCAGCTATCGTGGTGGTGTCAGAACCTTTTAGCATCCGGATGGTAGGACCGCCGGCTAGTTGGGCGGTAGCTACCATAAATGGATGTTTTTGCTACGGATTGTGTCGACGAGCTTTTCAGTTTCTGTGCGAAAGCGAACTCGTCAACTCCGTTATCTTAACTGGTTTTGGTTCTGAGACCGAATTAAGCGATCCTTTTCCTTTTGAACAAAATTTTTTGATGAACGACCGTTTTTATGTGATGAATGTATCTTTCTTTGGGATGAAGTATTTTTATGTTAATAGAAAAACGGAAAACTAAAGCATCCCTTTCGTCGATGGCAATGAATTTTTCATCGGATCTTTTCGTATGGCCATCCGGATTGATTTGGCGAATGCTTTAAAAATTCCCTCGATTTTATGATGTTCATTTGTTCCTTCCGCTTTTATATTCAAATTGCACAGGGCAGCATCGGAAAATGATTTGAAAAAGTGGAAGAGCATCTCTGTAGGAACATCGCCAATCATTTCCCGCTTGAATTCCGCATCCCAAACCAGCCACGGTCTGCCGCCGAAGTCGAGAGCGACTTGAGCCAGACAGTCATCCATCGGAAGGTAGAACCCGTAACGTTCTATTCCCCGCTTATCGCCAAGTGCTTGCCGGAAGGCATTTCCCAAAGCAATGCCGGTATCTTCGATGGTATGATGTTCGTCTACTTCGAGATCACCGTTCACATGTATTGTCAAATCGCAACCGGAATGGCGGGCGATCTGGTCGAGCATGTGATCGAAAAATCCCAGACCCGTTGAGATATTTCCTTTGCCGGAGCCGTCGAGGTCGACGGTAATACTGATTTTCGTTTCGGCGGTTTCCCGTTCAATGGTAGCTGTTCGTTCACCTGTTGCCAGGAACTGGAAAACTTTCGCCCAGCTATTGGTGGTCAATGCACAATGAGCTTTCAACACTTCATCATCGATTTCCTTATCGGAGAAGAAGATAGCCTTGGCTCCAAGGTTTTTGGCTAATTCTACGTCGGTTAGCCGGTCGCCGATGACAAAAGAGCCGGGCAGATCATATTCTTCGCTAAAGTATTTCTGCAGCAGGGCTGTTCCCGGCTTCCTTGTAGGCGCATTTTCTTCCGGGAAAGTCCGGTCGATATGAATTTCGTCGAATGTGATGCCCTCGTTTTCAAAAGCCTTCAACATTTTATTGTGAGCCGGATGGAATGTTTCTTCCGGAAATGAATCCGTTCCCAAACCATCTTGATTGGTGACCATCACCAATTCGAAGTCGAGTAGGTTCCGGATATTATACAGGTTGCGAAAAACGCCCGGTACGAATTCCAGCTTTTCCAACGAATCCAACTGGTAATCCTCCGGCGGTTCAACTACCAGCGTTCCGTCCCTGTCTATGAATAGTACTTTTTTCTTTTTCATTTTCAGATGATATTGAAAGCTTTTCAAACTAACGCTTCCAGTGCTTCAATCAGTCGTTGATTTTCCATTTCAGAACCTACGCTGATGCGCAGACTGCCTTCGCAAAGCGCCACTCCGGAGCGATCGCGCACAATGATTTTCTCTTCAACGAGGTAATCATAAATTCCGCGTGGATCGTGTGTTTTTATCAATAGAAAATTGGCATCGCTGGGATAAACCTTCACCACAAACGGGAACTCCCGTAGCTTTTCAGCCAGCTTTTCCCTTTCGGAAACCAGGATTTTAACCCAATCCGATTTTTCTTTCTCCAGCTCAATCAGCTCGATTGCTTTTAACTGGGTCAGAATGTTGATGTTGTACGGATATTTGATGCGATTGAGTACGTCAATGATTTCCTGGCTGGCGAATGCCATTCCCAACCGGATACCTGCCATTCCCCATGCTTTGGAGAAGGTTTGCAATACAACCAGGTTAGGATGTTCCGGCAACTCGGGAAGCAGCGATTTTTCCGGACAAAAATCAATGTACGCTTCGTCGACAATGACCAGACCATTGAAGTTATTCAAGATTTCCAGCATGGCCTCTTTTTCCAGAGCATTCCCGGTAGGATTGTTGGGAGAGCAGAGAAAAATCATTTTCGTATCCGGTGTAACCGTGTCCAGCACCGGCTTCGGTGAAAGCGTATAATCGGCATTCAGTGGAGATTCGATAACTCTCACATCGTTTACATCGGCTGCCACGCGATACATGCCGTAAGTGGGAGCGATGGCAACAATGTTGTCTTTTCCGGGAGAGCAAAACGCCCGAATTAGTAAATCGATGGGTTCGTCGCTTCCGTTTCCCAGAAAAATATTTTCAGCGGGAACCTTTTTAACTGGTACGATTTTGTTTTTCAGCTCTGTTTGTCGGGGATCGGGGTACCGATTGTACGGAGCATTAAATGGATTCTCGTTGGCATCGAGAAATACCGCTGCCTCGCCCGAGAATTCATCGCGAGCGGATGAATAAGGCTTTAATTTTCGGATGTTGTCCCGCAACAGATTTTGTATATCGAATGTCATTTTCTATGATTCACTGGAGTTGATACGCAAGGTTGCTGCATTTTTGTGGGCATAGAGCAGTTCCCCCTCGGCCATTGCTTCGATGATAGGTCCCAGCTGTTGGATGCCGTCTCTCGATATTTCCTGGAAAGTAATCTTCTTACAGAAACTCTCAAGGTTCAATCCACTGAATGAGCGTGCCCATCCTTGTGTTGGGAGCGTGTGGTTCGTTCCGGAAGCATAATCGCCGGCACTTTCTGGAGTGAAATTCCCCAGAAATACAGAACCAGCATTCGTTATCCGGTCAGCGTGGTTCGTTGTATTCCGGGTCGCAATGATTAAGTGCTCCGGTGCGTAGAAGTTGATTAGCTCAATCATCTGCTCTTCGTCATTTACCAAAATAGCCCGGCTGTTTTCCAATGCTTTGGTGGCGATAGCCGCGCGTGGCAGTTCCGAAAGTTGCCGGTCGATGGCCTGCATGACTTTGCTGATTAGCGGTTCTTCTGTGGTAACCAGAACAACCTGGCTATCGGGGCCGTGCTCAGCCTGTGATAGCAAATCGGCGGCAATGAATTCCGGGTCCGCAGACTCATCTGCCATTACAGCCAGTTCCGATGGACCAGCCGGCATGTCTATGGCACAGTCATTCACGGAGACAATCTGCTTGGCAGCCGTCACCCAGGAGTTGCCCGGGCCGAATATTTTGAAGACGCGGGGAACTGTTTCCGTTCCGTAAGCCATCGCACCGATAGCCTGTACTCCCCCGATTTTATAAATTCTGGAAACCTCGACTAACCCAGCTGCGAACAGGATGGCCGGGTGGATTTCACCTTTTTCGTTGGGAGGTGTGCAAAGAACGATTTCCTTGCAACCGGCAATCTGGGCCGGAATTCCGAGCATCAGAACGGTTGAGAACAGCGGTGCTGATCCGCCGGGAATATAGAGTCCAACCTTGTCGATCGGCACAGATTTCTGCCAGCACTTCACACCGGGTGCTGTTTCAATCATCCGCATAGGCGGCTTTTGTATCTCGTGAAAAGCGAGAATATTCTTCGCCGCTTTCTGAATAGCCTCTTTCAGTTCAGGCTCAATCAAACCTGCAGCCTTCTCCATTTCATCCTTGCTCACCCTGAATTCTTCGAGGTCGGCTCCGTCGAAACGTCGTGTATAATCACGAACAGCAGCATCACCTTTCTTTTTCACGTTGTCAAGAATCATCCTGACCGTGCTGTTGATCGAAGAATAGTTGTTAGCCGGGCGCGAGAGAATTTTGGGCCACGTATTAAAAAGAGGATAATTGTAAATCTGCATCGAACGAATTTTTATAATATCATTTTCTCAATTGGTACCACCAGGATGCCTTCTGCCCCGTTTTTCTTCAGGTTACCGATGACTTCCCAAAACTCGTTATCATCGATTACCGAGTGCAGTGAACTCCAGCCTTCAATCGCCAGGGGCATCACAGTTGGTGAAGTTGTTCCGGGCAGCACTTCAACAATCTTATCTATTTTGTGGTTCGGGGCATTTAGCAGGATATATTTTTTGCCTTTACCCATTTCCACCGACTCGATTCTGAAAATCAATTCATCGAGTATACCTTGTTTCTCTTTGGAAAGTTGTGGGTTAGCCACCAAAACAGCTTCGGATTTCATCACCGCTTCGACCTCTTTCAGGCGGTTACTTACCAATGTACTTCCGGAACTGACAATATCGAAAATGGCGTCAGCCAGGCCAATGCCGGGTGCGATTTCCACGGAACCGGTAATGACATGAATCTCAGTATCAATTTTCTTCTCAGCCAAAAAATCCTTGAGGATTTCCGGATAGGAAGTTGCAATTTTCTTTCCGTTGAACCATTCCGGACCTTCGTACTCGTTCACCTGCGATTGCGGGATGGCCAGTGAAAGGCGGCACTTGCTGAACCCCAAATGCTTGATGATATCCACCTGCTGCTTTTTTTCAGCCACTTCGTTCAATCCAACGATTCCGATGTCAGCCACGCCGTCAGCAACTGACTGTGGGATATCATCGTCCCGAAGGTACAAAACTTCCATGGGAAAATTTTTAGCTGCCGAGATGAGTCTTCTCTTGCCGGAGATCAGGTCAATACCGGTTTCTTTAATCAGACCGACTGAGTCTTCATTTAAGCGGCCTTTGGTCTGAATCGCGATGCGTAATGTTGAGTCCATGTCGATTTTTTAGATGTAAAAAAAGGCTTACCTCATTCAAGGTAAGCCTGTTAATTTTAATGAATATTTTTTGACATTCCAATTACGGCCTACCTTTTAGCAGGAAATGATGATGTCCGTAATGGAAGATTGCGTTGTTCATAATCTTATTGTTGCTGCAATGATACGTATTTTATTAAAAACGGCACAACAGCAAACGAAAATAATGGAGGTATTTTAATGTTTAATTAATGCGAAAAAATAATGGCGGAGCATTAATCATAAACATTGCTCTTATTCAAAAAGAAAAGGCAACCATTCAGTTGCCTTCTCTTATCAGAACATATCTTTTACCTTGTCAAAGAAATTCCGGTCCTCCGAAGCGGCATTTTTCGCACTGAAATTATCCGATTCCTGGAGTTTTTCCAGTTGTTTCTTTTCGTCGTTGCTCAGCTTCTTCGGTACCCAAACGTGAATACGAACCAGCAAATCGCCTTTGCCGTAGCCGTTCAGATCGGGTAGTCCTTTTCCGCGTAAGCGAAGTATTTTTTCCGGTTGAGTTCCGGCATCAACTTTCACCTTCACCTTGTTATCGACCGTTGGAATTTCAGAGGTTGTTCCCAAAGCCAAGTCGGGGAATGACAGATACAGGTTGTAAATCAAATCATTCTCATCCCGAATCAGTTCCGGATGTTTCACTTCGTTGATAAGTACCAGCAAGTCTCCGGGAACACCACCACGACGGGCCGCGTTTCCTTTTCCGCTAACGGAAAGCTGCATTCCTTCGGCCACGCCTGCGGGTATTTTAATGTTAATAACCTCTTCACCTCTGACAATTCCTTCGCCGTGGCACTTATCACATTTGTGTGTAATAATCTGGCCTTCGCCACCACACGTCGGACAAGTGGAAGTGGTTTGCATTTGGCCGAGGAAGGTGTTGCTGATACGGGTTACCTGGCCTGAACCATGACAGGTGGAACAATTACTGTAACCATCGCTACCTTTTGCTCCACTACCGTGACAACTGTCACAGGTGACGTATTTCTTGACCTTGATTTTTTTCTCGGTACCGTGTGCTATTTCTTTCAGCGTCAGGCTGGCTTTTACCCGTAGGTTGGAACCGCGGTTCGTGCGACGGTGTGTCCGTCCTCCACCGGATCCGAATCCTCCAAAACCGCCAAATCCACCACCAAAAATATCACCAAACATGGAGAAGATATCGTCCATGGACATGTCGTGGCCACTGAATCCGCCCTGACCGCCGCCAAGTCCGGAGTGTCCAAATTGGTCATATCTCTGACGTTTTTCGGGGTTGCTTAGTACCTCGTAAGCCTCGGCAGCCTCTTTAAAATTCTCTTCAGCCGTTTTGTCACCCGGGTTTTTGTCGGGGTGGAACTGAATCGCCTTTTTTCGGTAGGCTTTTTTTATCTCTTCCGGGCTGGCACTTTTGCTAACCCCCAAAACTTCATAATAATCTCTTTTTGCCATTATCCGATTTCTTTCCTGTCAGTTAATATTTCCGTTTTACTCTCCAACTACCACTTTGGCAAATCGAATCACTTTGTCATTCAATACGTATCCTTTTTGGATAACATCGACTACTTTGCCTTTCAGATCGTCGGATGGTGCCGGAATTTTTGTCAGGGCTTCATGCAGATCGGTATCGAACTCTGTACCGTTGGCCTCAATTTCCTTGACACCATTCTGGTTCAGAAATTCTTTAAACTTGCCGTAGATCAGCTCAACACCGTCTTTCACGGCGGCTGATTCTAGTCCCTGTTCCATAGAACTAATTGCGCGTTCAAAATCATCGATAACCGGGAGAATATTGACCAGAATGCTCTCTCCAGCTGTTTTGGTCAGTTCCATTTTCTCCTTCAATGTTCTTCTGCGGTAATTATCGAATTCAGCAGAAAGGCGCAGATATTTGTCATTCATTGCTTCGACCTGCTTTTCCAATTCTGCTACTTTGTCCGCGTCCTTGTCCTTTTTCGACTTTTTCTTGTCTTTCTTATCGTCGTGTTTCTCTTCTGATTGTTTTTCTTTATCTGCTGTTGAAACTTCGTCATTGTCGGAGGAGCTGTCAATTGTTACTTCTTTTTCTTCCATTTCGTTGGTATTCATTTCTTTTTGTTCCTCCTGTTGTTTTTTTTCTTTGCTCATACGATTGAAGTTTTCTAATCGATTTCGTCACTGTTCAACAAAACTTTTGCCAATTGCCTAATTCGGACAAATTGACATTTTTCGCCCCGACCGACTGTCAAAGCGGTTGAACCGAAAAGTAATTGTCCGCAAAAGTAAGGATTCCTACCGGACTGTTAACAAATTATTTCTGTAATGTGGAAAGGGTCTCTACAAGTTGATTGCCACGAAGATTGCGCGCAACAATGACTCCTTTTCCGTTGATAAGAAAGTTGGAAGGAATTCCGCGCACGCCGTAAACTCCTGCGTATTTTGACATCCATCCTTTCAAATCGCTGACGTGCCAGGGCCATGACAGGTTATCCATTTTGACTGCATGTTCCCATGCAGTATGGCTTTGATCGAGCGAGACGCTAAATACGGTAAAGCCTTTTCCTTCCTGAAAATTTTTATCCTTAAACTCATCGTAAGCTTTTACCACGTTGGGATTTTCGCGGCGGCATGGTCCGCACCACGATGCCCAGAAATCGATTAACACCATTTTTCCGCGCAAAGCGGAAAGTTTGAGGGTGTCACCATTGATGCCGGTTTCGACAATGTTGGGCGCTGTTTTTCCAACCGATGTTCCCACCGGCGGACCTGTGCTTTTGTTTTTGTGGTTCTTGGCAAGGCTTGCATTTGCCGTAAACGCAATAAAAGCTATAGTAAGCAGTGAGGTGAGGATGCGATATTTCATGACCATGTTTTTAAGTTCGACATTCAGAGATTGAATCTTTTATGGTTCTCTTACAATCTTCGCGCCAAGACTGTTTAACCGGACGTCGATTGCTTCGTATCCCCGGTCGATTTGCTCGATATGATCGATGGTCGAGGTGCCGGAAGCGGAGAGGGCAGCGATAAGCAAAGCAACTCCTGCCCGGATGTCGGGTGAGGTCATATGTGTTCCCCGTAACTGAAGGGCCCGGTCGAGACCGATAACCGTTGCGCGGTGCGGATCGCAAAGGATGATTTTAGCTCCCATGTCAATCAACCGGTCGACGAAGAACAAACGGCTCTCAAACATCTTCTGGTGAATCAGGACGCTGCCGCGGGCCTGTGTTGCTACGACCAGGAAAACACTAAGTAAGTCAGGTGTTAGTCCCGGCCAGGGCGCATCGGCAATAGACATAATGGAACCATCGATGAACGACTCCACTTCGTAATGTTCCTGAGAAGGAATAAAGAGATCGTCACCCCGGTTTTCGAGTTGTATGCCTAACCGGCGAAAAGCATCGGGGATGATGCCGAGATTCTGCAACGAAACATTCTTAATGGTGAGGGCAGAAGAAGTCATGGCTGCGAGGCCAATGAAACTTCCTACCTCAATCATGTCGGGCAGGAGCCTGTGTTTGCATCCGCTTAGCGATGTGACACCATCGATGGTGAGCAAGTTGGAGCCAATTCCACTGATGACGGCACCCATCGAATTAAGCATTCTGCACAGTTGCTGCACGTAGGGTTCACACGCAGCGTTATAAATCGTTGTGGTTCCTTTGGCGAGTGTCGCGGCCATCACCAGGTTGGCGGTACCGGTAACCGAGGCCTCGTCGAGGAGCATGTAGGTGCCGGAAAGTCGGTTGGCTTTTATTTGGTATTGGCCGTTATCTGCATCGTAATGAAAATCGGCACCCATTTTTTCAAGACCAATAAAGTGGGTGTCCAGCCTGCGGCGCCCTATTTTATCGCCTCCGGGTTGTGGAATTATTCCTCTCCCAAAGCGGGCCAGCAGCGGACCAATGATCATGATCGAACCGCGCAAGCCACTTGCCAGCTTCCGAAATTCTTCAGTATTGAGATAATCGATGTCAACCTGGTTGGCTTGAAAGCTATAATCGCCTTTCGCTTTGCGGTTTACTTTCACCCCAAACCCTTTCAGCATTTCGATGAGTTTTAGCACATCGCTGATTTCGGGGATGTTGGAGATATTTATCTCATCGTCGGTGAGTAAGACCGCGCAAATTACCTGTAAAGCTTCGTTTTTGGCTCCCTGTGGAATCAGTTCTCCGGTGAGTGTGCGTCCACCTTCTATGATAAACCGTGCCATATAAGTGGCTAATTACTTATGTTTCCGGTTAGCTCCTTTGCTTTTCTTTTTATTGCTGCTTCCGCCACCTTTGAGAATATCGCGGGTATCGGCAAGTCTTGAAATTTCTTCGGTTTTCAGGTCACCTTCCGATAATTCCTCCAGATCTTTTAAAATTTTATCGTCGTTTACCGTTTCCTTGTTCCAAACGACAAACGATTTCTTCATCTGGTTGGCCAGCATCTGGGTCAGTTGTTTTTTCTCCGGACTGTCATCGTCGTACTGAGCGGCTTGCTCGATCATCTTTTCGATGAGTTTTCCGTAGTGCCGATATTTGATCGGAGCATTAGTGTATGGTACCGGCTTGGGTTTTTCGAGGAAGGTTTCCGGACGGGGAGGATCGTAAGGGTAGTCAATGTCCAGTTTGAAATCGGACATAATGGCGATATGATCCCACAATTTGTGCCGGAAATCGCTGACATCACGAAGATAGGGATACATGTTCCCCATGATTTCGATGATTTGATTGGCCGCACGGTTTCTCTCTTCGCGGTCTTCGATAGAAACCACGTAGTCAACCATCTTGTGAATATTCCTTCCGTATTCAGGAAGTTTCAGTTTTTTTCGATTCGAGTTATAATCCATTGAAAAGTATCTTCGGTTAAGTGGCATTTTGCATAATGCGGGAGTATCAGGCAAAAGCACGAAGGATTTCGATCACAAATCTAATCCTTTTGCCGCATAATACAAAAAGTTAAGGTTTTCGGGGTATCGAAAATGAATTTCTCAACTACCGGATATTATTCCACGATTTTTAGTTTGGCAAATTTCAACAGCAGGTGTTTTTCTCCGGCATTGGGAAAAAATACCTTGGCCTTCCTGTCGGGCATTGCTCCTTCAATGGCTACTACCTTTCCCCGGCCAAAACGTTGATGCTCTACAAACATGCCTGCCTGTATTTCTTCCGGATCGCTTCCCGTAAAGGCTGCGGCGTTTTGTCTACTGGCTTCATTTAGTCGGGTGAGGCGTTTACCGAGTTGTTCGTTTCCTTGTTGACTGCGAATGCCCATTGGGCTTCGTCTGGCACCTCTCGTTTCTTCTTTCGCGGTAGGCACCGATTCCCGTCTGGGAATATGAGCTTGCAGTCCACCGGATTTGAAATAGAGGAATTGCTCGTCAATTTCGCCGATGAAGCGGCTGGGATTACAGAATTCGAGATTTCCCCAGCGATAGCGTTGTTTGGCAAACGACAGCCACGCATTTTGCTCGGCCCGGGTGAGTGCCACGTAAAACAGGCGTCGTTCCTCTTCCAGTTCCGGGGCGGTCAACGTACCCGAAAATCCCGAAGGAAAGAGATTTTCTTCGAGGCCAACGATAAATACATTTTTGAACTCGAGACCTTTGGATGAGTGAACCGTCATCAGGGTTACCTTATCAAAATCTTCTTCTTTGTCAGTATCCTGGTCAGTCAGCAAAGCGACTTCTTCCATAAAATGGTTGAGCTGGTTGGGACGACCTTCCTCTTTCGCGTTCAGTGAAAAATCCTGGATGGCATTCAGCAACTCCTGCACGTTTTCGTATCGGCTAAGGTTTTCCGGTGTTTTGTCCTTGTAGAACTCTTTTAGCATGCCGCTGTCGGAAGCAATCTGCATGGCCAGTTCATAAGATTCTGCCGAAGCGAGCTGACCGGCAAATCCTTCGATCATGTGAATGAACTCGGCCACTTTACGCTGTGTGCCGGCATTCAGCCCAGCCATTTGGCACTCATCCGGATTCGAAGCAATTTCCCATATACTTTGATTGTTCTGAACCGCGTAAGTCTCCAGGCGCGTCATCGTGGTGTTACCGATGCCACGTGCCGGATAATTGATGACCCGCTTGAAAGCTTCGTCGTCCTTCACGTTGATGGTCAGCCTGTAATAAGCCAGCAAATCTTTAATTTCCTTACGCTGATAGAACGAAAGTCCGCCGTAGATTTTGTACGGAATATTTCTCTTTCGCAGCGCTTCCTCGAAAATACGCGACTGTGCATTAGTCCGGTAGAGGATGGCAAAATCGGCATACCGGTGCTGGTGATTCATCCGCATGTCTATGATCTCGTTGGCCACCAGGTAGCCCTCTTCGTTGTCGGTCAGCGCACCAATTACCTGAATCTTCTCACCTGTGGCATTTTCGCTGAATACCCGTTTGGGCAACTGTCTTTTGTTTTTTTGAATGAGACTGTTGGCCGCATCGACAATGGTCTGCGTCGAACGGTAATTCTGCTCCAG
The DNA here is from genome assembly GCF_003014495.1 of Prolixibacter denitrificans. Classification (GTDB taxonomy): domain Bacteria; phylum Bacteroidota; class Bacteroidia; order Bacteroidales; family Prolixibacteraceae; genus Prolixibacter; species Prolixibacter denitrificans. The sequence continues at coordinate 168,381 of NZ_PYGC01000001.1, read as the reverse complement.
TTTATAGGTGTTGAATTCCGGATAGTCTTTACGGAAGTTCAGAATATTTTCAATTTTCGCTCCCCTGAACGAATAAATACTTTGGGCATCGTCGCCAACCACACAGATGTTTTCGTGGTCCTGCGCCAGCTTTTTCACAATCAGGTATTGCGAGAAGTTGGTATCCTGGTACTCGTCGACCAGAATGTATTTGAAACGCTCCTGGTATTTCTTTAGAATATCTTCGTGGTTTTTGAATAGCAGGTTCGTTTGCAGCAGCAAGTCATCGAAATCCATGGCTCCCGCATTTTTACATCGCTTGGCATATTCGCTATAAACTTCAGCTAAACGGGGCAGGCGAGCGGCCTGGTCAGCTTCCCGAATCTGACTGTTCTGTTGGTAAGCAACCGGCGTTATCAGATTATTCTTGGCTGCCGACATCCGATTGTAAACCAGGCCAGGTTTGTAGGTCTTATCGTCGAGCTTCATGCTCTTGATGATGGTCTTCAACAAACTTTTGGTGTCCTGCGTGTCGTAAATCGTGAAGTTGGACGGGTAACCGATGATTTCCGCTTCGCTGCGCAGGATGCGGGCAAAAATAGAGTGAAAAGTTCCCATCCAAAGGTAGCGGGCCGTTTGGGAGCCAACAATTTTTGCGATCCGCTCTTTCATTTCACGTGCGGCCTTGTTTGTGAAGGTGAGTGCCAGGACTGATGAAGGTGGAACGCCATTCTTCAACAGATGGGCAATTCGGTAGGTCAGCACGCGCGTTTTCCCGGAACCGGCACCGGCAATCACCAGCGAAGGTCCTTCGGTATTGATAACGGCATCGCGTTGGGCTTCATTTAATTCCTCGAGGTAGTTGTTCACGCCGGGAGTGGATTAATCGGTTAAAAAATAACAGTTTCTTTTCAGTAACCAATTGCAAATATAACTGCCTAATAGGAAAAATTTCAATGGTCTGTCAAGGAATTCAAATTAATTCCCGTCGATTATTTTTATACTTGTATTCAGGTTTAACCGCAAAGAATTACCTGCATGCAAATTAACCCACTGGTTGTTAAAGTCTGGCTTGTTGTTTTTCTCGTATCCGGAATGACTCATCATTCGAATGCGCAGCAACTTACTGCGCCGGCATCTGATTTTTCGGAAAGTACGAGTTATCCGGTGACCCCGAATAACGATATGATTTACTACTTCTGTACCCAGCAGGGGCAGCAGATTGCCGAGTTGCAGGCGGAATCGGCTGGTGGTGTCGTAACATTCAACTGGACAAAATACAACAGTTCCACCGGTACTTTCGATGCATATTCAACCGAAAGCGGGACGTCGTCTGTTATACAGAATCTGGCAGATGGTTGTTACCAGGTTTCTTTCACCGATGGTGGTACCAATTACTCGTTCCGGGCGTGGGTTTTCAATAGCTGGTTGCAGGCAACGGCAGCGGTATCTGCATCAACCTGTACTTCATTTCAACTTGAATCGACGGTAACGGGTTCGACTTTTGCCTATTACGATATTACTTCGAATCAGCAGGTCACGGTGGCATCGAACAACACTTATGCCTGGTACGATGGCGACGTGCGTTTGTCTACTCAGCCGGCCTTTACCATGTACGATGTTCCGGCACAAAATACAGATTACCGGCTGGAAGTAGCCAACCGGGCGGGCTGCTCAGCAACTGCCACGGTGACGTACCAATCGGTAGTACCAAAAGCCAAATTTTCGTGGACAACCACCCAGGAAAGTGATCCGCAGTACTCGAATTACCAGGCGCCGTTGGAGGTGCAGTTTAATAACGAGTCGGTTAATGCGGACGATGACAAATACGAATGGTTTCTGTTCAAAGATATTACAGCTATCAGGGAAGAAGCTTCCACGGCAACGCAACCAGTCGATTCGATTATGGAAACGCTGACTGGAGTGAATCCTGTTTACACTTACGAAAATTCGGGACGTTACATGGTGAAGCTGGTAGCAGCGAAGGAAAATCCGAATTTCACCTGCCGTGATACGTTTTACCTGAGCGATTACATTGTGGCCGATACTGCTCTGGTATTGGTGCCACCTGTATTTACGCCGAACGGTGACGGCATGAACGACGTGTTGAAAATCAAAACGCGTTCGCTGGAATCACTCGATTTTCAGATTTTGAATCGCTGGGGCAGAACGGTGCATCACTACAAAAAGAGTGGCTACATTCCAGCAGACTCCGAATTGGCAGCCTGGGATGGTAAGATTGGCGGGAAACCGGCTTCAGCAGGCGTTTATTTTTATGTGGTGGACGCGAAAGGCCGTGATGGAACACGACGACGACGAAAAGGATTTATTCACCTGTTGAGGTGACCTTCAGGATATGTAAAGAATAAAACATGAAAAACCCCTGCTTCCGGTGATGGATGCAGGGGTTTTAAGTTAATCATAGGTTGGAAAAGACAGTTTATTCTTCGTTTTGTTCCGCTTCGTAAGCAGCAAGTAGTTCGTCCTGAATTTCCCCCGGAACTTTTTCGTAACCGGCATATTTCATGGTGAACATAGCGCGTCCTTGCGTCAGCGAACTTAATGCAGTCGAATAACGGTCCATCTCTTTCAATGGAACTTTAGCCACAATTTTCTCGAATCCTTTTTCGGAACTCATACCCATGATGAGAGCACGGCGTCCCTGTAGGTCGCTCATCACATCACCCATGCGATCGGATGGTACCAATACTTCTACATCATAGATGGGTTCGAGGATTTTTGCTCCGGCTTTCTTAAAGGCCTGGCTAAAGGCATTACGTCCGGCCAGTTTGAACGAAATCTCGTTGGAGTCAACCGGGTGCATTTTACCATCGTAAATACAAACGCGGATGTCACGGGCGTATGAACCGGTCAACGGACCTTCTTCCATTTTTTCCATAATTCCTTTCAGAATAGCCGGATGGAAGCGGGCGTCGATGGAACCACCAACAATACAGTTGCAGAATACCAGTTTACCACCCCACGAAAGTTTGTGCTCTTCAGTACCACGAAGGCTGACCTTCCATTCTTTACCATCAATTTTATAGGCAGATGGGGTGGGCATTCCTTCCTCATAAGGTTCGATAATCATATGCACCTCGCCAAATTGTCCGGCACCACCACTCTGCTTTTTGTGACGGTAGTCGGCCTGAGCTGCTTTTGTAATGGTTTCCCGATAGGGAATTTTCGGTTTGAGATATTCAATATCAATTTTAAAGATATTGTTAAAGTACCACTTCAGCGTGTTGAGGTGATATTCTCCTTGACCGTGCACAATTACCTGTTTCAATTCCTTCGAGTACTCAACTACATAAGTCGGGTCTTCTTCGGACATCCGGTGCAGGTATTCACCCATCTTTTCTTCATCGGCCTCGTTTACTGCTTTAATGGCCGTCCGGTACCGTGGTTCCGGGTATTGCAGCGGCGGAAATTTATAATTTGCATCCTTGTCGGACAGGGTATGATTGTGCTTGGTTTCTTTCAGTTTTACGGTAGCACCGATATCTCCGGCAACCATTTCGGCAACTTTTGTCCGGGTTTTTCCGGCTACGGCATAAATCTGCGAAATACGTTCTTTGGCGTCGCGGGTCGTGTTTATCAGGTCCATACCTTCTTTTACAGTTCCCGACATCACTTTGAAGTAAGTGATTTCACCAACGTGTTGTTCTACGGAAGTTTTGAAAACGAAGAGTGAAGTCGGGCCGTTGGCATCGGCTTTGACTTCTTTGTCATCGACCGTTTTTTTCGGCGCAAGTTCTCCGGGATGCGGAGCCACATTAATGATGAACTCCATTAAACGGCGACTTCCCATATCGCAGGAAGCACAGGTACAGAATACCGGGAAAACACTGCGGTCGAGCATCCCTAATTTCAAACCGGTACGCATCTCGTCCTCGGTAAGCTCGCCTTTTTCGAAGAACAGTTCCATCAGGTCCTCGTCATTCTCGGCGGCCATTTCCACGAGTTCGTTGTGTATTTGCTCAGCTTTTTCCTTTTCCTCTTCCGGAATATCAACAATCTGAGCTTTTCCACCATTGGCAGGCCATTCGTACATTTTCATTTTTAGTACGTCGACCACTTTGTTGAATCCAACACCAGGATTGACCGGATACTGTACGATGGCCAGTTTGTTTCCGAAAGCGGCTTTCGCCGAATCGATGGACATATCCCAGTTAGTGTTTTCGTGATTCAGGTGGTTCATCACGAAAATAAGCGGAGTGTGAAATTTTTCAGCGTTACGGTTGGCAATTTCGGTTCCGACTTCCACGCCGTTCACGGTATTGAAGACCATGAGTCCGGTGGCAGCTACGCTGAGGGCGGGAATGACACCACCGACAAAATCGTCCATTCCGGGAGTATCGATGATGTTCAGCTTGCAACCGTTGTATTCGGTATAGAGAACGGTTGGATGAACGGAGTTTCCGTACTCCTGTTCAACCTGGTGATAGTCAGAAGCGGTGTTTTTGTTTTCTACTTCACCCATGCGGTTGACAACACCACCCTCGTAGAGCATCGTCTCCGCGAGGGTGGTTTTCCCGGCGCCGGCATTACCCAGTAACGTCAGATTCCTAATTTCATTGGTTTGGTATACTTTCATGTGCAGTCAAAGTTTTTAGGATGGAAAAAAATGTTTAAAGGTTTTGAATAGTAAAACGGCACCTGTTTTTTTCAGGCAGGTGCCAAACGAGTCTACCAAAATTAAAAATTATTTAACAAGACACAACCCTTTTATGGTAATAGATTGATGGCTTTTTTCGGGTAAGAGTATCGGTTTTTTAGGTTAAATAACTTGTCAATCAGATTTATCAGAATTTATTCCGGTGAAATGGAGGTTGAAATGACCTGAAATAGAGTCGTAGAAATATGTTTTAGAATATATTTTATCGAATATGGCCTTCTGAACTATACATAAAAAACCATTTTGTTTTGAATATAATTGAATCCCGCTATATTTGTTCTTAAACATTTCCAGGGACTAAACTATCTGTACATGCAGCGATTTCCCTTCTTTAAGCAATTGGATGCCATGGACTGCGGTCCGTCGTGCCTCCGGATGATTGCCAAACATTACGGGAAAAATTTTTCACTTCAAACCCTGCGGGACCGAAGTTACCTGACTCGCGAAGGCGTATCCATGCTGGGAATATCGGATGCGGCCGAATCGATTGGTATGCGTTCTATCGGGGCGCGTGTCTCCTTTGAGCAGTTGACGGAGCAGGTTCCGTTGCCTTGTATTGTTCATTGGAAGCAGGAGCATTTCGTCGTTGTATATAAAATCAAAAAAGGGAAAATTTACGTTGCCGATCCGGCGTATGGCTTGCTGAAATATTCGGTAAGCGAGTTTATGAAAGGATGGACCGGATCGACAGATACTGAAAATGCCAAAGGTCTTTGTTTACTACTGGAACCGACTCCCGATTTTTATAATATCGAAGACGAGAAGAAGGATAAATCTTCGTTCCGGTTCCTGTTTGCCTATCTGAAGCCTTATAAGAAATACCTGGTACAGCTGGCACTGGGGTTATTCCTGGGAAGTGTCTTCCAGTTGATTTTCCCGTTCCTGACCCAATCAATGGTCGACGTGGGTATCAACAACCGGAACATGGGATTTGTTACCCTGGTTCTGGTCGCCCAGCTCGTTTTATTTATATCGCAAACTACCGTAGAATTTATCCGTAACTGGATATTATTGCACCTCACGACGCGTATCAATATTTCACTGATATCCGATTTTTTGGTGAAACTGATGCGGTTGCCTATTGGCTTTTTCGACACGAAAATGATAGGGGATATGATGCAGCGTATCGGCGATCATGTCAGGATAGAACAATTCCTGACCAATCAGTCGCTGAACGTCCTTTTCTCCATGTTCAACCTGGTGGTGTTCTCCATCGTGCTGGCCATTTATAGCTGGCAGATTCTCGCTATATTCCTTATCGGGAGCATCCTTTATGTGGTATGGATTCTCTTTTTCATGAAAAAGCGGCGGGAGCTCGATTTTCGTCGTTTTTCGCAGTTGGCCGATAACCAAAGCAAGCTGATTGAGTTGATAACCGGAATGCAGGAAATCAAACTCAACAATAGCGAAAAGCAGAAGCGCTGGGAGTGGGAACGCATTCAGGCACGGTTGTTTCGCGTAAATGTACAGCGGTTATCGCTTACGCAGACGCAGACGATTGGCTCGGGCTTTGTCAACCAGTTGAAGAATATTCTGGTTTCGTTCTTTTCAGCAAAGTTGGTTATTGATGGTCAGATGACGCTTGGTGCGATGGTTGCTGTTTCGTATATCATCGGTCAGATGAATGCCCCGATTGAAGGATTGATGAACTTCTTCCAGACAGCGCAGGATGCGAAGATTTCGCTGGAGCGGTTGGGTGAAATTCACGAAAAGGAAGATGAGGAAAAAGCTGAAGACCCCAAGATTACGGTTTTCCCGGAAAACAAAGAGATAACCATCGATGGTGTTCACTTCCAGTACGAAGGGCCACATTCACCCATGGTGCTTAAGGATATTAGTTTGCGTGTGCCAGCCGAAAAAACGACAGCAATCGTGGGGATGAGCGGAAGTGGAAAAACGACGCTTATCAAGTTAATGTTGGGTTTTTATCAGCCGGTAAAAGGCGACATTCATTTAGGCGATATTCAGCTGCGAAACTTTTCCAGCCGCTTGTGGCGCGACAAGTGCGGAGTGGTCATGCAGGACGGATTTATTTTTTCGGATACCATTATTAATAATATAGCCGTTGGCCAGGATATTATCGACAGGGAGCGAATGCTGCACGCTGTCAGGATGGCCAATATTCAGGACTACATCGAATCACTGCCTCTTGGTTACAATACTAAAATTGGACAGGAAGGTGTAGGATTGTCGCAGGGACAGAAGCAACGTATTTTGCTGGCCCGTGCCATTTACAAAGACCCCGATTTTATTTTCCTCGATGAGGCAACCAATGCGTTGGATGCCAACAACGAAAAAATCATCATGGAAAACATGGAGGAGTTCTATAAAGGAAGAACAGTGGTTGTCGTGGCTCACCGGTTAAGCACGGTGAAGAACGCCGATCAGATTGTCGTGCTTGAAAAAGGGGCGATTGTAGAGCGGGGAACGCACAATGAATTGATTGCTAAAAAAGGACAATATTTCCATCTGGTGAAAAACCAGTTGGAGTTGGGAGCCTGATTTTTCGGGATACCATATATAATAAGTAACCGCTACCGGTTTTATGGAAAAAAAGAGACACTTGGAAATCAGAAGCGAGGAAGTTCAGGATATTCTTGGACGGATGCCTGCGTGGATTACGCGAAACGGCACAACGCTGGTTTTTGTGGTGGTTGTGTTGCTTTTTGTAGGTAGCTGGTTCTTCAAATATCCCGATATTATTACCTCTCCCATTGTGGTTACCACCGAAAATCCGCCGGCTAATATAGTGGCTCGTGTCGATGGGAAAATCACGCAGTTGTACGTAAAAGATAAGGAGCATGTTGAAAAAGGGCAGCGGATTGCGTTGTTGGAAAATCCGGCCAATTTCGACGATGTGCTGGATTTGGAAAAGCACTTGCGTTGGTTGTCGCCATTCTTCATCGACTTCGATTTGAAGAAGCAAACCGTTTTCAAGGATAGTTATACGCTTGGTACCATTCAACCGAAGTATACGGCCTTTCTGAAGTTATACAATGATTACCTCCATTTCTCCGAGCGTAATTATTATCCCGAAAAAATTAATGCACTGCAGGACCAGGTAGGAGTTTACCGGATGTACTACGACCGGCAGTGGAGCCGCCGGAAAGTGGTTGAGGAAGATTTGGGACTGGCAAAGCAGAAGTTTAAGCGCGATTCACTACTATATAATAAAGGTGTATTGTCGCTGGCTGAATATCAAACCTCCAAGCAGACGTTGCTGAATAAGCAATACGATTTTGAAGGTGTCCGGACAACGCTGGCCGAAACCCAGATGAAAATTCTGGATTTGCAACAGTCGGTCATCGACATGCAGAACAAATACGACCAGGAGAAAAAAGGGTTACAGCTTTCGCTGGAAGAAGCCTACAATAACCTCCGGGGCGAAATTGGTGTATGGGAGTTGAATTACTTAATGAAAGCGCCCATTGATGGCAACGCCACCTTCACTAAGTTTTGGAGTGTGAACCAGAATGTGACGAAGGGCGAGAATGTGTTTACGATTGTTCCCGATAAACCCAGTCGCATTATTGGTAAAGTGAAATTGCAGATACAGGGATCGGGAAAAGTGAAGGTAGGACAGAAAGTCAACATTAAATTTGCCAATTATCCGTACATGGAATATGGTATGGTTGAAGGTCGTGTCGATAAAATTTCGGAAGTCCCGAATGATAACTACTATTCATGTGAGGTTAATTTGCCCAACGGCCTGGTGACTAACTATGGAACGAAGCTCGATTTTAATCACGAGATTTCCGGCACAGCCGAGATTATTACCGAAGATCGTCGTTTGATACAACGACTCTTCGATCCTATCAAATCCATCTTCCGCGAACGCGTGGCGCGTTAGTGAAAAATCCTTCCAGAAACTCAAAAATCCTCAAAATCGAGGAGATAGCACTATTTTTTTTATTGATAATGAGGTTTTGTCTTGAAAATGTGTAATTTTGCAAACCGATTTTAGGCAGGATCTGCCGCTGTTGGGTAATAAACAGTGCTGATTCTCCGAAAAATAATGTACCTTTGCGAACCATTTTGTGTGCGTAAATATATTAATGTTCAAATTTTAAACTTTTATGCCTACTATTCAACAGTTAGTACGTAAAGGGAGAAAGCAGATTAACGAGAAGAGTAAGTCTCCCGCGCTGGACGCTTGTCCGCAACGTCGTGGCGTTTGTGTGCGTGTGTACACGACTACGCCGAAGAAGCCGAACTCAGCAATGCGTAAAGTTGCCAGGGTAAGGTTAACCAATGGTAAAGAAGTAAACGCTTACATTCCGGGTGAAGGACACAACCTGCAGGAGCACTCTATCGTGCTGGTGCGTGGTGGTCGTGTAAAAGACCTTCCTGGTGTACGTTACCACTTGATTCGTGGTGCGCTCGATACAGCCGGAGTAGAAGGTCGTACGCAGCGTCGTTCGAAATACGGTGCTAAACGTCCGAAGAAATAAGCGATTTATTGCAGTTAATGAAATTAGTACAATTTAGTTATTTGTGTAGTGGTTTAGTTGAGTAAGGGTCTGTGCATGCAGGCTATCAAACTGAAGACTGAACAACAGCTGATTCGAATAACACTTAACAAGAGTAACTAAAATGAGGAAGTCAAAACCAAAGAAGAGGATTCTGTTGCCAGATCCGAAATTCAATGACACACTGGTAACCCGGTTTGTAAATGACTTGATGCGTGATGGTAAGAAAACCACTGCATTCAAAATTTTCTACGATGCCCTGGCGATAGTAGATGAGCGGATGAAAGACAACGAACTTTCGTCTCTCGATATTTTCAAAAAAGCCCTTCAGAACATTACACCTCAGGTAGAGGTAAAAAGTAGGCGAGTAGGAGGGGCAACCTTCCAGGTGCCGATGGAAATCCGTGGCGAACGTAAGACCGCGATTTCAATCCGTAACCTGATTCTTTTCGCACGCAAACGCTCAGGTAAATCGATGGCAGAGAAATTATCTGCTGAAATCATGGCAGCATTTAACGAAGAAGGTGGAGCTTTCAAAAGGAAAGAAGATACCCACCGTATGGCAGAAGCGAACCGTGCATTTGCACACTTCCGTTTCTAATCGTATCGTGTTGTTAGGTTATTAGTAAAAGGATTCACGAATAGAGTATAATTATTCACATGGCAAGGGATTTAAAAAATACAAGAAATATAGGCATCATGGCCCACATTGATGCCGGCAAAACCACTGCCACCGAAAGGATTTTGTTCTATACCGGTCGTACTCACCGAATTGGTGAGGTTCACGACGGTGCAGCTACAATGGACTGGATGGAGCAGGAACAGGAGCGTGGTATTACCATTACTTCGGCTGCAACATTTACTGAGTGGAAGTATAATGATATTATTCATCAGATTAACATTATCGATACTCCCGGACACGTTGACTTCACAGTAGAGGTTGAGCGCTCGCTGCGTGTACTCGATGGTGCTATTGCAACTTTCTGCGCCGTTGGTGGTGTAGAAGCCCAGTCGGAAACTGTATGGCGTCAGGCTGTAAAATACGGTGTTCCGCGTATGGGATTTGTTAACAAGATGGACCGTTCGGGAGCCGACTTCTTCAAAGTAGTTGGTGAGGTGAAAGAAAAACTGGGTGCAAATCCGGTTCCGCTTCAGATTCCGATTGGTTCCGAAGAAACATTCAAAGGTGTTGTTGACCTGATTTCGATGAAAGCCATTGTATGGCACGACGAAACCATGGGTGCAGCATACGATATTGAAGAGATTCCGGCTGACCTGGTTGACCAGGCAAACGAATATCGTGAGAAGCTGGTTGAAGCAGTTGCCGAGCAGGACGAGGAGCTGATGGAAAAATTCTTCGAAGATCCGGACAGTATTTCTGTTGAGGAGATGAAGGGTGTTATCCGTAAAGCGACTATTGCTGGCGATATCGTTCCGATGCTTTGTGGTTCAGCTTTTAAAAACAAAGGTATTCAGACGTTGCTGAACGCTGTTTGTGCTTACCTGCCCAGTCCAATCGATGTTGGTGCTGTAAAAGGTTACAAGCCGGGTACTGAAGAAGTGATTATGCGTGAGCCGAAAGCTGATGAGCCGCTGACCGCACTTGCATTTAAAATCGCTACCGACCCGTACGTAGGTCGTCTTTGCTTTATCCGTGTATATTCAGGAACGCTGGATGCCGGTTCGTATGTAATGAACACCCGTACCGGTAAAAAAGAGCGTATCTCTCGTCTGTATCAGATGCACTCCAATAAGCAGCAACCGCGTGACGCCGTTGAGGCCGGAGATATTTGTGCAGCCGTTGGTTTCAAAGATATCCGCACCGGAGATACCCTGTGTGCTGTTGATAAGCCTATTCAGCTTGAGTCTATCACCTTCCCGGAACCGGTTATTGGTGTGGCTGTTGAGCCGAAGACTCAGAAGGATTTGGACAAACTGTCTAACGGTTTGGCTAAGCTGGCTGAAGAAGACCCGACTTTCGTTGTACAAACTGACGAAGACAGCGGACAGACAGTTATTCGCGGTATGGGTGAGCTTCACCTGGAAATTATCGTCGATCGTCTGAAACGCGAATTCAAGGTTGAGTGTAACCAGGGAGCACCTCAGGTTGCCTACAAGGAAGCGATTACCGAAACTGTTGAGTTGCGTGAGACCTACAAGAAGCAGACTGGTGGTCGTGGTAAATTTGCGGACGTTATTGTTAAAGTTGGCCCGGTTGATGAAGGTCACTCAGGTCTGCAGTTCGAGAACGCAGTAAAAGGTGGAAACATTCCGAAGGAATTTATCCCGTCTGTTGAGAAGGGTTTCAAAGATGCTATGGTGAACGGTCCGTTGGCTGGTTTCCCGGTAGAGAATTTGAAAGTTACCTTGCTCGATGGTTCGTTCCACCCGGTCGACTCCGACCAGTTGTCGTTTGAGGTTGCCGGTCGCCAGGCATTCAAAAATGCTGCTTCGAAAGCGAAACCAGTATTGCTTGAGCCGATTATGAAGGTAGAGGTTGTTACACCGGACGAATATATGGGTGACATTGTTTCCGATATGAACCGTCGTCGTGGTCAGGTTGAGAGCATGGACTCTAAACTGGGTGCCCGCGTGGTGAAAGCATCTGTTCCGCTTTCAGAACAATTCGGATACGTTACCGTACTCCGTACTTTGTCTTCTGGTCGCGCAACTTCTTCGATGGAATTCTCGCATTACGCTGAGGTTCCGAAGAACATCGCACTTGAGGTTCTGGAAAATGTTAAAGGAAGAACTGATCTGTTATAATATAATTGCTGTAATACGTTCTTATCATGAGTCAAAAAATTCGGATAAAGCTGAAATCTTACGATCATAACTTGGTCGACAAATCAGCAGAAAAGATCGTAAAAACAGTGAAGACTACCGGTGCAGTAGTGAGCGGTCCTATACCGCTTCCTACTCATCGTCGCGTTTTTACTGTATTGCGGTCAACCTTCGTAAATAAAAAATCGAGGGAGCAGTTTGAATTGTCGTCGTACAAGCGATTGATCGACATTTACAGTTCAACTGCGAAAACAATCGATGCCCTGATGAAGCTCGAGCTTCCCAGCGGTGTTGAGGTTGAAATTAAAGTTTGATAAACTGCTTAAAGTAAGTAGAAATGCCAGGATTAATTGGAAAGAAAATCGGAATGACTTCCGTATTCAGTGTTGAGGGGAAAAATATCCCATGCACTGTGATTGAGGCTGGTCCCTGTGTCGTTACCCAGGTTAAAACCGTCGATACTGATGGTTACGAAGCAATTCAGCTGGGTTTTCAGGACAAAAAGGAAAAGCACAGCACAAAAGCTGAACTTGGCCACTATAAAAAGGCCGGTACCAGTCCTAAACGCAAAGTAGTCGAATTCAATGGATTCGATGAAGAACTCAAGCTTGGCGATACCGTAACTGTTGACATTATCCAGGAAGAAAGCTGGGTCGATATTCAGGGTATCTCAAAAGGTAAAGGTTTTCAAGGGGTAGTTAAGCGTCATGGTTTTGGCGGTGTTGGACAATCCACACACGGTCAGCATAACCGTCTGCGTGCACCGGGTTCTATCGGAGCTGCTTCTTATCCTGCTCGTGTATTTAAAGGTCTGCGTATGGCCGGACGCGATGGAGGTAAGACAGTAACAGTAGAGAACCTGAAAGTGCTGAAGGTTATCCCAGAGAAAAATCTCTTGATTGTTAAAGGTTCCGTACCCGGAGCCAAAGGTTCATACTTAATCATTGCACAGTAATGGAAATTGCAATCTTAAATACAGCAGGAAAAGAAACCGGAAGAAGCATAGAGTTGGTTGATTCTATCTATGCTGTTGAACCTAGCGATCACGCCATTTACCTTGATGTAAAACAGTACCTGGCCAATCAGCGTCAGGGTACCCACAAGTCGAAGGAACGTGGTGAGATTACCGGTTCGACCCGTAAATTAAAGCGTCAGAAAGGTACTGGTACAGCCCGTGCGGGTAGTATCAAGTCGCCTATTTTCCGTGGTGGAGGTCGTGCATTTGGACCGCAACCGCGCAACTATGGTTTCAAGCTGAACAAAAAGCTGAAAGCATTAGCCCGAAAATCGGCTCTGACCTATAAAGCCAAAAGCAACGATATCGTGGTAATGGAAGACTTCAATTTCGAAGCGCCAAAAACCAAGGAGTTTGTTGCTATTCAGAACAATCTGGCGGTGGCTGATAAAAAGTCGCTGATTGTTTTATCTGAAGCAAATAAAAACATATATTTGTCATCCAGAAATTTACAGAATGCCGAAGTTGTAACCGCTTCTGAATTAAGTACATATAAAATTATGCATGCTAAGAAAGTGGTTTTAGTGGAGAGTTCTGTGAAGGCAATGGAGGAAATGTTTAAGATTTAACGCTAAAAATGATGGTTGATATTCTGATTCGCCCCATTGTAACCGAAAAACTGACAGACCAGGCGGAAACGTTAAACCGCTTCGGTTTTGTTGTTGATCGCAGGGCAAATAAACAGCAGATTAAAAAGGCTGTAGAAGATCTCTATGGCGTTAAGGTTGCCTCCTTAAATACCATGGTCTATCCAGGTAAAGCCAAATCACGCTATACTAAAAGTGGTGTTCTGACTGGTAAGACCAACTCGTATAAAAAGGCAATCGTTACTTTGGTAGAAGGTGACACTATTGATTTTTACAGCAATATCTAAATTAAGAGATGGCAGTTAGAAAATTAAAACCTGTAACACCGGGTCAAAGGCACAAAATCATTGGTGCCTTTGATACCGTTACGACAGACACACCTGAGAAATCATTGTTGAAGCCCATTAAAAAAACCGGTGGGCGTAATAACACCGGTAAGATGACAATGAGGTATATAGGTGGCGGGCATAAGCGGAAGTACCGTGTTATCGACTTTAAGCGCGATAAGGATGGTATTCCCGCTAAAGTGCAATCTGTACAGTACGATCCGAATCGTACCGCACGTATTGCTCTTTTGGTTTACGCTGATGGAGAAAAACGTTACATCCTCGCCCCGAACGGTCTTCGTGAAGGCCAATCCGTTATTTCGGGAGAAAACGTTGCTCCGGAAGTTGGAAACTCCCTTCCGTTAGCCAATATACCTTTGGGTACCATCGTTCACAACATTGAGTTGCATCCCGGACAAGGCGGCGTCATGGCTCGTTCGGCTGGTTCGTATGCGCAGCTTACTTCTCGTGAAGGAAGGTACGTGATTGTCAAATTACCTTCAGGCGAATCCCGTATGGTTCTTACTGCTTGCCGTGCAACGGTAGGTACAGTTGGAAACACCGATCATGCGCTTGAAAGATCAGGTAAAGCCGGTCGAAGCCGCTGGCTTGGTCGTCGTCCGCGAGTTCGCGGAGTAGCTATGAACCCAGTCGATCACCCAATGGGTGGTGGAGAAGGACGCTCTTCGGGTGGACACCCAAGATCGCGTAAAGGCGTTCTGGCTAAGGGTTATAAAACCCGCGCTAAGAAGAAGGCTTCGAATAAGTACATTGTTGAACGTAGGAAAAAGTAATCATCGATTATGAGCCGTTCGCTTAAAAAAGGCCCTTTTATCGACTTTAAATTGGAAAAAAAGGTTCTCACCATGAATGAAGGTGGGAAGAAGTCGGTAATCAAAACGTGGGCCAGACATTCCATGATTTCACCTGATTTTGTAGGCCATACCATCGCTGTTCACAACGGAAACAAGTTTATCCCTGTTTATGTAACTGAGAACATGGTTGGTCACAAATTGGGAGAATTTGCACCTACACGTACCTTCCGGGGTCATGGTGGAAACAAAAAGAAATAAGCCATACCCGCGGTAATGTTAAAATGTAGTAAAAAGTACTAACGATGGGTTCTAGAAAAAGAAAGAGCGCTGAATTGCTCAAAGAAGCAAAAAAACAACAATATCAGGCCGTTCTGCGCAACTGTCCCACTTCGCCGCGTAAAATGCGTCTTGTCGCTGATATGATCCGCGGCATGGAGGTGAATCAAGCTCTGGACGTCCTGAAGTTCTCGTCAAAGGAAGCCTCTCGCGCAGTTGAAAAGCTTTTGCTTTCAGCTATTGCGAACTGGCAATCCAAAAACGAAGGCGTAAGGATTGAGGAAAGTGATCTTTACGTGTCAGAGGTGTTCGTTGATTCGGCACGTATTCTGAAACGTCTGCGCCCGGCACCCCAGGGTCGTGCACACCGTATTCGGAAACGTTCGAACCATGTAACCATCCGTCTGGCCAGTAAGAATGTTGTTGAAGAAATTTCTAAATAATAATACATGGGACAAAAAGTAAATCCGATATCTAATAGGCTTGGAATCATCAAAGGATGGGATTCCAACTGGTTCGGAGGTGACAATTATGGTGATAAACTGGTCGAAGACCACAAGCTGCGGGAATATCTTTCTGCACGTTTGGCTAAAGCTAGTATCTCGAAGATTATCATCGAGCGTACGCTGAAGCTTATCACTATCACCATCCATACCTCAAGGCCCGGTATTATTATTGGTAAAGGTGGTCAGGAAGTCGACAAGTTGAAAGAGGAGTTGAAGAAGATCACCAAGAAAGAAGTTCAGATCAACATCTTCGAGATTAAACGTCCTGAACTCGACGCTCGCATCGTCGCTAATAATATCGCACGCCAGGTAGAAGGCAAAATTGCCTACCGCCGCGCCGTAAAAATGGCCATTGCTTCCGCTATGCGAATGGGAGCAGAGGGTATTAAAGTGCAGGTTTCCGGTCGTTTGAACGGAGCTGAAATGGCTCGTTCAGAAATGTATAAAGATGGCCGTACCCCGTTGCACACCCTTCGTGCCGACATTGACTACGCCCTTGGAGAAGCCCTGACCAAAACCGGTTTAATCGGTGTAAAGGTTTGGATCTGCAAAGGAGAAATCTATGGTAAACGCGACCTGTCGCCCAATGTAGGTTCACAAAAAGGACCTGGACGTGGAGGCAAGCAAGGTGGCGGAGCCAAGAAGCGTAGGAAATAATTTAGTCTGTTAACCATCGAGAAAGTTAGAAAAGATGTTACAGCCAAAAAAAGTAAAGTTCAGAAGAGTACAAAAGGGACGGATGAAGGGGAATGCCCAACGTGGCAATCAACTGGCATTCGGAACCTTTGGTATTAAATCCCTGGAAACAACATGGATTACCGGCCGCCAGATTGAGGCAGCCAGGGTAGCGGTAACCCGCCACATGCAACGTCAGGGACAGATTTGGATCCGAATATTTCCAGATAAACCGATTACCAAGAAGCCTGCAGAGGTACGTATGGGTAAAGGTAAAGGAGCTCCTGAAGCATTTGTCGCACCCGTTACTCCAGGAAGAATCCTGATTGAAGTTGACGGCGTTCCGTTCGAACTGGCGAAGGAGGCATTACGTTTGGCAGCGCAGAAGTTGCCCGTAACGACCAAATTTGTTGTTCGACGCGATTTTGTAGAATCTTCAATTAATGAGTAATGAAAACTTCTGAAATCAGAGAGTTAACCACAGCGGAAATCGTTGAGAAGATCGATAACGCGAATGAAGAGCTGGTTCGGATGAAAATGAATCATGCCGTGAGCCCGCTTGATAATCCGTTGAGAATTCGCCATACCCGCAGAGATATTGCTCGTTTGCAAACGGAACTGCGGAAACGTCAACTTGAAGAAAAATAATTAAGACAATGGAAACAAGAAATCTTCGGAAAGAGCGTATCGGCGTTGTCGTTAGCAATAAGATGGATAAAACCATTGTCGTTGCAGAAAAGCGTAAGGTTAAACATCCTATGTACGGGAAGTTTGTGAATAAAACCAGCAAATTTTATGCACACGACGAAGCTAATACCTGCAACATTGGCGATACCGTAAAAATTATGGAAACCCGTCCTCTGTCGAAAAACAAGGGATGGAGACTAGTTGAAATTTTAGAAAGAGCTAAGTAACCATGATACAGCAAGAAACACGTTGTACAGTTGCCGATAACAGCGGAGCAAAGGAAGCTTTGGTCATTCGCGTTTTAGGCGGTACCCGCAAGCGTTATGCCTCTTTGGGTGACAAAGTGGTGGTAACGGTTAAGAACGCTCTTCCTGGCAGCGACTTGAAAAAAGGGACTGTTTCGAAGGCTGTTGTTGTTCGTACGCGGAAAGAAGTGCGCCGTCAGGATGGTTCATACATTCGCTTCGACGACAATGCAGTGGTGTTGCTTAATGCAACCGGCGAAATGCGTGGAACCCGTATTTTCGGTCCCGTCGCCCGTGAACTGCGTGACAGCCATATGAAAATTGTCTCTTTGGCACCTGAAGTACTTTAAAAAGATTCAGAACAATGCAGAAAAAGTTACATATCAAAAAAGGGGATAGCGTAGTGGTTATATCCGGCAACTCAAAAGGGCAGCAAGGAAAAGTGCTCGAGGTAATCCGGGAAAAAGACCGCGCCATCGTCGAGGGAGTCAATCTGGTGTCAAAGCACACCAAACCCAATGCAGAAAATCCACAGGGAGGCATCTTGAAACAAGAAGCTCCGGTGCACATTTCCAACTTAATGTTGGTTGATCCTGCAAGCGGTAAGCGGACTCGCATTGGCCGTCGCCTGAACGACAAAGGAAAATTAGTACGTTATTCGAAAAAATCAGGAGAGGAGATTAAGTAATGGATTACGTACCTACACTAAAAAACAAGTACCGAGATGAGATTATTCCTGCGTTACAAAAGGAGTTTGGTTATAACTCCATCATGCAGGTTCCGAAACTCGAGAAAATTATTATCAACCAGGGAGTTGGTGCCGCTATCGCCGATAAGAAGCTTATCGAGATTGCAGTAGAAGAGTTGACTGCAATTACTGGTCAGAAAGCCGTTACCACTACTTCACGGAAAGATATCTCGAACTTCAAGTTGCGTAAAAAAATGCCGATTGGAGTTCGCGTAACACTTCGTCGTGAAAGAATGTATGAATTTCTCGATCGTCTGATTAGCGTTGCTCTGCCGCGTATTCGCGACTTCAAAGGAGTTAACGACAAATTCGACGGACGTGGAAACTATACACTTGGAGTTACCGAACAGATTATTTTTCCCGAAATCGTTCTCGATAAAGTGACGAAAATTAACGGGTATAATATTACGTTCGTAACCTCGGCTGACACCGATGAAGAGGGATATGCATTGCTTCGCGCATTTGGTATTCCGTTTAAAAACGCTAAAAAGAATTAAAGGATATGGCTAAGGAATCAATGAAAGCACGCGAAGTAAAACGTGCGAAACTCGTTGAAAGATATGCCGAAAAAAGGGCACGCCTGAAAGAAGAAGGTGATTATATTGCACTGAGCAAACTGCCGCGTAACTCATCACGCGTACGTATGCACAACCGTTGCAAACTCACTGGTCGTCCGAAAGGGTACATGCGTCAGTTCGGCATCTCCAGGATTCAGTTCCGTGAAATGGCTTCGGCCGGCCTGATTCCCGGAGTAAAAAAAGCAAGTTGGTAATCATTTAAATTATTGCAAAGATGACTGATCCGATTGCAGATTATCTGACTCGACTGAGAAATGCCCTTAAGGCAAAACATAAAGTAGTAGAGATTCCTGCATCAAACCTGAAAATCGAAATGACCAAAATCCTGAAGGAGAAAGGTTACATTTTGAATTACAAAATTGATGAAGAGAAAAACTACCAGGGAAGCATTAAAATCGCTCTCAAGTACCATCCGGTAGACGGTACACCAGCGATCAAAACGCTGAAACGTATCTCCAAACCCGGACTTCGCCGTTACTGTAACACCGATTCAATTCCGCGTGTACTGAACGGTCTGGGTGTAGCCATTCTTTCCACATCGAAAGGGGTTATCACCGATAAAGAAGCAACGGACCTGAAAGTAGGTGGAGAGATTTTGTGCTACGTTTATTAATAAAGGAGGAATTACAATGTCAAGGATAGGAAAACTGCCCATTGAAGTCCCTGCCGGAGTGACCGTAAACGTAAGCGACGAAAATATCGTTACCGTAAAAGGTCCCCAGGGAGAACTCTCCCAAAAGGTCGATCCCGAAATGGAGGTTTCTGTAGAAGGAAACACCATTGAGGTGAAGCGTCCTACTGAGCAGAAGCGTCATAAAGCGATGCACGGTTTGTACCGTTCATTAATTAACAACATGGTTGAAGGCGTTTCCAAGGGTTATGAAATTAAATTGGAATTGGTTGGTGTTGGTTACCGTGCCGAGAACAAAGGACAGATTCTTGATCTGGTTCTGGGATATTCTCACCATACCTACATTCAGCTTCCTGACGAAGTGAAGGTAGAAGCCGTGACCGACAAGCGAAGCAATCCAATCGTAACACTTAAGAGTGCTGACAAACAGCTCATCGGCCAGGTTGCTGCTAAAATTCGTTCCTTCCGTATGCCTGAACCTTACAAAGGAAAAGGTATCAAGTTTGTTGGAGAGCAGCTGCGTCGTAAAGCTGGAAAATCGGCCAATGTTAAATAATTTGACTTTTGAGTTATGGCTCTTACAAAGCAAGAAAGAAGAGATAGAATTCGTAAAAGAATCAGGACTAAAATTTCTGGTTCTGCCGAGGCTCCTCGCATGAGTATATATCGCAGCAATAAGCAGATTTACGTGCAGCTGATCGATGATGTAGCGGGTAATACCTTGGTTGCCGTATCTTCACTGAATAAAGAAATCGCCTCTGAAAAGGGTACGAAAATCGAGATTGCAGCAAAAGTTGGGAAACTGGCTGCTGAAAAAGCAGTAGCTGCAGGCATCAGTACCGTTAAATTCGATAGAGGGGGATATTTGTATCACGGACGTGTAAAAGCAGTTGCAGAAGCTGCTCGCGAAGGAGGTCTTAAATTCTAAGCATTATGGCAAAGAACATTAAAAAAGTAAAAACCAGCGATCTCGACCTTAAAGACCGGTTAGTAGCAATTAACCGTGTCACCAAAGTCACCAAAGGTGGTAGAACATTCAGCTTTTCAGCTATCGTCGTTGTTGGCAACGAAGACGGAATTGTAGGCTGGGGTCTTGGTAAAGCCAGTGAAGTAACCACCGCCATCGCGAAAGGTGTTGATGCAGCAAAGAAAAATCTCGTTAAGGTTCCGGTTATTAACGGAACCATTCCACACGAGCAAATCGCCAAGTATGGTGGTGCACGAATTTTCCTGAAACCGGCATCTTCGGGTACCGGAGTAAAAGCAGGGGGTGCTATGCGCGCCGTACTGGAGAGTGTTGGAGTACACGACATCCTGGCTAAGTCCAAAGGATCGTCTAACCCACACAACCTGGTGAAAGCAACGTTTAATGCATTGCTCGAAATGCGCGATGCATACACAGTTGCTGAACATCGTGGCGTAACCCTCGATAAAGTGTTTAACGGTTAAGAAAGACACCTAGAGAAATGGCAAAAATTCGAATTACACAGGTGAAAAGCGGAATCGGTGCTTCAAAGGTTCAGAAGAAAACCCTGGTGGCCCTGGGACTGAGAAAACTCAACCAGACCATCGAGCATGAGGCTACCCCGCAAATTCAGGGAATGGTTAACAAACTGAAACACCTTGTTAAGGTTGAAGAAGTTTAACGACAAAAAACTTTTTTTCAGATATGGAATTGCATAACATACAGCCTGCAAAAGGTTCCACCAAAAGCGAAAAGAGGATTGGCCGTGGTCAGGGCTCCGGTAAAGGAGGTACATCAACCCGTGGTCACAAAGGTGCCAAATCCCGTTCCGGTTACTCACGTAAAATCGGATTCCAGGGTGGACAGATGCCTTTGCAGCGCCTTGTGCCTAAGTTCGGTTTCAAGAATGTGAACCGGGTTGAATACAAAGCTATCAACCTGAGTGTTTTGCAGAAATTAGCCGACGATAAAGGCCTGGAAGCAATCGACGTTGACACGCTCATCGCCGCAGGATTTATCTCTAAAAACGATAAGGTGAAAATTCTTGGAAACGGTGAATTGAGTAAAAAACTCAACGTAAAAGCCCATGCTTTCTCAAAGAGCGCTAAAGAGGCAATCGAAAAATTAGAAGGAACTACTGAAATACTCTGAACCTAATGAAAAAGTTATTCGAGACCCTTAAGAACATCTACAAAATTGAGGATCTAAGATCCCGGTTGACTGTTACCTTTCTGTTTCTGTTGGTTTACCGACTCGGTTCATACGTCTCGTTGCCGGGGATTGACCCCGCGCAGCTCGGTGCACTGAAGGCGCAATCATCAGAAGGACTGTTAGGATTGTTGAACATGTTTTCCGGGGGGGCATTCTCCAATGCATCGGTATTCGCATTGGGAATTATGCCTTACATTAGTGCTTCAATTGTAGTGCAGCTTTTGGGTATCGCAGTTCCTTATTTTCAGAAGTTGCAGAAGGAAGGAGAATCCGGACGTAATAAAATTAATCAGATTACCCGCTATTTAACAGTGGGTATTCTGTTGTTTCAAGCTCCGGCTTACCTGACTAACCTGCACTACCAGCTTCCCGAGACAGCTTTCGCTATCAAAGGGGCTGCATTTACTGTTGCCTCGACGGTGATTCTGACAGCCGGTTCCATGTTTATCATGTGGCTGGGTGAACGAATTACCGATAAGGGAATTGGTAATGGTATTTCGCTGATTATCATGATTGGTATTATTGCCCGTCTGCCTTTCGCACTCTTCGCCGAGTTTGTTAGCCGGTTAGAAGAGCAGGGAGGAGGACTGGTGATGTTCCTGGTCGAATTTGTATTGTTGTTCCTGGTATTTATGGTTACTATCCTGTTGGTACAGGGTACCCGGAAAGTACCGGTGCAGTATGCAAAACGGATTGTAGGTAACCGTCAGTACGGCGGTGTTCGTCAGTACATTCCCCTGAAGGTGAATGCTGCTGGTGTAATGCCTATCATCTTTGCCCAGGCGATCATGTTCGTACCGATGAGTATTGCCGGATTTTCCGGTTCGGAATCAATGAGTGGCTTCGTGTCTGCATTCTCGAACTACACCGGATTCTGGTATAACTTTACCCAGTTCATGCTGGTAATCATATTCACCTATTTCTACACCGCTATTACCATTAATCCGGTCCAAATGGCTGAGGACATGAAAAAGAATGGCGGGTTTATTCCGGGAGTAAAACCGGGTAAACGCACGGCTGAATATTTGGATACCATCATGTCAAGAATTACACTGCCGGGTTCCATCTTTTTGGGACTGGTAACGATTCTGCCTGCATTTGCAATGATGATGGGAGTGAACTCCCAGTTTGCGCACTTCTATGGCGGTACATCACTGTTGATTCTTGTAGGAGTTATTCTGGATACCTTACAGCAGATTGAAAGTCACCTGCTCATGCGTCACTACGATGGCCTGTTGAAAGGTGGTCGTATCAAGGGACGTACCGGTGGCGGTCCTTCTGTAATATAAGGCGGAGGAGAATGATTTACTTCAAAACCAATGAAGAAATCGACCTCATTCGTGAAAGCTGCTTACTTGTAAGTCGCACATTAGCTGAAATAGCACTATATATTCAACCCGGTATCACAACGAATGAGTTGGACCGGATAGCTGAAACGTTCATTCGAAATAATAACGGAAAGTCTGGTTTTCTGGGGTATCAGGGATATCCCAATACCCTTTGCACTTCTGTGAACAACACGGTAGTGCACGGTATTCCGTCCGGATATAAAATAAAGGACGGCGATATTGTTTCCATAGATTGTGGTGTACTCTTAAACGGCTGGTACGGTGATTCATGTTATACCTTTATGGTCGGAAATGTTCCGGAACGTGAAACAACCTTATGCCGGGCAACTTATCGTTCGCTCGAGGACGCCATAACCGCGGCAATTGAAGGAAACCGGCTCGGAGATATAGGACATGCTGTCCAGCGTCATGCCGAACTACATGACTTCACCATAGTGAAAGATTTGGTTGGGCATGGCATTGGGCGGAATCTTCACGAGGAACCAGCGGTTGCCAATCACGGCAAGCCGGGGCGTGGAGTGAAGCTCAGGCGCGGGATGGTGTTGGCTGTAGAACCGATGCTGAATTCGGGTAAGCCCGGAGTCGTAACCGAAGACGATGGCTGGACCGTTAGAACAGTAGATGGAGAATCGTCAGCTCACTATGAACATACCATTGTGGTACGGGATGGGAAAGCTGAAAAACTTTCAACTTTTAACTTTATAGAAGAAGCAATTAAAAAAAACAACTTTTTATGGCAAAACAGCCTTCTATAGAACAAGATGGAACCATTATTGAAGCATTGTCAAACGCGATGTTTAGGGTAGAATTACAAAATGGTCACGTAATCACGGCTCACATTTCGGGCAAGATGCGGATGCACTATATTAAGATTTTACCTGGTGACAAAGTAAAAGTTGAGATGTCTCCATACGACCTTACTAAGGGAAGGATCACTTTCAGATATAAAAATTAAAGCGCAGAAAAATGAAAGTAAGAGTATCTATCAAAAAACGTAGTGCCGATTGCAAAATCGTTCGGCGTAAAGGTCGTCTCTACGTTATTAACAAAAAAAACCCGAAGTTCAAGCAACGTCAGGGATAATGTATTAATTTTGTAAGGATTTTTTAATTCGTTAATAATATGGCTCGTATAGTTGGTGTAGATATACCGAACAATAAAAGAGGTGAAATTGCCCTGACCTATATCTTTGGTATCGGTCGCAGCCGTGCACAGCAGATTCTCGAGCAGGCTGGAGTTGACAAAGAAGTCAAGGTAAAGGACTGGGACGATAGCCAGTTCGCTGCTATTCGCAAAGTGATCAATGAAAAATATAAAGTTGAAGGTGAACTGCGCTCCGAATATCAGCTGAACATTAAACGACTGATGGATATCGGTTGCTATCGTGGCATTCGCCACCGTATTGGCCTTCCGGTACGTGGTCAGAGCACCAAAAACAACGCCAGAACCCGTAAAGGAAAAAGAAAAACGGTTGCTAACAAGAAGAAAGCTACTAAATAATTTTAAGTAGATATGGCAAAGAAGTCTGGAAGTTCGAAAAAAAGAGTAGTAAACGTAGAGGCTGTAGGACAGGCTCACGTACACTCTTCTTTCAATAACATCATCATTTCGATGACCAATAATAACGGAGAGGTTATTAGCTGGTCTTCGGCTGGAAAGAAAGGATTCCGCGGATCAAAGAAAAATACACCTTATGCAGCACAGACTGCATCGGAAGAGTGCGCAAAAACTGCTTATGATCTTGGATTACGGAAGGTAAAGGTATACGTTAAGGGACCGGGTAACGGACGCGAATCAGCTATTCGTGCTATCGCGAACGTAGGTATCCAGGTTACCGAGATTGTTGACGTTACTCCGCTGCCACACAATGGTTGCCGGCCTCCGAAACGTCGTCGTGTCTAATTTTTGATGATTTAAAAGAAGAAAATAATGGCAAGATATAGAGGACCACAAACTAAGATCGCAAGAAAATTTGGCGAACCCATTTTTGGGCCAGATAAAGCATTTGAGCACAAGAATTATCCTCCGGGTATGCACGGTAACAACCGTCGTCGCCGGAAGGTGTCCGAATACGGAACCCAGCTTAAAGAAAAACAAAAAGTTAAGTATACTTACGGTGTCCTTGAGAAACAGTTCCGCAACCTTTTCAAGAAGGCGGCGTCACATAAAGGAGTTACCGGTACCGTATTACTTCAGCTTCTCGAGAGTCGTCTCGATAACGTAGTATTTCGTTTAGGAATTGCTCCCACTCGTGCAGCTGCACGTCAGTTGGTAGGCCACAAACACATCGTGGTGAACAACAATGTGGTAAATATCCCGTCGTACAGTGTACGTCCGGGTGATGTTATCGGTGTTCGCGAAAAATCGAAATCGCTTGAAGTAGTTACCGATTCATTGTCTTCGCAACGTCATAACAAATATCCCTGGATTGAGTGGGATGGGGAAGCTAAGACTGGTAAGTTCCTGAATGTTCCCGAACGGGAAGAGATTCCTGAAAATATCAAGGAGCAGCTTATCGTAGAGTTGTATTCGAAATAAAAATTAATTTAAGGTTTATGGCAATTTTAGCTTTCCAGAAGCCCGATAAAGTGATAATGGTTGAATCCGATGACAAATTCGGCAAGTTCGAATTTCGTCCGTTGGAACCTGGTTATGGTATTACCATCGGTAACGCATTGCGGAGGATTCTGTTATCATCTTTGGAAGGATACGCTATTACCACAATCAAAATCGAAGGGGTAGAGCACGAATTTTCTACCATTCCGGGAGTCATCGAGGATGTAACTGAGATGATTCTGAACCTGAAGCAAATCAGGTTTAAAAAGGAAGTTGAAGACTTCGAGACGGAAAAGGTAACGGTTACCCTGTTCGGCCAGGAGCAATTCAAGGCTGGTGATATTAACAATTTCATCACTGGTTTCCGCGTGTTGAATCCCGAGTTGGTTATTTGCAATATGGAGCCAGAAGTAAAGCTTCAGATTGAACTGACCATCGAAAAGGGACGCGGATATGTTCCGAGCGTTGAGAACAAGCCCGTTGAAGAAGAATTCGGTGTGATTCCTATCGATTCCATCTTTACTCCTATCAAGAACGTTAAGTATGCGGTTGAAAACTACCGTGTGGAGCAGAAGACCGACTACGAAAAACTGGTTCTTGATATCAAAACCGATGGTTCAATTCATCCCAAAGATGCACTGAAGGAAGCTGCTAAAATTCTGATTTACCATTTCATGCTGTTCTCTGACGAGAAGATTACCCTCGACTCAGACGAGAAATTTGCGAATGAAGAATTCGATGAAGAAGTACTTCACATGCGTCAGCTCCTGAAGACCAAACTCGTCGATCTGGATCTGTCGGTACGTGCACTCAACTGTTTGAAAGCAGCTGATGTAGATACCCTCGGCGATCTGGTTCAGTACAACCGGAATGATCTGCTCAAGTTCCGCAACTTTGGTAAAAAGTCGCTTACCGAACTTGATGATTTACTTGTTGGTATGAGTCTGAACTTCGGGATGGACATCGGTAAGTATAAATTAGACAAGGAATAATAAACAATGAGACATAATAAAGGATTCAATCATTTAGGCAGGACTAGCTCTCACCGGAAGGCGATGTTGTCTAACATGGCCAACTCCCTGATCCTGCACAAACGAATCAGTACTACTGTTGCTAAGGCTAAGTCGTTGCGTTCGTTCGTTGAGCCTATCATCACGAAGGCGAAAAACGATACGACACACAACCGTCGTATGGCATTCCGTTCATTGCGCAGTAAAACAGCTGTTAATGAGTTGTTCCGCGAAGTTATCGTAAAAGTGGGCGAGCGTCCGGGAGGATATACCCGCATTCTGAAAACCGGTAACCGTTTGGGTGATAACGCTGAGATGTGTATCATCGAGCTGGTGGACTACAACGAAAACATGTTGGCTGCGAAGGAAGAAGCTCCTAAGAAAACTCGTTCGAGAAGGGGTGGTTCGAAAAAGAAAAGCAGTGAAAAGCCCGTCGCAGAGAAACCTGCTGCCAAGGAAGAGACCAAAGCTGCACCGGAAGCTGATACCAAAGAAGAAGCTGTTAAGGCAGACGAGGTATCGGAAGAAAAGGCAGCTGATGAGCCGAAAGCTGAAGATAAATCTGATGCTCAGTCTGACGAAAACGAAGAGAAGGCTGAATAATCAATACAACATTCTACACTCAAAAAAGGGGAGGCATTTTTGCTTCCCCTTTTTTTGTTTTATACGGGTAGATTTATGTTAGAATGCGCGCTAAATCTATCAACCTTTTAACGTTTTTTTTTGTTATGATATTGAATTGACAGGGTTTGAAATATGAGAATATTTAAATAAATTAATTAGATTTGAGAACAACTCAACACCTATTACTATGGACTATATCAAGGAAAAACTCCTGAAGAAGGGGGAGCAGGAGAGACAAATTGTAAAAAAGCTGGTAAAAGAGTACGGTGATCTGCAGCTCGACACCGTTTCGATGGGCCAGGTGCTGACGGGCATGAAAGGCGTTACAAGTTTGCTCACTGTTACTTCGAAGCTGGATCCGGAAAGCGGTATTCGTTTCCGGGGCTATTCGATCCCCGAATTGCAGGAGAAGCTTCCCAAACTAAATCCGGAAGGAGAACCTTTGCCCGAGGGCTTATTTTATTTAATGTTGCTGGATGAGCTGCCGACTGTTGAAGATGTCCAGTATTTGACAAACGAATGGACGAAGCGGAATAAAGTTCCCGGACATGTTTTTGATGTGATCAATGCTTTGCCTCCGACCAGCAAGCCGATGACGCAATTCAGTACGGGTATTATGGCTATGGCCACAGAGTCACTGTTCCAGAAAGCTTATCGCGAAGGCGTCCCGAAAGATGAATACTGGGATACGACCTATGAAGACGTGATGAACCTGATTGCACAGCTTCCGACGATTGCAGCCTATATTTATCGCCGCAACTTCCAGGGAGGTGACATCATCCCGCCAAATCCGAAACTCGATTGGGCTGCCAATTTTGCCCATATGATGGGATACGACAGTGAAGAAGTGTATCGCTTGTTCCGTATGTATTTGTTCCTTCACGCTGACCATGAAGGAGGAAATGTTTCGGCGCACACCACGCACCTGGTATCATCAGCATTGAGTAATCCATTCTATGCGTATGCTGCTGGTATGACCGGATTGGCTGGACCGCTTCATGGGTATGCTAATCAGGAAGTGATTCGCTGGATAAAAGGCATGCTCGAAGAAATTGGCCCATGCGGATGTGCTGACGAAGAAAAAGAGAAAATCGCGAATTATGTGAAAAACTACATCTCGGAAGGAAAAGTAATTCCCGGATTTGGACACGCTGTTCTTCGGGTAACCGATCCTCGTTATGTAGCACAGAAGAAATTCGCTGAGAAATATGTGAAAGATGACCACATGGTTGATGTGGTGAACTGCCTCTACGAAGTAGTGCCTCCGGTATTGCAGTCATTGGGTAAAGTGAAGAATCCATGGCCAAATGTAGATGCCTATTCCGGTTCACTTCTTCAGCATTACGGTATCGATGAATATTTCTTTTATACCGTGATGTTTGGTGTCAGCCGTGCTTTAGGTGTACTGGCACAACTCGTTTGGGACCGTATGTACGGATTACCCATCGAACGTCCGAAATCGCAACCGCTGCAGTGGTTCAAAGACCAGGCGGGAATTTGATAATATTGATTATTCAAACGAAAAGATGGGGGATGGCTAAAATCCCCTATTTTTGTATCAAAATTTTTGAGAATGGCATTTCAGGGAATTCGCGAGTATATCGAGCTTTTAGAGCAAAAGGGAGAGTTAATCAGAATCAGTGAGTTTGTAGATCCGGTATTGGAAATACCCGAGATTGTTGACCGGGTGTCTAAGTCTCCCGGAGGCGGAAAGGCACTGCTGTTTGAAAACACAGGAACTGATTTCCCGGTTTTGATCAACGCTTTTGGTTCGAATGAGCGAATGGCCTTGGCATTGGGTGCCGATAACCTGAATGCTATCGGAGACGAAATCGAAGACCTCTTTAAGAAGCTGGTAAGTCCCAAAGCCGGCTTGATGGAGAAATTGCGAATGCTTCCCATGCTGGGCCAGATTTCTTCATGGATGCCCAAATCCGTAACTGGAAAAGGTAAATGCCAGGAGGTGGTAATGAAAGAGCCGGATATGGGCAAATTGCCTGTACTGACGTGTTGGCCGGCTGACGGTGGTCCGTTTGTGACCTTGCCGTGTGTTGTGACCCGCGATCCGGAAACCGGTGTTCGAAACGTGGGAATGTACCGCATGCAGGTCTTTGGTCCGGAACTGACCGGTATGCATTGGCACAAGCACAAAACAGGGGCGCGTCATTTCAACGAATACAAGAAACGGGGCGAACGCATGCCCATTTCAGTTGTTTTGGGCGGTGATCCTGCTTATACCTATGCTGCCACGGCTCCGCTGCCCGATAACATCGATGAGTACCTGTTAGCGGGCTTTCTAAGGAAGAAAAGGGTCGAACTGGTAAAATGTATTACCAACGGCCTGGAAGTTCCTTCTAACGCCGATTTTGTCATCGAAGGGTATGTCGATCCGGAAGAAGACTTTATCTGGGAAGGTCCGTTTGGTGACCATACAGGTTTTTATTCATTGGCCGATTGGTATCCGAGGTTTCATGTAACGTGTATCACTCATCGTAAAGATGCGGTTTACCCGGCCACTATTGTGGGAATTCCGCCACAGGAAGATGCTTACATTGGTCGGGCAACCGAACGAATTTTCCTGAGCCCGATGAAGCTTACCATGATTCCGGAAATGGAAGACATGGAATTACCTCCGGCCGGTGTGGCACATAACCTGACCATTTCCAAAATTGACAAGACATTTGCCGGGCAGGCAGCCAAAGTAATGAATGCCATGTGGGGCGCCGGTCAGATGATGTTCAACAAAGTGATGATTGTAGCCGATGGGCAAACCGATATTCATAATTATCCCGAAATTGCCCGGCTGGTTTCACAGGTAGTTGATCCGGCGCACGATATTTATTTCACGCAGGGGCCGATGGATGTGCTAGATCATTCATCTTCCAAATTTGCTTACGGCTCCAAAATGGGCCTCGATGCCACCCACAAATACGAAGAGGAGCTATATGCAGAACTGGCAAATTACCAGGTCCCGAAGAGTTCCGAAATTTCTGTGGAAAACATAAAAAAGGAGATTCCGGAAGTACACGATATCAATGCCAACTTGCTTGATGTAGGCATTTCGTTTGTTGTTGTGTCGGTGAAGAAAAATGAACCGGGTTTGGTCAAATCGCTCGGCAAAAAGCTGGCTGCACATGCTGCCTTTAAAGGCGTTAAATTCATTGCCATTGTTGATGAAGAGCTCGACATTCATGATATGAATTCTGTGGGATGGTATGTTACGGGCAATATCGATCCCAAACGCGACTCACAGATTTTTGAAGCCGAAAACGAAGGCGAAGTTTCTCATCTGGTACTTGACGGAACCCGGAAATCCGGCTCATTAGATAATTTCAAACGCGACTGGCCCAATCCGGTGGTCTCTTCCATAGAGACCATCCGGAAAGTAGATGCAATGTGGCCCAAATTAGGTCTGGGTGAACTCATCGAGTCGCCGTCGTTGCGTTACATCCCGATTCAGAAAGGAGACGGAGCTATCGCCGAAGAAAAACAACAATGATTTTCGGAATTGAGCTCAGTAGATGACCCCTGAACCGATTTGCTCGTCACCGGTGTACCAGGCTACAAACTGACCGGCCGTAATGCCGCGTTGTTCCTCTTCGAAAAGGACGTAGAGACCTTCTTCGCGCATGTACATCCGCCCTTTTTCCAGCGGTTGACGATAGCGTATCCGGAAGAGGAAATCTTTTTCTTCTCCGATCGGAATTTCCAAATCGGGCCTGATCCAGTGGATGTCTTCTTTGGGAACAAATAATCCGGGGCGGTACAAGCCGGGATGTGATTTTCCTTCGCCCACGTATATGATATTCCGGTTAATGTCAGTCGCCAACACGAATAGTGGCTCAGTATAGCCGCCAATATTCAGGCCTTTTCGTTGCCCGATGGTATAAAACTGGGCACCGTTATGCTCGCCAATCACTTTTCCGTTCCAGGGTTTGTAAGGAAAAGCATAGCACAGCTTTTTAAAATTGTCCGGCGTTTTTTCTACATCTTTTTTCCGGGCCATAAAATCTGCCGGGATTTCAATCACATTGCCTTTTTTCGGTTCCAGCTTTTGCTGAAGAAAAACAGGTAAGTCCACTTTTCCCACAAAGCAGATTCCCTGAGAATCTTTGCGCTCGGCCGTTATCAATCCCTGTTCACGGGCTATTTCACGCACTTCGGGTTTCATCAAATGTCCTATCGGGAACATCGATTTAGCCAGCTGCTCCTGGTTGAGCTGACACAGGAAATAACTCTGATCTTTGTTTGGATCCGAACCGGCGAGCAAACGATAATACGTTTTTCCGTCTTTCTCCACTTCCGCTTTACGGCAGTAATGTCCGGTAGCTACATAGTCGGCACCGAGCTCCAGCGCTTTCTCCATGAACATGTCGAACTTGATCTCGCGGTTGCAAAGAACATCGGGGTTGGGCGTGTGCCCTTTCCCGTACTCTTCGAACATATAATCAACTACCCGTTTCCGGTAGAAATCCGACAAATCGACTACATGGAAGGGAATATCCAGCTTTTTGGCAATCATTTCCGCAAAGGTGATATCATCTTCCCAGGTACAACTCGATGTAAGGGTTCCGGTGCGTTCTTTCCAGTTAATCATGAACACACCAATCACTTCGTACCCCTGCTGTTTGAGGAGGTATGCGGCAACGCTCGAATCGACGCCGCCCGATAATCCGACTACTACTTTTTCCTTCATGCGTTATAAAATCAGCGCAAAGGTATTCTTTTTAAAAGAATTGAACAACGAATGAAAATGGACCTGCCTGGTGCTTAGCCTAAATGTGATCGAGGATGTGATGGTGACAGTTGGTGCAATTTCCCTTTTTGTCCAGCCCGGAAATTTCGGTGTAGTATCCGGAACGGTCGATAACCCGCTGGTGACATTTACTGCAAAAGGTAGAGCTTCGACGAGTATCTGCCAGGTTTCCCAGGTAGACGTAATTCAAATGTCGAACGGCAATCTCAAACAAATCGAGCAACGTATTGACTGGTGTGGCAGCAATGTTCTGTTTGAATGCCGGGAAATAGCGGGAGAGATGTAGCGGTGTATCTTTGCCGGTTTCACCGGCTATCCAGCGCACCATTTCTTCAAATTCTTGGTAATCGTCATTCATGCCGGGAATCACCAGGTTGGTCAACTCCAGGTGGCTATCGGATTGCGCAATAACGCGGATACTGTTTTTAACCGGCTCGAGTTTTGCATGCGTCATTTTGTGGTAGAAATTCTCCGAAAATGCTTTCAGGTCGACATTGAACGCATCGATGTAGGGTAAGAGCCTCAGAAGGGGTGCCTTATTGATGTAACCATTGGTCACCATCACGGTTTTTAGCCTCGTATTCAGCGCCCTTTTGGCGATTTCGTAAATATATTCGTAAGCAATTCCAGGCTCACTGTAGGTAAAAGCAACCCCTAAATTATACTCGTCATTCAATGCAATTTGCACCAATTCTTCGGTGGTGAATAAATTGAAATTATCAAATTCGTCAGGCGATACCTGTGAGATACGGTAATTCTGGCAAAACGAACATTTCAGGTTACAACCAATGGTGCCAATTGATAAAATTTTGCTTCCGGGATAAAAGTGATAAAGAGGTTTCTTTTCGATGGGATCGGAGCCGTAGGCGGCTACCTTTTCAAAAATTTCGGTATACAAGTCTCCGCCCACGTTTTTCCGTACCCGGCAGGCCCCGCGCTTTCCCTCGTTGATGACACAGTAGTGAGGACACAGTTTACACCGGACAATATTCTGCCCGACCCTATCGTAGTACAATGCATTCTTCATGGGGGATGGTTTTTGCATTTGTCACGCCTTATCAACAATTCAGACTCTCAGGTAGTTCAATGAGGTGCACTGTGGTGAGCAGAACGTATGATTTCTTCTCATGAACTTGCCGGAAGAAAATCATATCTTGATATCAAAGAATATGGTATTTTTACCGCACCGTAACCATGAATGATATTAACAACATATTAGCACAGTCCGAATTTTCCCGGGAGGATATTGTCCGCCTGCTTTCGCTGGAAGGAGAGGAGAAGGCCCTGCTTTTTCGAAGAGCGGCCGAAGTGAAAGCCGAGAATACCGGCTCAGAAGTATATTTCCGCGGGCTGGTCGAGTTCTCGAATGTGTGTGGTAAGAACTGCTACTATTGTGGTATTCGCAAGGACAACGATGAGGTAAAACGTTACAATTTGTCGGATGAAGAGATTCTGGCAGCAGCCCGTTTTGCCTGGGAAAACCAATATGGCTCGCTGGTATTGCAGTCGGGTGAGCTGGCTTCTCCGGCTTTCGCCGACCGGGTGGAAAACCTGTTGCGCGAAATCAAAAAGTTGAGCAACGGTGAGCTGGGTATTACCATATCGTTAGGTGAACAGTCGCCCGAAGTGTACCGTCGCTGGTTCGAAGCCGGTGCACACCGCTACTTATTACGCATAGAATCTTCAACTCCGGAACTGTACCGGAAAATACATCCCAACGATGAACTACACGATTTCGATACCCGAATAGCTTGTCTGCGTTCGTTGCAGGAAGCAGGGTATCAAACCGGAACCGGCGTTATGATTGGACTCCCTTTCCAAACGCTCGAAAACCTGGCTGACGACCTGCTTTTCTTCAAGAACTTCGATATCGACATGGTTGGAATGGGCCCATATCTAGAGCATGCCGAAACACCCTTGTATTCCTACCGGGAAACACTCATGCCGCTGCAGCAACGGTTCAACTTGTCGCTAAAGATGATCGCCGTTTTACGGTTACTCATGCCCGACATTAATATTGCCGCGGCAACAGCATTGCAGGCCATCGATCCGCTGGGGCGCGAAAAAGCGGTGAAGGTAGGTGCCAATGTCATCATGCCGAACATTACGCCCGGTCTGTATCGAAACGATTATGCCCTGTACCAAAACAAACCCTGCGTTGACGAAGAGCCCGAACAGTGTAAGGGATGTCTCGATGCCCGCATCGCATTGGCAGAAGGTGAAATCGGCTATGGCAAATGGGGCGACTCCAAACATTTCCATAAGCGGGTAAAAGCTTCCTCCCGTTAATATCCCATCATTTTCATTTAGTGTGGAAACTGTGGAAGGGCAACAGATCTGTGGAATTCCATTCCACAAAGTGTGGAATCTGTCCCACAGCCCTTGTAGAACGTGGTAAACCCGGATTTTTCCCTAGTAAATTTTATGCTCTCTCTTTCTATTGATTTTTAGTGATTTGCGAATTGTATCCAGTGTTGAGAATTCTGTCAAAAAGTTTTGGCACAGTATTCCCTTGTTAGTTAGCAGGTGATTTGAAATTAATTATTGGACGAAAACGAAAGAGAAAAGAGAAATGAGAAAGTTAGCTATTATTTTGCTCGTGTTGCCTTTTTTTACGGCATGTAATCAGAAGGAGCTAAAGAAGTTGAAGGAAGAGAATGCACAATTGACCCAAATAGCACAGAAACGTGACTCCACCATCAACGATTTTGTTGAGTCATTTCAGTCTATTGCAGCCAACCTCGATTCCATCAAAGTTAAAGAAAAGTTGATTTCGGTACAGGCTGCAGGGGAGCAGACGGCTGATTCAAAAACTCAGGTAATGAACGATTTGAGTTTGGTGAAAAATCTGCTGGACAAAAACAAAGCAGAGCTGGCCGACCTGAACAAGAAACTAAAAAACAGTTGGTACCGTAACTCGAAACTGAAAAAATTGACCGCAAGTCTGCAAAAGCAGATTCAGGAAAAAGAGGAGTCGATTGCTAATTTGACTGCTCAGGTTACTGAACTGAACGGAAAAGTTGACAATCTGAACGGACAGGTAGCGCAGTTGAACGACACTGTTAGCACACTGTCGACTCAGAATTCGATGCAAGAGAAATTATTGAACGAAAAGACAGATAGACTTCATACCGCTTACTATGTAATCGGTACGACAAAGGAGCTGAGGGATCAGCATGTCATTTCAGCCACAGGAGGCTTACTGGGAATCGGAAGGACGGACAAGTTAAACGACCAAATCGATCCGTCGAAATTTACGGCAATCGATATCACCAAGACGACTACGATTCCGGTGAGTGGGAGAAAAATCAACATGGTAACAGCACATCCTGCTGATTCGTACAAAATCGAGCAGAAAGACAACGAAGTTGAAGCCATCACGATTACAAATCCTGAAGAGTTCTGGAAAGCTTCCAAGTATTTGGTCGTGGCTGAAAGATAATTATTAGGTTTTAAGATTGGTTCTCAAAAGAGCGTCCCGCCCGGGACGCTCTTTTAGTTTGTATACACTTTCCGTAACTTGTACAAGCAACACAAAACCACCCCGAAATTTTAACCCCAAAATCGTTGAAACGACGAACCGAACCTCAGTCAGATTGGGTATCAGCGAATTATTCAGCAGTCTACATTTTGAACAAACAAACCCATAACCAAGCCAATGATGGAGAACCATTCGAAAGAAACCTATTGGAGCCGCTTCGCTAATGAGTTTGAAGAAAAGCAAAGTCATGTGGTAGGAAAAGAAATTCTTTTGCTGGCCCACCAGGAATTGCTGAAAGAGGCTAAACTCGGGAAAGTACTGGAACTGGGATGCGGAACCGGGTTGTATACGGAAACGCTGCAAAAAAATGCAGAGCATGTAGTTGCGACAGATTTGTCGGATGAGATGATTGTTTTTGCGAAGAAAAAAAGAGGCAATCTGGAGAATGTTGAGTTCCGGAAAGCGGATGCGTTAAATCTTGAATTTAAAGATGAGACCTTCGACACCGTTTTCATGGCCAATCTGATTCATGTGATAGGTAATGCCGAACGAGTTATTTACGAAAGTAGGCGGGTACTGAAAAAAGGCGGATTGTTGATCATCAACTCTTTCGCCATCGAGGAGATGAGTTTTTTTAATAAGCTGGCCATGGGAATCCGTTATTTAAAGACATTTGGTAAACCTTCTGCGGAAGCGACAAAGGAAAAGACGACCCGAAAACGTGTAGAGCAACTACTCATCAACAATGGCTTTGAAATCCAGAAAAGTTTGCTACTGGGAACAAAATCCAAAGCAATGTATATCAGCGGTAGAAAGTAACTCAATTAACCGCTGCCCTGAGACTAGAGATGAGGCCTAATAGACCGGAAACAGTAAAAAACTATGGCATTTTGTAGACCATTGAATTAATATTCATCCCGGCCCCAACAGAAGCAAACACCAGGATATTACCACTGGTCACCTTCTGGTTAGGTAATTTATTGTTGAGTAGTAAGTTCAGTAATGTGGGAACAGTTGCCACCGAACTATTTCCAAGTTCAGCAATGGTCATTGGCATAATGTCTTTGGGAATATCTTTTTTATGAAAGAGCTTAAACAACCGCGCCAGTATGGCATCATCCATTTTGGCATTGGCTTGGTGAATTAGCACCTTATCTACTTGTTCCAACTCAATTTTTGCTTTTTCCAGGCTTTCTTTCACAACCGAAGGAACCGTATTCAGCGCATATTCATATAATTTACGTCCATGCATTTTTAGGAATAATTGATCTCCTTCGTAATCCGGGTTGTTTGATTTGCCCATCCAAAGCAGGAAAGCATGATTTAGTGTATCGGATCGGGAATTATGGGCTAGAATTCCAACAGGCTCATCACTCTCAATCGCTTCCAGAATGGTTGCACCGGCACCGTCGGAATAAATCATACTATCCCTGTCATGAGGATCGGATACCCTGGAGAGAGTTTCCGCCCCGATTATCAAAGCTCTTTTTGCGTCACCCGATCTCAGGAAATAATCAGCCTGTATCATACCCATAAGCCATCCGGGACAGCCAAAAGGCACATCAAATGATATGGTTCCCGGGTTTTCAATACCTAATTTGTTTTTAACCCGGGCTGCGAGACTGGGAACCAAATCCGACTTTCGGTTATTACTTTGTATATCTCCGAAATTATGCGCGACAATAATATAGTCAAGGCTTTCTTTGTCAATGCCCGAATTTACGATAGCGTCTTTCGCAGCAAAATATGCAATATCAGAAGTTTGCAGGTCGTCTGTAACATACCTTCTCTCTTTGATTTCTGTGATTTTCTCGAATTTTTTAATTATCTCTTCGTTCGGGGTATTGATTTTATTTCCCTCAGAATCGTAAAAATCATTATTCAGAAAATCTTCATTTACGACTCTTTTTTCAGGTATGTAACATCCTGACCCTTTAATAATAGAATATCGCTTTTTCATTCGCTGGTAATATCTAATGCTATGTCAACAAAAATACTCTGTGGAAGTAAAACTACAATATATCTTAGGAAATATCTTCATATTAATCACTTATTAAAAGAACAATTGCAATCTCCAGCCAAATGGTGACAGCATTGGTAACGCCTATTAAAATTTACAGTAAGGAAATCTCACAACCTATGCAACCGTGTTTTCAAGTTGATTTTAGCTAATTTGCAGAAAGCAAACTCCTTGTTAAAACTGATATGAATATGAAAATAGCGATTTACGGAGCGGGTTCGCTGGGAACGGTTATCGGAGCCTATTTGACAAAAGCCGGACTGGATGTGGATTTGATCAACCGTAACCGGGCGCATGTGGAAGGGATGAAGACCAACGGCGCTCATATTACCGGAACTATTGACCTGAAGGTTCCGGTAAAAGCTTTTCTGCCGGAAGAAATGTCTGAAAAATACGATATCATCTTTCTGCTCACCAAACAGCAGGAGAACAAAAAGGTGGTGCAACAAATCGCCCGCTATCTCAACAAAGATGGCATTATCTGTACTGCGCAGAATGGTTTCCCCGAATTGTCAGTGGCCGAGGTGATTGGCGAAGAAAAAACCTTTGGCTGTACCATTGCCTGGGGTGCCACTTTACTGGGAAATGGAGTGAGCGAATTAACCTCGAGCCCCGATAGTCTCACGTTTAGTATTGGCGCTTTGTCCCATCAAAACGAGAAGAAATTGCATCAAATAAAAGAGATACTGGAAGTGATGGGGACTGTGGATATCGAACGCAATTTTGTTGGAGCACGATGGTCGAAGTTGGCGATTAACAGTGCTTTTAGTGGTGTGTCGACTGTTCTGGGCTGCACGATTGGAGAGGCTGCCCAAAACAACGAGTCGAGGAAGTGTATCCAGACAGTCATGAAGGAGTGCTTTGCTGTAGCGGATGCAGCAGGCATTCAAATGGAACCTATCCAGGGGCGAGATTTGAGAAAGTTGCTGGATTATACCAATCGGCTGAAACAACTGTTTTCTTTCATGATTATTCCTATCGCGATGCGGAAACATGCCAGGCTGAAGGCCAGTATGCTTCAGGACCTGGAAAAAGGTAAACGGACCGAGGTAGATGCCATTAACGGAGTGGTCACCCAATATGGGAAAGAGTATCATGTCGCTACCCCTTCCAATGATAAGGTGGTGGAAATTATTCATGGTATCGAAGCCGGAAATTACACTCCTTCGTTCGAAAATGTTCGCTTGTTTGTGTAGAAAAGGGAGAAGGCTTTTCTTTTCTTCCGGCTCCTACATAGACTGTTGTATGCCATTTGTGCCCATGTGATGGCGTAATTGACGTAAAGTTGACATAAATATGGCGTTACAATCGGGCGGGCGTCGATGTACTTTTATCGGTGAATTATAAATCACTTTAAAATGACTAATCAAAATCTAGCAACCAAAATCAGAGATCTAAGAAAAAGAAAAGGTTTTTCTCAGGAACAGTTGTCGGAAGAGTCGATGTTAAGTCTACGAACAATTCAACGCATTGAGAAAGGAGAATCGATTCCAAGAGGAGATTCTCTGGTAAAACTTACCCAAGCACTTGGGGTAACACCAGACGATCTGCTTGAATGGGACGAAATAGAAGACAAAGGCTATCTGATACTACTGAATTTAAGCTCTGCCAGTATTATCATCCAACCTATCCTGGGAATCATCATTCCGCTGGTTATGTGGATTCTGAAAAGAGAAAAGGTAAAATACGTCGATGATACGGGCAAAAAACTTATCAGCTTTCAAATTACATGGACCTTGGTTCTCTATTTGATTCTGCTGATAGCGAGCAAAGGGCACATTGTTTCTCTGAATTTCAATTTGTTGAATTCATTACCTTATATTATGCTTCATTTCTCTTTAATTGGAATCGTGGTGGTTGGTTTATACTTCTATAACCTGGCACTTATCTTTCTCAATATAAGAAGAAGTCAAAAAGGATTGAAAAGCAAGTATGTACCTGCTATCCCTTTTTTAAAATAAGAAATACTCTGTTGTCTGGTGCATCTTTAAAGATAGAATACATTTCATCTATTTTATCTATATTTCTATGAGAAAATCACTCCAAACTCCAACAAAAACTCCCTTCAACCGTTAGGTGAATAGTTTGGAAAAGCAATTGATGAACGAATAAACAGACTTATGAAGGGATTAAATACGCGGTTGATTCACGGTGATGAAAATGATTCGTACCAGGGAGATGTGAGAAGTTTGAAAACGCCGGTTTTTCAAACGGCAGCTTATGATTTTGAAGACTCAGCATCGGTGGAACGTGCGTTCCGGGGCGAGAGTGATTCCTTCGTTTATTCGCGAATTTCGAACCCTACGGTAAGGGAGCTGGAAGTTCGGCTGAAGTCGCTGGCCAATGCCCAAAGCAGCCTGAGTGTGAGTTCGGGAATGGCAGCCATCTCGTCAACCATCCTTTCCATTTGCGACACCGGCGACAACATCGTGGCGAGCAAATACCTGTTTGGTAATACGTATTCCTTCTTTACAAAGACGCTCAAGTCGTTGGGCATTTATGTCAAATTTGTCGACCCGGAGAATCCCGCCGAAGTGGAACAGAACATCGATGCGCAAACGCGCGCCATCTTTCTGGAGGTCATTACCAACCCGCAGTTGATTGTCTTCGATTTTGAACGGATTTCGGAAATTGCCAAACAGAAGAAGGTGTTACTCATTCTGGATAACAGTTTGCTGACGCCCTATCTCTTCCAAAGTCATAAATACGGCGTAGACATTGAGGTTCTGTCGACCACCAAGTTCATTTCCGGAGGGGCTACATCGATAGGCGGGGCAGTTTTTACTTACCTGTCGGATAAGTGGCAATATATCCCGAAGCTACAGGAAAATTTCCAAATGTATGGTAATGCAGCTTTCGAGAAGAAACTGAGAAAAGAGCTGTTCAGTAACCTGGGATGTTGTTTATCGCCGCAAAATGCATGGCTGCAAATGCTGGGACTGGAAACCCTGACGCTACGTATTGACCGGATTTGCGAAAATGCCCACAACCTGGCTTCCTGGCTTTCTGCCCAGGAAAAGGTTCAACGCGTGGAATATTCGTCACTGGAGACGTCTCCCTACTATCAACTGTCGAAAAAGTATTTCAACTCAAAGGTGGGGTGCCTGGTCGGTGTTGAGCTGAAAAGCAAAAAGCAGTGCTTCGATTTCATGGATGCCCTGAAGGTAATCCGGCGCGGCACTAACTTCTGCGACAATAAATCGATGATAATCCATCCTTCCTCTACCATTTACTGTGATTTGTCAGACGAGACAAAAGATTCGTTTAAAATCCCGAATACTTTGATTCGACTGGGAGTTGGTCTGGAAGATATTGAGGATTTAAAATCGGATATTCAGCAGGCGTTGGAAAAAATAAATTAGTATATTAAGCTAGTGAATGACAAACGATATTGAATCGTGCCCTGGTTGTGGACATGTTTCAGATAAACAGACCAATAATTCATAAGATCATTCCGCATAATAGGGGCAATTGCTGTTAACCGTTGAACTAAACTACCACTAACATGAAATTTAGCTACCTCGTTATCGTGGTTGCCGTTTTATGGGTGTCCGTGGTAAAAGCACACAGTGAACCTGTTTCAAAAGGCCTCCACAAAGTTAATCTAAGCGGTATTGTTCTGGATACTGCAAAAACCGGTGAGCACACCGTTTGGCTTGATGTGCTATGGTTGAACGATACTATCACATTAGCCATGCAAAAGAAGGACCTTCAGATTGACTTCAGTGAGTTTAGGAGCACGGATAAAGATTCTGCTTTTTGGACTCAAAAGAAAAAGCAGGAAGAGTATGTAAAATTTATTAAAACCTCTGCTCAGAATTGCTATTCATATGCCTTGGAAAGGTATTTCCAGAATGATAGTGTATATGCTCAGGATATCTTCAGTAAGTATTCTTCTACTGACAGAGAATCGATAGAGGAGATTTTGAATGACCACTTTGTGAAGGTTGGAGAATTCCTCGCCAAAAAGGGACGGAAAGCGATTATCCCGAATCATGTGATATTGGCTTTCGTAAGTTACTATGATTGGGTTATTCATACGGTTTACTATTCCGACGGAGTGTTTTATTCAAAAAACGGAATGTTTCCACCTAAAGAATTTCACAAGTTAAAGGAGCTGGTGAAGAAAAGTTATTGGGATACGAAAACGATTCGAATGTATCGGCTGGATGAAGAGAAAGTAAAACAAAAACTTTAGCAGGAAATCTGGAGATAGGATACTGCTCGCAACGTATTCCCGGTTGACAACATCTTTGTTTTAGAGATGCTAAACCCATTGTAATGAAAAAGATGAGCTTCATTCAGTTAAAACTTCTGGTGGCTTTTGTGCTCATGTTGTTAATACCGGTTGCCTGTGAGCGCGAAGATGAAATACATTGTGTTGATACTGAAACTGGGATATTGAAAAACCTGACCGGATTAGACGGGTGCGGGTGGATCATTCAACTGGCGGATTCTACCAAACTGGAGCCAATCAATTTGAATGATTTTGACATCGAATTGAAGGAAGATAAGGTCGTGTGTTTCCGATATCATGAGCGAACGGATTTGGGGAGCTACTGCATGGTCGGGCAGATTGTTGAAATTGATTTTATAGAATAAGAAAATAAAATACCAAACTATGAAACCCATCATCCTGATTTCCTTCATTGTGGGCTTTTTCACCACTTCTGCATTTTCTCAGGAAAAGTTATCATTGAACCTCGGCACCACCGGCATTGATGTACCCAATTACACCGATTTGGGAACGTATTACCAGGAGAGCCGACAACACCCGATGACGGTTCTATCACTACCGGAGCTAAATCACGAATCTGAAGAAAAAGCCCAAGAGGCCAGAAATACTCAGAATTCGCTGGATATCCTCGGGAATAATTGGTCGTATGACAACATGCCTTGTGTGAAACCTTTGCTAACCGAGACGATGCCTGTGGTGAAGCCGGATATGACTATTTTCTATACGCTTAAAGTGAAGAAAATGAAATAGTTCGCTGGATAACTATTCTGAACAATCCTTTTATAAAGCTGTTGGCAAACAAAAATGAAGTTGTTTTATGGATTCAGAAATGATTGCTGCACGGGCTATTCTCGTGGGAGGATTCTTGATATTTCTCGATAGAAGAAGAAAGAAGCGTCAATCAGACGACTAGTTAGTCGGTTAATTTTTTGTTACTGCCTCATTTACGAATATGGCCTATCTTCTTAAGGCCGTTGAAAGTGTCAGACATTACATTAGAATATTATGTTACTCTTTTTTAATCTTGTTAAGAGAGGGACAGTTGTATCCCTTTTATCATTAAAATAAGTATAAAAACTACTGGTGGGTACTGGTTGGATATGTGCGCCAAACTTCTTATTTTACTCCCTGGAATTTGATCTGTTAATCCAAACTTATGATGAGAAAAAAGTCACTGATTGCATTTGTGTTAGCGCTTTTGTCGTTAACAGCTTTTGGACAAAAATATCCGAAGGACTGGGAGAATCCGCGGATGATTGAGCGGAACAAACTGGAAGCGCATGCCACGCTTTACCCGTTTCAGGATACCCAAACAGCCCTGACACTCGACAGGGAACAGAGTCCCTGGTACCAATCGTTGAACGGAACATGGAAATTTAACTTTGTTCCCAAAGCACAAGATGCCACCACCGATTTTGCCCAAAAAGGATTTGACGCTTCCGGGTGGGACAATATTTCGGTGCCATCGAGTTGGGAAATGAAAGGATATGGTACCCCGATTTATACCAACATTACCTATCCGTTCCCGGCGAAGCCGCCATACATTTTGCGCGACGATCCGGTGGGCTCATACATTCGCGACTTCAATATTCCCGGTAATTGGAAGAACCGGGAAGTGATTTTACATTTTGGCGGCGTTTCGTCGGCTATGTATGTGTGGATCAACGGGCAGAAAGTGGGTTACAGTCAGGGAAGCCGACTCCCGGCAGAGTTCGATATTACTGACTACCTCGTACCCGGAAAGAACCGTGTGGCGGCTCAGGTGTACCGTTGGAGCGACGGAAGTTACCTGGAAGATCAGGATCACTGGCGGATGAGTGGTATTCACCGGGAAGTATACCTCGTAGCGCAACCGAAAGTGAATATATACGATCTTGCGGTTCGCACGGATTTAGATGCAGCTTATAAAGATGCTGAGCTGCAAGTCCGGCCTCGCGTCAAAGTCATGGATGACACAAACACGAAAGGCTGGACGTTCAATGCCCAATTGTACGATGAACAGGGAACAGAAGTGAAAACCGATACCATGAGCATATCGGTCAATCATATTATCCACGAGCGGCTGCCGCAGCGCGATAACGTACCATTTGCATTGTTGAAAGCGCATATTACCAATCCGATGAAATGGTCGGCTGAAAATCCGTATCTCTACACGTTGGTGGTTACCGTAAAGGATGCCGGCGGAAATGTGGTGGATGCAACCAGTACCCATGTTGGTTTCCGGAAAATAGAGTGGAACCACGGCGTATTCAAAGTGAATGGCCGTCCGGTGAAGCTATATGGAGTGAATCGTCACGACCACAGCGAAGTAAATGGAAAAGCAGTTACCCGGAAAGAGATGCTGGATGATGTTCTCCTGATGAAACGGTTTAACCTGAATGCCGTTCGTACTTCGCATTATCCGAACGATCCGTATTTCTACGATATGTGTGACAAGTACGGTATATACGTGCTCGATGAAAGTGATCTCGAAACACATGGCCTGACCGGTTATTTCACGAATAATACGGCCTGGACCTACGCATTTGTTGACAGGGCGGTGCGCATGGTGAAACGGGATAAGAACCATCCGGCTATAATCGGCTGGTCCCTCGGAAACGAGTCGGGAGTCGGCCCCAACCATGCGGCAATGGCAGGTTGGATTCGCAGTTACGACCCGACCCGGTTAATTCACTACGAAGGGGCACAGGGCGATCCAACGAGTCCGGATTATATCCCAATTACCAGCAAAGAATATTGGAAAAAGCCCTATGACGCCAATCCAACAGATCGGCAGTG
This sequence comes from Prolixibacter denitrificans, assembly GCF_003014495.1. Lineage (GTDB taxonomy): Bacteria > Bacteroidota > Bacteroidia > Bacteroidales > Prolixibacteraceae > Prolixibacter > Prolixibacter denitrificans. The sequence continues at coordinate 124,395 of NZ_PYGC01000001.1, read as the reverse complement.
GGTAGATGTTATCAGCAGGATGTATCCGTCGCCAACGGTGCTGGAAGAACTGGCTGAGAGTCCGTGGATTCATCGCCCGATTGTCATGTGTGAATATGCGCACTCTATGGGTAACTCCACCGGCGATTTGAAAAAATACTGGGAAGTTATTCGCTCGCATCCCAACCTGATGGGTGGCTTCATCTGGGATTGGATTGATCAAGGAATTCTGGAAAAAGACAAAAACGGAAAACCGTACTGGGCTTATGGTGGTGATTTCGGCGACAAGCCCAACGATGGCAATTTCTGTATCAACGGAATTGTCGCACCCGACCGCACGGCGAAACCGGCTTTGTGGGAATGCAAGCACGTATTCCAGCCCATTAGTGTTAGTCCGGTTGATTTGAATAATCTTGATTTCACGGTAGTGAACCGGCAGGATTTTACCGGTTTGGAACCTTATACGCTCAATTGGTCGTTACTGGAAAATGGTGTGGAAGTGCAGCACGGTGTTGTACCAACACCAGCTTGTGCCCCAGGAGAAAATGCCCGTTTTCACGTTCCCGTTGATCAAGCCAAGCTAAAAAAAGATGCTGAGTACGTATTGAACCTCAGTTGGGAATTGGCGAAGAAGAATTCATGGGCAGATTCCGGATTCGAGATCGCCTGGAATGAGTTCATTCTTCCGGGACATAAAGTGAAACCGGCGGCGGTAGTTCTTGGCAAGGTAACTGCAACTGAAACCGGCAACGATATCACCTTATCAGGAAGAAATTTCACGGTAGTCATGAACAAACAGAAAGGCGAAATTTCATCCTATAAAGTGGACGGCAAAGAACAGTTCGTCAGTCCACTGAAACCGAATTTCTGGCGAGTGCCTACGGACAATGACGAGGCAGGAGGCAATCATATCTTCCGCGATATGCGGGTTTGGAAAGAGGCTGTTGCCAATATGATTTTCCAGTCAGCCAAAATCGACGATAATCAATCAGGCGTTGTTTGTACTTACACATTACCTGTTGACGCATCGACACTGAAAGTGCATTATTCTGCCGAAAGCGATGGAACATTGCAGGTATCAGCCGAGATTATCAAAGGAGATAATGCTCCGGATTTGCCACGCTTCGGTTTTACTATGGAAGTTCCGGCGACATTGACTGAAACGGCTTATTACGGAAAAGGTCCGTGGGAGAATTACTGGGACAGGAAATCGGGCGCCAAGCTGGCATTGTATCAAACGCCGACCAGCGATTTGCAGTACAAATACGTTCGTCCTCAGGAGAACGGTAACCGGAGCGATGTTCGCTGGTTTGCCCTTGCCGGGAAAAACGGTGGTTTGATGGTCCGTGGCGAACCAAAAGTTGATTTCAGTGTATGGCCTTATACTGCAGCCGATTTGGAGCAGGCCAAACACATTGATGAGGTACCAGTCCGTGATTTTTATACGGTACACATCGACTACAAGCAGTTAGGCGTTGGTGGTGACGATACCTGGAGTGCGCAGGCAATCGCTCATAAACCTTATCGCCTGTCGGCGAAAAGCTACCAGTATAGCTTTACCATTTGTCCGGTAAAATCGATTGCTCAGGCTGAGAAGCTCTATTAGTAAATCAAGTTTCATAAAAACAGAAAACTCCCGAACCGTTATGGTCGGGAGTTTTTTATCGATTCAAATTAACTGCTAAGCTTGTGTCGTTAAAAGTGACGGAATAAACTTAGGCGCTTGCCGTAATTTGGTCGCCTGTTCGAAAGAGTAGGCCAGTTTTATCAACTGTGGTTCCGACCACGCTGTTCCGATAAAGGATAAGCCGATAGGCAACTCATGCACAAATCCGGCAGGAACGGTAATGCTCGGGTAACCCGAAACCGCTGCCAGATCGGAGCTTCCTCCGCCAAAATGGTCGCCGTTTACCCGGTCGATGGTCCACGACGGTCCGTTGGTCGGAGCAATCAATGCATTCAGATTGTGCTCTTTCATGGCACCGTCGATGTATTTTGCCGGAAGCGTTTTGGTCATTTTAAGTGCATTCAGATATTCTTCTTCTGAAGGAGTTTTCTCTTCCGCCGTGATAAAGATACTCTGGTCAAACCACTGCAGCTCTTTACTGCTATTTTGCTTATTGAATTCAATCAGCTCTTTCAGATTTTTCCTCGGAGCTTCCGGATGTTCAGCCAGGTATTTGTTCAGGTCGTTTTTGAACTCATACACCAGAACGGTCCATTCGGCCTTCGACCACTGATCGTGATCTTTCATAGGTTCCAATTCGACCAGTTCGGCACCCTGCTTCTTCATGGCATCCATGGCCTGTTTCATGAGTGCATCCACATCGGCGTTAAAACCGAAATAATCTTTTACAATACCGATTCTTGCCCTTTTTAATCCATTCTTATCAAGAAATTGGGTGTAATCGGTTCCTTTCCATTTGGAAGCGCTCATCGTGGCTCTGTCGTTAGCATCGTCACCAACTAACGGTCCCAGCAGAGTCGCGGCGTCGGTAACGGTGCGGGCCATCGGGCCGGCCGTGTCCTGACTGTGCGAGATTGGAATGATACCATGACGTGACCAAAGACCAACCGTTGGCTTGATACCTACCACACCATTTATCCCGGAAGGACAGACGATGGAACCATCCGTTTCGGTTCCGATGGCGATGGCACTAAAGTTAGCCGAAACCCCTGCACCGGAACCGGAACTGGAACCACAGGGAGAACGGTCGGTCACGTAAGGGTTACAAGTTTGTCCGCCGCGTCCACTCCATCCACTTGATGAGTGATTTGAACGGAAGTTGGCCCATTCACTTAGGTTGGTTTTTCCCAACAATACAGCACCGGCTTCACGAAGCTTCGAAACAATGAACGCGTCGTTTTGGGGACGATTGCCTTCCAAGGCCAACGAACCGGCCGTTGTTTGCATTTTATCACCGGTATCGATGTTGTCTTTAATCAGAATCGGGATACCATGTAACGGGCCTCTCAATTTTCCGGCTTTCCGCTCTTCATCCATTTTCCGTGCAATGGCAACAGCATCCGGATTCAATTCAATAACGGTGCGAAGTGTCGGGCCACTTTGGTCGACTTCTTTGATTCGTTTCAGATACTTGTTCGTCAATTGTTCGGCCGTGAGTTCTCCGCTTTTCATTTTCTGCTGGAGTTGCGCTACGGTAACTTCGTTCAGATCGAACTGAGTGTAATCGGCTTTTGATGCCGCTACCTGGTTGTTTTTTTGATCGCAGGCAGCCAATGGAGAAAGTGTGAACGCTGCCCCGCCAATGGCAGCTGTTTTGAAAAAGCTTCTTCTTTTCATTTGTGCAAATTAATGTGGTTGAGACTTATACGAAATGTCACTCAGGTCTGTCATATTGAAATTCCTGCATAAGATACATTAAAGCAGAATGATTACAAAGAAGTGAGGACGGGGACGACTATCCTAATCGGCTGATTTGTTCCAGTTTTTCCGGCTCGTTTATAATAATTTCTCTTCGGCGAAGACTGATGATGCCGTCGCGAACGAAACTGTTCAATTGTTTGGAAACACTCTCCCGACTGGTACCGATAAGGTAGGAAATTTCATTTCGGTTTAGTGGAAGTCGAAAGCGATTGGAGCGGAATATGGCTTTTGAGAAATAGAGCAAAGTATCGGCCAATTTCCCGTAGATTTTTTTCTGTCCCTGACTGATGAAGCGATGGTAATTGGTTAGGCTGTCCCGGCTCACCGTCGAGAGTATTTCGAAAGCAAATTTTCCGTTGTCGAGGATAAATTGTTTGAAAATAGCTACGTCGATAAAGCAAACGGCCACATCAGTCAACGCTGCATAAGAATAATGGTTTACACGGTCGCCAAATAGAGATGGTAACCCAAGATAAGCGTGATTTTGTATAATCTGGACAATGCATTCCGGCTGATCGCCGCTTTTTATGTATTCTTTCACTAAACCGGTTTGCAGGTAAATGATGTGGGAAGTAAGCGAACCTTCTGAAAGAATCTCTTCGCCTTTTCGGAAGATGCCTTCACTGCAATTCTCTTCCAGAAGCTGTAGTTCATCTTCCCCCAAGGCCATGGCGGCACAAGACTTTTCACTGCAAAGAGTGCAGTTGCGTAATAATTGGGTAGAGAAGGCGGACTTTCGCATAAGCTGTGAAATATTTCACAAAGTTACGGGAGAACTCTCACAAAGTCAATGCTGTATCATTAAACGTAAGGTCATAAATTTATAATAAGAACAAAGTTTATGAACAAACTGCTAACCATATTATTTGGATTGGGGACTTTGGCCTTCGTTTATTATGTAGCAATGGTCCTGATTGGATGCATTTCATCAATGTGTGGAGCAGGGTATGATTATTTCTGTGGCACATATTGCAGGATTGCCTTATTGGTGGGAATTATAGCTGCATCGATGTTCGTTTTTCAGGTTTTCACAACCTTACATCATAAAAAGGCGAAGTGAAGGTTCAGATTGAAACGGGTCCGGCTTGCCCGTTTACTATACGGGCAGGTCAGACTTGTGATTAATTCGAGAGGGAATTTTATGTCGTTTTGATTGTAGTAGTAGTAGTAGTAGTAGTAGTAGTAGTAGTAGTTGTTGTTGTTGTTGTTGTTGTTGTTGTTGTTGTTGTTGTTGTTGTTGTTGTTGTTGTTGTTGTTGTTGTTGTTTCGGAGCGATTTCTCTCAGGAGGATACAAAAACATATGCGGAAAATAGGTTTGTAGTTTTGCCGTAACAGCAAAGTTAGTCTGAAACAGAATGGCCCATTTTTGTGAAAGAGGGGCTGTTTTTTACAAAAGAAAGCCCCGCTTTTTGAGCAGGGGCATTGAAGTTGTTCTGAAATGAAATAAACTATAGTAGTTTAACATTTACCGCATTCAAACCTTTTTTACCTTCTTTCAGTTCGAAAGTAACTTCATCGTTTTCTTGTATTTCGTCGATCAATCCGGTTACATGGACAAAATACTCATTGTCTGATTCTGCGTCTTTAATAAAACCAAAGCCTTTGGTCCTGTTAAAGAACTTAACTGTTCCTTTGTTCATAATTTTTAGTTGATAATGTACTTCTAACAAATTTACATTAATCAATGATAAAATCTTGACTTTATGTTGAGTAAAATAAAATTTTGTCTGCGATATGAGCTTTGAAACCAGTGTCTTGAGATTGTAAGGATAACAAAAAGAGGACAGCAAAATGAGCTCAAAAGGCCGTTTATTACCCATTACATGATAAAAAAGAAAGCCGCCGAAACAAGGTCCGGCGGCTGATATCAGATTATAATGTCAATTCAAAAATATCAGAGATACAAATCTCTTTTTCCTAACAGAATATCTTTATATTCTGCCCTGAATTTCTCCATCAGGTGTGGGCGACTGCTAAAATAGGGTTCTGCCTCTATTTCAGCAATCTCTTTTAAAATCAGTTCTTCACCTATCGCTTTGGTTTTCGGCGAAGCATAATCATTCAGGTATTCCCGGAAGGTGAGTACCGCATTCAATTTGCAGAACTTTCCTTCCACGCAGTGGCTGAGCATCCCCATAATGGTTTCACCGGTTCTTCCACAACGGTAACCTGCCGTGCAGAACGAAGAAATATATCCCATTTCGGCCACTTCGCCTATCACATCGTCCAGGTCGCGTGGGTCACCAATGGTGAATTGCTTCTTATCCAGATCCTCTTCTGTTTTCTGGTCGGAATAAGCACCGATTCCAATGCGGGTGGAAGCATCGGTCTGGGTACAGCCCAGGTTGATAACCTCTTTCTTCAGTTCGGGTTGTTCGCGGGCGGTAACGATTAACCCTGCAGTCGGAACCGATAACCTTAAAACAGCTACCAGTTTCTTGAAATCTTCATCCGAAACCTGATGTGGCAGGTTATTGCTCAACGAAGAACCGGATGCCGGTGTAATTCTCGGGAACGAAATGGTATGCGGTCCTACACCGAAACGGTTTTCCAAATCGATGGTGTGGTAAAGCAATCCCATTACCTCGAAACGCCAGTCGTAGAGACCGAATAATGCGCCGATAGCTACATCATCGAGACCTGCATCCATAGCTCGGTGAAGCGCATAAAGTCGCCAGCGGTAATCGCCCTTCAGCGTATTCGCCGGATGTACTTTGCTGTATGTTTCGTGGTGATACGTTTCCTGGAAAACCTGGTACGTACCGATTCCCGCGTCCTTCAATCTTTTCAGCTTGGCTGAACTCATCGGAGCCGCATTGATATTGACCCGGCGGATATTGGCTTCCCGGCCCGAAACCGGAGCATCGCGGTAAACGGAATAAACCGTATTGATGGTATCGACCATGTAATCGACATCCGAACGCGGATGTTCACCGAAGACCAGGATTAATCGTTTGTGGCCTTCGTCGATGACGGATTCCGTTTCTTTGCGGATTTCGTCCTGGGTAAGAATGCGCCTTTTTTCATCGCAGTTTTCTTCCCGGAAACCACAATATTCGCAATTGTTCACACAAAGGTTGGAACAATAGAGCGGTGCAAAAAATACGATGCGGTTATCGTAAACTTTTTTCTTTACCAGGAGCGCTGCTTCATTGATTTCGTCCCATAACTCGGGCGATTCGACATTAAGGAGGGCGGCAGTTTCCTCCGGGGCGAGTGTTTTTATCGAGAGTGATTTCTGCAAAATCTGCCGGATGTATTCCGGATCAGGATTTTTGCCATTCGCGATTTGTGTATGAATTTTTTCCTCATCAATAAAATCTTTCCCGTCAATCAGGTACTTATCAATCTCGTCCCTGACAATAACTTCTTTCTTCCACTCTGCCGCTGTCTGATACTGCATGATTGGTTGGTTTTATAAGACAAAGGTATATATTTCCCCGCTGAGAACAGCATGACCGGAATCACGAAAAGCGGTCTCTTTATAAGATTTTTGACAGGTTTTCAACTCATCCGGAAATGGTTGTTTACAGAAGTAAAAACCCTGGTCGGACGACAACCAGGGTTTTAGATGTTAAATCAATGACACGAGATTAGAAACGCTCCCGCGGCGTGTAAGTGGTATGAAGCAGATGATGAGATACTTCACCAAGTGGTTCGCCAAGGAAATCCTTATAGATTTTTTGTACTTCCGGATTTTCGTGCGATTTCCTGATCGGTTTGCCTGAGTCTTCTGCATAAATGGCTTTGGCGCGTTTTTCCCTGATCTCAGAGTTGGTTGGTATGGGCTGGCCACCGCCGCCGAGGCAACCGCCCGGACAGGCCATCACTTCCAGGAAGTGGAAATTGGCTTTTCCTGCTTTTACAGCATCCATTACGGTTTTTGCATTAATGAGACCATGAGCGATAGCACAGCGCAGTTCAACACCATCGAGGAATTTCCATTCTTTCAACGGTTTCTCAATTTTAACGCTGGCTTCTCTGACGCCTTCCATACCCCGGACGGGCGTAATGTTCAGGTTTTCGAACGGTACCGGCCGTCCGGTAACCAGTTCGTAAGCGGTGCGCAGTGCTGCTTCCATAACACCACCGGTTACACCAAAGATGACGCTGGCACCGGTTGATTCTCCCATTAACCGGTCGAATTCCAAATCTTCCAGCTGCATGAAATCGATACCGGCCTGTTTGATCATGATGGAAAGCTCACGGGTAGTGAGGACATAATCCACATCGCGGTAGCCGCTGTCGTGCATTTCCGAACGGGCAGCTTCGAATTTCTTGGCTGTACACGGCATGATGGAAACCGAAACGATTTTGTCCGGATCTAGATTGCGTGCTTTGGCATAATAGGTTTTAGCCAATGCTCCGAACATCTGTTGAGGCGACTTACAGGTAGAAAGGTTGGGCAAATACTCGGGATACATGTGCTCGATGTACTTGATCCATCCCGGAGAACACGAAGTAGCCATCGGAAGTTTCACTTCCTTATCATTATCCACAAGCGCTTTCTTCAGTCGGGTAAGCAGCTCGGTACCTTCTTCCATGATGGTTAGGTCGGCGGTAAAATCGGTATCCAGTACCGAATCGAAACCTAAGCGTTTCAGTGCGGCGACCATTTTTCCGGTTACGCGACTTCCCGGTTCGAATCCGAGGTCTTCTCCCAGTCCCACGCGAACAGCCGGAGCAGTTTGAACAACCACATGCTTTTTAGGATCAGAAATGGCATCCCAAACTTCTTCCACGTAGTTCTTTTCAACCAGGGCACCGGTAGGACAACGGTTCACACACTGTCCGCAGTTGGTACAAACCACATCGTTCATTGGTTTTTCGAAGAACGTAGAGATTTTCATATGATCGCCTTTGTAAGCAACGGTCAATGCATTTACGCCCTGAAGCTCTGCACAGGTCCGTACACAGCGCTGACAACGGATACATTTGCTGTCGTCTTTGATGATACTGGGCGAGATCATGTCGATGGTGTAGTTCTTCCACGGCAGGAGTTCGATGAAATCCTGCGTCATGATCTTGTATTCCGATGCCAGTGATTGCAGCTCGCATTTGCCATTTTTGTAACACTTGGTACAATCGGCGTTGTGTTCCGAAAGCAGGAGCTCGATGATGTGTTTTCTGGAATTCCTTACTTTCAGACTATTGGTCAGAATATCCATCCCATCTTCACAAGGGGTGGCACAGGCTGCTGACAGACGTTTCTGACCGGCCACTTCTACCACGCAAACACGGCAGTTACCTGCCACACATAAGTCTTTATGGTAGCACAAGGTAGGAATGGTGACATTTGCTTTCCGTGCAGCCTCCAAAATGGTGGTTCCGGGTTTTACTGTTACCGGGAAACCATTGATATTTATTTGAACTTTTTGAGTCATGATATACGGTTTGATTGGTTCACGATTAGTAGATCATCTCTTCCCGGAAGTTCTCGACAATAGATGCAAACGAGTTAGCGACTGACTGCCCTAATCCACATTTGGCTGTCAACTGCATCGTTTCCGTCAGCTTCAGCAATTTGTCGAGGTATTGTGCCGGGCGCTCTCCGCGTTTCACTGCTTTAATCCCGATAAGGAGTTGCTGACAACCTACGCGGCAAGGCGTACACTGTCCGCACGATTCTTCGCGGAAAAATTCAAGGTAATTGTCCAACACATTAAACATGGATCGTGAACTATTGTAGATCATCATCGATCCTCCGGTCGGAAGGGAAATTCCCGTCAGTTTACCCTGGTAACCGATAGCGGTTTCCTGGAATTTTTTTCGGGGTACCAAAAATCCGGAAGCTCCACCGACCTGAACTGCTTTGGTATCGCCATCACCGAATTCGTTGACGAAGTCCTGAAGGCTCATTCCGAGCTCCAGCTCGTAGATGCCCGGTTTGGGAGTATCGCCTGAAACAGAGAATAGTTTGGTCCCGCGTGAGAATTGAACGCCCAAATCGTAGAACTTCTTGGCGCCGTATTTAAAGATGGTAAAGGTATGAGCGAGCGTCTCAACATTGTTGATAACGGTCGGCTTGTCCATATACCCTTTGATGGTCGGGTAGGGAGGCTTATTTCGTGGTTCCCCGCGATGCCCTTCGAGTGATTCGAACAAGGCGGTTTCTTCTCCGCAAATGTAGGCGCCACTTCCCATGAATACATCAACAGAAAACTCGAGTTTGATTTTCTTGCAGTAATACTCAAATTCGGAAATGGTTTTTTCCAGTGACTCTTTCAGCGAGTGATATTCACCGCGAAGGTAAATGATGCCTTTCTTGGCACCGATAATGTGTCCGCAAACAGCCATTGCCGTCAGCACTTTGTAGGGCACCCTGGAGAGTATTTCCCGGTCTTTAAAGGTTCCCGGTTCTCCTTCATCGGCGTTACAGATGACATATTTTTCAGCTGATTTGGCTTCAGCTGTAATTTTCCATTTTAAACCGGTTGGAAAACCAGCGCCGCCACGTCCCTTCAGTTCCGAACTAATCAGCTCATTGATGATGTCCTGAGGTGTGCGCTTAATGGTTTTGGTGAGAATTTCTTCCCAGTCATTTTCATTCCGGAAAATGAAATCGGCTCGTTTCAACAGATGATATGATTCAGCCATTTGGATTGATTTTTTGGTTTGGTTTGAAAAAGTTACTTCTTCATGTAATCCGACAGAATCTCACGGACTTTTTCCGGAGTCAGGTCGGTATACACTTCCTCGTTGATCAGCATGGCCGGGGCTTTGTGACAAAGTCCGAGGCAGTTAGTTTCAACCAGGGAGAATCGGCCGTCAGGTGTGGTTTCACCTGTCGATATTTTGAGCATATCCTGAATGGCCAGAAGCACCTGGTTTTTCCCTTTCATCGAGCAGGAAATTGTTTTGCAAATCCTGATGATGAAACGGCCCATTTTCCGGTGTTCGAGGAAAGAATAAAAAGTGGCTGTTCCATAGACTTCCGCTGCCGGCAGGTCAAGTTCCCGCGCGATCTCAATCATGGAATGTTCCGAAAGGTAACGTTCCTGTTCTACAACTCCTTGAAGTACAGGTAGCAGACTTTCGCGCTTGCGGCCGTGTTTCACCGCCAGCTCTTTAATTAAGGATTGGATTGGATCCATAGTTTGATGATTTATAGTGAAGAAAAAATGATGTCTGCGATAAGGGCTCTCTCTCCTGAATCATCTACGTTCTTTTCGAATTTATATAGAATTCGGATGAAATGCTATATGTGTAAAAGTCATATTTTAAAAACTGGTATGAAATAAGAGTTAAAACAAATTGTAATATCCTTAAAATAGTGAAAAGTTAAAGAAATATATAGCAAAAATCATAAAAAAAAACGGGTCTAAATAGACCCGTTCTGTCTGATATACAGACCTTAACATATGTGTATTTACTCTTTTGTCGGATGTGTCAGGCAACCGGCTTTGTATTCCGAAATGATTTTTCGTACATCTGCCTGAGCCACACGTCCGTACACCTTTTCACCAACCAATAGTACCGGAGCAAGTCCGCAGGCACCAACGCAGCGCAAACTGGAGAGCGAAAACAGCCCGTCCGGAGTAGTTTCTCCTTCATCAATGTTAAGCTGCCGTTTGATTTCGTTCAGGATATTTTCAGCACCCCTTACGTAACAAGCGGTACCCATACAAAGCGAAATCGGGTATTTGCCTTTCGGTTTCATGGTAAAGAACGAGTAGAACGTTACAACACCATACACCTTGGCCACTGAAATGTCCAGCTCTTTGGCGATCAGCTCCTGGATTTCTGCAGGCAGGTAACCAAACTGGCTTTGCACGGCGTGAAGGATGTTGATGAGTTCGCCTTCCTGGTAATTGAAACGGCGACATATTTTTTTGACCAATGCAATTGCATTTTCCGACAACTGCACTTTATGGTTTTTCAAATCTCTGGTTATTTCCATGATAAATTATTTTTTATCGTCAGTTTCAGAAGCATTACCGTCCTGTTCAAACACGGTGGAGCGGTCGAAATATTTGGTATGTAGCAGGTGATGCGCTTTTTCACTCATCGGTTCACCGAGATACTCTTCGTACAACTGGTAGATGAACGGGTTCTCATGCGATTTGCGAATCGGTTTATTCCGGTCTTCCTGGTAAATGGCCTGCTGGCGTTTTTTCAGGATGTCCGATTTTCCATGATGGAATGGTTGTCCTCCACCACCGATACAACCGCCGGGACACGACATGATCTCGATAGCATGGAACTGACTTCTTCCGGCAGCGATTTCTTCAAGCAGTTTACGGGCATTCCCCAAACCATGCGCAATGCCAATATGCAATGGCAATCCACCAAAATCGATGGTGGCATGACGTAGACCTTCCATACCGCGCAATTCCTCAAATTCTACTTTCGGAAGTGGTTTCTTGGTATAAAGCTCATATGCCGTACGAACAGCCGCTTCGATTACACCACCGGTTGTTCCGAAAATGACGGAAGCTCCCGTTGACATACCCATTGGCTGATCGAATTCTTCATCAGGAAGTGTGTGGAAATCGATGTTGGCCAGCTTGATCAGGTGTGAAAGCTCACGGGTTGTGAGTACAAAATCTACATCAGAGTTACCATCCACTGCGAATTCATCGCGGCCACGCTCGTACTTCTTGGCCACACATGGCATAATAGACACAACGACCAGTTTTTTCCGGTCGACATTCAGTTTCTCAGCAAAGTAATTCTTCGCTACGGCACCAAACATCTGTTGTGGGGATTTGGCTGATGACGGTACGTCGAGCAATGATGGGAAGTTGTGCTCGATGAATTTTACCCAGGCCGGACAACAAGACGTCAGGATAGGAAGCTTCACGGTAGAATCGCCGTTGAGGTGACGGGTTAACCGGTCGAGCAACTCCGTTCCTTCCTCCATGATGGTGAGGTCGGCAGCAAAATCGGTATCGAAAACATAATCGAAGCCCAAACGACGCAGCGCAGCGGCCATTTTTCCGGTTACGAGCGTACCAGCCTCTTGGCCGAATTCTTCGCCCAATGCAGCGCGCACAGCAGGTGCGGTTTGAACTACGACGGTTTTATCGGGATTGGACAAAGCTCTGATAACGGCTCCGGTTTGGTCACGCTCGGTAAGCGCACCGACGGGGCAAACAGCGACACACTGTCCACAATAAGTACAAGCCGAGTCCTGCAAGTCCTGTTCAAAAGCCGGAGATACCACAGAGTTAAATCCACGGTTGACAGCTGAAAGCACACCAACGGTTTGTACTTCGTTACACATGGTTTCGCAGCGGCGACACATGATACACTTATCCATATCGCGGATAATGGCCGGAGACTTGTCCTCGCGGTGTACCGATTTTTCTCCGGAGAAATGCAGTTCCCGGATACCCATTTTAATGGCCAGGCTCTGCAAATCGCAGTTGCCCGATTTGGCACACGTCAGACATTCGGCCGGGTGATCGCTTAGAATCAGTTCGACAATGGTCCGGCGGGTATTCATTACGCGAATAGAGGATGATTTGACAATCATTCCGTCGGTTGCCTCAGTTACACACGAAGGTGCGAGGTTTTTCCTGCCCTGTATTTCGACGAGACACACACGACAGCCACCGGGTTTATTTTCAATTTCCAGGTTGTCCAGTTTCATGTGGCAGAGCGTGGGAATTTCGACGCCCACTTTGGCTGCTGCCTCTAAAACAGTTGTTCCTTTAGGAACTTCAACGGTTTTATTATCGATGGTTAATGTTACCATTTTCATTTTTCAGATGATTTACGGATTGGTCAATCAGGCCACTGAGATGGCTTCGAATTTACATTTCTCCATACAGGCACCGCACTTGATGCATTTTTCCGGATCGATTTCATGCGGCTTCTTGCGTTCGCCTTCAATAGCGGCAACAGGACAGATGCGCGAACAAAGTGTACAACCGGTACATTTGTTAGGATCGATAACGTATTGCATCATGGCCTTGCATTGGCCGGCAGGGCAGCGCTTGTCTTCGACGTGGGCCAGGTACTCGTCCCAGAAGTTGTCCATGGTTGACAAAATCGGGTTGGGAGAGGTTTGTCCCAGTCCGCAAAGTGACGCGTCTTTCACCACATTACTGAGGAGTTTCAATCGGTTCAGGTCTTCCTTCGTTCCATTTCCTTTGGAAATTTTATCCAGAATTTCCCACAACCGTTTGTTTCCGATACGACACGGATTACATTTTCCGCACGATTCGTCAAGCGTAAATTCGAGGTAGAATTTGGCGATGGAAACCATACAATCATCTTCGTCCATCACAATCATACCACCGGAACCCATCATTGAGCCTGCTTCAGTCAGACTTTCGTAGTCGATAGGCGTATCGAGGAAGTTTTTGGTCAGGCAGCCGCCCGAAGGACCTCCGGTTTGTACTGCCTTGAACTCTTTCCCACCTTTGATACCACCACCAATGTCGTAAATCACTTCACGAAGGGTTGTTCCCATCGGGACCTCAATCAACCCAACATTGTTGATTTTTCCTGCTAAGGCGAAAACCTTGGTTCCTTTGGATTTTTCGGTACCGATGCCGCTGAACCATTTGGAACCTTTGTTGATAATGGGAGGTATGTTGGCGTAGGTTTCTACGTTGTTCACATTGGTCGGTTTGCCGAGATATCCTTTTTCAGCCGGGAACGGTGGTTTGAAAGTTGGCTCGCCTCGTTTTCCTTCCATGGAGTGGATGAGAGCGGTTTCCTCACCACATACGAATGCTCCGGCTCCGTAACGAAGTTCAATATCAAAATTGAAACCGGTATCCAGGACATTCTCTCCGAGAAGGCCGTAGTTGCGTGCCTGTTCCAGGGCAATCTTCAGGCGTTTGATGGCCAGTGGATATTCAGCCCGGATGTATACCAATCCTTTGTCGGCGCCAATGCAGTAGCCACAAATGGACATTGCTTCGATAACTGAGTGCGGGTCACCTTCCAGGATAGAGCGGTCCATGAAAGCTCCCGGGTCACCTTCGTCGGCGTTACAAACCACGTATTTCTGGTCTGCCTCACTTTTACGGGTCAACTCCCATTTCGTCCCGGTAGGAAAACCGGCACCACCGCGTCCGCGCAAGCCAGCTTTCTTGATCTCCTTGATTACCTGTTCGGGAGTCATTTCGCCAAGGCATTTGGCCATGGCGGCGTAGCCTTCGCGGGCAACGTACTCGTCGATGTTTTCCGGGTTGATGAAGCCACAGTTCCGAAGGGCGATTCGAACCTGCTTTTTATAGAAATCCATGTGCTTGGAATCGGATACCTTTTTCCCGGTTTCGGGGGCAGTGTAAAGCAGATGCTCTACTTTCCGTCCTTTGATGATGTGCTCCTCGATAATTTCCCGGGCGTCGGCAGCCTGTACCTGAACATAGAAAGTATTGTCGGGAAGTATTTTCACCACCGGGCCTTTTTCACAAAATCCGAAACAACCGGTGGAAACGACCTGGATTTCTTTTTCGAGGCCTTTATCCGCGAGAAGCGAGACCAACTCATCGTAAAGGGTGGCACCTTCGGATGAGCGGCAGCCTGTTCCGCCACATACCAGGATGTTCATTCTGTAATCTGTCATAACAAGGTTTTTGGAAAAGCGATTAAACGTTTAAATTGATTGATGATTGACTGGAATAATACCGTCGATTAATTCCTGATTCACGACATACTTGTCGATAATTTCCCGGGCACGTTCTTCTTTCACTTCGCCAAACACAATGGGTTCTTTCCCCGGAAGGGTAACTTCCACTGTGGGTTCGGCATAGCAATAGCCCATACATCCGGTTTGCGTAACGACAGCATCGACTCCACGTTGATCGAGTTGCTCAATCAGCACACGCATGGTTTCGCGGGCTCCCGAAGCGATTCCGCAGGTCGCCATGGCCACCTTGATGCGCACCAGGTCATCTGATTTGTCGCTGTTTTCGCGAAGTTTCATCCGGGTTTGCACCTCTTCACGTAACTTACGCAGCTCTTCTAACGATTTGATTTTGCTCATAATTGATCTATTGGTTATGATACCTGAATCGTTTTCAGGTTTTCTCTAATATGATTGATTAAGAATTCTCTTACTTCACTATTGGTTATCGGAACGTCTTCCAGTATTTGCTTTACTTCATCCGTATCGATGTTGAAATCTCCGCGGTCGGTGAGATAATTAAATTTGAACCGGATGGTTGGAAACGAGGAAAATAGCTGAACCAGTGTTTCAGCGATGTCGCCCAACGGCTGGCGATCGATATGGTTGTTAACCAAAACAGCTTCCACACGGCAACCATTTCCTACCGATGAACTGAGAATTAGTTTCCCTCCGGTTTGTTCCGCATTTTGTTTCAGCAGCGGAAGACCAAGCCCGACTTTTCTGGTTGTGCGCGATGTGTAGAACGGATTAAGTGCTTTTTCCATTTCCTGCGATGTCATTCCTTTCCCGTTGTCACAGATAAGAATCCGGAATTCGTTCTTCTGTGCAAAATCCTCAATAGTAATTTCGATTCGCGTCGACTCGGCACGAATCGAATTCTGGACGATATCGAGAATGTGTAACGAAAGCTCTTTCATCGCTACTGGTTTAACTTACTTCGCAAATAAGCCCTGACGGCTTCAAATGAATTTTCTTCCAACTCAAATGTTGTGGTTGCCCTCCCGATGTCTTTCGGGTAATGTGCATCCGATGAGCGGAGGAAATATTTTCCGCACAGTTCAGGATGCTGTCCGCAAATTTCCGTTTCCGACATGCGGTAGGAGAGTTCCAGAGCATCGTATTCCAGATTTTCGGGAATGAATCCCAAACGGTCGAGAATGCCACTGTACGGTCGATCGATGTGTGCCGGGATAAAAAGTCCGTTCAGCTTGTGCACCAGTGTTTCAATCTCCTTGATGCCTGCGCGGAGAGCGGAAATCAGCAAACGATCTTCCGTGTAAACGATTTGTTCGTCTTCATCGACTACCACCTGGTCGCCGAAAATGACCACATCGTTTTCTTCTTCCGGTATACGGGCGTCCAGGAATTCCTGAAAAGTCCGGGTTGCTTCGTCATCGCCGAACAAGCAAAGACAATGCACTTCTTCACGAGTATTGACTTCCGCACCCGTTAACACGGTTATTCCCGCGTCCTGTCCCAGCTTTTTTATCAATCCGGCTTGCCGCGTCGAGTTGTGGTCGGCTACCGCGATGATGTCGAGCTTCCGTTCCTTTGCCTCATGAATTATCCGGGCCGGACTCATGTCCAGACTTCCGCAAGGCGAAAGAAGAGAATGAATATGCAGGTCGGCCCGGAACGATTTCATGGTTTAGGAATTTAGAAGTTGGTACAATTTCCCGGCGATTTCGAACGTGCTCAGTTTTGTTCCGAGCACCGGAATATTCTCTTCGTTGGCTTTCTCCAGCATATCTTCTTCCGGCTTGTTTCCATTAACCAGAATGACTGTGGATAAATCCTTCAGCGATGCAATCGCCATTACATTCAGGTGAGTTTGGAGGGTTATCCAGGCCAATCCTTCGGTGGCATTTCCCATCACATCGCTCAGTAAGTCGGAAACATAGCCTCCTGTTACTTCACTGTCCAGCCCCTTTTTGCCGCCAAAGACTTCTAGTTCGAGGGCTTTTTGTACATCTTTTACTGTCATTCTATCCAGGTTATTTTTGGTTTGATTCCTTTTTTCGGCGGCTTCCTGCCGCATCAATTCATATCTTACTCTGCAATAAAAACTAGTACAAGTCGGCATCTTCTCCTTCGTTCATTAATCCAAATCCGTTATCATTCTTCGCGCCTCTTTTCGAACAGTCCATGTCGAAGCGATTTTCTCCCCACCGTTTTTCCAGGTTGCGGAATGCCTTTTCAGCTGATATTTTGCCTTCCTTCTGCCACAACTGCTGTATGTAAATGCAATCGGTCATCCGGGCTTCGTGCCGTACCATATCTTCGGCCAAAGCCAAACAGGACGGAGCACCACAGGCACCGCAATCAATTCCCGGTAGGTGACACATGATGGAACGGGCTTTCTCCATTTTCGCGAAAGCTTTCTCCATGTCGGTGTCCAGGTGAACCATCGGGCGGGGCTGAACCGGTGCGATACGCAATTTCTCTGCGAGGTCTTCCATTCCGACAGATGATTGAGCTTTTGGAAAGTTTTTTGCCCGGCTGTGCTGACGATCGGCTGTCAGAAAACGATTGCCTGTCATCATAATGCCGCCGGCGCAGCCTTCTTCACAAGCCCGTAGTTCCAGAAAGTCAATGTCGGGAAGGTCCCCGTCTTCCAGTCGTTCCAGAATACGAATAACATTATGCATTCCATCAACTGACAGAGATTTCCCTTCGAAAGCTGCTTTCTCTCCTTCCGGAAGACTCCAGAGTATTCCTTCGCGGGAAATTTCATTGCGGCAATCGCAGGAATGAAAGTTTCCGGTGACTCCGGTTGCTTTTGCCATTACCTGGTTGTAAATCTCGCTCATGTTAATGATGCCATCGACAATTGATTTTTTCTCACCTACCGGACTTTTCACTGCTGCAATTTTGGCAGCACACGGCGTGATATAGAAAATGCCGGCATCCGACGGATCGATTCCTTCTTCGGCTAATCGTTGTCTGACGTACCAGGCAGCCAAATCATGCGGAGCGTTTCGCAAAACCAGATGATCGGTCAGTGCCGGATATTTCACCTGAATCAGGCGAACGGTAGCCGGACAGAATGAGGAAATAATCGGACTTTCGCTGTCGTATTCATTCTGTGCAAAGTCTTTAATGGAATCGATGAGTACCGAGATCGGCTGTTCCACTTCACAAGTGTGGGTAAAACCAATTTGCTTCAGTACGCTATATATTTGTTCTTCCGAGATATTTTCAGGGAACTGACTCACGAAAACGGCAGGGAAAAGTGCGACCCGGTATTTGTAATCGAATATGCGTGAAAGGTCGTCCTGTTCCACATAAAAAGCATGGTAAGGACAAGCCCGGTGACACTCGCCGCAATCGACACACCGGCCCGGAATGATGGTGGCCTTCCCGTTCCGAATACGGATGGCTTCGGTAGGACACACCTGCAGGCAGTGCGTGCACGCCCGGCATTTATCCGGGGCGATTTTGATAGCGTGGTGTAGTTCCAATTGGTTCGATTGATTCATGGTTTGGCAAAATAATTAGTAATGTGTACCGTGGTTCCTTCACCGACCTTGCTCTCGATATTCAGTTCATCTGCATTTTTCTTAATGTTGGGTAATCCCATTCCGGCACCAAATCCCATGGCGCGCACTTCTTCTGATGCTGTCGAAAAACCTTCCTGCATTGCCTGGGAGATATCTCCAATTCCCGGTCCTTTGTCCCGCAACTCGATTTCCACCTTATCGTGACGTACGTCGACACTAATGATTCCCTGTTGTGCATGGGCGACAATATTTACTTCCGCTTCATACAGGGCGACAACAATGCGCCGGATAACCATCGGAGGAACTCCCAGTTTCTTCAGTACCTTTTTCACCTCACTGGATGCGACGCCCGCCTTGGCAAAATTGCCTCCTTCTACCTGAAAATTCAGTTTCATCAGTACACCGGTTTTAAACCTGCATTAAATAATAAAGCTGAGGTCCGAAAGAGTGAATACCCGGTTGTAATGAGTACGATATCATTCTCCCTGGCCAGTTTTATCATCTCCATGGTGATTTTCTTATTCCTGACAAACAGAATAAATTCAATATCGGCCATCTCGGCTGTTCGTATGGTTTGAGGATTAGCGAGGCCGGTCATCAACAGCAAGTTCTCGATGTTGATGGTCAGAACATCACTCATCAGGTCAGAACTGAAGCCATACTTGACGGTTCGTCTGAGTTTTTCCTCTCCACAGATGACTCTGCCGTTAACTATCTCAACTATACGGGCAAGCTCCATAGTCGGTTATTAAGGTTTGGTTTTCCTGATGGTAAAAATAGGAAAGAGGAAATGCCTAATACATGACTTTCATAAACTTTTACACGCTGATACACTGATTTTAATCAGTTCTAAACAAGGAGGGGAGAAAAGTAAAAACGAATCTAAAAGGAAGGCAAAATGGGAGAATAAAAAACCCGGCGTTTGCCGGGTTGAAATCGGAGAATTAAATCATTGGATATTTTTTGATTATCTCTGTTGAGTTCATCAGGATGTCGACGTACTGGGCCCGCTTGTATGCGTATGGATCCTGCAGATTTTTCATAGCGAGCTTTCCGCGGAATTCGTCAACTGATTTATAGCCTTTTTCTTCCATCCATTGTTCGAGCGTATCGAGCATTTTGGTAATGGCTCCGGCTTTGTTCCTGAATATTGTGCTGACAACCTGCACGGAGGTCGCACCTGCCAGCAGCATCTTAATCAGATCCTTCCCGTCGGAAATACCACGACTGGCGCAAATGTCACTTTTAATTTGTCCGTAGAGCAGACCAGCGAAACGCAAAGTAATCTGGTAGTCTTTTTCATGTGTCAGATCGAACGGGTAATAGAACTCTTCGGTCTCAATATCAATTTCAGGTTGGAAGAAGCGGTTGAAAAGAACTACGGCATCGGTTTTTGCTTTGTCGAGCTGCTGCACAAAGTTCAGTGGATTGCTGTAGAAGGATGAAATTTTCACGCTGACCGGAATTTTCACCGCTTTTTTCACTTTTTTCAGAATGTCCAGCTGATGTTCTTCAATACTCGCCCCGGCTTTTTCCAACTCAACCGGTACACTGTAAAAGTTCAGTTCCAAACCAGCGATTCCGGTTTCTTCCAGTTGTTTGGCATATTCTACCCAGGTAGAATCATAGATGGCATTCAAGCTGGCAAAAACAGGAACATCCACGTTGTCGACCGTTTTTTTCAACTGGTACAGATGTTCTTTGGCTCCGGCATGTTTAATGTTCGGGAAAATGTCGATCATCTCAGCGTGCCTTTCATCATATTCCCCGAGCATGTCGTCCAGCTGAGCTTCTTCGAGATGAATCTGCTCCTCGAAAAGCGAGCGGTAAACAATGGCGCCGACTCCGGCCCGTTCAATTTTTTTCACGGTTTCGAGCTTGTCAACAATACTGCTGGCTCCAAGAATGATGGGGTTTTTCAGCTGCACCCCCATGTACGTTGTTTTGAGATCCGCCATGTTCTATTTAATTTAGTTTTATTTATATGTAACATATTATATTATCAAATCGTTCACTGCGGGTGGGTTAGGGCAAATGTTTTTAGGTATTTTTAATAATTCTAAATGATTTGATAGGATTTCTTTCTCCTTAGAAAGTTATAGAATAATTGCTTTTTAACAAAAAAAGGAGGTGTCCATTTCGGTCACCTCCTTTTAAATATTAAGTGTGAGTTGTATTACAGAATATGATACGCCACTGTAACACCAGCCATAACGATGGAGGCCATCGTCATCAGCTTAATCAGGATATTTAATGACGGACCGGATGTATCTTTAAACGGATCACCCACGGTATCGCCAACAACACCAGCCTTGTGAGCCTCACTGCCTTTTCCGCCGTATTCACCTTTTTCGATGAATTTTTTGGCGTTATCCCAGGCACCGCCAGCATTATTCAGCATAACAGCCAGCGTGAAACCAGTGGTCAAACCGCCGACTAACAGCCCCACAACACCTGCAACGCCTAAAAGAATACCTACGGCAACAGGGACGATAATCGCCAGTAATGAGGGAAGTATCATCTCGCGCTGGGCACCGCGGGTCGAAATCTCAACACAACGGGCATAGTCCGGTTTCTGTTTCCTTTCCATGATACCGGGAATTTCGCGGAACTGACGGCGAACTTCATCCACCATGGCTCCGGCAGATCGTCCGACAGCTTTCATGGTCATCGCGCTGAAAACAAAGGCCATCATGGCACCAATAAAAATACCACCCAGCAGAAGCGGGTTGAAAAGTGTCAGATTGTAAGCATCGGCAAAGTCCTGAATATTGGCCGTTGCAATTTCCACAGCCCTTTGTCCGGCTGTTACCATTGGCATATGATCATTATAGAACAACACGTTGCCAACTTCTCTGACGCCGTCACCTGCCAGTTTTCCCAGCCATAAGCGAATTTCTTCCATATATGCAGCCAGCAAGGCCATTGCGGTAAGCGCAGCGGAACCGATAGCAAAACCTTTTCCGGTAGCAGCCGTGGTATTTCCCAACATATCGAGTGCATCGGTGCGTTGACGTACTTCCGGCGGCAGTTCTGCCATTTCAGCGTTTCCTCCAGCATTATCGGCAATCGGCCCAAATGCGTCGGTTGCCAGTGTAATTCCCAATGTGGAGAGCATACCAACAGCGGCGAAGCCAATACCATAAACACCATCGGCAAAGCTGTGGAAACCTCCACCGAATCCGTAGGCTGCAATAATGCCAATAACAATGGTAATAACCGGAATCCAGGTTGAGTACATACCCACTGCCATTCCTTCGATGATGGTGGTGGCTGGCCCTTGTAACCCTTGTTTGGCAATGCCTTTGGTTGGTTTATATTCATCGGAAGTAAAGTATTCAGTTCCCTGTCCGATGATAACACCGGCAAGAAGTCCGGAAACAACGGCTCCGAAAATTCCCCAGCTAATCCAGTCAAAGTATACCATAAATCCAAGAACAACCAGAATGAAGAACGAACTTCCACCGGTTCCAAGGAGCAAGGCATTCAGTAGGTTTTTCTGTGTAGCCGATTCTTTGGTTCTTACCAGGAAAATACCGGCAACAGAAAGGAGAATACCGATAGCAGCAACGAGCATTGGTGCAATAACTGCTTTGGTCTGATCTTCTCCGGTGAGACCGGGAAGAGCAGCTCCAAGTGCAGCAGTTGCCAGAATTGAGCCGCAATACGATTCGTACAGGTCGGCGCCCATACCGGCAACATCACCTACGTTGTCGCCTACGTTATCGGCAATAGTGGCCGGATTTCTTGGATCATCTTCCGGAATACCGGCTTCCACTTTACCCACGAGGTCGGCACCTACGTCAGCAGCTTTGGTGTAAATTCCACCTCCGACACGGGCAAACAGTGCCTGGGTGGAAGCTCCCATACCGAAGGTCAGCATGGTAGCGGTAATTTCAATTAGTTTTTCATGTTCTGTAGTTCCGGCATGAACAAAGGTGAGCCCAATCCATGAAAGTCCTTCATGCATGTTTGTCGCGGTATACACCAGTTTGTTCAGAATCATGTACCAGATGGAAATGTCGAGCAAACCGAATCCGACGACAACAAGTCCCATAACGGCTCCGCTTCGGAAGGCAATTTTCAAGCCTTTATTCAACGATGCAGAAGCTCCGTGAGCCGTACGGGCAGAAGCATAGGTTGCTGTTCGCATGCCCAGAAAGCCCGCTAATCCGGAGAAAAAACCTCCGGTGAGGAAAGCCACGGGAACGAACGGGTTTTGAACTCCCAGATAAGCAAGTATCCCAAGCAGGACAACGAGCACCACAAAAACCTGTCCCACCACTTTGTATTGTCGGGTGAGATAAGCCAGGGCACCTTCACGTACGTGCTGGGCAATTTCTATCATTGTAGGGGTCCCTTCCGAATTGGTCATCATATTCTTAAAGAATATCCACGCAAACAAAAGGGCAAATAATGAGGCGGCCGGAATAAGCCAGAAAACGGAATGAATCATAACAGACGCTTTAGTGATTATTGGTTTGATCAGGGCAAAATTTCCCTGCTTTGATTTTTTGGTTATTTGAAACGAGATGGCAGGTTAGGCCAACAAATTCTTTCCAGTTTCGGAAATGAAAATAGATATTTAAAAGGAATAAGGATGTTTTACAATTATGTTGTAGAGCATCTTCTTTTTGTCCGTTTGCGGTAACGGAGCTTTTTTACTGTTTTACAGCAGGTTTGGGAACCGGCTGTCCGGATGAAAAATTCTGGTGATGAAAAACGGTTTTGCCGCGCCATCTTCCCGACAGGTAATAGATATAAGATCCGATGGCTCCCACAATCCAGGCAATCGGAATTGCCCACCAGATTCCACTGACACCAAGTGGTCCCCGGGAAAGAAACCAGGAAAGGGGAAGCCGGATAATCCATAACGTGACAACGGTGATGTACATGGGAATAAGAGTATCACCGGCGCCGCGCAGCATACCAATCACCGAGAACATGGCAGCAAAAGCGAGATAAAATGAACTGACGATGACCAGGTATTTTTCGCCGATATGAATAACAGCCGAATCATCGGTAAACATTCGCATCAGGAATTCTCCAAAGAAGACAATTAACAGGGAGATGATGATGCTGTAAATTACAGAAATGACTAGTGTGGAGCGGAAACCATTTCGGGCGCGCTGCTCTTTGTTGGCTCCGAGGTTTTGTCCGACAAAAGAGGAGAGAGCCGAGGCAAAATTCATGGCCGGCATTTTGGCTAAAGAATCGATTCGTAGGGCAACTGTGTAGGCAGCAACGGCGTTGGTCCCAAATCCATTCACAATTCCCATGATGGCCATTGCCCCAATCGCTACAAACGACTGTTGAAATCCGGTAGGCAAGCCAATTTTCACACAGCTCTTAAATATCGCTCTGTCGAATTGAAGGCGTGTGAGCGTAATTTTTACGAGAGCATGCGTCCGGTTCAAATAGATAATTGCTGTAACAAACGCTCCGGCCTGTGAAATAACGGTAGCCAGGGCAACACTGCCGACTCCCAATTTAAAGACCACAACAAAAAGTAAATCCAATGCGATATTGGCCAGCGTGGCAATGATCATGAAATAGAGTGGTGTTTTCGAGTCACCCAAACCACGCAGAATGGAGGCTATGCCATTGAAACCGAAAAAAGCAAACAGTCCAATTAGGTAAATGTGAAGATACGTTTGTGCCTGCGGTAAAATTTCTTCCGGTAGTTGCAGTAGCCTGAAGATCGGTTCCGAAAAAGTGATGCCTAAAGCGGCAAGAATAATGGCTGCTCCTATAAAAAAGATGAAAATGGTATCGATGGTACGCCGGACTTCATCGGTCTTTTTTGCCCCGAAAAACTGGGAGATGACGATAGAAGCGCCCGAACCGACACCAATAACCAGTGCAATGAGCGTAAAAATGACAGGAAACGACGCACCAACGGCAGCCAGGGCTTCCTTGCCCAGGTAGTTTCCTACTATCACGCTGTCGATAATGTTGTACAGATTCTGGAAAACATTACCGGCGAGCATGGGCAGGGCAAACCTGACGATTAATCTCGTCTCATTTCCTGTCGTCAAATCTCTCATCGGGCATTAAAAAAAAAATTCCCCCGATTTGTCAAAAAAACAGGGAAATCTGTTGTATCGAAGTTTTATCTTTTAATAATCAAAGATGGGATTAAAAACAGTACCGAACGGACAGGGCCAGATCAAAGTTGAGGTTATCTCCTTGCGGATTGATGAATCCGATCTGCGGGCGGGTATCGATGGCAACTTGCAGCGGAATCTCAAAATTGTATTCAATTCCGGCTGTTCCGGCGATGGTTAGAAAAAGGCCGCTATCGCCGTAGTCAGTATAATTATTCCGGTAGCTCCACGAGCCGATTCCCGCACCTGCTCCCGCGTACCAGTTGAAACCTCCGTCGATGTGCCAAACCCACTGGTGAACACCGGTAATGGCCCAGCTGTTCCAACTGTTTCCCGAGCGAACACCCAGGTCAGCTTCCAGGCGAGTCATGGGGGTAAGCGTATACTGGTAACTGATTTCGGTTCCAAAGTTGGCGTTGTCTCCCAGTCGTAACCCCAATGCATGTTGGTGATTAATTTGTGCATTGGCAAAGCCGAATGTACCGGCGATAAGCAAAATTGCTAAGAAAATTTTTCTCATGGTCATGAATTTTTCGGAGTCAAAATTAAGTCATTTTTGGAAACAAGAAACAGAGAAGATAATTCATCTGGGTTGCGAGGCCTCAAAAAACTTGCGATATTCGGGTTTGAAATTTAACACGTATGAAGAAGCAGATCCTATTTGTTTGTTTGGGAAATATTTGCCGGTCACCCAGTGCCGAAGCAGTGATGAACGCATACATCGACAGAAAAAATCTGGAAAATGAAATTGAGTGCGATTCGGCGGGCATTATTGGTTACCACGAAGGCGAACCGGCCGACCAGCGGATGCAATCGCATGCTATTAAGCGCGGGTACAACCTGACCAGCATTTCGCGTCCTGTCAATCCTGACGTCGATTTCGACCGTTTTGATATGGTGATCGGCATGGATGATCAGAATATTCGCGATTTACAGTCGCTGGCACGAAATGAATCCGATAGGAAGAAAATACACAAGATGACCGACTTCCTCGAGGAGTTTGGCTACACTTCGGTTCCCGATCCATATTACGGCGGGGAAGAAGGATTTGAATTGGTTTTGGATCTGCTTGAAGACGCCTGCAATGGTTTACTAAAGCATATTCAAAATGGGAAGTGAAGCGGAAATAATTGCCAGAATTGAAGATTGGGCCGGAGAAAAAATCACTGGAACACAATCCGTCGGTGGTGGTTGCATTGCCAATTCCCGTCGTGTGAAAACAGAATCGGGACGTTCGTTTTTCCTGAAGTCGGGATTCGATAACTCGATGTTCCGGAATGAGGCCAACGGCCTGAAAGAGTTGGCGAAGGCAGAAGCTGTTCGTGTGCCGGAAGTGTTGTTGCAAGGCGATGACTTTCTGTTGCTGGAGTTTATCCCGCAAGGCGGAAGGAAGAGAAATTTCTTTGAAGATTTCGGACGGCAGTTTGCACAAATGCACCGCTATTATGCAGAGCACTTTGGTTTTTATGAAGACAATTACATCGGGGCGACCCCGCAGATGAATATCCCGAAAGGGAAAGAAGCCAACAACTGGACGACTTTTTACCTCAATAAACGCTTGCTCTTTCAGCTCCGATTAGCCGAGCGTAACGGTTATGCCGACGAAAAACTCCGTTCCGGTTTCCGAAAGTTGGAAGAAAAAATAGAAGATATTCTGGTGGGAAGTGAAGAGCTGCCTGCGTTATTGCACGGCGATTTGTGGAGCGGCAATTACATGAGTGACGAAAATGGTGAGCCTGTCATCATCGACCCGGCGGTGTATTACGGTCACCGCGAAGCCGACTTGGCGATGACGAAATTATTTGGTGGTTTTTCATCCGAATTTTATTCGGCTTACCGCGAAGAAAATTCATTGCCCGATGGTTATGAATACCGCGAAAATATTTACCTGCTTTATCACGTGATGAACCACCTGAACCTCTTTGGAAGCAGTTACTACGGACAGGCGATTCGGTTAATTCAGTCTTATCTTTAAAATGCGTTCCCGCTGGCTTTTTGGGTCATTCGGGCAAGTAATTTTCCGGTTGCATAGGGAAAAAGGTAAGCCAACCGGATAAAAACAGCCGTTTTCCGGTCGGGGGTAATGACACGCTTTCCCGAACCTATTTTACGGGCAATACGAGTGCCCACATGTTGTGGATCTTCCATCATTTGCCGTGGAATACCCAAAGGGGAGGAAGAGGTGGTTCGGGTCAGCGGAGGATGGATCAAGTGAACTGAAATGTTTTCCGGGGCCAGTTCCAGTGCAAGTGTTTTGGTCAGGGCCTCCACGGCACCTTTTGAGGAGGTATAGCCACTCATCCCGGGAAAACCTGTTATCCCGACCCCGGAAGAGAAATTATAAATCATCCCGCTTTTTTGTTTTCTCATGGTGGGCAAAATGGCCTGAATAGTACGGATGTAACCGAACAGATTTACGTCGAGTTCTTCCTTGAATGAGATGAGTGCGCGCTCCCGAAAGGATTTAAAAACCGCGGAACATGCATTATTGACCAAGATATCGATGTTCTTCCATTGTTCGGCAATGCTTGTTACACTTGTCCATACCTCATCTTCGCGTGTCAGATCGCACGAGTAGAACTGGAACCGTTCGGGAAAGAGCATGACAAGTTGGTCGCATGCTCCGCGGTTCCGATCGAGAACCGCAACATGGTCTCCCTGTTCCAGGAGTGCTTTCGCGAGGAAGAAGCCAATTCCGTTGGCTCCACCGGTCACAATAATGTTGCGCTCCCTATTGCATGCTTTGCGGGGATATGTCATCGGTATTCGTTTTAATTTCGGTTCATACTATTTGTCGGAAACTTTAATCCGGTATGCTTTTCCGGCGTCAGCCAGTTTATCAACTACTTTTTGCAATTCGACATGATGGGGGAGCTGTACCGCAAAACTGAATTCCGAAATACTTTTGTTGCGGTCCTCTTCCATGTTGCGCGAAATAATCTGGATTCGTTCGTTCCTGAATATTTCCGCGAAAGCTTTGGCATCCATTCGTTGTGGCCCGGAAATGCTGATGACCTTCCGTTCGGTTGGTTTCAGGAAGCGCTTCTCGAAAGCATTTAGTAAAATAAGAATGAACAGCATGATGAACATTCCGAGGAAAGAAGCAACGTACATTCCAGCACCAACAGTGAGACCGATGGCGGCTATCGCCCAAATGGTGGCTGCCGTTGTCAGTCCGCGAATGTTAACGCCCATCTTCAAAATGGCGCCGGCTCCCAGAAATCCAATGCCGGAAACTACCTGGGCCGCTAACCGTGCCGGGTCACCGTTGGGAAAGTTGGTATAAGTTTGCGGGATGTAAACGGAAAGCATCATTAGGATGGTCGAACCCAGGCAAATGAGAACATGCGTTCGCAGGCCGGCTGGTTGATTGTGAATCTCCCGCTCTGTTCCGATAACGATTCCAATCAGTAAGGAAATAAGTAGTCGCGAACCGATGGTTCCCGCGTTTATCGTTGTGTCTGATAAAATTTGTCGAATCAATTCCATGGTTACAGTTGTTTCTTTGCTGATATAAATTTAAGGCATAGTTTTGCAACTCTTTAAATATTTGAAACCTGATTCATGCGCACCAAACTCAGCAGTACGATTTTCCTGGCCATTTTAGCTTGCCTTTTGTGGGCATCGGCTTTTGTCGGAATTAAAATTGGCTTACCATATACCACACCCCTTCAGTTTGCCGGAATCCGCTTTTTCATCTCCGGCTTGATTATTCTTCCTTTTTGCTCTCAACGAAAGGACTATCTCCGTATTATTCTGAAGAACTGGAAAGTGGTGTTCGTTATCACGCTATTGCAGACGTTTGTCCATTACTCACTTTTTTATACCGGAATATCAATGGTCCCGGGAGCGTTGGGCGCCATTGTGGTTGGTTCGGGACCTGTGTTTGTCGCTATTGTGGCTCATTTTAGTATGCCCGATGACAAAATGAGTTTGAAGAAAGTGGGCGTTATTCTGCTGGGATTGGCCGGAGTTGTTTTAGTTAGCCTTGAACGGGGTAGCCTTTCCGGAGAAGGAAAACTGATACTGGTCGGCATTGCATTATTGATACTGACCAACATTAATTCCGGATTCACCAATATTATTGTAGCAAAGGATAAAGACAAAGTTCCGCCGCTGGTGCTTAGTTCAGCCAGTATGATTATGGGCGGTGTGATGCTGTTCTTGTTTTCCATCCCGGTTGAAGGGCTTCATTTTTCACCAAAACCTTTTGAGTATTATGCCGCGTTAGGCTGGCTCAGTTTTCTTTCGGCTGCTGCTTTTTCCATTTGGTTTACGCTCTTAAAACGTCCGGGGGTAAAAGTCTCGGACCTGAACATGTGGAAATTCATCATCCCGGTTTTCGGTGCCATCTTCGCCTGGATTTTGCTCCCCGATGAGCATCCCGATGTACTTTCCATTGCCGGAATGGTCATAACAGGCAGCTCTTTATTCCTTCTCAATTACCTGAATCGAAAAAAAATCAATCGGTAAAAGTCTGATTTCTTGGAATTAAACTATCTGATTTGACCAAGTGGTTAAATTTTTTAGCCAAAATGTTTGGTAGGTCACAAATATGATCTACTTTTGACCATGTGGTTAAACCAAATGATAAATCGGAAATGACAAGCGAATCAACAGAGAAAAAGATACTGAATGCCGCCCGAGACGTTTTCATCAGGAAAGGAATGGACGGTGCCAGAATGCAGGAAATAGCCGATGAAGCAGGAATTAACAAGTCGTTGCTTCATTACTACTTTCGCTCGAAACAAAAACTATTCGAAGCCATCTTTCGGGACGCATTTGGTCTGTTGATTCCTGAATTAATGAAAATATTTAAGGAAGAGGGCCCTTTGCTAAACAAGATCGACCGCGTTGTCGATCGTTATATTACCGTTATTGGAGATAACCCTTTTTTGCCTCAGTTTTTAATTGGCGAAATTAATCGGGAACCGGACAAATTTGTCAAAATACTTCAATCCAGTGGAATTGATCCCGAATTCCTACAGAGGAAAATTGACGAAGAAGTTGAAGCCGGTAATATTAATCCGATTCGGGCGGCCGATTTGATACCGAATATGATTGGAATGGTCATTATGCCTTTTGCCGGACGCCCGTTGTTCCAGACGATCTTTTTCAAGAGTAATAACGAGGAGTACGATGCGTATCTGGATGAGAGGCGGAGGACCATCAGTGCTTTTATAAAGCAGGCATTGGTAAAAAAGTAGAACGGTTGGCAGAACCGCTTCGGAGATGACCGTTGCCGGAAGGTCCTGTTTTCCAAAGATAAGACGATTGGCAAGCGATGGCAGCGTTGTTTTGCAAAAACTGAAATATAGTCCGTCCCTGCGAAAAGACAGAAATTACGAGCCACATGAAAAACAGAAATTCAATCGCAAAAGAAAAAGGCAGAACTCATTTGGTCTGCCTGCTGTTCGGTCACGATTTTGATCCCATCAGAGCTTGTTCAAATGAAGATGAATATTGCCATCGGTGTGGAAAGAAATGCCATGAGCATGATCGGTGGTTCGAATGGCGATGGTGGATGAAGTGGAAGTTGTTACCGCTGAGAAGATGGATTTGGCAATTGAATGGTACAAGAGACAATTATACATTTTGATGTGCCTGTAGAGATAAGGAAACCGGCCATTTCCGTCGTTGTATGAGCAGGCTATTCACAGTAACCATAACATATCCTGTTCGGATGAACGGGGTGCAAAATGAGAGCCCGGCAAAGTTCGGGGTGAAATAGGTGTGTATTGACAAAAATGAACAAACGATTATCACATGAAACGATTATTAATCTTACTCATTTTACCGGTTCAGATGGCGTTTGGCCAGGTAGGGCAGGTAACTCTTGAGGAATGTTACAAGCAAGCCCGGGAGAATTATCCGAAATTGAGTGACCTGGACCGGGAGCAGCAGATGAATGATCTGAAGACAAAGAATCTGGATGCAAACTGGTTGCCAACAGTAAATTTGAATGGTCAGGCTACCTACCAGAGCGATGTGACCAGC
Source organism: Prolixibacter denitrificans (assembly GCF_003014495.1). GTDB lineage: Bacteria > Bacteroidota > Bacteroidia > Bacteroidales > Prolixibacteraceae > Prolixibacter > Prolixibacter denitrificans. The sequence goes on along the minus strand of NZ_PYGC01000001.1, from coordinate 93,833 downwards.
GTGTCGGTATCCCTTCCGGGAATAAATATTCCGACTCCTTCAAAGGACCAGTATAAGGTTTATATCGATTTGCATCAGAATATTTACGACGGCGGATTGACAAAAGCGCAAAAAGAGGTCGATGCAGCCAACTTAGCTGCCGACCAGCAAAAGCTGGAAGTGGAAATGTATTCGCTGAACGACCGGGTAAATCAGCTTTACTTCGGAATCATCCTGATGCAGAAAAGCCACAAGGTTTTGGAGCTGAAAAAGGAGAACATTTCCGAGCGGTTGCGGGTGCTGGAGTCGGGACTGAAAAATGGGATGGTTCAGGCCAGGAATGTGGAAACGCTGCGTGCCGAGAAAATTCTCACCGACCAGCAAATCGAGGAAGTGGATGCGAAACGGATGGCTGCCGTTAAATCGTTGGCTGTGTTGACCGGACTGTCGATTGGTGGAAATACACAGTTCCAGGCACCGGTAATTGCACAGAAGAATGAAGAGTGGCAACGCCCGGAACTGAAGCTCTACAACCGGATGGAGAATACCATTGATAAAAGTGCTGAACTGATTTCAAAAACAAGGAATCCGAAAGTGTTTGGATTTGGCCAGGTAGGTTATGGTAAGCCTGGTTTGAATATGCTGAAGTCCGAGTTTAGTTCTTATTATCTGGTTGGAGTTGGTGTTAAATGGAACATCTTCGACTGGAAACAAAGTCGCCGGAAACGCGAAGTGCTGGATATTCAGAAACAGATGGTCAACTCTTCCAGGGAAACCTTTAAACAAAATGTCAATATGGCCCTGGTTCAATCGTCTGAAAATATTCAGAAGCTGGAATCGCTTATCAATACCGACCAAAAATTGGTCAGTATCCGCGATAAGGTAGCAGCGCAATCGGCTTCACAGCTCGAAAATGGGGTGATAACTTCAGCTGATTATGTTACTGATTTGAATGCTGAAATTCAGGCGCGAATCAATTTAGAATCAAGGAAAGTTCAATATTTACAGGCAGTTGCCAATTACAATACATTAACAGGAAATCTCTCAAATAACTGATAACGTCATGAAACGCATAACGAAACTAAAATATCTTTTTGCCTTCGCAGCGGGCGTTCTGCTGATGAGCTGTAACCGGAACGATAAACTCTCGGATGCTTACGGCAACTTTGAAGTCGACGATGTAATTGTCTCATCCCAGGTGACTGGAAATTTGCTTCAGTTTAATCTGAGCGAAGGTGATCAACTGAAAGCCTCAGAACAGGTTGGCCTGGTAGATACCACCCAGCTTTACCTAAAAAAGGAACAACTCGAAGCACAGAAAGCTTCCATCCGCTCGAAGATGACCAGCGTGCAAACACAAATAGCGGTCGTTAAGCAGCAAAAAGCGAATGCTGAAGTTGATAAACATCGTATTACCAAAATGCTGGCCGATAGTGCTGCAACACAGAAGCAGATGGATGACATCACGGGACAGATTGATGTATTTAACAGGCAAATTGCCAACATCCGCACCCAGGAAGTTTCCCTGAAAAAGGAGATTGATGTGGTAAATGCACAGGTCGCACAAATCGAAGACCAGTTGGGGAAATGCGACATCACAGCACCCATTTCAGGTACTGTACTGGAGAAATACAAAGAGATGGGTGAGTTGGTAACGCCGGGACAATCGCTCTTTAAAATTGCCGATTTGTCCTACCTGAATCTCAAGATTTATATCAGTGGCGCTCAGTTGGCACACGTAAAACTGGGTGAGAAGGTGACGGTGCTTATTGACAATTCGAAGACAACCGATACCAAATTGACCGGTACCATTACCTGGATTTCATCGCAGGCTGAGTTTACACCGAAAATCATTCAGACCAAAGAAGAACGGGTGAAGTTGGTTTATGCCGTGAAAGTGAAAGTTCCGAACGACGGCAGCCTGAAAATCGGTATGCCGGGAGAAGTTCGCTTCAATCATAAAAACTGATATTAACGAGTAAAACCGGAAGTTTCTACGAGCCTGCGGGCCTTTATTATATTCTCAAAAATAGCCATGAAGAGGGGAAGTTGGAACAAACCGATTTCCCCCTGTAAAGGCAGCATTTGCTGAGGGGATTTCCGGAAGTTACGAATCTTAAAAGACTGAAGAGATGATGATATCAGTCGAAAATATCGAAAAAAAATACGGTGAGGTAAAAGCGTTGCGTGGTGTATCACTTGACGTGAAGGAAGGAGAGCTGTTTGGCCTGATTGGCCCCGACGGTGCCGGAAAAACTTCGCTGATAAGGATATTGGTCACTTTGCTCAAACCCGATGCCGGAAGTGCAACCGTGAATCAACTCGATGTGGTGGACGATTTCAGGAAACTGAGAAAGCAACTTGGTTACATGCCGGGACGTTTTTCGCTTTATCCAGACCTGTCCGTTGAGGAGAACATGAACTTTTTTGCCACGGTTTTCGGGACAACCATCGAGGAGAATTACGATTTGGTGAAGGACATTTATCAACAGATAGAACCTTTCAAGGAGCGGTTGGCCGGAAGATTGTCAGGCGGAATGAAGCAGAAACTGGCACTTTCGTGTGCACTGATTCACGCCCCGAAAGTGCTGATACTCGATGAGCCAACCACCGGAGTGGATGCAGTTTCCCGGAAGGAGTTCTGGGAAATGCTGAAGCGGTTGCAGAAAATGGGAATCACCATTTTTGTTTCGACACCTTACATGGATGAAGCCAATCTTTGTGACCGGGTAGCCCTTATCCAGGACGGAAATATTCTGACCATCGATACACCGGAAAAAGTGACACAAAGCTTTGCTCACAAGCTGTGGGCCATTCGATCGGATAACATGTACCTGTGCATCCATCATCTGCGTGAGCATCCGGAAGCTGAATCCGTTTTCGGGTTTGGAGAATACCTGCATGTTACATGGAAGAATCAGGAAATGCAGGCGGAAGAGATGATGAATTATCTGACCGGATTGGGCCACACTAACGTGGAAGTGAAAGAAACGGAACCGGGCATCGAGGATGTATTTATGGACCTGATGCAAAAACATGATAGCTGATATGGAAAAAGAAAATACAGTCATCCGGGTACGCGATTTGGTGAAGAAATTCGGACATTTTGTGGCCGATGATCATCTGAGTTTCGATGTCTATAAAGGCGAGATTTTCGGTTTTCTGGGGGCCAACGGAGCTGGAAAAACCACAGCCATCAGGATGTTGTGCGGACTGCTGGAACCTACATCGGGAGAGTTGACGGTTGCAGGTCTGGATGGATTCAAACAGCGGGAGGCGATCAAACGCCGTATCGGTTACATGTCGCAAAAGTTTTCGCTGTACGAAGATTTAACGGTGCATGAAAACATCCGGTTGTTTGCCGGCATTTACGGCATTCCAACCCGTATCCGGAGAGAAAAAACGGAAGAGTTGCTGGAAAAGCTGGAGCTCACCTCGGCACGCAAAAAACTGGTTCGCGATTTACCGCTGGGATGGAAACAAAAACTGGCTTTTTCGTTGGCCATCATTCACGACCCGTCCATCGTTTTTCTCGACGAGCCGTCAGGAGGCGTTGACCCGGTAACCCGCCGTCGTTTTTGGGACTTGATCTACGAGGCAGCCCACGAGGGAATCACTGTATTTGTGACAACCCACTATATGGACGAGGCAGAATATTGCGACCGGGTAGCCATCATGTCGGCTGGTAAAATTGTCGCACTCGATACGCCTGAAGCACTGAAAAAAGAATGGGATGCCACCAGCATGGACGGCGTATTCCTGAAACTGGCCCGCTCAAATGAGTAGTCGGTCATTCATGAATTTCGATAGATAGAAAAAGAGATGAAACAATTACTTGGTTTTATACGAAAAGAGTTTCGCCACATCTTTCGTGATCCGCGAACGATGATCATCCTGTTCGGTATCCCGATTGTGCAGCTCCTGTTATTCGGTTACGTCATTACCACCGAAATCAAGGATGCCCACATTGCCATTCTGGATAAATCGAACGATGAAGTGACCCGGGAAATCACGCATAAATTATTGTCGTCGGGCTACTTCAAGCTCGATGCCATGCTGGACAACGACGGCCAGATTGACAATATCTTCCGCAAGGGGAACATCAAGGAAGTGGTGGTTTTTCAACAGGATTTCGGTAAGAAACTGGAACGAGACGGAAAGGCGGATGTGCAGGTAATAGCCGACGCATCGGATCCCAATACGGCACAGTTACTTTCGAATTATACCAATGCCATTGTACAGGATTACCTGCAGAAGAAATTTATCAACTACCATATTCCTTACGAGATAAAGCCCCAGGTCCGGATGCTCTTCAACGAAAGTTTGAAAGGCGCATTTATGTACGTTCCCGGAACGATGGCATTGATTCTCATTATCATCTCTGCGATGATGACGTCGATTACCATTGTGCGGGAGAAGGAGATGGGAACGATGGAGATACTATTGGTTTCGCCATTGAAATCACATCACATCATTATTGGAAAAGTCACGCCGTACCTGATTCTTTCAGTCATTAACGCTATAACGATTGTGGTGCTGGGGAACCTGGTTTTCGGTGTTCCTGTCAGGGGGAGCCTGATACTGTTGATGTTTGTGGTCATCCTGTATATCATGCTGGCACTCTCGCTGGGCATTTTAATCTCGACCATTGCGGCCAGCCAGTTTTCGGCCATGTTCGTTTCCATCATGGCGCTAATGCTGCCCACCATGTTGTTGTCGGGTTTTATTTACCCAATCGATAATATGCCGGTGGTGCTGCAGGTGCTGTCGAATATTATGCCGGCCCGTTGGTTTATTGAAGCGGTAAAGGCTGTGATGCTTAAAGGGGTTGGAGCCGGCTATATCTGGAAGCAACTGCTGATAATGACAGGAATGACAGCCGTTTTCCTGGTCATCAGTATGAAGAAGTTCAAACTGCGTTTGGAGTAGAAGAACGAATTTAAACAGAACGAGAAATGAAAATACTACGATATCTTCTTCAAAAAGAATTCATCCAGATTATTCGAAACAAATCGATGTGGCCCATCATTTTTGTGATGCCCATTGTGCAGATGCTTATCCTGGTAAATGCAGCTACGCTGGAATTGAAAAAGTCGGATGTTTTGGTGGTCGATCAGGATATGAGTGATGCATCGCGTCAGCTGGTGAATAAGCTCGAAGGAAATCCGTTTTTCAAGGTAATCCAGGTAAACGATGCAGATTTCGATGCGGATGATCAATTATTAAAAGGCAAGGCAAATGTTGTGCTCGACATTCCTCAGAATTTTGAGCGGGATTTGAGACGGGATAACAAAGTATCGCTGCAGTTACGCGTCGATGCCATCAATAGTATGTCCGCCGAGTTGACCTGGTCGTACATGAATTCTCTGATCAGGGATTACAACAACAATCTCAGGGCGAGCTGGATGGGAGTTTCCAAATTCGATCCACCACAACAAATTGTGGTTTCTCCACGATACTGGTACAATCCGACGCTCATTTATGCATTTTACATGGCTCCGGGTGTTATGGTGATTTTGGTGACTGTGGTGGGAATGTTCCTCTCGGCGGTTAACCTGGTTCGGGAAAAGGAGATTGGCACCATGGAGCAGCTCAATGTAACGCCCATTAAAAAGTACCAGTTTATTGCAGCCAAGATGATTCCTTTCCTGGTGATTGCACTGGTAGTATTGTCATTTGGACTGCTGATAGCCAAGCTGGTATTTAACCTGCCTTTTCATGGAAATCTGCTGGTCCTTTACGGATTTACAACAGTCTTCCTGTTGGGTGTCATGGGGCTTGGGCTGTTCATCTCGGTTGTTTCCGATACGCAGCAGCAGGTTTTCTTCCTGAGCTATTTTTTCTTGCTGATTTTTATCCTGATGAGCGGCTTGTTCACACCGGTTGAAAGTATGCCGAAGTGGGCTCAGTTGCTCGACCATCTGAATCCGTTGTATTACATGATGAAAGTGATTCGGAATGTGGTGCTGAAAGGCTCCGGATTTTTCGACCTGAAGTACGAGTTTCTTTCCATGCTGGGATATGGCGTCGTTATGTTCTCGCTGGCCGTGATGCGTTACCGGAAAACTGCATAAAATAGAATACCTTCATATGTTTCGAACGCCTTCCGGCGGATGAGTTGTCATTCCGATAGCTTATTCCCGGGAGGTTTTTTGTATATAATATTTCGAAATGATAATTGAGATGAAGATTTTCTTTGGTTTCCGGAATAAAATGGCACGAAAATGGATATACATAAAGTTGGGAGGAATGATTTTAAATCTTTTTATAAATCTGTCCTGAATCGTTATTTTTGTGTCAAACCAAACCAGGGGACGTAATTATGTCAAAAATATTTCCGGTCTTATTGCTGGCATTCGTTACGATGTTGGCCGGTCCTGTATGGGCCAAAACAGAAGGTTCTGCTTCTGTGAAAAAAGATCAACGTCGTGATCAGCCGGAAAATCCGATGGATACATTAAAGTGGAGTGTGAATTATTTGAACCGGATCATGTACTCGGGAGGGGAGTGGTATCTAACCGATCGTACATATCAGAAAGCCATCAAAGGTGTATTAAACTACGCCGAAAATCAGCCCATCGATACGTCGGTGGTGGAAATGAAAAAGCTGCTGGCCGATTACGGCGTGGTGTACATTTACGATCGGAGACCTCAGGATATTCCTCACCCGGAAAGAGTGTCCGGGTATGTAACATCTACTCAGCTCGATAACCAGGTGAAATCGTTGCAAAAGCAATGGACCGATAGCTTGAAGAACAGCATGATTGAAGTCCCGGAATCGCTGCTGGAAAATGTCGAGAAAGAGGTACGGCTCATTCCTGCGATGGATCCACAACGATTGCTGAGTGACTCGCTGAAGCAAATGCCGGCAGCCTTTAAGCGCTGTCTTACCCGGCATTTTACCAATCTCGGAGTAACCGATTCGATTTCGCCGGCGGCTTTCGATTCTATTCGTAGCAGTGTGGTCGAATCATGCCGGTTGCGCTACAACGATTCAGTTTTAACCAGCTACCGCGATTCAGTCATCGCCCAGTATCGTTCGAAATATATACAACAGTATATCGATTCGGCAGCTCAGGCCTACCGGAAGAAAGTGGAGCAAAGCAACTACGATAAATTATCATACTACAATGACGGAGCAGTAGCTGCTACGAATGATTCACTTCGAATGGCATTGCGTTTTCTTACACAATATGCTGCTGCCGATTCGGTGAAATTGAGCTTTACCAATCTGGCAGGAGAGCAAAAGTCGATGTGGACTGCCAACCACCCGATGCCGCCGATTCGGTTTTACCTGAAAAATGCTCAGAACGATTCACTGGGCGTTATCTTGAAAAACCGGGGCAAGGGGAAAGTGGACGTCATTATTGATGATGGAGTCCAGATCCAACGTTTTACAACTACCGACCGTCGGGAAATAACCATCAAGCGGGAACAGCCCGATGACAATTTGTTGACGATGCCTACCATCACTCCCAAACTATCACCCTGGGAAATGGGGGGCGACGGTTCGCTGGGATTCACACAAACGACGTTGAAAAACTGGGCCAAGGGAGGTGAGAGTTCGCTGTCCGCCCTGGCTGTGGCCAAATACCATATCAATTATTCGAAGAAGAAAATGAAATGGGAGAACAACTTTGAGCTTCGTTACGGGATGAACCGGACCGATACCAAAGGGCTACAGAAGAATGATGATAAAATCGAATACCAATCCCGTTTGGGATACTCGGCGTTTAACCGGTGGTATTATTCGGCAGATTTTGACTTTAAGACCCAGATGACCAAAGGGTATTCCGATCCCGATCATCAGAAGCCTATTTCTGCCTTTATGGCTCCGGGTTATGTGACTTTTTCAATTGGATTGGATTACAAGCCGAACGCCGATTTCTCGCTGTTTATCTCGCCCTTGACATCGAAAACCACGTATGTTCGGGATACAACGGAAATTGATCCAACAAACTATGGATTGAAACCCGGAGAAAAGAAATTATGGGAACCCGGTTTCATTGTTAAAACAACGTTCAAGAAGGACATCGTCGAAAACATTCACTACGAAACAGCCGGTCAGATGTTTGTCAACTACCGCTATCCGTTCACCAAATTCGATTTCGACTGGGAACAAACGCTGGTCATGAAAGTGACGCGTTCAATTAATACCCGGGTTATGACGCACCTGATCTACGACGATGATACCAAATTCCCTGTGTATGATGCTGCCGGAAACCAAATTGGCAAGAGGGCTAAGTGGCAGTTCCAGGAACTCTTCACCATTGGATTTACATACCAATTTTAGTAGTTCCGAAACCTTCGGAGTTTAGATGTAAAGTGAGGTAATCACGAAGACAGCGAAAATCACACTGGCGACACCGTTGGTGGTACCAAATGCCAGCCCCACTTTGCTCAGGTCGTCATGTTTCACGATGCTTTGCTGGTAAGTAAGCAAGCCGATGAAAATGGCTGCACCTGTCCAGTATATCCAGTTGGCGTGTAAATCTATGCCGGCCCAGACAACCATAATGGCTGCCAGCACGTGCACGAGTGCCGAAAAACGCAGTGCTTTCTTCACGCCCAGTAAAACCGGAACACTGTTCAGTCCTTTGTTTCGGTCGAACTCCACATCCTGCGAAGCATAAATGATATCGAATCCGCTAACCCAGAAAAAGACAATGAACGAAAACAGGATGGGAACCAGCGCAAACTTCCCGGTTACCGCCAGATACGCTCCGATCGGCGCCAAAGCCAGTCCGGCGCTCAACACAAAATGGCAAAGCGGAGTGACGCGCTTCATGTAGCTGTAGCCCATCACGACAATCAAAGCAATTGGCGAAAGGAAAAAGACCAGCTGATTAATGAACCACGTCGTGGCGATGAATAAAATCGCGTTGATGGCCACAAAAACAGCAGCATTGCGAGCGGTAACAATACCGGCAGGAATTTCGCGCTGGGCTGTGCGAGGATTTTCCGCATCAATTTCACGGTCGAGATACCGGTTGAAACCCATGGCCGTGTTCCGGGCAAAAACCATACAAAGCAGAACCGAAATCAATTCTTCCCAGCGAAAAACAGATGCTGTTTGGGTAATAGCCAGTGTGAAACCGACAAGTGCAAATGGTAAGGCAAAAATGGTATGTTCGAATTTAACCAGGTTGGCGTAATCTCGTACTTTCGTTATCATAATATCGTTACTCTCTTATTAATCGATGGACAAAAATAGAAAGTTTGCTTTATATTGAGCCTGGTAAATGACGCACACCGGATATTCTCCGTATTTTTGGACCGAATAATCCCGAAAAAAAAAGAAAATTCGATGAAAGAGTTCAAGAAATATTTTAAGCTGAAAGCATCGCCAGCCGATGTGTATAATGCGTTGGTCAACCCGGTTATGCTGGAAATCTGGACGGGAGAACCGGCGGTGATGAGTACCGAACCGGGCTCGCAGTTCAGCATTTGGGATGGAGCTATTTCGGGCGAGAATGTAGAGTTCGAACAGGATAAAAAAATTGTTCAGAAGTGGTATTTCGGTGAGGATGAAGATTCGGTCGTCACCATTAAACTGCATCCCGACAAGCATGGAACCAGCATGGAGGTTCATCAGACCAACATTCCCGACGAAGCTTTCGATAACATGAAAAGTGGTTGGGAAGAAGACTATTACGGTAGCCTGGCCGAATTGTTTACTTAAGCCGGTTTCCCGGAATTAATCCAGCGGAAGGCGCATTTTGTAGTCATCCATGATGAAGCCGTTGCCAATATCGGCGACGGTCGGCCCAAGGTTGAGAAATCCCATTCTTTCGTAGGCAGCAATGCTGTTCGAGTTGAATTTATTCACAGTAAGGGAAATACCTTTCAATCCTCGATCGACGCCATACAGACGTATGAATTCCAGCGCTTCTTTTCCATATCCTTTCCCACGCTGCGAACTGTGTACGTAATATTTGCTCAGGAACAGTTCCTCGTCCCTGATTAGTATTCCGACGTATCCTACCGCTTTTTCTTCGGCATATATGAGGAAATAGATGTAGTCTTCGTTGTCAATCTGGTTGGTAATTGCCGGAACCGACTGGTACTTCCCAATCATGTAATCGACTTGTTCCTGCCCGATGATGGGCACGTAATGCTCGTTCCAGATTTCTTCGGCCAGCCGGGCGACTAATTCGATGGAGTCAGGGCTGGTGACCGGTTTCATGGTAATTTTCATGGTGACGAAAATAACAAAAAGAGAAAAAATTGATCGTACTGATCAACGTAGAGCTTCCTGGTAAAGCAAATAGTTCTCGTCGTCGAAGCAGCAAAAAATGATTTCCTCAGGTAATGGCGAATTTTCTACAAACTGTTTCACTTCCGCCACAGCGATGCGGGCAGCCTCTTCTTTTGGGAAATGATATACGCCCGTACTGATGTTGGGAAAGGCGATGGATTTTAGTTTATGTTCGACCGCAATTTCCAGGCTGCGTCGGTAGCACGATGCCAACAGTTCGCGTTCCTTGTAAGCACCTCCTGACCAAACCGGACCAACCGTATGAATCACATGCTTCGCCGGTAAACGATAACCTTTCGTGATTTTCGCATCGCCGGTTGCACATCCGTTTAGGGTACGGCATTCGTCCAGCAGTTCGGAGCCGGCAGCCCGGTGAATGGCGCCGTCAACACCGCCGCCACCCAGCAATGAGTTATTGGCTGCGTTCACAATTGTATCAACCTTCAGTTGTGTGATATCTCCTTTGGTAACCCGAATATCCGTCATAACTGCTCCTTTTTTTATTCAATAACGAAGTTACAAAAATAGGAACAGGAAGTGACCGGAAATGTTAATCCGAAGTTTTGTCAGCCTGTTTCTGCAGTTTGCGTACGCGGATGGTAAAAGCGTTTTCCGGATTGGTCACCAGGATTTGGTTAATTTCATCCATAGTATAACCTCCTCTGTCGAGCAATATCATCAACGTATCGAAAATGGTGGAGTATTCTCTGAAATCGCCTCCATTAGGTTCTCCCGGAGAGTACCAACCTGCATCCTGAGAAATGAGAACCCGGTCGAGTCGTCTGGCGGCTTTAAAGTATTTGAGAAGATCCAGCATCCGGCTGACCATTTTGTACTCGGGAGTAAGATTGTCGAAGGCAACCCAGGTTCCCATATCGGCAGCGGTGAGGATTTTATCCATTTTCGGCTCAATCATGGCGTGTGTCCAGATAAAAGCTGACGGCGCAACTCCGTATTCATCCAGAATTTTCAACTGCGAAAAGGCAGGTCCGGCCAGTCCCGTATGCGACATGATGGTCAATCCGGTTGCCAGGTGCGTGATGCAGGCAGCTTTCACAATTTTAACGTCCATGTCGGTCATCGGGTCATTCACACCTATCTTAATGAATCCGGGTTTAATGCCAGTATCTCCAATCCCGTTTTGGGCCTCATCTATCCAGCGGGCTGCAATTTCTTCCGCACTCAAATCGTAGGCTTCCTGAGGTAAGTATTTGTAATTTCCGGCAGCGTACCAACCTGTATTGGTAATGAAATTCATGCCGGTTTTTTCCGACAGCTCTTTTAGCAATTCAGGGTCACGGCCCAGAAACTGCGGCGTTCCGTCGACAAACGTATTTACATTATATTGTTTCAGCGCTTCCAGGTAGGGAAGAACCCTTTTCACCACATCTTCACGATTGTACCGATCGGCGCTGATGCTGTCGGCACAGATAAAATCGACCAGTATGTGTTCATGCGAAAGCGTAACGCCCATCTGTGAAGCCGGAATTTCTCCGGTCACGGTCATTACCTTCGAATCATCGTGTTGACAGGAAAATAAGAATGCAGTCATGAGTACGAGCATGACCCGGTTCAGTTTGGTAAAGCTAAGATTCATAAGTTCGTTTTGTTTAGGATGGCAAAAAATAAAAAAAAATAGCCAGCTAAACTCAACGAATGGCCATCAAACTTTCTTACGCTTTCGCTTCACCACCAATACCGCACCGGTAAGCACAAGAATAGCAGCCAGATAACCTTGCGGGGAAATATTTTCCGGCGGAATCCAGGAAACATGTTGTTCCGACAGGATGGCCATGGTAATGAAGGTGATGATGGGGTTCATAGCAACAATGATGCTGATTTTATTCGCTTCAATGTATTTGAAGGCAGCTCCCAGCGTTCCGTATGCAATTAGCGTATTGGCAGCAAGAAAAATCAGAAGAATCCACCAGCTTGGTGTGAGGGTTGCTAAATGATCAAATTTGGCTGCAGGCATAAAAAGAAGAGCTGGTAAGCCATATATGAACATGTTCATTGCTTGTGCATCGTGGGTTTGCACCAGTTTTTTCTGAAACACAGCGTAAATACTCCAGGCAAAAGCTCCTGAGACAATCCAAAGTACGCCCGTGTTGAAATCAGCTTCTTTGCCTAACATAGTGATCAATTGCTGGCGGTAGAAGAGTAAAAAACCTACCGAGGCAACTACGAAACCGATAATTTGCCTTTTGGAAAGTTTCTCTTTGTAGATGATGATGCCGGCCAGTGCCAGCAAAACCGGTCCGAGCTGAATGATGACCTGTGCATTCCCCGGTGAAGTGTAACTAACTCCCTGCATGAATCCGAGGTAATTCCATCCAAGCGCGAGTGCTGCGACCACCAGAATAAATGGCGGTTTGATGAGAATCCGCAACATTTCCCGGTTTCGGAACAGGAAGAAAGAAAACAAAGCCAGGAAAGCGATGGTAAAACGAAACCAGACGATGGTGTACGAGTCAACCATGGTTGAGGCTACTTTTAGGGCAATGGCCAGAAATCCCCACAGGAAGGCTGTCGTCATGGCCAGCAAAACACCTTTGGTTGTATTGGGCGTCATCAGCGTTGTGAATCAAGAAAGGGCCAATCCGAACATCCGAATTGGCCCCGAATTATTTTATTAATGATGATTATCGTAACTGAGCATTCAGTTCGCGTTCGAACGCGCTCAGCAACTTCTTCATCACTTTGTCAATCTGCTTATCTTTTAGTGTTTTCTCCTCGTCGCGCAGGAAGAAACTTACCGCGTATGATTTCTTGTCTTCCGGAATGTTTTTCCCTTCATACACGTCGAAAATGCTGACGTTGCGTAAGAGTTTCCGTTCCGTTTTGTAGGCAATTTCTTTTACACTACTGAATTTTACATCGTTATTGAGCAAAAGAGCCAGATCGCGGCGCACTTCCGGATATTTGGGAAGCGGAGTATAAGAAACACCATTCTTGTCCAAAAGTTTCAATATGGCGGTCCAGTTCAGGTCGCCGTAAAAAACGTCAGTGTCCACGTCCGTAGTCTTTTTCACCTTCGAACTGACATAACCGATTTGTGCCACCGATTGATTATTGAACTTGTATTCCAGTCCCGAAGAGAAAATATCAGAATCAACCGTATCCACCTGGACTTGCATTACGTCCAGTCCCAATCGTGTCAACATATTTTCCACGAAAGCTTTCAGTGTAAAGAATGTGGTCGGACGACTCTGAGTGGTCCAGTTCTCCGGTTCATCTTCGCCGGTAATCCACAATCCAATGTGTTCCTCCTCGGCGAAATTCTTCACTGGGTTGTCGGTAGACTTGTTTCCTTTGAACTTGTATACATTACCGAATTCATACAGCTTCAAATCCGGATTCCGGTAGTTGGTATTCCGGGCAACCGCCTCCATGCCTCCAAAAATCAATGTTTGGCGCATACCGTTCAAATCGGAACTCAGCGGATTGTATAACTCAACGGTATTTTCAGCTTTGAAACTCTCGAGCTCTTCATAGTAACCGGCTTTGGTCAGCGAATTCGACATGATTTCGTTAAATCCGTTAGCCGTCAACATTTCAGAAAGCAAATTCTGGAGTTTCATCTTATCAGGAAACTCCGCATTCTGGATAGTTGATTTTACGGCACTTTCGGGCTCTACATTATTGTAACCGTATACCCGCAAGATTTCCTCAATTACATCGGCTTCCCGGCGTACATCTACACGGTATGGTGGAACCAGCAAATCAAGGTTATCCGGAGTTTCTGCTTCAATTTTTATTTCGAGAGCAGAGAGAATACTTTTCACGGTTTCGGCCGGAATCTCTTTCCCGATAAGGCGGTTGATATGTTTATATGAAACCGTTACCGGGAAATAATCCATAATGGAAGAATCGGCTACTACATCGACAATGTCGGATGAGATGGTTCCGCCGGCCAGTTCTTTGATCAACAATGCTGCTCTTTTCAGTGCATAAATCACGTTGTTCGGGTCGACGCCGCGTTCAAAGCGGAACGACGCATCGGTATTCAATCCGTGGCGACGGGCCGTTTTCCGGATATAAACCGGGTTGAAATACGCACTTTCCAGGAAGATGGCCGTGGTCGATTCTTTTACACCTGATTTGATTCCCCCGAAAACACCGCCGATACACATTCCTTCCGATTCGTTGCAAATCATCAGGTCGTTGGCATCGAGTTCGCGCTCCTCTTCGTCAAGGGTGACGAACTTCGTACCGGCGGGAAGCGTTTTTACGATTACCTTGTTGCCGGCAATTTCAGCTGCATCGAAAGCGTGAAGTGGTTGGCCGGTTTCAAAAAGCACGTAATTAGTGATATCGACAATATTATTGATCGGACTCAGTCCAATCAAACGCAGCCGGTTCTGGAGCCATTCGGGTGATTCCTTTACGGTAATACCGGAAATGGTTACTCCGGAATAACGCGGGCAGGCTTCTTTATTTTCAATGGTTACCGGAATATCCAGGTCATGATTGTCCACCGAAAAATGATCTACCGAAGGAACGTGATAATCGATATTCCCGTTTTGTTTCAAATAAGCAGCCAGGTCGCGGGCGACACCGATGTGTGAAGCACCATCGATACGGTTCGGGGTCAGGTCAATTTCAATGACATAATCACTTTTTACATTGAAATAGTCACTGGCGGGCATACCAACTTTTGCTTCGGAAGGTAATACCATAATACCGGCGTGGTCGGTTCCGAGGCCAATTTCGTCTTCGGCGCAAATCATCCCTTCCGAAACTTCGCCCCGTATTTTCGCTTTCTTGATCAGAAATTCTTTATCTCCGTCATAAAGTGTAGTTCCAACAGTTGCTACGACTACTTTTTGTCCCTGCGCCACATTGGGAGCACCACAAACAATGGGACTTTCTATTCCGTTGCCCAAATCGACCGTAGTCAAACTCAGGTGATCGGAATTGGGGTGGGGAACGCAGGTTTTCACTTCACCAATGACGATCCCTTTCAAACCTCCTTTTACGGTTTCTACCTCATCTACGCTGCCTACCTCGAGGCCAAGTTGGGTCAGGGTTTCAGCCACTTCCCCGGGAGTTAAATCCAGGTCAATATAATCCTTTAACCAGGTGTATGATAGCTTCATTTTTCGATGTTTAATTCAGCTTATTTTCAGAATCAACAAATGTAGAGAATTTCACCCCAAAGCCCAAACCCTTTGTTCGCGAAGAGATTTGGCAATTTTTCGGAAGAAAAACAGTTATATAGCATGAAGGATATATGTTGAAGAACAGATGATTGAAAGCAAAAACGGGATTTAGGAAATTTTTTTTTCATAAATTTCTCAAAGTTGTTTTTTAGATGTCCTGAATTACTATTTTTCGACCATATAAACGAAGTAAATGCTGCCGGAAACAGTTTGGCAGTCAAGATTGGAAAAAACGAACGGAATTATTTCAGACCTAAATTGATTTGCAGATGGATAGAATAACTAAACCCCGGGTTGTAAAGGATTACGATAAACTTCCCACCGATACGCAGACGCAGATAAAAATCCAGTATCCTTTTGGATTTGCAGACAATCTGGTAACCTACACCAATTCGAAGGGAGAGATTGTTTCGGCTTTGCCTTTTGAAGCGGAAGAATTTTACTACCTGGTCCGAATGACTCGTGATGAGGCGTACGAGATCATCGAGAATGATGATGACTATGATGACGACGGAACATTGCGCGATGATTTCGTGATGGAGGGTCTGGAGGATACAGAAGAAGAAGTTGAGGAAATTGAAGATGTAGCGGACGAAGACGATGAGGAAGATGAGGAGGATGACGATTATTGATTTGTCCCCGAAAGTCTGCCAATAATTAGTTCCGATTATTATACAACCGGATTTAGGAAAATAATGAGTTGAGCGGAGGCACATAACGATGTTTCCGCTTTTTTATGTTAATGGATCCCGTCCATTTGCTGCAACATGTTACCCACTTTTTGGTCAACCGGAAAACTGAGCTGTTGCCCGATATTTTCGATGGGACACCACCGGAAATGCATATCGCCGTTTGTATTCAGGTTGGAATAATCTTGTTCCCCGGAAACCGGAAAATCAGTTGAAAGTTCATTGGTAAAGTCAGCCCGGTAATAGATGCTCATCAGTTGAGTTTCCTCGAAAAACTTTGCTTGTTGGAAAAAGTCGGTGGTGTAAAAGTGTTGAATGTTTTTAATCTCCTGCTGCATTTCTTCCCTGAACTCTCGCCGCAGGCAATCGATGGTTCCTTCACCATATTCGAGTCCGCCACCCGGAAATTTGGTCATTGGTTGTCCTAACTGGAATTCGTCGGTCAGCAGCACATTTCGTCCTTTTAAAATCAATCCATAAACCCGTATGGTGAAGTCCCCTTTCATGCTTTCTCGTTCTGCGAAAGTTGTTCGTCAATATATTGTAATACCTTTTCTTTCTCATCAGGGTGAAACCAGCGAATGTTTTTATCACGCCGAAACCAGGTAAGCTGTTTTCGTGCATATTTCCTGGAGTTGGCCTGGATTCGTTCGATGGCATGTTCCAGCGTGAAATCTCCGTCGAAATGGGCAAAGAGTTCCTTGTAGCCAACAGTATTCAACGGGTTCAGGTGGCGCTTGTAGTAAACACCGCGGGCTTCTTCGACTAAACCTTCTTCAATCATCAGTTCCACGCGCCGATTGATTTGGTCATACAGTTCGGTCCGGTCGCGGTTTAATCCAATCTTGATGATATCGAAATGTCGTTTTTTGGCTTCTTCTCTCCGTAAGGAAGAATAAGGTTTTCCGGTCATGTAATAAATCTCCAGTGCATGGAGAATGCGTTTGGGATTTTTCAGGTCGACCTGCTCATAATAGTCCGGGTCGAGCTTTTTCAATTCTGTGCGTAAAGGTTCCAGTCCCTCATTTTCGAACCGGTCGAGAAGTTTTTGACGCAGTTCCTTATCAACCGTCGGTAGGTCATCGATTCCTTTGCATACAGCGTCGATATAGAGCATGGAGCCGCCGGTCATCAAAACCGTTTGATGGTTTTGGAACAACTTGTCCAGCAAATTCAGCACATCGTATTCGAATTTGCCGGCGTTATATTCATCTTCTACCGAAAGGTTTTGAATCATATGATGGGGAACCTGTTGCAAGTATTTTTCTTCCGGAACAGCAGTTCCAATTCGGATTTCTCTGTAAAGCTGACGAGAATCGCAGGAGATAATTTCGGTGTGGAGGTGCTTGGCAATTTCAATGCTGAGATCTGTTTTTCCTACACCGGTAGGACCAAGCAAAACAAAAAGGGTATTTTTCATGAATGGGTTGCACGGGTTTTGTGCAAAGGTAGTAAGGGGGGCCGGAAATAAAAAAGGGGCCAAAGCCCCTTCAGTTATAAGATCTCGTCGATGTCTCCGTAGATTTGATTCAGATCCTCCAATTCACCGAAATCAGAGTACTCGTCCAAGTTATCCCATTCCGTTTCCATAAGTAAGTCGTTTTCTCTGGTTTTGACGTCAAGGAACTGAGACGGGGCTACGCTTTTCTTAAAGGTAACCTCCGGTGCATTAAGGTTCTTTTCCATGATAATCGTATTTAGTTCAATAAATTAAGATCTAATCGGAAAATGTTTTCTGTTTTTATTTTTTTAAGCACAATCCTTTTCAAAACATCAGACAGCTTTCATTTTCTGATGCCGCTTCCGCCAAGGCTGATTATTTTTTATAGTATGACTTGATGGCTAGTAATCCAACTGTCAAATTTGCGAGCTGTTTTTTAAGTCCTTGAAAAAGAAAAACTAAAACTCGTTTAAAACTTTCTTTTAAGAACTATTTTCATAAACAGCATTTCAAAGTAAAAGATGAAATTCTAAAATCGGTTAGAAATTGTATTAAAAAATGTTAAAAAATGTAGAATCAAACTATTTTTATAATTGGATACTTCCATGTGTAATTTGATCCCACGGGATGAATGCTCCAAGCAATCCGAGGATGATTCCGATAAGAATAATTTTTAACACGGCGATGACGATTCCAATGATGGCACAGGTCTTTCCGCTACGGATATTAGAAAAAGAGGATAGTGTGTAAAGTCTTGGTGTTTCGTTATATAGGCGCTCTGCGTTGCGGGCCATTACGAGGCTGACAACGCCGGCAACGATACCTACAAGACTGTTGAAAAATGAAATAATAAGGGCGATGATTCCGAGAATTAATACGACCGATGCATTAGGAATTTCATGTTGAAAGGAGTGTGGAGCTCCTGTTTGATTCGTTTGCTCATTTTGCATGTTTTCTGATTCCATACCTTTGTTTTTCTGATTGTTAGTTGGTGTAAATATAAGGAATGAGATTGATAATATCCAAATTTTAGAATAATAGGATGGAAAGTTTAAATTGTATAAAAAAAGCCGGTTGATACCGGCCTTTTTTATCATTTATGGTGATATTACTGATTTTCTTTAATGAAATTCAAACATGAACCGGCTTTGAACCATTCAATCTGTGCTTCATTGTAAGTATGATTGGCAACAATTTCGTCGGTTGTGCCATCTGCATGGTGAAGTACCACGATCAGTGAACTACCCGGAGCAAATTCGGTCAGTTTCAATACATCGATGGTATCGTCTTCCTGTACTTTGTCGTAATCGGCAGGATTGTCGAATGTCAATGCCAGCATACCCTGTTTTTTCAGGTTCGTTTCATGGATGCGGGCAAATGAACGAACGAGTACAACCCGAACGCCGAGATGACGTGGTTCCATAGCTGCGTGCTCACGGGAAGAACCTTCGCCGTAGTTTTCGTCGCCAACGATAACCGAGCCGATTCCTTTGGCCTTGTAATCACGTGCAGTTGCAGGCACTTCACCGATTTCACCGGTCAGCTGGTTTTTCACTGCATTC
Organism: Prolixibacter denitrificans; assembly: GCF_003014495.1. Classification (GTDB taxonomy): domain Bacteria; phylum Bacteroidota; class Bacteroidia; order Bacteroidales; family Prolixibacteraceae; genus Prolixibacter; species Prolixibacter denitrificans. The sequence continues at coordinate 74,742 of NZ_PYGC01000001.1, read as the reverse complement.
GTGCGCTCGTTAAAGTAGTTGACGCCACCAATCAACATGTTGTTGGAAATGTTGTCGAGGTGTCCACGGAAACGGAGCCACGGTCCGGCCATCGAAATATGGTCAGTGGTACATTTTCCTTTTGCTTTGATCAACAGTTTCATGCCGGTCAGGTTTTCTCCATCCCAGGGCTCGAACGGTGTAAGCAACTGGAGACGTTCTGAATCCGGTTTCACGACAACGTCTACATTTTTGTTTTCAGACGAAGGCGGGATGAAGCCCGGGTCTTTTACGTCAAAACCTTTGGCTGGCAAATCATCACCAGTCGGTTCGTCCAGTTTAACTTTCTCTCCTTTCGCATTTTCCAGGTAGTCGGTTGCCGGATTAAAATCGAGCGTACCGGCAATCGAGAATGCTGTTACGATTTCGGGAGAAGCCACAAAACCGTGAGTTTTCGGGTTACCGTCGTTACGCTTGGAGAAGTTCCGGTTGAACGAAGTCATGATGGAGTTCTCATCCAGGTCTTCGGCATTGTGACGCGCCCATTGTCCGATACAGGGGCCGCAGGCATTGGCCAGAACCACACCACCAATTTTCTCGAATGTATCGAGGTAACCGTCGCGGTCAACCGTATAGCGAACCTGCTCGGAACCCGGAGTAACGGTGAATTCAGCTTTTACTTTTAAATCTTTATCGAGAGCCTGTTTAGCTACTGATGCAGCCCGGCTGATATCTTCGTACGATGAGTTGGTACACGAACCAATCAAACCAACTTCCATTTTCAGCGGCCATCCGTTTTCTTTGGCTACTTTACCGAATTGTGAAACGGGAGTTGCCAAATCCGGAGTGAACGGACCATTGATATGCGGTTCCAGTTCCGAAAGGTTGATTTCAATAATTTGATCGTAATAAGCTTCCGGATTCTCCATCACTTCAGCGTCAGGGCGAAGGTGCTCTTCAATTTTGGAAGCCATCTCAGCCACGTCTGTACGTCCGGTCGCTTTCAGGTATTTTTTCATCGACTCATCGAACGGGAAAGTGGAAGTTGTCGCTCCGATTTCAGCACCCATATTACAGATGGTACCTTTTCCGGTTCCGGAAATCGATTCAGCTCCGGGGCCAAAATATTCAACGATGGCTCCGGTTCCTCCTTTTACACTCAGGATTCCGGCTACTTTCAGAATCACATCTTTCGGAGAGGTCCATCCGCTGAGTTTTCCGGTCAGCTTCACACCAATCAGTTTCGGGAATTTCAGTTCCCAGGGCAGTCCGGCCATCACATCTACGGCATCAGCTCCACCTACACCAATGGCAACCATTCCCATACCGCCGGCATTCGGGGTATGCGAGTCAGTTCCAATCATCATTCCACCCGGGAAAGCGTAATTTTCGAGCACCACCTGGTGGATAATTCCTGCTCCCGGTTTCCAAAAACCAATTCCATATTTTTTCGAGGCCGATGCCAGAAAATCGTATACTTCTTTGTTGTTCTGTTCAGCTTTCGTGAGGTCCTCTTTTGCTCCTTCCTTTGCCAGGATCAGGTGGTCACAGTGAACGGTCGAAGGGACCGATACCTGATCTTTTCCGGCTTGCATAAACTGGAGAACGGCCATCTGTGCAGTGGCATCCTGCATAGCGACGCGATCGGGTGAAAAGTTGACGTATGAATCACCACGTTTAAACGGTTCGTTAGGAAGATCACCGGAAAGGTGAGAGTAAAGAATTTTTTCACTAAGGGTCATGGGACGCCCAAGAAGTTTACGGGCTTGCGCGATTCTTTCAGGATAACGTTCGTACACCTGACGAATCATTTCAACATCGTATGCCATTTTTTAATCGATTTATTTAGATATGTCGCAAAATAACATTTATTAATCATAAACGAATACAAATCCTAAAGGTTTGTAAGGGGGGAATTGTTTCAAAATGTTTGAAATATTTCTACCTTGGAGAGGCAAACCAAATTGCTCATGCTGTTCAATCCGCTCACCACAGAAAATGTCTTTATGGCCATCCAATCCATCCGGGGAAACTGGGTGCGGTCAGTCTTGACAATTCTGATCATTGCAGTTGGAATTACAGCATTGGTGGGTATCCTCACGGCGATTGATTCTATCAAAAATTCCATCACAGCAGAATTTACGCGGCTTGGCGCCAACACCTTCACCATTCAGAGTCGCGGCATGCGGGTACAAGTGGGCGGAAACCGGTATCGTAGTAAGAATTACAGCTACATCAGTTATTTCCAGGCGCAGGAATTCAAAAACCAGTTCGATTTTCCGGCTGATGTGTCCATTTCTGTTTTTGCGACAGGAATCGCAACGGTTCGGTACGAATCGCAAAAAAGCAATCCAAATGTCAGGGTGCTTGGTGTGGATGGTAATTACCTGCAGACCGCCGGTTATGATATTAGTAAAGGGCGAAATTTTGCTTCACAGGAAATTCATTCGGGGAGCAATGTAGCCTTATTGGGAAATGGCTTGGCCCGCAAACTTTTTCCGGGAATTGTTAATCCCACTGGCAGGATTATCTCCATCGGAACGGCGCGTTACCGCGTGGTGGGTGTACTTGCCGAGAAGGGAAGCGGCTTTGGTGCATCGGGCGACCGGCTAGTGCTGTTGCCCTATTCCAATGTGAGACAGGTTTTCTCGCGTCCGCAGATGAATTTTCAAATCGAGGTAATGCCCAAATCACCGCAGTTGCTTGATATTGCGGTGGGGGAGGCTGAAGGAGTTTTCCGCGTTGTTCGTGGCCTCAGCGTGACTGACGAATCCGATTTCAATATTGTGAAAAGCGATAACCTGGTAAATATTCTATTGGAGAATATCAAATACATTACGTTGGCAGCTACGATTATTGGCTTCATCACGCTGCTGGGAGCAGCGGTTGGTTTGATGAACATTATGCTCGTTACTGTTTCGGAGCGAACCCGCGAGATAGGCGTCCGGAAAGCGATGGGAGCCAACTCCCGTACCATCCGCCAACAGTTCCTGATTGAATCCATTGTGATTGGGCAATTGGGAGGATTGCTGGGAATTGTCCTGGGAATTCTCGCTGGTAATGGTGTTTCCGCTTTGGTAGGAAGCTCGTTTATCGTTCCGTGGCTTTGGATTTTTTCCGGGGTAGCCCTATGCCTTTTGGTCAGTTTGGTTTCGGGATTGATGCCCGCCATGCAGGCCGCTAAACTCGATCCCATCGAATCACTTCGCTACGAATAAGATTTATTCCCAAATGTCTTCTACAATTCATCCTGCCTGACAACCATTCGTCGGCATTATTTGACAGTTCGTCCGGTTCATTTTTCCTTTCTTTCTGACACACCGCAACTTTGGGGTACACAATATCCAAAATTGCGATGAAAAAAATTCAGCTCATATTCCTGTTTGCCTTGCTTTCGGTTACGACCTTCGGTCAGATTTCCATTCATGGGAAAGTGGTCGACACACGAAATCATCCATTGCCGGGTGCCAATATCTATTTTGAAAATACTTATGAAGGAACGACCTCCGATAGTGACGGAGTCTTTCAGTTGACTTCTGAATTGACGGGGGCTCAGCGATTGAAAGTGACCTTCCTTGGATACATTCCTTACACGGTTGCCATTCCGGCGAAAGCCGACACAGCTATGGTGATTAAACTGCAACCTGAAAATAACAAGGTCGATGAGGTGGTTATTACCGCGGGTACATTTGGCACAGCCGATGACGAACAGACGGTTACCTTGAAGGCCATCGATATTTTAACTACGCCCACATCGGAAGGAGACGTATACGGCGCTTTGCGAACCTTGCCGGGAACGCAACAAGTCGCGGAAGACGGACGACTTTTCGTGCGTGGAGGTGAAGCTTACGAAACCAAAACGTTCATCGATGGTATGGAAATGCAGCAACCGTACAGTAGCTCCACACCCGATTTGCCTTCACGCGGACGGTTTTCGCCCGAGCTGTTCAAAGGAACGCTGTTCAGTACCGGAGGTTATTCGGCGGAATATGGACAGGCTCTTTCTTCGGCGCTTATTCTGCGTACCATCGATTTGCCGGAGGAATCCGATGCTTCTATTGGTTTGCTGAACGTTGGTCTTCAGGGAGGCTACACAAAACGTTTCGATCGGGCATCCGTCAGTGTTTCCGGCGAATATTACAACCTCGGCCTCAATAACAAAATCAATCCGCCCCGTAAAGCTTTCGCTGAAGATCCGGTTCAAATGAATGGCCTGGTACATGCACAGGTAAAATCTGGAAAACAGGGAATGTGGAAGACACTTTACTCATTTAATCATCATAAGCTGATTGCTCCGTACGCCACGTCGTCGACGAATTGGGAGAATGTGGCATTAAATTCTTCCAACCAATATGTGAATTCCACCTACCGGAATATGTTGTCGGATGTCTGGATGGTTTATGGTGGAATATCGGGCGATTATTATGACGATCACATCAAAATGGAGGAGGGGAGTTACCACATTTTGGACCGTTACTCTCAGGGACGCGCCGGTTTGAAATACCTGCCCTCGGAAAAGGTGAAAATCAACATGGGGTTAGATGCTAACTGGCACGACAATGAACGCTCCAACGAGAATGTGGCCGGGCAGAAAGCTGGCTTCACACAACGAACACTCGCTACCTATGCTGAGGGAGAGCTTCAGTTGGGCGACAACTGGGCTGTTCGTTTAGGCGTACGACCCGAATATTTCGGTCTCCTGCAAAAGGTAAAAGTAGCTCCGAGACTTTCACTTGCCCGGAAAACCGGAGAGCACAGTCAGCTTTCACTGGCTTACGGAGCCTTCTACCAAAATGCACCCGATGAGTTCTTGGCCTTCAACCACCAACTGAAAGCCGAAGAAGCAAAGCATTTCATTCTGAATTATCAATATTCTTACGATAAACGGGATTTCCGGGTTGAGACCTACTACAAGGATTACCAGAATCTGGTGAAATTCAACCAGGCTTCCAACGAATATGCTCCTTCTCACTATACGTCATCAGGAACTGGTTATTCAAAAGGAGTTGACGTTTTCTTCCGTGACCGGAAAAGCATTCCACTGCTCGATTACTGGATTGCGTATTCGTACCTCGATACCAAACGCGACTACCGTGATTTTCCCGAAAAGGCAACTCCCGGATTTGTGGCTAAGAATACGTTGTCGTTGGTGGGGAAGTATTGGATTGCCGGCTGGAATACGCAGTTTGGATTTAGCTTAACCGCCGCCAGCGGAAGGCCGTATGATGACCCAAACACGCCGGAATTCATGGAACGGAAAGCCCCGGCCTATTCCAACTTTAGTCTGAATGCGGCACATCTGGCGTATCTCTTTGGTAACTACACTATTTTCTATTGCTCTGTCGGGAATGTGTTGGGACGTGACAAGCCCTACACCTACCGTTATTCCGATAAGCCGAATGGTTCCGGTGTATATGAGCGGATTCCCGTGCAGGCCGAAACGCTGCGTAGCATCATCCTTGGTGTCTTCATTCAAATTAAATAACAACTAAAAAAGCAACATCATGAAAAAAGTAGTTTCTATTATCGTCGTTGTGGTTTTTGCAGCCACCAATCTTTGGGCCCAAAATTATGCAGGTGCCATGCAGAACGCTCTTGCTAAAATGGGCGCAGCAAAAACACCTTCGGAATATGTCGCTGCATCGCAGATTTTCGAACGTGTCAGCCAGGTGGAAACATCGAAATGGATGCCGGCTTACTACGGCGCTCTGTCACTCATCAACGGAAGTTACACCGGAAAAGAGAAGGAAAAACGCGACCAGATGCTCGACCAGGCGCAGAAGTTTATTGATACTGCACTGGAACGCTCACCGGAAAACAGCGAGGTGATGGCTTTACAGGGCTATTTGTACCAGGCACGTATTGGTGTTGATGGTTCAAGAGGACAGGAATTCTCGCAGAAAGCGGCAGGTGCTCTTAAAAAAGCGCTTTCGCTCGATGCCAATAATCCGCGCGCCACATTCCTGATGGCCATGAATGTTTACCATACACCAGCTTTTTGGGGCGGCGGAAAAGACAACGCTTTGCCGTTGTTCGAGAAAGCCGAAAAGCTATTCGCCGAACAGAAAATGTCGTCGCCGTTTGCTCCGGCATGGGGAAAAGAAACCAACCAACATTTTCTGGAAGAGTGCAAAAAGTAGTACGAATATTATGTTTCAACGCTTTTCATTACTTTTAACCTAATGGAAAAGATAGCAACCTCCTGGAAAAGACATCTGCGCGATCTGATAATTGTATTGTGCGTAGGGTTTGGAGTAACCCTTACCATGAATGATTTGAATTCAGTGATTCATTCGTTTTGGAACATATTATTATATAACACAATTATTGGGATGGGCCTGTGGAAAGGAAACGAATGGGTTACTTCGCTGGTACAGCATTGGTATCCCTGGAGAATCAACCGTTCGCGAACCTACTTATTGATGTGGACCGGGATTGTTGTGTACTCACTTTTCTTTGTATTTCTGTTCAACTTCCTCTGGGCCATTTTCATGAATCACGTTCCGGTTTACGAATTCATGAAATATTACAAGTTCACTGTCGTGATTGAGTTCCTTATTTCCATTGGTATCGCCGGGATTATTTACACCTCCATCTTCTTCAAAAACTGGAGGAACTTATTGCAGGAACACGCCGAAATGGAAAAGGCCAACATCGAATCGAAGCTGGCTGCTTTGCAAAATCAGGTCAATCCGCATTTTCTTTTCAATTGCCTGAATACACTCAATTCGTTGGTGTATGTCGACGCCGGAAAAGCCAGCCGGTTTATTGGTGACCTGTCGAAAGTGTATCGCTACGTACTGGAACAAGACGATGTGGTTACCCTTGCGGAAGAGGTTTCATTTTGCCAGTCTTACCTGGTGTTGGAGCAGTTCCGGTTTGGTGAAAAGCTGAAGGTGGATTTTCTTCTCAGCGGAAGCGAATCGGAGAAGATTCTGCGGATGGGGCTTCAGCTGATGCTGGAGAATGCCATTAAGCACAACGAAATATCCAACGAAAAGCCATTGCATATCGAAGTAAAACGGGAAGATAATTTTGTTGTGGTGAGGAATAATCTGCAACTAAAATCAACCCTGCCGGTGTCAGCCCGGATGGGACAGAAGAATTTACAGGAACGTTATCGTTTGATGGGGGAACGAGTCCCGGAGTTTGGTACGGAAGGAGAATTTTATGTAGCCCGTATTCCCTTATTCAGGAATGAAGAAACGCAATTATCATGAAGATACTGATTGTGGAAGATGAGCCGCTGGCTGCCGAAAGACTGGAGACGTTAATTCGAGAATACCTTCCGGAAGTCGACGTGGCGGGTCCGTTCGATAGTATTCGTCAGACAGTTGCCTGGCTGAAAAAGAATGGTGCTCCGGAGTTGGGTTTCTTCGACATTCAGCTGGCCGACGGATTGAGTTTTGAGATTTTCGAACAAGCCGACGTTTCCTGCCCGGTGATTTTTACAACGGCATTCGATGAATACGCGTTGAAAGCTTTCAAAGTAAACAGCATCGACTACCTGCTGAAGCCCATCGGAAAAGAGGAGCTTCACTCGGCGTTGGAAAAATATGAGCGTCTTTTCAGTCAAACCGGCAATCAGGAAAAGATCTCAGTTGAGGCGATTGACAAAATCTACCGGATGATGACAAAGAACTACCGGACCCGGTTTTTGATAAGGGTAGGGGAGCATCTTCGTCCACTGGACATTGCCGATGTGGTTTATTTTTATTCACAACAGCGGGCCACTTTCGTGTTAACACGTGAAGGAAAAAGCTACGATCTGGACTTTACCCTAGACCAGTTAGAAACGGAACTCGATCCGAAGCAATTTTTCCGGGTCAACCGGGGAGCTTTGGTCAGTTTGAGTGCCATCCGCGATGTGCTGATTTATTCGGGTAACCGCCTTCGCCTGAAATTGGAGAAAGAACCGGACGAACCGGTGCTGGTCAGTCGCGAGAAAGTATCGTTATTTAAGCGATGGCTGGAAGGAGGAAATTCTTAAACCTCGTTCTCGGTGACTTCAGCGGACCAGAACTATTTTTATTCCGGGCTCTCCAGGAAAGGGAAATGATTTAGAAGAATTTGCTTTCAATCGGGTGCGCATTGCTTTTTCATTTCCTGCGCAGGAAAATTTGCTCGGGTGCGCATCCGTTGCTGAAGCAGTGCGCGGGGAATTTTTTTTTCTGCGCAGCGGATTGAAAAACGGTTTACCAGTGGTTTTTGGGAAGCTGAAATGGATTGGCTATCCGCGAAAGCGAACCCCAGCGAAAGGAAATAAAAAACCCGGGCAGAAACCCCGGGTTTTAATATTGTGATTTGGTCGATGACCGTTGATTGATTACTTGTGATCAACAGTTGCCATGTGGTTGATGAGCTCAACAACCTTGGTTGAGTAACCCATTTCGTTATCGTACCAGCTAACAACTTTTACGAAGTTGTCGTTGAGGCCGATACCAGCACCAGCGTCGAATACTGAAGTACAGGTTTCGCCAACGAAGTCAGTTGAAACAACTGCATCCTCGGTGTAACCCAGAATACCTTTCAGTTCACCTTCAGAAGCTTCTTTCATTGCAGCGCAAATAGCTTCGTAAGAAGCAGCTTTTTCCAGACGGCAAGTCAGGTCAACTACAGATACGTCAGGAGTAGGAACACGTAGTGACATACCAGTCAGTTTTCCGTTCAGCTCAGGAATTACTTTACCTACAGCTTTAGCAGCACCGGTAGAAGAAGGGATAATGTTCTGACCAGCACCACGGCCACCACGCCAGTCTTTCAGTGAAGGACCGTCAACAGTTTTCTGAGTAGCGGTAGTAGCGTGAACGGTTGTCATCAAACCTTCAACAACGCCGAACTTGTCGTTCAATACCTTGGTTACAGGAGCCAGGCAGTTAGTAGTACAAGATGCGTTAGAAACGAAAGTCATGTCAGAGGTGTATTTTTTGTGGTTAACACCCATAACGAACATAGGAGTATCGTCTTTAGAAGGAGCTGACATTACAACTTTCTTGGCACCTGCATCGATGTGCCCCTGAGCTTTTTCTTTGGTCAGGAACAGACCAGTTGACTCAACAACGTATTCTGCACCAATTTCATCCCATTTCAGATCTGCAGGGTTTCTCTCGGAAGTAACACGGATTGCGTTACCGTTAACAACCAGTTTACCGTCTTTTACTTCTACAGTGCCATCGAAACGACCGTGAGTAGAATCATATTTGAGCATATATGCCATGTAATCAACATCAATCAAGTCGTTGATACCGACAACTTCAACATCATTACTTTTTGCGGCAGCACGGAAAACCAAACGTCCGATACGACCGAAACCGTTAATACCAATCTTAACTTTAGACATAATTGATTCTTTTAAAGTTTTATAGGATGAATTAGAACCTCTAATTAAATAGTCCCACAAAGAAACAATATATATTCAAAAACATCAAATTTTTGTTGTTTACCTTTTTGTTAATTCTGATATTACGCGGTTCTGATTGTTTGTGTCTGAAAATGAGGATATAAAAGTCCGATATTTTGACGGTTTTTACTACTTTTTATACCACATTGAATGGTTCTGTTTGGCGACCCGTTTATTTGATTTTGCGGTGTAACCGGTACACCCACATGAGCGACATTGGGTGAATAAAAAGGCGCTTGCCATAATCATAATAAAAAGGAGGCTTTTTTTCTTCATATTGAGTCGTTTAAGATGGTTTTCTGTCTGAATTCTGTTGTCATTCTACTTTATAATTCTCTCCTTCCATTACTTTCCGTGTTTATTATCAGGAGGTAACGAAAAAGCTTCGTTGCGGCAAAATAGTACTAATTTTCGGCGATACCTTTAATTGGTCATTATTTTTGCCCTTTCGTTTTTCCTATCTTTGCATCTCAAAATCATTATCTTTTGACGTTATGGCACTCATAGATACATTATTAAACCATCGTACCATTCGAAAATATACTTCAGAACCGGTCGATAAGCCGATGCTGAATAAAATACTGGAAGCCGGAACGCGGGCCTCTACTACTGGAAACATGCAGGTTTACAGTATTATTGTGTCGAAGGACCAAAAAATGAAGGATAAACTGGCGCCATGTCACTTCAATCAGCCCATGATTAAAGAGGCTCCGGTTGTGTTGACCTTTTGTGCGGACTTCAACCGGTTTAATAAATGGTGCAAGCTGAGGGACGCCGAACCGGGATACGATAATTTCTTGTCGTTTGTTACAGCGGCCATCGATGCGCTGTTGGTGGCCCAGAATGTTTGTGTTGCTGCCGAAAGTGAGGGAATGGGGATTTGTTATCTGGGAACTACCACGTATCTGGCCAAAAATATCATCGACGTGTTGGAGCTTCCGAAAGGTGTCGTGCCAATCACGACGGTTACGCTTGGATGGCCTGCTGAAGATCCGGAGCAAATAGACCGTCTTCCGCTGGAAAGCGTTGTTCATAACGAGACATATCATGACTACTCTGATGAAGATATTGACCGGATGTACGCAGAGAAGGAAGCACGCGAAGATTCGAAAGGATTTGTAGCCGAGAATAACAAAGAATCGCTGGCGCAGGTTTTTACGGACATCCGATACAAGAAAGCCGACAATGTAACGTTCTCTAATATGCTGCTGGAGGTACTCCGTGAGCAGGGTTTTATGAATCAGTAATCAGTTGTGAAGGAAGTTTTACTCTTCCATCAAACTCATGAAAGAAAAAAATAACTACCAGATAGCTCCGGAATTTCGAGAACTTGAAAATTGGGTGGCTAACCTGCGGGAAGAGTTTGCTCAAACAGGGCAAACGATTTTCAAGTCGAGGAACGAGGTGAAGATTTTTGAGAAGGGCGACAGGATTATCAATGTCAAATCGTTTAAGTTGCCGAACCTGCTCAACAAGTTTGTGTACGTTTATTTCAGAGGTTCAAAAGCGGCCCGTTCGTTCGCTTACGCAGAAAAACTCTTGAAATTAGGTGTTCCGACTCCACAGCCGGTCGCTTATGCCGAGTACATTCGGGGCGGTGTATTAAAGGAGAGCTTTTACGCTTCGCTGCACTTTAAATACGATTTTACCTTACGGGAAGTGTTGAATTACCAGGTCAGTGAACGCGACCGGATTTTGCGACAATGGGTGGCTTTCACGTTTGAGAAACTCCACAAGAACGGCATTTTCCACCTCGATTATTCTCCTGGTAACACCCTCATTCGTCACGATGGTGATGAGTACCACTTCAGTTTGATTGATTTGAACCGGATGAATTTCGGTGAAATCGATTTCGAGAAAGGATTGCACAACTTTCGGCAGCTCGATACCGACCGGCAAACATTGGAATTACTAGCTACTGAATATGCCTTGCTGAATGAGAAAGATCCGGGACTGGCGATGCAAAAATTGCTGGAATTCGACCAGAAAAATAAAAATTACCGTCACCGGAAAATGAAATGGAAAAGTACTTTCCGGAAATTAATTAGATTCGGTCGCGCTTCTGAGTAAATTTCTTGAGATAGTACAAAATCGGATTTTTGTATTTAAGCATTTTCCACGGACGGCTTCCGTGTGGTTTATGAATCACCGGATTTTTCAGGCTGATGTAATTGCTGAATCCCAATTGGCGGGCTCTTTTCGTAATATACACATCGTACCAGTCGCGGCTGCTATCTAGTTCCGCAAAGTCGAAAGCTTTCATCAAATCATTGGAAAGAACCGTGCAGCAGAAACTCATACTTCTCGGTGTCTGGTACACTTCTGGCATACTTTTCTTCACGTAGCTGTATGGGAAATTGATATTCCCGTAACTGTCGGTTGTTACGGAACCAACCAAACCAGCATCCGGTAATTGTTCCGTCAACTCAACTAAGGCTTCCAGCGTTTCCGGCTGAGCAATCACGTCCGATTCGATAATAGCCAGGTGAGCACCTTCTTCAAGTGCCATTTTTCGGGCCATGTTCAGTGTTAGACGGTAATTGGGAGAGGGGTGACTGGTATAATCGCTGAGGTGGACGATTTTCAGTTGGTATTTTTCCTGGTTCTCATTCAGCCATCCAATGGTTTCTTCATTGCTGAAATCATCGAAAATATAATAAGGTATGGTGTTCGTTCCGGAACGCAAAGTATCGATAGTATGCATAAGCGTTTCCAGCGAGTCTTTGATTGGTGTAATAATAATCAGCTTCTTCATGTCGTGGTCGTTGGTGAAAGACGTAGCCACTGCTACTGAATTTGAAAAAGATTAAGTTGTTCCATTTTACGGAACACAATATTGGGAGTTAGCATTTCCATGCATTTTATGGTTTCGTGAATACATGGTTTGTTCCCGAAAACCGAACAGGGACGGCACGCCAGTTCGTCTGCAGGAGTTTGCAGACTGTATTCCTCCGGTTGTCCCAAAGCGTAAAATCCAAACGCCGGATGGGTTGCTCCCCAGATGGAAATTGTTTTGGTTCCGGTCAGCGCTGCAATGTGCATATTGGAAGAGTCCATTGACAGCATGAAATCCATTCGGGTAATTAGCGCAATCTCTTCCGAAAGATTCATTTGGCCGGCTACCAATGTAATGTGGTCATTGTCGGTTGATAACGCTTGCAACTTTTCGATTTCTTCTTGTCCTCCGCCAAATAAGTAAAAGTGAGCCTGATACTTTTCGTTAATCAGCTGCATCAATTGCCGGGCATTTTCCAATCCCCATATTTTTGTTGCATGAGTGGCGAACGGTGCAAAACCAATCTTCAGTGTTTGTTCCGGTAATTTTTGGCTTTCCAGGTATTCCTGAATTTTTTCGCTCGCTTTTGCGGAAGAGGCAATGGCGGGAACTGGCGACATCTGAACATTGAAGCCGGCTTTTCTGAAAACATCGCAATAACGTTCCGAAGAATGTTTTAGCTGTTTGATCTCTTTTGTTTTCAGCAGCTCTTTCTTTTCTTCTCTCCCTTTGTCGATGTAGAAAACAGACGTGCCGGCCGCGCGAAAATAACTTCTCACTAGTTTTGTCCGAAGAACATTGTGCAGGTCGATAACCGTTTCAAACCGGCCTTCTTTCCGCAAGTCGAGAAAAAGCCGAAATAAACCACCAAAACCTTTGTGTCTTCCTTTTAAATCGGGGAAGTAGAGCTGGAGTCTGGGGATTCCTTCAAAGAATGGAGCAAAAAACGGGCGGGTAACAAAAGTGATGGACAGGTTCGGATTTTCCTCAAGCATTCCCCGAATAACGGGAACCGTGAGGGCTACATCACCCATGGCGGAAAGTCGGAAAACTAAAATACGTTGCACCGGCATATAAATTTAATCCCCGGCAACACGAATGAAGCCGGGGAGATATTTGTTCAGAACAAAAACTATTGATAGTCTTCGTAGCTTTTTTCTTCGACCAGGTTGGAACCTGTTTTTTCGTTGATGCGCCTTTTTACGTCCGAACGTTTGTCGTTGGTGAAATAAACGGCACGCGCTGTTTCGATGAAATCCTGCCCGAAATCCTTGTTGCGTTCCAGGTCGCGGATTCGATCTTCAATGTCCCAAAGCTGACAATTGATGTCATACAATTCCTTGTACAACGCGTCTTTTTTGTCGATGATTTGGGAAACGGCTTCATTCAGCACTTCGTATTCCTTTTTCAGGTTCACCAGTTTTGCTTCATCCGAAATTCGTTCCAGTTTAATTTCGATGATGGTCAGTTTATCTGCAATCTCTCCGTTGGAAACCTCAATTTTCATTATCTAAATATTGAATGTTTGATACCCGACAAATGTACGGGATTTAATCTTCTTTACCTCGAAAAATGTTTTTGCCGGAATTTTGCTCCTGGCTTCTGCATTTTTCTGAACAACAAATTGCTACCGCTTATTGGTCGCGCCGTGCATCACGGGCACTGGCCTGATCAGTCGGCATAATCAGTACATCGTCTAGATTAACGTGGGCAGGACGGGTGACCATGAACAAGATGGTTTCGGCGATATCCTGCGCGTACAACGGAGTAAGTCCTTTGTATACATTATCAGCTTTGCTTTCATCCCCTTTGAAGCGAACGAGGGAGAATTCAGTTTCCACCATTCCGGGACTAATCGTACTAACCTTAACTCCATGTTGTACCAACTCAATCCGCATGGCTTTTGAAATAGCGCCCACTGCATGCTTGGTTCCACAATACACCGAACCTCCGGGGTACGCTTCTTTTCCGGCAATGGAAGATATATTAATAATGTGTCCTTTTTTGCGCTCTACCATTCCCGGAGTCAGACAACGGCTGACATACAACAGGCCTTTCACGTTGGTGTCTATCATGCGTTCCCAATCGTCGACAACGGCTTCGTGTGCAGGTTCGGTACCCACCGCAAGTCCTGCGTTGTTGACCAACACATCAACGTTGCTCCATTCTGCCGGAAGGTTGCAGAGTGCTTTTTGCACTTCATCGTTATTTCGTACATCGAAGACAAGGCTGAGGACTTTCGTATCGTCAATCTTCAGCAACTCTTCTTCAACAGCTTTCAGTTTTTCGCTTCTCCGGCCTGTAATAATCAGGTTAAAGCCATTTTGGGCCAGTATTTTGGCGGTTGCTTCACCAATGCCGGAAGTAGCCCCGGTTACGATGGCAATCTTTCTCATAATGTTCAGTTTTAGTGCCGAAATTAAAAAATAACGACGATTTTTTAGGATAAAATGATCGGTTCGCTAATTTTGAGGAGGAATCTTTGGCTATAACCAAACCTTCAAAGCACATGTACGAAAAAGAAAAAAAGCCGTTTAGCATTGATCTGGTTCCCGAACCGGACAACTTACAGAGTGTCATTTATTCCATGGTGGCCATACCGCATCTTTCGCCGGTCAACTTCTTCAACGATTTTTCTGCCATGGTGGATGATCCTTCGCAGTTAGGAAAAGATGACACCAGTGAAGCGGGAATTTTTGAGATCGACGGAGAAAACCGGATGTTCTCGTTAACCATTTATGCCGATCACCGGCGGATGATCGTTGAGCCGGAAGTCGCTTCTCAAATTCTGGTAGCCAAAGCCGTCAGACGATTGGTGTGTTACGGCGCAGAGCCAGTGGCCATGAGTGTAATGCTCAACCATGTGGAATTGTCGGACCCGATGGATCAGCAGTTGGTTCAGGAGGCCCGGAGTGGTTTGGAGAAAGCAGCCGAAGCATTTGGTTTGCAGATTTCGCACCGGAAAATCTTTTACGATTATGCCCGCGAGCGAGCCAATATTCCGCCAACGCTTATTGTGAGCATGGTGGGAAAAATGAAGAAGGATGCGCAGTTGATTACGCCAAAGTTCAAAAAGAAAGGGAACAATATTTTCCTCATCGGGAAATCGTATGATGATGTAAATGCATCGGAATACCTCGATCATTATCATGAAATAAAAGAGTGGCCGTTGATGCAGTTCAATCTCGATCTGGAGAAACAGCTGATGAATTTGGTAAAAGGCCTGGCCGAACGCAACCTGGTGGAGTCATTAAGTCCGGTAGGAATCGGAGGTTTGTTCTTCACGTTGCTGAGAGCCTCGCTTCCCAACGACCTGGGCTTTGATATCACCACCGATGCGGAAATCCGTCAGGATGCTTTCCTGTTCGGTGAATCGATGGGACGTGTAATCGCTTGTGTTTCGCAAGATAAAGAAGATGAACTGGTCGACTACCTTCGTGAGCATAAATTGCCCTTCTTCACGTTAGGACACGTTACGCGCGGAGAGATTCGCATCGATGACACTTCCTACGGATTTGTGGACAAGATGACAGAAAATGTAGAGACGGAATAAACCTGAAATTTGTGGTAACTCCTTATAAAGATTCTGACACCAGTAAAAAGGTGCAGGTAGCAGCTATGTTCGATAGTATAGCTGCTCGTTATGATTTTTTGAATCACTTCCTCTCATTTGGTATCGACAAGGGGTGGCGGCGAAAAGCCATCAGGTTACTGAAGCCGTATCAGCCGAAACAGATGCTGGATATTGCTACGGGGACCGGTGATTTTGCCATCGAAGCGCTGAAATTGAGTCCGGATAAAGTTACCGGAGTCGATATCTCGACCGGGATGCTGGCTGAGGGACGGAAAAAGATGGAGCGTTTAGGACTCAATGGAACAATTGAGTTGCTGGAGGGCGATTCTGAAAATCTCCCGTTCAAAGAGGAAACTTTTGAAGCCATCACGGTAGCGTTTGGCGTTCGAAACTTTGAGAACCTGAGCAAAGGTCTGGAAGAAATGCATCGCGTTTTAAAACCCGGTGGTGTTACATGTGTTCTGGAGTTCTCGCAGCCGCGAAGTTTTCCGATGAAGCAGCTGTACCATTTTTATTCGTTCCGGATTCTCCCGTTTTGGGGACGCTTTTTTTCGAAAGACAAAACGGCCTACAGCTATTTGCCTGAATCGGTACAGGCTTTCCCTGATGGTTCCGATTTTTTGGCTATTATGCGAAACGCCGGCTTCAAAAATACGCGCGAGTACCGCTTGACTTTCGGTATCGCAACGATATACCTGGGCGATAAATAACAGGAGTATTCCTGAAAGCGAATTGGGAATACATTTTAGCGGAGTGAGCAATAAACACTTAAAAATCGTGTTATTGATCATAGAAAAAAGGTGCACCTTAACGGGAAACAGATGATTTACCAAAAGTCCAGATATTTACTTCTTTTACTTGCCTTCATGCTGGTAGGTAATATTACTTATGCCCAGTTTGGGAGAGTGCAGAGTTTATCAAGCTTTGATGATCGACCCATTCATTTTGGTTTCTTTCTGGGCGTAAACGCGATGGATTTTGGTTTCCGGTTCTATCCCGATCCAATTGCACAGAATCCCGTTCTGCAGCTTCCCGAAAATGCTGGAGTTAAGAGTAAGACAGAGCAATACTACAGAGGGCGCTCCATCCGCGTGGATGTCGATCCGATTTCTCCCGGATTCTCGGTAGGAATTGTTTCTAATTTTCGTTTGACTGAATTTGCCGATTTGCGCATCACTCCGGGAATGAGTTTTGGAAGCCGGCAGCTGGTCTATAACGATACCATCAACCAGGAGATATTAAATGGGCTGGGAACGAATGGTCTGGATGAGAAATCGTATCTCAATATTCCGTCCACTTATATTGACATCCCGGTAGGAGTGCGGCTGAAAGGAAAACGCTATGGCAACCTGCGCCCATACATCTACCTGGGCGGAACTTATCGCATCGACCTGGAGAATAAACGTGCCGCCGAGCGCGTGTTGCATATGTACAAAACCGGCGCTTATGTCGATTTCGCGATGGGGCTGGATTCTTACCTGCAGTTTTTTCGGTTATCTACTGAGTTCAGGGTGTCGTTGGGCGTCGATAACTTAATCGATCACAGCATCGGTACAGATGAAAATCGAATTCCTTACTACGGATTTGCTGTCGAACGGCTCACTTCCAATGTCTTTTCCCTTATCTTCTATTTTGAATAATTCCTCGTCAGGCAAGGCTCGAATGTTTGTATTTTTGTAACGGAAAATTCCTTTTACAGGAATCGTAAGTCTTTATATAAAGAAGTAAGTTGCAGAAAGAGATCAACATCTCCGTTAGCCCGAAGCAGGCAGCGGATGAGAAGCAGTTGTCACGAATCGTGGCTTCGCAATTGCGGATGAAAGAGGAACGCGTTCGCGGCATCGTTATTCGTCGTCGTTCGGTAGATGCTCGCCGTCGCGACATTCGAATCAACCTGGGCATTCTCGCTTTCGTCGATGAGGAACCGGAACCCCTTAAGCCATCCGAAAAAATCTATCCCGATGTTACGAAAGCTGAACCGGTTATTATTGTCGGTGCTGGTCCGGCCGGTTTGTTCGCGGCACTTCGGCTCATTGAGCTGGGGATGAAGCCGGTTATTCTGGAACGGGGAAAAAGTGTCAGCGAGCGGAAACGCGACATCGCAGCTATTCATCGCGATCAGCAGGTCGATCCGGATTCCAATTACGGATTCGGAGAAGGTGGAGCCGGGACTTTTTCTGATGGAAAACTGTATACCCGCTCAAAAAAGCGCGGAGACGTTAATCGCATTCTGGAAATTCTTCATTTTCACGGTGCTCAGGACGATATTCTGATTGACGCTCATCCGCACATCGGAACGAATGTATTACCCCGGGTTGTAACCGCGATGCGCGAAACCATCGTCGAAGCTGGTGGCGAAGTTCATTTTCATTCGCGGGTAACCGATATTACGGTGCAGAACGGAAAGGCTACCGGAGTAAAACTCGCGGATGGGCAAGAATTGACAGGGAAAGCTGTCATTCTGGCGACTGGCCACTCGGCCCGTGATGTATATCAAATGCTGCACGACAAACATCTGGTTGTCGAAGGCAAGCCTTTTGCCATGGGCGTTCGGGTTGAACATCCGCAGGAGCTGATTGATTCGATCCAGTATCATGGTAGGCCCAGAGGCGAATTTCTTCCGGCTGCCAGCTATTCTTTTGTCGAACAGGTAGAGCAGCGTGGCGTTTACTCTTTTTGCATGTGTCCCGGCGGAGTGATTGTTCCTGCAGCGACCGCTCCCGGAGAGTTAGTGGTGAATGGCATGTCGCCTTCGGGAAGGGGCGGAAGGTTTGCTAACTCGGGAATCGTCGTGGAGATTCGGTTGGAAGACATCCCTAAAAACTACAAGCGTTTTGAACAGTTGGCCGGCTTGCATTTTCAATCCGATTTAGAGCAGAAGTGTTTTCGGCAGGCTAACCGTTCGCAATTGGCGCCGGCCCAGCGGTTAGATGATTTCGTGAAAGGAAGACTGTCATTAGACTTGCCGGAGACATCCTTCCGACCAGGAATTCAGTCATCGCCGATGCATGAATGGTTGCCCGGAGTCATTCGTGAAAAACTGCAAAAGGGATTTGTTCAAATCGGGCGAAAAGCCAACGGATTTCTCACAAATGATGCGCTCATCCTGGGCGTAGAATCGCGCACATCGTCGCCGCTACGAATTCCGCGGGACAAAATTTCGCTGGAACATGTACAGGTGTCAAGACTCTTTCCTTGCGGTGAAGGTGCGGGCTACGCCGGAGGTATTGTTTCATCCGCCATTGACGGAGAACGATGTGCCGAAGCGGTGGTTAAGGTTTGCGGGGCATCATCCGGCGTCTGAACTCGGAACAGGTTATCGAAGTAGCCATGGCCACGTTCAGTGATTCGGATGTTTCCCGGTTAGCCGGAAAATTAGGGATGTGAATTTTATGCTGAATGAACGGCTCGACACTTTCCGAAATACCTTTTCCTTCGTTACCCATCACGATAATTCCGTTGGGAGAAAGAGGCGCGGAATAAATGTTTTGGCCTTCGAGAAATGTGCCGTATACCGGAATTTCCATTTCGTTGGCGCGTTGAAGATAACCGGTCAGATTTCCGTAGTGCAGCCTGATGCGGGCAATCGCGCCCATCGTGGCCTGTACTGTTTTTGGGTTATATAAATCGACTGTATCTTCCGAACAAAGAATATTTCGGATGCCGAACCAGTCGGCCAGCCGGATAATGGTTCCCAGGTTGCCCGGGTCCTGAACACCGTCGAGAGCCAGGCACAAATCGCCGGCAATTTCTTCCCACGAGAGTGAATTTTCGGGAATTTGCACAGTGGCGACAATATCAGGTGATGATTTTAGCTGGGAGATTTTCTTTAAATCCGCCAATTCTGAGGAATGAATATTCTTCGGATTAAATCCTTTCCCTTCGACGGTGGAGATTAACTCCGGAGTACAGAATACTTCCTTTACCTCCATTTTCGAATCGAGAAGATCGAGAACAAGTTTTTGGCCTTCAGCAACGAAAAGACCTTCACTGCGCCTGAATTTTTTCAGATGAAGCGAACGAAGTTGTTTTATTTTGTTTTTTGAGAGCAAACGGCTATACTGTTTTAGACATTAAACTTCAACAAAAATAAACGATTTTAAATTATTGAGTTCACTATATTTGTGAGGTTTCCAATTTTTGAAGTATTGAAGGATTTGTTGAGAATAATAAAGCTGATTTCCGGATTGGCCTTTCTGGTTTTGTTACTTTTTTCGTGCCGGACGACCAAATTTGTTCCGCAGGATGAATACCTGTTGAATAAAGTGAAAGTGGATGTCGATACGAAGCAGGTTGATAAACAGGATTTAAAAAATTATCTGCGACAAACTCCCAATACATCCATCCTCGGGTTTTGGAAGTTTCACCTGGCACTTTACAATTTGTCTTCACGAAAGAAGAGTGATGGCTGGCTGAAACGAATCGGGGAAGCTCCGGTTATTTACGATTCGTTTTTGACCAAACGCTCCGACCAGGAGTTGAAACGGTACATGCACAACAAAGGTTATTACGATGCTGTGGTGACCGATACCGTTTACCGGAAAAAGAAAAAAGCCGAAGTCGTTTACCGGATTACCGCCAATCAACCGTATACCATCGATCGTTACAAAGTCGATGTACTGGACGACTCGCTCCGGACTATTGTTCACAAAGATTCGTCATTGTCGACCATTCATGAAGACGAAAATCTAGACATGGACAAGCTGGCCAGTGAGCGACTGCGAATGGTTCGGACATTGAAAGACCAGGGCTACTACCGGATGAACCGGAATAGTATTTCATACGAGGCTGATACTACGCTGGGGAAACGGCAATCGGCAGTTACGATGCTGGTGGGAGAACGAGAGTTTCAGGATTCGCTTGGTAATGTGGAATACCAGCCACATCAAAAATTTACATTTCGGAATTTTTATTTCCTGACGGAATATGAACCGCGGAAGGCCTTGTTCGGAGAGCATTTGAATCTGGATATGGTTCCGCAGGATACTTTGAAAGTTGATAATTATTACTTCATTTACAAGAATTCGCTGCGTTTCCGCCCTGATTTACTTATGAACGCCAATCACATTGGCGATGCGGGATATTATAAAGTGAGTGAGGTAGAACGTACATACAATGAATTATCGTTGTTGCGTCTGTTCAAAGTGATTAATATTCAGTTTGAAGAAACCGGAAAACGTGATTCGCTGGGGAATCCGATGCTCGATTGTGTCATTCAGTTGACTCCCTCGTCGAAACAGTCGTATTCATTTGCGCTGGAAGGGACCAACTCGTCGGGCAACCTGGGAGTCGCCGGTAACCTGAATTATCAGCACCGCAATCTATTCAAGGGGGGAGAGATTCTCGATGTACAATTACGGGGTGCAACCGAGCGGCAAAGTTATGGTGTGAAGGATTCTGTCAAGTTCTTTAATACACTGGAAACCGGGATTGACACGAAACTTACGTTGCCTAAATTTTTAGCACCCTTTCGCTCTACGCGGCTGTTTCAATACTCCACTCCCAAGACACTTTTCAACCTGGCTTACAATTATCAGCGTCGCCCTGATTATACGCGTACTATTGCCCGGGCTAGTTTTGGATACCAGTGGAAATCGTCTGAATATTCGACACACCGGATCAATTTGCTCGATTTTAACCTGGTGAAAATGTTCTCCTACGATCCGAAGTTTATAGCTTCCATCGAGAACCTGTATATCCGCAGTTCATATACTGACCACTCTATTTCGTCGCTTAATTATATTTATACATACAATACTCAGCGTCTGCAGAAGAGAACCAACTACAAGTATCTGCGGGCCTCATTCGAAACGGCGGGAAATACTTTGTATGCATACAGTAAACTGGCGAATCGCCCACAGGAACTGACCGATTCACTGGCTGGAGGGCAGTACAAATTTCTGGGAACACCGTTTGCCCAGTATTTCCGAACCGATTTGGAATATCGCCGGGGTTGGGTGCTCGATAAATACAATACGGTAGTCATTCGTGGTTTTGGTGGAATTGCTGTTCCGTATGGTAACTCGAAGCAGGTTCCGTTCGAACGGAAATATTTCACCGGTGGAGCCAATGATATCCGGGCCTGGCCGGTCCGTTCACTTGGTCCGGGTAGTTACAAAGCCGATCCGAATGCTTTTCCCAATCAGACCGGAGATGTCAAACTCGAAGGTAATATCGAATACCGTTACAAGATGATTGGTATGCTGGAAGGGGCTCTTTTCCTCGATGTGGGAAATATCTGGTCGCTGAATGATAACCGCCCTGGAACAGAATTCCGGTTAGGACAGTTCTACAAAGAGCTGGCTGTTGGAACAGGAACCGGTTTCCGCTTCGATTTTTCCTATGTTATCTTTCGGTTGGATGTTGGTATGAAATTGCGCGATCCATCCTTGCCGCAAGGCTCCAGATGGATCGTTGGCAGCCGCCCCTTAACATCTGATGATTTCAATGTTACCTTCGCAATTGGCTATCCCTTTTAACGTTGTTTTAACAGGTGTTGTAAAACATTATTCCATTTTTTATTCGTACCTTTGCAACCGGTTATTTAACATGATAACCACGAGAATTAGGTTATTAATAGTAAGTTACATCTACCTGTAAAATAAGAGCTATGAGCGCAAAATTATTCGAAAACATTAAGCCTGGTGTTGTAACCGGGGAAGACCTTCAGACCATTTTTAAAGTAGCTAAAGAGAACAACTTTGCTCTTCCGGCAGTAAACGTAACCGGAACCGATACAGTTAACGCAGTATTGGAAGCTGCTAAAGTTGTTAACTCACCGGTCATCATCCAGCTTTCAAACGGTGGTGCTTCTTTTTATGCAGGTAAAGGGTTGAAACTCGAAGGTCAGCAAGCTGCTATTCTTGGAGGAATTTCAGCTGCCAAACATATTCATACTGTTGCCGAGGCATACGGAGTACATGTAATTCTTCATACTGACCATGCAGCAAAAAAACTGTTGCCCTGGATTGACGGATTGCTTGATGCTGGTGAAAAGCACTTTGAGCAGTACGGAAAACCGTTGTTCAGTTCGCACATGCTCGACCTGTCAGAAGAGACACTGGAAGAAAACATCGAGATTTCGAAAAAATACTTGGCTCGCATGAGCAAAATGGGTATGACCCTCGAAATTGAGTTGGGTATCACCGGTGGTGAAGAAGACGGTGTTGACAATACCGGAATCGATAATTCATTGCTTTATACTCAGCCGGAAGACGTTTACTATGCTTACACTGAATTGAGCAAAGTATCTCCTAACTTCACTGTTGCAGCCTCATTTGGTAATGTACACGGAGTTTACAAACCAGGTAACGTCGTATTGCGTCCGATTATTCTGAAAAACTCTCAGGATTACATTGCTGAAAAACTGGGTCTTGAAGACAAGAAGCCGGTTAATTTTGTATTCCACGGTGGTTCAGGTTCCAAACCGGAAGAAATCCACGAAGCTATCGGTTATGGTGTTATCAAGATGAATATCGATACCGATACTCAGTGGGCTATGTGGAATGGTGTTCGTGAATTCGAAGCTAAAAACCACGACTACCTGCAATCGCAGATTGGTAACCCGGAAGGCGAAGAAAAGCCAAACAAAAAATACTATGATCCTCGTGTATGGCTGCGTGCCGGCGAGCAAGGTGTTATCGATCGCCTGAAAGAAGCTTTCGAAGCACTGAACGCTTTGGATCGCAACTAATAGCGAAATTTTCTTATTTCTCTTATATCATGAAAACCACCTTCGGGTGGTTTTTTTGTGTTTATATGCATTGTGCAGCATGGGGATGCTCTTGGGCAATTCGAAAAAAAGTGACAAATTTGCCCGCTATAATAACTTGATTATAAATAACTTTATTTATTCTAAATAGAGATTACCTGTAGTCTCATTCTTCAAACTAACACTGACTACCTTATGCAAGGCAACAGAGACAGCTTTTCAAGTCGCTTTGGAGTTATCGCTGCAGCGGCCGGTTCGGCCATCGGACTCGGTAACATCTGGCGATTCCCTTATGTGCTGGGAGAAAACGGAGGAGGTGCGTTTTTCCTGATGTACCTGTTTTTCATTGTTCTCATTGGCATTCCGCTAATGCTAACCGAGATGACACTTGGAAGAAGCGCTCAACGAAATGCTTACGGTACCTTTAAATTCCTTGCCCCGAAAACCGGATGGCCGGCAGTCGGCATCATGGGCGTAGCGGCAGCATTCCTTATTTTATCCTTTTACAGTGCAGTAGCCGGATGGACGTTGGAGTACACACTTCAGGCCGTTAAAAATGGCTTTACGGGGAAAACGCCGGTAGAGTTGAATGCGATGTATAACGATTTTGTTTCAGGTTCAGTCTGGCCGGTAGTTTGGATGCTTATCTTTCTTTTTCTGACAGCGGCGATTGTTGTGGCAGGTGTTCAGAAGGGGATTGAGAAGTATACGAAAATCCTGATGCCGGTTTTGCTGGTGATCATTATTATTCTCGACATTCGTGCGATTACCCTTCCCGGCGCAGGGGAAGGGCTGGATTTTCTATTCAAACCCGATTTCAGTAAGCTAAGTGCCAACACGGTTTTGGAAGCCCTGGGGCAAGCTTTCTTTTCGCTTAGTCTCGGGATGGGAACCATAATAACTTATGGCTCCTACATTAACCGGAAGGAAAGACTAATGAGCACAGCGGCTTCTGTTTCGTTAGCCGATACACTGATAGCCGTGTTGGCCGGAGTCGCTATTTTTCCAGCCGTTTTTGCTTTCAATATCGAGCCGGATGCAGGGCCTAAACTCGTATTCATAACCTTACCTAATATTTTCCAGCAGATGCCGGGAGGATACTTCTTCGCATTGTTATTCTTTGTTCTGCTTGTCATCGCTGCACTCACGTCTTCCATTTCATTGCTGGAGGTGATTGTAGCATATTTTACTGAGGAGTTAAAGATTAGTCGTAAGAAAGCGACTTGGCTGTCCGGGGCTACAGTTGGTGTTTTGGGAGTGTTGAGTGCCCTGTCCTACGGTCCGTTAAAAGATAATACCCTGTTTGATAAGACGGCATTTGATTTGTTCGACTATGTTTCATCCAACATTCTGTTGCCTTTCGGCGGATTGTTGATTACCATTTTTGCCGGTTATATTCTTAAGAAGGCGGCAGTAAAAGATGGCGTTGAAGGGGAAAGTGGGCACGAAAAACTCTTTAAGGTATATTATTTCATCATCAAGTTTCTGGCGCCGGTGGCTATTGCCTTTGTCTTTTTGAATAGTCTTGGAATTCTGAAATTTTAAATCGAAAATATCAACTTCCGTGAAAAGCTTTCTGGTTAACAGGAAGCTTTTTTTGTAACTTTAATTATAGAAGTTGTCAATCCAGGACATCTGATCTATGAAATTTCCGTTTCTGCGTACATATTTCAGTTTCTCGAAAAGAGAGAAAAATGGAGTTTTGATTTTGCTTGCCATTTTATTGGTAATGGTAGCAATTAATCTGTTGTTGCCTGTTATTGTTTCATCTCCGAAATATGATTTCACCGAATGGGAACAGCAGGTGACGGCTTATCAGGAAAAACGCGATAGTCTTTTGAGAGAGAAATATCGGCTGCATCCTGTTCCGTTCGATCCTAACAAGGTTTCCCGAAAGGAGTTGTTGGCAATGGGAATTGCGGAAAAGCCGGCATCGAACTGGGCGAACTATCTGCGCAAAGGAGGACATTTTCGGAAACCGGAAGATATCGGGAAAATTTATGGTTTACCCGATTCGGTCAGCGAAAAGCTTATTCCTTTTGTCCGGATGAAAGAAGATGCAACACCTCGGGCTATAAAAAGTACAGAGGTTAAACCTGTCCGTACGTTAGTGGCAAGTGCTAAGAGCGAGGTGCGAGCGGCGGTTCCGGTAAAGAAGAAAGTGATTCCGGTTCTCGATTTAAATAGTGCCGATTCTGTCAGTTTGGAAAAACTACCGGGAATTGGTCCGGTGCTGGCTGGGCGAATTGTGAAATATCGCAGGCTGTTGGGCGGATATTATTCGGTTGGGCAATTGAGAGAAGTGTATGGTCTGAGACCGGAGCATTATGACCGGGCTGTTCCTTATCTAAAGGTAACGGCGGATTCTGTGCGGTCCATTCAAATCAACTTTGCCTCGCTGGGCGATTTGGCCCGTCATCCGTATATCAACTACCGTGAAGCCAAAGCGGTAGTGAACAGAAGGGAAAAAGAGGGGAAGATTAAAGGTTTCGAAGCGCTGGACGATATTTTCCTTCCTGAAAAAGTTGAAAAACTACAACCTTACATTATCTTTGCGCCGTAATTTTCGGCAGCATAATTTGTTGTTGGTACTAATTATTTGGTGCTGACAGTTTGATTCGTAACGGAATATTCATAAATTTGCGACCCGAAATCAGGAATAATAAAGAAACTCGAATAAATAAGTAATAAGGAAACGGTATGATTGTAATTCCCTTGAAAGAAGGAGAGAACATTGAACGTGCTCTCAAGCGTTTCAAAAGAAAATTTGAAAAAACCGGAGTAGTAAAAGAACTGCGTAGTCGTCAGGCATATACCAAACCTTCGGTTGAGCGTCGCACGGAGATTAAAAAAGCGATCTATATTCAGCAAATGCAGCGTGAGGAAGATTAAGGCATGTTAAGGGCTGAGATATGTAAAATGGGTGCGAAATTTTTCGTATCTTGAATTTAAATCTCTTTAACCCTTTTCAATGTTTAATCAGGAATCATTTCTGAATTATCTGAAATACGAAAAGCGTTATTCGCCACATACGCTGGCGGCCTATAAAAAAGACCTCGATCAGTTTATTTCTTTCGGGAATGAATTGGTGGAGGATTTTTGTTTAGAGGCGGTCGATTTTCACCTGGTCCGACAGTGGATTATTTCCATGATGGAGCAGGATATTTCGGCCAGGACCGTTAATCGGAAACTTTCTACGCTGAAGACTTATTTCAGGTTTATGATGCGGGAAGAATTGCTGGAGACAAACCCCATGGATCGTGTTATTGCGCCCCGGGTAAGTAAACGTCTTCCTTCGTTTCTTCAGGAAACCGAAATCAACCGGTTGTTGGACGGGAAGTATTTCAGTGATGATTTTGAAGGCCTTCGTGATAAGGCCATGATAAGCCTCTTTTACGGAACCGGAATTCGCCTGGCGGAACTTCGAGCCATAAAAACGGAAGATCTGAACCTAAACGAATGTATGGTGAAAGTTCTGGGGAAGAGAAACAAGGAGCGGTTAGTTCCGTACCCACGTGAAATAAATCGCGATTTGACCACCTATATTGCCAAACGGCGTGAACTTTTCGGAGAAGGGTCTTGTTTTTTATTTATGACAGCAGCCGGTGAACCGGTTTACGATAAGCTGGTCTATCGTTCTGTGAAAAAACATTTGGCTAAAGTTACCACACTCGATAAAAAAAGTCCGCATATCCTGCGGCACACTTTTGCCACGCATCTTTTGAATCATGGGGCTGACCTGAATGCAATCAAGGAGTTGTTAGGACACGCTAACCTGGCAGCAACGCAAGTCTACACCCATACATCTTTTGAGAAGCTAAAAGAAGTTTATAAACAAGCTCACCCCAGAGCTTAAACGAATGGAGGATCTATTATGGACGTTAAAGTACAAGCAGTTCATTTCAAAGCCGATCAGAAGCTGATCGAATTTTGTGAAAAAAAAGTAAACAAGTTGGACTTGTTCTTTGACGGGATTATCGGTGCCGATATAGTGCTGAAACTGGTAAACGACGAGGAAAAGGAAAACAAAGTATCGGAGATAAAACTGTCCGTTCCTTCCAATGAAAACCTCTTTGCCAAAAAGCAGGCCCGAACCTTCGAGGAAGCGACCGATTTGGCGATCGATGCATTGCGTCGTCAGCTCAAGAAATACAAGGAAAAACTAAAGGCTAAATAATTTAAAAAAAGTGTGGTAAATTTGCTTTTTAGGCAAAAAAATTTTTACATTTGCAAACCATTTTTAGGGAGGAATTCCTTAGAAATGGTTTGTTCTGTGTATAGGGACGTAGTTTGGGCAGGTAGCTTGGAATTAAACGTAACTATCGAGGGTAAATGGCTGTTTGCTAGATGAATGCGGGGGTTCTCTTGTCTTTAAAACGCTCAGTTTATCAGGAAAACAGTACTAAGGTTCATTGGAATTTTTATTGAATTGGGGAGATACCAAAGTGGCCAACTGGGGCAGACTGTAAATCTGCTGGCTTATGCCTTCGTAGGTTCGAATCCTGCTCTCCCCACGTGAAATTTTTGCGGGAGTAGCTCAGCTGATAGAGCATCAGCCTTCCAAGCTGAGGGTCGCGGGTTTGAATCCCGTCTCCCGCTCTAATTTTGCCGATGTAGCTCAGGGGTAGAGCGCTTCCTTGGTAAGGAAGAGGTCACGAGTTCAATTCTCGTCATCGGCTCGTAAAAAGATTAGATGATTAACAAATAGAAAATTTAAAACACACTATCTAATTTTTGGAGTTATGGCTAAAGAACATTACGACAGGTCCAAAGACCACGTGAACATTGGTACCATTGGCCACGTGGACCACGGTAAGACAACACTTACAGCTGCAATCACTAAAGTTTTGGCAAAAAAGGGATTGTCTGAAATAAAAGAATTCGATTCTATTGACAATGCACCTGAAGAAAAAGAGCGTGGTATTACTATTAATACTGCTCACGTAGAGTACCAGACTGAGAACCGTCACTATGCGCACGTTGACTGTCCTGGTCACGCCGACTATGTAAAGAACATGGTAACTGGTGCTGCTCAGATGGACGGAGCTATTCTTGTGGTAGCTGCTACTGATGGTCCTATGCCTCAGACTCGTGAGCACATTCTGTTGGCTCGTCAGGTAAACGTTCCTCGTATCGTTGTTTTCATGAACAAAGTTGACATGGTTGACGATGAGGAATTGCTGGAGCTGGTTGAGATGGAAGTACGCGAACTGCTCGAATTCTACGAATTCGACGGTGACAATACTCCTGTTATTCAGGGTTCTGCTTTGGGTGCACTGAACGGTGAAGAAGAGTGGGAAGAAAAAGTAATGGAACTGATGAATGCAGTTGATACTTGGATTCCGCTGCCTCCGCGTGACATCGACAAAGACTTCCTGATGCCGGTAGAGGACGTATTCTCTATTACTGGTCGTGGAACCGTTGCTACAGGTCG
The DNA here is from genome assembly GCF_003014495.1 of Prolixibacter denitrificans. Taxonomy (GTDB): domain Bacteria; phylum Bacteroidota; class Bacteroidia; order Bacteroidales; family Prolixibacteraceae; genus Prolixibacter; species Prolixibacter denitrificans. The sequence goes on along the minus strand of NZ_PYGC01000001.1, from coordinate 45,868 downwards.
TATCGAAACTGGTGTTGTTCACACTGGTGACGAGCTGCAGATGATTGGTTTGGGTGCTGAAGGTCGTAAGACTGTATGTACCGGAGTTGAGATGTTCCGTAAGATTCTTGATGACGGACAGGCTGGTGATAACGTAGGTTTGTTGCTGCGTGGTGTTGATAAGAAAGAAATCAAGCGTGGTATGATTCTGGCTAAGCCGGGTTCAATCACTCCTCACACCAAGTTCAAAGCTGAGATTTACGTACTGAAGAAAGAAGAAGGTGGTCGTCACACTCCTTTCCACAACAAATACCGTCCGCAGTTCTACCTGCGTACGCTTGACGTAACCGGTGAGATTTCTCTTCCTGAAGGAACTGAAATGGTAATGCCTGGCGACAACGTATCAATTACTGTTGAGCTGATTTACCCGGTAGCATTGAACCTCGGTCTGCGTTTCGCAATCCGCGAAGGTGGTCGTACCGTAGGTGCCGGTCAGGTTACTGAAATTGTAGAGTAATTTGAATGCATAAAGCTTAAACAATAAAGCAGTCCCGGATGTTATGTCCGGGACTGTATTTACAACGGGTAGGCCGGTTTGGGGCAGTTTTTTTTGATGATAAGTTCGACTCTTATTACCCGACAATCTCGTAAAGAGAAACAAAACGAATTAAATTCGGATATGAAGATACAATCTTATTTCTCTGAAGCCTATACCGAGTTGGTGCACAAAGTAACATGGCCAACCTGGAAGGAATTACAGAATAGTGCAGTAGTAGTAATGGTTGCTTCCTTAATAATCGCACTGTTTATATTTTTGATCGATCTCGTTTTCGAGAATGCGATGAAATTTATTTACAGTTTATTCTATTAATTTGATTCTGGAGGACCGTAATGAGTGAAATTCAACGCAAATGGTATGTTCTTCGAACCATCGGAGGAAAAGAAAAGAAGGTAAAAGAATATATCGAAAGTGAAGTTGCGAATGCTGGTCTTCAGGATTACATTTCACAGGTTTTAATCCCGACGGAAAAGGTATATCAAATCCGCAACGGAAAGAAAGTGGCAAAAGAACGCAACTTCTTCCCGGGTTACGTCCTGATTGAAGCAGCATTGGTGGGAGAGATTCCACACATGCTAAAGAATATTACCAATGTGATTGGTTTTCTGGGTGACACGAAGGGCGGCGATCCCGTTCCGATGCGTCAGTCAGAGGTAAACCGGATTCTTGGTAAAGTCGACGAGCTTCAGGAAAGTGGCGAAGGTTTTGAAGTGCCGTTCGTTGTTGGTGAGACCATCAAAGTGACCGACGGACCATTTAACGGTTTCAACGGAATCATTGAAGAAGTCAATGAGGAGAAGAAGAAACTGAAAGTAATGGTGAAGATTTTCGGTCGAAAAACTCCCTTGGAGCTTAGCTTTATGCAAGTAGAAAAGGAGTAACGTAACTTTTTCTAAAAAAACGTTATGGCAAAAGAAGTTGCTGGATTAATTAAATTACAGATTAAAGGTGGTGCAGCTAATCCCTCACCTCCCGTAGGTCCGGCCCTTGGTGCCAAAGGGGTGAACATCATGCAGTTCTGCAAGCAGTTTAATGCCAGAACGCAGGAGCAGGCAGGCAAAGTATTACCGGTAGTAATTACCGTGTATGCCGATAAGTCATTCGACTTTATCGTAAAAACACCGCCTGTAGCAGTTCAGCTTATTGATGCAGCAAAGGTTAAGAAAGGATCTTCGGAGCCTCACGTAAACAAAGTGGGAGAGGTATCATGGGATCAGGTGAAGGAAATTGCCGAAGGCAAAATGACTGACCTGAACTGTTTCACCGTGGAATCGGCGATGCGTATGGTTGCCGGTACCGCTCGGAGTATGGGGATTACCGTAACCGGAGACTCTCCATTTAATAACTAAAAAAGTAAACGTCCAAATGGCAAAAGTTACCAAAAATAAAAAGGCTGCTTTGGAGAAACTCGAAGCCGGGAAAGTCTATACTTTGGAAGAAGCGTCATCGCTGGTGAAAGAAATTACCAGTAGCAAATTCGATGCTTCGGTTGATATAGACGTCCGTCTCGGGGTCGATCCCAGGAAAGCCAACCAAATGGTACGCGGTGTTGTGACTTTGCCCCATGGAACCGGTAAGTCAGTAAAAGTGCTGGCTCTGGTAACTCCTGATAAGGAAGCCGAAGCCAAAGAAGCAGGTGCTGATTATGTTGGTCTGGATGAATACATCGAGAAAATCAAAGGCGGTTGGACCGATGTAGACGTTGTGATCACCATGCCTCCGGTAATGGGAAAAGTAGGTCAGTTGGGTCGTGTTCTTGGACCTCGTGGTCTGATGCCCAATCCCAAAAGTGGAACCGTTACCATGGAAGTTGGTAAGGCTATCCAAGAAGTAAAGATGGGTAAGATCGACTTCAAAGTTGACAAATATGGTATTGTTCATACCTCAGTTGGAAAAGTATCATTCGAATCGGATAAAATCGAGGCGAACATCCGCGAGTTTGTACATACCATTCAGAAATTAAAGCCCGCCGCTGCAAAAGGTACTTATATTAGAAGCATTTATGTTTCGAGTACCATGAGCCCAGGGATTCAGGTTGAACCTAAGTCTTGCTTGGACTAAGTAAAAGATAATTGCGATGAAAAGATCCGAAAAAATAGAGGTTATTGATCAATTAACCGAGCAGATCAATTCATACAGTCATTTTTACTTGGCCGATATAGCTGACCTGGATGCCGAAAAGTCAAGTAACTTACGGCGGTTGTGTCACAAGCGTGAAGTAAAACTGATTGTAGTTAAGAATACGCTGCTCCGTAAAGCCCTCGAGAATTCTGAAAAAGAAACTGAGACGCTTTATGATGTACTGAAAGGAAATACATCCATTCTGTTTAGCAATACTGGTAATGCACCGGCAAAACTCATCAAAGAGTTCGCTAAGGCAAACAAGAAACCTGTATTGAAAGGTGCTTATGTTGAAGAATCAACTTACGTTGGTGCCGATCAGTTGGAAGTATTGGTAAATATCAAATCGAAAGAAGAATTGCTTGCAGACGTTATCGCACTGCTCCAGTCACCGGCCAAGAATCTTATCTCGGCTCTTCAGTCTGGAGGTTCAACAATTTCTGGTGTATTGAAAACATTGGAAGAGCGTAACGCCTAATTATTATTACAATTTAGAGTTAAAAAATTTAATCACTTAATATTTAAATCTCGAGGAAAATGGCAGATCTTAAAAAGCTTGCAGAAGAACTGGTAAATCTGACTGTAAAAGATGTTACTGAACTGGCTGAGATCCTGAAAGAAGAATATGGCATCGAACCTGCAGCTGCTGCTGTAGCCGTTGCTGGTCCTGCTGCTGGTGGCGAAGGTGCCGCTGAAGAAGCTCAAACTGAGTTTGATGTTATCCTGAAAGCTGCTGGTGGTTCAAAATTGGCCGTAGTAAAACTGGTTAAGGAATTAGCTGGTGTAGGTCTGAAGGAAGCCAAAGAATTGGTTGACGGTGCGCCGAAAGCCATCAAAGAAAAAGTCTCGAAAGAAGAAGCAGAATCTCTTAAATCTCAACTTGAAGAAGCTGGAGCTGAAGTTGAACTCAAATAAGACTTTGACCTGTACTTCTGAGGTTATATACGGTTTAGAATCCCGGAAAGGGATTCTAAGCCTTTTTATGTTTATATTTTAGGTTCCTTAATTTGGTCGATAATGTCTTCAAATACTGTAAATCAAAGAATTAGTTTTGCATCTACCAAGAGTAGGTTCGAGTACCCCGACTTTCTGGAGGTGCAGATTAAATCTTTCAAAGAATTTTTCCAGTTGGGAACCTCTCCTGAAGAACGGAAAAACGAAGGATTGAGTAGCGTTTTCCAGGAGAACTTCCCAATAACTGATACCCGAAATAATTTCGTCCTCGAATTTCTCGATTACCAGGTCGATCCGCCCCGATATTCGATTACCGAATGTATCGAGCGTGGGCTCACTTACAGTGTCCCCCTGAAAGCCAAATTAAAGCTTTACTGTACCGATCCCGAGCACGAAGATTTCGATACGGTGGTTCAGGATGTATATCTTGGCACCGTACCATACATGACACCCAGTGGCTCATACGTCATTAACGGTGCTGAAAGGGTAGTTGTATCGCAGCTGCACCGCTCACCAGGCGTATTCTTCGGTCAGAGTGTACATGCTAATGGAACCAAACTTTATTCAGCAAGGATTATTCCTTTTAAAGGTTCCTGGATTGAGTTTGCAACCGACATCAACAATGTGATGTTTGCATACATCGACAGGAAGAAAAAACTACCAGTTACCACCCTTTTGCGTGCGATTGGATACGAGAGCGATAAGGAGATTCTCGAAATCTTCGGTCTCGCTGATGAAGTGAAGGTTTCGAAATCGGGAATTAAAAAGGTTGTTGGTCGTAAACTGGCTGCTCGTGTTCTGAAAACATGGGTAGAGGATTTTGTCGATGAAGATACCGGTGAGGTGGTATCCATCGAACGTAACGAAGTAATCATCGATCGTGAGACGGTTATTCAACCCGAGCACGTTGATGAAATTCTTGATTCGGGTGCAAAAACGATCCTTCTGCACAAGGAAGAGCAGAATGTTGGTGACTATGCCATCATTTACAATACCTTGCAGAAAGACCCGTGTAACTCGGAGAAAGAAGCGGTATTGCACATCTACCGTCAGCTGCGTAACTCTGAGCCGCCGGATGATGCAACCGCACGTGATGTAATCGAAAAATTGTTCTTCTCAGAAGTTCGTTATGACCTGGGAGAAGTAGGACGTTACCGTATTAATAAGAAGCTTGGGCTGAACATTGATATGGATACCCGCGTGCTTACCAAAGAGGACATTATCGAAATCATCAAGTACCTGATAAAACTGGTCAACTCGAAAACTGATGTCGATGATATCGACCACTTGTCGAACCGTCGTGTTCGTACAGTTGGAGAGCAGATGTACAACCAGTTTGGTGTAGGTCTGGCCCGTATGGCGCGTACCATCCGTGAGCGGATGAATGTTCGTGACAACGAGGTATTCACCCCGGTTGACCTGATTAACTCGAAGACTCTTTCTTCGGTTATCAACTCCTTCTTCGGTACCAATGCACTGTCGCAGTTCATGGATCAAACCAACCCGCTGGCCGAAATGACGCACAAGCGTCGTATGTCGGCACTCGGTCCTGGTGGTCTGTCCCGCGAACGCGCCGGTTTCGAGGTTCGTGACGTTCACTATACGCACTATGGTCGCCTGTGTCCGATCGAAACCCCGGAAGGTCCGAACATTGGTCTGATTTCTTCGCTCTGTGTATTTGCGAAGATTACTGACCTCGGATTTATTTCGACTCCTTACCGCAAGGTAGAAACCGGAAAAGTAAGTTTGAGCAACGATGACGTTGTTTACCTGACAGCTGAAGAAGAAGAAGGTAAAATCATCGCTCAGGCAAACGCACCACTGAAAGAAGACGGCGAATTTGTTAACAACCGCATTAAGTCGCGCCTCGACGCCGACTACCCGGTTGCTGGTCCTGAAGAGATCGCTCTGATGGACGTTGGTCCTAACCAGATTGCATCGATTGCTGCATCATTGATTACTTTCCTCGAGCATGATGATGCCAACCGTGCATTGATGGGATCGAACATGATGCGTCAGGCTGTTCCGCTGTTGCGTCCGGAAGCTCCGATTGTTGGAACCGGACTGGAAGGCTACGTAGTTCGTGATGCCCGCGTTCAGATTGCTGCTGAAGGCGATGGTGTTATCGACTATGTTGACGCGAATAAAATCGTTGTTAAATATGATATGACCGATGAGGAGCGCTTTGTGAGCTTCAATTCGGATACGAAAACATATTATCTACAAAAATATCAGAAAACCAACCAGGGTACCTGTGTCGATCTGACACCGATGGTTTTTAAGGGCCAGCGGGTAACGAAAGGCGAACTGATGACTCAGGGCTATGCAACTCAAAAAGGAGAGCTGGCACTGGGACGCAACCTGAAAGTTGCTTTCATGCCCTGGCAGGGATATAACTACGAGGATGCAATTGTGGTTTCTGAGCGGATTGTCCGTGAAGACATCTTCACCTCGGTTCACATCGACGAGTACTCACTCGAAGTACGTGACACCAAACGTGGTGCAGAAGAATTCACTTCCGATATTCCGAACGTAAGTGAAGAAGCTACCCGCAATCTCGATGAAAATGGTCTGATACGCATTGGAGCGAATGTGAAACCCGGCGATATCATGATCGGTAAAATTACTCCGAAAGGAGAGTCCGATCCTTCTCCGGAAGAAAAACTGCTCCGTGCTATCTTCGGTGACAAAGCCGGTGATGTGAAAGATGCTTCGTTGAAAGCTTCTCCTTCACTTCGTGGTGTAGTTATCGATAAGAAGCTTTTCTCCCGCGTGATGAAAGAGAAAAAAGGCAAGATTACCAGCAAGCCTTTGCTCGAACAAATTGACCGCGAGTTTGAAGCTGAAATTGAAAAACTGAACGAAATTCTATACGATAAAATCTTTACCCTTGTTAATGGTAAAACATCGCAGGGTGTAAAAGATTACTTCAATACGGATATCATTCCGAAAGGAACCAAGTTCACCCTGAAACAACTGCAGGTAATCGATTATCTGAACGTGAATCCAAACAAATGGACGACCGATAAGGATAAGAACGATATGATTCGCGACCTTGTGAACAACTACATCATGAAGTACAAGGAAGCGGAAGCTGTTGCCCGTCGTAAGCGTTACAACGTAACCATCGGTGATGAACTTCCAGCCGGAATTCTCCAGCTGGCCAAAGTTTATATCGCTAAAAAGCGGAAACTGCAGATTGGTGATAAGATGGCTGGTCGCCACGGTAACAAAGGTATCGTATCGCGGATTGTCCGCGACGAAGACATGCCGTTCCTGGCCGACGGAACTCCGGTAGATATCGTATTGAACCCGCTGGGTGTACCATCACGTATGAACCTGGGACAGATTTACGAAACCGTTCTGGGATGGGCCGGAAAAGAACTGGGACTGACATTTGCCACTCCTATCTTTGATGGTGCATCGCTGGAAGAAATTTCGGAATATACCGATAAAGCTGGTGTACCACGCTTCGGTAAAACTGTTCTGCATGATGGCGAAACCGGTGAACCATTCGACCAGCCGGCAACTGTAGGTGTTATCTACATGCTGAAACTGGGCCACATGGTTGAAGATAAGATGCACGCCCGTTCAATCGGTCCGTACTCACTCATTACGCAGCAGCCGCTTGGTGGTAAAGCACAGTTTGGTGGTCAGCGTTTTGGAGAGATGGAGGTTTGGGCACTCGAAGCATTCGGTGCATCACACATCCTGCAGGAAATTCTGACGGTGAAATCCGACGACGTCATCGGAAGGGCAAAAGCCTACGAAGCCATTGTAAAAGGCGATCCGATGCCAAGTCCGGGTATTCCCGAATCGTTGAATGTATTGTTGCACGAACTCAGGGGACTCGGATTGAGCGTAAACCTCGAGTAGTAGAATATTAAGCTTTGGGTAAACCGGGTGTGTTTCACATGCCCGGTATTCCCGAAGCACCATACTTCAGATATTGTATTCTTTACAAACTCTTTCGATAAATTATGGCATTCAGACGAGACAACAAGGTCAAAAGTAACTTCTCGAAAATCACCATCAGTTTGGCGTCTCCGGAAGAAATTCTGGAACGTTCACACGGGGAAGTACTGAAGCCAGAGACGATTAATTACCGCACCTATAAGCCCGAGCGTGACGGTCTTTTCTGTGAAAGGATCTTCGGGCCTGTAAAAGACTATGAATGTCATTGCGGGAAATACAAACGCATCCGTTACCGCGGTATCGTTTGTGACCGATGCGGTGTGGAAGTGACAGAAAAGAAAGTACGTCGTGAGCGCATGGGACACATCTCACTGGTGGTTCCGGTAGCCCACATCTGGTATTTTAAATCACTTCCGAACAAAATCGGTTACCTGCTTGGTTTGCCAACCAAGAAACTCGATTCCATCATTTACTACGAACGCTACGTGGTTATCAACCCGGGTATCAAACGTAATGATGGTGTAAAATATCTCGATTTCCTTACGGAAGAAGAATATCTCGATATTATCGAGACTTTGCCGAAGGAAAATCAGGGACTGGATGATGATCATCCGGACAAATTCATCGCTGATATGGGCGCCGAAGGACTATACCGTCTGCTCGAGCGTCTGGATCTGGATGAAATGTCGTACGATCTTCGCCACAAAGCCAACACCGAAACTTCGCAGCAGCGGAAAAACGAGGCGTTGAAACGCCTGCAGGTAGTTGAAGCTTTCCGTGCGTCGAAAGGCCGTAACCGTCCGGAGTGGATGATCGTGAAAGTAGTTCCGGTTATTCCGCCGGATCTGCGTCCGTTGGTTCCGTTGGATGGTGGACGTTTCGCCACTTCCGATCTGAACGACCTGTATCGTCGGGTTATCATCCGTAACAACCGTTTGAAACGACTGATTGAAATCAAAGCTCCCGAAGTGATTCTCCGTAACGAGAAACGTATGCTTCAGGAAGCTGTTGATTCACTCTTCGATAACAGCCGTAAGTCCAACGCAGTGAAAACGGATAACAACCGTGCACTGAAATCACTTTCCGACTCGCTGAAAGGTAAGCAGGGACGTTTCCGTCAGAACCTTCTCGGTAAACGTGTCGATTACTCTGCCCGTTCGGTAATTGTGGTTGGACCGACACTTCGCATCCACGAATGTGGTATTCCGAAGGATATGGCTGCCGAGCTTTACAAACCGTTCATCATTCGTAAACTGATTGAGCGCGGTATTGTAAAGACCGTTAAATCAGCGAAGAAAATTGTCGACCGGAAAGACCCGGTTATCTGGGATATTCTGGAGAACGTGATGAAAGGACATCCGGTTATGCTGAACCGTGCTCCTACGCTTCACCGACTCTCTATCCAGGCATTCCAGCCGGTACTGGTCGAAGGTAAAGCTATCCGTCTGCACCCGTTGGTATGTACCGGTTTTAACGCCGACTTCGACGGTGACCAGATGGCTGTTCACCTTCCGTTGGGTAATGCCGCCATTCTGGAGGCTCAGTTGCTGATGTTGTCATCGCACAACCTGCTGAACCCGGCCAACGGTGCTCCTATTACCGTTCCTTCTCAGGATATGGTATTGGGTCTGTACTACATGACCAAACCACGGAAAGGTGCCCGGGGCGAAGGCTTGACTTTCTACTCTCCGGAAGAAGCAATTATTGCACACAACGAAGGCAAAGCCGAAATACACGCAATTGTCAACTGTAAAGTAACCGACCTCGATGATAACGGTGAACTGACCGAGACGATGATTGAGACGACTGTTGGTCGAATCATCTTCAACGAGCTCGTGCCGAAAGAAGCCGGTTATATCAACAAGTTGTTGACCAAAAAGGCATTGCGCGAAATTATTTCATTGATCCTGAAACGTACCAGTAACGCTGTTACCGCTCAGTTCCTCGATGATATCAAGCACACAGGTTATAAGATGGCATACCGTGGAGGTTTGTCATTCAACCTTGATGATGTGATCATTCCTGATGAAAAATCAGATATGGTTGCCGAAGGTTATGCCGAAGTTGAAGAGGTGATGGCCAACTACAACATGGGTTTCATTACCAACAACGAGCGTTACAACCAGGTGATTGATATCTGGACACACGTTAACGCCAAGTTGACGCAGAATGTAATGCAAACGTTGAGCACCGACAAACAGGGGTTCAACTCGATTTACATGATGCTTGACTCGGGAGCCCGTGGTTCGAAAGAGCAGATTCGTCAGCTGTGTGGTATGCGTGGATTGATGGCGAAACCTCAGAAGTCTGGTTCAACAGGTGCTCAGATTATTGAGAACCCGATTTTGGCCAACTTTAAGGAGGGACTTTCGGTACTGGAGTACTTTATTTCTACTCACGGTGCTCGTAAAGGTTTGGCCGATACCGCGCTGAAAACCGCCGATGCTGGTTATTTGACCCGTCGTTTGGTTGACGTTGCGCAGGATGTGATTATTTCAGAAAGTGATTGTGGTACATTGCGTGGATTGGTAGCCAGCGCTATTAAAAACAACGAAGAAATCGTTGCATCGCTGTATGAACGTATTTTGGGTCGTACCACTGTTCATGATATTTACCACCCGATGACCGGTGCTCTAATCATCCGTTCGGGAGAGGAAATTACAGAAGAGATAGCGAAAGTTATCGACGAGTCACCCATCGAGCGCGTAGAAATTCGTTCGGTATTGACCTGTGAATCTGAAGTGGGTGTTTGTGCCAAATGTTATGGCCGCAACCTGGCTACAGGTAACATGGTTTCTGCTGGTGAGTCGGTTGGTGTAATTGCTGCCCAGTCGATTGGTGAGCCGGGTACTCAGTTGACGCTGCGTACCTTCCACGTGGGTGGTATTGCCGGTAACGTTTCGTCACAGTCTACTGTGGTGGCCCGTTACGATGGTATCGCACAGTTCGAAGAACTACGTTCGGTTGAATGGACCGATGATGCCGGTGACGACATGGATATCGTTGTCAGCCGTCTGGCCGAGTTGAAGATTGTTGACAAGAATACGGGTATTCCGTTGTCGACACATGCACTGCCCTACGGTTCTAAACTTTACGTGAAAGAAGGCGAGCCTATTACCAAGGATAGTAAACTTTGTGAATGGGACCCGTATAACGGTGTAATTATTACCGAATTCAAAGGTCGCGTTTCATACCAGGATTTGATTGATGGAATTACCTATCGTGAAGAATCCGACGAGCAGACCGGATATAAGGAGAAAGTAATCGTTGAAACCCGAGATAAAACCAAGAACCCGACCCTGCGTATTCTCGATGAGAATGGCGAGGTGTTGCGTTCGTACAACCTTCCGGTAGGAGGTCACTTGAGTGTTGACGAAGGTGCTACCGTGAAAGCGGGTGATGTGTTGATGAAGATTCCGCGTGCTTCAGGTAAAGCGGGCGATATTACCGGTGGTTTGCCGAGGGTAACCGAGCTCTTCGAGGCACGTAATCCTTCGAACCCCGCCGTTGTTTCTGAAATCGATGGTGAAGTATCGTTGGGCAAAATCAAGCGTGGTAACCGCGAGATTATCATCACTTCGCGCGTAGGCGACGTGAAGAAATACCTGGTTCCGCTGTCTCGTCAGATCTTGGTTCAGGAGAACGACTACGTTCGTGCAGGTACACCGCTTTCTGATGGTGCTACTACGCCGGCAGACATTTTGAGGATTAAAGGTCCGACCGAAGTTCAGGAATACATCGTGAACGAAGTACAGGATGTTTATCGTATGCAGGGTGTGAAGATCAACGATAAGCACTTTGAAGTAATTGTTCGTCAGATGATGCGCAAAGTCGATATCGATGATCCGGGAGATACCCGCTTCCTCGAAAAACAAATTGTCGATAAGAGCGAGTTCAACCAGGAAAACGACTGGATTTACGACAAAATGGTTGTAAACGATCCGGGTGATTCAGAAACGCTGCGTCCGGGACAGATTATCACTGCCCGTCGTTTGCGCGATGAAAACTCGCAACTGAAACGTCGCGATAAAAAGGTTGTGGAAGCACGTCCGGCTGTACCAGCTACTTCAAACCAGGTACTCCAGGGAATTACCCGTGCAGCACTGCAAACCAAATCGTGGATGTCAGCTGCGTCGTTCCAGGAAACGACCAAGGTATTGAACGAAGCCGCTATCAACGGTAAAGTCGATTACCTCGAAGGTTTGAAAGAGAACGTCATCTGCGGACACCTCATCCCGGCTGGTACCGGTAAGCGCGAATACCGCAACCTGGTAGTTGGTTCACGTGAGGAGTACGATCGTTTGGTAGACATCAAGGCATCTGAAAATGTAGATGCTGAATAAAGTGTATTACCATGAATGAAGATAAAAATCAACAAAATCAGTTGAACATCGAATTGAGTGATGAAGTAGGCCAGGGAACATTTTCCAATCTGGCCATCATCACCCATTCACCTACCGAGTTTATTGTGGATTTTATCCGGGTAATGCCGGGACTTCCCAAGGCCAAGGTGAAATCGAGGGTAATTCTTACCCCCGAGCACGCCAAAAGGCTGATGAAGGCTTTGCAGGATAATATTCAGAAGTATGAGTCGCTTCATGGCCCCATCAAGAATATTGCTGAAGGTCACGAGCCGGGCATACCGATGAATTTCGGTCCCAAAGGTGAAGCTTAACTGATTAATTGATACAGAATATTAAAGGCCCTTCCGAATCGGAAGGGCTTTTTTTGTTTGAACGAAAAGTGAATTTTGGCGCCACTATTTAGTTTCATTTTGAATGTTTTAATCACTAAAATTGGCCTTCGTGGGAAAACTTTTATATAAAAATGTAAAACATTAAATATCTAGATTATGAGTGGTGAATATGCTTTGGCATTTAAGCTTCTTGGAGTAGGTATGATCACTGTTTTTCTGATTCTTTTCCTCGTCGTCGTTTTCGGGAATGTAATTATCCGCTTGGTTAACAAATATTTTCCGGAAGCAGAAAAGGTCTTACCATCCAATACGGGCGAAGGAATTAGTCGAAAGAAACTGGCAGCCATCACTGCCGCAGTGAACATCGCCACCAAGGGCAAAGGAAAAATTACCAATATCGAAAAACTTTGACTTGACTGACACCCACGCCAGCCCAAGCCAATAAACCTTTAAAACAATAAAACAACTGTGCCGATTCGGCAAAAAGAATTTAACTATGAAGCGAAAAATCAAATTTTCACTGTTGTACCGTGATATGTGGCAGTCGTCGGGGAAATATGTTCCCCGGGTGGATCAGTTGATGAAGGTAGCTCCGCATATCGTCAATATGGGATGTTTTGCACGAGTAGAGACCAACGGTGGTGGGTTTGAGCAAATCAATCTCCTTTTTGGTGAAAATCCGAATAAATCAGTCCGTGAGTGGACGCAGCCTTTCAACGATGCAGGAATCCAAACCCATATGCTCGAGCGTGCCCTGAACGGCATACGAATGAGCCCCGTCCCGGCTGATGTGCGTCGCCTGATGTTCAAGGTGAAGAAAAAGCAGGGAACCGATATTGCCCGCTCATTTTGTGGATTAAATGATCCGCGTAACATTAAAGATTCCATTAAATATGCCAAAGAAGGCGGAATGATTGCTCAGGCAGCACTTTCGCTTACTTACTCCGATGTTCATACGGTGGACTACTACGTCAACCTGGCGGATGATTTAATTCAGGCAGGAGCCGATGAAATCTGTCTGAAAGACATGGCAGGCGTTGGGCGCCCGGCATGGTTGGGGAAAATTACCGCCGGGATCAAGGAAAAACACCCCGAAATTATCATTGAATACCACGGACATACTACTCCGGGTTTCACCATGGCTTCCATCCTGGAAGTAGCTCGCGCAGGAGCAGATATCATCGACGTAGGCATGGAGCCGCTTTCGTGGGGAACAGGACATGCCGACCTGCTTTCTGTTCATGAAATGTTGAAGGACGACGGCTTTGATGTGCCGAATATCAACATGACTGAGTACATGAAGGTGCGCAGCCTGACACAGGAATTCATCGACGATTTTCTGGGGTATTATATTACTCCGCGCAACCGCTACATCAACTCTCTGTTGATTGGTCCCGGTCTTCCCGGCGGAATGATGGGGAGTTTGATGGCAGACCTGGAAAATAACCTGGCCAGTCTGAACAAATGGAAAGCCAAACGCAATCAACCACAACTTTCGCAGGACGATTTGCTTATCAAGCTTTTCGATGAAGTGAAGTACATCTGGCCCAAACTGGGATATCCGCCACTGGTGACTCCTTTTAGCCAGTATGTGAAGAATCTGGCGCTGATGAATGTAATGCAGATGGAGAAAGGCAAAGAGCGCTGGTCGATGATTGCCGACAACATCTGGGACATGATTTTGGGTTACTCCGGAAAACTGCCTGGAGAATTGGCTCCGGAACTTGCCCAACTTGCCAAAGAAGCGGGCAAAGAGTTTTATACCGGACATCCGCAAGATCCGTATCCGGATGCTCTCGATTCTTTCCGCAAGGAAATGGACGAAAAAGGTTGGGACTACGGTCAGGATGACGAAGAATTGCTTGAACTGGCGATGCATCCCGAACAGTACAGAGCATACAAATCAGGCGAAGCCAAAAAGGCATTTAATGAAGATTTAGTGAAGCGCAAAGCGGAAGGCAGTGGAGTGAACACCAGGTCTGAATCTGCTGCACCAGCAGCTCCGGCTCCGGTCGCATCGGGCGATTTTGCGCCAACTTCCATGAATATCAATGTTGACGGAGAGAATTTCAAAGTAACGGTTTCTTACGGCGATGAGCAACCAGTCGCTGAAGTACCTGCTGCTACTGCAGCTACAAATAACCAGCCTGCTGCGAAACCTGCCGTTGATGGAAAAGTTAGGGAGATTCTGGCTCCGTTGGAAGGTAAGTTTTACTTAACGAAAGATTCCTCTGAAACGGGCATCAAGGTAGGTGATACCATTAGTGCCGGTGATTTGGTGGGATATGTCGAGGCCATGAAAACATACAACGCCATAAAAGCCGATGCTGGCGGACAGGTCGTGGAACTTGTTCAAAACAGTGGCAGTGATGTGGAAGAGGATGATGTACTGGTCCGGATTAAGTAAGGCCTGAAACCTGATTAACATGGAAATTTTAAAAAGTCTGTATCGAATGACCGCGTTCCAGGCGATCTTCGAGCACCCTGCTGTATTGCTGATGTTGCTCATTGGCTCGGTGCTCCTGTACCTCGGAATCCGGAAAAAATACGAACCCTTACTGCTCATTCCAATTGCTTTTGGTATCATTCTGGCAAACCTTCCCGGTGGCCAGATGGGCGTTGTGCCTGGCGAAAGCATTGAGTTGGGACACGAGCACTATATGAACCTGTTCGAGATTGCCCACAAGTTTGGCATCATGAACTTTCTGTATTACGCATTGATTAAAACCGGCTTGTTACCGCCACTGATTTTTATGGGAGTGGGAGCATTGACTGATTTTGGTCCGATGCTGCGAAATCTGCGACTGGCATTTTTCGGCGCTGCAGCACAGATTGGCATTTTCACCGTTTTTCTGGCAGCCATTTCGCTCGGTTTTACGCCTCGTGAAGCCGGTTCGCTCGGAATTATTGGTGGTGCCGATGGTCCGACTGCCATTTACACAACCATCAAACTGGCTCCTCATTTGCTGGGACCGATCGCTATCGCGGCTTATTCCTATATGTCGCTGGTACCGGTGATTATCCCAATGGTTGTAAGAGGTCTGGTTTCGAAGAATGAGTTAAAGATTAACATGAAAGAGCAGGACAAATTGTTCCCGCCGAAGCATAAGATCAAAAATCTGAAGTTGGTGAAAATCCTGTTTCCGATTTCGATGATCATCGTGATTGCTATTCTGGTGCCGACAGCAACTCCGCTTTTGGGGATGTTGTTCTTCGGCAACCTGGTGAAGGAAATAGGAAGCACGGTGGGGCGGCTGACCGATGCGGCCACCACAACCATCATGAACTCGGCTACCATTTTTCTGGGCCTGACCGTAGGCGCAACCATGACAGCCAAAGTATTTCTGGAACCCAAAACGTTGGGAATTATCGTTGGCGGTTTTCTGGCATTCGCTATTTCCATCGCTGGAGGTATCGTGGCAGTGAAGCTGTACAATGTGTTCTCCAAAAAGAAAATCAATCCGCTGGTGGGAGCTACCGGATTGAGCGCAGTCCCAATGGCATCGCGCGTGGCGAACGAAATTGCCTTGAAGCATGATTCGGGTAATCATATTTTGCAATACTGCATGGCCAGTAATATTTCGGGAGTTATCGGTTCGGCCGTTGCTGCCGGTGTGTTGATGACATTTCTGGCCTGATAACTAAATAAAACTGAATTTCAGCCATCCTTCAGCATTGAGGGATGGCTTTTTTATGTTTGAGTCCTGACCGTTTGACCACCCGATGAATGCTTGTAGTATCATAAAAAATCGACGAAGATAATAAAAGGTGTCAAAAATACACTTGTAATCGGACTGTAGTTTTTATATTTTAAAACAGGCTGCGTGTGAAAGACCTTCTGGTGAAATGGTAGGGGCTTTGTGTTATATTTGACAACAGATGATTACAAGGAAATCGACGATATGGTCATTGGGTCTGCTTTTCATTCTGCTTCTGTTTGATGGTGGAAAAACTGTGGCGGCACAGAACGTTGACTATAAATTTCAGTTTTTAACAGCGAACGATGGTTTGCCTCAAAATACTGTCGATTACATTCTGAAAGACAAGCGGGGATTCATGTGGTTCGGTACATGGAATGGGCTGTGCCGATACGATGGATACAGTTTCAAAACCTACCGGAAGGAATCGGAGCCGGCTGGCTTGCCCGATAACTTTGTCCAGGCGCTCTGCGAAGATGAAAAAGGAGATATTTGGGTGGGAACCCGGAATGGCCTTGCACATTATCTTTTCAGTCATGACCAGTTTTACACGCCCCATAACATCGCATCTACTTTTAGCAATTATTCCATAAGTCACCTGGCGTTCGACCAGCAGAATCGTCTTTGGGTGGCAACAGCAAGTCACGGCGTTTGGTACATCCGCTTTTCAGCTACCGATACAACAGCGTATCAGCTGGACAATGATTTATTGCCCAATCGTCATACCAATGAGATCAACATTTATCAGGATCTTGCACTGGTAGGCACGAGCGAGGGGCTGGCCGTAATCAATTTGAAAACATTGCAAGATTCCCCAAAATACAAGCAAATCAGGAATGCTGTTCAGGGAGTGAGTATCTCCAGTGTTTTCGTCGATTCGAATGATAATATTTGGGTGGGAAGCGACACCGGCTTGTATGAATACGATGCTTCGGAAGATCGTGTTTATTACTATTCCGACCAGGTGAATGATCCGACGGACCTGAATCACCTCAGGGTTACTGCTATCGAGGAAGACAAACTGGGGAATATTATCGTCGGAACGCTCGGCGGGTTGAATTATTTTGAGCCTGCTACTCATACATTTGCCCACTTGAGTGGAAATGCCGAGAAGAATGAGAACCTGAACAATCCGTTTGTGAACAGCATTTTAACGGATGATGAAGGCGACGTTTGGATTGGCACCGATAAGGGGGGAGTAAACTATTACAATGTTTATCAGAAGCCTTTTCACTCGATGGTAAATGATCCTGCTAACCCTAACAGCTTAAGTCACAATACCATCAATTCGATATTGAAAGAAAAGAATGTGCTGTGGGTAGGAACTGCAGGAGGTGGACTGAACCGGGTAACGGATAACGGAAAGAAGGTTGAACGCTTCGAGTTCGATGTAAACGATCCGGGATCGATTGGAAGTAATTTTGTCACTTCCATTTTCCGGAACAGTCGGCACCAGCTATGGATGGGAACCTGGGGAGGCGGTTTGAACCGGTTGGTCTCGTTGAGTCAAGGGAAATTTCAAACGTTCCGTCACAATGATACCAATTCACAGAGCATATGTTCCGATTTCATTTCATCGATTACCGAACTGGACCAGAACAGACTGCTGCTGGGAACACTGGGCGGATTGGATATTCTCAACCTAAACAATGACGTATTTGCCCATGTCCACGACAAGATGAACCTAACGGAACCGTTGCAGGTTGGTTGCATTCTGGTGGACCACCATAAGCGCCTTTGGATTGGCACACGAAACGGACTTTACCGGATAGATACCAGTCAGCTGGATAACATTGCTCAACTCGATTCCATCCGTTACCAGGTTTACTTTAATGAACCGGGTGACTCTCTTTCCCTTCCGGGGAATTATGTGATTTCGTTGCATGAATCCAGGAATGGAACCATCTGGATTGGAACCTACGGCGATGGCATCTGTAAGTATATCGATGAGGGGAACGGAAAAGGGCACTTTGTTCATTTTAACGAAAAGAACGGACTTTGCAACAACGTGGCTTATGCCATTGAAGAGGATCTTCAGGGAAACCTGTGGATTAGTACCGATAAAGGGTTGTCGAAGTTCAATCCGAATACGGATGAATTCCAGAACTTTTTTGTAAAGGATGGATTGTTGAGCGACCAGTTCTATTGGTCTGCTTCCGACGCAGATGCCCAGGGCAATCTGTATTTTGGCGGCATTGCCGGATTGAATTATTTCAACGCGGCGGATATTGAATTATACCGAGAATCGACCACCCCAACTTTTACAAATTTCTCGGTGTTCAACACGCCGGTTAAGATTGGGCAAAAATACCACTCGAACATTATTCTGAAGAAGTCAATCTCGGAAACAAAACAGGTGGAGCTGTCATACAAAGACGCGGTCTTCTCCATTGAGTTTTCCGCGCTCGATTATTTCCTTCCTGAAAAGATAAAATATGCCTACAAAATGGAAGGTGTCGATCAGGATTGGGTGGAGGTGCCGGCTACCCGTCGGTTTGCGAACTACACCAATTTGTCGGGAGGTGTTTACACGTTCAAGGTCAAGGCAACCAATAGCGATGGCATTTGGTCCGATAAACCGGCAGAACTGAAAATCATCGTTCATCCTCCTTTTTACGATACGGCCTGGTTCCGAGTGTTGTTCATTGTATTTGTGATTTTCATGGTGATGGCGTACATACGCTATCGCACCCGTTTCCTCAAAGAACAAAAGCGGAAACTCGAGCTTCAGGTGAAAGAGCGGACCGAGAAAATTGAGGAACAGAAAGAAACCCTTCGTCATCAGGCAGACAACCTGCGACATATTAATCAGGAATTGGGTGAACGGCAGAAACTGATTGAGGGACAGAAGCAGGCACTGGAAAAACAGAACAAAAAAATTGGACAACAGCGTGACGAATTGATCGCGTTGAACGAGAAGGTGAAACTGGTCAATCAGCTCCGGCTACGTTTTTTTACCAATATATCGCACGAATTCAGAACGCCGTTGACTTTAATAATCGATCCAGTTGAGGAGTTGATGAAGACCCTGAAAGGGGATAAGAAAACGTTGCATACATTGAAGATTGTTAATCGGAATGCGCAACGCTTACTGCATCTCATCAATCAGCTTATCTATTTCCGGCGAATAGAGTCGGGTAAGATGGATCTCCGGGTAAGTAAGGGAAATCTACACGAATTTTTATTCCAGATATTTGAGTCTTTCCAGGATTTGGCCCAGCATCAGCAAGTGGATTATGTGTTCGATTCTAAAAAGGCTCCCGCAGAGACCTGGTTCGATGGAGAAAAGCTGGAGAACATTTTGTACAATCTGCTTTCGAATGCCTTTAAAAACACTCCGCCCAAAGGAAACATCAAAATGGAGGTCAGCTTTGTGCATGAAAAAGCGACCGGTGATTTTCCTATTCCGTACGTTAGCATTAAGGTGGTTGATACAGGAAAAGGAATCGACAAAGAGCATTTGCCGTTTATTTTCGAACGTTTTTACAAGGTTAGTGAAGAGAAAGGCGCGAACCTGAAAAGTTCCGGAATCGGGTTGGCACTGACGTTCGAACTGGTCCAGGCCCTTCACGGCGAAATTAAAGTGGAAAGCGAAAAAGGAAGTGGAACCAGTTTCGAAGTTTTATTACCCTACACGGAAGATCGGTTTGAGGAGAAGGAGCTGGATCAAACAGCTGTTCCGATGGAGGTGAATTTGCAGGGAAAAGTGGATGTGCTGGCTCAGAACATAAACTATGATGCTGTTGAGGAAGATTTGGACGCGACGGTGGAAGATGAGGAAGCCAAATCGAAGCCATTGGTTCTGATTGTGGAAGACAATTTTGATTTGCGCACGTTCCTTACTCAAACATTGAGAAATGATTACCGAATCATTGGAGCCGGAAACGGAGACGAAGGTTTCGCATTGGCAAAAAAATATTCGCCGGAATTAATCATTAGTGACGTGATGATGCCGGTTATGGATGGTATCGAGTTGTGCAGTCGTTTGAAGAGGGAAATTCAAACGAGTCACATTCCTGTGATATTACTGACTGCTAAGACAATGGTTGAAAACCTGGTTGAAGGCTTGGAGACCGGAGCAGATGATTACATACCAAAACCTTTTAATCTGCAGGTTTTACAGGCCCGAATGAAAAACCTGATAGAAGGTCGCAGGAAATTGAAGAAAATGTTCAGCACAACACATGAAGCTACGGTGAATGAAATTGCCAGCAATCCGTTGGATAAAGAATTCCTGAACAGGGCTTACGATGTTTTAGAAAAGAAGTATACCGAGCCGGAGTTTTCTGCAGCTCAGTTTGCCGGCGAAATGTTTGTCAGTCGCAGTCTGTTGTACAAAAAACTCAAGGCGCTGACCGATCAGAATATTACCGATTTCATCAATTCCTACAAACTGAAAAAAGCGGTGGAAATGATCCGGCAAAGTAACGAACCGATCTCAGATATTGCTTTTCGGGTTGGATTTAACGACCCCAAATACTTCAGCCGCATCTTTCGAAAATTCTATGGGATGAGTCCTTCAGAATTTCAAGCTAAAAAATAAGTGTTTGATTTACATCTTGTTTGTGTTTGTTCGTTTAGGAGTGCACGAATGAATTCCTGTTTTGTCCACTTCAAATATCCTTTCGTCCTCATTAAGCACACTTCCTTAATCTATTTTTACCCTACTTAATTAAACGATTCAAACCAATCCTATGATGAAACTGAAAGCTGTTGTTACGCACCTGCTTTTTGCTTCTGCAGGTCTGCTATTTCGGCTACAGGCATGTCCGCTTGTGGCACAACCAATCCCAATAAGAACATACATTGATCGTCAGATCGGCAGTAACTCCCTTAAGAGACTGCCTGGAATATGAATCTGTTGATTGAGCATGATTGAATGCCGCAGACCGAACCATCGCCAATGATGGAGCTGGTAATTCTCAACTCATCCATGCAAATGAGAAAAGGCAGTACGACCAACTGCCTGCTGACATTGACGGCAGAAAAATTCCCTATTTCAGGAAACTAAATCGACGTGTTAGTTACGACACAAACGAACCGCATATAAATATAAAACAGGATGAATTCAATCAAATTTAAATCTATGAAAACAACTAAACTGATGAGGTGCGTTTTGTTCGCATCAGTTTTGGCAGCATTTGGCTTTGCCGGGTGCCAGAAGTTGGATACTTATTCAATTGGTGCCCCCGCCGACCTGCAGAGCAGGATCGACTCAATTGCAGCTGCAAAAGCAAGTATGGATACAGGTGACACGACTTACCTTACTATCACTACAGCGATAGTAGGAGCTGAAGATAACAGTTCCGCATGGCATACTGCATTCTCTGATTACTTTACCGTTCCGGCAAACAAGCTCTTGCATTTGGAGTTTGTTAACCACGGTTCTGAGGCAAACAACTGGAACAACTGGAACCTATGTGTTGCCAATTTAGCAGCTCATAGTACCGACGACAATGCCGCCTATTCAGAATACTTTGTTCTCCGTTCTGATGCTTACGGCTGGGGTAACAGTGATTTCGACTTAAACATGATTACCCAAAACTATCCCGATACCAACGGTAACGGCGATATTTGGGACGACTTCCGCCAAACGATGGATGGTGCTACTGTTTCAATCGATATTGATCACTCGGTTACCGGCAATGCATTCGTAACAGCGACTGCTGTTGGAACAAACGGTACAACACTGGTCGAAACCTATCAACAACCGGTTTCTGCCACTGATGATATCGTGGCTTACTTGATCTGCGATAACAGCCATTTTCTGATGAAAAAGGCATACCTGTTACCTTCTAAAATAACTACAGTTGAAGACGTTAATCCGGACTCTCTTGTTGTTAAAGGAACTCCTACTTTTACTGAGTTAGGCAATGCAGATGTCTGGGGTAATGCGACAGCTACTGTCTATTTTGCTGATGGATCTTCTACCGAAGTTGATACGACAGATTTATCATTCAACGTTATTCCTGATCTGACTACACTTGGTCAAAAGACAGTTATTGTGTCTTATAACAAAACCAAGCAAGGTGCATATACCCAGGCTGTATCAACCTACTACAATATAGAGGTGAAAATGCCTGTTGCAAGTCTGGCGGTTACTACCCAGCCAAACATATCCACATACTATTACTTCAACAGCGACTCTATCATATTCAATACGCAAGGTCTCGAAGTAACAGGTACATATTCAGATAATACAACAGGTGTTATACCAAACACATCTCTTCATTTTAGTAAGATACCAGCTGCCGACGGTTCTCAGTCCGCTGTCATATCTTATTATGGTGCAACCGACACAGTTACTACAACTTGCCCGTTGACTCTTGTAAAAGGTCTAAGTCAAATCGGTGCTACTGACTTCTCGACACCGTGGCCAACTTACGGGGATACCGCAGTCGTCGCATCAGGTTCGAGTAAAACATATACAATGTATTGTTACTCCGACAATGCTTCAAATTGGCACAGCCCTAGTGTGACTCTTGGTAAAGCTGGCAATTTGAATACTGACGGTAATGCTGCTGATGCTGCTGATGCTGTAGTTCGAATGGACAACTTTGGATGGGGCACCGGCTATGGCACAGCTACCCTGACCTCTGACTGGAATTGGGACATTTTTGCATCAAGCATAAGTGGCTCTAAGGTAGTCATCACGGTTACAAACAATGGTGACAACACGGCTGATGTACTTTACAATGTTACTTACGCCACGGGCGAAACGCATTTCCAAAAGTATGCGGGTATAACAGTCGACAGTGCTGATTTGAGCAGCGCACTCGTAACAGAGGGGGATTACCTCGTAATTGTTCAATAATCAATAAGATAACAATACTTATACTATGAAATATTTATTTTTAATACTGGCGGGATTGCTTGCGCTCGCACCGGCAACCTATGCAGATGGCAACGGCAATGCCGGCCAGATGTCAATGACTCAGCCAGACAATATAACAGTAAAAGGTAAAATTGTTGACGAAAAAGGACAACCCATTCCCGGTGCTACTATTGCCGTAAAGGGTACTACCAAAGGTACGGTTACCGACATTGATGGTAACTTCTCTCTTCCTGTCCCTTCAGATGCTACGCTACAAATATCTTTTATCGGATACAAAAGTATGGACGTAGCCGTTGGAGGAAAAACAGAACTCGGTAACATCACATTGGTTTCGGATTTACAAAAACTCGATCAAGTGGTGGTAATCGGTTACGGTACACAGAAAAAGGTTGACCTCACCGGTTCAGTTGCCGTTGTTAACACTGACGAGATGAAGAAGACATCCCACTCAAACATCTCAACCATGCTCGAAGGTAAAGTTGCCGGTGTTCAAATTACATCCGACGGACAACCGGGAGCTGATCCTACCGTACGTATTCGTGGTGTAGGTTCGTTCGGTAGCACCGCACCGCTTTATGTGGTCGATGGAGTACCGATGGGAACATCCATCCGTGATTTCTCGCCGAACGACATCGCAAGTGTTCAGGTACTGAAGGATGCTTCTGCTGCTGCAATTTATGGTTCGCGTGCTGCCAACGGCGTGGTTATCATCACCACAAAGCAGGGTAAGAAGAACCAGCCCATGAAGATAGACTACAGCGGCTACTATGGATTTGACCAGGTGCAGAAAGGTGTGTATGATGTGATGAATGCCAAACAATATGGCCAGTACGTCACCATGGCATATAATAACAGCGGTATGGATGTGCCTGCGGGATACGATCCTACAAGCCCAAAATCTTTGTATAACGCCGATGGTACGCCCAAAGTGAACACTGATTGGTTCGATGCGGCGTTTAAAACAGGTATTCGTCAGGATCACAACGTTAACCTCTCGGGAGGTGGCGAAAACAATACGTATAATATTGCACTCGACTACTATGGTCAGCAAGGAACCATGGAAGGTGCAGGTCCTAACTTCAACCGTTATACGGCCCGTATCAACAATACCATGGATACGAAGTTTGTCAAAATTCAAACGCACGTAGTATATAGCCACAGCGATCAGGATAATATGGCGCTCAGCAATGCCAACGAGTATGTGCAAGGATTATATGGTGCACAATATCCTGTGATGGCTTCGGTTTTGCTTTTGCCTCCAACCATCAAAGCTTATGATCCATCTACCTGGGTTCTTGATGACAAACTTCCCGCTGCAACAGAATACCATTACGACTCTTACGGTTACGGTACTTACTACGATGACGTTCATGGAGACCTGCGTGTAACGAACGTTCTACTGGAAAATAATCTGCTAAAGAGGAACACAAAAGTTGATCGCATTGTAGCTTCAGGGTCAGCCAATGTTGACCTGATCAACATGATTGGTCTTCAGAGTAGCAATCACAAGTTGAATTACAACCTTAACTTGTCGTACAGCAAAACCATTGCCAAGGATTTGACATTCGTGCCTGCATTTATACAGAGCACAACAAACTACCTGGCAAAGAGTAACGAAAATCTGTCAGAGGGGTATCGTAACTATAGTGATGCACTGATAGAAAACACCGTCACCTACGATGGTAAATTCGGACGCAATCACGTCAATGTAGTTGTGGGTCAAACATTCGAGCACGAGCTCTTTCACACGCTCACAGGCAAAGGTGTTAACTTGCCTGAACCATACTTCCTGCAAGTAAACAACGCAGCGACGACGTCTTCAACCAGCCATGAGACCGAACACGTATTGGCATCGTATATCGGTCGTATCAACTATAATTTCGATCAGAAATACCTTCTTTCGGCAACAGCACGTCGCGATGGATCCAGCCGTCTTTCTGCAACGGACCGTTGGGGCTGGTTCCCATCTGTATCAGGAGGTTGGCGTATTGAGCGTGAAAACTTCTTCCCTGTACCCAAGTCGATTATCAACCTACTCAAGGTTCGCGGTAGCTATGGTGAACTGGGTAATGAGAACATCGGTGAATACCAATATATGGATGTGATGTCGAGAGGTAACTATACCTATAGTTTTGGAAATAATAAAGTTACCGGATCAGCAATCTCAAACTATGTAAACACAGCCATTCATTGGGAAAAGAAGAAAACTGTTGACGTTGGTCTCGACCTCGGTATGTTCGACAATAAGTTGGAGTTTACTTTTGATTGGTACAAGGCGACATCAGAAGACCTTCTTTACAGTGTAGCAGTACCAAGCAGTGCAGGTGCTACCAACACTACTGTGACGATGAACGCTGCAACCATGATCAACTCAGGTCTTGAGTTCCTGCTTGCATATCACAATCATCAACATGCTGTTAAGTATGACATTTCTGCAAACGTATCTACCCTCAAGAACGAGGTAACGAAGCTGGGGGTTTCAGACGAACCTCGTACCGATGGTTACTGCCGCACGGAGGTAGGTCGTGAAGTAGGCTCATTCTATGGTTACGTTTCTCAGGGGATATATCAGTCGCAGGACCAGATAGATAATCGTGTTAACTCGAAAGGTAATCACGTCAATCAGAACGGAGCACAACCAGGTGATATTGCGTATGCCGACCTCAACAACGATGGTGAAATTACAGCCGATGACCAAACATTCCTGGGGAGCGGTTTACCTAAGATTAGTTACGGTCTGAATGCACGTGTTGAATGGAAAGGTTTTGACCTGAGCGTATCGACATTCGGAGCTTTAAAATTCAAAGCAGTAGATTTTGTTGACCTCACATTGCACGGTTCCTATGGTGCGCTCAACAAAAGCGTTGATCTGTTGAATGCCTGGACACCGGATAACACAAACACCAATGTGCCTCGCGTAGCATACAAATCGACGGGATCAATCACCAACGATATGTTCAGTCAGCGTTTCATTCAGGATGCATCATATCTGAAGATTGGTAACGTCCAGTTGGGATATAACCTTCCTGACAGATGGTTCGGTGGTTATGTTAACGGCGTTCGCGTGTACGTATCGGGTCAGAATTTGGCCACACTGTCTAAATACAAAGGTTACAACGTAGACTTCGCAGGAGGTACATTCACTCCTGGTTACAACTATGCTTCGTATCCAACACCACGAACCATAATGGCCGGAGTACACTTCTCATTCTAAAAATGTAATCTATCTATAATAAATAGGATATCGATATGAAAAGATTAACTATAATATTAGCAACGTTGGCGCTTATTGTGGGCATGTCGTCCTGCAATGACAAACTCAATGTTGTGAACCCGAACAATCAGACAACCTACGATTTTGGTAATACAGAATCAGATCTTCAGGAGGCCATCATCGCGTGCTACAACCGTATTCGCCTCGAAGGTACATTTGCCCGCGTTGGCTATACTTTGGATGCTGTACGTGGAGACGAAGTCTGGAACTCATCTCAGCAATGGTATTTGGCGTACGATAACCTTAACGCAACAGCTACAGACGCAATCGGTAACTTGTGGCCATGGCGTGACAACTACCATGTGGTTAACCGCACAAACTTTGTTTTGTCGAAAGTTGATAATGTTGATATGTCTCAGGATGCCTATAATCAAATTAAAGGACAGGCTCTCTTCCTCAGGTCGTTGGCATATTATAACCTGGCTACCTATTACCAGACGGTTCCATTGATTACAGACTATGCTTCATATTCTGACATCAATACCATGTATGCCTCGAATAATACGCAAGACGAAGTGTTTGACCAGATTGAGACTGACCTCAAAACGGCTATGGAAATCTTGCCTTCACGGGATGATGGTGGCGAATGGGCTAAAGGTCGTGCGACATGCGGTTCTGCTGCCGGATATCTGGCTCGTGTACTGATGTTCCGTCATAAATATGCTGAAGCTTATACCGTACTGAAAGACATCATCGCTGGCAAGTACGGAAGCTATCACCTGATGGCAGACTATGGTGACAACTTCAGAGAAGGACCGGCATATGAAAACAATGCAGAAAGCCTCTTCGAAGTTCAATTTATGGATTATGGCACAGGTGGTACCGATGAAGAGTGGACTCCGGTAAATATTAGCTCGGAAGCGACTCAGGGGAACGCTGTAGAAAGTAACTATGCTTCTCAGGTATTCGGTAGCTGGGGTGACCTGGCTGGCTCTCCCTGGTTGTATAACCTGTTCAAAAAAGAGAAATGTACTGATGGTCGTCTCGATCCCCGTTTATACTGGACGTTGGTTACATACGAAGATGAATACAATAGCGATACCGGCGTGAAAACTGCGGCATATCCTAATGGAGATCCTCGTACCAACACGGTTTATCAAACCGACATTACGGAAACTCCTGTATCGAACACTGCTCAGGGCGGTATATCAATTGCTAAGTGGACCTATGCAAGAACCAACATTATCAATTCTGTTACTACAGGTTTGCATAATGGTATCAACTTGCGCCTGATGCGTTACAGCGATGTTTTACTGCGTGCAGCAGAATGCGAAAATGAAATCAATGGCCCAACACAAACGGCTATCGATTACATTAACCAGGTACGTGAACGCGTTGCTCTTCCCGATCTTCAACTTGCGGACTTCCCGACTGCTGATGCTCTTTTCGAGCAAATAGCCAACGTTGAGCGTCCTAAAGAATTTGGTTGTGAAAACGGACGTGGTATCGACTTGCTTCGTTGGGGATTTTTCTACGATGCTGGTCGGATGAATCAGTTGATTCAACACGGTTATTATAAGCTCGATGGCACAGCCAATACTGATGAGCTTACCGCTGAAACCGCCAGCGCTTCATCGTTCCAATACTACAACAAGGGACATGAATATTTCCCAATTTATCAATCTACTCTTGATGCCAACCCGAACCTTGTAGGTAACTCGGCAAACAAGAACGAAGATAATGGACCTGCTTTCTTAGCAAAATGGAGTGTTCATCCAGTTGTAAAGTAGGAATCATACTCTAAAATTAGAGACTTCCTTATCGACGTATTTTTTGTCGATAAGGGAGTTTCTAACATAAATTCATGATCCGTGAAACTAAAGTATTTACTCATTTTATCTGTCAGCATAATTGCCGTGTCACTTGCAGGGTGTACAAAAGACGAAATAGCACCTACAGGCATCAAAACGAAGGAGCCTGGCACGACGACAGATTACACCGCACCAACTTACGCGGACGACTATTCTGCGATAGCTTCGTGGAGTGACCGTTCTCAATGGAACCTGGCAAATGTGCACGACCCGAGTGTGGTTTTCGATGGAACATACTATTACATGTATTCCACCGATGCATCTTATGGCAACGCGCATGTTGGTCACGGTCACTTTCTGGCACGTCGTTCCAGAGATTTGGTCCATTGGGATTTTATTGGAATGGCTATGTCGACCGAGCCGGCCTGGGTGAAAGATACCCTGAACAATATGCGGGCGCGTGTTGGCCTTAGTCCAATCGATTCGCCCAGGTATGGATTCTGGGCGCCGGTTATTCGCAAAGTTGGCAACAACTACCGTATGTACTATAGCGTAGTGGTCGACAATTATATCAAAACAGGTAAAGTAAATACGGCTGACAACTTCGACGGTTCGTGGACCGAGAAGGCTTTTATAGGCATGATGGAGACATCGGATTTGTCAAGTAACCAGTGGGTAGATCACGGAATGGTTGTCTGTTCTGTATCGGATAGAGGTACCGATTGGTCGCGAAGCAGTTTGAACGACTGGAGCGCTTACTTTAAATACAATGCCATTGATCCGAGCATGATTGTGACACCGGAAGGTGAAAACTGG
Organism: Prolixibacter denitrificans; assembly: GCF_003014495.1. Lineage (GTDB taxonomy): Bacteria > Bacteroidota > Bacteroidia > Bacteroidales > Prolixibacteraceae > Prolixibacter > Prolixibacter denitrificans. The sequence continues at coordinate 17,270 of NZ_PYGC01000001.1, read as the reverse complement.
TTGATTTACGGCTCCTGGCATAGTGGTATTGTTGCCATTCAATTAAACCCTGATACTGGTCTTCCTTTACACAAATTCGATATCAACGATGAATCAACCTGGGGCACCCGAATATACACTCGTTCGGATGGCTCAAGATGGCAAGCCTCAGAAGGTCCCGAAATCATGTATAACGCTGAAACCGGCTATTACTATTTGTTCCTGGCTTACGATGAATTGTCAGTGGCTTATAACACCAGAGTCTGCCGGGCCAGAAGTATTAGAGGACCTTATTATTCATATGATGGGTCGACAGCCAGCGGAAGCGATTGCTTCCCGATAATTACACATCCGTATAAATTCAATAATCACTCTGGTTGGGTAGGATTTTCGCATTGCTGTGTATTTAAAGACGAAACCAACAATCAATGGTATTACTGTTCGCAGGCCCGACTTCCAGCAAACACCAATGGCAATGCATATAGCAACGCTATTATGATGGGACATGTGCGAAAAATTGAATGGACAGAGGATGGGTGGCCGGTTGTATTACCCGAGCGTTACGCGGCCGTTCCACAGGATGCTATTGCTGAAAGTGACCTGACTGGTAGCTGGGAGGTTATCACCTTAAATTACCAGTACAAAAAGCAGCAAACCTCATCAGCCATGACGTTGAGCTTGGATCACAAAGCAACCGGTGCGGTAACCGGAACATGGTCGTATAATTCAACTACAGGAATTCTGACTGTTGGCTCCTTGAAATTGAACGTTGTTCGTGAGCTCGATTGGGAGGCATCACCACGTGTTCCAACCATTGTGTTCACAGGCTTAAACGGAAGTGGACGGTCTGTTTGGGGAAAGAAAAGTCAATCATAAAACCAAAGTATGAAGCCAATGCTGAAAATATTGAAAAGTGGGCTGTTCACTGCAGCCTTTGTACTTATTTTCGGGCCGCTTCTGGCTCAAAATACCATTGTGCACGATCCGGTAATGATTCGTGAAAACAATACCTTCTATATCTTTTGCACCGGATGGGGGATAAAGGTTTATTCTTCAACCGATATGAAAAATTGGAAGAAAGAAGATCCGGTTTTTGCCAAAGCACCCGAGTGGGCTGTGAAGGCTGTCCCCGGTTTTAAAGGCCATATCTGGGCTCCGGATATTTCATTCTATAATGGTCAGTATTACCTGTATTATTCGGTGTCAGCATTTGGCAAAAACACATCGTGCATTGGGCTGGCAACCAATAAGACATTGGATCCTACCGATCCGGAATTCAAATGGGTGGATCACGGGAAAGTGATTCAATCCTATCCCGGAAAAACAAACTGGAATGCTATCGATCCCAACATGGCGCTAGATAGTCATGGGCAACCTTACCTGGTTTTCGGTTCGTTCTGGGACGGAATAAAACTGGTGAAGCTGAGTAAAGATGCCATGTCAGTTGATGACGACCTGGCGAACATTCCGACCATTGCTTCGCGAAAGACAGACCCAAATGCACCGAATCCACCTGCCGTTGATGACAATCCGAAAGACGCAGGCGGCAATGCCATTGAAGCTCCTTTCATATTCAAACGAGACGGATATTACTACCTGTTTGCTTCCATCGATTACTGCTGTAAAGGAGTGAACAGCACCTATAAAATGATTGTAGGTCGCGCAAAGAAATTAACCGGCCCATATGTCGATGAAAGTGGAAAACCGATGGCCAGAGGTGGTGGCAGCATTGTGCTGGCAGGAAATCAGCGCTGGCATGGTGTAGGCCATAATGCAGTAGTGCATTTCGATGGAGTCGATTACCTGGTTTTTCATGGGTATGATGGTAATGACGGAGGGAGGCCAAAACTGCTCATCCGGAAAATTACCTGGAGCGATAAAGGCTGGCCCGAAGTGAAACTTTGAAAATAAACGTGTTTCTAACGATAGATTAAGAAGAGATGATGAAGATTTTGAAGACGAGAAAGCCGTTGCTCATCGCAGCGACAGCGATGGCATTTTTGGCCGGGACGCAAGTTCTATCGGCACAAAACGCCAGAATAAAAATCGATATCGATCGGACGATCGGTAAAGTCGATAAAAACATCTACGGAAGTTTTGTCGAACATCTGGGACGTTGTGTTTATGGAGGTATTTACGATCCGGGATCACCGCTTTCCGACAAAGATGGTTTCCGTAATGATGTGAAGCAGGCAGTGAAAGATCTAAACGTTTCGCTGGTCCGGTATCCGGGAGGAAACTTCGTATCCAACTATCACTGGCTCGATGGAGTTGGTCCGAAAGACAAAAGGCCGACGCGTCTTGAACTCGCCTGGGGACGCCTGGAAAATAACCGGGTTGGAACCGACGAATTCATGAAGTATACCAAGGAAATTGGCAGCCAACCTTACTTTTCGGTCAACATGGGAACCGGTACCATCGAGGAAGCACAGCGCTGGGTGGAATACTGCAATGTCGATAGCGGACCGTACTATGCCGAACTTCGCAAAAAGTATGGCCATGAAAAGCCTTACGATATCAAGTACTGGAGTTTGGGTAACGAGATGGATGGTTTCTGGCAGTTGGGCCACCTGAATGCGGAAGATTACAGCAAAAAGGCGCGTGAAGCTGCAAAGTTGATGAAACTGACGTCGCCGGATATTAAACTGGTAGCAGCCGGTTCTTCGAACTATCGTCCGGATGCCGATCCGAATGCCTGGAATCAGACGATTCTGCACGAACTAAGGGATGTCGTTGATTATATTGCGTTGCATATTTACGTGGGAAATCCCGAAAATAATTACTACGATTTCATGTCTACACCGCTGGTTTGTGAGCAGCGCACCAAGATTGTGAAAGGGATGATTGCCCGTGAGATGGAAAAAGCTGACCGTGGCGATCGCGGGCCGATTCACATTGCATGGGACGAGTACAACGTATGGTACCGTGCCCGCGCCGGAGCATCGATGCACGGAACCCGTGCCCTCGAAGAGCATTACAACCTGGAAGATGCACTGGTAATTGCCCAGTTCCTGAATGTGTTCGTACGAAATGCGGATGTGGTGAAGATGGCAAACCTGGCTCAGTTGGTCAATGTGATTGCACCGATTTTTACTTCCGAGAAAGGGATGTTCAAGCAGACCATTTATTATCCGTTCCAGTTATTCTCCAATAACGTGAAAGGTACTTCGCTCGATACGTATGTTGATTGTGGTACATACAGCACCAAAGAGTTTCCAATCGGTTTAGGGGAATCGAAAACCATCCAGAAGAATGTTCCCTATCTCGACGTGTCTACCACTTACGACAATGGAGAAGTAACGATTTGTGTAGTGAACCGGAATAAGGACAAAGCCATTCCGACCGATTTGATTTCGGAAGAAGGCAAATTCGATGGTAATTTCGAGGTTTACGAAGTAAACGGACCGAACGTGAAATCGGAAAATGATTTCGGTAAGACAACCGTACAAACGGAGAAAAAGCCTGATATCAAAGTGAGAAATGCAGAGAAATTTACCTACTCCTTTGCACCGCATTCTTTCACGATGATCAAAGGTCACATCAAAAAATGACGAATTAGTTTTAGTACATTTGGATAGCGATTGATTGAAAGTAAAAGGTGGGGTTTGTTTCTGAATCCCACCTTTTCTATTTTTAGCTTCTGTTAAATAAAGACCAATATGAATCTGAGCAAAATCTCCAATCTTGTAATTGTTTTATTGATAGTCTTTTCGTTTGGTTCATGCCATTCGGCGAAGAAACAGAAATCCGCAACTAAGTTTTACACTTACGCAGAAACACCTCCGATGGGATGGAATAGTTGGGATTGTTACGGACCAACCGTTACGGAAGCGGAAGTAAAAGCCAATGCGGATTACATGGCCGATCATTTGAAAGAATATGGCTGGCAATACATCGTCGTTGATATTCGTTGGTACGTTGAGAACACGAAGGCACATGGTTACAATCAGACCGATCCCATCTATTGCATGGACGATTTTGGGCGACTAACGCCGGCGGTTAACCGGTTCCCATCCGCTGCCGATGGAGAAGGTTTTGCTCCGTTGGCTGATTATATTCACAACAAGGGCTTGAAATTTGGTATCCACATCATGCGGGGGATTCCGGTGGAAGCAGTAAAGAAAAACACACCGATTGTCGATTCGAAATACCACGCCCGGGATATCTATTCGGAGAAACAGCAATGTAAATGGCTGCGGGACATGTATACCGTCGATTCGACGAAGGCAGGTGCCCAGGCTTACTACAATTCGCTGTTCGATTTGTATGCATCGTGGGGAGTTGATTTTGTGAAGGTGGATAATTTATCTCGCCCGTATCATCAGGGCGAAATCGAAATGATAAGGAAAGCCATTGATCAGTGTGGGCGACCGATGGTGTTGAGTACTTCGCCCGGTGCGACGCCATTGGCTAAAGCCAAACATATCATGACACATGCCAATATGTGGCGTATTTGCGACGATTTTTGGGATAACTGGAACTACCTGAAGCCGATGTTTAAATTGTGCAAGGAATGGGCTCCTTACAGCGGTCCCGGCCACTGGGCTGATGCCGATATGCTTCCTTTAGGCCGCATTTCCATTCGCGGTGAACGGGGTGAGCCCCGCAAGACTGGTTTTACCAAAGACGAGCAGTATACATTGATGAATCTTTGGGCGATGTTCCGTTCTCCGCTGATGTTCGGTGGCGACTTGCCCAGCAACGACGATTTCACGAATTCCCTAATTACCAATGGCGAATTGTTAGATGTCGATCAGCACAGCATCAACAACCGGGAATTGAAGAATAATAATGGCTTGATTGTTTGGGCGGCTGATGTTCCGGATTCAAAAGATAAGTATGTGGCTCTGTTCAATACAACCGATGAAAAGCCGGAAGTAATTTCAGTTAGTTTATCAGAGCTGGGAGCAAGAGGCGATTATGCCGTCCATAATCTATGGACACAGAAAACAGAGGCGGTAAAGAATGGAAAGATAAGCGTGGAATTGAGGCCCCATGCATCGGCCATTTTCCGGCTGGTAAAATATTAAAGGAGCATACTGTAGAACATTTTTCTTATAGTTAACAATTTATTATTTTAGTTAGGTATTGATTGTGAATACATTCTAAGAAGACCAGGTATTCATCATCCTATCCACTAACTAATTATTGACTATGAGAAAAATCGTTCTACTAATTGCCATTTTAGGCATTAGCTGTCTCTCCTTTTCCCAGGAAAAGAAGCAAAGTTTTGTTTTTGGAATGAATGATATGCAACCCAACATATTAGCATATTCTCCCAAAATCGGATTTCAAGTTGGATATGCTTCGGAAAAGCCTTTTTCGGAGGCATTTTCTTTTCAAAAGGAGGTATATTTTTCTGTGAAATCATTTGATTATCACGAACCGAAATCGGTACTGAATCTGAAAAATACAACCTATGCATTGGAAGTGCCGTTATCAGTGAAGTGGTATAAGCCCAAATTCTTTAAACCATATATCGGAGTGGCGGGCATCTGGAATTTCAATTCTAAGACAGAGTATTATGTAGCAAATACAGATAATGTATCTATCGGGAACCTGGAATTTGCAGTATTGGGTGGTGTTCACGTACCCTTGATTCAAAATCTTGGATTTGATGTTAGTTTCATGGGAACCCCTGTTTTTGGTGACAGACAATCGATAACTTATCATGGCTGGCGGCTTTCTTTGAAATATTCCTTTGCAAAAGATTAATAAGTTATTGGCAATTTTAAAAAAAAGGGATAGATGATGTAGTTCATCTGTCCCTTTTTTATGAGTAAACGTTTTGAGCTATTTTAATTGCACCAGTACAACCGATTTCGAAGGAAGCTCGACCGAAAGTTTGCCGTTTTTTGGTTTCTTCACATCGAAAGCTTTTAACGCTACCTTTTCATTTTGTCCAAAATCGTTGTAATCATTCATATTGGGAGAGGTGATGACCTGTCCGCTTGCTGATGCAAATTCTTGTCCGGTTAAAGTCAAATCGATACTTTCCGCTTTTTCAGGATTCAGATTGCAAAGTGTAATGCTAACAACCCCGTCTTTTACCGAAGCGGATGCGCTGACTGCGGGAACCGATTGTCCGTTGTATTCGTAATCATCGCAATTGAGATTGACCGGAATCATGGTAGCATCCTGGTGAACGCTGTACATCTTGAACACATAGTAGGTGGGTGTCAGCACCATTTCCTTTTCTTTCGTCAGGATAACCGATTGCAGCACATTCACCATCTGGGCGATGTTGGCCATTTTAACCCGGTCGGCATGGTTGTTAAACATGTTGAGGTTGATACCGGCCACTAATGCATCCCGTAGCGTATTTTGCTGATACAGAAACCCGGGATTGGTTCCGGGCTCTACATTGAACCAGTCTCCCCATTCGTCGACAATCAGACCAACCCGCTTATTCGGGTCATATTGATCCATGATGCTGGAATGACGCTCAATCAGCGTTTTCATCTTCAGAGTATTTTGCAATACCGAAAACCATCCTCCTTCATCGAAATCAGTGGCTGAACCTTTGTCGGTCCAGCTGGTGGTGAAGGTGTAGTTGTGCAGCGAAACGCCCTGAACGAGATACGGGTGAAGTGAAGTTTTCTGCATGATGACTCTCATCCAGTTGTAGTCGTCTACACTGGGGCCACCGGCAATGCGGTACAAATTACCCCGGCAATAAGTGGCGAAGCGATTGTATAAATCGGCATAATACTCCGGCGTCATGTTTCCTCCACAGCCCCAGTTTTCGTTACCGATTCCCCAGTATTTTACGTCCCATGGTTTATCACGACCGTTTTCTTTCCGGAGTTTGGTCATCGGACTTTCGTTGGATGAAGTAACATACTCGACCCATTCCGACGCTTCCTGTACGGTTCCCGAGCCAACATTCAGGTTGATATATGGTTCGGCGTGAATCAGTTCACAAAAATCGAGAAATTCGTGCGTTCCGAAGCTGTTATCTTCCGTAACACCGCCCCAGTGGACATTCACAATGGAAGGCCGTTTGTGTTGAGGGCCAATGCCGTCTTTCCAGTGATAGGTGTCGGCAAAGCAACCGCCCGGCCAGCGAAGTAACGGGATTTTCATATCCTGAAGTGCGCCGACCACATCTTCGCGAAAACCGCGAATGTTGGGAATATCTGAATCAACTCCCACATAGATACCACCGTAAATACAGTGTCCCAAATGTTCCGCAAAATGGCCGTAAATCTCTTTGTTGATCTTCGTTTTGGCCTGCTCGGTGTGTAGTGTTAGCGTGCTTTGTCCCTGCACGGTTATCCCGAAAAGGAACGAAAAAGCAAGAAGCAGAAAATAGCTTTTTTTCATCTCAATTACATTTTTCATAAGTTATTCAGTCATATATGTGCCTTTCAGGGCACACTTTTCCGGTAATTATAAGGTTGTTGTTCGGGGAAAATCTGGATTCATTTTCCCCGAGAAAGAATAATCAAGTTAGTTTATTTTTTGCCCCAAATGGCTGTTCCCTGGTTGTTTAATCCGGTGAAAACCAAACATTTTTTGTGATTTTCCCAGTCATAGCCACGGCTCACAATCACTTTGTCGGTCGTTCCGTCGCTCCAGTTGAGTGTTAGTTGGTTGCCGGAGAATGTCCACGAATTAGCAGAGTCGTCATCTATCGAGCCATCAGCTCCTACTTTCATGTAAACAGACTCTTGCAAATCAGGGGAAGTTTGTTGATCTCCATAGCCGGGTACCACCTGGTAACCTAAAACAATCCGTTCCCATTGGCCGGTCAGCTCATCTTTTGTGATAGTAGACTGTTCGATGTTGGCATATCGTTCGGGCGAAACCACCGGCCAGCCATCGTCGGTCCAGAAGACGCGGCGAACCATCATATCCATGAAGTATTTGTTCACTACCGGTCTGCCTTGATTTGCCATGTAGTACACGCCATTGTTTTTGAACACGGAGCAATGAGCCGTTCCCTGCCATCCGGCGTGTCCCATAAACTTGTAGGGCGCTTCAAGCATCGGGATGTTGTCCGACTTTTCATTCATGTTCACTCCGTTGTAATCGACAAACGGACCAGTGGGAGAGTCGGAGCGTCCTACCCGCACATTGTATTTCGTTTCGAGCCAGTCATACGAGATGAACAGGTAATATTTTTGCTGTTCCTGGTTATAAATAATTTCCGGTCCCTCGATGTTTCCATTGACGGTATTTCCCGTCCAGCCACGGGCTGCGATGCGAACACCTTTATCATTTGCTTTCTTTGGCAAACCGGTTGCCGGGTCAAGCTGCAGGATGTAAATGCCATCCCAGGCTGAGCCGTAGTACATATATTGGTCCCCACTGGGTGTAACCAGAACCGTCGGGTCGATGGCATTGGTCATCTGTATCGACTCTTTTGAGGTAACCACGAGGCCACTTTCGGTCCAGGGGCCATCAGGTGAAGTACTGGTGAGCAGTCCAATAGCACTCAACTTCGGTGTGGGAGACGACAAGGAATAGTAGAGACGATATTGGTTGCCCACTTTCATGATGTATGGAGCCCAAACTCCATCGAACGGGGTACCTCCGTTGTCCTTAATGTACTGAACCGCCTGGGAAGGAAGACCGTCCACAGCCCAGCCTTGATATTCCCAGTCGACTAAATCTTTGGAACGACGAACCATGATGCTGCTTCGCTGGATATCTTGTCCGTAGGCTACATCGGTTGAATAGCAATAATAATAGTCTCCGGTATACATAATCGATGGATCATGCAAATTGTATGGTCCCCAATCGCGCCAATGACTATAGTCAGCCAAATCGGCGTAGGTATCTTTTATATCAAGAATATTAAATGTATCAGTTGAGGCTGTAGCTGTTGTGTCGACTTGAATTCCAGTGCCACCCGGAGTCGAGTTTTTCTCGCAGGCCATCACCATGCTGCCAAGTGCAGCTATCAATAGTAATTTCTTCTTCATTGGTATGGATTCTTCCTTGGATTAAAGTTAGCAAGATATTATGCTCGACGAAAAGTGATGTGGACAAATGTCTTTTTCAGGAGGACAGAATGGTAATGGTGACATTTTGGGAAAAGATGTAAAAGTCACTTGCAAAACGGGTCATCAAAATGAGTTTATTTTCTTTTCGGCTCGGGAACTTCATCCCGATGGTGCGGAAACTTTATCTTGCTGGTTTGCGATGCTCATCTCGTCGCGACAACTTCTTCATCTCGCCCCACAAAGTTCTTCATCTCGAGGACGTGAAGACTTCATCTCGTTATTGTTTAGCAAATAGAGGTTATTTCAGAGCCGGAATTATACTAAACAGAATTTCTTTCCGTCCGGATGAAAGACTAAGGCTGCCCCAATAATTGAATCTTCAGGATATGAGTAGTAATGTCGGTATTATTTAACAGCGACCGTCCGGCTGCCATTTCACTTATTCAGGAACACGGTTACGAAAAGTTTGCCAATTACATGGTCAAGAACAAATTGATGACGATAAAGCGGAAAGGCGAGAAGCCGGTTTTGAACTAACTATCCGAAAACAGTAGCTAATTCGCCCTAAATTATAGTGTAAGTAGTTTCCCTTGTGCGACAGCTGTTCGCGCTGTATCAGCCTGTTTAGAGTCTTTCCAAAAATAAAATTATTCTAAATTGAGAAGAACCTCTCCTGTATTATAAACTTTCGACCGGAAGATTAATTTGTTTTAATCTCTTGACCCATGGGATGTGGAGCCTAATGAACCCGATGTGCTTTTATCCTTTTTTCAAAACGAAATCCTAATTCGGACATAAGTGTCTTAAATTCATCTTGATAACATATGGTTGAAATTCTATATTTGCTCACTTCCGTGAATATAAAACTCATACAAAATCACTATGAAGGGTTTAAAAATTATAGTTTTGGCAAAACAGGTTCCCGATACGCGAAATGTTGGGAAAGATGCCATGAAAGCCGACGGGACAGTGAACCGGGCAGCCTTGCCCGCTATCTTCAACCCTGAGGATTTGAACGCGCTGGAGCAGGCTTTACAATTAAAAGACCGTTATCCCGGAACAACTGTTTCGTTATTAACCATGGGCCCTGGCCGTGCTGCTGAGATTATCCGCGAAGGATTGTATCGTGGGGCTGATGACGGCGTTTTGTTGACAGACAGAGCATTTGCCGGTTCTGATACGCTGGCTACCTCATATGCATTAGCACAGGCTATCAAAGAGATGGGCGAAGTCGATCTGATTATCGCCGGCCGTCAGGCTATCGATGGTGATACCGCCCAGGTTGGTCCGCAGGTGGCTGAAAAGCTGGGATTTCCGCAAGTAACATATGTAGAGAAAATTATCGATTCCACGGGGAAACATGTGACGGCTCTTCGTCGTCTCGAAAATGGTGTGGAAACTGTGAAGGCTCCGCTTCCGCTGGTTGTGACTGTTAACAGCAGTGCTGCTCCGTGTCGTACCCGGAATGCGACTTTGCTGATGAAATACAAGCATGCGCGCACCGTAACCGAGCGTCAGGAAGCCAGCGAGGATTACCTCTATCTGTATGATTCACGCCCTTACCTCAATATTCGTGAGATGACAGTGAACGATATCAAGGCTGAGCAGGAACAGCTTGGACTGAGCGGTTCACCCACGAAGGTGAAGAAAATAGAGAACGTGGTATTGCAGGCAAAAGATGCCAAAGTTCTCAAGCCGGTCGACAATGATATCGATTTGTTAATGAAAGAATTGATTTTGAGCCACACCATCGGTTAATGCTCAAGCTGATGATTTAAAAATGGAAAATCATGAATAACGTATTTGTATATTGCGAAGTTGAGGAAGGTGTTGTGGCCGAAGTGAGTCAGGAATTGCTGACCAAAGGACGTAGCCTCGCCAATCAACTCAAATGCAAACTGGAAGCTATCGTCATCGGCAAAGGACTTGATGGCGTCGAAGAACAGATATTTCCCTATGGTGCTGACGTAGTGTATATTGCTGATGATCCTCGTTTGGAGCCTTTTACTACATTACCTCATGCAACTATTCTGAATAAGCTTTTCGACAAAGAAAAACCACAGATTGCCCTCATGGGAGCTACGCCAATCGGTCGCGATTTAGGACCACGTGTCTCTTCTGCTCTTCATAGTGGATTAACTGCCGATTGTACCAGTCTGGAAATTGGCCCACACGAGGACAAGAAAGCCGGTAAAACTTACGAAAATCTGTTGTACCAGATTCGCCCCGCGTTCGGTGGAAACATTATCGCTACCATTATCAATCCCGACTGTCGCCCGCAAATGGCAACGGTCCGCGAAGGCGTGATGAAAAAAGAGGTTTTCAATCCGGAATATAAAGGCAAGCTGAAGAAGCTCGATGTAGCACAGTATGTTTCTGATGAAGACTTTGTGGTAGCAGTTATCGAGCGCCACATGGAGAAAAAGAAAGTGAACATCAAAGGTGCACCCATTATTGTGGCTGGCGGATATGGCGTAGGTTCGAAAGAGAACTTCAAAATGTTGTACGAACTGGCCGAGGTACTAGGCGGAGAAGTTGGTGCTTCGCGTGCTGCCGTTGACTCCGGTTATGCCGAGCACGAACGTCAGATTGGACAAACCGGTGTAACCGTTCGTCCGAAACTGTACATTGCCTGCGGTATTTCAGGACAGGTACAGCATCGCGCGGGAATGGAAGAATCGGCACAGATTATTTCCATCAATACCGATCCCGATGCTCCCATCAACAGCATTGCCGATTATGTGATTCACGGTGATGTTGGTGAAGTGATTCCCAAGATGATCAGGTTTTATAAAAAGAACACCAAGTAATTGAGGGTTGAACCGGGTCTGTCCCGAAAAAACAAGAGAAATGGCAAATTATTATAACGATAATAAAGATTTGAAATTCCATCTTTCGCATCCGCTGATGCAAAAGATTGTGGCTCTCAAAGAGCGGAATTTCACCGATAAGGAAAAATTTGATTACGCCCCAATCGATTTCGAGGATGCGATGGACAGTTACGATCGTGTACTGGAAGTGGTCGGAGAAATCTGTGGCGACATCATTGCACCCAATGCTGAGGGTGTCGATCAGGAAGGTCCAGAGGTTGTTGACGGCCACGTGAATTACGCCAGCGGAACCGCCGAGAACATCAAAGCATTGGTTGATGCCGGTTTGATGGGAATCACGCTTCCGCGGAAATATAGTGGTCTCAACTTCCCAATCGTTCCTTACATCATGGCAGCCGACATTGTTTCGCGCGCCGATGCTGGTTTTGTGAATATCTGGGGACTTCAGGATTGTGCTGAAACGTTGAATGAGTTCGCTTCTCCCGAGCAGAAAGAACATTACCTGCCACGGGTTTGTAAAGGCGAGACCATGGCAATGGATTTGACGGAGCCGGATGCCGGTTCCGATTTACAGTCTGTTCAACTGAAAGCAACCTACGACGAGAAAAAAGGTGTCTGGATGTTGAATGGTGTGAAGCGTTTCATCACCAACGGAGATGGCGATATTTCACTGGTGCTGGCTCGTTCGGAAGAAGGAACTAAAGACGGTCGTGGCCTTTCAATGTTTGTGTACGATAAGCAGCAGGGAGGTGTAACTGTTCGCCGTATCGAGCACAAAATGGGTATCATTGGTTCTCCAACCTGTGAGTTGGTATTCAAAAATGCTCCTGCCGAACTGGTGGGTACCCGCCGTATGGGACTAATCAAATACGTAATGGCTTTGATGAACGGCGCCCGTCTGGGTATCGCCGCACAGTCGGTTGGTGTATCAGAGGCTGCCTACCGGGAAGCGTTGGATTATGCCCGTGAGCGTCAGCAGTTCGGCAAAGCCATTATCGAGTTCCCGGCCGTATATGAAATGCTTTCGGTGATGAAGGCCAAACTCGATGCTTCGCGTACTTTGTTGTATGAAACTGCCCGTTTTGTCGATGTCTACAAGACTTATCAGCATATTGCCGAAGAGCGTAAACTGGAGAAAGAAGAGCGCGACGAAATGAAAGAATATCAGCGTTGGGCCGATTTCTTTACGCCGCTGGCTAAAGGTATCAGTTCTGAGTATTGTAACCAGAATGCTTACGATGCCGTTCAGATTCACGGTGGTTCTGGTTTCATGAAGGATTATCCGGTCGAGCGCATCTATCGCGATGCCCGTATTACTTCTATTTATGAAGGAACTACCCAGTTGCAGGTTGTTGCTGCTATTCGTGGTGTGACAACCGGTGGCTATCTGAAGAAAATCCGTGAATACGAAAAGGCCGATCTGAAACCGGAATTGGAAAAATTCCGTCGGACACTGATTTCACTTACGGAGGATTACGAAGAAGCCGTGAAGAAAGTGCATGATGCAGAGGATAATGAATTCCTCGATTTCCATGCGCGTCGTTTGGTGGAGATGGCAGGTTATATCATTATGAGTTACCTGCTGGTTCTCGATACCAACCGCGATAACTCGTTCCTGCGTTCAGCAGCTGTATTCAATAAGATTGCCAAGGCTGAAGTACGTTCAAGGGCCGAATTCATTCGGGCTTCATCACTCGAAGATATCGGACATTACAAATACGAAGCATAAAAAGAAAGAGGCCTCAGTTTGGGGCCTCTTTTTATTTTAATCGTTGGATAAGTCTTCTTCTGTAGCGGCCGATTTAACCCGTTCTTCTGATTCATCGAGTATTCGTTCCCAGAAAACCATTCTCGGATTGGTCGGTCCGAAATCAAAATCGCGGTAAACCTCCATTGCCCGGTGATTATCTTCCCGTACTTCCAGATTGACCCGGCAGCAATTCTCATTTCGCGCCAGCTCGAGAACATAACCCACCAGTTTATGCCCTAGTCCCTTGTTTCGGTAGTTCTTTTTTACGATTACGTCGTGAATATTGATGAGTGGTCGTACCTGGAAAGTAGAGATGTTTTTGAATGTGGTAATCATTCCGGCAACTTCTCCCTCATACAAAACAAAAAACGCACGGAAATTGGGCTGATTATTCAATTGCTCGTATAGTTCTTCAGCTTTCGAGCGACTCAGGGTCTCGCCGCCACCCATATCATCCGAAATATAGTGGTTAAGTAAGTCAATAAAAGCTAATTGGTGCGAATGTGTGGTTAAGTTACATTGAATAATCTGACTCATCTGGGAAAAGTTTAATTGAGTTCTGTATCACGAAGAAATTCCGGCGGCCTGTATTGGCTTAACAGCCCATTTTTTCGAATTTTAAATCGCAATAAAATGGCTTCAAATACAGTGAAAATATTATTCGTGTAACAGTAAAAATAATAAAAATTAATCATAAATAATGCCTGAAGAGTAATCTGATTTTGCTTCGATATGTAAAATATGCGATCATTTTGCCGTAAATGTTTACGAGCAGAAGCCGTTCCCGGTTACCTTTCTATATTTGTAGAAACTCCGAATGTATGCGCATTAAAACCGGACTAATTAGTTTCATTCTCATATTCACTTTTTCCTGTCAATCGAAAAAGAATAAAGGGCATTCGGCAGAAAAGTCGAAGCAGACAGTAAGCGTTTTTGCGGCAGCCAGTTTAGCCGATGTAATGACAACACTGGCTAAAGAATATCAGGTGAGATCGGGAATGAAGGTTACATTGAATTTCGCCTCCTCCGGAACGTTGGCGCGACAAATGCAGGAGGGAGCTACGCCCGGCATCTATCTATCGGCCAGTCCGCGCTGGATGAGGTTTGCCATTGAAAATGGCTCAGCTGATTCTACCGCCTGTTTTTCGGTTGCCCGGAACAGACTGGTTGCTGTGGTTCCCCAGAACAGCTCAATCGATACATTGAATATTTCTTCATCACTGGATTTCCCAAAAGCATTTGCCGGACGATTAGCTATTGGCGATCCGGCACATGTTCCGGCGGGGCAATATGCAGCTGAAGCATTGAAATCTTTAGGGTGGTACAAATCGTTGGAACCTCGCTTTCTGAAGACGAAAGATGTGCGTTCAGCCTTGATGGTGGTCGAGCTGGGCGAGTGTGAAATGGGGATTGTTTATGCAACCGATGCTATGAAATCGGATAAAGTCAGGGCTGTGGGAGTTTTTCCTGAAAGCTCTCATCAACCAGTTGAATATTGGGCTGCGAAAGGAAAATATGGCGGTTCGGCGGCTGATTCTTTGTTGAATTATTTGCATTCCGCTGAAGCTGATTATATTTGGAAAAGTTTCGGTTTCAAAGCCATTACTGAGCCGGGAAAATCCAACACTAACAAATGACCGACCTGTTTCATTTTACTGCTTCCGATTTATCTGCCATTTCGCTTTCGCTGAAAGTGGCAATCTGGTCTTCGGTTATTGCACTGCCTTTTGCTATTGCTATAGGCTGGTTTTTGGCGCGCAATCACTTTCGTGGGAAAGCGCTGCTGGAAGGAGTGATACATCTTCCTTTGGTTTTGCCGCCGGTCGTAACAGGTTATCTTTTACTCATCATCCTTGGCACGAACGGAATCATAGGAAAATGGCTTTATGACCTCGCCGGAATTCGCATTGCGTTCAGTTTTTATGCAGCGCTGTTGGCCAGTGTGGTCGTATCATTTCCATTAATCACGCGCTCCATCAGGCTGGCCATCGAGCTGGTCGATGTGAAATATGAAGAGGCCGCACGTACATTAGGTGCCTCGCGATTAAAGACGTTTCTTTCGGTGACACTACCGATGGCGTCGCCGGGCATTATCAGCGGGTTTGTTTTGGGATTTGCCCGAAGTTTGGGTGAATTCGGAGCTACCATCACCTTTGCGGGAAACATAGAAGGTGAGACACAAACGCTGCCATTAGCAGTTTTTTCCTATATGCAGGTTCCCGGTCAGGATACAGCGACTTTCCGTTTGGTAATGATTTCGGTTTTGTTGTCGTTGTTGGCCATGATTGTGGCAGAATTTCTAAACAGAAGAGCAATCAAACGCTCAAAAAGATAGTCAATCAAAAGAAGAACCATTCCGATGAAGAACGTTATTGAATTCCAGGCAACTTTATCACGTGGACAGTTTCAGTTCGATATGAAATGTGTCTTCGGAGAAGGTATTACCGGAATTTATGGTCCGTCGGGGCATGGAAAAACAACGTTGCTTCAAATAGTCAATGGCTTGCTGAGTCCGGATAAAGGTCTTATCCGCATCGGCGACGAGGTTGTTCTCGATAAAGAAAAGAAAATAGATATTCCTTCCCGTAACCGGAAGTTGGGAGTTGTTTTCCAGGAGGGGAGGCTTTTCCCGCACCTTTCGGTAGAAGACAATCTCCGGTATGGTGAAAAGCTGTTACCGAAATCGCAGCGGCATATCCAGTTCGATGATGTGGTTTCTACTCTGGAAATTGGTCACCTTTTGAAAAAGAAGCCGGAGCAATGTTCAGGCGGCGAACAGCAACGAATTGCCATGGGACGGGCGTTGTTACGCTCTCCGCAGTTACTGCTGATGGACGAACCGTTCTCGGCGGTCGATGTCGCCTTGCGGGAACAAATCCTGGTTTACCTGGTTCGTATTCACCGAAAGTATCGAATTCCCATGTTGGTCGTGAGTCACGATTTACCTGATATTCTTCGCCTGACCGATGAAATTCTCATGGTGCGTGATGGTCGCATTGAAGCATTCGGCAAATATCTCGATCTCGTTTTATCGCGAAAAATGTTGCCCCGAAGTTCCGGAGAGGGATTGCTGAATGTGATTTCTCTCTATGTCGATGAAGTCGACGAAGAGCGGGGAATAACAACACTTACCGGTGAGAAAGGGGAGAAAAAGGTAAAGGTGCATTGCGAAGCTTGCAATGAAGGTGTTGCCTTGGGGAGAGAAGTAAAAGTTTCGGTTCCGCCAGGCGATATTGCCATCTCGTTGCATCCTGTTCCGGAAATTTCTATTCAAAATCAGCTGGAGGGAAACATTAAGCGATTGCTCCACGAGAATGGTCAGGTTGTTTGTCTGGTGGATGTAGGATTTCCGTTATTGGTCGAGTTGACCCGGAGTTCAACGGAAAGGTTGAGGCTTGAAGTTGGAATGAAGGTATTTTGTCTTTTCAAGTCGATGTCTGTTCGGGTTTCCGAACTTACTTAGCTATGCCGTGGTGAGTCGTTTTGTAAAATTTCCTTCTCAGAGGTGAATTTTTTTCTGAAATCTGTAAACCTTTTGCCCTTCGATCTCGTTTAACAATTCGCCCTCTAGCGAAAAAGGCATGTAATCCATTGACGTATTAGAAAATTTTTACTCTTGTAAATGAGCGACTTTTGATTCTTTTGTTAAAAAAGTCGCGTTCCAGTTTGGAGTAATACGAAAAAATACGCTTTCTTTGCATCCGCTTTCCGAAAGGGGAGCAGCGTTCAGTGGGAGGTTAAAAAGGGAAGAGAAGAGGC